>CANLSQ010000001.1 GCA_947493955.1 uncultured Sphingomonadaceae bacterium
CGAGGCAAGGCCGACCGGCCGCCGCGCCTTATGGCGCGATAGCCAAGCGGGCGGATGCCCGCGCCCGGCGCTTGAGGTCGATCAGTAAAGTTTCCCTTCACCCGCTGAAACTGAATGTCGTCCTGTGATGGCGTTCACAACGTGGCAAGCAATCCTATATTATCAGTGTAACCAATTCAGGGGTCGCTCCGAACAGAGGGTAACCACAAGGAAAATAAAATGCCGAGTTTTTTGAAATCAGATTTAACTTATAGCCTGTCCGGCGGGTTCCTGTTGGGCGCGCTTGCTTTGTTTTTCATGCAACCCGGCGAGGACCAGCAGGAATTTGGCGAGAGCCTCGCCTCAACAATGAGTGTTGCCATCCAGGTGATGAGCTAAATCCAACAAGAATACGGGGCGCCTGATATGAATAGAATTTTTCCAAAACTTGCGATTGCCGGCATCAGTGTTGCGGCCTTTGGCGGCCTGTGGGCTACGGTCAGCACAACCGATTCAAGCAGCCGGAACGCTCCCAGCCTGTTTACCAGCGAAGCCCATGCAGCTGAAAAAGCCACCATCATTCCTGCTCCTCGAATCAATGCCTCGGAAAAAGGCAAACGCGCCGTTGCGATATTTGCCGGCGGCTGTTTCTGGGGCGTTGAAGGCGTGTTTGAACATACCAAGGGTGTGATCAGCGCGGCATCTGGCTACCACGGAGGCAGCAAGCGCAGCGCTACTTACAAGCTGGTGAGTGCGGGACTAACCAATCATGCAGAAGCGGTGCGCGTGGTCTATGATCCCAGTGTCGTCAGCTATGGCCAGCTAATGCAGGTTTTCTTTTCGGTGGTAGCCGATCCAACAACTTTGAACGCGCAGGGCCCCGATCGCGGCAAACATTACCGTAGCGCGTTGATCCCAACCAACAATGCACAGGCCAAGGCGGCCCGTGCCTATCTGGCGCAGCTTAGCAAAGGCAAATATTGGAAACGGCCCATCGTGACCAAGATTGAAGCCTATAGGGCGTTCTATCCAGCGGAAACCTATCATCAGGATTTCATGCAAAAAAACCCGCGTCAGGGTTATATTGTACGCTGGGACAAACCGAAGGTCGCCAATCTGAAGCGTCATTTCCCCAAACAATATCGTGCAAAACCCGTAACCTAGACGCGGTTTCCAAAAAGTCGCGCAAAAAGTTACGCCCATTTAACCGGGTGTTAGTTTTGCCGTATTATACATGGCAGGATCCTATCACAGAACGGACAAGTCCATGGTATCGCAAAATTTCGAATTTGCTATCGCGCTGACGTCCATAATTGTCGGTATGGTTTTTATTTGGGTTGCACATAAACACCCCAATTAATTGCCGCTATCGCCTCATTTGGGACAGAGCACCATTAGCATCTGACGGCCTTCCAGCTTTGGATAGGCTTCAACCTTGGCGGTTTCCTTCATGTCTTCCTGCACTCGCTGCAATAATTGCATACCAAGTTGCTGATGTGACATTTCACGACCGCGAAAGCGCAGCGTGACTTTCACCTTGTCACCATTGTCGATGAACTTGTTTACATTGCGCATCTTCACCTGGTAATCATGATCGTCGATATTGGGACGCATCTTGATTTCCTTGACGTCCTGTACCTTTTGGGTTTTGCGCGCCGCATTGGCCTTTTTCTGGGCCTCATATTTGAATTTTCCAACGTCGAGAAATTTTGCGACCGGAGGAGACGCGTTCGGCGAAACTTCAACGAGGTCCAGGCCAACATCCTTGGCTCGCTCGATCGCTTCGCCAGTGTTCATGACGCCGAGGTTTTCGCCCCTGTCGTCGATGACCCGCACAGTGTCGGAAATGATCAGATTGTTGAAACGTGGACCGCCTTTTACGGGCGGCGTGGGACGGCGTGGTGGTGCAGCTATGTTAAATACTCCTAAAAAATCAAATGAACGCGGCCAATAGCGGGAAATCGCTAGGGTCGCAAATTGTATATATACTTAATGGCTGGAAACCCCAGGATCAATGGTTGGTGTGATCCTGTGAATCTGAACCCGCAGGCATTTTTTTGACCGGCACGGCATCATGCTTTTCCAGCCATTCACGCATCTGCGCGATTTCTTTGGTCTGGCTTTCGATAATCGTTTCGGCCAGCGCCCTGGTTTCAGGGTCTTTTCCATATTCCAAAACGATTTCCGCCATATCCACAGCACCCTGGTGGTGCGGGATCATCCCCTGCATGAAGGCGATATCGGGATCCGGATCGATAACGCCCATGCCCTCGTGCATCCTTGCGTTAGCTTCTTCATAAGCTATTTCTGCCGCATTTTTGTCTGTGGCGCCGCCCCGCACAATTTCCATGTCCGGGTCGTTCGCGGTGTTTTCAGGGCTGCAGCTGGCCAGAAACAGACCAGAAGCAACAAGTGCAGTTGCGCCAATTCTCATATCAATCTCCTGTCAGATCCGGTGCTAACGCTTCTTCCTTGAGCATCGCAACAGCTTCATCAAGCGTCAGGAACATTTGTTCCTTTTGCCCCAGTTTTCGCAGGGCCACTTTGCCTTCTTCGGCTTCCCGCATGCCAACGACGAGGATATTTGGCACTTTCGCCAGTGAATGCTCGCGCACCTTGTAGTTGATCTTCTCGTTGCGTAGGTCTGCCTCCACGCGGATGCCCGCAGTTTTCAGTTTATCGGTCACTGCCGCTGCATAGTCATTGGCATCTGTCACAATTGTCGCGACGACTGCTTGCGTGGGCGCGAGCCATAGCGGCATTTTCCCGGAATAATGCTCAATCAATATGCCGATAAATCGCTCATAGGAACCGAAGATCGCACGGTGAAGCATGATTGGGCGATGACGTGCACCATCCTCGGCAATATAGCTTGCATCCAGACGTTCGGGTAACACCCTATCAGACTGGATCGTGCCAACCTGCCACGTGCGGCCAATTGCGTCGGTGAGGTGCCATTCCAGCTTGGGCGCATAAAAGGCGCCTTCCCCCGGCAATTCTTCCCAGCCATATTCTTCTGTTGCCATACCGGCATCAATAACGGCCTGACGTAGCTCTTCTTCGGCCTGGTCCCAGTCTTCATCAGACCCGAAGCGCTGTTCGGGGCGCAGAGCCAGTTTGATCGAATAGCCTTCAAAACCGAGTTCTTTGTAAATTCGGTCGGCCAGCTCGCAGAAGTTTTTGACTTCATCGACAATCTGATCTTCACGGCAGAATATATGGGCATCATCCTGCGTGAATTGCCGGACACGCATCAGGCCGTGCAGCGCACCATGCGGTTCGTTACGGTGGCAACAGCCATTCTCGTAAATTCGCAGCGGCAGGTCACGATAGCTTTTGATGCCCTGCTTGAAGATCAGAACATGCGCGGGACAGTTCATTGGCTTGATTGCCATCATGTCGGCATCAGAGGATACCAGCGGCGCATCATCTTCGGTATTGGGGATTTCGTCAGGCACCACGAACATATTCTCACGATACTTGCCCCAGTGACCGGATTGCTCCCACTGGCGTGCGTCCATGATTTGAGGGGTTTTGACTTCTTTATAGCCAGCCCCGTCAATCGCACGCCGCATATAGGCTTCCAGCTCGCGCCACATGACAAAGCCCTTGGGATGCCAGAAGATGCTACCCATGGCTTCGGCCTGAATATGGAACAGGTCCATTTCCTGACCCAATTTGCGGTGATCGCGTTTGGCCGCTTCTTCGAGCCGCACAAGATGCGCATTAAGCTGTTTTTTGTTGAGCCAACCGGTCCCATAAATGCGCGACAGTTGCGGATTGCGCTGGTCACCGCGCCAATAGGCACCGGAAACGCGCATTAGTTTGAATGCCTTGGGATCGAGTTTGCCGGTAGAGGCCAGATGCGGGCCGCGGCACATGTCCATCCAGTCATCACCGGACCAATAGACACTGATCTCATCGCCTTCGGGTAGCTCGGCGGCCCACTCGGCCTTGAACTTTTCGCCGTCTTTTTCCCACAATGCGATCAGGTCGTTGCGTTCCCACACTTCGCGGCGCAGCGGTTTGTCTGCGTTGATGATCCGCCGCATTTCTTCTTCGATCTTGGGCAGGTCGTCATCGGTGAACGGGTCGCCAGCAGGCGCAAAATCATAATAGAAACCGTCGTCCGTCGATGGACCAAAGGTGATTTGCGTACCTGGATAAAGCTTCTGCACCGCCTCTGCCAGCACATGGGCAAAGTCGTGACGTGCGAGTTCCAGCGCGTCTTCCTCGTCTCGTGACGTGATCAGTGCCAGCTGGGTATCTGCTTCCAGCGGCCGCATGATATCACGCACTTCGCCATCAATACGAGCGGCCAAGGCTGCCTTGGCGAGGCCCGGACCGATATCCGCCGCAATTTGTGCTGGTGTGGTACCCGATACCACTTCACGCGCACTGCCGTCGGGAAGGGTGATTTTGATCATCTTGGTCATCGGGTTTTCAATCTTTAAAGTTCACACAGTTCTCACCAAAGAACGCCAGAAAACGGCGATCCATAGGTTTTCATTGCCTTAGTCCATGGTCCGGCCAAGTCAACCGCCGTCCGTCTTTCAGACTGTCGGCTTTTTTGTTATGGTGATTAGATGGGTTTTTTTGAAGAATCCAGGCGGCGGCGCTGGAAGATAGGGATGCTAATGAAGAGCTGGTTTTTTCTGGGACTGGTATCGGCCTTATTACTATCGGCGTGCACCACCACGAAATCTGCCGAGCCGGTGGTTTTGACAGCCGCGCGAGGTGAGCGGATTGATTTGCCGAATGGAGCTCAATTACTGGGTGGCCGGCATTTCACGGTTCTGGTTGAGGGACAGGGCCGCGACGTCGTTCTGATTCCCGGTCTTTCGACACCGCGCACCGTCTGGGACGCGACGCGGGCAAAGCTCAAAAGCCGTTATCGTCTCCACATCATCCAGATGCGGGGTTTTGGCGATGCGCCAGTGTCTGATCGGGACGGACCATTGCTGCAGCCTTTTATCCGCGAGCTGACAGACTATATCGACGACGAAATTGTTGATCGCAATAATCGTCAAAAGGCACTGGTTATAGGCCATTCGCTTGGCGGTCTGGCGACGATGACTTTGGCGGCGCGCTATCCTCAGGGTGTCGAAAAAGCAATGATCATAGACAGTCTGCCATTTTTCGGTTTGCTGTTTGGGCCAGATACAACCGTTGACATTCTTCAGCCGCAGGCTGCCGCAATGCGAGACGCGCTAATAGCAAAAGGCAGTAGCGAAGTGGATGACCGGACCTTGCAAACCATGTCACGAACAGCCGCAGGAAGGGATCAGGTCGCTGCTTGGGCCCGTACTGCTGACACAGGCACAATGGCTCAGTTGACCTATGACCTGATGACGACCGATGTCCGGCCTTTGTTGCCTGCGATTACCATGCCGGTCACGATGCTCTATCCGGTCGATGCCAGCGTCATGGCCGAGCCACGGATTACCAAGATGTATAAAGCAGCCTTTACAGGGGCGAAAACCGTCACATTCGAGAAAATCGATGACAGTCGCCATTTCATAATGCTGGATAATCCCGATGCCTTCTCCGCAGCGATGGAAAGGTTTTTGCAAGGAAATGATGGTAAGAGAAAATAAGCTGCTATAATTTATGGATTAATCCGTTATGAGCAACAATTACTCCGTCTGGCACCGCGATGGCAAAGGTGCACGCAAACGATCGATCCGGATCGAGACTATTGGAAACACGTTCCTGTTTTTCGAGAACCAGTGGCGCAGTGAAGCCTATCATTTCGGTGATCTGGTTTATCGCGGTCTAACGGGTGGTTCGCATGTTTTTGGGCTGGATGACGGGATTAAAGCCCGCCCGCATTGGCAGCTTGGTTTTACCGGTGATCCGCCGGCCGAACTGACCGGATTGCTGCCCAAATATAAGCGGCCCATGCTAAGCGGAGTGGGGATGCTGATTATCGCATTTTTGTGCCTTGGAATTGTTTATTTCGGTTCTTCCCACGTTTAAGTTGATTGGCCGCGTACCTCTGCGTAGGCACAAGCACAAACGATCAGCGGAAGACTAAATGGAAGAAGATATCCTCTACATGCAACGCCCCGGCGGTGCCAATCTCGCCTATTGTTATCGCGCGGCCAAGCCGGGTGTCAAAGGCAGCACCCTGGTGTTTCTGCCCGGCTACATGTCGGATATGGAAGGTGGCAAGGCTCTGGCGCTTGATGCATGGGCCAAGGATCAAGGGCGCGCCATGCTGCGCCTTGACTATGCTGGATGCGGGGCCAGCGGCGGGGAGTTTGAGGACCAGAGTCTGATCAACTGGCGCGATGATGTCCTGTTTTTGATCGAAAAAGTGACAGCCGGTTCCATCACCTTGGTGGGTTCATCCATGGGCGGCTGGTTGATGTTGCTTGTCGCGTTGGCCAGACCGATGCGGGTGAAGGCGATGGTCGGTATCGCAGCGGCCCCTGATTTTACCGACTGGGGGTTCACGCAGGAACAGAAAATGACGATCCTGCGCGAAGGCAAGTTGGAAGAGCATAGCGAATATAGCGAAGACCCCTATGTCACGACCAATGTCTTTTGGCAGTCGGGCGAGGCTAATCGCCTTTTGCACAAGGAAATCGCATTTGATGGAGCGGTGCGGTTGCTGCACGGACAGGAGGATGCCGACGTGCCCTGGGCCTATACTCTGGAGATCGCAAAGAAAATGCGTTCAGCGGACGTGCAGATGCATTTGGTAAAGGACGGTGATCACCGCCTGTCACGCGATCAGGATATCGAGCTTTTGATTGACGTGGTTTCGCGGCTGGATTGAATATAACTTAAAAAAGCCGTTAGTGGTGAGCTTGTCGAACCACATTTATCGACTATCGCAAAACGCCCTTTGACAGGCTTGGGGGCTGATGGAATTTTATTCATGTTCGTTTCCGCATTCCTTATTCTTACCCAATCGACTTCACCTTTTGGATCACCAGTTCCGCAGACAATCAACCCCTCTGCGCCGATGACGATGACCGAAGTCCGGTTCAATGAATGTGTCGATCTGGCGGTGGACGATCCGGCAAGCGGCGTTGTGGAGGCCAACAAGTGGCGCATAGAAGGCGGAGGGTTTCTGGCGCGTCACTGCCTGGGCTTTGCCTATGCGGAACAGTTTAACTGGGTAGCTGCTACAAGAACCTTTGCCGAAGCTGCCAGAGAGGCGGAGGTTGCCAAATATCCCCGCGTCGCCAATTTTTGGGCACAGGCAGGTAACGCGGCGCTGGCCGGAAACGAAGCGCAAAAGGCGCTGGAATATCTTAACGCCGCGCTGGTGCAGGGCAGTTTGATCGGGTTGGAGAAAGGCGAAGTGCATCTCGATCGAGCCCGGGCGCATGTGGCTTTGAATGACTATGAGGCGGCCAAAAAAGAATTCGTGATGGTGCACAAGCTGGCTCCGCAAGACCCGCTTGGCTGGCTGCTATCTGCAACATTGGCAAGACGGATGGGAGATCTTGTGATCGCCAAGGCCGATATCGCAGTTGCTGCCAAACTGGCGGAGCGTGACCCGGCTATTGCTCTGGAAGCGGGTAATATTGCTTATGCCGGCGGCGATGCTGAACAGGCCAAGATTAACTGGGAAAAGGCGGTTGAAATCGATGCCGAAAGCCGCTCGGCCAAAGCCGCACAGAAATATCTTGCACAGCTTGTAGCGACCGTCGCCGAATAGGATTTACATCGCCAGGCTTTTCAATCCTTTTGACGGGCGATACAAGCCTCGCACAGCAACAAAAGAAAGCCTCATTGCCATGACCAACAAATATCTTTTGCCACTTTTGTCAGCCCCTCTCATGCTGGCAGCTTGTGGCAGTGGTGGAGATGGCAGTCCAACAGAAGGCGAGTATAAACAGACGGTCAAAATTACCGAGCTGGACTTTCCGGGCATATCGGAGGACGTCAAAGAGCGAACTATCGCGCAAATGGAACAGGCGGCTGGCGGCGGCACCGGTGGTCTTTTTTGTATGAAAGGCGGCGACAATGGTCAGCAATGGAAAGAGGCGGCCAAGCAAATGTCCGGAGCGTTGGGCGGCCAATGCGAAACCATCAAGGACGAGGGGTCGGCGACTTCACTTGATTTGGAAATGACCTGCAAAGGCACAGCCAAAGGCGATATCAATATTGTCATGACCGGACAGGCTAATCCTGATGGTTATGACAGCACTATGTCATTCGACATAAAAGATCCGGACAGCGGCGAAACCGCCAAACTGGCCATGAATATCGGTGCAGAACGTCAGGGCGATTGTCCAAGCTAAGCCGTCAACTTTCCGCAGGCTCCAGCCAGCCGCGATAATGAACCATCAGTCCAACGACTGGCAAAATTATCGGCACATCGAAGCGGAACCTTCCATCGTCTTCCCATTCGCTTGCCGGTGATTGGGGCGCGAGGAAGAGTGGCAGCGGGACAAACCAGAATTTCCAGCCAGCCATTTCCATCCGGAGGCCATTATCTGTGCTCGGCAAAGCAAACAGAAACTGAAAAGGTCCGAAGCGCTCGGTTAGATGATCGCCAGATTTTTGCAGGCGGCTGGAAAAAGCTTTCCCCGAAAAGCGGCGTGTCCAGGTTTCACCTGTATCATCAACCGTAATGTGAACGTTGAGATCATGTTCGCCGGCTGACGGAAATCCGAAAATTTTCGCAGCCAGTTTGGCAAAGGGGTTTGTGCCATTCGTAACCTGTGCTTTGCCATGAAAGCCGCCATCGCGAACAACTTTATGCAGTTTTTGCAAGCTGGACGGTAGCCTCGTGAATTCGGAGCCCATGACCCGCTGGTAAAGCGATGGTCCCGGGTCGACGGTCCGGGTCTGATGAGAAATGGCATAGCCGTCAAATAGCGGCTGAAATTCTGCCACCGTGAGAAGTTTGCTGGCATCATATGCGCCGGATTTTAGCTCCCCCTGCAGTATTCTTTCAATCAGGATCACGGCGGCAAAGGTCGGGATTTGTGGACCATCGCCTTCTCGAGCAATCAAGGTCCAGCTTTTTTGGCAGGGCTGATCATCCTTGTGGCCGAACATTTCCACTTTCATGGCAGATATGTCAGAGCCCATAGCACGGGTCATGTTTTGCAATCCAAGCAGAGCCTTTGCCATTGGTTTTAGCGACTCTATCCAGCCCCAGCGCACAGGCCAGCTTGCAAGCCATAATGCCCGATTCTGAAATCCCAGCTCCGTACCTGCACGAAAGTGAACAGCAGGCTGGTTGGCAAATTGTCGGGGCGCAAGATCGAGGTCGGGAACGTCTGCCAGTCCGACCAAGCGATTATCAATCACCGGTGAGCCATGCAGAGCAAAACTGACATGACCCATGTCTTGCCAACCATAACCGGTTTGCCATTGTCCTCCGCGCCGTATCTTTATCGGCTTTCCAACATAGCTGAGAATGGCTTTGCTGACAGATGGTCCGGCGGCGGCCTTGTTGGAGGCGCTGATCGCTATCTCGATTGCCTCGATTTGAAAGGGCTCTGATGCCAAATGGCGGATCACTGCTCCCGACAGGGCGGGTACACTGGATGCGCCGGAAATGACCGGAACTCCGGCGTTGGTAGCGATATTGTTCAGCCTGTCTATGCCGCACACAAAATCCCGGCTATCGGCCAGATCGAGATACGGGACGGCGGCTTTAATGCACTGTTCTACAAGCTGATAGCTGCTGCCTTGAAACGGACCCGCAGCGTCGATGACAATATCCGGTTCGTGCTGCGCAAGGATGGTCGCAATATCTCCATTACGGTCTGCCTGCACAGGTTCGGCATTTTGAACTGTCTGACAGAATTGCCTGGCTTTTTCGAGATTGCGTCCGGCCGCCAGAACATGGTGACCACGCGCCGCAAGTAACTGAGACAAACGCCCTCCAAAGCCACCATAGCCTCCGAAGATCAGGATGGTTTTCACAGCATGCGGTCTTGAAATTCCGGCTGTGGAAGCCAGCAGGTATCACGTTTTCCGAATATGCGATACCGGTTGCGCGCTACAAGCAAATAGACCGGGTCACGCAAAAATTTCGGCAGGAACCTCAGCGCAGAGACGGCTCTCCATGGCCAGCCAAGTCCCGCATAAATCGTCAACACTGCATCACTGTTGCGCAGCAGCCTGTTATCTTGGACAACAATCAAGGTTTCAGGATTGGCGGGATCAATGTCATATTTCCTGTAGAGCGCACTGCCATAGTCGCCCTGCATCGATGCTAGCATAAAATGTCGCTTATGATCATGGCGCAATATGAACTGCGCATTGGCTGAACATAAAATGCACTCGGCATCAAAAACCACAATGGCTTTTCCGGCTGTTTGCGGATGTTCGACATTACCCTGCATCGTCCCCTTATATCGCTGGAACGCAGGAAGATATCAACGGGCGGTTGTTATGATTTGCCGTTAACCGACATATAATAAAATTCAACGTTCGTTACGCCAGATTGGAAATATGGCGCGCTGGTTCTATAATCTTCGGTCTGTTGCACTCTCGCGAAGCCGTTGGGAGCATCCCACTCTACAAATGTCAATTGATTGGGTGCTTTCAACGATGTCGCATGGGCTTCCATATTGGGATTGTTCATCTTGTAGATGAACCGCCCGCCTGCGCTGCTCACTGCATTCTCAATGCCCTTCAGATAACGTTGATAGTCGTCAGGCTTGTCCGGGTTGGTCCATGCAACAACCAGTGTGTAATATTTGGCTGGATCAAAAGTCAGATCAAGGTCATTTTTAACTGCAGCACTGTAGATCCTCAGCTCGTTCCATGCCTTGGGCCGCAGCGCCTTGATCGCGGGCCATTGGGGCTGGCTCGCCAACTGCTTTTCAGAGGCCTGATCGGGATAAGAGAAAAATATCAACCCGGTGGGTTTGTAGTCACTAATCACTCGATTATCGATCTTCAGCTGAACCTCTCGTTTCAGGCCGAATTTCTGGCCCAGCGGCAGCGCCTGACGATAATAGGATTGGCGGGCCGCATCAGAATCCGACTTTGCTTCGGGCATGATCACGGAGAGATACTGGCCTTTGGTCACAGTCAATCGGGGAGCTGTTGCTGAGGAATTGTTTGGCGATGATGACGACTGCGCCAAGAGGCTGCTGGACGGCATGCTCAATGCAATGGTGAAGGTCGAAGCCAGTATCAGGGCGGTGCGATTAATCGTCATGGAAAAATGCCTTTTGTAAGTGCTGAAATATGGTTGAGTCATATTTTGTTGCGATATCGCACCTTATTAGAACCGTTTTCGTTGAAATAGTGGATGTATTTCTCTTCTTCATGGTGCAATAATGCACCAATGGAAAATTGGGATGATTATCGATTCATACTTGCGCTTGATCGGTCAGGCACGATCCGGGCGGCAGCATTGCGGTTAGGCGTTACGCACAGCACGGTGTCGCGGCGGTTGGCGGTGATTAACGAGCGTTATGGCAAGCCTGTTTTTGAACGCAGCGCTGGTGGATACCGGAAAACCGAGCTGGGCGCAGAGTTGGTCGAGGCTGCGCAGCAGATGGAGGGTATCAGCTTTTCCGCTGATCGTCGGCGCAAGGCGAGCGAAACAGAACTATCCGGGCCGATTACCTTGTCCATCCCCGATGTATTGGGACAGTATCTGCTGCTCGATTATCTCGCCGATTTTTGCCAGCAATATCCTGATATAAAATTGTCACTGCTCAGCAGCTACAGTTTTGCGGACCTTGATCGGTCAGAGGCAGATGTCGTGATCAGGGGCGTCGCAAAACCGCCCGATCATCTGGTGGGCCGTCGGCTGTTTCCTTACGCGTTGAGCTATTATTGTCGCCGTGATTATCTTGAGAAAACCGAGCCAGCGGATCGGCGGTGGATTGCGGCCGTGACAACATCGGGGATACCGCGCTGGATTGCCGATAGTCCGTTTCCCGATGCGCCGGTCAGTATGATGAGTGATGACATCACTTTGCGTCACAAGGCTGCTCTTAGCGGCCATGGGATGGTGAGGGGAGCATGTTACATGAATGATCCAGAGCCTGATCTTATGCGCTTGCCGAAATCACCTGCGCCCTTTCCAGTAGCCGATTTCTGGGTGCTCACCCATCCCGATCTCAAGAATACGCCGCGCATAAAGTTGCTGATGCGCTTTCTAGCAGCGGCGCTTCTTGAGAATCAGGATTTGATTGAAGGGCGACATGGTACAACATGAACAGCCGGACCGTGTCGTCTCGCTCTAATCGAGATAGAAGTTAACAGTCGTTACAACGCGCACTTTCTTATATGGTGTGTCTGTCACGCCATAGCCGCCGCTATCACCGTCCCGCGAGTTGATCGAGAAATATCCCTGGGTCGCGGACTTGATCCCGCCGACATCGGTTCCGCTATCCTCGGCAAATTGCTCAGCTGATTTACGGGCGTCCTTTGTCGCCTCGGCAACCATTTCCGGTTTGATTTCATCAAGCTTGGTGAACGTATAGCTCATGCCCGAACCGTCCTCCAGGACAACACCGCGGCGGACCAGGTCAAATTGCCGTGCGACGGCCGCCTGGGCTTTCTCGATATCATCGGTGCGTAGAGATAGTCGTTGACGGATAGTGTATCGGGGGATGCCGTTACTGGTATATTGGTTCACGTTGGCACCCGTCGGTTTCAAGGCGTCTCCCTCAAAACCCAGCTCAGTGAAGAATTTGCCGATTGCCGCAGTATCGCGATCCATATCGGCCTGTGCCTCAGCCAGATTGGTGCTTTGCGCGCTATAAGCGATCGTCCAGGTTGCGAGATCGGCCGTAACTTCGCGTTCAGCAAGTCCACGCACAGTTACGCTGCGGTCCGCCATTTTTGAACGAAGCAACCCGTCCCCAAGTAAGTAACCTCCGGCGATCAGGCCGATGGTAAGTAATCCGGCACTAACCAGCAATACATTGTTCTTTTTATCCAGAAATTTGTTGCCTTCAACATTATCAGTCATTGCTCTTTCCCTTTCGTTCCAAGCGTCTTAAACTGTTTCTAGGATCGCGGTTCGGCTTTGCGGTAGCTGCGATGAACCGTTTCTGAACAGCGATGAATGGAGTTTTCTGGCGATGCCGATTCAATATTTACATACGATGCTACGGGTTACTGACCCGGATGCGACGGTAAAGTTTTTCAATCTCCTCGGGCTCGAACAAGTGCGCCGCTATGATAGTGAGCAAGGCCGTTTTTCGCTAATCTTCCTCGCCGCGCCGGGGCAAAAAGACGTCGCAGAGGTTGAGCTGACTTATAACTGGCCAGCGGAAGATGGCAGCGGCGAAGATTATGACGGCGGCCGCAATTTCGGTCATCTCGCTTATCGTGTCGATAATATCTACGAGCTTTGCCAGACATTGATGGATGCCGGTGTCACGATCAATCGGCCACCACGTGACGGGCACATGGCTTTTGTTCGGACGCCGGACAATATCTCGGTTGAGCTGTTACAGGCGGGTGATAATCTTCCGGTTCAGGAACCATGGGCAAGCATGGAGAATATTGGCGAATGGTAGGAGCATCCTCCTCGCTAGCCCAGGGCGACACCTGATCCCGGTTTTGAATTAAGGTTGGAAAGGTCAAAGCTGACGACCTGGTTGCGGCCGTTATTCTTGGCATCGTACAGGCGCTTGTCGGCTGTCGACATCACCGCCCGCAAAGACGTCCGTTTTGGTATTCCGGTTATACCGACCGAAAATGTGACAGGTTGCTTGATCTCGCGGACATTCTCATAGACCGCCCGAATGAGCACCTCGCAAATCCTGGTCATTTCCGCGGCAGGATTACTTTTGCGGCTGCCGCGCTCGTCGGGTTTCATCAGCAGAGCAAATTCCTCACCACCAATCCGCGCGGTGAAATGACGCGTTTGACCAAGCTCCCTACCGACCACGCGGAGCACTTCGTCCCCGGTCTCGTGGCCATATTGATCGTTGACCTGCTTGAAAAAGTCGATGTCCAAAATCGCCAGATGGCTATATTTTCGTTCGACCATGTTTCGCGTGAACGCTTTTTCCAGGGCGCGGCGGTTGCTGATCGCTGTCAGGCCGTCTGTATCGGCGAGCAGGGTCAGTTCAACCTGTTCCTTCAGCGTATGCTCATGCCTGCGCCGCAGTCTCATGATCCGGTTGGCGACACCAAAAGCCAATATGATAGTTTCCAATACCAAGACGAAATAGAGCCCATAATCAAGCTCGTGGATCCCGATATAGAGATCCATACCGCGGGCAATGCGGTCGAAACTGAACCCGATAATCGGTGTCCAGGCCGCTATCTGAAACCAGATAGCCTTGCTACCGCGACGCAGGGCATGAACCATCGTATAAAGGACAACGAGCAAATATGGGACGAAAGAGGCGTGGTAGAAATTGCGAGTCTGGGTCTCATAACCGTCGGTGGTTTGAAAAATATAGGCAGTCACAAAAACCGGCAGAACGGCCGTCGACAGAAGGATTGGACGCAGCCATCCCGCAATTTTCCCGGGCTCCACAAACCGATCAAGGAAAAACCCGCTGGCGGCGATTGCAATTGCCAGGGTCCAATAGTTCAGCAGAAACTTCATCGTCAGGCTTGTTTCGGGGAAAGCCAGGAAGATTAAACCGGAAGAACTGAACGTATAAACCACCGTTCCCAGTATCATGACACTGTGCCAAAGCATGAAGCTATGTCTCAGGGCACCATAGAAAAAGACATTGTAGAAAAAAGGCATGATCGCCATGCCGCACAGAAGAGCAAACATGGCCGATAGCGGTAGTTTGAGGTCATCCCATCTTTTCTTCGACGCCAACTGTATCAACGTAATCGAACTGGCCACGCGCGGATTATCTAGTGAAAGGTAAACCGTTTCGATCTGGCTGCGCGTTGCGGGATCCTCAGATCCCGGAATCGGTAGGCCATAATGGCCCTTCGGACGCCAGCTGTCGATCACCTGCTGTTCAGAGAAATAAGCGGACTTGATCGTGCCGTCGGTCAAAACGGAATGCACGGCCATGGCGCTTAGACCGTTATTGTCACCTTGCACCTCGACAGCGCCCGCAGGGAGTGAATTTGCCTGGAAGGGGACTTTGACCCATAATCTTGACCCGGCAAAATCATATTTGTTGTCCGAGCAGTCAAATTGGTCGCTTTTTGCGACAACTTCGGAAATCTTGCCATCGAGGCCGGTGCCGAAAGTGCACAGCTCATCGGCGAGGGAAACATTTGCGCTCGCGGGAGCGCACAGGCTTATAAATGCCAGAAATATAACCCAAATGCGCAACTGGCTTCCTCTCCGAAAACACCGGTATTCAGGTTACGGGCCTTAGTGTAAAAGGGTTAGCGGCCAGTTAACTATCGACAAGATTAGGGAAAAAAGGTAAATTGCGGTGCATGCTTGAAATTATCCGTATCCCCGTTTTGTCTGACAATTATGTCTGGCTGGTCCATGAACCACAGTCCAAGGAAACCATGGTAGTCGACCCGGCGGTCGCCGGGCCTGTTCTTGCTGAAGCAGATACGCGCGGCTGGAAAATCACCCAGATATGGAACACCCACTGGCACCCGGACCATACCGGCGGCAACGCCGAGATAAAGGAAGCGACTGGTTGCCACATTACCGGTCCGGAAGCGGAAAAAGACCGCATTCCAACCCTGGATGTGTTGGTGAAAGAGGGTGATCAGGTTCGTTTGGGCAGTGCCGTTGCAGATGTCATCGACGTTCCCGCTCATACGGCAGGTCATATAGCTTTTCATGTTGCCGACGAGAAAGTCGTTTTTGTCGGGGATACGCTGTTTGCGATGGGATGCGGACGATTGTTCGAAGGAACGGCCGCACAAATGTTTGATAATATGCAGAGACTGTCGAAACTGCCGGGTGATACGCAGGTTTATTGCGCGCATGAGTACACGCAGGCCAATGGCGAATATGCCCTGGTGGCAGAACCGGATAATCAGGCACTGAAAGAGCGTATGGATGCGGTATTGGCTGCGCGTGCAAAGGGCGAAGCCACGGTGCCGACGACTATCGCTTTGGAAGCGGCCACCAATCCATTCATGCGTGCGGTTTCGGCGGAGCAATTGGCGGATCGGCGCACCGCCAAGGACAATTTCTGAATAGGAAATTTTACGGATTTCAGAATCCCGGCAATGTATGATACACTATTTCATCGATGGGGGACATCGAAGGAGAATAGTTATGCGTAAAATGATCTTCACATTACCTCTGGCGATAATGCTCGCGGCGCCGGCGGCACATAGTGGTACCTCTGAAATCAAGCTCAGCGAAAAAGATCAGACCAAATTTGACAAGATTATCGCCGGGAGAACGGCCGGCAAGCCGGTAAGCTGTATTAGCCGGATCGACCAGGATAATCTGCGGGTCGTCGGTGATAAGTATCTTGTCTACAGCCGGTCGCGGAACGCCAAGACCTTGTATGTAAACGAACCTCATGGCGGATGCCGCGATGTTGATCGCAACACGCTGGTCACACGCAAGTTTTCCAGCAACTTATGTCGCGGTGAAATCGCTCAGGTCAAAGATTTGGTAACCGGGACATTTGTGGACAGCTGTTCTTTCGGTTCGTTCGTACCTTATACCAAGACTGAAAGCTGATTTCTTAGAGCAACTGACGCACTTATTTTTTGTAAAGCGCGTTTAATCGCTCTTGATAGCGTTCCCGAATGATATGGCGCCGGATCTTCATACTCGGCGTCAGTTCTTCGTTTTCGATTGCAAAAGGTTCATCGGCAAACTCGAAACGGCGGACCTTTTCGGTCACCGTCAGGTTTTTGTTCACCCGGTCAACCGCTTTGCTCACCGCTGATTTGAAGGCTGGATTGGCCTGTAGTTTGAGGAAGTCATAAGCCATGCCTTCCTTGCGGGACCATTCCAGTGCCCATTCCGGATCAGGTACAATGAGCCCGACCATGTAGGGCCGCTTGTCACCAATGATCATCGCCTGTAATATTTCCGGTTGCAGGGTCAGCATACCTTCAAGTTTCTGGGGTGCGACATTTTCACCCTTGTCATTGACGATCAGGTCCTTCTTGCGATCGGTTATCGCGACCCGCCCTGCTTCGTCGATCAGGCCAATATCGCCGGTGTGCAGCCATCCATCGATAATGACGCGGTCCGTTTCTGCCTGATTGCGCCAATAGCCCTTCATGACCAGTTCGCCGCGAACCAATATTTCGCCATCGTCGGCAATTTTCACTTCCGTGTCGATCATCGGCGGGCCGACTGTATCCATTTTCAGGCCGGTGCGGGGTCGGTTGCAGGAAATGATCGGGCCGGATTCGGTCTGGCCATAGCCTTGCAGCAAGGTCAGCCCCAATGACTGAAAAAACACCCCTATATCTGGGTTAAGTGGCGCCCCGCCTGATACCATCGCCTTGATCCGCCCGCCAAAGCGTTTTTGGACCTTTGGACGGAGTGTCTTGTTCAGGAAAATATCCATCGGCTTGTCACGCTTGCGCTTTTTGCCGCTGGCCACTCGTTCGCCCATAGCCAATGCCTTGCCGAGCAGATAATTCGGCATCTTGCCCTGTTTTTCGACCGTTTTTATCAGTCGTTGGCGCAAAACCTCGAACAGGCGCGGAACCACGACCATTATGGTTGGCCGGACTTCCTCAATGTTGGAGGCAAGCTTTTCGAGCCCCTCGGAATAATAGATTTCCGCGCCCAGGCCGATTGGGAAAAACTGTCCGGCGCTGTGTTCATAGGCATGGCTTAGGGGAAGGAATGACAGGAATACCTCGTCATCCCATCCAAAATCATTTTCGATGACTTCTGCCGGCCCTTTGACATTGTGCAGGATTGCACCGTGCGGCTGCATCACGCCGCGGGGCTTGCCGCCTGTGCCGCTCGTATAGATGATACAGGCAACATCATCCCGTTTTATGTCGGCGGCATCAGCGCTTATTTCAGCAACATCCTCGTCCGTGCCTTCAATCAGCTTGTTCCACTGATGAATGGAAAAATCACCCGACTGGCCGATGCGCAGGTCTGACATGCCAATTACAATATCGGCATCTGCAGATTTTATAACGGGAGGTATCAGGTTTTGCGCCAGTTTCTGATCGGAGACAATCACCGCTTTCGCACCGCTATTGTCCAATATATGCTGGTGGTCGTTTGGCGTGTTGGTCGTGTAGGTCGGGACGGTAATACATTTTGCCGCCATGATCGCCAGATCGGCAATGCACCATTGCGGGCAATTATCGGCCACCAGCATGATGCGGTCGCCTGGTTTTAAACCGAGTTTCTGGAATGATTTGGCCAGTGCCGCCACTTGCCTCGCCGCTTCCGCCCAACTGATTGCGCGCCATTCCCCATCTATTTTCGCGCTTAAGAACGGCTTGTCCCCGCCTTCGCTGGCGCGTTGAAAAAACATGGAAACAAGGTTGGAAAAACCATCAAATTCAAGATAGCGGTTGCTCGCTTTTTTTGCCGACACTCTATTCACCCTCTCGCGCGGCTAATCCCAATAACGGTCAGCCCCCAATTATGGCTATAGGCTAGCGTGGATAAAAGTTTCGGGCAATGGTTTCCAACATAGAGACGGGAATTGTCTCCCTCAAGGCAACTCGCTAACCGCTTCACCGGTGCTACGCGGATCAACTGCGCCGACCCAGCCCTTGTCGGTTTTCTGCGCGCCAGCAAGCTTTGAAGGCAGGTTGTTGGTGACTACCGTGTGACCGAGGCGAGCCAAGTCATTTCGCAAGGCAATCAGATCACTGTCATTTTCAATCAGCAGTCCCGAGCCGCCGAAATAGATATTGGGCATCGCCATGGCATCTTTCAGCGGCAATCCGTAATCCAACACGCCGATCAAGGTTTTGGTAACATGCATGATGATGCGCTTCCCGCCCGCCGAACCCAAGGCGAGAATCGGTTGTCCTTTGGCATCATAAACAATTGTCGGTGACATAGAGGAAAGGGGGCGTTTGCCTGCCTGCACCCTGTTTGCAACTGGTGCGCCATCTTTCTCCGGCGCGAACGTGAAGTCCGTGAGTTCGTTGTTGAGCACCATTCCGCGGGCCAGCAATTGGCTGCCAAACGGCCCTTCGACTGTGGATGTCATGTTGGCAATATTGCCTTCACCATCGACGGCAGTGAAATGGGTTGTTCCAGCAACTTCCGATGAAATAGCGGCCGTACGAGGCGAAGCGCCAGGTGGATTTCCTGCAGGATAGGTTTCTATCCCCGGAAATTGCGGCCGTGTGCGCTGCAATGCGATCATCTTTGAACGTTTTGCCAAATAATTCTTGTCAATCAGGCCAGCGACCGGAACCGACACAAAATCCTGATCCGCCAGATATTTTTCGCGATCCGCATAAGCGAGCCGCATCGCTTCGCCGATGACATGCCATGCGCGCGCCGGTTCTTTTTCATAGAGCGCACCCATGTCAAATCGCTCGATGGAGCCTAATATCTGAAGAACTGTTGTCGCTCCCGAGGATGGCGGGCCCATGCCGCAAATCCGATATTCGCGATAGGTGGAGCAGACTGGTTGTCTTAAAATTGCGCTGTAATTATCAAAATCCTGCTGTGTCAGCACCGACGAGTTTTGTGGTGCATTGCCAACTGCCGCCGAAATCGCGGCCACTGTCTCACCTGAATAAAAAGCCTCGGCTCCGCCGGCCTGAAGTTCGCGGAGCAATTGGCCGAGCTCAGGATTTTTAATGATCGTCCCGCGCGGAGCAGGGGCACCATCACGCCAGTACAGCTTTTGCATGTCGGGGAATTTCACCCAGAGTTTTTCGAGCCGCTTCATCCAGTCATATTGCGGTGCGCTTACAGCATAGCCCTCTTCGGCAAGCCTGATTGCGGGCTCAAACAGTTTCCCCCAAGGCAGCTTGCCCCATTTCTTATGCGCCATTTCCATCAGCCGCATGTTGCCGGGCACGCCTACGGATTTCCCGCCCGGCGTTGCGTCGCGCCATCCCAGCGGCTTGCCATCTTCGCCAAGAAAACGATCCGAGGCAGCAGCGGCAGGAGCCATTTCGCGCCCATCAATTGTTTCCATCCAACCGCTTTTGCCGTCGTGGTGAAGCAGAAAACCACCGCCGCCAATGCCGCTCGATTGCGGCTCGACAACAGTGAGCGCCAGCATCATCGCCATGGCGGCATCGGTTGCAGAGCCGCCTGCTTGCAGCATCTCAAACCCGGCTTTGGTGGCCTCCGGATGGGCTGATGCGGCGGTGCCGGCATTTTGCGCACTGGCCGGGACGGCCAGCGGAGTGATCAGGAAAAAAGCGAGCAAAGTCAGGAGTTTTTTCATGGCGCCAAGTTTTATGGATGGCTTGTCCGTTTGGCAAATCATTTGTCGTCAGCTCCCACGGCATCTGAAACCGATGCGAATCCGTCCTTTTTCAACCTTTTGGCCAATCCGCAGCTCATCGCCCGAGCCATGGTTGGACCTTCATAGATCATCGCAGTGTAAAGTTGGACGAGCGAAGCTCCGGCGCGGATACGCTCGTAGGCGTCTTCGGCATTGGCGATACCGCCAACCCCGATGAGCGGTATTTTGCCGTCACTCGCCTTGCGAAAATCCTTAAGGCGTTGCAGCGCTAGGTCTTTCAATGGCGCGCCAGACAGACCGCCGGTTTCATCCTGATTGCCCGATTGCAGACTGGGTCGCGTTATCGTTGTATTTGAAACGATAAGCGCATCAATCTTCTGCTTCATGGTGACATCGACAATATCATCAATATCGGCTGGTTCCAGATCGGGAGCTACTTTGAGGAACACCGGCACTTTGTGATCACCGCGCGCTTGCATGACCGCTGCCAGTAATTCTTCCAGTGCGCCCTTGTCCTGCAAAGCGCGCAGGCCGGGCGTATTGGGAGAGGAAATATTGACGGTCAGGTAATCTGCCAGTGGCGCCAAATTTTTAACGCCGATGACATAGTCGGCAATACGATCATCACTGTCCTTGTTCGCGCCAATATTGATGCCGAGGACGCCTTTGCCCATCCGATTACGCATCCGCTTGAGACGGGGTGCGGCTTTTTCCTGACCCTCATTGTTAAATCCCAACCGGTTGATGACCGCCTTATCCTCTGGCAATCGGAATATTCGCGGCTTGGGATTGCCCGGCTGCGCACGGGGCGTGAGCGTGCCAACCTCTGCATAGCCAAAGCCCATGCGGATCAGCGCGTCCGGCACTTCGCCATTTTTGTCAAAGCCGGGCGCCATGCCGATGGGATTGGTAAAATCCAGTCCCGCGACGGTTGTGGCTAAAACCCGGTCGGATTTGGGCGCAGGTCCCAAGGGCAGGGCTTTCAGCCCGGCAATGGTGAGGCCGTGGGCTTTCTCCGCTTCGAGAGCGAAAATAAATGGGCGGGCGAGATCATAGAGCATGGCCGCGGCTATGGCATTGCTGGACAGGAACGGCAATCCTCTGCGCACCAGATTCCGCCGTAAAATTTTGCTGCAAATTTTGGTCGCAGTAGCAACCAAATATGATATGCGCATCCCAGAAAGTTGAGGACGATATGATTGCTACCCCTGATTTTGATTTCCAGCTTGGTGAAATGGCGGATCAAATTCGCGATACGACACGGCGCTTTGCCGATGAGAAGATCAGTCCGCTCGCCCAGAAAATGGACCGGGACGACTGGTTCCCGCGCGAGCTTTGGGAACAGATGGGAGAGCTTGGCCTGCATGGTGTAACCGTAGAGGAAGAAGATGGCGGGTTGGGTCTGGGATATCTGGAGCACGCCATAGCGGTTGAAGAAGTAAGCCGCGGAAGTGCCGCGCTCGGACTATCCTACGGCGCGCATAGCAATCTGTGCGTCAACCAGATTCGCCGCTGGGCAACGCCGGAGCAGAAGGCGAAATATCTGCCAAAACTGATTTCCGGAGAACATGTCGGTTCCCTTGCCATGTCGGAAGCCGGTGCTGGTTCGGATGTTGTGAGCATGAAACTCAAGGCCGACGCGGTGCAGGGCGGTTATATATTGAATGGCACCAAGTTCTGGATCACCAATTCAACCGATGCCGATACCTTGGTGGTCTATGGCAAGACACGGCCTGATGCCGGGTCTGGTGGTATTACCGCTTTCCTGATCGAAAAGGGCATGAAGGGCTTTTCCATCGGCCAGAAAATCGAGAAAGTCGGGATGAAGGGTAGCCCGACAGCTGAACTGGTGTTTGACGATTGTGAAGTGCCGGAAGAAAATGTCATGGGGCCGATTAACGGCGGTGTCGGCGTACTCATGTCCGGCCTTGATTATGAGCGCGCGGTGCTCGCTGCAATTCCATTGGGTCTGATGCAAGCCTGTCTCGATACGGTCATTCCCTACGTCCGCGAGCGCAAGCAATTTGGCAAACCCATTGGCACGTTCCAGCTGATGCAGGGCAAGATTGCCGACATGTATGTCCGACTCAACAGTGCGCGGTCCTATGTCTACGCCGTGAATAAGGCCTGTGACGCAAATCAGACAACCCGTTTCGATGCCGCGGGGGCTGTCATGTATGCATCAGAAAGCAGCGTTCGGGTGGCCGAGGAATCGGTGCAAGCGCTGGGTGGAGCCGGTTACACAACCGATTGGCCGGTGGAACGCTACTGGCGCGATTCCAAATTGCTCGACATCGGCGCAGGAACCAATGAAATCCGCCGCATGTTGATCGGGCGCGAACTGATCGGAGGCGCCTGATGAGGCTGCTGCTGACCGGCTCATCGGGTTGGTTGGGCAGGTTTCTGGCACCCAGGCTTGAGGCCATCGGGCACAAAGTGGTTGGTCTGGACATTGCTCCCGGGAACAACACAGATATTATCGGCTCGGTGGCAGATCGATCTCTGATCGACAAGACTTTCAGCGATCATGGCATTGAGGCAGTGATCCATGCGGGTGCGCTGCATAAACCTGATATTGTCCGATACCCGAACAGCGCCTTTGTTGATGTCAATGTGACGGGAACGCTGAACCTCTTGGAAGCGGCGGTGCAGGCTGGTCATGATCGGTTTATTTTTACGTCAACGACATCTCTGATGATTTCGGAGACTGTTCGTGCTGGCCGTGCGGGCGGGGCCGAAAAGGCCTTTTGGCTGGACGAAGAATTCGGCCCGCTCAAACCGCGCAATATTTATGGTGTGACCAAGATATCGGCAGAGCATTTGTGCCGCCTCTATCACAAGCTGCACGGTATCAATGTCGCGGTCTTGCGTACCGGGCGATTTTTCCCAGAGGATGATGACACGCTTGAAGTGCCAAGCGGCCCCAATCTGAAAGCCAATGAATTTTTAAACCGCCGATTGACTGTTGAAGATGCTGCCGACGCGCACATAGCGGCATTGGATGCCATCACGGATCTGGGGTTCGAGACGTTCATATTATCAGCCCCGACGCCATTTGCCCGGGAAGACTGCAGGCAACTGATCGAAGATGCGCCTTCTGTTATCGCGCGCTATTTTCCCGAAGCACAGACCTTGTATGAGGAAAAAGGCTGGATACTTCCGGACCATATTGACCGTATTTATGATCCGGGTAAAGCAGAGCGGCTTCTTGGATTTAGAGGAAAGACTGACTTCGCTAGCATATTGAAGGCTCTGGCAGAAGGCCGCGGGATGCCGTTTCATCATGACCCTGGCTATGTCAGCCCGAAGGAAATTTTATGAGTTACACGCTGATCACCGCAAACCGCAATTATTCGAGCTGGTCTCTGCGCCCGTGGATATTGATGAAGGCGCTGGATATCCCGTTCAAAGACGACATTATCTATTTTGAAAAAGACAATTACGAGCGCTTTCGGACCTTTGCTCCCAATGCGCAGGTTCCCTGCCTGAAGGAGGATGATCGCACGATTTGGGATTCACTCGCTATCATGGAATATCTCGCCGAACGGCACGAGGGTGTCTGGCCCGCAGACGAAAAAGCCCGGACATGGGCCCGTTGTGGCGCAGCTGAAATGCATGGTGGTTTCGCGCCGCTGCGCAATATTTGCCCGATGAATGTCGGTGTGAGGGCCCGCTTGCATGAAATCGATGCGCCGCTGCAGCGCAATGTCGATCGGATTGGCGAGCTATTTGCCGAAGGTCTGGACAGCTTTGGCGGACCGTGGCTGGCCGGGGACAGTTTTTCTGCTTTTGATGCTTTTTATGCGCCGGTTGCCTATCGTGTGCGGACTTATGACCTTGATATTGGGGCAAAAGGCCGGGCATGGGTGGATCACATCATATCCCATCCTGCGATGGAGGCTTGGGAGACCGAGGCTCTTGCTGAAACGCAGCGCGAAATCCAGCATGAAGAGGAAATTGCGGCAGTAGCCACGGTGACGGAAGACTTTCGCATAGCCGTTTGATCTGAAACGGATGCAAAGAGTGGCGCTTCGCTTGACGGTGGCAGGCCAATAGGCCATGGCCGCGCCTGATGATGTTGCGTTGCAGCATTTTAATCTGACATTTCAATCGGTGGGGACCGAATCATGGCAATACACAGCGATTTCAAGCGCGACTGGCTATCCAATCCGAAAACCGAGTTTTTGGCCGGTCTGGTGGTGGCACTTGCCCTGATCCCGGAGGCCATTGGCTTTGCGATTATCGCGGGTGTTGATCCTCGTGTCGGACTCTATGCCAGTTTCTCGATCGCCGTGATCATTTCGATGATCGGCGGTCGACCGGGGATGATTAGCGCTGCGACAGCAGCAGTGGCGGTATTGGTGGTACCGTTAGTGCGCGATCATGGCGTAGAATATTTGTTCGCTGCAACGATATTGATGGGCATTTTTCAGGCCATAGCGGCTTTGCTGCGATTAGACTTGCTGATGCGTTTTGTCTCGCGATCGGTCATTACCGGCTTTGTCAACGCGCTGGCGATTCTGATCTTCATGGCGCAATTGCCGCAACTGACTGGAGAAGCGTTTACGTGGCAAACCTATGCGATGGTCGCTGCAGGTCTTGCCATCATCTATGGCTTGCCAAAACTGACCAGTTGGGTGCCGTCACCCTTGGCTGCCATCATCGTTCTTGCAGCGGTCAGCATCTATTTCCGGGTGGATGTCTCAACCGTAGGCGACATGGGTGAGTTGCCCGATAGCCTGCCGTGGATCCACATTCCGCAGATCCCGATAACCTGGGAAACACTGCAAATCATTGCGCCTTATTCGCTGGCGATGGCAGCGGTTGGCCTTCTGGAATCATTACTCACTGCATCAATTGTCGATGACATGACCGAGACACGCAGCGACAAGAAGCGCGAAACCTATGGTCAGGGCATTGCCAATTTTGTGACCGGCTGGATCGGTGGCATGGGCGGCTGTGCAATGATTGGCCAGTCGGTGATCAACATCAAATCAGGCGGTCGTCGCCGTCTTTCGACCTTTGTGGCTGGTGTGATGCTGCTGGTTCTTATTGTTGGCCTTGGCCCACTGGTCGCACAAATCCCGATGCCAGCGCTGGTGGCAGTGATGATCTTCGTATCCATCAGTACCTTCCGTTGGAAAAGCTTTACCGAAATTACTCATCATCCTTGGCCATCAAATTTTGTTATGATTGCGACCGTCGTGATGGTTGTAGCGACCCATGACCTGTCTATAGGCGTACTGACCGGTGTCTTGCTCTCCGGTATTTTCTTCGCCTGGAAAGTCCGTCAGCTTGTTACCATTCAGGATTTCGTTGAAGTCACAACGCACCGTTATGTTTTTGGCGGCCAGATATTCTTCGGCTCGGTCGATATGCTTTATGAAGCGATGGAGTTTAACGAAGAAGGCATTGATACGGTGATTATCGATGTTCATGATGCGCATTTCTGGGACATCTCAGCGACTGGCATGCTCGACAAGATTGTCGAGCGCCTGCAGAACGAAGGCAAGACGGTCGAGCTGATCGGTCTGAATGAAGCCAGTGCGACCTTGGTCGAGAAATATAGCGACAATGACAGGCCCTTTGAAAGTCTGGGTGTGGTGGGACACTAGATGCCTGGCTGAGACGGCGTTGCGCCCAGATACAGCGCGCTCAGACATTGTTTTTGTTGTTTGTGCTTTTGACAGCCCCTAGGCTTTGGCATAGCGAAACTGTTCAAACCCCACAGGAGCCTTAGCCATGATCACATTGCACCATCTGGAATATAGCCGTTCAACCCGTATCATCTGGCTGCTGGAAGAGCTCGGGCTGGAATATGAAATGGTGCGGCATCAGAGGCATCCCGAAACCATGCGTGCGCAAGCCGATCTGGCCGCTATCCATCCGTTGGCCAAGGCACCGACGGTGATTATCGATGGTCATCTGATGATGGAATCAGGGGCGGTGATTGAGTATATTCTGGAGCAATATGGCGATGGCAATCTGGCTCCGGCACCGGGTTCCAAAGACCGGGCCGAGTATCTAGAATGGCTGCATTTCGCCGAGGGCACATTGGCCAACCCTGTGATCGTGCAAATGCTCGCACCGCGTTTCGGCGGACTGGGCGAGGGCTATGCACCCTTCGTCGAGGGCGAGGTGGTCAAGCTGCTCGATTATGTTGAGCACCATATCGACAATCGTGAATTCCTGGTTGGCGACGGCTTCACCGGTGCTGATATCAATATCATGTACGTTGTTGAGCTCGCCATGGCGGCGGGTATGCTCGCCAATCGCCCGGCAACGATGGATTATGGCAAGCGGATGATGGCACGGGCAGGCTATAAAAAGGCGATTGAACTGGGCGGACCGGTTGTACCTACGCTTGCCGGTTAGTGGCTGCTGCTGATCAGTTGTCGGACCATATTGGCGGGCGATGGCTAACCGCGCTTTTACTGGTTCTGACGCTGTGTGCCTTTGCCGGTAACAGTTTGCTGAATCGCGCGGCACTTGACGAAAACACCATTGATTGGGCGAGCTTCACTGCTATCCGCTTGGTATCCGGTGCGATCCTGTTGGGACTGCTATTTGGCTTTCGTCATCGCAGTGCGGTTCTGCCGCGGCGCGATACGATTGTTCCGGCGGTTGCACTCTTCCTCTATGCTGTCAGTTTCTCCTTTGCCTATGTGTCCCTGGATGCCGCCATTGGAGCCCTGATCCTGTTTCCGGCCGGGCAATTGAGCCTGCAGATGATCGGCATATTTCGCGGTATCTTTCCGACGGCTATCCAATGGGCCGGCTTGTTGCTGGCCATTGCCGGATTAGCTGTCTTTCTGGCACCAGGAGATACTGCGCCACCGCTGGTTGGCGGATTGATCATGGCGCTCGCGGGAATTTCTTGGGGTTTCTATAGCTGGGCCGGCAAGGGCGCGGCGCGGCCTGCTCTTGCGACAGCGCGGAATTTTGTCGGCGCGGCATTGTTGTGCTCGCTCCTGATTCCGTTGCTCGGCAGCAGTGAACAGGTTCAACCAACCGGCATCCTGTTGGCGATAATCTCGGGCACCATCACATCGGGGCTGGGCTATGTTACCTGGTATGCTGTCCTGCCGAGATTGTCCGTCAGCACAGCCGCCGCCTCTCAGCTTTCGGTGCCGGCCATTGCTGCGCTGGGCGGAGTGTTGCTGCTGGGTGAAACGCTGAACACGCGGTTTTTCATCGGCAGCGCGATGATCTTTGCCGGGATTGGTTTGACGATGTTGAGGTGCAGGGCCTTCAAGTCATAGTTTTCTTTTCTGTCGAAACTTACTCGATAGTGCGATATGGGAAGATCGATTTTGGAGTCTCGCGAAAGCTGTATTGGGTTCGTCCATTGGACAGGAATGAAGTGTTCGATCTCGGAATCTTGGCATCATTTCTATCCTTACAATTTCTTCGAACGTTACTACGGCGGGGATGTCCCCATCATATTTCTGAAAGTCTTCGAAAAACTCTGAATTCCGCAATGAATCCATCGCAAGATATTCAGCTTTCTCAGCATTCAGAGCTCTGACATAAAGGTTGGTATAAAATCGCACCAAACCATGCATATCAAAAAGCTCTCCGGGGTAATTTTCCCCATGAACAAAGCATCGATAGTTGGGCATTCCTAGCTTAAAGCATCCCGCACAACCGCTGTCCCAGCTTTGCGTTGTGCTTTCAGCTCGGCCTTCAGCTTGGCCGGATCGCGGGCGAAAACAAAACCAAAGCTCACGCCGCCTTCCTTGCCAATGGTTGCGTGATGCAGTTTATGGGCTTGCACGAGCCGTTTGGCATAGCCGCTTTTGGGTACATATTTAAAGTAACGTTGATGGACCAGGCCATCATGGATCAGGGTGTAGATGACACCATAGGCCGTAACGCCCATGCCCATCCACCACAGCACATCCGAATAGAGCGCACCGATAGCAAATAGCGAAATGGCGATGGCCGCGCCGACCAAGCCAAAATAGTCATTTTTCTCCAGCATATTGTCATGCGGTTCATGATGGTCACGATGCCAGCCCCAACCCCAGCCATGCATGATATATTTATGCGCCGCCCAGGCGACAAATTCCATCGCGATGACCGTGCTGATAACGATAAGGCTGATCGCCCAAATGCTCATAAACTATTCTTTTCTGATGACATATGTCTGTGCAGCGCAACTATACCGGATCGACGAAGCTTTGGCAAAGCCCACCACGGGGTTTTCGGCGAAAGATGATGCTCGTGATGATAGCCAAAATGGAAACAGGAGAGCAAAGATGCCAATGGTCCAAATTCATTACTGCGCGCATTATGTTCGTCAGTAAACACGGTTATGTGCGGTTTTTTCAGATGGCGGTGCGGACGATAGGTGCCAAAATAGAATAGCTGGAAGGAAGAGGCAATGGCAGGCAATCCATAGAGCAGAACGATATTTGCGATCGGAATGTCAAAGACAAGCCAGTAGATTGTTACGATGGTGAAAACATATAGCGCCGATGACAGGCCGAAATAGCGTTTCAGGAAGGTCATGTACCAGCGGCCGAAATGATCCGGATTATAGGCATCAAAGTCAGGATCCTTTGCGGTGCCTGAATATTTGTGATGATCCCAGTGGGCATCGCGCATTTTGCGCCAGCCAAAACCGGCATAGAAGGCCAGCAGGAAAGCGCCTATCCCCTCGTTCAGTCTCTTTTTGCCCGGCGCTAATGATCCATGCATGCCGTCATGCGCGGCTATGAACATGCCGACCGAGAGCCAGCATTGCACCGCAAAGATAATTGGAATCAAAAACCAGTTGCTAGTATCAATCCGATAGAAAAACATCGCATAGACGTGAACGGCCAGCCAAGTTCCCAATATCGCTGCAATCAGGGACAGGCCAATTACTGCCTGATGCCGACTGGCGGCCGACATTTTTTCATTGTTTGCCAGAGATTTGTCTTTCTTCATGTGATCTGGATAAAGCCGCAGTGCGATAAAGAAAGACGGACTTCGTGCCGTATCTTCCGCAGTATCTGCTATAATGGCTTTTCGCCATGCATATTACTCGCTAACGACGGACATTATGGAACAGGACAGACCCCAAACACTTTACGAAAAAATCTGGAATGCGCATGTCGTGGATCAACGCGATGACGGCACAGCGCTCATTTATATCGACCGCCATCTGGTCCATGAAGTGACGAGCCCGCAGGCTTTTGAGGGGTTGCGGAAAGCGGGGCGCCAGGTCCGTCGGCCAGACCTGACGCTGGCCGTTCCCGATCATAATCTGCCGACGACGGCGCGCGTTGATGCGAATGGCAACAAGATACCTATTGCCGACCCGCAAAGCGCCGCGCAGCTTGAGGCATTGGAAGCCAATGCACCGGCCTTCGGCATCAAATATATCGGCGCCAGCGACAGGGAACAGGGCATTGTCCATGTGATCGGCCCTGAGCAGGGTTTTACGCTGCCTGGTACGACTTTGGTTTGCGGGGACAGCCATACGGCGGCGCATGGTGCACTTGGTGCGCTCGCATTTGGCATCGGAACCAGCGAAGTCGAGCATGTTCTTGCCACCCAGACGTTGCAGCTATCCCGCTCCAAATCGATGGAAATCCGGGTCGAGGGGTTGCTTGGCCCCGGCATCAGTCCAAAAGATCTGATTTTGCACATTATTGGTGTCATTGGCGCGGCGGGCGGAACCGGTCATGTCATCGAGTATCGCGGCGAAGTTTTCGAGCAAATGTCGATTGAAGGCCGGTTGACCGTGTCGAACATGTCGATCGAAGCCGGTGCACGCGCCGGACTAATCGCCCCGGATGACAAGACTTTTGCTTATTTGAAAGGCCGTCCGATGGCTCCGAAAGGTGCTGATTGGGATGCGGCGGTCGCCTATTGGAAAACGCTGAAGTCCGACGACGGTGCCCGGTTCGACAAAAGCGTGACCATCAACGCGGCCGATGTCGCTCCTACAGTGACCTGGGGAACCAGTCCGGAAGATGTGATTCCGGTGACCGGCCATGTTCCCGCGCCTGAAAGCTTTGCCGATCCGTCGAAGCAGGATGCAGCACGCAAGTCGCTGGACTATATGGGGCTGGCTTCCGGGCAGGCATTAAGTGATGTCTCTGTAGAGAATATCTTTATCGGTAGCTGCACCAACAGCCGGATAGAGGATCTGCGCGCCGCGGCCAAAGTGCTGGACGGGCGAAAGAAAGCCGAGGGCGTGAAATGGGCTATTGTTGTTCCCGGATCGGGTCTCGTCAAAGCTCAGGCGGAGGCCGAAGGGCTGGACAAGATTTTCACGGCTTCTGGCTTTGAATGGCGCGAACCGGGCTGCTCGGCCTGTCTAGGCATGAACCCTGACAAAGTGCCTGCTGGTGAACGCTGCGCCTCCACCTCCAATCGCAATTTCGTTGGGCGCCAGGGGCCGGGTGCCAGAACCCATCTCATGTCCCCTGCGATGGCCGCTGCGGCAGCGGTTACCGGGAAACTTACTGATGTCCGTGAATTAATGGGCGTGAACTGATAGGATAAGGTCTTAGATATGGCAGACGACAAGAAAAAGCCTGAAGATGACGGCAATGACGAAAAGAAGAGCAAATGGTCCACCGGCGCCAAAGTGGGGGCCGCTGTCGGTTCGGCGGCGGTCGCCGCAGCTCTGATATATGCGGGCCGGCACAAGATGCGCAAACTGGACGAGTTTAAGGCCGGCAAACCGAAGCCGGGCACACGTTATGAGAATGAGCCTGTCGATGATGCCGACGATGCGGGTGAAGAATGAAGCCGGTTCGCAAAGTTGAAGGTCGCGCCATTCCCTTTGGCCGGAAAAATGTCGACACCGATGTCATCATTTCCGCAAAATGGCTGAAAACTATATCGCGTGACGGATTGGGTGAAGGCGCGTTTGAATCGGTTCGCGCGCAAGAAGGGAATGTTTTTGACGATCCGGAATATGCCGGGGCGCCGATTCTAATTGCTGGCGATAATTTTGGTTGCGGATCGAGCCGCGAACATGCCGCTTGGGCACTTGACGACATGGGCGTGAAGGCAATTATCGCGCCGAGTTTTTCTGATATTTTTTCCAGTAACGCGTTCAAGAACGGCCTGCTGGCAATCCCTTTGCCGCAGGAAGCAATTGATCGTTTGATGGAGGTGGCCAAAACCGATCCCATTACCGTCGACATGGAAAGCATGAGCGTAACCACGCCCTTTCAGGATCGCTTCACATTCGAGATGGATCCTTTCCGACAGCAATGCCTGATGGACGGGGTTGATGAAATAGACCTGACAATGGCAAAATCCGATGCCATAGAAGCGCATGAAACGCGTGTCGATTCTGCGCAGTCCTGGCACAAGCCGGTGATGGCATAGGGCGCCAAAAATAGATTTGGGAAAGAGGAAAAGAGTATGAAAGCATTAATGTCCACAAAAGTTGGTGGTCCGGAAAGCCTGGAAATGTTGGATGTTGATGATCCGGTTGCCGGCAAGGGTCAGGTGGTCATTGATGTAAAGGCTTGCTCTATCAACTATCCCGATGTCCTGATCATTCAGGATATGTATCAGTTTAAACCACCCCGCCCCTTCGCGCCGGGCGGAGAAGTATCCGGTGTCATTTCCGAAGTTGGTGAGGGCGTGACTGGTCTGAAAGTGGGCGACAGGGTCGCGTCAACCACCGGTCATGGCGGCTTGGTTGAGAAAGTCGCTGTCGATCATAACAGCGTGTTCAAAATTCCGGATACCGTCAGCTTCGAAGATGCATCGGCGCTGATCCTTACATACGGTACATCTATTCATGCACTTGTCGATCGCGGTCACATCAAGGAAGGCGATACGCTTTTGGTATTGGGTGCCTCCGGCGGTGTTGGCATTGCCGCTGTTGAGCTGGGCAAAGCTTTCGGCGCGCGTGTGGTTGCCGCCGTGTCTTCCGAAGAAAAGGCAGCCTTTGCCAAAGAGGCAGGCGCAGATGAAACGGTAATTTACGAGCGGGCACCTTTTGACAAGGACCAGTCGAAAGCGCTGGCAGCGCAGTTCAAGGCAGCGGTCGGCCCCAATGGCGCGGATGTCGTTTACGATGCGGTTGGCGGTGACTATAGTGAGCCAGCGGTTCGGTCCATCGCCTGGGAAGGCCGGTTCCTGGTGGTCGGCTTCCCTGCAGGTATCGCCAAATTACCGCTTAATCTGACTTTGCTCAAATCCTGCGATGTTTGCGGTGTGTTCTGGGGCGCTTATGCGATGCGTGATCCGGCCGGTAACCGGTCTCATATCAATCGCCTGTTCAAGCTTTGGGGACAGGGGATGATTCAACCGCGTGTTTCGGAAGTCTTTGACTTTGCCGATGCTGGAAAAGCGATCAAAAAAATGGCCGATCGCGGCGCGATTGGTAAGCTGGTTGTGAAAGTTTCAGACTGAACGACCCGGGCCTCTTGTCGCTGATGCGACCAGTGCCTATTTTATCTAGAATGATCCAGAGATGGATAATGCCAGTAAGGGAAGATTATGACCGGTTTTGAAGATCGCGAAAAAGCATTTGAGACAAAGTTCGCGCGCGATGAGGAAATGCAATTCAAGATCACAGCCCGGCGCAACCGGTTGCTTGGCGAATGGGCTGCGGAGAAAATGAACCTGACGGCAGAGGAAACAGACGCTTATGCCAAAGCAGTCGTTCAGGCCGATTTTGAAGAAGCGGGTGACGAAGACGTCATTCGTAAACTACTGGGCGATCTGACGTCGGCAGGCGTCGATATTGACGATGCCGGTATCCGCACCGTGCTAACCGACAAGATGGTGGAAGCGCGCCGCCAGTTTATTGAAGAAGCTGAGTAGGACGATCTGCAATGCCTATGGCGAGCGACGATATTAAGGCAATGATCCTTGAAGCCTTTCCAGATGCGATTGTCGAAATTCAGGATCTGGCCGGCGATGGTGACCATTATGCGGCCAAAGTATTGGCGCCAGCATTTGCCGATATGAACCGGGTTAAACAGCATCAGGCCGTCTATGCGGCATTGAAAGGTAAAATGGGCGGAGAGCTGCACGCACTACAGCTGACCACCGGAGTACCAGAATAATCGCGGGTCCCGAAGGGAACCTCGCAAAGGAGAATGAAGATGAGCGACGCAGTAAATGCAAAAATCGACACGATGGTCACATCCAATGATGTTGTGCTTTTCATGAAAGGCACACCGTTGTTTCCGCAATGCGGATTTTCCAGCAAAGCGGTTGCGATCCTTGAGCATCTTGGTGTCGGCTTTGAGTCTGTCGATGTGCTTCAAGACATGGAAGTGCGCCAGGGCATCAAGGAATTTTCCGACTGGCCAACCATCCCGCAGCTTTATGTCAAAGGCGAATTTATTGGCGGCAGCGACATCATGATGGAAATGTATGAAGCCGGCGAATTGGGCGAGTTGATGGCCGAGAAAAAGGTCGCGCCTGCAGCCAGCTAGTCGTCATCTGATGGACAATCGCCAACAGGCGATTTTCATCCGTGGAATCAAGAACGGCCCGGATTAGGATATCCGGGCCGTTTCTATGTGGGTATAGTGGGTTATTTAAATAATTTAATGAGAGGGGACGGCGGAGACCAGTACGCTGTCCCCCTCATTTGCGTTTCATGGGTGTGAAACATAGGAACACCCATAACCTTGCACCGGGCGTGCCAGTTTTGGCGCTATGCTACTTTATAAGTACTTAGATGGTAAATGCCGCTTTAACTTATTGGCTGTTGTAAATTTTCCCGACAAATGAGGCATCGGTTCAGTCCTATAATCAGAACAGGGTTCGCCAACCATTCATCGCAAATGTAAAATTTTACATTTACATCTGTGGTCGGAATAACTACAGATGTAGTCAGTAGTTATTCTTGTCTCTCTACATTGGCAATTTCATTTGGGAGAAATTGGATATGGTCGAACGTATCAGTGATGCCGAACATGAGATTATGGAGGTGCTTTGGGAAAAGGCACCGCTGACCGCTACTGAAGTGGCCGACCGGGTTGCCGATGCCAAAGGCTGGTCGCTGCAAACCGTTAAAACCCTGCTGTCTCGTCTAGCTGCCAAGGCCGTTATCGGTACAGAGCGCGATGGCCGCAGGTTCCAATATTCACCACTGGTTGAGCGGGATACTTATCTGGCTGGTGTTTCACGTAAATTTGTTGACCGTCTTTTCGGAGGGAAAGTCACACCGTTGGTTGCCCATTTGGCCGAGGCTGATGAGCTGAGCGATGACGATATAAGGGAAATCGAAGAGCTTTTGAGGGAGTTGAAGGGATGACCAACTGGATGATGGACACGATGGTGTCGATGACATTGCTCATGGCGCTGGTACTGATAATCCGTAAGCCGGTAAGCCAATTTTTTGGACCACATATCGCTTATCTTCTTTGGGCCTTGCCACTTGCGCGCCTGTTCATGCCCACACTCACCTTGAAAGCACCAGCACCGGTTGAAACGGGGGAAGCGGCGGTCGTTGGGCCGTTGCTTTCGGAAATCGCAATGGTTGCTCCCGCCGAAACGGCAGCGGTCGGCACTCTGGCCTCCATCGATTGGATGATGATCGCCCTCGTTGTCTGGCTGGGCGGGGCCGGCATGCTGTTCATCAGCAAACTGGCGGCCTATTTTCAGTTTCGTGAGGATATTGTTTCGGACGGTCGGCTCGTCGGACGCCATGGACGGATCAAAATTCTGGAAACCGCTGCAGTCGGCGGTCCGCTGGCATTCGGATTGTTTGAAAAATATATCGCCGTTCCAACCAATTTCTTCCGCGACTATGCGCCGCGCGAACGTGAGCTGGCACTGGAACATGAAATCGCCCATCATGAATCAGGCGATCTTGCGGCCAATTTCATCGGTCTGGTCATTTTGTCGCTGCACTGGTTCAATCCGGTGGCCTGGCTTGCCTGGATTGCGTTCCGGCAGGATCAGGAAACGGCCTGCGATGCGCGCATCTTGCAAAATGGCGGCCGTAATCTGCGTGCCGTCTATGGCCGGACAATTGCCAAATCCGTGTCCGGACACAAGCTTGGCCTCGCCAGCCCATTGAACCAGAAGAACAAGATCAAAGACCGGCTGAAGATGCTGGGACAGAAAGAAAAGTCGAAGTTTCGTAAACGTGCAGGAGCCTTGTTGGTTGGTGCAGGCACGGTGATTGCCCTGCCGCTCACGGCCACTGTCACCTATGCCGTGGAAACTGAGGCAAGTCCGCATGACGAACTTATCGACGGCGAAAAACTTGCCGTCGATGAGGGCTCTAAGAGAACGGGGATCAAGATCAGTACGAACGCCATTGGCGTTGATGCAAATTCCGATCGCGCTGTGGTCACCGAAAAAACTGCGGATGGCTATAAATATATCGTGGAAAACGAAGAGGGCAGGGTCGAATTTCAGTCAAAGCGCAAGTTGACGGACAAGCAAATTGCCAAAAAGCTTCGGAAGATTAGCGCTTCGAAGAAAAAGACAGAAACGTCCTGGGTCCCCAAGGCTCCGATTCCACCCGTGCGACCAGTACCGCCGGTTGCACCAGCGGACTTGGAATTTACGGCGTGGGACAAAGCCAATGGCACGATCAATATTACCATGCTCAATGGTGAAAAGGATTGGGCCAAAGTGCGCGCCAGCGGGAATGAACATGTCCACAAGATCAAATATAATGGCCGCACAGTTGTGCTTCGGACCAACAAGCCTCTGAGCAAGAAAGAGATCAAGGAAATGGTCCGGGAAGCCGAGGAATCGCGCCGTGAAGCAGAAGAAGCTGCGCGTGAGGCGAGACTTGATCGTGAGGAGATGCAACGCGAACTTGCCGAAGCTGCACGTGAACTCAGGGAAGCGGAGCGGGAGTGGAAACGCGAGTGGGAGCAGGAACGCAAAGAGGCATCTCAGATGGAGCGCGAAGCCCAACGGGACGTTGAGCGTTCGTTGCGGGAAGCACAGAGGGAAGTTCGCCAAGCGCAACGCGAAGCAGCAAGAGAATTGCGGGAAGCGGAAAGAGAAGCCCGTGAAGCTGAGCGCGAAGCCGAGCAGGAGGCACGCGAGGCAAAAAGCGTGGCGACAAGGATCTGGGATGTGACCCAGATAGCGTTCAAACCCAATTTCAGGTCAGCTGTAAGCAGTTCAAACCGTTCACGCAGTTCTTATAGCGCCAGTGGCTCGAACGCGGACTGCACGGCCATGAACAAGAAAATTGCCTTTGCCGGACAAGGCGTCATGAATGATCAGGCATGGGCCAGTGTTGTTGGCTGTTCCGACAAGAGTCGGAAAATCACATTGCAGGTGGCATTGAAAAAGCTTGAGAAAAAGCGCGCCAAGGCAGCCGAGTGCAGCAGCAAGGACTCCCGGCAAAAGGTGAAAGCGTTTGATCGAGACATCAAGGATCTGAAGGCTCAGCTTTCCATCACCTGAAACCCCTTAAAACCCATCGTCACAAGATCGGGAGCGGACCCTTTTGCGGTTCGCTCCCGATTTTGTGATGATATTCACGGTTGTTTTATGGCCTGAATATGCCACATCTTGATCATGAATGCAGATTTTGACCCGAGCAAATTTCCGACCGGCCTTGCGGAGCAGCTGGAACCAATGGTCGTGCGCGTGCTGGCGGGTAACCCCAGCCCGTATACTTATACCGGCACCCAGACCTATGTAGTAGGCAACAAAAGCGATCGAGCGGTTATTGATCCCGGCCCTGCAATTGACGACCATATTGATGCGATAATGGCAGCTGTCGGCGATGCTCGGATCAGCGCGATCATGTGTACGCATACGCACCGCGACCATAGTCCGGCGGCAAAACCGCTCGCAGCGCGCACCGGTGCACCGATCATAGGCTGTGCACCGCTGGTTCTGGATGATGATGGCCCGCGGGCCGACGAGAGTTTTGACAAGACTTACAATCCCGACCGGGTGCTGGTGGACGGTGAAGCACTATCCGGTGACGGCTGGACCATCGAAGCGGTGGCGACACCGGGTCATACATCCAATCACCTTTGTCTCGCGGTACAGGAATCCGGCGCATTGTTCACCGGCGATCATGTCATGGCTTGGTCGACCAGCGTCATTGTACCGCCCGATGGCGACATGGCGGACTATATGGCCAGCCTGCAAAAGCTCTATGAACGTGATGACAAAGTCTATTACCCGGCTCACGGCAAAAAAGTCGATAAACCCCGGCAACTCGTCCGCGGTATGATGGGGCACCGGAAACAGCGCGAACGGCAGATTCTCAAGATACTGGAAAACGGTCCATCGGCTATTCCTGATATGGTGACGCAAATGTATAAAGGGCTTGATCCGCGCCTGAAGGGCGCGGCTGGTCAATCGGTACGCGCGCATCTGATCGACCTACAGAACCGACAGATTGCGGCCGTGGATGGTGATATCTGGAAAATGTCCCGGTGAAGCGCCGCTACGCCATTCCCTTGGCGATCATGGCTGGTGTATTGGTGATCATCGGCGCCTTGTCCTGGTTGTTGTTGTCCAGGTTTGAAAGCAGCTTCGCGCTCGATCCGGTGTCGATTGCCAGCGCGAGCCTTGACGGTTTGCGCGAACAGAACCGCCTGACGGTTTTTTCGGCCAGCTATAACGCGACAGTGACAACCGCGGTGAGCCGCATGGGGTTATCGGCCCGCAAGACCCTGATCATGCCGGGATCGGTGCGCTATGAGGTTGATCTGGCCAAACTGGATGCTGAAAATGTCCGCTGGGATGAAACGACTAAAACCCTGTCGGTGGAAATGCCGCCGATCGAGATTGCGCGGCCAGAGGTGCGGATTGACCGTATCCAAAGCTACGACGATGGCGGCATATTGATGGCGTTGACCGATGCGGAAAAAACGCTGGATGACGCCAATCGGAAGAAAGGCGTGGCAGAACTGGCAAAACAGGCCAAAAATCCGTTGCAGATGCGATTGGCGCGGGACGCCGCAAGGAGAGCGGTGGAGAGCAGCTTTGTCCTGCCGCTGCGCGCTGCCGGACTGGACGCGAAAGTGGATGCTTTTTTTGCATTTGAGCGCGGCGCGGCTAATACGGATCGCTGGGATGTGTCTCGTTCGATCAAGGATGTACTGGTCGACAAGGAAAAGCAGGGAGCAAAGTGATGAAATTCTGGAGCAAGGCCGCCATCGCAGGCATGGCCATGATCGTAAGCGCCTGCGGGCAGGAACCCGAAGGACAGGTGACTGAACAGCCAGTTTCATCGACAGCCGAGTTTGAACTGCCAATCCCGATGACCAACAATGCGGTGGCGCTCGCCGAGGGGCCTGACGGGCCAACGCTCTACAGCTTCAACGGACTGAAGTCGGGCAAAGGCTGGAAAGATGCCAGCAATGCTGCTTTCGCCTGTATCATCAGCATCAAAGACTGTGAGGAAATTGCCTCTGTGCCGGTGAATGAAGGACGCCTGGCCAGCGCCGCGGTCACGGTGGCGGGCAAAATCTACCTTTTCGGCGGCTATACCGTTGCGGAAAATGGCGATGAAGTATCGACGCCGGAAGTCTTCGCCTTTGACCCCAAAAACAGCGATTACAAGCGCCTTGCCGATATGCCGACGCCGGTCGATGACATGGTCGCTTTGCCCTATCTCGACCGTTATATCTATCTGGTGTCCGGATGGCATGATGAAGGCAATGTCAGCCTTGTCCAACTCTATGACACACAGGCCGATAGCTGGGGCATGGCGACGGAATTCCCTGGTAAGCCGGTTTTCGGCCATGCGGGCGGTCTGGCGAATGATAGCATGATTATCACCGATGGCGTGGCTGTTGCTGGACTGGTCGATGGCAAACGCAAATTTGCCGCGGCTCCGTTTGCGTGGCGCGGTGATATTGATCCTGCTGATCCTGAGCAGATTACGTGGCGTGCGGTTGAGGCCCATCCCGGCGGCCCGCAATATCGCATGGCAGCCATGGGCGACAATGATCGCGGCATGATCCTTTTTGCCGGCGGAGGCGACAATCCGTATAATTATGACGGAATCGGCTATGATGGAGAGCCCGCGAAACCAACGGACCGGATATTTGGTTATGATCTAAATACCGATGAGTGGGCAGAGTTGGGCCAGCTGGCCGCACCCAGCATGGATCATCGCGCTCTCGTAAAGTCGGGAGATGATCACTATATCATGGGTGGAATGGATGCGGATCAGGCCGTGACAGCGCGGATCATGAAATTCCGCATCGATGATTGATCTTCGCCGCTGCATCGTGGCATAGCGGCGGTAAGTTACTTAAAGGAAAAGACAATGGACGCACGTGGCGGAATTGGCGGCAGCTTGGCCGGAGTAGATGTGATCGAGGAAATTCATCGCCTGCGCAAGGAGCGCAACGCGATCATCCTGGCCCATTATTACCAGAAACCGGAAATTCAGGATATTGCCGATTTTGTCGGTGATAGTCTGGAGCTTTCCCGCAAGGCTGCGGAAACCGATGCCGACGTCATCGCCTTTTGCGGGGTGAAATTCATGGCGGAAACGGCGAAAATCCTGTCGCCGGAGAAGATTGTCGTGTTGCCGGACATGGACGCCGGGTGCAGCCTTGAAGACAGCTGTCCGCCAGATAAGTTCAAGGCGTTTCGCGATGAACATCCCGACCATATCGCGCTGACCTATATTAACTGCTCGGCCGAGGTGAAGGCGCTCAGCGACATTATCGTGACCAGTTCTTCCGCCGAACATATTCTCTCGCAAATTCCGAAGGATCAGAAGATCATCTTTGGCCCGGACAAGCATCTTGGTGGCTATATTGCCAAGAAAACGGGCCGCGACATGCTGCTGTGGCCCGGCGTCTGTATTGTCCATGAGGCGTTTAGCGAGACAGAACTTCTCAAGTTGCAAACCCAGTATCCCGATGCGCCGGTGGCGGCCCATCCCGAATGTCCGGCTTATATATTGGATCATGCCGACATGGTCGGTTCGACCAGCGCGATCCTGAAATATGCCAAGGAATTTGAAGGCGATACAATCATCATCGCGACCGAGCCGCACATCATTCACCAGATGGAAAAAGCGGTGCCGGAAAAGAATTTCATCGGCGCGCCCGGTGCGGATGGCAATTGCAACTGCAATATCTGCCCATATATGGCGCTCAATACGATGGAGAAACTCTATGTCGCGCTCCGCGATCTGGAGCCACGCATCGAAATGGATGAAGAACTGCGCCTGCAGGCCCGCAAATCAATCGACAAGATGATGGAAATGGCGAGCGCGACTGTGGGGCAGGGTGATCTGGGACCGGCTGATGTCGCGCATGAAGGGTAGCAATTGACCGCCAATGGCCTGTTCAGGGAGGGACAGCATGACGGTGCGAAAACCAATCAAGGTCACTTTGGCGTCCTTTGTCGTCGCCAGTCTTTGCGTGCCTTCTGTTACTCTTGCCATGGATGATAAAAATTTCTCGTCCTCTGCGACTTGTGAGGAAGTTTTAAAATCGCCCGATCAGTCGGAAATTCTGCGGGAGGAGCCCGTCATTATTCCGGGCGAATATCGTGATATTGCCAGTTCCACTGAATCTGCGATGAGAATCAAGACGTTAAGCGGTGGCGTTACCTGCTTCGATGTAGGGGACTGGAGTGTTGTCGAACAATTTTGGATCAGCGGCGATGGACGCTTCTTTGGCTTTCATACATTTGGTTTGGAGGCAGACGGGCACCATGTAGTCGATCGAATAGCGTCAGACATAATATTGGAAACTGGTCTTAGGCCGGTATTCTCGGATGACGCGACAATGTTCGCTGCCGCCCAGAGAACCGGAGCTGGCTGGGGGAATCTGGAAGGGCTTGGCGTTTGGCGCGTAGGGCCAGATGGCACGGAATCTGTATATAAGTTCAACAACGGATTGCTCGACGGACTGGATTGGCGGGTGGACGGCTGGATCGGGAATGACGAGGTGCGCCTATCGACCGTTCATGAGTTCGCATTGGGTGAAGACGGAGACTCTTTTGAAGAGATTCTGACACAATCCAAGCGTTATGACTATCGGTTGATAAAACGCGAAGCAGATTGGGAATTGGAAGATATTGATGAGCCATAGTTTATGACTTTCACCCTGGATAGTTTCGACCTCGACGCCTTCGTCGATTCCACACTCGCTGAGGACCTCGGCCCCACTGGCCGTGATGTCACATCTGAGGCGGTTATCCCCGAAGATGCCATCTTCACCGGCGTGATGGACAGTCGCCACGAGGCGGTAATCGCAGGGCTACCGATTGCCGAAGCGTTTTTCCGATCGCTTGATCCCGATGTCGAGATTGAAATCCTCGCGGCGGAAGGGCAGGCAGTGGAAGCGGGCACCGATATCATGCGGCTGAAGGGCAAGGGCCGCGCCATGCTGACCGCTGAACGCAGTGCGCTCAATACGGTGCAGCATCTCACTGGCATTGCGACCATGACCAATGAATATGTTCGGCGGATTGTCGGGACCGGCTGTACCTTGCTTGATACGCGCAAAACCATTCCCGGCCTGCGGGTGCTGGAAAAATATGCCACTCGTATGGGCGGGGCGGAAAACCACCGCATGGGCCTGTGGGACGCGGCGATGATCAAGGATAATCATGTCGCGGTTGCGGGCAATATCAGCGAGGCGGTTAAACGCGCCGTTGATGCCGGGATCCAGCGGATCATTGTCGAAGTGGATCGGGTCGATCAGATCGAACCGGCGCTGGCGGCGGGCGCGACGCATCTTTTATTGGACAATATGGAACCGGCCACCTTGCGCGGGGCGGTGACCCTGATCGGTGGCCGTGTGGTGACCGAGGCATCGGGCGGTGTGACGCTGGAGACGATTTTCGACAAGGCGGACACGGGTGTGAACTTCATATCTGTCGGTCGTTTGACCCAATCGGCACCGGCGGCGGATATCGGGCTGGACTTTGCACAAGTGTAAGTTAGGTTCGGGGCTTCTTTGGCAAGGGAGACCATCATGCGACCAACATCGATCATTCGTTTTGAACAGCTGTTCCTGACATCTCTGGCGATCGGGCTGATTAACGTCTTTCTGACCTGGGACACGACAATGGCCACTATTCAGGCGGATCCGAATTCTGCCGCTTTGGGGCCTAATTTTGCTTATATTACAACCGCCTTTGGTTTTGGGATCAACATATTGCTCTGGTATCTGGTGGCCCGAAAAGCGGTTGGTTTTGTGAAATGGATATTGCTGGTGCTGATGGTCATCGGGCTTTTGGCACTGCCTTCCTCCTTTGCGATATTACCAACACTCAACCTGGCCATCGCCCTCATTTTGACCATCATGCAAGCCATAGCGGTTTACATGTTGTTCCGGCCCGATGCGAAAAGATGGTTCGCTGGGGAAAAGACGGTGGATCTGGAAAAAACCTTTGAGTGAGGTGCCTGACCGTATGCCGGGCGTGTTCAGATGAAATCCATATTTGCTCTCACTCTGCTTGTGTCGCCGACCTTGGTCCAAGCACAATCTTACCAATGCCGCGCTCCGTCGCTGACTGATCCGGCGGCACCAGTACGCAAACCTGCTAGTGAACCGCGGCGGGTCACACCGATATCCGGCTATACGCTGGCGATGAGCTGGTCACCCGAATTTTGTCGTCTGCGCAAGGATGATCGGCGTCACAAGGCCCAATGCAGCGGTGATGATGGCAGTTTCGGTTTCATTCTTCACGGCCTGTGGCCGGATGCGCAGGGGGCCAGCTACCCACAATGGTGCCGGGCGACCAAGGCGTTGCCGCCGGCCATTGTGAAACGCAATTTCTGCATGATACCTGCGCCGCGTCTGGCAGCGCGGCAATGGAGCAAGCACGGCACTTGTATGGCAAAGCGGCCGGAAACCTATTTCCGGATATCGCGGATCATGTTTGATGCGGTGGAGTTTCCAAATATGGACCGGCTTTCGCGCAAACCCCTCACGGCCAAAAGGCTGCGGGCGGCCTTTGTTGCTGCCAATGATGGGCTGAAGGCCGATATGATACGGCTAAAAGTCAATCGGCGGGGGTGGTTGGAAGAAGTGAGAATATGCCTTGGCAAGAGCTTTCGGCCCCAGCGCTGCGCAAGAAGCATGCGGGGTTTGAAGGATAGCAGATCGATTAAAATCTGGCGGGGAGCCTAAGCCTGCGAGTCATTAAGTTGACTGGCCCACTTGCGGGACCAATTGTCGAGTTCTGTCATTTGTGCACCAAGCTCTGCACCAAGCGCGGTATAGCTATAGCCGCCGGTATCATGACTGATAATTTCAAAATCTCTTAGTTCGCGCAAACGGCTGTTGAGCGTAGTGGGAGAGATGTCGCCGCATTGTTTTTGCAAGTCCCGAAAGGTCAGCGGGCGATCTCTTAACTCCCACATGATGCGCAATGTCCAGCGCTTGCCGAGCATGTCGAGCAATATCATGATCGGCCGACCGGTGGTGGAACCTCTTGCCTTATCCATGTTTTTAACGGGCATTACAGGCCTTTCTTGACGCTACAAAATATGTAGCGTATCCATACTACACTATTTGTAGCACGGAGATTCGCGATGAGCAATGTACTGAAACCCCTGACACCGCCACATGATCCGGAAATCGCAGCGGTTCTCGCTGGTTATCCGCAGCAGGATGGCTATGTTCTCAGCCTGTTCCGAACCTTTGCCAACAGCATGCGGTTTTTGACCAAGGCCGTACCCAACCTGCTCGACAAGGATAGTCCGCTGTCGCTGCGCGAGCGAGAGATTGTCATTTTACGAACGACGGCCAAGTTGGATTGCGAATATGAGTGGGGCGTCCATGTTGCGATTTTTGCCAAGGCTGCGGGGTTGAGTGACGCACAGGTCGCAGCGACCCGAAATGGTGCGGCGAATGAGGTAGTTTGGAGTGACTCCGAAAACTTGCTGATTCGTTGTGTCGATAATCTATGTGATCGAGGAAGCATCGCGGATGCCAAGTTGGCGGATTTCCAAAAGATGTGGTCATTGGATGCACAGCTCGAAATTATGGCCCTGTGCGGGACGTATCATACGGTCAGTTTTGTCGCCAATAGTGCGCGTCTGGACAATGAGGATTTCGGCACACAGTTCCCGAGATGCTAGCCTTCCAGAGTGCGCGTGCCCGGATGATGTTTGTCGAGATGTTTGCGCACTATCCGTAAATTCCGGGTGTTGGAGCGCCAGAGAAAGTCGAAAACGTCACCTGCTAACGGAATAGCGCCCAGAGCAGTATCTATCCCGACATTGGTTGCCATGCGCGTCAACTGCCACTTGGACATGCCCAGATTACGTGCTTCCCAGACGATGTAAGCGCCCATCACGGCGGTAACGATATCGCCGACTACCGGGATCAGGCCGACCAGCGAATCAAGGCCGATAGGCTTATTTATGCCCGGAACGATAAAAGCTCTTTCAAGCACCTTTTCCATGGCTTCTACGCGGTTACGAACGGCCTGCGGATCACGGCTGACATCCGGCAATTGTTCGGCCAAGCGTTTCAACTGTTCTTCCGAAATCGCCATGCGCCCTCCCGCTATGTTCCTACTATTCATAACTAAGATATAGGTATGCCAACCAACGGATTCAATGGATGCCAACCGCGCGGGTTGACCGCAAAGCCGCGCTGGCCGGGCCGACTGATCGACCAGCGAACCGGAACGGCCAGAGGAACGAAGTTGTAATGCTGGACGAGAAGGACTTCGGCTTCGGCGTAGAGCCTGGCCTTGATCTCCAGATTGGTCGCTGCATTGGCCTCGGCAATTTTTGCATCGGCGTCGTTCAGGCAAACCGGCGTTTCGGCACATGTCAGACGGGATAGAAACCAGTGCGCACTGTCATAGGGGGCAATTTCATCGATCAGGCTGACATCAGCGTCTTCGCCCAAAGATACCTTGCGGGCATCCAGGCCGACGCGCCGTAAATCTGATTGAATGCGCAGGAACAATATGTCCGCGCCCGCGGCATCGGGGATGGCTATGGCCAAGGGAAGAACAGGCCCTTCCAGCGCCTCCCATCGCCGCACATGCTCTCGCACGAATGCCTGCCGGTCTTGCATGGACATATCTGCCCATTCCGGCCGTGCGTTGATGCCGGTGGCATTTAATGCATCTGGAATGATCTTTTGACGGCTTTGCCAGGCGGTGACCTTGGGGAAAGATGTCAACAGAGCGGGGCGATCAATGGCCATGGAGAGTACTTCCCGGTTGTCGGGCAACGACCAAAACCCGTTCATCCTCAGAAATTTGAGGCCGAACAGGCCGGCAACGGGATTAAGCCGCATGTCATTGCTGCTGACACCTGCTTCGTCCACCAGTGGTAGATGATGAAATTGCCCGTTCAGGACCAGATCCGTGTAGCCTGCAGTATAGCGGGCTAGGGCCTTTGCGGCACTTTCGCTGCGCAGCGTAACTCGCCGTGGGTCGTCAGAGGACTCGTTTTCCTCCGTTTCCTCATTTCCTTCCTCTCCGTCTTCATCTGACGCGATCTGGTTGAATATCCCCAATGTGTACGCACGATTACTGTCCAGCTCACTCATCGGCCCGGCGCCATGGCCCGAGCGAAACAAACCCATTTCCGGTTGCGCCATAAGCTGAAGAAAGTTCGGGCTGGGAGCGTTGAGCCTAATTTCTATCACGCGGCCGGTCATGGAGATGATCTCGTCAATGACCTGGAGGTCTTTGCCCAATCTGCTGGGTTGGAGTTCGGTGACACGTTCGCGGAGCAGCGTCGCTATCCGTTCAGAGGTAACCTGACGGCCATCGTCCCATTTCGCTTCGTTGAGGCGGAAAATATAACTGAGGCCATCATCTGTAACGATCCAGCGAGCGGCGAGAGCCGGCACAACCCGGCCCTGTTCATCAAAAGTGACCAAGCCTCTTGCGATAGCCGCACGCGCCGTTGCAGATGCATAGTTCAGCCTGATACCGACAGGTTTGATGACGGGCTCATCATCCTCAATCACTGTAACCCGGGCGCGATCTTCATCTCCCACGACGCTGCAGGATGCAAGAGCGAGCGGTCCCGCAACGAGAGCGGCAAAAACTTTGAACCGAGAGTACCGATTATGACTCATTTTTTTCTTATACGCAGAGTCCGGCTGGGATGCACATTGGAAATATTATCCTGCCATCCCTCAATCCGTTCGCTGACAAGAGAGCGGGTCACGTAAAAATAGAGCGGTAATATCGGCATATCATTGATCAATATTTCGTCCGCTCTGCGCATAAGTGCATTTCTCTCGTCCGGATTGGCCGTTCTGATCGCGCGCGCTACAATCGCATCATAAGCCGGGTTATCATATCCTGAATAATTACCGGAACCGTTGGCGGCTTGATGTACTGTCAGGAAATTTTCGGCAATTGGCAAATCAGCAATCCAGCCGGATCGGGCGAGCGTAAAATCGTGGCTTCTGAGCGCAGCGAAATGAAGTGCCGCTTCGCTGTTGAAGAGGCTGGCTTGCACATTCAGGGGTTTCCACATCGCGGCCAGCGCCACGGATACACGGCGATGTTCGGCGGAACTGTTGAACCGGACTTCAAATTTCATCGGATTGGTAGAATTGTAGCCCGCTGCCTCCAGTAGTGTTCGCGCAGTGGCGAGGCGTCTTTCGCGAGGCCACTCGGCCCACATGGGCTTTGCACTGACGCTTCCGGTCAGATCAGCTGGCAACAGATTCCACGCCGGTACATTGCCAATGCCTATCACTTTGTCGGCGATCCATGCTCTTTCCACTGCCATCGACAGGGCAGTTCGAACACGGCTGTCATTAAAGGGTGCCTTGCGAGTGTTGAATGCAAAATAGTAGCTGCCGAGATAGGGTATGCTGCGCGCCAGACCGGGATGGTTTTCGTTCAGCCATTGATGTCGGCTCGCCGGATAATCGGCAGCGATATCGGCACCGCCTGCCAAGATGAGCCGCATAGCGGACAGGCTGTCATCCATCGGTTTCCATATGATGCTTGGCGTGGGTGCCGGCTCGTCATGCCATTCAGGATTGCGTATCATGCGCGCATGATCGTTCAATTTCCAGGTCGCGAGTTGATAGGGACCGCTGGTGACCATGGGGCGCTCGCTGGTCCATTTATCACCTTTCTGTTCGACCAGGTGCATTGGCAAGGCCGCTATCGCCGGATGAGCCAACAGAACCGGCAGAGAAGGGGCGGGTGCGCGCAGTGTCACTATAACCGTGGAATCGCCATCCGCTGCAACGGCTGTGATATTTTCAAACAGGGCTTTCGTGGGCGAGGCAGTCTCGGAAGCCTGCAGGCGACCCCATATCCGGGGGAAAAGGGCCGCATTAAAGACTGTGCCATCAGAAAATCGCAGATCACCGCGAAGCTGGAAGCTCCACCGGAATCCGTCCTCTGAAACAGTCCAGCTTTCCGCCAGTCCCGGTTCTGCATCACCGGCGGCGTTTAGCCGTGTCAGCCCTTCAAACTGATCGGATGCTACACGAAGCGATGACAGGTCAGAGATTTTCTGTGGATCGAGGCCCTTTATCTCTGAATCGGACAACCGGACAATTTGATCTGGTCCAGGCATGATATCCGCATTGTCCCGGTTGCCGCATCCGGCCAGAAAAAGGATAAACCCCAAAAAAGCGAGTAAGCGCATTCCACTACCAGTAAATGTTTTTACTGGATGGACAAATAGTAACTCTTATGGTCACGCTAGTTTTTTGGAGATTCTCAGATGGCCGGTTTACAATATGATATCAGCGGAATTGGCGGCGACACCGGCGCGGCATTGTTATCGCTTCTGCCGGAAATCGCGGATCGGGCGGCGGAAACCGAAGAAGCCCGCCGCCTTCCGGCTGATCTGGCACAGAAAATGGCTGCTGCTGGTGCGTTTAACCTCTCCAAGCCGTCATCACTGGGCGGATTGCAATTGCCGCCGCTGGAATTCATGCAGTTGATCGAAACGATTGCGGAAGCCGACGCCAGCGCGGGCTGGTGCGCGATGATTGCGGTTACCTCGACTCTCGGCGCAGCTTATTTGGACGAAACACCGGCTAGGGATATTTTTGGGCCGGATGATGTGATTACCGGCGGTGTTTTTGCTCCGATGGGTAAAGCAGAAGATATGGGTGATCATTATCTGCTTTCCGGTCAGTGGCAATGGGGATCGGGTTCGGCCAATTGCAGCTGGCTTGGCGGCGGCGCAATGATCACCAAAGATGGCGATCTGCAGAAATTCGATAATGGCGCGCCTTATCATCGCATGCTGTTCTTTCCGGTGAGCGAAGTGACCTTTATCGACAGCTGGCATGTCGCCGGCATGAAAGGGACTGGCTCCGGTGATTTCAGCGTGGAGAATATCAAGGTGCCCAAGGATCGCTCCGTGTCCTTTATCGCGGATCGTCCTCACGATAGTGGCGCGCTCTATAAATTTCCTTTGTTCGGTTTGCTGGCATTGGGCGTTTCCTCCGTGGCCCTCGGCAATGCACGTGCTGCCCTGGAAGAAATACGGTTGCTGGCGATTAACAAGAAAACACCAGGCGGTGGTCGCAGCATGGCACAGCGGGCTACCGTTCAGGCTGATATTGCCCGCGCTGCGGCACAGTTGGGCGGCGCGTTTAGTTTTCTGGAAGATGCCGTCGGAAAGTCCTGGAAAGAAGCGCAGGGCAATGGGGATATTTCGGCGGAAGCCCGGGCCAATTTGCGGTTGGCCTGTGCTCATGCGACGGAGACATCAGCCGAGGTCTGCAAAGTCGCCTACACATTGGGCGGCGGCGGTGCAGTCTATTCCACTAGCAGTCTTCAACGCCGCTTCCGCGATGCTCATGTGGCCACCCAGCATATTGCCACGGCGCCCGCCGTGTTCGAGCTCGCCGGGCGTGTTTTGCTGGATCAGCCTGCTGATATGGCGATGTTATGATGCCGGTCTGAGATCAGCTTTCCATTTGGATCGCCTTTGCGACCTTAGACATCGTCCGCAGAAATCATTTCCTCGACATCGATCTCGCCGGTCATCACGGCCACCGTTGTCGCGATGGCTGCATCGCCTGATACATTGGTTGTCGTGCGCATCATGTCCATGATCCGGTCAACACCAGCAACAAAAGCGATGGTTTCAAGCGGAACGCCGACACTACCGAACACGAGCGCCATCATGATCAGGCCGGCACCAGGAATGCCCGCCGCACCGATTGCACCGAGTGTAGAGGTGATGGCGATCAGTATATAATCACCGAAGCTCAGATCCACGCCGAAAATCTGTGCCCCGAACAAGGTCGCCAGCCCCAGATACATGGCCGTGCCGTTCATGTTGATTGTTGCGCCCAGCGACACAACAAAGCTGGCTACAGAGTTGCTGACACCCAGATTGCGCTCCACACAGCGCAGTGTCACCGGCAGGGTCGCGTTGGACGAGGCCGTCGAATAGCTGACCGCAATTGCGTCAATAATACCGCGGAAGAAATCGATCACCGGCAGCTTGGCAACAAATTTGATCATTGCAGAATACATGACACCAATGATCAGCAAGCAGCCGAGATAGTTGAGGCCGACAAGCTGCGCCAGCGAGATAAGAGCATCGGGACCCAATGTACCGGCGACCCATGCCATCAGGGCAAAGACGCCAAAGGGCGTCAGTTCCATGACAATCATCGTGACTTTTTGCATGACAATGGCGCCACTGTCGAAAATCTTGGCAAGCGGTTTGCCATCTTCCTTGGCCATTAATATGCCGATACCGATTAGCAGCGCGAATACGATCAACGGTAAAACCCGCACATCGGCCATGACCTGTACCGGACTGTCCGGTACGATCGAGAGGATCATATCAACAGCGGTGGTTTCATTGGGGGCCGGCGTTTCACCTTTCTGGATGGCTGTGGTGTCAACCCCTTTGCCGGGCGCAAAAAACGTACCCAATGCCAGACCAAGCCAGGCCGCAATCTGGCCGGTTATGATGAATAATAACATGGCGCGGCCGCCAACACTGCCCAGTTTTCTGAGGTCACCAAGCGCGGCGACACCTGCGACAAGTGAGAAGAAGATCAGGGGAACGACCAGCATCTTGATCGCCTTGATGAAGAAATCGCCGATCCACTTAATGGTTTCTGATTCCGGTCCCCAGATCAAACCGGTGATAACACCAAGAACCAGAGCCGCGATAACCCGCTGCCAAAGCGGTATTTTGAACCAGAATGACAGCATGTCACCACCCCTATTGATATTTTGCATCAACCTATCGTCGCAACCCGTTTACGGCAAGCGATTAGCGGCAAGTTGTCACATCGTGGAACTGATCGCCAGACAGGTGGCCAGCCCGACACCAAAGGTCAGCGGGATACCGGCCTTGAAGAAATCGGTGAACCGGTAGTTGCCTGCCGCATAGACCAACGTGTTGGTTTGATATCCGATAGGTGTCGCAAAACTGGCCGATGCCGCAAACATCACTGCGATGACCAATGGTCTTGGGTCAACCCCAAGGTCTTGACCCAGCGCAATCACGATTGGTGTTATGATAATAGCCACAGCATTGTTGGTAACGATTTCCGTCATGAAAACAGACAGTATATAAACCGCAAAAACCAACGCCCATGGCGGCAGATCGCGCAGCCAGGGTGTAAGCTGATTCACGATCAAATCGACGCTGCCAGCCTGTTGCAGGCCAAGGCCGACCGCCAGCATCCCGAAAATCAGTACCAGGACATTGCCATCAATCGACCCCCAGGCTTCCTCTGCATCAATACAGCGCGCCAGCAGGATCGCGCCCACGGCCAATATGGCAGCTACCGCGAGAGGAATGATATTAAGCGCGGCGAGGGCAACCACAGCGACCAAAGCGCCAATCGCAATCGGAGCCCGATCCCGGCGAAAAGCACGGATTTTGGTCTGACCCACACCAAAGAGGTTGGGGTTTTCATACATCCGTTGAATATCCTTGCTCGATCCGGTGACGAGCAAACGATCAGCGGCATGGATGCGGGCATTGGTAAGGTCCGATCGCGGCAAATTACGGTAGCGGGTCATGCCCAATATGCGGACGTTCAGCTGCCCAAGAAACGGAATGTCGAACAGGCGGTTGCCGATACTGGGGTGACCTGGGGCAACTGTTGCTTCCACCAGCTCTTCCCCCAATGGACCAACATCGCCAGACCGTACAATACCGATTTTAAAGTCCTCTGAAGACCGCAGTGATATGAGTTCGGCAAGATCGAGCCGGACGACTATGCGATCACCGGCGCGCAATTCATGATGGTCGAGATCATGGCGAATATAGCTGCTAAGACGTTTCACTGCGGAAACATTCACACTGGTCCGGCGAATAATCGGAACTTCCGAGAGCATTTTGCCAATCGCTGTTGATCGATTGCGGACAGTCAATTCGGTGAGAAAATCACTCTCGTCGCTGCTGGAAAATTCCCCGCTTGCTTCTCCTTTTGGAAGCAGCCAGCTGCTGAACAACACCATCATGATGGTGCCGGCAACCGCGGCAACCAGGCCATAAGGTGTAATTTCAAAAATGCCGAAGCCATCCATTCCGGTGTCACGGGCAACAGCATCGACGATCAGATTGGTAGATGTGCCGATCAGAGTAGTGGTGCCACCCAATATGCAAATGAAGCTCAAAGGGATGAGCAGTTTTTTGGAGGATATGCCGGTTGCGCGGGACAGGCGAATGATAATGGGGATCAGTACCAGCACAACCGGCGTATTATTCATGAAGGCAGAAGCGACAAATGCACCGAGGAACATCTCGACAACCGCCAGTTTGGGATGCTTTTTGGCGCGTTCGATAATGAAACCGGCGATCGCGTCAATCGTGCCCGTTCTCAGCAGCGCGCCCGAGAGAATGAACATGGCGGCAATAGTGATCGGTGCGGTGTTCGAAAAGACCGAGAATAGACCGTCTGAATCGATGATGCCCAGAAAGAGAAAGGTGCAGGCTCCCAGTACGGCAACGACCGCCGCGGGAAAACGTTCCATGATAAAGCCGGCGAACAGAAACCCCAATATGACAAGACCGATGATCGCTTTATGCGCCTGAATATAGTCATCTATGACATGAAGGACGAGGTCGATCATCTACTCTATGCTCATCCGCATTGTGCTCTGTGCAGTATTTTTTGATCTGCGAGCACCAAGGCCATCATGGCTTCTACAACAGGTACGCCGCGTATACCGACACAGGGGTCGTGGCGGCCTTTTGTTGTGATTTCAGTCGCTTCGCCATCGCGGGTAATGGTCTCGACCGGTGTCAGGATAGAGCTGGTTGGCTTGAACGCGACGCGACAGAAAACAGGCTGTCCGGTGGAGATCCCGCCAGCGGTTCCGCCTGCATGGTTGGATGCAAACCGTGGGCCTTCATTTCCCGGACGCATGGCATCGGCATTATCTTCGCCGCGTAGGCGTGCAGCGGCAAAGCCGTCGCCAATCTCCACACCTTTGGTGGCGTTTATGGTCATCATCGCGGCGGCGATTTCGCTATCGAGCTTTGCATAGACGGGTGCCCCCCATCCGGCAGGAACACCGGTTGCCTCACAAGCGATGATTGCGCCAAGGCTGCTGCCATCCTTGCGTGCGCCATCGACCAAGGCTTCCCACCGTTTGGCAGCCTTTGCATCGGGACAGAAAAACGGATTATTGCCAATTTCATCAGCATCAAAATTCGCAATATCAATGGCATCGCCGCCAATTTCGGCGACCCATGCGCGAACCGATACTTCCGGAATGACAAGACGGGCAACTGCACCTGCGGCCACACGTGCCGCTGTTTCACGTGCGCTTGACCTGCCTCCACCGCGATAATCACGAAAGCCATATTTGGCATCATAGGCATAATCGGCATGGCCGGGGCGATAGGCTTTGGCGACTTCGCTATAATCCTTGGATCGCTGGTCGACATTCTCGATCATCAGCGAAATAGGCGTGCCGGTGGTTTTGCCTTCAAATACGCCAGAAAGGATTTTGACCTGATCGGGTTCCTGCCGCTGCGTCGTATACTTGGATTGGCCCGGCCGACGGGCATCCAGAAACGGCTGGATGTTCGCCTCGCTCAGGCCCAGTCCCGGAGGACAGCCATCAACGACCGCGCCCAACGCAGGCCCATGACTTTCCCCCCAGGTGGAAAAGCGAAATACGCGGCCGAAACTGTTAAAACTCATATACCCTCATTTACTGGCCCACTTTTTTGTTTTTACAGGCGACCAAAGGCGGGCGCATATTCTGCTCGCCCTGACTGCGGCTTTTGGGCCGTCTCGTCAAGCCAGAGTGCTTGAAAATACGGACCGGCAAAAGGCGAGGCAAATGGCTTTGCATCATCGACAGAAAAGCCGAAGCGTGAATAGTAGCGGGGGTTTCCAAGCAATATGATCAACTGCCAGTCCTGCGATTGTGCCCAATGGATGGCGGCTCGGACAAGCTGTGATCCTATACCTTCATGCTGACGATTGGGCGCGACAGCAACTGGCCCTAGGCCCAATGCCTTGATCGGCTGTTCGTCGGCTGCGGTATCCATGGGACTAAGGGCTATGTGGCCGATTATCGCACCATCCTCCTCGGCTACCTGAGAGAAGTATAGATCACCATCTTCCCGCAGCATTTCGACAAGCCGTGCTTCAGCATCAGTTGCAAAAGCGGCTGCGTTTACAGCAAAGATGGATTTCTCGTCGCCAGGCTGCTCCGCTCTTAAAAGCATCAATCCAGCGCGATATCCGGCGCATCTTCCTGTTTCATTCCGATGGTGTGATAGCCCGCATCGACATGATGCGTCTCGCCAGTCACTCCTGAGGACAGATCGGACAGGAAATAGAGCGCGGAAGATCCGACATCATCAATCGTCACATTGCGGCGCATAGGGGAGTTTAGTTCATTCCATTTCAGGATATAACGGAAATCCCCGATGCCGGATGCGGCAAGGGTCTTGATCGGTCCCGCAGAAATCGCATTCACCCGGATACCATCTGGGCCAACATCATTGGCAAGATATTGTACCGATGTTTCCAGCGCCGCTTTGGCCACGCCCATGACGTTATAATGCGGAATAACCTTTTCCGCGCCGTAGTAGGATAATGTGAGCATAGAGCCGCCGGGATTCATCATCGCGGCAGCACGCTTGGCAACGGCGGTAAAGCTGTAGACGCTGATATTCATCGTCATCAGAAAATCATCGAGGGTCACGTCAAAATATTTGCCGCGCAGGGCTTCTTTATTGGTGAAGCCGATAGCGTGGACCACAAAGTCAATCGTGGGCCATTTTTCGGCCAGTTCGGCGAAAGTTTTGTCGAGCTGGTCCATATCCGACACATCGCAATCGAGCAGAAAATCGCAGCCCAGTTCTTCGGCCAGCGGTTTGACACGCTTGGCCATGACTTCACCCTGATAGCTTATCGCCAGCTCGGCCCCTGCTTCAGAAAGCTTTTTTGCAATGCCCCAGGCCAGCGACTTGTTGTTCGCTAGCCCCATGATCAAGCCGCGTTTGCCCTTCATCAGTTCATTCATTGCCAGTCCTTTTCACATGTAAAATTTTCTTCTCAATAGCGCCCATGCCGCTGATATTCCAGAAAATCATCATCCGGCGCTTACAAGTCCGGTTCTTCGTGCTGCGGTCGGTCAGCCAGCGCGGCATTGAGCTCGGACCCGATAACCATGCCGAGGCCGATGAGATAGAAAAAAATCAACGTGATCATAACACCAGCAAGACTGCCATAGGTGAGTTGATAGTTGGCGGCATATTTCAGGAAAAGCGGCAGAAAGCCGGTGATAAGCAGCCACCAGCCGCTGATAAACACGGCGCCTGGCCATTTGGGATAGGCGCGCGGTCGATATTGGCGGGGCGTAAGAAGTCGGAACAAGAGATAGAGCGTGATAAACAGGATCAAAAATGGCAGGGCGCTGGATAGCGAAAACCATGTCGTGCTTTCCGCCAGATCCGGGAAATATCCTCCAAGAAATTCGCTAATCCCCGCCACGACAAACTGCGCGCTAAGCGCCAACATTGCGAAAAACACCGACAGGATGATGAGACCGATGGAGGTCAGGCGATATTCCCAAAAAGCCCGTTGAGCCGTTACACCGTAGGCGCGGTGCAATATTTCGCGGATGGTTTCGATCAGGCTCGCCGTGGTCCACAGGCCAACCGCGGCGCTGAACCACAATAAAGGCCCGGTTCGCGCGCCCATCGCATCCTGTATAGGATCGTGCAACGCGTCGGCAACCGAAGGCGGAACGGTCCTTAGAAACGCTTCGACAAAATCAATGCCGATGGCGGTCTGACCAATGCTGCCAGCAATGGCGGCTGCGACGATGAAGAAGGAAAATACCGCCAATAGCGCAAGATAGGCAAAATTCCCGGCGAAAGTGAAACCGTCGGTATAGACACCCACCGCCGTCCGCTCGATGACGGAAACAACTCGCCGCAGTAAATGGCCCTCCGCCAGTGCCTTGGCCGCTTTTTCACTTTTCCGACCGGGCCGGGTTGGCTCTTCACGCCGTGCTTCGGGGGAAAGAGGCGACGGGTCAGACATGAAGCTGTTCAGCCAAAATCACACACCCATATCTGCGCGCGGGTTTTCGTCATTTTCCCAGTCTTTCACAAACTCCGCCAGCTTTGAATCATCTTTCGGCAATGTGATCATCAATGTCACCAGATGGTCACCGCGACCACCGGATTTCTTGTGAAAGCCTTTGTTCTTCAGACGCAGCGTCTTACCAGAGTCAGAACCAGCGGGAATGGAAAGCATGACCGGACCATCTACGGTTGGCACCTTGATTTTGGCCCCTTCAACCGCTTCCTTCAGACTGATCGGCAGCTCCAGTTTCACATTGTCGCCATCACGCTCGTAAAAGGGGTGGCTGTTGATATGGATGGTCACAATGGCATCGCCATTGCCACCCGGACCTTGCCGTCCTTTGCCGCCAAGCCGCATTTGCGTGCCTTCCTCAACGCCTTTCGGCAGGCTGAGGTCAATCGTCTTGCCGTCCTCCAGAGTTATCCGCTGTTTTTCAAGCGTTGCGGCTGCAATGAACTCGACTTTCAATCGATAGGAAACATTGGCCCCTTTTGGTGGCGGCGCACTGCGTTGGCGAGAGCCGAATGGGCTGGAACTGCGTCCGCCGCCGCCAAACAACCCTTCAAATATGTCACCGAAATCTGCACCGCCATTGCCGAAATCAAATTGCTGACCCCCGGCGCCGCGTGAATAGGTGCCGCCGGGCCCGCCGCCGAAACCAAAACCCGCAGGATTGCCATCAGCATCAATCTCTCCGCGATCAAATTGCGCGCGCTTGTCCTTGTCCAGCAGCAGGTCATAAGCCTTGGTGACGTCGGAAAACCTTTCCGTCGCCTTGGGGTTGTCCTTGTTGCGGTCAGGATGCAGCTCTTTGGCAAGCTTGCGATAGGCGCTTTTAATCTCCTTCTCGCTTGCGCCCTTGGCCACGCCCAATGCCTGATACGGATCTGCCATTACTTACCCTTTTCAATTCCTTATCTCTATCAAGATTGGAACCATATGCTGCTATTTCAACTTCAGTGTCTTATTGAGGTACTACGGCATCCGCAACTCTATTGTGACGCGAGAAACGCAGCAAAAGATAGAGGATTAGCCCCAAAGGCCCCAACATCAATACGAAAAATAATATGGGAACCTGAATCCAGCGGGCAAATCCGTATTTATCCGCGTTCCGCGCAACCCAAATGCCGACGAACAGATCGAAAGCAAGAAAATGGATCCAGCCAATGGTCGCGCCGCCATCACTGGACAAAAGGGCTTGCACACCGGCCAAACTGCTGAAATTTCCTTCACTGCTGCCACCTTCTATCATGCCAGTCATCAGCGGGATGACGATAAGAGCGTAAGTCAGTGCAAGTAAGCTTACCCCGCCATAGAAGACGCCCTTCATCACTATATCTCCGCCAAAATATTGACGCGGCGCAAAGGCGAGGATCAGCCACATGAGCAAGGCCCAATTATTGCTTACGGTAAAGACTAGTTCCCAGTTCATGATATGCATCCCCTTTGTGCGATGGGGGAGGGGATTAGCATGAAAAACAGCACAGGGCTATTTCATGTGCTGTCGCGGGTTTTAAGGAGCCAGAACCGTATCCTCAGCCTTTGGCAACAGGTCTGGATAGTCGGTAATATAATGTAATCCTCGGCTTTCCTTGCGAGCGAGCGCCGATTTGACGATCAGATCAGCCACCTCAATCAGGTTGCGTAGCTCGATCAAATCCTGGGTCACTCGGAAATGGCCGTAATATTCCTCAACCTCGCCGCGCAGCAGATCAATGCGGTGCTGGGCGCGCTCCAGACGCTTAGTGGTGCGCACGATGCCGACATAATTCCACATGAAGCGGCGGATTTCCGTCCATGTCTGCTTGATGACAACTTCTTCATCACTGTCCGTAACGCGGCTTTCATCCCACGGACGGATTGCTGGCGGTTCGGGCATGTCATTCCAATGCGCCGCGATATCGCGGGCGGCGGCGTCGCCGAAGACGAAACATTCAAGCAAGCTGTTGGAAGCGAGGCGATTGGCGCCATGGAGCCCGCTTTCACTGGCTTCACCGGCGGCATAAAGGCCGGGCAGATCAGTGCGGCCGTTGAGGTCAATCAATATCCCGCCGCAGGTATAGTGCTGCGCAGGGACGACCGGGATCGGTCCGGTGGTCATATCGATGCCTAACCCGATCAGCTTATCATAGATGTTCGGAAAATGGCCTTTCACAAATTCCGGGGTTTCGTGGCTGATATCCAGATGGACATAGTCGAGGCCAAATTGCTTGATTTCCGCGTCATTGGCGCGCGCAACAATGTCCCGGGGTGCCAGTTCCATTCGCTTGCTGTCGTAAAACTCCATGAAACGCTTGCCGGTTCGCGGGTTGAGCAAATGGCCGCCTTCGCCGCGCACGGCCTCGGTAATCAGGAAATTTTTGACTTCGAGATTGTAGAGGCAGGTCGGGTGGAATTGCATCATTTCCATATTGGAAACCCGGGCACCAGCGCGCCAGGCCATAGCAATACCATCGCCGGTTGCGCCGCGCGGAGCAGTGGAGAACAGATAAGTTCGGCCAGCGCCGCCGCTCGCCATGATTGTGGCCCGCGATGTCAGCGTTTCCACGCGGCCGGTTGCATTGTTCAGCGCGTAAACACCCCAGACATTTTTCGCACCGGTCGATGTCTCGGCATGCCGGTCGGCAATCAGGTCAATCGCCACCATATGCGGCTGCATGGTGATATTGGGATGGGCGGCGGCCGTTTTCTGTAGCGCTTCCTGCACCGCCCAGCCGGTAGCGTCATCGACATGGACAATCCGGCGGTGGCTATGGCCGCCTTCGCGGGTGAGGTGCAAAACTTCCGCTTCCTTGTTGAACGGCACCCCCATTTCTTCCAACCGTTCGATGGCGGCGGGGGCATTTTCAACAACAAACTCAACTGTTTCGCGGCGGTTCAGCCCGGCACCTGCCACCATCGTGTCATCGATATGATTTGCAAATGTATCGCCGGCATCAAGTACAGCGGCAATGCCGCCCTGTGCCCAGGCGGTTGAGCCACCTGCAAGATCGCCCTTGGCAAGCACAAGAACCTTGTGCGTCCGCGCCAGGGTAATGGCAGCACTCAGTCCGGCCGCGCCAGAGCCGACGATGATAACATCAAAATTGCTCATGCGGCTTTGCGCGTCAAATTCAGGAACACGTCTTCCAGATCCGCTTCCCGCGTCGTGACATCGACGATCTGATAGCCACGTTTCTGCACAGCCTGCATCACGCCGCCGGCATTGGTACGGTCCTTGTTATAGGTCACGGCAACCGTGCGCGGACCGATAATGTCGGCTTTCAAAAACTGATCATCGGCAAAGGTAACTGCATCGGATTCTTCGGAAATATCCCGGTCCAGGGTCAGTTCGACCAGCTTTTCCCGGGCCATGTCTACCAGCTCCGGAGTTGTCTTGAGCGCAATCAGCTTGCCATGATTGATAATCGCAATCCTGTCGCAGAGATTTTCCGCCTCTTCCAGATAGTGGGTGGTGAGAACGATGGTCACGCCGGATGCATTGAGCTGCTCCACATATTCCCAAAGCTGCTGACGCAATTCGATATCCACGCCGGCCGTGGGCTCGTCCAGAACCAATATCGGCGGAGAATGGACCATTGCCTTGGCCACCAGCAGGCGGCGCTTCATGCCGCCGGATAACGTTCGCGAATAGGCATGGGCCTTATCTTCCAGATGAACGGCGCGGAGCAATTCCATCGTCCGGCGTTCGGATTTCTTGATCCCGTACAGTCCGGCCACAACCTCCAGCGATTCTGCAGGCGTAAAGAAAGGGTCGAACATGATCTCTTGCGGGACAATACCGATGGATGCCTTGGCATTGCGATGGTCTGCATCAATATCAAAGCCCCAGATATTGGCGGTGCCCCCGCTTTTGCTGACCATACCGGACAAGATGTTGATTAGCGTGGATTTTCCCGCGCCGTTCGGGCCCAAAAGCCCGAAAATTTCTCCCCGTTTCACGTCAAAAGTGACGTCATCCAGCGCTTTTTTACCGCCAGCATAGGTTTTGGAGAGATGTTGGATGGATATAGCAGCTTCGGTCATGGCAACCGCATAACCATCTTGCCCCCCACAATCAAAGGCTTTGCATCAAACAGGATACAGAATGTGACAGCGTTTAACGAAAAATTAGGCATGATATTAAACAGATTTTTGTGCTGTTGCCGCTAGTTGGGGCAATGTGGAACAAATGAGGGACCAGAAACGGACGTTTAAGTCCGGACTTGCGCGTGCGGCAATCATGCTGTGCGTCCTGCCTTTTATTGGGCTGGCTGGACCCGTGCAGGCGCAATCGGCCAGCGGTGAAGCCATGGCCACCCTCAATACAGCGATAACGATCACCAAAAACGCGGACCTCGATTTTGGTGATTTTATTCCGGGCACAAGCAATAGTCTTTTCCGGCTTAATCCAAGAAACGGCAATCTCAATCAACGGAGCGGTGATGCAATCGCTATTGGTGGAGGACATCAGGCTGCATCGTTCACTGTAACCGGCACGCCATCGCTGCGGGTTCGTATTACCCGCGGCCAGAATCGAATTTTTCTGGTGCGTGATGGCGGGACGGAAACCATGCGGATCAACCGGTTCCGGTTCAATGGACGGCGGCGGTTTCTGGATGCGAGCGGAGAAGCGACTTATCTTGTCGGCGGCCAGATCAGGGTGGGACCCAATCAGGTCGCGGGAACCTATCGCGGGACGTTTAACGTGACGGTGGATTATCAGTAATTGAAGCAGTTGGCAGCCGGATTGATGGGGATCAGTCGGGATGCATAGAAAATATTTAGAATTTGTGGGTAGTGAGTAAAAAGATGACCAGAGACCAGATTATTTCGCGGCTGATTGGCTGCATGTTGACCCTGCTTGCAGGGATAACAATGGCGCCTGCGGCTCTTGCACAAACGGCTGACGCCGATGCCAGAGCGGTAACAATTGGCCCGCTTTCCGTTGTCAATATTGCCGACCTGGAATTTGGCAGGATCATTCCATCACCTGCCGCCGGTACCGTGTTTATGGATACGCGCAATGGCAACCGCACAAGCAACGGCGGTGTTACACTTGCCGGAGGCCCTTCGGGACGCGGTAATTTCATTATTTATGGCGGGCCGAACCAGATCGTTGAGGTGTCCATTCCCGGCACCATGACGGTGACGCATACCAACGGCTCTGACAATATGAACATTGACCAGATGGCAATTGGCAATGGAAACCGGAATTTCGGTACCTTTGTCCGCGGTTTTTTAGGTACGCTTGGTATATATCAGCTGACTGTTGGCGGGCGTCTCAATGTCGATGCTGATCAAGAAGCGGGCGTCTATACCGGTACATTCACGATGACGGTCGATTATCTCTAGACAGTCGGGTCGAAAGACTGCGGTAATATATTGCGCCAGCGAGTGACTGTTGCTAATCGCGCGACATGAACGACGCACCTGAAATTGTCCGCACGTCCAAAAAACGCAATGCCTGTGACGGCGCATCGGATATCCCCGGTGGCGCGGCGCTGGGCCATCCCCGCGTCTGGCTGGAAATAGATGAAAAAGGCTATGTCGATTGCGGCTATTGTGATCGTCGATTCATTTTGATCGGCGGGCCGGCTGATGTTTCCGCAGAAGCGCCTTCAGGCGAATAATCTGACCTAAGGGGGTGCGCAGCCCCGATTTCGTTTCTATATAGTAGAAATGATGAAAAATTTGGACCCTCGCTCGTTTCTTTATCGCCCGGACGGATTGGACCCGGAACGGGCCAAGGCCCTTGTATCGGGTAGTCTTTCGGCCTGTGATGACGGAGAACTTTACCTGCAATATAGCGCGGTGGAGAGTTTCGGTTTTGACGATGGCCGTTTGAAGACCGCTGACTATAGCACCGACAGCGGCTTTGGCCTGCGCGGTGTATCTGGCGAAATGACCGGGTTCTCCCATAGTAACGAGATTAGCGAAGCGGCGATCAAGCGCGCGGCTCAAACCCTGCAATTGCTGGACCCGGCCAAGGGTGATCCGGCCCCGCCGCCACGCGGGTCCAACCAGCATCTCTATGGCGAAGCCAACCCGCTGGAAGCCATTCCGTTCGCGAAGAAAGTAGCCTTGTGTCAAGAAATTGACGCTGCGGCGCGCGCCCGTGATCCGCGGGTTGCGCAGGTATCTGTCGGTCTGTCCGGCAGCTGGAGCGTGGTCGAAATTGTACGTCCCGATGGTTTTGTTGCCACCGATGTGCGGCCTCTGGTGCGGCTCAATGTCTCGATCGTGGCGGAACAAAATGGCCGCCGCGAAACTGGCAGCTTTGGCATGGGTGGACGTTATCTTTATGATCAGCTGTTTGAGGAAGCGCGCTGGAATCGAGCCGTTGATGAAGCATTAAACCAGGCATTGATCAATCTGGAGAGCGTTGATGCCCCGGCAGGGGAACAGACGGTTCTGCTTGGTCCCGGCTGGCCCGGTATCATTCTGCACGAAGCCATTGGTCACGGCCTCGAGGGCGATTTCAACCGCAAGGGTACGAGCGCTTTTTCCGGCCGGATCGGCGAGCGTGTCGCAGCTCCCGGTGTCACTGTTGTGGATGATGGTTCAATAAACGAACGACGCGGATCACTGAGCATTGATGATGAAGGCACACCGACACAGGAAAATGTCCTGATCGAGGACGGCATATTGAAATGTTACATGCAGGACCGGCTCAATGCACGCCTGATGGGTGTTCCCGCGACCGGCAATGGTCGCCGTGAAAGCTATGCCCATGCGCCGATGCCGCGGATGACCAACACGTTTATGCGTGGCGGCAAGGATGATCCCGACGAGCTTATGGGCCGCGTGAAAAACGGTATCTATGCCAAGAGCTTCGGCGGCGGGCAGGTGGATATCGTGTCCGGCAAGTTCGTCTTCTCCTGCACCGAGGCCTATAAAATCGAAAATGGCAAACTCGGTGCGCCGATTAAGGGTGCGACGCTGATTGGTGATGGTCCAACGGCACTGACCAAGGTGACGGGTATTGGCAATGATATGGCGCTGGACGAAGGCATCGGCGTGTGCGGCAAGGGCGGACAGTCTGTGCCAGCTGGTGTTGGGCAGCCGACATTGCTGGTCGACGGCTTGACGGTTGGGGGAACGGCGGCCTGATGGCCAATAGTTGGTCATCAGAAATCCTTCATTTCTGGTTTGAAGAGCTTGGCCCCGATGACTGGTTCGGCTCCGGCGCTGAGGTTGATGAGCAAATAACCGAACGCTTTGCGGAGCTGTGGGAAGAGCAAAAGACCAGGGTTGCGGCAGATTTTCTGGCAACCCCAGAAGCAGCCCTTGCTGCGATAATATTGTTCGACCAGTTTCCGCGAAACATGTTTCGGGACAGTGCAGAGGCCTTTGCTACCGATCATCTGGCGCTGCAAATCGCCAAAAAGGCGGCTGATGGGGAATTGGATCATCAGTTGACCGAAGACCAAAGGATGTTTGTCTACATGCCTTTCATGCATAGTGAGGAGCTCGAGGATCAGACCCGCTCACTGGGCCTGTTTACGGCTTTGGGGATTGAGAATAATATCAAATTTGCGAAAGCGCATCGTGATGTAATCGTCAAATTTGGTCGCTTCCCCCATCGTAACAAAGTGCTGGGCCGGGAAACGCGTCCCGATGAACAGGTCGCGATTGATGAAGGTTCCAGTTGGTAGGACAGGCTTTGTGCGGATAATATTTCAAGAAACATGGACCGCACTCAAGACCTGGCCTGAGGCGAAACAGTGGATGGTCGCTCTGCGCCTGGCGGTTCCCACGCTGGCGATTATTGCCTTGATCGGATTTTTGGGCGGTTGGGCCTATTGGTATCCGGTAGATCGCTGGCAAGAGGCTGTCAGTGCCGTATTTATTGCGTTTTTGATTTCCGCCATTCCGACCGAATTGGTTTTCCGCGGAGTTCTGTTGTCGGCACTTGTAAGATTAAGTCCGCGCTGGGGGGCTTGGCTGTCCACTTTGATGTTTGCTTTCTTCTACCCGGTTTACGCGACAATCAACCAGACCAAATGGAATGATATGCTCGCGATGCCTTCGTTTTGCTTTGCCATGGTGATTTTTGGTATTATCCTGTCTCACATCCGCATTGTTTCGCGGTCGTTATGGCCAGTGATAATGATTCACGGCGTCGCAGCTTTGGTATGGATGTTGGCGCTGGGACGACAGTTCAACTGAACAGGAAGAGATTATGGCTGAATTTTTTGACGCACTGAATGATGATCACACCGCTTTCATCGCGAAACAGCCGATATTTTTCGTCGCGACGGCGGCCCCGGATGCGCGGATCAACCTGTCGCCGAAAGGCTATGATGCTTTTCGGGTACTGGGTCCGAAGCGGGTTGCCTATCTGGACCTTGCAGGGTCGGGCAACGAAACCCATGCGCATCTGATTGCTGATGGCCGGGTTACCATCATGTTCAACAATTTTGCCAACCCTGCGCTGATCATGCGGCTTTATGGCACCGGTAAACCCGTGCTGCCACAGGATGATGGTTGGGAAGAGCTTGCTGCTCATTTCGAGATTTTGCCGGGGACGCGGCAGATATTCGATATCACCGTAGACAATGTGCAAACCAGCTGCGGCTGGGGCGTGCCGCAGATGGAATTGAAGGCCGAGCGCGAGACGCTGGTCAAATATCATCGTCAGTCTGATCCGGAAAAATGGATGGAGAAGACAGCGGGCCGGGTACAGAGTATTGACGGCCTGCCAACCCGTGCGACCGACCGTTATTTCAGCGGGAATGGCTGAGACTATGAGCCTCGTCGAACTGTCCCGCCATATGCATGGTTATGAAGCGGAGATTATCCGTGGTCGGCTGGAGGCCGACGGCATCGGCGCGGTCTGTTTCGATAGCGGGGTGAATATTGTCGAGGGCGCAGGAATTGCCTTGCCCGCTCGCGTGATGGTGCTGAAAGAGGATCTGGATGAAGCCAAGGCGGTGCTGGCAGAGGATGTTTCGCTGTGAAGCTGTCCCTTGCCTTGGGCGGCGGCGCAGGTTTGGGCTGGACCCATATCGGTGTGCTGCGCGCGATTGAGGATTCACCTTTGGAGATAGCGGCCATATCCGGCACGTCCATCGGCGCAATTACCGGTGCCAGCTTTGCTGCCGGAAAGCTCGATTATCTCGAAGAGACCGCGCGCACGGCCAATTTGCGAACATTGATCCGTTTCATGGACCCGCACTTCAAGCGCGGCGCGGTCATGGGCGCGCGGATGATCGAGAAAGAGCTGGAAGAACAGCTTGGCAGCCTTACTTTTTCCGACTTGTCTATTCCCGTGGCTGCCGTCGCGGCGGACCTTAGAACTGGCGATACCATCATCATGAACAGCGGTAAGCTGGTCCCGGCCATCCGTGCCTCCATGTCTTTGCCGGGAATTTTCAAGCCAGTGGAATATGACGGCCGCCTGCTTGTCGATGGCGGTGCGGCGCTGCCCGTGCCCGTGTCTCCAGCGCGCGATATGGCGCCTGATGCCCTGTGCCTGTCCGTCAACTTGCAGGATGACTTCATCAACCGCGCGGAAATGGCGGGGATCAGCCGGGATGATGGCAAATATCCCAATAGCATTGCGATTGTGAAAGCCTCTATCGGCCTGTCTCTGCGCAATCTGGGGCGCTATTCGCTGGCGCTCGACCCGCCGGATTTTTCACTATCCCCGCCTGTCGGCCATATCGACATGCAGAATTTCACCAAGGCTGAAGAGTTGATCGAAATCGGCCACCGGGAGACCGCAGCGATCATTCCCGACATATTGGCGAGAATGGAAAAAGGCGCTGCCTAAAATTTAGGGCACTGTATACTTGACAAAGCAGAGGCCATATGCCATTAAAATTGCATGGAAAACGCAATCGACATCTTTGCCCCTCGCTTTCAAGACGAAGACGCTGCCCGTGAGCATTTAGAAGCTATTCATTGGCCTGACGGTCCCAATTGCCCTCACTGTGGATCAGTGAACGCTAAGCGGCTGCCACCACAGAAGCGCAAGCCTACCAAAGCGCACCCCGGCGGGACCGTTCGTAAAGGCGTTGTCCAGTGCAATGACTGCCGCCAGCAATATACTGTGACCGTTGGGACCGTGTTTGAACGCTCCAAAGTTCCTTTGAATAAATGGTTGCTGGTCAATCATCTGCTTTGCTCATCCAAAAAAGGTATGAGCGCGCATCAGATTGCCCGTATGATTGGTGTTTCCTATAAAACGGCTTGGTTCATGATGCACCGCATCCGTGAAGCCATGAAAGATACTGATCAAGAGCCTCTAGGCGGCTATGGTGTGACCGTAGAAGCCGATGAGACTTATGTTGGCGGTAAAGACAAGAACCGTCATGCCAAGGACCGTAAAGGCTCTGGTTTTGGCGTTCATGTCAAAATGCCTGTTGTTTCCCTTGTTGAACGTGGTGGCCGTGTTCGTAGCCAGCATATGGCGCGTGTTACCGGACCTAATCTGCGCCATGCCCTCGTTACCAATGCAGATCGCGGTAGCTGGCTTATGACCGACGATCACAATGGCTACAAAGCCGTTGGCAAAGAATATACTGGCCATGGTGTCGTTAAGCACAGCCTTGGCGAATATGTCCGCAAAGGTGTCTTCCATACCAATACGGTTGAAAGCTATTTCGCGATCCTTAAGCGCGGTATCATTGGTGTTTATCACTCAGTCAGCGAAGCGCATCTAAATCGCTATCTGGGTGAGTTCGATTTTCGCTACAATACTCGCAAGCTGAATGACTTTGAACGTTCCACAGAAGCCCTAAAGGGCGCTCGTGGCAAGCGGTTGACATATCGGCGGACTGGCGAAACCAGTTACGCTTAAACAGCATGCTAAGCGGTTAAGACGTCACCGTGAACGAAAACGGAACGGTTAGCTTTGGTTCGCCGTCATATGACTCGGAATATAGTTAATTTTGTGTTACTTAAACGAATCAGGCCCCATCCCTAGGGACAAGGCCTGATAGTTGAAGTTGGCAGTGTTTTCGAGAACGGTCCGCCAGCTCCAAAAGTGGAATTTTCATTCCGGCGTGAGAACTGGAATAATACATTTAATTTTCGCTTTTGCAAGGGCTGTTCTCACCACTCTATGGTGAAAGAACCAAACTATGAAACGTAAAAGCAGTAAACCAGTAACCTCCGAAATGGCGGCTCATGTCCGCTACCTCATAAAAACCAAAGGCCTATACCAGCATCAAGTCGCCGCGCTTGTTGGCGTCAATCAAGGTCGCGTTAGCGAGATCATGCAGGGGAAACGCTTCCCTGATGTACCGCCAGCGCAGGGGTCATTTCCCTTTTAACTTTTCGGGAGCAGGCACAAGTCTGCTCCCTTTTTTCTCTTTATGGGGCTTAGGCGGCGTTTTCAGCATCCGCTTTAGAACCTCGTCTTCTTTTTTTTGATTGGTATCCGTCATGACAGCACCTTTAACATCAATTGGGAGCCCACAGGAACCAGATATATCATTCGCTCACGCGGGGCTTAAGGTAAGATGGGCCCAACAACACATCAATTTTGTCATGGCGGTTGTGGCTGATTTTATCAAAAAACAAGAAAAAGCCGGAATCGCAAGTGTCGATAATCACAGCGGGAATATTAACATCGGTACCGCCGCAGTCCCACCTGAAATCTCTCTCGCTGCTGGCGATGCTATTTTTAGTCTGAGGTCCGCTCTCGACTGCTGTTGGACAGGGTTGAAGAGGTCTATCGATGCTAACGTCAGTAAAGGGACTCTCCCAAGAGGGGTTAGCCTGCAAGAACTGATAGGAAGCGTCAAAAGCGCTTCGATGGAGGATACCTTCAAGGGGCTGGATGATTTCATCATCAATAAAATAAGACCCTACAAAGAGGGCAATGAGTTTCTTTGGGCCGCTGGGCAGATCGACAATTGGAACAAACACAATATGATCATCGTTAGCGCACACCTCGCTAATGTCAGTAGTTTTAGTGCACAGTTCGGGGATGGAACCGAAATCAATATCAGCGACTGCGAATTTATAGGCATAAACTTCCTTGAATGGGGTAGTGGGTCTATCAATTTTCACGACAAACCCAACGTCACCATGGACGTAATCCTCAAATCTCGGCAATCCGGTGACGAATGGCCGCTTGTACCATTTCTCACTAGCTTGCTCAAAGAAACGCAGGAGGCTGTCGAGCTGTTTTCCTCTACCTTTGGCAAGGGTTAAAAGAGCGTCATCAATAAAAGCACCGGCCTGTCTAGAATCATCTACCACAACACACCTGCTTTGTCATGTATATAATGCCCAAAATTTAGGCAGCACTGCTGCGCTGCACAATATTTACACTTTCTTCAGAGTTCGAGAATCAGTTTTCTGTTTGAATCCAGTGGTTTGTGATTCTGGCACGCGCTTTGCGATTATGACCTCCGTAACAAAAAAGGGGGCATAATGAAATTTATCGTTGCCATAATAAAGCCATTCAAACTCGATGATGTGCGGGATGCGCTGACGGAAGTCGGCGTCGCGGGCATGACTGTGTCTGAAGTAAAAGGCTTTGGCCGTCAAAAAGGACAGACCGAGGTTTATCGCGGGGCTGAATATACCACCAACATGGTTCCGAAAGTGAAGCTGGAAATTGCTTGCGGCAGCGACGTAGCCGCGCAGGCGATCGAAGCCATCCAGAGCGCAGCGGGCACTGAATCCATCGGTGATGGAAAGATATTCGTCATGGGGCTGGAAAATGCCGTTCGTATTCGCACCGGCGAAACCGGCGATACTGCGATTTAAACAGGCCAGATTTAGACAGGGAAGCGTATATAATGAGAAAAATTCTAACACTATCTGCGGGATTGGTAGCCATAGGGATGGCATCGCCCGCGTTGGCACAGGAAGCAGCCGAAGTGGCTGATCCAAGTGCCAATGTCGCCTATATTTTCAACACGCTGCTCTTTTTGATCGGCGGTTTCCTGGTCATGTGGATGGCCGCAGGCTTTGCGATGCTTGAGGCCGGGCTGGTACGCTCGAAAAATGTCTCCATGCAGTGCTTGAAAAATATCAGTTTGTATTCGCTTGCCGGGATCATGTTCTGGGTCACAGGTTATAACCTGATGTACACGGATGTGACGAGCTGGATCGGCACTTTCGGCCCCTATGGGATGCAGGCCGTGGGTGAAGCGGATGTCGAAACGGGTTACTCCGTCGCATCGGACTGGTTCTTCCAGATGGTATTCTGCGCGACAACAGCCTCGATCGTTTCGGGCACCATTGCAGAACGCGTAAAATTCTGGCCCTTCATGATCTTTGTCCTGATACTGACCGGCTTTATCTATCCGATCACCGGTAGCTGGGAATGGGGTACAGGCTGGCTTGATCAGCGCGGCTTCAGTGACTTTGCCGGATCTACGCTGGTCCACTCTGTCGGCGGCTGGGCGGCATTGGCTGGTGCGCTTATCATCGGTCCCCGTCTCGGACGCTATGTGAATGGTAAGCTCACGGTGATGCCGGGTTCCAATATTCCGCTTGCTACACTGGGTACTTTCATCCTGTGGCTCGGCTGGTTCGGTTTCAACGGTGCGTCACAGCTTGCCATGGGTACGATTGGTGATGTCAGCGACGTGTCCAAGATTTTCGTGAACACCAACATGGCTGCTGCTGGCGGCGTGGTGACCGCGATTATCCTGACGCAGATCCTCTATAAGAAGATTGATGTCACCATGGCGCTGAACGGCGCGCTGGCTGGCCTGGTGTCGATCACGGCGGAGCCACTTACGCCGTCCGTTCCGGCTTCGATCCTTATCGGTAGTGTTGGCGGACTGATTGTAGTGTTCGCAGTGCCACTGCTCGACAAGCTGAAAATTGACGATGTCGTGGGCGCTATTCCTGTCCACCTCTTGGCTGGTATCTGGGGCACATTGATCGTTGCCTGGAACACCCAGTCAGAAGTTGACGGTGTTACGCTGAGCGTAGGCGAGCAACTGGGCGTACAGGCTCTGGGCGTGGTGTCGATCGGTGCCTTCACCTTCGTGCTTAGCGCCATCGTCTGGACTATTTTGAAATTCACCATTGGTGTTCGTCCTTCAGAAGAAGACGAGCGACTGGGTATGGATATCGCAGAAGTCGGTGTCGAAGCTTACCCGGAATTCGCCAAAGGTTAAAAAGTTTGGTGCCGACCATCTCCTCCCAAAACTGAGGTCGGCACCTCCACTTGTTCCTCCTGAGAACAACAACTTTATGGCCGGTGATGTGAAAACATCCCGGCCCTTTTTTTGTCCAGATCGGATGAATAGGTCCGATATGTGACCTATTCGACACAGAAAAACACCCCCTGTCAAAAATACTAGTGAAAACGCGAGTTTGGCCTTCACTTAATGTAAAATCGCATTTTAAAGCGGTTGTAGGCCACAGAGCCTCGGTTGTGAATTTGACCATAATGGTCATCGCAGCAGAACATTTTGAGAGGGTTTAGCTATGAAATCAGTAAAATTTGCAAGTCTGTCCGCGTTGGCTTTTGCCATGGCATCACAGCCTGCATTGGCTCAAGATGCTGAGGAAGCGGCAGAGGCGGATGACAATATTATCATTGTCACGGCGACAAAACGCGACGCCAATCTTCAAGATATTCCATTTTCCATAAACGCACAGACAGCGGCGGATATTCAAAAGAGCGGGGCCACCACGCTGGAAGATATTTCTCGAAACGTTGCGGGTCTTTCCATCCAAAATCTCGGCCCCGGTCAAAGCCAGGTCGCCATTCGCGGTGTATCGGCCGGACAGATTGTCCGTGACCAGCCCGGCGTGAAAGAGCAGGTCGGTGTATATCTAGATGAGTCGGTCATCTCACTGTCCCTGTTTACGCCGGACCTTGATCTGTTCGACCTCAACCGTGTGGAGACCTTGCGCGGTCCGCAGGGTACGCTGTTCGGTTCTGGCTCAATTGGCGGTACCATCCGGTACATCACCAACCAGCCTAATCTGAATGAGTTGGAAGGTGTTGCCGAGGGCGACGTCAATCTCGTCGATGGTGATGATCTGGGTTACAGTTTGAAAGGGGCGGTCAACGTCCCGCTGATCGAGGATAAACTGGCCCTTCGCGCGGTCGGCTACTACACTCAATTTGGCGGCTTCATTGAGGCTTTGGGTGAGGGCGGTGCGTCGGAGGAAGACGTCAATAGCGGTGAACGCTATGGCGGCCGCCTCGCGCTAACGCTGCAACCTGTCGAAGGGCTGACCATAACGCCGCGCGTTGTCTATCAGGAAATCAAATCCGATGGCTTTAACCGCCAGGAAGTCTTCAACGTGTTCGCCAATCCGTTCACAACGACCCGCCCTGCGATTGAGCTCGGTGAGCGCCAGCAATATTTGCTGCTGGATGAGGCTTTTGAAGACCAGACGTTGATCGCGGACCTGACGTTTAATGCTGATCTTGGCACTGTAAACTTTACTGCGGTCACCAGCTACACGGATCGGGAAATTCTGGTTAGTCGCGACGCAAGTGCTTTGACCGGATCGGTGTCTATCGATCTTGGCTTTCTTGAGGCTGATGCATTACTGCCCTCCAATCTGCGGGATACGACTGACCTGTCACAATATTCTCAGGAAGTCCGGTTTGCGTCCGACAATGAAAGCCGGTTCCAGTGGGTCGTCGGCGGTTTCTATTCTTCGGTTACGCGTGAGTATCGTCAGCGCCTTCCAACGCCTGGTTATGATGCCGCAACTGATGCCGCATTGGGCGCAGGAACGGCTGCGGGTGCCGCCAATGGATTCGGCACTGACTCGCCGTTCAACTCCGATCTGGACTACGATATCGAGCAATTTGCCGCCTTTGCAGAAGCCAGTTTCGATCTCACCGACAGTCTGACCATTACGGCTGGCGGTCGCTATTATGATTTTGAAGAAACGCGGATGATCAGCACCGGCGGTCTGTTCGCAAATGGTGATAGCGGAGTGGTTGATGTGACATCATCCAACGGTTTCACGCCGCGTTTGCTGGTCAACTATGACATTACCGATGATATTTCGGTCAATGCTCAGGCGTCTCAGGGTTTTCGATTGGGCGGGGTGAATGATCCACTGAATATTCCGCTATGTTCACCACAAGATGCGGCCATTTTTGGTTCGTTCCAGGATTATGATGATGAATCGCTCTGGAACTATGAGCTCGGCGTGAAAGCGCAAAGCGGCGGTATCACCTTCAACGCTGCGGCCTTCTATACCGACATTAGTGATCTGCAGGTTACACTGGATGCGGGTTCCTGTTCGTCGCGGATCACCTTCAACGTACCGGAAGCCCATACTCTGGGTCTGGAATGGGAGCTGTCAGCAGAAGTGCTGACCGGTCTCGATATCGGATTGTCCGGTTCGATACTGGAAGCCGAGTTTGATTCTACCGTCGTCGATGGTGCGGGTAACGTGTTGGGCGGTGTGGAAGACGGAAACCGTCTGCCATCGGTGCCGAAATTCCAGATATCCGGTGATGCAACTTACAGCTGGCCCATTGGTGCAGGTGAAGCCTTTATCAGCGCGTCAGCCCAGCATGTCGGTAGCCGGTTTACACAGCCCAGTGACCAGGTTGATAATCCGCGCTCCTTTGTCTCCGGACTGCCTTTTGGCGGCGCCACCGGTAATGAAGCAACGGTCATCGATCTGAAATTGCCAGCCTATGAACTGGTCAATCTCAGCGCCGGGGTCAAGCTCGACAATCAGCTGGACGTCACAATCTATGTGAAGAATGTCTTTGATGAAAACGCGCTGTTGTCCTTTGACCGGGAACGTGGCGGGCGTGCCCGAACAGCATTTCGGGTTGGTCAGCCCAGAACATTTGGTTTGACCGTTCGCAAGGGCTTCTGAACCTCCATATACTGAACGAAAAGGCCGGGGGTGGAAGCACCTTCGGCCTTTTTTGATTCCATGATAGTCATGGCCATTGACGGCTGTCCTACATGTTTCGGTTTGTGATATTGTGTGAAGCGGTTTTTGGATCGTGATACGATTCTGCGCGATTGATGAATCTCCAAAGGAGATTTTGCAATTTCACCTGATTCCGGTTTGTCATGAATGCCCATAAGGAGGGTGCTCACTTTGTAAACTTCGCATCTATTTGTTGGAAAAATGGTAATTATTGTGTTCATAAAAGTTGGTACTAACCTGAACGACTGCTGACAAGAGGGTTCAGTCTCCACTCAACAGCGATCCCCTAAAAAGGTTTCGCAAGCTCGAAAATAGTTCTCGAGTGGGAGTAAAAGGAACGTGGAGATGAACAGTCTTAAAACAGCATTGGTCGGAACCGCTGCCGCAACTGCGATGGCCGTTTCTGCAACGCCTGCGATGGCGAAAGATTATGACCGGGGCGGTATCAGCGCCGGCGAAGTGATAGCCGGAGCGGTCGTGCTGGGCGGACTGGCCGCGATATTGTCTTCGGGAAAGAAGGATAAGTATAGCAACAGCTATTATGACGATGACTATCGGGATCGGCGCTATCGTGACAAGCGCTATGGCTATGGCGATCGCAAGCGTATTCGTCCGCGCCGGGCCGTGAACAAATGTGTTCGGGCTGCCGAGCGTAAGGCGAGCTATTACGGCCGGGCTGATGTGACCCAAATTCGTGATGTGAAGCGGACCCGCTACGGCTATAAAATCAAGGGCCGGCTCGTGGTGAAAGACGGTTATCGCGGCTATCGCCGCAGCTACGATCGCGGCAAGTTTACCTGCTATGTTGAAGGTCGCCGGGTGTCCGGAGTGCGCCTGAAAGACCTTAGACATCGTTACTAAGGTCACAGGATATAAGAATATGGTTCAGCCTGGCGACAGGCTGGACCAACTATTTATGGTATATGACTGGAGTCTGGGGCACAGAATCTGGTAAATCTTTGGGGGTATGAGTTATGCGTTTTCATAAGAAAGTTTCCGCCGCCGTCGCATCGACGGCCTTGGTATTCACCGGATTTGCGCCTGCGATGGCAGCACCGGTCAATCCTGCACCGGCACCGGTAAATGTTCTGGATCTGGATAGCCTTGGGTGGACAGCTGATAGCGACAAAGCAGAAGGCTGGCGCGGATATCGCGGTTACCGTGGGTATCGCGGCTATGGCTATGGCCGTGGTTATCGGCGGCATCGGAACCGGGTGGATGCTGGCGATGTATTGGCTGGTGTTTTGATCATCGGTGGTATTGCGGCAATTGCCAGTGCAGCCTCAAAAAACAAGCGGGATCGCCGTTATGAGGATCGCGATTATCGCTATGATCGCCGCAATGACGACCGGCGCTATGATAATCGTCGGGATGATCGTCGCTCAGACAGTCGCAGAGATGGTAGCAGGGATCGTGGTACAAGTTCGATGGATACGGCCATCAACGTCTGCTCCAACGCTGCCGAGCGTCAGGCGGGAGACGACGCCCGTGTTTCTCAAATTCAATCAGTTGCCCGTGATGGGGCAGGCTGGCGCGTTGAAGGCAATCTGTCCGGCAAAGCGCAAACAAGTTTCTTGTGTGGGACAACAAATGGCCGGGTTGATTTTGTGCAACTTGGTGACGGTGAGCTCGCTTTCGCGAACTAGTCGCTAAACGGCAGTACGGCCAAATTCCTGACGGGTAACAGGATGCGAAGCACTTAGCCCTCCGTCTACGGCAATCGCCTGTCCATTGACATAGGATGACCTGTCGGATGCCAAAAATAAGGCAACTTCCGCCATCTCGATCGGATTGGCTCCGCGGCGCAAGGGATTGAGGTAACCAAGTCGGTCCTCTTTGCCTTTTTCCCGCGCTTTGTCATAGATGAACTGGGTCATACCGGTTTCCGTGATACCGGGGCAAATGGCGTTACAGCGGACATTGGCTGTAGCAAATTGTTGCGCGGCAACTTTGACCAGATTGATAACGCCCGCCTTGGACGCCGAATAAGCCGGGCCGCCTGCACCAGACCGGATACCGGCCACACTGGCGGTACAGATGATCGAACCGCCATGCCCACTGTCGGCAATGACCTTGCCGGCATATTTCGCCGCCAGAAACGGTCCAATCAGATTGACGCGCAGCACCTCTTGCCATTCGGCGACACTGCTGTCGAAAATGCCTTCAAAACCGCCGCCTATGCCAGCATTGGCGAAAAAAACGTGCAGGTCGCCAAATTTCTGCTCGGCCGCATCGACGAGCATTTCAATATCGCCTTCCGATCCAGCGTCGGCCTTGATCGCGATGATATCGCCATTCGAGCCCTTGGCAGTTTCTTCCACCGCATCTGTCACATCGCTGGCAATCACTTTTGCGCCATGCTCGGCAAATAACAGCGCCGAGGCCCTGCCAATACCGCTGCCTGCGCCGGTTACGATGGCTACTTTATCCTGGAGATCCGCCATGTTCGTGCTCCTGTTAGCTTGTTTTCAGGCGCCAGCGCGCTTTGCCGCTTCCCATCCGGCTTGGGCCAGGGGTGTTACGCGGTCAGACATCTCGGCCGCGGCAGCGCTGTTCGCCGTACCATCTACTACACGCTTCTGGATGCCTTGCAAAATTGCAGCAATCCGGAACAGGTTATAAGCGAGATACCAATCCATTGGCGGCAGATCCTCGATACCCGATTTTTCACAGTAACGGGCGATGGCTTCTTCCCGCGACGGGATACCAAGGGCTTCCAGATCAACGCCCTTCAAACCGCTGCGACCCTCAGGCTCCATCTCATAGGCCATCAGCCAGTAAGCAAAATCGGCAATCGGATCGCCTAGCGTGGATAACTCCCAGTCAAGCACAGCTATAACTTTCGGTTCGTCATGAGCAAAGATCATATTGTCGAGACGGTAATCGCCATGGACAATGCCAAAGCTCTTTTGCTCCGGTATCGTCTTTGTCAGCCATTCGATAAGCTGATCCATCTCCGGAATGGTTTCGAGTTCGGACAATCTATACTGCTGCGTCCAGCGTGAAATCTGACGTTCACAGTAATTTCCGGGCTTGCCATGTTTTTCCAAGCCCAGATTGGCAGGATCATAGCTGTGGAGTAAGGCGAGCGTATCGATCATCTCATGATAAATCGCCCGTCGCTCATCTGGCTCCATGCCTGGCAGTGTGCCATCCCAAAGCGTCCGGCCGTCAGCCATGCCCATGATATAGAACATCGTGCCAATGACATTATCATCTTCGCAAAGGCCATAGGGTTTTGCGACGGGAAAGCCTGCGGGGTGAAGTCCGGCAATAACTCTGAACTCGCGGTCGACGGCGTGAGCCGATGGCAATAACTTGCCAAATGGCTTCTTGCGCAAGACATAGTCGGTGCCGGGAGTTTCAATTTTGTAGGTTGGATTAGACTGGCCGCCCTTGAACTTGGTAATCGTCATGGGGCCAGCAAAGGCTTCAACATTAGCCTCCATCCATTTGGTGAGGCTTGCCTCGTCCAGCTTGTCTTTCTCTGGCACAGCCATCGTACCAGTCATGTCTTCTTGTGGATTCATGGAAGTTCCTTCTTCCTATTCAGTTGAATGTGATAACGGAACGTGCCGCATCACCCTTTTTCATTTTTTCAAAGCCGTCATTAATCTGCTCAAGTGGAATCGTCTCAGCAACAATACTATCCAAATCCAGCAAGCCGCGCAGGTAGAAATCGACCAAGCGCGGAATATCGACCGGAAACCGGTTTTCGCCCATGAGCACGCCCTGCAATTTCTTGCCAGATAGCAAGTCCATGGCGCTGAGGCCTACTTGATGATCCAGGGGCATCATGCCGAGGATTGTTGCGGTGCCGCCTCGTTTTAGCGAGCCAACTGCGAGTTCGCCGGATGCCGGACGCCCGACTGCCTCGATTGCATGATCGACGCCTCCCTTGGTAAGGTCCAAAATTTGTTCTGCAGCGTCATCAGCCATGGCGTCGACAGTATCAGTCGCTCCGAGCTTCATTGCGAGGTCCCGTTTTTCCGGAACAGGGTCGGCAGCAATGATACGCCCTGCACCGGCAATTTTGGCCGCATTAATTGTTGCCAATCCGACACCACCGCAGCCGACTACTGCAACAGTTTCTCCGGGTGTGACAGCGCAAGCATTAAATATGGTTCCTGCTCCGGTCGTAACCGCGCAACCAATAACTGCGGCACGATCAAGCGGCATGTCGGGATCAATCCGCGTACAGGCATGCTCATGTATCAGCATCTGCTCGGCAAAAGCTGATAGATTGAGCATTTGCGCAACTGTTGAACCATCAGGGCGTGTAATACGCGGCGCTTCGCCTTCCGCTCGCCGTGTATCGGCCCCAAGGCAGAGTGACATGCGGCCAGAAACACAGAATTCGCAATGGCCGCAAAAAGCAGACAAGCAGGAAACCACGGCATCACCGACCGCAACGGTTCTCACTTCACTGCCAATTGCTTCGACAATACCAGCCGCTTCATGACCCGGTATGGCGGGCAGAGGATGCGGGTAGTTGCCATCAATGAAATGAAGATCCGAATGGCACAACCCGCAGGCGGCCGTTCGGATCAGCACTTCGTGCGGTCCCGGCTTGGAGATGGTTACATCTTCGATTTCGAGCGGTTTTCCCGCTTCAACCAGGACTGCTGCTTTCATCTAATTGGTCCTCTCTTATCGCGTGACGGCAAGGTCGCCGGATGATATTTCTTCCTTCATTTTGCTGCCATCAGCGGTTTCGGCATATTTGCCATATTCCATTTTCGCGATCGTTCGGTTGTGAACCTCATCAGGGCCGTCCGCAAGACGCAGGGTGCGTTGATGCGCATAAGCACTGGCCAATCCGAAGTCATTGCTGACACCGCCTCCGCCATGCGCCTGAATGGCATCATCAATGATTTTCAATGCCATCGTTGGGGCTTGAACCTTGATCATTGCGATCTCCGCTTTTGCGTATTTGTTACCGACCTTGTCCATCATATCTGCAGCTTTCAGGCAAAGAAGACGGCTCATATCAATATCGATACGTGCCCGAGCAACGCGTTCATCCCAAACGCTGTGCTCGGAAATACGTTTGCCGAAGGCGATACGCGATTGCAGACGCTTAACCATTTTCTCAAGCGCTTCTTCCGCAACACCGATGGTACGCATGCAGTGATGAATACGGCCAGGTCCAAGGCGGCCCTGAGCGATCTCAAAACCACGTCCTTCACCCAAGATGATATTGGACGCAGGAACACGCACATCTTTCATCTCGACTTCCATATGCCCATGCGGGGCATCGTCATAACCAAAGACAGGCAGATGACGGATGACGTTCACGCCGGGCGCGTCTGTGGGCATCAGAATCTGGGATTGCTGTGTGTAACGACTGCCCTCGAAGGAGGTTTTACCCATTACGATCGCTATTTTGCAGCGCGGATCGCCGAGGCCGGAAGACCACCATTTGCGGCCATTTATTACATATTCATCGCCATCGCGAACGATAGCGGTTTCGATGTTGGTTGCATCGGATGAAGCCACAGCCGGTTCTGTCATCAAAAAGGCTGAACGAATCTCACCATTCATCAACGGACGAAGATACTGCTCTTTCTGTTCCAGCGTGCCATAGCGATGGAAGACTTCCATATTGCCGGTATCCGGTGCGGAGCAGTTGAAAACTTCAGACGAAAAACCGACGCGGCCCATTTCTTCAGCGCAAAGAGCATATTCGAGGTTCGTCAGGCCGGGGCCTTCGAATTCAAAACTATCATCAATATGAGGAAGGTTCGGATTGGAGGGCGGCATGAAAAGATTCCAGATGCCCTTTTCTTTCGCTTTGGCTTTTTCTTCTTCCACGACTTGAAGGACTTTCCAGCGATCTCCGGATTCGTCTTCAGCCTGATAATCAGCAACGCGGGGGCGCACATGATTCTCGATATGCTCACGCACCTGATTGCGCCAATATTCCTGTTTCTCCGTGAGATCAAAATCCATGCTCATGTCCTTTTTTGAAAGATTTTCGATTTAACTATGCAATTAACTTATCAGAGCCGTGACGGCTTTGCCACAGGGAAACGTGTCCGAATTCGGAAAAATTCTACTCCGCCGCGCGGGCAGACATCCGTTCTTCATGATCCTTTTCGCCCAGCGGAAACAATGTGTAGGCCCAAGCCCCGATCAACGCGATCACTGTGGCAAGAACCACATAGAAAAGTGCCAGATTGTCGACTATTTCTGGATCGACCGTGCCACTCGCGGCACCCTGTGGCAGGCCGACCAGAGCGATGATCAATCCAGATAGCAGAATGCCTAGTCCATTGACGACTTTTTGCATGAAAAACATGCCGGAAGAGAACAGTCCCTCGGTCCGTTTTCCGGTGTCATGCTCATATTGGTCCGACACATCGGCGATCATCGACATGGTCAAAATCATCGCCGAGATTCCGGCAGCAGTCGAACTGATGAGGAAAGCGAAGAGCACAGGCACCATCACGGGATCCCCGGGTTCAGGAAACAGGTCGACAAAACGCAACCAATAGGGGAGCGTACCGAGAAGGAGAGTTACGAGGGCGAGCCAGGAGGCCGCATGTGCCTTACCGAGCTTTTTCGAAATCGGGGTGACCATGATGAAGGCCACGATAGCGGCGACAAGCAGCAAGACCGAATAGGCGGTGAAATTGGCCTGGTTAAACTCCCAAACATGGGTGAACAGATAGATAGAGAGCGCGAAAATCAGCCACTGGTTGGTAAAGGCAAAAACGCCTGCGAACATCAAGAGTAGAAAAGGTCGGTAGCGGAAAGCCTGCAGGATCTCTCCGAAGCTCTCGGCGGATTGTGGATATTCGGTGGCTGCCCGATACTGGCCGACAATCCTCTTGTGGGTGCCAATGGCAGATGACAGTGCGGCAATGATCATGATGCACGCCCCGAAAAGCGCATAAATGCTGTATCCTTCCGGATTGAGTTGTCCATCTGCATATGCCGCGGTGGGAGTGAGGAAAAAGGCATAAGCCAGGAACATCACAAAAATGCCGCCGCCCCAGCCAAAAAGAAATCGGTATCGCATGATGGCCGTCCGGTCATGATAATCTCGGCTCAGTTCGGGTAGCAGGGCCAGCGCCGGCACCTCATAGGCCGAAAACGCCATGCGGACGGCCATGGCGATGAAAAACAGATAGGCAAATGTGCCCCATTCACTGAGTTCCGGGGGGTGCCAGAGGGCGATCCAGATGAGGGCAATGGGAATGACCGCGCCGTATAGCCACGGGTGGCGCCGGCCAATCTTGGTCCGGGTGCGATCACTCATCTGTCCAACCGCCGGATCGATAAAGGCGTCGGCAATAAGAGCGAGCGCGATGGCCAGGCTGACGAGATCGGCGCGCAGTCCGACAACCTGATTATAGTAGAACAGCAGGAAGGTAGCGAAGCCATTATCCTTGATGCCATAGGCAACGGATCCGAATCCGTAGGCCAGTTTCGATTTCAATGGCAATGTTTCCGAAGCGGCGTTCATGGACGTTTCCCCTTAAGATGGTGGGCTATACGCTGTATCAGCGGGAAAACTGATTCGGGTTTCGCCTCCCAATTCCGGTCATTTTCACACATCCAGTCCTGCTCCCATTTTGTCTCTTGCATAGGCTGCGCACGAAAAGTTCGTCAATCGATTCCGTGGCGTCGTCTTGTTTACGTTACGGAATCCGATGGCGGGTTTGGCTGGAAAAATTTCTGTCGGGAAATGCGAGGCGATCGTTGAACCTTGGGGCTGTCCTATGTTAGTTTGCTCTTAATCAATCAATTAAAGGAACACAATCATGTCCGATCTTGAAAGCTTCCGCGTAGAGACAGCTGCTTGGCTCGAAGCCAACTGTCCGCCAGAAATGCGCCAGCCCGTTGTCGATGAAAGTGACATTTGCTGGGGTGGGAAAAATCCGACCTTCAAACCCGGTCAGAAAGAATGGATGGACAAGATGGCGGCGAAAGGTTGGACCGTTCCTGATTGGCCGAAGGAATATGGTGGTGGGGGGCTGTCACGCGCTGAAACCAAAATCTTGCTTCAGGAAATGGGTCGGCTGAAAATTCGTTCACCATTGTCGAGCTTTGGGATCTGGATGCTTGGCCCCGCATTGCTGCATTTTGGTACCGAAGAACAGAAGTTGCATTTCCTGCCGCCGATCGCTCGCGGTGAAGTGCGCTGGTGTCAGGGGTATTCGGAGCCCGGATCCGGCTCAGACTTGGCTTCGCTGCAAACTTCCGCCGAAGACAAAGGCGATCATTACCTGATCAATGGACAGAAGATCTGGACGAGTTACGCTGACAAGGCAGACTGGATTTTCTGTCTGACCCGGACTGACAAATCGACCAAGCATAAAGGCATTAGCTTCATGTTGTTCGATATGACGAGCAAGGGCGTGGAGACGAAACCTATCGTCTTGATCTCTGGCCAGTCGGCATTTTGCGAAACGTTTTTCACAGACGTGGAAGTGCCAAAAACTTATGGTGATGACGTTTCATCCGTGGTGGGTGAAGTAAACCGCGGCTGGGATGTAGCGAAATATCTGCTGGGGCATGAGCGCAGTATGATTTCCGGTGACGGCTCCTCCGGGGCAACGTCGCTCGGCTCTAAATTTGCCGATCAATATGGCCGCGATGAAATGGGTCGGCTGGATGATCCAATACTTCGCGCCCAGATGGCGGAGATGGACATCGATGTGCTGGCCTTCCGAGCGATGGCAGAACGATTTGGCGACACTTTCAAGGCCAATCTTTGCCATCCAGCACAGCCGAATATGATGAAATATGCCGGTACTGAGATCAACAAGCGCCGCCACGAATTGATTATGTCTGCTGGCGGCAGTGAGGTGCTGGAATGGGAAAGTGATGCCTCCAATGGCGGGCTCACCGCACGTGGCTGGCTCAGGACCAAGGCCAACAGCATTGAAGGCGGAACCAGCGAAGTCATGCTGAACGTCGTTTCCAAACAGATATTGCAATTGCCCAACGCCTAACCGCGCAGGCAGTTAAACAACCATATTAGAAGGATGAAAGCGATGCCGCTTTACTTGAATGACGACCAGAAAATGCTGCAGGACAGCGCAGCTGACTTTATGAAGGGCGAAGGCAATGTTGCTCATTTCCGTGAGTTCCGTGACAAAAACTGCAAGGATGGTTTTTCCCATGCACTTTGGAAACAGTTCGCCGAAATGGGTTTCACGGGGATATTGGTTTCTGAAGACGAAGGCGGATTGGGCCTTGGTCACACTGAGGCTGGTGTTGTTCTAGAAGAGATCGGCCGCAATCTTACGCCCTCACCCTTTCTTACGACCGCGGTTGCCGGTGTAGAGGCGCTGAATGCTGGCGGTAAGGCACTACGCGACAAATATTTCCCAGGGATATTGTCAGGTGACAGCGTGTTGGCGCTCGCAATCGACGAAGGTCCGAAACACCGGCCGGATCAGATAGCCATGGCCGCGACCCGTGAAGGCAATGGCTTTAAGCTTGATGGCAAGAAGCAGTTTGTTGTCCAAGGCGGCTCGGCCGATACGCTTGTCGTGGTAGCGCGGACAAGCGGCAGTGCTGGTGAAGATAAAGGCCTGACCCTTTTCGCTGTTGATACCAACGCTAGCGGATTGTCGAGAGACAGCGTTCGCCTGGTAGACAGCGCAATGGCAGCGCATGTCGAATTTGACGGCGTAGTTGTCGACGCTGATGCGGTTATCGGTGAAGTGGATGAAGGCAGCGCAGTGCTTCAACGGATGCTGAATGCCGGTCGAGCAGGTTCGGCTGCAGAGACGTTGGGTGTTGGCGCAGGCGCGATGGATATTACCGTTGAGTATATCAAAGGCCGCAAGCAGTTCGATACGATCATTGGAACATTTCAGGCGCTACAACACCGCGCAGCGCATTTATATAGCGAGATGGAGATCGCCCGCGCCACAGTGTTGAAAGCACAACAGATGCTCGATGAAGGTTCATCGAAAGCTGAGATGATGGTTTCTGTCGCCAAGGCCAAGGCCAGCAAAGCGACGTCGCTCTCGGTCAAAGAGGGCGTGCAAATGCATGGCGGTGTTGGGATGACCGATGAATATGATATCGGTCTCTATATGAAGCGCGATCGCGCACTGGCGGAATTTATGGGTGACGCCAATTATCACACCAATCTCGTTGCGGAAATGCACGGTTACTAAAAGGATTTCATGATGGATTTTAACAAGCTATTCTCGCTTGAAGGCCGGGTTGCGCTGGTAACCGGCGGGCATCGGGGCATTGGCCGGATGATCTCCGAAGGTTTTCTGGCTCAAGGTGCCAAGGTTTACATTTCCGGGCGCAAGGCCGAAGCATGTGACGCTGCGGCCGCTGAAATGGGCGATAACTGTATATCTGTGCCCGGTGATGTCAGCACGGTCGAGGGTTGTAAGGCCCTCGCTGCAGAGCTTGCAAAGCACGAAGAGAAGCTCGACATATTGATCAACAATGCCGGCGTTGCCTGGGGCGAGGAATATCTCAGCTTTCCCGAAGCAGGCTGGGACAAGGTCATGGATACCAATGTCAAAGGGCTGTTTTTCCTCACCCAGGCATTGCATCCGCAATTGAAAGCCGCGGCCAGTTTTGATCGCCCGGCCAAGGTCGTGAATATTGCTTCGATCGATGGCTTCAAGGTCAACCCATGGGAGACCTACAGCTATCAGGCATCAAAAGCGGCTGTGGTTCACTTGACCCGCAAGATGGCATCCAAGCTGGTTTCCGACGACATCATCATGTCCGGCATCGCACCGGGTGCTTTTGCATCCAACATGAATAAAGCGGCGCGCGATCATGAAGGTGCGGTCGAGAAAGGTATCCCGGCAAAACGCATCGGCCGACCTGAGGATATGGCAGCTGCGGCGATATATCTGTCGAGCAGCGCAGGCGACTATGTCGTGGGTACGACCCTCATCGTTGACGGGGGCGTCGTCAATGCGGCGAATCCCGGAGCAACCATAGAGCCTTAAACCTCCGCCTTGACCTGATGGCTCCATACTGTATTATTACAACAATACAGTATGGAGAATCCCGATGACCAACAAATATCTTGTCGCGCTTGCAGCCGTTCCGTTGATCTTGACTGCCTGTTCTGGCGGCGGCGAGAGTGAGCAGGGCGACGGCTTTGAAATGTCAATCGAAACCGATGGTGAGGGAACCGGTGGATCGGACAAAGTGTCAATCGGTGGAAAAGACGGCGATAGCAAATTCTCGATCAAGACAGACGGTTTTTCCATGGACGTCGATTTGCCTCGGATATCTCTCGACAGCGATGATTTCGATCTGAACAATGTCTCCCTTTACCCGGGTTCGAAAGTGACGGGCCTGAATGTCGAAGACAAGGACGGACAGGGCGGCAAGGTCATTTTAAGTTTCGACGCGCCGACCAATACCGATGATCTCGTATCCTGGTTCGAACAAAAAATGACCGACGAGAATTTCGTTGTGCAAAAGGATGGTAACAAGCTTTCGGGGCAAACCGATGAAGGGGATCCGTTTATGCTCGAACTGACCGAAAAGGGCGCAGAGGAAACCAGTGGCAAGCTTGAATTCTCTGAGAGTAAATAACCGGCAGCTGTTGGCCCATCGCGGTACAACTATTTACAAAATTTGGTGAACCTGTTCAGCTTCCCGGCAAAATGCTATGCTATTGTCGTCTGACATAACATAGCAGGAGCGGGAAAATGCGGAACACAGCCAAGACATTGAAACTGACGTTGGCAGCGGCCATACTGACGGCCCCATTATCCATAACCCCGCTATTTTCGGCCCCGGCTCATGCACAATCTACCGGTGTTAAAAGCCTGCTCGGGGATGCCTCGGATGGGGCGCTCGATAAATTATCTCAGCCCGGTGCCTTTTATGCAGATAAAGCGGTCCGGGTATTATTGCCTGGTCCATTGAAAAACGCGACCAAGATATTGCGTTTTACCAGCAAGGCGGGCTTGACCAAGGATATTACCAAAAGCCTCAATGATGCGGCGGGCAAGGCGGCACTCGAAGCCAAGCCGATATTCCGCTCTGCCATAGATAATCTGACGTTGACTGACGGTGTCGGCATCGTGACCGGCGGCGGCACTGGTGGTACTGACTATCTACGCAAAACGTCGGGCGAGGAGCTGGCTGTGAAAATCCGGCCGTTGGTTGAAAAGGCTCTGGGTGAGGTTGGTGCCTACAAACAGGTAGAAAGCCTTGGTTCGCTATCGGCCCTTTCGTCAATTGGTGGCTTGGATCTCTCTCGCGACGGATTAACCGATAGTGTTACCGAGCAAGCGATGGACGGCATCTTCTCCTATATCGGTGCGGAAGAAACCAAATTTCGCAAAAACCCCTTGAAAAAGGGCAAAAAACTCCTCGATGGTATCTTCTAGGAGCCGTCATTTGGTTGCAAAATATGCAACTAATCAATCTCCGTTTTCAATTGAAACTTAACCGTTTGAGGACCATTTCCTGACTATCAGTTAGACAGGAAAAGTGATGTTTGATCGGCGTTTTTAACAAAACAGGAGTTTGTCCCATGAAAACGCTTTTCAATATAGTAGCCGCCTTGACCGTTGGCAGCATCATAATGATGACTACCGTTCAGGTTTAATCGCTACAGTTTTTTCAGTCCCGGTTGCCGCCTCTCCTCCCGATAGGCACCGGGATTGTACCGACGGTCCGGCCCTTTCATAATATCCCCCTCCCGAAAGGCCGGACCAACGGATTTTTTGCTTCTGGATCGTCATTCAAAACTGAGAAATAGCCAACACAGAAATATCACAGCGCGTCCTTTGTAGGAAAGCGGCTTCTTTCTGCCCTTGTCCACAATCCGGCAACTGTTTTTCCACAAGAAAGATCGACATCTGTGGATAACTGGACCGGATCCGTTTGGAGCGACTCGCAAACTCGTGGCATATCCAATTCATCGGACGGAGTTTGAATGGAACCGGCGACCAGTCAGCAATGACCCGCTGGAACGATCTAAAACCTGAAGATAGTCGAAACGAGCATATTGTTTTTCGCAAGAAAGATAGAATGATCTTTCGATTGATGATTGGAAAAAACCCGCGAAGCGGAGGCGCAAGCCAAAGCGGAGCAGATGGACAACAATCATCGGGTGACTGGACCAATATCGGGTTTGAAACCGAAGCATGAACGCGCAAGCGGAAATGCGGACAACCGACAACCGCTAACGATATTGGCCCGGAAACCGGACGCCGGAAAAGCGGACATTGAAATCGCAAGAGGACAATGACCCAGATCAGGCGCAGTGGGAGCCGAAATCCGAACTTGTTCGGAGATCGACTCCCATTTTTTTGCCAGTTATCATGTTGCGGTCCGGCGGATCATTCCGTCGCGCCCATATGGTCTTCAATCATTATTTCGACATCCTCGATCGAAGCGCAGCGTTTGGCGAAATCGTCACACATGGCAACAAACGCATCTTCATCGATCTGCCGCCGCTGCCAAATAGTAACCTCTGGTCGCTCGATCTGCTCGATTGCTGCCAGTGCGCTTTGATCCAGACTATAGGTTTTCGCAGCAACAGTGTCGGCCAGCTCAGCATCATAATTCGCTACAATGTCCCAGCGCGGGCCGGCATAATAGACCGCCGCGTACATGATCCGCGCCTTTGCCCCGCTGACTTTCGATGTGCGCATGGCTTCGTAAAACATCCGGTGCGTCGCTTTCCATTCGCGAGTTCTGATATCGCAATACCAGTCATGCACGACCGATGCCTTGCGATACCGACCGACAAAGGGACTACCGAGGATCGACCAGGCAAATTTCGGTATCGACGCGCCGTCCACCCGCACCATTGCCGGTACGCTCCATACCAGCTGTGCATCATCGACAAAGGCGAACCGGTTGAGCAGGGTCATGATCCGGCCATCCTCATCCCATTCAAATCGCGGTCGTCCGGTATAATGCGCCATGACTGTCCTTTCTGCCGCGTTTTCAGAGATCCCGCGGCCTGTATCGCGGTCTATCATAACATATTTGTCCTTTTCTTTGCCGATCAGTGACCGTCGTCACAAAAGGCTATGGAATCAGCCGCTACCACGATGAAGCGATGCCGCTAATTCACAAAAAATTGTGGGGGGCGGCGGTGTCGCACCCCTACGGGAGCTCCGGCCTCGTGGTGGTTCTTCCCTTTTGGGAGCGCCCCAGTAAATGGGCATTCCTCTGGAAGTCCGATGGTATTGCGACCCGGCCATCGGCTTCCTAGGGGAAGTGCCGTAACATCCTGAAATTTTTTTTATTATGATACTCGGCACCTTAAGCTTTGAGCCATAATGCCGTAGATTTAATCGAAGTCCGGTGGTTGGCGACCCGACCGCCGGGCTTCTTTTTATTTCCCTCAAGCGCCGGGCGCGGGTATCCACCCGCTTGGCTTTCCTCGCATAAGCTCGGGCGCGCGGTCGCGCTTGCCGACCCAATGCGTCGGATCGGCGTGACCTTCTGCGCAACGCCCGAGGGCATTGTCCGAGCGTAGCGATGCAAGGGCGCCAAAATCAAATGGCGTCCGCCGCGCCTTATGGCGCTCTTCATCGGGTAGAGAATGGTGGAATTTTCGAGCAGTGCCCGCTCTACAGGCTGACCTTACCGGTCGATACGCCCGCCAACACTGCCCCGATCTTGTTATGGACGCCAAATTTAGCGTAGATACGCCGCGTATAGCTGTCGATGGTCGTGGGCTGTACGCCCAATATGGTGGAAATGTCCGTAATGCTTTTGCCGAAGGCAAGCCATTGCAGTACCTCTGTTTCCCGTTTTGAAAGTTCAATTCTTTCCATCTTGTCCGCAAAGCAAGCCACAATTTTGATGTGCGAGACGCTGGCGAGAGCCTCCAGCTGGCAAGTAATGCCCGGTTCTAGGGAATGAACGTCCTGTTCAAACCCGAAACACATGCAACCTTCGATTTTATACGGTCCATAAACCGGGATGATATATTCATCGACAATCCCGTTGCTTGCCACCCTCGTCTGAATTTTTTCTGCGAATTTTTTGTTTATGATGCTTTCTCCCGCCATGAGCGAAAGATAGTTGGAGGGCGTCCCTAGTGATATTATCAGATCGTGGATATTCTCGATCTGCTTTTGTAGCCCTATATTTTGCGAAGCGGTTTTATTGGGCCAGGCATTGCTGAATAACAGCCGTGGTATTTTGGTTGTCGGTGAGTGCACGGACGGTGCAATATGATAGGTAAAGGACACAGATCCCAGGGATTGCGAAACTCTCAGGATGCGTTTTATCATACTGAATGGAGAACGGGCAGATTTTGTCGTCGCGATTTTGGGTTCGAACTTCATCGCGGGCCCCGCTCTCCGTAATTGTTCAACATTGCACATTCAATATACTGATTATGATTTTTGCCGCTGTCACGCGAATGCGCGACAGGGTTAATTTTTACAAAGGGATATATGTCCAAGCAGCGCAAAACTCGCTTGTGGATCAACAATAATCGCACCAGAAACGATATTGTTACGGCTCCGTTCCACGAACCCTTTGCCATCGTCCGATCATTGATGATACAAAGAGAAGAATCCCAACGAAAGGTAAGTTATGAATACCCCCATGAAATTGCTTCTAGCGACCGCTGCATTGGCAACTGTCACCGCCTGTTCCTCTGAAATGAGTGAGGACGAACAAGCCATTTATGACGCACGATTGGAAGAAGAAGCCAAAAAACCAACCAACCTTACTGCCATTGTACAGGGCAATCCTGACCTGTCCACGGCCAGCACCATGGTCGCAATATCGGGTATTGCCGTCGATCTTAAAGATGACGGGCCATTCACAGTATTTATCGCCAATAATGATGCGTTCAACAAGATGGATCCGGATGAACTTAACGGCCTGATGACGGCCGAAGACAAGACCGAACTTGCTAGCATGGCACGATTTGGTCTGGTCGAAGGCGATATGAAGAGTGCCGATATTGCGAAGGCGATCGCCGATGGCGGCGGGACAGCGAGCCTGACCACTTTGCAAGGTGGAGCCATCAAGGCGAGTCTGGAAGGTGAAAAACTTGTTCTGGAAGATGGTGCGGGCAACAAGGTCAATGTGGTTGAAGCTGATATTGATTCAAGCAACGGCACCGTTCACATCATCGACACCGTGTTGAGACCAAAATAGTCGATATCTATCTGATTTGAAATTCGTACTTTTTGAACGGGCACCCATTTTCCGGGCGCCCGTTCACTAGACACTTTTCGGCCAGCCATAGCTGAACAGGCATGTTGCTGCGTGCCATAAGCAATTTTTCGGAAACGGGTCTCGCGAACCAATTGTCGACCACAGAGAGGTGGACGATCTGCATCATATTCCGGATAGTTTGTGCAGTCTTTCGCAATTGATGGCGGGAATGCAAAACTGTAGGCTTGTTTCATGGATATCCTCAACGACATTCTCGACACGCTCGATCTGAACGGCGCCCTGTATTTCCGTACCGACTTTTCAGGCCCCTGGTCGGTAACGGTACCGGTGCTTGAGGGCGCGGCTCGTTTTCACCTTGTGGTTCAAGGACAGTGTACGGTCACTTTGCCCGGTGATCGGGTGATGACGCTTAACCCGGGTGACCTGATTCTGATACCGCGAGGACAGACACATATGTTGTCGGACAGGCCGGTAGAAAACGCGCCTCCGCTCGAAACGGTGCTTGAGCAAGCCGAATATGATGGCGAAGGCGTACTTGTTGTCGGCGATGGTGATCAGGTTGCCAATACCCAGTTAATCTGTGGCCATTTCACATTTCGCAAGAATGCCGACCATCCAATGCTTCGTGCATTGCCAGACTATCTGCTGACTACCTCTTCCATGCGGGCGCAGAACCCCTGGCTTGATGAAATTCTGCGCCTGATTTCGCGGCAGATGTTTTCCGAACATGTCGGCTCAGATGCTTCGGTGCGGCGGCTGTCCGAGGTCATGTTTATCGAATTGCTTAGGATGGGCATCGAGGAACAGGAGCAGATGGAGCCTTTGCTCCTGGGTTTTCAGGATCCTCATGTCGGTCAGGCGCTGGAGCTTTTGCACAAGCAGCCGTCGTCCCCCTGGACCGTTCAAAGTCTGGCCCGTGAAGTGGGAATGTCGCGGAGCAGTTTTGCCGACCGCTTTGCCGAGCTTATTGGGCAAGGCCCCATGTCTTATCTTTCCGACTGGAGGCTCCAGAAAGCGCTCTCCCTGCTGGATGAAAGCAGCATCACCGTTCAGCAGGTTGCCGCTCAAACCGGATATCAATCTCCTGCGGCTTTCACACGCGCCTTTGCGGGAAAATTCGGTGTTGCGCCTACAAAATATCGACAAGAATTGATATAAATCTTGCATATCGTCCAGGTATATTTGCAGAAAGTCGCTATATAACCTAGCCATATTGCTATATCGTCCGAAACGCATATTCATTGCTCCCACGGTAAATTTGTCAAAGGAGCAAACATGCAACGTATCAATATCATCGACCCTTCTGTCACCTCTGCTGAAACAGCAGAGGTATTGGCGGGCGTAAAATCCGGCATGGGGATGATCCCCAACATCATCGCCACGATGGCCAATTCAAAGACTTTGCTGAAAGGCTATCTTGATCTCTCCGGCACACTGGCCGGCGGAACATTATCCAATGGCCTGACGGAACAAATTGCACTTGCTGTCGCGGGTGCAAATCAATGTGACTATTGCGCCTCGGCGCATACAGCGCTGGGTTCAATGGCCGGTATCGATGCAGAAGAACTGGCTGACAATCTTCGTGGTGGCTCCAGCGATCCCAAAACTAAACTGGTTCTGGATTTCGCCAATGAAGTGGTGCGCACCAAAGGCAGGGTCAGCGATACCAGCCTGGTGCTCATGCACAGCAACGGATTCTCCGACGAGGAGATACTCGAGATATTCGGTCATGTGATGCTGAATATCTTCACCAACTATTTCAACCATCTGGTTGGAACAGAAATCGACTTCCCAGTCGTGAATTCCCGGGACGCTTTGGCGGCCTGATTCCCTAAAATAGTAAACTCAAAGGAAATATTTATGTTTAAACAAATCACTCTTGTATCTGCTGTTGCTCTGGCTGCTCTGGCCACTCCTGCAATGGCTGCCGATGAATATAACGTCTCATCGGGCCTGACCGCCGCCAGCGCTCCGCTTGCTTTGCATGGCGTTGACACTGTTGCCTTCATCAATACCGGCAACCGTATCCAGGGCACCGCAAAATTCACGGCGGTCCACGACGGCGTTGCTTATTATTTCTCTACCCAGGAGAATCTGGATGCTTTCAAGGCCGCTCCTGCGCGGTACATGCCTCAAAATGGTGGCTTTTGTACCTTTGGTGTTTCGGTTGGCAAAAAATTTGATGGCGACCCACGCTGGGCTGATGTTCGCAATGGCAAGCTCTATGTCTTCCTGAGTGAGGCTATTTTCAATGCCTATCAGAAAGACCCTGAAGGCGCGATCGCGAAAGCCGATGCCCAGTGGAAGAGCATCCGGCACACCGCTGCGACGGAACTTTAATACTTGCGGGAGCGGAGTTTGCGCTCTGTTCCCCATTATCCTGACAAAAAGAGGAAATCATGGAAACCGCATATTATTATCTTGCCCTGAGCGGCATTCTCACCGTCCTGTTGTGGACACCCTATATTGTTGGGCGGTTATTTGTCTGGGGTCTACCGACATTTCTGACCAACTATCCGGAAGGCTTTCCCAAGCAGGAACCGGAAACCCCGCTTTGGATGGACCGCGCAAAACGTGCGCATCTCAACATGGTGGAAACCATGCCAGCTTTTGTCGCCGTGGTCGTTGCCGCTGGCCTGATGGGTGATGGCAGCAATGCGGCTAGCGTCGCGCAATGGGCTCAGATATTTTTCTTCGCCCGGATCGTGCATGCTATTGTCTACATCCTCGCCATCCCGGCGTTGCGGACACCGGTATATCTTGTTTCATGGGCAGCAATACTAGTTATCGGAGCGCAAGTCGTTCTGTAGCAATCCGCGTGTGAAACCACCAGTTGAGGTTCGTAAAGCTGCCCGATACGCCTTCATCGGAATCGGCCTTGCGAACCTCATTCCGTTTTTCACTCGCCGTTAAGCCAATCGTTATCCGGTGGAGCGGTATCGAGCAGCTTGATATCTTCGGGGAATATAAAACATTTCTGGGCGCTCCGGGCAAAGATGTGGTTGGCTCATGTCATTTCTCCGATCTGCTGAGCCCGGACGTGTCCGGATTTTTGCATATCTCTATATCATATCTGCAATTGTTGCAGAGAACGGGCCTGTGTTACGCCTTGCGACCTTAGCTTATCCGGTCTGGCATCACCGGAGCAATAGGGGAGTTGCAAGTGTCTAATATCAGCCGTGATTTCGGGTATATCAAGCGATGAATAGTCTCAGCGAACTGGGCTCGCTTGTTGGATTGTCAGGGCCCGTTTCGCCGCCGGAAAGTCTTTCGCTCAAAAGAGCAGATGGTGGTCATCTCCATGCGCAGCGATGGAGCAAGGCCGGGCCACCGGTACTCCTTTTGCATGGTGGCGGACAATCGAGTCAGACCTGGACGCTTTGCGCCATGCTTCTGAAAGACGATTATCAATGCGTTGCCCTTGATTTGCGCGGACATGGCGACAGCGACTGGGCTGATGATTATTCGATTCCGGCCCATGTTGAGGATATTGGTCGTGCTATGGCGCAGCTCGGTTGGTCGGGGGCGCATCTGGTGGGCATGTCGCTTGGCGGTGTGGTCGCGGCGCATTACGCTCTGTCAAATGGAAAACCGGCAACCAGGTCTCTTGCGCTGGTTGATGTTGCACCTGGCGTGTCCTTCTCGGACATTAGCAAGCTGCGCGAATTTATGGGCGCGGATACGGTGACCCAAGGTGTGGATGCGCTGGTAGCCGAGGCACGGCGGCTTGGCGCCCATCAGTCTGATGCAGAGCTGCATTATCGCTATGCGTCGTTGACGCTTAGGACCAAAAGTGGAGCGTGGCGCTGGAAAAGGGACGAGCGGAAGCCCGTCGACTACGCCCATATCCTCAATCATATTGAGCTGCTGCGCGAGAAGGCATCAAGTTTCGATTGCCCATGTCTGATTGCGCGCGGCGGTCGCAGCCGGATTCTCAGCGATAAGGCCGCAACCGAATTTGCGGATCTATGTACAAGGGCATCAGTGGTTACAATCGAACGTGCAGGACATTCGGTGCAGGAGGATAACCCGATCCGCTTGACCCATGAATTGCGAAGGTTCTGGAAAGAGCTGGATGAGTGAGAACAGGGCTGAACCACGGCTCGCGCCTGCAACGGCCTGAGCAGTTACCACCACCCGGTAAGCTCCATCCCCAGCACCACAAAGGCATAGCCCAGCGCCCCGTATATCAGTGCGCGGAACACCGGATAGGGGATGCGCGCCTTTTCGGGATGACCTTCGGGGTAGATAATTTCGATCATTTCGCCAATGACCGGCTTGGGAAAGGGCAAGTAAACAGAGTCGCGCACTTCAACAAATGTGCCGCGCTCGTCGGCGAAACGAAAGACCGGTTGATAGACAGGTGCGCCGTCTTCATAGCGGCGGTCGTGGCGGACAATTTTGGCGGATGTACGGCGGACCGGATTACGCAGAAACGGCAGATCGCTGCGCAGCGTGAGCGCCAGTCCTGTTGCCGCCAGGGCCAGGCAAATCGAGAGAATGAAGGTTTCGATTTCGCGGGGCTAGCATTGTTTCTCGGGCTTGTTAAGATGATCAACATCAAGCCCTCTGTCGGTTCGGGAGAAGGGGCCAAGGGGGAGTATCATCATGACCTTATTTCGTATCGCCATCTATGTTTTTGGCCTTATCCCGCTCTATTTCGGGGTGACCGGGATCGCACTCGGTGCAGCGCAACTCATGGACGGGGAGCCGTTTACCAACGCGATGGACAACCAGTTTCGTTATCTTTCCGGCGTCTATATCGGCATTGCCGCGATGCTGTTCTATTCGGCCGGCGATATTGTCGGACGGGCGCAGGTATTCCGGATGGCCGTGCTGGCGGTATTTATCGGCGGTCTCGGCCGGGTGGTGTCCTATTTCAGCGTCGGCACGCCGCCAGCGGAGATGGTCGCCGGCATGGTGCTAGAGCTAATCGCGCCGGTCTTCATCCTGTGGCAGGCCAAGGTAATCGGCAAGGCCTGACCCGCCGCTCCTTCCACCCTTACGCAAACGCTTTAAATGGAAGGTGGGATTTGACGGCGACAGTCGAAAGGCGCATTGTCTTTCCTGCCGCTGCAACAGGGATTGGAGGCAGGGCGGCATTTTCCAAGGGGGCTAACCCAAAGGAGAGTGTAATGGCTGTAGCAAGAGTGACCGAAATTATTTCGGCATCAACCAGTTCGATCGAGGATGCGGTAAAGGAAGGCGTTGCCCGGGCGTCGCAGACGTTAACCAACGTCCAGTCCGCCTGGGTCAAGGATATCAAGACTGTGGTGACTGATGGCAAAGTGACTGAATGGCGCACGACGCTGGCGATAACTTTCTTGTTGGAAGAATAACCGAAGCTACCGATGAACGGGGCTAACCGACAATCCCGTTCTGATAAACGGTCGTGCGCCGGCCATTGCGGACGACGCGCTTGGCGGTCAGTTCCTGATTGCGATAGGGTTCACGGTAGGAAACGTGAACCCATCCGCTGGCGGGCACGCCGCGCTCGTAAAATTCCAGGATCAGCTGGTCATAATTGAGCCGCCGTTCCATCCATTGGCAGATGCGCAGATTGTCGACGCCGGCAATTTCAAAATCCGCCGCCTCGCCTTTGGCATGCTGTGACGTGCGCGATCCGCGAATGGCACGATTGACGGCCGGCGAGCGATAACCCGAGGAGATCAGCACCGGGCGACCGTAGTTTTCGCGCACCGGCTCGAGTACTTTTTCACACAATAGTTTCAGCGCCGCGATCTCCGAAGGTCCGGGCGTGTTGTCGAGCATTAGTCGCGTCGCCGTCTGCGATTGCGTAAACTCGCTGAGATGGAAATTCGGGCTGAGTTTCATGGCCGCGAGTTTGCGAGCGGAGTGAGGGCGGTGTCAAGAGGACGGCCACCAAGACCCGCCATGCTGAAAGGCATTCAGGATGATGCGGGGTCTTGATTCCGTATCTATTTCGCCAGCATATCCTTCAGATATTGTCCAGTGAAGCTGCCCTTTACCTTGGCAACCTCTTCCGGTGTACCCTCGGCAACAATCTTGCCACCGCGTACGCCGCCTTCGGGGCCGAGGTCGAGAATGTGATCGGCGGTCTTGATGACGTCGAGATTGTGCTCGATCACCACGACGCTGTTGCCTTGCTCGACCAGCTGGTGGAGCACTTGCAGCAATTTTCGGACATCCTCGAAATGCAGTCCGGTGGTCGGTTCATCGAGGATATAGAGCGTCTGACCGGTTGATCGTTTGGAGAGCTCCTTGGCCAGTTTGACACGTTGCGCCTCGCCGCCCGACAGTGTCGTCGCCTGTTGGCCGACCTTGATATAGCCGAGGCCGACTTCGTAAAGCATCGCCATCTTGTCGCGGATTGGGGGTACGGCCTTGAAGAAGCTGACCGCATCCTCGACCGTCATGTCGAGTATATCGGCAATGGACTTGCCCTTGAACTTCACCTCCAGCGTCTCGCGATTATAGCGTTTGCCTCCGCATTCCTCGCAGGTGACATAGACATCGGGCAGGAAGTGCATCTCGATCTTGATCAGCCCGTCACCGCGACACACTTCGCAGCGCCCGCCTTTGACGTTGAATGAAAAGCGCCCCGGTTTATAGCCGCGCGCCTCGGCCTCGGGCAGGCCGGCAAACCAGTCGCGGATGTTGGTGAAAGCGCCGGTATAAGTTGCCGGGTTCGATCGCGGTGTCCGGCCAATGGGGGACTGGTCGATATCGATGACCTTGTCGCAATATTGCAGGCCGGTAATTTTATCATGCTTGCCCGCAATCACCCGCGCGCCATTGAGCGCCCGCGCGGCGGAAGCATAAAGCGTGTCGATGGTCAGCGATGATTTGCCGGAACCCGACAGGCCGGTAATGCAGGTAAATGTGCCCAGCGGAATGGATGCGGTAACATTCTGCAGGTTGTTCGCGGTCGCGCCATGCACGGTCAGCTTCTTGCCATTACCCTTGCGGCGCTTGGCAGGAACCTCGATTTCCCGCGAACCATTTAGGTACGCTGCAGTCAGCGATTTCTTCGATTTCAGAATTTGCTTGAGCGTACCTGTGGCGACGACATCACCGCCATGGACGCCCGCGCCGGGTCCCATGTCGACAACATGGTCCGCTGTACGTATAGCATCTTCGTCATGTTCAACGACAATCACGGTATTGCCAAGATCACGCAGCCGTTTGAGCGTGGTCAGCAAACGGTCATTGTCTCGCTGATGCAGGCCGATGCTCGGTTCGTCCAGCACATAGAGAACACCGCTTAATCCTGAACCTATTTGGCTCGCCAAACGGATGCGCTGGCTCTCGCCGCCGGACAAGGTACCGCTGGTCCGGTCGAGATTGAGATAATCGAGGCCAACATTGTTCAAAAAACCAAGTCGTTCGATAATTTCCTTCAGGATCGGTTCGGCAATCTGCCGCTGGGTCTTGTCGAGCTGATCGGCGAGGCCGTTGAAAAAGTCCAGCGCGTCGCCCACGCTGCGGCGGGTCGGGATGCTGATATCCTCGCCCGCAATCTTGACGGCCAGCGCTTCTGGCTTCAGCCGCGCGCCGTGACAGACTTCGCAAGGAGCCGCCGCCTGGAACTTAGCGAGCTCCTCGCGCATCCAGTTGCTTTCGGTTTGCAGCATCCGGCGAGTCAGATTGCCTACCACACCTTCAAACGGCTTCTTCACCTCATAGCTCTTGCGCCCGTCCTGAAACCGCAGCGTCACCGGCAGGCCCTGCGTACCGTTCAGGATGATATCGCGGTGATGCTCGGACAGATCCTGCCACGGCGTATCGAGCGAAAATTCAAAATGCTTCGCCAGACTGCCCAGCACCTGCATATAATAGGGGCTCGGCGGATTGGACTTGGCCCAGGGCACGACCGCGCCTTTTTTGATCGAGAGCTCAGGATTGGGTACGACCAATTGCGTATCGAAATGCAGCTTCTCTCCCAAGCCGTCACAGGCGGGGCAGGCCCCTTGCGGTGCGTTGAACGAAAAGAGCCGCGGCGCGATCTCCTCGATCGTGAAGCCGCTCACCGGACAGGCAAAGCGTTCGGAAAAGACAATGCGGTTATCGGGCAGGCCGGTTCCCTTCATCTTGGTTCCGGTCTCCGCTTCCTCGCGGCCCGGGACAACGCCGTCGGCCAGATCAACAAAGGCCAGCCCGTCGGCCAGCCTCAGCGCCGTCTCGAAACTGTCCGCCAGCCGGGTTTCCATACCATCGCGAACTACCAGCCGGTCGATGACCACTTCAATGTCATGTTTCAGCTTCTTGTCGAGCTTTGGCGTTTCTTCAATGTCGTAAAATTCGCCGTCAACCCGCACCCGGGTAAAGCCGGCTTTCTGCCATTCGGCAAGCTCCTTGCGATACTCACCCTTGCGTCCACGCACAACCGGCGCGAGCAGATAGAAACGGGTTTTCTCTGGTAGCGCCATGACCCGGTCAACCATCTGGCTGACGGTCTGCGCGGTAATCGGCTCTCCCGTCGCAGGCGAGTAAGGCACACCGGCACGGGCCCATAACAGGCGCATATAGTCGTAAATCTCGGTGACCGTCGCGACGGTTGAACGCGGATTGCGCGAGGTCGTCTTCTGCTCGATCGAGATTGCGGGGGACAGGCCCTCGATATGCTCGACATCCGGCTTTTGCATCATCTCCAGAAACTGGCGCGCATATGCGGAAAGGGACTCGACATAGCGCCGCTGCCCCTCGGCATAGATGGTATCAAACGCAAGGCTCGACTTGCCGCTGCCGGAAAGGCCGGTAATGACGATCAGCTTGTCGCGGGGAAGGTCGATATCAACGCCTTTGAGATTATGCTCCCTGGCGCCTTTGACTTTAATATGGGTAAGACTCATGCGCGTGCTTTGCCGAAGATGTTGAAGAGAGTCCAGCGGGTCATAAGACCATATTATGTTCTATATATGTTCTTTTTGCAAGCGGGTTTTCGATGTACATTTATCAGAGAGGAACGGGAGAAAAAACCCACTATCACCGTAGTTTACCGTAATTGTATGGAGCACTGCCAGCTTTTATCCGATGCGAAGGCAATCTATGAAGTGGATCAACGCGGGTGGGGATCCATGGTTTAACTCAAAGGAATCTGATTCATGCGTCAATTGTCCCCGGGAATTTTTCTTTCGCTCGTGACAATCGGATGCACGACAATGCCCGCCGGGCAGACTGCATCGGACAATGAAAGCCGCAATATTGTCGCAGCTGAAGATGGTAGGGTGAGGCAGGGATTGGCATTTGCCGAGGCGCATTGTGCCGCCTGTCATAATGTCGCGGATGGACAGGCATCTTCAAATCCGCAAGCGCCGCCGTTTATTGCAATAGCTAACACCCGCGGACTGACGGATGGAACGCTGACCAGTTGGCTCAGCGACTCCCATAATTATCCCGAGTTGATGGATTTCGAGATTGCAAGCGCGGATATTGACGATCTTGCCGCCTATATTCTGACGCTGCAAAGCGCTGACTATAAACCGCCCATTCAATAAACGGATATTTTTGGTCACCGGTCTTGCCAGCGCGATATCACCGTTGCACTTCTTCAGTATTGCTGTATTAATATGGTAATACAATATCGGGAGTTGGTCGTGAAACATATTCTATCATTTGGTCCTGCACTATGCGCAATGGCGGTAATATCGGGGCCGGCGATAGCAGGAGCGGGTCAGGAAGACCCTGCTTCCCAAGCCCAGCCCGCAATTACGAAACAGGATGACGGCGCAACTGTTCTAAAAAACAAAATCATTGCCAAACTCCCGACCTGGCTCGCAGAATATGACGTTCCAAGCGCGGCCATTGCCTATATCTCCGATGGCCAAGTGGCATGGACCCATGTCGCGGGTGAGGCGGAACCCGGCAAGGCCGCGACGGCGGATACGCTTTACAATATCGCCTCCATGACCAAGCCCTTGGTGGCGGAAACCGTTGTGCGACTAGCGAAGGGTAAGGCCTTTACGCTGGATGGGAGTATGGCCGGCAGCTGGGTTGATCCGGATATCAAATCCGACCCGCGTCACAAGCTTCTGACGCCGCGCATGGCTCTGGTTCACCGCACCGGCTTTCCCAACTGGCGTTACCAGACCAAGGATGTTCTGACCTTTAAAGATGATCCGGATACCAAATTCGGATATTCGGGCGAAGGCTTTCAATATATGGCCCGCTTCGCCGAAAAGAAGATGAGCATGCCTCTGGAGAAACTGGTGGCCCAACAGATATTTGAACCGGCGGGCATGACTCGGACCAGCTTTACCGAAAAACCCTGGTTTGCCGGCCGGATCGCAATGTCACGCAATGGCAAGGGTGAGCATGCTCATGCCACGGTGCGCAAGGACTGGAATGCAGCGGACGATGTCTGGTCCACCATTGGCGACTATGCGCGTTTTCTGACCTGGATGATGGCCAATCCGGTGAGCGATAAGCCAGCAGAGAACTATTGGACCGCCGAGGAAAATCTCGGTGGACAGATTTGCGGCGAGGGGCGGCTGGCGGCAGAGGTTTGTCCGAAAATCCTTGGCTTTGTTGGTGGCTGGAATGTTTATCATACCGCGGATAATGTCATCGTCATGCATGGCGGCGGGGATGTCGGCGAGAGGACTTTGGGTTTTTTTGATCCGGTTAATAAAACCGGTGCAGTGATCTTCACCAATGGAGCCAAGGGTCAGAAAGTCATCCGCGACACTGTGAAAATTTTATATCCTGACCCCAGTTTGGTGGCGTTTATGGAATTGCAGGCGGGACGATAGGCGTAGGCTTATCCGTTCGCCAGCAATCCCCACAAACCCAACAGGGTGATGGGCGCAAATAACCAGCCTTGCGGCGCTTTGCGATGGCTCTGGCCGATAGCAGAAACCAGGCCGATACCTGTGAGTGTGAAGCCTGCTGCCAAAATGGTTCCAGCAACGGCATAGGGTTGCTGCCCCAAAAAATAGGAGAGGAAAAAGAACAGCGACATCGCGGCGATGGAAACGGTCGTGAAATGCCAGCAGAGATACTGGACATCGCGTACAAGCGGATCAAGTTCAACCGATTGCCGCAACGGACGCGCTATTTCGCGTCCGCCCATAAATAAATGCACGGCAAACCAGATTGCAGAGATTATCGCTGCCAGGGCATAAAGATAGCTGGTCACGTCTATTCTCCTGTCAGTTTTTGCATCAATGCTGATGCCCGGTTTTTTTGGAGCTGCAATGATTTAACCGGCTTTTAGCGGCCTGGGAAGTGTTCGCCGCTCCACACATCAATTGTCCCGCCATCTTTGACAGGCACCACACCGCGGCCGAACCAGACAAAACGGGCGGTTGGCACTGTCAGAGCATTGTCATAATTTTCGGTCGCATAGGCTGCCTCATAGCCCATCAGGCCCAGGCTGGTCGGGAATAGCTGGCTTAGACTGCGGCCACCGGGTTCAGCAACACCATAAACCTCATGCATCCCGGCAGGCAGAAAGGCGATGAGCGGAACAGAGAATTCCTCTTGTACCGGGTCTCCGCTGCAATGGGGCGTGACGCCGTCCCTGATATTCTGGCCATGATCGGATGTATAAAAAATCGCGACTCTCGATCGGTCGACGCCATCGAGCAGCGCGTCGAAAAACCCGGCTTTGGAATAGGATATCGCCTTGTCATATTGCGCCTGTGTGCTGCTGCCATCGGGCAGGGCGCCTTTGGGATAATGGTCGCGATATTGGAAATGCACACCGCGCAGCAGGGCATAGGTGAATTGTTTCCCCTCGCTTTTCAGATCGGCGTTGAGCATGCGGGCGATGGCGAGATCGGTTCTCTGACCGTTGTCAACATTGCGATAGCTGCCGATCAGTGCCCGCTCCGGTACCAGTAACAGGTTTTGCGGTGGACCGGTTACCTGTCCGTCGATCATTGTCGTGGCATAACCAGCCCTGGCCGCGTAACTCCAGATGGATGGTGTGCGGCGCAGGTCAGTGGTGCCATTGACCCGGCGGACATTGACACCGGAGCGCAACGCGACATTGGAAGGCGTGCTGCAATGGCCCATGGATGCCGCTTCGCCAAAATCAATGTGCTGGATTCCGGCAATTTTCGGAGCGATAATCCGGTTGAAACCGTCATGGGAAACGCTTTCGTCGATCAGCCAGATGATCTTGTCAATCTCTGTATCTTGTCCGGGGATGGCCGACACTTCGGCGCGGGCCGGAGGCGGATCGGCGGTGACGATGGCTGCAGCAAAATTATAGATATTGCGCTCTGCGGCAAGCGGGTAGAGGCCAAGCGGCGGCCATAAAAACGAAGGAGCGATGAGCAAGGCGATCAACGCTGAGGCAGTTTTTCCTCCGGCAAACCGGTTCACGGTCAGCTGACGCACCGGATCGCGCAGCGCTCTTCTGGCACCGATCATCAGGATGATGGAGATGAGCAATTTGCCTAGCGCTAGTCCCAATGGAGCGGCAAACTCACCGGCCGCCGCGCCGGCCTGCCGCGCTTCTGTCAGCAGCCAGCCGCTTTTTTGCAGATCAAGCGTATCGCCGACAATCTGGCTGTAAATGCCATTGATACCGGCGGATATGCCGACAAAGGCAATGCAGACTAAAAACCATTTGCGCGGCAACAGGATGGTGGCTGCGAACAGCAGCAAGGCCTGCGCTGCAAAGGATAGCAACGCCCAGCTGGCATTGACATAGTCATAGGCCGCCGCTCGATACAGGACCGAATGTGTCAGCAAGACCTGGTTGATCAGCGCGTAAGCTCCGCAGAATAGCAGAAAACCGGTCAGAATCCGGACAACAGGCCATTTGGCACTGGAATCGACGCCAGAAAGACTATCGGAAAGGCCATTGTTCACGCGCTGCTTCTCACATCAAAAAGCTGGTAATCAGGAGATTTACTATGGCGCAAAGCCCTTAAGAATAGGTGACCTTGAGCCATTTTGTGATATTTTGGCGGTTTCTGTCAGGGCCCGGCAAACGGTTGTCGAAGCCTGTTCTCTTTTCGTCGAAAGCGGCTGCCCTGTCGAACTGCGTTGACATATTACGGACAAGAGCCACAATGTGATCCTGTTTGGTTACGCATCGGGATCGCCACGGCTTGAACACAGGGGGATGGTGCCACATGACAAAAGTGGTTCGTAATTTGGTATTTCGGGAATTTATGCCCTCCGCATGGGCAAGCTCCTTTTCCCGTTCTGGTATCCCCGGATCCGATACCCGAAGCGCCCAACCCCTATTCTGCGCTTTGTTTGCGACTTTATTGGCATCATCCCCTATTTTCTCGTCGTCTGCTATTGCGCAATCGACCCCTTCCACAGCACCGACGGCAAAAACACCGCCACCACCGTGTGCCAGTGCCGATCATCGCGCCTTCGATTTCTGGATCGGAACCTGGGATGTCACGCCGGCTGGCAAGGATGCACCGACAGCAATTAACAGTATCAGTGCCCAACATGGCGGTTGTGTCATTCGCGAAGAATATCAGACACAAGGCGGTTACACGGGAATGAGCATGAGCTTTTATGATGCGGCTCGCAAAAACTGGCACCAGACCTGGATGGGGGCGGACGGCACGGCCCTGTTCATCGCAGGCGGTCTTAATGACAAGGGCGAAATGCTGCTCAGCAACGCCAACTGGCCGGGTTATGTCAAAGGCTCACCGGTCAACCGCGTCACTTGGACCCCGAACCGCAAGGACGGGGCTGTCGAAAGCGTGCGCCAGCATTGGCAAAGTTCGGCCGATGGCGGTCAGAGTTGGACGACGGTTTTTGACGGACTTTACGTCAAGCGGACCGAAAACTGATCAAAGACTAACCGCGCTCTTGCGCAACCAGATCCCGGACAAAGCCGATCAATCCCGTTTGCCGCGATCGTCGCATCCGTTCCGTGGCGAGTATTTGTTTGACCTTTGCGAAACAGGCGTCGAGATCGTCGTTGATCAGGACATAGTCATAGCCGTCCCAATGGCTGATCTCACTGGCTGCACGCTGCATTCGGCTGTCGATAATTTCATTGCTGTCGGTCGCTCTGGCTTCCAACCGCTCACGTAATTCAGCGAGTGAGGGGGGCAGGATGAAGATACGGACGACATCTTCGCCGCCGCGTTGATACAGTTGCTGTGTGCCCTGCCAGTCGATATCAAACAGAACGTCTTGTCCGTCTTCGAGATTTTTCTGAACCGGAGCCGCAGGGGTTGCATAGCGGTTGCCAAAAACGGTGGCATATTCCAGGAAGGCATGATCGGCGACCATTTCTTCAAACTCGTCGCCACTGACGAAATAATAGTCCTTGCCATGTTCTTCGCCGGGGCGTTGCGGCCGGGTGGTGACAGACACCGACATGGCAATCTGGTCATCTGCTTCGAGCAGCATGCGCGCGAGTGTCGATTTGCCAGCACCAGAGGGCGAAGAGAGAACAAACAGAAGGCCGCGGCGGCTCAGTTCGTCATGCGGAAGGGAAGAAATATCGTCGGCCATAGCGGCTATTGGCCGAGAAGGGGGCATGCCGTCAAGATGCTAGTCGCGATTGCTGGCAGATGTTACAGGACTGGCTGTCGCACTGATCGGATGACAGGTCGGAATTTTATGTTTATCAAGCGGTTGCAAGAGCTTTCGTCCGCTAAAAAAATGGTGATCTAGAATTATGTTTCAGGGCCGCGTCAGCACGATATTCTTCTCGGTCGGCATAACGATCATGATCGGCTGGCTGTTCTATGTCGGCAAGGATATCATCCTGCCGATCGTGACCGCGATCATCTTGCTTCAGATACTCTATTCCGCCAGCGCAGCGGTCGCCCGCATTCCCGGGCTGGGTCGCTCACCGATGTGGCTGCGTGCTACGCTCGCTTTGTTCGGGGTCGTCTTGCTTCTATTCGCGATGACCCGGATGCTGGTGGCGTCACTGCAGACTTTGGTGCCATCACTGCCCACTTATCAGAGCAATCTGGAAAACCTGTTCGCGGCCTGGTTCCCCGCGCCGCAAGAGACCGCAGCGGTCAAAACCGACATGGGTGAGATGATGGCATCGCCTGGCCTGATGATTGATCGCGGCAGCGAAGCCGTGGTGAAAGCGGTTAGCGAGTTTGCCACCAGGTTGCTGACTGAGGTTGATATTGCGGCCATAGCGCAATCGGTATTGTCTTCGCTGACCAGTTTTGGCGGATTTGTTTTTATTACAATTCTCTATGCCTCTTTCATGCTCAGCGAAATTACCGGCTTTCCGGCAAAAGTGCAGCGCGCCTTTGGTAATGCAAGTGACTCAAAAGACACGATGAACATGATTGCGCGGATCAACCACGATATTGGCAGCTATCTGGCGACCAAGACCCTGATCAACATCATGCTGGGCGTGATTTGCTGGGTCATCATGGTGGCGCTTGGTATCGAATATGCGGCGCTGTGGGCGATCATTATCGGCTTGCTCAACTATATCCCCTATATCGGCTCGATTGTCGGCGTCGCTTTTCCCGCGCTGTTCGCGGTTGCCCAGTTCGGTACGCTGACCATACCTCTGGTCGCTACCGGCCTCATGACGGCCGCACAGGTCATCATCGGCAATGTGGTGGAGCCGCGCATGCTTAGCAAATCGGTCAATCTGAGCCCAATGGTCGTACTCGTAGCGCTTTCGGTCTGGAGCACCCTGTGGGGCATTCCCGGCGCGATATTGGCGGTGCCCTTCACGACTATTTTGATGATCATATTGGCTGGCCGCAAAGGCACCAAACCTATTGCTGCTCTTTTGTCGAGTGACGGTAAGGTCTAGGCTGCTTGAGTCGCTGTCTTATGCTTGGGCGGCGTCAAACAAATGGCTGAGATGAGCGACAGGCCCAGCAGTATCGAGCCGATTAAAAATGCCAGATCATAGCTGCCATAAATATCGAATATATAGCCCGCGCCCGCCGGTGCCGTTGCCACGAACGGCAATAGCAGCGGCGCAAATACTGAGTTGATTTTCGCAAAGCTCTCCTGACCGAAAAAATTACTGGTGAGGGCAGGGGACAGAGCAAAAAACCCGCCATAGCATAGCCCCAGAAGGAAGGCTGCAAAGCCAAGACCCATAAGACTCGCCATGGTCCAAAGCATGATGAAGGCTAATAGCATAGCCGCCATCATGGCCGCCATCAGCCAGCGCAATTCGAAACGGTCGCCGAGCCACCCCGCCGGCATTCGGCCGAGCCCGCTGCCGATGATGAAGATGCTGACGATGGAAGCCGTCTGGATTTTCGAGATACCGATATCGGACAGGTATAGCGAACCATGGGTGAGCAGAAACGTGCCAATGGACAGATAGGTCACGTTGATGATCATGATGAAATATACCGCACGGGTGTGAAAAACCTCTCTGACAGTCCAGTTTTTCTCGCTGCGATAGGTGCGCGGTTTGGGCGCAGGCTTTTGTGTGTCCGCACGGGCCGCGAGTGGATCAAAATTGTCCGGATGCTGCTCAATATCTTTGGGCCGGTTGACGATAAACTGGGTCAGCAGCAGCGCGCCGACAACGGCAGCCGCGCTCACCAGCCAGCCGGACTGCCAGGTTCCGAAGGTTTCCATGACCCGGATGAGTATCGGCTGGGCAAAAAAGCCGCCCAGCGCATTGCCGGTGAGGATGATGCCAAGAACCGTCGCGCGTTTGGCGTTGAACCAGTTGATGACAACGGTCTGTCCGCACAAGGGGCCGGCCAGCGCATTGGCTGCACCCATCACAAAACCCCAGATCAGGGTCCAGTGCCAGATTTCAGTCACGAAAAAAACGGTCATCAAAAGACTGATGAGCATCAATATCAAACCGACTGTCAAAGTGAATCGGACACCCCGTTTCCCGATCATCCAGGCGGTTAACGGATAGCTCAGTCCCAAGACCAGAAAGCTGAGGCTATGGGCAATCGAGGCATCACCGCGGTTCCAGTCCATATCCTCAACCATCGCCGGGAAAATCGCGGCATAGGCAAAATAGACAAAGCCGGAGGCGGCAAACTGGATGAAAAACAATAGCGCGGCATTGTTCCAGCCATAAAATTTGCGAGCGGATTTTGCGTCAGATGACGCGCGCTCTGTTTCGCTGGCTGGTGTCGCTGCCAAAGCCTCGTCTTGCGCCATCTCTTCTCCTGACACGGATGTTAGCAGGACAAATGGTTTCTAGGAAAGCGGTTTGTGCAGCGGTCGTTGATAGATCGGTTTCAGAAGGGTTATTGATCGCACTGACCGGTGCTGTTTTTGAATGCGGTTGTCTTGGCTTTAGGGTCCGCTTTGGGCGCAAAAGCGGACATTAGAATAGGAGTGCAATAAGCAAGCTCTCGCGATATTAAGGCATCGCAATGAAAGGTTCTTAATTGAGAGCAGGTCGAAATCCCACTCGCCGAAATCGAAATATTGGTACTGCCAAACAAGGTCATGGGCAGGATAATGAGATGGTTGTGCCACAGTCTTGGCATACGGACCGATTGGCTCAGGAGACGATTGGGAACTTTAAGAAAGTTGAAAAACGTTTAGCTGGCCGTAGCCTCACTTTCTTCGTTGAAGAGAATAGCGGTGGATGCGAGCATTCCTGCAGCGTTGCAGATGTCTGTCGAATTTTCGAAAACATACCGTTTGCGGACTGGGCTGGACTAGAAACAGTGGTGTTCCGCCAGCCGACCAAGAAACAGCGGTTACTAAACCCAGTTTGGGGGCGAATGTATTACTTCGCTCAAATTGGACAAAGAGTTGGAAAGCACATTGCCGAAGGGCCTGCGATTTTTTTGGAAGCAATGCCGACAGAAAGTAAAATTGTTTGGTCGACATCCCTTGATCCAGAACGAGCGTCTGAGCTTCAAAGACTTGAGGAGGATGGCCACGCATTAGAACGTGTGGGCAAGAAGCAGTTTATTTGTACAAATGCAGCCGCCATTCGGCAGACACAACTGTTTCGAACTGTAATCCATGAAGTAGGGCATTGGGTCGATTATCTAGAAAAGGTTGAACGGCCTGGAGACAAAGGCGTTGAGACATATGATATTCTCGAAGATAGGTATTTCGCTCGACCCAAACAGGAACGGGAAGCGTTTGCTCATCGCTATGCGGATAAGTTGGGAGACAAGCTAAAAGCCATCGGCATTATCCCGTTCGATAGAATTGAAGACAATGATGATTATTCTAATGTCCGCTTTCGGGATAAAGCGGACATAAGGACCATTGCCAGAAATTGAGGTCGTCATTGCGGCAAGGATTGGCTCGTTACGCACAATCCCCAACAACCAGGCGATATCCGATATCCAGATACTCTTCCTGCAACAAATGACCATATTGTGCTTCCCAGGCACCGGAGGCAAGATCATCCTCCAGCCGTTTCATGGACTCCGTCACGTCATCCAGTTTCGCAAAGGTCGATATGGCGGACCGAACAGCTTTATCGAGATAGGCTTGCGGTCGCCGCCAATAGGCGCCCAAAAAACCATCTGTGCAGTCGCGGGGGATCGCGACAGGCTCAATGGTCACGTCACCAAGAACACCTTCAAAGGCGCTCAGCCTTGGCATGATCGGCTGGTCGAGAGCAATGATCTCCGGGATATAGTCGGCCAGCCAGAAATAGTCGGATTCCGGATCAAAGGTCAGTATCACCACCCGGTCTTTGGCAACGCGGCGCATCTCGCGCAACCCGGCGTCAAAATCCGTCCAGTGGTGGACGGTCAGGACAGCCATTGCTGCGTCAAACTGTCGGTCTGCAAAAGGGAGATCTTCGGCAACGCCCTGATACGCCTTTGCCGCCTCTGGTGGGCGTTGGCGGATCATTTCGGCGGAAGGTTCCAGCGCGGTGACTTGCCTGTCGGTTGGTTCATAGGACCCGGTTCCGGCCCCGACATTCAAAACCGATTGCGCCTTGCCCAGTGCATCATGGATGATCTTGGCAATCCGCGGGTCCGGCTGACGACGCCGGGCATAGCCTTTGCCGATTTGATCATAGAGCGCTGTCATTGGAGCAGTTTAGGCAGGGTTTTCATATAAGTTAACATGCTAGCCCTGAAATTCCCTTTTATGTTGTTTGCCTTTGTCGCAAATCGTGTCCCAAGCAGCTTTCGAATCCACCCATATATGATGGGAAACTTCCAGGCTTTTTGCATCTTCCGACAGCAGGCCCACGGGAATAAACATATTCAATTCGTCATTGCTTCCGGGCAACGCTGACCCGCAATTCCGGCAGAACCAGCTTTCCCAGTCGGCATCCGGTTTTTTCCAGCTTGCAACCTTTTCCTGTCCGGAAGACCATCTGAACCGGTCTTTCGGAACAATGGAAACCGCAACGCCGTTATTTCCCGACCATCTGCGACAAATTGAGCAGTGGCAGACATAAATGTCTTTGAGGTCTATAGCGATTTCAAAAGATACCGCACCGCAATTGCAATGCCCTTTCAACATGGCTGATATTCTCCTCTGAAGAACCTGATATATGTCGGTCAAATCGGACGTACACAATTGGTATCATGTTTTCAAAGCCCGCCTTGGCAGTGTTTCGGATAGCGTTTCCAAACTGCGATTTTGAACAAATTTGGTCGAAGAGTCTATTTCGTACAATGCAGATGATGTGCGTTGCGCTAAAGATATTTTTGGAACGGCAAATGCGACCCACTGTTCCAACGCCCCGCTCGGCTCCTCAAGTCGGCGGGGCTTTTCTTTTACGTGTGCTATGGTGCCGTCATGGCAATTGCAATCATCATCCGTGAGAGCGTTTTGCCTTGCCGCGCAGAATGATTTTTCCGAAAACCCAGCCGCCAAATGCCCCGGCGACAACTTGCGAGATAAAGCCGAGCGTGGAGCGGGCGCCGCTAATGGGTACAGTCTGGAACATGATATACATGAGTCCAAGCGCCGTTCCCATCGCTGCGGCTCCGGCTATCGGATAGGCGATGTTTGACAGTTTTGGCAAAAAGCGTTTCAGAATCGCGGCGATCAGGAAGGCGATCAGAAAAGCAGCGAGAATGATCACCAGATATAGTCCCATGTTCGAGATATCGAACATCGTCATGTTGAAACGGTCACCAAAGCTGATCGGGACACCATGGGCATTCATGACAAACTGCGAGTTCAGGATGGATGCCAGCAGATAGGCCGCGATGCCGCCGCCGAGCAGTCCGAGCAAAAACCTGATTGTTGCCGCCATTTCCAGTCCTCCTGTTTCGGGTAAAGTCTAGCCGCTTTTGTAACCCGATCAAGTCCAATGAAGACAGTGGACAAACGCGATATGATATTTGATAGATTGCGATTATCTCTTGGGGGACTTTTCTATGCGCAATGCTCTTTACCTTCTGGCCATGGGTCTGGTGGTCGCATCCTGTTCCAATCAGGGGGCTTCTACATCGGGTGAGAAAACCAGCCAGCTTGCAGGGCGGGTGGATGCCGCGCCGGTCAATTACCGGTTCGAAACCGTTGCCGATGGTCTGGATCATCCATGGTCGCTGGCATTCCTGCCGGACGGTGACATGCTGGTGACCCAGCGGACCGGAAAGCTCCTGCACATTGGCAAAGACGGAAAAAAGCAGACAGTCTATGATTTCAATCTTGGTGAGAAATTCCCCAAGGTCCATTTCGGCGATGGCATGCAGGCCGGTCTGTTTGACGTCGTTTTGCATCCGCAATTTGAAACCAACCGGTTTGTCTATATTTCCTATGCGGCAAAACAGGGTGATGATGAAAACACCTTGCTATTGATGCGGTTTGAACTTGCAGATGATGGTGCTGTGCCAAAGCTTGCCAATGGCAAACAGCTTTTCGCCGCTGCGCCTGCCCGGATACAGGGCAATCATTATGGTGCTCGCATCGCTTTTCAACCGGATGGCACGCTGCTGATGCCGGTCGGGGACGCATTTCATTTCCGCGAAGAGGCGCAAAATCTGGATAATCATTTCGGCAAAATCGTCCGCCTTAATGACGATGGGTCGGTGCCGGAAGATAATCCCTTTGTCGGCAAGCCGGGCGCGAGGGCCGAAATATGGTCCTATGGTCACCGCAATCCGCAAGGCATTATTGTCGGCAGCGACGGCCGTGTGCTGGAGAATGAGCATGGCCCGGCTGGCGGTGATGAAATTAACGAGATTAAACGCGGCGCCAATTACGGCTGGCCCACGGTCACCTATGCGCTTGACTATTCCGGCGGCCGGGTATCGCCGTTTGAAGCGCTGGAGGGGACAGAGCAGCCGCTGGTACATTTCACGCCCTCCATCGCACCTTCCGGTTTTGCGCAATATGCAGGCGAGGCTTTTCCCGATTGGCAGGGCGACCTGTTCCTCTCTGCATTGGTGCTCAAACATGTTCGTCATGTCGAGATGAATGCGGATGGATCGCTCGGGAAGCAGCAGGAGCTGTTCGGAGAGCTAAATGCACGCTTCCGCGATGTCCGCACCGGGCCGGACGGCCATCTTTATTTGCTCACCGAAGATCAAAGCGGTCTCAACAGCAAAATTTTGCGGGTTGTGCCGAAATAGATCACCATTGTTGTCTGGTCGCTCGCAGAGGAGACAGTGGTGAGCCAGACTATGGTAAGCGGTATAGTCTGGCGTACACCTGATCCGAATGGCGACTCCCAGAATCAGAACCTTAATAGTCCGTCATATTTGATTTAGTTTCGTATCATACACTGAGCGGCAAGGAGAGCTGTTGAGTTATGATTTTTTTTGAGTAATTTTAGATACTTGGGACATCACAAGCAGCGAGGTTACAAGGATGCGAAATTTTCGATCAAGAGCCATATTCACCGCTACAATGGCCTATTGCCTTTCTGGCCCTGCATTGGCGCAAAGCCGTGATCTGCCAGACTGGCAATCGCTGACGTCAGAGGAAGCAATTGCTGGCTGTGATAAATATGCGGCCCATCCTTCCGATCCCATGAAGCCAGACAATGTTCCGGGTGTCGCTTCGGATGCCGATGTCGCCCATGATACCGCCCATGTTTATTGTAGCCGTGCCTTCGCGCTCAATCCGAAAAATCCACGCTTGGCCTTCCAAAACGGCAGGGTAAATCATGCCCGCAACCCTTATTTGACAGGCCAACCGCTCCAAATGTTCAAAATTGCCCAACGGGGTGGTTCCGAGATTGCAGGAAAATACATAGCAAAGCTGTTCCCGAAGGAAGGGCGCAAGCAGATCGCTCAGGCCAATCAGCGCCGCCCGACTACTCAGCGATCAGGCCTCTCCAGCTGGTTCAATGGATTGGCAATGGAGATCGGCCGACTTGAAGCATCCTATAACCGAGTGGCTGGCGGAATCAGCTGTTGCGCTGATACGAAGCAACAGGTGGTTAAGAAGTTTCCATCCATTAGAACCAGCATCCAAAAAGCAAATCGCCGTACTGGAAGAGGCAAGCTATTCTGCAGTAGCATGGATCTACTTGAGTTGGAGGTTGGATATCTCAAGTCATGGCTCGGCATACTCTCTCTGGAAAGCAAGGAACCAAAAAATCGAGGTTCAATCAAGGCAGCAGGTGCAGCGTCACTTAAGGCATTAATTGGAGAGGCTGATCAGAATATGGCATCAATCAAGGTCAGAGCTGCGCAGGCCGGATGCGGCGCTAAGCGTTAGCCCCAAGAGATATGCCTTCCGGTAATCTGAATCAGGAACCCAGAATTCTCTAATTACCTGATGTCAGACTTGCGATGTGGTTTAAGCTAATGTCCGCCTTCGGGACATTGCGGACATGACGCCGATGTCCACAACAGGCGCGTCAGCGGAAGTTCTTTATACTATCGATCCTCGTCATACCTTTGGCCAATGGCTTATTGCGCTGATGTAGTGCAAAATGCGTTGAGGAGGTCTCCGTGGAAATTGACGAGGTCATTGCATTTCTGGGTCAGCATGCACCGTTTGATGCGCTTTCGGTAGACGTAATCAACGCACTCGCGCGGAGGATCGAGGTCCGCTATTTCCCGCGAGAGGCAATGATTATAGATGCGGGCAAGGAAAATCACGCGCTCGGCATTGTCCGGTCAGGGGCAGTGGAATTGCGGTTGGGCGGCACGGAGCTGAACCACCGGCTGGGGGAGGGCGGCGTCTTTGGCTATCCCTCGTTGCTCCACCACGAACGCACGCGCAATCAGGTGATCGCGCATGAAGACAGCCTGATCTACCAGCTTCCCAAGCCGGATTTTCTGGCATTGCTTGATAGCCATGAAACGCTGAGGGGTTTTTTCGCCAAGGATGAGGCCGAACGCTTGCGCCTGGCCGTTGAAGGCTTGCGGCGATCTGAGACAGGGCATGGCGAAGCCGCGATGATCGGCGTCAAGCTGGGCAGCCTTATGCGCCGGAATGAGGTGGTTACGGCCGGTCCGGGCGATAGCATCAGCGATGCGGCGAAGCTGATGGCCCGCGCCGATGTGTCCACCCTGCCGCTGACCGAAAAGGGCGGGTTGGTGGGGATCATCACCGACAAGGATTTGCGCCGCCGGGTGCTGGGACAGGATGTGCCGCTCGACAAGCCTGTGTCTCGGGTGATGACGCCGGATCCGATCACGATGTCGCTTGATGACGATTTGTTGTCCGCGATGCTGGTCATGTCACAGCATAACATCCATCACCTTCCGATCGTAAACGAGAGCGACGAGATTGTCGGCGTTGTCAGTTCCAGCGATTTGCTCAACCGGTTTGGCATGAACGCGCTGCAGGTGGTGGCTGAGATCAAGGCTGCCGGTGATGCCGCGGCGGTGGCGAGGGCGGCACGGCGTGTGGACGGGGTATTGGCGCATCTGATTGAATCAGGCGTCGATGCCGATCATGTCGCGCGTTTCGTTTCCAATATCGGTGAGGCAACCCATCGCCAATTGCTGAAACTGGGCGAGGAGCAGTTAGGGCCACCGCCGGTTCCCTATGCGCTGGTGGTATTCGGTTCGCTGGCGAGACAGGAACAGGCTGGCGGGTCGGATCAGGATAACGGATTTATCCTGGATGACAGTTATGATGCGCAGACCCATGGCGCTTATTTTGAGAGGCTTGCGACCTTCCTGTGTGATGGTCTGAACAGTGCTGGCTATATCTATTGCCCCGGCGATATCATGGCGACCAATGACAAGTGGAGACAGCCCTTAGCGGTCTGGAAAGAGCGTTACCGTGGCTGGATTGACAATCCTGATCCGGAAAATGTGCTTAACACCACCATCTTCTTCGACATGCGACGTGTGGCGGGTGAGGAAATACTAGTGGACAGCTTGCGCGAGCACATTTTTGCGTGGAGCAGCGCCAACAGGATATTCCTTTCGTTCATTGCAAGGGCAGCAGCTCATACCAAGGTTCCACTTGGTTTTTTCCGCAATTTCCTGTTGCAGCATGACGAGAAAGAGGGAGATGTGCTGGATTTGAAGCATCAGGCGATTGCGCCGGTGGTTGACATTGCCCGGGTCTATGCGCTGGCACTAGGATTGAGCGAAGTGAATAGCGAAGAGCGCCTTAAGAAGGCAGCGGAGCTTGGTGAAATCAGCGACGAAGCGGTTTCGGATATTGTCGACTCTTTCGAGTTTATCCGCAGCGTCCGGTTTCGCCATCAGTCCGGACAGATAAAACGGGGCGAGGCGCCCACCAACAATCTTTCTCCCGCACTGTTGTCCCGGTTTGAGCGAGAGCATCTCAAGGACGCGTTTCGCGTGATCCGCGATCATATGGATATTGTCAGCCGCAAATATGCTGGCAACATCCAGTGAAACTCGGCTGGCAAAACTGGTTTCAGGAGAAACGCTTTGCGGCGCATTGGGACCGCGCCAAGGAAGCGGCGCAGTCGACCCCGATGGCGGACTATTACAGCGCCCCTGTACAGGCCGATCAGTTGCTGAACGACGCGCCGTTGATCGCGCTCGATTTTGAAAGCGACGGGCTGGAGGAAGATGCCCAGCTACTCGAAGCGGGATGGGTTGCCGTTGAGGGCGGCGCTGTGAAATTGAACAGTGCCCGGCGGCTGCGTATCCGTGCGGAAAGCAGGCTTCAGGGATCAGCCGTGATCATTCATCGGATTACCGACGATGCAGCGGCCGAAGGGCAGTCGGAGCAGGATGTGTTGCTGGCGCTGCTGGCTGATCTTAAAGGAGCGGCGATCCTTGCCCATGCGGCATTTATCGAGCAGTCTTTTCTGAATGCCGCCTGCCTGCGCTGTTTCGGCGTGCCTTTTGTCGGTCGCTTCATCTGCACCATGCAGCTGGAGGAGCGGTGGTTTCCGAGAGAACGGACGGCAGATGGCCTGAGATTGGGCAAATTGCGAGCGCAATATGGCCTGCCTTATTACCGGGCGCATGATGGCCTGACAGACGCGATGGCCTGCGCCGAGCTGTTTCTGGTCCAGTGCGCGCGGCGACGGACGGAAAATCTGTTGTTAGAAGATGTACTTATGCGCGGCTGAAAGGCATATCCGGGTTTATTGGACCCCCATATTAGACCAAAGTCTCTCTATCAAAATTCTCCATCTCCTCTAGCCTTATTGATAATGGCCAGAAACCGGTCATGATATGAAATAAGCAAGGGGAGGATATAATGACTGACAATGATCCATCGGTCCCGGAACCGAATGACGGCACTAATGTCGGCGGGCCGGAAACAGAGACTGAAACAAACTCCAATGAAAAGGCCTATTGGTCAGAAAATATCCGGCTGCTCTGGACATTGATGGCGATCTGGTTCGTTGTGTCTTTTGGCGCGGGCATCCTGTTCCGTGATTTCCTCGATCAGTTTTCGCTGGGCGGTTATCCGCTCGGTTTCTGGTTTGCCCAACAGGGCTCCATCTACGTCTTCGTTCTGCTGATCTTCTACTACACGTGGAAGATGAAAAGGATCGAACGCAAATATGATCTTGATGACTGAGGGAGGCTGACATGGATACGCAAACACTCATCTATATTTTCGTCGGCCTTTCCTTCTCGCTCTATATCGGCATCGCGATATGGTCGCGGGCCGGATCGACGAAGGAATTTTATGTCGCTGGCGGCGGGGTCAATCCGGTCGTCAACGGCATGGCAACCGCAGCCGACTGGATGTCGGCGGCAAGTTTCATCTCGATGGCGGGTATCATTGCCTTTTCCGGCTATGACGGCTCGGTCTATCTGATGGGCTGGACCGGCGGCTATGTGTTGCTGGCGCTATTACTCGCGCCCTATTTGCGCAAGTTCGGGCAGTTTACGGTGCCTGACTTTATCGGCACGCGTTACTATTCCAAGGCCGCACGTGTGGTGGCGGTGATTTGTCTGATTTTTATCAGCTTCACCTATATTGCCGGACAGATGCGCGGGGTCGGCATTGTCTTTTCCCGCTTCCTTGATGTGCCCATCACCATGGGCGTGATCATCGGTATGGCAATTGTTTTTTTCTACGCCGTGCTGGGCGGGATGAAGGGCATTACCTATACGCAGGTCGCGCAATATTGCGTGCTGATCTTCGCTTATATGGTGCCAGCTTTCTTCATCAGCTTCCTGGTTACCGGCAATCCAATCCCGCAGCTGGGGCTGGGGTCCACCGTCAATGACGGGTCGGGCTTATATGTCTTGCAGAAACTGGATCTGGTGCTGCAGGACATGGGCTTTGGCGCCTATACGGACGGGTCGAAATCGATGATCGACGTGTTCTGTATTACGGCGGCGCTGATGGTCGGCACGGCAGGATTACCGCATGTGATCGTGCGCTTCTTCACCGTGCCCAAGGCTTCGGATGCCCGCAAGTCGGCAGGCTGGGCACTGATCTTCATCGCTTTGCTTTACACCACGGCTCCTGCGGTTGGCGCTTTTGCCCGGATCAACTTTATCGAAACGGTTGACCAGACAGAATATGCCAAGGCACCCGCCTGGTTTAAAAACTGGGAAAATAATGACCTGATCGCTTTCTATGACAAGAATGATGACGGTGTTATGCAGCTCAGCAGCGGCGATGCCTTCAAGGGCAGCCCATCCTATGCCGACACAACCGGTACCGCTGGACAGCGGATGGTGACCAACCCTCCCAATGAGGAAAGCGCCAACGAAGTCTATGTTGATCGCGACATCATGGTGCTCGCCAATCCGGAAATTGCCAATCTGCCCGGCTGGGTGATTGCTCTGGTCGCGGCTGGCGGTCTGGCGGCGGCGCTGTCAACGGCGGCGGGCTTGCTGCTGGTGATCTCGTCATCGATCAGTCATGATCTGCTGAAGAGCACGTTCCGTCCGCAAATCACGGAAAAAGGTGAGTTACTGGCGGCAAGGATAGCGGCGACGGCGGCGATTGTCGTGGCGGGCTATCTTGGCATTTATCCTCCGGGATGGGTTGCGCAGGTGGTCGCCTTTGCCTTCGGTCTGGCGGCAGCATCTTTGTTCCCTGCCATCTTCATGGGCATCTTCTCAAAGTCGATGAACAAGGAAGGGGCGATTGCCGGCATGGTGACGGGACTGGTGTTCACCTTCAGCTACATCGCTTACTTCAAGCTGGTCGCGCCCGATGCCAATATCGCGGCCAACTGGCTGTTCGGCATCTCGCCGGAAGGCATTGGCGTCGTTGGAATGATCCTCAATTTCACGATTGCGATCATCGTGTCGAAGATGACGGATTCACCGCCTGTTGAAGTGCGCAAGCTGATCGACTCGATCCGCGTACCGCGCGGGGCCGGAGATGCGGCAGCGCATTGATACTCTCTGGTGATATTCTCCCCTCCCGAGAGGAAAAGGGCGGCGCTTGGCGTCGCCCTTTTTATTTGCTTTAAGCGGCGCAGGAGAGAATTATGATCTTGTGGATCGCGCTGGCCGTTTCGGTGCTCTATTCCGTCGGCCTTTTCTGGCTGGCGTTAAAGGGCGATGGCGGACGTATCTCTCTTGGGCCGCGCGCAAAATCCTGGATCTATGGATTGTCGCTGGCGGTCTATTGCACCAGCTGGACATTTTACGGCGCGGTCGGAACGGCCTTGTCCAGTGGATGGCATTTTTTTCCCATCTATCTCGGTCCGATACTGTTATTCACGCTGGGCTACGGCATTGTCGCGCGGACGTTGCAGCTCGGCAAATCGCATCACAGCACATCGATCGCCGACTTTCTCTCCACGCGTTACGGGAAAAGCGGAGCCGTGGCCGCGCTGGTCACGATTATCGCAACCGTAGGCCTTTTGCCTTATGTTGCGCTGCAGCTGAAATCTGTCGGCCAGACCCTGTTCGCTCTGTCACCGAATATTGGAGCAGCGGTAAATCCCGACGATGTCGTCCTGGGCGTCGCAGCCATCATGGCGCTATTCTCCATATTGTTCGGCGCGCGCCAGATTGATCTGACGCAGCATAATCGCGGGATGGTTTTGACCATCGCTGTCGAAGCGATCGTGAAGATGCTGGCGCTGTTAGCAGTCGCGCTGTTTGCATTGTTTCTGTTCGCCGGGAAAGATACCGTTCAAACCGGCGCATCGAGCGGTTTCAATCAGATTTTCCACGCCGATCAATTCGACAACCGTTTTGTTGTCCTGACCCTGATCTCCGCCTGCGCTGCGCTATGTTTGCCGCGACAGTTTCACATGACTATTGTCGAAGCACAGAAGGACAGGCCGGATCGTTTGATGCGCTACGTATTTCCGGCCTATCTGGTCCTGATCGCTCTGGTGGTTTTCCCGATCACCGTGGCGGGCACATCACTCCTGTCCAGCGGTCAGACAAGCCCGGATATGCTGATGCTGGCGCTGCCGCTCAGCACCGGTGCTGACTGGCTCGCCATATTTGTGTTTATCGGCGGTTTTTCGGCCGCGACCGGCATGGTGATTGTGACAACTGTCGCACTATCAGGCATGATTACCAATGACCTGATTGTCCCTCTTTTCTATCGCCGCAAGACCAATCATGCGGCGCTTGGCCAGTCATTATTGTGGATCCGCCGGCTGACCATCATCGGGCTGCTGTTTTTTGCCTATCTCTATTACCGCACGATCAGCAGCGCCTCGACTCTCGCCGGACTGGGCACCGTTTCCTTTGCTGCGGTTTCGCAATTTGCCCCCGGATTGATTGGCGGATTGTTCTGGAAACAGGGTAACCGGACCGGGATGATAGCCGGGCTGATACTGGGTTTTGCCGCGTGGCTGGCTTTGCTGATTGTTCCGACCTATCTGGATGCCAGTCCAATCATTCAGATTGCCGAGGACAGGCTGGTGTCGGCGGTCATTATCAGTCTGGCCCTCAACATTGCCGCTTACATCCTGTTCTCGCTCAACAGCCAGACGAATATCATCGACAAAGCGCAGTCGGCCGCTTTCGTAACGATGGAATATCGGTCCGCAGATGGCAGCCGACCGCCGGAGAAAATGCGCGTTGCGGATTACCGCTTGCTACTCCGTCAGTTTGTCGGCGATGAGCGCAGCCGTACGGCCATGCAGCATCTGGGGCATCAGATGGACCGGACTTACTCTGATTTGGACCCAGCCGATAACAGCCTGATTGAAATGGTCGAGCGGCAGCTTTCCGGCGTACTCGGTGCCTCGTCGGCCCGGGCGATTATCGGTTCGACTATGGAGGGCGACCCGATACCACTGGAACAGGTGGTTGCGATGTTTGATGAAACCTCTCAGCGCCTGCAGTTTAGCGGAGAACTGCTGCAAACGGCGATTGAGAATATTGATCAGGGCGTCGCGGTCGTGGACAATGACATGCAGCTAGTTGCCTGGAACAGCCGCTATGTTGACATGTTTTCACTGCCAAATGATCTGGTTACCATTGGGCGGCCTATATCTGACCTGATCGGGTATAATTTACGCCGCAACGGCATGGCGCCTGATCAGGTTTCTTTGGCGGTGGCCAAACGGCTCGATCATATGCGCGCAGGCCGAAAACATGCTCAGGAGCGCGAGCAGGCGGATGGCCGGATATTGCGGATATCGGGCAATCCCACGCCGACCGGCGGTTATGTCACGAGCTATTCCGATATCACGGCAGACAGGCGATCAGAACAGGCGCTGGAGGCCAAGGTTGAGGAACGCACCAAACAGCTGACCGATGCCAATAGCGCGCTGGAAAAGGCGACCCGGTCCAAAACCCGTTTTCTGGCAGCTGCCAGCCATGATCTTGTCCAGCCCCTGAACGCAGCCAGACTGTTTACCTCCGCGCTCGACGAGGAAATCGGCACGCAGCAGCCCAGGGCCAAAAAACTGGCGCATGATATTGATCGGTCGATCGAGATGGCGGATCGTTTGCTTCGCGCTTTGCTCGACATCTCCCGGCTGGATGGTGGCGGCCTGCAACCGAAAATATCCAGATTTTCTCTGGGCCCGTTATTTGATGACCTGCGTTCGGAATTTAACCGTGCGGCAAAAGAAAAGGGTCTGGCGCTGAATGTCGATGACACCGATCTTTGGGTTGAAACGGATCGCAATCTACTGCTCAGCATCCTCCAGAATCTTGTCTCCAACGCCGTGCGCTATACTGAAAATGGCTCTGTATCCCTTGAGGCAAAAGCAGAGCCCGATGCTGTCAGTATTCGTGTGACAGATACGGGAGTGGGGATCGAGGAAGCACAGCACGAAAAGATTTTCGAAGAGTTTCAGCAAGTAGGATCGCATATCAAGCGGGAAGGGGCGGGCCTGGGGCTGTCCATCTCTCAACGTATTGCCGTTTTGCTTGATACCGCCATCGCGGTTGAATCCACACCGGGCCAAGGCAGCAGATTTTCTCTGCGCGTCCGTCAGATTGAGCCGCAATCCGGTGTCAGCAAGCCGGTTAAAAGTGGAAAGTCGAATACTTCGGAACTTGCTGGCAGGACCGTGCTCTATATCGATAATGATCAGGATGCGCTGGATGCGCTATCTGCATTACTGGAGCGCTGGGGTTGTGACATCAAAACGGCTCTGGGACCGGACGAAGCCCTTCAGGCTTTCGACCAGCCGCCTGACTTGGTGATTTTCGACTATCAGCTGGATGGCGGCTGGACCGGCGACCGATTGTTCGAAAAGCTGATCGACAAATGGCAACAGCGTCCGCCGGGCATTTTGGTAACGGCGGAAGATACTGATCGCACCAGTCAGGCAGCAGACACGTTGAATGTGGAACGCCTGATCAAGCCCGCTCCGCCAGCGGCGCTCCGCGCGCTGGTCAGCCAGTTGTTAAGAAAAGCCTAGGTCAGACCGATTTTACTTCGGGCAGCTCCACATCAAGCTGTTTGGCGACGAGCACAGCCTGGGTCCGGTTGACCACATCCAGTTTGCGGAAAATCGCCGTGATATGGGCCTTCACCGTCGCCTCGCTAATTTCCATCTGATAGGCGATCTGCTTGTTCAGCATCCCTTCACTGACCAGATTCAAAATCCGCCTTTGTGCCGGGGTCAGGCTGGCCAGCTTCTCGAACAGCATGGCGTCCTCGTCATTGTCGATAACGTCCGCATCAAACCAGACATCGCCATCCCTGATTTGGGCGAGGGCTTCGCGCATGACATCCAGATCAACAGATTTGGGGATGAAACCCGATGCCCCCAGGCTTTGGCAGGCACGGACAACACGGCTTTCTTCGCTGGCCGACACCACGACGACAGGAAGCGCAGGAAAATCGTGGCGGAAATCCAGCAGGGCGGTCAGTCCGTCGCTATCTTCCATATGCAGATCGAGCAGAAGCAGGTCGGCGGGTTCTGCATTCACCGCATCGCGGGCCGCGGCCACGGTTTCCGCTTCCACCAGTTCAGCTTGCGGCCACAATTTCAGCACCGCCTGACAGAGCGCGCCCCTGAAGAGGGGGTGATCATCAGCGATAATGATGCGGGCCATAGCCTATCTGTTCATCCTGCCTTCGATAAGTGTGTCGACGACCGAAGGATCGGCAAGTGTCGAGGTGTCGCCAAGTGTGCCGAAGTCGTTTTCTGCTATCTTGCGCAAGATGCGGCGCATGATTTTGCCAGAGCGTGTCTTGGGAAGACCCGGAGTGAAGTGGAGATGATCGGGGGTCGCAATGGGGCCGATCTCGGTACGCACATGGTTCCTGAGTTCGGCGGTGAAGGCATCATCCGCTTCCTCACCGGCATTCAGCGTAACATAGCAGTAAATGCCCTGACCCTTGATATCGTGGGGATAGCCGACCACGGCTGCCTCGGCGACCTTGGGGTGAGAAACCAGCGCGCTTTCGACTTCGGCTGTGCCCATACGGTGGCCGGAGACATTGATCACATCATCGACCCGGCCGGTAATCCAGTAATATTCGTCTGCGTCGCGGCGGCAGCCGTCACCTGTGAAATATTTACCCTTATAGGTGGCGAAATAGGTTTGAATGAAGCGTTCGTGATCACCATAGACGCTGCGCGCCTGACCCGGCCAGCTGGCGGTAATGCACAAGTTTCCATCTGTGGCGCCATCCAGTACAGCGCCTTCATTGTCGACCAGCTGTGGCTTGATGCCGAAGAAGGGCTTGCCGGCACTACCGGGCTTCATCCCATGGGCACCGGGCAGGGTGGTGATCATCACACCGCCGGTTTCGGTTTGCCACCAGGTATCGATAATCGGTGATTTGGCTTCACCCACCACATCATAATACCAGCGCCACGCTTCCGGATTAATCGGCTCTCCAACTGTGCCCAGCAGGCGAATGGAAGAACGGTCATGGGCTTCAACCGGTCCATCGCCTTCGCGCATCAGCGCGCGGATGGCTGTCGGTGCGGTGTAGAAGATATTGACCTTGTGCTTGGCGACCACTTCCCAGAAACGGCCGTGGTCGGGATAGTTGGGCACGCCTTCAAACATGACCTCGGTCGCGCCATTGATCAGCGGTCCGTAAACGATATAGCTATGTCCCGTGACCCAGCCGATATCCGCAGAACACCAGAAGACCTCGCCCGGTTTATAGTCAAAGACATAGTGGAAGGTAGTGGCCACCCATACGGCATAGCCGCCGGTAGTATGGAGCACGCCTTTGGGTTTTCCGGTCGAGCCGGACGTATAAAGAATGAACAGAGGATCTTCCGCATTCATCGGTTCGCACGGGCAGTCTGATGGTACATCAGCAACCAATTCATGATACCAGTGGTCGCGGCCCTCGGCCATCGCGATATCGCTGCCGGTATGATTGATGACCAGCACCGCATCTACATCCGCACCGTCCTTCTCCAGCGCAGCATCAACATTGCTTTTCAGAGGCACCGGCTTGCCGCCGCGTAGCCCGGCATCAGCGCAAACGACAAACTTGCTCTGACAATCTTCAATTCGCCCGGCCAGCGCATCGGGAGAGAAGCCGCCAAATACCACCGAATGGATTGCACCAATGCGCGCGCAGGCCAGCATGGCTACCGCGCCTTCGACGATCATCGGCATGTAGATGGTTACCCGGTCGCCTTTTTTCACGCCTAGTTTTTTGAGCGCGCCTGCCATGCGAATGACTTCAGCCAGCAGTTCGGCATAGCTCAGCGTCCGGCCAGCCCCGGCAGGATCATCCGGTTCAAAGATCAAGGCTGTTACATCTCCCCGGCCGGCTGCTACATGCCGGTCCACCGCATTGTGGCAGATGTTGAGAACCCCGTCTTCAAACCACTTGATATCGACAGGATCATAAGACCAGTTTGCTATCTTCGCGGGGGACTGCATCCAGTCTAGACGTTCGGACTGCTTGGACCAAAAAGTGTCTGGATCAGAGAGACTCTGGGCGTACAGGTGATCATATTCTGCGGCTGTACAATGGGTCTCGGCATCCTGCCGCGGAGAAGCAATGATTTCAGGCTCATCCTTTGTTGCTTCCAAACTGTCTGACATCATCGTCCTCCCGCTTATATGGTTTTCCACGCGATTATATTCGAAATAGCTATCCGTATTGAATGCGACATTGGTCGTATAGACCATTGGCTAATTTTCTTCTCCCTGATCGCCTGACATCCTCAATCAAAATAACAGAGAGGATGGATCATGGCGCAAGCTGGAAAGAATGTCATCAGGGGGATGTTATTATCTGCGACGATATTGAGCGCTTCTCCTGCATGGGCGCAAAATAGCGATGTGGATGCCAGGCTGGACCGACTGGAGGCTTTGGTTACGGGGCTGATTGAACGAATGGACGCAAAGGAACAGGCCGGCTCTGCCAGCGATGTCGCTGCGGCCGAGCAGGCAAGGCTAGCCATTGACGAGACGAGAGCGCTGGCCGAACGGACGACGGCGGTGGAAAGCAAGATTGCTGAGCAGGCCGCGGTTACGCAGAAAGTCGCCGAGCAATCCGACGATGCCAATGGCTTTAACGTTGGCAAAACAAGGGTAACTTATGGTGGCTATGTGAAGCTGGATGTGATTACGGAGCGGACCAGCGGCGGCCAAGTGCCATCGGGCAGCATCGCAAGAGATTTTCTGATTCCCGGAGCAATCCCGGTTGGCGGCGAAGCTTCTGGCTTTGACACCGATTTCAGCGCACGTCAGACCCGTTTTTTCCTGATAACGGAGACCGACGTCGGGGATGATCACAAGATCGGTTCCCATATCGAGCTGGATTTCATGGTCACGGCTGGCGGAAACGAACGCGTATCCAACAGCTTCGCTCCGCGTGTTCGACAGGCCTATATAACCTTTGATAACTGGCTCTTCGGCCAAACCTGGTCGACTTTTCAGGATGTCAGCGCCTTGCCGGAAGCGATGGACTTTATTGGCCCCACGCCGGGCACCGTTTTCGACCGGCAGCCTATGATACGCTATACAGATGGCGGTCTCCAGATCGCTCTCGAACAGCCCGAAACCACGATTACGACTCCAACGGGTGCCCGCATTGTTGCCGGTGATGACAGCGTGCCGGATATCGTGGTGCGCTATAATCACAAAGGCGAATTTGGTCATCTGACTGCGGCTGCGATCGGGCGTGTTCTTCGTGTTAACGAGGATGATTTTGGTCTGATCAATGACAGCAGCTTTGGATATGGCATCAGCCTGTCCGGTAAGTTAAACGTCGGCGAGCGTGATGATTTCAAATTCATGGCAACAGCTGGAGAGGGGTTGGGCCGCTATATCGGGCTTAACATAGTCAATGACGCGGCCGTGCGCGCAGACGGCTCACTGGCTCCGATTGCTACCTATTCCGGTTTTGCTGCCTATCGCCATTTCTGGAACGACAAGTGGCGCTCCACTCTCTCCGGGTCTTATTTCAAAGCGGACAACCCGGTTTTGCTGACGACAGGTCTTGTCACCGATGAAAGCTGGAATGTTTTTGGCAATCTGGTCTACTCTCCCGTAGCACCGCTCGATATCGGCATCGAATATATGTACGCCAAACGGCGGATCGAAGATGGCGCTTCGGGCAATTTGCAGAAAGTTCAGATGTCGGCAAAATACAAGTTCTGAGATTTACTGCTTCGCTACAAATCAAGTTAGCGTGGCTCAGCCTAAAAATGCACATATGGCTTCTGTGGACTCTTTTGAGGTCGCACCGGCAGAGTAGGCAATTCAACTAAGAGGCCAGCTGTTTACACGAATATGGATTGAATCAGACTTGCATTTTACTGGCGATGCTGCTGCATAGGCTTGCAAGCTTGAGGGGGCATATGACGATCATATCACGCAACCATGCGTTGGCCGCTGGCGGCCTTGTTCTTCTTACTCTGGTGATATTGTTCGGCATGGACCGCCCACCGATTTGCGAGTGTGGCAATGTGAAATTGTGGCATGGGGCAGTGCAATCGGCGGAAAACAGTCAACATCTTTCGGACTGGTACACGTTCAGCCATATCATTCATGGTTTTCTGTTCTATGGTCTTGGTTATTGGCTGTTCCGCAAGCGACCGGAGGCGGCAAGGCTCGGTCTGGCCTTGTGCCTCGCGATATTCATTGAAGGTTTCTGGGAAATCCTTGAAAACTCACCGATTATCATCAATCGCTATCGTGAGGCGACTTTTGCTTTTGGCTATGCGGGAGACAGTATTGTCAACTCGATGGCGGATATCGGCTGGATGACATTGGGTTTCATCGCGGCCCGCCGGATGCCGGTAGTGGCCACCGTTACCGTCGCCGTGATTTTTGAACTGCTTGCGCTCTATGCGATTCGGGACAATCTGACACTGAACGTGCTGATGCTGACCTTTCCGGTTGAAGCAATCAAGGTCTGGCAGGGCGCGGCTTAGTCTTCTGGTTTTGCAGTCTCCGTGGGAGCAGGTGTGCCTTCGATATCGATAACCTGTTCTGATGCCGGAAGCTCTTCTTCTGTTTCCCTGGACCGGTCATAAAGTGCTTTGGCGACCATAGCACCGCCGACGAGCAACGCACCGGGCAGGGAGCGGGTCGCGATACGCGCTGCCAGTACGCCTACACCAAAGCCGAGCAAGCCGCTCCCCTGGCCACGCTTTCGAGCTTCATTGCCAATAAGAACAGAGACGATTTCACGCACCGCCATGGGATGCTCCTGAGCTGTTACCAATCATGTTTTCAGCCTTAACATGGGCATCATAGGTTTTCCCGTCAACAAGCCCAAGGTCCAGAGCCGCCGCGCGGAGGGTCATTCCGGTATCATGGGCATGTTTCGCTATTTTGGAGGCGTCGTCATAGCCGATGACCGGGGCCAGCGCTGTGACTAGCATCAGCGAATTTTCAACAAGCTCGGCGATGCGTTTCTCATTGGCGTCCAGTCCATCGACGCAGCGTGTGGCAAAGCTCGACATGCCGATGGATACGATTTCAATCGATCGCAGGACGTTTGCGGCTATCATAGGTTTGAAAACGTTTAGTTCCAGATGTCCCTGCATAGCGCCGACCGTCACTGCCTGATGATTACCGATAATCTGCGCGGCCACCATGGTCAGCATTTCGCACTGTGTCGGATTGACTTTGCCGGGCATGATGGAGCTGCCCGGTTCATTGGCGGGCAGACTGAGTTCGCCAAGGCCGGACCGCGGGCCGGAACCGAGCAGGCGAATATCATTGGCGATTTTGGTGAGTGAAACGGCGAGAACATTCAGCGCACCCGATAGCTCGACCATCGTATCATGCGCTGCCAGTTCGGCAAATTTGTTATGAGCTGAGGTGAATTTCAGGCCGGTAATCTTGGCAATTTCTCGCGCCATATGGTCGCCAAAATTTTCTGGTGCATTCAGACCAGTACCTACCGCGGTACCGCCCTGTGCGAGTTGATAGAGGCGCGGCAGGACCGCTTCTATTCGGTCGCGGGCAGCCAGTAACTGCGCGGCATAGCCGGAAAATTCCTGCCCCAGCGTCAGCGGTGTCGCGTCCTGCAAATGGGTCCGCCCGATTTTGACAATGGTTTTCCAATCCTGCGCTTTTTGGGCTAGCGCGTCATGCAATTGTTCCAGCGCCGGAAACAGTTCGACCTCCAGTGCGCGCGCCGCCGCGACATGCATGGCGGTCGGGAAGCTGTCGTTCGACGACTGGCCGCGATTTACATGGTCGTTGGGATGGACAGGGTCCTTACCGCCGCGGGTGCCGGTCAGGCTTTCGTTGGCGATGCCCGCGATGACCTCGTTGACGTTCATATTCGTCTGGGTACCCGATCCGGTTTGCCAGATGGTGAGCGGAAATTGCGTATCAAAAGCGCCGGAACGCACTTCTTCGGCGGCTTTTGCAATGGCACCGGCAATTTCCGGGTCGAGTCCGTGAATGCCATTTACCCGCGCTGCGGCCTCTTTGACGGTTGCCAAAGCATGAATCAGGCGGATTGGCATACGCTCATGGCGAGGGAATGGGAAATTCTCGATACTGCGCTGCGTCTGCGCGCCCCAATAGGCGTCCTCAGGGACTTCTATCGGGCCAATGCTATCGGTTTCTGTGCGTGTGGCTTTCGAAGGGGCACCTGACATCAGGCGATCACTTCTTTTTGCCGAAATCCACCGTTACAACGTTGGAACCATCTTCGACTGTCTCGACCGTTTCCTGATCCCCGTCATTTTGAGCCGGTTCATGGCTATCGAGGTCACCTTCGACTTCATCCACCTGAAATTGCAGGGCAAAATCGACGGCAGGATCAACAAAGGAGGTAATCGCAGCGAACGGGATATGCAGCATGGAGCTGATCTGGTTGAAGCTTAGCCCCACCTCAAACCGGTCTTCGCTGACCGACAAGTCCCAATAGCGGTTTTGAAGCACTATGGTCATTTCATCCGGGAATTTCGCGATCAGATGATCGGGTATATCAACGCCCGGTGCGCGGGTCTTGAACGTGATGTAAAAATGATGTTCTCCGGGGAGGCCATTGGTCTCTACTTCACCGAGTACCCGGCCAACCACAGCCCGCAGGGCTTCCTGCACAATTTCGTCATATGGAATCAGACTATCGGGGGCGCTGTCGTTCATAGCTACTTGGTGGCGCGAACACGGGGCAGGGTCAAGGGGATTTGCACAATTTTCATCAACTGTGATATTTCTGATTTTGCAGCGAAATTCTTGCCTGATCAAATCCAGCCTTTATAGGCATCAACCATGAGAACAGCGACTATAGAGCGAAACACCAAGGAAACCGAGATTTTCGTCGAGTTGAATCTGGATGGAACCGGGGAATATGACGTGTCGACCGGCATTGGTTTTCTCGACCATATGATCGAGCAATTTTCGCGTCATTCGCTGATCGATCTGACGCTGAGGGTCAAAGGTGATCTGCATGTCGATCAGCACCACACGACCGAAGACAGTGCCATTGCGGTGGGACAAGCCATTGGTCAGGCGCTGGGCGACAAGGCCGGAATCGTGCGCTACGGCAGCACCTATTCTCCGATGGACGAGACGTTGAGCCGTGTCGCACTGGATATTTCCGGACGTCCATGGCTGGTGTGGAATGCCGGATTTACGCAGGAACGGCTGGGTGAAATGGATACCGAGCTGTTCAAGCACTGGTTCCACAGCGTTGCTGATGCCGCGGGCATCACACTCCATATCGAGCTGCTTTATGGTGAAAATAACCACCACATAGCCGAGAGCATCTTCAAGGGCTTTGCCCGCGCGATGCGCCAGGCGGTTGAGCGTGACCCGCGCAAAGGAGACGCCATTCCTTCGACTAAAGGGCAGCTTGGTGGCTGAAACCATTGCGCTTATCGATTTCGGCGCCGGTAACCTACACAGTGTGCACAACGCGTTGATGGCAACCGGCGCGTCCGGGGTTGTCGTGACCGCTGATCCGGATGTGGTGGCCAAGGCGGATCGTATTGTCCTGCCCGGCGTCGGTGCTTTTGGGGCTTGCCGTGATGCGCTGTCAGCTATTGACGGTATGATCGCGGCGATGGAACGGCGGGTCCGGCAAGAAGGCGCACCGTTTCTCGGCATCTGCGTCGGCATGCAATTGCTCGCCGACAAGGGCATAGAATTTGGCGAACATCAGGGGCTGGGCTGGATCAGCGGGACTGTGCACGCGATCGAAGCACCATCTGCCGACATCAAAATCCCGCATATGGGCTGGAATGATGTGACCCCCACGACGGGTCATGATTTATTGGAAGTCGGCGAGGCATATTATCTCCACGGTTATCATTTTGACGCTGCCAACGCCGCCGACATTTTCGCAACAACCTTTCATGGCAGAACGCTGGTTTCTGCCATAGGCCGCGACAATATTGTCGGCGTGCAATTTCATCCGGAGAAAAGCCAGGCTTATGGACTGGCCTTCCTGAAACGCTTTTTGGAGTGGAAACCATGATTGTTTTTCCTGCCATTGATCTGAAATCCGGCGAAGTTGTGCGCCTGGCGGAAGGCGATATGGATCGTGCTACCGTCTATGGTGACAATCCCGCAGAACAGGCGGGTCTGTTCGCGGAGGCAGGCGCCGAGCATATTCATGTTGTCGACCTCGACGGAGCTTTTGCCGGATCCCCGCGCAACGCAGAAGCGGTTGAAGCGATTGTCGGCAGCTTCCCCGGCTATGTGCAACTGGGCGGCGGGATCAGGAACAGAGAAACCGTGGAGCGCTGGTTCGAACTGGGTGTGGCGCGGTTGGTCATTGGCACTGCGGCGCTGAAAGACCCGGAATTTGTGCGTGATATGGCGAAGGAATATGAAGGCGGCATCGTCGTTGCAGTCGATGCGCGGGACGGCATGGTGGCCACGGAAGGCTGGGCCGATGTGTCAGAAGTCAGCGTAAGAGATATGGCGCGGCGCTTTGAAGACGCCGGTGTCGCGTCTCTTTTGTTCACGGATGTGGGCCGCGATGGTATGCTGACCGGATGCAATATCGAAGCGACTGTCGATTTGGCGCGCTCAGTCGATATTCCCGTGATCGCCAGTGGCGGGGTAAAGGGTCTCGATGATGTTCATATGCTCAGCCAGTTTACACAGGATGGCATTGAGGGCGTGATTACCGGCCGGGCGCTCTATGACGGGCGGCTGGATCTTGCGACAGCCATTGCTATGGCGAACCGCTGAGCATGACCGTCCGCATCCGCGTCATACCCTGCCTGGACGTTGCCGATGGCCGCGTGGTCAAGGGCGTCAATTTTGTCGACTTGAAAGATGCTGGTGATCCGGTGGAGCAGGCGCGGGCCTATGACGCCGCGGGTGCGGATGAGCTTTGCTTTCTCGATATCGGTGCAAGCCATGAAAAGCGTGATACGATTATCGATGTGGTGCGGCGGACCGCCGAAGTCTGTTTCATGCCTGTCACAGTGGGCGGTGGCGTAAGAACGGCGGATGATGCTCGTGCGCTGCTGATGGCCGGAGCGGACAAGGTTGCGGTAAACAGCGCGGCCGTTTCGCGGCCCGAAGTGGTCAGTGATATAGCGGGCCGTTTCGGAAGCCAGTGCATGGTGGCCTCAATTGACGCGCGGCAGGTTGACGAAGGACGCTGGGAAATCTTCACTCATGGCGGGCGTACGCCCACCGGCATTGACGCCCTGGAACACGCCATGCGCATGGCGGAGCTGGGGGCAGGGGAGTTGCTCGTTACCTCCATGGATCGTGACGGTACACGTGATGGTTATGATCTGTCTCTAACCAGGGCCATTGCCGATGCCGTGTCCATTCCCGTGGTTGCTAGCGGCGGGGTAGGAAATCTCGATCATATGGTCGACGGTGTGATCAAGGGCGGTGCCAATGCAGTGCTCGCTGCCTCGATTTTCCATTTTGGACAGCACAGTATATCGGAGGCACATGATGCCCTTCGTGCTGCCGGATTGCCTGCACGCGGCAGTAGTTAAGACATAGTCTGAAGTTGATCCAAACTGAGACAATCTGAAAAAAGACTTTGTTAACCATCTATTTTTACAAAATATTAATCCTGTTTTTGCATTAACGGTTTTTAAACCATTTGCCTGCTGATGGCAGTTAATGGTCTGCATGAAACAGAAAAGCCCACTCGGCAAATGAGGATTGGGCAGGTGAGGGATGAGATGACAATTATTCGTACAGCATTGATTGGCACAATATCAGCTTTGGCTATAGCAGCCGTTCCGGCGCACGCCATTTATCCGATCCAATCGAGCGATACGCAATCGCAGGGTGGAAAACGCGGTGGCTCCAGCGGTGGCAAAGGCGGATCATCAGGTTTTGGTGGCAGTTCTGGCAGTTTCAGCTCAACCAGCACGGGCGGATCGACTTCGACATCGTCCGGTGGTTCTTCAACCAGCGGCGGTTCCACATCAACCTCAACCGGTGGAACCACTTCTGGTTCGACCGGTGGTTCGACATCGACTTCGAGCGGCAATTTCTCCAGCACATCTACAGGCGGATCGACCTCTACCTCTTCGGGCGCGATATCGACTTCGTCAGGCGGCGTTTCGACATCTACGGGGGGGGTGTCAACTTCAACCGGCGGTGTTTCAACCTCCACCGGCGGCGTGTCTACTTCAACCGGTGGCTCATCCAGCTTTGGCGGATCGAGCAGTTCTTCGAGTTCCAGCAGTTCTTCGTCCAGCAGCTCATCCAGTAGCAGTTCTTCCAGTTTTGGCGGATCAACGGGCGGGCATCCTGGCGGTTCGACCGGTGGGACACCTGTTCCGGAACCGGGCGTCATGATCCTTTTCGGACTGGGTGCTGGCGGTCTCGCTGCCGGGCGTTTGATGCGGCGGCGCAAGAACAAGCAACCGGACTGACATTTCGAGCTCTATGGACTTTGAGGAAGGAGGCCGCGCTGCCTCCTTTTTTGCTTCCGATGTAGTGCCAGCGAGTGTCTCAATATGAGACAGAAGCAGTAATGGTTAATGTCGGTTTAACTTACAATTTTGGCATAGGCGAAAATCTGTTAACCACTAAGGCTGTTGGTCACCGCAGATCCCGGGCTTTTGGCAGGAGATTTGCTTAACTTGTCTATCAACTGTTTTTGATTTTCCGCCATACCCCGGGGGCAAGTATGAAATTGATGAAACTAACCATATTGGCTGGCGCGGCGGCAATGACTTTGGCCGCCAGCCCCGCTGCAGCGTTAGGGTATATCGATGGCGAAGGCGGGCACGAGGCGTCAACGAGTTTGACCAGCTCTGCTGAAACCTTATCAACCAGTTCTTCTCCCAACAGTTCTTCATCAGCTGGCATAAAGATTCCGGAACCATCCAATATATTCATGCTGGCACTAGGCATTGCTGGCCTTGTTGCCGGGCGTTACGCGGCGCGGAAAAGGCGCGATAGGTTTTAACAGTTCGTCACCATTGGCGCGCAGATCCTGCATCTCGCTGCGCCATGAAAGGGCCGTCATCGGGGGATTAGACGGCCCTTTCCTTTTGGATAATCGGTATCGGCATGCTGCAAAGGCTTGACGCCTGTCCCCTTGCTCGCGCAAACGAGCGCTCATGACTGATATTTTGCAAAAGCTGGAAGCCACCATTCGCCAGCGCCGCGATGCTGATCCGACAAGTAGCTATGTTGCCAGCCTGCACGCAAAAGGTCGTGCCAAAATGGCTGAAAAGCTTGGCGAGGAAGCGGTCGAAGCGGTTATCGCAGCGGTGCAGGACGATAAAACGGAGATGACAGGAGAAGCAGCCGACGTGCTGTTTCATCTGATGGTGTTGCTCGCCGATATGGACCTGTCCATTGATGATGTGCTGGCCGAACTGGCGCGCCGCGAAGGCCTGTCAGGCATAGCTGAAAAAGCCTCAAGAAAGGACTGATCCATGGCGATTGATGCAACCGAACCTTATGATGATGACAATATATTCGCCAAGATCCTGCGCGGAGAGATACCTAACAAGACGGTTTATGAGGATGACCATGTTCTCGCCTTTCACGATATCAATCCACAGGCGCCGCATCACATATTGGTAATTCCAAAGGGCAAATATGTCAGTTGGGATGATTTTTCAGCAAAGGCCAGCGAGGCGGAAATCGCAGGCTTTGTCCGCGGTGTCGGTCATGTCGCTCGGGTAGCCGGGATGGTTGAGCCCGGTTATCGGTTGCTCGCCAATATTGGACATGACGGGCATCAGGAAGTGCCACATCTCCATGTGCATATATTCGCCGGAAAACCACTTGGCCCGATGTTGATGAGACGCTAGACACAAGAGAAACCAAGCCGCTTAAACAGCGCACAGAGTATTTAGGGGAGTTTCGGATATGGCAGGATCAGCAGCACCGGGTGGAGAAGGCTGGTCGTCGAGATGGGCCTTTGTGCTCGCGGCGGTCGGTGCAGCAGTCGGCCTCGGCAACATCTGGCGGTTCCCTACCCTGGCGGGGGAAAATGGCGGGGGTGCGTTTGTGCTCGTCTACATCGGATGCATTGTTTTGATCGGCCTGCCGATGGTGCTTTCCGAGATATTGATCGGTCGCCATGGACGTAGCGATGCCTTTCATAGTGTGGTCAAAGTCGCGGAAGATTCGAATGTCAGCAAAAACTGGGGCGTGTTTGGTGGTATTGGAATACTCAGCGCTTTTCTGATCCTGACTTTTTACAGCGTCGTAGCGGGCTGGGTGCTTTACTATGTCGGGGTGATGGCCGGCGATTTTCTGGGCGCGCTCTTTTCCGGCGACCCATTTGCCGGCGCGCTCGCATCTGAAAACCCAGAGTCCATACCGGGCAGAATGACCGACCTTTTCGGCAATATCCCACTGCTGCTGGGTATGCACACTCTGTTCATGATATTGACGATCTGGATCGTGGCGCGTGGCGTCACGGATGGAATTGAAAAAGCGGCGACTTATCTGATGCCGACATTTTTCGTTCTGTTGGTGCTGATCACACTTTATGGTGCCTTTACCGGTGAATTTGCCAAAGCCTTGGCCTTTCTGTTCACTCCGGATTTCAGCAAACTGACACCCTCCGTTATTAACGATGCGCTCGGACAAGCCCTGTTCTCGATGAGTGTCGCGTCTGCTGCGCTGATTACTTATGGCGGCTATGTATCCAAGGAAACCAGGCTGGCCCCCACCGCTGGTATGATTGCCTTTGCAGATACCGGCGTTGCCCTGCTCGCGGGTTTGATGATCTTCCCGATTGTCTTTGCAGTGGGCTTGGATGCTGCCGCTGGGCCGACGCTGGTTTTCCAATCACTACCAATTGCTTTCCACACTATGCCAGCCGGTTCTTTGGTCGGGTTGTTATTCTTTGTCCTGATCTTTTTTGCTGCCCTGACCAGCTCGATTTCCCTGCTGGAGGGCGTGGTCGCCTGGGCGATGCGCAGATTTGAGTGGAGCCGCGCCACCACAGCTTGGCTATTTGGCGGATTTGTATTCCTTATCGGTGTGGCCTGCGCACTGTCTCTCAATGTCTGGAGCGATGTCCGGTTGCTTGGTTTCTGGCCGATGTTCGAAGAGAAGAATATTTTCGACACGATTGACGACTTTGTTTCCAAAATACTGCTGCCGACGACGGCCTTTCTGACGGCCGTATTCATCGGCTGGCGTGCGGACAAGAAGCTGGTTGAGGCGGAAACAGGACTGGAAGGTTCCCTGTTCGGAATCTATCGTTTCCTGGTGGCGTGGTTGGCTCCGATCGGCGTGCTGCTGATTTTTGTCTTCGCGGTATTTCCGAACCTGGTCGGTCAAGGATAGGCAGTGGCTGGAGCAAAGCAATCAAAATGCCCGGTATGCCGCAAGCCGAAGTCGGCGGATTTCGCGCCGTTCTGCAGTGCAGGCTGCAAAGATCGCGATTTGCTCCAATGGCTGGGCGAGGGGTATAAAGTCCCCGGACCGCCGGTTTCACCCGATCAACTGGCCGATCATTTTGCGGGAGAATCAGGCCGTGATGGAGAGTCCTGAACTAGTGCAATAAAACCGCCATTTTTGGGGTGGACAAGCCATGCAAGCCCCGACTATAGCGACGCTTCCAATTCGGCGGGAACAACATCCCGCCCGTTGCCCGAATAGCTCAGTTGGTAGAGCAAGCGACTGAAAATCGCTGTGTCGGTGGTTCGAATCCGCCTTCGGGCACCACCTTTTTCCTAAGTTTCCAAAGTCTCGCACTCGGTGAACGGTTTGCGAGTTTTATCCCTATTTTCCGGTCAGTTAGCAGGCAATGATGCTTGGACCCTGTCGCCAGAGACCATTTGTCGTCCACGATATGGGGGCAAAACAACCAAGTGTCTCGATGGCCCAAATATTGGAGTCCAGATGCACTTGCGGATTTCGGGGGTTTTAGGCCGGAACAAACCCAAACATCTTGCGCTGGCCGGCCCAGTCAAGTGGGATTTTGTTGATGCGCATGATTTTACGTCCGGTGAGATCAGGTGGCTGAGTTCCATCAACTATTGCAGAGATAATATCGGGAGCCATGAAGCTTAGTCTAGCTAGCTGCTGCAAATGCCGCTGCTTGTAGTGATTGACCATCGGAGAGTTTATTCCTCGAACTAGAAGATCTTGCGCTGCAAAGGCATGAGCAACCAGTCTGAGCAACACTGGATCTGGCTCACGCTTGATTGGTCCGTTGTCCGGTGTAATTGCCAATCTCACCTCTGATCCTCTGCTGACCATTTTAGCCTTAGTCGAAAGTTTGACCGATTGATCTTGATTGGGAGGTTCAAATTCGATTTCAATTGTTTCGGCGTTGATAGCAACGCGTATTTTCCAGTTGAGCAATAATTCGCGTTGTTCGGTGATAGACATCGCGGGCAGATCGATTGCGGTTTGACGATCCTGATTAATCTGAGCTTCCACTTCTCGTGCATCATCTGTCCCTGAACAGCTGCATGTCGCTAGATGCCTGGCAATTGTATCGATTACCAACCGCTCGATTTCTCCAGCGGGTAATCTCCATTTGGGAGATTTGTCTCCCGGTTGAGTTCGGGTGACATAATAGCGATATCTTTTTGATCCCTTGCTCGCATGAGCTGGTGTCATTGGCTTTCCGTCGGGATCGGTGATCATGCCAGTCAATAAACTGGGATTGCGGCTTTTCTTACCCAGCGCATTGTCTTTGCGGTTAGTGCGAAAGATCGACTGGACCAGATCAAACAGCTCTTGCGAGATTATGGATTGGTGGATGCCTTCATATATCTCATCCTTGTGTCTCATTTTGCCAACATAGACAGGATTCTGAAGGAGATGGGTCAGGGTGCCAGTCTTGAAGAATATGCCGCCGACCTTCTTTCCGGTCTTCCATTTCCGTTCTCTGGTCTTGATGCCTTTAGCGGCCATTTCATCGACGAGATCGGGTACGGATCTGATCTGGGCATATCGTTCGAACATAAGGCGCACCGTATTGGCCTCGGATTTGTTGATCACCAGCTGGCGATCGACAACATCGTATCCGAAGGGCACACCACCTCCCATCCACAAGCCCTTCTTCTTAGAGGCTGCAACTTTGTCGCGGATCCGTTCACCTGTGACTTCACGTTCAAACTGAGCAAATGATAGAAGGACATTGAGTGTCAGGCGCCCCATGCTGGTCGTAGTATTGAATGACTGGGTAACGCTGACGAAGCTGGCTTCATTCTCATCCAAGATTTCAACGATCTTGGCAAAGTCAGCAAGACTGCGTGTCAGCCGATCCACTTTGTAGACGACAATGATATCGACCTTTCCTGCTTTCACATCGTCCAGTAATTGGGAGAGAGCAGGGCGGTCCATGTTGCCGCCGGACCAGCCGCCATCATCGTAGAGTTCAGGAACAGCCTCCCAGCCTTCGCTGGACTGGCTCAATATATAGGCTGCACATGCCTCGCGCTGGGCGTCGAGACTGTTGAAGTCCTGTTCCAGTCCTTCCTCGGTTGATTTGCGGGTGTAGATGGCACAACGCTTTTTTGATTTTGCTTCACTCACTGGTCAGAACTCTGGGCTTGTAGTCGCTTCGCTTCTTCAATCCGAAGAAACGCGGCCCCGACCAGTGAGCCCCGGTTATCTCCCGGGCAATATGGCTGAGGCTGGAGAAATGGCGGTCTTCATACTCAAACCCATCTTCGCAAACTAGCACGTGGTAGCTTTTGCCGTTCCATTCCCGAACAAGACGCGTGCCATTCTTTAGGGATATGGCGTGAGTAGGACCTGCCTTACCCGTCCGCTCGATACGTTTCTGCAATCGCGCAATTTCTCTCTTTGTTACACCCGTCAGGCTTCCATGAACACGTTCCTGCAACCGATTGGCGATCCCGCGCCTCAGCAGATCAGGACCGATATCGGGGGCTGGGGATCGATAAGTATCCCGCCACATCGAACGCAGCTGTGCAGGAGGCGTGGACATGAGCGCAGCCAACTGTTGTTCGAGTTCGCTCATTTTGCGGCCTGCAGTACCTTATGATCGGGCGCCTGCGTAATCCGGTAGATTGTGCCTTCATCGCCTCGTTGTTCACGTGCGAGCACAAATCCCTTTTTGCGTAGGCCGGTGAGGAAAGCACGCACACTGTGCGGCTTCCACTTCGTTGCTTTACAAATCTCATCGATACTCGCGCCTTTGCCGCGCCCCAGCATCGCAATCACTTTGGCGGATTTGGTTTGTGGTTTTGAGGTTACCATTTTGGGTCTCCAGCTTAGCGTTGGAGTATCCAGCGCTTCCACTGACCCAAGCCGCGGATCGCTTATTGGCGCGGGCGGCGTGTCGTCATGTTTGTGACGACACCAACAGCAATGCTCGAACGAGCATTGAAGTCCAGTCGTTTATTCGAACAATTGGAAAAGCTGCATATGGACTTCCGCAAAATGTCGAGCATGGGTAGGGACATGGCCGATTACAACGAGATTGACGCGACCAAAGTACGAACCGGTCTATTTGCGCTGGTCACCGCAAGACTTGAAGATGCCCATGAAGTCGCAGTGAAGGGGCAAGCGACCAACGTCGGCAATGCCGATGTCAGCGGGTTGGTCATTGAACTGCGTTCGATGTTCGACGAGATCAATGTTCAAATGGATGCTATCGAACTAACGAACAATCGTTAGCGTCGGTTTTTGGGCCGATTGCAGACTGTCTGGTTTCGGATTAATATATCGAAAGAAGCATGCGATCTGGTTACAACCGATCTCGGACATTCAAAAAGGAGATACTCCACAGCCTCCAGAGAAAGGTAGGTTGCTGTATGACCACCGCAAAGCCCAAATGCTTGGGCAGTTCAGCTATAACGTCAAGAATACCATTGATGATATGAAGAATCGCCAATTTCAAAGCCGGTTTCTTGGCGATGAAAACGAACGCTAAACCGCGTCCCGTCGATACTGTTCTTGTTGCAAGAAACCCGCACCGCGCACACCATTGTCAACGAGAATGTCGACGATGAGGGAAATCATATTCCGGTGTGCGCCATCCAAATGGTCAGACTTGTCGTTTAGAATTTTCTTCAATACATCAACCGTCTCATCGCCGTTCACATCCCAAAATTCCTGATCTGATTTACGGTCTTTTGCAATCTGCTCCAACCAACTCAGAACAGGGTCAGGTGCCAAATCCATTCCGCCTTTGAGGAGAAATCGCGCCACGCCCAAATACAGACTTTTGTTCGACCCAAACTTTTCAACCACCCGAGAGATTATAGGTGCGAAACGATCTAACGGCATCCATCCTTCCTCGACCACACAAACCAACGGTTGAAAATCAGGAGCAAAACAAAATAGCGTCAGGTATACACAGCTTGCAAATTCTCGGTCGACATGACGCAGATGTTGTCCTTCCGGATTTTCTATAATCCAATTCGAGATCATTTCCCAAATCGCAAAATCCTCATCCGTGAGTTCGGCAGGCGGCAAAATGCAATGGGCCAAGACAGCCCCCGCGAAACTCTGCATCGCCATGAGTGCGCTTTCATTCTCTGCGTTTAAGAGCGGCGGCAGGATATGTTCTTCAATTTCTTGCTTTGACAGGAAACGACAGGTTGCGCCTAGCCGGAAAAAATATCCGTAAACCCACTCATATGGGACACGACCTTCATAATCCCGTCGCTTTTCTGCGAATGGAGGAAGCATCTCCTGAAATGTCATTTCGGTTAGTTGTTGCAGCATGTTGAGTATCTGTGCCCGTTGGCTTGGGACGGACATTAACGTGTCCATATTAGATTTGAGCACAGTTTTTCGCGCAATATGATCCTGAAACAGCAACACATTCCGAATGTAGTCATCACGGCTGTCACCATCTGAGCCTGTTGCATCCTTTTTTGACACCCAGGGCAGTGGTATCTGCGGTAGTCTAGACGATTTACCCGCTTCAAGAGCCTTAACGGCATCATTGACCAGTTTCTGATCGCGGGCGTCTTCGTCTCCGTCCTTTGCGGTCGAGTGATAGTTCGGACGTTCGTTTTCCTGAATGATACAGCGTCGTACGAACAACACGAAAATTTCCCACGTCAGTTGGGGTGTGAATTGTTCCAGTCCGTTCACTGATTCTGCAACTGCCGCTCCTACAGATTCAAACGGATGCAACGCAAAATCGCACATCATTTCTTGGAATTCAGAGCGTTTGACATCCCGCACAATTAGTGCCGCGCTGGCATGCACCGCAAAAATCAACGGGTGCATCGAAAGGGCTGTGCCACGATAGGTGATATCGTCATTGTCAACAGAGTTTGATGCGCGGCGGATAGTGTCAACGACCCATCGCTCAGTATCATCCGTCCAAAGTTCACCATCGGCAAATTTCGCCAAACAATAGGCCACTCCGGCTATGGCGGCCGCTCTCTCCCAAGCCCGATAATCGATCCCCGCGGGTTCAAAGATGTCGTCGGCATCAAGTTCTTTGGCTTCATCAAGAGCCTCCGCAAGCCCTACGTCATCTCTCAACTCGCCCTCATCAAGGCTCTTTTGCGCCCAAAACGCCAGACGTAAATAACGTTCATTCAGCGCTAAATCTTCTATCACCTCAACGCGTTCAGGCGCGTCTGCCGATGGTGGATCGTTCCAGAATTTGATACGACCGTCATCCATCTTTTCCGTGCGCCAATATTGCGGGTCGGCTTGCTCCACCATCCAGTCGACAGATTTTTTTACAGCCGCGACACGATCTTTGTCTTTTTGCTCCTCTTCATACGCGAATGGCAACCTTTCAGGCATCGTCCGTACTGCATCTTTGTATTTCTCGGTTAGCTCGGCATCGCCGCTGAAAACGAAATAGGGAATCAAATCGCGAATATATATCTTACGGTGCTCTCGCTGATTCAGCGTTCTGACGGGCATCATCAAGTGCCGATTGCGAAGCCAATCCGCGATTTCATTGGAATGGCTTCCTGAATTGTCCGCCATTGATCGATTCAAATCCCACTCCCAAATATGCGGACAGGTAATGAAATTCAGAAGATGGCTCATGGCCTTTTCTTGGTTCGAGATACATAAACTCACAGCCATACCGAGTGCGGCCACGCTGTCGTTACCTTCGATGATCTTTTGAAGCACAGCGTCAAATTCATCTCCGGCTTCTAGCCGCTCAAATGCCCACCATTCCAACGCCATCAATGCGCTGTTGCTGGCACTGTTGCCCCATCCACCACGGAACCAACTATATACTTGATCATCTCCCCAGAAGCTCTGTTTGCCCCATGAAAATTCAAGTTCGAGCGGCAAGGGAGTAACGCCTTTTTGGTAATGATCGTTTCTCTCCCGATGCCAACGCCAGACGTCTATCGAGTGATTGCAAACAGCCCGTATCAATCTCAGCCCCTGCGCTTCGTTTTGGCGGAGCAACGCCAGAAATGGAGATTGATAGGGAGATGCCGGGTAGAAAGATTGAAAGCCTGCAATCCCAAGCTCTCTTTCCATCATATCGTGACGACCATACGGGGATTCATCATCTTTCGGGTGTTCAAAAAACGTTTCTGTGATGTAATCCACCAGTTCAGTCGGAACGTGCCGGGCAAGGCCGTTGGACTCAGGTAGGATTTTTTCCCGATATACATGCGCTAAACGATCAGTTGATTTTTCCCGCAGATACTCCCCAACCAATTCGGGAATATCACCTACCGATGACAGAAAGAGAGAGCGTATGGAGTCTTCCAGCTCTTTCTCTTTTTCATATCGAACCGAAAGTCCGAAGGGATTGCGACGATCCTCAAATCTCACCGGATGTCGCGCGTCTTCAAACTCTGCCAGCCAGCGCGACGCTATTTCTCCGATACGCTTGCAATGGCGAACATTTTGTCCAGCGCCGAACGATTGCCACGTTTTGAACACCGGAACGAGATTTGGAATCAGTTCGGGTTGGGGATCCTCTTCATTTTGAAAAAGCCAATCCAAGAAGCGAACCCAAGTAAAAACTTTCGGCAAGGCCGCATGCTGTGCAAATTTTACACGTTCATCCGGCTCAAGATCGGGTAGCGTTTTCTCATCAAGAAATATCGGATTCGGAACGACTTCCAGTGTCTGCAACGCGTTCAACAGCTTTTTCAACACAGCGTTGTCATCTGCCGTCAGGAAAGCAGTCAGCTTGTTCAATATCTGTCTTGATTGCGTGGAACGAAGACAGGAGGTCAGCAATGTCCGCTGCCAGATCGGCCGCAAACTCTCGTCTTCGCAATCGGCATAAAGTTGCCGCCATTGCTTGTCGCTATTGTGTGTTTCCAGTTGGTATGATCCCAAAAGCTGGAGCGGCCTAACCAATTCCTGCGGTTCAGCAACTGAACGCAACGCCTTTGACACGTCCGGTAGGCGGCTCATTAGCCACTCGCACAATGCCCATTCTTCATAGATGTCATGCGCAAAAATTACTGTATGTCCGAGGCTTGCATCCCGAAGAACCCCTGCCGATTTTAGGGTTTCCAACGCTTGCGGTGATATGTCCTTAATCCCGATGGGCGAACTTGGCTTTTCCAAAAGGCGTTCAGACAAGTCAATTAACGCGTTCCGCCGATCTTGAGCTGATGCGGTAGCCGCTTCATCGGAACCGCCGAGTTGCCACCACAGTTGCAACAGTTCGGCTTCGCTTGCTGGTAGTGCGTCTTTACCTTCCTGCCCTGCCAAGCGAATTATGGAGTCCAGAAAAAACGGTCGCCGCAAAATAATGTCGGCTTGCTCCGTATCCATCAAAAGTGGCCTTAGCCTTGGAAACGCATCCGCAACAATTTGCAGATCTTGTCGATCCAACGACGGCACCGTAACCGTTTTGATAGAGAGCTGTTTCAAAGCCTCAGGGTTAAGCCAGGTTGCCACATGATCGAGATTTTGTTCGCGCACCGTGACCAGAATCTTCCAATCCGACAATGATGGTTCGGTTGCAATAACCTGCACAATGTCATTGATTGTCACACGGACTCCGTGTTCGCTGATTTTATCGATGCCATCTATGAACAACACGGCTGGCCCGATACATGCAAATTCATGCAACAGTTCGACCAAGTTGTCCGATAGCCCCATTTGACCGGCGTGAGCGGCCCAACCCCCTGACAAAATCCGGCTGTCTTTCAGAAAAAATACCGAACCTAGCTGGTGTTGCTGTTCAGCAATTTGCCTCAGCAAGGCCGATTTGCCCGATCCCGGCTCTCCATCGATTTGGATGAACCGCCCCTCCGCCATCGCATCCACCACCGCATCGAACGGTTTGTTTCGGCGAAGTCGCAGTCCTTGGATATCGGGCTTGACTGTGGTCAAAGCCCGTCGAGATTCCCGATCAATTTTTTGAACATCCTGCCACAAACTGCCGGAGTATACGGTTGGAAGAGACTTTGATCGCAAACTCGCTACCAGCGTTTCTCTTGTATCTCCTCCTGCCGTTGGTCCAGCTTGGCCCGCCCGAACAATGAGGTGATCCCAAATTGAATCTGCACGGGATCGTGCGTCTGTGGGCAAGGCATTGCGTATGCGGTCAATGACGTGTTCAACATCCCGCGACGCTTCTTCATTTTGAAAATCAAAATGCAATATCCGAAACACACGCAGGAAGCACCAAAACTGTTCATCCGAAATTTCAGCGCCCGCATGCTGAGACAATATGTTGCGCGTAATTTCTACGAATTGCCGTTGATCCTGATGAGCAAAGTCTGTGCAGGAAATGCGCGTGAAAAAGTCATCAGCCGAGGGACTGTGTTCTGCCCATGCCAATACCGCTTGGAAATATTTGTCAGCCCGCGCATTGTAGGAACCGATAGCCACGCCGAGACGATGAGACTCTTGATCAAACTCGTCGGCAGAAAAACTGGCCCACGCCTGATGCAATACATCAATCCATTGCTGATCTTTGTCGGTGAAACGAAGTGTATTCTTGACCTGAAGGGCAAGTTTGGTTTCTCGGCCATCGTCATCCAGTCCCGAAACAATAACATCATCCAGCGGTTCACCTAGATCGGCACGTTGAGCGACCGCTTTCGTGGCGTGAATACCTGGCAATGCCCGAACTGGGCTTTGAGTCAGGACTCCCGCCAAACAATATGCGAAGACTCGCGTTTCAAATTGAGTTCCGCCACCGCCCGTCGAATACGGGCTTGTCATAATTCAAGACCCCGGCCAATCAAATGATTCTCAAGCCAATAGATTCCCATCAATATAAGCTAGGAAGAAACGCGCTTTTTTCAATACTGCCCCGAAAAACTCGCGACTCTCACAGGAAGGCTAAAGACACAAATCTTAAAATTATTCTGCACAGAACCTACACAGGCAAAAACAGTGTATTTTATGGTTATATTTCATATGATTAGAGGAGTGGTATGGTTCTATAGCGTGCAACGCATTTCGTCTACTTGCCCCCAAACTTCGTGAGATCAAACCTAACGTCCGCTATCGGAAACTATGGAATCGAGGCGTTATGGTTGAGATTAGGGCGCTATGCGGACGCTAGAGAACGATTGATAATTTATCTTATGTTGATGCGTCAGGCGCTTTAGCCGATTAGGAAAATGCAACCCTCATGCTTGCATCAGGTCCTGTTGATTTTATCCGTGCTTCGTGCCTTGTTGATCATGCTTGTCCATATGAGCATCGCGCAGTATGTCGATGCCGCCGTAGACTGCAATCCCGGCAACGGCGACACCTACCAAGAGATCCGGCCAATTGGCGCCGGTGAGCATGACTATGATCCCGGCCAAAATGATCCCGCCGTTGGCGACGAAGTCGTTGAAGCTGAAGGTCGTCGCTGCGCGAAGATTGACGTCCTTTTGCTGAAGCTTCTGAAGCAAGCGAAGGCAAACGAGATTCACCACGGCTGCAACCGTCGCCATCGCCATCATTTCCATGCCGCCCGGTTCAGACCCTTCGATAAAGCGTCGGATTGCGTCAGCTATCACCCCGATAGCAAACAGCAGGAGCAGCCCGCCCGAAAGGCGTGCCGCGTTTCGCTTCCACACGCGAGAGCGGGTTAAGGCGAATAAACTTAGAAGATAGACGAGAGCGTCTGATGAGTTGTCGAGACCATTGGCGAGAAGTGCATTGGAGTCCGCAAAATAGCCGACGATGAAAAAGCCTGCGGCTAGGGCGATGTTGAGCCACAGGACAATCCACAGGGTCTGACGCTTTTCCGTCGAATCCAAATCGATTTCACCGTCGCAGCTCATGTTATTTCCCTTCGCTTCCGTTTGCTGGGCTTGACGAGGTCATGGCTTACCTCGGCGCGTTACAATCAATGTCCAGCGCTAGTATTTTGCGCCTTGAGTGAGCTTGCGGGACAGCGGTGAAAAAGAAGAGATTCACCGCGATAATTACGCGTAATCAGCTTTTCCGCACCGCGTTCGTCAATGGTCAAGTGACGAACCTTCATCGGCTCCTCGTGGCCTTTGAACGGCATATGCGCATGCGTGTAAGCGATCGCGTGACTCTCGTCTCGCCAGATACCAACAGCCGAGGGCGCACCATCCGGAAGCTGTACTTCGGCATAATAGCCATCTGCAAAAAACACCCATGCCGGTCCGGCGTCGCAAGAACGCGTTTCGCCGATACTCCAGACGCCAGCGATAGGAGCCGGTGCGCCCTGGTCCTCAGCTGATGCTGGAACGAAGGTTAATGCCATTGCGCCTGCTAAGGCCGCTTTGATCTTAAAAGATATCATCTCTACTTTCCTCCAATCTAATTTCCAGACCTAGTTCATGTTCATTGCTGGTTGAGATCTTGCGCGCTGACAGCGTTTGCGTCTCCCGCCAAACCACTGTTTCGCGATCTTTTCGCAAAAATTAGACTAACAATGGCGGGCAGCACAAATAGCGTCAGTGCGGTCGCCGTTATCAGCCCGCCGATCACTACTGTTGCGAGCGGACGCTGCACTTCCGCGCCGGTCCCTGTCGCAAGCGCCATGGGTACGAAGCCGAGAGAGGCGACGAGCGCCGTCATCAACACTGGGCGCAATCGCGCAATCGCCCCTTCGATTATAGCTTCACCTATTTCCAGGCCTTTCTCGAGTCTCTGTTTGATCGCTGTGATCATTACGAGACCGTTCAAGGTGGCTACGCCAGAAAGGGCAATGAATCCCACCGCGGCGGAGATCGAAAAAGGCATACCCCTCAAGGCCAGGAAAAATACCCCGCCAGCCAGCGCCATCGGGATCGCACTGAACACCGCCAGCGCTGGAACCCATCCGCCGACTGCCATGTAAAGCAGCAAGAGAATGACCGCGAAGGCAAGAGGGACCACAATAAAGAGGCGCTGCTGTGCTTGTTGCAGGTTCTGATATTGGCCGCCCCACTCAATGAATGATCCGGAAGGCAGATCGACGCTTGCGGTTACCTCGGATTGCGCCTGCTCAACGAAGGAACCCAAATCGCGCTCACGGACATTGGCTGAGACAATCACCAACCTGCGGCCTTGCTCGCGCCGGACCTCCGCCAGTCCGTCAATTACCTGAAATTCCGCAACGGCACGCAACGGGATGCTTCCGCCGTTCGGCAAGGCAATCGGCAGCGCACCGAGCTGGTCGAAATCATTGCGGTTGGCATCGGAGAGCCTCACAACGACATCGAAACGCCGGTCGCCTTCGAACACCAATCCGGCATCACGCCCGCCAAGCGCGATGGCAACCGACTGTGTCACATCTTCGACCGTCAGGCCGTAGCGTGCGATTGTCGGTCGGTCGAACGCAATGTCGAGCGTCGGAAAGCCAGAGACCTGTTGCACCTTTACGTCGGCTGCGCCATCGACACCGCGAAGCACGGAGGCGACGTCGTTTGCAGTTGCCGTCATGGCAGTGAGATCGTCGCCGTAAAGCTTGACCGCGACATCGCCCCGCACCCCCGCGATGAGCTCGTTGAAGCGTAGCTCGATTGGCTGACTGAACTCGTAGAGATTGCCGACAAGATTGCCGAGCGCCTCTTCCATCTCTTCGACCAGTTCGTCCTTTGAGAGCGAGGGATCGGGCCATTGGTCGCGCGGTTTCAGGATCACATAGGCGTCCGAAATGTTCGGCGGCATCGGATCAGTCGCAACTTCTGCTGTGCCGGTGCGCGAAAACACCAGCTCGACTTGCGGGAATTGGCTCAATCGATTCTCCACCTGTCGCTGCATCACAAGCGACTGTTCAAGCGGGGTAGATGGAATGCGCAACGATTGAACCGCCAGATCCCGCTCGTCCAGTTGCGGTGTAAACTCGCTGCCAATGAAGCTGAAGACCAGCGCTGCTACAGCAAATACACCAACACCGGAACCGATGACGGGCCACGGGCGCGCAAGTGCTCTTCTCAGCAGGGGCTCGTAGCGATCCTTAGCCATGCGGATCAGCTTCATTTCTTTTTCATTGATCTTCTTGTTTAGCAGCAGCGCGACCATCGCGGGCACAAAGGTCAATGACAGAATGAAGGCCGAAGCCAGCGCAAGCATCACCGTGATAGCCATCGGTGAGAAGGTTTTGCCTTCGACCCCGGTGAAGGTGAGAAGCGGCGCAAAGACCAACAGAATGATGGCCTGCCCATAAACAGTTGGCTTGATCATTTCATGGGCTGCAGCGCGGGTCTCGGCGAGGCGTTCGCGCAACGTCAACAGACGCCCCTCATGCTCTTGCCGCGCGGCAAGGCGTGCGACACTGTTCTCGACAATGATGACGGCTCCATCAACAATAAGACCGAAATCAAGTGCGCCGAGGCTCATCAGATTGCCTGATACGCCTAGACGGTTCATCCCGATGGCTGCCATCAGCATCGAAAGGGGGATGACAAGGGCAGCAATAATGGCCGCCCGTATGTTACCAAGCAGCAGGAACAAGATCACGATGACAAGCAGTGCACCCTCGGTGAGATTGTTGCGGACCGTAACAATGGTCGCATCGACCAGAGTTGAACGGTTGTAGACGATCTGGGCCACTACCCCGGCAGGAAGTGAGGGCCTTACTTCTTCAAGCCGCTGAGCTGCGCCAGCGGCCACCGTTCGGCTGTTCTCTCCCGCGCGCATGAGGACCGTTCCGATTACCGCTTCGGCGCCGTTCAGCGATGCCGCTCCAGTACGCAGCTCCCCGCCGATTTCGACTGTGGCGATATCGGCAATGCGAATTGGTACGCCCTCCCGCGTCGCGACTACTGCCTGGGCGATGTCCTGAACGGAGGTCAATCGGGAATCGACACGTGCGAGTAGTGCCTCTCCCGCACGTTCAACAAAGTTTGCGCCCTCCGCTTGATTCGCCGCCTTTAAAGCGGCAATTAATTGATCAAGCGAAACGCCATAGCCGGTGAGGCGGTCAGGATCGGGCTGCACCAGAAATTGCTTTTCAAAGCCACCGATGGAATCCACGCCCGCTACGCCATCTGCCGAGCGCATGAGCGGTGCTACAACCCAATCCTGCACCGTGCGCAGGTAAGCAGTTTTGGCCACGTCACTGTCGAGCCTCTCGCCTCGGTCGGTTACAAAGCTGCCGTCATTTTGCCAGCCAGTCGCACCTGTTTTGGGTGCACCTTTCCCATCCGGATGCTCGAACTCGATAGTATACATCAGCACTTCGCCAAGGCCGGTCGCAATTGGTCCCATGGATGGTTCTGCGCCCGCAGGCAGCGAGGCGGCGAGAGCACCAAGCCGCTCCACGACTTGCGACCGCGCGAAATAGATATCGGTGCCTTCCTCGAAGATCGCAGTAACTTGGCTAAAGCCGTTACGTGAGATCGACCGGGTCATTTCCAGCCCTTCGATACCAGCAAGACCGGTTTCCACCGGGAAAGTGACCTGTGTTTCGATCTGCGAGGGCGAAAGTGCCGGTGCCTCGGTGTTGATCTGCACCTGTACATTAGTGATGTCCGGTACCGCATCAATCGGCAATCTGGCGAGGTTGAAAGCCCCCCAGATTGCTAAGCCGAAGGCGAGGACCACGACCGCCCAGCGGTTGTGCACCGACCAGTCGAGAACAGCGCCAATCAGGCCACCATTGCGGCTCGGTTCGTCTTCCAAGCCCGTTTCTGGACGATCAGTGCCCATGCTCGGCCTCCTCTTTCCCAATATCGGCTTTCAGGAGGAAAGCGTTTTCTACCGCGATCCGCTGCCCTTCTCGAAGACCGGATTGGATTACGATCCGCCCGCCGGAACGTGATCCTGACACAACCGGCGTTGCTTGAAAGCCACGCTGCTTGCGAACGAAGACGACTTCGCGCCCGCCCATCAACTGGACAGCGGCTTCCGGGACCGCGATCGCTCCTGCATCAGTTTCGCCAGAGGGTTGGATACGCGCCTGCAGGAAAGCACCCGGCTGCAAGCCCTGAATCGCTCTAGTGAGTGTAATGATGGCTGTCGCGCTACGGCTCTCGGGATCGAGCGCCGGTGTCACTGAGCGCACGCGTCCGCCAATTTCACGACCCTCGGTGACTTCCAGTGTCGCTTCATCACCTGGTTTGATCCTCGCAGCATCGGTTGCGGGCAGCGCCACCTGCACCTGTAACCCACTCGCGTTCACGACTTGGAACAGCATTTCTCCGGCAGAAACATAGGACCCCAGGACGATCGGCGAATTTGTGATTTGCCCCGAGATGGGGCTTGTTACTGCAAGCGAACGGCCATTCCCGCTGACACCAGCGGCTGCAGCTGATGCCTGCGCGCGCGATAGTTCAGACCGTGCCACTTGCAAATTGGCTTGGGCCGCCTCCAGGTCCTGTCTTGCTGTCACATTGGCTTCGAACAGCCGTCTTTCGCGATTATAGAGGGCTGAGAGTTCGTTGACGCGCGCGCGGGCGGCAGCGACCTGCGCCGCCAATCCAGCGGCGTCTGCGCTTTCGATCCGTGCAATGGGCTCACCCCGCCTGACAAAGTCGCCTAGCGTCTTGCTGACACGCTGCACGACGCCAGATGCACGCGCATCAATCCGTGCGCTTGCATTGGGAGCGGCGGCAACGGTTGCCGGAAAAACCAATTCCGATCTCGCACCGAGCGCGACGACTTCAATTCCGATCGAGGAAGCCTCGATTTGCTCTTTTGTGATCAGCACAAGGCCCTCAGGAACCTCGCTTTGTCTGGTTTCCTCTTTGTTTCCGCTCTGATCGGTGGACGCGTCTGGCCAAAATATCCAGGCGAAACCGGCCAGCAGAATTAGGATACCGACGACGGCGATAAGATGATTACGTTTCATGGGTATAGACCTCATTTTGCCGTGAGCCAGATAAGTCGCGCCGCCAGAAGGCCGCGGGACTCTTTTGCCTGGATCAGGTTTTCACGAATGGCGTCTCGTGCTTCAGCCGCCGCCAGGACTTCAATGAGCGGGAATCTGCCATTGCGATATCCGATCTCGACAAGCCGAAGCGCCTCTTCTGCCTGCGGCAGCGAGGCTCCCGACAGGGTTTCGACCCGCGTTTCGGCTGCCAGATACAGCGTCCGCGTCCGACCGAATTCCAAGCGATAATCCGCGGCAGCAATCGCCTCGTCTGCTGTCGCTACGCGATATCGTGCTTGTGCCGCTGTGATATTGCCTTGGTTGCGGTTGCGGAATGGAAGGGGAATGGAAATCCCGACGATAAAGGCCTGATTGTTACTTTCCTCGAAGCGACGGACGCCCGCCGACAGGGTAGGATCAGGCACGCTGAGTGAGCGCTCGCGGTCAATCTCCGCCTGCGCAAATGCGCTTCTTGCACCCGCAATTCGCAACGGTAGTGGGGTATCCGCGCCGAGCGGTGCGAGTGGTGGTGCCAAGTCCGGAAACGCGTTTGCAACCGATGGGGCTACATTTTCGGATACCCATAACGCAGCAAGAGCTTGGCGCGCAGCAAGATCATTAGCGTGCGCTGCCTGCAATTCTGCCTCTGCCTCCGCAAGCGCAGCTTTTGCTCGCATAGCGCGAAGCGGTGGCTCTCGTCCAACCTCAACCATTACATTGGCGATACGTGCCAGTTCGCGGTTCCGCGTGACAATTTCACGCGCCAGAGCGGCGCGCTGGCCAGCTGCGACCGCCTCGACATAGCGCTCGCGAACACCGAGCGCGAGTTGTGACAAGGAAAGATCACTTTTCAAACCAACCAGATCGGCCGAGGCTTGTGCGCTTTTGACACGCGCGCTTCGTTTGCCGCCGAGTTCGAACTGCTGTCCGACCGCCAATGTGTATTCAGTAGACCGCAAGCCAGAGAAAGCTCCGGAGCCTGCAATATTCTCGGCCTCTACTGATATCTCAGGGTTAGGCCGCAGCCGTGCTTGGTCGATTGCCGCACGCGCGGCTGCTGCTTCGGCCTGAGGGCCATAGACCCGCGGATTTTCAGATGAATTTGGCCCCCTTTGCTTTTTAACACCCGCTTTTTCGAGTGCTTCTTCGAGGGTCAATATGTCTTGTGCCCATGTTGATGAGGCCGTGGACGCCGCAATCAGCGCCGCGGCCAGTGCAATGCACCGCATTTTCTATCTCCTGACTGAAATCAATCGAGCGCGCGAAAGTACGCTCACAAATGATCTGCGGTCAGGCTTTGGGAGGCTGTATCAGCACGGGAGGAGCACGGGACGCCAGCGATGAGATTGCAAGCGGGCCTTTGAGGTTATCCGAGAACCAGAAAGGCGATGGTAGGAGTACGCCGTTGTCGGCGAGGCTGAAACTGCAATTGTGGTGATGCACAACCGATTGATCCGGACCCTCATGGTTTGTCCCAGAACCTTTGGCATCGAAGTGGTCCGCACCATGAGCAAGGACATGATCGGCAGCATGGGCGAAGCTTTTGCTCTCTGCGGCATGCGCGTCTGGAAGGGACAGGAAACTGCTGAAAAGAATCGCTGCAATCGCGAGAAGAGGCAAAATAATACGCTGCACGTTGTCTAAAACAGTAGAGCTGCGAAGACGTTTGCGCAAGTGTTGTTCGGGTGTGCCCCTTGCAAAGTTGGTCATATTTTCTCGCCTACAAATTCATAGACGCATCCCATCAGGAATTCGCGGAAATGGATTTCCTGCAGGAACTTGCGCGCTGGAAGCCAAGGGCGGAACTCTTCATATTCCCGCGCCACACCAAATGGCTTGGTCAGCAATATGCCGATTTCGATGATCCAGCGCGGCCACCGTTCTGGATGCTTTAAACCGAGCAAGGCCATCCGCCCTCCGGTCGGCAGGGCGGTAGAAGCACGCTCTATTATCGCTACATAACCGGGTGGCATCTCCAATCCGAACGTGCTGATGACTGCCTTGGTATCGTCGGGAAACTCGAAGGTTGAGACATCCGTCCGGACAAACTCAACATTGCCAGCTTGGAGCCGATCCGCGCGTTCGCGCGCTTTGTCGAGCATGCCCCGCGAAAGATCAACCAGCGTTACCTTGCCGGTCGGTCCGACCTTCTCCAGCAGAAACGCAAGATTGGCGCCTGTCCCCGCGCACAGGTCGATCACATGGTCCCCCGGCTTTAGGTTAAGCTGCTCAATCAGTACGCGTCGCCAACGACTAAGCCCAGTCCAACGAAATCCCGACACCAGTTGGTCGTAAATGCCAGCATTCTTGTCATAAAGGCTTTCAACCTGCTTGCTTGTAAGAATAGCCATAAGGAGACCTACCGCCTCTCTTCAGGTGAAAGGGAAAGGGCGCTCGCCAAGTCTTCAGGATAAGGCATGGGTTTGAATGCGCTAACATTGGCGCGCCCCGTATTGCCCCATGGGAGTCTTCCGGTGAGGTTGCCCAAGGGAGCGAGTAAAAGCCGCATTGTTTGACCGAAAACTTCGCGGCCATCGCGGGTTTCAATTGCATATCCCAGCATGGCCACATGCGATCGGATGTGCGGCCAGAAGAAGCCTTGGCCAAGAATATGTTCGCGTTCGAGCGCGATCCACGCTGCATTGCCGTCACCCGTTCGCTTGGCTGCGCGAAAAACGTGCCGTTCCTCTTTTATGAGTTTAAGAATGTCTTTTTTCGGCATTAAGCTTCCCCTAAAGAGAGTTTGCGGCTTTTCCCGGATTTCAGCTCACAGCGGGCCTGCAAGATAATTTGAATTCCGCCGGTAATGGCTAGACCTGCCATGATCGCTGCAACCCCAAGATCGGGCCATGCACTGCCCGTTCCCGCAACACCAAGTGCAGCGGCAAGTACGGCAACATTGCTGATTGCGTCATTGCGTGAACATATCCACACCGACCGCATATTCGCATCGCCGGTACGGTAGCGGAAAAGCATGAGAGCCACGCCGATATTCACGAGCAATGCCAGCGTTCCAACAATGCCCATCGTTTCGGCAACCGGCGCCGTGCCGTTAAAGAACGCCCAGATTGCAGACCCCAGCACCCATAAGCCGAATATCAATATGGTTGCGCCTTTAAACAAGGCAGCGCGTGATCGCCATGCCAGCGCCATTCCTGCTACACCAAGGCTGATTGCATAATTGGCAGCATCACCGAAAAAGTCGAGCGCATCGGCCTGAAGCGCTCGTGAATCCGCCTGAACGCCAGCAATCATTTCAATAAAAAACATTGCAGCATTGAGGATGAGCGCAATCCACAGGATACGTCGCCAGCGCCCGCCATTCAGCGCATCTCCAGTTCCACAGGCTTCGGCGCAGCAATTATCAGACATGGTTTTTCCTCGACAAAATTCGATTCGCCGATAGTTTATGCACCCTGTAGTAACTATAGGGTCAAGCGATGAAAATTGGAGCACTGGCAAAGGCGACGGACACAAAGGTTGAAACCGTCCGTTATTATGAGAAAATCGGCCTCTTACCACCCCCTGCACGAACAACTTCCAATTACCGGGACTACGGAAGCGATCATCTCGCAAGGCTTTCATTCATCCGCCGTGCCCGAAATCTTGGCTTTAGCCTGAAGGCACTTCGCGAACTGCTAGAGCTGTCGGATAATAAGGATCAATCGTGCGATGCCGTTGACGATATTGCGAGCAGACACCTTGCTGAAATTGATCAAAAAATTGATGACCTGACAACGCTACGTTCCGAGTTAGGCCGAGTGGTTGGTGCATGTCAGCATGGAACAGTTGGTGAATGCAAAATTATCGAAACACTGGCACCGCGAATTTGAGAACGACAGAAGTGCCTCGACTCATCGCGACACAAATCGAATACCATGTGCAATCTTTTTATTTTCAAGTATTAGTTAGGATGAACCACGATCAGACGCCAACTTTCCGATTGAATTTGGGAACAAAGCGCGGAACGCTCGCAGCATATTTCCGGTAAACATCACCCAATTCCGCCTCAACCTCACGCTCTTCATGCAGAGCAAGGCGCCAGTACATGACAGTGAGAACAGGGAACATGGCGAGTGTGAGAATTGTAGGCCACTGAACGAGAAAACCGGCCATGATAAGAATGAAGCCGACATATTGCGGATGCCGAATCCGGGCATAAGGCCCCGAAACTGCCAGCGTCTCGCTACGCTGAGCTTTGTAAAGCACTCTCCATGCGGCAGATAGCAACGCAAAACCGCCGTCGATCAATAGGAAACTAAGGATGTGAAAGGGTCCGAAATGCGAATTATCTTCCCAACCAAATAGCATTTCGAGCAAATGTCCGGAATCATGGGCCAGCCAATCGATATTGGGGTAGTTGCTTTGCAGCCAGCCTGCGAGAAAATAGATAGTCAGTGGGAAGCCATACATTTCGGTAAATAGTGCGATTAGAAAGGCGCTGAATGTCTTGACGAAAGTCAAAATAAGAAGGAAATAGGATAGATAATGCATCCAAGACTAATCCTCGTTGTTTTGATTTTCACCATGTTCAATCTGGTTGGCCAAGCGGCGGCGAGTCCTTTGAACTGCCTCGGAATGGAAACCGCTTCGGAGATTGATAATGAAAGTCCTCATTGTGATGAGATGAAAGCCGAGGCAGAGCCTAGCAAGGACTTATCTGGCGAGTGCTGCGCTGGCGATTGCGATGCGATGCTACAATGCTCGGCCATATCCGCCATCGTTATCAAAGGAACATCACAAGCTGATCCTCAGCACAGGATTTCGTTGCATATTTCTGGTCCCTCAGTGATTGAACCAGATGGGTTGATAACCGTGCCCGAGATGAGACCTCCCATTACCACCTGACAGTTTTGGTGCGCAGTTCCTGCGCGGCCTTTGACTTTGCTTTGAACTGCAAGGGCTGATGCTCTGGCGGCGGCTTCCAACCGTACTGATCAACGCTTCATGTTTATCCAAAGTCATTCAACGCAATGAAACCGCCAGCCAGATTTCCGGCGGGGTGTGAATATCATACGAGTATGTATAATGACCATTAAGCGACCTTTAAGCTGCCAAAAACGGCACTATTTCTATTCAGCGTTCTTGTGTCTGGCTATGATGGGACTGGCCGCCTCGCCAATCTATGCTCGGCCTGTGACATTTTCAGAGGCCGTTGATCTGGCAGAAGAAAATGCGCCCGGCATTCAGGCAAGAGGATTGCAGATAGAAGCAGCGCAAAGCGAAGCTATTGCAGCTGATCAACTACCTGACCCTAGACTGAGCGTCGATCTTCTCGACACACGGATAGCAGGACCGTTCGAATTTTCACCGCGGCCAGGTCGTAACGGATTTCCGCGGCAAAGAATTGGCATCAGTCAGGATGTGCCGAGCATCGCAAAGCGCAGAGCCCGCGCAGAGCAGGCCTCGGCTGATGTTGTAGCGGCAGAAGCCGGGAAAAAGGATGAGATCCAAAATGTCCGTCTCTATTCTGCTCTTGCATGGGTCGATCTTTACTATGCTCACCGGCGGCTCCATATTCTCAAGATTTTGCAGGATAGCCTCGATGATTTGACGAACACCGTCGCATCGCGCCTTGAATCGGGATATACGCGGCCTGCGCAAGCATTTGATCCAGAGCGCCTTTCGGCTGAACTGGCCGACCGGCGCGCAAAGCGTGAGGCTGATGTCGAAATCGCCAAAGCCACGCTTTCGCGATGGATCAGGATCGAAAACCCCGAAATTTCTGGAAAGGCCCCAGAATTTGAATTGGACCGTGAAGCGCTGCTTACGAGCTTAGAGTTGCTGCCGCTGATTCAAATTCGCGAAGCTAGGGTGAAGCGCGCCGAGGCCGATGTTGATCTTGCTCGCGCAGGTAAAAAAGTCGATTATAGCTTTAACGCGTCTTATGCACATCGGCGACCAGAATATGGCGAGTATGTTTCTGTAGGTGTCACGATAGATTTGCCGATATTTGCAAAGAAAAGGCAAAATCCGCGCATCGCGGCCAGTATGCTGAAATCCGAAGCTGAGCGGCTGAGACTGGAAGATTTGCGGCGTCAACTGATTGCTGAACTCCAGTCTGATTTGGCATCCAACCGTGCCTACAAAGAAAATTGGTTGCGCTCCCAAAATACACTTTTACCGCTCGCCAAAAAACAGGCTGAGATGGACCGGATCAGCTACGCGGCGGGTCGGATAGATCTTGATACTGCACTCAATGCAGCCGTTGCCTTTGCGGAAGCTGAAATCGACTTATTGGACCGGGAGAGAACTTTTGTTCGCGATACGGTTCGCATTAAATTCACTTATGATCGGAATTTGCCATGACATTTACATCTGCAGAGAAGGCGCGTTGGGGCGCGGTTGTTCTTGTTGCTATAGTTCTCGCTGGCGGTGGCGGCTACTGGCTGGGCACCAGCGGTTCCAGCAGCGCTGGGCATGAACAGGTGGCCGAAGGTGAGAGTGATATTCTCTATTATTACGACCCCATGTTTCCCAATCAACAATTCGACAAACCGGGAAAGTCTCCGTTCATGGACATGCAGCTGGTGCCCAAATATGCAGGCGAAGAAGAGGGCGGCGGAGAGCCCGGCGTTTCCATAGATCCGGCAATTGCCCAAAATCTGGGTATTCGCAGCGCAGAAGCCAAAATGGGCAGGATTGAATCCAGTCTGAGCGTTACCGGGACCATTGAATTTAACGAACGGGACATCGCGATTGTAGAGGCGAGGTCTGGCGGATTTGTTGAAAGAACGTATCGCCGTGCGCCAAGCGACGTGGTTCCGGCAGGCGCGCCGCTTGCAGATATCCTGGTGCCCGATTGGGGCGGTGCACAGGCTGAATATATTGCTCTTGCCCGCAGCGGAAACACCGAATTTGCCAATGCCGCTAAGGCAAGAATGCGCCTCCTGGGCATGCCTGACAGTTTGATCCGAAAGGTAGCCCGTACGGGCAGGCCGCAAAGCATTTATACGGTTACAACGCCCGTAAGCGGCGTTGTTGAGCGTCTCGATGTCCGTCAGGGCATGACCTTGGTTGAGGGGCAACCCTTGGCGCAGATTAACGGACTTGGAACCGTGTGGCTTGATGCCGCCATTCCAGAAGCCAGAGCGCCAGAGATCCGGGTTGGGCAATCAGTAATCGCCAAGCTGCAAAGTTTCCCTGGCGTGGATTTCGGAGGCAAGGTCATTGCGATTTTACCGACAGCAGAAACTGGCAGCCGAACGCTGACTGCACGTATTGAGCTTGCGAACAAGGGCGGAAAGCTGAGACCGGGCATGTTCGCAGCAGTTGATTTTGGAAGTATCGGCAGCCCGGCCATTCTGGTCCCTAGTGAGGCTATCATAGACACCGGCACACGAACGTTGGTCATGTTGTCCAGCGATAAAGGCAGATACCGCCCGGCTGAAGTCAGAATTGGCCGGGAAGGGGGCGGACAAACAGAGATACTCACAGGCCTCTCGCCGGGTGAAAAAGTGATCGTTTCAGGCCAGTTCCTTGTGGATTCCGAGGCTAACTTGTCTGGCATCGACGTTCGTCCAATCCAGGGCGAGGCAAAGCCTGCTCCGAAAGACGTGGGAACGCACAAAGCCTCGGGACGGATAGAAGCTATAAAAAAGGACGCCATTACCCTCACGCATGGTCCCATCACATCACTGAACATGCCCGGCATGACTATGGACTTCAAGCTCGCAAAACCGGGTCTGGTTCGTGGGTTTAAGAAGGGCGATGAAGTAACCATCGATTTTCAAAAGAAGGGAATGGCATTTACGGTTACCGGAATTAGCCGGAAAAAGGCTGCCAAATGATCGAAACAGTCATCCGCGCGAGCGTCGGCGCTCGCATGCTTGTATTGCTCTTGGTCGGCGCTGTTCTGGCAGGCGGTCTCTGGGCTGTACGGACCACGCCTGTCGATGCGCTCCCTGATCTTTCCGATGTCCAGGTCATTATCCGAACCGCTTATCCGGGTCAGGCACCTCAGATCGTTGAAAACCAGGTCACCTATCCGTTGGCAACAACAATGCTCTCCGTTCCCGGATCAAGGGCTGTGCGCGGGTATTCCTTCAACGGTGACAGCTATGTCTATGTTCTGTTTGATGATGACACGGATCTATATTGGGCGCGTTCCCGGGTGCTCGAATATCTGAGCCAAGTGCAAGGAGATTTGCCGGAAGGAGTCGTGCCCTCGCTTGGACCCGATGCAACTGGTGTGGGCTGGGTTTATGAATATGCGCTTGTCGACAGGACAGGCAGAAATGATCTATCTCAGCTTCGCAGCCTTCAGGACTGGTTCCTGCGCTATGAGTTGCAGACAATCCCGGGAGTAGCAGAAGTTGCGTCCATTGGCGGCATGGTCAAACAATATCAAGTTGTGCTTGATCCCGATAAAATGGTGTCTCTGGGTATTGACCAGGATACCGCCATAAAGGCGATTAAAAACGCCAATATGGAAGTGGGCGGTTCTGTTGTCGAACTGGCGGAGCGAGAATATATCGTCCGGGCCACTGGCTACCTAGAAAACCTTGAGGATTTTCGGTCTATTCCTCTGAGAACAGAAATAGGCGGTGTGCCGGTCACTTTGGGCGATATCGCGCGTGTACAAATTGGCCCGGAGATAAGGCGCGGCATTGCCGAACTAAATGGTGAAGGCGAAGTGGCAGGCGGCGTTATCATTTTGCGCTCCGGAAAGAATGCTCGCGAAACGATCAACGCTGTCAAAGAAAAGCTTGCAACACTGAAGGCAAGTTTGCCTGAGGGCGTCGAAATCGTGACGACCTATGATCGCTCTGAATTAATCAATGAAGCGGTTAATAATTTGTCGATCAAGCTTGGAGAAGAGTTTATCGTCGTGGCGATCGTTTGCGCTCTATTCCTATGGCACGCCCGATCAGCTTTGGTTGCCGTGCTGACCTTACCTCTCGGTATTTTGATCGCATTTCTGATTATGCGCTTTCAGGGGATTAATGCGAACATAATGTCTTTAGGCGGGATAGCGATTGCTATCGGGGCAATGGTCGATGCCGCGATTGTCATGATTGAAAATGCACATAAGCATCTCGAGAGGTGGCGACGCGAAAATCCGGAACGGGAAATGCCAGTGGCCGATCATTGGCAGCTCATCGTCAAATCTTCGGTTGAAGTGGGGCCAGCTTTGTTTTTGAGCTTGCTCATCATCACTTTCTCCTTTCTGCCTGTATTTACGCTTGAAGGGCAGGAGGGGCGACTATTCAAACCCCTCGCTTTCACCAAAACCTATGCCATGGCTGGGGCTGCGATCCTTTCGATCACCTTGATCCCGGTTCTTATTGGTTATTTTATTCGCGGCAAAATCCCGTCAGAAAATCAGAATCCGATCAACCGCTTTTTGACCAGAGTTTATCAGCCCGCTTTGGACTGGTCGCTCAAAAGCCCTAAAAAGGTGCTGGTCATTGCGGCCCTGATCTTTGCCACCAGCGCTTGGCCGATCAGCCAACTGGGCGGTGAGTTCATGCCGCAAATGGATGAAGGTGATCTGCTCTATATGCCGAATGCCCTGCCAGGATTATCCCCTTCCAAAGCAGGAGAATTATTGCAGCAGACAAATAGGATGATCAGGGCTGTGCCCGAAGTCGAGACGGTGTTCGGCAAGGCCGGGCGCGCAGACACGGCAACTGATCCTGCACCCTTGACTATGTTTGAAACAACCATCCATTTCAAACCGGAATCAGAGTGGCGGCCTGGGATGACCTCTGAAAAGCTTGTCGAGGAACTCGATAAGGCAGTTCAAGTTCCGGGACTGGCCAATTTTTGGATACCGCCAATTCGTAATCGTATCGAAATGCTTTCAACTGGGATCAAAAGTCCCATTGGGATCAAGGTATCCGGAGATGATCTGGATATTATTGACAAGGTTGCACGAGAGATCGAGGGTGAGGCAAAGAAGGTCGATGGCGTTAGCTCTGCACTGGCGGAAAGACTGACCGGCGGCAGCTATATCGATGTCAAGATCGACCGAAAAGAGGCCGCTAGATATGGCCTCAATATTTCTGACGTTCAATCGATTGTCGCCAGCGCTATTGGAGGGCAGAATGTTGGAGAAACAGTGGAAGGGCTCGCGCGCTATCCGATCAATGTGCGCTATCCTCGCGGCATCAGAAACAGTTTGGAGGATCTAAGAAACCTGCCAGTTCTCACACCGTCCATGGAACAAATCACCTTAGGCACCGTTGCGGATGTTGAAACCAGCGCAGGGCCGCCGATGCTCCGCAGTGAAAATGGCCGTCCGTCTACCTGGATCTATATCGATACACGCGGACGCGATCTGGTTTCAGTTGTTGGGGATCTGCAGGAAGCCATTGACGGTGCGATCGATCTGCCAGCAGGCGTGAGCGTCGCGTATACCGGGCAATTTGAATATCTGGAACGCGCGCAATCGCGGCTCATGGTCGTGATACCGGCGACCTTGGTTATAATATTCTTTCTGCTCTACCTTACATTCCGACGATTTGATGAGGCTCTGCTGATCATGGTAACATTGCCCTTTGCTTTGACGGGTGGGCTTTGGCTGCTCTATTTCATGGGGCTTAATCAGTCGATTGCGACAGCGGTAGGCTTTATCGCTCTTGCTGGCGTATCCGCTGAATTTGGTGTGGTCATGCTGATCTACCTTAAGCAGGCACTCGCCGACGCCGGAGACAGGCCCAATGCTGAAGAAATCCTGAGGGCTGTGCGTGAGGGGGCTCTGCTCAGAGTTCGGCCCAAGGCAATGACCGTTGCCACCATATTGGCAGGCTTATTCCCGATCATAATAGGAACTGGGGCAGGTTCTGAAATCATGCGCCGGATTGCTGCTCCGATGGTGGGAGGCATGATTAGCGCGCCCTTATTGTCGATGTTTGTTATTCCCGCAGCATATTTATTGTTATGGCAGCGCGAACAAAAAAGGCGGTTGGATACCGGATGAAAACCGCCAGATATCTAGCTACACTTTCCAATCTAGGAATTTCTACTTTCGGCCCAATTGCTGTCGTCAAAAACGACCTAAGCTAATGTCCGCTTTCGGGATGAAGCGGCCGTTAGTCCAACAGTTCCCCAGCACTAACCTCCAGTGCTTGTGCTAGCTTTTCCACCAGCCTAATGGTCGGGTTACGCGCACCTCGCTCCAGATCACTGATGTACGTCCTGTGGATGCCTGCCTCGAACGCCAGCGTCTCCTGAGACCAGGTTTTGGCCTTACGGTGCTTCCTAATATTTTTGGCAAGGCGTTGCTGGATGTCCACAAGCCAGCAATGCGCTGCGTGTAGACGATTGATCTACAGACTATCAGTGACAATTTGCTTGACTGAGGGCGGCTCGGCAAGCGAATGCAATGTCACTTATAAACGAAAGAGAGTACAATTTTATGCCCAAGGCCACAATGCAGAGCCATGCAGCGGCCGACCAAGCCAGCCTTTCTTCACACACTCTGGAATCCATCATCGAGCACAGATTTCTAGCGGATTGCGGCACGGAGCTTTGGGGCAGGGGGATTCATGATTTCGAGGTATTGCATTCAGAATCGGATAATAGCGGATATGACATTGTTATCGAAGCAAATGGAGTGATGCGCCATGTCCAACTCAAAGCTATGCGTAAAGGCGGCACAAGAGCAAGGATCAATGTCCATCAAGCTCTCGGAAACAAGTCATCCGGCTGCGTAGTCTGGATCATATATGATCCGCAAAACCTCGATATCGAACAATATCTATGGTTTGGGGGAGAACCCGATCGGCCGCTGCCAGATTTGGGAGATCGAGTGGTCAAACACAGCCGCGCCAACTCAGAGGGATTTAAAGCCATCCGTCCAGCCCTGCGCAACGTCCCAAAAGGCTGGTTCACTCCGGTTAGCAATATGACCGATCTTGCAAAACTGATGTTCGGATAAAACTGGACTAACTATCGGGCAGATGTTCACGATACTTGGCCTGATTTTTTTCAGCTTGCTTTGCCCACTCTTCTGGCTCCATCATCCCAGGGACAACAAGAACGCCTTGTCGCTCGGGCTTACCGCCATTAATTCCAGCCTTCTGAAGCTTTTCTTCAAGCAGTTTCATAGCTCTTAAATCGCCCTGCAAAGCCTTTCTGTCGAGTACCCGAAGCCATAACTCCAGCTTGGTCATTTCTTTGCCGTTTACGATATTGGTTTCGGCAGAAATCTTTCTTAGGATATCTGCCTCGGATGGGTTTGCAGGTTTTTGTTTGGGCGGCCGGCCACGGGGGTTACCGCTGCGCCCTTTCTTGAATTGATGTTCTTTGGGCGGCTTGCGATAGCCCACCTTCGACGGATCATTCATAGTCGTTCCTTTCGATTATTATCGCTGTTCTAACCAATCGCATTGCAAGAGACTGTCACATAAAAGGCGTGAGCATTGTTGTGAGAATGATGGCGCCCAAGTCTCGTCTGGCCGGACTAGTTCGGCGGAGAACTGTGCAGATCATCGAACTTGATATCAAGCCCGGTATGCATAGCCTGTTTGCCGGTCATCGCTTGCCAGCGTTTTATCGCGACGTCGCAATAGTGCGGATCCAGCTCAATCGCCCGGCATTGGCGCGCAGTTTGTTCTGCGGCGATGATGGTCGTGCCAGAGCCAGAAAAGGCATCCAGGATGATGCCGCCACGTTTGGAACAATCAAGGATTGCATCAGCAACAAGCTGCGTTGGTTTGACGGTTGGATGCATCGCCAATTCTTCATCCCTGCCTTCCTTGAGCGAGTTTATGCCGGCATAGTCCCAGACATTGGTCCGGTAGCGCCCGTGCTGCCCGAGCTCAAAATTGTTGATATGCTTGGCCGAACCGCTCTTGAACGCAAATATAAGTTCATGTTTGGACCGATAAAATGAGCCCATCCCGCCATTGTCCTTGTTCCAGACAATCAGGTTTTTCAGTTCTGCATAGTTTGCGCCGCCAGCTGCCAGGATTTCGTTCATATGACGCCAGTCCATGCAGACATAGTGGATTGATCCATCATCACTATGTTTTGCAAGCTGCTTGAAACAGTTTTCTAGAAAGTCGGTAAATTCTTCGCATGTCATCTCGCCAGAGGCCATGGCAAAATCATCATGTTTTACCTTGCCGAGCCCGCATACATGACCATCTACAGGAACATTGTAAGGTGGGTCGGTGAAGATCATCTGCGCAGGTTCACCGGCCATGAGTGAGATGTAGGTTTGTTCACATAATGAATCGCCGCAGATCAGTCGGTGATTTCCAAGTTCCCAGATATCGCCCAGCTTCGTGACCGCAGGAACAGATGTATCAACCTCCGGGATAGCATTTTCGGGTTCAACAGCCTCGAGTGGGTCAAGTATTTTGGTAACCTCGGCATCGCTAAAGCCTATGCTGTCCAGATCGAAACCCGGTTCAAGGTCTAAAATATTTTCATATTCCAGCTTGAGCACGCCTTCATCCCAGTCAGCAAGTTCTGCCAGGCGGTTGTCAGCGATGACATAGGCCTTGCGATCTGCTTCACTGAGGCCGTTGATACAGGCTGTCGGTACCTCGGACATACCCAACTGCTTTGCAGCCGCGATCCTGCCATGGCCGGCGATGACATTATTATGTTCATCGACCAGTATTGGGTTGGTAAAGCCAAATTTTTTGATGCTTTTTGCAATCTGGCCAATTTGTTTGGCGGAATGTTTGCGGGCATTGCCAGCATAGGGTTTGAGATTAGACGGCTTTTGACCGATGATTTTGTCGGCAAGCCGCTTGGGCAAATGGTTCATGTAAACCTCCATTGTTAAAGGAGGTTTCGTCGTGGCTATTTCTTTCGGTCTTTTCCGTCACCAAAAATCTGGTCCTTATTAAAGGATGAAATTGCGGTCAGCAGAGCGGGTCCAGAAATAGACATTTTTTGTTGGTGAGCAATTTCCTCAGCCGCCTGGACCTTTGGAGTGGGCAAGCTGCGCTTCTCGATCGCTGTCTGCTTTTTCCGTTCTCGCTTAATCTCTGCAGCTCTCGTGTTGATATCGTCAGAAACGAGCAGCATCATCGCTTTATATCTGGCCGTCTCTTTTTTGTTGGGACGGCCTCTGTTTTTATTCAGTTTGCCTTGATGCGCAGCAATCAAAATCGGGAGCATACGCGGATCGTTGTGAGACAGTTTGTCATTGCGTAAGACTTCACTGATGTCGTCGTCACTGATTGGACGTTCCATCGCATATTTGAAGTAGAGCGAACCACGACTTTTCGGATCATAGATAAAAAACGGAGAGTTCTCATCCATCACATTTTCCTTTGGAGACGAAAACAAACTAGGACTGACGAGGCACAATTCCAATCGGATATTTGAAGACCGGGAGCGAAACATCTATCAGCGTATCGAAAGTCCCTGTTCATAGAGATAAACTCCCTGTTTCTGATATTCAGCCCCCTGATACCGGATTAATGTTCCCTGTTATCTCGAGTAGGGAATTTGTGCTCGAAGCCCGCAGGAATGGGCGATTGCAGGCACTCGGTTCGCGCAAAATTGCCTGAAAAGTGGATGATTTCCCTGTAAATTGCCCAATAACAGGGAACTTCTCGCCTGAGACCCGTACTCGACAGACTGCGTCGCGCACCACTTTTTTTCATAGAATTCAAAGTCTCGTACCCGGTATACAGAATGCGGGTTTTATCCCTATTTTCCGGTCGGTTAGCAGGTGGTGAGACTTGGGGGTTGTCGCCAGAGACCATTTGGCAGCCGCGATATAGAGACAAAATCGCCAAGTGTCTCGATGGCCTAAATATTGGAGTCCAGATGCACTTGTGGATTTCGGGAGTTTTTAGGCTGAAGGGAACCCAAACATCTTGCGTTGCCCGGCCCAGTCTAGTGGGATTTTGTTGATACGCATGATCTTGCGTCCGGTAAGATCAGGGGGCTGTGTTCCGTCAACTATCGCAGAGATAATATCGGGGGCCATGAAGCTTAACCTAACAAGCTGCTGCAAGTGCCGCTGCTTGTAGTGATTGACCATCGGAGAGGATATTCCCCAAACCAGAACGTCTTGCGCTGCGAAAGCATGAGCTATCAGTCTGAGCAACACTGGATCTGGCTCACGCTTGATTGGTCCATCATCCGGTGCAATTGCTAATCTTACTTCTGATCCTCTGCTGACCATTTTTGCCTTAATCGAGAGTTTGACCAGTTGATCCTGATTTGGAGGCGTGAATTTGATTTCAATTGTTCCGGTGTTGATAGCAACGTGAGTTTTACAGTTGAGCAATAATTCGCGTTGTTCGGTGATAGACATCGCGGGCAGATCGATTGAAGTTTGACGATCCAGATTAATCTGAGCTTCCACTTCTCGTGCATCATCTGTCCCTAAACAGCTGCATGTCGCTAGATGCCTGGCAATTGTATCGATTACCAACCGCTCGATTTCTCCAGCGGGTAATCTCCATTTGGGAGATTTGTCTCCAGGGTCTGTCCGTGTGACATAGTAGCGATAGCGCTTGGATCCCTTTTTCGCATGTGCCGGAGTCATTGGCTTGCTATCAGGATCGGCAACGAAGCCTGTTAATAGACTAGGGTTGCGACTCTTCTTTCCAAGGGCATTATCACGCCTATTCTCGGAGAAAGTCGATTGAACGCGCTCAAACAAATCATTCGAGATGATCGGTTGATGCGCGCCATCATAGATTTTTTCCTTATGCCGGACTTTCCCAACATAGATCGGGTTTTGAAGGAGATGGGTTAAAGTGCCTGTTTTGAAATGGATGCCACCGGTGATCTGCCCGGATCTAAATACACGAGTTCTGGTGCGAATGTCGTCTGCGGCTAGTTCTTCAACCAGCTGCGGAACTGATTTGAGTTCAGCATATCGCTCAAACACATGCCGAATGGTTTTCGCTTCGGCCTCATTGATCAGGAGCTGACGTTCCGTCACATCGTAGCCGTAAGGAACACCGCCGCCCATCCACATGCCTTTCTTCTTAGATGCCGCAACTTTGTCGCGAATGCGTTCACCGGTGACTTCGCGTTCAAACTGCGCGAAGGAGAGAAGCACGTTAAGTGTCAGTCTTCCCATGCTGGTTGTTGTATTGAACGATTGGGTTACGCTGACGAATGAAGCATCGTTATCATCCAATATCTCAACAATCTTAGCAAAGTCAGCCAATGCACGCGTGAGTCGATCAACCTTGTAGACAACAATGATATCGACTTTGCCTGCTTTTACATCAGCCAGCAGCTGAGCTAGGGCAGGGCGATCCATAGTACCCCCTGACCATCCGCCATCGTCGTAAAGTTCTGAAACTGCTTCCCAACCTTCACTGGCTTGGCTCAATATATAGGCAGCGCATGCTTCTCGTTGGGCATCCAGACTGTTAAAGTCCTGCTCCAGACCATCTTCCGTCGATTTGCGAGTGTAGATCGCGCACCGCTTTCGTTTTGATCGCTCAGTCATTGGCAAGCACTCTCGGTTTGTATCCGCTTCGTTTCTTCAATCCGAAGAAGCGAGGGCCAGACCAGTGCGCGCCGGTGATCTCGCGGGCAATATGGCTAAGGCTCGCATAGTGGCGGCCTTCAAACTCAAAGCCATCATTACAAACAAGCACATGGTAGCTTATGCCGTTCCATGATCGAACTAGTCTTGTTCCAGTCTTGAGTGATATCGCATGCATGTGGCCAGCTTTGCCGGTGCGTTCGACGCGCTTGCGAAGTTTCTCAATCTCTCGTTTGGTGGCACCCGTCATACTGCCATGGACACGTTCCTGCAGCCGGTTTGCGATACCGCGCCGAAGCAGGTCAGGTCCGATGTCGGGTGAAGGTGATTTGAACGTATCGCGCCAGGCTGCTCGCAACTGGGCTGGGGGCATGGTTGTTAGTTCAGTCAATTGTTTGTCTGGCGAGGTCATACTGAACCTTTGGCGTCTTGATCACTTGGGTTTTGCGTGATGCGATAGGCGGTGCCGTCATCACCGCGTTGTTCACGTGCAAGCACATAGCCCTTTTTGCGCAGGCCGGTTAGAAAAGCGCGGACGCTGTGTTGTTTCCAGTTCGTTGTTTTGCATATCTCAGCGAGAGTTGTGCCTTTCTTTCGCGAAAGCAGCGTGATGACTTTCGCAGATTTGGTTTGTGATTTTGATTTGGTGGACATGTTTTGTCTCCAGCTTGGCGCTGGCGGGTCCAGCGCTTCCACTGAAGCTGGGCCGCTGATCGCTCTTAAGAGCGGGCGGCCCGTCGCAAATGATGTTTGCGACAGGAACAGCAATGCTCGAACAAACGCAGAAGTCCAGTCGTTTATCTTCAAATTTGCAAAAGCTGCATATGGACTTCCCGTCTGTTTCGAGCATGGGTCGGGATATGACCAATGATGACGAAACTAACCCGATCAAAGTGCGAACCGGTCTATTTGCCTTGGTCACCGCAAGGCTTGAAGATGCCAACGAAATCGCAGTTAAGGGACAAGCCGCTCACCTCGGTGATCTCGATGTCAGCGGCTTGGTCATTGAACTGCGTTCGCTGCTCGACGAGATCACTGTTCAACTTGATGCAATTGAATTGATGACCAATCGGTAGCGACGGCAATTGGGCCGTTTGCGGGCAGTCTGCTTTTGGCCAGTATGCTGTGCAAAGCGGTCAATCGATTGCCACCGAGGATCAAGGATCGAAGTCTACCCGGCAGGAACACACATACTGCCAGACGTTCCGGAGTGCGATCTTGTTTACGCCCTGCGCCATAAAGATTCAATTGTACCTGCTTTAGGAGGATTTGTTGAAAGTCTAGGCTGCACTTGAGCCAAACTCCCTTTCGATCATAGTTGAAAAGGTTTCAAACACGCTCTCGGTCGCTTTCTCGGGCATGCCGACCAATTCGCGCTCAACAAATGACGCCGAGAACGAAATGAGGCTGATCATCCGAAAGAGCTTTTCTAGGTCCGCATCTTGCTTGATTGTTCCTGAGTGCTGGAGGTCTATCAAACGCTCTTGAAAATTGTCATCCTGACCGTAGCGCAGCGATGAAAGAGCCTTTGCGCGCAGTTCGTCATTGGTAGCTATCTCGCCCACGCAAAGACGCATAAAGTCTCGCAATTTTTTGTCTTCGCGATAACGAAACTTGAGATAGGCCAGCACTTCATCAGCCAATACCGGGTACGGCGGATAGGTTAGCTTTCCTGATTGCTTCTCCGCGATAACGCCTTCGACAAGTGCAAGAAAAAGGCCCTCCTTCCCCCCAAAGTAGCGATTGATCAGAGATACATTCGCGCGAGCTGATCGGGCTATTTCAGCGACCGATGCACCGTGATAACCTCGTTTGGAAAAGACTTTCATCGCTGCCTTCAAAAGGCGATCTTCGGTGTTCTCGCGGTTCCGCCCGAGCGAGTCGGTTGAATCATTTTTTGCAGAGCTTTTCGTCATCTTCCTTCAGTTGTAATTGACCATTTACATTAGTACAAACATATCTCATTATGTAAGCATTCGTTTACATGGAGATTGCTGGAAAAATGACCAACTTAAGTTACGCAAACAGTAAAGCGCTAATTGAACCTGAAGAGCTTCAAGCAAAGCTTGGAAATGAGAATCTCGCGATAGTAGAAATGGATGGAGACGACACGGAGTATCAAAAAACTCATATCCCCGGATCCATCTTCTGGAATGTACAAGAAATTCTCGATGAAGATTCTGTGAACCTTACAGACTTAGTTAAAATACAAAGATTGCTGGAACAGTCAGGCCTAACACCCGACACAGAAATAGTTGTTGCTCACAACTCTCATCGCGGCACATCAGGATGGGTTTACTGGTTCTTCGCTCGACTTGGTCATCACAAGATTCGGGTTCTGAACGGTGGGAAAGAGAGGTGGCTTATGGAAAAGCGCCCCCTTACACCGGACAAGACAATCATTAGGCTGGGAGACTATCCCGTTGAACAAATCAGCAAGGCACACAGCTGCAGCTTGTCAGAAGTGTCGGACATGCTTGGTGACAGCGGCACAATTCTGCTCGATGTCAGGACAAAAACTGAATTTGATGGTTTGATTTATCTCGACGCACCACCGAAAGAAGGTGAGCGGGCAGGACATATTCCCGGCGCGATACATCTTCATTGCGATGATGTGCACAAGGAGGATGGCTCATTTCTCTCACGGGCAGATATTCTCGACCTCTTGAAAACGATCGACATCGACGGTGCCAAGCAAGTGTTTCCGTATTGCGCGATAGGCGCTCGATCTGCGCATATGTGGTTTGTCCTCACACAACTGCTCGGATGGGATCGAGTACGAAACTATGATGGGTCCTGGCGCGAATGGAGCTCAAACCCTGAAAGCCCTGTCAAATGAGCAGTGAGATTGAAACTTCACAGCACCGGGGACTAACGCCTTTCTTCAGAGCGAGCGCTCGCTTCGAGGGCGTAACTCTTGTACTCTTAATGTGCGTTGCAGTGCCGCTGAAAAACCTGACATCTCTCCCTAGCGTAACAGGTATCGGCGGTCCCTTTCACGGATTGGCTTTTCTCTTGTTTCTCTATGCCGTTGTCGAAAGCTGGGCCGCAGGAGATCTACCTCTAAGTTGGGTTTTTGCGGCTTTGTTAGCATGCCTCCTGCCTGGGGGAACCTTCGCTCTTCTTCACTTCTACAACCGTCGCACGACCCGACAGCAGCTTGAAAAGAAACAAAATGTATGAGCTAATTCGGATAGGCCATTTTATTTGCCTCATTGCTTGGATAGGCGGTCTATTTGCAGCCACCTCAATCGCTTCGAGCCGCTTGTCCAAAGACCAAAGTGATCATATGCCGCTCCTGTGGGCTTCGAGGCGAGCGGTTATTTGGCTTGTAACACCTGCAATGATTGGAACCATCTCATTTGGATTGGTCTTGGCTCAAATCACCAGCCAGTTTAGCCAAGGCTGGCTTCTTTTAAAGCTATGCTTAGTATTATTCTTGGTTGGTATGAACGGTTTTGTTGCAGGAACCATGCGGCTTGCAGTGTTTGGAGAATTGGTGAGAGCTAAGTCTCTTTTCTTTTCTCAAGTGATGATCTTGATTTTCGCAACTCTCGTGGTTGCCATAGCAGTTACCAGACCATCCTTTACATGAATCCATGAAGACTGTGGTACGGTCGAGTTAAAGCTCCACCAAGTCATTATGTAAGCGACATCAGTCTGCACTAACACAGAATGTGCCAAGGCTTAGTAAATGGACATGCGCCAGCTATCCATTTTTCACAGAAGTTTATTGTCAAAGATCAAATATTTGACTGCACAAAGGCTGCTTCTTGGGCCGTGCAATATCGCCCTAGAATCTGATTGCGATGCGGAAAGCGACCGAACCGGGCGATAATGTCATAGTGATGTCGAGCCCATTCAAGTCCACTTTCTGGACCGTGAGTGGTGTAGAGCTCGACAGCACGTCGCTGATCTTCGAGATTCTCTTGATGCATAAGCGGCAGGTAGAAAAACGCATGCCGTTCGCCCTCACGTGCCAGATCAATATCATCACCCAAACCGATCGCGTGATGCGCCAGCTCGCGGCCAAGACCATCCGACGCATAAGCTTTTGGAGTATCGCGAAACGCCATTCTAGGAAGCTGGTCGAACAATAAAGTGAGAGCGAGGCGGCCATCTCTTGATGACCGCCACTCCTCTAGTTCTCCAGACACCGCGTGCGCATACAATTCGCCAAACTTCTCAGTAATCTCCTGATCAAACTCCGGGGTGGATTCAAACCAGTGCTTCTCGTTTTCGGATGTAAACCAAAAGGCAAGCACATCTTCGATGCAGCGCGCAATATCTGTCATGTTCAGTTCCAGCCCGCTTTTTTCAAGTAAGCGGGTAGGTCGATTTTACGGCCCAGCCAATGCTCGAGGAACACCGGATCACCATCCATCCCGATCGTATCAAATGAACGATACATCAGCATCAGATCTTCCCCCTGTTCTTCGAGAACCGCACTTTCGCTGATTTGCTCATAGCGGAGATCTCTTCCCAATGCCTCGCCGATGATTGCGGTGATTTCGAGCATCGTTCGCGCATCGCCAGCCAATGGCGCCGCCCGGTTAGCCCAAAGTCCTGGTTGTTCGAAGGCCTGGGCAACCATGGCGCCAATATCGTCGCATGCAATCTGTCGATAAAGCATCTCTGGGCGCATTGGATAACGGACAGTTCCACTTTCCATGATCGCCTCCTTATCCCATTCCCAATTGTCGAGGAATGCTGCGGGCCTAAAGACCGTCCAGGTCTTACCGCTTGCGCGCAAGCGCTGCTCAATCTGCCACTTGCTATCGAGATGAGGAACACCCGTATTGCGGTCCATGGTTGATGCGCCGGAATAGACGACATGCTCGATACTATCTATCGCTGCGGCTGCATCAGTCAGGTTGCGGCCTTGTCTAAGCTCAGCATCAATCCCGGCTTCGAGGAAGTCTTGCACCGAGAACAGTCCGGCCGCCCCTTTTAGAGCTGCATTGATGGAAGAACGGTCTTCCAGATCACAAGCAACCACTTCAGCACCATTCGTTGCCAGTTCCCTTGCGGCATCTTTTTCAGGGCTTCGGGTAAGCGCGCGGACATTATGTCCGTTCCTAAGGAGGTGCCGAGCAACAGCGCCGCCCTGTTTGCCCGTCGCCCCTGCGACTGCGATGGGGGCGGTTGAATAAACCTTTTGTGTTGAGTGCGAAATCGTCATTGCTTGCTCCTTGCTTCAGTTGAATGTTGACACCGAAGATCGCCAAAAAACCCGAGGATAAGAAGACCGGATTCAGCGCGATCACTGCGCGATTTTGCAACAAGTCAAGCTGTCAGTTTCACGCACACTCACTGCGCTATAACGGGCATTTCGCAGCCACATGATTTTCTCCAAATGCTTTTTTCCAAAGCTTGGAGATCCAGATGACACGCCCCGTTTACATTCTTGCGTTGGCAGCTTTCGCTATTGGGACACAAAGCTATGTCTTTGCTGGCCTTCTGGCAGAGCTTGCCAAAGATCTGGATGCTAGCATTTCCGCAGCAGGTCAATTGATGACAGCTTTTGCAATCACAAGCGCGATTGCTTCGCCACTTGTGGTGAGCTGGCTGGTCCGTTTTCCTAGAAGAGGTGTCCTCATTGCCAGTCTCAGTGGGGTTGCAGCGCTAAACTTCGCGTCGGCTTTTCTGCCGACCTATGAGAGCTATCTGGCGATGAGAATAGTGATCGCGATTGCAGGCAGTGCAGTTATGCCGATGGCTGGCGCTATTGCTGCGGAGCTAACCCCTCCTGAGAAACAAGGCCAGGCGCTCGGATTGGTACTTTCTGGACTAACAATCGCGTTTATCGCGGGTGTCCCGCTTGGCACGGCGATTGGGGGCTATTTTGGCTGGCGCTCAACATTTGTGTTTGCTGGTTTGGCCGCTGTTTTAGTTTTACCAGCGATCTATTTTGGGGTGCCGCGATCAACAGTATTGCTCGATACACCAAATGTGCAAGCCGACTGGTCCGTGCTCAAACAGCCTATTGTACTCACCTGCCTTGCATTGATCGGCCTCGGCTTCGTCGCGGCCTATCCAGTTAAAGCTTTCATCGGTCCACTCATCACCGAGCTTACTGGCTTTGAAGGGTCGAGCATCGCAGTAATGCAGTCGGCGATTGGATTTGGATCGTTGTTAGGTCTCGTTGTAGGAAGCCGTCTTGCCGACGCGCGTAGCTTTGTATCCAACATGCGAGAGATGTTTCTCGTTCTAGCCATCGCTCTAGCAGCGTGGAGCTTCCTTTTCACTTTTCTCGAGGTGCCAAGCATGACCGCTATTGGGCTGACTTTTGTTACCATCCTAATATCAAGCGCGGCATTGATCGCTCCTTCACCAGCTATCGAGAAAGCGCTCGTGAGAGCTGCTCCTGACCAGAGTTCACTAACCCTCGCTCTCAACACGTCTACGATTTATCTGGGGCAAGGCATAGGAGCTGCTCTGGGAGGCATTGTGATTGCATCTTCAGGTTATTGGGCCATCGGCTTCGCTGGTGCTGTAGTGGCTTCACTTGCGCTTTTTCTCGCCTGGCTGGGAACGGGAGAAAATCGCTAGATCGATAGTCCTAGTGCACTATCCTTCAATAGACCAACAAAAGCCTGCACTCTGGAGGTACGATGCAGATCGACGTGGGTGACAGCCCATATCGGCTCTGCCCATCCATCATGTCTTTCGCCGATTTCCAAGTGCCTTACATCCGATAGCGAATTTGGCATTGGCCCAGCTCCAAGACCTCGTTCGACCGCTTGCCACAGCGTTGCGACATGATTGCTCTTCAAGGCAACCTTGGCTGCATCGCTGTTTTCCCGGACCCAGTCGAAATAGGGGGTTGAGGGAGCAAGATGATCCGGCACCACCTGCGGCAGCACGTTAAATCCTTTGGCGCTATCGCTCAGGAGCTTTTCATGTGCGTAGAGACCTATCTTCAACTGACCCATCGGGAGAACCACATTATCAGGGTGATTGGGCTTCGGCCCTACGCGAAACGCAATGTCAGCTTCGCCATAGTGCAATTTAAGTGTTTGATCACTTACAATCAGTTGCACGTTTGTCGAAGGATGCAAGTCTCGAAAGCGTTCGATTAACTGGAGCAACGGATCGACGAGAATGTCGATCGCCGTGATAGTCAGAAGGCCTTCCACCTCGCTCTCGGCTCCAAGAGCCAGGCGTTGAAGCTCTCCGAATTGTTCTTCCGTCGAAGTTGCGATCCTTAAAAGCTGTTCGCCCATTCGAGTCGACGTGAAGCCCCGTGCATGGCGTTGGAAGAGTTTGGTGCCAAGCTCCGCTTCCAGCGTATCGATATGACGGGTTACCGTCGCCCTATGGATACCAAGGCTCTCGGCTGCGCCTAGCGTTGTTCCCAGCCGAGCAACCTCTAGCGCTGTGCGAATTTCATTCCAATTCTTCAATCTATGATCCAGTGCCGGTCATCAGGCCAGCAAGATTAGAAGTCATGATGTGAAAACTCCAGCTAGATCTTACGAGGGAGACGATTACCAAAATGCCTAGTACGCACAAACCATAGCCGGATATTGCATCGGCTTTGTAATGATCGCTAGTAACAGCGCAACTGCCGCAAATTGATACCGGGCTTAGAATCTCTATTCATAGGTTTGAGTTTCGTAATTTGGGCCGGTTGCAGACTGTCTGCATTGGGCAATCTCCAGCTCAAAGGAGACAACAGAACCAGTTACCCGGCTCGTTGGAATTCAAAATCAGCGTCAAGATGCGGTTGCCATTTCTGGTGGTAAAGGCGCATTTCGTGACGGATAGCATTTCCGCCTGCTCCCGGCACCTCGAATACTAGTCCTGTTACTTCATCTTCGTCGGCCCATCCCCATTTGGCCATCCGCTTCACGTAAACGGAGGCATCCGGCCGCGTTCCAAGTTGCGCTAACACTTCAAACAAGCATACTCCGGATAGCATCAACGGCCGATGTCGTTTTGCTAAAGCTATTGAAATTTCTGACATGCGAAGAGCTAAGACGTATTCTCCTTGATCATGTATCAGAGCACAGTCCAAGTCAAAAAAGGCCGCGCCAAGCTCCCTCGCCAAATCCATTGCAAGCGTGGTCTTACCTACACCCGTCCAACCATCAATCCCAACAATGCCGGAATTGCCTACTTTTTCACTAAGTGCGTTCGCGAGATCTTCTAGTTGCGAGAAAACGACAGGCATCCTTCTAGTTTGGCGAACGGAGCGACTGTTCGCAATAGGCTATTTACAGACCGATGTCGTCTCGATCAGAGGAGAGGAAAGGCAGGAAACTAAATATTGCGAGCGCCCAGAAAACAGCGCCTCCTTAGTTAAAGGCATCTGCTTCATTTAGCTGTGCCCCCCCCCTCCTTTGGCATTGAAATGAACCAAGAAGTTCTTATCTTGTTCCCATCCCATTAAAACCTCTGGCGAGTTCAATATGGCAATTAACCAAATCACCTTCTTCTCTGTCGATAATGGCGACTCCGTGCTCCTGGAGGCACATGGCTGGACCATCATGACAGATGTGAATTATCGTGCCAGCGCGGCTGATGAAGAGGATGACGATCATCATGATTTTGCGCCTATTTTGCGTGATGCCTGTGACAACGATCAGCTTGATATCTTTGTCCTGACTCATCCGGACGAGGATCACTTACGAGGTTTTCGAGATATTTTCCATCTTGGTCGCCCGGAGGATCGTGATGATGATCCAGATGACGGCGATGTATTGCTTATAGCCAACGAGATTTGGTGCTCGGAATATGCAGCAAATCCCAACTATACCACCGATGTGTCCAAGCCTGTCTTGGATGAGATCAAAAGACGCAAAGATCTTCAGGGAACCGCGGCAGGAGAAATAGACGGAAATCGGATACAGATACTGACAGCGACAAACGCGAATGAGCAGGACATCACTGATGGCCTCTCATGGCGTCTGCTTGCTCCTGACGCAGGTGAAGCAGACATTCCCAAGGCACCTGACGGCGAGCCAAGGAACAGCTCCAATCCATCGAGCCTAGTTGTCCAATGGTCAATTACCGTTGGCTCTACAACTTCCAAAGTTCTTTTGGGAGGTGACGGTACGGTCGAGGTTTGGGAGCGGATCAATCAAGAATACGGCACAACCTCAAGGGAGTGGAACATTCTTTTGGCACCGCACCATTGCTCACGCCATTCTATGGGGCGCGCTAATAGCGACGGCGAATTCGAATGGTCAGACGACGCAATTTCTGGCCTGGATAACCCGAGAGGGTCCAGTCCTCATGTAGTATCGAGCTCGAAGAAGTTTGAGGGTAGTACACCCCCCAATCCAAAAGCGCGGGATAGATATCACAATATTTTAGCTCAAGGCGAAGATGTCGATGAGAACGTTCGTTCTAGGTTTCTAGTCACCGCAGGTAAGAAGGGCGAAGAAGCAAAGGACATTGTTTTCACCTTCAAAACTTCAGGTCCAAGCCTAAAGCTCATTGGCACTGCCACATCAGCTTCAATTATGTCTTCATCGCCCGCCTCAGCTGGCGGCGGTGGTTATGGCTGAAAACGACAAGAATTTCGCCAGAAACATTGAGTGGGAGATTGCCCGTATTCGCAACTTCCCATCGACTGTTGATGATAGCGTTACTTTTGAGATGCGGGGCGGAGACGCAGCTTTATCTTTTCAGATCTGCACTGATCCGCTTTTAGATGGAGAGTCCGCAGCTTCGATCAACGACATAGAGCCGATCTGCTTCTTATATGGCTCAGCTGATCAAATCGGGAAAAAGGCTCCAGTAACGCTCAGTGAGCGTGATGATTTTCCACGCGATTTGTCCCATCTTAACCCGGGCGAAAAAGAGCTGCCAGCTAATCTGTGTTTGTCGCGAACCAATATCCAAGTAATCTATGATCGGTTTGGGATTGTTGGCATTCTAGACCGACTGTCGAATTGGCTCAGCGATGCCAAAAGTGGCATCTTATATGAAGATGGTTGGGAACCAGTACCCATGCCTCCCACAGAGGGCGGTGTTGTGGGTTCGATAGATCCGAAAAGATTTCAGTTACTAGCAGCGCAGAGCCCTACTGGCGGGGCCAGATTCATTTGTGCGCGCTTTCGTCACTTGCACGGTGAGAATTTCACGATCGATGCTGCACGATCTTTTCTGGATACGTCGGATTCTGAAATCCTCCGAAAGACAAGAATTCAAATGTCCACTGCGCAAGGGGACGAGACCGACATTCCAGCCATTTTTTGCTGGCCGGATAGCAAGACAAAACGTCAAAAACCGTTTTTCAACCAATGGACTGACATCAACTCACTTATTGATGGTCTGAAGGAAACGTCGCTCTGGGATCATGCCGAGGAGTCCACCATCAAGATGAATGTTCTCTTCAAGGACCAAGATGAGAAAGCGGTTCCACCGGACTTTCTTTTCAAGAACAGAAGATGTGGCTTTCTCCTTATTGTAGGGCTTTGGCGACCGCTACACATAGATCGCTCTGTTGGTGGATTGGCCGAAAATGATGATTTAGCGCGCTCATTGGAGTTGCGTGCATACTTCATTAGTCGAGATCGAGATCAAGAAGATCATTGGCATAGCTCGGCCAAAGTCGAACCATTTCACGGCTTCACGCCGGTAAATTCTGACACGCTGCGCGCAGTATCCGGTGAGGACCCCATGGGAGATTTGCTTTTCTTCGGCGCTGGTGCACTTGGTAGCAATTTAGTTGATCATGCGGCGCGTAGCGGCGTTGAGAAGATGAAGGTCGTCGATCAAGACATTTTTTTACCGCACAACACGGCAAGGCACATCGGAAACGTGTACACGGTCGGCGTTGAAAAGGCGGAGTTGTCTGCCAAATATGCTGATGCAGTGAACAGAGATATCTCAGTTACCTCTGCTAGAGTGGATGTTCTATCACTGACAGACAAAGAGTTCGCCGATGAGATTGAAGAGCATAGTAGTGTAATCGACGCTACGGCCAATCCACAAGTGCGGATCAGGTTATCAAAAAGCGGCATTCCAAAAAGACAGCTTTTTCGATCTGAGATTTTCAATCAAGGTCGACTGGGTGTTACGATGGCCACCCAGACCGACAGTCCCATTACCCTTAACTTTCTCCATCATTGGCTAATTTCCCAATCTTCTACCATCCAGAATGTGAAAGATTGGATCTCATACGAAGCGACGGGTAACTTTCGAGACCACGAGCTGCTGCTGGGCTTTGGGTGCCAGTCATTCACCACGAAGCTGCCTAATTATAAGTTGTCCGTGCATGCAAGCGCTGCTTATGCAGCCATCAGGTCGCATGTATCTACTTCTAATGCTCCGCCAGCAGTTTACCTGAATGAGATTGACGAAGCGGGTCTGCCGCGCGGCACAAACATCCTACTGCCAGGTGAAGTAGTTGTATTTCATGATGCTGCAGATACCGATGGTTGGCGAGTGATCGTACCCCAAAACGTTCTTGAAAAGATGCATGCTATGAGAGCTCAAAAAGCACCTGATGAAACCGGTGGCTACCTCTATGGCGCAATCTCCGAAGATAACTCAGAGTTGTATGTACTTTTCATCTCGACAGAGCCTCCTGGAACTAAGGGAAGCCCCACTCACTTAGCTCTTGGTATATGTGGCCGCACCGGTGAGGAAAGAGCATTTTTACGTCGGACCGGGCGTCGATTGCCCCCGATAGGTACCTGGCATTCCCATCCGTCCGGTGCGCCTGCGGCCTCGAAAACCGACTGGAAAACTCTCGATAGATTCCTCGAAACAGACGCCGCACACGCCATGCCCACGTTTATGCTGATAAGCGGTGCTCAAGAGGATCGCGCTTATGTCAAGGATAATCGAGCTTAGTTAGCTGTCCTCGTCCGTTCTCAGGAACTCGACATACATTTCTCTCGCATAGTGTATACCAAAGCGCACCATTCTGTAAGTTGCGACTGTTCCAGCCATCCCCAGTAGCAGGGCTGTCAACCAAAGATCTAGATCAACAAAGAGCACCATGATTGCGGAAACCAAAAAGCCTGCTGCTACGCCGCGCATTAGACCATAGTTCCTGTTGAACCTTTCAATGCGTTCGAGGCTACCAGATTGTCTTACAATGACAGCGATCTCTCGAAATGTGCTGCGCCCAGACTGCAAAGAGGTGAGCTCAGCACCAAGTCTGCTCTTGATTGAGGTCGAAAGCCGACCGCATTGGTCGTCGCTGAGGAGTATTGTTTTCTCAAATGTAGGCCACGTTGAGGGCATTCCGCCAGCGGGCTTCCAAATCAGCCACTCCCATCCGTTCCCAATAGCCTGCAACAAATGTCCGGATAGGAACGCGAGGATCATTAGTAAGCCAAAATCTCCTAGGGACAGCGAAGCCTGCAGGGTGGGAGCAACGGATGGAAACAGCACGCCAATACTTACAACCAAGATTGTTCCAGGAACTATAACTCCTATGTAGTCGTAAGGGTCAAACTTCATATGGCTGGGATAGCAGAAATTTGCCTGTTTTGGATATGCATATTTTCCTTGAGCACGTGCCCCCCAAAAGAGTTGAAATTAGTTGAGCTTGCGACGTTACTTGAACGCTCGAGTATGACCTTGGAATGGCAAAAGACCAACGTCTGCTTTCGAGGGCCAAGTACAAGGGTACTTATGTCCGATATTGGGGCGCAAAGCGGTCACTAGCATCAAAGGAGAATTGGGTGCTTTCCCAAGACAATTTGCTAAGAGGGTGCTTGGTGATTGAAGAATAGCTTAATCAAGGCATCTGCATGGGCCTCGACATGCTTTGTGTCGCTCACATCAATGCCGTAGACCTCCGCTACTTCTTCAGACAAGACGAATAGCATTTGTGCTGCAGCGACCAGGATATAAGCTATCGAGACATCGCTAATGTCCGGCCATAAACCGCTGTCTCGGTGCTTTTGTAGATTTTTACCGGAACGCTGATGTTGCGGCTTTATGAAATTCTTGACCATCCAAGTAAAACGTTCGCTACCATGGATCGACTGTTGCACCATGATACGGGCATGTTCAGGGTGGCGCGCGCAATAACGAACATACAGGCGTATATTATGCTCAAGCTTTTCCCGTTCGTTCATCTGCGCTTCTTCGTCAGGATCAACGGCAAGCTCTGATTCCATACGCTCAAACAAAAACGCCACAGCTTCTTTCCAAAGCTTGTCTTTATTTTCAAAATGATGACGGATCAGACCGTGGTTCACTCCAACTTTCGCGGCAATATCGCGTACACTGGCGGCATCGAAGCCCTTTTTGGAAAAAACATCAAGCGCAGCATCGAGTATTTGAGCACGTGTGCGAAGCCGTTGCTTCTCGCGCAAATTTATTCCGTCTTCCAAACTCGTTCCATTCTCAATTCTGCCACTTCAGGCAGTATTGGTTTGTGGCCGGTCACGATCACGATTTTCAATCTCGCGTCGGATGCGGCGATGCGTTGCGTTATCAATAGGATAAGCCATGATCAGAAGCACGGCAATAAAAAGGAAGCCGGCTGGAAGCAAAGTCATCACTATTTTCAACCACGCTAGGGTTTCAGCCGATTGGGTGACATTTGCACGGTACCCGATATTGTCCAGAATCAATCCGAGCAATGCGGCCGCGAAACCAAAGCTGACCTTTTGTGCAAATGACATCAATCCAAACGCCAGTGACTCCACCCGCAGTCCGGTATGAAACTCTCCATATTCAACCGTGTCCGGCAACATCGACCAGAAAGATAAGTAGCTTGCTGCTGATCCAATCGCACCGGCAGCAAAGAGAGCTGTTACGACAGGGACAGTTTCTACCGGATTGAGATAAATAGCCACGGAAACTGCAAGCGAAATAATCAACCCACATTGCCAAACAAAACGTTTGGAGATTTTGGCTGCTACTATCGCCCATAGTGGCACCATAATAGCAGCGCCACCGGTCATTAACGCCAGTACGGTGCCAGAAGCCTCCTCGTTACCCAATGTATATTTGTAATAGTAGATCAGCGTCTTGCTGGTGAGCACACCTGCGATGAACAATAAGGATGTGGCAGCAAAGACGAGCACGAAAGCTCGGTTCTGACGAAGGCTGATAAAGGCTGACGGCAGGTCGGGTGCGGCGGCCATTTCCACTTCATCGACATCTGGTTCTTTCGTGGTCAGAAACAGGCCCAGGAAAATCGGGAGAGATAGTGCGGCATAGCAGACTGCTGTCCAAAAAAAGCCGACGGCGGCATCTCCCTGACCAAAATAGCCGACCAACCTTAATGTGAGAAAGGCGACAAAAAAACCGCCCGAGGTAGCTGATACCATACGCCATGCTGATAGCTCATTACGCACTTCACCAGAGCGTGTGATGCGCGCCGACAAAGAGGAATATGGAATGGACATGATCGTGTAAAAGGTACGAAATAAAACATGAGTGGTCGCAGCATAGAGAATAAGCGCTGTGCCCTCGGACTCTGGGCGGTAGAACATGAGAATGATCGAGGCGGCAAGAGCTGGACTTCCAAACAGTATATAAGGACGATAGCTACCCCATCGGGTTCTGGTACGCTCGGCGATGAAACCCATGATCGGGTCGGTTATGCCATCCCAGACCATGGCGATGAGAAAGATAAGCCCAGCCGCCGTCGCTGTAAGACCGAGCACGTCTGTATAATAGTAGAGCAGGAACATGCTGGCGGACGACCAATATAGATTGAATCCGAAGTCGCCGAAACCATAAGCCGCCCGGCGCCAGCGTGGCGGTTCAGTTTCGCCGCCAATATCTGCTGGGGTATCACTCATCGGCGGCAATCGCTTTGTTCAGCGATTCGATCATTCTTGTTTTGTTGGGACTATCTGGGATGATATGCTCGAGCCTGTCAAAAGCGCCTGGATCTCTCAGCCAACGTTCCGGAAACTCGGCGGCAACGGAGCCATCCTGGCGACGGAAAACAGCGCCTTGGTTGAACTTTCTGCTGAAGGAAATGTCGTGAGTTCCACCGCGCGAAGCCAGTCCGGTAAAAAGTTTTAGGCGCATCTCGACCAAGCGGTTCAGATATTCTGGATTATCAACAAGATTTCGTGTCTCAGCAGGATCATTGACCAGGTCAAATAGCTCCTCCGTGTCCCATATGCCATGGTACTGGATGTATTTGTACCGATCATCACGCAGCGCGAAGGTCGTCGGCGTGTGCGGATAGTTAAACTCCCAATAATATTCATAGACCAGTTCGCTTCGTTTGGAGCCTTTCGCATTTTTGCCGGTCAATAGATGCGCAAAACTGATCCCGTCAATTTGCTCGAGCGGCACAGCCCCGGCAAGATCGATAATAGTTGGGGCGACATCGATATTTGCCACCAACCCGGATTCGCGGATGCCAGCGCGGAGATAGGATGGGCCCCAGGCAATCATTGGCACGCGCATAGATGCCTCATAGGCATTGCGCTTGTCGGTCAGACCATGTTCGCCTAGCAGGAAACCGTTGTCGCTGGACAAGATGATGATTGTGTTCTTCGATGCGCCAATCTGTTCAAGGTGCGCACGCAAAAGGGCAACACTGTCGTCCACGGCTCGCAGAGTTTCACGATAATCACGACGAAACTCAGCCAGTCCCAAATTATCATGATAAGCAAATTCGACACCATGCCAGCTGTTGCGTTGATTAGTGACCCACATCGGTGTTCCCGGTTCATCACCCTTACGATATTTTGTAGTATCGACCGCCGACGGTTCTACCGTTCCCTTGTGCCGCTTCGCTGGTGTAAATGGCGCATGCACACCTTTATGCGAAATGTAGAGGAAAAACGGCCTGTTCCACCTTTGATCATTCAACCATTGGGTGGCGTAGGTTGTTAGCTCGTCGGTAATATAACCATTTTGTGGTACCGATTTACCATTGATATTGAAAACCGCTGGGCGGCCCAAAAGATCACGCGGATTATAGCTGCCTTGTCCCGCGAAGCTCACCCAATGATCAAATCCGCGGCGGGGATCGGCCTTTACACCCATATGCCACTTGCCGATGAACGCTGTTTCATAGCCAGCATCTTTCAGCCGTTCTGGGAAGATGGTGAGCGCATCTGACAGCGGCACATTATTATCAATAACCCCATGATTGCGCATCGCCATTCCGGTAAGCAGCGACGCACGGCTTGGTGAACAAAGTGAAGTTGTTACAAACGCATTTTCGAGCACAACGCCTTTCTTCGCCAGCTCATCAATGGCCGGTGTCGGCACCTCTGATCCCATGAAGCCCAATTCATCATGCCGAAGATCGTCAACCAAAATGAAAATGATATTAGGCTGTTGAGGTTTTGCGATCGCTGGCGCTGTCGCCAAGGATAGACCAAAAAAGATTAGAAAAGCCGCAAATCTGATCATAATCGACATGGCTTATTTTCCCATTTCCACGCTATATTTCTGCTAACTATCAAAAAGCTGGCGGTTGACCCATCTCGTTGGTCAACCGCCCAGTATATTCTGTCACGGGAGGGTGAGCAGAAATTTAGAATTTGAAGACAGCCCTTGCGCCGAAATAGCGCCCAAAATCACGTGGCAGATATTGGCTGACCACGCCGCCAAAGAGCGGATCGCCAAAGATGTTAGTGGCATAAAACTGATCAAATATGTTGTTCGCGAAGATGGAGGCGTTGAACCGCCCATCGTCCGATTCCACGCCTATGGCCAGATTGACGATTGCGTAGCTGCCTTGGGTTGCGCGGGGATCACCATTCAGGCTGTAATTGACCTTGCTTTGCCAGCGGCCAGACACTTGCAAGAATGGATTGATCGATCCACCCAATGGAAAGCTCTTGCGGACTAAACCGGTGATACGCCAGTCGGGTGAGTTGGGCAGCTCCCCACCAGATAGATCCTGCAGATTTTGAACAATGTCATCACTTGGGTCGGCCGGGGTGCCACCATCATCAAGTGTTACCGGCACACATCCCTCTGCTGCAGTTTGGCCGAAATAGCATCCTGCATTTTCAAAATCACGAATAGAAGCGTCGGTATAGGAAATGCCACCTTGGATGAACCAGTCATCACTCGGTCTGATCAAGGTTTCGACTTCCACCCCTCTCGTGCGAACGGAACCGACATTGGTCAATCGCGTTTCAGCGTTTAACACATTACCCGGTTCGTTCAGCAGGACCACGGCTTGCTCTTGAAAGTTGTTAAAATCGGTCTGGAAAACAGCCAAGTTAACGACGACATCCCCACCAGCAAATGTCGATTTCAGACCAAATTCATAAGCGTTGGATTCCTCCGCCTTAATGGGTTCGACATTATCCGGCGCTCCAAACCCCACATCAATAGCCTGTCCTTTATAGCCGCGCGCATAGCGTGCATATGCTTGTAGATCGGGCGTAATTTCATGACGCAAACCGATTTCACCCGTAACGGCAGTATCGCTCGTTTCATCATCGACATTGGCGGGCGTGCCTGGCCCACCGCCAAATGGCCTATCACCGGGGACAAGAACATTAGCGGGATCACGATTAATCTTGTAACGCAATGTCTCATCAATCAGCCGGGCACCGCCAAATAAGACGGTCTGGTTAGTCAGATAGATGTTCGCACTACCGAACAGAGCAAGGTTAGTGGTCTCAACGGCCGAGTTGAACCGTCCGCTTTGATTCAGGCGAAAAATATTTCCCCCACCAATTGGCACCGCAATTTCGAAGCGGCGTTGAAAAGTCCGGTCGAGATCGAGCAGAAAGGCATAAGCGCCAAGCACAAAATCGAATGGAGGACCTTGCGGCGAAACCAGCCGCAGTTCCTGGGACATCTGGCTGATCTTGGTAGTGCCGCTATTTAGGTCAAAAGTAATGAAACCCGGGACGGGTTCTTCGAGATTAAGGCTATCGACATCTATATTATTCTCAAAGTCATAGCCGCGATAAGCGGAAATGGATGTTAAGGAATAGCCGTCACCAAGTTCCAGTTCTGCCCTGCCTGAAACACCCCATTGGTCGCTATCGTTAAAAATCGGTGCGTTGACATTACTGTCTGCATTTTCTTCGCCCGCTACAACTGGAGCCAACAGATTGTCGAGATTACCTGATCCCGCCGCACCGGTTGCACCACTTGTGTCACGTATCGTGTAAATGCAACAATCTTGCCGCGACTCCCGATAATCACCGATAAGCGTGAAAGTGAAGTCAGGGTCCGGCTGAAACTGAATCTTGCCGCGAACACCCCAATTTTCATAGCCATTCAGATCGCGTCCGTCGGAATTGTCTATGTGGCCGTCAAAAGTGCGATAAAAACCGGTCAACCGCCCGCTAAAAAAACCGCCTAGAGGACCTGATAGGCTGCCTCGTAATGTATATTCACCATCTTCAGCGATCTGCCCGTCGATCATGCCGGAGAAATCTTCAGTAGGTGCTTTGGTCGTGACAGAGATCACCCCAGCAGAGGCATTCTTACCAAAGAGTGTCGATTGTGGGCCACGGAGGACTTCTACGCGTTCAATATCGGCAAGATCCTGAAACCCCATGGCTTGTCGCGCCATGACCACGTCATCAACGACAACCGATACACTTGGCTCAACACCTTGCGAGAAAACCGATGTGCCCACACCGCGGATATTGACAGAATTATTCTGGTCATTTGTTGATTGCGTAAAGGTTACGCTGGGGGCGATAGACGCCAGTGATTCAACCGACCCCACTCCCGCACTATCCAAGGCATCGCCCGAAAGTGCGGTGACGGCGACTGGAACTTCTTGAAGGCTCAATTCTCGTTTCGTCGCGGTAACGACAATGATATTCTCATCGTCGACTTGCGCCGTGTCATCATTTTCACCGGTGCTCTGAACAGTCTGACCGGCAGCCGGTGCAGACAGGATTGCCAGTGCCAATATTGCGGTCGATGCCGAAGAGAATTGAACGGTCTTCATAATTTGCCCTCCTGATCATGCCGATTCGCTCGGCACTCGTTATCCAACTGGTTATCCAATTTCATTTTTCATTCGTCAAGTGGTTATCCGGATGTATGATCAAATCACTTTAACCTCTTGACTCATGGCAAGTCGGCGAACATGATTGTCCAAATGGATAGCCAGTTGGGTGGGGATAGTTCGTTTGAAAGACGATGCATTGATCGGAAAGGCCAGCTCGGAACCCATTTGTGTTGTGACTCTTCGACTGACGCGAACTGTCTTGATGACGTCTATGGCGGTTGTTCTCGCTGGATGCGCCATATCCAGTAAGGCCGAAGAACCTTCAAGAGAAATCACTCCTGCGGCAGAGATGATCCCGCGCGCTGTTTTAGATGCTTATGTCCAGCGACGCTGGGAGCGACGAATTGACCAGTGGAGAACAAATCCGCCCGCACCTGGCGGGACACTGTTCCTAGGATCCAGCATCATTGAAGAAGGGCCCTGGGCGGATTTATTCCCTAATCGCAAGGTGATAAATCGTGGGATTGGAGCGGATACGACCAAGGGGGTTTTGCTGCGCCTTGATGATGTAATTGCTATCAAGCCGGATCAGATTTTTTTGTATATCGGTGGCAATGACTTTAGTCGCCTCGCCAATGATCCAGAAACAGCCATCGATCGCTTGTCTCAGGTTGTTCGTCGTTTGCGTATCGCGTTGCCAGAAACTGAAATCTTTGTGAGCACACTGCTCGCCCGCGAAATCAAATTCGCAAAGAATATTCGTGAATTCAACAGTTTGCTGAAGTCAAAGCGCTGGGACAATGGCGTAACGATAGTAGATAGCTATCCACTTTTCGCTCGATCCGACGGTAGCATGGACCCCAAATATTCTAATGACAATATTCACTTGAACGGCAAAGCCTATCGCCAATGGGCCAAGCTGATTGCGCAAAAGCTTGAAGCGAAATGATAATAATTTGATTGTCGATTTCGAATACAAAAAGGATCATAACACAGATGACTGATTTCTCGCCCACAAAAGGAATGTCTAACCATGATATCGCCGATACCGTAGCGAAGATACTGGAAGATATCTCGCTTGAGGAAAAAGTAGCGATGATGTCCGGCAAGGGCTTTCTCACGCAAATCAAAGAAGATGGTGGCGAATGGGGCAAGCGTCCCTACAAGGCGGGTGGTGGTGTTGAACGTCTTTCGGTTCCAAGCCTCTGGTTCACCGATGGCCCGCGCGGTGTAGCTCGGGGTCAGTCTACATGTTTTCCATGTTCGATGAGCCGCGGCGCGAGTTTCGATGTTGATATGGAACAGCGCATTGGTGAGGTCATGGGGATAGAAGCCAGGGCGCAAGATTGTAATTTATCGGGTGCAGTCTGTATCAACCTGTTACGCCATCCGGCATGGGGCCGCGCACAGGAAACCTATGGCGAAGATCCACATCATCTGGGTGAGATGGGCGCTGCACTTGCCGTCGGCATACAGCATCACAACGTGATCGCGACCGTAAAGCATTTTGCTCTTAACTCAGTTGAAAATACCCGGTTTCAAATCAACGTAGCCATTGCAGATGATGTGCTTCACGAAGTTTATCTGCCACATTTCAAACATGTCCTTGATGCTGGCTGCGCAACGGTGATGAGCGCGTACAACAAAATGAACGGTGAATATTGCGGCCAGAACCGGGAGCTATTGACCGACATATTGCGTCATGAATGGGGCTTCGACGGGTTCGTTCATTCAGACTGGCTACTGGGTGTTTACAAGCCATATGGCGCGAGCGCGGGGCTTGATATCGAGAATCCTGAACCCATGGTTTTCGGTCAGAATCTGGTGTCGGCCGTTAACGATGGACAGATCGAACCCATGGTCATTGATCGCGCCTGTCGCAGGATACTGTTGACACTTTACAGATTCAGCAGCGCAGAAGATCCATTGCCCGATTACCCAATCGAACTGGTTACATCCGATGATCATCGTACGCTTGCGCGAGAAGCTGCTGAAAAAGGGGCAGTGCTTCTTAAGAATGACGATATTCTTCCACTGGATGAGAAAAAGCTGGGCAAGTTGGCTGTCATCGGAGAGCTTGCAGATAAGGAGAATACCGGCGACTTTGGATCGAGCAGAGTGAATCCCCCCTATATTGTTACGCCACTTGAAGGATTGCGCCGCCATCTTGGGGACGAGCGCGTCTCTTATTCCGATGGATCAGACAAGGATGCGGTGGCCGAGCACATTGCGCCTGCCGATGCGGTTGTGATTGTTGCCGGATATACTGCAGATGATGAAGGGGAATATATTCCCGGCGACCTGGTTCCACAAATGCCGGACGCCGTGAAAGATGCCATGCCGGAGCGAAAAGGATCGAACAATCCGCCACGTGGCGGCGATCGCAGGTCACTCTCCCTGCCAAAGTCACAGGTTGCAATGATCCGCCATGCTTGCGATCAGGGCAAGCCAGTTATCGTCATTCTCGTCGCCGGTTCCGCCGTGATGGTAGAAGAATGGCATGATGATACCGCGGCGATCATGCAGACATTTTATAGCGGTATGGAAGGTGGCACCGCATTGGCACGTTTGCTGTTTGGCGACGTCAATCCGTCTGCGCGTCTGCCTTTTACCGTGGCACGTGATCTAGCCGATTATCCCTATTTTGACCGTGAAGCGACAGAGATTGTTTATGATCGCTGGCATGGCTACACTAAATTTGACCGTGAAGAAATCACGCCACGTTATCCTTTTGGGCACGGCCTCAGCTATACGAATTTCAGTTACCGCGCGTTGAACGTGCATATCTCTGGCGACATGCTCGAGCTATCGGTCACCGTTCGCAATGATGGCGATGTTGCAGGCGAAGAAATCATCATGGCTTATGTCCAACCACCGCAATCCGACGATGCTTGCCCGCACAAACTGCTCAAGAAATTCACGCGGGTTTCGCTAAAACCAAAGGAAAGCAAGCGTATCTGCCTGTCTATCGAAAAAGATGATCTGCGCCGTTATGATGCTGAAAAGAGAGCATGGTATCTGGATCGGGGGGAATATGGGTTCATGATCGGGAAATTGAGAATCAGAGCTGCACTATGACGGTGGTTGATCATAGGCGAGCCTGAAGCCCACATTGCTTGCCCCCATTCCAGGATCACGTCCCTGGCGCGCTTCTGGTCGATAGCGCTGACAATAATTGGATGCGCATAGATAAGAACCGCCTTTCATCACCCGCGTAACCAGACCGGGATTGAGGGGATCATAGGCATTGGCTTCGCTCGGTCCATCTGGATTGTCAGCATCGGCGGGATCATGGCCTGGTCGATAGATGTCAGCAGTCACCTCCCAGACATTACCTACCATATCATAGAGGCCCATGGCATTGGGGGAGAAACATCCGACCGGCGCAAGGCCGTAAAAACCATCACTTTGCTCGTTGACGGCGGGGAACACACCCTGCCAGCTATTTGCGCTACCTGGTTCTGGCTGCGCTGTTGATTTCTCCGCACCGCCTTGCGCCGCATATTCCCATTCCGCCTCAGTCGGCAGACGTCCGCCCTTCCATTTTGCATAAGCAAGCATATCGTTATAGGAAAGGTGCACCACAGGATTGTCTTTTTCCGATGCGTCTCCACCTGGTCCATCGGGCCACCGCCAGTTTGCGCCGGGAATATATTTCCACCAGTCCAGATAGCGCGTTGAGGGTGTGTCCGGCGGCATGAATACAGCAGATCCTGGTTGCAGCATTTCCGCTGGCACCAATGAAGCATCAACACCGAAGACAGTCGGGTCGACCGGTTTTTCAGCCGTTGTCACATAGCCAGTGGCCTCAATGAATTCGGTAAATTGGCGATTGGTCACCTCATGGCGATCCATATAAAAATCATCGACGCGCGTCGTGCGCGCTGGGCCTTCCTCTGGATAGACAGCACTCGACCCCATTTCAAAATATCCACCAACAATTGCGACTGGTTTTGAAGATGGTTGCGCGCAAACACGGTTCTTTTCATTGGTATTCGTTGATGCTTCCTCTTCACCCTCTTCACCTGCGCAGGAGACAAGAAGAATGGCACCGATAGCGAGTGTGCAATTTTTCAAAACATAGCAGGGCAAAACAAATATCTCTTTATTTGGGCATCACCTTTCGGGCGATGGGACTGGAAGCATAACCATAGCGGATTGCTTTTGCGGCGATAATTGAGCCTGCCGGAACGTTGACCGGACCGCTGTAGATTGCACCGGTGATCGGATCACCCCCGTCTAGCCTGTAGGCAATAGAGGCACCGGGCGTACCGCTACGCAAAATCAGCTTTCCGTTTTCAAGGATGATAGTGGGTTTGGCGGTTATGGGTTGCGTCATGTCGGGCCACATATTTTCGATCATTTGAGCTTCTGGAACAGCGCTAAGGTCTCCCGTTTGCGCAATCCAATCGTCCATAGCCTTGCCAAGCCGAGCCAATGTCTGACGATGTTCCGTATTCTCGCTCAAGTTGTTGATTTCATGGGGATCCGCTTGCGTATCATAAAGCTCCTCCTCTCCTCGCGGTGTGGAGAGGAGATTAGACACATTTGCCGATAAAGCTTCCGCCGCCGCCAATCGCCAGATTTCTTGCATGGTTGGCAGCGCGTCGCGAAAGGCCAATGGTCTTAGTACCGCCAGTTCGGGACGATAATTGCGGATATATTTCCAGCGTGCATCTCGCACTGCCTTCGTTCGGCCAGGGACCTGGTCATGACGGTCGGCTGCCGCAAAAATATAGTCTCTCCGGGCCTCAGATTGAATGGACTGCCCCTGTATCCAGGCCGGTCGCTCAATATCGGCCCATTGCAAAATTGTCGGCGCAAGATCGATAAAGCTGACCAGCCGGTCATCCACTGTTCCAGCCAATGATCCACCCGGATAGCGCACGAACATCGGAACATGAATGCCGCTATCGTAGACCGTGCGCTTCATCCGCGGGAAGCCATCACCATGATCGGTGGTGACAATTACCACTGTGTTATCGAGCAATCCGTCTTCCTTCAGTCGGTCGATAATGTCCGTCACCTGTTGTTCTGCAAAGGCGATATTATCGTAGTGCCGGGCAATATCCGCACGCACAACCGGTGTATCGGGCAAGTAGGGCGGCACAACAACATTGGCAGGATCGGTCACCTTTTTCTTGCTTGCGAGTTCTTTACGATTGCGCTGCGTTACGGCGTTCAATAGTGGGTTGGTGCTTTCGCGATCCTCTGGCCAGATATAGCTTTCATGGGTTTGCAAAATGTTGAACATCGCGAAAAACGGCTGCCCGGTCTGCCGACCACGCCAGTCCGCTTGCGGATCGTTCTTATCCCAAATGGTAAACGGGTCGCCAAATTGATAGTCGGTCTTGCCATTGTTCGACGTGTAATATCCGGCCCTTCGCAGCAATTCTGGGAAAGCTTTGATTTCTGGAGGGGGCACAGCTTCATATTCTATCAGCCCGCCGCCTGTCATTCCGGGTATCGGAGATTTGGTACGCATCTGGTGTGTGCCAAGAGTCTGTTGGTGCACGCCGGTAATAAGCGCTGATCGGCTCGGCGCGCATACACCGGATGTTGTGAATGTATTGGGAAACCGCACCGATTGTTGAACGAGTTGATCCAGATACGGCGTGGTAGCGATGGGATCACCAAAAGCGCCAATTCGCAGCCCCATATCCTCAAATACGATCAGAACAATATTCGGCCGGTCGGGATCTGTTGGACGAGCATAGCTTTCTATCGTTTTGAAAGCGCAGGAGTTAAGCATCAGGGCAACGACTACAATGGCCAGCAGCTTGGCAAATCCGACTTGCATGCTTTTCCCTTTTGCATTTTTCCGCTAACCACTTGTATAACGTAATTTGTTCGAATCAAGAGAAACCTTGATACTGTGGGTGGGAGAAGGACAATGACTGTCAGAGAAATTGGTTGTATCTTTCTAGCGCTTTTTGCTGCTGGAATGATTGCATTTCCGGCCAACGCTGCACAGCGCCCCAATATCATTCTCTTCTTTGTCGATGATTTGGGTTGGGGAGATATCTCTCTGCACGGCAACCAGTTGATCAAGACACCCAATATCGATCGCATCGGCACAGAAGGCGTCACTATGACTCAGTTCTACTCTGGATCAAACGTCTGCAGCCCTAGCCGCGCCGCGCTGCTCACCGGACGCTATCCGCCCCGAACGGGTGTCCAGTTTGTAACGTTTCCGCATTCTGACTGGGGCCTTCCATCCAACGAAATTACCATCGCGGAGGTCCTGAAAGAAAGTGGGTATACAACCGGTATGATCGGGAAATGGCATCTGGGCCATCGTGATGAATTCTGGCCAACCAATCAAGGTTTCGACAGCTTTTTGGGCGTGGCTTACTCCAATGACATGAAGCCATTTGACCTATATCGCGGAAAATCCAAAATAACCACTAGCATAGATCAGAAACAGCTTTCTGACAGATATGCCAATGAGGCTGTAAAGTTTATTGAGGCAAATCGTGAGAGCCCCTTCTTTTTGTTTTATGCGGACAATTTTCCTCATCGTCCGCTATTCTTTCCCGACAGCAGCGCAGGCCGCTCCCGCGCAGGGGACTATGGCGACACAGTGGAGACGCTGGACGATGCTGTGGGTAAAGTTCTGGACGTGCTTGAACGGCTGAAACTCACTGACAATAGCATTGTGATTTTCACCAGCGACAACGGACCCTGGTTTCAGGGAAGCTCCGGTCCGTGGCGCGGTCGCAAGGGTGATACATATGACGGAGGATATCGTGTTCCGATGCTCGTCCGTTGGCCGGACGCCATAAGAGGAGGCTCGACAAATTCAGAAATGGCGATGGCCATCGACTTGTTTCCCACATTGGTAAACCTGGTCGGCGCATCCTTGCCAAAGGATCGCATCATTGACGGTCGCAATATCTTGAAAATGTGGACACAAAACGGCCAAACACCGCACGAATATCTCTACTTTTTCGATGGAAATGATTTGGCGGCAGTGCGAGACACACGCTTCAAGTTACAGCTGAAAGACTATTATCGCACCTTTGCGGTCCCGTTTCGTGCCTATGCCGGACCGCGGTTGTTTGATCTCCGAACAGACCCCCAAGAGCAATATGATGTATCGATGCGTCGTCCCGCCGAAATGAAAAGACTCCTTGATCAAGTTAAGAAAATGACCGCTCAGACAGACCCGCTGAAGAGCGACCCTGGCCCAACAATGCCGCCTGCAGGAGTGCCGCTAGGGCCAATATTGTCGGATAGATAGATAGATAGATAATATTACCACTTAGGGGAAAGCATCAACGACAGAATTTAGCCCTGACTGATCGCAAAACAAGTTTACTCATCTTATGTCCACTTTCGGGGGGAAGCGGATCATCTCGGAACGTCTGAAATTGGGGCGCTTTGCTCTCGGTCCGCTTTGGGCGCAAAGCGGACTTTGGGAAACGGTTGGTAATTTATCTTATGTTGAAGGGCAGGGGACGGCCGCGTTCGCGCTGGCAAATTAAGCCCCGCCGAAGGGGATCTTCAAGCGGGGCATTGGAACAACGGGTCGCAATTATCGTTCCGACATCTGAGTTAGACCGAATTATGAGGTTTGCATTGTACGAAATGGACTCACCGGTTCAATTGTTTCTGCCTAGTGTCCGCAATATCCCGAAAGCGGACACTAGGAATTGCTTGTGATTCCGACATCGAATATTTTACCGGGAGTAACTAACAAGGATGTTCCTCACCATCCCATGTCCAAAAACGTCCAGAATGACCTTCCGTCAAACCCTCAATTAGCTTGAATAGTCCTTCAGCGCTCTCCCTAACGGAAATGTCGGCGGAACTCCCACCCATGTCAGTTTGTACCCACCCAGGGTGAACTGGGCAGGCCATTATGCCATCTTGTTCTAACTCAAGCGATAGAACTTGCATGACCTTGTTCACTGCTGCTTTTGAACTACGGTAAGCCAGCGACCCCTTACTTTTTCGATCCAAAGAGCCCATCTGGCTCGAAAGTGTGACCACACGGGGTCGAATCGCTGGCCCTAGTGTGGATATGTAAATCTATCTTACGCATGTGGTAAGTTACTTCAAGTAATGACAAATGTATTATTCTATAGAATATTGCGGAATTGACCAGCAGTTATTTTGGATTGCCGTTATAGGTTTGGCATAAATATGCCGCCAACTTGAAACCAATGGTTTCTTGTCCGCTATCAGCACGCATTCACCGGAGCGCCCGAGTCTGAATATGGGGCGCAAAGCAGTCATTGGAGGTGGTTGATAATTACTCTTATGTTGAAGGGCAGTGCGTTGAAGTCCGCTTTACCCCGAAAGCCGAGCTGAAGTCCCTTCCATCAAAATACCGGAAAACACTCTTTTCTCATTTGCGATTTCCGGGTTTTCAATACGTTCTATCAGCATGTTGACAGCGGCTTCAGTCATGCGCCCAACTGGTTGGCGCACAGTGCTGAGGTCAAAACTTAGCCAATTTGCAGGGCCAACACCGTCAAATCCAACGACAGAAACATCATCCGGCACTTTCAGGTCATGCTCGAAACGCAGGGAATCAATCACGCCGATCGCACTCATATCATTCACGCACATGATGGCATCGGGAATATTTCCATGTTTATCGAGTATTTTGTCAATTGCGGCAGCCCCGCATTCATAAGAAAAATCGCCATCAATTTTGACGATATCGGTCATTCCCAGCTCTCTAAGACGCGCTTCACTTGCTTGCTCTCGCTCTTGTCCGACGACAGAATCTGGCGGACCGCAAATAATAGCTGCGCTGTTATGCCCGGATTCAACCAGACCAGTTGCAAGCGTTTCGGCACCCTCTGCTTGATCGCAGCATACCGCGCTTGCGCTGTGATCGTTGGAATGCCGGTTGTAGAAAACCAGAGGCTTTTTCCGGCGCGAAAATTCGGCGATTTGTTTTTCGGAAAGTTTGGCGGCAGCTATCACCCCGTCGACTTGATATTGCCAGATCTGTTGCAACGCATCTTCCGCATCGCTCTCTGTTTCAAGCGCGAACAGCAACACACGAATACCGCGTTTTGAAAACCGCTGACCAAGTTGCGCCAGGACTTCAGGATAATATAGATTGGTCAGATTGGGAATAATCACGGCGACAGAATTTGAACGTTTGGTGATCAGACTTCTTGCAATCGCGTTGGGTTCGTATCCCAGCTCCTCTGCGGCTATCCTGACCTTTTCTCTCGTTTTTGCAGAAACTGACGCTCCGGCCTTGTAGCAACGAGAGACAGCAGATTGAGACACTCCAGCCTTCTTTGCAACATCATAGGATGTGACGGGCTTACCTCTACGTTTCTCAATATCTGCCATGTCTTTGGTTACCCCTCGCCGCTGTACCGGCACATCGTAGCTGTGACAGCCTTTCTATCAACAAAGCTACTGCCGATTGCAAGGCACCAGTGATATACCGATTAAGTGGTTCCAAAAAAATGCATGCGCATGCACCAGTACATTCAATATTCAACCGGAACGTCTCCAGTGTATCAGATAGGCAGAAATTTATGTCTAATATATATTATTGATAATAAACAATAATATTCCAAATCTGGCAAATCAGCAACAGTATCTCAGCATTTTGCATTCGAAGTCATTATTTTATTGCCATATTGCACGGTTGTGGATATCAAAATTTCAAACAGCGTTTGCATAAATTTAGGGAGGGAGTCGTATGGCTATATCAATTACAAAGAAATTAATGCTCGGTGCGTCAGGTAGTGCGTTGGCTATCGGAGGCTTTGCTCCGGCATATGCACAAGACGAGGCGGGTGCCGAAGATAGCAATGTAATCATTGTTACAGCGAACAAGAAAGAAGAGAGCATCCAGGATGTCAGCCTTTCTATTCAGGCTTTTGATGCCGCAGCGCTCGACAAAGCAGGTATTACCGATGCGTCTCGGTTGGAACTTTTGGTATCAGGCGTTAACTACGCGTTTTCGGGCAATGACGCGAAATTCAATGTTCGTGGCGCGAACTCGAACAATACTTTTGCAGACAACGGCTCAATCGTCGGCGCTTATGTGGACGGTGTTTACAAAGCACGGGCGTCGCAGCAAACACGGGCATTTTTTGACGTAGAGCGGGTTGAGTTCCTGAAAGGTCCGCAAGGAACTTTATATGGCCGTAATACATTTGCCGGTGCGCTAAACCTTCACACCACAAAGCCGGACCTCACAGACTTCTCAGCAGGGATAGAGGTCGGCTACGAGCGGTTCGATAGCGTCAAAGCCGAAGGATTTATCAATGTTCCGCTCGGCGATACATTTGCTGTTCGTTATGCCGGCTATATCCAGAAAAGCGATGGCTTCATTAACAATCTTGCCGGTCCAGATATTGGTCAACAGGATGATAAAGGTTTCCGGATCAGCGCGCTTTGGGAGCCCACCGACAATTTCAATCTGATCGCCAGGCTGCAACATACGGCTGAAGATGGGCGCGAAGCTGGCCTTTTTGGCTATACCTTCCTGTGCCGGAATGTGACTCCATCAGGCCATACTGATGCCTTTGGATCAGAGCGCGATTGTATCAATCCCAACCGCGGTTCTGCAGGCTTGGGGCCAGCAGCAAATAGTGGTGCTCCTGGTTCTGGCCCTCATACCATCGCGCAAGACTATGTGCCTGATGTGAATTTGGAAGAAACGGTTGTGTCGCTAGAGGCCAATCTTGACCTCGGTGCTGTCTCGATCAAGTCGATCAGCTCCTACACGGATTTCCAGAACCTGTTTGGGTTTGATTTTGATTTCGGGCCAAACCCACATGCCATTGGCGGCTTTGATGAAACACTGGAATCCTATAGCCAAGAATTCCAGTTCAACACCAATTTCGATGGGCCGTTTAACCTGACGGCAGGCGCTTATTATTCCAAAGAGGACACTTTTTATAGCTTCTCGATCTACAACCAGACGGTTCGCGATCCCGCTTTCCCGCGCGTAGTGGCTCCTGTTTTGGATAATGCGGGCAATCCGGTTCTGGATGGAATGGGCAATCCGTTGTCGCTGCCTGTTTTGACGGCAACGCCAACTGTTGGCTTGAACCGCAGTCTCAATGGATTTTTTGCAGACAGTGCTTTTTTGGATATCGAAACATTCGGTATCTATGGACAAGCAGAGTTTGAACTCACCGATCAATTGCGTATCATCGGTGGTATTCGGTACAGTTCAGAGAAGAAAGAACTGACCGGCGGCGGTAGTAATTTTACCGCTAACGGCCCTGTAACCGTCGTTCCAGGAGCTGCTGGTTCGTCTCCCGTCATCATTCCTGATAGCCGCGATGTATTTCTCATCAACGAAAACGCCGCTGGTGCCAATACGGCCAGCCGGACCTTCAACAATGTCGATTATAAAGTCGGCATTGAATTTGATGTAGCTGATGACGTTCTGCTTTATGCCAACACGGCAACAGGTTTTCTGTCTGGTGTTGTAAACAACAATGGTTCAACGACTGATCAGCAAGATTCGCAAGTATATGAAATCGGCCTGAAGAGCATTTTGTTTGACGGCGATCTGACGTTCAACCTCGCAGGACATTATACCGAATATTCCAATCTTCTGTCGCAGTTCCAGGTCATTGATCCCAATACCGGAATTGGTGTTACATTTAGTGAAAACGGCGGTTCGATCGAAGCCTATGGTGTGGAATTGGAAGCGGTTTATCGACCAACGCAAGAGTTGACCCTGGCGATGAATGCCGCTTGGCAGGATGTGCAGTTTGGAACATTTGGTCAAACAAGTCCTTATCAATTGAACAATGGCACCACGACTACCTTTGTGGATCTGTCAGGAGAAACACCAACATTCTCACCCGATCTGACCGTGTCCCTAACCGGCTCTTATGAATTTGATCTGGGCGAAGATTTTGGTTTCCTGACACCATATGTCCAGTTCTATTATAGTGACGGATTTGGAACATCGAATTTGTTCGCCATTGATCCAGCCGCGTTCCAGAGCAGTTATACCAAAACCGACATACGTTTGGTTTGGGACTCGCCTGATCGGAACTATTCTATCGAAGCCTTTATCGAGAATATTGAAGATGAAGCAGTTCTGTCGCGGAGTAACAATAATGGCGGGGACGACTTGCTACAGTCTTCCTACCTCTATCCGCAAAATTATGGACTGCGTCTGAAGGCGCGGTTCTGATAATCGCACCCCGGTCCTCGACCGGGGGACTCAGTTAAACAGGGGGTGGAAGGATCAAAGGCAAGCGATCCTTCCAATTTGGGAGAGGTGTTTCACCTCTCCCTTTTTTTGCCAATTGAACACATTCTGGGGTTTGGCCCGGTATAACTCCGTGCACCAACTATCGGATTTATAGTCCCTGCATCAGGCGATTGCGCTCCAACAGGTCGAGACCTTGCACGAAGAAATAGTGTAATAGATCAATATATACCCAGTTCTCGGAGAGTCTGTCGCCGTCGCGGCGATAGATATCAACGACGCGCATTTCGCTGCCGCCAAGACCGACCGGCATGCCGAGAAAGCCACCTGACAGGCGGTTGTTCAGGTTGGGCCAGCCGAAGAATCCAGCATAATTTCCTTCGGCAAATCTTGCCACATGACCGTTGTAGACCTTGTCAGTCAGGCCTTCTCGAAAAGGATATTGATGCTGCTGCTGATATCGCTCAATCGTGTAGGTTGAGCCAATACCGGTTGGCCCATACCACGCCATATCTTCATGCCAGCTTTGGGCAAGATATTCCGGCGGACATCTATCATCACCTGACTTGTTGAGCTGATCAAGGTCCTCAATCATCTGGTTGAGTATCTGCATGGTGCGACTGGCCTCTGCAGGGACCACCGGTTCATTCTGGATGCCATCATTTGTTTTTGGACCAGGCTTGATAATGTCTGAACCCATTTGCGGCGGCAGCGGATACTGATCCGCCTGCTGCATAACGCTCAATATATCGCAGAAAAATGCTGTCTCTTTGATCTTGCCATCCACTACGCAGTGAAATTCGGCATATGGCAGCATGGTCAGTTTGTGTTTCGGCCGAATGCCTAGCCATGGTTCATCAAACAATCCCATAAAATGTCCGCTGCTACAGACCCAGGTGGAGCTTCCGTCGTCAACGTCATTCTGTCCGGCAAAAAATATAGTCTCCCGGCGTTGCAAGGAATGAAAAGCGCTGTGCAGCGGGGTCCAGAACGCATCTACCGCATGTTTTGCATCATCTTTGTCGGAAAACGGATGCATTCCGCGCCACTGATATTCTGGCACGATATGGTCAGACAAAACATCGTGGAGGCCAGCCGATCCTGCCCGGTCAAATGCGTCCTGGTATTCTCTTACAATCTGTTTTGCCTTTTGTAATTCCATGCTCAACGCACTCTCCCATTAGCAACGATATAGCTTATCTCATTGGAAAATGACTTCGAATGCAATCATTTTTCAACTTTTAACTTAAGGCCAATCTCCGACTATCACAAACAACCTATTTCTTTGCAAAAATCTTTTCAATTTAAATTGACTTCGGATGCAAAAAAGCCAATAAATCCTAGTCTCAATAAGGGTAAAGCATGACAATCCGTTCTCAAAATGAATCAGGCTCAGAGAAGCGCTCACCGGTTCAGCTGGTTCGATATGATGAGCTGATTCCATGCTACAATGCTTTCATTGACACCCGCACACCTGGATCGGATCAGAAAGAGAATTTCACCATAATTGGCCCCGGCGTCTCGGAGAACCCTGACCAGCATGTCCATATCGCCGAACCACATGGCTTTAACATCGGCGCAGCGCGCCAACCGCCTGGCTGTGTCAACTCACAGCACAGCCATGAAACCGAAGAAGTGTTTTTCGTGCACAAAGGGACCTGGTCCTTCGACCTTGGCGAGCATGGTGACGATGCCCGGATCACTCTGAAGCCCGGTGATTTGATATCCATTCCGACCCACGTCTTTCGAGGTTTCGAAAATATCGGCGATGACATGGGTTTTTTGTGGGCCGTGCTTGGCAGAGATGATCCTGGTCATGTGCTCTGGGCTCCAGAAGTTTTCAAGATGGCCGAAAAATATGGGCTTGTTCTTCTCGAAGATGGCAGTCTGATTGATACCAATGAAGGTGATGTCGTTCCCGCCGACAAGAAGCCGATGCCGGTTACCACAGGTGAGCAAGTTGCTGAGCTGAAAATATTCGACAAAGCGCAATTGCGGGCCTGTTGTACATTCTCAAAACAATCAGCCAGCCGAAATCGCAAGTTAATCGCCGAAGACGGTGAATTGGATTGGCCACATGGTTTTGAGGTCACTCAAACCCGCCTTGGTGAACAAGAATCGGTTGATCGTTATGAGTTTGCGGGTTCCGAGGTGTTGTTTGTCCATGACGGTGAACTGACGATAGAAACGGCTGGTGACGAGATAATTGTTCGGGCAGGGGACACTGCTACAATCGCACCAGGATCGATACGGTCTTTTGTCAACAAATCATCATCCGATGTCGTTTTTTTGATTGTTCGCGGCAAACTATAAGCTGAAAGAAGGCTATGACTGCTCTGGAAGGGAAAACCGCACTCGTCACCGGCGCGAGCAAAGGAATCGGCCGGGCTATTGCACTGTCACTTTGTCAGGCCGGAGCCCATGTGATTGCGGTGGCTCGTTCGTCAGAAGATCTGAACAGTCTAGGCGTACGACTAGGAGAGCTAGGGGCAATTTGGGCGGGAGATGCAACCAGCGATGTATTTCTTGAAAAAATTGCTGCGCTAGAATCGCTTGATATCCTGATCAATAACATTGGCACCAACCGGCCGCAGCCTTTTGTTGAGGTAAGCGATGAAAATCTGGATGTAATGCTTGATATGAATGTCCGCGCAACCTTCCGGATTGCAAGGGAGGCGGCAAAGAAAATGGGGCAGGGTGGTTCTATCGTGAATATGACATCGCAAATGGGGCATGTCGGATCACCGGGCCGCACAGTCTATTGCATGACCAAACATGCGATAGAGGGGTTAACCAAGGCAATGGCGGTTGAACTGGCATCAAAGAGTATTCGCGTGAATTCCGTTGCACCAACATTCATCGAAACGCCAATGACTAAGCCAATGCTCGATGATCCAAAGTTTGCAGATTTCGTTAAAAGCATGATCCCGCTTGGGAAAATTGGTCAACCGGAAGATGTTGCTGCAGCCGTGCTTTATCTTTGCAGCGATGGTGCTTCGATGGTGACCGGGCATAGCTTGCTCGTCGACGGAGGATGGACCGCACAATGAGCAAATTTCCAATCACCCATGTCGCCACTACGGACATTTCCGAGATGCTTGACCCCGTTCCCGGGCGGCGGATGGATCTTCCCGGTTTTGACGACGAATTTGTCGACTTTCCCGATTATATTATCCGCATAACCGAACGGATATGGCATGATCGCAAGGTTGATCTGTGCCTGAAATATTATACTGAAAACTGTCTGATCCATACATTGTCGGGGGATATTGTGGGCGCACAAACTGTGGTCGATAATACCCATGCAACACTGGAGGCATTTCCGGACCGGAGGCTGGATGCAGACAATGTGATCTGGTCGGAAGACGGAGAAGCAGGGCTTTATTCCTCGCATCTCATTACCAGTAAGATGACCAATTTGGGGCCTTCTGAATTTGGTCCCGCGACTGGTAAAAAGGTCCGTGTGATGACCATTGCCGACTGCGCTTGCCGCGACAACCAGATTCATGAAGAATGGCTGGTGCGCGATTATTCAGCAGCGGTCATGCAACTGGGGTTTGATGTTGGTGAGACTGCACGTAAATTGGCGCAGCAAGACATCGCCGCCAACAATTCGCTGATCGACTTTCACAAAGCAGAGCATGAAGCTATTCAGCGCGCCGATACCGATCAATTGCCGGACAATTCAGCTTCGCAGGAAGCGCAAGATTTCGTAGCGCAATATTTCAGAGATATTTGGAATAGTCGCAATCAAGAAGCCTATGCGGAGCTGTATGATTATCGCGTTGGTGCCCGATATCCGGGACTAAGGGACTTTTATGGCCCGGACGAAGTGTCGCCCTATCATCAGAAAATTCTGGATACCTTTCCTGATGCCAAAATCCGCGTCGACCATATTGCAGACATTCCCTATCTGGAAGAGGCGCGTGATATAGCAGTACGCTGGACATTGGCCGGAACGCATAGTGGCGACGGGATTTATGGAGCGCCGACAAATGCCCCCGTCCTGATCTTGGCAGTCAGTCATTTTCGCGTGATAAATGGGCGTGTCCGAGAAGAAACTACCATCTGGGATGACGTTGCGGTCCATCGGCAAATCGAGACCGTCCGGCTATCCACATGACGGCACCGGCGCGGATCATTGATGCGCACCACCACCTCTGGGACCTTTCCCATTGCCACTATCCCTGGTTGATGGAACGCGGCGTGAAACGCTTTTTCGGTGATCCCGAACCAATTCAGAAAAATTATCTGACCTCTGATTTCACCTCTGATCACGGCGATCTACCCATAGTTAAATCGGTACACATCCAGGTTGGTGTGCAAGAAAAAGACGCGATCAAGGAAACGCTCTGGCTGCAAAGCATCGCAGATAAGCAGGGCTTTCCACACGCAATTGTCGCATTTGCCGATTTGACTCACCCTGATCTCGATGCACGACTGGATGCGCATGGCAGAGCCGCAATTCTGCGCGGGGTTCGCCAGATTGTCGGGCGCAGTGCTGAAGAAGACGCAAAGACCGGCACTTCGGCTTTGCTATTGGATCCGGCCTTTGCCACTGGCTTAAGGCTGCTGGCCAAACGCAAATTATCGTTTGACCTACAGCTTACTCCGCCGCTTATGGATGTGGCCGCCAAACTATTTTGTTCGATCCCCGAAACGCCGCTGGCTCTTTGTCACTGCGGCAGCCCAAGTGATTTTTCGGTCGAAGGTATCGAGCAATGGCGAAACGGTCTTGAAGCCTTTGCCAATCACGAGAATATGATATGCAAAATATCGGGATTTGGCATGTTCGACCATGATTGGACTGTCGACACGATCCGGGGTCATGTGCTGCGCGTTATAGATGTTTTCGGGCCAAATCGTATAGCCTTTGGCAGCAATTTTCCGGTTGATAAATTATATGCGAGCTACAGCGACGTTATGGGGGCATACTTGAAAGTTACCGAAGACTTTTCAGATAGCGAACGTCAGTCCATGTTCCACGACAACGCCGCACATTTTTATAGGATATGATGATGACGCCAGACGAAAATTTCATCCAATCACTCACTCGCTATGACACGCCAACGATATGCAATGCGATTGAGGTAGCGCAGGGCAAACGCGGTTTTGACGACTATACGCGGGGAACTTTTCAGACAGCGATGAACGGTGCGAAAGCGATGGTTGGCTATGCGAGAACGGCTAAGATTGCCGGGAAAAATCCATCGACAGAATCGCCGGAAATTATCAAGGCACGCCGACTGGATTATTTCCGATACATGGCGGACGGTCCCAGGCCCGCTCTCTGCATTATAGAAGATGTTGATGGCCCCAATTGCGTGTCAGCCTGGTGGGGAGAGGTTCATACGGTCGTGCACAAGGGTCTCAAATTGTCGGGTGCCGTTACTAACGGTGTAATGCGTGATCTCGACGATCATCAGGAGGGTTTTCCTGTCATCGCTGGTTCTGTCGGCCCCAGTCATGCCTTTGTCCGCGTTGAGGAATTGGAATGTCCGGTGGAGATTTTCGGAATGAAAGTTAGGCCGGGCGATCTGGTTCATGCCGATCAGCATGGCGCGCTTGTCATCCCGCCAGAAATTATGCCGGAATTGCAGGCCGCCATCGAAAAGCTGCTAGCGACGGAACAGATCATCATTGCGCCGGCAAAACAGGACGGGTTTGATATCGAAACGCTGGAAACGGCCTGGCACGAATTTGAGCAATCCCGAACCTAGTTCCAAAGCCGCCCGGTAGCGATCTCCGCGCCGTCCGCCATGCTTGCCAGCTTCGCATAGACAATATCCTCATCAACCGCACCAAATCCGGCGAAGGTTGAAAAGCCGCAGTCGGTGCCAGCGATTACACGCTCCCGACCCACGATATTGGCGAACCGCTCAATCCTTTGCGCAACCAATTCGGGATGCTCGATAAAGTTGGTGGTGCTATCGATCACGCCGGGGATCAGGATCTTGTCATCCGGGATATCCATTTCGGCAATCTCGGCCCATTCATGCCCGTGACGCGGATTGGAATTTTCAAATAACAACCCTTGTGGTTTGGCCTTCAGCGCAACCGGCATGACCATGCTCATCGGCGCATCGTGATGATGTGGCCCTTCATAATTACCCCAACAGATATGCATCCGCACCCGGTCGGCAGGGACGTTGCGCAACGCATGGTTAAGCGCTTCTACATGGCGCATGGCCAGGCGTTCATAGTCTTCTTCTGGCTGATCCTTGAACATCATATGCTTCCCGAGACCCAGATCGGGCGTATCGAGTTGCAGGATATATCCGGCTTCCACGATGGCCTCATATTCTGGCCGCATAGCTTCGGCGAGAGCCTCAAGATACTCCTCCTGCGTGGCATAGTGGCTGTTGGGCTGGAACAGAGCGATCACGCCCGGTGATGCCGCGTTCATAAAACCCTCAGCAACATCTGCATTCTCCAGAGCGGCGGTGAAATTATCAAGGTCATCCTGCAGCGGTTGCATGGATTTGACTGCCACAGGTCCGACACAACATGGGCGGGTATAGGTTGGTGTGCCACCGCTTGATGCCTGTCGCTCCAGAAATCCGGGAAATTCTTCCAGGTCTGAAGGCGGGGTACGCGGGCTGTCGCCTTCAAAACCGGTAATTCGGTCCTTTATGTAGGTCGCATAGGAGATTTTGCTCATCTCGCCATCGCTGACGATATCGACCCTAGCTTGGTCCTGTTTCTTCACAACATCAGCGACAGCATTACGGATCGTTTTGGCAAAAACTGCCTGATCCTGTTCTTCGCCATGTTCGTGGGCGAAGACACAATCGGTCACCGGTTTGGAGCGTGGCAAGCTGCCGACATGGGTTGTCAAAATGCGATCGGTACTGGTTTTCATGCCTGCTCCTCGTTGGCTTTCGGGAACGGCCTAAAGTGCAATGACTGCGAATGCAAATAATTGCGTAAAAAACTGCTATCCCGGTGTCCCACCATAGCGGCGCAGCCGGATATCAGCTTGCTCCTTGTGGCCTGCAAATCCTTCCAGCGCACAGAGCCGCGAACAATATTCTCCAACCACAACCGAGGCCTCTTCGGTGACCCGCTGGAACGTACAAGTCTTGAGATATTTACCGACCCATAGCCCGCCTGTGTAGCGCGCCGCCTTGTTGGTCGGCAGCGTGTGATTGGTCCCGATCACCTTGTCGCCATAGGAAACATTCGTTTCCTTGCCGAGGAATAATGCACCGTAATTGGTCATATTGTTGAGGAAATAATCGGGATCTCTGGTCATCACCTGCACATGCTCCGAAGCGATATCATCGGCAACGGCAACCATTTCATCATAGCTGTCACAGACAATTACCTGCCCATATTCTTCCCAGGCTTTTCCCGCGATTTCAGCCGTTGGCAATATCGTAAGCTGCCTCTTCACTTCTGCCATCGTGTCTTTGGCAAGTTGCTCGGAATTGGTCAGCAATACCGCCGGACTATTCGGACCGTGTTCCGCTTGACCTAGCAAGTCGGCTGCACAGAGCTCACCATCTACACTATCATCGGCGATGACCAGTGTCTCGGTTGGACCAGCGAACAGGTCAATGCCGACGCGTCCGAAAAGCTGGCGCTTGGCCTCCGCTACAAACGCATTTCCGGGGCCGACAAGTATGTCGACCGGATCAACAGTTTCTGTTCCTACGGCCATCATGGCCACGGCTTGAACACCGCCAACAGTATAGATTTCATCAGCGCCGCCCATATCCATGGCAACAACAATTGATGGATGAGGCTTGCCTTCAAACGGTGGCGCCGTGGCAATAACGCGGGGAACACCAGCTACTTTTGCAGTCACCACGCTCATATGCGCAGATGCAATTAAAGGATATTTTCCGCCCGGGACATAGCAGCCCACGGCATTTACCGGGATATGCTTGTGCCCCAAAGTCACACCTGGAAGCGTCTCAACCTCAACATCTTTCATTGAGTCCCGTTGGATCTGCGCGAAATTGCGGACCTGTTCCTGCGCAAAGCGGATGTCATCCTGTGCTGATTGCGGTACCTGTTCATAGCAGGCGTCAATTTCCTCCCGGCTCAGCCGATAGGAATCGGGCGTCCAGCCGTCGAACTTTTCCGAATATTCGCGAACCGCAGCATCGCCGCGTTCTTCCAGGTCTGCAATAATGCCTTCGACAATTTCACGGACTTTGGCATCGGTTTGCATCTTGGTATCGGCATCAATGCCTTCTTTGAGCCAGCGGGGCATAACATTCTCCTTGTCGATTTTGAGCGCACATAATCGATTTTGCATTCGAATGCAATAATTGCCACCGAACAGGTGCTAGTTTATGTCTTAAGCGAGCTTTCCGAACAGGTAGAGGAACAGCATGATCGCGATAAAAACGACAAGAAGTCCCCATAACGGACGGTCAATTCGTCCCGGCACAAGATACCATCCATCCTGCTTTTCGGCTTTGCCACTTTCCCGGAAATGGCGGATCTGTCCCGGCACTGTTTGTTCATGCCAGTCTTTCTGAAAACCGTCGAGAAGCACACTCGCGATCCACGATACAATGATATTGATTCCGCCGCCGATCACGACATACCACGGCCAGGCGATCTCGGGATATAGGCCGTTGATACCCATTAATCCGCCCAGACCGACAATTACGATCAGCCCGATGGCCCCTGCAGCAACGCCAACCAGTAAACCGCGTTCTGTCGTATGTTTGGAGAAGAACCCCATGCCGAACATGGCGAGCTTGGCGCCGACAAAATAAGAACCGACTTTCGACAATGTTTCCAGAATCGACCCGCCGCTGGAGATGAAAGCATAAGCCATCGGGATGACTAGCAGCGCCCAGATCAATGTAAATATCCGAGACATGAGAAGATAATGAACCTCACTGCCATCCGCTTTGATAAACGGCTTGTAGATATCAGCAACGCTCACCGTGGAAAGCGAATTGAAAGCCGAGGATAGGCTGGACATGGAAGCAGACAGGATAGCCGCTGCCAATATTCCCATTAGGCCGGGAATGGCCAGGGTATTGGCGAAGGTGAGGATGATCTCATTGGGTTGCTCAAATGGCTCTCCCTTGAAATGTACGAAGAGCAACGCGCCGACGAAGAAAAAGACGAAGTAGAGAATGAAGGCAACATAGCCCATCAACAGATAGGATTTTTTCGCGTCCCCAATATTCTTCGCTGCTAGTGCCCTCTGCACCATCATCTGGTTCGCTCCATAGACGGTGATATGGAAAAGCGTCATCGCAAACACACCTGCCCAGACAGTGGGCGCGACGGTGAAATCAAGATCGGTATTGAGGGGATCCAGTTTTCCATTCGCCGCCAGAAATGTTGTCGCATCGGATAGGGGAGAAACTGCACCGAGGAGACAGTAGAGAATGATACCGGCACCGAGAAACAGGATCGCGCCTTGCAATACATCGGTCCAGATCACTGCATTCATTCCGCCAAGCAAGGTATAAATCAGCACAATCGCCGTCATGATGATGATCGATATTTTGGGATCAATGCCGGTGATGAAAGTGACCACAACCGCGGTTGCGGTTAGTATCGAAGCCGTGGTGATGCTCTGGGTCATCAGGAAGATGATGCTCATAACCGTACGAGAGGTCGGCCCAAACCGCTTCTCAAGATATTCATAGATTGAAGTGACGCCGCTGTTGAAGAAAAAGGGCAAGAACAGGACGATTACGGCAAAGATGACCAGCGGATAATTCACATGGATTGCAAGCGCAGCCATGCCATCGCCATAAGCCCATGCCGGACCGCCAAGGAAAGAGAGCGCGCTGACATAAGTCGCGATGACCGAGATACCGATGGCCCACCATGGCGCAGAGCGGTCGCCAAAATTATAGTCCTGTGCGGTCTTTACCCTCCGGCTCATATACCAGCCGAGTAACAGGTTAGCGATCAGATAAACCCCTACTATGACCCAGTTCAGCAATCCAAATCCCTGCATAATGCCCCCTCTATTAGCCTTTAACCAAGCGCAATCTGGCCGGTCCAGTGCTTGTCGATTGCGCCGTTGGAGCTGTCTGTTTCAACAGATCTAACAGAGCATTTGTTACGATTTGTGGCTGCTCCATCGTCGAAAGATGGCCGCAATTTGCAATGATCGACAGGGCCGCATCAGGAATGGCATTCGCGAGCTCGACGTGAATCTTCGGAGTGCAGACTATATCATCGCGCCCGGTCATAACTATCGTCGGACAAGAAATGTTAGGCAATGTGTCATGTACCGAGCAACGGTTCATGAGCGCGATGGACTGCTGTGCGAAAACTTTTTCGCCAAGCTTCAAGCCCATGTCTGCCAATAGATTCAGCCGTTCTGACGTCCGGTTGCATTTCGCCAAATAATTTGGCTTGAGCTCTTCTTGCATGACTAGGCTAAGCTTGCCTTCTGCGACCTTACATATCTGTGATTTCCGTTGCTCCTGAACCTTATCTGCATGGGCGGTGGTGTTGAGCAGGGCAAGGTGCGTGATGCGATCTGGAGCCTGTCTAACAATCTCCAATGCAACAATCCCGCCCATTGAGAGTCCCGCCAATGCAAATTTGTCTGGTGCATCCATCAATACATCTTGGGCAATGCTCTCAATACTCGCCGAGCGAGTGATATCGCCATCAAGGCAAAGATAGCCGTTTCGGAATAAGCTTGCTTTTTGTGCCTGAAACAGGCGCCCATCGCACATGAAACCTGGCAGAAAGACTATCGGATGTTGCGGCACGCTGGCTGGCACCTAAAAGAAGCCGAGCGGATCGATGCCGTGGCTCACCAGCACATTTTTGGTCTGCTGATAGTGGTTCAGTGCCATTTTATGGGTTTCGCGGCCGATGCCTGATTTCTTGTATCCGCCAAAGGCTGCATGAGCGGGATAGGCGTGATAACAATTGACCCAGACGCGCCCGGCCTGAATGGCACGCGACATCCGAAAAGCACGGTTGCTGTCTCGCGTCCAGACACCGGCACCCAGTCCGTAGATTGTATGATTGGCGATACCAATAGCTTCCTCTTCGTCCTTGAAGGTCGTGATTGCCAGTGTTGGTCCGAAAATTTCTTCCTGAAAAACACGCATGTCATTGCGCCCTTTCAGAAGCGTCGGCTGAACATAATAGCCGCCCGCCAGATCGCCACCGACATCGGCTTTTCCCCCGCCCATCAGTATCTCCGCGCCATCCTGAGCTGCGATAGTCATGTAACTCATGATTTTGTCATATTGTTCCTGAGATGCCTGCGCGCCCACCATCGTATCAGTATCGAGCGGATTGCCTTGCTTGATGCCCTTGGCACGCTCCATCACCTTTTCCATGAAAGGCTCGTAGATGCTTTCCTGCACGAGTGCGCGGGAGGGGCAGGTGCATACCTCGCCCTGATTGAAGAAGCCCAGCAACAAACCTTCAGCGCATTTATCGATATAGTCGGCCTCTTGATCCATAATGTCTTCGAAATAGACATTGGGGGATTTGCCACCGAGTTCAACGGTCGAAGGAATCAACGATTTTGCCGCATTTTCCAGAATCTTGTGACCGACGGTGGTTGACCCGGTGAAGGCAATTTTTGCAATCCGGTCACTCGAAGCCAGCGCCCCGCCGATCTCCGAGCCAAAGCCATTTAATATGTTAACCACGCCAGAAGGCAAGATATCCGAAATCATCTCCATCAGAACAAGGACGGAAATCGGTGTTTGCTCAGCGGGTTTTAGGATGACACAATTGCCGGCAGCTAGGGCCGGTCCCAATTTCCAAGCGGCCATCAGCAGCGGGAAATTCCAGGGAATAATCTGACCCACGACACCAAGCGGTTCGTGATAATGATAGGCAACGGTATCAGCATCAATATCGGCAGCCGAACCTTCCTGTGCACGAATGCAACCGGCGAAATAGCGAAAATGATCAATCGCCAAGGGTATATCTGCATTCAGCGTTTCGCGGATGGCTTTGCCATTGTCCCAACTGTCGACGTAGGCGAGCTGCTCTAGATTATCTTCCATCCTTTGCGCGATCCTGAGCAGCATATTGGAGCGCTCTGCAACCGCGGTTTTGCCCCATCCTGGCGCTGCTGCATGCGCTACATCAAGTGCCTTTGTAAGATCGGCTTCGGAAGATCGGGCCACCTCGCAATAGACATTGCCGTCCACCGGTGATTTATTTTCAAAATAGCTTCCATTGGCAGGTGCGACCCAATCCCCACCAATGAAATTCTCGTACCGTTTCTTGAATGTGAAAATCGCGTTTTCACTTCCGGGTTTCGCGTAAATCATATCTTCATCCTCTCCAGCCGGTTTTGGTCTACATCCAGCCCAGTTCCGTGAGTGCCCAAGGTGCATTCCAGATTTTTACCATGTCGCTGACCTTGTTTTCATCATTGATGGTGATCGCATAGACATAGTGAGATGATGTCTCTTTGCCCGTGGCATCCACTGGACCACCTTCTCCAATATGTTTACCGGTAAAAGTACCGAAGAACAGAGCTGTGCTGCTGTCCTCGTCAAAACTGCTGGTTACAATTCTATAATTGCATCCTTTTAGCGGCCCTTGACCAAGGCCCTGCATCCAGTCGCAATAGTCGAGCACCGTCTCTATATCAGCAATCGGCTCGCTTTGCGCTTCGAAACGCGCGCCATCGGCCACATATTGCTGGCAACCGGATCGGCCTTCCAATCCTTCGCATGCATGAAAAAACTTAGTGGCGATGTCCATTTTTGACATGATTTGTTCCCAAAATGACTTTTCTTTTCCCTTGTGAAGTTTTTTGCATTCGAAGTCAATTTGAGTTATTGGCGCTTTTTGAGCAAGGAATGACGATAAACCAATGTCAGGGTATTGGCATCTCATGGCAATTGGGTCTGGAAGCATGTCGACATTCAAAATCACCGGGAATCCATCATCATGACACCAAAAGATTTGAAATCGATTCTGGAAAATTTTCGCAAAGCCGCCGAGAATTTCGATCCTACGGTGATACGCCCGATCATGAACAATCTGTTCGCAAGCGATGCGACCCTGCATTTATGCCATCCGTTTGGTACAGTTCGGGGAGCTGACGCGTTGCTTGATGACTGCCTGATTCCGCTGCATCAGGCGATGCCCGATCTCGAACGACGCGATATGATCCTGTTGGCTGGAACGACACCGGAGGGGCAAGAGTGGGTAGGTGCCATGGGGCAATATATGGGGACTTATCTGGCTCCCTTTCTCGATATTCCACCCACCGGCGGCCTGGCCCATATGCGCTACCACGAATTTTTCCGCATCGAAGGCAGGAAGATCGTCGAGATGCAAGCTATCTGGGACATTCCAGAATTGATGATGCAGGCAGGTGCCTGGCCAATGGCTCCGCAACTTGGTACCTATTTGTGCACGCCCGCTCCAATGAGCGGAGATGGCCTTCATCTTACAGGCGATGGGCAAGCGACGATGGATCATGTCATCGCGATGCTCGAGGATTTGTGCCGCTATCCAGCAGATCCGGATCCCAAGGTCATGAACTTGGAAAAATACTGGCATCCACGATTTAATTGGTACGGCCCCGCCGGTATCGGGACTGCGCGCGGCATTTCCGGATTTCGCAATTGGCACCAGATACCTTTTCTACGCGCCATGCCTGACCGAAAGCTCGACGCCATGGGCGATTTATTGTCGCACTGGGTGGCCGAAGGGAATTATGTCTGCGAGACCGGATGGCCCAATATGCGCCTGACTTTATCCAATGACGGCTGGATGGGAATCGCTCCGGCTGGTAAGGAGGTTCTTCTACGCAGTCTCGATTTCTGGAGAATGGAAGACGGCCTTATCCGCGAGAATTGGGTGCTGGTCGACCTGCTCGATCTATATGCACAGGTTGGCATCGATGTGCTGGCGCGTATGGGTGAATTTAACAAGGCTAGGAACTTGGGTGCGATTACCCTTCCAGACGGCCTTTCGAAAAACTAGCTGTGATTTGGCTTCTGGAGGTTCCATCAGACCAACGTCCGCTTTCAGGATAAGCCTTAGAGTCCGCTTTGGGCGCAAAAGCGGACATTAGACGAAGCACAATTCAATGTCGGCTTTGCGCCTCAAAATCGGACCTTCCGACGGTCTCCGCTTCATCCCTAAAGCAGACGTTTCGACTAAAACAGTTCTGCACACATTTTAAGCTTCAATCCTTTTTCAAATTTTCAACTGGAGCGATTTCAATCCAGGACTTCTCCGCGCACCACTAAAGTAGCTAAGCACAGATATGACGATCTCATCGAAAAACTGCTGATTGATAGCTTGTGGCCAGCAATACCCCATCCATGCTAAATAAGCGCACTTGCTGGTTTGATATTCCCGCTCTTATTGCCGCACTGTCTGTCTCAACGATAATGTAATTGTCGTCAGCATCGGAAATTTGCTTTTTAGAAGCATAAATATGCGTGCTCAGTGACAATGTTGACGCAAAGGTCAACTGTTCCGATGCGAAGAATATCCGCGGCATTGGCGTGTCGCAAATCATGGACAAGATTGCAGTATTCAGCTTCTGATTGGAACGGGCTCGGAGTAATACTATGGACCGTGGTTGCTCATTGATCTTTCCAGGGCGCCCCTCCACCATATATTGGTCAAAACAAGCCAACCATTTTGGCGTCATTGCAGAGGCTTCGAGCTTGGAATAGTATTCTGGAGCTTTCACCTGCGGAGCAGTTGCATTAAAACTGATATCTGATGCGCTCCGGGGACCAGCAACCATATCTGCGGTGACCATCAACTTTCCGTCAGTATCAGAAATCATGACACGCCAGAAATCGATCCGGCTTCGTCGCACTTGTAATTCGACATCTACCACAATCTCGGCCACGGTGACAGGTGCCATGAATTGCATCTGCTGCGTGAGTACTTCACCACGAAACTCGACATCAGCCTTGAGTGCTTCGACCGCTACCGCCGCCACCCAACCGCCAAATGCGCTGGTGAAATTCCAGAAAGATTGATCTGTCGCCAAACTATATTGTCGTTCGGAAAGTCTCCGAAAATCAAATGCCAGCATGAGGCTTTCCTTTTTTTGCAATTTCTCTAGACAATTATGTTTACATCATATACAATGTTTATTATGTATACATAAAAGGATACCTTAAAACAATTTTCTTATCGTTGTGGCGATTTACGAAGAGCAATTTTGCTGGAGTCACGCTGTCTGCTCAAAACCCAATCTGAGCCTGCATTGACGACCAAAGCACTCATTGCACTAGCTCTACCGTATTTTTGACATCCAACTTTTGCTGTCGCTCGTAGAGCTCATGTGTATCGTCCATAAATGTTTACATTATATACTAAGTTTACGCTCTAACCATAGGAGCTCGAATTGCAGGGTAAATCTTATCATCACGGAGACTTGAGAAGCGCTATTCTAAAAGAAGCGCTTCTTATTCTTGAATCTCATGGAGAGGATGCCATGACGATGCGCCGGATCGCCGAAAGCACTGGTGTCAGCGCAATGGCGGCATATAAACATTTTGCCAATCGCGATGCTATCCTTCAGGCGTTGGCAATTGAAGGGTTCAACAAGCTTGCCCGGGTAACGAAACGGGCCCGCAAGAAAAGCAACCTCGCTGCCGACGAGCAATTGATCGCGATCGGCGTGGCTTACATCATGCATGGCATCAGCCACCCTAAGGTTTACCGAGTCATGTTTGGTCAGCTCACTGCCGGTATCCCCGATGCGGCGACCAAATCAGCAGCAGACGAGGCCTACGGTGTCCTCTGTGACTGTTTGCGAGACAATGCAGAGACTTTTGGATTCGATAAGGCAGAAGCCGAAACACATGCATTTTCGGTTTGGTCGATGGCGCATGGGATGACATCACTTTTTGTGGAAGGACATGCCAGGACCCGCAATATTCAGACAAAAGACCAACAACGAGATGTAGCGACTAGAGGAGCGGAACTCGTTGCGCGCGGAATATCATTCCGGCGCGGGAGCGAGGCGATCCAATGATTGTTAGTTATCTGACTCAGCGAAAAAAAATCCTGCTTGTCGGGATCGCTCTTTCACTGCTCTTAGCAGCTCTATGGGCATATCTCGACATCGGAAGAGCAGTCGAGCCGGATCTGAAACCAGCAAAACCAGTTGCGGTGGACATTGTGCAGGAGCAGCCGGAATATATGGTGAAGAGATCATTTGCAGGTCGTCTGCTTTCCTCCAATGTAGTCGATCTTGGATTTGAGTTGCCGGGCAGGATTAGCCGGATATTTGTGGATGCCGGGGATACGGTTAAACGTGGAACACCGCTTGCGCGAATTGATACAGACGAACTCACTAGTCAGCAATCCGAGCTGTCTGCGGTGCTAAAAGAAGCCGAAGCACAGCTGACCCAGACTTCTGCTCGATACGATCGACTTGAAAAACTTGCACCGGATTTTGCTTCAGTCCAGCAATTAGATGACGCGCGTGCGGCTCGAGACTCTGCCAGAGCGCGCGTTGGCCAAGCAGCTGGAGCATTAGCGAGGCTGAAAACAAACAAACAAAATTCTCTTCTTGTGGCTCCGTTTTCTGGGGAGATTGTCAACCGCAGTGCAGACAGGGGTACGGTTGTGAATGCGGGTCAGGCGGTTTTCCGCCTTAACGGCGGTGGATCTTTGGAAGCGGACGTAGGTATACCGACCAGATTTCGGGATCAGATTACCCTCGGCACCCAATATAAGGTCTCCAACGGCGAGCAGGAATCCGTGGCAGTCGCCGAACGAGTGATTGACGATGTTAACCCGCTTACCAATACAATTACGGTTCGGTTTGTTTTGCCTGAAAGCGGAGGATTTGTTGCCTCGGAAACAGTGCGGGTCTCATTGACAGAAACTTTGCAGGCTAAGGGTATGTGGGTCAAAAACTCCGCCTTGGTCGAAAGCTTACGAGGGTTATGGGCTGTCTACGTCGTCAACCCAAAATCACAGTCGGACAGAGAGGATTCTCAGCATGTGACCGGAATTGTGAAGCGCCAGGATGTCGAGGTGTTGCACAGCGAAGCTGATCGCAGCTTTGTTCGCGGCGCACTTTCCAGTGGCAGTTTGGTCATTCGCAACAGTCCGTTTCGCTTTGTTCCCGGACAGCGCGTTTCAGTAAAACAATCAACCGCAGTAAACCAATTACCTAAACACCGGCTGGCGGATGCTGGGACTTCAATTCAATGACAACACTGTTCTTTGACGTGCGGCGATTGCTGGTACTTCTAGTTCTGCTCATTCTGGTTGGTGGCTTGGGTGCTTTGGGATCGATGGCTAATGAAGAAGACCCGCGCATTACCAATCGGGTGGCGACCGTGTTGACTTCTTTTCCAGGAGCCAGCGCTGCGCGTGTGGAACAATTGGTAACCGAGAAAATCGAGGCCCGTCTGAAACAATTGGACGAAGTTGACGAGTTGCGATCAGTTTCCACCAACGGAATTTCTTCGATAACCCTTGTTTTGAAAGATAGCATCACAGAACCAGACACGCCCTTTGGACTTGTTCGTGACGCATTGACGGACGTGACCCCTGATCTTCCCGCCGGAGCTGGCGTGCCGGTTTTCGATGATACCCGCGCCGGTGCCTATACGGTCCTTGTTGCGTTAACCTGGGAAGCGAAAAGCGATCTCAATCCTGTAGTATTGAGGCGATCGGCATTAGAGTTGCAAGACCGCATGCGAGCATTTCCGGGGACAGAACTGGTCACTTTGCATGGTGCATCGAAAGAGGAAATCAGCGTTTCTCTGGATCGATCGGCTTCGGCATCATTGGGACTTTCCAAAGCTCAAATAGCAAGAGCGGTTGAATTGGCCGATGCGAAAGTTTCTGCCGGACAGTTTAAGGGTAAGCAGACAGAACTCAACCTCGAGGTCCGGGGCGAGATAGACGGGTTGAGCCGATTACGAGAGACGATTGTCGGGCAATCCCCTCAGGGACTCTCCATACGTCTTGGCGATATAGCGACCCTTTCACGGGGCATTGCGTCCCCGGTGACAGATCTTGCCTATCACAATGGAAAGCCGGCTGTCGTTGTGGCGACCCGGATGCAAGCGGGATTGCGGGTGGCCGACTGGACAGCTGACGTGAGGCAGCTGGTCAATGAATTTGAGTTAGCCGTTTCAGACGGCGTAAAAGTGGAAATCATTTTTGATCAAGGTGTCTATGCCAGCGAACGGTTTCAAACACTCGTTGGCAATTTGCTTATCGGGGCCGGGTTGGTGGTCCTGGTGCTGTTTGTTACACTTGGATGGCGATCCGCCCTGATAGTTTCCGCCGCCATACCGTTGACCGGATTGGCCTCACTGATCATCCTCAATCTGCTTGGTAGACCAATTAACCAAATATCTATTACAGGTTTGATTGTCGCGCTTGGCCTGCTTGTCGATGCGGCCATTGTCATGACGGACGCTGTCCGTCGACATTTATTGGATGGTAGCTCACCGAGAGAGTCTGTGCGTCTATCTGTACAACGATTGTGGCTTCCGTTGTTCAGTTCCACGCTGACCACGGTTCTAGCATTTTTGCCATTGGTTATTCTGCCTGGCGGAGCGGGGGAATTTGTTGGAGGAATCGGCAGCAGTGTAATCGTAGCCCTGGTCGCATCCTTTGCGCTGGCCATGACAGTCATTGCAACACTGGCGGGAATATTTTTAAAATCCTCCTCTCACAAAACCGAAGAACAAGGCCGATTTGGATTTTTGCAATCAGGTGTTCAGGCGACTGCTTTGGGTGAGCGTTTTCAAGCGCTGTTTCTTAAAAGTTTGACGATGCCGAAGAGGTCGATCGCAATCGCATGCTTACTACCGCTAATCGGCTTTTACGGGGTAACAACATTGCCGACATCCTTTTTTCCAGAAGCAGATCGCAATCAATTTTATGTTGAGCTACGTCTGCCAAGCCAAAGTTCAATAGAAGAGACCGCAAATGCCGTTAGAGCAGCCCAGCAATATCTGGAAACAAACGAGGAGATTGTTCAGGTTTCGTGGTTTGTCGGACGATCTGCTCCAAGTTTCTATTACAACATAGCAAACAATCAGGATGGCAATGCCAGCTATGCGCAGGCGATGATTACCACTCGATCTGTAGGCCAAGTAAAACCGACACTAAATGCAGTAGGTGAAGCGCTTCAAGAAAAGCTGCCGGATATTCAAGTGATCAGCCGACAACTTTCCCAAGGTCCCCCGACATTTTCGCCGATCGAGCTTCGGATCTTCGGCAATGACATGAAGATATTACAAGATTTGGGCGAGAAATCGCGCTTGATCTTCGCAGAGATTGACGAGGTGACAGCAACCAATCCATCCTTTGCCGGAGGCGAACCCAAGTTGTGGCTGGATCTGGATCCTGATCGTGCGCGCCAGTTTGGTCTTGGCATCGGAGAGGCATCGGAGCTGATTAGGGCAGAACTCGATGGTGTAGTTAGCGGCTCGATTATCGAAGGAACCGAAAATCTGGATATTCGGATCTGGACAGTAGAAGAAGACCGCGATCAGCTAGCGGATCTTGCTTCGATTGAGTTTGTGAGAGCGGATCAGCCTGGAGAGTCTGTGCCAGTACTTGCGCTCGGCGAGCTTGAGCTTTTGCCTGCTCCGGCAACTTTACGTCGCTTCCAAGGCAATCGTGTTAACATCATATCCGGATATGTAGCCGCCGGTGAGATTCCTTCCACAGCTATAGAAAAGTTCAAACTGGCATGGGACGAAGCCGGTCATGAAATACCTCCGGGATACAGTTTTCAATTTGGTGGTGACGAGGAAGCACGATCGGATAACTTTGGCGCGCTCATCAGCATATTTGGCATAATTTCGGTCATTATGCTGGCGACGGTTGTGTTAACATTTAACTCTTTTCGGCTGGCAGCCATCGTGTTCATCGTCGCAATCCTTTCAACCGGACTTGGGATGCTTTCACTAACCATCTTCCAATTTCCATTCGGCTTTCAACCCATTGTAGCACTCATTGGGCTGATTGGCGTGGCGATCAATGCAGCAATTATCATCCTTTCCGGTCTCAAATCAAATGCACGTGCAAAACAAGGAAACCATCAAGCCATAACGGATGAGGTCATGGCCACATCGCGACACATCTGGTCCACGACAATTACAACTTTTGGTGGTTTCCTGCCGCTGATATTGTCCGAAGGAGGATTTTGGCCACCCTTTGCTACAGCCATTGCCGGCGGAGTATTGCTCTCCACCATCATCTCTTTCTTTCTTGTTCCACAGATGTTTTTGCTTCTGAACCGGTTTGAGAATAGCCCGCGAACCAGCTTCAGAAAAATCGCTATATTCAGGCCTTAGGTCGGGAGACCCTTTTCTGCAGTTCAACTGAGCTTTTCAGCACTGTAGATAGAGAAAGAGCACACTTTGCACTCATAGCAGCCACAACCAGACATTCCGCAATCGGCCCAATAGCTGTCGTTAAAAACAACCTAAGCTAGTGTCCGCTTTCGGGATGAAGCAGCCTTTGTCCAAATTACCAATCCTGTCAAAGGTGAAAGGATTTAATTCTCGTCCTTTTCGACATTCTCCTTAACGCGCATTATTGCAGCGGCAATCTCGCTTGGTACTTCTTCCTGCAAGAAATGTCCGGCCTCAGTCTCGGTCACCGGTGCATCAGGGAAACTGGCTTTCATGGGCGCCAGTCCCTGCGCCAAGATAGGATCTTTCATGCCCCAGACCAGCTCCACCGGGATATCCAATGTGCCAACATAGCTTTCGATCATCCGCATTTGCTCTGCGCTGGGATGGTCTGGGCCATCGGGGACCATGCGCATTTGGGCCAACGGGGCCTTGGCATTGCCGCTTTCTAGAACCGGCCGCCCATATAGTTGTCGCACTTCTTCGGGCATGGAATTCGGATCGCCTTGCACTTGGTCAATACGGTCGAATACCGATGTAAAGACCTCCAGAATTAGTTCACCCACTACCGGCGTTTTAACCGTCGCATGGGCCGCGGACAAATCTCGCTTTTCGGTAGGCGCGCTGAAGCCGGTGTTCATCACTACCACGCCTTTTAACAGGCCGGGTGACTTTGCCAGCGCACCCATTCCGACTGGACCGCCCCAGTCCTGCCCGACATAGATCAACTGCTTCAACTGCAATCGTTTCAAGGCTTCCTTCATCCAGCGAATATGATTGTCGAGTGTTTGTTCGCTCGCTGGTACTTTGGAGGAAAAGCCAAGTCCAACCAGCGTCGGCATAATTACACGCACGCGATCCAGCGGCAGTTCAGCGGCGACTTTGCGATACAGGAAACCGGAGGTAGGATTGCCATGCTGCAAGTAGATGGGATAGCCTGACCCTGTCTCCAAGACATGAATTTTGATACCTGACTCTACTTCAATGAAGTAACTTTTATAGCCTTCATCGACAAATTTTCTCGCATAGTCTGGTAATGGGAAGGCTTCAAAGCTTCCGCTATCCAGTTCAACAGTTCCGCTTCCCGCCGGTGTCTTCAACTCTCCGTCGCGAGTTAAAACCAAAGCCAAGATGATCGCGGTAAAAGCGATCACTCCAAATGACGTCAGCAATATCCTCTTCACAATTGGCCTCCCAGCCTTTGTTCTGACCATTTCTAGCAGAACTGAAGCAGCTAAAGAAACTGCTAATGTCCGCTTTGGGCGCAAAAGCGGACATTAGGAACAGCGGTATTTTAATCGTAAGGCCTCCGGGGACAACGTGAGCCTAAGTTGATGCCTGTGATGGGCTAAGGCCGAATAGGTTTTTGAAAGTACGTGAGAAGTGAGGTGCGTCGTAGAATCCGCTATCAAAAGCGGCATCCTGGATGGATTGTCCAGCTTCAACAAGCCGAATAGCGTGCTTTGTGGCCACCCAAGATTTGTAGCCTCTGAATGTCATGCCTGTCTTTCTTTTAAAGCGCCTCAGCATGGTGGTTCTTTCAAGATGAGATATCGCGCAGGCCTCTTTCTGGGACATTCGTAAACAGGGCGCAGCTCCAATTGCGCTGACAATTCGATCAATCTTTTCATCACTCCGGCGGGCTATCGCCGATGCGTGCTGAAGCCGCGACAAAAGTTCAACAGAAGCAGCTTCTGTCCAATTGTCACCATGATCTTGTACAACTTTCACAATCTCACGAGGCAATGGTTTGCCGCAATGTCGACCCGCGTTGAGTGATGATAGATGAGGCGCTTCAACATAGATCACGAAACACTGCCCACCATCAAAGCGGACTGAATGTTCGATGGCAGACTCGACAATAAATCCATCGCCTTTTGAACTATGTCCTTTGGTCTCCACAGCGACAGGCTTTTCTCGGCCCACCAGCAGGCAGATTGAGGGGTTCCTGTGTAAGCCAGTATCCGGAAAGGCGCCTCTTAAAAGCGTGCAACCACCCGCAGAAACCACTTTTGAAATAGGGTTAGCTGCCGCTTTATAGATGTCAGGCTGCACGTTCATACAAGGCGGATTAGCACGAAGCTGGTAGCTATCAACAGCAAGAGATGAATGGTGGGAAGTTTCATGAAAATTAGGTTAGTGCAATTAGTCGTAGAACGGCACATTGAGCGAAATCTTCAAAAGATATTACGGCATATCAAGGATGCCTCGGTTGGCGAGTGGCTAATCTTTCCGGAGGCAATGCTCTGTGGCTATGCACCAGAAGACAACGCTTATCTCTCTTCGCTCCAGAAGGGAGTTATCGATGAAGCGATACATGTCATCGGTGAGGCTGCTTACCAACAAAGCTGCATTGTGGTCATAGGGTCTGCCACTTCTGTTAGCAAAAACTGGTTCAACTCGGTTATTATGATTGGAGGGCCTGACAAGAACGGAGCGTTGGTAGTTCACAACAAGCGAGAGTTGTCGCAACTTGATAAGCACCACTTTACGCCCGGATCTCAGGCAAAGAAACATCAGTCAGGGGCAGTAACTTTCGGCGTTCAGACATGCCGTGAATTGCTATTTGCAGATACATGGAACCGCCTCCGCCGCGAAGGCGCAAACATTGTTTTTCATCTCAACAATGCACTCAAATCAAAGGACGCGATTTGGGAGCATATCCTGATAACTCGGGCGGTTGAGAATGCCATGTATGTTTGTAGCGTCAATAATGCAGCAGAACCTCAAAGCCTTGGTTCTTATATGATCGCACCTAACGGTAGTCTGTTGGTTAGTATGACGCCTCAGCAAGAATATTCCGAATGTATTGAGATCGACTTATCTCACGTCGCGCCATGGGGAAAAGAGTGCAAAGATTTTTGAAGTGGAGTGCGATATATGAAAATACTCAGAATAGTGGCAGTGCAGCTTTCCTTGTCCCTGATGATTGGAGAGCTTTGGAGAAGTTGGGGTGTTGGGCGGCCAATAGCATTTGTTCTCGATGATCAGATTATGGGGGGTATGCTTCTGATATCAGCTTGGCTTGTTGGTTCTCCAACACCAGGGCGATGTGCGTTCTTTGCAGCCAGCTGGGGTGTCGTCGCGGGGATGCTCTATGGAAGTTTCTTCAACAAGGTTTTCGCACCAACCTCTCAGCAGGCGGGCAATTGGGACATGAGTATCTTGACGGTGCTAATCGGGGTTGCATTCGTAACCTCGATATTCGGGATGATCTATTCCATCTGGATTATATCCAAGTTAATAAAGTCGGTGCGCGTCGACTGATTTTCAACGTGAATATCGCCTACTGGACTGGCAGTTTCTTATGTCCGCTTTCGGGATAAAGCGGATACCATCAGAAGGTCCGAAATTGGGGCGCTAATCCGACCAACAACTTCCGCAATCATAGGTTCCGCTTTGCACCCCAATCTCGGACGTCAAGATTGACTCCGTTGTATCCCGAAAGCGGACATTTTTGTTATCCAGTTTGGCAGTCAGAAATATGCAACTAGCGGAAGCTCAAGGCATGGCAGCCGTTCCCAAAAAACAATTCTGGAGTACTACCATCATCTCCCGCAAAAAAACCGTTTGAAGGGGATTCACTGGCTGCTTGGCCCGAAGGTCTCGAAATGGATTTGATCGCCAGGTACCCCGCCTTCTTCTAGCCCTGATTGAATCTTAGCGAGAAATGCCGCGGGGCCGCATAGCATGTAGTGTGCGTCGGGGCCTGCGCCTAACCCAATCAACCCTTCTGGCATGATCCGTCCGGGAAGATCGAAATCGATACCCTTGTTGTCGCTTTTCAACGGCTGACTGTAGTGGATCACCTTTCGCAGATTCTGATGCGCATCGATAAGCTTATCCACCTCGTTGCGCAGCGCATGATGATCGCTATCGCGCGCGCCGTGCACGAACCAGACCGGCCGATCGGATTGGTCCGCCGCAACAGCATGCAACATGGAGAGCATGGGCGTTATACCGACTCCGGCACTGATCAAGACAAGGGGACAGGCTGCGCATGGTATGACGAAATCCCCAGATGGGCGACCTGCCTCGACAATATCACCCACTTCGAGCGTGTCGTGAACATGACGCGAGGCCAGTCCGTGGCTTTCCCGTTTTATACTGAGCCGGTAAAAATCATCGGTTGGAGAACCCGAAAGCGAGTAACTGCGCCTTACCCTGTGAGGCGTGCCAGGGATATTCATCTCGACCGGCAGATGCTGCCCGGCCTCGAAATTGTCTCTGGGCAGGCGATCTGCCGGATAGAGATGCAAGGAGGTGATGTCGGCGGATTCGACGGTCTTTTTAGCCACGACAAGCGAGCGCGTCCCTACGGTCTGCGATTGCCAGCGCAGTGCAAGCGCGCTGGGCCGTTCGACGACTGCATCGATGGTGACATCGATCATCCGCCGGGCTGCTGGATCGAGCGCGTTTTCAGGTTCCCAGTCAATCACTGCTGTGCCGGTAATGTGCAACATGCTGCCAGACTCGAAATCGATGAACAATAAGCCGAGACGCGGGTTTTCAATCAGATTTCCGATCGTGTTAAAAAAATTGTTTCCGGCATAATCGGGGATGCGCAAATGCAGCTCATCCACGATCTGGACAAAGCCACGCTCACCGCCGCGGTGAGAAGCGTCATAGCCGCTTGACGCTTCGCCGGCATTGGCCTGTTGCCCGGTACCAATGAACATTGTGTCGGCCGATTGAATCTGAGCGATCTGGCCTTGTGAGAGGCGATCACCGATGATCGGATCACCATGCGTGTTGTCAGTTACCCGGTGCCATTCACGCTCTCGAATATATTGCGGGCAATTGCCAAAGGTCTGGCGGATATCAATCGCCAGCCCCTTGCCATCGGGGTGAATGAACCCGCTCAGGCGGTTACGCCGCCGGGTTGCCAGCTCAATCCCGAGCATGCCGATATCAGTTCCCCCGTTTATCGCCGAGGCCAGCGGATCTGCCGGTGATATCTCGGTAGCCAGAGCGAGCGTGCGTTCATCGGGTGAGGTAACAAAGCCTTCGGCTCCTTCAAGAAAGGTAACCCAAGGGCGGCCTTCCTCATCCGCTGCCGAAATCACCAGGAACGGCAGCGAGCTATGAAAGTCGCGGTGTTGCTGCGGCATATAGTCGCGGATGAAACCTGCCACTAGGGAAGCCATATCACCTGCACCGGCACGTTTCTGTGCGGCGAGTTCTCCGGCATGAAAGATATCTTGCTGTTTGATCATGATATGGCTCCTCTTGGATGATTTAGACTGCGGTTGGAATGGGCGACTTTGCCATACCGACAAAGCGATCCTGGGCTTCGATCCTGCCAAGCCAGGCGCGGATATTGGGATATGCATCCAGACTTACGCCTCCTTCCGGAGCATGGGCAATATAGCTGTATCCGGCCACGTCAGCCAAGGTCAGCCGCTCGGCGACGAGGAAGTTCTTGCCTTCAAGATGCTTCTCCATGACTTCAAACAGAGCGTGGGATTTTGCGACGCAAGCGGCGTGATCAAAGGGCGCGCCAAAAACTGTAACGAGACGGGCTGAACATGGCCCCGCAAAGATTTCGCCTGCAGCGACCGAAAGCCAGCGCTGAATCTGAGCCTTTTCGACCGGATCGCGGCCTGCCCACTCGGCGGTGTCGCCGTAACGGTCAGCCAGATAAGCTATGATGCCATTGGAATCGGACAGGGTCACACCGTTGTCGTCAATCGCCGGAACCTGTCCAAAAGGGCTGATCTTCAGATAATCGGGCGCCTTGTGAGCGCCATTGGCCATGTCGACTTCGACTGTCTCATAAGGCAGATCCAGCAGAGCGAGCATCAGTTCAGCTCGGTGGCTGTGGCCCGATTTGGCAACGCGAAAGAGCTTGATAGGCTCTGCATTGGTGGGGAAGTTGGTATTCATGAATAATTCCTTTGCTTGCTTTCGAGGTTAAGTGGGGGGGTATTCAAAGGCCGAGATCGGACAAGCCCGGATGATCGTCCGGGCGTCGGCCAAGCGGCCAGTGAAGCTTGCGATCTTCTTCGGCAATCGGGTGTTCGTTGATGCTGGCATGGCGCGCGGCCATGTATCCATCGGCATCGAACTCCCAGTTCTCGTTACCATAGGCACGGAACCAGTTGCCGCTGTCGTCGTGATATTCATAGGCGTAGCGAACCGCGATACGGTTGCCGTCGAACGCCCACAATTCCTTGATAAGGCGATAGTCGAGTTCTTTCGTCCATTTGCGGGTCAGGAATTCTTCGATCTGTGCACGGCCCTGCGGAAATTCGGCGCGGTTACGCCATTTGCTGTCGGGCGTATAGGCGAGTGCAACTATGGCAGGATCGCGCGAGTTCCAGCCATCTTCTGCCAAGCGAACTTTTTTAATTGCACTTTCGCGGGTGAATGGCGGCAATGGCGCGCGAGGGGTTTCTAACTGGTCCATGAAGTCATACCTTTGAGCTTTGCGGGATGGGCGCGGGTGGGTCTGCGATGCATAATAAAGGTAAAGAGAGCGCCGCAGACCCGCGAGGTATCAGGCCGCACGATCTGCCTCGACAAGAGGAAAATCGACCTCAACATCCAGGGCTTCACCAACATAGTTGGTTAAAATGTTGAGTGCGACGTGACCAATAATCTCGACCACTTCCGCATCCGAATAGCCAGCCTGTTTGACAGCCAAAACATCAGCGTCACCGACGCGCCCGCGCTCTTTTGCAACTGACAGTGCGAAGCTGACAGCAGCATCTGCTTTTGCATCGGTCGAGCGGCCTTGACGGTTTGCATCAATCTCGGCTTCATCCAGTTTTGCAACATTTTTGGCGACCATCGTATGCGCGCTGTTGCAATAGTTACAGCCATTATAGTTGGCAATGGCAAGCGCGATCCGCTCACGCGTTGCGGCGTTTAGCTCGCCCTTGCCAAGTGCGCCCATCAAACCAAGCATTCCTTCAAGTGCTGCAGGGCTGTTGCCGACTGTTCGGGTAAGATTAGGGGCCCGTCCCATAGATGCTTCCATCTGTTTGAGGAATGGCTGCGATGCCTCGGGGGCGTCGGCGATGGTGGCGGGAATAGCGATACGTGACATTGGTTTTCTCCTTGCATGAGCAGATTGCCTGCTGACGACACAGAGATAGATAACTTCAATACACAAAAGAATATTGCTTTTATGGAATAGACTATTCCGTATGATAATGATAATCAGATCTATATGGATCGAATTCAAGCTTTGGAAGTGTTTGTGGCGGTGGCTGAAGCACAGAGCTTTGCCGGTGGCGCTCGAATAACTGGTCTCAGCCCGCCTTCGGTCACGCGCGGGATAAATTCTCTCGAAGAACGTCTTGGAGCGAGACTGTTTACCCGGACCACGCGGCGCGTACGGTTGACTGACGTCGGGCGGGCTTATCTGGAAGATGTCCGGCAGATTTTGGAACACCTGCGGGGTGCGAATGACGCTGTGGCGGGTGCCGCGACAAATCCGGTTGGTCGGTTAAGGCTTACTTGTTCGAACGAATTTGGGCGCATCTACGTGACGCCCATCCTAACCGAATTTCTCGACCTCTATCCGGATGTTTCTGTTGAAGTGATGATGCTTGATCGCATCGCAAATCTGGTAGAGGAAGGATTCGATATCGCAGTTCGTATCGGGCATCTGCCCTCGTCCGATCTATCCGCAGTCAAAGTTGGCCGCGTGCGCTGGGCTGTGTGCGGCTCACCCGATTACTTCGCTCGTCACGGGATACCGCGCGCGCCGAAAGATTTAGCGAATCATAAGACTGTTGCGATCAGTCCGGTCAGTCCGTCTCTTGAATGGAAGTTCGGTTTTGCGATGGACCAATCAGTCCGGATCAATTCTCGCTTGGTCGTGAGCAGTGTGGCAGCAGGCATCGAAGTCGCGCGGAAGGGCTGGGGTCTCACGCGCGTCCTATCCTATCAGATCGGACCTGATCTGGAACGTGGAACTATGCAAACCGTTCTCGAGGATTTCGAGCCTGAACCCCTGCCTATTCATCTGGTGCATGTCGAGGGGCGCCGTGCAGCCGCAAAGGTACGAGCGTTCATCGATCTGGCATCTAAACGGCTTCGCGATATTGCCGTCTTGAACTAAACGAGTTCCTGCGTTCGACTTCAGCTTCGCAGACGCCCAACCGGATAAGACTGCACGCAGATTATTCGGCTTTTTGATCGGCAGACATTTGTTTGGCGAAATCAATGAAAGCCCGCAAGCGGAGAGGCATGTGGCGCTTCGTTCGATAGTTTAGCGAGTAGCGAGGGAGTTCAGGGACTTCGCCCTCAAACAGGCTTACCAACTTTCCCTGTTCGATCGCTTCCTTGGCAGCCTCTTCATACAGATAGGCTAGCCCAAGACCGTTCGCGGCGAGTTCGACCATGGATCGGAGGTTATTGATGATGACTCGCTGATTGGCATTGATCACACGTGGGCCACCCTCGCCGCGAAATGTCCAGGGTGCGACATTCCCAGAATTGCCGAATGCAAAGAATATACCGTCGTGATCGAGAAGATCGTCGGGCTTTTTGGGCATGCCCTTTTCCGAAAGATAATCGGGTGATGCTACCAATGCCATTTTGAGGTCAGGACCGATGGGGACGGCATGCGTGTCTTGTTCAAGAAGCGTATGTGATCTGATTGCTGCATCGATACCGCTCGTCACCAAATCAACCTTCGTATCATCATAGATCAGCTCGACCTGAACGTCTGGATGGACTTGGGCAAACTTCATAATAAGTCGATCCAGAAAAAAGGGGCCAGCGCTATAAGGCGCGCTCAATTTCAGAGTACCGGCAATTACATCTTTGGCTCCATCCAGTTCCTGTATGGCGACCTCGAGGTCGGACAAAGCCGGTAGGCTTCGCGAATAGAGCCTTTCGCCCGCGGCCGTGAGTGCGACCGATCGTGTCGATCGTTCAAATAACCGAACGCCAAGCCGATCTTCGAAGCGCTGGACGGCTTCACTGATTGAGCCTGCCTGAAGATTCAGGCGTGAGGCCGCGGCACGAAAGCCCTTTGCACGAGCGACCTCGGCGAAGATTGTAAGGTCGCTTAACTGCTGCCGCTCCATTGTTCGGTATACCTTACACTGTGTTCATTAAAATACGGATTATCGGATCAATCTAAGTAACCTATCTGTCTTTGCAAGTTGAAACTGCAACAGAGGAGAAGCAACATGACAGAACGTGAAGAAATCGAAGCCGTCGTCAACGCCTGGAACAATGGCCTGGATGCTGGCGACATCGAAGCAATGGTCGCAACCTGCCACCCTGACACCATGACCGTGAACGAACGCCAGCCCGTAACGATCGGGACGCAGGGCATCCGCGATAAATATAACCCCCGTATCGCGGCGGCGGCCGAAATCACATCGGGATATGATATCGAACACTTGCAATTTTTCGGTGACGTCGCCGTCATATCGGGTCGTTTTTACGGCACAATGAAGATGCGCGACACCGGAGAGACGCGTAGCCCTGAAGGTCGCTTGGTTTTGGTCTACCAACGCGATGAGACAGGCGCCTGGAAGATGATCCTGGACATCGACAATAACGGTCCGGGCTAAACCGGCTCGTTGAAATCTGAGGGATTGCAAATGAGCAACAAGACGCAACACATAGCTAACCAGCCACGCGAGATTGCCGACTGCGTCAGCGCTTATCTTCAGGAAGGCAACCTTGATGGAATTGTCTCCATGTTCCACCCCGATTGCCTGGTCTTCTTCCCACCCAATGCTCCTCCAAGCGAGGGCCTGGAAGGCGCGCGAAAAGCTTTTGAAGGCTTTCTAGACGTGCGTCCGAAAATAGAGAGCAGCGTTTTTAGTGAAATCATCACTGGCGACATTGCCATGCTCCGCGCAAATTGGCGGGTCATCGCGCCCAACGGATCGGTTATGGCGGAAGGCCAGTCGACTGAAGTGGCTAAGAAGCTGGACAATGGCGGCTGGGGCTATTTAATTGATTGTCCCAATGGTCCGCCGAATCTTGAGCGAGAGACATCATGACCGATCAAAATTTCCACGAACATGAGTTAAGCCTGCAGAACAAAATGGGCATGCGAGAACAAATCGACATGCTCACGGAACGATTGATGCATGATGAGATGCCCGATCAGCATCGCGCTTTCTTTGCCGGTCTTGAATATTTATTTTTGGGCACGGTGGGCGAAAATGGGAAGCCATATGCCTCGGTGCTGACCGGATCGGCTGGATTTGTCTCATCAGCTGATGCAAAAACGCTGACGATCATGAAGCGGGCGGATGATCGAAATCCTGCCTTTGCGTCATTGGCGGTTGGTTCGCCGGTTAGCGTGTTGGGCATTGATCTCAGCAATCGTCGCCGCAACCGCATGCATGGACGGATTGCCCGTATCGACCAGAAAGGTTTCGATATCACCGTCAGCCAAAGCTACGGCAATTGCCCCAAATATATCAGCACGCGGGCGATTGCTGATCGTATCCAAAGCCCAGAAGGTGCTGAGGCTACGGAACGGGACGAGCTATCCACAGAGGACATCGATCTGATCACCAAATCCGACACGTTCTTTATCGCCAGCCATCATCTTGATGGAAGCGGCCAGCCGTACGAGGGCAGTGATATCTCACATCGTGGCGGCAACCCCGGCTTCATTCATGTTGAAGGACTAGGCCGGTTCATTGTTCCTGATTACAAGGGCAATAACCTGTTCAACACGATCGGCAATCTGGTCTCAAACTCGGCTGCTGCTTTACTCTTTGTCGATTTTGAAACTGGCGACCTGCTTCACATCAATGCGGCCGCGGCAATCATCGAAGATGATGTTGCGATTGCCGCTTATCCTGGTGCAAAACGCCTAATCAGCTTCAATGTATTGCATGTTCGCCGAACCGAGGCCGGCATTGGCCTCAGATGGCAATTGCTCAAGCCCTCGCCAGTCAATCCCGAATTGTAGAGTCACAGCTCCCCAAAGTTTACACCAGCAGTTCCCGATCGGCCATTTCCAGAAATCGCTGCAAGGCGTTGGAACGAACGCGGTTTGGGGGCGTCATCGCGTAAATCCCGCCGCTACGCAGCGACCAGTCGGGGAAAAGCTGGACTAGGCTGCGATCCTTCAATTCATTCCTGACCAGAAAATCTGGCAGAACAGTAAAGCAAAAGCCCGCCATCACATAAGCGCGGATCGCGAGGGTGATATTTGCCTCCGACACGATTTTCGGGGCTATCACTCGTTGATCGCTTCCCTTCTCGAACATCCATTCGGTTTTGTTGGCAAATGCGTGGCTGCGGACGAACGGGGCACCATCCAAGTTGCTCGGACATTCAGACTGGAACCGGGCGGCGCTGGTCGGCGAGCAAACAGCAATTTCCTCGAAGCTCATAAGCTTGCGCGCCCGGTTGCTGGAATCGCTAAGCTGGCCAATCCTGAAAGCCAGGTCATATCGATCCTCAATGATATCGATCAGGCTATCGGCAAGGCGCATGTTCACGGTCACGTCCGGATGGGCTTCTTGAAACCGGGCCGCAAAAGGGGCGACGTAGGAAACGCCAAAATCAACCGGCGCCGTGATTCGCAGAACGCCGCGCGGTTTTCTGTCGCGCTCTTGAACACGCTCATATGCGTTGTTCGCCTGAGTCAGGGCCGATTTCGCATCCTCGTAAAAAACGCGACCTGCTTCGGTCGGTTGTAAATGCCGGGTGTTACGCAGCAGGAGCGGCGTCCCAATATCAGCTTCCAGCAATTGCAACTGCTTGCTGACGACAGCCTTACTGATACCAAGAGCCGCAGCCGCGCCTGTAATCGTCCCGGCATCAACCGTCGCTACGAAGTGAGCTAGCCTGTTCAGGTTATTGCGCCGGGTCATGGCAAACACCTCAATCTGAATGAGTGACTATTGTTAGCTAAATGCTGACAGTCTATCACGATCATATATCTTTTGCTGACGAAATCAATTGACTAATTCGGTTTCGAACACAGCAGGAGAAAGATAATGTCCGACGAAAAAACAGTCATAGTCTACGATACATTTTGTGGCTGGTGCTATGGTGCCGCACCCGTTTTCGATGCGATCGTGGATGCCGGTGAAAATGTAGAGGTGCTCCATCGGCACCTGTTCGAAGGCGCTGCAGCCCCTCGCATGAACGAAGGCAAGGGCGCCCAGATCCTGAGAACCATTCCTCAGGTCGAAGCTCTTACCGGCCAGTCCTTTTCCGAAGCGTTCAAGGCCAGAATCGCACGTTCGCAAACCGAGATTCTCGAGTCCGGTCTTTCGGCCCAGGCGGCAGCGCTGGTGCATGATCAGGGCCCCGAAAGGGAGTTCGCCCTGCGTCACCGACTGGAGACACTGCATTTCGGTGAAGGTGTGTCGTCAACTGACCGCCAGGCCATCATCGAAGCCCTGATCGCCGAAGGTGTCGCACCAGAGGAAGCCGAACGCATCGGCACACCCGAACTTGAAGCCAAGGCCGCCGCTCTTGCTGATCGGGCGAAGGCGCTGATGGAAGAAGTCCAGTCAAGAGGTGTTCCCACCGTCCTCAAGATCAATGGGGATAGGAAGATACAGCTCGACCATCAAGCCTTTTACGGCCGCCCCGAAGCCATCGAAGAAATCTTCAAACTTACCACCACTGCCTAAACTCACATCAAAAAGGAGAATATCATGAACAACAATACCAAAACCGTAACCATCTTCGGTGCAACCGGCGCTCAGGGTGCCCCCGTTGTCCGCGAAGCGCTCGCCCAAGGCTACAAGGTTCGCGCCGTTGCCCGCGACACGCAGAAAATCCGCGCGTTGCACCCCGAAGCGGAAGCAATCGCCGCAGATCTGTCGGATGAAGCCGCACTTGCCGCTGCACTCGAAGGCGCGGACGCTGCCTTCCTGCATTTTCCCCGGCCCGAGGGCCCGGACGATAGCCAAAACTGGGCGGCGGCCTTCTTCGGCGCAGCACACAAGGCGCAATTGCCTCTGCTGGTCTTCGTGACAGGTGGCCCTTCTGGCGATCGATTCCCTTCATCGGTAATCGTCGATGCAACAACGCATGGCATGAACGCCGTGCTCAATTCAGGTATTCCGTCGATTGTCCTGCAATCAGCAATATATTTGGAAAACCTGCAACCGGAACTGTTCTTGCCTGGTCTCCGCTCTGAAGGCAGGCTAGATTATCCGCCGACCCCGCGCGATTTGAAAGTGCAGTGGACGTCACATATCGATCAGGCAACGCTGGCGGTGGCCGCACTTTCACGTCCTGATCTTGCCGGAAAAGCCTTTGAGATTGGAACACCTGACCCGCTGACCGGTGATGAACTTGCCGATCTGATGAGCGGTTGGGTCGAACAGGAAGTCACATTCGATCCGATGAGCCCAGAGGATTTCGGCAAGCGTATCGGCGATGCGTTCAATAGCCCCGGAGCCGCTTTCGCCCTTGGTGATCTTTATGGCTCCATCGCGAAACTCAACGGTGATGCAATGGCCATCAAGACCGATGAGTTAGAAGCCACCTTCAACGTGAAGCTGACTTCGGTTGCTGACCATATCAAGGCTTGGCCAAAAGGTTGACCGTAATGTGAAGGCCGCGCGGAAACTCGTTCCGCGCGGCCTGATTAACAAGACATCCAAAACGAAAGGCTGGGACAATGTACTTCATGGACGAATACCAGTTCTACAATAATATAAGTTGCTGGAACCCTGGGGAAAAATGGATCGCCAAGTTCCTCGAGAACTGGAGAAAAAAATCAGGCAAGTCTTTGCGGAACCGCAAGCGCATGGCAGTTTCCAACCAAGACTGAGGCCACACCTCCATCTTATCAAAAGAGATCGACGGTCTTCTAATTTGATCTAAACTACAAAGGAGCATTTTAGTCATGCGTTTGAACGACAATTTTGCTGAACATATTGTTATCAACACAACTCGGATGCCTTGGGAGGACTCTCCCATGACCGGTGTTCAGAGAAGAAAGTTGGATCGCATTGGCGATGAGGTTGCCCGTGCAACATCGCTCGTAAAATATGAGCCAGGATCACATTTCCCAGACATGCTCACGGCGGCGGTGAAGAGTTTTTGGTCCTTGAAAGCGTATTTTCTGATGAGCATGGCGACTATCCAGCCGGAACATATGTCTGAAATCTCATCGGTACAGATCACAAACCTCACAGTGACAATAGTTGTATCATATTCGTTAAACTTCATCAGTTCAGTGAGAATGACATCTGACAGTTTTCCATCGACACAAATACAGCAGAATTCCGCGAGACCGAAATAGCTGGGGTTTGGCAACTACCTCTCCACAGCTCTGAGCAAGAGCATTGTGCTCTGATTCGACTAAATCCGGGTGCAATTCTTGATCCAGATACCGGCTTTCCGGTTAATAAGTTACTGGTGCTGAATATCGCGACTTTAGTCATTAGCGTATCGTGTCCGCCAATTGCGCGCGGAATTTCGGATGCGCCAATTCGATCAATGCCTCCGCTCGCTGGGTCAATGATTTGCCTTTGAGATCGGCAAAGCCAAATTCGGTGACGACAATATGCGTGTCGTTGCGCGGTGTGGTGACCGGGCCATCCAGCGTTGGCACAATACGCGATACGGTCCCGTTCTTTGCCGTGGATCGGCAGGCGATGATGGATTTTCCGCGTTTGGAAGCCGTGGCACCGCGGACGAAATCCAGTTGCCCGCCCGCGCCGCTATATTGCCGGCCCATAAGATGTTCTGAATTGCAGGCACCACCAAGGTTGACTTGCAGCGTCGCATTCACCGACACGACATTGTCATTCTTGGAAATATGGCGCGGGTCATTGACAATATCGACCGGCGCGCTGTGCATGGCGGGATTATCGTCCAGAAAATCATAAAAGGCGCGATCTCCCATCGCGAAGGTAAAGACACTACGGCCATGATAAGTGGTCTTTGCTTGATTGGTTACCGCTCCGCATTCTGCCAAACGCGCCAGGGCCGGAGTCATCAATTCGGTATGTATACCAAGGTCCTTGCGATCCTCCAGCAGGGCACAAACCGCACTGGGCAAGGTGCCGATCCCCATTTGCAGGCAGGCGCGGTCGTCAATCATGTCCGCAATGATGGATGCGATCATTTGTTCCTCGGCGCTGATCGGCGGACAGGTCTCCTCCGCGAGCGGGGCATTATTTTCTACTATCGCATCAACCTCGGAAATATGGAGCAGTGACTCTCCAAAAACCCGGGGCATGTTCTCATTGACCTCAACAATCAGGCTTTTCGCGCTTCGGGCTGCGGTTGAGGAATAGTCGTTGCTGGTACCAAAGGTGAACCAGCCATGCCGGTCCATGGGTGATACGGTTGTGATAAAACTGTCGAGCAGGACTTTGTCTCTCAGCAATTGCGGTGAATCGCTGAACGCGACGGGGACGAATTCAACCGGCGGGATGCCTTTGCCGGAAGCATCTTTAAGCAGCGCCCGTTCTATGGAACTGAGGAACATGCAATGCGGGCGGACATGGGCCACTAGATCGGGCCGCAGCACGGTTTTTCCGGCATGGGCCATGGAGTGAAAATACCACAGTTTGAGATCGCTCAGATCGCCTGCCTCCGCGCGTGCCGCCAAAGCGGACAGCAAAGCAGGCGGTTCGGCAACCGCCATGCCCATGGCGATATGGGACCCTGATGGAATGCCAGATACGGCTTTGGCGGCACTAGTCAGCTTGGCCGCATATTGCTCTTTGAAAGTCATTGACGGGTGATCACGGCTGCACGGCAATTTTCAGCACGCCGTCGCGCTGATTGGCAAACAGGTCATAGGCTGTTTCGATATCATCAAGTGCAAAATGATGGGTGACCAGCGGGCTCGCATCCACTCGGCCAGACCCGATCACATCCATCAACCGGCGCATGCGTTCCTTGCCGCCGGGGCAAAGCGTACTGACAATGGTGTTGTCTCCCAGACCGGCCGAAAAGGCATCCAGCGGTATCGTCAGATCTTCGGAATAAACGCCCAACGAAGACAGTGTTCCGCCCGGCCGTAATACCCGGAGCGCTCCTTCAAATGTCTGTGTCTTACCCAAGGCCTCTATCGACACGTCGACCCCGCGACCATCCGTGATCCGCATGATTTCATCGACCGGATCGACCTTGCTGAAATCGACAACATGATCCGCACCCATGCTGCGCGACATTTCCATCCGTTCGGGAATCGATTCGATCGCGATGATGGTGGTGGCGCCCATTATTTTTGCGCCAGCCGTTGCACAAAGGCCGATTGGGCCTTGCGCGAACACTGCAACCGTATCGCCAATCTGGATCTTGCCCGATTCCGCCCCGCTAAACCCGGTCGACAGGATATCTGGACACATCAGCACCTGTTCGTCAGTCAACCCATCCGGCACCGGCGCAAGATTGGCCATCGCGTCTGGTACTTTGAGATATTCGGCCTGTGCGCCGTCAATTGTATTGCCAAACCGCCAGCCACCTATGGCTTTCCAGCCATGATGATCCTGACCACCGCATTGAGAATGAAAACCGCACATAGAGGCATAGGAAGTTCCGGTTGGCGTTATAGCCCCGGCTATCACCCGCTGACCTTCGGTAAATCCTTCAACTGCTGAACCCAGTTTTTCAATGATTCCAACCGGCTCGTGGCCAATGGTGAGGCCGCTTTCCACTGGATATTCACCCTTCAATATATGGATATCCGTTCCGCAAATGGTGGTTGTTGTGATCCGGATCAACGCGTCAAGTGTACCAATGCCGGGAATCGGCTTTTCACCCAATATGATCCTGCCGGGCTCAATAAAAATCGCCGCTTTCATATGGTTTTCCATGGGGGCTCCATAGCACTGTAAGATGTAGGCCGAAAATTAAGGAAAATGACTGAAAGCGTCTCTACGCAATTGCGCGTAGTTTTGGTGTTGAGAGTCGCCGCCATTCCGTAACAATACCTATCGCCCGCCCGGCACCCGCGGCCTAAATTCCCTATTCTCACAGTCAATTGTCGGCAATTACGGGAAGATCGGCGTGCTAAAACATGAGGACAATTTAAAGGTTGTCAGTGTCGGCACAAAAAAGCTGACCCGTTTCTGCGCCTAATGTCCCAGCCTTTGAAATCTGCGACGGGCGTGCGCGACAGCCTTTATTCCATCCGTAGCCTGACAAAAATCTATGGCGAAGGACCGACAGCGGTGTCGGCCCTGCGTGGGGTTGATCTGGACCTGCCCAAATCCGCCATGGTCGTACTGCTTGGGGCAAGTGGATCCGGAAAATCGACTTTTCTCAACATCATCGGCGGGTTGGACGAAGCAACATCTGGAACGGTGATGTTTGAGGGCGAGGAACTCACCGCGCTCGACCCGTCTGCACTGACTGAATACCGGCGCAATTCGGTCAGCTTCGTGTTTCAATTCTACAATCTGGTAGCTTCCCTGACCGCGAGGGAGAATGTTGCGCTGATCACGGAGATTGCCGAAGACCCGATGAGGCCAGAAGAAGCACTGGCCATGGTGGGGCTGGAAAGCCGTATCGATCATTTTCCGTCCCAGCTTTCCGGTGGTGAGCAGCAACGCGTTGCCATCGCCCGCGCCATTGCCAAGCGGCCCAAAGTCATGCTCTGCGATGAACCAACAGGAGCGCTTGATAGCGAAACCGGGGTTAGGGTTCTGGAGGCGCTGGATCAAGTCAACCGGGAGCTTGGCACCACGACGCTGCTCATCACCCATAATGTCGTCATTGCCGATATGGCCGACAGGCTGCTGCGCTTTGCCGACGGCGCGCTGGTCGAAGATCGCGACAACCCAAAGCGCGTCGCACCTTCGGCGATGCAATGGTAAGCCTGCCAGCCTGGCTGGGGTCGCTGGACCGGAAACTCTTGCGCGATATTTGGCGCCTGCGATCGCAGGCACTGGCCATCGCACTGGTCATTGCCGCCGGGATCGGAATGGTGGTGATGTCGTTCGGCATGCTCCGTTCTCTCGAGGCCAGCCGCGATACCTATTATGACCGCTACCGCTTCGCCGACATTTTCGCATCTGCCGTCCGTGTGCCCGATAGCCTGCTGGATGACATTCGCGCGATTGATGGCGTCAGCGTCGTCGAGGGCCGCCTGACCAGCGGCGCAACGCTTGACATTCCGGGGATATCCGAACCGATAACCGCGCGCATACATTCTTTGCCTGTGTCCGGCATGCCGGCTGTTAATGCCTTGGTCCTGCGTAGCGGCCGGTTGCCGGACCCTGACCGCCCGGACGAAGTACTTGCCAGTGAAAAGTTTGCCGAGGCCGCCCGCATAGGAATTGGTGATGATATTGACGGGCTGCTCTACGGGACCAGGCAAAAATTTCGTATCGTCGGCACCGTGCTCTCCCCCGAATATGTCTATGCCATCGGCCCGGGCCAGATATTCCCGGACAATCGCCGCTTTGGCATATTGTGGATGGGACAGGAGCATCTCTCCGCCGCGCTGGATTCGACCAACAGCTTCAATGAAGCCCTGATCCGGCTGGAACGCGGCGGCAATGTGCAGGACGTGATCGACCGGGTGGACGTCATCCTCGAACGCTATGGCGGACGCGGCGCCACACCGCGGAAAGACCAGCTTTCTGACCGTTTTCTGGAGAATGAACTGACTCAGCTCAGCAGCATGACCGCCATTCTTCCGCCGATATTTCTTGGCGTCGCGGCCTTCCTGATAAATATGGTCCTGTCACGACTGGTGGAATCCGAACGGGAGATTATCGGCCTGCTGACTGCCTTCGGTTATCGCAGCCGGACGATCATGTTTCACTATGCCAAACTGGCGCTGGTGCTGTCTCTCCCCGGGCTTGTGCTCGGCCTCCTGTTAGGTTCATGGATGGGTCGGGGACTGGCCGGCCTGTACCAGGATTTTTTCGTCTTCCCGTTCCTCACCTACCGTGCGGGCTTTGACGTGTTTTTCATCTCCTGCATGGTTGCAATTTTCGTTGTGTTGCTGGGTGCTGCGCAAACCGTCCGACGGATTGGAAAGCTGACCGCTGCCGAGGCCATGCGTCCGCCGGTGCCGCCCAATTATTCCGGCGGGTTTGCCCGATTGGTTGGACGGATTAAAGGGCTGGATGAACCGACGCGAATCATCCTGCGAGGGGTGGCGCGCCGCCCCTTGCGATCCATGCTGGGATCGGTCGGCATCGCGGGTGCGCTGGGTCTGTATATCACATCTGCTGGATCGACCGACAATGTCCGCATGATGTTTGACCTGATGTTTAATCAGGCCAATCGAGCGGACGTTAATGTGGTCTTTTCTGAAGATCGCGATGATCGCGCTCTTTTTGAACTCGCGCGGCTGCCCGGTGTGATGCGGGTCGAACCGGTGCGCTATGTCGGTGCCAAACTGAGCGCAGGTCATCGTTCCAAATCCGAAACGATCACGGGGATGAAACCGGCTAGCGATCTTAACCGCTTGGTCGATTTGGACAATGGCGTTGTCGAACCGCCGATGCAGGGTCTGATGATATCCTATAGCTTGTCGAACGAGCTAAATGTCGGACCAGGGGATCTGGTGGACATTCAAATCACTGACGGACGCCGACCCTATGTCACCATGCCGGTGACCAGTATACTCAGCAGTCCGGTGAGCAGTCCAGCCTATGTCGATTTCAAGCATCTGGGCCCGATCATGCGGGAAGGAGCATTGTCTTCCGGCGCCTATCTGAGCGTGGACGCGACCGAGACCGACAAGCTGTACCGGCGGCTGAAAGATATGCCAATGATTGCCGGCTTCTCACAGCGAGCCGCGGCTCTGCGCGGTAGTGAGGAAACGATTGCCGAAACTAGGGGTATCGTCCAACTGTTCAACGTCGCTTTCTCCGGCCTTATCGTCTTTGGTGTGGTCTATAATAACGCCCGGATCAGCCTCGCCGAGCGCGCCCGTGATCTCGTTTCGCTCCGCGTGCTCGGCTATCGTCGGTCCGAAGTTTCTTATATATTGTTGGGCGAGCTGGCGCTCATCGTATTGGCCGGACTGCCACTCGGCATGATGTTCGGATATTATCTGTCGAAGCAAATCAGCGAAGCTGTCAGTGGGGATCTCTTTATTATCCCCTTTGCCCTTTCGGCTGCCACGGTCGCTTTTGCCATATTGGTTGTCCTGGCAACCGCCGTATTATCAGCCATATTCGTCAAGGGACGGCTGGACCGGCTTAATCTTGTCAGCGTATTGAAAACGAGGGAATGAAATAATGGCTAGCAAACAATTCAGCCGTCCCGGGCCAAAAATCCTGATTGGAGCGATCATATTGCTGACATTGGTCGCGATTTTCTTTGCCGTCCGCACGCCGCCAATAGATGTCGATACTGCAGAGGTGGTTGAGGGTCCACTGCTGGTGACGATTGATGATGAAGGCGAAACACGAGTCCGCGACATGTTTGTTGTTGCCGCACCAATTAACGGCCGCTTGCTGCGGGTCGAGCTGGAGGCGGGGGACAAGGTGGTGGCCAGTCAAACCGTGGTCGCGCGCATGATGCCAGCGCAACCCGATTTTCAGAACCCGCGCACCGAAGCTGAAATCCGAGCGCAGATAAGCGCGCTGCAGGCCACTGTGCGATCAACAGCCGCCAGGATCAACCAAGCGAAAGCAGATCGGGAATTGGCAGCCGCGAATTTTGTGCGCACCGATGCCATATTCAAACGCGGCTTTGCGACGAAGACGGAGCATGATGTAGCCAAGGCAGCGCGCGACAGCAGCGTCGCGCACGTGACAGAAATTCTGCAAGCCCACGAAACCGCTCAATTCGAGCTTAAAGCCGCTCAGGCCAGTCTGATGGGTCCATCCTTTGGTAATGGCCGGGACAACGCACTCAACATTACGTCGCCCGAAAGCGGATCGGTGTTGCGGGTAACGCAGGAGAGTGAAACACTGCTGACAGCGGGGGCAACGATCATGGAACTGGGTAACCCAGCTGATATCGAGATTGTCACCGATCTTTTATCCAGCGATGCGGTTAAAATAAAGCCGGGTAACGATGTGCTGATCGACAATTGGGGTGGTGAGCGTCCGCTCAAAGGCAAGGTTCAGCGGATAGAACCGTTCGGCTTCACCAAAATTTCGGCCCTCGGCGTTGAGGAACAGCGGGTGAATGTCATCATAGACTTTGTCGATCCTCAGACAGCAAGGGAGCGCCTGGGCCATGGCTATCGGGTGATTGTCCGGGCGGTCGAATGGTCTGGAGATGATGTCATTCAAGTACCGATTAGCGCATTGTTTCGTGATGCTGGAGACTGGTCTGCTTTTGTCATGGACAATGGCAAAGCAAGACTGGTTCGGGTGAAGGTTGGCCGAATGAATGATGAGCGCGCACAGATCACAGAAGGCTTGAAAGAAGGAGAAACCGTATTACTGCATCCGAGTGAAAAGATTGAGGACGGAACAAGGATCAGACTAAGAAAGGGCGCTGACGGCGGATAAAATAGGAACGGCTTTTCCAAGTGGAGCAACGGCTTCATCGTTTTTAGTAAACAAAAGTATCGCGGCGGTAGATATCAGGGTGAAAAATCAAACCTGCATCGTCGGTCCCTTCCACCGTAAAATAAGCGATATAAATCGGTATGGATTGAGTCATGTTAAGCGCTTCGGTGTGACCTGCCTCCAGTATTTCGTCTATGTCTTCGCTGGAATGATCCTTTGCCAAAAGTGATTTTGCAAAATCCAAAGCATTACCCACTCTGACACATCCGTGACTATAGGTTCTGACTTCCTTAGCGAATAGCATCTTGTTTGGTGTGTCGTGTAGATAGACCGAATAAGCGTTCGGCATGATCAGTTTCATCAGTCCTAGCGCATTTGCCGATCCCGGCCGCTGGCGGTACCGACCATTTTGAAAGACATAGCCCTTCCGGCGGGCAGTTGCTGGACTATTGCGCACCATCGCGCCAATCCCCTCAGCCACGATCGAAGAAGGGATTTCCCACCAGGGATTGAAAATGACACCGCTGACTCTGGCATCAAATACCGGTGTCGGTGTCTTTGTCTTGCCCACAATAACAGGCCACGAGCGTATTTTTCTATGATTTTCCCATAATGTGACTTCAAAGCTGGCGGCATTGACGATCAGATAGGTTTCACCGAGAGAGTGCGGCATCCAGCGCCATCGTTCCATATTCAGAGCTATTCGCGCATGCTTCTGTGAATCGGTTTCCGTTCTCAATGCTTTTTTAAGCGCCTGATAATGCGGGTTTTGCGGTTTGTACGCATCGTATAATGGCCCAAGTTCGTTCCTGCGTAATGCCAGAGCTATCAACTTCTCGTTGTCAATCAGATGGTCGCGGCTTTTGATATGCCACTGTGCGCGGCTCAAGTCCTTAAGGCATCCATCCAGATATGTTCGTGCGAGCTGTTTGGCGGCAGCAGTTGCGGCACTTCCATCTTCAAGAGGAAAATTACTTGATATCTGGCAATCGCCAAGGCCTTCCGTCGGCATATCGTTGATCAGCGCCTTCAAATGAACGACTTGAGCAGGAGTCCATTGCATCCGATTTTGTGGCTCAGCCGAAGCTGTTTCAACCGAGAATAGAACAGCGATGAAAATAAGCAGTTTTCTCATTCTCCCCTTGTTTCGGGCGCGCTTCCTCCCCACAATCAGTATATCTACCTAATCCCAAGCATACCGGATTTTGTTAGAATTTTACGATGAAACGCAGAACATTACTGAAAACAGGCCTGTTGGGATTTGGTGCTTTGGTAGCGCCTACACCGCCAGCTATCGCCAAAACGCCGTCGCTGCTTGATCCCAATTTGCTGAAAAAGGCCAAGGCGGCCCTGGACACTCATCATCTGCCGATCAAACACACTGATGTGATCGGGATTGCGGATTATGCATTGCATTCGGCCAAACCCCGCTTTCATCTGGTCGACCTGATGAACGGTCGTACGACATCATTTCTGGTCGCGCATGGTAGGGGATCGGACAAAAGACATACTGGCTGGCTACAAAGATTTTCCAACATACCTGGTTCAGAGGCTTCTTCGGGTGGGAGCTATGTAACCGGGCAGGCTTATATTGGCAAACACGGCCGGTCCCGCCGTTTGGCCGGACTGGACCCAAGCAATGACTTGGCTTATCAGCGCGCCATCGTGATCCACGGCGCGTGGTATGTCGATAGCAAGATGGTGAAACAATACGGAAAAGTAGGGCGCAGCCAAGGTTGTTTCGCTTTTTCAGAAACCGATTTGGACCATATTCTGCAGCGGCTTGGCACCGGGCGAATGCTTTTCGCTGACAAGGGCTCAAACGAAATCGGTACTGCACTGATTTAGGTATATCTGCGGATAGCATCCTTGAGCACGGCAGATGAATTTGGTCTTAGTCTCAAAGGAATTGTCATGGCCCAAATAGTGCAACAAAACCCGGGGCGCCCGAACGAATTGCCGACCTCGCCGCCATCCGAAACCCCGCCACTGGAACCGGACCGGATCGACGATCCGGGATCACCCGAAACACCGCCCCTCAAACCCGAACAACCGCCCCAGCGGCCACCGGAATATCCTGTGCCTGACGAACTGTCCGATTAATCTAAAGCCCGATGATAGCGATGAAACGATCAGTCCAACCGATCGACTAGGGTTTGGCCCCATTTTGCGCCCACATGGCCAAAGCACCTATGGCGAGACCTGCGCCCGTTGCGGCCACTATGCTTGCAAAGGGATGTTGCTGCACTTCACTGGTAATTGCGTCTTTCCTCTGTTCTCCAGCCTCGCGGAGCTGTTCACTGCGTTCCCGCAACAACTCGCCTTTTTCCTTGAGCGTTTCTGCTGCCTTTTCGGTCCATTGCTGCATTCGTTCGGATGCATCGTCGGCGAGATCGTCCTTCAAACCGCGAATGTCTTCTTGCAAGCGTTCCAGATCGCTGCGGATGACAGCAATCTGGCTGCCATAGTCGTGATCATGTTGGGGATGGCTTACCATTGCTTCTTCATTCATGGTTGTCGTTCCTTCTTGCTTGTTTGATTTGTAACACCTGCGGTGCAAACTATGCCCCCGGGATGGCCTGGTCATTACGTAATAGCCACTAGGTTGGCTGATCCGGTTGTCAGCGTTTCGGCCATTCAATCGTCGGCCCCAGATCGACTAGGACCTGCCGGGCATTGAAAACCTTCGGCCCATCTTGCGGCATTGGCCCCTTGCCCATCTTTATCTCCGCATGCGCTTCGAATTTCTCGACTGTCCGGACATCAACATCATAGGTCCAAAACCGGCTTCCGACATGAGGATGCCAGGTGGTCCAACCTCCTCCGCGATAATAGCGCCAATGCGGCTGCCAATAGAGATAGCCCGAACCATACCAGGGGTCATAGCGCGGCGACCGATCAACATAGGTCCGCCGGTCCCGTTCGGTCCGATGGTCGATCAGCATGAACCATTCATAACCATTTTGGTCGGTAATCTCTGCGGCACGGTAGAGCAGATAGCCCTCGACGCGATCGCGCGAGGTGAATATATTTCCGGCGAAACCGACGCGATATCGGTCTTCAGCCAACCGTTTGTCTGAATAGCCGCCAGAAATTTTCTGGCCAAAGAGATTGGGCTGATAGGGCGTTGCACTAGCGCACGCGACCAGCACTAGCGTTAGCATCACGGTCAGGATCGTCCAGGCGCGCGCGCCAAGGAAGCGGAGTAAGGGCATGGCAAATCTCCCATAAGTTTGCACTTCTGGTTGGAACCAGAGCACCACAGTTTCCACCGGCAGGTCCTTCCTGTCTTTACGTACTTATTCGGAGCCGTGGTTTTCGCGGATAAGGCCCTTATTTCGGAGCGGGTTGCTGAACCAAATCTATAACAACATCCATCAAAACTATAGCTCCGGCGATCATGATTTCTTGGTTGGACATCTATCCTTGCAGTCAGGGGTATTTTAGCTGGATCGAATGAAATTCCTTTTCGACTATATGAGCCCCCTTTCCCGCCATATATCTTCACCATTATCAGCAGCGTCCTGATGATTGCTCGCTTCGATAAGTTTCTTGTATGCGGTGTTTTGGGCCAGTCGCCTCGGTGATCAAGGTCTCGGACCTTGATGAGGCGATGCATGACGCTAATGATACCCAGTTCGGACTGTCGGCCGGCATTTGCACATCGTCATTGCGCTCGGCCGCGCGTTTCAAACAAGAAAGCCAGGCGGGCATGGTCATGGTCAATGCGCCGACGGCCGGTGTTGATTACCACGTACCGTTCGGCGGAACAAAAGGGTCCAGCTTCGGGCCGCGCGAGCAAGGTGGTTACGCACGCGATTTCTACACGACCGTGAAAACAGCATACACCCAAACATGAAAATTGCTTTCAACGAGATGTGAGATGGTTTGTGATCGAAAATTCTAAGCTTGGGTAAGAGGTCTGTTTCCCATCCCAATAGCAGATGCCAGCCGAAAACGGGCCGGCATCCAGCATCGGTCAAATCTCGGTCTTCTCAGCTAGGGTAAGCGCGTCCTCCATATCGAGGCCCAGGTAGCGAACAGCATTCTCTAGCTTGGAGTGGCAAAGCAGGACCCGAATCGCTCCAAGGTTTCCTGTAGCCTCGCAGATGATCAAGGCTTTCGCCTGACAAAGCGAATGCGCCCCGTATTCCTCAACCCACTGATCAACTAGCCTCGCATATTGGCGTGTGCTTAAATGTCATGAGTGATTGGCACGGCTTGGAAAAACATAGTCTTCTAACGACCTGCCTTCGCGTTCCAATCAAGCGAACAGGCTTCTACGTGCAGCCGATGCAACAAATTGAACGGGCCGCGCTGTCTTGCGCTGCATGATCGTGCTGGGTCGCTTCTCATTCTGATTCCTGCACGTCAGTATCCGTGATTTTCCAGCCCCCGCCCAAGGCGAGGTTGAGAGCGACCCATTGTTCAACACGCGCGCGTCTGATTGTGACCAGACCGCGTTCGGCGTTGAACAGACGTTGCTGGATATTCAGTACATCGATCAGGTCTGTTTCGCCTTCCTTATACTGCAACTGAGACAGCCGATAGGCTCGTGCCGAGGCCCTGGCCGCATTGTCCAGCGCTTTTTCGCGCCTTTTCAGAACAATTGCCTGATCGAGATTCGTTTCCGCTTCGTTGAGTGCGCTGAGCGCAGTATCCGCATAGGCCGCTATAGCGGCGCGCTGATCCGCATCGGCCTGATCAACCTGAGCTCCCCGCAAACCGCCATCAAAAATGGGTTGCAGGACTCCTCCGATGATCGACCATATGAGATTAGGGCCGTCGAGAATATCTCCAAGGTCAGAGGAAGACCCGCCAATACTGCCGGTCAGTGAAACCAGCGGCAGTCGCGCTGCCTTTGCCTGATCAAGATTTGCAAAAGCTGCTGCTACCCGCCGTTCCGCCGCGACAACATCCGGACGGCGCTCAAGCAGTCCGGACGGAATTCCTGCCGGAGGGCTCGCAGGCGTCACTGGCAAGTCGTTGGCATGTGTGAGCTGATCCGCCGGATAGCGGCCCAGAAGCAGTTCCAGCGCCCGATTGGTACTCCGTGCCGCGCCGCGGGCATTTTCCAGACTGTCAATCGCGGTCGCGAGATCCGATGCCGTGATCGCCGTGTCCTGTGCGGACGCAAACCCCTCGCGATAGCGGACCTGAACGATACGATCTATTTCCGCCAACGCGGTTACCGTCCGTTCTGCAACACCTATCTGCAATTGTGCTTCAATGGCGGTGAAATAGGCACTGGCAACTGCGCTGGCCAAGGAATATTGAGCGAAGCGAAAATCCGCTTCCACGGCCTGCGCACTCGCATAAGCCGCATTCCGTCCCGCTCTTACACGCCCCCAGATATCAACTTCCCATTGCGCCTGTGCATTCAGATCAAACTGGCTGACATCGGGAATGGGGCCTTCAAACCGTCCGGTCCGGGTTGCGTTGAAATTCCCATTTATGGCTGGAAACAAGGCCGCGCGCGCCTGCCTAACCAATGCCCAAGACGACTCAACACTGGCCGCCGCTGCCTGAATATTGCGGTTGTTGAGTTGCGCCTCCCGAACCAGATCGGAAAGCACCGGATCACCAATACGGTCAATCCAGCCGATCTGAACCTCTCCGGGTTCCGCGCCGTCAACCTGCCACTGATCCGGAAGCTCGGGAAGGCTTTGCTCCGTTGCTTGGCGCACATCCGTATCCGTGCTCAGCGACACACAGGCTGTGAGCAAGGGAACAAGCGATAGCGGAATGACCAGATGCCAGTTCATGCCGTGACTCCTTCTGACGAGGAATCCGGATTTTCAGACTTCACGAACCCAGCCGATTCATCCTCGGTAACCTTGAACAAGGTTGCATATATAACGGGTACCAAGATCAGGGTCAGCACAGTCGCAAAACTCAGGCCGAAAACAAGCACCACCGCCATCGACTGGAAAAACGCATCAAAAAACAGCGGGATTACGCCCAGCACGGTGGTTCCCGATCCCAAGAGGACTGGCCGGACGCGGCTGGCCGCGCTGTCGATAATCGCATCAAAGCGCGGTTTGTTTTCAGCTATCTCCAGATCGATCTGGTCCACAAGGACGATTGCGTTCTTGATGAGCAGACCAGCGAGCGAAAGGACGCCCAGTATTGCCATAAACTCAAAGGGAACGCCCATGACGATCAGTCCGAACACCACTCCTACGAGCGCCAGCGGTACCACCGACCATATCACCAGCGGCTGACGCAAAGCATTGAACAGGATAATGACGACCAATATCATTGCGCCAAAGCCGAACGGTATGGCCCCCATCAACTGACTGTTGGCTTCCGCGCTATTCCCCGATTCCCCATCCCATTTCAGTGTATAGCCGGGCGGCAATTCGATATCCTCCACTTGCGGCTGCACGCGTGCCTGGAGTTCACCGGCCAGAAGTCCTGGGACGGGGTCGGCCTGTGCCTTGATACTCCAGATCTTGTCCGTCCGGCGCAGGCGGCCATCCCGCCATACGGTGCGGACCCCGTCTGTCACCTGTTCGAGAGGCACGGAACGACCCGACGCTCCTACGAGTTGAATCCCTCCGATACCCGAAACGTCAGCCCGCTCGTTTTCAGGGGCTCGCGACAATATCGGAATCAGGTCATCATTTTCCCGGTACACGCCGACCCGTTGCCCGGAATAGTTTCGGGCCAGTGCATTGCCAAGATCGGTCCTGCTGACGCCGGCCCGGCGCCCCTTCACTTCGGAGTAGACGGCATCCACCGCCGGGACCTGTTGCCGCCAGTTATCCTTGATCGACAGGGCTCCGCCATCTTCCGCAAAAATCGTTTTGGCTTCCTCGGCAAGTTCCCGCAGCCTTTCGGGTTCGGGACCCGAGAAGGTTGCCTCGATTTTTGAACCACCTCCGGGACCAAGAACAAAGCGCCATACCTTGCCCTGCGCCTGCGTGAAGTTTGCATCGATATGGTTCTGAACTTCGGGGATCAGTTGGTCGAGCCGCTCATAGTCGTCCAGCTTCACCAGTATCTGGCCATAAGCGCTGTTTTGCGATTCAAACTGGTAAACCAGCATGTATCGAAGCGTTCCGCCCCCTACCAGCGTATGTACATCTTCGACACCTTCCTGCTTCGCGATAAACTTCTCTAGCTCGCGCATGTCAGCATCGGTCTTTGATATATCAGTGCCTTCCGGCAGCCAGTAATCGACAACCATTTGGGGTGTGGTCGATGCCGGAAAGAATCCGGGCGTAACAAAATTGAACCCGATGACGGAAATCAGAAACAGTCCCACGGCTCCCGCGATTGTTAGTGCCCTGAACCTGATCAGTCGGGCGATCAGTTCCTTGAACATCTGCATGTATCGGCTATCTGTCTGCTCTTCGGGCGGGTCTTCGGCCGTCCCTGCTTCCGTGAACAGCAAGCTGCAGAAAAATGGCGTCAGCGTGATCGCAAAGACCCAGCTGTAGAGCAGGGATATCAGGATAACCCAGAACAAGTCGCCGGTGAACTCGGCCGTATCCCCGGGAGCCAGACCAATTGGCGCAAAAGCAAGGATGCCGACAAGGGTTCCGCCTAATAAGGGCCATATCGACTTGCGTACCGTCTCACCCGCAATTTCAATAATCTTGCGGCCTTTCTGAGTGCCAACCAATATGCCGTCAGTAACCACAATGGCATTGTCCACCAGCATACCCAGCGCAATGATCAGGGCGCCCAGGGAAATGCGGTGCATGGGGACGTTGATCATGTACATGGTACCCAGCGTCGCCGCGATGGTGAGCAAAAGCCCCAAGCCAATGACAAGACCTGAACGCGGCCCCATGAAGATGAACAGGGTACCGATCACGATCACCAGGGCAATGATCACATTGATCACAAAGTCTACGACGGATCTTTCGACCACTTCGCCCTGATGATAAAATTTGTGCAGTTCCATGCCTAGCGGACGCTGGCCTTCTACTTCTGTCAATTTGGCCGATATATCTTCGCCAATGGCGACCACATTGGAACCTGATACCGCTGCCACGCCAAGTGCGAGTGCGGGTTTGCCATTATAATACATCTGAAACGATGCGGGATCCTTATAGCCGCGGGTTACCCGGGCAATATCTCCCAATTGCGTGATCCGGCCCTCTGACGACGACACCAGCAAGTTCTTGATTGCATCCACCGAGTCAATATCACCTGTTGGCGTGATAATCAGGCGTTGGTCATCTATTTTCACCGACCCACCGGAAACAACGGCATTCTGTGTCGAGAGCTGGTCAAAGATTGTATTGACCGTGGCACCCAGGGCCGCGGCATTCTGCCGTGCTATCTCGACATAGATAACTTCCTCTTGCTCTCCGCTTATATTGACCTTGCCGACACCTTTTACGGAAAGCAGATCCTGTTGCAGTACTTTCGCATATTCGCGCAGTTCGGCCATTTCGAAGCCGTCACCGGTCAAAATATAATAGATCCCGAATACATCGCCAAATTCATCGAAAACGGTTGATGGTCCTGCGCCGGGCGGCAGATCACCGGCCGCATCCGCCACCTTGTTACGGAGCTTTGTCCAGATGATCTGCAAATCACCCTTTGTGGGCGAAGCCTCAAATTTCATTTCGACCGAGATTTCGGAAAAGCCGTCCGAAGACACCGAGTTAATCTCTTTGACTTCCGCCATGTCCTGCAGCGCCGTTTCCAGCGGCGCGGTTACCTCTCTTGCCACTTCCTCGGGGCTGCCGCCAGGATAGGGTGTCAAAACCTGCGCCGTGCGGATCGTGAACTCCGGGTCTTCGAAGCGCGGCATGTTCTGATAGGCGTACCATCCGGCAAATAGTGACAACAGGATTACGATTCCCATCATCAACCGGTTCCTGATGCTATATTCGGCGATCTGCATATCCCGTCAGCCTATCGCTTCCAGGAGCGAACACGGTCGCCCGGCCGCAGATAGGCGCCGCCCGATGCGACAATCGTTTCCCCAACCTTCAATCCCTTGGTGGCAATGACATTCTGCCCAACCTGATCAGCAAGCTGAACTTCTCGCCGTGCGACTGATCGTTCCACCGGCTTCACCACCCAGACATATTTTTTGCTGCCTTCGGTCACAACAGACGCCAGTGGAATGGATATCCCGGCAATGCCATCGGCGCCGCGTCCATCCAGATCATAATCGAAAGACAATGTTGCAGTCATGCCGGTCAGCACAAGCAGATCCGCGGGCGGCTGAAAGGTAAAGCGCCCTTCAAAAGTTTGCGTGGATTGATCCGCCTGACCGGTCGCCTCTCTGAAAACAGCCGGGAAGCGACGTCCCGGTGCGGCGTCCAGCTCGACGAAGGTATTGTAGTAATTGATCTTGTTGGAATTGAGCACGAAACTGCCAGGGACGTTCACAATTGCTTCGACCGCACTGCTCTGCATCGTTACCACCGGAGCCTGTGGTTGCACGTTCTGGAACTGTTCGACATAGGTTTTGCCAATAAATCCGGAAAATGGCGCCCGCAGGACGGTGTCGGCCAGACTTTTCCGCGCATCATCCAGTGTCGCCTGTGCCACCTGTCGCTGCGCCAGTCTGCTTTCGACCACACTTCGCGATATGGCATCTTCCTTGATCAGCCGCAGCGCGCGCTGATATTCGCTGTCTGCATTGCGGTACTGGGCTTCTGCCTGCGTAACGGCATTGCGAAAACTGCGGGGGTCAAGCCCGGCAATGACGGAACCTTTTCGATAGAATTCCCCTCCCAATGCCTTCCAGGTGGTGATCTGCCCCCCAACCTGGAACGCCAGATCTGTGGACCTTACTGACCGGATCACCGCCGGGAAGCTGTTGCTGGCCTGCTCTGCCTGTTCATTCAACTTCAGCAGTTTGGCGGGGCGCGGTTCAGTAACCGTGTCTGTTTGTGCCGGTACATCACAAGCTTGCAGCAAAAAGGTGAAGCCGAGAACAAACCCGGCGGGCCATGAGAATCGTTTCACACGAGAACTCCTTCCAAAATCTCGATGTTGCAGACGAGGCGGGGAAGGCAGATGCTAGTGCGCGCGATAGCTCTCGACAACAGGTTTCTTCTATCCACGTTTAGATTTACTGAATTATCCGCTTTTGGGATGGAGCTGACACTCACAAATCGGGGTGAGATCAATTTTGAATGCCCAACTTTCAGTGCCATCGCCAGTTCATCGATGGTTACAACTATTGGATTACGTTTACCGCGTTTCTTGAAATCTGATATTTTGTACCGATTTCCCAGCACGTGTCTGAAGCGGGTCTCGAAACAGATACTCGAAATTGCCAACCTGTCCCCGGTTCCTAAAGCCTGCTGACTGAATTCAGTGCAGGGATATAGTCAGGCAAAGATCGTAATGGGGCATTGTTCTGGTTTGCCAATATGGCTGCAATCGGGCCACCATGAGTGATAACGGCGACAGTCTTTTCGGTCGGCAATTCTCGCCATGCGGAGAGCACCCGCGCCACCAGTTCCGTCGTCGTTTCTCCACCACCTGGTCGAAATCCGTCCGGGTTGTCCAACATCCCGTCCATCGCATTGCCGGTTTCGCGATAGATGGCATCCCAGCTGCGGCCTTCCCAGCTACCAAAATCCCGTTCCCGCCAACGGCTGTCGGCACTCGCCTTGATCGACAGGCTGCTCGCCACTTGTTCCGCAATATGTCGGGTTCGGCGCATGTCGGAATGCACGATAACGTCCGGTGACAATCCAACCAGATCGGAAACAAGCTGCTTGGCGAAGCGAGCGCCTTCGCGGCTCAAACCCATGTCGCTGACGCCGTAGCAACGGTTTTGCCAGTGCAGGGCCACCTGCGGATGCCGAACCAGCCAGATCACAGATCAGCAAACCCCAGTGCGGCGAGTAGCAAGATCAATTGTCCGGCATAGGCCGCAAAACCAAGACAGTCTCCCGTAGTTCCCTCTATTCGTCGCAGTAACAGAGAGCGAAACCAAATCAGGAACAGGGCTGCTCCCAATATGGTCAGCATGGCCGCGAAAACATGAAACCAGGCAAAAAAACCGATGAAAGGTGATGCCACGATCATAGCCAAAAACAGGTCGCGCAATCCGGTGCGTGCACCGACATCCTTGGCCAGTCCTTCTTCGCTGGCGGTATTAGCCGGAGCAACAAGCGCCATGACCATAACCGCGAGCAACCGGCCAAAGCAGGCGGAGGCTATGAGTGCAACAATGACCATGTTCTGCGGCAGTGCAATCAAAAGCGCAGCACGTAGGCCAACCGTAAGCAGAAGCCCAAGAGCGCCATAGCTGCCAATGCGGCTGTCTTTCATGATCCGCAGCGTCGATTCCCGATCATGGCCGCCACCGAAAGCGTCGCAGAAATCCGCCACGGCATCTTCGTGAAAAGCACCTGTCAAGCGTGCTTCAAACAGCAGCGCGATGATCACAGCAATCGCGCGCGGCCAGATATGAGCGGTGCCCACCAGCACGGCGGCAGTCAGTGCACCGACCAGAGCGCCCACCAGTGGAAACCAGACCACCGACCGGGTCAGGCCGTATCGTGCCTGTTCCGCAGTCAGCCGGTTCAATCCCGGTACGGGAATCCGCGTCAGAAACTGCACGGCCAGCATTGGCGGCATCCACCAGCTGATGGACGGTTTGTCAGTCATGGCATGATATCCGAAAGCTTAGCGACGTCATTTAGCAAGGCCGCAGCACTGTCGAGCAAGGGCAGGGCAGTCAGCGCCCCTGTCCCTTCGCCAAGACGCATATCCCATTCGAGCAAAGGCTGCAGATCAAGATGATCAAGAGCTACTCTATGCCCCGGTTCTGCTGAAAGATGCGCCGCGATCATACGCCTGGAAGTCCCCGGTTGGAGACGTTCGGCGATGAGGGCCGCTGCAGTAGTGACATAACCGTCGAGCAATATTGTTGAACCTTGATCGGCTGCTTGTGCATAATATCCCGCGATTGCGGCTATCTCGAAGCCGGCAATACCGGCTATCGCGGCTACCGGATCAACGGCCAGCAACCCCACCGATCTTTCCGTGGCACCCGCGACAATATCCCGCTTTTTTACCAACACTGCGTCACCTGCACCGGCACCGCGCCCCACAGCGTTACCGGCATCAGCGCTCGCCAGCAACATGGTCAGGCAGGCCGCTGGCGTCGTGTTTCCGATGCCCATCTCGCCAGCCATTAGCAGAACAGAACCTTCGTCCAATGCAAGCCGCGCCTCTGCCTTTCCGATATCCCAGGCTGCGTGAAACTGATCTTTCGTCATTGCCGGACCCTTTGACAGATCAGCTGTTCCGGCAGCGATACGTGCATCGCTAAACGTTGGTGAATCTTTGCCATTGGTCGCTGGGTTTATGCTGCCCGTATCAACCAGTCGCAAGTCCACCGATTGTGTGGTCGCCAGCGCACTGCTGGTTGCCTTTTTTGCCAGAATGGTTTCAATCATCGCGGTCGTGACCACCGAAGGCCATGCTGATACCCCGCTTTCGACCACTCCGTGATCGCCGGCAAACAGGACGAGGCGACGGGGTTTGGTTTGCGGTCGGAGGTTTTGTTGCGCGACCGCCAGCGCGACTGCCAGTTCCTCCAGTCGTCCCATACTACCTTGCGGTTTGGCCAGTGCATCAAGATGATCGGCCACCTGTTTTGCCGTTACAGTCATCGCATAAATCTCGTCTTCGACCGATCAATTCTATCCTGCCAGCCCAGTGTAGACAGCTCCGGCTCGTCGCTCTCCTGCTGCGGATAGCCCAGACACAGATAGGCAATCAGCCGCCAATCATCCGGCACATCAAGAATGCGGTTGATTTCTTCGGGTTGCAGAATCGAAACCCAGCCCAGTCCGATATTCTGCGTGCGGGCAGACAGCCACAAATTATGGATTGCCATGACAACCGACCAAGTCAAAGTTTCGGACATGGTCTGACGCCCAAGACCGCGGCCGTCCTTTGTCCCTTCGTCGCAAAAGACAGCGAGATGCACAGGGGCTTCACGCAATCCGTGCAGCTTCAGTCTTTGATATTCCGATTGTGTTTCATCGTTGTCATATCCATCCTTTGCTTTGCGGTTCTCGACATCAACATGATCGGCAACAGATGATCGAATGGCGGCTGTCCGCACAGATACAAACCGCCAGGGCTGAGCATTGCCGACGGAAGGGGCAAGACAGGCCCGATCCAGCAAGTCGTCCACAATACCCGCATCTATGGGGCGGTCATCGAACCGGCGTACGTCGCGGCGCCAAGCCAGCAGCTTGTCGAATTGTGCACGAAACTGTTTGTCAAACACCGGATGTTGGGAATTGGTCATGCGGCACGTTCCGCAATGACGAGCAACTCGTCAATGTTGATATGTTTTTCCAAGGCTTCTGAAAGTTCATCCAGCGCCTGATCAACAATATTTGTCTGATCCAGACCATTGGAAATGGCTCCCAGCCGGGCCAGCCATGCCTGTCGCTGGGCCGCTGTGTCAAACAGCCCATGGACATAGCAGCCCGATATGCGACCGTCTTTGCTCACCGCGCCGTCCTGCCGTCCGTCAGTCAACCGTAACATCCGGTCCATGCCGCCGGTTCGGGTTTCTCCCGCATGAATCTCATAGCCGGTAAAATCCTGATCATCGGCGAGCGACTTACCGGTAACGCGACCCAGCGTTTTGGCAGCGGTTAATGTGGTTTGAACGGCAAGTAATCCGAGGCCCGCAATGGTTTCAGCCGTCCCCTCAATTCCCTCCGGGTCAGAAATGCTTTTACCCAGGATTTGATATCCGCCGCAAATACCCAGTACGGAGCCGCCGCGCCGAACATGGGCAGCAATATCGATATCCCATCCTTGCGCACGCAGAAATTTCAGATCAGCGATAGTTGCCTTTGTGCCTGGGATAATGATCAACGATGCGCTGGCAGGGATCGGTTCACCGGGCGGTATCATGCGCAGGCGAACCTGCGGCTCGAGGCGCAGCGGGTCGAAATCGTCAAAATTGGCGATGCGCGAAAGCATCGGCACCGCGATCTCGACAATGCCATCTTCCACGGGTTTCGATTGCTGCAACACCACGGCGTCTTCCGCCGGCAGTTTGTGGATCATAGGCAGCCACGGAATTACGCCCAGCCCGGTCCAGCCAGTGCGCTCGGTGATGGCCGTATAGCCATCATCAAACAGCTTTACATCACCGCGGAACTTGTTGATCAGAAACCCGTGGATCATGTCGGCATCTGCGGGATCAATCACGGCCTTAGTACCGACCAACGCAGCAATCACGCCGCCGCGATCAATGTCTCCGATCAGAACGACCGGAACACCCGCCGCCCGGGCGAAGCCCATATTGGCGATATCTCCCTGACGCAGGTTGATCTCTGCCGGGCTTCCTGCGCCTTCGATCAGCACGATATCGGCCTTTGATGACAATCGCTGATAAGAGGCCAGAACGGCATCCAGCAATTCCTGTTTCTGATCCCGGAAATAACCGGCATCCCCGGTATCATGAACCTTGCCAAGGACAACCACTTGCGCCGTTTTATCGGATTGCGGTTTGAGCAGTACCGGATTCATGTCGACATGCGAAGGCACCCGGCAGGCGATGGCCTGCAGCGCCTGAGCCCTTCCGATTTCGCCGCCTTCGGGCGTTACGGCGGCATTGTTCGACATATTCTGCGGTTTGAACGGCCGGACCGTCATTCCTTTGTTCGTCAATAAGCGGCAAAGCCCGGCAACTAGCACTGACTTGCCGACGTCACTGCCGGTTCCCTGTAGCATTACAGCGCCCATATGAGCCCCCCGACGAGCAACCACAAAGCAAGACAAGCACGCACATAGATGGTCAGAGCGGCCTTCAGATCACCCGGCCCGGGTCGCTCGCCATCACCTAGTGTCTCTCTGGCTATCCATTCCCCATCATAGGTAGCACCGCCGCCCATTTGCACGTTTAGGGCGCCAGCCATTGCCGCCTCCGACCAACCCGCATTGGGAGACAAGTGCCTGGCCGCATCGCGAACCATGATCCGCCATCCGCCCATTCCGGCGATACAGATCAACAGGCCCGCGATCCGCGCGGGAACGAAATTCATTACATCGTCGCAGCGCGCCGCTGCCCAGCCAAAATACCGATAACGCTCGTCCAGATGACCAATTTGACTGTCCGCCGTGCTTACGGTCTTAAACACGAACAAGCCGGGTAGACCGGCGACCAGAAACCAGAATGCCGGGGCCACAATGCCATCGCAGAAACTCTCGGCCAAACTTTCTGTAGCCGCCGATGCGACGGCGCGTTCGCCCAGATTTTCGGTGTCACGGCCAACAATCATCGATAGTGCTTGCCGCGCGGGCGCTATCTCACCCTGTTCGAGTGGCATCAAAACATTTCTTACATGAAAATAAAGGCTGCGCTGCGCCAGACCAGTGGTGGCAATAAGTACCAGCAGGGCCCATCCGAACCAGCCGGTCAGTATCGTTTCCAGCATGATCCCAAGCCCCGCGGCTGACCCTGTCACGACCAACAACGTGCAGATTCCGGCCAGACGTCTTTTGGGTGCGCTACCTGTGTTCCATATATGCTCGAGACGGGAGATCAAGCTACCGGCCCACGTCACAGGGTGGGGGATGCGGCGGTGGAGAGCACCCGGATAACCCAGTAGAGCCTCTGTCACTAGAACGGCGAGCAAAAGTTCCGGCCGATCTGCTATCCCCGCCGCCGTCATCTCAAACGCCGTACAGGAACGACCAGGGGCTCGCCGTTGTCGCTGGTGCTGATCTGGACTTCGACACCGTAGGCCTGAGCCATGATATCAGGAACAATCACGTCATCACGGGAACCTGCCGCCAATATTGCACCGTCTTTCATGATCATGATATCGTCAGCACAGCGGGCCGCCTGAGTCAGGTCGTGTAGAACAATCACGACACCATTTCCCGCTTCTGCATAATTTTTCAGTTTATCCAGAACATCGAACTGGTGCGCGGGATCAAGGCTCGCCAGCGGTTCGTCGGCCAGCAACCACTGTGGTTCCCCGGCGAGAACCCGGCCCAACAACACTCGGCCCAGCTCGCCGCCAGACAGACGCAGCACCTTGCGTTCTGCCAGTCCGGTACAATCTGTTGCTTCCATGGCCTTTGCAACTGCCTCATGATCGGCCGCGTTCATTCCCCAGCGTCCGGAATGTGGCAGTCGACCAAGCCCGACAACCGTTTTGACATCAATGTTCCAGTGGATATCGGGACGCTGCGGTAAAAGGCCGATCAAGCGCCCACGCTCTTTACCCTCCATCTCGTGAATCGACCGATCATCCACTATTATGCGGCCCGTTTGCGGTTGCCGGAGACCTGCCAGACAGGACAATAGGCTGCTTTTGCCAGCGCCATTGGCGCCCAGTATGACGGTCACGCGTCCACGCTTGAACAGACCACTGACGTCATTCAGTATCTTGCGATTGCGCAATGTTAGAGAGATGTTTTCGAAAGCCAGCGACATCAGTTCAGTTCCCTGCGCATTTTGAACAGCAACGCCATGAAAAACGGAGCGCCGAGCAGAGACATTGCAATGCCAAGGCGCAATTCGCTCACGCTGGGTAGTATCCGGACTGCACTATCCGCACCGACGAGCAAAAGCGCGCCGGCAATGGCAGAGGGGAGCAACACGGCTGAGGGCCGATGCCCGGCAAAAGGTCTTACGAGATGTGGCACAATGAGCCCGACAAAGCCGATAATCCCCGCGGCGGCCACGGATGCGCCGACGGTCAGGCCTACGCCAATCACGGCAAACCACTGTAAATGCAATATGTTGACACCCATTGATCGGGCGGCGTCTTCGCCCAGAGTGAGGGCGTCCAGTGAACGACCGGTCGCGATCAGAAACAGCATGCCGATTGCTATGATCGGAACCGCGAGTTTCACATCATCCCAGCTGCGATCGGTTAACGCCCCCATGAGCCAGGTGACAATTTCCGTCGTTGCAAAGGGTGTGGGTGCCAGGCTGATCATCAATGAGGTCAAAGAGCCTGCGAGGCTGGACAGAATAACACCAGCAAGCGTGAACAGGATCAAGCTGCCTGATCTTCCTGCAAGCAGGGTCAGCAAAGCCATGCCGATGCCTGCGCCAATCAGGGCAAAAACAGGAAGCAGCCAGGCCGTCAGGGCAAAACCAAAATAGAGTGAGGTCACAGCGCCCAGGGCGGAACTCGCGGACACGCCAAAAACGCCCGGGTCCGCCAAGGGATTGCGCAGATAGCCCTGCATCGTGGCGCCTGCCATGCCCAGTGCCGCGCCGATGGCTGCGCCCAATATTGTCCGCGGCACACGCAATTCCATAATGATCAACGCGCTGAGATCATCGCCCAACCATGCCGATGGCGCGACCCAGACTTTGCCGACGGCAAGCGACAACAGCATCGTGACGATCAAGCCTATCAGCAGCAGGCCATTGAGCCACAGGGTCTTGCGATCGAGCCAGCTCATGAACGCTTCCTCAGTTTCCGGCGCGCTTCGGAAAGCGTCGTCACCGCTTCAATCAATGTCGGGCCTGCGCAGTGCAGCAACCGGGCAGGATAATCCGCAATAGTGATCCGGTTGGAGAGACGTTTGAAAACCGGATGGGAAAGCATGCGGTCGCGGTGCCCGCTGCTCTCCATCTGTCCGCCATTGGAAAATAGCAGTTGCGGTGGTCGCGCCACCAGATGTTCCAGTGGCAGAATGTCCCATTGCTTCAATCCGTAGCTCTTGCTCACATTCTCAAATCCGGTGTGACGCAGCAATTCGTCCGGCAGAGTGCCATCGCCCGGTACGAGGCCGCCGCTGCGCCAGATTAATGCGGGTACCAGTTTGTCATCCGCGGGTTTCGCCTTTGCAAAGGCAGCGGAGATGGCTTTGTTCAAATGCCTGCCCCTGTCCGGTGCACCTACTATTTCAGACAGTTCGGAAATCTGCTGTCGGCTTTCCGCCACACTCTGCGGGATCGCTAATTTGACGAGAGGAATATTCAACCGTTCCAGTGCCATAGCTGTGGGTATGGCGACATGGGACCCGGCGACAACCAGATCTGGCCGCATAGCCAGTATTTCTTCGGCCGTTCCTGATGTGGCAGGATATCGCAAGGTCTGACGCAAGGGCGTCGATGTTGCCTGGGGGTCATGCGAATAGTGACTGACAGAGGCGATCTGCCCCTTGTCGGCAAGCTGCAGCAACAGCGCATCGGCGCATGGATTAATCGACACAATGCGTTTCGGGTGGGCAGGAATCTTGTTTTTCGCGCTGCGCATGACAACTTCGGCTTCGACCAGAGCCGTCGGCCAAAGCAGAGCCGCAATCGCAGCGATCAATGCCGCTGCATATCTCAATATTCAACGCCCTTTTGAGCTTTGAAGCCGGCTTTGAAAGGATGCTTCACCTCTTCGAATTCGGTGACCAGATCCGCCATTTCGACAAGCTCGGGTTTCGCATTCCGGCCGGTTATGCAAATATGTTTCTCCAACGGGTGTTGCTTCAGAAACTCAGTGATTTCCTTGATGTCGAGCGTGTCATCACGCAGCACAATATTCAGTTCGTCGAGAATGATAAAATCATATTCAGGATCCATGATCAGTTCCTTTGACCGCTCCCAGGCTGCTTTGGCTGCGGCGATATCCTGTTCCCGGTCCTGCGTATCCCAGGTAAAGCCGTCTCCCATGACTTCAAAGGTCAGCAGATCAGGATTGGCCTGAAAGAAGTTTTTTTCCCCCGTTTCCCAGCTTCCCTTCACATATTGCACGATCCCCACCTTCATGCCCCAACCGAGCGAGCGGATCGCCATTCCAAAAGCTGAAGACGACTTTCCCTTTCCGTTGCCGGTGTGAACGATCAACAAACCGCGTTCGATCGTCCGGCGGGCCTGCATTTTTTCACGCGCCGCCTGTACCCGCTTCATCCGCGCGTTATGTTTCGCAAACTTGTCTTCTGATTCCGTCATTATTTCTGCCTCCAATCCTGCAAGGCCTTTGTCAGCCGGTCCCGGTCAGCGTCACTGGCGGGCAATCCAAAACGCAATTGCCGCTCATCTGTTGCGAACGGTCGTACCAATATGCCCGACTGTCCCAAATGTTCAAATATTTCCGATGCTTGGTCATGTTCTGCCAGCTGAAACAAAGACGTGCCTCCTACGACCTCCAGTCCAGCCTGCTCCAGCAGATGGTCCAGCGCATTGGCCGCACGACTTATTCGTTGGCGGTGATGATGTTGCCACGTCTGATCTCGGTAAGCACTGGTGCCAATGGCAATCGCTGAACTGGAAACCGGCCAGTCACCAAGTAATTGCCTCAGTTGATGTGCCACCGGCAGGTCGGCAATGACAAAGCCCAGCCTTATTCCGGGTAGCCCAAAAAACTTGCCGAAGGATCGCAAGACAATAGCGCCAGCGCGGTCACGCAGAAGGCTGATCTCCGGATCGGTATCGGCAAAGGCTTCATCAACAATTAGCTGCCCCGGCAATTCCCTTAGCCGCTCCGGTGCAATTTTCCGGCCATCGGGGTTATTGGGATTGGCAAGAATAAGTAAATCATGGTGCGCTGCATCGTCCATCGTTATTTCCGCGGCATCCGGCCACGTGGCTCGGTGTCCTGAGTAAATGGGAGTTAGCATCGCTGCAGCTCGGTCCGAAAAAATCGTTCCCAGCAGCCGGATCGCGATATCACTCCCTGGAACCGCTACAACCTCATCCGGATCAGGCACGCCGAAACTCTCCGCCGCCGCTGCCTCCAGTTGCTCCAGTTCTTCCGGTTCCGGCAGGTGGTGCCAGATTGCCGGATCATGATCAGGAACCGGATATGCCCACGGACAAATCCCGGTCGACAAGTCTACCCAAGGCTGGCGTGCGCGATCAAAATGCGCAGCCGCAGCCGCCAACCGTCCGCCATGAAAGCGGAACGGATCGGTGGCTGAGCGGGCATTCATATCAGTAGCTCAACCTGACACCGGCAAAGGCAGACCGGCCCGGTGTGCCAAACCGGAAAATCGTTTCATATTCTTCATCAAATAGATTTTCGATCCGGCCGTAAAATTCGATATTATCGGTTATCGGCATAGCGGCTCGCAGATCGACAAGCACATAGCCCGCTAACTCCCGGCTATTGGATGTGTTATCAAAACTTCCACCGACATGACTGATCGTCGCACCGGTTTTGAGGCCAAAAGCCCAGTCATAGTCGATCGAGGCGTTGACGCTATTTCTTGGGCGCCGCGCCAATACCAGATCATTGTCCCGGTTTTTCGCATCGACCAGTGTATAGTTTGCGACAAATGTCAGACTATCGGCCGGACGCATGGTAATACCCAGTTCAACACCTTGTGCCCGGGCTCGTCCTACATTGTCATAGGTGCCAGAAGGCCGGTTCGTGCAAATACCCGTCTGCACGGGACAGCCGATGAAATTGATCAGATCTTTGCTGTTGCGTCGAAACAAAGTGGCCCAAAGCTCTAACCTGCTGTCAATTAGCTGCTGCGTGATGCCTGCATCCCAGCTTATTGCTCGTTCCGGACGCAGCGTGTCATTACCAAAATCACTGAATAGCTGAAACAGCGATGGCACTTTGAAGCCCTCACCATAGCTGGCTCTGAAAGTCGTCAAACCTTCATTGGGGCTATACACAATATCTCCTGCAAAAGTTGTTTCACCGCCAAAACTGCTATGATCATCATGGCGAACGCCCGCCGTCGCAGTTAGCCCGTCCAGAGGCATTATTCGCAACTGGCCGTAAAAACTGTCAATGCTCGCATTGGCGCGGCTGAACGGGGCTCCAAAGCTGGAACTGCGAAAGCGCGAGTCTTCCCTTTCCGCTCCGATCGTGGCTTGAAACATGTCGGATATGTCAAGCACGCCTTGATATTCAAAGCGCTCGTTGCGACCCAGTGCATCAAACGTCTGGACGGCGAGATTGAAATTGTCGCGCTTCGTATTGGTATAGGCAAAAGCAAAACGATTGCGAAAGCGGCCGTCCAGCAAAGCAATGTTTAGCCCAGCGTAGCCCACAAATTCTTCGGTTTCTGCTGTTTCCGGCGTGTCGCCAAACGCAAATGTCGGCGGTGCAAAACCGTCAATGTCCGTCCGGCCATCTGAATAGTATCCGCGCAGATCAATGGATATGCTATCGCTTAGCGTGATTTCAAATTTGCCATTTGCACCGAAGTTGCGATAGCCATCGCGCTCGATCCCGCCGCGATCTTCGTTAAAGGTTGAAAAGCCATCGGTTCGAAAATAGCCGGCACCGATGCTCGCCGCCACGGGACCAAAGCGCCCGGAAATATTCCCCACAGCCTGGCCGGTATCGCGGTAACCATATTCTGCGCGGGCATTGATACGAATGTCATCGGTCGGCGCACGCGTAATGGTGTTAATCACCCCGCCAATTGCTTGACTGCCCCAGATAACTGATTGTGATCCGCGCAGGACTTCGATGCGGGCAATATTGCCAGTTAGCAAATTGCCAAAGTTAAAGCCGCTGCCCGGGGACGACGGATCGTTCAGTTTGACCCCATCAATCAAGGCAACCGTCTGGCTGGAATCCGCGCCGCGAATATTGACCGACGTTGATGTACCGACGCCGCCATTGCGGTTGAAAGTAACGCCCGGCACAGTGCGGAGAATATCTGCTACCGTCACGCTTTGGAGCCGTTCTATCTGCTCTTGGTCAATCACGGAGATGGACTGGCCGGTTTGGGACAAAGGTTGTTCGGACCGAGAGGCTGTTACGACGATGATATCCTCACCATTTTCGGTAATTACTGCCGTCTCGGCGAGTACCGGCGAAGACACCGCCAATGCAGTGGTTGATAAAATAAAACCATGAAAACGCATGAATATTCCTTTTTGACAATCATTCAAAAAGGCCACGCATATTTGACGCCTATGGAGTTCCCACATGCGCAGCCCGATGGTAATCGTCGCTACGCGAGGAAATCCTCGATCATATGGCACACCCCGTCCGCATGATAGAACGACAGCTACGGGCAGGTCTCCTGGCTCTCGGGTCATCGCTTGGCCTGTCCCCTTCCCAGACAAAGTCCAGTGGGATTTGACAGGCCCGCTCACCAATCACAGTTGCGGGGGCAGCTTCGGATGGGGATATCTATCCTTTCCGAATTCCCTTTTGATCCCGTCTCCGGGAACCTGTAGCAGGAACGCTCTAGTCATCCTCAATTTACGGAGCAAGAAAAAATGTCTTCTGACAGCAACGGGCGCCACAGAAGCACCCTGATATTGGGTGGGACTCGCTCTGGAAAAAGCAGTTTTGCGCAGCGGTTGACGGAGGAAAACGGGGGGGATTTGATCTATCTCGCGACCGCAGAGGCGTTTGACGCTGAAATGACAGATCGCATAACCCGTCATCGAGAGGATCGCGGCCCCAATTGGCAAACGGTTGAGGAAAATATCGACATCACCAATGTCATCCTCGAAAAATCATCGCCGGGAACAACCATCTTGGTCGATTGCCTGACAATATGGCTAAGTAACCTGATGCTGGCCGAGGTCGATATTGAGAGCGAATTGAATAAATTGATGGGCATATTGAAAGATGTTCAAGGACCGGTCATTTTCGTGTCCAATGAAGTTGGATCGGGTGTGGTTCCCCAAAGCCCGTTGGGAAGGCGATTTCGCGATGAGGCCGGTTGGATGAATCAGCGCGTCGCTGCAAACGTAGAAGAAGTTGCATTGATCACCGCTGGACTACCCATATGGCTAAAGGGCAGGGAGTCAGGAACTTAGTTGTAAAGATTTTCCGCGACGAACGGATCGGAAATCCAACTATTCCACGCCTTTGATGTAACTACAGTCCTGCACAGGCAAGTATGAGGTCGAACCTGGTATAGCGTCAGACTTAACTGCCAACCGGAAGTGGTTCGTCTCCCAGCGCAAGGTGCAGGTTGATGCGGTTTTCGATCTGGGCGCGGCGTGTTTCGATTGCCCGTGTTTCTGATGCAATGGCAGTTGTCTGGGCATCGATCAGTTCGAATATCGTGGACCGACCATTAATATAGCGACTGCGGGTCAACCCGACAGCGGCGCGAGCTTCTTCCGCCGCTGTGGCGGTCGAGGCCACTTGCCGCTCAAGAGTTGCTTCGGCATCAAGCCTGTCCTCCACTTCTTGAAACGCCGTCAAGGTTGACTGCGCATATTCAAACAATGCTGATTTTGCGAGTTCACCCTGGCGGTCTGCCTCGGCCAGCAAAGCACCGCCTCTGAACAGTGGTTGCAACAAGCCCGCAGAAATGGCGTTAATATAGGTGCCCGGATCAAACAGGTCGCCAAAATTGCCGCTGCGGGTGGTGGAATCAAAACGAAGCGTCAATTGCGGGAACATCGCATGTCTCGCATCTGTTGCGCGAAGGCCTGCTGCGTCGACCCGGGCTTCGGCAGCAATCAAATCTGGACGACCGGCCAGGACCGCTACTGGTGCGGTGACATCTGGTAGCGGTTGAGGCATCACGAGACTGGCAGCGCCGGTGGCATCACCAGATGGATAGCGCCCAATCAATACTTCCAGCGCACGGGCCGCATTTCTGGCTGTGCGCAAAGCGGTTTCCAAACGGTCCTCACTGTTCGAAACTGAGACCTGTGCCAATCGCAAATCAAGACGCGAGGCAAGGCCGGCGCGAAAGCGGGCATCGGTAATTCGCAATGTGTCCTTACGGCGTTCGAGATCACTTGTTGCGAGATCCAAAGAGATACGGGCTGCGCTGCGATCATACCAGCTTTGGGCAACGGCGGCGGCGAGCGCCTGACGGGCGGCAGCAAAATCGGCTGCAGCGGCTCTGGCTTCGGCATTGCCAGCGCGCGCGAGGGACAGGTTGCGGCCCCAGATATCGGCTTCCCAGCTTGCCTCTAAGGCACCATCGTAGACAGTGGCGGAATTCTCCGCATCAGTAGCAGTGCCTGATAAATCTATCCTCGGGAAAAGATCCGCACGGGCCACCCGCATGGCGGCTCGGGAAGCACGAAGTTGGGCCAACACCGACTGCAAATTACGGTTATTGGAAAATGCCTCCTGGATGGCATTTTCCAGATCCTCGTCACCAAATCGTTTTACCCATCCATTGCCTGATTCTGTGGTTTGTGGGTTATTGATATCCGTCAGCGGCAGTTCAGGGCGCGACGCCCAACCATCAGGCGCGGCCGGCACAGCATCAAGGTCAAGAGCTGGTCCGCCGCGAATGGAGCAAGCTGACAATGCTATCAGCAAAGCAATCGGCAATAGGCGCGTGGTCATGCTGGTCATCCTGCGGACTGCTTTGGTTCGGCATCAGATTTCTTGCCATCATCCCAAGTCACGGTCTGACCATCGCGCAGCCTCTCTCCGCCGCGGACCACGATCATGTCGCCGGCAGTAATTTGTCCTGAAATCGCGACCCGGTCACCCGCTGGTTCACCTACTTGAATGTCAACACGCTTGGCGGTTTTGTCTTTGGGGTTCACCACATAGACGAAAATACCACTATCGCGTAGGACCAGCGCGTCACGCGGTGCAGTCAAGACATCGCGCTCAACGCCAGTTGGCACGGTGATCGAAATGGCACTACCCATTTTCAGATTGTGGTTTCCCATCGGCGCGCGGACTTCGAGGGTCCGACTAACTTCGTCACCCGTCTCGATAACGGTCCGGACGCGAGAGGCGCGTTGTTCACCATCTGCAAGGATCGTAACTTCTTGTCCGGGCGATAGCGATCCTGCGACTGCAATCGGCACGCGGACGCGAGCTTCCGAGCCTTCCCTACCAACAATTCGACCAATTTCCCGGCCAGGCGTTGCATATTCCCCCACCTCAATGCGGCGCTCCACCATCTGACCGGCAAAGGGCGCGCGGATACGGGTGCGGGCCAGGTCGACCTGCGCCGTTTCCAAAGCAACCTTTGCCGCAGCGAGACGGGCGCGGGTCTGATCGCGCGCAGAAATGGCTTCATCCAAAGATGCCTCCGACTCTGCTTCTTCTTTCAGCAGTTGCTGCAACCTTCCGACTAACCGGTTTTGATAGGTCAAGTCCGATTGCAAACGAGCAACCTCTGCACGAGCCTGATCTCTGGCTAGTCGAGCCGAGCGGTCATCAATCACGGCAATTACTGTACCGCGACTGACCCGCGCACCGATGTTAAGTGTGGTCTGTATGCGTCCGGCTACTTCTGCAGCAACAACAGAATCGCGGTTGGCAACGATATCACCGGGAGCCGTAAAATTGGGAGTAAGCGCCAGTTTTTCGATTTTTGCGAGCGTTACAATAGCGGGCGGCGGCCCGCCTTGACCGGGACCGCCTTGTCCTTCAGCGGCATTGGACGCAAAAAACAGGAAATAGATGAGTGTGGCCAGCAACAACGCACCACCAATCGATATCCAGCGAAGATTGTCACGGATCATATCAGGTAATGCAAAACTCATTCAGCAGGCTCCGGCATTAGTCCGCCGCCAAAATCTGGCTTTGGTTCTGGGGTTTTAATCGGTTTGTCAGGGGTGTCCGGTTTACTTGGCGTATCTTTCTTCGCCGATCCCAACTGGATAAGCGCAGGAAGCAACACGAGCGTAAATATGGTTGAGACCAGCACGCCGCCGACGATGATAACCGCCAGGCCGCGATAAATCGCGCTGCCTGGTCCGGGTACCAAGGCCAGTGGCAGCATGCCCATGACGGACGTGCCTGTGGTCATCAAGATTGGCCTTAGCCGCAGGCGAAGTGCTGCTCGGGCAGCTTCTGATCGATCCATACCTTCGGCTTCGCTTTCGCGCGCTTGTGCCATAAGCAGGATCGCGTTGTTCACCACGATACCCAGCAATATTACGAATCCGATCATACCGAGAAGATCGAGCGGCGTTGGTTTGAACAGATTGAGTATCTGGATCGCGATCACCCCGCCAACCGTAGCCAGGGGTAAAGCGATAATAACCAATGCCGCGTCGCGCGCAGATCGGAATACTGAAGCCATGATGACAAACAATAGCGCTGCAGCCAAAATGAAGTTGGTACTGAGTGATTTTACGGCTTTAATCAGAGCATCGGCATCGCCGCCGTAACGCAATGTACCATCATTTTGTAGCGCATCGCGGATGGCGGGCTCGGCATTTGTCTGAATGATTTCCAGAGCTTCGCCAAGCGCCATGCCCGGAGGTGGACTGATGTTGAGCGTTATTGTCTTCCGTCCGTCCACATGACTGATCTGTGTCGGTCCAACGCCGCGGAGTAGCGTTGCCACTTCGCCCATCGGCACTGTACCGGCATTTGGTGTAACCAACGGGGCGCTTTCAATCGCCTCGGGATCGGAGGCTGCGGAACCGCGCATGATTACTCGCATCCGTTCTCCATCCGAGACATATTCGCCCAAGTAAAGACCATCACCCAAAGCCCGGACAGCGCGGCCGACTTGATCACGGGTCATACCGAGTTCTGCAATGCGGCGGTCATTGGGCGTGAGGCGGAGTTCCGGTACAACCACATTTGGATCGGGATTAGGCCTGACCATGCCGCCGGGCATGGCTGCCTGAATGGAATCTGTTGCAACCAAGGCAGCTTCACGCAAATTTTCATCATTTTCGGACTGCAGATAGAGTTCAATGGAGCCGTTGCCGCCGAAATTACCGAACAAACTTCCCTGCTGAGCAAAGGCCTGAACGTCCGGAAAGCCTGCCAATATCTCACCGTTTACAATGCCGGTCATTTCATCAATGCGGGATTGGTCCTTAATCCGGATGCCTGTATTGAGGCCCCAGGGATTGACGAAAAGATAGTAGTTGAGCAGTTCCGGTTGCTTCTCGCCTTTCAAATAGGGATCAAGCCGCTCGACAACTTCTTCAGCAATTTCGGTTCGTGCTGACTCGAGCGTAGCGCCCGAGGGTAAACCAACCCAGGCATCGACAGCATCACGTTTCACGTCGGGCAGGTAGTCCGTCTGCGGCCATAGGAAATAAGAGATGACCAATGGCGCAATAATCAGCGAAGGAATCCAAATTTTCCGTTTCTTGTTGCTGTCGATCAAAGCAAATATGCGGTCGGCATATCCGTCCCAGCGGCGTTCATTATCCTCCATATCGACCTGTCCGTAATGGCGGGCTGCGGCAGGTAACAACGTGACGGCAACGATCAAGCTGGCTACAACGGAAATGGCTATGGTAAGCGCCAGGTCGGCAAATAGCTGGCCTTCGACATCTTCGATAAACATGATCGGAATGAAGATTGCTACGGTTGTTGCGGTCGATGCAAATAGAGCCGGCCAGACTTGTGATACCGCTTCCAAAGCTGCCTGCCCGGGAGACCGACCATGATTGCGCAAGCGGACGAAATTTTCCATCACGACTATGGCGGCATCAAGCACCATACCGGTTGCAAAGGCCAAGCCGGCGAGTGAGATCACGTTGATTGTGCGTCCAGTCATTCCAATGACGGCGAGCGTCGCTAAGAGACAGACCGGTACAGTTGCGGCGATGATAAGGGTAGCGCGCCAGCGACGAACGAAGAGCCAGAGGAGCCCGATGGCGAGGAATGTGCCAAGCAGCAAATTCCCACTGAGAAAGGACAGCGCCCGTTTTATGAAGACCGATGGATCAAAACTTTTCTCGATCCTCGCACCCATGCTGGCCAGTTCATTTTCGTTGAAAGTTTCTACCGTGGACAGAACACCATTGATGGCATCGAGCGTATTGCTGCCGGGCTGCCGAACGACCCGCATCCCTATGGCCGGGTTACCATTTTGATAGGTCACGCCGAAAGCCTTGTCAGGACCGACATTGATATCTGCCACATCGCGCATGCGGATCACGGTCGAACCGCGCTGCGCAACGGTCAGATCGCCAATCTGTTCTGCTGAGAAATTACCTTCAAAGCGGAGTGCATAGCCGCGGCGTCCAACATCTACAGTGCCGCCGCCAACATCCTGAAACCTTCCAACGGCGCTGGAAAGCTGTTCTATGGTGAGATTGAGCTGGGCAAGGCGCCATGGATCGAAGCGGATGCGCAATATCCTTTCACCGGTTGGCGCTTCCACAGAGACACCTTGAACCCCCTCAACGGATTCAAGTTCGGGGGTGATCGTATCGCGGGCAAATGTCGCAAGCGCTTCCGAGTCCAGATTGCTGTCCGGTAACGCTTGAAGAAACAGATATATGAGCGACTCGCCCTGATCGCCATTAGCACCGCCTACCGAGGGGCGATCGGCATCGAGTGGCCAGTTACGAACACGCTGGACGCGGCTCGAAACCTGGGCAAATGCCTTGTCCATATTGGTACCGAGCGCAAATTCAAGATTGAGCCAGACATTGCCATTGTTAGACCAGGACTGCACACTGGTCAGGCCAGGAAGGCCCCTCAGCTCATCCTCAATCGGAATGGTGATTTCAGACTCTATTTCCTTAGGGCTGGCCGCGCGCCAACCTGCCTGTACGGTCAGGGTAGGGCGTTCAATATTAGGGAAGAGCTGTATCGGCGTGCTGAAGGCCGATACAATTCCGATCAACGCTATCAAAGCCAATGCCGCAGCTATGGCTGCAGGATATCTCAGGGCGATGTTAGTGAGGCTCATTGATGACCACCTCGTGAAACACCTGATTCACTTTTTGACTTCCGCATGCAGACTCCCTCCCGTCTCCAATAGGCTTCTGATAACTTGGAGAGACGGATTATCGTAACAAACGAAACTTACTCAGGTGATTTCGACGAAGATTATCTTGATTTCGATTAACAGCATTGCTGTTGATTGATATCATCGCTTGACCAACCAAAGCCAAAATGCCCGTCTGCTTACGGTAGACCTTGATGCTGGGAACAAGCAAAATCGCTGATATGTAGCCGGTTATGAGAATAATCGAGTGCTCCAATTACAGTGATCATCATAATCATCGGGGCTGACCAATTTATGCTGTTGAAACATCTGGTCCAGCAACATATCTGCGCTGCGATTAAATAACTTAATCAATTGAATTCCGAGACTGGAATGCAAGAAATATCGACAGTTTTTTAGCGTAAAAGGTAAATAAATGACAACTATCAACAAGAAGATTCTGCCATTCTCCACCGAAGCATTTTTCCGCGGTGAATTCGTCAACGTTACGGAAGAACATGCGCAAGGGAAATGGGCCGTATTTTTCTTTTACCCTGCCGACTTCACGTTCGTGTGCCCGACCGAGCTTGAAGACCTTGCAGACCAATATGAAGAGCTGCAGCGCATGGGTGTAGAAGTCTATGCGGTTTCAACCGATACTCATTTCAGCCACAAGGCATGGCATGCCAGTTCCGATGCTATTGGCAAGATCAATTTCTATATGCTCGGTGATCAGAACCACGAGATCAGCAACAATTTCGGTGTCCTTCGTGAAGGCCAGGGGCTGTCCGATCGTGCGACCTTTGTTGTAGATCCTGACGGTATCGTCCAGGTAATGGAAATCACCTGCGAAGGTGTTGGTCGAAATGCATCAGAGCTGGTACGCAAGATCAAAGCTGCACAATATGTTCGTGCCAATCCCGGTGAGGTATGCCCAGCCAAGTGGGAGGAAGGCGAAAATACTCTCGCGCCTTCTATCGAACTGGTCGGCAAAATCTAAAGACCTTAGATAACATGACCATTGAGTGGCGGCCTGCTGAACGCTGGCCGCCACAATTATCCGGCGATGATATTGATCGTCGGCAAGCCCATTCCCTCGAGTACAAGAGTAACCATGGCCGTCCTTGATCAATCCACCACCGAGCAATTGAAATCCTATCTGACGAACTTGCGGCGCCCGATCAGCCTTGTTGCAACGCTGGACGACGGGGACAAATCATCTGAAATGCGCGAATTGCTGGAAACCATCGCTTCGCTCTCCGACAAGGTTGAAGCCGGATTTGATGGTACAAGCAGCAGGTGTCCTTCTTTCATGATAACTGCCGATGAAGGTAAATCAGAGGTCGAGTTTGCCGGACTGCCAGTTGGTCACGAATTCTCCTCACTGATATTGGCGTTGTTACATGTTGGCGGTCACCCGCCAAAGGAAGACGCGGAACTGTTGGACAGCGTCCGTGATTTGGAGGGCAGTTTCCACTTCGAGACTTTCTTCTCGCTATCCTGCCAAAATTGCCCCGATGTGGTTCAGGCACTTAACATCATGGCGGCGCTTAACCCGAATATCAGCCACACTGCGATTGACGGTGCGCTTTTTCAGGATGAAGTCGAAAAACGTAAGGTTATGGCGGTTCCAACCACTTTGTTGAACGGAGAGCCATTTGGAGCTGGGCGTATGGATCTGGCGCAAATCGTCTCAAAGCTCGACGGCGATGTTTCGGCCAAGGCCGCAGAAAAGCTCTCGGGCAAAGATCCGTTTGATGTTCTTGTCATCGGTGGCGGTCCTGCTGGCTCTGCCGCGGCAATTTATACCGCACGTAAGGGCATTCGCACCGGCATCGTTTCCGAGCGATTTGGTGGCCAGCTTCTCGATACGCTTGGCATTGAAAATTTCATTTCAGTGCAACGTACGGAAGGTCCAAAACTTGCAGCGGAACTAGAACAGCATGTACGGGAATATGACGTTGATATTATGGATACCCAAAGGGCGGTAAAGCTAGCGGCGCCGAATGGCGACGGATTACATAAACTGCATCTGGAAAGCGGTGCTGAGCTCAAGGCAAAGACCATCATCCTGTCCACCGGTGCGCGCTGGCGCCAGATTGGGGTGCCGGGAGAAGACGAATATCGCAATCGCGGTGTTGCTTATTGTCCGCATTGTGATGGCCCGTTGTATAAAGGCAAAGATGTCGCGGTTATCGGTGGCGGCAATAGCGGTGTCGAGGCGGCAATTGATCTGGCTGGAATTGTAAAGCATGTGACTCTGATAGAGTTTGATAGTAACCTGCGTGCTGACGCCGTGCTGCAATCAAAGCTGGTCAGTCTGCCAAATGTCGATGTTTTGAAATCAACCCAGACGACCGAGATTCTGGGCAATGGCGATAAAGTAACTGGTCTGCGTTATGCTGATCGTGACACCGGACAGAGCCATGACATTAATCTGGATGGCATCTTCGTGCAAATTGGACTGGTTCCCAATAGTGAGTGGCTGACTGATACGATTGCGCTAACGCAGCACGGCGAGATTGATGTGAATGAAAACGGTGCGACGAATCTACCGGGTGTTTTTGCAGCGGGTGACGCAACCATCGCGCCCTATAAGCAGATCGTTGTCGCGATGGGTGAGGGGTCCAAAGCAGGATTGTCGGCGTTCGATTATCTCATCCGATCAGGTAACTGACACCGCGATTGTTTTGGCTCTGGGGCCAAAAAAATCTTTCCAGTTCACCGGTTATAAAACGGTGAGATGGTTATGATTCATATCTGAGCCAATCTGAACTCTCCGGCCGTCATCATGCCATTATGCCGCGACGGCTTCGCTTACTCTTGAACGCCTGCAATTCCGCAAATCTTTGTAACCACCCTTTTGGAATCGGCTTCTACTGCTGACGGATGAATGGATTCCAAGCCTGCATAGCTACCCGGCTTTCGGATCGCACGAATGATTTCCGGGCGTCGCCACATCTCCATCATTTTTAGTTTGACAGTTTTCAACGACCGGCCTTAAAGACGAATGAGAATCATTTGCATTAGCAATAAGAGTCGAGGGAGCTCTCTATGAGAATACGTTCGCACTGGCATCGGCCAGGCCTGACATGCAGCATGCTTGCGCTATGCTTTTCACATGCTGCTCACGCCGCAGAGGATGCCGGAGATGCGTTCGATGATGAAAAGGGTATCACGGTTACAGCAACCCGTGCGCCTGTTGCCGTGGTGGATGCACCAGCCACGGTAACGGTTATTGATGCAGAGCGCCTCGCCGATGAATTGGCAACCGATGTCCGCGATATCGTCCGTTTTGAGCCCGGCATTTCGGTGCGCCGTGCTCCTGCTCGTTTTGGGGCGGCCCTGGGTTCAACCGGCCGAGCGGGGAATGAGGATTTCAACATTCGCGGCATTGGCGGTAACCGGGTACTCATTCAAGTGGATGGTATCCGTTCGCCTCAGGGTTTCAGCTTCGGTGCACAAAGCGTCGGTCGCGGCAATGCGACGGATGTTGGCCTTATCAAGTCAGTGGAAATCCTGCGCGGTCCGGCCTCAGCGCTCTATGGCAGCGATGGATTGTCCGGTGTTGTGAGCTTCACAACATCTGACCCGATTGACTTTATTGCTGATGGCAAAGCCATCGGGGGCTTCGCACGCGCGCAATATAGTTCGGCGGACGAAGAGTTTTCCGAAACAGTCGCTATTGCCGGACAGACGGGAGATTTTTCTGCGATGCTGGCCTATTCGCGCCGTGATTTTAAGGAGCTTGATAATCAGGGTACGAACGATGTCGAGGGCTCTGCGAGGACAACGCCAAATCCACAAGATGGTGAATCCAACGCGTTTCTGGGCAAGCTTGTATGGAATGACGGCAACCACCGTCTCCGATTGACCGGTGAGTATCTGGAGCGGGAGATTTCATCCAATGTCCTCTCCGGCTTGGGGCCAGTTTTCCTGTTTCCCGGACCGCCGAGCTGGATTGTGGATAGCCTGACTGCTGAAGATAGTACTGAGCGAGTGCGTGCATCGCTCGACTGGACCTATAATGCCGAGGATGAAGGTGCCGGATTTATCGACTATGCCCATGTTGCTGCTTATTGGCAGGACGGTGAGGACGAGCAGTTTGCCGACGAAGACCGGACAGCGACAGGGGCAACGCCGCGCCCGGATCGGGAACGATTGAATACCTTCAACAATCGCGTTTATGGGGTTGCTGCAGACTTCCGATCCAGCTTTACGACTGGTCCCATAAAGCACACGCTTACCTACGGCGGTGATTACAGCATTACCCGTCAAGATGGTTTGCGCGATGGCGTTGTTCCGCCTTTCGGTGAAGTTTTTCCATCACGCGCATTTCCTGTAACTGACTTTTCATTGGGTGGTTTTTTCCTCGGTAACGCTATGGAATTTGGCGATGGTGCTTTCACGCTCTATCCCGCTCTGCGGTTTGATTTCTACGACCTCGATCCCAAAGATGACCCTCTATTGCCCGGCTTTGTACCGACTGGACAAGACGGGTCGAAAGTTTCGCCGAAAATTGGCGCTGTCTGGAAATTGGGTAATGACGTACGTCTGTTCGGCAACTATGCCCGCGGTTTTCGTGCACCCACCCCCAGCCAGGTCAATAATTTCTTTGAAAATCTGGCCTTTGGTTACACATCGCTACCCAATCCTGACCTTGATCCAGAAACGAGCGAGAGTTTTGAAGCTGGGGTTCGCTACAATGCAGATGGCATTAACCTCGGGCTGACAGCCTTTTCTGCCAACTATGATGATTTTATCAGCCAAGAAGTAGTTTCGGGATCATTTAGACCAGGCGATCCGGCAGTGTTCCAGTTCGTCAACCTGAACAGCGTGGATGTTTATGGCATCGAGGCCCGCGCTTCTTATGAAGCCGAAAATGGTTTTCGTGCGCGATTTGCCATTGCTTTTGCAGATGGCACTGTGGAGGCGCCCGGCGCAACCGATGTGTCTTTATCGACCATTGATCCGCTCAATGCGATCCTCGGAGTAGGATATCGCGATCCGGCAAATCGTTTTGGCGGCGAAATGATCATATCATATAATGCGCGCAAGGAAGCTAACGAAACTATAGGGGTTCCTGGCTGTAACAATGCCTGTGTTCGTCCAGATGAATCTGCTATTGTCGATGCCACGGCATTTTACCGGATTAGCGAAAACTTCACGGTTCGGGCTGGTATATTCAACCTGTTGGATAAAAAATATTCGCTTTGGAGTGACGTTCGAGGATTGGGGCTCGTAACCGATCCTCTTGGAAATCCTACTCTGACGCCGGCTAATGCCGATGCTTTTACACAGCCTGGTCGTAATGTCAGCGTCTCGATCAGCGCCAGTTTTTAAGGTGGTCAGGCGCAAACACAGATTACTTATGATGAACGCCCGAACATATCGTGGGCAAAGGAGAAGCAACCATGAAATTTAGATATTATGCAGGCATTCTTGTCCTCGCTATCGCACCTGCACCGTTATGGGCGAACCCACCAGAGACTAATCAATCCGCTAGCGCACAGAAGGCAGCATTTGAGCAAGATAGGGCTGATATTCTTGCAATGGCCGGAAACTACAAAGTGCGTTTTGATATGCAGGAATCAACTGCTTGGCGGGCGGACTATGAACCTCGGGAACGCAAAATTTCCGGCGGCAATGAGGTAGTGCGGGTGATTGAAGATACCGGTACCAAAATCATTCTGCAGCATCTTCTGGTCGTCGATATGGGTGATGGCAAGGATTTCATCGTGAAGCATTGGCGTCAGGACTGGGAATATGAGCCAGAGGATATTCTTGTATATTCTGATCGCCATAGCTGGTCACTACGATCTGTTCCTGCAGAACAACGCAAGGGACAATGGTCGCAAACCGTCTATCAGGTTGATGATAGTCCGCGCTATGCCGGGATCGGAACTTGGGAAACCGAGGCAGGCGTGCGGCGCTGGAGTTCCAACTGGACCTGGCGTCCGCTGGCGCGGCGTGATGCGGTCCGCGACCCCGTTTACGACCGTTATTATGCCATCAACCGACATTCTCCCATGCCCGGTGGCTGGATCCATTTTCAGGACAATACCAAAATGGGCATGGTTGAAGGCAAACTCGCGCCCATCGTGCAGGAATATGTACTGAATACGTACACCAAGTTTGACGACTATAATGTCAAGGCAGCAGATGACTATTGGTCAAAGACCAAAGGCTATTGGGCTGAGGTTCGTGCCTCATGGGACAAGGCCTTTGCCTCTCATCGTGGTGTAACAGTGGAAGAAGAAGCGCAGACCGGTACAGTGATCAGCGGCGAATTGCTGTCTATGGGAACAAAAATCGCTGATGGTGAAATGGATGCAAAAGCGGCTACGCAGAAAGCCCGCACCCTGATTGCCGATGCAACTAAGCCGGGCGCTGTGCAAACTGCACAGAAGTAGAAGGATGCTATCACCCAATCTCGAAACTACCGACCTTGGGTGAGAAAGATAATAATATGCAATCTTACAATTTTTTTGCGTAGTAACTGGCTTATACTCTGTTAATGACATCTCGGATGGCGACTGAGCTTAGTTCACTACTGGACCAGACTTGGTTTCAAATCTTATCTTACAAGGAGCAACTCATGCGTTTTGGTATCTTCGGTCTCGTCTTAGCAATTCTGGGATTGTCGGCATGTAGCGACGGCACGCCCGGCGGTGCTGGCGCTTCTGACGGAAAGATGCTGGTGGTCTTTTCCTCCCGCCACTATGATTCGGATTATGCGTTGTATGATGCCTTTGAAGAGGCAACCGGTGTGGAAGTGCGCACGATTGAAGCGGATGGCGACTTGCTCGTGGAACGCTTGAAAGCGGATGGCGAGCGCAGCCCGGCCGATGTCATTGTAACTGTTGATGCGGGCAGGCTCTGGCGGGCGGAACAGGAACAGCTATTTGCTCCGCTTTCGTCTGAAAAGCTGGACGCTGCGGTGCCAGTTGGGATGCGCCACCCCGATGGACTTTGGTATGGTCTGGCAAAACGCGCACGCGTGCTGGTCTATGCTCCGGACCGGGTCGATGAAGCAAAACTGACCGGTTATGAATCGCTCGCGGACCCTGCTTTCAAAGGTAAAGTTTGTGCGCGTTCGTCGGGCAACATCTACAATATCTCGCTGCTGGCAGCGCTAATTGACCGCTGGGGTGCAGAAAGAGCGCAGGATTGGGCGAGCAACGTGGCTGGTAACTTTGCGCGCGATCCTCTGGGCGGCGATACCGATCAGATCAAAGCTGTCGCGGCAGGTGAATGCGATATTGCATTGGTCAATCACTATTATTTTGCCCGGCTGATGAACGACGAAAAAGATAAGAATATTGTTGAAGATTTGGCGGTTTACTGGCCGAATGCTGACGCAGGCGTGCACGTCAACCTGTCTGGTGCTGGTGTTGCAAAAAATGCGCCCAATCCAGAGCTGGCCCGTCAGTTTATCGAATTTGCGATGACCGAACAGCCACAACGTTTTTTCGCAGAATTGACCAACGAATATCCGGTGGTTCCATCTGTTGAATATAAGAATGCTGCGCTGGAAAAGCTCGGTGACTTTAAAGAGGATCCGATAGCATTATCCAAACTTGGTGAAAATCAGGCCGAGGCTCAGAAGCTCTTCGATAGGGCTGGCTGGCCTTGATTTTAGCTCACGGATGATATGGGGCAATATATAGACAGAATTTGGCGTGGGATCAGTCCTACGCCAATAGGGGTATTCGCTGCCCTGATATGTACGCTTCCCGTCATCGCCCTTATCCCTTTGGGATTGTCTGGCGGTGGCACGCATATGGCACATCTGTTTGATACACAGCTTTCTACATATATCCGCAACTCGGCCGCTCTTCTCATCATTACTGTTTCAGGCACCCTGCTGTTGGGAGTGCCGACAGCCTGGCTCACGTCGCGGTACAGTTTTCGGGGCAGGCGATTATTTGTCGTTGCGCTGCCCCTTTCATTGGCAATGCCAAGTTATGTTTCCGGCTATGCCTGGATGTCGATGACCGCTGTTGGTGGGCCGGTTCATGGTGTGACGGCTGGCTTCATACCCACTATCAGCGGGCTTTTCGGGGCCGGTTTTGTGTTCTCAATATCTTTCTATCCCTATGTTTATCTGCTTGCGCGGCAGGCTTTTGAGAATAGTGGTACCAGCAGTTTTGAGGCTGCGCGGACATTGGGGGCGAGCCCGTTGAAAGCCTTTTTCAAGGTCTCCCTGCCTCTCGCCCGCCCCGCGATCATGGCTGGAACGGCATTGGTCGCGATGGAAACCCTTGCTGATTATGGCACGGTCGATTTCCTGGGTACTCCAACCTTTACCGTCGGTATTTTGCGCTCTTGGATTTCTTTTGGCGATCCACAGGCTGCGGCCCGTCTGGCTCTGATCTTGTTGCTGGTGACACTAGTGATTTTCGGCGGTGAACGATTGGCCCGGCGCGGTACCCGCGTGGCGGAGGCTGGCGGCCGCAACAAACCTCAGCACCGCGTCCAACTGTCGCCACGCGTTGCGGTGATTGCAGTCTTGTCTTGTGCAGTGCCGGTATTTTTCGGCCTGATCGCGCCCGGCCTGCATCTCTTGTCGCTAGCGCTGGAGACTCAACCCGTCCGTTCTCCTGCTGATGCCTTTTGGGGCACTATAATGGTGGCGTCTCTATCCGCAGGCATTGCTGCTATTCTTGGTCTAGGAGCGGCCTACGCGGCGCGTACAGGCGGTTGGTTTGCAAATGCTTCGGTTCGTGCGGCCCACACGGGCTATGCTGTTCCTGGCGCGGTTGCAGCGCTTGGTGTCATCGCACTGCTCGCTGCGTCACAGAATTTGCTCGATACGGTTTCGGGATCGGCGGCACCGATGATTGCGGGCGGAGGGTTGGTTGCCTTGCTGTTCGCTTATCAGGCACGGTTTGCAGCGGCCGCTATCGGTCCGTGCGAAAGCGCATTGGTTCGTATCACGCCTTCAATGGATCAGGCGGCCCGCTCGCTGGGAGCCAGCCCATGGACGGTTATCGGCCGCATTCATTTTCCGCTGGCCTTCAGCGGTATTGCCACAGCGGCTTTGTTGGTGTTTGTGGAAGTAATGAAAGAGCTTCCTGCCACAATGATTTTGCGTCCGCTGGATTTTGAAACGCTGGCTGTCAGCGCGCACCATTATGCTTCGGACGAGCGATTGTCCCAGGCCGCTCTGCCATCGCTGATGCTTGTTGCTATCGGTCTGCCGATCATGATGACCGTCAGCTGGCTGGTATCGCGCCGCCAAACCGAAAGTGCCGGGACATGACGGATATTGTTATGGTCGGTCAGGGACTGGTGAAATCCCATAGGGGACGACGCGTACTCGACAATGTCGATATAGAATTGAAGCAGGGATGTATTACCGCAATTCTTGGCCCGTCAGGAGCCGGGAAATCGACTTTGCTGCGAGTGATGGCGGGTCTTGAGGATGTTGATTCAGGACAAGTTGCAGGATCGGGAAGACGGCTTACTGACGGCCACGTGATTGTTCCACCGGAAAAACGCAGTGTTGGCCTAGTATTCCAGGACTTTTCGCTTTTTCCACATCTTACGGCCTTGGATAACGTCATGTTCGGTTTGCGGTCGGGCTCCGCTTCTTTGCGCCGGGGAACTGCTATGGCCCAGCTTGCGGCGGTGCAAATGGATGACAAGGCAGGGGCCTATCCGCACACGTTATCTGGCGGAGAACAACAACGTGTTGCTCTTGCCCGCGCTTTGGCACCGGAGCCGGAAATTGTCCTGCTGGACGAGGCTTTTTCAGGGCTTGATGCGCGTTTACGGTCGGAACTGCGCGATATGGCGGTGCACGAACTGAAGAAATCCGGCGCCGCTGTCCTGGTCGTCACGCATGACGCGGAAGAAGCGCTCTTCATGGCCGATGAACTGGTTCTCATGGTCGACGGCGCGATTGTTCAGTCCGGGACACCTTCGGAAGTGTATCTGCAGCCTGTTTCATTATCTGCGGCTCGTTTGCTCGGAGATGTTAATATCTGGACCGGCCCTGTTTCCGATGGCGTTCTGCAAAGTCCTTTTGGGACGGTGAATGCCGATCATTTCGGCAATGCCCTCGAAGCGACGTTGTTAGTGCGACCAGAGGGCGTGATCCTGAATAGCAAAGTTTCTGACGGCCGATTTGCCGTGATGGAAGCCCATTCCCTTGGCGCCACGACTGCCATTGGGGTTCGGGCCCCTTCCGGGGAGAGCTGGCAGGCAAGAGTGCCCACCGCATCAGGTATAAAGGCCGGGGACATGGTTGGCGTCAGTTTGGATCCGTCTCTTACCAGCATAGTGCCATGACGGTGGCGCGGAGCTGATTTGACCGGTAAATGGTCACTTTTGTGGTTTCATTGCGCCGGCCATCTCAAGAAACAGATCACCGACTGCCGGATTTTGTTTCCGTCCCATAAGGCTGACAATTACCGAAGTCAGCATTCCCAGTATGAATCCGGGAATGATTTCATAAATCCAGCCCGACAGGGAACCACCGGAAATTGTCAGAGGGGCGTACAGCCAGAACAACACTGTGCCCGCACCGACTACCATGCCGGCAAGCGCGCCATCGCGCGTCAACCCGTTCCAGTAAAGACTTAACAATATGATCGGGCCGAACGCTGCTCCAAATCCGGCCCAGGCATTGCTGACCAGCGAAAGCACATTGCTGTCACGGTCAAAGGCCAGTCCGATCGCCACTAGTGATACAGCCAGAACCGAAAGTCGGCCGATAAGTACCAGTTCTTTCTGGGATGCGGATTTACGGATGAATATCTTGTAGAAATCTTCGGTCAATGAGCTTGAGGAGACCAGCAATTGTGAAGAGATCGTGCTCATGATTGCCGCTAGGATAGCAGCCAAAAGAAAGCCGGAGACAAGCGGGTGGAAAAGAACCTGAGAGAGCAGAATGAAAATTGTTTCCGGATCGTCAAGAGTCAGACCTTCAGACGTGACATAGGCCAACCCGAAAAGGCCGACAAGGACCGCACCGATGACTGTAATGATCATCCAGGTCATGCCTATCCATCTGGCTACGGCAATGTCTTTCAGGGATCGGATCGCCATGAAGCGAACAATGATGTGAGGCTGCCCGAAATATCCTAAGCCCCAAGCCAGACTTGATATGATACCCAATATGGTAGCACCCTCGAACCAGGTCAAAGCGTCTGTGTTGACGGAATTTATCGCTACCTCAGTCGGACTCCAGCCCCCCAATACCTGCAGGGTGACAACCGGTACTATGACCAGCGCCAAAAACATGATGCAACCTTGCACAAAATCGGTCAGGCTAACGGCCAGAAATCCACCGAAAAGCGTATAGGCGATGACCACACCAGCGGTAATGAAAAGCCCCAGCTCGTAATCAAAGCCAAATGAAGCCTCGAACAGCTTACCGCCCGCGACAATCCCTGCCGATGTGTACAGTGTGAAAAATATAACGATGACCAAAGAGGAAATGATGCGCAGTGAGTGGGACTTGTCCTGAAATCGTTTCTCAAAATAGTCCGGTATGGTGATCGCGTCATCAGCCATTTCGGTAAACACCCGCAACCGCGGTGCGACCAGCAGGTAGTTTAGATACGCACCGATGATCAGGCCTACGGCGATCCATGCAGCACTGAGCCCTGACAGATAGATAGCTCCGGGCAGTCCCATCAACATCCAGCCGCTCATGTCCGATGCACCCGCCGAAAGTGCACCGACGGCTGGATGCAAATTGCGCCCTCCAAGCATATATTCAGAAACGTTGCTGGTCGACTTGCGCCAGGCATAAAGCCCGATAGCCATCATCAGGACGAAATAGGCTGCGAGCGAAATCATCTCTCCGAAATTCATCTGCATCCCCGCCTGTTCTGTGACCCCAGAAATCCACTACGCGTTTGCCCGTCTCTATGCACGAAATATCTGCCAGATATCTGAAGGGGTTCCAGCGCAGTATCTATCGATCGAAGAAGACTAGTTACGCAAGCAGCGACACATTCCCGCCTGCGGCCGTTGTATCAATACAGACGTGCCGTTCGACGAGACAACGACTGGCAAAATCTTGTTCGGTGATGAGCGGAATCAAGGGACCATCACGATGGGCCAGTGCCTTGCGGATATCCCGAATATCTTCTGCTTCACTCCAGCATACGACTGCATCTACTCCGGATAGCTGGGTAAGATGTTCGCGGCTCAAAAATCCGTCCAGCGCATTTTCTCCTGTCGCTTCGGGGGCAACAATCAACGCTTCACACCCTTGTTCGCGCGCCGTTTTTGCCTGCGCTTGCGCATCCGCTGATGACGGACCCATACACAATATCGTTCCGCGGGCATAGGTGAACAATTCGTTGGATTCCCCGGTGGGTCCGGGCATCACTTCATGGTCACGCGGTCGGGGATCGACAGATGGCAGATTGTTGATGGCCGCCTGAACAGTTTCCAGCGCCAGAGCTTTTCCTGTAACGATCGAGTTTCTCGCGCTTTTGCTTCTGAAAAAGCGCGGCAAATAATGTGGTCCTCCGGCCTTTGGCCCTGTGCCTGACAGGCCTTCTCCACCAAATGGCTGGGAACCGACCACCGCGCCTACCTGATTGCGGTTAACATAGATATTGCCAACTTTCATCGCTGAACTCAGTTTGTCGATTCGCCGTTCGATCCGGGTCTGAAGGCCGAAGGTCAATCCGTAACCGCGATTATTGATATCGCTGACAACGTTTTCCAGGTCCTCGTTTTCAAATGTCGCGACATGCAAAACCGGGCCAAATATCTCTTCATCAAGATCATCGACGCCATTTATCCTGATCACTGCCGGACCCACAAAATAGCCATCTTCAGGACAGCCCAATTGCTTCACCAGTCTGCCTTCCTTTTTTGCGCGCTTTACATGAGCTGTGATTTTCTTGCGAGCCGCCTCGTCAATTACGGGCCCGATATCCGTGGACAGCCACCACGGATTTTCCAGTTCCAGTGCATCCATTGCACCGTTCAGCATTTTCAGAAATGGCGTGGCAATATCCTTGTGCAGATATAAAACCCGCAAGGCGGAGCACCGTTGCCCGGCTGACTGAAATGCTGATGTGATGATGTCGCGTACCGATTGTTCCGGTAACGCTGTGGAATCCACAATCATGCAATTGAGGCCGCCGGTCTCTGCGATCAAAAGGGCATCAGCTTCGCCGTTTTCTGAGAGATTCCGGTTGATGGTCTGCGCCGTTGCGGTTGAACCGGTAAAGCATACGCCCTGAATGCGTTTGTCACCGCTAATGGCCGCGCCCACTGTTGCCCCCGCACCCGGCAGCAATTGCAGGGACGCAAGGGGCACTCCCGCTTCATGCAGCAGATTGGTGGCCAGAGCGGCAATCAAAGGTGTCTGATCTGCCGGTTTTGCAAGTACAGCGTTGCCAGCCGCCAGCGCCGCGGCAATCTGTCCCGTGAAAATGGCCAGCGGGAAGTTCCAGGGTGAAATACAACTGATAATTCCGCGCGGTTCTTTTTCCGGCGCCTGTTCGGCCTCCTTGGCATAGTAGCGCAGAAAATCGACCGCTTCGCGCAACTCGGCAATCGTATCAAACTGGGTTTTGCCAGCCTCCCTGGCCAGCAATGCGAAAATCTCTCCATGATGCTGTTCAAAAAGATCAGCTGCCCTTCTCAAGACGGCAGCGCGTTCATTGACCGGTGCATCCCAGATATGCGCATCTTCTATAGCGTTGGTGGCTTGCGACACATCCGCTTCAATTACTTCTCCCACCTCGTTTTCGCGCAAGGCGGGATTGAATATCTTGCGTGTTGTATCGCCGGTGACAGGTCGGACGGTGATCGGCGCGGCTCGCCAGAGTTTTTCGGCAAATGGAGCACGCTCAGACACATATTCGTTCATGTCCATACGATTGGCCAGATCCCAACCGCGGGAATTGACACGACCTGGTTGATATAAGTCCGCAGGTTTGACGATTTTTGACTGATTTTGCTGCTGATCAGTTGCCAGAGTCTCGAAAGGATCGGTGGCAATCATTTCAGCGGGAACGGCGTGATTGGCCAGTTGATTGACAAAGGACGAGTTTGCGCCGTTTTCCAGCAAGCGCCGAACCAGATAAGCTAGCAATTCGCGGTGCTTTCCTACCGGAGCATAAATCCGTGACCGGACCTTTTCGTTACGCAGCAATGCAGCATGTAACGTTTCACCCATGCCATGCAGCCTTTGAAATTCGTAGTCTTTGCTATTGCCGGCCATCTCAAGAATGGCCGCGACGCTGTGTGCGTTATGCGTGGCAAATTGCGGGTAAATACGATCGGTCATTTTTAAAAGCTGCGCCGCGCAGCAGATATAGCTGATATCCGTTGCTGACTTGGTGGTGAATACAGGAAAATCGGGCACGCCGTCCATTTGTGCGCGCTTAATCTCGCTGTCCCAATAGGCGCCTTTAACCAACCGGACCATGATCTTCCTGTCGAGCTGCGTCGCAAGTGTGTAAAGCCAATCAAGAACAAAGCTGGCCCGCTTGCCAAACGCCTGCACCACGACGCCAAAGCCGTCCCATCCGGCTAGACGTGGATCGCTTAGCACCATTTCAATCATATCTATGGACAGGCCGAGCCGGTAAGCCTCTTCGGCATCAATATTTAAACCAACATTGGCGTCGCGTGCTGTACGCGCGAGCTCGCCTACCCGCTCCGCAAGAGCAGGAACTGCTTTTGCCTGCTGACTCATCTCGTAGCGAGGGTAAAGGGCGGATAACTTGATCGAAAGGCCGGGGTTTTGACGCAGATCGTCGGAATGCGAGACGCGAGCTATTTCTTCTATCGCGTCAGAATAGGCCTTGAAATAACGATCCGCATCATCTTGTGTGATTGCAGCCTCACCGAGCATATCGTAGGAATAGGTTGCTCCCTTGGCCTTCCATTTTTCAGCCCGCTTCAATGCCAGTGTCATGTCTTCGCCGAGTACAAATTGATTGCCGAGCTCTTTCATCGCCTGGCGGACGGCAACCCGGATCACAGGCTCGCCCAACCGCTTAATTGCGCCTCTCAGAGCCTCGAGCGGTCCTCGGCTTTCCGGTTCCTGTATTACACTACGTGTCATCGTGAGTGCGTAAGTCGATGCATTGACCAGCGCGCTGTCTGACTGACCGATATGATCTCGCCAGTTGGAGGGACCGATCTTGTCCTCAATCAGGTCATCAATCGTCTCGTTATCTGGAACACGCAACAGGGCTTCCGCTAATGTCATAAGCGCGAGACCTTCATCTGAGGAAAGGCCATATTCGCCCAGAAAGCTCTCAGTCAGTGTCGGTCCTGATGCGCGTCTGACCTCCTGAACGACTTGTATAGCCCGTTCCCGAATTCGGATGCGCGTGTTTTCATCAGGACCAAATGTTGATGTGAGATATTCCAGAATTTCCGCTTCGTCAGCGCGATGATGGGCACGAATTTTTTCACGGTGATCAAGCAGAATATTCATGGTTTATCAGTGTCCTCGGAAACTAATGGATGAACTCTCGGGGCTGTGCATTCGAATGTAGAAATGGTGAAGGTTTTTGCCTGATATTCTGATTCGATAATATCGCTTTGCCTTCAATTTTCCGGGGTATCGCAATTTGGGCTTTGAACACAAGCTTTGTGAAATTGTGCTGTCGATTTGGAGTGATGCAAGCGTTGCATAAACCGTAACCCATCCCTTGTGTGATACCTTAGCGGCGCTAATACCCTACGATTGCGACCGCCCAGCGATTTTGGTTCCGGAAAGCAGATATTTGCGAAATCTCATTATTATGTTCCCCAAGTCATTTAATGTCAGCCCTATTATTCAGTAAAATCAGTGCCTATATTCCCGGACTCATGAACCTCTCCGTCAAGCAAATTGAATCTCCATTGATCAAGACATGCTCCATCTGGCGGTCTTTGGAAATTCTTGGTGATACCCCTATATTGCTCATTCTGGAATCAATGTGGTTGGGTTCAACCCGGTTCAAGGAGCTTAAGGATCGCACGGGTTTGCAAAAAGCCCTGCTTTCAAATCGACTACAACGGCTCATCAAAAACGGCCTGCTTCGTAAAGGACAGGCCGTCGGCGGTTCCAAGCATCTGGAATACCGGTTGACCGAAAAAGGAGTCGACCTGTTTCCGACTGTCCTGACGCTTTACGTATGGGAGCGAAAATGGGGATCGGCTGATAGCCGGCGCAATTTGGAGCTGCAGCATGAAGCCTGCGGATCGCGGTTGAACCCGGTTCCGGTTTGCAGGTCGTGCGGCAAAGCTTTCGGTTTGCATGAGGTTTCTTTCGTGGAAGGCCCGGGCGTCGGATTGATGCCCGCATCCTATAGCCGAAGGCGCAATCAGGTGACCTTTCAGTCGGATCACCCTTCCTTGTTGCGGGGTTCGGTGGAAATTTTGGGAGATCGTTGGTCTGCCCTGATCATGCGAGCAATCTTCACCGCATTACGGCGTTTTGACGAGATCGAAGCTGATACCGGCGCTTCGCCAGCCATTGTTGCCGATCGTCTGAAAAATCTTGTCGCAATCGATGTCCTGAAAGCGAGGCCCTATAATCATCACCCTTTAAGGAATGAGTATTTCCTGACGACCAAGGGGTTGGAATATTATTCCGTGATCATGATGTTGATGCTGTGGGGAGACAAATATTACGGTGCCGCAGATGGGCCGCCGGTTATCCTGACTCACACGAGTTGTGGGGCCCATTTGATTCCGGAAATTTCTTGTGGCAGCTGTTACAAGACGGTCGCGCCGCAAGATGTCGCCATTGTCGGCCTGAACGACTGACATCGCTCTTCTGAAAACGAATGGATATTGCTTGACGATCGCAGCGCGATGCTCTTTAGATCAGTGACTTTAATAACCATACCAAAATGTGGAGTCCCCTCTATTGTCCCAGTCAGCTACCGCAGTGAAAACTACATTGTCGCCAAACGATCACCCCTATCTCAACGGCGCGTGGACACCCAATTTCGAAGAGCATGACAGTGGTGATCTTGAAATTATTGGTGAAATCCCAGCGGATATTGACGGTATATATGTACGCAACACGGAAAATCCGGTGCATGATGCCATAGGCCGGTACCATCCCTTTGACGGTGACGGGATGTTGCACATGATGCAGCTTTCAGGTGGAAAGGTGGAATATAAAAACCGTTTCATCCGCACCCGTGGTTTCGAGGCGGAGCAGGAAGCCGGGCGTTCCTTGTGGATTGGCTGTATGGGTAACCCAAAAAAATCGGAACGATCCGGTTGGGGCGCGCACGGGCATATCAAGGACAGTTCTTCAACCGATGTGGTTGTGCATGCTGGTAGCATACTATCAACATTCTGGCAGTGCGGAGAAGGCTATCGTTTGGACCCGGCGACGTTGGAAACACTGGGTATCGAAGGTTGGGTTCCGATTGATGGTATCTCCGCCCATCCCAAACTGGATCCCAAAACCGGGGAGCTACTGTTTTTCAACTATTCCACACATGCCCCTTATATGCATTACGGGGTTGTCGGAGCCGACAATAAGTTGAAGCATTATATTCCTGTTGAGTTGCCAGCGCCGCGTTTGCCGCATGATATGTGCTTTTCGAGAAACTATTCCATCCTGAATGATTTCCCGATGTTCTGGCCGCAGGCTGCAATCGATAATGGTTTCTACATCCCTGTCTTTGACAAGAATATGAAGTCACGATTTGCTGTGATACCGCGCCATGGGAACCCGGAAGACATAAAATGGTTTGAAGCGGATTCAACCTACGTCCTGCACTTCATGAATGCCTATGAGGAGGGGCATGAACTAGTCATGGATGGCTATTTTCAGGAAGATCCGCGGCCGGATCCGCTGCAATCCATGCCCGACGAATATAAAGCCATGGGATCCAATCTCGATCTTCATTCCCTGAAAACCCATCTGCATCGCTGGCGGTTCAATCTGGAAACCGGTGAGACGGCTGAGGAGCGTTTGTATGATGACGAGATTGTCGAATTTGGTACAATCAACCCGGCTGTTGCAGGCGAGAAGCATCGCTATGTCTACAGCGTAACTGGTGAAGATGGCTATTTCCTGTTCACTGGTATGATCAAACATGATCTGGAAACCGGTGAAACCCAGCATTATGAATTCGGTCCAGGCCGCTATGGTTCCGAAGCCCCATTCATTGCACGCAAAGATGGGAAATCGGAAGATGATGGCTATTTGATCAGTTTTATTACAGACATGCATCTCGATCGTTCGGAATGTGTGATAATGGACGCGAAAAATTTGGAAGCGGGACCAATATGTCAGATCATATTGCCGCACAGGATCTGCAGTGGCACACATGCCGTATGGGCAAATGCGGATGAACTGCGCTAAGGGGTTTTACTATGTCTCGGAAAATCTATGTTCTAGGCGGTCATCAAACCGATTTTGCCCAAAACTGGACGCGGGAAGACATGTCCCTGTTCGATCTGTTCTCGACATCCGTTCTTAAGGCATTGGAAAAAACAAAACTTGAACCGAAAGATATAGAAGTCGGCCATGTCGGCAATTTCGTAGCAGAATTGTTCACCGGTCAGGGTATGTTGGGCGGTTTTTTCGGCCATGTGCATAGAGATTTTGCTGGTATGCCAGCCTCCCGGCACGAAGGTGCCTGTGCGTCCGGATCGCTGGCGATTTTAGGCGCAATGACCGATATCGAAAGCGGCCGTTATGACCTGGCCTGTGTGGCCGGCGTGGAACTGATGCGCAACGTGTCAGGTGCGCAGGCAGCGGACAATCTGGGAGCGGCGATCTATGTCGGTGAAGAGGGGCAGGATGCCAAGTATATCTGGCCTGCGATGTTTTCCGATCTCGCCGAGGAATATGACAAGAGATATGGTCTTCGCCATGAACATCTGATGGAAATTTCCAAGACTAATTTCGATAATGCGCGGCGCAACCCTAATGCGCAGAGCCGAGACTGGACGTTTGGCGATAAAAGTTTCACGCAGGATGATGAGTATAATCCGGTCATAGAAGGCTGGATGCGTAGGCAGGATTGCGGGCAGGTGTCCGATGGTGCTGCCGTAGTCATTCTGGCTTCCGAAGAGCGCGCAAAACAATATGCAGACGCGCGCGGTATAGCGTTGGAAAGCCTGCCGCAGATTAAAGGATGGGGCCATAGCACCGCGCCGATGTTGATGCGCACCAAATTGGCGGATAGCGCGAATGACGACTATGTTCTGCCGTGGACACGAAAAGCCATCACTGACGCGTATCGGCGTGCAGGTATTGCCGGGCCGGCACAACTGGATGCCATCGAAACTCATGACTGCTTTTCAGTGACCGAATATATGGCCATTGAACATTTCGGGATCACCGCACCCGGCGAAGCCTGGAAAGCGATTGAAGAGGGTGTGATTGCTTTTGACGGTAGCTTGCCAGTCAATCCATCGGGCGGACTGATCGGAATGGGACATCCGGTTGGTGCAACAGGTGTCCGGATGATGCTTGATGCGGCAAAGCAGGTAACAGGGAAAGCCGGAGACTATCAGGTTGAAGGCGCAAAAAACGTCGGCACGTTTAATGTCGGGGGATCAGGAACGACAAATTGTTCTTTTGTCGTCGGAGTTTAAGGGGGAGGTAGCGGTGAATTCAAAAATACTGATCGGTCTTATCATATCAGTTGGGCTGGGCGTAGCTGTTGCATTTGCGGGTAGTCAGGGCGGAATGATATTTGGCGCTATGCCGGTGTTTTTGCTGTGCGGTATCCTGGCCTATGGCATCAACTGGCTGGCTTTCATCCCTGCCAACATGGCCCAGACAGAAAAATTCTATGATCTGACTGGCTCCATTACCTATCTTACAATAATGATCGTCGCATGCGCGTTGTCTGCACCGGTTGATCTTCGTGCTATCATTGTGGCCTCAATGGTAGCGGTCTGGGCGCTTCGACTGGGATCGTTTCTGTACTTGCGGATAAAGGCGGATGGTCATGATCAGCGGTTTGACCAGATAAAGATTTCACCACCGCGTTTCTTTCTGACTTGGACTTTGCAAGGGCTATGGGTTCTGCTGACGGCAGCCAGTGCCTTGGTCATCATTACCAATGCAACGCGGCTTCCACTGGATATTTTTGCCTATATCGGCGTCGGCTTGTGGATTGCCGGTTTCGTGATCGAAGCGGTCGCTGATCGGCAAAAAAGGACATTTCGTAGCAACCCAGAAAACAAGGGGCGCTTTATCTCTTCGGGCCTGTGGGCCTGGTCGAGACATCCCAACTACTTTGGAGAAATCCTGCTCTGGACAGGCATAACTGTCATGTCATTGCCGCTTCTGTCCGGTTGGCAATGGGTAACGATTATCTCTCCGATTTTTGTCACGACCTTGCTGATGCGGGTCAGCGGTGTGCCCAAACTGGAGGCTGCGGGACAGAAAAGGTGGGGAGATGATCCGGATTATATTGAATATTGTAAATCGGTTCCCGTCCTGATCCCCAGGCCGCCCAAGAGCAGCTAAGCAGGTCTGTGTTGGCCGCGATGCCGCTCTGCCATATTCCCTGACCATGGCTTGACAAGGCCCCAAATCGATTTAGGTCGTCACCAACAACTGGAGATTTATCATGCGTGAAGCTGTCGTCGTATCCTATGCCCGTACCGGACTTGCTAAAGCCGGACGAGGTGGGTTTAACATCACGCCACCAATGACGATGGCGGCGCACGCCATTAAACATGCCGTTGCCAAGTCGGGTGTAGAGAGTGACTTTGTCGACGACAGCCTGATGGGCAATGTCGCCCATGCTGCGCCAAATATCGGTCGCAATGCCGCGCTTCTTGCAGGGCTTCCCAAAACCACAGCGGGTGCCACGATCAACCGTTTCTGTTCGTCCGGGATGCAAGCCATCGCCATGGCGGCAAACCATATTCGCGGCGATGGCGCGGATTGTGTTGTCGCTGGCGGGGTCGAGAGTATTTCAATGCAAGGGCAGCGTGCACCGGAAGGCAGCATTGATAACGAAATTTTGAAAATTGCACCAGATATCTTCATGCCGATGATTGATACAGCGGATATTGTCGCGGAGCGTTACAATGTCAGCCGCGAATATCAGGATGAATATTCCCTGCAATCTCAGCAGCGTATGGCCAAGGCGCAGGAAGCCGGGCTTTTTGCCGATGAAATCGTACCGATGCAGACGAAGATGAAAGTCGTCGACAAGGAAACCAAGGAAGAAAGCATTGTCGATTACACGGTCGATCGGGATGAATGCAATCGTCCGACAACGACCCTCGAAGGTCTCGCCAAATTGCAGCCGGTTATGGGCGAAGGCAAATATATCACCGCCGGCAATGCCAGCCAATTGTCCGATGGTGCCGCCGCGGTATTGTTGATGGAAGCTAAAGAGGCCGAACGGAGGGGTCTGGAACCCCTTGGCCGTTTCGTATCCTGGGCCGTCGCCGGTTGTGAACCGGATGAAATGGGTATTGGTCCGGTTTTTGCCGTTCCCAAACTACTCGAACGGCAAGGTCTGACGGTCGATGATATCGATATCTGGGAACTCAATGAAGCCTTTGCGAGCCAGTGTCTCTACAGCCGCGATCGTCTGGGCATTGATCCGGAAAAATATAACGTCAATGGCGGCTCCATTTCAATCGGCCACCCCTTTGGCATGACTGGCGCGCGCTGTGCCGGGCATTTGTTGCAGGAAGGCCGCCGTCGCGGTGCAAAATGGGGCGTGGTCACCATGTGTATTGGCGGTGGTCAGGGCGGAGCAGGTCTGTTCGAAATCTACCCCTGAACGTTTGAGATAGCGAACACCCCCAGCATTTTAAGGAATAGAAGCAGTTTTGGATCAACTAACGGACGAACAAGTCGAACGCCGGCTTTCGGAAGCTTTGGCGAATCGCTCCTCCGTGCCCGCGGAGAAGCTGATAGCCGGATTGCTCCGCACCTTTAAGCTCACGGCAGACGCTGATGACGAGTTTCTCTATCCCGCGCTTTCGTCGACGGTACGCGAGCGTATTTTTGGCGGGCAGGTGATTGCACAGGCCATTGTCGCTGCGGATCAAACCGTTGATGAAGAGAAGACCATCCATTCGCTCCATTCCTATTTTTTGCGCGCGGGAGACGAGACCAAGCCGCTGCATTTTCGGGTGCATCGCGACTTTGACGGGCGCAGCATTTCCAACCGCCGGGTTGTTGTGCGTCAGGATGACAAGGTCATATTCAATCTGACGGCCTCTTTTCAAAAACCGGCTGACGGACTTCATCATCAGGTGCCGATGCCCGATGTCCTGCCGCCCGACCAATGCATGAGTATGATGGAGCAAATCGCCCGCAACCCGCAAGTGTCGGACAAGCATATTGAGCGGATGAGCATGCCGCGTCCCTTTGATGTCCGAAGCTTTCGTCCGGAAGGCAAAAGCGAAACTGCGTACCAATATCAATGGTTCAAGACGGTTGCGCCGCTGCCCGATGATCCGCTCACCCACAGGGCCACGCTGGCGTTCGCATCCGATATGGGATTGCTTTCTACGTCGATGATTCCGCACGGATTGCATTGGACCACGCCCGGATTATTCTCGACCAGCCTCGATCACGCGATGTGGTTCCATGACGATTTCAGGATGGATCAGTGGATTTGCTATGTGATGGACAGCGATTGGACCGGCGGTACCCGCGGCCTCAATCGCGGTTCGCTGTATACGCAGGATGGCAAGCTGGTTGCATCCGCCGTGCAGGAAGGCCTTATCCGGGTTACACCGAAAAGCGACTGACAGTCAGAATAACGACTTCAGATCGCGTTTCAGTATTTTGCCATTGGCGTTGCGCGGCAAGCTTTCGGCGCTGAACAGGACTTTTACCGGCACCTTGAAATTTGCCAGCCGGGCGCGAACCCATTCCTGCAATTCGGCTTCAGTGGCGCTTTGGCCCTGCACCAGATTCACGACCGCCGCCGGTTCTTCGCCCAGAGTCTTGTGCTCTATACCAATCAAGGCCGCATCCATCACCGCCGGATGATCATAAAGGACATTCTCGACCTCCGATGAGTAGATATTCTCACCTCCGCGAATGATCATGTCTTTTGCGCGGTCGACAATATGGCAGAAGCCTTCATCGTCTAGACGCGCCAGATCGCCTGTCCGAACCCAGCCATCGACGAAGGTTTCGGCGGTTGCGTCCGGCCGGTTCCAATAGCCTTTCACCACCATTGGCCCGCGCGCCCAAAGTTCGCCCACTTCGCCAATAGGCATTTCGTGGGCGCCATCCTCGCTCATGACTTTCAGGTCGGCCGCAGCCACCGGCGGGCCGCAGCTGGTCGGCCGATTAAGATAATCCTCGGCGCTATGTGATGTAACCGTCGCCATGGTTTCGGTCATGCCCCAGCCATTGCCGGGCAGGGCGCCAAAAACCTCGTAGATTTTGCGGGCCAATTCCGGCGCGGACGGCGCGCCGCCATAGCTGATCGCGTCGATCGAACTCAGATCATATTTGTCGCGATCCGGATGCTCGATCAATTGCCAAGCGATAAACGGTACGCCGCCGGTGGCATTGACCTTTTCCCGCTCGATAATCTCCATAGCCCGTACCGTATCCCATTTATGCAGGAATACCATCTTATGGCCGCCATGCACGGTCGGCATCATAATCGCGGAACAGGCGGTGCAGTGGAACATCGGCACCACTGTCAGGCCGACCCGAACCGTGGGTTCCGGCAGCTCATTGCCCCGCCGCAAGGCAGCTGCCGCGCCTGAATAGCCCACCGAAATCGCATTGGTGGTCAGATTGCGATGCGTGCCGAGTGCGCCTTTGGGCTGACCGGTTGTACCGCTGGTGTAGAATATCGTTGCTGGATCATCAGGGGCCATGTCTACGGCTGGCAGATCCTGATCCGGAAGGTCGCCATAATCATTGGGCCGTCCGATAATCTCGTCCAGCGCCCGCGCGGGATTGGCCAACGCGTTCTGGTTCCGCGCCACAATGACATGTTTCAGATCGGGGAGATCGCTCAGATGCGAAGATATCCGGTCCCATCGCTCGGCATCGCAGAGCAACACGCTGGTTTCCGAATTCGCGAGGCCAAAGACCAGTTCCTGATCCGTCCACCAGGCGTTGAGCGGTACAACAATAGCCCCGATAGAAGCAGCCGCGAAGAAGATCACCGGCCATTCCGGCAAATTGCGCATGGCGAGCGAAACCCGGTCGCCCTTGGAGACTCCAATATTCTGAAACTCCACCGCCAGAGCCGCCACAGCACGATACCAATTGGTATAGGTTACGCGCTCGTCCTCAAATATCAGAAATTCGCTATCGCCATGGCCGCGCGCATGTTCCGCCATCGCCGCGAGTGTGGGATGGGCATTTTTCCAGACGCGGGTTTCCACGCCATCAATATCGACCATCTCCATTTCAAACGGTTGGCCCGGCGCGCATAGCATGGCGTCTACCTCTTTGCGTGATCGTACGGGCCATCCAGCGGGCGGTGTCCACTTTTCCAGTGGATCTATAGCTTCAGCTGACAAACATATTCTCCTAATCGATAGACGCGACCTTATCGGTTAAACTTGCCGCCTGCAGCAGCTTTTTCTTCCAGCAGCTTAGCCACTGGCAAGCCATGTTTTTTCAGACCCGCAACCACGTTATCAAGCCCGACCGTGTCGGCCCAGAACATCGGGCCGCCGGTATAAAGCGGCCAGCCATAGCCATTGATCCAGACGACATCGATATCACTCGCCCGCTGGGCCATGCCCTCTTCCAGGATCTTCGCACCCTCGTTGACCATCGGATAGAGCAGACGTTCGCGGATTTCGTCCTTTGAAATTTCGCGCTGCTCTTTGCCTGCTTTGGCAGCGAATTCAGAGATAATCTGTTTGACCTCATCGGCCGGTGTGCGTTGCCGCGCTTCATTATAGTCATAAAAGCCTTTGCCGACTTTTTGTCCCCAGCGACCGGCGGCACATAAGGCGTCGCGCAATGTTACAATCCGCTCTGGATCACGGTGCCAGCCAATGTCGACCCCGGCGAGGTCGGACATCTGGAACGGCCCCATCGGAAAGCCGAAGTCCAGCAGCACATCATCCACGTCCCAGTAATTGGCGCCTTCCATAATCATGATATTCGCCTGTTCCTGACGCGGGCTGAGCATACGGTTGCCGATAAAGCCGGGGCAAACGCCAGAGACAGCGGCCACCTTGCCAATCCTCTTCGACAGCTTCATCGCGGTCATCAGCACGTCATCCGCTGTCTTCTCACCGCGCACAATTTCGAGCAATTTCATGATATTGGCGGGAGAGAAAAAGTGCAGGCCCAGCACATATTCAGGCCGCTTCGTCACCGCCGCGATCTCGTCAATATTCAGATAGCTGGTGTTACTGGCAAGGATCGCGCCCTGCTTTACAATGCCGTCGAGCTTGGCGAAGACTTCCTTTTTGACGTCCATATTCTCGAACACAGCTTCGATCACCAGATCGCAGTCTGCGAGATCGTCATAGGACAGACTGGGCGTCAAAATGCTCATGGCGCCCTCGACCTGTTCTTCGGTCATCCTTCCGCGTTTCGCTGTGTTCTCATAATTTTTGCGGATCACACCAACGCCGCGTTCCAGCGCTTCCTCTTTCAGCTCGACAATGGTTACGGGAATACCGGCAGACAGAAAGTTCATGCCGATGCCGCCGCCCATAGTCCCGGCGCCCAATATGCCGACTTTCTTGATCGGGATCAGGTCGATTTTGGGATCAATACCGTCAATCTTGTTCGCCGCGCGTTCGGCGAAGAAATAGTGGCGCATGGCGGCCGACTGGGTGCCGGTCATCAGCTTCATGAAAAGCTCGCCCTCTTTCTTGACACCATCGGCATAAGACAGCTCGCCCGCAGCCTTTACGGCCTGAATGCCCGCCTCCGGGGCGTCGAACCCGCGAATCTTGCGGCCGTTTTTCTGACGGAATTCATCAAATATAGCCGGGTTCTTGATCCCATCTTCATTGGCCGTGCCTTCCGAGGAACGCGGCGGTTCCTTGCCAATCTGTTCGCGTGCAAAGGCGATGGCATCCTCGGCCAGACTATCTTCGCCGACAATCTGGTCGACCAAGCCGATAGCATGGGCCTTCTTCGCAGAAATCGGATTGCCGATGACCACCATTGGCAAAGCCGCCTCTGCGCCAACCACCCGCGGCAAGCGCTGCGTTCCAGCGGCACCGGGGATCAGGCCCAGTTTCACCTCGGGCAGGCCCATTTTTGCTGATGCTACCGCGACCCGGTAATGACAGGCCAAGGCAACTTCACAGCCTCCGCCCAATGCGGTTCCGTGGATCGCCGCGACAACCGGCTTGTCGCTGGCTTCCAACCGGTCAATGGCCTCCCCCAGATTCGGCCCCTGCATAGGCTTGCCAAACTCAGTAATGTCCGCACCGGCAAAAAATGTCCGTCCGTTACAGCGAACGACCACGGCCTCAATCTCGTCATCGGACAAGGCCTCTTCAATGCCATCCACAAGTCCCTGTCGAACTGCTGCACCGAGCGCATTGACCGGCGGATTGTTCGAGATAATGACCAATATATTCTGATGTTTCTCAGTGGTGATGACAGACATTTTTTTCTCCTGCAGAAATCTCGTTTGGTTAACGAAGAGAGGCGGCGTGGCGCGAAGGTGAAGCTCGAAAACCAAGCAGGCCAATCGAGTATCACAAAGAAAGAGGATTTCAAATCAGGCTTTTGTTTTATTGGGTTAAATGCAGGAAAATTCGATGATTGTTGATCTCGGAATCCGGATGTTTTGGGCAACTAACGCCGCCAGAGAACCGTCTGTCGCAAGCATCAGATGTTAAGCCCTGTTAACCATAGAAATTTAGACGCACTTAACATCCTCAGAGCATTTTTATGCACGGGCATAGGAACAGGGCAACGCCGAAAGGCAGAAATGAGGTTCCATATGAAACATGTTACGATACCAAAAGCCACCAGAGTCATCGGCCCGCTTGGGGAAGCGCTCGCCGAACATGACTTGCCACCCGCGGATACAACCCGGTGGGTGATAAGGCGTAAAGCCGAGGTTGTCGCTGCCGTGAATGGCGGGCTGTTGACCACGGATGAAGCCTGTGAACGTTATGATCTGTCGCTAGAGGAGCTCATTTCCTGGCAGCAGGCGATCCATCGTTCTGGTATGTCTGGTTTACGCATCACCCACTTACAGGAATATCGCGACCAAAGCTTCAATCAGGATATGTGAACGGCTTTTAAATCAGGTCTGAGGCTTGGTACGACAAGCCTAAAAGCCTGAACGCTTTATCCTTACATTTTTAAAATTTCACTCTTTCGCTCGGCCCCATTTCCAGGTCCGTCATAGCGAAACCCAATCTAATAAGGTGCCCCCTATGTCCTCCACAACATCGTCCGCAATGCCTCCAACTATGTCGACGGCCAAAGTCATTATTGTTGAAGAAGAAAACGCGCTTTCCAGGTCATTGCAAGATGATCTGGAGGCCAATGATATTTCGGTCGCTTGCGTATTTTCCAAACTGGATGAGGAAGCCAGTCTGGTTTTCGGACCAGACGCCTTGGTGATTGATCCCAAAACCATGAGAGAGAATGGCAGCGAATTGCTTGACCGGTTTTCCGGACTCCGATCTTCCATGCCGGTTATATTAACGCCCAATCCGAAAGATAGCGGCGATGATGAACTGGCCTTTGATGCCGCCAGTGTCGTCCAGCGATTGCAAAAACCCTATGCCGTCCCGACTTTGTGCAATTTGATCGGACGGATGGCGGATGTCAGCGGCCATGCGGTCAACGATCTCGATTATGTCTGCGCGCTGGTCGAAACGGACCGGTTGTTGCCAAATCTTTCGGTCGAATTTCAGTCCAAACAGTCTCTGGATAATGACAAGATTGTCGGTTACGAAGCGCTGACCCGTGTGAAAACCCGGCGTGCTTTAAACCCCGCCATTATATTTTCCGATCTGGTTGATGTCGCGGTTGAGGTGGAAGCCACCCTTGTGGTGGTTGATGAATCAATCAAGCTCGCCACCGCTTTGGCAAAACGGGGCCGTCCGGTTCCCGTTTCCTTCAACTGCAGCGCGATCATGATGACTTACCGGCGCTTTGTCGATGCACTTATCAGCAGGCTGAAGCATGCGGATATTCGACCCGGCCAGCTGATGCTCGAAATAACTGAAGAATCCCGTGTAGTCGATGTCGACCGCCTTGCAGCAGTCTGCCATTCGCTGCGCGGCCATGGACTGGGCATTTCAATTGACGATTATGGCACCGGTCTTGCCAATCTCGACCGGATATCGAAAATCCCGTTTGACGAACTGAAAATCGACAAAAATATTTTCAATGCCTGCTATGACGGCGATATTCCGATTTCGCTGCTCGCCTCAATGCTGGAATTCTGTCGCGGCCGCAAAGCACGGTCGGTCATCGAAGGGATCGAAACCAAACATCATCTGGCGCAGGCACGACTGCTCGGCGCCGATTTCGGTCAGGGTTTCTATTGGGGTTGTGCAGTTCCACCAAAATATTTCGTCCCTGGTTGGTAGGAAATTCGCGCTTCGTCACGCAGCTTCTATCGCTACTCTTACCAATCTTCACTGGACCTTCGGGCATGAGCGCACTAACCTGCGACTCATCCCCGGGGAGCCTGTGCGTGAACGCAGGTTGAGAGCGGAATAAACCGCGACCCGTTGAACCTGATCCCGTTAACCCGGGCGGAGGGAGGGAGCGGTGTTAGACAAAAATCCCGCCTCTTCACTCCGACCAATGGAGTAGAGACTATGGCAGACATTCCCGCGAAGACCGAAATTGGCGTAACTACTGGCCCGATTGCGGGTTCCAAAAAAGTCCATGTGGCCGCGCATAGCGGCTCAGGCATCCGCGTAGCGATGCGGGAAATTCATCTTGAAGGCGGCGAACCGCCTGTTCGGGTTTACGATACGTCCGGTCCATATACCGATCCCAATGCGCTGATCGACATTAACGCGGGTCTGCCGCAACTGCGCCGCGAATGGATTGAGGCGCGCGGCGATGTTGAAAGCTATGATGGCCGCGAGGTTAAGCCCGAAGATAACGGCCAACTGGGCCCAGACCGTAGTGGCGGTGTCCCGCAATTCCCGCATGTCGTCAAGCGGCCTCTGCGTGCCAAGGCAGGGATGAACGTCTCGCAAATGCATTACGCACGCAAAGGTATCATCACCCCTGAAATGGAATATGTCGCCGAGCGTGAAAATCTCGGACGGGAGCGGCTGAAAGAATATAAGCGTGACGGCGAAAGCTTTGGCGCGTCGATCCCCGACTATGTCACACCGGAATTTGTCCGTGACGAAGTGGCGCGTGGTCGGGCAATTATCCCGAACAATATCAACCACCCGGAAACCGAGCCGATGGCGATTGGCCGCAACTTCCTTGTGAAGGTCAACGCGAATATCGGTAACAGCGCGGTTGCGTCGGATGTGGCGACAGAGGTCGACAAGATGGTCTGGTCGATCCGCTGGGGCGGGGACACCGTTATGGATCTCTCCACCGGCCGGAATATCCACGATACGCGGGAGTGGATCATCCGCAACTCACCCGTGCCCATCGGGACCGTACCCATTTACCAAGCGCTCGAAAAAGTTGGCGGGGTCGCCGAAGACCTGACCTGGGAAATTTTCCGCGACACGCTGATCGAGCAGGCCGAGCAGGGTGTTGATTATTTCACCATCCATGCCGGCGTGCGGCTGCCCTATGTCCCGATGGCGGCCAAACGCGTCACCGGCATCGTCAGTCGCGGCGGCTCGATCATGGCGAAATGGTGCCTGGCGCATCACAAGGAAAGCTTCCTCTACGAGCATTTTGACGACATTACCGAGATCATGAAAGCCTATGACATCGCCTATAGCCTTGGCGATGGCCTGCGCCCCGGCTCGATTGCCGATGCCAATGACGAGGCGCAATTCAGCGAACTCTATACGCTGGGTGAGCTGACCCACCGTGCCTGGAAATCCGATGTGCAGGTAATGATCGAAGGTCCCGGCCATGTGCCGATGCACAAGATCAAGGAGAATATGGAAAAGCAGCTGGAAGTCTGCGGCGAGGCCCCTTTCTATACGCTTGGACCTCTAACCACCGACATCGCGCCCGGCTATGACCATATCACCAGCGGCATCGGCGCGGCGCAGATTGGCTGGTATGGCACCGCCATGCTTTGCTATGTCACGCCCAAGGAGCATCTTGGTCTGCCGGATCGCGACGATGTAAAAGTTGGTGTTGTGACCTACAAGCTCGCTGCCCATGCCGCCGATCTTGCCAAGGGCCACCCGGCGGCGCAGGTCCGCGACGATGCGCTTTCAAAGGCGCGCTTCGAGTTCCGCTGGCGTGACCAGTTCAACCTGTCGCTCGATCCCGACACCGCGATGCAATATCACGATCAGACGCTTCCCGCAGAAGGCGCCAAGACCGCGCATTTCTGTTCCATGTGCGGGCCGAAATTCTGCAGCATGAAAATTTCCCAGGAAGTGCGCGATTTTGCCAGCAAGCAGAACCAGAGCGCCGAAGGCTTTATCGCCTCGGAAAAACTGGGCGCTGATACGGCGGCGGCAAGCAAGGCCGCAGCAGAGGAAGGCATGCGCGAAATGGCTGAGAAATATAAGGAAAAGGGCGATCGGCTTTACCTGCCGGCCGACGAGGTGGAAGAACCGGCGGAGTAAAACGCATGAAAACTTTAATGACATCACTCACCGCTGCGATGGCGATCATCGGGGCCACTTCCGCCGCGCAGGCAGAGCCCAAGCAGACCCTGATGCCCGAAAATGAACAGGGCCGCGCCTTCATGGAGCAGTTCGGTTTCTCTCAGGCCGTCATCCACAACGACACAGTCTATCTGTCCGGCGTGATCGCTGGCCCGACGCCGGAGGGCATGACTGACGAGGAAAGCTATGCCCGCACCTTCACCTATCTGGGCACGATACTGAAGCGCGCCGGGTCAAGCTGGGACGATGTGGTCGATATCACCACCTATCATGTCGATATTGACCAGTCGATGCCGCCTCTCGCCGCCGCCAAGAACCGCTTTGTGAAAGCGCCTTTTCCGGCCTGGACCGCGATTGACGTTGACCGCCTCTACACGCCCGACGGATTGGTAGAGATCAAGATCACCGCGCGCCTGACGCCAAAGGTGGAAGAGCCCGCGGAATGAACTGACACTATAAAGGAGATCATCATGCAGGAACCTTATGAACTGGCGTTGGAATCCGCTCGGCAGGAACTCGAAAAAGCGCGGGCATTGCTGCTACAGGATATCTCCGAATATCCGCACCCGATTTCAGGATGCGACTATCAATATGTCCGCCTGATCAGTGATCGCACGAGGATATCCAACGGCCTGCGTGCTTTGGAAAACCGTCCCTTTGTCGCCACACCGAGGATATTGGAACCAGCGGAGTAACCCAACCTCATGGCCCTGTCTGCCGCCGCCTTGCTCACCCGTCTTCAGGCCTTTGATGGCCGGGCGATCAGCATGCTGGGGGAGATTGAAGCCGCATTTGGTGGCGAGGCGGAATATCTCGATGCATTGATTGCGCTCGCCGCACATGATCAGGGGCAGGTGTCCAGCTGTGCGACCTGGCTGATCAAGGCGGCGCTGGAACGCGGGCAGGCGCTTTCGGCGGCGCAGAGCGAAGCTTTATGGGATGAAATTCCGGCGATCCGGAGCTGGCAGGCGCAGCTCCACATCTGTCAGAGCGCGGCCCATCTCACCTTCTCCGCCGACGGCGCAGCGGTGATGGACCGTTGGCTGACCCCGCTGCTCCATCATGATCGCCCGTTCCTGCGCGCCTGGTCGGTGGATGCGCTGTGCCGGGTTGCCGCCCAGCATCCCGAATATGGCACAGTCGCCCGCGATGCCGCGCACGCCGCTGCCAAAGATAGCGCCGCCTCGGTCCGCGCGCGGGTGCGCCAGTTGAGCAACCTGCTGGCCGATATCTGAGGCGGACGGCGCGCAGGCAAGAGTAGCAACACGGCTATTTTGGCAACCGCCGCATGCGCAAAGGCACGCACATCCGCAACAATAACGGCCAACGGCAGCCTAAATCGGTGGAGGAGGTTGACGCCCCATAAGCCGGGTGACAGGGTTTCTCTGCCTGCCCATGACCCGCTTAAATCTTGGAGAACAGCCTCATGAAGATCACCCCCCAAAGCGCGGCGCAATGGCGACAGGACGGACAGTTTGTCGAGTGGAACGGCCACCGGATATTCGTCCGCACCGGCGGCGATGACAGCGCGCCGCCGCTGCTCCTGCTGCACGGCTTTCCGACCTCCAGCCTCGACTGGCTGCCGATATGGGCCGATCTGACGGCGCGGTACCGGGTGCTGGCATTCGACTTTCTGGGCTTTGGCTATTCCGACAAGCCGAAAGATCATCGCTATGATGTCATGGAACAGACCGACCTCGCGGTGCATCTGGCTGCGACGTTACTGGGTGCGGATTTTCATATCCTGGTCCATGATTATGGCGTCAGCCCCGGTCAGGAACTGGTCGCACGCACAGGGGAGGGCAGCATGGCCCACCGCGTGCTGAGCGCCGCCTTCCTCAACGGCGGCCTGATCCCCGCGCATCATCGACCCCTGCGCATCCAGAAGCTTCTGGTCGGACCCTTTGGCGGGCTGATCGTCCGCTTGCTCAACCGCAAACGCTTCATCACAAATTTCAGCAAGATTTTCGGGCGCGATACCCCGCCCAGCGCGGCGGAGCTGGACGCCTATTGGTCGATCATCTGTGAAAAAGGCGGCAACCGGATCCAGCACAAGCTGCTCCACTATTTCGCCGACCGCCGCGTCCACGCCGCGCGCTGGGAGGCAACGCTGACAGGTCCGCCCTGTCCGATCGCCCTGATCAACGGCACCCAGGACCCGATCTCCGGCGGCCACCTGGTCGACGCCGTCGCGGCGCTGAACCCGGAAATTCCCGCCTGGCGGCTCGACCATCTGGGGCATTATCCGCAGACCGAAGGGGCCGCGGATGTGATGGCGGCTTATGCGGAGTTTCGGGGTGGGGTGTGATGGGTTGGTATAGAAACCAAGGCAAATAGTTGAATTGGCGAAATGAGAACTAAAATTGCTTCGTTAAAATTTGTCACTATTGATCGCTAATTGGCACCGTGATTTCTATCTCGCTGTAATAATGTTATTATTCAATTTTCGCGATGTATTGAACGTTGCAATAAAGAAATATTAGTGTCATCTAAACTTAAAGGTCATAATATTAGACGGCTAAGGGGGCTTCGTGACAATATCTATTGGACTGCGAGTGTACAAATTTGAGATGTACGAGAAATTCCAACGTGAGCCTTTGAACTGGAGAGATGACGACGACCTACCTTCATTGAAAGCTTTTTTTGATGGTTTTGTAGATAAGAATCAAACTCCGAACGATGATGAGGTTGAATTACGAAGCTGGTTTTTTGACAAACCCAAGATCAAGGACAAGTTCACAATCAAAGGTATTGCACAGTACGGAACTTTCGGATTTGAAAGTGATTTGTTGAATACGAAAACGAGGAAAAAGAACTATCGTCGCCAAAAAGATGATCTGGAACAAATTCCGTTATACTACCAATTCTGGATCCCTGACGGCAAAAATTTTGGGTTTGCTGCTTTTCAATCCTTTCAGACCAGGTCCTGCGCTGGACGGATAATCAAACATATCCAACAATCGTTTTCTTCGGAGCACGATGAAAAGCAGGTTCGATTTAAGAAGCTGATGCCAGAAGATGCAAATGGAAGTGCGTTGTTCGCATCTCCCGTAAAGGAGGTTACGCTAATTTCGTCCAACGCCAGCTCGGATGCATTTGAGCGTTATTCCCGAGCTCGCAAAAACCAACCAGTGGATCTCCAAGTCAGCATCCGTGCAAAAAAAGGGGATACTTTTGGCTTATATCGTGATTTCAACGAGGCTCGCATGAAAGCATTAGCCTCAACTGCTGTGGTGTTTGACGAAGTAGAGTTCGATAAAATGTCGGCGAGCGTGAAAGTCGGTAAAAAAATAAGAAAAGTCGGTGTTTTCGGATACAATAGCGACGCTGGTTTGATCGATATTACCGAATCTGTAAAATTGGCATCCTCAAGTCACCCAAAATTTAAGTCGGTTGATAAGGAAACTGATGATATACTTTCGGAATTTTTCAAGATAGTCGCTGAAAAACAATGAGGTTTTTTGTTTCAGATATAATTACGAATCATTATCGCTCATTCACACCAGCTGACAAAAAGACTTTAATTCGTAACTATTTAATAATGCTCATTTTTCCGTTAATTGCGCCCATTATGATTTTTTGGGTTCCGGTATCTGATAAAAATAGTCTGTACTCGATTTCTATTTCGGTCTTTTCAATTTTTGCAGCGTTATTATTCAGCGTTCAAATCGCACTTTATGGCATTTTTCAGTCCAAAAAGAATTTCAGTAGCGACGAAAAAATTAAGAAAATTCAAGAAGGCAATTTTGAACTACGCGATGAGTTACTGAGGACCCTCAACTACAATGTCTCTTACTTGATTCTGTTTTGTATTGTTGCCTTGACAATTTTATTGTCGTTTGACCTTTTTAATATGTCAGCACTTGGTGAGCAATATGTATCTTTGGTTTTATATCTTCACTTTGGTATCTCAGTGACATTGGTTCTGGGACGTGCGCACACCCTCTTCGACAATGAGTATATAGGCTAGGTAGCTAAAATGTTATGGGGGTGCCCCACCCTCAACCCTGATCCGTAACCCTCACCAAATTCCAGTCATAGCCCAGCTCTTTCACCCGCGCCTCAATCCTTGCGCGCACTTGCGGCTCGGGTTGCGCCTGACGCGTGAGCATCCACAGGTAGCGCCCGCTGGGTTCGCCGACGATCGCCCAGCTATAGTCTTCGGCGCGGTCCAGCACCCAGTAATCGCCGTAAAAGGGGCCGAAGAAAGAGACTTTCAGCTTCGCATTCCGGCTGCCCTCGACGATTTTCGCCTTGCCCTTGGCGGTGGTGGTCTTGCCCTCTTTGGTGCAGCTGTTGATGACCTTGATTTTCCCGTCATCGCGTAGGGAATAGTCGGCGGTCACGCCGTCGCAGCCTTTTTGAAACGGCGCTTCATAGCGGGCCATTTCAAACCATTTGCCGAGATAGCGATCCAGTTCCACCGCCTTGGCGGGCTCTGGCACCGCGCTATTGCCGACGGGGCCGGGCTTGCCAGCGCAGGCGCTGATCAGGGCAAAGGGTAACAGGCTAAGCGCGAGCTTTTGTGCGGCCGACAGGTTCATGATGGTCTCCATTACAATGCAGCTTAGCTAGCCGCGCGTGAGCCCATTATGAATATGGGTTTTGGTGCATATTATTCCATGATATGCTCGCGTCACGTCAGAAAGAGGCAACACGATGAACCTGCTCGAAAACCCCGCCCTCAAATGGATCCCCTTCACCGACGCGGACAAGCGCTTCGCCTATCCCATCGCCTATCACGGCGCGGTGCTGTCCGTGCGGCCCGACGCAGACGGCGTGGGCGGGCATATTGACCTGCTCTACCGCTGGGAGCCGAACAGCTATTGTCATTTCCACCGCCATGTCTGCGCGACGACCTCGACGGTGCTGGCGGGGGAGTTGCATGTGGTGGACTATGAAGACGGCGTGGCGGGCGGGAAGCGCATTCGCGCCGCTGGCGATTATGCCGCGAAGGATCCGGGTGATGTCCATATGGAACATGGCGGGCCGGATGGCGCGCTGGTGCTGTTCAATCTTTATGCGCCGGATGGCAGGCTGGCCGATTTTCTCGGCCCCGATGGCGAGACGCTGACCACCATCACGCTGGAAGACATGACAACCGGACGGATTGCCCGGCAGGCGGCTTAGATATAGGCGGCTTAGGCGGCGCGCGGTACGCGAGGGGCTTTTCCGGCGCCCTCTGGCGCGCAGACGACCCTGTTGCGGCCCTGTTCCTTGGCTTCATACATCGCGCTGTCGGCCTGTTTGAACGTGCTGGAAAAGGCGCTGGCCGTGCCATGGGCCACACCGAGCGAGCCGGTTACCCGCAGCCGTGCGGGCCAGTCCTGATGCGTTAGTTTCGCAACCGCAGTGCATAATCGTTGGGCAATATCATCGGCACCGGTTTTACAATCGGGCAGGGCGATAATAAATTCCTCTCCACCCCAGCGCGCAGCCAGGGCATCGGGTGCGGCGGCGTCGAGTGTTTCGTGGATGCACGCGCTGACGGCGGCGATCACCTCGTCACCCTGACCGTGACCAAAGCTGTCGTTAATCTGCTTGAAATGGTCGATGTCGAGCAGGATCAGCGGCGTCGGCATGTCTCCGAGTTCCGCGATCCGCTCTTGCAGGGCAGAGCGGTTCAGCAGGCCGGTCAGGCTGTCATGCTGCGACAGCCAGGACGTGCGCCGCAGCTCTTCGGCCAGTCGCTGGCTCAGCCGTTCGACCTCGATCCCGTCGCCGCAGCTTTTATGCGCCTGAAAATTAACCGCCTTGGCAATGATGAACAGGGCGACGCACATGAAGACCAGCGCGAGTTCGGCAAAATTGCTGAAATCCTTGTCAAACAGCAAGACGCCGGCAGCGACCGCGGCCGTGAACCCGCCGAGCAGCGGGAAAGCAATGCCGGCAATCGGCGCGGCGAGCAGGACGGAGACGACCATCGTCACCAAAATCGTGACCCAGGTGGTCAGCACCGCATCCGACCCGCCGATAAGCGTCCCGACATCGAGCATCATCGCGGCCCATATGATCCCGCTCGATGCCTCGGCCATCATCCACAGATTTTTGCGTATCGCGGTATTTTTGCCGGTCTCGACAGCGCGGCGCAGCCACTGCGATGAGGCGGTGATGGCCAATTGCGCTATGATCTGCAGGCTCAGGAATATCCACAAGGCGCGATTATCGGTCAGGCTTGCGATCCATCCGATCACTCCGACGGGAATAATAACGCTCAGCTGTCCGGCAATCCGCCGCTCCAGCCCATCGATGAGCAGCTTCTGCGAAACTTCCGTCTTATCAATAGCGGAAATGTCCGGCGCGCCGGTATAGCTGTTCTGATAAGCGGCGTCCGCCATTCCATTCCCCTGATGAATTGGAAACAGACATATGAGTTTTTGGATAACAGATTGTTAATGGAAGGAAAAACACCGTGCTTGCAGGATGAAAGAGGTGACGGAACGCGCTTTCCCAAGCCGGTTCATATTTGCTAAGGTGTCGTCATGACCCAGATATCTGATACACCGCTGATCATCGAAGTTTCGCTCAACGGATCGGTTAAGCCGGAGCAAAATCCCAACGTTCCTTACGAAGATGACGATATTGTCGCGCAGGCGGTCGCCTGTATGGAGGCGGGGGCGGCGCTGGTGCATAATCATACGCGCGATCCGGTCTTTGGCGGCACCGGTGTGATGGATGCGGAAGATTATGCCCGGCCGTGGCGCAAACTACTAGAGCTGCGCCCTGATGCCATTCTCACCCCGACCATGCCGGGCAAGGAGGGCGTGTCGGTCGAGGAGCGCTATGCCCATATCGAGGCGATGGCGCAGGAAGGCCTGATCGCGCAGGGCCTGTGTGATCCGGGCAGTTTCAATGTGTCGGTTCCAGGCGAAGATGGTGCCTTTGCGCCAACCAATCTGATCTATCGCAATGACATGCAGGACAGCTATTATTATGTCGAAGCGTGCCGGCGACTGAAGCTGGGGATGAGCATTTCAATTTTTGAACCCGGCTTCGTCAAGTTCATCATGTCACTGCAACGCGCCGGAAAATTGCCGCCAGGTGGGATCATGAAATTCTATTTTGGCGCGGATGATCAACCCTTTGGCCTGCCGCCGACGGCGACCGCACTCGATGCCTATCTCGAGATGATCGAAGGCAGCGACCTGCCATGGCTGGTGTCGAGCTTTGGCGATGATTGTGTTGGTTGCGGTCTGGCGGAAGCCGCAATCGTACGCGGCGGCCATGTGCAAGTCGGGATAGAACCCTATGGCGGTTCGCGCATGCCGAAAAATGTCGATCTGGTGCGTGAAGTCATCGAACTGGCAGAGCGGTTGGGCCGTCCGATTGCTACGCCACAGCAGGCGGCGAAGATCATGAATTTGCCGACCTATCCGGTGCCGTTTGCGGCGGTACCGTGATTATGCCGGGAATTCAGACGTGAACCATATATTGGAACCAGCATCACAATGAGCGAACCACTGCATATCGGTATATTGGCCCACAGCGCGGAAGGCGCGACACTGTCTTACCGGACAGTGTGGCAGGAAGGCGTGCGAAAAATGGGCGCGCACGAGCATCCGCGGATCACAATGAGCGGCGGGGCGATGGCACCGACGCTTGATCTTTGGGAGCGCGGCGATCTCACGGCGCTGCGGCAGATTTTCTATGAAGATGTTGAGCGGTTGGCCGGGGCGGGGGCGGATTTCTTTATCCTACCTGACAATACAGCGCATATTGCACTAGAACAGCCAGACCCGGATTTCTCTATCCCGGGCCTCCACATCGCCGAGGTTGTCGCAGCACAGGCCGAGGCGGACGGGCGGCGGCATATTGGCGTGCTCGGCACCAATTGGACGATGGATGGCCCGGTGTACAAGGGCGCACTGGCTCGCAGATCGCTCGAGCGCTCCATCCCGGCTACCAAGGACCGCGAGATTATTCACAACGCGATTTTCAACGAACTTTGCCTCGGCGATTTCCGTCCGGAGACCCGCGCGGAGTTTATTCGGATCATTGGTGATCTGAAACAAACGAGCTGCGACGCTGTCGCACTCGTCTGTACGGAAATCCCGCTTCTAATTACGGACGAAGTGTCGCCACTGCCAATATTGGATAGCACGCGGCTGCAGGCCAAGGCGGCGGTGGCGGTGGCGCTGGGCGAGCTTCCGATGCCAACTTGGCGGGGTGGAGCGGTTTGAGTTCACTTTTCCGCTTTGCGCCGAAAGTGGAGATTTGTTTGTCGACGTCCGTCCGGTTGATGACGAAAAGACGCAGTTCTCGATCTATAGCTATGGCCGTTTAACCGCTATTTCTTAAAGCCGTTGCAATAGCATTGAGCGACAATTGTATCCCTTCACCAATACGCGGATCATCTTCACCAGCACGAAGGCGTTTCATGAGTTCAATCTGCAGGTGGTTAAGCGGTTCGATATAGGGCAAGCGTAGTTCGATGCTGTTGAACAGGGATGGGTTTTTCGCCAGCAAATGAGGCTGGTCAGTTATCTCCAGCAATATATCACGGGTTTGTTCCCAGCTTGACCGGATGCGATTGAAATAGCCCTCGCGCATGGATTTGTCTTCAACCAGTTCGGCGTAACGTGCCGCGATACCCATGTCGGATTTGGCGAGAACCATTTCCATATTGGACAGGCTCGCCTGAAAAAATGGCCAGCTTTGCGCCATTTCTTTTAGCTTTTTGACATCGTCAAAGGCATTCAGCGCCTGTCCGACACCAAACCAGCCTGGCAGCATCACGCGGGCTTGTGCCCAGCTGAAAACCCAGGGAATGGCCCGCAAATCCTCTATCTTGTCGCTTTTCGTTCGACTGGCGGGGCGCGATCCTATTTTGAGTTTCGCAATTTCAGTGAGCGGTGTCATCTGGCGAAAGAAGGTTCGGAAACTGTCATTGCCGTAAACCAGATCACGATATTCGGTGAAGGCGGCCCGCGAAATCTCGTTCATCGCATCGGCAAAGCCGGTTTGGACTTTTTGGTCCGAAGGATCTGGTTCTAGCGAGCGGAGCAAGACCGCCGAAGTCATGGCTTCCAGATTGGTCTCTGCGACGCCCATCGTACCATATTTGGCGGCAATAACTTCTCCTTGTTCGGTAATACGGATGCGACCATCGACCGTACCTTTCGGCTGCGCCTTAATCGCGCCAAAGGCTGAGCCGCCGCCACGTCCAACAGCGCCGCCACGGCCATGAAAAAGCTGCATCTTCACGCCAGCATTCTCGAAAACGGGGGTTAGGGCCTGACTGGCTTTGAACAGACTCCAGGTAGAGGTCAAATACCCGCCATCCTTGTTGCTGTCGGAATAGCCGATCATCACTTCCTGTGCACCTCTTGCGCGAGTGAGAGCATGCATTTCCGGGAGGGCAAAAAAGTCGGTCATGACCTGCGGCGCGTTTTCCAGATCGGCTACAGTCTCAAATAACGGCACAGCCATGATGGGGCAGGTGGGTGCCGCCTTTTCATCCTCAGGTGCTCGGTAAAGGCCGGCCTCCATAAGCAGAACATAGACTTCCAGAATGTCGGATACGGTTTCGCCGTTGCTGATGTTGTAATTGACAATGACTTCCGGGCCATATTGATCATGGGCTTCGGCGGCCGCGCGTAAAATGGAAAGTTCCTTGGCCGTATCTTCGCTATAGTTGATCCATGGGCTTACCAAAGGCCGGTTGTTTGCAAGTTCCTGCCTCAGTATGTCGACGCGCTTGTCTTCGTCCAGTGAGAGATAGTCGGCCTCAACGCCGGCTTCGGCCAGCAATTCAGCAACCACTCGCTCATGAATGCGACTATTCTGCCGCATGTCGAGTGTGGCGAGGTGAAAACCGAATAGCTCCACGGTTCTGATCAGGCGCCCCAATGCACCTGATGTAGCAAACACGCCTTTGCCACGTGAGCGCAGGCCATGAGCCAGTGTGACAAGATCCTCGCGCAATTGCTGGGGATTGTCATAAGGTTTGGCGACTATGGATGATGGGCGCCCGGGAACATGACCGCAGAGTTTCAGATGAGTGGCGGACAGACGGGCATAGATACCGGACAGCGCTCGGCGATAGGGTTCGTCCTTGCGACTTGGCGCATCATCACCACTAGCCTCGGCGAGGGTGATTACTTCATCTGGCACATCTGCCAGTTCTGTTGAAATGCTGAGTTCTGCGCCCATGGCGTGGATGCGCGCAAGATAGTAGCCGATAACCGTTTCTGCGGCGCGCGATAAAGCCTCGCGCATGGCATCGGCGTCGACAAAGGGATTACCATCGCGGTCGCCGCCGATCCAGCTGCCGAGCTTCAGGAAATTGGGAAGACGGGCGCCCAGCACCTTTTCCCATTTGCCATAAAGTTTGGGTAGTACAGGAAGGAAAACATCCCGCATGTAGCTTTGCGAGATCTGTACCTCGTCGGTTACAAACAGGCGTTCGCGACGAAGTGGCCGGGTTTGCCAAAGCAATGCGATTTGCCGCATGATCGCTTCATTGAGTACGTCGCCTTCGGGTGTATTGTCGGCCCCGGCATCTTTCATCAGCAACAACTCTGCAATTCTTGCCTTGTGGTCGATCATGCTCTTGCGCCGCACCTCTGTGGGGTGAGCGGTCAGCACGGGAGCAATCAAAGCGTCGTCAAGCAGTGCTAGTATCGCCTTTTCGTCCACACCTTCATTGGCCAATTTTTTGACTGCTTCGGCAACGCTCGCACCTTCTTCTGCCGCAACGCCCTGGCGATCCTCGGCAAGATTGGCGAGCAGCGAAAAGAGCATGAAGCCCCGGACAAAGGCAGTGGTTTCATCAAGCGACAGTGCATCTAAGCCAGGATCAATCGCGTCTGCATCTGCCAGTCCGCGATGCCGGTCAACACTGGTCGAGCGGATATATTCGGTACGGCGGTAGAGTTCCTCGCCACCATAGGAACGGATCACATCGCCCAGCAATTTGCCGAGATATTTAATGTCAGGGTTTTGGCGAACAACCAATGACGGTGTTGCCGATGTATCTTTGGGGAGGGTATCGGTCATGCCGCTTTGCTGCACTGCAGCGCAGGCAGGGTCAAGAAAATCCTGATGATCGTAAAAATCGAAACTATCTCAGCTGATTTAGATTTCTTCACCAAGGTTATCGGAAGAACGTTGACGCAAACAGAAAAGGCCCGCCCTTTTTCGAGGACGGGCCTTTGGCGGCATATGTTCAATCAGCTTGGACTTTTTCCATCCTTTTGCTCTGACCAAGGACCTTTCTGTTTTTCAGCCTTCGCTGGAACAGGAGCAGTAGCCGCGGGTTCCGCTATTTTCTTCGATTGGGCTTTGACTGGTGTCGCCGCCACTTTCGGTTTCGGCTTTGCCTGCGCTTCAAGCGGAGCTGTTTCAGTTTCGGTCGCACCACCGATTAGGCTGTCCAGTGATGACCCGTCCAGGCCAAGCTCTTTCATCAGCCCGTCAATGACCGGTGCTTGTGCGCGGTAGGATAAAGCAGCGGCGACAGCGTCGGTAGCAAGATTGCCGCCTCCACCACCATTGGCGCCTCCGCCATTGCCAGAGCCGTTTCCGCCTCCGCCATTTTGGGTGATGCCGTCGACCTGAACGATCTTGATGGAGTCGATGGCTTCCATAGGCTTCGCTGATTCCTTCACCACTTCAGGCAATACGTTGAGCAGCGCCAATTTGGTCTGCAGCGATATCTGATCGGATGACAGGATATTGGCTGCCTCGTTCACCGCGCGTTGACCAGCGGCCTCTACTTCAAAGCGGACGCGAGATGCTTCGGCGCGCAATTTTTCCGCCTCTGCTTCGCCCTCTGCGTCCAGTCGGATCGCGGCCGCGCGGTTTGAAGCGGCTTCTTTTTCGGCCTCTGCTTGCACCTTGACACCAATGGCTTCGCGTTCTGCCTGTTTTGATGCCTCGATCAGTTCAATGCGCTTATCGCGGTCAGCAACCTCGGTTTCTCTTGAGGTTGTGACTTGCTCTTCGGCTGCCACTGCTTTGGCGCGCGCTTCATCGGCTTCTGCCTTGGCCTGACTTTCTTCGCGACTTTTGTTCTGGATAGCGATTTGCTGTTCTTGCCGGGCAATTTCAATCGCTTGCTCTTGGGCGATTGAGGCTTCCTTGACGGCGCGATCGGCTTCAATCTGCGTGGAATCGATCTTTTGTTTCGCGGTAATCCGCGCTTCTTCAGCTTCTCGATTGCGAACAGCTTGCTCACTCGCAACCTCAGAGGCCTGTTCGGCACGCCGCATCTCGACTTCACGTTCTTGTTCGAGCCGCGCAAATTCATTGTCCCGTTCGATGGTGAAGCTGCGTTGATCCGCTTCCAGGTTTTTGCTCTCAATTTGAACACGTGTATCTTGTTCAATGTCGTTTCGTGCTTTCTTACGCAGTTCAATTTGCTCCGTAAGTTTGGTCAGACCTTCGGCATCAAAGGCGTTATTGGCGTTGAAATGCTCAATACTGGTCTGATCCAAACCGGTTAGTGATACGGATTCCAGTTCGAGACCGTTCATCGCCAGATCGGCAGAGCTGGCTTGCTGCACTTTCTGGACAAAGTCCGCGCGCTGCTCATGCAGCTCGTTCATTGTCATGCCCGCAGCAACCGAGCGCAGCGCATCGACAAATTTACCTTCGACCAGGTCCTTTAGCGCCTCGGGCTGCATAGTGCGCAGGCCCAAAGTCTGTGCGGCCATAGCCAATGATCCGGCATCCGGGCGCACGCGGACATAAAATTCCGCCTTCACATCAATCCGCAAGCGATCGAGGGTGATCAGCGCATCAACATTATTGCGCTCCACTGCCAGCCGCACTGTGTTCATGTTAACCGGCATGGTTTCATGCAAGACCGGCAGCACCATGGCACCGCCGTTCATCACAACCTTTTCGCCGCCAAGTCCGGTCCGAACGAAGGCAATTTCTTTGGTTGCGCGTTTATAGAGCCGAGTGATGATCAACCCGAAGATGAGCAGGGTGATAAAAATAACGCCGGCATAGACGGCGAGGGAAACGAGATTCTCAGTCATATTTTTCTTTCTATTTTGGGGCGCAGCGCGCTGAACAAGCTAGAGGGCAATCTAGCGGATATTGCGCTAACACCGTTTTCAGTTTGAATATTTAGTTCGGGTTCATTCCAGAAACTTGACGGTATCAGGCGAGATGATTTTGAATGTACCTTCCTCCCGGCGAACGAGCAGAACCTCTTCCGCCTGGCGAAAAATCTCGCCTTCGTTGGCTGGCTCGACCATCACGAAATGGCCGTGGCCGTGTGAGTCGATCACCTTTGCGCGAGCTGGCGAACCAGTCTCTGCCTTGCCAATCTCGATTTTCCCGCGTCGTCCGACCAACATTTCAATGTCGATTGCGGTGGTTTCATCGCTGGGAATGACCCGCGACAAGGGACGCGCCAACAAGCCGGTTAGCGGTAAGGAAACGGCAGCCGCCGCTGGAACGGCGAGCCATGGCGTTAGAAGCCATCCGAACAGATTGCTGTAAAATTCCTGACCCGCCAGTCCGATAATACCGAACAGGGCCAGAAAAAGCACAAGCAGCATGAGAAATGGCAGACGACCAAATCCCAATAAGGAGAGCAGACCTTGGCCAGCGCCGTCAGCGCCAGCTTCGGCAATATCAGCGTCGGGATCCATGTCGGTGCCGAAATCCGGCCCAAAGTCGCTTAATCCAACAAGCTGTAATAATCCGATGGCAAACATGAGAAGGATGGCGGCGCTAAAAAAGATATTCTCATCCGCCAACCAAAATTCTATCACGCAAAACCTCTCCTGTACATGAATATAGGATGAATAAGCTGGATTTCAAGATGTCAGTCCTGAAATTCTGTCGAGATATCAGTAGAAATTGGAATTCGAGAGGGAATTCCTCTTAAGAACCTAGAAATTTTTCACCCTTCTAGTTCAATATCCCAGTATAACCAGTCATGCCATGTATCGTGGAGGAAGTTCGGCGGGAAGGCGCGTCCATGTTCCTGCAACTGCCAATTGGTCGGTTTGATCGGCCTGTTGGAAAGCTGCATGTGTGCCTCTTTCGGCGTTCGGCCACCTTTTTTCAGGTTGCAGGGCAGGCAGGCAGTAGCAACATTTTCCCATGTGGTACGGCCTTTCTGGCGACGCGGAATGACATGGTCGAACGTCAGATTGTCGAGGCTGCCACAATATTGGCACATGAACTTGTCGCGCAGAAACAGGTTAAACCGGGTAAATGCGGGATATTCAGAAGGTTTCACATAGTTTTTCAGCGCAATTACCGACGGGATTTTCATGTCGAGATTGGGGCTATGGACTTCGCGTTCATAGCTGGAAACAATGTTTACCCGGTCCAGGAAAACCGCTTTGATTGCGGTTTGCCAAGGCCATAAGCTTAAGGGATAATAGGATAGCGGCGTATAGTCAGCGTTCAACACCAGTGACGGACAACTTTCGGGATGCCGCAACAGGTCGGGATGATACATAGTCTAACTACTCCCTTAGTCTTTGACTGACTGCTCTTTATCCGCAAGAACATGACATGGTCATTACAACTGACATGCAAAGAACATTATCTGCCCTATGACGTCAAGAGGGGATATTGGCCAAGATGTTGTGGTGCGCTTTGCGCCAAGCCCCAACGGATTGTTGCATTTGGGGCATGCTTATGCAGCCTGTGTCGCCCATGATTATGCGCGAGAGAGGGGTGGGAAGTTACTGTTACGGATCGAAGATATAGATATTGGGCGCAGCAAGCCCGAATTTATTGACGCGATTTTTGCTGATCTGCGATGGCTGGGTCTCGATTGGGATGGAGATGCAGTTTTCCAATCTCAGCGGCTCCAGAGTTACGCTAACGCGGCCAAACAGCTGAAGAAAAAGGGAGTTCTCTACCCTTGTTTTTGTACGCGATCATCCATGCGCGCTATCCAGGAAAAAGAAGGATTGGAGGAGGGGCCGGATGGCCCGATTTATCCCGGGACTTGTCGGGGTCTCGACAAGGGTGAGGTTGCCGAAAGACTTAAAAGGGAACCGCATAGTTGGCGGCTTGATGTTAAAAAGGCGACCGATATGGTTGGTGATATAGGCTGGCATGACAAGCATCGCGGGGATCAGATTGCTGATCCTGTGGCACTGGGAGACGTTGTATTGATACCCAAAGATACGCCCGTCAGCTATCATTTGGCTGTGACATTGGATGATGCGCGCGACGGGATCACCCATGTCGTACGCGGGGAGGATCTATTTGCCTCGACCCATATACACAGACTGCTGCAGGCCCTGCTGGATTTACCCGTTCCCCGCTATGTCCATCATCCGGTTTTGCTTGATGAAACAGGGGTAAAGCTGTCGAAAAGCCTAGGCTCTGCATCTTTGGCCGTATTGCGAGAAGCAGGCACGGATGGCTATATGTTAGCCAATAAATTACGAAAAAACATTTTCCCGGTTGGAATAACTTTATCAAAGGGGTAATCAGAGAATATGAGTTATGTACTTATCCTACTAATTTTGTTGTCAGCTGGCGCCGTTGTCTACGCTTTGGTCCGCGGTTTGATTGCTTTCGTCAATATGGAGCCGGAAGACGTTGATGCTGATGGCGTGACGGCTTCGCACAAAAAACAGAATGAAATGATGTTCGCTCGGGTGAAATATCAGGCAATCGCAGTCATATTGGTTGCGCTGCTATTGTTGCTTGCCGGCGGTCAAAGCTAAGACCAGCCTTTATGGTCAAGCTCAACAAAATCTACACGAAGACGGGCGATGATGGAACGACGGGGCTGGTCGATGGATCACGCTTGGCCAAGAGCGATATACGCATGGCAGCCATTGGTGACGTTGATGAACTCAACAGTGCGCTGGGCGTCGCAACTTGCGAAGTTAATGATGCGGCGTTGGTGCAGTCGCTCAAGGTGATTCAAAATGATCTGTTCGATCTTGGAGCGGATTTGGCAACGCCCGCTGGCGAGGGAGACGATTTCACACCATCGGATATGGTCCTTCGAGTTACGCCGTCGCAGGTCGAGAGGCTCGAAAGCGAAATTGATAGGGTCAATGACAATCTTGATCCGCTGACCAGCTTTATATTGCCTGGAGGTAGCAAGGCTGCCGCATCCATCCATCTGGCCAGGGCTGTTGCTCGGCGTACAGAACGAACCGCCGTAGGTGCCGCACAGGCTATGGCGATCAATCCGCAGGCTCTCGCCTACATTAATCGGCTATCGGATTATCTTTTTGTGCTTGGGCGAATGCTGAATGATGGCGGCAAAGCTGACATTTTGTGGGTTCCTGGAGCCTCTCGCTAGCTGGCCGTTTTATCGCGTAAGCGCACCGCAACATATATATTTGCAACCTGATGGCGCAAATATAAGCGGTTGACCCTAATCTCGTTCGCTCTATGTTCTTAATACGCCCAATAAGCGGATGGAGTAGGAAAGATCGCAGGCCAAGCCGAAACTATCGTGACATCGCCTCAGATCGACCGAAAAACCAATCGGCGTTCGGTTCTGAAAGAAGATTTTCAAAAGGTCCGTGCACATAGCAGTTCGCTGGTCGTCGGCTTGAGCGATGCTGATGCAACCGTTCAGTCGATGGACGATGCGTCCCCAGCCAAATGGCATCTGGCGCACACAAGCTGGTTTTTTGAATCTTTCCTGCTGCGCGATCATGTCGATGGCTATCGGGTGTTTGATGAGTCTTATGCTTATTTGTTCAATAGCTACTATGAAGCCGAAGGTGCGCGGCATGCGCGGCCGGATCGAGGCCTGCTGACCCGGCCATCGTTAGAAGAGGTGCTTGATTATCGCGCACATGTAGATGAAGCAATGATCGAAGCGATGGAAAGCTTTTCCGATGAGGCTCTGGATCTGATCGAGCTGGGACTGCATCACGAGCAACAACATCAGGAACTGTTGCTTACGGATATATTGCACCTGTTTTCCCGCAATCCGCTTGGTCCCGCTTTCATGGAACCCAAGCCGCGCCCGGCGATTATCGAAGCGCCATTACATTGGATTGAAGGTGCAAATGGCGCCCAATTCATAGGTCATGATGGAGAAAGTTTCTCCTTTGACTGTGAAGGGCCACGTCACCAGGTCTTGCTGCACCCTTATGCTATAGCCGACCGCCCTGTTACAAATGGGGAGTGGCAGAATTTTATGGACGATGGTGGTTATGCCGATCATCGATATTGGTTGTCCGATGGTTGGGCCTGGGTACAGCAAGAAAGGGTCACAAAACCGCTCCATTGGCGCACACGCGATGGTGTGATGGAAGAATTCACCTTGCAAGGATGGCGTGAAATCGTGTTGTGCGCGCCGGTTCGGCATATCAGTCTTTATGAAGCCGACGCCTATGCGTGCTGGGCGGATGCCCGGCTTCCAACTGAGGCCGAGTGGGAAGTCGCGGTGCATAATGGATTGCCAGGCACCGGCAGCGTGTGGGAATGGACTGGCAGCGCCTATCGCCCTTATCCCGGTTTTAAAACTGCAGAGGGCGCAGTCGGTGAATATAATGGCAAGTTCATGTCTGGGCAGTTTGTATTGAAAGGTGGCAGTGTTGCCACGCCGCCGGGCCATATCCGCGATAGCTATCGCAATTTCTTTTACCCCCATCAGCGTTGGCAGTTTACCGGCCTTCGCCTCGCCAAAGATCTTTGATCGACAAATTTGGCCGCCAAGGACGGCTTTCTCATGGATATGACAGTTAGCCGGGTAGACCCGGGTTTTGAAAAAGATGTTATGCGATGTTTTCAAGAGCAGAGCTACGCAATTCCAGCCCGTTGGCTCTATGACCGTCAGGGTTCGGAACTATTTGAACAGATTACAGAGCTACCCGAATATTATCCGACACGAACGGAAACAAGCTTGCTGGAACGATACAGCGCAGAGGTCGGAGAAATGAGTGGCACAGACCGTGCTGTTGTTGAATTCGGTTCCGGCAGTTCCACAAAAACACCGCATCTTTTGAGTGCGACCCATCCTGCAGCCTATGTCCCGATAGATATTTCCGGAGAGTTTCTCGCCGCAAGCGCTGCGCAATTGCAAACTCAGTTTCCTGAGCTTCCGATTTACCCCTTAGAGGCCGACTTTATGCGACGGATAAACTTGCCGAGCGAAGTGGCCAATATGCCCAAGCTGGGTTTTTTCCCGGGCTCTACAATCGGTAATATGATTGCGCGTACCTCCGTTGATTTGCTCCGCTTCATGCGAGAGACGCTAGGCACGGGATCGCAGTTGCTGATCGGTTTTGATCGAATCAAGGATACAGATACTCTGGTTGCCGCTTATGACGATAGTGCAGGGGTAACTGCGCAGTTTTCGCTAAATTTACTGCACCGAATTAATCGAGAAATGGCTGGTACAATCCCGGTGGACCAGTTCCGCCACATCGCGATCTGGAATGATCTTTACGCGCGAATTGAAATCTATCTCGAGGTCCAGGCAGATGTGCACTTTACCATCGGTGACAACCAGTTCGACATCGATAAGGGTCAGAAAGTTCATATCGAGAACAGCCACAAATATGGTTTGCGTGATGCGCGTTTGATGCTGCGTGCAGGCGGCTGGTCACCGGTTCGCGAATGGAGTGACGAGCGGGACTATTTCTCGCTGATCCTGGCTGAAGCGCACCCCTTTAAGAATGCGCCATAAAACCTATTCTACGGCTTCTTCAGCGGCCGGTATTTGCTGGGCCAGCTCTTCGGCCTTTTGATATTTTGCGCGCCAGGTAGTGATCCACTTATAGGCTCCGCGACATTCCCGCATACCACTGGCTTCGATCAAACGGAATTGTTCGCCATCCCAGACGAAGCTCTCGGCATTGCCACAATCGCCAATACCTCTACCTTTTGCCAAGCTGCTCAAGATTTGACGATTTTCTTCCCAATGGGCGTTTACCAGCAAGGGTGGTCGATCTTCGCCGCCCCAGGCGGGTTGCAGGTCATAGGTTGCCGGACGGAATGCCCAACTGGCGCCCTCTTTCTCATCTCCTTTGATTTCGCCAATATAGGCGGCGCTGGAAAAGTTGTAGGCACCAGAACCACATGACATCAAAATGAGCGCACGATAGCGACCATCTTTTTGACCCAAAGGAAATATCTGATCCTCGACGACACCAAATCTTTCATCCTTGCAGGGAGAATTCTCTACCAGATCAACGATTTCAGTTGTCGCAGGAATTCGTTTCGCGGGTGCCCATTGGTCAACAACTACAACTGGAACTTCTTTCTTTTCGGGCCTGAATGAACGGCGACCTTTGGATATTAAAGCGGTCGGTGTGCGCACTCGTTTCTGTTGCTGATCAATATATCGCAGCGCGGCGGTAGAGCCTGATAAAGATATCTTCGTCAAACTATCTCCATTTGAGGCTCTGATTTCTAATGTCCGGCCACGAGCGATAGCAGTTGCCGCTTTCTTGGCTTCTTCGCCGGTAATTTCGACAGGGTGATCGTCCTCGGCCATAGGGCCAGTGATTATGACTTTGCCGTCTACGACCAGTTCATAACGTCCGATGCCCGTGACTTGTAACAGCGCCCGGATTGTTAAAACATCATCTGCGCCAGCTGTGCGGGTAATTGTAATCGGGCCACCCCAATCATCAAAACCGCGGCTGGCATCATCAACCAAGGAGATCGCTTGACAGTCGCCGCCATTGTCACAGCCTACCGACCAGTCTTTGAAGACTTTTACCTCACCCGGATTAGGGATCGGCTGCACATCGCTGGCTGCCGTTGTCGCCGCAAGTGCCATAAGGGCAATGGTAGAAATAATAGGGGACATATTTGCAATCTAGCCAGTTTGCTCGACAATCGCTAGTGCCTTGTTACATCAGCATTAACGGCTCAGTCATGATAAGGAAAAAGGACGGCAAATGAAATCAATCGGTATCATTGGATCAGGACAAATGGGAGCAGGAATTGCGCAGGTTTCCGCGCAGGCCGGATACCATGTTTACTTGTCTGATATGAATCAGGAGATAGCCGAGAAGGGCAAGGCCGGGATTGCCAAACAATTGTCGCGATTGGTCGACAAAGAGAAGATTGAGCAACAGGTGGCGCAAACTACTCTGGACCGGATCGAAACGATCGGTTCTCTGGATCCGATGGCAAGCGCGGATATCATTATCGAAGCGGCCACCGAGCGGGAGGATATCAAGCGCCAGATTTTTGGAGCAGCTTCTGAAGTCTTGGGCCATCAATCGCTTATGGCCACCAACACATCGTCTATATCCATCACGCGATTGGCACAGTCTGTTAAAGACCCGTCCCGCTTCATTGGCGTACATTTCTTTAATCCCGTACCGTTAATGGGCTTGGTCGAGGTCATTCGCGGCCTGGCAACAAGCGACCACAGCGTCGCCATGGCTAACGACTATGTGAAGGCGCTCGGCAAACAGGCGGTTCTGGCCAAAGATTCGCCGTGCTTCGTAGTCAACCGAATATTACTGCCCATGCTCAATGAAGCATTTTTTGCACTGGGCGAAGGCACCGCGTCTATGGAAGACATAGATCGCGGCGTACAATTGGGCCTTGGTCATCCGATGGGGCCTATTACCTTGGCGGATATGATTGGGCTTGATACGTTGCTGGAAATCTTGCGTGTGCTGCAAAACGATTTTGGCGATCCCAAATATCGTCCGGCACCTCTATTACTGAAATATGTCGAGGCTGGTTGGCTTGGCCGAAAAACCGGTAAAGGCTTTTACGATTATTCGGGTGAAGTGCCGACGCCTACGATATAATATGGCGATGTAAGCTGGATGAAATGGAGACGATGCGATGAGCGATGATATCAGGGATTTTCAGATTGATATTCCGCAATCGGCATTGGACGATTTGCAAGCTCGGTTGGCAAGCGTCCGTTGGCCTGATCCAGAACCGGTAGACGACTGGTCTCAGGGCATACCGCTGGCTTATGTTCAGCAAGTTACCGACTATTGGCGCGAGAGCTATGATTGGCGGCGCTGTGAAGCGGCCCTAAACCAGTATTCGCATCATATGACCGAGATTGACGGGGTCGATATTCATTTCATGCATATTCGCTCGCCCGAAGCGGATGCACGGCCATTGATCATGACCCATGGTTGGCCAGGATCGATTGTCGAATTTATGGACGTTATCGGTCCGCTGACAGATCCGGTTGCCCATGGCGGCGATGCGGGGGACGCCTATCATCTCGTCATTCCTTCACTGCCCGGATATGGTTTTTCCGGCAAACCCACCGAAACCGGATGGGGCGCAGAGAAGATCGCGCGCGTCTGGGATGTGTTGATGACGCGGCTGGGCTATGACCGCTATTTTGCGCAGGGCGGAGATTGGGGCGCTTTGGTAACATCTGCCATAGGGGTGCAGAATATCGGTCATTGTGGGGGCATCCATATTAACCTCGTCGTGGTCGGAACACCGCCGGACGAAGTGATGAAAAATCCCACGCCAGAGGAGCAGGCGTCGCTAGCGCGCTTCGCTGAATATCAAACACAGGGCGGTGGTTATGCTGAGATTCAGCGCACCAAGCCGCAGACACTGGGCTATGGTCTGGCGGATTCTCCCGTAGGCCAGATGGCATGGGTCCTTGAGAAATTTCAGGGTTGGTCTGATGGGGCGATGACGCCCGATGAGAGTTTTGATCGTGATCGCTTGCTCGATAATATCATGCTCTATTGGCTCAACAATGCCGGAGCTTCCTCAGCGAGACTGTATCGGGAGAGTTTTGGCAATCCCAATGTCGATCCCGTCGATCTTGCAACAGGATGCAGTATTTTCCCGAACGAGATTATGGCCCCGTCCCGTCGCTGGGCAGAACAACGGTTTAAAAACCTGCAATATTGGGGTGAAGCCGACAGAGGCGGTCATTTCGCTGCAATGGAAGTGCCCGAGTTGTTCATCAACGAAGTGCGCGGCTGTTTTGGCCAGATGGAGCTGTAACGCCCCATGCTAGCGCTGGTCGCAAGACGGTTGATGACAGCGATCCCGACGCTGCTTGCGATCATATTGACTTCCTTTTTCCTGATGCGGCTGGCCCCGGGTGGTCCATTTGACGGTGAACGACCGTTGCCGCCGGAGACACAGGCCGCCCTGCAAACTGCCTATGGCCTTGATAAACCGCTTTGGGAGCAAGCCTGGCTGTATATTTCACGGCTGGCGCAGGGTGATTTTGGACCATCACTGGTTTATCGCGATTTTACGGTTTCCGAGCTTGTGGCACAGGGATTGCCGATATCACTGACTCTCGGCGGTCTGGCGATAGCTTTGGCATTGCTGATTGGAGTTTCCGCCGGGCTGTTTGCAGCGGTGCGGGCTGGCAAGGCGGCTGACAAGACAATTATGATGCTGGCAACCGTTGCAACTGCATTGCCGACCTTTGTTACCGGGCCGGCATTGGCTTTGCTTTTCGGACTCTGGCTGGGATTGTTGCCTGTCTCGGGGACAGGGGAAGGTTGGTCCTGGCTGATCATGCCGGTGGTTGCCCTGGCGCTGCCGGTTTCTGGGGCCATCGCCAAACTGACCAGAGCGGGTCTGGCGACAGTGCTGAAACAGGACCATATACGCACCGCAAGGGCGCGGGGACTGCCTGAAACGAAAATCCTGTTCAAACATGGGTTGCGTCCGGCGCTCGTTCCGGTGGCCAGCTACCTAGGACCGGCTGCAGCGGGTTTGCTTACTGGCGCCGTGGTGGTGGAAACTGTCTTCGGGCTGCCGGGATTGGGCCGCTATTTTGTTCAGGGCGCGCTAAACCGGGATTATCCTTTGGTTCTCGGCGTGGTGACGCTCTATGCCACGCTCATTATCCTGTTTAACCTGTTTGCTGACCTGATTTATGGCTGGCTCGATCCAAGGATGCGGGACGGATGAGGCGGTTGCTAAATCGCGTTCATTGGCCGCTATGGGTGGTTCTGGTCCTGATCGCTCTGGCGTTGATTCTACCGCTCGTATCGCCGTGGACCTATGATCAAATTGACTGGGAGGCCGTGCGTGCGCCTGCTTTCAGCGGATCGCATATATTTGGCACAGATGAGATAGGCCGCGATCGGCTCGCGCGCCTTGCTGCCGGGACGCAGGTCACGCTAATGGTCGCGATAGCGGCCGCTCTGGTGTCTCTGGTCGTCGGCATCGCCTGGGGCGCAACTGCGGGTTGGGTTGGCGGAAAGGTTGATGAAGCGATGATGCGTTTTGTCGATGCGCTCTATGCGCTGCCGTTCATGTTCATCGTCATTCTGCTGATGGTGATTTTCGGCCGCTCGATTTTGCTGGTCTTTATTGGTATTGGACTGGTTGAGTGGCTAACCATGGCGCGTGTGGTGCGTGGACAGGTGATGGCACTAAAACAGAGGCCTTTCATATTGGCTGCTGAAGCCGCTGGAACGCCGCCACGTACCATTATCCTGAAACATGTCTTGCCCAATATCGCCGGCGTTGCGTTGGCCTATTTGATGCTGACCGTGCCTCAGGTGGTAATGGTCGAGAGCTTCCTTTCATTCCTTGGTTTAGGTGTGCAGGAGCCGCTGACATCGCTGGGCATATTGGTCAAGGAAGGCGCCGATGACATGGATATGACGCCCTTGGGTTTGCTATTACCCGGCGGACTTTTGGTTATCATTCTGGTTTGTCTGACAATTGAGGGCGAACGCCTGCGAGATATCTTCTCATGAGCCTATATGAGATACGTGATATGGCCATTCAAATTGATGGCAGGCAACTGGTAGAAGGCGTCAATATCTCGGTTGAAGCTGGTAAATGCACAGCGATTATCGGTGCGTCCGGTTCGGGAAAAAGCCTTTCCTGCCTGACACCATTTGGCCTGACTCCGGGTAAAGCGGTCGGTTCCATCAAGCTGGACGGCATCGACCTGTTAAAGGCGAACGCGCATCAACAAATGAAGCTCCGCAGCCATTTGACAGGCTTTGTATTTCAACAGCCATTGACGGCACTGACGCCGCATTTGACCATCGGTGCACAGCTTAAGGAAGCGGCGGCCCAGGCCGGACCACCGGCCTTGTCCAGGCACGATCTGGCGCAAAAACTGGAACGGGTAGGTCTGTCACGAGCGGATGAACGGCTGGACCAGTTTCCTCATCGGTTATCGGGAGGGGAACGTCAGCGTGTCATGATCGCGGCTGCAATTGCTCACAAACCTAAATTGCTTATCGCCGACGAACCGACCAGTGCGCTTGACGCCAGCCTGCGCGGAGAGATCATGACGCTGCTCGATGATCTACGCGAAGAGCAGAGGCTTGCGATGTTACTGGTCAGTCATGACCTTGCCTCGGTAGAGAATCATGCTGATCATCTGATTGTTATGGAAGAGGGCAGGGTGGTGGAAAGTAGTCCCACAGCCGATCTGATCGCCTGTCCGAAAAAAGATTATACCAAGCGACTGATCGCGGCAACGCCGCGACTGTATGAGCCACCGCCTGACCTTCCCGCGACTGGCCATGTCCTGATCGATACCAAAGACGTAAATATCGTTTTTCCAAAACCGGGCTGGCGACGCGGTAAAATTGAAGCTGTCGTAGATGCGTCCTTGACCGTGAGAAAGGGCGAAGCACTAGCCATCGTCGGTGGTTCCGGATCTGGCAAATCCACTTTGGGAAGAGCCATTGCGGGAATTGGTCCGCTCACGTCGGGGGTGATCAGCTGGCGGGGAGAGCATTTGCCCGAACGTCGCGACCGGAATCTTGCTATGCGGGCACTGATTCAGCCCGTATTTCAGGACCCGGTGGCGAGTCTGGATCCGCAATGGAAACTGCGTGATATCATCTCAGAACCACTGAAAAACCTGCGACCGGATATCAACCAGCAAACTCGTGAAGAGATGGTGCTCAAAGCGCTATATGATGTAAAATTGGGCGAAGAGTATCTTGATCGTAAACCGGCAAGCCTTTCCGGCGGTCAGGCGCAACGTGTGGCTATAGCCCGGGCGATAATAGCCGGTCCCGAACTGCTGGTCCTCGATGAGGCAACCTCTGCGCTTGATCCGTTGGTGGGGTCATCCATCTTACAACTGCTTGCCGAATTGCAGCGGAGCAAGGAAATCAGTCTCATTCTGATCACGCATGATATCGCCTCTGCGCGGAGAATCTGCCATCGGATTGCGGTGCTTGACGAGGGGCATATTGTCGAGATTGGAGAGATGGAAACTGTTATAGGTAATCCGCAAGCTGTGGCTACCCAGAAACTGGTCGCGGCCAGCTGAACCATATAGACCGAAAAAAGGCCGCTCTCCCCCGAGAGCGGCCTTTTATGACGAACCTAAGTGTGAATTCAGACCCAATGGGTTTTAGAAGGATACGCCTAATGTGAATACGACTGCGCTGTCAGTGAAGTTATTGACCGATGGCGCGTCTGTATCGGTGTAAGCGACGCTGGCGGTGAGGTTCTCGGTAATCGCCCAATCGGCACCAAGCATCCAATCAATGTAATTGTCATCACCAAAGACACCAACAGGGTTACCCAATGAGCCATCATTGATACCAATATTTGCATTTAGTGTGATCGGCGTATTTGGAATGCCGCCAGAAACGCCAGTATAGATGTAAATATTGTCACTGTTTCCGAGGCTGTCCTGCGACCAGGCGTAAGCGAGGCCGGATGTCAGTTCAACAGGGCCGAGCGTAGTCGAAACAGAAGCATAGGGTTCAAAATAGTCACTCGGACCAGCAGCTCCGCCTTCACCATTCGGATAAACATAGTAGAGCAGCCCAACGTCAAGCGTGAGGCCATCTGTGACATCACCGGACCAACCACCATAGAGGTCAAGCTCTGTGTGACCAAAGGTTGCGCTATCTTCGATAGAAGAGGCCCAGGTACCGATGTAGAAGCCACTTTCATGAGCGACATCAATTCCGCCCTGAACAGCAATGTCGCCGTCTGAGAAAGACAGGCCGCGGAAGCGGTAATCAGATGTGAGAGCAGCATTTCCGGAAATCGTAATTCCGCTGCCTTCAATTTCTTGAGCGAGAGCAGGTGATGCTGCGGTTGCTAGTAAAATAGCCGAAAGACCAATGATCCCCGATTTAGTTTTTTTGCCAAATTTGGCATTTGTGGACGTGCGCATGAAAATCCCTTTCTGGTTGATGCGTATCGCCCCTCCTGGAATTTGTCCCGGTTGTCTTTTTATTGCGTCAACAGAGCCGACGACAGACAATCTCAAAACATGCAAGAAAAAGCTGCATCATATTGCTGCGCCGCACAACAAAAAAATGACAGCAAATATGACATATTTTGATAGTGTTGCAAATCAGCATCATGTCACTGATTGGCCGCAAACCGCTCTGTTTAGGGCTTGTTAACTATGGTAACCTATCTGACAGCTATGTCGAAAATTGATTCTATAGAAAAGGCGGATAATTGTAGCGGCGGCTTTGTCGGCAGCTTTGAACGCCTGCAGGCAGTCGAATCGGTTGTCGGACTTGTAGCGCATATGACAAATGCGTCGGATTCTCACGCATTGGTGTTGTCTGACCCCGCGGAGATGGAATCGGCCTACAAACATAGCTTGCCGATGACCCAGAAATGTTTTGATCGTGGATGCGATGATTTGGCTGTGATGGCGCAATCAGGGGCGAAGGCTTTGCTGCACTTGAATTCAACGGGGCGAGGCAGAGTCGATATTGCTGCCCAGAGGTTGATGCAGGAAATCCAAATGTCCGGACGCCGAACCCTGGATCTGCTTCAAAAATAGATCAGCTATTTGGCCGAAATCTGGACGGCTCCCGTCTCCGGAAGTGATCTGATGTGCACATCGCGCTGCGGGAACGGAATTTCTACGTCATTTTCCTTGAACAGGTCCCAGACCCTTTTGAGCACGGCTGCCTTGAAATTGCCGACACCTGATTCCGGATCCTTTATCCAGCACCTAATTTCAAAGTTCACACTATTGTCGCCAAATTCGAGCATCCAGACCACCGGTTTTGGATGATTGAGAACGCGAGGAACATCGACGCAAGCCTGCTTCATCAGTTCAATGACCTGATCCATATCGCTATCGTATGAAACACCCACCGGAATGCTGATCCGGACATTCTTGTTCGAATAGGACCAGTTTTCCACCTCCTGCGTCATTAGATTTTCATTGGGAATCAGATGTTCTTTTCCTTCTCGGGTGAGCACAGACACCGCGCGAACACCGATTTTGTTGACCCAGCCAAAACTGTCACCAACGGCGATCACGTCACCGGGCTTGATTGACCGGTCCATCAACAGGATGATCCCGGCAATCAAGTTTCCGATCGTTTTCTGCATCCCGAAACCGATGGCCAGACCAAATGCACCTGAAAAGACCGCCAGTGCAGTGAGATCGATGCCCAAAACGTCAAGGCCCAGCATGAAAGCGGCGGCCAGTATGGCAACGGTTGCCAGTTTCTGGCCAAGCACTTTTTGCGCTCCATCGAGATCGCTATTGCCGATGACATGAGTGACAAGTTTCATCAATACACGGGCGACGGCGAGTAGAATGACTGCTGTCATGATGGTCGTGACGACGGCTAGCAGTGATATCCGGTTGGTCCCCACATCAATGCCAACTCGCTCCAGCGCGATGGTAATGCGGTCAATATTCCCGACAAGGCCGAGTGCCGCTGAGACAAAGACGGTGAGCCCCATGGCGGTGCCGAGCCAGTCCGGCATCCGGACCCCGCGGATCAGATCATTTGTGAACAGACCCATGGTAATTGCAATGGTCAGAGCAAAGATAACCTGCGGGATAAGCTGCCATTGCCATATCGCGAGGAAGAAACCGCACAATATAAAGGTCGTCGCTCGCCGCGTCATGTCGCGGATGCGGCGTCCGGCCAGATCGCTTTCGTAACCTGCTCGCGTCTCCCAGATATGCCGCAGCTTCGGCCCTATATATTTGCTGAGGAGCCAGCCGCAAACCAGCGCGAATGCGACCAGGCCAGCAGCGATACCGCTTTCTATATATTGGACATTGCGCGGCGTATCTGGCGCGAGGGATTCAAGATAACGGACGATTTCTTGCATCATAAGGCATTGTTATAGTGTTCAAAGGCTTTGGCAAGATCGGCGATTAAATCGTCGGGATCTTCAAGGCCAACATGAAGTCGCACCAACGCACCCTTCATCGTCCACTCGGTGGCGGTGCGATATTTGCCGGGATCAACGGGTAGAGCCAGACTTTCAAAGCCACCCCAGCTGTATCCAATGCCAAAGAGAGCCAGCGAATCTATAAAAACCGCTCTCGACTTTTCATCGCCGTCGATCAACTGGAAGGAAAACAACCCTGATGCCCCGTCAAAGTCGCGTTTCCAGATTTCATGTCCCGGGCAATCTGGCAGGGCGGGATGTAATACCAGCCCGACTTCATCCCGTTCTTTCAGCCAATGAGCGATGGTTAGTGCCGATTGTTCGTGCTGTTTCAACCTGACTTCCAAAGTCCGCAATCCCCTGGCAGCCAGATAGGCATCATCCGGAGAAACAACTTGACCCAGTCGCTGCGCTGTGCGCCGAAGTCGCGTCCAATATCTGTCATGAGTTGTCGCAGCCCCCATCATGACATCGCTATGACCGACGATATATTTTGTGGCAGCCACAATGGATATATCAACACCTTTACTCAAAGCCGGAAAAAAGCGGGACGTTGCCCATGTATTGTCCAACAGGCTTGTAATGCCGGCTTCTTTTGCTGCCGAGCAAATTGCCGGAACGTCTTGTACTTCAAAAGTCAGACTGCCTGGACTTTCAAGCAATATCGCTTTTGTCTTGTCAGTGAAAAGGCTGCCAATCTCAGCACCAATCAGCGGATCATAATAGCGCGCCGTTATACCCATGCGTTTCAGGAAGGCATCGGCATAGCTGCGGCTTGGATCATAGCTGCTGTCTGTGAGCAGCACTTCGTCTCCAGGCTTGACGACCGCTAACATCGCGCAGGCAATTGCTGCGACACCGGAAGGGTAGAGCATGGTACCGGCGGCACCGGGCTCCATTTCGGTGAGTGCATCGGCCAGAGACCATTGTGTAGGGGAACCGCGCCGACCGTAGAAAAACTGACCGTCAGCGTTAGATGAGAGGCCTGCTCTTAAATCGGCAACACTGTCATAGAGATGCGTGCTGGCGCGCCAGACGGGCGGATTGACCACCGCCTCGATCCATTCCTTGCGCCTGCCGCTGGTGACTGCCTGTGTTGCAGGCTTTTTCGAGTTTTGCGAGCTATCGGTCAATTGCTGTTCCAATAGCCTCCAAAAACATCAGGCGGTTGCTTTGGGCGTATCCGCGTCAGCACCCCATTCGGCCCAACTGCCATCGTAGAGTGCCACTTTTTCGCCGCCCGCCACCGCAGCAGCAAAGGATACCACGGCGGCTGTCATGCCGGAACCACAGGTCGTAACGACCGGCTTGGCAAGATCAACGCCTGCTCCGTCAAAAAGAGCTTTCATTTCATCGGCGCTTTTCCAGGTGCCATCGGCATTGAAAAATTCGCTGTGTGGGATGTTGACGGAACCCGGAATGTTGCCGGATACAATGCCGGGACGCGGATCTTCTTCTGCGCCAGAGAAACGCGCCGCGGGGCGCGCGTCGATAACCTGCTCACCCTTGCTGTGCAGATTTGCCAGCATGTCGGCTTTGGTGCGGATGTCCTTGTCGTCTTTCCAGACCGTGAAATGACGGTGGCGCAACGCCTCCTTACCGGTTTCAAGCGGACGGCCTTCGGATTTCCATTTAGCAATGCCGCCGTCCAATATGGCGACTTCATGGGCTCCAAATATGGTCAGCATCCACCACGCACGAGCAGCGCTTTTCAGAGGACTGTCGTCATAAAGAACGATGCGACTACCGTCACCAAGACCAAGTGATTGCATGCGGCTGGCAAATTTTTCCGGCGGCGGCAACATGTTTTCGACAGGATTACTGGTATCTGTAAGCTCGCTGAGGTCCATGAAAACAGCGCCTGGAATATGGCCAGCTTCATATTCAGCAGCAGGATCGCGCCCCGCATCGGGCATGAATTTGGTGGCATCAACAATGCGCAAATCCGATGCGCCCAGTTCATTTGCAAGCCAGTCTGTTGTTACCAGCAATTCCATTTTTTGCTCCTTATGCAAGCGGAGGATCAAATTGCCTCTGCTTCGAAATATCAACGTTTATCGATTCGTGTTCAAGCCGTCGAGGCTATAACGCATTGAAGATGGAATCCACAGCTTATGTGGCTTTTCGGCAAATGATTGATTTATAACTGTTCCAGAAACTTTTTGGCACTGCCGCGAAGCTGCTTCCGGGCATCGGCGTCCATCTTGTTCCACGTGCGATAAGGCATGGCCAAACGGTTATTATCCTTCAGCTTGTCCTCGTTGCGGGCGAGAAAATCCCAGTAAAGCGCATTATATGGACATGCATTCTCACCAACGCGTTTTTTTACGTCATAGCGGCAGGACGCGCAGTGATCGGACATTTTGTTTATATAGTTGCCAGATGAGGCATATGGTTTCGAAGCAATAATCCCGCCATCGCCAAATTGGCTCATCCCCAATGTGTTGGGCAGTTCAACCCATTCGTAAGCATCAGCATAGACTTCCAGATACCACTTATGAACTGCGTGTGGATCAATCCCGGCAATTAATGCGAAATTGCCCGTTATCATCAGCCTCTGGATGTGATGAGCATAAGCAAGGTCCAATGTTTGCCCGATCGCTTCTGATAAACACAACATGTCGGTATCGCCGGTATAGTAAAAGTCGGGCAGGGGGCGCCGAGCCTCCAGAAAATTGCGCTGTGCATAATCAGGTCCTTCGCGCCAATATATGCCGCGGACATATTCGCGCCAGCCGATAATCTGGCGGATGAAACCCTCGGCCGCATTGAGCGGTACTTTGCCATCCGCATAAAGGTTTGCGACCTCCCGGCAGAGGTCAAGCGGATCCAGTAGGCCGCTATTGAGATAAGGTGACAGGATAGAGTGCCAGAGAAACGGTTCACCCGTCAGCATAGCGTCTTGATAATCGCCAAATTGAGCCAGTGCGTGATCCAGAAATTTACGTCTTTGGCGCAGCGCTTCTTTGCGGGTTACAGCAAAGTGAAAATGATCGAGTGAGCCGGGATGATCGGTAAATTTCTCAGCCACGAGGTTCAGCACATCTTGTGTGATTTCGTCGGGTTGAAACCGGATCGGTTGCGGCATCATCAAATCGCTTTGTGCTGGTTTACGATTTTCGGCGTCATAGTTCCATTTTCCGCCTTCCGGTTTGCCATCGTCATCCAACAAGAGTCCTGTTTTACGGCGCATCTCGCGATAGAAAAACTCCATCCGCAGCTGTTTCTTGCCCTCCGCCCATTCTTCAAATTCCTGATGGGTGGCGATGAAGCGGTCATCGGGGCAGATGGCAACCGGAACGTCAAACTGGTCCTGCCAGTTTTCTATCATCGCCATCACCCGCCACTCACCCGCCTCGGTGATGCGGATTGACTCCACTGGATGCCGTTCCAGTGCCCGGGCCACTTCGCCGGTAAAACTGCCAGTATTTTCAGGATCGTCCAGGGATACGTAGTCGACTATCCAGCCACGTTCGCGCAGAGCGGCAGCATGGTGCCGCATTGCCGAAAAAATATAGACTATCTTGGCTTTATGATGCTTCACATAGGTGGTTTCAGCATCAACCTCCATCATCAACAGGATGGATTTATCAGGGTCTTGATCAGACAATGAGGAGATACCATGGGACAGTTGGTCACCAAGGATGGGGATGAGAGTTTTCTTAGACATGCCGGGTTTCTGGCAGATTATCGATTAAAAAGCAGTCTGTGCTTTAGTGCAAAAGTGCGGAACTTCTGCCTATCAGGTGTTTAGTGCGCGTTGTCCAACAGGACTGAAACTTCGCGGTCCAAGATCAAGTCTGAAGGGCGCCATTTTTGGCCGCGGCGGTTCATATTCCCGGCCTACGATAAACGATGCAGTCTGCTCGTTCTCGACATCTTGATGGTCGGTATACCGAACCACAAATCGGGCGAGAGGTATAAATAACGCCTGTGATTTGAATGTGATCGGGCGGATGGCGCTGAGCGGCAGGCGTATATCTCCCTCGAGGGTCGCCGTTTCGCCGGCGGGCAGGCTTTGAGCCTTATGAAGCAGCTCGCCCTTTTGTGCCTCATGATTTCGGGCAATTTCGGAATCTGCCTGCATCATCAGGCCGGATAGGCAAATATCCCGCATATCTTCATCTGACATATTGGTGAGGGTGATTGCATAGTTGAGGACTGCATTCAGCAGCGTCGAGGACGCTCCGGTGGCCGTAAATTCTATTCGAAGATGATCGGATGAAACCTTTTTTGCTCCGCCTGTTGGTTTTAAGGTCGCTGGCGGAGGCGACGGGGCAGTGGGTGCTGCTCCGGGAGCAGTGCCTATATTAGACACGATAAAACCGTTTGATGATATCGGTGATGGTTTCTCAGGCTCCGCCGGATTGGGTGGTGAATAGATTTTGGGTGCCGGCTTACGAGGTGTCGGCGCGAGCACGGGCTGGGCCGCTGGCTCAGGCTGCAGATCGTCAACAACTTCCTCTTCGTAGACGGGCATGGCTGCCTTGCGCCGCCAGAAAAATATTCCCAACCCGCCAAACAACAGAAGGGCTAGGCCTCCGGCGAGATAATAGAAGATATTGGATTCAAAACCTGTTGCAGGAGGGGTTACGGATGGAGCGATTTCTGGTGCGATATCCGGAGCTGGTGCGTCTGACGGCAGCGGCTGACCAGGTAAATCGGTTGTGAAACCGGGTTGTGGCTGATTTTCGTTTATGGATGGCGCGCGAGGTGCCGGGGCAGCATTTGAATTGCTGTTTGGTTGCTGCGCTGATGTGACGGGCGGCACGGAACTGACTGGTGTGCTCGGGCGCGCATTTTCCTGCGGCGTTGACTGATTTGAACTATTATTTGCCGGAGTGGTTTCGGCCTGTGGCAAGGGTGTGACGGGCACAGGTTGAGCACTTGGTGCAATCGTGCCGGGACTTGGTGTAGCCTGTGGCGGCGCTGCGTTTTCTTCAACCGGTCCCTCGGCCTGATTGCTGGCAGGCGTCTGACCGTCGCCAGGCGGCAGTGAATAATCGCTAACGGATGGGAGTTCGGGTAGAGGCTCCGGCGGCAATGGCCGGGGCGCGGCCTGACCTTGTGCGGATGGTGCATATACCGCAGAAAGTCCAAGCACACCGGCAATCATCAATGCCAGCGATCCTGCGCGCATCATTGGTTTCATGAAATTTATTGCCATCGCCCTTCGTGACCCGAACCGCATTCTTACCGCTTCATTCGCTGAACCATCAATGAATATGCGAGCAGGGATGACACGAGCTGCCCCGTGCATTAGATGACCTGCATGACAGATAATGACACGCCCGAAGTAGCGCCTCGTTTCCTGGGTCAGGACAGCGCGTTGCCAACGTCTCCCGAGAAAGCGATCTTGGACTATGTCCCAAATCCGCGAGATGGAGAGCTCTATCTCACACGCTTTGCGGTACCGGAATTCACCTCGCTTTGTCCGGTGACTGCACAGCCTGATTTTGCGCATCTGGTCATTGACTATGCGCCGGACAAGACGATTGTCGAATCCAAATCATTGAAGCTTTTTTTGGGATCATTCCGGAATCACGCGGCCTTTCATGAAGACTGCACAGTAGGCATTGGTCAGCGACTTTTCTCTGAAATGAACCCGAAATGGTTACGTATCGGTGGTTACTGGTATCCTAGAGGCGGCATTCCGATCGATGTTTTTTGGCAGTCGGGAGAACCACCCAAGGGGCTCTGGATTCCGGATCAAGGCGTTGCATCTTACCGAGGAAGGGGCTGATATGACCCACAAATTATACGCGGCGCCGCTATCCCTCTATTCCGGTAAGGCCCGGTCCTATCTTGATTGGAAAGGCATAGACTATGAAGAAGTGCTTGCTTCAGGTGATGTCTACAAAGATGTTATCGTCCCGAAAGTCGGCCGTCCTGTAATTCCAGTATTGGATACTGATGATGGCCGGACCATTCAGGATACGACCTGTATCATCGACCATTTTGAAGACGTTGCAGATGGCCCTTCTGTTTATCCAGACACGCCGAAACAGCGGCTTGTCGCATTGTTGCTAGAGACTTTCGGCGATGAATGGCTGGTGATCCCTGCGATGCATTATCGCTGGAACTATAATGAAGAGTGGGTTTACGGCGAATTTGGCGCATCTTCGGCACCCCATGCGAGTAGGGAGGAGCAGCTCGTTATCGGGCGAGGCGTAGGATCCAATTTTAAAGGCTTCTGTCCGGTCTTGGGGATTAACCCCGAAACTATACCTGCCATCGAGGTTAGTTATGAAGCGCTATTGGCTGACCTAGACACCCATTTTGCGGAGCATGATTACCTGTTGGGATCGCGACCATCTATTGGGGATTATGGTCTAATCGGTCCACTTTATGCGCATCTTTATCGTGATCCGGCGTCGGGCGAGATTATGAAACGCCTCGCGCCGCGGGTTGCGGCATGGGTTGAACGCATGGTTGATGTCAAAGCGCCTTTATCTGGTGAATTCTTACCGGGTGATGAAGTGCCAGATACATTGATCCCCGTGCTGGAACGGATGATGGGCGAGCAGATACCATTTTTGCAAACCACCGCCGATATGTTTGATGCATGGGCAGAGGCCAACAAAGGGGCTGATATCCCCCGCGTTGTCGGCATGGCGGATTTCACCGTAGAAGACGTGACGGCTCAGAGGATCGCACCGCCGTTTAGCTTGTGGATGCTGCAACGCGCACTGGACTATTATGAGGGATTGGATGAAGCTGACAGATCGGCTGTAGATGAATTTCTATTCTCTATCAAAGGGGTACAAGGGTTTCAGAATTTTGCACTGGAACGACCCTTGGCGTTTGAAAATTTCAAACTGGTGCTGGCATAGTCGGCAAAACCGGGCCTCAATGTTGATCATCAGGGAACCATAAGGTGTTGCAATGTTGCACGTAAGGTACAAAGTTAGAATGTAATTTTGCAGCATCGAGCATCGGTCCGGGTAGTTCCTCAATCAGGCTGTTGGCAATAATCGGATAGGCGATCGCATCCAGGCTGCTCGGCCTGTCGCCAAACATAAATGGGTTTTGGCCCAATTGCGCCGATAAAGCCGACAGGTCAGCCGCGCCAAAGGCATAGATGTCTTCCTCTGCATGTCGCCCTATGCCATGGGCCTGCAGTCCATTTTTCACCTGTCTTTGTGCAACAACCGGCACGATATTGCGAATGATCGGCGGCATGCTACCGAACCAGAAATCCTTGATAATTGGCCAGTTATGGTCATCAATCCAGCGGCTATAGAGGGTCACCCAATACAGTCGTTCTTCGACCATGCGGGCCATCGCATGGGAAATGGTGCGCTGTTCCTCCGTGAGACCGGCATCAAAATCGGCGCCATATTTGTCCTCCAGATGGCGTCTGATCAATGTTGTGTCGGCAACTTCGATGCCATTATCAATCAGGAAAGGTAGCTTGCCCTTTGGCGCTTTGCGCGGGTCGTCCATGATTTCGGTTTTATATTCGATCCCCGCCATCTTCAGTAAAATCTCTCCCTTCATGCAAAAGGGGCTCGGGTTCGGTACGCCAAAACCCGATTGGAACTGTACATATTTAATGGCCATTTTCATGTTCCCCGTCGATTCATCCGGCAACGACATATCATAAAAAATTGTTGCCATCCGGCATCATAATGCAACGTCATGTCGCTTTTTTGCTTTTGCCCTATCAATCGCCCGCCGCTAACATTATTGTTAGCACCATGAGCAGCATCCCCCATCACTACAACATTGCCATAGAACCTGATGATATCGATTTCATGGGCCATGTGAACAATGCCAACTACCTGAAATGGGTGCAGGACGCTGTTGTCGCCCATTGGGAAAAAATCGCGCCGTCAGAGGCGGTGGCGACACATTTGTGGGTCGCGTTGAAACATGAGATAACCTACAGAAAACCGGCCTTTTTGGACGATGATGTGATTGCCGAAGTGCTGCTGGAAAAAGTCCATGGCGCACGCGCTTTTTACAGCACGGTTATCCGCCGGGGCGAAGATGTACTCGCTGAGGTGCAATCCAGCTGGTGCTGTGTTGACGCAGATACACTGCGTCCAATGCGAATCGCCAAGGATATTGCCGCCAATTTCTTTGGCAGCAAAGACTGAATTGAACACTTAGCGCATCAACCCGCCGATCAGATTGCGAACAAACCGTCCAGCTACCGGCCCAGCCAGATCGGTCGCAATCGAACCAACTGCCGAGGTAACACCGGATCGCATAGGATTGGCACGTGATTTTTTGCCGAGCATGGTGGAGGCGGCAATGCTGGCGGCTGAGCCCAGGGCGACTTTGGATCCGCGGCTCAGCGCTTTTTCCCAGATACTCTTGCTCTTGCGCGGTTGTTTGCGGACTTCCTCTTCGCCCTTTTCCTCGACTTCTTTGGCGGTTTCGGTAGCGTCGATGACTTTTTGAGCCAATATCTCCTCGGCGCTATTCCTGTCTATCTCCTCATCATATTTGCCATCATAGGGCGAAATGGACTGCATGATCGCGCGTTCTTTGGCGGTGATCGGTCCCAGGCGAGAGCGCGGCGGCTTGATCAATGTGCGTTGGACAATAGACGGTGCGCCATCTTCCATCAAAGTTGACACCAAAGCTTCACCGACGCGCAGCTCGGTAATCGCTTCCTCCACATCCAGATCAGGATTGATTCGGAATGTATCGGCCGCCGCCTTGATCGCTTTCTTGTCCCGAGGGGTAAAGGCGCGCAGGGCATGCTGCACACGATTGCCCAGCTGTCCGGCGACATCCTCGGGAATGTCGACGGGGTTCTGGGTGACAAAATAGACACCTACGCCTTTTGACCGGATCAATCGTACGACCTGTTCGATCTTGTTTTCCAAAGCTTTTGGAGCGTCTTCGAACAGCAGATGCGCTTCGTCAAAGAAGAATACCAGTTTCGGTTTTTCCGGATCGCCGACTTCGGGCAGCGTTTCAAACAGTTCCGCGAGCAGCCAGAGCAGGAAAGTTGCATAGAGTTTCGGGCTGCGCATCAACTGATCGGCGGCCAGGACATTTATATAACCGCGACCTTGATCATCGCATTTGATGAAATCATCAATTTCCAGAGCCGGTTCACCAAAAAACTGGCCCGCGCCCTGACTGTCAAGTTGCAGCAACTGGCGCTGGATTGCACCGACACTGGCTTTGCTGACATTTCCATATTTGGCCGAAAGTTCTTTTGCGTTTTCCGCCGTGTAGGCGAGCATCGATTGCAAGTCGTCAAGGTTCAGCAGCAACAGCCCTTCTTCATCGGCAAAGCGAAAGACGATGTTGAGCACGCCTTCCTGCGTGTCATTGAGGTCCATCAGGCGCGCCAGCAACAACGGCCCCATTTCTGTGATTGTCGTACGGATCGGATGACCCTGTTTGCCATAAAGGTCCCAGAAAATAGCAGGATTATCGGAATAGGCATAGTCATCCATGCCCAATTCCTTGGCCCGTCCTTCCAGCTTGTCAGCATGTTTGAAGGTGGAGGAGCCAGCCATTGAGACGCCGGCCAGATCGCCTTTCACATCTGCGACAAAGACCGGAACACCATTGGCGGAGAAGCTTTCGGCCATGCCCTGCAGTGTCACGGTTTTACCGGTTCCGGTGGCACCGGCGATCAGGCCATGGCGATTGGCGCGTTTGAGGTTCAGGCTTTGGCGTTCGCCGCCACCCAATCCTAAAAATATCTCTGTTGCACCAGCCATAGCGAATCCCCTCAAATATCTGAGTTGGAAGGATATCCATCACCCAGCAAAAAGGCCAGCGGGATACGCTGGCCTTTGGGTAATGTTACAATTTTGAACTTGCGTTATTCGTCATTCAGTCGAACACCAACAAATCTTGGATCACGGCTGCCTTGTCTGACTTGCAGTAATACGGCTTCACGGTTTGACCGTTTAGCGGCGCTGATCGCTTTGTCCAAATCCGATGCGGTATTAACCGGACGACGGTTTACACTGATGATAACCGTGGTGCGCCTGATCCCTTTGCGAGCGGCGTCGCTATTGGGGTCGACCGTTGAGACAACAACACCTTTTTGTGAAGATGGAACACGGATCTGACGCGCAATGGCAGGTGTTAGATCGACGACCGACAGTCCAAGCGCTTCGGCTGTTGCTTCGGCGCTAGCCCCATCTTCGTCCGTGCCCATCGGATCCTCGGCATCGGGATCAAAGCTGCTCGCCGCCAATTCTTCTTCAGATGGTCTTTCACCAAGTGTCGCATTGACTTTCACCGTCTTGCCGTCGCGCAGCAACTCAATCGGAACTTTCGTGCCGACAGGCAGGTTGGCAACCAGATAGGACAGCGTCTGATCCGGGGTAACAACCTGACCATTGACCTTCACGATAACATCGCCCGCCTGAATACCGGCTTTAGAGGCGCCTTCGCCAGGCTCAACGCGCTGCACAAATTCACCACGATTCTTCTGAAGACCCAGTGAGTCGGCCAGATCTTCGGTCAAGGGGCTGATTTGTACCCCGAGGTAGCCTCGCTCAACTTTTTCGCCTTTGCGCAAAGTGTTAACAATCGGAACAGCAACTTCCGCGGGGATGGCAAAGCCAATACCAACATTGCCGCCGGTTGGCGAAATAATGGCATTGTTGATACCGATCACATTGCCGTTAAGGTCAAACATCGGCCCGCCGCTATTGCCGCGGTTGATGGATGCATCGGTCTGCAGGAAACGGTCATAGGCGCCGCCTTGTCCGGTGTTCCGGTGAATGGCTGACAAAATGCCTGTGGTTACTGTTCCGCCAAGACCGAACGGGTTGCCGATTGCAATAACCCAGTCGCCGACACGAGCGCCTTGACTATCGCCAAATTTGACAAAAGGCAGGTCTTTGTCTGCATTGATTTTCAGAACGGCGATGTCAGATGCTGCATCCCGACCTACCAAGGTTGCTTCATATTCTGTTCGATCCGGCATGATGACGGTGATTGTTTCAATCGTCGCATTGCGGTTTCCGGGAGCGACCACATGATTGTTCGTCACAACATAGCCGTCAGCGGAAATGATAAAGCCGGAGCCAAGGGATTGGGCCTGGCGGGTCTGTCCACCATTGTTACCACCGCGGCGGTTTCCGAACAGACCATCAAACGGCGTGCCGGCAAATGGATTATTTCTTACCCGCACGCGCTGTGTGGTGGAAATGTTGACAACGGCCGGCTGCAATTGCTCGGTCAGGTCGGCAAAGCTCATCGGCGCGCCTGGGCGCGGCGCAGCGGCTCTGATGACCTGACTGTCATTGGCAGCGACCTGGGCACCGGCTGACCCGATGCCGGTTAACGCCGCTGCTCCTCCCGCCAAAAGCAAAGCTGCTGAAATTCCGTAAGCGTAACGCACAATATATTCCTCTCAATTTGACGGTATCGACAATTAACATTCGATACCAAAATCCTTCAAGTTACATAAATTATTGGCGCAAAATTTATGAACCGAATTTGAATGTTACCACAGTCGATCATTAAGATCGCCTATAAGATAGGTGATTTTAGACCCCGTCCCAGATATCTGGGTGTGACAAACGGCATTCGCAAGCCAAAAATAGCCAATTTATCGAAAAACCTCGTCTTTCTGCAGAAAAAACGACAATTGTAGTCGTTGGCTTGCGGTTTGGCGGTATTTCTACTTATGAAATGCCGTCACAGCCTGAAATCACCATCGGTTTGACAAGGCGGCTTACCGATAAAGTCCAGCGATTCATTTGCCAACTGTGTATCGAAAAATTCGTGGACGGATGCTATCCTACCATCGCGGAAAGTAAAAATATGGACGTAACGTTGATCATAGCGCTTGCCATTTTTTGCAACGCCCTTGGCTTCCATGATTGCCGTGGTGCCATCGGGTCCGTCATTCATGATTTTCCAGTTTTCCGCAAACTGAAACTGTTCGAAATCGAGAGCGTCAAAAATCAGTGGTAATATGGTTTTCAGTGCCTCGAAACTGTCATAGCGGCCGGAGATAATGGTGTTGCCGGACACATTATAGATAACATCAGGATGATGAAGCGCTTCAAACGCGTCGACGTCCAACCGGGCGAGTGCCTCATAATAGGCGTTCACGATATCCCGGTTGGACATCAAAGTCGTTTACCTGCCGCGGAACTGGCGAAGATATTCATTGTCCGGTGAAAGGACGAAAGACGAGTTGGGATCGCCTTCCTGACCTCTGCGGAAGGTTGTTTCATAGCTTTTCATCGCGCGGTAGAAATCGTAAAAGTCTGCATCTTTGCCGAAGCTTTCAGCATAGGTCCGGGCGGCACTCGCATCTGCTTCTGCGCGGATGATCTGTGCCTGCTTTGCGCCTTGCGCCTTGATCGTCCGGGCTTCCTGTTCACGCGCTGTCCGCATCCGCTGATAGGCACTTTCAAGCGGCGTGCCGTCAGGCAGATCCGCACGTTTGATCCGCACATCCACAATTTCCGCTCCATATTGGCGGGCGACGCGGTTCAGGCCGGTGCGGATATTGTCCATCACCTGACCCCGCTCGGGGCTCAGAAGGGCAGCGAAGGGACGTTTGCCGAGCTCGTTACGCAATGCAGAACCCAGGATCGGACGCAGTTCATCAGCCACGCGGGCTTCGTTGCCGGCAGCAATGAACATCCGCAACGGATCGGTGATCCGAAAGCGGGCAAAGGCATCGACCTGCAAACGCAACTGGTCGGTAGAGAGGACTTGTTGCTGTTCCATCTCAACGTCGAGAATGCGTTTGTCGATCCATTCCACTTGTTCGATGAAAGGGAATTTGGGCAGCAGTCCTGCGCCGGTCTGACCGAAAGGCGTATTGTCCTGGTAGCGATTGATGATCCGTACGGGCTCGCCAAAGCGGACGACAACGCCCTGACGGGTTTCCGGTACAATGATCAGCGTGTTGACCAGTACCAAGATCAAGCCGAAAACGATGATGCTAAGCGCGACGGGGTTTTTCATGATGTTGCCCATTATTTCGCCTCCACAACTTGGGGCGCTGCTGCTTGAGCCCGCTTTTTGATTTCCGGGAGTGGCAGATAAGGTGTCACGCCATCCGCCTCGATAATGGTTTTGTCGACTTGCGACAATACTCGCTCCATCGTTTCATAATACATGCGTTGCCGCGTCACGCGCGGGGCAAGCCGATATTCCTCGTAAACCTTGTCAAAGGCCGCCGATTCACCTTGCGCTTGTGCAGTTAATTGCTGCGCATAGGCCCGCGCTTCGTTGAGATAGGTCTGTGCGGTCTGCTGTGCGGCCGACACTTCTTTAAACGCGTCGTTCACGGCGGCGGGCGGATCGGCTTTCTTGATAGCAATACCGCGGATCACGACGCCGGCTCCATAACCATCGAGCAGGGCCTGCATATTCTGTTCGACCTGTTGTTCAATCTCGGTACGCTCTGAACCGATAGTATCATCGAGTGTGAAATTGGCGACCGCTGCTCGCATCGCGGATTCAGCGACCTCCTTGATCGTTTCTTCCTGTTCGGCAATCTGGAACAGAAATAGTTCCGGCGACTTGATGTTCCAACGCACTGAATAGGCGAGGTCGACGATATTCTGGTCACCGGTCAGGATCAGCTTTTCCGATTCTCCGGTGGGGATATCGATTGTGCGAATTTCTTCCACATCGAGTTTCATCACTTGCTCCAGCGGAGCAGGAAGCGAGAAATGCAAGCCTGGCTGCATGGTCCGTGAATAGGAACCGAAAAACGTCACCACGCCCCGTTCCTGCGGGCTCACCCGGTGGATGGAAGTCAATAAAGCCCACAAAATAATGAAGCCGATCAAGATGATCGGCCACCAAGGACGGCCGCCAGGCCGTTTCGGGATACCACCTTTAAAGCCGCCGCCAGTGCCTTTTTTGAAAAGTTCCTCGAGCGAAGCGGATCCGCCCTTGCCGCCACCGCCAGAAGATCCGCCTGAAGGATTACCCCACGGATTACGCGGACCACTACCTTTGCCGTCGTCTCCGCCGCCGTTGCCCCAGGGGCTAGCCATGTTCAGTATAGAACCCAAGAACGTTTTTTGGGCCGCTTGCCCGTCAATTTTTTTATCCATGATTTCATTATAGGTAGCGTGGTGTCAGAAAAACAGTGTCAATCGGATAAAAGTGTAACTATGCGGAACAAATGACCGATATTTCTAACATCGAAGCGGCCCTTGAAGAGGTCGCCAGCGGAAGATTTAGCGCTGTTCGTCTGGAAGAAGGGCGCGTTTCGCTAGTATTAAATGTCAGCGGACTCGATGTTCGCGAGCGCGGACAGATTGAGATTGCCGCAAAAGGTAAGCTTTTGGAACTGGATGTTGTTGAAAAGGTCGACATTGTGATGACGGCCGAGAAAATCCAGCGTCGTCTGATCGCTGTCGGTAGTGGCAAAGGCGGGGTTGGCAAGTCCACATTGTCCACGAATCTGGCTATCGCGCTGAAAGTAATAGGGCACAAAGTTGGCATGGTTGATGCTGATATTTACGGCCCGTCCCAGCCGCGTCTTTTGAATTGCGAAGGCCGCAAACCCGAGGCCGAAGGAAAGCAGCTAATCCCTGTTCGGAATGAATATGATATTCCGGTGCTGTCTATGGGACATCTCGCCAAGCCCGGTCAGGCGATTGCGTGGCGCGGCCCGATGGCGGGCAAGGCGCTGGAGCAATTGATTGATGCCCATTGGGGCGATACCGAGCTTTTGATTGTCGACATGCCGCCGGGCACCGGAGATGTGCAATTATCGATGATGCAAAACCATAAACCGGTCGGGGCGTTGATAGTTTCGACGCCGCAGGATCTTGCGTTGATGGATGCGGTGCGTGCGGTGGACCTCTTTGAACAGGCGAAAATCCCGATCATTGGAATGATTGAAAATATGGCGGGTTATATTTGTCCGCATTGCGGTGAAGTTAGCGATCCCTTTGGAGCCGGCGGCGCCGAAGCGGCGGCCAAGACAATGGGCATGGCGTTTATGGGCCGGGTGCCTCTGGACATCGAAATTCGCAAATCCAGCGATGGTGGAACGCCGCCAGCTCATTCTGACAGTCTGCAAGGAAAGGCTTTCCACGATATTGCAAAAAGGCTCGCGACATGGTTGGATGAACAATAAGTCGTTTACTGCGAAGGGAAAGACCGGCCATGCTTTTGGAAACTGATGAAGACATCGCCCGTCTATTGACCGAAACCAAACATATTGCTCTCGTTGGCGCATCAGCCAAGCCAGAGCGCGCCAGTAATCGTATTCTCAAATTCCTTCTCGACCAGGGCTATGATGTCACGCCAGTCAATCCGGGACTGGTTGGTGAGGAATTGCACGGGGTAGAGGTCGCGCCGTCTCTCGAAGCCATCGAGAGGTCGATCGATATGGTCGATATTTTCCGCAACTCGAATGCGGCGGGCGTCGTCGTGGATGAAGCCATAGCGGTGGGCGCCAAATCCGTATGGATGCAGCTCAACGTGATCAACAGGCCGGCGGTTGAACGCGCTGAAGAAGCGGGACTTGATGTTGTTATGGATCGCTGCCCCAAAATAGAAATTCCCCGGCTCGGTTTGTTGAAGAGTGACGATGGCGGTTAAGCAGGACCCAGAACCAGAATCGAACGAAGGGGAAAAGCGCGGTGCGGTGTTTACGCGTCGCAATTTCCTGATCGGTGGCGGAACAGCGGCCGGACTGATCGTGGCTTGGGCCATCTGGCCACGTGCTTACGAGCCCAATATTAGCGCCGCCGAGAATGAAGAAATCTTTGGTGCTTACCTCAAGATTTCGAAAGAGGGGCAAATCACTGTTGTCGTACCTCAAAGTGAGATGGGGCAGGGTGTCTACACGGTTTTGCCGCAAATTTTGGCCGATGAACTGGGTGCTGACTGGCGGACGATCGCCGTCGAACCGGCGCCGATCAACCCGTTATACGCCAACAACTTCCTGGCTCAGCAATGGGCCGAGACATTACTGCCGCCGGGAGCTGCCAAGTTAACTGAGGAAGAAGCAGCAAGCTGGGCTGCCAAGAATATCGCGACCCGCAATGATTTCATTGTAACGGCTGATTCCTCCTCGGTTCCTGCTTATTCCGACAGTTTTCGCGAAGCCGGCGCAGCGGCGCGCATTTTGCTCAGCAAGGCGGCAGCTGAAAAATGGGATGTCGAATGGGAAACCTGTATCGCTGAAAATGGATTTATCTCCAATGGTGATAATAAGATGCGCTTTGCCGAACTGGTCGCCAGTGCGCTCAAACAGGATTTGCCTGATCCGGTACCGCTGCGTTCCGATCCGGTCAACAATCTGGTCGGTCAAGATATCCCTCGACTTGATTTGCCTGCAAAACTTGATGGTTCGGCCAATTTTGCGGGTGATGTGAGACTGCCCGATATGGTCTTTGCCTCCATCCGTCAGGGACCCATTGGAGCGACGCGCCTCAAGTCGTTTAACCGTGAGGGGGCCGACAAGATCATCGGTCTGGTTGATGTAGTTGAGCATGACCAATGGATCGCTGCTGTTGCGACAAACTGGTGGGCGGCCAATGACGCGCTCGACAAAATGAGCCCGATGTTTGAAACAACCGGACTGCTGCCAGACAGCGACAAAATGGATGCCACCCTGGAAAAAGCTTTGGAAGAGGGGCCGGGCATCCGGTTTGCCAGTCGCGGAGAAACACAGCCTGCTTTTGATGAATATCAGACAATTCGCTCGCGCTATCAGGCGGATTCAGCGGTGCATGCGCCGATGGAGACTCGAACGGCAGCGGCTGATTATAAAGATGGCCGGCTAGAGCTCTGGCTGGCGACACAGGCACCTGCCTCGGCTGTGCAGGCCGCTGCCAAGGCGATCGGCATCGCGACAGACCGGGTAACACTCTATCCAATGCTGGCGGGGGGCTCCTTCGGCCGTAACCTTGACAGCAAAATCGCGGCACAAGTGGCTATTATCGCCGAAAAAATGGGTCGGCCGGTACAGCTGATGTGGTCGCGCGCAGAAGAAATGATGCACGATCATTATCGTGCGCCCGCCCATGCCCGGCTTGACGCGGCGACCGACAAGGCGGGGCGGATACAGGCTCTGCAGATCAAGGTTGCAGCTCCTGCAGCAGCCAGAGAGCAAAGCAAGCGTGTGGTTCGCGGCATGGACGATATTGCCGCAATGCGTGCCTCGATCAATGAGGCCGATGTCAAAGCTGTTGCAGGCGCGGATGTGCACTATAACATTGAAAATTTCTCGCTCGATCATCATCCGGCCTATATCGGCGCACCGACGGGCGACTGGCGTAGCAACGCCCATAGCTATAACGCCTTTTTCGTCGAATCCTTCATCGACGAACTCGCATCAAAAGCAGGAATCGAGCCGTTGTCATACCGGATGCCGATGATGACGGATCGGCCGCGCCTGGCGCGCTGTCTGACAGGGGTGGCCGCTATGGCCGGTTGGGACGGCGGGCTGGATGGTAGCGGCATGGGCCTTGCCTGTCATTCGATGCGTGGCGGCCATATTGCGGTCATTGTCAGTGCCAGTCGCGGCGAAGGTGGACTGCGGGTCAGCCGGATTTCTGCCACAGTCGATGTTGGGCGGATCATTCACCCTGAAATCGCAAGGCAACAGATTGAAGGCGGCATTATTTACGGCCTTGCCATGGCTTTGGGATCGTCAACCCGTTTTAATCGCGGTATTGCCAGTGCCCGGCGATTGAGCGATCTGGCGTTACCGAGATTATCGGAAATTCCGTCCATACAGGTTGAATTTATTCGCAGCGAAGAGGAACCGGTGGGCGTTGAGGAAATCGGTGTGCCGGCTGTGGCTCCAGCCATTGCCAACGCCTTATTTTCCGCAACCGGCGTTCGTTTTCGTCAGCTACCGCTTTTTTCAGAGGCATCTTAATTATGCAGATTCTTGATAACCTGCCTGAGGGGCATCCGCCGGTCGCCACCGGAAAAGTTGGCCTGTTGCTGGTCAATCTCGGAACCCCTGATGCGCCAGACAAAAAGGCAGTTAAACGCTACCTGAAGGAATTTTTGTCGGACAAGCGCGTGGTTGAGATACCCGACATCCTCTGGCAGCCGATATTGCGTGGGATCATATTGAACACCCGGCCCAAAAAATCAGCCCATGCTTATGGTCTAGTCTGGACGGATGAAGGATCGCCGCTCGCCGTATATACACGGCGTCAGGCAGAGGCGTTGGCTGCGAAATATGGCGATGATGTTCATGTTGATTGGGCCATGCGTTATGGCAATCCCGGTATTGCAAGTCGGTTGCAGGCAATGAAGGATGCAGGTTGTGATCGCATACTGATAGCGCCCCTCTATCCGCAATATAGCGGAGCAACGACGGCCAGTGTGCATGATGCGGTGTTTGATGCGGTCAAATCGATGCGCTGGCATCCGGCTATCCGCACGCTGCCACCATATCATGATGATCCCGCTTATATTGAAGCGTTAAAATACAGCGTCGAAGCTGGCTTGGCTGCACTCGATTTTGAGCCGGATGCGGTAATTGCAAGTTTTCACGGCATGCCGAAGCGGACATTGGAATTGGGCGACCCCTATCATTGCCACTGTCAGAAAACAGCGCGCTTGCTGTCCGAAGCCATGGGGCGGGATCTGACCATCGCTTTCCAGTCGCGTTTTGGTCCGGCAAAATGGTTGGAGCCCGCCACGGACCTGACGCTTGAGGAGCTTGCAAAAGCGGGTAAGAAAAAGGTCGCGATTTTTGCGCCCGGTTTCTCCAGTGACTGTCTGGAAACATGCGAAGAACTGGCCATCCGCGGCAAGGAAGATTTTCAGGAAGCTGGTGGTGAGTGTTTTGCCTATATCCCTTGTCTCAATGACAGCGCTATTGGCATTGATCTACTCGATACGCTGATGCGCCGGGAATTGGCCGGATGGATTTAGAGCCGGATGACATTTTTCATCCGCCGGTGAAGCGCAGCATTACAATTGCGGGGCACCAGACATCCATCACCCTGGAGCCTCTGTTCTGGGAGCTGCTCCGCTCGGCATCGGAAAAACGGGCACTGCCCATTAATGCTTTGGTCGCGCAAATTGATGTGCAACGGTTGGATGCGGACGAGCCACCGGGGCTGGCGACAGCAATCCGCTTGTGGCTGACGCATGATGTGCTTGGAAATTCTGTCCAAGCCGACTAAGGCTGCCTGCATGAACGCAACCCTTCTTGTCATGGCTGGCGGCGCGGTTGGTGCGGCCGCGCGCTACAATCTGGGGCGACTAGTTTTTCATTGGGGTGGAACGGGCCTGCCTTATGGCACGTTGATCGCCAATCTATTGGGCGGGTTGTTAATGGGTGTGCTGGCTGGAGTGCTGGCGCGCAGTGATTTTGTCGATGAACCGTGGCGGTTGCTGCTGGGTGTCGGTTTGCTGGGCGGGTTTACGACCTTTTCGGCTTTTAGTTTGGAAGTTTTAAATATGATTGAGCGCGGAAATTGGGGCATTGCTCTGGGCTATGCATTGCTATCCGTGGCCGGATCGGTGCTTGCGCTTTTTGCGGGACTTATGGCCGTGAGGGCAATGGCATGAGCGGTTTTGATCCCACGGCCGATAGCGGTTCCGAAGAGGAGAAGCCACAAGGGCAGGGCAAGCTCAAGGAGCAGAAGCAGGCATTGAAGGTTCTCGATGTCCGGCAGTTTACGGTGTCTGCCGATGATGATGACATCCGGCTCGATCGCTGGTTCAAACGGCATATGGAAGATGTGCCGTTCAATGTCGTGTCACGCTGGTCGCGTACCGGTCAATTGAGGCTGGACGGCAAACGGGTCAGTCCCGGGGACCGGATCAATGAAGGGCAGGTTATCCGAGTCCCACCTGCCGAGATTGAACGGCCGGGCCGCATTGCCAAACCGCGTACGGAACTGTCGCAAGACCAGATTGATTTTGCGCAGGAACTGGTCATTCACAAGGACAAGGCTGCCATAGTGGTCAACAAACCTCCGGGGTTGGCGACACAGGGTGGCAGCAAGACGACCACCCATCTCGATGGTTTGCTAGACGCGCTGACCTATGATGCAAAAAGCCGGCCCAAGCTGGTTCATCGGCTCGACAAGGATACCAGCGGAGCGATCCTTCTGGCCCGCTCACCGGGAGCGGCATCTTTCTTCTCCAAGCGGTTTTCGGGACGCACGGCCCGAAAAGTCTATTGGGCCCTAGTCATGGGTGTGCCGGAAATTGCCGATGGCATGATCGACCTGCCGTTATCCAAGCAACCCGGTTCCGGCGGTGAAAAAATGCACGTTGATGAAGAAAACGGACAGGCGGCGAAATCGCGCTACCGGATTATCGAACGCGCGGGAAATCGAGCTTGCTGGGTAGAGTTGCAGCCATTTACCGGGCGCACCCATCAACTGCGCGTCCATATGGCGGCCATTGGTCACCCGATATTGGGAGACGGTAAATATGGCGGCAAGGATGCATTCCTTACCGGTTCTATCAGCCGCAAAATGCATTTGCATGCACGGCGGCTGCGGATCGATCATCCCGACGGGCACAAGCTGGATGTTAAGGCTGACTTGCCACCCCATTTTGCCGAGACGATTGAGGGATTGGGTTTAGATCTCAGCTTGGGTGATCTACCGCTGGAGGAGAAAAAACCAGGTGGCAAGGCAGTGCGTAAAAAGCAAGGCCGTGCTCATGCCAAGCAAATTCGCAAAGACAAGCGCGGCGAACGGCGCGGACGCGGTGAGACCAGCGGCAAGCCAACAAAGGCGGGTAAGCCAACCAAACGCGAGCGTCCCAACGCCGGAAAAGCCACACATAAGAAAAACATGCCGCACAAGGCCAAAGTCAAGCAAAAGGGCCGTTAATGCATCCTGATCCCGCGTTTCGATGGCCCAAATCGGGCAATGACCATAATGATGCCGATGAACGGGCTGCGCTCGAGGCGCTGATTGCCCAAATCGGCTTCGGCATGATTTTCGCGACCACACCGGATGGACCGCGCGTGGCCCATGTACCGGTTTTTTCAACCGGCGACGGGGCACTGCAATTCCATCTTTCACGCGGCAATGCGCTGACCAAACACCTGTCAGGAATGACCGCTTTATGCGTTATCAATGGGCCAGATGCTTATATCAGTCCTGACTGGTACGGCGTGGATGATCAGGTTCCGACCTGGAATTACCTGTCGTTGGAACTGGAAGGCCCGGTTCGCGAGATGGAGCGGGAGGGCCTTGTGGCTCTGTTGGATGACCTCGCCGAGCAGAATGAAACAAAACTGGCCCCGAAGAAGCCGTGGCACCGCGACAAAATGGATGCGGGTAAATTTAACAAAATGGTTGATGCGATTGTCGGTTTCGAAATGGAAATTGTGGCTTGGCGCCCGACGGCGAAGTTTAGCCAGAATAAACCAGTTGTGGCCCGCGATAATGCCGCCGATGCGCTGGACGCTGTCGGTCGCCGGGCTGTTGCGCATATGATGCGGGAGTTTAGTCCAAAATGAGCAGTGGCATGAACAAGCTGGCCCTGTTCGATTGCGATGGCACAATGGTCGATAGCCAGGCGAATATTTGTGCTTCGATGGATCAGGCTTTTCTTGCGCACGGTTTGACCCCACCGGACCATCACAAGACCCGCCGAATTGTTGGTTTGAGCCTGCAGGAAGCTGTGCGTCAGCTATTGCCGGATCGGGAAGATGCCTTGGTTGCTGCTGTCACCCAGTCTTACCGCGATGGCTTTTTCAAGATGCGGGAGGGTGGTGCAGTACAGGAACCGCTTTATGACGGCCTGATCGGATTGATCGACAGACTTGAAAGCGATGGCTGGATGTTGGGCGTGGCGACCGGAAAATCCGATCGGGGGCTTAACCATGTTCTGGAAGTGCATGGGCTGATGGATCGGTTTGTGACCTTGCAGACCGCCGACCGGCATCCTTCCAAACCGCACCCTGCCATGGTGGAGCTTGCGATATCCGAAGCCGGCGCCGCAGCGGAAACCACAGCTATGATCGGCGATACCAGCTTCGACATGGAGATGGGTGTTAACGCTGGCGTGCGGCCAATTGGTGTGGACTGGGGCTATCATGACAGTCATGAATTGTTGACCGCCGGTGCTCACATTGTGGCCGAGACCATGGATGAATTATACGAGTTTCTGAATCAATGACCAAAACCCCGGAAAAATATGACGATCCGATTTATGTCGCGGATCCCGAAAAGGAAAAGCAAGCCAAGACGCTGCATTTCATGGTCAGTATCATTCGGCTGCTTGGTGTTGCCATATTGATGTTGGGTATTGTCATCGCACTGGGCAGACTGGCGGGTATTCCGGCGGCGGTCGGCTATGTGCTGGTCGTTCTGGGGCTTGCGCAAACCTGGGTGATTCCATTTGTTATGGTGCGGTCTTTCGTCAAACGGCAGGTTGCCGAGCAAGCCGAGAAAGAAGCGGCTGATGAAAAAATTCTATAAGCAGGCTGCTAGCGTTGCGGTCGACGGTGGTTTTGCAATCCATTTGGACGGTCGTCCGGTTAAAACTCCGGGGCGCAACCCGCTTCATCTTCCCACTCCGCAGCTGGCCGATGCAATTGCGGATGAATGGGACGCACAAGGCGAAGAGATTGACCCCGCCACCATGCCTCTCACCGCGCTGGCTCAGGGCGCGCTGGACCAGGTTACCCACGAAAGGGAGCGCATCGTTGGACGCATCGCCGCTTTTGCCGATAGCGATATGCTCTACTATCGCGGTGACGACAGTCAGCAGGCCTTGGCTGATCATCAGGCCGAAAAGTGGGACCCGCTGCTCGATTGGGCACGGACCCGCTATGATATCAGTTTTGTTCTGACCCGTGGCATAATGCATAACGCACAGTCTGAGCAAACGATCGCCCGACTGTCCGAAGCCGTCGAGACGCAAGATGATTTTACCCTTGCCGCGATGCTGTCTCTGGTCGGCCTTGCCGGATCACTGGTTGCGGTCTTGGGTCTGGTGGAAGGGAAATATGACACTGACACCCTGTGGCCGCTGATGAACCTCGAAGAACTTTGGCAGGAAGAGCAATGGGGCAAGGATGATCTTGCGACCCAAAACCGGACGATCAAAGAGACCGAATTTCTGGCTGCCGCCCAATTTCTTGCACTTTCCCGCACTTAGTTTTTCCCTTTTCCGCAATTTTCCGCTACAGGCCCGTAACTGTAAACGGAGACTACATGACCACTTCTTCCCCACGCCAATCCTTGGCGCTATGCGACAGCCCAGCAGAGGCCGTCGCTCTTCTCGAAAAACTCTACCAAGAACAAATTGATCTGATCACTGCGCGTTTTGCTCGCTATGCGAAAGGCGATTTGTCTGACGGCGACCGCGAACAGGGCGTTTACCCTATGATTTCGGTCGAAATTCCAGCCGATCAAGCCACCGAAACCAGCAATCTGGCTTCTGGCCGGATTTCCGACATAAATTGCTACAGCACGACGATTAGTCAGCCGAAACTGTATCGGCGCTATCTGCTCGATCAGCTAGAGCGGATCAACCGGGTGTTCACAGCAAAAATCCATGTTGGACTGTCCGACACACCGATCCCATTGGCCTTCGCCATTGAAAATGCCGCTGGTGGGCTCGATCGGGATCGCAAAGATGCGTTGCCCAATCATTTCCACACACCCAATCTGGTCAAGACCAATGACGAGATCGTCGATGGCGGCCAGATTTTTCAGGATCACGTCGATAGCGCGCTGTCCCTCTTCACCGCTGAACGGGTGGACTATTCGCTCCACCGTATCCGCCACTATTGCGCGACCGATCCGGAATATTTCCAGCCCTTCATATTATTTACCAACTATCAGCGCTACGTGGATGAGTTTATCGAATTTGGTCTGGAAGAGGTGAAGTCCGGCAAGGCAGAAATGCTGGTTGAGCCAGGTAACCGTGTCACGGGTGCCGATGGCAAACCATCCTGTCCACCAATTGCAAAACCACCGCAAATGCCGGCCTATCATCTGGTCCGCAAAGACGGCCGCCCGGGTGTCACTTTGGTCAATATGGGTGTCGGCCCTTCCAATGCGAAGACGATTACTGATCATCTGGCCGTCTTGCGCCCGCATGTCTGGCTGATGATCGGTCACTGCGGCGCGCTGCGCCGAACGCAGCGACTGGGCGACTACGTTCTGGCGCACGCCTATCTGCGCGATGACAATGTCCTCGATGATGTTTTGCCGCCCAGCATTCCATTGCCAACCATTGCCGAAGTGCAGCTCGCACTGACCAAAGCGGTGCAGGAAGAAACTGGCATTGACCAGTCGCAACTCAAACAGCATTTGCGCACTGGCACCGTCGTTACCACTGGCGACCGCAACTGGGAGCTGCGCTTTGAGCAGATTGCGAAACGGCTGAATCAGTCGCGCGCCATCGCCATCGACATGGAATCCGCAACCGTCGCGGCCAATGGCTATCGCTACCGTGTGCCTTACGGGACTTTGCTTTGTGCGTCGGACAAGCCGCTCCACGGCGAAATCAAACTCCCGGGTATGGCCGATGCTTTCTACCAGGAGCGGGTCGGGCAGCATCTGGCGATTGGTTTGCGGACAATCGATCTACTGGCCCAAGAGGCAGATGCCGGTACCTTGCATAGCCGCAAATTACGCAGCTTTGGCGAACCCCTCTTTCGGTAGGCACATTCATCCTCTCCCCCTTGAGGGAGAGGAAACGGAGACTTGGCAGCTTGCCTGCCTAGTCGAGTTGGAGAGGGGGAATGGCTTCGCGCGCCCTCTCTCACCCCTCACCAAGATTTTCTAGCGAACAAGTTCGCAAGCAAATCTGTCCTCTCCCTCAAGGGGAGAGGAAGAATATCGGAAAACTGGCGAAGTTTACGATGTGCACACAGTCTTTTTGAGCATTTTTGGTGCGAAACAATATTCCAAAGTTCACACAAATCACACTCGTTGCTTCTCAAGCCCGATTCCGTGAAGTTTACAATATTGACGCATCCCTATGGGGTCGCTCCTCTCCACCATGATATCGCAAAGTTCACACAATTCTCACTCTTGCGTGCGGGCGTGTTGCCACCTCTTCAATTGTCAAAGAACGGTTGCAAACCATGCCACAGCTGCTGGCCTGTAGGACAGGAAAAATCGGCAATGAATCCATTCCATTGACCTAGGTCAAAACATTCGTTGCGTTGGATCAATGCGGCTCCTTCTGGCTCTCCCTAACCACCATTGGGGACTAAGTAAGAAGGATTTTTTCAATGCGTAAAACAGTGAAATTTTTGGCGCTGGCAGCGGTATCAGGCATGGCGATCAGCTCTGTACCGGCTTTTGCTGAACAGGGTGACATAATAGTCCGCGTCCGGGCCATTAACGTAATGCCAAGTGAGGAAAGTGGCTCTATTTTGCCGGCCTTTCCCGGTGAGCAGGTCAGCGTGGATAACAGTCCCGCACCGGAAGTTGATATTACCTATATGGCGACCGACAATATCGGGTTCGAGTTGATCGCCGCGACGACCAAGCACAGTGCAAGCGGTGTGTCGGGAACGACCGGCGGGATCGGGCGTCTGGCATCGACCTGGGTATTGCCGCCAACCCTGACGGCACAGTATCATTTTGCACCTGATGCAGCGATCCGCCCCTATATCGGAGCCGGTATCAACTACACGATGTTCTACAACGAAAATGCTTCGGATGCGCTGGAAGCGGCGGTGGGTGAGACGGATGTCAGTCTGAAAAGCAGCTTCGGTTACGCATTGCAGGCCGGTTTCGATATTCCCATCAATGACCGATTTACGTTCAATGTTGACGTTAAATATCTTGACGTTGACACCACAGCGACGCTGCGGACGACGGCTGCTGGAACGCAGCGGGTAAAGATCAATCTTGACCCGATCGTGGTCGGTGTTGGTTTGGGTATCAAGCTATAGCGGCGAACTAGCGTTATAGTTTCGGGAGAGAGGTCACGTGAAGATACCTGTTGCCGAGGAGGGACAACTTGGCCGCTTGGTATCTTTGCGTGATCTTTTTGATATTGGCTTGCTTGCAGACTCGATGCGGGTGCTTAGCCCCCAACGCCCAAGGCCATTCCCGCCTCGCGAATCCGTTTGGCCTCTGCGCCATCATTCTTGAACGCCGCCAATCCGTCGGCTAGTGCCTTTTTGGCTTTGGCAGTTTGACCCAGTTGCATGCGGCTGCGCATCAGCATGATCCAGCCGTTTGCATCGTTGGGATTGGATTGCAGCCGTTGATCCAGGCCATCCACCATATTCGCGATCATCGCTTCTTGCTGACCGGCGGGCAAGGCGGCGGCCTCTTGCATTTGCTGGCGGCTGGGGCCGGGAATCGCTGCGGTAGCAACTTGCGGGCCGTCGGTGGAGATGCCGCCTGTGGGCGCCGCTGGGGTAACCTTGGCGAGCCGCGCGGCCACGTCGATATTTTCCTTTTCGGCAACTTGTCCGATCACGCGGCGAATATCTGCAGCATAAGGTGCATCTGCCGGCGTGTCTTCGAGCAACGCGAACCAGTCATTGATGGCGCCTTTGTGATCACCCGAAATATCCTTTTGCACCGCCAGGAAATAGCGCGCGCGCGGATCACTCTTGTCAATGGCCAGCGCCTTTCTGAACGCATCCGCGGCATCGCCGGGCACTTGCTGCCCGTCGCTGGACATGACCAGCGCTTCACCCAGCATGGACCAATATTCGGCATTATCGGGATCAAGCGTCGTTGCGCGTTTCATCGCCGTGGCGGATTCGGCATATTTTTCGGTTTCGAAATAGCTCCAACCCAGCATGCGCCAGCTTTCAGCATCTTCGGGATCATCCTGAAGCTTTTTTTCAAGGCCGGCGATGACTTCATCGACACTGGGCGCCGTTTCGGTTTCACCAGACGCCGCTTGGGTATCCGCGCTGCTGCCTGATCCAGCGGTGTCCATGCCGCGATAGACCTGCACACCAACCGCTCCGATTGCCAGGACGGCGGCAGATATCAGGGCAACACGACTGATATTGCCGGTCGCCTTTTTGCCGGATGGTGCTGTTTCTTCTGGCTCGCTCATCTCTAAAACCCGTTCCTTAACTGGTGCGACCCAGTTGATCGCCTCGCATTGTCGTAAACTGTACCGCTTTGACAAGCATTTTGTTTCAGATTTTCGATAGTGACCAAAGCGGTTCTAACTGTGATATTTTCCACTGGCATATCAAAAGCTTTTTGGTAAGATGCTGGTAAGTTAAGTCTTTTGGGGTCGCGCTAGAGCCGGAAAACTTGCCGCATTGGTCCGTTAAACGCATGAGGGAGCGTTGGGCCAAGAAGGGCAAAAGGGGGAAGAAGCGCGTGGCGGACAAGTTTCGAGTGGTGATCGTGGGATCGGGACCAGCGGGCATGAGTGCTGCTGGCCGTGCCGCACAGTTGAAGCTGAAACATGTGCTGCTGGAAAAGACTGACCATCTTTCCGACACCATCTACAAATATCAAAAAGGCAAGCACGTCATGGCGACGCCGAGCCAGCTGGTGCTGCGTTCGGATATGGATTTTGACGCGGGCAAGCGTGAAGCGATCCTGGAAATCTGGGACAAGCAAACCGAAGCTTGTGCGGTCAATGTTCAATATAATGCCGAGCCGGTCAAGATCGAAGGCGAAGAAGGTGATTTCACTATCACGTTGAAAAACGGTGATAAAGTGATGGCCGAGACCATTGTCATGGCGATCGGAACGCAGGGCAATCCCAACCTGATGCGTTGTCCGGGCGGGGACAACAAGCTGGTGCAATATCAGCTGGATGATCCGGGCGAATATTATGACGAGCATATCACCGTGATCGGTTCCGGTGATGCCGGGATTGAAAATGCGCTCGGTCTCGCGGCCGATGCGGCTCAGAATAATATTGTCACGATCCTCAATCGCTCGCCGGAATTTGCGCGTGCAAAAAAGGCTAACGTAAAGCTGCTCATGGAAGCAGGCGAGCAGGGTAAAGTTGATGTCCGTACCGAAACAACTCCGGCGGAAGTCAAGGATGGCGAGTTGGTGCTCGAAACCCGCGATGGGCAGGAAACAATCAAGTGCGACCGGATCATTGCACGCATGGGATCAGCACCGCCGCGCAAATTTGTCGAGGAGTGCGGGATTGAGTTTACCAGCGAGGATCGCGAAGCCTATCCCAAGCTGACGCCCGCATTCGAGAGTACCAAGAAGGGTATCTATGTCATCGGTGCGCTGGCCGGTTATCCGCTGATCAAGCACTGTATGAACCAGGGCTATGACGTCATTGAATTCATCAACGGTAACAAGGACCTGAAGCCGGCGGACGAACCAATACTCGAGAAGAAATTTGCAGACCTGCCCGGTGGCAAGTCGGTCGACGAGTGGCTGGAATTTTTCCGTGAGCGGGTCACTATTCTTAACGAGCTATCATCACTGCAGATGCGCGAATTCATGCTCGACAGCGAACCGCGCCGTTATCGTCGCGGCGAGGTGGTTTTCGAGAAGAATGAACCGGGCTCATCGCTGTTCGCCATTGCCGAAGGTTCGGTCGCGGTCGAGATTGATCCCAATGATCCGTCGATCACAGTACCCATTGAGGAAGGATCAATCTTCGGCGAAGTTGGCCTGATATCCGGTCGCCGCCGCGGTGCGACCGTCAACGCAGCTGAAGACCTGATCGTTGTAGAAATTTCCCGCACGGCGGCGTTGAAACTGCAGGCCTCGGTGCCAGCTGCCAAGCGCGCCATCACACGTATTTCCACGGAACGCCAGTTGCTGCAGATGTTTGGTTCCGGCCTGACCAAAGACGATATCTCCGAGGTTGTCGAGGGCAGCGAGATCATGAATGTCAGGGCTGGCGAAGCGATTATCGAGGAAGGCAGCGAGGGCAATGACATCTACGTCATTCGCGTCGGATCGATGGTGGTGGAAAAGAAAATTGGTGGCAAGCCGGTGTTCCTGTCCTATCTGCCAGCTGGTTCCTATGTCGGGGAAATGACCCTGATCGCTGGCGGTATGCGCACCGCGACTGTAAAGGCGGCGATCAAATCGGAAGTTATCAAGATTAACGGCGATGCCTTCAAGAAGGTGCTCGACAAGCATCCCGACCTGATGCGCAAGGCCAAGCAGGAAATGGCTTCGCGGCAGGATATCAACGCCTTTGTCGAAGCCAAGAAGGATAGCTTCTCCGGCGTGGTGGATTATTATTCCGGCGTTGCCAATTTTCTCGTCGACAATGGCATCGGCGAAGCAACCGACGTATTGCTGATCGACGAGAATCTCTGTGTCGGCTGTGACAATTGTGAAAAGGCCTGCGCCGACAGCCATGAAGGCCTGTCCCGTCTCGACCGTGAAGCGGGCCGGACCTATGCGCATCTGCACGTCCCGACCAGTTGTCGCCACTGCGAGCATCCGCACTGTATGTCTGATTGCCCACCTGATGCGATCCACCGTGGTCCGGACGGAGAGGTCTTCATCGACGACACCTGCATCGGCTGCGGCAATTGTCAGCGCTATTGCCCTTATGGCGTGATCCGCATGGACAAGGTGCCGCCGAAGAAACCGGGCTTGCTCAGCTGGCTGTTTTTCGGTAGCGGGCCCGGCCCCGGTGAGCCCGACAAGCAATGGGCGGCGGAAAACAGCGATCCCGAAGTCGAGAAACCGAAAAAAGCGATCAAATGCGATATGTGTGCCGGCATCAACGGCGGCCCGGCCTGTGTCCGTGCCTGTCCCACGGGGGCCGCGATCCGCGTGGCACCTGAGGAATTCCTGACTGTCGCCAAGCTAGAGCAGGAGGACGCGTGATGGCTTCTGTTCCTGTTCCCGGTGATGTCGCGAAAAAGAAAGTCGCCATGCATGACGGCTTCCTTAAACATGCGGGTTATAAATGGCTGAAAATTGCCTCTTTCATCATGCTGCTATCCATTGTCAGCTATCTCTTCATCGACGTCTCGCCGCGTCATAATGGCGGCAGCTGGTATGGTTATACGCTTGGCACGATCGGGGCTGGGCTGATCCTGTGGCTGACCATGCTTGGTGTCCGCAAGCGCGCAATGACACCGGGCAAATGGTCGCTCAAGGCCTGGACCTCGGCGCATATCTATCTTGGCCTCAGCCTGATTGTTATCGGCACATTGCACACCGGCTTTCAATTTGGCTGGAACATTCACACGGCAGCTTATGCCTTCATGATGATCGTGATCATCTCCGGCATTGTCGGCATCTATTTCTACGCAACCATCCCGCAATCCCTGTCTAACAATCGTGACGAGATGACCGAGACGCAGATGCTGGAAAGCCTGCGCTCGCTCGACCGGCAACTGCATGAAGCGGCTCAACCGTTGTCGGCAGAACATGCCGCTTTGGTGCTCCAATCGCTGGAACAGGACCCATTTGGCGGCGGTTTCCTCAAACGGGTGTCCGGAAAATATCCCAATTGCGCTACCCGCGCTGCGCAGGCTGATTTGCGGCGAGAACGTGCTTATCAGCCTCGCATGGGCGGGGACGACCCGCTGGACAAGGTTGATGCGCTGCTTGAGAAAAAGGAAGCGACGCTCGCCCGCGTCCGCCGCCATCTTAGGCTGAAAGCGCTGCTGCAGGTTTGGTTGTTCATCCATGTGCCCATGACCTTCGCGCTGATCGCATCGCTATCGGCGCATATCATTAGCGTTTTCTTTTACTGGTAGGCGGGAGATAGACTGATGACCTTTATCGTTCGCCAAATTGCCGTCACCGCTGATGGGCGTGAAATTATCCGTTCCAATCCGTTCACGGATGCTGAAATCGGGATCGGCCGTAACACGGCAAATGCGATCCATCTGCCTGACCTTGCCGTCAATCCCGACCATGCGGTTATTCGCCAGCTTGAAGACGGCCAGATTGAGATTGAAAGTATCTCGGGCCAGAAATTCTCGGTTGATGGCCGCGACCAGATGTCGGCAACCATTGATCCTGGTGCCGGTGCTGAAATTGGTTTTGGCGGCCATGTCATAGCGGTCAGCCAAGGCGAAGAAGGTGTGACCCTGACCGTCAAACGGGTCGAAGCGCTTTCGGATTCCGCACAAGAGAGGGAAGAGGGCGCGCTATATACCTTGAAAGGTCTTTTGCCGGGGAAGCGGATCAGCGCGTGGGGTTTTGTCGGACTTATGCTTGCCGCATTCCTGATCTGGCCAATCTACACATGGGCCACTTATCGCGGCGTCGAAGAGCGGCCTGAGGGTTTTCATGCTGACACGATGTGGTCATCCGGTGCGCTCAGTGACGCGCATCATAGCCTGGAAGGCGATTGCCAGGCCTGCCACGTCGATGCCTTTGTGACGGTGACAGATAAAACCTGTCTCAACTGCCATGAAGATGATGCGCATGATCATGCCAAGAAAGACCGCCTGCTCACTGCCATGGGAGAACCCGAAGGATTTGAAAAAGTCGGCGCGGCTTTTGCCTCGGCCTTTAACAAACCACCCGGCAGGTGTGTCGAATGTCACACCGAGCATGAAGGGGCAGGTGCTATGGAGCCTACTGCGCAAAAATTCTGCGCGGATTGTCACGAGGGAATGGACGGGCGTTTGACCGATACAGAGCTTGAAAATGCGTCGGATTTCGGGATTTCACACCCGCAGTTTCGTCCTGCTTTGCTGGTCCAGCCTGGCGGCAAAAATCCACCTCGCATGCGGGTTTCACTCGATGACAAGCCCACTGAATATAATGGTCTGAAATTCCCGCATGATGTGCATATGTCAAAAACCGGCGGGGTCGCGCAAATGGGGCGGCGGCTGTCGGCGAAATTTGGTTTTGGCGATTCGCTGGTCTGTGCAGACTGCCATACGCCGGATTCGAACGGCGTTCGGTTTGAGCCCGTGGACATGGAGGAAGACTGCGCGATGTGCCACAGTCTTGCCTTCGAGGAAATTGGCAACACGGTGCGAACGCTGCGCCACGGCGAACCGGATATGGTGCGGGCGGACCTGCGCGCCTATTACCGGTCCACCGGTCCTTCGCGGCCAATTAATCTTGGCGGTATGAAGCGGCGACGTCCGGGTGCAGAAAATGACAATAGGGTGGCAAGCGATTATGCGCGTGCTGTCCAGTTCCGACCAAGCCGCGCAAACTTGGCGATCCAGCAGGTATTTTCACGCGGCGGCGCCTGTTTCGATTGCCATGGCGTCACGCCACCGACGGCGCGCGGACGGGTTGACTATGGTATCAAGCCGGTAACGCAGACTGATCGTTATATGCACAAAGGCTGGTTTAGCCATGAAGCGCATAATGACGAGGATTGCACCTCCTGCCACGCAGCGACGACATCGGACAATGCGCGCGACCTGCTGTTGCCCGGCATCAAAACCTGCCGTGAATGTCATGGCGGTGAGTTCCAGAAAAGCTCCGATGTTCCATCGAGCTGCGCCATGTGTCATGATTACCATGCCGATGACGGTGCGCCCTGGCTGATCAAGGAGCAGCAGAAGGACAAACGGAAAAAACCTGACAAGGTGGCGAATGATAATGAGGCGCTTAAGCCTTCCGACAAGCTGAAAGTTAAGATAAGAAAGCAGAAGATTGCCAGTCGTTAGCGGCGACATAACAGAGAGGAAGCGCCCATGATCTTGGCGCAGGTAACGGATATCCATCTCGGTTTTGACCCAGATAATCCGTCGGAATTTAACCGCAAGCGCCTCGATCAGGCGCTCAAGGTCCTGTGCGAGATGACACCGCGACCTGACGCTTTATTGGCTACGGGCGACCTAGTGGATCGCGGTGATCAGGATAGCTATATGCGACTGGAACAGGCTTTTTCCGACCTGCCGTTTCCTGTTTATATGTGTCTGGGCAATCATGACCTGCGCGGCCCGTTCCAAAAACAGTTTCCCGACGTGCCCTCAGCAGATGGCTTTGTCCAATATGAGATTGATGATGGCCCGCTGCGTTTGCTGTTTCTGGATACGCTGGAAGAGGGGCGTCACGGGGGCGCCTTTTGCGAAGTTCGGGCGCGGTGGTTGACCGAAAGACTGGCCGAGAAACAGGACAAGCCGACTTTGCTCATCATGCATCATCCTCCTGTAGAATCTGGTATTGCATGGATGAATACCGATCCGCGTGAGCCATGGGTGTCGGTGCTGGCCGAAACGATTGCAGGGCATGACCAGATCAAGGGTATGATTACTGGCCACCTGCACCGGAATATTTCAACGTCTTTTGAAGGCACAAGTCTTTCGATTTGTGCGTCCACCGCACCGCAGGTTGCGTTTGACCTGGAACCGATTGATCCTGAAAACCCTGATGGTCGCAATATGATTGTCGCGGACCCGCCGGCCATTGCATTACACTGGTGGAATGGCAAACAGCTCGTCAGTCATTTCGAGACGGCCGAAGAACACGTGATGCTCGCCCGCTATGACGAGAATCTGCAGCCGCTGGTGCGCGCCTTGCTGGCTGAACGACCTGATTGAAAACAGGGCTCCTTTAAAGTTCCTCTTTTGCCATGCCAAATTGTCCGCGCTTGTCGCCATTGACAACGCGGACTATGGAAGGTCGCATGAATATAGTGAATGAAACGCTCGACCTGATCGGTAACACCCCGCTCGTTCATCTTGCTGGTCCCAGCGCGGAGGCAGGATGCGACATCTACGGCAAATGCGAATTCGCCAATCCCGGCGCTTCGGTGAAAGACCGTGCTGCTTTGTTTATCGTGCAGGATGCCGAGGAACGCGGGCTGTTAAAGCCCGGTGGCATGATCGTGGAAGGTACCGCTGGCAATACCGGGATTGGAATCGCGCTCGTTGCCAATGCCAAAGGTTACAAGACAACCATCGTCATGCCTGAGACTCAAAGCCGGGAAAAGATGGACACGCTTCGCGCGTTGGGAGCCAGGTTGGTTCTGGTGCCTGCGGCGCCTTATGCCAATCCTGGGCATTTTGTTCATACAAGCCGCCGCCTTGCCGAAGAAACAGAAGGCGCGGTTTGGGCAAACCAGTTTGACAATGTCGCTAACCGCCGTGCGCATATTGAAACGACTGCGGAAGAAATCTGGGAACAGCTCGATGGCGAGGTCGATGGCTTTGTTTGCGCAGCGGGGACCGGCGGGACGATCGCTGGCGTCGGCATGGGCCTGAAAGCCAAGAATGAGAAAGTGAAGATCGGACTAGCTGATCCACACGGTGCGGCCCTGTACAACTATTATGCGCATGGTGAATTGAAATCCGAAGGCAGCAGTGTTGCAGAAGGGATTGGGCAGGGACGGATCACAGGCAATCTGGAAGACGCGCCGATTGATACGCAATATCGGATCAGCGATGAAGAAGGGATGAAATGGGTCGAGCGGCTGTTGCAGGAAGAAGGACTTTGCCTCGGTCTCTCATCCGGGATTAATGTAGCTGGTGCTATTGCTCTTGGCAAAGAGCTTGGTCCCGGTAGCAAGGTCGCCACGATATTGTGCGACACCGGTTTTCGCTATCTGTCCTCGCTCTACAATGCCAATTGGCTAAGAGAGAAAGGATTGCCGGTTTTCCCGTGGCTTGAAGATGATGAGTGAGGAACAGAAAGAAACTGCTAACCGGCAAGATACGGTTCAGCGCATCCAGGTGGGTGTTGTAGGCTTGGTGGCAGTCCTCTTGCTCGTCAGCGTCGCAAATTTTGTCTTGCAGCGCGCCAGTGATGAGCAATCTGCCATTGAGGAAATTCAAGCTGAAGCGGCTGACAGGTCAAGGGAACTGGTGCAGGAAGTTGCACCTGTACCGGCACCTGCTCCGGCCGAACCACTGGCGGAACTGGGTATTACCCCGGCGCCCGTGCCGGAAGACGAGGTGGTTCAGCCAGTGCCGACCGTACCGGGTTCCCGGGCGCAGGTCGTTCCTGATCTGGAACCCGATCCCAAGCTGGAAGCGCCTATGGATCAGGAGCGATAGTCATTGGTGCGGATTACTGCTTTGTGTTTGGCCCTCGCAGCAATCATGGGGCTGTTTTCGCAATGTAGTCCGGCAGCTACCAATTTGCAGAACGAGAATTCTGCCGCCGCCAAAGTCCAGCTGATGACCAGTCTGCCGATTGTCTGGGGCGAGGGCGCATCAATGAAGAGCATCGTTTCCGGCGAAGCGTCTCCAGCCCCGATTTATGCGCATTGGCAGCAGCAACATGATATAACCGCAGTGGACAGTTTTGCCGGGCTGGAAAATTCCGATACCGATGTGATCTTGCTGGCCCAGCCACCCGCAATGGACCCGGCCGACATCGCGGTGGTTGACGCCTGGGTGCGGGCAGGCGGCAAGGCAATTATCCTGACCGATCCGATGCTGGTATGGCACACGGAATTTCCCATTGGTGATAATCGCAGACCACTGACGTCCGGTTTGCTATCCCCTTTGCTGGGGCACTGGGGCCTCGAACTGCTGGCACCTGATGGTGATGGAGCGGGCGGCGTGGAACTCGAATTTCCCGATGCCAGGATATCAACTGTCGGTATCGGGACTTTCAAGGCCGCGGCAGAGCGTGAAGACAGTCATGCCGACTGTGCGTTCAGCGCTGGCAATGTGATGGCACGCTGTTCTGTCGGCAAGGGGGCAGTGATTATCGTCGCAGACGCTGATTTTCTGAATGATGCTCTATGGTCAAATCAGACCGGGGAAGACATGGGTGATGCACGGGAATTGATGGACAGTTTGATCGCTGATTTGCAAAAATAGCCTCGATTCTGGCTTCGTACCTGCTCTGAAGTCCATTTATTTGCCGTGTTTCCAACAACTAATCCGAGTTTTGGTGACGTCTATCGAAAGGAGTGCAAAATAAAAGACAATTAAATCAAATAGATAGAGAAAACACTCCGTAAATTCCCGCAAAATCCCGTAAAATCCCCTTCCATCCCTAGCCCTCCCCTGTTAACCCTGTTTCGTTATCGGGGTAAATTTCCTGTCCGGAATTCTGGTTTTTCGGGAGTGGTTCGTTGCGCGCTTCTCCACACGGGAAAGATTTGCCTTTCGATAGTGTTGAGGGATTGAGGCTGTGTCAGGCAATTACGCTTATTCAGGATCGGGAATTTCCACGATAGACGACAAAGGTCGCCTGTCCGTTCCTGCGTTCCTGCGCAAAGACCTGATCGCCAGCAGCGACGGCCGCGTTCTGTGCCTTGGCAAACATGAAAAATGGGACTGTCTGGTTGGTTTTGGCCTCAGCCGCAAAATTGATATGCTCGCGGAAATCGACAAGGAAGAAGAAATCGCCATTGCGCGTTCTGAACCTTATGACCGCGATGCCGCTGGCGCTCGCAAATTCTCGACCCTGCAGGAGCTCAGCTTCGACGCGAGTGGCCGCTTTGTTCTACCGCCCATGTTGCAAGCGATTGGCGGCCTGAAAGACAATGTCCTCTTTCACGGTATCGGCAAAACATTTTGCCTTTGGGCGCCACAGGCGCTGCTCGACATAACCAACGATGTGCCAGTGGACAAGCGTCTGGTGGAATTTCATCTCAGCGAATTGGGGAAAAAGAAATGACCCCAAATGAAGCGATGTCCCAGACCAAGCCCCATATTCCCGTCCTGCTTGACGAAGTCATCGATGCGCTCGCCATTACCCCGGGCGAAACGCATGTCGATGGCACGTTCGGTGCCGGCGGATACAGCATGGCGATGATTGCTGCTGGCGCAAAAGTACATGGCTTTGATCAGGATCCTGATGCCATTGCTGGCGGAGCATCATTGGTCGAAGCCTCTGACGGCCAGCTGGTCTTGCACCATGGCTATTATTCGCAAATGGCGGATGTCTTGGAAGGCGAAGATATTGACGGCGTCACCCTGGATATCGGTGTCTCTTCAATGCAGCTGGATCAAGCCGAACGTGGATTTTCTTTCCAGAAAGACGGCCCACTCGACATGCGTATGTCGCAAGATGGCCCCAGCGCTGCAGACTTTTTGAACGAAGCGGACGAAGAAGAAATTGCCGATGTCATCTATCGCTATGGCGAAGAACGGCGTTCGCGGAAAATTGCCAAGGCGATAGTCAACGCGCGCCCGCTAACCCGCACTTCCGAACTGGCTAGTGTCGTTCGCAAAGCTTTGGGTCAAAAGCCTGGCGACAAGAAAGATCCAGCAACCCGGACCTTTCAGGCCATTCGCATCCATATCAATCGCGAGCTTGGTGAACTGGAAGATGGCTTGGTCGCTGCGGAGCGACTGCTGAAACCAGGTGGCCGTCTTGCCATCGTCACCTTTCACAGCCTTGAAGATCGTATCGTTAAAAATTTCCTGCGTGACCGCAGCGGCCAAAAATCCGCTGGTTCACGCCATCTACCCCAAGTTTCCGAAACACGGCCGGCACCCACCTTTCATAAACCAGCCAAACTGGTGCGTCCGGCCGGGGCGGAGCAGGTCTCTAATCCCCGAGCCCGCTCCGCCACCCTCAGATCAGCGGTGCGTTCCGATGCACCAAGCCATGCGAAGACGGGAGGCGTTCAATGAAATTGGCAGTGAAACGTCTTGAAGGTATCGGGTGGCTGGCGCTAGTTTTTCTCGTCGCGATCCTGCTCTATCCCTTGTCTCTCAGCGTGGCCACTTTGCGCAGTGATCTTGCGCGGACCGACAGCAAGATTGTGTCGGTCAAAAAAGAGATCCGCTATCTGGAAACGGAGTTTAGTGCGCGCGCCAATTTGCGGCAGCTGGAGCACTGGAACAAACTGGAATATGGTTATGTGTCTCCCAACGCGTCGCAATATCTGGATGGAGAGCGGGCGCTAGCCAATCTGGGTGGCAAGGATTTGCGCAAGCCTGTTAAAGTGGCTGTCATCAGCACCATGGACAAGGTTCCGCCAGCGGGTATAATTGGTTCGGTCTTTCCAACGGCATCAGCCAAGGTGCGCGATAGCGAGAGCAATGATGCGTCACCCGTCGCGATAAACGGGGAAGATGACAATATCGGAGAAGAGCCCACGGCGGCTGAATTGCGCGAGACAAAAACCGCGCGCGTCGCTGATATGGAGGACAAGCTGCTCGATGACGGGTTGATCAAACAGCTGGCGGCAAGGGCGGATACCGAACAAGCGGGGAGCCGCGCTCAATGACCACTCTTCTGGCAAGCAGCAGAAAGATGCAGTTTTCCGGGAAGAGTAAGGAGGTAGCGGCCAGCGCCCACTTTCGTTTGATGGTGTTGCTGCTCGTGTTTCTGGCGATTTTCACGATCATTGTCGGACGCCTGATCAGCTTCAGTATATTGGAAGATGCCAAGCCGATGCGGATGTCCAGCTCGGCTTTTGTTCCGGCGCGTGGTGATATTGTGGATCGCAACGGTGTTCCGTTGGCCCGTACGATGAAGGGCTATGCCATCCGCGTGGTGCCGGAACGGGTTTTGGGTGACAAGGAATTGCTGGCGCGCCAACTGGCTGATCTGTTTCCTGATACGACAGCGGCAGAATTTCTTTCCAAGCTAAAGGGCTCTCGGCCGACTTACCTTCGCCGCCGGGCGTTGCCCCATGAAGTGCGGCAGGTTCATGCACTTGGCGAGATCGGCATCGAATTTCCACGAGAGAATGAACGGCTTTATCCTCAGCGGGACTTGGCGGCTCATGTCCTGGGTTATGTCAATGCCGATAGCGAAGGCGTTATGGGTATGGAGCGTGCGCTTAATGACCGCTTGAAGGACGAAAGCCTTCGCGGCAAGCCGGCTGCATTGTCGATTGATAGCCGGGTTCAGGCGGCGCTCGAAAGTGAGTTGATGGTCGCAATGACAGCTCACGAAGCGCGCGGCGCTGCGGGTATCGTCCTTGATGTCCACACCGGAGAGGTGATGGCGCTTGCCTCCTTGCCGGTATTTGATCCGAACAAGATCCTCAAAGCGACGATGAAATATCAGAACAATGAAGTGACACAGAGCGTGTTTGAGCTGGGGTCGACTTTCAAACCACTGACGGTCGCTGCTGCGCTTGATGCCGGAACGGTCACCGATTTGGCAGTGCGTTATAATGCTACAGAACCGATTAAGGTTGCGGGCTTTAAGATCAAGGATGATCATGGCCAAAACCGCTACCTCAACGTCCCCGAAACGCTGGTGCACAGTTCCAATATCGTGACCGCCCGATTGGCCGACAATCTGGGCAAGGAGCGCATGGAGCATATGATCCGGCGGCTTGGTTTTGACGAACGGCCTCATATCGAGTTGGCGGAGCGTGGAAAGCCGCTTTGGCCGCAGCGTTGGGGGCGAGTGACCAATATGACGGTGGCCTATGGTCACGGTATCGCGGTGACCCCTCTGCACTTGGCGAGTTCCTATGCTGCCTTGGTCAATGGCGGTATCTGGCGGCCAGCGACATTGCTGAAAGTTGAGCCTGGCGAGGAGGCCGAGGGCCGCCGCGTGTTCAAGGCGGCGACCAGTGCACGGATGCGGCAACTGCTGCGAATGATCGTGTCGAATGGAACCGGCCGCAAAGCGGATGCACCGGGTTACCGGATTGGCGGTAAGACGGGATCTGCCGAAAAACCATCCAACGGCGGTTACAACAAGACGTCACTTGTTTCGACATTTGCGGCCGCCTTCCCGATGGACAATCCGCGCTATGTAGTGATCGCCATGCTGGATGAGCCCAAGGGAAACGCGGAAACAGGGTTCCAAAGGACCGCCGGTTGGACCGCAGCGCCCGTTGTACGCAAGGTCGTTCCGCGGATTGGGCCAATGCTGGGCGTCGTCCCGGATGAACACCGCGATGTTGATGTATCGGAGCTAACACCGCTTCTCTGGTCGCCGAAAGGATAGGCGATGAAATTATCTGCTCTTATCGCCGGGCTGAATGACGCGGCATTGGAAAGCGAAGAAGTTGAGGCTCATGTCACCGGTTTTGCGATTGACCATCGCAAGATCGCGCCGGGAAATATATTTGGCGCCTTTCAAGGCACCAAAGTCAACGGCGAGGATTTTATCGAAGACGCAGTCTCTGCCGGTGCGCTAGCGATTGTGGCGCATCCTGATGCTCAGGTTGAAGGCGCTGTCCATATTGCTGCCGAAGAACCGCGACGTGTTTTTGCATTGATTGCGGCCCGTTACTTTACCCCGACACCGCAATATGTTGCAGCGGTCACCGGGACGAATGGCAAGACATCTACTGCGGAAATGACCCGTCAGCTATGGCGTATGGCCGGTTTGAACAGTGCGTCGATCGGCACGCTGGGGGTCACGACAGCTGATGAACAGGTTAAGACCGGGCTGACGACGCCCGACATCGTGACTTTTCTGTCCAACATGTCCGGCCTGGCCCGCGAGGGTGTTAGTCATGCGATATTCGAAGCGTCCAGTCATGGCCTGTCACAATATCGCACCGAAGGTTTGCCTGTGCATGTCGGCGTGTTCACAAATCTCAGCCGCGATCACCTGGACTATCATGGCGATATGGATAGTTATTTCGAAGCCAAGATGCGGCTGTTTGACGAGGTCGTGCAGGACGCTGGTACGGCAGTTATCTGGGCGGATGATGAGTGGTCAGCTCCGGTTATCAAGCGTGCTATGGATCGCGGGCTGAACCTCTTCACCGTTGGCGAACAAGGCACATCGCTGCGCCTTTTGTCACGCACGCCAACCCAATTGGGCCAGGTGTTGATGGTGAAGGCGCAGGGAAATACACACCGCATATCGCTGCCACTGATCGGTGCCTATCAAGCGGCCAATGTGTTGTGCGCCGCAGGTGTCATTCTGTCCACCGGTGGAACAATAGACGATGTGGTTGACCATCTTCAGCGGGTTCAGCCCGTGCGGGGCCGATTGGAACGCGCTGTCATTACGAAAATCGGTGCGCCTGTTTACGTTGACTATGCTCACACGCCTGACGGTTTGCGTGCCGCAATTGATGCACTGCGGCCCCATGTCAAAGGGAAGTTGATTACGATCTTCGGGGCTGGCGGTGATCGGGATACAGGAAAGCGGCCTGAAATGGGCAAGGTAGCGGCGGAGCTATCCGATATTGCCATTGTCACCGATGACAATCCCCGTGGTGAGGATCCCGCCGCCATCCGGGCTGATATCATGGCGGGTGCACCGGGTGCCCAGGAAGTAGGCGACCGGCGTGCAGCCATCGCCCATGCCATTGGGCTAGCGGGAGCCGATGATATCATATTATTGGCTGGCAAGGGACACGAACAGGGTCAGATCATTGGCGATCGCGTCATTCCGTTTGATGATGTCGAAGTCGCCCGGGAATGTGCCCGCGAAGACAGCAATGAAGGCAATGGCGCGCCGCAATCGGAGGCGACGGCATGACCACCCTGTGGAAATCTTCTGCTATTGCCGAAGCGATCGGCGGACAGGCTAGCGCTGATTTTGAAGTCAACGGCGTGGCATTTGATTCCCGTGAAATTGGGCCGGGTGACCTGTTCTTTGCGCTGAAAGGCGAGCAGAGTGACGGGCATCTTTATGTTGACGATATCTATGCGGCTGGCGGAGCGGGCGCGGTCGTCAGTCAGCCGGTCGACGGCCCTCACATATTGGTACCAGACACCACGAAGGCGCTAAACGATCTGGCCATCGCATCGCGGGCCCGCACCGATGCGAAGATTATTGGAGTTACGGGGTCGGTCGGCAAGACCGGCACCAAAGAAGCCCTTTTTGCAGCCTTGAACCGTGCGTCCATGGGAAAGTCCCATCGGTCGGTGAAAAGCTACAATAACCATGTTGGCGTTCCGCTGAGCCTGTCGCGTATGCCGGCGGAATGCCAATATGGAGTTTTTGAAATGGGTATGAACCATGCGGGTGAACTGTCGCAGCTCACGCGTCTGGTGCGGCCCGATGTTGCGATCATCACCGCGATTGCGCCAGCCCATATTGGGCACTTTTCCGGTGTGGAAGCGATAGCCGATGCCAAGGCCGAAATTTTCCAGGGTTTGACCCACGAGGGGACTGCCGTCATTCCCCGCGATAGCGATCATTATGAGCGGCTTCGTAAAGCTGCCCTGCGTTGCACCAAGAAGATCGTGACTTTTGGCTTTGATGAACAGTCCGATGTGCGCGCCATAGATGTTGTCCCGGCCCAAGGCGGCGGCTCGCTGGTAACAGCCAGTTTTCGCGACGATGGTGACGGGGATCGCAGCCTGTGTTTCACGGTTGCAGAACCGGGCAAGCACTGGGTGTCCAATGCGCTCGCCATATTGGCAGCGGTTCGTGCAGTCGGCGGCGATCTGGCGGCGGCTGGTCTGGCACTGGCAGAGCTACAGGGCCTTGATGGTCGCGGCAGACGCCATCAGATTGAACTTAAAAATGGCGGGCGAGCGCTGTTGATTGACGAAAGTTACAATGCGAATCCCGTGTCGATGAAAGCCACTTTGGGGCAGTTGGCGCGCGAAAATTGTGGTGGCAAAAAAATCGTCATTCTGGGCGCAATGGGCGAGCTGGGAGACAAAGCGCAAGCATATCACGAGGCGCTGGCCGAAGACATCATCGCCTCTGGTGCACAGGCCGTCATATTGGTTGGCGACGAGATGGCCCATACGCAAGCTCGGCTGGAACAATTATCGTCGGAAAAACTTGATCACGCTCTCAAAATATCTCATGTCGCGGGTTCTTCGGAAGCGCTGGCTGCAGTCGCAGGGGAAATCAGTGACGAAGACATCCTTCTTATCAAGGGGTCAAATTATCTGGGGCTTTCCAAGGTCGTATCGGCTTTGGTGAGCGGGGAGTTTTAATGTTTTATCTATTGGCACAATGGCTTGAATTTGAAGGCCTATTCAATGTCTTTCGCTATTTGAGTTTCCGTTCAGGCGCAGCGGTTGCAACCGCACTGTTCATTGGCATGTTGATTGGACCAAGATTCATCAACATGCTGCGGATGAAACAGGGCAAGGGTCAGCCTATCCGTGAGGACGGGCCGATTACGCATCTCAAAAAAGCAGGCACGCCGACCATGGGCGGCCTGATGATTTTGCTTTCGGTAGTTATCTCCACTTTGCTTTGGATGGACCTGAGCAATATTTTTGTCTGGGTCTGTATCTTTGTGACGCTGGGTTTCGGAGCGATAGGCTTCATGGATGACTACGACAAAGTCAGCAAAGCCAGTCACAAAGGTGTTCCCGGGCGTGTCCGGTTGTTGATGGAATTTGTCGTTGCCGGTTTTGCAACCTGGATCATTGTTCAACAGGTTGGCACCAATCTCTATGTTCCGTTTTTCAACGATGTGCAGGTCAATCTCGGGTGGTTCTATTTCCCCTTTGCCATGTTTGTTATCGTCGGCTCGGGCAATGCGGTGAATCTGACCGACGGGCTTGATGGTCTGGCGACGATGCCGGTGGCGATTGCAAGTGCGACCTTTTTGATTCTCGTATACATGTCGGGCAACGCGGTTTTCTCGGAATATCTCGGTATTCCTTTTGTAGCAGGTGCGGGTGAGCTCGCCATTTTCTGTGCCTGTATCATCGGAGCCTGTCTGGCGTTTCTCTGGTTTAACGCACCGCCAGCTGCAGTATTCATGGGTGATACCGGGAGCCTCGCCCTCGGCGGTGCGCTCGGCGCAATTGCTGTTTCGATCCACCATGAAATCGTCCTCGCCATTGTCGGCGGACTTTTTGTACTCGAGGCGGTCTCGGTCATCGTTCAGGTCTTCTTCTTCAAACGGACCGGCAAGCGGGTTTTTCGCATGGCGCCGATTCATCACCATTTCGAACAGCTTGGCTGGTCTGAATCCACTGTCGTGATCCGTTTCTGGATCATCAGTCTGGTTCTGGCGTTGGCCGGCCTTGCAACACTCAAACTCAGATGATGCGTTCGTCCGCCTTTGCCAACAAAAGCTATGCCATTTTGGGCCTGGCACGATCCGGCATGGCGACACTTGATGCACTGCACGCCAGCGGTGCGAGAATATTGGCATGGGACGCGCGGGAAGAATTGCGCGAAGCGGCGAATGACAAGGCCATTATCGCCGATCCTATGGAAGCGGACCTCAGCGACTATGATGCGATAGTCGTGTCACCCGGCGTGCCGCTGAACACCCACCCGATCCGTGACAAGGCCGCCGATGACGGTGTGCAGATTATCGGTGATATCGAATTATTCGCCCAGGCCCGGCGGTCTCTGCCGCCACATCGTGTCGTCGGGATTACAGGCACTAACGGGAAGTCCACGACGACCGCGCTTTTGCATCATATCATCCAGAGCGCAGCCCTGCCGACGCATATGGGCGGGAATATTGGTGTACCGATCCTTTCACAGGAACCCTTGGCGGCGGGCGGTGTCTATGTGCTGGAACTGTCCAGCTATCAGATCGATCTGACACACAGCCTGGATTGCGATGTGGCGATGTTGCTCAACATCAGTCCGGACCATCTTGATCGCTATGACAGTTATGATGCCTATGCCGCGGCCAAGGTACGCCTGTTCGACATGATGGACCCGGACCATGTTGCTATTTTCGGCAGTACAGATGAAAAAACACAGCTTGCCCTGCAGCTCATTCGCGCTGAAGGCCGGGTAAAAAACATTATGGATAGCAGTGCCTTCTTTCTGGAAGGACAGGAGAATTGGCCATCCTTACAGGGGCCGCATAATCTGGAAAACGCGGTTGCAGCAGTGGTCGCCGCAGAAGTGCTGGGCATAAAGGAACACCAATGGCGTCCCGCGCTGGCGAGTTTCAAGGGCCTGCCGCACCGGATGGAACGGATGGCCGAGGCCGAAGGCGTGCTGTTTGTAAATGACAGTAAGGCAACCAACCCGGCTTCTACCGGCCCGGCACTTGGCGCCTATCCTAAAATCCACTGGATCGTCGGTGGATTGCCCAAGAGTGATAGTCTTGAAGAGTGCGAACCCTATTTTGGTAACGTGGTCCAGGCTTACACAATTGGTGATGCCGGGCCGATGTTTGGTGAATTGCTTGCGCCGCACATGCCGGTTGATCCTTGCGAGATGATCCTGACCGCCGTGCAGCATGCAGCAGCCAATGCCAAACCGGGCGAAGTGGTTTTGCTATCACCGGCCTGTGCCTCGTTCGACCAGTTCAAGGATTTTGAAGCGCGCGGCGAGTGTTTCCGCAACGCGGTAGAGAGTGTCATCGAAAATAATCTAATCGGAACAGCGGCTGGGGGCAGTATAGAATGACCGATGGAACAACCTCTAAGGGTCCGTTGCCGGAAATTGCGGCAGGCCTGAAAAAGAAACGTTTCCAGCTGGAATCACGTCTGGGGCGTAGTGACCGTTCGCCATTGGCAATCTGGTTCTGGGAACTGGACCGGGTGTTGCTGGCCTTGATGTTGACGCTGATAGCCATTGGCCTGATCGCCGTCGCGGCAGCATCGCCGGTATCTGCGTTGAAGCACAGCACCTCGGCGGTTTCGCTTGACCCGCTTTACTATTTCTATCGTCAGCTCGGTTGGGTAATAGTGGGTGTTCCCATAATGCTCGTGGTGTCAATGCTACCCAAGGAACAGGCGCGGCGCTTTGCGATTATCGCAGGGGTTGCTGCCTTTGCTCTGCTGTTTCTGGTGCCGATTTTCGGAAAGACGGTTAACGGTGCACAGCGCTGGATCGGCTATGGTTTCGCCACGGTCCAGCCGGGAGAGTTTCTCAAACCCTTCTATGCCGTTTCGCTGGCCTGGCTGCTTTCCTTGCGGGTCAAGGACCCTTCACTTCCGGTAATATCGCTGTCTTTCGTGCTAACCGGGGTGATTGCCCTGCTCTTGATGATGCAGCCAAATCTTGGTCAAACACTGATTTTTTGCGGTATCTGGTTTGTGTTGATGATGATTTCCGGCCTCTCGGCACGTCTGATTGCAGCGATCAGTATGGGCGGGATCGGTGGATTGGTCGGCGCTTATTTTCTCTACCCGGTGGCGACACAGCGGATCAATACCTGGCTCTTCGGGGGCGATGAATTCGATCAGGTGATGCTGGCGCACAAGGCACTGACCGGTGGCGGCCTGCTGGGCACAGGCCCCGGTCTTGGTACCGCGAAGTTCAAACTGCCGGAAGCGCATACCGATTATATTTTCTCGGTCATTGGCGAGGAATTCGGGTTGCTCGCGTGCGTTGCGATCGCGCTGGTCTATCTTGCCATTGTGGTACGGGTATTCCTGCGCCTGCTCGATGAGGAGGATAATTTCATCATCCTCGCCGTCGCCGGTCTGACGGCGCAATTTGGTGGGCAAGCACTGATCAATATGGCGGTGAACCTGCAGCTTTTTCCTTCCAAGGGCATGACATTGCCGCTGATCAGCTATGGCGGCTCCTCTTTTCTGGCCCTGTCGCTCGGCGTTGGACTGCTGCTGGCCTTTACACGCAGAAATCCCTATTTAGATCGCTCACTTTATGTCACAAATGGGATGGTGACCAAATGAGCTTTACGAAACATTATGTTCTCGCCGCCGGCGGTACGGGCGGCCACATGATTCCCGCCTATGCACTGGGCAAGGAACTGGTCCAGCGTGGCCACCGTGTTGCCCTGATCACAGACGAGCGCGGCGAGAAAATTCCCGGCATGGTCGATGACGGTCAGGTCCATGTACTGCCTGCCGGTCGGATCACTAAGGACCCGCGCGGGTGGCTATCGGGCGCGCGCGCGATCCTGAAGGGTCGCAAGATGGCAATGCAGCTTTATGATACGTTTGAGCCGTCCGCCGTTATCGGCTTTGGCGGCTATCCGGCCTTTCCGGCGCTGTTGGCGGCAAACCGCAAGAACATCCCTACAATCATCCATGAACAAAATGCTGTGCTGGGCCGGGTCAATCGGTTGGCGGCGCGCTCGGTTAATGCGATTGCCACGTCCTATCCCGATATCCTGAAGCTGAAACCGAAATATGAGGAAAAGGTCCATCTGGTCGGAAACCCGGTACGTGAAGAGGTTATCGCGCTGCGCGAGGAGCCCTATCCACCACTTACGGAGGAAGGTATTTTCCGCGTGCTGGTCACCGGTGGCAGTCAGGGAGCAACCATTCTTTCGGATGTCGTACCGGATGGAATGGCTCTGTTGCCAATGCATCTACGCCGCCGGCTGCAGGTTACCCAGCAATGTCGTGAGCAGGATATAGAGCGGGTTCGCGAAAAATATGCCGAACATGATATTCCGGCCGAACTGGCCACTTATCTGCCAGACCTGCCGCAGCGCCTTGGTTGGTCGCATCTGGTAATCGGGCGCGCAGGTGCGTCGACCATCGCCGAGCTGACAACTGCAGGACGTCCGGCGATCCTTATCCCGCTGCCGATTGCGACAGATGACCATCAAACCCAGAATGTCCGCGAGATGGTCGCCGCCGGCGGTGCACGTGCGATTGCACAGCCACAATTTACGGCCAAGGAACTGGCCAAGCAGATGCAGAAAATGGCCCTTGGCCCGGATGCACTTCAAAATGCGGCGCGTTTTGCCCGGAAATGTGGTCGGCCCGATGCGGTGAGTGATCTGGCAGATTTGGTTGAAAGCATTGGAACATCGCCGCTTTCCAAAACACTAAAGGTGAAGAAGGAAAAACTCCAGCTGGCTCCCAATCCGGGCCCAGCACTCGCAAAGGACAATCTCGCGAAAGAAAGCATGCGATGAAAGGTGTCGGTACAGATATTGGCACAATCCATTTTGTTGGCATCGGCGGTATCGGCATGTCCGGCATTGCCGAGGTCATGCATAATCTTGGCTATCAGGTGCAGGGCTCTGACATAGCCGAAAGCTATATCGTCGAAGGGCTGCGCGCCAAGGGTATCAAGGTGATGATCGGCCAGAATGGCGAGAACGTCGTCGGGACGGCCGTGGTCGTCACCTCAACCGCCGTAAAGCGCGGCAATCCCGAAGTGGAAAAGGCGCTGGAAGACCGTATCCCCTTGGTCCGGCGTGCGGAAATGCTCGCGGAGCTGATGCGGCTGAAGCGGACCATCGCGATTGCTGGCACGCATGGAAAGACCACCACCACCTCGATGGTCGCGGCGATGCTGGATGCGGGCGGAATTGATCCGACCGTGATCAATGGCGGCATCATCAACAGCTATGGTTCCAACGCCCGTCTGGGTGACAGCGAGTGGATGGTCGTTGAGGCTGATGAGAGCGACGGAAGCTTTCTGCGTCTCGATGGGACGATTGCGGTTGTCACCAATATCGATCCGGAACATCTCGATCATTATGGCAGCTTCGACAAGATCAAGGACAGCTTTGTCGAGTTTATCGAGAATGTGCCTTTTTACGGCGCCGCGATCCTGTGTCTTGATCATCCCGAAGTACAGGCGATCCTGCCGCGTATTCGCGACCGGCGGCTGATTACCTATGGTTTTTCCGCGCAGGCTGATGTGAAGGGTGTCAATGTCACGCCAATACCCGGTGGTAACCGCTTTGATGTGGTCATTCGCGACCGTGATGGCGAGACGCGGACAATTGAAGGCATTACACTGCCCATGCCGGGGCGGCACAATGTCGAGAATGCGATTGCAGCGGTGGCGGTTGGCCTCGAAATGGGCATGACGGACGAACAAATAGCCAGCGGCTTTGATCATTTTGGCGGCGTCAAACGGCGCTTTACCAAAGTCGGCGAAGTGGACGGCGTATCGATCATCGACGATTACGGCCACCACCCGGTCGAAATCCGCGCCGTGCTTTCCGCGGCTCGCGAAGGCGCAGAAGGTCGCGTCATTGCTGTGGTTCAGCCACATCGCTTCACCCGGCTGCGCGATCATATGGAGGATTTTCAGCAAGCGTTTAATGACGCTGACATGGTCTATGTCACACCGGTCTTTGTAGCCGGTGAAGAACCGATAGAAGGCGTGGATAGCGAAGCCCTTGCCGCGGGCTTACGCAAACGCGGACATAGGGTTGCCGAAACCGTTGCAGATGAAGCGGATTTGACGGCAAGGCTTGCGGAGGTAGCGGAAGACAAGGACATGATTGTCTGTCTGGGCGCCGGTGATATTACCAAATGGGCGGCCGGTTTGGCCGACGGAATAAAGGCCGCACGGTCATGACGGTCGCGACAGCCCTTCCCGAAACCCACGGCAAGCTTACGGCCGAAGCGCCGCTGGCACCGCTAGTCTGGTTCAAAAGCGGCGGTCCTGCTGAGTGGTTGTTCGCGCCCAAAGATGTGGACGATCTCCAGCAATTTCTCCGCGATCTCGATCCCACCATTCCCGTCTGGCCCCTGGGTCTAGGGTCCAATCTCATCATTCGCGATGGGGGAAAACGTGGTGTGACTATCCGTCTGGGCAAGGCTTTTGCCGGGATTGAAACCGTCGGCAAGGGACGGTTCGGAATTGACAATGCACTGATTTGTGGTGCCGGCGCGCCGGGAGTTTCCGCTGCCAGTATGGCACGCGATCATGGCATTGCGGGCATGGAATTCTTGCGCGGTATTCCGGGCACAATTGGAGGTGCCGTCCGGATGAACGCCGGTGCTTATGGCCGGGAAGTCTGTGACATATTGGAAAGCGCGGACGTTGTCCTGCGAACCGGCGAGCTGAAAACCATTGCGCTGGCGGACATGGGATATACCTATCGCCATTCTGAATTGCCGGAAGGGGCCATCGTGGTCAGCGCAACACTTCGAGGAACCGATGGAGATCCGGAAACTATCGGCGCCGAAATGAAACGCATTGCCGACGAGCGTGAAGCGTCCCAACCACTGCGTTCCAAAACCGGCGGTTCGACCTTCAAGAATCCCGACGGGCACAAGGCATGGCAGCTGGTCGATGAAGCCGGTTGCCGCGGTCTTCAGGTCGGGCAAGCGCAGGTGTCAGAGAAACACTGCAACTTCCTGCTCAATCTGGGCGGCGCAACCTCGGCGGACATCGAAGCCTTGGGCGAAGAAGTGCGCCGGCGGGTAAAGGAGCATAGCGGCGTCGATCTGCAATGGGAGATACAGCGCGTGGGGGACGAAGCATGAGCGAAGCCCTGACGGAGTTCGAACAGTCCATTCTCGACAATGTCGAACAATACGGGTGCCACCTGAACGGAGTTTTTGACCCGGATGGTAGGGATCCCGACTTCTCTTATTCGACAGGCTTCACATCTTCGGTCGATCAGCCGGAAGTTATCATATTTGGACTCGAACTAAACCTGATGCAAACGTTGCTCAACGACACGCTCGAACTGTGTAGACAGGGTTTCGATATTACCGAAAACGCTCGAACTGACGCGCTGATTGAAGGGTATTCCTGTGTCTTTCGTCGGGTTCTTCCCGAATGGATGGTGCCGGAATTTTGGTCCTCTGCAATCTGGTATAATTGTGATTACCTCGGTGGAGAATTTGATCAGGCTGTGCAGTTGGTCTGGCCGGATGAAAGTAATCGTTTCCCTTGGGAAAAGGGTGTAAGCGCTGGCTATGTCGAGGCCCAAACCGCCCTTTATGAACCGAGGAAAGCGGCATGAGCGATAAACTCCATGTAGCGGTATTGATGGGCGGCTGGTCTGCAGAACGCGAAGTCTCTCTAATGAGCGGTAATGACGTTGCCGTCGCGCTTGAGAAAAACGGCCATCAGGTGTCTCGCATCGACATGGATCGGAACGTTGCAATGGTCATTGATGGCATCAAGCCCGATGTCGTGTTCAACGCTCTACATGGTTGCCCCGGCGAAGACGGCACGGTGCAGGGCATGCTTGATCTGATGCAAATTCCCTACACGCATAGTGGGCGGGTAACTTCGGTCATTGCCATCGACAAGGAATTGACCAAACAGCAGCTGGTACCAGCCGGTATTCCCATGCCCGAAGGCAAGATGGTCAAGAGCGCCGAGATTTTCGACGCTGACCCGCTGCCCCGGCCCTATGTGTTGAAACCGGTCAACGAAGGCTCATCGGTCGGTGTGGCAATCATTACCGATCAGGGCAATTACGGCAATCCGATCGGCCGCGACGTATCCGGCCCGTGGCAGGAATTTGACGAACTGCTCGCCGAACCCTTTATCAAGGGACGCGAGCTGACAACCGCGGTTGTTGGCGGCAAGGCACTATGCGTAACTGAGTTGAAACCCAAAGCAGGTTTCTACGATTACGACGCCAAATATACCGAAGGCCTGACTGAACATATCTGTCCGGCGGAGATTCCGGCGGAGATTGAAAAACTTTGTCTCGATTATGCGTTGCGCGCGCATCAGGTTCTGGGTTGCAAGGGAACGTCGCGGACGGACTATCGCTGGGATGATGAATTGGGTGCGGACGGCTTGTTTGTACTGGAGACCAATACCCAGCCGGGCATGACACCGCTGAGTCTTGTGCCGGAACAGGCCAAGCAAATGGGCATAAGCTATGAAGAACTGGTCGAAATGATTGTGAGGGAAGCGCTATGACAGCAGCATCAGTCAGGCGGACAAATAAAAAGTCCAAGGGTAAACCCCGCAAGGTGAACAAGAAAAAAGTCCGCCAAGTGTCGATCTTTGACAAGATCCTCCGCGCCATGCCGGTGACCGAGGCACAGGTACAGAAAGGTCTGACCTGGGGATTGGTCGGCGTGTTCGTGCTGGGCGCCTATAGTGTCGCTCACTATACCGGTATCAACGAGCGGATCAGTAGTCAGATTGCAACCTCCGTCGGTGCCGCAGGATTTGAGGTGAAGCGGGTTGAAGTCACTGGTGTCAACCGGATCGACGAACTGAAAGTCTATGAAATTACATTGGCACAGAAAGACCGTTCCATGATGCTGGTCGATATCGATCAGGTGCGCGACGATTTGATGGGCAATGGCTGGATCAAGGACGCGCGGATCTCGCGCCGCTTGCCCGACACGTTGGTGGTCGAGATTGTCGAGAGAGAACCCGCAGCGGTTTGGCAGCGAGATGGCAAATTGTCCCTGATCGACCAGACCGGATATCCGTTGCAACAGATACAGCCGGAAGAAATGCCGGACCTGCCCGTGATCGTGGGCAAAAAAGCCAATAAACGCGTGCCGGAACTCACCAAGCTACTGGACGTTGCACCGGCACTTAGTCCGATGGTGACAGGCGCGACCTGGATCGGTAATCGCCGCTGGAACCTGGAATTTGAGAGCGGGGAAACATTGGCCTTGCCGGAAGGCGAAGAGACAGCAGCGGCGGCGCTGTTAAACTTTGCCCGGATGGACGGGGTTAATCGCTTGCTCGGGCGCGGGGTGGTACATTTTGATCTGCGCGATACGGAGCGCGCTTATCTCCGGATGCCGCCGAAGGTGGAAACATCGCCGGAACCAGAGGGTTAAACAAGACGCTATCGATTGGGGGCACCATGAGGCAGCAAAAAGGATATAAGGGAACAGACAAATGGCAGCACGGGTAGAAAAGATTTTTACCGCTTTGGATATCGGGTCGTCCAAGATTACAGCGATGATCGCTGGTCGGATGGACAATGGTGATATCACCGTGCTGGGAACTGGGCAGCGCGCCAGTAAAGGCGTGAAGCGCGGTTATATTGCCGATACCGAACGGACTGAACTCGATGTCCGCGACGCGGTTGAACAGGCCGAGCGTATTGCCGGAACCAATATTGACGATGTCTGGGTAAGCTTTTCGGCTGGTGGCTTGACCAGCATGCTCACGTCTGTGGAAACAGAACTGGGGGGGCACCGGATTGAGCAGGAGGATATTGACCATCTGCTGAAAGCCGGACGCAACAGCATCGATCCGCAGGGCAAGATGGTTCTGCACGCACAGCCTGCGCTCTATACGATTGACGGGCTTGCCGGGGTAAAGAAGCCCAAGGGTCTGCATGCTGACCGTCTGGGCGTGGATATCCACGTGATTCTCGCCGACGCATCACCGGTACGCAATATCGACATGAGCGTGCGCGGCGCGCATCTCAACGTGAAATCGATAATCGCGTCTCCCATTGCTGCGGGCACAGCCTGTCTGTCTAAAGAAGAGCGCGAGCTTGGCGTTGCGATGGTCGAATTAGGGGCAGAGGTTACCAATGTCTCGCTATTTGCCGGCGGGATGCTGGTTGGTCTTGCCACGCTGCCTTATGGCGCAGCAGATATTACCGATGATATCGCATCATCCTTTGGCTTGCGGCGAGCACAGGCCGAGCGGATCAAATGTTTCCACGGGTCGGCCACGACCAGCCCGCGTGACAATCACGATGTCATCGATCTGCAATTGGATCAAACCGGACCGGAAGCCGATGAAGATGGCCGTATCACCAAGGCGCAGCTGATCGGTGTTATCCGTCAGCGGTTGGACCATCTTATCGGTGAAATTGGCAAAACGCTCAAGGAACTCGGATTTACCGGCCCTGTCGGACGGCAGGTTGTGCTCACCGGTGGTGGCGCGGAACTGAAAGGCATTGCGGATTATGCGCAATCAGCGCTGGGTCAAACCGTGCGGATCGGTCGCCCTACCGGACTTACAGCTTTGCCCGATGCCCATAGCGGTCCGGGCTTTGCCGGTTTGGCGGGTCTGGCGCTTTATGCGGCGCAGGAACCTGTCGACCTCAGATCGCTTTCCAGCAGCCATCAAAACGTCCACAAATATGCCGGTTCTGCGGTAATTGGACGGCTGATGTCGGCAATCCGGGGGAATTTTTAAGAATTTACGAAAAAAATTAACTTTTGGGGTGATTCCAACATCAAATTTGTGCAAAGCGTTACCCAAATGTTACACATCGAGTTTATGTCTGGGGAGACAGTAAAATGAGCATCAATATTGGCCCACCTGAAGTGGAAGAGTTGAAACCACGGATCGCTGTTATTGGCGTTGGCGGTGCGGGCGGCAATGCCATTGCAAATATGATCGCAGCAAAGGTGGAAGGCGTTGATTTCATCGTCAGTAACACCGACGCACAATCGCTCAACAGCTCTCCTGCAGAACAGCGCATTCAGCTTGGGCCTGAGATTACCCAAGGTCTTGGTGCTGGTTCCCGCCCGGAAGTCGGACGGGCGGCAGCGGAAGAAACGCTCGAGCTTGTCGAGAAGGCTCTGGACGGAGCGCATATGTGCTTCATCGCTGCCGGTATGGGCGGCGGCACCGGCACGGGCGCAGCTCCGGTTATTGCCAAGGCGGCGCGTGACAAAGGCATTTTGACGGTTGGCGTTGTTACCAAGCCGTTCACGTTTGAAGGCACACGGCGCATGAAATCGGCCAATGCCGGTATCGAAGAGCTGCAGAAAAACGTGGATACTCTGATCATTATCCCCAATCAGAATCTGTTCCTTGTCGCCAACCCGAACACGACGTTCAAGGAAGCGTTCCTGCTGGCTGATGAAGTGCTGCAACAAGGCGTTCGCGGTATTACCGACCTGATGGTGATGCCCGGCCTGATCAACCTCGATTTTGCCGACGTGCGCTCCGTGATGCATGAAATGGGCAAGGCGATGATGGGTACAGGCGAAGCCGAAGGCGACGGCCGTGCTTTGGAAGCCGCTGAAAAAGCCATTGCCAATCCGTTGCTCGATGGTGTTTCGATGCAGGGTGCGAAAGGTGTTATCGTTTCGATCACCGGTGGTGAAGATATGCGCTTGATGGAAGTCGATGAAGCCGCCAATCATATTCGCGAGCTTGTCGATCCCGATGCCAATATCATCTGGGGTAGTGCGTTTAACGAAAATCTTGATGGTCGTATCCGTGTGTCTGTCGTTGCGACCGGCATTGACAGCGACGGTTCTGTCGCAGCGCCATCAACGGCCTCATCCTTTGCGATGAGCAGCCCGGCGCCCGCCCCCTCATCCTTCGCATCCAGCATTCCGGCGGAAGAGGAAGAGCCTGAAGTTGAAGATGTTGCAGAAGCCCAGGAAGAACCCGTTCTCGATATGGCAGACAGCCTTGAGACTTCTGAGGCGGAAATGGTCGTTGAACCAGAGCCCGCTCCAGAACCGGAGCCAGAACCAGAGATTGCTCCTACTCCGACGGCTACTTACTCGGATGATGATGAGCTGGAAGACGAAACCGCTGCTGCTCCATCTTTCGCGTCGCTGACACCCGGTATGGTCAGTGATGACGAACCGGAAGAGGAAGAGCTGGTCCTTGGCGGTGATGCCATGCAGCCGGTGGAAGAAGAAGCACCGGCATCTACAGAGCCAGCACCTCGGGTGGCCAGCGGCGGTGGTACATTGTTTGAGCGGATGTCCAACCTGACACGCGGAAGTAACAAAGCCGATGAAGAAGGTGAAGAAGGCGACGAGGAATCACGCGATCCGCTCGATATTCCGCGCTTCCTGAACCGCCAGAACAACCAGTAAGGGCGTCGGCAGCAATGTGTCGGTTGTAACTGCCTTGAAGCCATTCCACGGTCTCGGTTTCTTGACCGGCCTTTTGGTTTGTCTTTTGGTGGGGGCGACTGGCCTTGCAATCTATTTTCTGTGCTTGATTTCAGCGCGGTCAAATCGTTTAATATGCCGGTGAAAACGATCTCGAAATATTTGATTCTTGCGGCCTTGCCACTGGCCGGTTTCGCCTTGCCTGCAACCCAGGCCCAGGCCCAGAAAAGTGCGCAATCCAGCAACACTGATCTGCAGGACGCGCTGCGCCGTATCGCCCGTAATTCCAACGATTCTTCGGCGTTGGCAGATGCAGGATTAGCGGCGCTGGAGCTTGGTGATACGCGTGCCGCCATCGGCTTTCTGGCTAGGGCAAACGAAATTTATCCCCGCAGTGGCCGCGTAAAAGCTGGTCTCGCGCGGTCTCTGTTGCTTGAGCAAAATCCCTTCGGCGCGATCCGCTATTTTGATGAAGCGACGGCCAATGGGATCGCAGCAAAAGACATCGCGATTGATCGCGGTCTTGCTTATGATCTGATCGGGCGAAATGCCGATGCGCAAAAAGACTATCAGCTGGCCTTGAGTCATGGCCGAAGTGACAAGCTGCTAAAACGCTATGCGATCTCTCTTGGGATCAGCGGCGATGTCGAGGGCGCTGAGGCTCAGTTAAACCCTCTGCTACAAAAAAGTGACCGGGATGCCTGGCGTAACCGGGCTTTCATTCTGGCGATGAATGGTCAGGAAAAAGAGGCCAACAAGATTGCGCGCCAGACCATGCAGAAACAAATGGCGAAAGCGATCAAGCCGTTTTTCGATCGGATGCCAAAACTGACCGCAGCGCAAAAGGCGGCCGCAGTGCATTTCGGCCATTTCCCGGCCAGTGAAAATATCGGTGTCGATGTTGCTTCGGTGCGCTTCGCGTCGCGCAACGCGGTGCGCGACGGTGATGGTGCTGATGCGGGATTGATTCCCATCGGTGAACCGTTGGGACGGGATGTCGAAAAACCCAAAGTACTGGCAATGCCTGATACCTCGCCACGCCGCCGCCCTGGTTCAAAGAGTAGCGACAAGAAAACGACGCGAAATGCCAATCGCAAAGGCGCAAGCGACAAAACCGTGCTGGCGCAAAATAGTCTGCCAACACCAAAGAGCGCAAGGCCGCTAGTGAAGCCCGCGGTAGCGCGACCCAATGATCCCGTGACAAAAAGTGCGGCGCAGGAAGACAAGTCATCACCATCTCCTGGATTTGAGACGGCTGTTGGAGGTTCTGCAAAAAAAGCATCTTTGGTATCCGAAACCGTTGCCAGAAAAGTGGATATCGGTGGGATAAAAGCGCCTGCTAAATCGAGTGAAGAAAAGTCTAAAAAGCCGGTCCAGCTGGTGAACTTTGACCTTGCAAAGGCAGGATCATCAGGACCATCGCCGATTATGTCGGGAACACCCGGCGATAGTGCGTCCGGGGCCACGCCACGCCGGCCTTTGTCTGACATTATCGGTTCCATAGCGATTCCGGATTCTGAGAAGAAAGCGGCGGTTGTGCCGGTAGATTTGGCTGCGATAACGCCGGCCAAGCCAAAGCCGGTCGAGAAGAAGGTGGAAGCCAAGCCAAAACCCCCCGAGCATCCCAAACGCTATTGGGTACAGATCGCAACCGGTTCCGATCTCAACGCGCTGAAATATGACTATCGCCGGATGTCAAAGAAAAATGCTGATCTGTTCGCTGCTACCAATGGATGGACGTCGCCATGGGGGAAAACGAAGCGGCTGGTGGTCGGTCCGTTTGAAGATTTGAAAGCAGCAAAAAAGTTTGAAGCGGGTTTCCGCAAAGGCGGCGGCGATGGTTTTGCCTGGGTCAGTGCCGATGGTACGAAAGTGAACAAGCTGAACTGATGTTAAAGACCGCGAGCTATGCCAGTGACCCGCGTCAAAGCCGCGGCAGGCGCCATGATGAAGGGCGTTCTGACAATGACGGCAGCATCCGGGGACCACGCGATGATTTTCAGCGGGATCGCGACCGCATCATCCACTCGATATCCTTTCGCAGATTGCGCCACAAAACGCAGGTTTTTGTCGCTCCTGACGGCGACCATTTTCGCGTCCGTCTGACCCACAGTCTGGAAGTGGCGCAGATCGGCCGGACTATTGCGCGCTCTTTGGGGCTTAATGAAGATCTGACCGAAGCATTGTGTCTGGCGCATGATATCGGTCATCCGCCCTTTGGTCATGCCGGAGAGGACGCGCTGGAGGAAGCGCTGGCTGATCATGGCGGCTTTGATCATAATGCGCAGACAATAAGGACATTGACCAAGTTGGAGCGCCCCTATCCGCGCTGGAATGGCTTGAACCTGACTTGGGAAATGCTTGAAGGTCTGGCCAAGCATAATGGTCCGATTACGCAGCCCACCTGGGCCATGGCCGAAGTCAATGCCGGGATGCCGCTTGACTTGAACAGCTGGCCATCGCTAGAGGCGCAAATCGCGGCAGTTGCGGATGATATCGCTTATGACAATCACGATATTGACGATGGCATCAGGGCAGGTTTGCTGAGTATAGACCAGTTGCTGACACTACCGTTCATCGCGGAACGCTGGAGTGATATCTGCACGCGCTTTCCGGATGTTAAGCGGAATCGTCTGGTTCCGGAACTTATCCGTGATCAAATTGGTCTGATGGTCAACAATGTGATCGAAACAACCGTCTCACGGATCAAGGAGCATGGCATCGAAACGGCCGATGATGTGCGCGGTGCCGGCTTGATGATTGGCGGTTTTTCGGATGACATGGCTGCAAAAGAGCGGACGCTCAAAAAATTCATGTATGCCAATTTGTATAACCATCCCGAGCAGATGGCGGCGGCGGACAATGCACGGGTTGTTGTCGCTGATCTGGTCGGTGCTTATCGGGACAAGCCGGATCTGATGCCTGAAAGCTGGGCGGTAGCGTTGCCGTCGGCGGAACCGGACCGTATCCGGCATATTGCCGATTTCATGGCCGGTATGACGGATCGCTATGCTAGCAACAGCCATAGTGAGATTTTTGGGGACACATGATGGCCGAGCCCGTTTTGATTGTTGGAGCAACTGGTCTGATCGGCAACTTGCTTGTCCGAAAGCTCATTGCGGATGGACGCGATGACGGGCTTCACTTGCTGGTTCGTAAGCCGCTTGACAGCGACTATGGTGCGGCCACTATCCATGTCGCGTCTACCGAGCAATGGTCTGATATTATTGCTGATGCCAAAGCCGTGCGAACAGTCTCCTGTCTTGGTTCCACGATGAAAAAGGCCGGCTCGAAAGAGGCTTTTGCAGCGGTTGACCGCGATCTTGTTGGAGCGGTTGCGAAAGCCGCCAAGGCTGCGGGGGTAAGGCAGTTTATTGCAGTATCCTCGACAATGGCAAATGCCCAGGCCTCGCAATTTTACCTGAAAGTCAAAGGGCAGGCCGAAGAGTTGATGCGCGCACAGCAATTTGATCGGTTGGATATTATCAGGCCGGGATTATTGCGCGGGGAGCGGACTGATGATGCGCGGCTGGGCGAAAGTCTGGCGATTATTGCCAGTCCGCTGATGGACCGGCTGCTACACGGTTCCTTGCGGCGTTATCGGTCGATTGACGGGCGGGAAGTGGCGTCAGCGATTGCGGCTCTCCTCACCGAAGATGCGGCTGGCGACAATATCTACGAAAATGATGAGATATGGAAATGGGCGGATCGCGAAATAGCGTAAACTTTTTACAGCCCTTCGACCTATCGAATCATTGACTCCCAAGGCCTGCTCGGTCACGCTTTCGGCTGCTTTTGATTGCCGCCTTGCAGGCACAGATCACGAAGCGATGCGGGAGAGCGCCAAACTCCATAAAAAGCTTGGCCGCCGAAGGAGCAACCGCCCCGGAAACTCTCAGGCCGATGGACCGCATCAGCTTCACAAGCACTCTGGAAAGAGCCCACCGTCGCTAAAGCTATGGCGGGCCACCGAAGGGGTAAATGGCCGCTAATTCAGTGCCATGAAACTCTCAGGTTCCGTGACAGAGGGGGCAGTTTTGCAGGCTTTTGCTGTGAGCTGTACCTTATGCATGGGCGGAATTTTTGATGAGTGATGATAAAACCGAGACATTGAAGAAACTGCCGCTCGATAGCTGGCACCGCGGCCTTGGCGCGCGCATGGTACCTTTTGCGGGCTATGAAATGCCGGTGCAGTTTGAAGGTGTGATGGCCGAGCATCTGTGGACTCGCGACAATGCCGGTTTATTTGATGTCAGTCATATGGGGCAGGTGCAATTGGATGGTGAAGGTGCGGCAGACGCGCTGGAAGCAATTGTTCCTGGTAACATCTCTGCCCTGGGTGCAGGCAAAATCCGCTATACGCTGCTGCTAGCGCAGGATGGCGGCATATTGGACGATCTGATGGTGACCAATACCGGCCGTAATCTTTATTTGGTGGTCAATGGTGCGACCAAGCATGACGACATCGCTTATTTGAACGCGCAACTGCCATCCGATGTTACGCTGAGTCATATGGAAGATAGCGCATTGTTAGCGTTGCAGGGGCCGAAAGCGAGCGAGGCGCTGGCGAAGCTGAACATAAGCCCCATGCAGCCTGGCTGGCCGGTGCCGACAGACCTGTATTTCATGGAAGCTGGACCCTTTATGTGGGGTGATATCCCATTGGGCATCAGCCGTTCCGGCTATACCGGCGAAGATGGCTTCGAGATCAGCGTTCCCGCGGAACATGCGGAGAAACTGGCAGCGGCTTTATGTGCCTTGGAAGAGGTTAAGCCTATTGGTTTGGGGGCCCGCGATAGCCTACGGCTGGAAGCGGGATTGCCGCTATATGGCCATGATATGGATGCACACGTCCTTCCGGTGGAAGCGAATTTGAACTTTGCGCTGTCCAAGGCACGGCGGGAAGAGGGAAATTTTGCCGGTGCGGAGCGGGTATTGGCGCAATATCCGGACAAGGCCGATAAAAAGCGCGTGGGGCTTTTTGTGAATGGCCGCCAGCCCATCCGTGAAGGTGCCAGCGTGGTTGATACCGATGGCAATGGCATTGGCGCAGTCACCAGCGGCGGTTTCTCTCCGACGCTGCAGAAACCTATCGCCATGGCTTATGTGCCGACAGCACTAGCCGAAACGGGAACCGAAATCACCGTGGAACAACGCGGCAAAGCGATATCCTGCACCGTCGCTGACATGCCCTTTGTGCCGCATAACTATCACCGCAAACCGAAATTATAGACGATTAGAAGAGGGAAAAGGACGAGACTATGAGCCGATATTATACGGATGAGCATGAGTGGGTGGACGTCGAAGGTGAGACCGCGACCGTCGGCATTACCGATTATGCGCAAGAGCAATTGGGTGACATCGTGTTTGTCGAAACGCCTGAAACCGGTGCAGAACTGGCACAGGGCGATGATGCCGCAGTGGTCGAGTCCGTGAAAGCCGCATCCGATGTCTATGCCGCGGTTTCCGGAACGGTGGTCGAAGTGAATGACGCACTGGAAGACGAACCCGCGCTGGTCAACAGCTCCGCCGAAGAAGATGGCTGGTTTTTCCGGGTCACGCTGTCTGACAAATCCGAACTCGACGATCTGATGGATGAGAAAGCCTACAAGGCCTTTGTCGACGGACTCTAGAAACTGAGGAATAGAAAATGCGTTATTTACCGCTAACCCCAAATGACCGTCAGGATATGCTGGCGACAATTGGTGCCAGCAGCATCGACGACCTTTTCGTCGATGTGCCAGAGGATGCGCGGCTGGAAGGTCCGATCCGTGATCTGCCGATGCATGCCGGGGAAATGGCGGTCGAAGCGCATATGAAGAAGCTGGCCAAAAATAACTCGGCCGCCGGTGATATGCCGTTCTTCCTGGGGGCCGGGGCCTATCGCCACCATGTGCCCGCTAGCGTTGATCACATCATCCAGCGTGGCGAGTTTCTGACGGCTTATACGCCCTATCAGCCTGAAATTGCGCAGGGGACGTTGCAGACCCTGTTCGAGTTCCAGACACAGGTTGCGCGGTTATTCGGCGTCGATGTCGCCAATGCGTCTATGTATGATGGTTCCACTGCTTGCTGGGAAGCGATTGTCATGGCACGGCGGATTACCAAACGCGGCAAGGCGGTTCTCTCTTCCGGCCTGCATCCGCATTATGTGTCGGTGGCTAAGACCATGGCGCGCTTTACGAAAGACCAACTGGTTAGCGAAGCGCCAACGTTAGACGCGGCGACCGATGGCGTCGATCTGCTCGACCAGATTGATGACGATACCAGCTGTGTTGTTGTCCAATATCCTGATATTTTAGGACGCATATCCGACATGTCTGTCCTTGCAGAAAAAGCCCATAGTCACAAGGCGTTGCTGATTGCTGTTGTGACAGAACCTGTCGCACTAGGCGCGATCAAGGCGCCAGGTCAGATGGACGCGGATATCGTCGTTGGCGAAGGTCAGTCGCTTGGCGTTGGCCTGCAATTTGGTGGACCTTATGTGGGGCTGTTTGGTTGCAAACAGAAATATGTGCGGCAGATGCCGGGGCGTCTCTGCGGAGAGACGGTCGATGCAGAAGGCAAGCGCGGTTTTGTGCTGACCTTGTCCACGCGCGAGCAGCATATTCGCCGTGAGAAAGCGACATCTAACATCTGCACAAATAGCGGGCTTTGTGCGCTGGCCTTTACGGCACATATGACATTGCTTGGCGAAAAAGGTTTACGTGACCTCGCAATGCTCAATCACAAAAAAGCGGTTGTCGCCGCCGATCGCCTGACGCAGATCAAGGGTATTTCGCTCTTGAATGATAGCTTTTTCAATGAGTTCACTCTCATTCTTGATAAAGATACACGGCCAATTGTCCGCAAGCTGGCGGATCAAAAAATTCTGGCCGGCGTGTCTCTCGGCCGTCTCTATCCGGATGAAAGTGGATTGGCCCACGGGCTTGTTGTCGCTGTGACAGAGACGACGAGCGACGAGGATGTCGAAATGCTGGCGACTGCGCTGGAAGGAGAATTGGCATGAGCATGCTCACCGAAGGCCGTCCGACGAAACAGGAAGAGAATATCATCGCACCAGATTCAGGTGCGCTAAAGACTCATACCGGCAATCGTGCGCTAATGGTTGATGAACCATTGATTTTCGAGACCGGATCGCCCGACCGCAGCGGCGTTGACTTGCCAGCAGCGCCAGCGGCTGAGAGTCGTCTGGGCGGTCTCGACCGTGACGAACCCATCAGCATTCCCGGGCTGTCCGAAGCGGAGGCTGTGCGCCATTATACGCGGCTTAGTCGCCAGAACTATGCCATTGATGTCGGTCTGTTCCCGCTGGGTAGCTGCACGATGAAGCATAATCCGCGCCTCAATGAGAAAATGGCACGGCTCAAGGGCTTTTCGGATATCCACCCGCTACAGCCGGTAGACAGTGTGCAGGGAGCTCTGGAAACCATTTATCAATTGGCGGAATGGCTCAAAACGCTAACCGGCATGCCCGCCGTTGCGATGAGCCCCAAGGCGGGTGCGCATGGCGAGCTGTGCGGCATTCTCGCGATCCGTTCGGCACTCGAAGCCCGTGGGGACGCGCGGGAAGTGATATTGGTGCCCGAAAGCGCGCATGGCACCAATCCCGCTACGGCCGCATTTGCAGGTTATAAGGTGGAGGATATTCCCGCCAATGCCGATGGCCGTGTTGATCTTGACGCCCTCAAGGCACGCCTCGGTCCTGATGTGGCCGGTGTGATGATCACGAATCCCAATACTTGCGGGCTGTTTGAACCGGATATGAAAGCGATTTCCGATGCGGTGCATGCGGCCGGCGGTCTGGTTTATTGTGACGGCGCCAACTTCAACGCAATCGTAGGCCGTGTGCGTCCGGGCGATCTTGGCATTGATGCGATGCATATCAATCTGCACAAGACCTTCTCCACCCCGCATGGCGGTGGTGGACCAGGTTCTGGTCCGGTGGTATTCTCCGAAGCGCTGGAACCATTCGCGCCTCTGCCTTTTGTTGAGAAAACCGAAGATGGTCATTTCCATCTCGTCGAAGAGGAAACTGCCGAAGACCATCACGAAAGCAGCTTTGGTCGGATGGTCGCCTTTCATGGTCAGATGGGTATGTTCACGCGGGCATTGACCTATATGCTCAGCCATGGTGCCGACGGCCTGAAACAGGTGGCCGAGGATGCGGTGCTCAATGCGAACTATGTACTGCGCAGCATGGAGGATGTGCTCGAAGCGCCATTCGCCAAGTCAGGTCCGTGCATGCATGAGGCATTATTCTCCGACAATGGCTTTGCGAACGGCCTGACCACGCTTGATCTCGCCAAGGGCCTGATCGACGAGGGCTATCATCCGATGACCATGTATTTCCCGTTGGTGGTTCATGGCGCGATGCTGGTCGAGCCGACGGAAACGGAAAGCAAGGCGGCGATTGACCAGTTTATCGGCGCTCTGCGGTCTGTGGCAGAGCGGGCCAAGGCTGGTGATGAGCTGCTGAAATCCGCGCCGCATTTTGCTCCGCGCCGACGGTTGGACGAGACGCAAGCTGCCCGCAAACCGATTTTGGTCTGGAAAGAACCGGAGGAATATGCTGAAGCAGCCGAGTGAAGGCTGACTGACAGCCGGTTTTGGGGGCAATATGATACAGCGCTTAACCAACCTGTTTGCGCTGTGGACGGTCCTCGGTACCGCTTGGGCATGGTTCATACCGGAGCATTTTCTCTGGGTGGTTGACGGGCGTTTCCGGCCACTGGGCCAACCGCTGATCAGCGTCATGTTGGGGTTTATCATGCTGGGTATGGGCCTGACGCTGTCCTTTGAAGACTTCAAACGCATTGCCCGTATTCCGAAATGCGTGGGGGTAGGCGTTGTCTTGCAATTCACGGTCATGCCGCTTGCCGGGATTGCCATTGCGATGCTGGCGGGCTTGGAAACCGGACTGGCGGTTGGACTGATCCTTGTATCCTGCTGTCCGGGCGGTACGGCATCTAATGTTGTGGCCTATCTTGCCAACGCCAATCTCGCGCTGTCCGTGACGATGACCATGGCTTCGACGCTTATTGCGGTTGTCGCCACACCGTTGCTCACTGGCTGGCTAGCGGGAAAATTTGTCGAGATTGACCAGTGGAACCTGTTCATCAACATGGTCTCGATCGTGCTGTTGCCGGTGATCGCCGGCGTGTTGCTCAATCGCTATTTTCCCAAAGCGACGGCGAAAATCGCAATAGTTTCTCCGCTCGCATCAGTGATCGTGATTGTGTTGATCGTCGGTGCCATCATCGCCAATTCTAAAGCCCTGATACAGGAACATTTTGGTATATTGATGCTGGCGGTGCTGCTGCTTCATGTTTTCGGGTTCGGTCTGGGTTATATGCTGACCCGGGCTTTGGGCTTTGGTGTCGGAGAACGACGGACAATCAGTATTGAGGTCGGTATGCAAAATAGCGGTCTGGGTTCCAGTCTTGCATCGACGCCCGCCTTCGCCGGGCAATTTGCAAATCCTATGCAAGCGGCTCTCGCGCCTGTTCCCAGCGCGATCTCAGCGGTCTATCATGTGGTAATTGGCAGTTTTCTTGCCGCGATCTGGCGGCGGCAACCTATCGAGGAGCGCTTTGATGACAATTGAGGGCGATTCCACCCCATGGTTCCGCGATCAGGCTGGCCCGGAGGATGAAAAGCACGCGCCCGCCACTCTGCGCAACCGCGATGCTATCGTTGCGGTGCTGCAGGATGTGTTGCCAGATAGTGGCACCGTTCTGGAAGTTGCCAGCGGTACGGGCGAGCATGCGGTCTATTTCGGTGAGAAATTCCCGGACCTGACATGGCAGCCTAGCGATCCCGATCCGGATGGTTGCCGTTCCATTGCGGCCTGGACGAAGCGGGCAGGGGTAGGCAATGTCCTGCCACCACTACAACTCGACGCGCTGGCTCTCCGTTGGGACATTGAAAAACCTTCTGCGATCTTGTGCATCAACATGGTTCATATCGCACCGTGGGAGGCGTCCATCGGGCTGTTTGAGAAGGCAGCCCTCCTGCTGGAGCCAGGCAGCAGCTTCTATCTCTATGGGCCTTATTTTCGCGGTGATGCGCCAACGGCGCAAGGCAATCTCGACTTTGACCGCAGTCTCAAAAGCCGCAATTTGCGCTGGGGTATCCGCGAAGTCGCTGACATGGATACGCTGGCCACGAAAAACGGGTTTACGCGTACCGACCTCGTTGAAATGCCAGCCAATAACCTGTCGCTAATTTATCGACGCGACTGACCCTGTTGCCGTAACGTCAACGCTCTTGCCTTGATTTAAGCGACCGCTTAACGTCTGCCAAAAGAGACCAAGGAGTGGGCATGTCAAACGAAACGCCAGAAATTCGCCGGTGCATGGGATCATCCATCGCCTATTGGGCAGAGCGCCTGCCAGATAATATCGCGCTGGATGATGCCGAGGGGGTGTTGACCTATGCGGAGCTTGACCGGATTGTCTCCGACTATGCGCGGGCCTTCACAGGCTCCGGTTTGAAAGAAGGTGACCGGGTCTGCTGGCTGGGCAAGAACAGCGCACTTTATTTCACGCTCTTTGCCGCCGCGAGCCGTGCAGGTGCGGTGATTGCCCCGATTGGGTGGCGTCTTGCCGCGCCAGAAGTGGCCTATGTACTGAAGGATACACAGGCGCCGCTGCTGATCTGTGAACCCGAATTTGCCGGGGTCGCCAAGCAGGCGGCAGCACAGGCGGGGACCGTCAAAACCATACTCTCTGCCGGAGAGGCAGACGGGCTGCAGGCGCTCGACGAGTGGTTGGTCAAAACCCAACCCGGCGAGCTGCCCGACACTGATCCGGCAAAGGGCGTATTGCAACTCTATACCTCTGGCACCACCGGCAATCCCAAGGGTGCGGTGCTGACCAACGACAATCTGTTCAAAATGCGCCCGCTCGTCGAGAACAAGCCGGAACATGCTTGGATTGACATCGGCCCTGACGACAGCACGCTTGCAGTGATGCCTTGCGCGCATATTGCCGGGTCGGGCATTGGACCGATTGCCTTTTACAATGGCGCCACCATGATGGTCATTCCCGAATTTCATCCCGACACGGTGCTCGATTGCGTGGACAAGGGGCTGAACCAGTTTTTCCTCGTGCCGACCGCGCTGCAAATGCTGGTCAACTGGCCGCGTGCCAAGGACACGGATTTTTCCAGCGTGCGGTCCGTGACCTATGGTGCCGCGCCCATCCCTCTCGAACTGCTGCGCCAGTGTATCCAAACCATGCCAAAGGCCTTATTCTGTCAGCAATATGGCATGACTGAAACAACCGGCACTGTCTGTATATTGCCGCCGGAAGATCATGATCCCGCGGGGAATGACCGGATGCGCGGCATTGGTATCCCGCTGCCTGGAGTTGAGCTGCGCATTGTTGATGAGAAACACAATGAAGTTCCACCAAATACTATCGGAGAAATTGCCACACGATCCGGCCTTAACATGCTGCATTATTTCAATAATCCGGAAAAGACTGCCGAGACCGTCGATTCAGACGGCTGGCTCTATACCGGCGATGCTGCGATCATGGACGAAGATGGCTATTTTTACATCAAGGACCGGGTGAAGGACATGATCATCTCTGGCGGTGAGAATGTCTATCCAGCGGAGGTTGAGAACGCGATTTTCGGCCACCCGCAGGTCAATGAAGTCGCAGTGATCGGTATCCCCGATGAGAAATGGGGCGAAGCGGTGAAAGCCGTCGTCTCTCCCAAACCCGATGCAGGCGAAATTGATGCCGACAGCGTGATAAGCTGGGCGAGAGAGCGAATTGCCGGGTTCAAGGTACCGAAATCGGTTGATGTGATCCCGGAATTACCGCGCAACGCTAGCGGTAAGATACTGCGCCGCGAATTGCGTGATCCTTATTGGGAGGGCAAAGACCGGGGCGTGAATTAGGCATGTGCGATCCTGATATCCTAGTTGGTCAACTGACCTAAGGCAAAGTCCTGCGCCGCCGCACGAACCTCTTCCGCCAGTTCTGAATCGGGCAGCGATTTGGCAATAACCATGCCGCCTACACACAACGCGGCGAGCGATAAGGCCCGTTGCCGTCCTTGATCACCTTTGTCACCAAGACCCTTTTCAAACAGTCCAACCATCGCCTCCAGAAGTTGCAGATAGGACGTCTGAACTTGCGGATTGGAGCGTGCGATATCCGACGGCAAGGCGATCATCGGGCATTGTCCATCGATATCGCCCAAATGTTCCGACGACAGATATCCGGATATCATCTGGCGGACCATGCCTTCTCCTGGTGAACTTGGATCAACGCCCGCGTCTTTTCTCCATTCAGCGCCGCGGCCATGAAGAAAGCTGGATACCGCAGCGTGATGGAGTTGTTCTTTCGTCTTGAAATGATTGTAGAAACCACCACGCGTAAGCCCTGCATTTTCCATCACCATGTCGATCGTAACATCCTGAAAGCCGTGTCGGTTGAACAGGATCCGCGCGGACTCAACGATCTTGGCTCGTGTCTGCCGCTTATGTTCTGCGCTGTAAGGCATTGAATTTCTCTCCGTTTCACGAGACGATAGAAGACTTCTAAAAATGTTCTTTAACATATTTAGATTGGCGCAATAAAGGCGGTTTGAAAAACAGCAAATCCTCAGAGGAGAACGAAAATGCAGAAATTCATCCTAGCTTATCATGGCGGCAAAACTTCAATGACACCAGAAGAAGGACAACAACACATGCAGAAATGGATGGCGTGGATGGATGGTCTTGGTGATGCGGTGGTAGATCGCGGGCTTCCTGTTGGCCAATCGATTACCGTCAGTTGTGATGGTGTGACGGAAGATGGCGGAGCCAATCCGCTGTCCGGCATCACAATCATTCAGGCCGAAAACCAGGATGCCGCCATTGCCATGACGCAAAAATCACCTCATCTCGATATCGGCGGGACCATCGAACTGGCTCCGGCGATGGACATGCCTATGTAAGAATGGCGATCATGACGCATCATTGGCGACAATTATATTCACGGAAGTGATGAAATGAGAGACATTGCAGCGCTTACTTTCACTACGCTTGATGGCGTCATGCAGGCCGTCCGGTTGCCCGATGAAGATCGCTCAGGTGGTTTTACGTCGGGCGGCTGGGCCGCAGAATATTGGGATCCGGTTATGGACCAGGTTCAGAAAGAGGCGATGGCCGAGCCTTATGATATGCTGCTCGGCCGGAAAACTTATGAGATGTTTTCTGGTCATCAGGACAGCAGCATGAACAACGGTCATGTTTACGTGGTATCCTCCGGAAAAACCGACCTCAGATGGACGAACACAACCTTTCTTTCCGGTGATGTTGTCTCCGACATTACCGAGGTCAAAAGTCAGGATGGACCATTGTTGCAAATCCACGGTAGCTGGCAATTGATCCAAACCCTGCTGGCGGCGGATTTGATCGACGAGTTTCGTCTGTGGATATTTCCAGTGATTGTCGGTGCCGGTAAGCGGTTATTTGATTGCGATGTCGAAACAGGGACTCTTGAACTGGTCAAGACAGCGCCGACAGGAAACGGCGCCATCATGAGCGTTTACCGAAAATCGGACTAGATTGCGGTCAACAAAAAAGCCTATCGCGCCGGGAACCAGCGACCTTCAAACACAACCCCTTGCACCTGCACGTCCTGCAATTTTGCTGCACCGCCTTCATAGGGATCACGATCCAGCACGGTGAAATCGGCTTTCTTGCCGGTGGCAATGCTGCCGACCATGGCATCAAGCCCGATGACTTGCGCTGCCTCAATGGTGATAGCGCGCAAAGCTTTGTCGAGCGTAAGCCGTTCGGCCGGAGCCTTGGCATTGCCGTCCAGCGTGATCCGGTTGCTCGCCACCCAGGCAAGGTAGAGCGGATTAATCGGTGCCATGTTAAAGTCGCTGTGCAGACCGAGCGGGACGCCTTTGCGTTCGAGAGAGCCGAGCCGACTCATCTGGGCTGCGCGGTCGGGGCCCATCCCGGTCTTGGCATAAGTATCGCCGAGGATGCGGATATAATTGGGCTGGGCAGAGACATAGAGACCCATTTCGCCAATTCGCCGGTTCTGCGCCTCGGTCGAATAGCCGAGATGCTCCATTACAATATCCTGACCATTTTTGACCGATAGCTTCTCGGTGATATCAAGCACCACATCAAGGCCTTTGTCGCCATTGACATGGGTGTGGAGGTTCCAGCCGGCATCCCAGAACCGCTCGGTCTGTTTCAGCAATTCATCTGGTTCGGTCAGCCATTTTCCTTCATGGCCGTCACTATAGCCCGGAGGGTTCATCTGCATATACTGCGCGAAAAACGCGCCATCGGCGAACAGCTTTACCCGGTTGGAAAAGAAGAACTTATCGCTGTCATATTTGGCCTTCATATCCTTCAGCCAGACATTGGGATCGCCGGTGATCAGCGGAGCGACCGGAATAGCCAGGATACGCGATGGCATTGTCGGTTGATCATAAAGGCTCTTGAACAGTTTTGATTCCATCTCCGGGCCACCAAAGCCGCCAAAGGCCAGGTCAGCGCTGGTCGTCACGCCATTTTCCAGCATCATCTGACGCATATCGGTCAGGCCCTGCTGCACTTTTGCCGGAGAGAAAAGATAAGGGCGGAGTTTTTCGATACCATTGAACAGGGCTGTTTCATGAATGATGCCGCTGTCGTAGTCGGCATGGCTGGGATCGATGCCGGGCTTGGAGAAGGCCTCGGCAAAGGCATCTTTCGTGCCGATGCCAAGTAATTTCAGTGCCGGCGTGTTGACGATGATCTCGTGAAAGCTTCGCTGCCAGATCACCACCGCCCGGTCAGGTGCAATGCGATCGAGCAACGCGCGATCCATATCACCGTGGAACAGCTTGTGATGGCCCCAAGTGATGAAAAGCTCGTCCGTACTTTTCGCAAGAACCGCGCGCAGACGGCGTTCGTAATCCCCCTTGCCGCGCACCGCGGGATAGGATTTGCCGGGCAAGTCCCAGCTTTCTGGGCTGATGAAGGGGATAGGCAGCATCATGATCGTCTGCATCGGATGGATATGCGGTTCGACAAAGCCAGGCATCAGGATATTTTTGGCAAATTGCCGGTCCACCGTGACATCGCGGCCCTCTGTCCAGGCGTTCAGGTCATCAAGGGTTTTCCCCAAGCCCAGGACAATACCGTCAGCCGTTGCGACATAGCGGGCATCGGGGAAACCTGGTTCCATGGTGATGATCTTGGCCGCTTCGTACACTGTAACTTTGGGGTAGGGAACGGCGGGGGGCGGTTCATTGGCCGCTGCGATATTTGAAAATGTTATTGTTGCGAATAGCGCAGCCAAATGGTGCCAAAATTTATTCATGTCCCTCTCCCTTTAATCAGGAGGCTATGCGCTTTGGACATACTTGCCAAGCTATCAGTTTTCGCTGTTTGCTTCTCGTGATGCCCGAACATGCTCCCGCCAGGCGATAAACAGGCCGGACCCGATGATGATTGGTGCACCCATTAAAATGGAGACTCCGGGCCACTGGCCGAAGACAATGATGCCAATAATCGTCGCCCAGAGTAGCGCGCTATAATCCATCGGCATGATTGTAGACACTGGTGCAAAGCGCAACGACTGGGTGATGGTAAGTTGGCCAATCGCACCGAAAATGCCGACGCCGAACAAATAGGCCCAGGTCTTGGCATCATGCCCACCGCCATAGATATAAGCGCAAATAGCGAGTGCAGGGAGAGTGTAAACCGAAAACCAGAATATGGTGACGATGCTGGTTTCCGTGCGACCCAGCATCCGGATGACAAGCGTAACCGACGCCGTAACCAATGCGCCGATCAACGCTACGGTTGCACCAAAGGCGGGGATCAGGTTGCCGCCCGGCTGGATAACCACCAAAACGCCGATGAAACCGATCAGGATGGCGGACCAGCGCCGGATACCGACCTTTTCACGGAGGATGAGCGCTGCGAACAGCGTTGCAAAAATCGGTACGGTAAAGCTGATTGTAGTGGCATCGGCAAGCGGTAGCAGGGTCATGGCCCAGAAATTGAGTCCCATGGCAAAGATACCGAGCGTCGAACGCAGGATATGCAATCCGTGTTTGTCAGATTTTATAGCCGGCCAACCGGCTTCGCTGCGCCAGATCAGGAAACAAATTAAAGGCATGGCGGTTAGCTGCCGATAGAACAGGCTTTCGGTGACGTGGACGCCCTGTTGCCCGGCCAGTTTCACGAACGCGAACATAATCGCAAGCGAAAGCATGGCGGCCAGACGGGTGATTATACCCGCCATCGGCCGGTTTTGGCCGGCTGCGGATGGTTGAACGGGCGCTGGCTCCAACGGCGCTTTATCTAAAACATCAGTTGTCATAGGGCCGATAGAGTGGTGGTGGAACGGTTCATTCCGCTGACGATAGGCGCAATCGGATTGTTAATGCAATTGCGTATCGCAGCAGCGCTCTGTTGCTTTTGTAATTTAATTGCGCGCGGCGTTGCATGCTTATCGGTGGTGAATTATATGTAACGGTAAAGAAAAAGCCGTGTCGACGAGTCCTTTTCCGTTGATATTCGAGCACAACTAATTTCAGGAGCTTATAATGCTGGACACAACCACCAACCCGCAAGACCCGATTGTGGAAGAAGTAGCCGAACTGGTTGCGCGGTCACGTGCAGCACAGCAGCAGATTGAAAATTACACACAGGAACAGGTTGATGAGCTCATCCGTGCGATGGTCTGGGCAGTCGCCGAGGAGTCCGTGGCCGAAAAAATTGCGCAGCATACGGTCGATGAGACGCAGCTGGGCAATTATGACGGCAAATATCTGAAGATTTTCCGCAAAACACGGGCGACCTTGTTTGATATTATCGACGATAAATCTGTCGGCATTATCGAAGAAGATCATGAACGCAACATTGTGAAAATCGCCAAACCGGTGGGCGTGATCGGTGCCTTGTCGCCATCAACCAATCCGGAAGCTACGCCAGTGATCAAAGCGATCTCGGCGGTCAAAGGGCGCAACTCGATTATTGTAGCGCCGCATCCCCGGGCAAAATTGACCAACAAGATGATTTGTGACCTGATGCGTGATGCCATCGTAAAAATGGGCGCACCGGCAGATCTAGTGATCAGCATTGATGTGCCATCAGTCGAAAAAACCAATGAACTGATGCGGCAATGTGATCGCGTGCTCGCCACTGGCGGCGGCGCAATGGTTACCGCAGCTTATTCCAGCGGGACACCTGCTTTGGGCGTTGGTGTCGGCAATGCGGTTATCACAGTGGATGAAAGCGCCGATCTGGAAGACGCAGCTGAAAAAATCCGCATCTCCAAAACTTTGGATCTGGCCGCGAGTTGCTCTTCGGATAATAGCGTGATCTTGGTCGATGCCATTCATGATGAGATGGTCGAGAAACTGAAGCATCAGGGCGGCTATCTGGTCAACGAAGAAGAAAAGCAGAAGCTGCAGGATGCGCTGTGGCCTGATGGCAAATTCAACACATCAATTGTTGCGCAACCAGCAGAGAAAATCGCCGGTATGGCTGGTTTCAATTTACCGGAAGGACGGACGTTCTTCATGGTACCGGAAACCGGTTTCGGCCCGGACTTTCCATTCTCCGGAGAAAAACTGACAGTAATCATGGCGCTATATCGTGCAGCCGATATTGAAGAAGCGATTGAGCTGACCAATAATATTCAGGCCTATCAGGGGCAGGGACATAGCTGTGGTCTCTACTCGCAGTCAGACGAGAATATAATGAAACTGGCCAATGCAACCCGGACGTCCCGCGTAATGGTCAATCAACCACAATCGGCCTCGAACAGCGGCAATTTGTGGAACGGTATGCGCCAGACCTTTTCTCTCGGCTGTGGTAGCTGGGGCGGCAATGGCACCAACAACAATATCACGTGGCGTGACTTGATCAACGAAACGTGGGTCTCCAAACCGCTCGCAGTGTCCAAGGAGTTGCCCTCGGATGAAGACCTGTTTGGCGATGTGATGCGGAAATTGGCGTAACATACGCAATATGAGATAACGGGCGGCGGAACAAAATCCGCCGCCCTTTTTAATGGAGTCACAATGACGGATCAATTCTCGCTAACCGAAGACCAGCTGGCCATTCAGGATATGGCTCAGAAGTTCACCGCCGATGCGATCACCCCGCATGCCGGGAAATGGGACGAAGAGCATATCTTTCCGCGTGATGTCATCAAACAAAGCGCAGATCTTGGTTTCGGCGGAATTTATGTGTCCGAGGAGTCCGGCGGCATTGGTCTCGGCCGGCTGGAAAGCGCGATCATTATGGAAGCCATGGCCTATGGCTGTCCTTCAACCAGTGCGTTTATCTCCATCCACAATATGGCGGCCTGGATGATCGATACATTCGGCGCGCAGGCGGTGAAGGATAAATACCTGCCCGACCTGATCAGCATGGAGAAAATCTCCAGCTATTGCCTGACCGAACCGGGTGCCGGTTCGGATGCAGCATCGCTGAAGACCAAAGCGGTCAGAGATGGCGATCACTATGTCGTAAGCGGATCAAAGGCGTTTATTTCCGGTGGCGGAGAGAATGAGCTTTACGTCACGATGACGCGGACCTCGGATGATGGCGCCAGTGGCGTAACTTGTCTGGTCATCGAAAAGGATATGGAAGGCGTCAGCTTCGGCGCGAATGAAAAGAAGCTCGGTTGGCATTCGCAGCCGACCGCGCAGGTAAATTTCGACAATGTTCGCGTGCCAGTGGAGAACCGTGTTGGCGGAGAAGGCGAGGGCTTTCGTATCGCCATGGCGGGCCTTGACGGTGGTCGATTGAACATCGGTGCCTGTTCGCTCGGTGGAGCGCAACGCTGCCTTGATGAAGCGATTGCTTACACCAAAGAACGCAAGCAGTTTGGTAAAAGCATTAGTGATTTTCAGAACACCCAGTTCATGCTGGCTGATATGGCGACAGATCTCGAATCCGCACGTGCTCTGCTTTACATGGCGGCGGTGAAGGTGACGCAGGGTGCCCCCGATAAAACCAAATTTGCCGCTATGGCGAAGCGCCTGGCGACTGACAATGGCTCGAAAATCGTCAATGATGCGCTGCAGCTTTTTGGTGGCTATGGTTATTTGCAAGATTATCCGATCGAGCGTTTCTGGCGCGATTTGCGGGTGCATTCCATCCTTGAAGGCACCAATCAGGTCATGCGAATGATTGTATCGCGTGAAATGTTGCGGCAATAACCGCCGCTCAAGAATAGAAAGATAAAATGACCGAAGACCTTATCATCAGGAAAACCGGCCGCGTCGGGCATATCAGCCTGAACCGCCCTAAAGTTATACATTCGCTGAATCTCGCCATGTGTGAAGCTATGCGTGATACGCTGATTGAATGGCGCGATGACGATAGCGTTGAAGCCGTGTTGATTGATCATAGCGAAGGTCGCGGATTTTGTGCAGGCGGTGACATCGCTATGTTGCAAGCGTCCGGTAAAAAAGACGGAAAAGAGGGTAGGGAATTTTTCTATACCGAATATCAGCTCAACCATCTGTTGTTCGAATATCCAAAGCCAGTGGTTGCCTTCATGGACGGTATCACCATGGGCGGTGGTGTCGGTGTTTCACAGCCAGCCAAATACCGGATTGCGACAGAAAATACCCGCTTTGCCATGCCGGAAACCGGTATTGGTCTGTTTCCAGATGTTGGTGGTGGTTGGTTCCTGTCGCGGCTCGCAGGGCGTTTAGGCCAGTTTCTGGCGCTGACTGGTGCGCGGCTTGATGGTGCGGAATGTAAGGAAGTGGGTTTGGCGACGCATTATTTGCAATCCGCGAAACTTGCAGAAGCGAAAGAACGGATCAGCGAAAACCCAGATCGGATAGACGGGATATTGGGTCAATTGTCTGACGTTGTGCCAGCGGCACGCATTACTGACAACCTAGGCAAGATCGACAAATTCTTTGCTTCGGATGTGTATGAAGAGATACTCGCGGCCTTGGACGCAGACGACAGTGATTGGGCCGCGAAAGAACGGGATACGCTGGGCACGAAAAGCCCGCAAACCTGCAAAGTAGCGCTGCGCCAGTTGAAAGAAGGGGCGGCGATGGAAACATTTGCCGACGAAATGCGCAATGAATATCGCATCGGAGCAAGGGTGTTGGTTCGGCACGACTTTATCGAGGGCGTTCGCGCCTTGATTGTCGACAAGGATAATAATCCCAAATGGGATCCCGCCACACCGGAAGATACCAGTGACGCATTGATCGACAGTATTTTTGCGCCGTTACCCGCAGATGAGGAATGGAAACCGCTATGACTTACGAAACAATTCTGACCGAACAAAAAGGGCAAGTAACCCTGATCACGCTGAACCGGCCCAAGTCGCTCAATGCGCTGAATAGTGAGGTTCTGGATGAGTTGATCAGTGCCTTTGCAGCCTTTGAGGCAGACGAAACGCAGCTTTGCGCGGTTCTGACGGGTTCGGGTGACAAGGCCTTTGCTGCGGGCGCCGACATCAAGGAAATGTTCGAGAAGTCTGCGGCTGATTTCTATCTGGAGGATTTTTTCTCCAAGTGGACGAGCCAGATCGTAAAGACGACCCGCAAGCCATGGATTGCGGCGGTGAACGGCTTTGCGCTCGGCGGGGGCTGTGAACTGGCCATGATGGCGGATTTCATCATTGCCAGTGAAAACGCCAAATTTGGTCAACCGGAAATCAAGCTAGGTGTTGCACCGGGCATGGGAGGGTCACAGCGCCTGACCCGCGCGGTGGGTAAATCCAAATCGATGGACATGTGTTTGACGGGCCGGATGATGGACGCAGAAGAAGCGGAACGGTCAGGTCTGGTGGCGCGGGTCGTGCCTCACGATCAACTTGTTGACGAAGCTATCAAAGCTGCTGGAACAATTGCCTCGATGCCGCCGATGGCCATCCAGGTGAACAAGGAAATGGTCAATGCCGCATTTGAAACTATGCTTGATCAGGGCCTGCTGCACGAGCGCCGCCTGTTCCAGATACTGACCGCTACCGAAGACAAGGCCGAAGGCATGGCTGCGTTTATCGAGAAGCGTGAAGGCAAATGGAAGGGGCGCTAAACATGAAAATCGGATTTATCGGTCTCGGCAATATGGGCGGCGGGATGGCTGCCAATCTGGCGAAGGCGGGGCATGAGGTGCATGCCTTTGACTTGTCTGGCGAAGCGCTCGCCAAGGCTGGGGAAGCGGGTTGTCATCCTGTCAGTGATGCCGCCGATGCTATCCGCAATATGGAAGCCGTGGTGACCATGCTGCCCGCCGGGAAACATGTCCGGTCCGTCTATGCCAATGATGTGATCATAAATGCCGGACCGGGCACATTGGTGCTGGATTGCTCGACCATCGACGTCGATAGCGCGCGGGATGTAGCTGACATGGCCAAGGCCAAGAATATCGTACCAGTCGATGCTCCTGTATCCGGCGGCATTGCAGCGGCCAATGGCGGTACCCTGACCTTCATGGTCGGTGGCAGCGAACAGGCTTTTAAACGGGCCGAACCGATTTTGTCGGATATGGGCAAGGCCGTCATACACGCCGGTGACAATGGCGCAGGGCAGGCAGCTAAGATCTGCAACAACATGCTTCTCGGTGCTTCGATGATTGCGACCTGCGAGACATTCAAGATGGCCGAAAAGCTGGGCCTCGACCTTCAGAATTTCTATGATATTTCATCGAAGGCATCAGGCCAGAACTGGTCGATGACAAGCTATTGCCCAGTGCCAGGTGTTGGGCCGCAAAGCCCGGCGGATAACGACTATGAGGGCGGTTTTGCCGCTGCATTGATGTTAAAAGATCTGCGTCTTGCGATGGAAGCGGCGGAGAGTGCTGGTGCAAAGGTTCCGATGGGCGAAAAAGCACGCACACTTTATGAGCAATATGCTGAAGCAAATGGGCAAGGCGGCATGGATTTTTCCGGCATTATCAACATGCTGGATGACTGACCGATCTTGGACTTGTTGACGGATTTAAGTGGATGGGCGATTGCTGGCGGCGTTGCCGTTGTGATTGCTGCAATTGCTGCAGTCGCGGAACGCCGACGAAACAATCGCAAGAATATCGAAAAAGTCGGCTTCATGCCTTGGCCCTTTGTCATGCTCATGTCTTTGCTCTTTGCCGCCATCAGCATCGGTTTGGCGTTTAAGGGTCACTGACCCTTTTTGGTCAATGCCGGACAGGCTGAATTGCGAGCATATTCAGCACTGGCAAATTGCTCAAAACGTCCACCGTCTCGCAAGACATAATCCGTCACTCTGAGCTGTCCGGGCGCAATGCCTTGATAGTGCGTTCTACCTGTCTCAACCGCAGCATTTTTCCAAGTGGCAACGAATGAGTCATCTGAGGCGAGAGCAGTCAGATCGTGGGCCACACCATTGCTGCCGATCCAGCGACCGCGCCATCGATTTTTGCCATCTGGAATATAATCTGCTTGGCCCGTAAAATGGATTGCGGGATTGCCTTCCCCCGTGACTTGATAGTCGAGTGTCAGTCCGCGGTCTCCGGTTACGGGGCAAACGGAAAGAGACATGTTGGCGGGCTGCTCGAACAACGCGCCCTTACCAGCCCAGTTTCCAAGCAGCCAATTGGGCAATTCTCCTTCGGCGGCAGGCGTTGACGTCTGTATTGCCAACATCACCGGTAGCCACAACAACGCTGAAGTCATTGGCTGTCATTCTCGAACAGCATCATCGCATTGCCGTCGGGATCGTAGAAAGTGAGAAGTTTCACCAAACCGGGAATATGCTGAATTTCGCCGTCTTGTTTCACTTTCGCCGCGTCCAAACTGGCTTTTGCCTTAACTATGTCCTTCACACCCCAGACAGGAGTGGCACCGCCGCCATGTTGGACTGTTTCGACCTGACTGAGGCCGAGATTGACGTTCGACAATCCAGTGGACATTTCACCCCAGGCAATATCGGCATTTTTATATAACAGCTCGAAATCGAGGATTTTTGAATACCATTCGATGGCCGTATCAATGTCGCTAACGCCCACTGAAACGGTTAAATCGCCGTCATAATTCATTGCCATGTGGAAAATTCCCTTTCGACTCGTGCTTGATTTATAGTCAGAAAAGTATAGTAGATTAAATATTATGTCAATTTTGCCCTTATCGACGGTTCTCGCGCTTAGCCGCTATCGCTGGACGATTGCGATATTGGCGGTGCTTTCTGGTAAGGGCGCTCGGTTCGTGGAGATATTGAATCGCGTTGGTCTGTCGCGTGACAGTCTATCTCGTGCTCTTGAACAGCTGATCGAGGCCGGTTGGGTGATACGCAATCCGGGTCATGGTCATCCGCTACGTCCTGAATATCTACTAACTGAAAGCGGCGAGGCACTGGCGAGGGTTGCCAGTTCTGTCATCAAGACGCAGCATCGCCTGGAAATTCCGGTGCAGGATATGACCCGCTGGACCTTACCGCTGGTTCACGTCCTGGCCGCAGGGCGGAACCGTTTCAGTGCGATCGAACGGGCTTTGCCCGAGGCATCACCACGCGCAGTTTCGCTCAGCCTGAAGACGACAACGGCGCAGCGACTTGTAAAGAGAAAGGTGCTGGACGGATTCCCGCCAACGACAGAGTATCTTCTCGCGAAAAACGGTGAATATTTCGCCGAAGCTTTAGAGATGTCTTAGAGACAAGCCTCAAGCAGGGGCTGTTCAAAGCCATATTGCCGCGCTTTTTCAAGCGTATACGGGCGTAGACCGGATGACTGATATTCACCAATGATCTTGCCGTCGGCATCCTCGTCGAGATATTGATATTTGAATAATTCCTGCGTCACGATCACGTCCCCTTCCATCCCGATAACTTCGGTAATGTTGGTGGTACGGCGTGAACCGTCGCGCAGACGCTTCACCTGTACAATCAGGTCAACGGACTCTGCGATCTGACGCGAAATCGCCTCTTTGGGGATCTTGATATCACCCATCAAAATCATGTTTTCCATACGGCCAAGACACTCGCGCGGAGAGTTGGCGTGAAGCGTACACATGGAGCCGTCATGGCCCGTGTTCATGGCAGCGAGAAGATCGAAACATTCCGCGCCACGAATCTCACCGAGAATAATCCGGTCAGGACGCATACGCAGGGCGTTTTTCACGAGGTCACCGATGGTGATGGCGCCTTCGCCTTCAAGGTTAGGCGGACGGGTTTCAAGCGGCAGCCAGTGTGGCTGCTGCAAGCGAAGCTCGGCGGCATCCTCGATGGTCAGCACGCGCTCACCGGGATCGATCATTTTCGACATGGCGTTGAGCATGGTCGTTTTACCAGAACCCGTACCACCAGAGATAACAACGTTGAAGCGGCAGGCGCCGGCAATTTTCAGTGCGGTACACATGGCCGTGGACATAGAACCAAAGCCCTGCATCATATCGAGGGTAATCGGTTTGTCGGAGAATTTACGAATGGAGATGGCCGTGCCTTTAAGGCTAAGCGGCGGCACAATGACGTTCACACGAGAACCATCGGCCAAGCGCGCATCAGCAAGCGGTGTGGTCTGGTCGACGCGGCGGCCAACCTGGTTCACGATACGCTGTGCGATCTGGAAGAGATGTTCTTCATCGCGGAACTGAATTGGCGCGATTTCCAGCTTACCCTTTTTCTCGATGTAGGTCTGTTCAGGACCGTTCACCATGATATCGGAAATGTCCGGATCTTGGAGCAGCTCTTCAAGAGGCCCAAAGCCGAGCAGTTCATCAACCAGCACTTTCTCCAGCGCGAATTGCTCACGGCGGTTCAGTGTCAGTTTCAGCTCGGTCAGCACCTCCATGATGATCGGGCGGAATTCCTCGGTCAGCTCTTCCTTGTTGAGGGTTGCCGCAGCTTCTGGGTCAACCCGTTCCAGCAAACGCGGAAGCACCTGCTCTTTAATCTTGTGGACGGATGCGCCAAAGCCTTCATCCTTGTCGCCTTCTTCCGGTAGTGGATTGGAGCGCTCGGCAAGGCGCGACATTGCATCGTCTTTATCTGGAGTAGGCGCTTCAGAGGATTGCTGTTCGCCAGGAAGCGGGACAGCATCTATTGGTGGAAACTGGCCACCACCTTCTGGTTTCTCGAGATCTTCCGGATCGGTAGGTTTCTTTCCCCCACCACCAGACATAGGTTTTGCGACGCCAAATGACGGTCTGCCGCCACCTAATCCATTTTTCTTACCAAATGCGCTCATGTCTCTCCGCCGGAAATAGTTTGTTCCCAAGTCATCAGACATCTCTTTCGGGGAAAATGGTTAATGTTTGGATAATGGTGATGGGACAGTTTTGGTTTTATGCGATTTGTTCCGGTGGGCAAAAGATGGTTGTGTGTTGCTGAATAGCCTGCAATCGGTGGCTGCAGGCCTTTTTGGATTGGACGGATTTTGCAGGCGGATAAAAATATCGGAAAAACAGTAGCGGGCAGTGGTATCTTGTTGGCACTGATCGCTTTTTCCGGATTCCCCATTGGCGATGCGTTTATCAAATCCATGGCGGGCGATTGGCCGGCGCCAGCGGTTGCGGCGCTGCGTTTTACCATCGGAGCTACAGCTTTGGCTGCCATTCTTGCATGGCGAGAGGGCAAAGCCGGTTTTCAGATCAGCCGGCCTTGGCTGCACGCCGCGCGCGGTATGACGCTGGCGATTGGAACAATTACTTTCTTTTCAGCTATTTATATCATGCCACTGGCGGATGCGGTGGCGATATCTTTCGTTAATCCGATCCTTACAGCGCTGTTTTCAGGCTGGTTCTTGAAGGAAAAGATGCGGCCCACAACCTGGATAGCGACAATTGTGGCTTTTGGCGGTGTTCTGATCATGCTCCGTCCCAATGTGGCGGCCTTTGGTTGGGTTGCCATTCTGCCCCTGTTCTCGGCGGTTGCGATGGCGGCGATGCTGATTCTAAATCGTATGGTGTCCAGCCAGCGATCCATATTTGCAGCGCAGTTTTACATTGCCTTCTGGGCCGCCATATTTTTGTCGGTTGCCTCTGTAATCGGCCATTCTGGGTGCCAGTGATGCATGTTCCCGGTCCACCGGATTGGGATGTTATCCTGCGCTGTGCAGTTGTGGCTGTCACGGCCACGAGCTGCCATTTCCTGCTTTATATGGCTACTATGCGCACGACGGCGGCAGCAATCGCGCCGATTGTCTATATCCAGTTGATCGTCGCATCTTTGATCAGCGTATTCATCTTTGGAGACGCGATTGACGAACTCGCGTTGCTGGGAGGCAGCCTGATCTTGCTAAGTGGATTATTCCTCTGGCGCAGTGAACGCCGGACGGCACCGGTTGTCGAGGCTTAGGAAACCGCCTCAGCCAATACGGTCAGGCCTTTTTCATTCACTTCGGCAAAACCGCCCTGCACGGTGATCACTTCAGCTTCTGCGCCTTCGCTGGCGTAGATGGAAAGCTCTGCATCCCGGATGGTGGACATAAACGGCGCATGGCCAGCCAATACGCCAAAATCGCCCTCTGCGCCGGGCACGACAACCATATAGACATCATCCGACCGGACCAGCTTTTCTGGGGTTACGAGTTCGAAATGTAGGTTTGCCATCTTGTTCAGTCCTGTATCGCTGCATCAAACATGGATGCTGCTTTCTCAAATTTATCCCGGCAACCAGTATTGCAAAAGCCGACGACCACGCCCTTATATTCCGTCAAAGAGTCTGCCAAAACGGGATCTCCCGACCAAGGGCAGATCTCATTGACGCAATCTTCGAGGCGCAGTTCCGCCATTTAGGCCGCTTCTGCTGCCAGTTGTTTGCCTTTTTCAAGCGCTTCATCAATGCCGCCGACCATGTAGAAGGCATTTTCAGGAAGGTGGTCATATTCACCGTCCACAACCGCTTTGAAGGATTTGATCGTGTCTTCCAGATCAACAAACTTCCCTTTGATGCCGGTAAAGACTTCCGCAACATGGAAAGGCTGAGACAGGAATTTCTGAATTTTCCGCGCACGGGCAACGACCAGCTTATCTTCTTCAGAAAGCTCGTCCATGCCGAGAATGGCGATGATGTCCTGCAGAGACTTATATTTCTGCAGGATTTCCTGAACAGCACGGGCCGTATCATAATGTTCCTGACCCACAACGCGTGGCTCTAGAACACGCGACGTTGAATCGAGTGGGTCAACAGCAGGGTAAATACCCAGCTCTGAAATCGCACGGTTCAAAACGGTCGTTGCATCCAAGTGGGCAAAAGACGTTGCCGGCGCAGGGTCGGTCAAGTCATCGGCAGGAACGTAAATGGCCTGAACCGATGTAATCGAACCCTTGTTGGTGGAGGTAATACGCTCTTGCAGCTGACCCATGTCGGTGGACAGAGTTGGCTGATAACCCACAGCCGAAGGAATACGGCCAAGAAGCGCGGACACCTCTGAACCAGCCTGCGTGAAGCGGAAGATGTTGTCGACGAAGAACAAAACGTCCTGGCCTTCCTGGTCACGGAAATATTCCGCGATGGTCAGGCCGGACAGAGCAACACGGGCACGCGCTCCTGGAGGCTCGTTCATCTGACCGTAGACGAGGGCCACTTTCGAACCTTCGGAGGTTGCGTTGCCGTCTTCGCCCTTGGCGATAACATTCGCGTCGAGAAATTCGTGATAAAGGTCATTACCTTCGCGGGTACGCTCACCCACGCCGGCGAAAACGGATGTACCGCCATGGCCTTTAGCAATGTTGTTGATCAGCTCTTGAATAAGCACGGTCTTGCCCACGCCGGCACCGCCGAACAGGCCAATTTTACCGCCCTTTGCATAAGGTGCGAGCAGGTCGACAACCTTAATACCCGTGACGAGAATTTCGCTATCGGTGGACTGGTCGACAAAAGCAGGCGCTTCTGCGTGAATTGGTGCCGTCGTCTTGTGACCAATCGGGCCCAGTTCATCAATAGGCTCACCCACAACATTCATGATGCGGCCCAGTGTTTCGGGGCCAACAGGCATGTTGATCTGCGCGCCGGTGTCGGTGACTTCCTGACCACGGGTCAAACCTTCAGTCGCGTCCATAGCGATGGTACGCACGGTATTTTCGCCCAAGTGCTGAGCAACCTCAAGCACCAGGCGGTTGCCGTTATTATCGGTTTCCAGAGCCGAGAGAATGGCCGGGATATCCGTGTCAAAGGTTACGTCGACGACAGCGCCGATAACCTGTGAAATGCGGCCTACATTGTTGGTATTTGCCATTTGTCTTTCCTTGCGTACGTGCTTTAGAGCGCTTCAGCGCCAGCGATAATTTCAATCAATTCGGTTGTAATTGCGGCCTGACGGCTGCGGTTATATTCGATGGTCAGGCTGTCGATCAGGTCGCCCGCGTTGCGCGTGGCGTTATCCATAGCGGTCATCGACGCGCCTTGCTCTGACGCCATATTTTCCAGCAAAGCGCCGAAAATCTGGGTTGTCAGGTTGCGTGGCAGCAACTCGGTGAGGATTTCTTCTTCATCCGGCTCATATTCCACTGCTGCATCGGAACCCGCCTCGTCAGTCGTATCCAGAGCGACAGGAATAATCTGCTGCGCCGTTGGTTCCTGAACGAGAGCGGATTTGAATTTCGAGAAGAAGAGATGGGCAACGTCAAATTTGCCTTCTTCAACCATTGCTGTCAGGTCTTCGGCAATGGCTTTGGCTTCTTCAAAACCGGGCGTTTTCGCTTCAGTCGTGTCGAAATGCTTCAATATCTGATCGGCATACATCCGCTTGATAACCGGAATGCCTTTGCGACCAACCATATAGAAAAGGACAGTCTTACCGTCCTTGATCAGCATTTCAGCCTTCACCCGCGCTTCTTTGACGATATTGGCGTTAAACGCCCCGCACAGGCCGCGATCTGAAGTTGCTACAACCAGAAGATGCACCTGATCTTTACCCGTGCCAGCCAGCAGTTTTGGTGAATTTTCATCTACTGTCACTTTGCCGGCGAGGCTTGCCATGACCTTGGCCATTTCATTGGCATAAGGACGCGCGGCTTCGGCCGCCATTTGCGCACGGCGCAATTTGGCAGCGGCCACCATCTTCTTGGCCTTGGTGATCTTCTGGGTCGATTTAACCGACCCGATCCGATCCTTAAGTTCCTTGAGCGAAGCCATTAGGCAAAGCTCTTGCCAAAGGCTGCCAGAGCGTCTTCGAGCTTCGCCTTGGTGTCATCGGCCAAGTCACCGCTTTCACGGATGGTTTTCAGAATGTCGGCATGATCGGCGCGCATATGGGCGAGCATGGCTTCTTCATAACGCACAACATCGTCAACCGCGACATTATCGAGATGGCCGTTGGTACCAGCGTAGATCGAAGCGGTCTGCTCTTCAAAAGCCAGCGGAGAGAATTGAGCTTGCTTCAATAATTGCGTCAAACGCTCACCACGTGCCAGCAATTTCTGGGTAGATGCGTCCAGGTCAGAACCGAACTGCGCAAAGGCGGCCATTTCGCGGTACTGCGCGAGATCGAGTTTAATCGAGCCCGAAACCTTTTTCATCGCTTTCGTCTGCGCAGCGGAGCCCACACGCGAAACTGACAGACCCACGTTAATCGCAGGACGGATGCCCTGGTTAAACAGGTCGGTTTCGAGGAAGATCTGACCATCGGTAATCGAAATCACGTTGGTTGGAATATAGGCAGAAACGTCACCGGCCTGCGTTTCAATGATCGGCAGTGCGGTCAAAGAACCAGAACCATTATCTTCGTTCATTTTCGCTGCGCGTTCGAGCAAGCGTGAGTGAAGATAGAAAACGTCACCTGGATAAGCTTCTCGGCCTGGAGGACGACGCAGAAGCAGGGACATCTGACGATAAGCCACAGCCTGCTTGGAAAGGTCATCATAAACGATACAGGCGTGCATGCCGTTATCCCGGAAATATTCACCCATCGTCACGCCTGTATAAGGTGCCAGATATTGCAGCGGGGCCGGCTCGGAAGCAGAAGCGGCAACAACAATGGAATATTCCATCGCGCCATTTTCTTCGAGCTGACGAACGATCTGTGCAACGGTGGAGCGCTTCTGGCCTACAGCAACATAGATGCAGTAGAGTTTTTTGCCTTCGTCATCACCGGCGTTGATTGTTTTCTGGTTGATGAAAGTATCGATGGCGACAGCGGTCTTACCGGTCTGACGGTCACCGATGATGAGTTCGCGTTGACCGCGGCCAACAGGAACCAGAGCGTCGAGGGCTTTAAGACCGGTCTGTACAGGCTCATGAACCGATTTACGCGGGATAATGCCCGGCGCTTTAACTTCAACGCGGCTACGCTTTTCGGTTTTGATCGGACCCTTGCCGTCAATTGGGTTACCCAGACCGTCTACAACGCGGCCGAGCAGTTCTTTACCGATCGGAACGTCCACAATCGTGCCGGTCCGTTTAACAACGTCGCCTTCTTTAATGTCTGCGTCAGAACCGAAGATCACGACACCGACATTATCGGCCTCTAGGTTCAGCGCCATGCCTTGCGTGCCGTTGGAGAATTCAACCATCTCACCGGCCTGCACCTGGTCAAGACCGTGGATACGGGCGATGCCGTCACCAACCGCCAAAACGGTTCCGACTTCGGAAACCTGGGCTTCATTGCCAAAATTGGCGATTTGGTCCTTGATGACCTTAGAAATTTCTGCTGCGCGAATATCCATTGTTCTTCCTTTAGCCCTTCATGGCCTGAGATAGCGTGTTCAAACGGGTTTTAATTGAGTTGTCGATCATCTGACTGCCGATTTTGACGACCAGACCGCCCAGGATGGACGGATCAACAGAGGTGGAAACCGATACATCGCTTCCCACACGTTTCTTGAGCTGCGCCTTGAGCGCATCAACTTGAGCATCATCCAGGGGATGAGCAGAGGTCACTTCAGCGGTAATCTCTCCACGATGGCCGGAAGCCAAGGTTGAGAAGGCGCGAATGACGGCTGGTATCTGGTCGAGACGGCGATTGGCCGCGAGAACACCAAGCACGTTGGTGGTCAGATCGTCGAGCTTCATTTCCTTGGCGATACCGGCAATGGCCTTACCAGCGTCGGCACGAGAAAGAACCGGGCTGCTGATCAGCGCTTTCAGGTCGTCCGATTCGCCCATCGCATTGCCGAGTGCGCCAAGGCTTGATTCGACGGTCTCGATGGCTTTGTTTTCGGTGGCCAAAGCAAACAATGCAGTGGCGTAACGCCCCGCTAAACTCGCTCTAATGCCGCTGGAATTCTCCACGCGTTCGTTACTCCGTGCCTGTATTATTGACCTGATAATCTGGTCAAAAAACTGGTAAGTGATAATGCCCGTAGGCAGGCGATATACTATGCATCTCGCCTTTGGTTGGGCGGCGTCTAGCAACCATTTTGCTGCGATGCAAGATGGCACTCGAACGCTTTTTGAAGATTGCCAAAAAAGGCGGATTTTCAAGCTGTTTGATTATGTCCGAGGTAAGATTCTGCTTTGATCGCAAGATACGGGATGCGAAGGTCGGTAAAGGCTGGCAAAAGAATGGCATGAACAACAACGAATCCTTGATCGATGACAATATGGCCTGGCAGGCCGTGGCCAATCGCGATCGGTCTTATGACGGCAAGTTTGTAACCGGCGTTTTGACGACGGGTATTTATTGCCGGCCATCTTGTGCTGCACGCCATCCAAAGCGAGAAAATGTGCGCTTTTTTGCCAAGCCCGAGCAAGCAGAAGCTGCAGGGCTCCGCGCTTGCTTGCGCTGCATGCCCAAGGATGTGGCACGTGATGACGCGGCGGTGAAGGCCGTGATTGATGCAATCCGTATGGCTGAAACGGCGCCGACGCTCGACGAGCTGGGCACCATGACCAGCTATTCACCAACCCATTTGCAGCGCATATTCAAACGCGAAATGGGCTTGTCGCCTGCAGCCTACTCTCGCGCCCTGCGATCCGAGCGGGCGAAGCAAGCCCTGGATGACGGTGCATCGGTGACCGAGGCAATTTATGATGCGGGTTATGGCTCTGCTTCGCGATTTTATGCAGATAATGGAAAGAGATTAGGCATGAAGCCAAGTGCTTGGAAAAATGGCGGGGCGGGCGTGACGATCCGCTGGGCTAATGTCGAAACGTCGCTAGGCACGATGATGGTCGCTGCCACAGATAAAGGGGTGTGCTGCCTATCGTTCAACGAGGGTGAAGACGAATTACACGCCCGTTTCCCCAAGGCGGATTTACAGCAGGGCGGAGATGCGTTTCAAACGTTGGTTCGACAAGTTACTGCTTCTGTCGAGAGACCGGGCGATGCCAGTCATATTCCATTGGATGTGCAGGGCACAGCGTTTCAGGAAGCCGTCTGGCAAGAGCTTCAGAAAATTCCGCTCGGCGAGACCCGCAGCTATGCCGATATTGCGGCGGCCATAGGCAAGCCCAAAGCGGTGCGCGCCGTGGGCAGTGCCAATGGCGCCAATAATGTCGCCGTGCTGATCCCGTGTCACCGGGTGGTGCGCAGCGACGGCAGCATGGGCGGCTATGCCTATGGACTCGAAATAAAAGAACGTTTGCTCAAAAAGGAAGCGACCTAATGACGGATATGATCAAACAATTTGCTGAACTGCATATACCGGGTGAGCCGATCATACTCTATAACATCTGGGATGCGGGGAGTGCTCAGGTTGCGGTTCGATCTGGCGCCATGGCGGTTGCGACCGGAAGCCTGTCAGTCGCTGGCGCGCAAGGATTTGAGGATGGCGAGAAGCTGCCATTTGATTTCGCACTCACCAATGCAAAGCATATTGTTGCCGCAGTTGATGTGCCGGTTAGCATTGATCTGGAAACCGGATATGGTGCTGATGCGGCAACAGTGGGCGTCAATGCACAGCAGATGAAAGACGCCGGTGCCGCTGGCCTCAACCTGGAGGATCAGGATCTGTCGGCGGGCGGATTGCGCGATGTGTCAGCACAGGCCGAACGCGTAAAAGCAGCTGCCGACACCGGACTGTTCATAAACGCACGCACGGATTTGTTTATTCAGACGCCCTTGGCCGATCATGATGACGCGCTGGCCCAAAAGGCGCTGGAACGCTGTTCAGTCTATGCCGATGCGGGCGCAGGCAGCTTCTTCATTCCTTTTGCCATGGACGAAAAACTGATCAGCAATATTTGCGAAAAAGCCAGACTGCCGGTCAATATCATGATGATGCCCGATGGCCCGTCAATGTCCCGATTGGCTGAATTGGGTGTTTCGCGAATCAGCTTCGGTCCCGGTCCGTGGAAGGCGGCCATGGCGGCATTTGAAGCAGAGGCTCTGGAAATTCTTACCGATCAGGCCTGATTATATCTTACCCCTTGTAGTCAGGGGCGGGTTTGATGACCATGAGCAAGATTAGCGGGATTAGCCCGACAATCGCCGCAATGGCGAACGGCGCGCCGACAAAACGAAACGGCGCCGCATCGCTGGTAAAATAGGAAAGTGAGCCATTGTACAGAAGCGGCGCGATCAGGGCGGCAAGCGCAGCCATGCTGCCATTGAAACCCTGCAGCTCTCCTTGCATGTTGTTTGGTGTGCGGCGGGACATCATGGCGTTGATGCTGGGCATGGCCATGCCCTGTAGCCCAACCACCAGGCACATTGATAACGCGACCCAACCTATGTTGACCATCACATAGACAGCAAAAATCACGATTGCGACGAAAATGCCAAAAATTGCGGTCTTTCGCTCTCCAATGGCATCCACGAAGCGACCAATCAAAAAGGCCTGAACCAGTGCCATGGAAAGGCCGACACAGGTCAGCGACAATCCCACCATCTTGCTGTCCCAACCATATTGTGCCGGAGCGAAAAAGGACCAGCTGGTCGGATAGATAGAGCTGCTCAGCATCCACAGGAAGTAGATGACAGCAACACCAAGCAGGTTGGGCAATTTGCCAAGGTTGAGCAAAGCGCCCAGCGGATTGGCGCGTTTCCATTCAAAGCTGCGTTTCTGTTCGGCCGGCATGGTTTCCGGAAAAGCAAACCAGCCATAGATGAAATTCAGGAAAGCCAGTCCGCCCGCGACAAAGAACGGGATGCGCGTACCATAGTCACCCAGAAAACCACCCAATGCCGGGCCGACAATGAAACCAATGCCAAAGGCGGCGCCGACCAAACCAAAGCTCTTGGCCCGATCTTCTTCACTCGACATGTCCGCCATTGCCGCATTGGCTGGACCGAATATCGCACCAAGGCCGCCGGCAATGGAACGACCAATGAACAGCCAGATGATAGAGGTTGCAAACCCCATCAGCGCAAAATCAATGCCGAACGCCAGCAGAGAAACCAGAAATACGGGACGGCGGCCATACCGGTCACCCAAATTCCCGACGAGCGGGCCCATCAGAAACTGGAACAGCGCATAGGACGCGCTAATAAAGCCGCCGAGCAAGGTTGCTTCCGAAAGACTGACATCCTCCAGTTCCTGAATCAGTTCCGGTAGCACTGGCATAATGATCCCAAAGCCCACGGAGTAGATGAACACCGTCAGCAGGATGAATCGCATAGCCGATTTGCGCTGCCCCTCGGCGATCATCGCGGGAGTTCAATCATTGCAAGGATTTTTCGCACTCATACACCAAGCGCTCATTTGTCTGCATTGGCAGCTCTGTTCGGATCGCTTTCACCATTTCGGCTATTTCGGAAAGAGCCTGTTCGTCGCTGGTACAGGCGCGGTTGCCATATTGCTTGCGAATTTCCCTTGCCTTGTTCATCGCGGCCAGGCCGAGCAGATAACGTTCGGTCGTGAACTCTGCACTGGCCGGATCGAAGCTGCTGATCGTTACCGTCTGTTCCTCATTGGGCACAAAGATCCGTGACCATTTTTCACCATCACGGCCATATTGAGTGCGACCATTGACACAGCCGCCTTCTGTCCAGTCTATGTCCAGCGTGTCGGCCTGCGAAACTGTGATCCGGCTGCGTTCGGTGTTGAGTCGGCATTGGTATTTTCCGGTTGTTGCCACAACGGTGCCACCATTATTCCCGTTTTCGCTTGGCAGCTGTTCTTTCAGCGCTGCGGCCACGCGATCATCAATTTCGTTGAAGGCTGGGCGTGAAAGGAACACGATGATCGCCCCTACCAGCAACAAAGCCGCTCCGCCTGCTGTCCCTATGGCGGGCGTGCGCTTGTCCTGGATCATCAGATAACCCACGCCGCCAACCGCGACCAATGAGAGCACGAGCATCAGTGCGGCAATTGCCATCCGGTTCTCACGCTCGGTAATGATATCCTGCGAAATGGTAGTGCGCAGTTTTGCCTCGGCCTGTTGGCGTTTCGCCAATTCGGCTTTTCGTGCCGCCTCTATTTTCGCGCGGGCGGCTGCTTCTCGCCGCTGTTCCTGGAGGCTGATGTCCGCGGCCGATCGGCAGGGCGTTGCGGTCATGCCGACTTTGACTCCAGCCTTGCGCAGAAATGACAGGATTTCCCGACTGGACACAGCAAAACCGAATTCTGCGTCATTGCCGTCAGACAAGGATCCAAAGCTGTTTGCACCCAGTATTCGGCCACAATTGTCTATCAATGGTCCACCGCTATTGCCGCTGGCTATTGGTGCGGTGTGCAGGATCGTATCAAACTGTTTGGTGGAACGTCCGCCGGATACGGAACCACGGGTTTTCACCGGTGACATCGGGTTCACCAGGTCATCAAGGTTCAACCCCTGGGCCCGATCAACCGATCCGGGATACCCGACAGCAACGACATTCGCTCCATCTGCAACCGGACCACTAAAAACAGTCATTGGCGGCAATCGCCCGCCGTCCTGCAGCTGAATAAGCGCAAGGTCATTGCCCGGAGAGTAGGCGATCACTTTCCCGCCATAGCTCGTGCCGCCCTGGGACGGGACGATACCTATAACAACAGATCTTTCCTGCCGGGCAATCTCGACGACATGGGCGTTGGTGACGATCTTGTCCGGCGCGACAGCAAAACCGCTGCCATGGCCGACAAACGCAACCTTGTCGCCGTCCGTGGCCGCTAAGACAACTCGCACGACTGACCGGCTGGCCGCCGCGATATCGGCTGGATCGGCATGGGCTGGGGCCGCAAATAGCATTGAAACGGCAAGAGCAAGAAAAGCGAGAAAACGGTTCATCGGTGAGCCTTATGGTGTTTTGTACTCCGCACTTGATGCGGAGCCCAGAGTGGATGCAGCGCTACCATTACCCCCCGCTCCGCATCAAGTGCGGAGCACAAACTAGTGATATTTTCCATGATTCAAACAAAACTATAGGGGTCGACGTCAACGCCAACCCTTACGCCACGCGGCCATTCGAGTTTTTCCAGCCATTCACGCATGATTTCCTGCAACTCGACCGAGCGATGGGTGTGGATTAACAGCCTATGGCGGTGACGGCCGCGTAACATGGCGAGCGGGGCAGGGGCGGGGCCATAAACAGCGAAGCCCTCCGCCTTGGGCGCGGTTTGACCAATCAGCCGCGCTGTTTCCATCGCTTCTGCATTATCCTCGGAAGAGATGATAATCGCGGCCAGCCGGGAAAAAGGCGGTGCCGCAGCGGCGCGGCGGGATTCAGTTTCGGCGGCATAAAAACCATCTCTGTCGCCTTTTATCAGCGCCTGAATCACCGGCGCGCCGGGCATGCGCGTCTGAACATAGACATGACCGGGTTTCTCCGCTCTGCCCGCCCGGCCTGCGACTTGTGCAATCTGCTGGAAACTGCGTTCCGCTGCGCGCAAGTCACCGCCCTCCAGACCGATATCCGCATCAACAACACCGACCAATGTCAGATTGGGAAAATGATAGCCCTTGGTCACTAACTGTGTGCCAACGACGATATCTATCGCACTGGCCTCCATCTGCGCGACAAACTCCCCGGCCTTGGCAGGCGACCAGATGGTGTCCGACGTGACAATGGCCGTTCGCGCCTGCGGGAACAGCATTTTAACTTCGTCGCAAATACGCTCTACCCCGGGACCGCAGGCAACCAGTGAATCTTCATCGCCGCATTCCGGGCATTTTTCTGGCTGCGGCATGACATGACCGCAATGATGGCAAGCCAGGCGTTTGGTCAGCCGGTGTTCGACCATCCACGCTGTGCAGTTCGGACAATTGATCCGATGGCCGCAGGTTCTGCATAGCGTCAGCGGTGCAAAGCCACGCCTATTGAGAAACAACAATGATTGTTCTTTCTTGCCAAGGTTATCCTCAAGCGCGTTGATCAGCGTCGGCGCCAGCCACGACCCACGCGCTGGGATATCCTGGGTAAGATCTAACGCTTCTATTTCGGGCAAAGTTGCCGTGCCAAAGCGGGCGGGCAATTCGAGCAACTGATAATTGCCTTGCTCGACCTGATGCCGGCTCTCAATAGCCGGTGTTGCAGAGGCCAGCACAACCGGAATCTTCTCATGTAGTCCGCGCATAACCGCGACATCACGAGCGTGATAACGCACGCCATCTTCCTGTTTGAAACTGACTTCATGCGCCTCGTCGACGATGATCAGGCCGAGATTCTTATAGGGCAGAAATAACGCGGACCGTGCGCCGACGACTACTTTCGCATCACCATCGGCCAAAGCTCGCCAGTTTTTCTTGCGATCAGATTGCTTAAGGCCGCTATGCCAGGCGACTGGTTCAGCACCAAAACGCGCCTTGAAACGGTCCAAAAAAGGTTCGGTAAGTGCAATTTCGGGGAGTAGAACCAATGTCTGTTTATCTTGGCGCAACGCTTCTGCAACGGCCTCGAAATAGACCTCGGTTTTACCAGAGCCGGTAACGCCGTCGAGCAAATAGGGTTGGAACGCGGCGTCCTGCACGGCGCTGACCAAGATATCGCTAACCTCGGTCTGATCATCGCTGAGATCGACCTTGGCAAAATTCGGATCAGGTTGCTTGATATCGGCAAAGGCCGATACTTCATGACGATCCAGCACGCCTGTTTTTTCAAGCCCCCTTATGACCGCGACAGACACATTTGCTTTGAAAGCCAGTTCGCTGATCGTGCCCTGTACATCAACCAGCTTTTCGAGCGCCTGTTCGCGTTGTGGGGTCATCCTGTCCGGAACATTGCCGTTGAGTCGATATTCGATGATCGGGCGATTGTCGGCAAAGGCCGCGCCACTTGAAAGGACCATGCGCAACACCGAGGCTGGCGCAGCAAAATAGTAACGCGCGGTCCATTCAATTAATCGCCTCAGCGGTGCGGAAAGTGGCGGGACGTCACGCAGTTCCAGCAAGGGACGCAGTTTCTTTGCATCAATCTCGTCAACGGGAAAGCTCTCTGCTTCCCACACCACGCCGGGTAATTTGCGTGGGCCCAGCGGCGCCATTACGATAGAGCCCGGACGAGCATCCATGCCTTCGGGTATTCGATAATCGAGCGGCCCCAGCGCGGCGTTGAGCAATAGCACTCTGGCCCGATCTTTGGCAGGATCATGGATACGATTCATCTGGTCCGTATAGGCATGGTTTGGGATCGCGTCACCAACTGCTATGCAGCGTATCTGGAATTAGGGGAGTAAGATCATGACACATATCAATCGCCGCAATTTTCTGGCCGCAGGAGTTGCTGCCTCGGTGGTCGCGCTACCCGGCTGTGCCAGCTTGCCATCGCTGAGCCTGACCGAAGCGGTAAGGCGTCTTTTGACCTTGTCTTCGCAAAATGCCTTTGCTGAACTAATGCAACCCAACGGCTTTTTCGATAGCCAGATTGCTCGCATATCGGTGCCGGAAAGACTGGGCGGGACGCGCGTTACGAATATTGCCACCGCTCTTTTGAGATCCAAACCGATTCAGAAACGTCTCCTCAAACAGGTTAACCGCGCGGCTGAGAAAGGGGCGGAACTGGCAGCGCCGATCATTGCTGACACCATTAGAGGTATGAGCATTGCGGATGCCGCCGCGATCATCAAAGGTGGGGACCGGGCCGCAACGGACCTGCTGCAGAGTCAGCTCGGTACATCGCTGGCGACCCAGATGCTGCCAGGTGTCAGCAAGGGGCTAAACCTGTTCGACAATGAGATTATCAATCTTGTGCTTTCGCAGGTCAGTGATATCAATTTTGCAGATATTAGCGGGGATGTGACGGACAAGGTCAGTGATGCCATTTATCGGTCCATCGGCGCGCAGGAAGCGAAAATCAGGGCCAATCCGGAGGCTACCAATGATCCATTGCTGATTGGCGCGTTTGGTTTGACCTAAAGCTGATTGGTTCAGGCTTGGCCCACAGACTATCCACAGCTTTCTGCACAGCTTGACCGCACGGCTGGTTTCGCGTCTCTAGGAAAGATATTAGGCGACTCGCTATCGTCACCACCATATCCGCATCGGGAGCCGGAAATTATGAAATTTTTTGTTGATACTGCTGATACCTCTGAAATTGCTGATTTGGCCGCCACGGGAATGGTTGATGGCGTCACCACCAACCCGTCGCTGATCAAGAAATCCGGCCGTGATATCATGGAAGTGACCAAAGAGATTTGCGGTCTGACTGACGGTCCGGTCTCTGCAGAAGTCGTTGCACTCGATCATGAAACGATGATGAAAGAGGCAGAAGTACTGCGCAAAATCGCGGACAATGTCTGTATCAAGGTGCCGCTGACCATTGACGGGCTGAAAACCTGCAAGTCGCTGACCAGCGATGGAACGATGGTCAATGTGACACTGTGCTTCTCTGCCAATCAGGCGCTACTGGCAGCGAAAGCGGGCGCAAGTTTTATTTCTCCCTTCGTTGGGCGCCATGATGACAATGGTTTTGATGGCATGAAGTTGATCGATGACATTCGGCTAATTTACGACAATTATGCTTTTGACACTGAAATCCTGGTCGCCTCTATCCGTCATCCTGTCCATGTTCTGGAATCTGCCCGAATTGGCGCAGATGTGGCGACTATGCCTCCCAACGTTATTCGTGGATTGTTCAAGCATGTCCTGACAGACAAAGGTATCGAAGGCTTTCTAGCGGACTGGAAAGACACTGGTCAGAATATTGGATAATATTTGTACTCTGCAACAGATGCAGAGTACAAATTAGAAACCCTTAGGTGCGGGGTCTACTACACTAAAGCTACCACTTCGGATTTCCTGTACTTCCAATGCGCGTTCGGAAATGCCGTTGCGGCGGAAGCGAAAGACTCCATCCAACCCGATGAACCCGCCGGAATCGGTCAGTTGCGCGATCGGGAAAGGTGTGCCCACCTTCCAGTTTTGCGCCACTTTCACAGTGAGCAGAACCGAGTCATATCCCAGGCTGGAAAGCCGGAAAGGCGCGCGGCCATAGCGACTGCGATACTTGTTGGCATATTGCCGATAGAGGGTGTCTGAAACACTGGCGAACCATGCACCGCGCATCGATGGTGATCCGGCAAGCTTGCTGCTTGTATTCCAAAGGTCGGTACCAAGAATTTTGGCGCTACCGCTTGCATTTTGCCGAATATAGGGTGCGGCCTTGATCGCCATGGTGCCGTTGTCGGCCAGTAAGACCGCGTCAAAGTCGCCATTTTGCGACAATTTCTTGGTGGCAGCTTCTACAGATTGAGAGTCGCGGTTGAAATTCTGGATCGAAACAACCGTTCCGCCGACATTTTTGACTGAGCGCAGCAATGTCGAAGACGCCCGTTGACCGTAAACCCCATTGGGGACCAAAGCGGCGAAACGGTTCATGCCTTTTGACTTGGCGTAGCTGACAACGCGATTGATCGATTGCGACGGGATATGGCCGAGCAGGAAAACATTGTTTCCGGCAACTCCGGCATCATTGGAAAAGCTGAGAATCGGAACGCCCGCAGGCCGGGCGATATTGGCGGTCGCTACGACATTATCGCTCAGCAAAGGTCCAATGATAAGTTTATTGCCATCCGCAACGGCTTTACGGGCAGCAGCAGTAATGCCCTTGGCTGTATCGTAGCTGGTCATGCGGATATTCTGTGCTTTGGTGTCGAGCAGAGCAATTGTTGTCGCGTTGGCCAGGGATTGCCCGACACCGGCATTTTTACCGGATAGGGGAACCAGCAGTGCAATACGATGGTGTTTTTGATCTTGCGGCAATTCACCGGTGACCGGTGGCGGCGTTGGTGTCGGTCTTGTCGGACGCTCACCGCCGCGCGGTACTACGGATTCGCAGCCTGCCAGGAAAATGATCCCGGCGAGCCCAGCATATTTCAGAAGGCTGCGGCGTCCTTCGCGGACAGGTGCGGATGTGATCCGGGGGGATGTTTTTTCATCCTGTCCTATATGCAAATTATCTGTCATGGCGTTCATTATGTCTGCTCCCATTGAACATGGCCTGTATATCGTCGCTACACCAATCGGCAACCTCGGAGATTTGTCGCAGCGAGCTGAAAAAATCCTTGGAATCGCTGACCTTATCTTAGTGGAAGATTCAAGAGTAACCGGCAAGCTTTTGAATCATATTGGTAAAAAGGGGAAAATGAAGGTCTATAATGACCATAAGGGAGAGCAGGAGCGGCAGGAAATTTTGGCTGCTATAGGATGTAAAATTGTCGCACTTGTGAGTGATGCGGGGACACCGCTGATCTCCGATCCCGGTTACAAGCTTGTTCGAGACGCGCGGGCGCAAGGTGCGCATGTCACGACAGTGCCGGGTCCAAGTGCGGTTATTGCTGCGCTGACCTTGTCCGGATTGCCTAGCGATCGGTTTTTGTTTGAGGGTTTTTTACCTAGCAAGATGAAAGCGCGGGGCGAGGCGTTGACGGAGTTGAAACCGATCAAGGCGACGCTGGTCTTCTACGAGAACGGGTCTCGGCTTGGCGCCATGCTGGCGGATGCGTTTGATAGATTGGGAGAACGTCAAGCCGCTGTCGTTCGCGAGATTACCAAGAAGTTTGAGGAAACGGTCACCGGAAGCCTGCAAGAATTAGCAGGCCGCTATGCCGATGAAAAACCAAAAGGCGAGATTGTCGTAGTCATTGGACCACCGGGTGCTGCGGAGCCGGTGAGTAGCGCGGATATCGAGGAAGCGTTGCGCTCTGCATTGCGGCGGCTTCCTGCTTCGAAGGCGGCGGGAGAAGTGGCGCGCACTTATGGAGTTGATCGGAAAGAGCTTTATGAAATGGCAACCCGCTGGAAAGCGGAAGCATAGGAATGAAACATCCTGCTGCGAAAAGGGAGCGCGCCGAACAGCAGGGACGACGCGCGGAGAGCGTCGCCGCAGGCTGGTTACGACTGCATGGCTGGCGTATACTGGCCCGGCGCGTTCGGACGTCGCGCGGCGAGGTGGATCTGATCGCAAAACGAGGCGGGTTAGTAGCATTTGTTGAGGTGAAAGCACGGACAAAAGCGAAAGATCTGGAGACCGCGATTGATCACCATCGGCTAAAACGGGTCGCTGCCGCGGCAGAAATTCTCTATTCGGAATATTGCCAAAATGGCGAAGACGCGCGGATTGATGTAATTTTGGTTGCACCGCGCCGTCTGCCGACCCATTTACCCAATGTCTGGCACGGGTTTTGATCCCGCCGTGACCCCAATGACCTGAGAAAGCGCTCTTATGACTTTGAAAATTGCCGTGCAAATGGACCCCATGGAAACCGTCAATATCGGCGGGGACAGCAGCTTCGCACTGATGATTGCCGCACAGAAACGCGGTCACAAACTCTATCATTATGATGTCAAAGACCTGACCTATCTGGCGGGCCGTCTGACTACGCTGGCACATCCGGTAAAGGTCCAACAAGTGCACGGTGACCATTATGAGTTTGGTGAACAGGTAAGGTTGGACCTCGGCAGCGATATCGATGTCGTGTTGATGCGGCAGGACCCGCCTTTTGATGTCGGCTATATCACGGCAACCCACCTGCTGGAGCGGATCGAAGGTGAGACGCTGGTCGTCAACAATCCGGTATCTGTCCGCAATGCACCTGAAAAAGTCTATGTGCTGGACTATGCCAAATATATGCCACCTACATTGGTCACCCGTAACATAGATGAAATCCGCGCCTTTCAGGAGAAGCATGGCGGTATTGTCGTGAAACCATTGCACGGTAATGGTGGCAAAGCGATTTTCCTGATTCCTGAAGATGGTAGTAATTTGAGTGCTTTAATTGAAGTATTTAATCAAACTTGGCCAGAACCACATATGATCCAGCCCTTCCTTCCCGAGGTCCAGGATGGCGACAAACGCATCGTTCTGGTTGACGGTGAAGTGGCAGGTGCAATCAACCGCAAGCCCGGCAAGGGCGAGTTCCGCTCCAATCTTGCACAGGGCGGCTATGCAGAAGCGGCAGATTTAACTGATCGTGAAAAGGAAATTTGCGCAGCGATGGGGCCGGATTTGAAACGGCTGGGGCTACTTTTTGTCGGTATAGATGTGATTGGCGGAAAATGGCTGACGGAGATTAACGTGACATCCCCGACAGGAATTGTGGCCATCGACAAGTTTAATGGCACTGACACATCAGGGATGATCTGGGATGCGATAGAGCGGCGTTTGACCTGAATTGAGAATGTTCGTTTCATTCCAGAGCGGAGGCTGGGATGATCGGTAACTGATAAGTCTAGTTTTGGATCGCATCTGCAATGATGCGTATGCAGGTGCCTTGTTCAGGCCTTGCGTCTATTTCCAGCGTCAATTCATGTTGTTCGGCCAAATCAAGGCAAATCGCGAGGCCCAGGCCTTCGCCTTTTGAATTGTTCCCTTTCCTGTAGGCTGACTGAAACTGGACAGTCTCGGTCTCCGACATGCCCGGGCCGGTGTCCAGAACGATAATTACGAAACCGGACCCGCGGCGTCTCGCTCCGATCAATATCCTGCCATCATTGGTATATTTGATGGCGTTGGAGGCAAGGTTGCTCACAATCCGCATTAAAGCCAGCGGGGGTATCGTGGTTTCAATATTGCTGTCGACAATGCGAAGCTGGAGGCCTTTGGAAATTGCTTCTTCACGAAACATCTGCCCCACAGTCCGAAAGATCATCGAAAGAGGATAGGGTTCTTCTGCCCTCGGCTGTTCCTTGATTGCTGGTTCATCAATCTGTGGACGGCTTTCAACCAGATAATCTCCCGAAAGTGATTCGAGATAATCGAGCGCCTCGCGAATATTCCTTTTCGTCGTGTCTCCCAGATTGGTGGTTTCCCCATCCAGTGTCATGCGAAGACTGGTTAGCGGCTGCTTTATATCGTGAGACGCGGTTGCCAGCTGGCGCTGGCGCAGCGCGGCCTGATCGCGGGCACGCGAATAGTTTTTTTCGGCCTCCAGTAGACGTTGGCTTTTTTCCGCATCCTCTTTTAGGACACGGATTTTCTCTTCCAAAGCCCGATCATGCTCCCGACGCAGGGAAATGATCCCGTAAGTAAGGCCAAGCATTACGAGCGTTCCAATTATGATGAATGTCGTTTTGGCAAAATTCCGCAGGACGATCTGGTTTTCCAGATAACCGCTGAACATCAGCGCTGCGTAGACCAAAAACGCAATTAAAATGATGATCAGTCCAGCCCACATCTCGTACAATCTGCGATTGGCGGATTTCTCCCACCAATAGAGGGGCAGGAAATGGGATATACACATGATGCCTGTCCAGGCCAGCTGGATCTTGTAGCTCGTGATGCGCGGCAGGAAGGGGATCATTGCCAACGTTACGATGGGCAGTAATGCAAGCCATTGGACGTGTCTGGACCACGGGTGACTGCCTTTGCGGGTTACCATTGAATAGCCTGCCACGTAAAAACCGAACATGATGCAGGCATAGCTGATCAGAAAGCCGATATAGGGATTCCATTCCGGATGGTTTGGATAGAGGAACCGGAGTGGAATATTGTCGTCGAAGGACAAGGCGGCGAGCAGCAGGCAGAAAAGCAGGGCATATCGAATTCCAACAGAGCTTTTCAGCGAGATGTTGACCCCCAGCATGACAATCAGTCCGAATATGGCGAGCGTGTAGAAGGCCGCGTTGAGTGCTGCCGTGCGAAGCTCATGTTCAACCAGATCCGCCTCGTCCCTGATCGCCAGACTGGGCGCCGCTGCCATAAGTTTGGATGTCCGAACCATGAGAGTGGCCGTTTCTCCCGGCCGTAAGATCAGCGGTTTGGATTTCAGCTGGGTGCCACTCAATATTGTCGGGTCATAAGGTTTGGCCGAAGAGAAAGAGAGTAATCTGTCGACATCGCCAGACTGCCTGACCAGAACGATATCTGCATCCCGCACGGCAAATGCGTCAAAATTGACAATCCACTGATCTGCCAGCCGCCCACCCGGTTTTGAGATATTTTCTATGGTGAGGGCAGACCAAAGGTCGGAATAAGCTTCGAATTCCTCATCGGAGACAGGCACGCTGGATCCAAATCCGCCGGCCTCATATTCCACGACCATTTCTGCAAGTGGTCGGTTTTCGCCCGGGCTATACACCACATATTTACCCAGATCAGTCTGGTTTTCGCCGGACGCCAATGGAAGAACCGGAGCAGCCATCGCAGGTCCAGCCTTCCAAATCGAGGCCGCCACAAGGAGGATGACGAGCGCCAAAAAGCGCAAAGCCGATTTGCAATATGGTGTGATCACGCTAAGAAATGTCATAGGTTACAATCATTTGTGCGATATTGTAGAACAGGAAAATGCCCCAAGGCAAGCAGAGCAGAAATTTGAAATGAGCCACTTTACCGCCGTTATTGCCGACGATCATGCGATCGTCCGTTCGGGATTGAAAGTCGCTCTGGAAAATGAGCGGCTTGTTGACGGACATAATATCGGTGTGGTGGCAGAAGCCGGCAATGGCCTGGATGCCATCGCCGCCGTCAAACAACACAGACCCGATATGCTTGTTCTTGATGTGTCGATGCCAGTGGCAGGGGGTGTTGAAGTGCTCGTTGAAACGCGGCGCTGGTCGCCCGACACCCGGGTTATCGTGTTCACTGGCATATCTGCGATGGGAAAAGTCAGCGAACTTGTGGAGGCCGGTGTGGATGGTCTGTTTTCCAAAGCGGAAGACAATCAGGACCTTTATCGGAATGTGCCGATGATCTTGCAGGGCGGCCGTTATATTTCGCCATTTTTCACCAGCATTTTGGACAACGCGCCCCAACAGAGCGTTCTGACAGATCGGGAACGACAGATATTGAACCTGATTGTCGCCGGGCAATCGAACAAGGAAATTTCCGCTCATCTTGGTATCAGTGCCAAGACCGTCGACCGCCATCGCACCAACCTTATGCAGAAACTCGACGTCCATTCGGTCGCGCAGCTGATTGCTTATTCCCTGCGCGAAGGATTGATCGACCCAGCAGCGGAAATTTGAGGCCCTTGAAGAAATTCCGTGTAAAGTAATAATCGGCATGACCACCGATTACCCCTGGGCACCCCGATTTTGAAATGGGGGATTCACCTCATTCAGCCTAAAAACCTTCCTTGCTACTCAGGATGACAGGGAGCGGGACCATATCGGTCTCCGATGAGAAGGAAGAGACGATGAAAAAGGGAAGCAACACCATTCGGGGTAGAAAACTAGGTTTGAAAATTTCAGGGGCCTTGCTGACGCTGGCTGTAGCTGGCGCGGTTATGGTTCCCATGCCAAATCAGACGGCACAGGCACAAATACCTGGATTACTGCCCAAAGCGGATCAGGTAGCGGTTACGGAGCCCATGGCTATTGACGGTGTCTGGCAAATTCGCGAGCTGGGTAAGCATATTATAGTCGAGGCCGGACGTGCTTACGCACTTGAGAGCTGGATCCACGCATTTGTCTTTGAAATTCAGCCTGACATGGTTGTGCTGCGCAATTTCAAACAGCAAGCACCCAATGTTTATGTGGCGGACGACCTGCCGCTGATGGCGAAGGCCAATATGGTGGTTCAGGAAGACGGTTCGATCACCGCGACGGTAGCATCACTGGTTCCGGTCACTTACCATCTTGACCCGGTCGAGCTGTTCTATCCCCAGCATTTTATTGCGGCGATACAGCAGAGCCAGCAGCCTGTTCAATATCGGAATAGCCCTGGCCCGCAACCGCACACGCTAGGTCCACCACAACCTGGCACTATAATAGAAGCTCAACCGGCATTGGAGCCGGGCGTCACAGAGCCTTTCGTGGAGCGGTGTGGCAATTGTGGTCTTTTACCCCCGGGCGTAGCCGGGCAAGCCGAACTTGCCACCAGCAGCAATGACAGCATCGATGAAGGCGGTCTTTCCGACGAGGCCAAGCTGGGTATTGGCACGGTCGTGGCCGGCGGTATTGCCTACAAGGCAAGCGGATCCATCGGCAAGACCGCCAAAATGGCCGGCTCGGCCGGAAGGGCTCCTCGCGGTGGTACAGCCGCAACGAAACTGACCGAAGGACGTCTTAGAGGCGAGATCTTGAAAAAGGCCGGTCCCAAGGGAACCGGACGGCTTATCGGGAAAGGCACAGCCGCTCAGGCAGCCCGCGGAATCGGCGGAGCCACCAGCGAAGCCCAGCTGATGCAGCGCATTAACAAGGCGGGCGATATTTCCAAACTGAACAAAGCCGGTCGTGCGGCGCAGGTGGCGCGCGGTGCGGGCGGATTGAAAGCCGCATCCACCGCCGCAGACGCTGCCAAGCTTGCCAAAATGGCCAAAGCCGGCGCGACGGCCGGAAAAATAGGCAAGGCGGGTCGCGCGGCGGTGGCAGGCACGGGCGTAGGAGCGGCTGTCGTGGTGGCTGAAATCGCCGCTACCGAAGGCATTGAGGCCGTCACCGGAGCCGATATTCAGGATCCGGTCTCCACCACATTCCAATATGGATCCGCGATTTTCGACAAGGATGTAACCTTGGGTGACGTCGCAAAGGCACGTGCAGCGCATCACCGGGAGAATTTCCGCAAAATTGGTGAAACATTCACCACAAAGGGAAAGATGAAGGAAAACCTGCGAGCCTATGGCGATAAAAATCGTGCGAAAGTCGAAAATGCCACCGGCATGGACCTGCAAAGTGGCAGGGAACGGCGCGCAGCTTACGGGGCAGCCCTGGCCAGCGACAAGCCTGTCAAAGCGACCGCGAAAGTCATGGGTGACCGCGCCAAGCATCATCTGGAAAATACTGGCAAGGTTACGAAGAAAGTAGGCTGTGGTCTGGGCAATATTTTCCGCAAGAAGGAAGATGACAAGAAGTGCTGATCTGATCGGGATCGGAAGCGACCCGCGATCTCGACAGGTCAATACAAGGAGGAGCGGCCACCGCTCCTCCTTTTTTGTCGTTGTCGACCGTTTAAAGTCGCTACGATTTCTGTTCAAATCCCTCTACAAATCCACTTTGGCTGAAAAGCCGAGACCATTGTATGGAAAACTCAACCCGCCCGGGGGTGCGCATTCTGATAGACATCAAGCAAATGCGCGGCATCGACGGCCGTATAAACCTGGGTACTGCTCAAACTCGCATGCCCGAGCAATTCTTGCAGGCTCCGCAAATCGGCTCCACCGGCTAGTAAATGGGTAGCAAAGCTGTGACGCAGAGCGTGGGGTGTGGTCTTGTCTGACAGACCAAGTTTTGTGCGTGCTTGCCGGACAACGCGGCGGACCAGATTGGGTGATAATGGGCCACCCCGTTTTCCGCGAAAAACGGTGTGCTCGGGCGTCATCGCATGCGGACAAAGATCGATATAATGCTCTATCGCTTCTCGCACTTGAGGCAGTAGCGGCACGATCCGGGTCTTACCGCGCTTGCCGGAGACGCGCAGCGTATCGGACAAGGGAAGGGCATTGCCGGTCAGGGCCAGCGCTTCGCTAATTCGCAAACCCGATCCGTAGAGCAATAGAAGAACCGCCCAATCGCGTGCGCCGACCCAATCGGCGTTTGCGTTTTCTGCAATATCCTCAGCTATTGCTACAATATCGTCTGGCGAGGCCGGACGAGGAACGCCGCGTGTAACCTTGGGTCCCTTGATTTTGGGTATCTGACTGTCGTCTCCGCCAACGAACTTAAGGAAGGCACGTATCGCGGACAGTTCCCTGGCTGCACTGTTATTGGTTAATCCATCAGCGCGGCGAAAGGCCAGATAGGATCGGATATCTGCCTGCTTGAGGGTTTTGATCTGTTTTATAGTCACAGAGGCACCAAGATGTTCTGTCAGAAATGCACAAAACCGCTCCGCCGTTGTTACATAGGCGCGTACCGTGTGTTGCGACCGTCGCCGACCTTCGCGCAAATGGCGAGAGAATTTCTCGATGAGGGCATGGGCGCTTTCCATGCAACCGAATCTAGCAGCCAGTCCCCCAAAGTCCAAACGTGGAATTTGAAACCTCAATTCAGGTGCGAAGCGAATCCGCTATAACCTTCGGTAAAATGGCATCAAGAAGTGGCATGCCCCTTGCGGTCACCATCAACCGATCAGCGCTTGGTTCAAGCAATCCCAAGGCCGTCAGTTTCTCAACCTGATGCAGATCAATAATTTGATCGGTCACGAGATTGGTTTTTTTTTCCAGTGCCGTCAGATTTACCCCTTCGGCCAACCGCAGGCCCATCATCAGCGCTTCTGTGGCCTTGACTTCAGGAGGCAAGCTCTGTTCGATTTTCAGGCCATTGCCGTTGCGCTGTACTGCGGATAGGAAATTCTCGGGTTTCTTGTGCCGCTCTGTTGCACTGTTCAGTCGCCGACCATGCGCGCCGGGACCCACGCCGACATAGTCCTCATATCGCCAATAAGTTAGATTGTGTCGGCTCTCTTGACCCTGCCGGGCATGATTGCTGATCTCATATGCGGGAAGGCCGGCGGCCTGGGTCAGTTCCTGGGTTAGTTCGAACATGTCCGCGCAATGATCATCATCCGCGGGAACAAGTTTTCCAGTCCGCACTAACGTTTCAAAGCGTGTGCCGGGCTCTATGGTAAGCTGATAGAGGGACAGGTGATCGGTGCCAAAACCGAGAGATTTTTCCAATTCGGACTGCCAGTTTTCAAGAGATTGGCCAGGCCGTGCATAAATCAGGTCGAAGCTGACCCGGTCAAAATTCTGCTGCGCCGTTTCCAATGCTGACAGCCCTTCCGTAAGATCGTGAGCGCGGCCCAGAAATTTTAACGTCTGATCATCAAGTGATTGTAATCCCAGCGAAACACGGTTCACTCCAGCATGAGAAAGGTCGGTAAAACGGCCGGCTTCGACAGACGAGGGATTGGCCTCCAAGGTGATTTCACAATGGTCTGTCAGGCCCCATAGGACATCAGCTTCCTCAATCAGTCTCGCGACGAGCCGAGGGTCCATGAGCGACGGAGTGCCACCGCCGAAGAAAACCGAGCTTATCTGCCTGTTACCATTAACTTTATATTCATGCCTGAGATCAAGAAGAAGGGCTGTCTGCCATGCATCATGGTCAATTTGATCACGAACATGGCTGTTGAAGTCGCAATAGGGACATTTGGCGACGCAGAAAGGCCAATGGATATAGAGGGCAAGTGCATCCTCATCTGCTGGCTTTACTGAAAGGGAGGAGGATGAAGCATGAAACATCGACGTATCACTAAGTACCCCCGGACACTGGTGCAAGCAACAATGCTGGTCTTGGTGGCTGGTTGCGGCGGCGAAAGTGGCAGCAGCAATTCGCAGGTTACGCTTCCCGGTTCTCCGAGCCCAACACCAACGCCCACTCCAACCCCAGCGCCCACGCCTACTCCGACCCCTACTCCTACTCCGACTCCTACTCCGACCCCCACCCCCACGCCGACACCAACACCTACTCCGACACCAACTCCCACTCCCACCCCGCCGAGCAGCACAATGCTCGACGTTATGCTGGCCTCTCACAATGCGGCGCGTGCTGAGGTTGGCGTGCCTCCGGTTGAGCTGGATGCTGCGCTCAACGCAGCGGCCCTCGATTATGCCGAAACATTGATTGCCAATGGCCGATTTGAACATAGCCCTGGCAGTTCGAGGCCCAATCAAGGTGAGAATCTGTGGGCAGGAACGGCAGGAGCCTTTTCTTTTCAGAATATGGTTGATGGCTGGATCAACGAAAAACAATTTTTCGTGCCGGGCACGTTCCCCGATGTCAGCACTACGGGCCGCTGGCAGGACGTGGGCCATTATACTCAAATCATCTGGCGCCAGACGACCAAGATCGGCTGCGGTCTTGCCAGCAATAGTCAACGCGATGTCTTGGTGTGCCGTTACAGTCCGCCAGGTAACTTTGTTGGTAGAACCGTACCCTGATCAGACAGGCTGGTCGAAACAAGCCTTTACCAGTTTATCAAAAGCGTCGGCACGGTGGCTTATGTCATGTTTTTGCTGCGGGTCCAGCTCAGCAAAGGTTTGTTCAAAACCTAAGGGCTGGAACACCGGATCGTAACCGAAACCCATGGTTCCACGGGGCGGCCAAACCAGATTGCCATGCACACGACCTTCGAATAGCTCTGCGTGCCCATCGGGCCAGGCAAGGGCGAGCGTGCAGGTAAAATAGGCGCTTCGATCTGCATCAGGGCCCAGTTCGGATAACTTTCCTTCTACCTTGCCCATGGCCATATACCAATCGCGACCCGGGCCGCCTTCATGGATATCGGCCTCTGCCCAATCCGCTGTATAAACGCCCGGCGCGCCATTCAACGCCGCGACGCACAGTCCACTGTCATCTGCCAGTGCAACGCAATCCGCACCTTTGGCGCTGGCATGTGCCTTCAGCAGCGCGTTTTCCGCGAATGTTGTGCCGGTTTCTTCCGGTTCCGGCAGGTTCAATTCAGCAGCGGATATCGGTTCAATGCCGAAAGGAGCCAGTAATGCCCGAATTTCTCTAACCTTGCCTTGATTATGACTGGCGATGATTAGTTTACCCGGAGGCAGTTTGCGGTGTTCGGTCATAGTCGTTCTTACGAGACCGCTTTGTCTTGTGCCTCAAAAATCTGGCCGCACCCGATTTTGGCCAAACGCATCAAGCGCATCAGACCCTCATCATCAAATGTCTCGCCTTCGGCTGTCGCCTGCGCTTCGGCAATATTGCCGTCGCCAGTCAGCACAAAATTGGCATCGGCACCGGCATTGCTATCCTCGTCATAGTCGAGGTCGAGCACGGGATTGCCGTTATAGATTCCGCAGCTGATTGCTGCGATTTTCTGTTCAATCGGATCTTCGCTGATCAGTTTCTCATCGAGCAGACCGTTCACTGCGAGACGCAGCGCAACCCAGGCACCGCTGATTGACGCGGTCCGCGTACCGCCATCAGCCTGTATCACATCGCAATCGACTGTGATCTGACGCTCGCCGAGTTTCTTCATGTCGACAACGGCACGCAAGGAGCGCCCGATAAGCCGCTGAATTTCCTGCGTTCTGCCCGATTGCTTGCCGCGCGCCGCTTCGCGGGAATTGCGGGTATTGGTCGCACGCGGCAGCATGGAATATTCGCCGGTGACCCAGCCTTCACCCTTGCCCCGCAGCCAAGGCGGAATGCGCTCCTCGATACTGGCGGTGCAAATGACCTTGGTATCGCCAAAGCTGATCAGGCAGGAGCCCTCAGCATGTTTGGTAAATCCGGTTTCGATAGAAATAGCACGCATCTCGTCCAGCGCGCGTCCTGATGGGCGCATGTAGTGATTCTCCTGTGGCTTTGAAGGGGTGGGATAGCTAGACTCGCCACAACTGCCAAGCAGAGGATGTTATGTTTTTTAAAATGGGGGCTAGAAGTTCAATATTGGGATTGTTCGTTCTAGCTACAGGTTGCAGCTTCTTCGAGAGTTCCTTTGCCGAGCGAGAAAGAATTTTGAAACACGTGGCAATCTCAATCTCGATTGAATTTTTCGAACGGCCATCAAGCTTGCCTGCCTGCTCGAAAAAAGCTGTTTTCGAAATCGAACCGGATGGAACAGGTCATGTGCGATGGTTCAATGATGGTATGATCGGAGATCATGGATGCTCTTTTGACATCGCCAACTCCTTCAAGTCCGAAAAATTCAAGTTATCTAACTTTGAAAATATCTCTATTCGAAAAAAGCTCGCTGAAATTGATTGGCCCCTAAAACGGGGGGAGAGAAACAACATATGCAGCATGATTACCAATGAAGGCCCGCCGGTGATATTGAAGTTCGGAGATGACTATTCATTACCATTCTACACTATTTATCCAAACTGGGTTGATGATCATCGGCATTTGTCCAAAGAATGCCAGCGAGATGTGCAACGGGAAGTCGATATCATAGAAAACGTGATATCCTACTTGCCAATAACCTATTCTAAAAGACTGAGCTTAAAATAACTACTACTGTGCTCGATTGTTGAGCCGAACCGTTGGATGATCTATCTACCCTTCCATGACAACCACGCCCATTACCGAAATGAACGACCGGACCCGCGATATCTTCCGCGTGGTGGTGGAATCCTATCTCGATAGCGGTGCGCCCGTTGGCTCACGAACCATATCCAAGGCACCGGGTCTCGAACTTTCACCCGCTTCCATCCGCAATGTCATGCAGGATCTGGAAGAACTCGGTCTGCTCGCCGCACCGCATACCAGCGCAGGGCGGATGCCAACCGAATTGGGATTGCGGCTATTTGTCGATGGTATGATGCAGGCGGCGGAACCTTCGCGGGAGGAACGCGATGCGATTGAGAGCCAGATCAGCGAGAGCGGTCCGGTCGAAGATGCCTTGCGGGCAACGACCAGCATCTTGTCCGGTCTATCTTCGTGCGCGGGCCTCGTCATGGTGCCCAAGCGGGAGCCGACGCTCAAGCAATTTAGTTTCGTGAAACTGTCCGAAGGGCAGGGGCTAGCCATTCTGGTGTCGCAAGATGGCGGCGTGGAAAACCGTGTGCTCGACCTGCCTGTGGGCATATCGGATTCCGCCTTGATCGAGGCTGGCAATTATCTCACCGCCCAATATGGCGGGATGACGCTGTCGCAGGCCTTGTCCCGGATTGATCGCGATATACAGGCCGGCCGGACGGCGATTGACAAAGCATCGGAAGATCTTGTCCAGCGCGGTCTTGTGACCTGGACACAGGATCCGGCGGAGCGGCCCATCCTCATCGTCCGTGGACAGGCAAATCTTCTGGAGGACGGGGCGCTGGACGATCTCGACCGCGTTCGGCAATTGCTTGACGAGCTAGAGGGCAAACAGGAAATTGCCCGCCTGCTCGATAATGCCCGTGATGCCGAGGCGGCGAAAATATTTATTGGCGCAGAGAATAAATTATTCTCCCTTTCCGGTTCATCTGTGATAGCGGCCCCCTATAAAGACGGCGACGGACAGGTGGTCGGTGTGGTCGGGGTTATTGGTCCCACCCGCTTGAACTATGCTCGCGTCGTACCCATGGTAGATTTCACAGCACAAACGCTGTCCAGATTGTTGAAATGAGTGACGAAATAATGAGTGATACAAAGCCACAAGAAAATGAAGATGCGAAACTGGACGAAGCCGCCGCCGCAGAGCTGGAAGGCGTGCCCGAAGCATTGAAAGAAGGCGGAGATGACGCCGCTGACGAAACGTCTCAGGAAGAGCGTATCGCGGTATTGGAAAACGAACTGGCCGAAGCTAAGCAGCAGGTTCTTTATGCACAGGCGGAAACCCAGAATGTCCGCCGCCGGCTGGAAAAAGATGCGCAGGATGCCAAAGCCTATGCCGCAACCGGCTTTGCTCGTGATATGCTGAGCGTATCGGACAATCTGCAGCGGGCGCTTGCCGCCATTCCGACCGAAATCAAGAATGAAGAAAAGTGGAAAGGCCTGATCGGCGGTATCGAAGCCACCGGACGGGAACTGGAAACCGTGTTCGAGAAAAACGGCATCAAGCGTGTCGCCTCTGTTGGTCTGCCGCTGGATCCGAACCAGCATCAGGCGATGGTCGAAGTGCCGACTGATGAACAGGAACCGGGAACCGTGGTTCAGGAAATGCAGGCCGGTTATATGATCAAGGACCGCTTGTTGCGGCCCGCTTTTGTAGGTGTAGCGAAGAAACCGGAATAGTCGGCGAACTGTCGCGGTTACATCTGATCAAAAAATCGAATTCCCCATACCGCCGTCGATGGTCAGGCTTTGGCCGGTGACATAGCCGGCCATTTCGCTGCAGAATAGCGCCACAAAAGCCCCCATGTCTTCGGCATCGCCAAAGCGACCGACCGGGATGCGGACCTGTTTGACGAATTGGGCGACTTCTTCGTCATAGCTGGTTCCATTGGCTTCGGCCTGGCTTTCGAACATGTCCCTGATCCCGTCCGTATGGTGCATGCCTGGCAGGATTGTGTTGATCATGACACCATGTTTGGCGACCTGTTTCGCAACCGCCACGCTATAGTTGACCAGCGCGGATCGCGGCGGTCCTGAAAGAACGCGCATGGCAGCGGGATATTTGGCGGCGCCGGTTGCGATGTTGACAATGCGTCCCCATTTGCGCTCGATCATTCCGTCAATCACCGCTTTGATGAAGTCAACCGGACTCAGCAGTGTGAGTGATAGCGCTTTCTCCCAATCTTCGCGATCAACGGTACGGAAGTCTCCTGTGAAAGGCGGAGGCGAGCAGGTTGCGACGAGAATATCGGGGTCGGGGCAGATATTGAGAATCTTTTCTCGCCCTTCATCGCTGCTGTGATCCGCGACAATGGGGGTTATATTGGCACCGGTTTCTTTTGTCATTTGCTCGCAGCTTTTGAATAATCTCTCTTCCCCGCGGGCCGTGACGAACAGTTCAGTCTTTTCCCGAGCCAATGCCAATGCTGCACCGCGCCCCAATCCAGCGCTGCCGCCGTTGACCAGAGCCACTTTTCCTGAAATGCCCAAATCCATATCAACATCCTTTCGTATCGCCCGATCGTTTAGGCCTTTTGCATCTGATGGTAACAGCCAGCGGGCCCGATGCCGACTAGCCAATATGGGATAAATGATGGCGCAAAGGTCGCGTTATAGAAATTCACCCATTCAAATCAGGGCCTTGTAAGATTTTCATCCGTCATCTCTTGCATAAAGATTATAAAGATATATCTTAGAAACAGCTTAGATATAAAAGAAGGACATATCATGCGATATTCAAACTATAATGATTGCGGATCAGGCGGCCGGCGCGGTAAGCGCTGGGGGGCTATGAATGGACAGAAATTTGCTCGTGCCTTTGCTGCTGCCGCTTTTGAAGGAGCGAAAGCCAAACGCCGTGCGCGGGTTTTCCAGCGCGGGGAATTGCGGCTGGTATTGTTGCACCTGATTTCACAGGAACCGCGCCATGGCTATGACCTGATCCAGCAAATTGAAGAGCTGACCGGCGGTCACTATGCACCGAGCCCCGGTATTGTTTATCCCACTCTAACGCTGATGGCCGAAATGGACCTTATTGACGAGAAAGTCGATGATGGTGGCAAGAAAATCTACTCGATCACCGATGCGGGAACCGCGTTGCTGGCCGAGGAAGAAAAGCATGTTGCCAATATTCTCTCCCGGCTAGAGGGCATTGCGCAGATGGATCAGGCCGTCGATGGCGCTTCCATCCGCCGCGCTATGAGCAATATGAAAAGCGCTATCCGCATCCGGCTTGCCGATGAGGAAAAGGGGTCTGAGAAGATTCTCGACGTCGCAGCGATAATTGACGAGGCGGCGAGCAAGATCGAACGGCTCAAATAAGACTAAGCTCCAGCACCATCTGCACATTGCAGCGGGCATAGGGAGTTGGCCACAAATCATCACCAGACAAATGCTGAAAGCCGCACCGCTCATAAAGGCGGATCGCGGCTTTCAGATCATTATTGGTCTCCAACCAGATGGCATCGGCTGCCATTGACCGGCCTTCGGCAATCAGCGCTTCCAGCACCGCCCGACCAATGCCTTGCCCGCGCAAATCTTTCCGGGCCGCCATTTTTACGATTTCCATCCATTTTCGGCCATCTTGCGGCTCATGATGTGGTGGTAAAATCGCGCCGGTACCGACCACTTGTCCGTCGAGTTCTGCAACAATGATCTGCCCACCTGGCGCAAGGATGGTGGTCTCCAGATTTTCCAACTGGTCGCGGTCGCTCTGCTCCAGCGTGAAGGATTCCTCAATCCAGTCGAGATTCAAGGCAATATAGGCCTGCTTATCTGCAGCAGTATATCGGCGGGTTGTTAAGGTCATGATCTCCCTGACATCAGAACATCGTGAACAGCGCCACTGCCATTATCGTGCCGATCACCGGTATCACCACGGTAAGTGCTCCGACCGCTCCATAGGCATCCTTGTGCGTCTCGCCGCACACCGCCCGGATGGTGGTTACAACATAACCGTTATGCGGCAGGCTATCGAGCGCGCCGGAGGAAATGGCGACCACCCGGTGCAGCTCATCCGGTTGTGCGCCGACGTCGAGATAATGTGGTGCGATCAAGGGCAGGGCGATTGTCTGGCCGCCCGAGGCCGAGCCAGTCAGGCCTGCGATTACCGTGACGGCAATGGCGGCACCGATCAACGGGCTGCCGGGGATATTCTGGACCATTATCAGTGCTTCCTGAAAAGCGGGTGACAGTTTTGCTACCGCGCCAAAACCGACGACTGCACAGGTATTAGTAATCGCGACCACTGCGCTCGTCGCACCGCGCGAAAAGGCTTCCGGCATCGCTTTAAGCTTACGATAGCCGACGGCCAGAGCAACAATGGCACCGGAACCAAGAGCTGCCACCAGCGCCCATTTGTCGAGCGAGTTTTGCGGCAAGATGGCCGAAAGCGGGCCCATTTCTTGCGGATATTGGAAGATCAGGAAGATGCCGAGCACGGCAACCAAGGGCAGCAGACACAAAAGCGGGCCGGGCAGGGCGCCATAGTCGGTATTGGTATCATCCGTCTCGCGGCCTACAAATGTTTCGCCTCTGGCGACCGCGCGCTTCACCATCCAGTTGAGCCAGAAATGGCCGGAAATCGCCATGAAGACCGCGACGACCAGGCTGACTTCCCAGCCAGCATAAGCAGTGGTGCCCAGAAACTCCATCGGGATCAGGTTCTGGATTTCCGGGCTTCCCGCCGTGGTCATCGTGAAGGTGACGGACCCGAACGCCAGAGCAGCGGGAATGAACCGCCGCGGCAAATTGGCTTCACGAAACAGGTGCACCGCCAGCGAATAGACCGAAAAAGCAACGATAAAGACGCTGACCCCGCCATAGGTCAGAACCGCACAGGCGGCGACCACCGCGAGTACGGCGTGTTTGATACCGATTTTTTCGATGATCCAGTGGGCGACGCTGGCAGCAGCACCCGATGCGCCCATTATCTCACCAAATATCGCGCCCAGCAGGAACATGAAAAACCAACTTTTGAAGAAGCTGACAAAGCCATCCATATAGGCGGTCGCGAAATCCGGCGCGCCCTCTGCGGCTAAGGGCGGCAACCATGCCAGCCCGCTGGTCATCGCAACAATCGCGGCGGCAATCGGCCCGGCGATCAATATGTTTACGCCTTTCACCGTCATATAGATGAGCAGCGCGAGGCCCCCGATTAATCCGATTGCTGATAGCATTATGCCGATCCCCTTTATCCTCGTCGCCTATTGGCAGAGGAAGGGAAGCGGCGGCAAGGATCAATTTGGATGAGGATCATTTTTAATAGGCTTCCCGAATTACCGCCTGGATCGGTTCAGGAGAACCTGGCTTCCAGCGAAGTTTACAATCTTTACACAGTCCTTTTGGGCCATTGCCACAACACTTCTGGCGTTGTTCCGAAGGTCAAAGTTCACACAAGTCTCACAGGCCTGGATATTGACGAACACAGCAAGACTGAGGGATCGGCGCCGGTGATCCGGGCATATTCAAAGCTTGGAAGAAGTCATCGAGTGCTGCTGCCCGGCAATATCACAGCCAAGCTCTTGTAGGAAAGGCCAGATCGGTCCGTCGGATCCATTTGTGTTCGTCATCGCAACATCAATTCCACTCGTCCGAAAAATTGGGAATGTTCAGGAAGCAGATCAACATTTGCAGGTTAAACTGGCACTATATGGGGGCAGAAAATGTCAGGAGTTTTGGCGATGCGACTATTTGCGAAAAAATTATCAATCCTATCGGTCACGGCGGTATCGGCCCTGTCCCTGTCGGCCTGTGCCGGCAACTATGCAGGTGAAGGCGCTGCGGCAGGCGCAGCAACCGGAGCCATTATCGGCGCGGTAACCGGTGATACCGACGACGCCCTGAAAGGCGCGGCCATCGGCGCCGCTGCCGGAGCAGCCGCTGGTTATTTCATCGATAAGAATGATCGCTGTGATGGCTATAATGACGATGGCGAACTGGATGACGATTGCCGCGGCGAGCCGGGCTATCCTGATTAGGGGTAGCTGCGGGCAGGTTACGACGTGGTTTGATGTCTGCTTTGAGCGCAAAAGCGGACGTCAAAATTCAAGTGCTAATGTACTGGGTGTCTGCAATCGTCTATATGGACGCGCCGCCGTTTACGAGGATTTGTTGTCCTGACACCCAACGCGCATCATCGCTGGCTAGAAAGCTGATAACGCCTGAAATATCATCTGGCGTTCCGAGACGATTGAACGGTGAGGATGCAGCCGCCTCCGAACGCAATTCTTCTGGCGCCCATTCAAACATGCCTGGCACGGTGGGCCCAGGCGAAACGGTGTTTACTGTAATATCTCGCGAACCAATTTCCTTGGCCAGAACCTCCGTGTAGGTTTTAAGAGCCGCCTTGCTTGCCGTATAAACCGCCAGATTGGCCGTCGGAAAATATGTAGTACTGGATGACATATTGATTATGCGCCCGCCATCGCTCAACAAATTGGCAGCTTCACTGAGCGCAAAGAACGTGCCTTTGGTATTCGTCGCAAAAACTCGGTCGAAGATTTCCTCATCTGTTTCAGACATAGGCACGCCTTGTGCCGGCACCCCGGCGTTGTTTATAAACGCATCCAGTCTTTGGCTGATTTTCTTGATGGTCGCGAACATGGCCCTGATTTCTTCAACTGAAGACAAGTCTGCCTGAACTGCATAAGCAGCCCTCCCGAGGCTTTGAATTTCACTAACAACGGCTTGAGCTGTGCTTTCATTTGTATTGTAATGGACCACGAGATTATAACCATCTTCAGCGAGTCTCAGTGCGATGTGTCTGCCGATACCTCCACTGGCACCAGTTACTAGAGCGACTTTCGTTGCTTCTGAGTTTTCCATCGTTCTTCTCCTGTATTTTCAAAAAATCTCGGCGTTGTCAGTTTAAACTTCCAACAGACCAAGCTGCTTCAGCATCGCCATGTCATCGGTCAGCCCCCAACGTTCGATCAGTTTGCCATCTTGAACCCGGTAGAGATGGAACACCTGGAATTTGACGCGCTTGCCTGTCGCCGGTGCGCCTATAGGTAAAGCGCCCTCGTTTGTGCCGCTGATCGTGTCACGAGCCATCACCAGATCGCCTTCTGCAATGATGTTGTGATAGTCAGCCCGGATATCGGGAAAGGCTTCAAAGAACTTTGAATAGAGTTCCTCAAAAACAGCAGGACCCCTTTTCGCTTCAAGCGGAAAGACTTCCTGATGGTTCACAAAATCAGGATGGAGAACATCTGGCAATATGCTCAGTTCCCGATTGTTGAATGCACCGTCAATCAGGCGGCGAAGCAATGCTTTGTTTTCTTCAGCTAAGGTGGTCATGATCTTGTCTCCATTTCTCAGGCCAGACAACTTGTCTGGCGATGGATGAAAATTACCTATTCTACAGTGTGGATAAATATGCTATTTAGAAACTTATTATTCATCTGAGTGCATAATAAGTATGGATCGATTTCGAGCACTTGAAGTGTTTTGCCGAATTGTAGACGCCGGGTCTTTTTCCAAGGCGGGCCTGGATCTCGGTGTACCGCCTGCGACTGTTTCGAAAATGATAAAGGATTTGGAGACTGGATTAGGCGTGCGTTTGCTGGAGCGGACCACCCGGCGGGTGTCGGTCACTGATGAGGGCCGGGCATATTATGTCCGGGCCACTGACATTCTCCAAAATTTGGCAGAGGCGGATGACGAGATCAGAGCAAATAATGCAGAATTGCAAGGGCGCGTTCGAATAGCCGCCCCACGGCATCTTGCAAGCGCAATACTTGTCCCAGCTATTCATGATTTTGTTGAGGAGCACCCGAATCTCGAAATCGAATTTGTTCTGGCCGATCGGCGTGTCGATATGATCGAGGATGGAATAGATATTGCGATAAGAATTGGGCCCTTAGCCGATAGTGGTCACATGGTTCGCAAGCTGGGAGAATTTCCAAGGGTTACATGCGCTTCTCCCAAGTTTCTCGAAACTGTTACGCTGGGAGCCGATCCGACCGAACTCACAGAGCTGAATAACCTTGCCTATCATTTTCCAAGTGCGATGACCGGTTATCCGTGGGAATTTTCAAAAGATGAGAAAAGTCTCAGCTTTGTTCCTTCAGGTCGGGTTATTTTTGATGATCTTGACGCATATGTAGATGCAGCCTGTGAGGGGCTGGGCGTTATTCAAGTGCTCTGGTTCCAAGCCAAGAGATCGCTGGATCATTCCCGCTTGATTCCTTTGTTCGCCGATTGGAGTGGCGCCACCGTTCCTGTATGGGCACTGGTATCTGAGCGTCGCCATATTCCAAAACGCACCAGAGGGGTATTGGACTGGCTCAGATTGATCATCTCAGATGCAGAAGCCAAAGCAAAGAACGATGTCGCTACGTGGCAAACCTAATGTTCGCTTTCGGGATAGTGTCGACACAATGTCAGCAGATGATGAAGACCATCATAGCTTTGCATCAATTCCCGGCACCGATGTTCCCGCACCTATTTCTTGCAGAGTTTCGCTAGCGCCTCCCGCTTTGCTCGGCTAACGGGCTTTTATGGTTAGTGCAGCGCAATCTTTTTCAGCAGCAAATCCGTGGCGTCATGAGGCGAGCACGACGCTGAAACTCGCCTGGCCGCTTATCCTGTCCAATCTCACCATGGCTCTGATTGGAGCGACGGATGTTTTGATGATCGGCTGGCTCGGTGCGCGTGAACTGGCGGCGGCGACGCTGGGTTTCAATCTCGCCATGAGCTGCGCGATTTTCTGTATGGGTCTGGTGACCGCGTCCGCGCCGATGATGGCGAGCGAAATTGGCCGGATGAGCCATAGTGTGCGCGATGTGCGCCGGACATTCCGGCAGGCAATCTGGACCGCTATCACGGTCATCATACCTTTCTGGATATTGCTTTGGAACACCGAGAGCATATTGGTATATTTCGGCCAGCAACCCGATCTGGCGCACAATGCCGGTTTATATATTTCAGCCTATATGTGGTCGATATTACCGTTTCTGTGCTTCATTATTCTGCGGAATTTTGTGTCGGCGCTGGAGCAACCGGTCTGGGCGTTGATTATCAGCGTGATTGCGGTTCTGGCCAATGCCCTGTTTAATTATGCCCTTATCTTCGGGAAATTTGGTGTTCCCGCTTTTGGCGTGATTGGCGCTGGTATTGGCAGCGTGATGACGAACCTGTTGATGTTCGGCGGCATGGCTTTGGTGGTCATTCTTCACAAACGCTTTCGCCGCTACCATCTGTTCGGGCGGTTCTGGGGAGCGGATTGGCAGCGTTATCGTGCGCTGTGGAAACTCGGCCTGCCGATTGGCGTGACCATGGGGCTGGAAGGGTCCGTCTTTGGCATAGCTGCTTTGCTGATGGGTCTCATCAATGCTGAATCTGTGGCGGCCCATGCCATCGCGCTGCAACTCGCGTCGCTGACCTTCATGGTGCCGATGGGATTGGGACAGGCGGCCACGGTGCGTGTGGGCATCCAATATGGTCGCCGCGATCATGCCGGGATCACGCGGGCCGGTTGGGTCAGTTTTGTGCTGGGGACATCGTTCATGGCGGCGATGGCGCTCGTCTTTGTGCTTGCGCCGAATTTCCTGATTTCAATTTTCATCGATGCCAGTGCTCCCGGCAATGAAAAGGTCGCAGCGCTGGCTGTCAGTTTTCTGGCGATTGCGGCGATCTTCCAGATTGTCGATGGAGCGCAGGTGGTCGGGGCAGGGATGCTGCGCGGGCTTCATGACACGACTGTTCCGATGGTCTTTGCGCTGATGGGCTATTGGTTCATCGGTATCGGGGTCGGTGCCGGTCTGGCCTTCTGGCAGGGCTGGGAAGGCATTGGCGTCTGGACGGGACTTGCCAGTGGCTTGGGTATTGTTGCCGTGCTGATGCTGGCACGCTGGATGATGCGAAAGCGGATCGGGTTGTTGCCCTAAATCTGATGGCTTAACCGCCTCGTATGGGCGGTTCGTATCTCCGTCAAATTTCTTCCATAGTAAAAAACTATGAATGGTGCGCAGTCGTTTCGATTGGATCAATCGGCTCATCCTTGGCACATATTGATCAAGCAGTTTAACCCCCAGGAGGTCGCCCATGAAAAACTACGTCAACGAGCTGGTAAAACGCCACCGCCGACTTAACCGCTTGATCGACAATTGCCGCGCCGCTGGCCGGCAACAGGAAATGCAGCAGCTGAAGCGCATTCGCCTAAAGATCAAGGACAAGATCGCTGCTGCAAAGCGCGAACTGGATCCTGTTACAACCTAACAGGCCAGATGGTCGGGCGGCATGTTCCGTGTTTCACTCCCCGGTCCCCACCGGAAACCTATGCATGCCGCCCGCCATGAATTTCTCCAAGTTTCCGTCGCTCCCAAACCCAATGCAGGAAATGTTATGAACTCTCACTCGCCCGATGGGTCTCCCGCCCGGCAAACGGGGCCAGCTATGCCCTGTCCGGTTTGTCATGTCAGTCTAACGATCAGTGAAAGGCAAGGGGTGGAAATAGATTTCTGCCCTCAATGCCGCGGCGTGTGGCTCGACCGCGGCGAAATCGACAAGATTATCGAAAGGTCACGGCCTGCTGAAATATCGCGACATCAGCAGACCTACCGGCCCGATCGCACGATTTACAGCGACAGCTATGACCACAGGAAATATAAGAAGAAGCGCCGGAAGTCTTTCCTGGAAGACTTGTTTGATTAGGAGAGATTTTCAGGAAATTTGTGTTCCGCACTTGATGCGGAACAAGGGGTGTCTTCAAGCTAGGCTATCGTATAAATATAACCATTGTGGATTGTCTTTTTCTATCAGATCAAGTTTCCAGGCCCTTTTCCACTTTTTGAGCTTCCATTCATATGCTCTGGCACCTTCGATATCATCAAAAGCTTCAAACCAGACGAGCAGCTCACCCCCTGTTCCGCATCAAGTGCGGAACACACGAATAGTCATTGGTCACAATCAGAACGGGATCAATCCAACAAACTGTTCGGGCTGAAACCCATTTTTTAGCCGCGCGCCTTGCTTGAGCAGAAAATCATGCCGGACAATCTCGGCCTGTTGCTCAATGCCATAGTCTTCAAACGGCTTGCCGGGAACCAGCTCGTAGTCGTAGCGACAAAACGGATGCCGGGCGATGGGGAGAAATACGCCCTGCTGATGTTGCCACACATGCACCATCTCATGAATGAAAAGTCCCTGCAAATTCAGATCGGTTTGAGCATAGTCATCCCGGAACAAGCCGCCCTTGGGATGAAACCAGAGGTTCCCATCCGGTGCCATGGTCACGCGTCTCGGGTGAAACGGCCACCATTTACGGTTGAATATTTGAACGGTGCGATAGTCGATTGCGTCGCGAAAAACTGATCGGCACAAATTGATCTCTGCTCCGGTAAGCAGGCGCCCTGATCTGGCCGCGACGGTCACTTAAATTATCACTTATTCTGTGCTGTCCGCTTTTTCATCATCGACAGCAGGAGCGCCTGCTTTCTTGATGGTGGCATCGACCTGGATGCGATCATCGTTGGAAAATATGAAGATCATTCTCAATGAGCCCTGTGCGACAGAGCCGCCGCCGACACCCCATATCATAAGATGCTTTCCGCCGGGTTCAAACTTTACGGTTTCTCCTGCAGGCACCGGCACGTTGTCCAGTGTCTTCATCATTGCCATGCCGTTTTCTTCAACGGTTTCATGCATTTCCATGCGCATAACGTCATCTGCGGTCACGCTGACCAGAGAAACATCCTCCGGCCCGCCTTCAATGGTGGCATAGCCAGCCGAAGGATTACCCTCCACTGGTGACAGGTTGACCACAACATCCTTCACAAGCAGGACATCACCCTGACCGCAGGAAGTCAAAAAAACCGCAGCAAGGCCAGCAAAAAATATCGAAAGATGTTTTGTCATGATTGGCTGAAAACTCCAGAATTTTGGCACGAAGACAATGTTTATACCTATGTATGGTCTCGGCATCCCGATGCCAAGACTTGTGCGCAAGAAAATGCCTCCTATATCCCATTCCGAAGCTGTAACGGTGCCAAATGAAAAGGGCCGGGCGGCTATTTTGCTAATTTTAGAAAATATTTGAAATTGAATTGAGGGAAAAATGGCTAAAGTAATCGGTATTGATCTAGGCACCACCAACAGCTGTGTTGCCGTTATGGACGGCGGCAAGCCGAAGGTTATTGAAAATGCAGAAGGTGCGCGCACCACGCCATCAGTTGTGGCTTTCACAAAAGATGGCGAGCGCCTGATCGGACAACCGGCCAAGCGTCAGGCTGTGACCAATCCGGAAAGCACCATTTTTGCAGTAAAGCGCCTGATCGGCCGCCGGTTTGATGATCCGATGACCAAGAAAGACATGGAATTGGTGCCTTATGAAATCGTCAAAGGCTCCAATGGCGATGCGTGGGTGAAAGCCGGTGGCGAAGATTATTCGCCTGCTCAGATTTCCGCTTTCACATTGCAGAAGATGAAAGAAACCGCCGAGAGTTATCTTGGTGAGACGGTGACGCAGGCTGTTATCACGGTTCCCGCCTATTTTAACGATGCCCAGCGTCAGGCAACAAAGGATGCCGGTAAAATTGCCGGTCTTGAAGTCCTGCGGATTATCAACGAGCCTACTGCTGCCGCTCTGGCCTATGGTCTGGAGAAAAATGACGGTAAAACCATTGCTGTCTACGACCTTGGTGGTGGTACGTTTGATATTTCCATCCTTGAAATCGGCGACGGCGTCTTTGAAGTGAAATCAACCAACGGTGATACGTTCCTGGGCGGTGAAGATTTCGACGCCAAGCTGGTCGAGTTTCTTGCCGATGATTTCAAAAAGGCGGAAAGCATTGACCTCACCAAGGACAAGCTTGCCCTGCAACGTTTGAAAGAAGCAGCGGAAAAAGCGAAGATCGAACTGTCTTCGGCGCAGACCACAGAGGTCAACCTGCCGTTCATCACTGCCGACCAAAATGGTCCGAAGCATCTGGTGAAATCGATCACCCGCTCTGATCTTGAAAAGCTGGTTGGCGATTTGATCAAGCGGACGCTCGATCCTTGCAAGAAGGCATTGAAAGACGCTGGCATCAGCGCATCAGAAATTGACGATGTTGTGATGGTCGGTGGCATGACCCGTATGCCAAAGGTCCGCGAAACCGTGCAGGAATTCTTTGGTAAAGAACCGCATACTGGTGTGAACCCGGATGAGGTTGTAGCCATGGGCGCCGCCATTCAGGCGGGCGTTCTGCAGGGCGATGTCAAAGACGTTCTTCTGCTCGACGTGACGCCTTTGTCATTGGGTATCGAAACCCTTGGCGGTGTCTTCACGCGCATGATTGATCGCAACACGACCATCCCGACGAAGAAATCGCAGGTTTATTCGACTGCTGACGACAATCAGCAGGCTGTAACCATCCGCGTATTCCAGGGCGAACGCGAAATGGCTGCAGATAATAAAATGCTCGGCAATTTCGATCTGGTTGGCATTCCACCAGCACCGCGCGGTGTACCGCAGATTGACGTGACGTTTGACATTGATGCCAACGGTATCGTGAACGTTTCCGCCAAGGATAAGGGCACCGGCAAAGAACAGCAGATCAAGATCCAGGCTTCTGGCGGTCTGACCGATACTGATATCGATCAGATGGTTGAAGATGCCGAGAAATTTGCTGAAGAAGACAAGAAGCGGCGGGAAGAGGCGGAAGCCAAGAACAACGCGGAAAGCCTTGTCCACACGACCGAGAAGCAATTGTCCGAACATGGTGACAAGATTGATGCCGATCTGAAAGGTCAGATCGAAGAAGCGGTCAAGGAAACCAAGGAAGCCATTGAAAGCGGTGATCCGGAAGCAATGAAGACCAAGTCAGAAGCACTGGCACAAGTTTCCATGCAAATGGGCCAGAAAATCTATGAAGCCGAGCAGGCGGCTGGCGGAGATGCGGCTGATGCAGCAGCGGCTGATGCAGCTGCCAAGGCAGATGATGACGTCGTCGATGCGGAATTTTCCGAGGTGGATGATAGCGACGACGCAGATTCTGACAAAAAAGAAAAAGCGGCTGAGTAATGCGACATATGGTGTATTCCCGCGCAGGCGGGAATCTCCTCTGGCAAGCGCCATTGGTTGAGGAGGCCCCCGCCTGCGCGGGGGCACAGCTTTTGAGTATATGTAAAGCTTCGGGGGAAGCAGAGTAATGGCAACCGAAATGGATTATTATGAGCAGCTTCAGGTCGATCGTGGCTGCGATGGCGCGACGCTGAAATCATCTTATCGCAAACTGGCGATGAAATATCACCCCGACAAAAATCCGGGTGATGCCGAAGCAGAGGCGAAATTCAAATCCATCAGCGAAGCTTATGACGTCCTGAAGGACCCCCAAAAGCGAGCGGCTTATGACCAATATGGCCACGCGGCTTTTACCAATGGCGGCGGCAATAATGCTGGCGGTGGCGGTTTTGGTGGAGCCGCTTTCAATGATATTGGCGATATTTTCGAAACAATTTTCGGTGGCGGTGCTGGCGGCGGCTTTGGCGGACAGCAGCAACAGCGCGGTCCGGCACGTGGTGCAGATTTGCGCTATGATATGGAAATTTCGCTGGAAGACGCATTCCATGGCAAGCAAACAGAGATTGAAATAGATGTTTCAGTCGGTTGTGATGAATGTGATGGATCAGGTGCGGAGCCCGGAACTGGTGTCAAAACTTGCCCAACCTGCCACGGCCATGGGAAAGTAAGAGCACAACAAGGCTTTTTCGTGGTAGAACGTACCTGTGCAAGCTGCCAGGGACGCGGCGAGGTGATCGAGAGCCCATGCCATGTCTGTTATGGCGAGGGCCGGGTCGATAAGCCGCAGGCTCTGGAAGTCGAAATCCCGGCTGGTGTGGATAGCGGAACCCGTATCCGCTTGTCCGGCAAGGGTGAGGCGGGTGCTCGAGGTGCCCCTCCTGGTGATCTCTATATTTTCATTCATCTGGCACGCCATGATATTTTTGAGCGCGAAGGCACGACGCTGTTTACGCGCGCGCCGATCAGTTTCTCGGTAGCAGCTCTCGGCGGGGAGATTGTGATCCCGGGCCTTGATGGTACCAAACATGAAATCCGCATCCCTGCGGGCATACAGTCCGGTAAGCAAATCAGACAACGTGGTGCGGGCATGCCTGTTCTACGTGGCCGCGGTCATGGTGATATGGTTGTGCAGATAGAGGTGGAGACGCCAACCAAGCTGTCGGCGCGACAAAAAGAGCTGCTGCGTGAATTTCAGGAAACCGAAACGGGCGACGAAAGTCCAAATAGCAGCGGTTTCTTTTCAAAAATCAAGGAGGCCTGGGACGGCCTTGCCGACTAGGCATAGCTGCTGTAATCAAATCGCCGGCAATATTGACCACGCGACGAGCAGGATATCAACACTTTTGGAGATTGAAAAAGGGGCGATCCAGTAAGGACCAGCAAACAAAAATCGCCCCTTTCCAATTCGTGTTAAAGCAACCGCTCATTGTGGGGATGATTAATGCGGCGCCCAACAAGTTTTAGGCAGCTGAAAGTGCCTGAATAAGTTAACGGCACTTTCAAATCCCGATTAACAGTCATCGCAACTTTTTAGTTTTGGATATTGCTCAGTGGCTGAATGAAGCAGAGAAGATGGGATTACATCTGTTTTAGACAATCAATAGCTTCGGCAATTTTTATGGCGGGCACTGTAAGCTCCATGGCGTCAAACTCGGCTAATATCTGCTCCAGCAGGGTTACGATTTCGGTCGTTTGAGATGCGCCATCTTCGAAATTTATGTGTTCTGAACTGCTCATCACATATCATCCCCTGCTTTGAAGGCCCTCATGAAATGTCCCGAAATCAAAGGCTCATTGCTCGCCGGCATCTTGATAGCGGTTTAAACATGAACGTAGACTGTCAAAAAATTTGTCCCCGAAGAACAATATTCCATAATGTTATCAAACTGTAACGCTGGCATGTACTTTCAGCATCGTTGAGATCGGTCCATCAGTATTTCCCTTCGCGAACCTTGTCTTTGGGGCAATTTGCTATTGGTTGAAGCTAATGGCGGGTTTGTCGAAATTATATATAGTCTTTTAGCCAGTTGCCTATCTTCGAATGTGAATCTATATTCGCCTTAGTTCGTGGGGGTAACCAGTGGACCAGTTTGAAATCGAAGCCGAGCGTGTTGCAAAACTGACTGAGAAGCAGCGTGAATGTCTGCACCTTGTTGTCTTACGAAAATCATCAAAAGAAATCGCCCGGATCTTGAACATATCCAAACCAGCTGTTGATCAGCGGCTGGATAGCGCCCGACGGACGCTAGACGTGGCAACGCGTGATCAGGCCGCAATCGTCTTTGCACGGGCCGCTGGCGACTATGATCGGATCATATATGATCCGGCCTATCTTCCATCCGAACCCGATCTGGCTGCAAAAGCAAGTCAGGGCGAACAAGCAGAGTCGTTCATGTTGGAAGAAGCAGCCGTACCATACGACTTCAATTCCACACATGAATCGAACCTTTGGTTGCAAGCCCTGAAGGAACCGAGCGGCGATCTTGGAACCGTTCAAAGACTGGCCATCATTGTGGGCATGACTGTCGGCATTTTGGCAATTGTCTTGATCGGACTAGCCGTCTCTCAGTCTCTTTCAGGTCTGCTGGCCGCGTAAGCCGACACCAGACCTAACCTGAAATTTAATTTTTGGAATTCGCGCTTCGCGGAAAGGGAATGTTATGTCTTACGAAATCAAAAAAGCCAAAGACCAAATCGGCCAAGATATGCCGCACACGGAATATAGTATTGATCAGGCACTGGTCTCTGTTTCAGACCTTATGTCGACATTAGTTAAAGCCCGCTTGAGCACAGGTGTTCCTGCGTCCACGGGCCAGGCTGCCATTCTGCGCCTCGCCAAAGCACAAATGGCTCTTGTGGATGCGAGCAGCGACGTGTTGCGCGTGCATGGCGAGCTGAAGAAAATCGGTAAAGAATATGCTGGTTATGGTGATGAAACCTGCCCTCCTGCCCAAGCAGCCAAGAAAGATGACGCTCACCTTTCAATTGTCGCTTGATCGACCGAGAAGTTGACTAAAATGCGCCATCATGTTCCTTGTGGAAAATGCGAATTGCAATTTTCTATGTCTTGTTCGTTTCGTGCACACTCTACGCTCTCTGGCGTGGAGGTGCACCGGAACGTGCCGTCGCAGGTTCATATTTTGCAATTTGGTTATTGGATGGGACCCTCAATCTTGCCTATCCGGCAGATTTTGCGGACATGGATCCGATCCACCTGGCTATTGATATCCTCATTTGGTTATCATTTTTTGCGGTGGCAATGCGAGCGAAAAGGTTTTGGCCGCTATGTTTAGTGTCATTGCAAACAATAGCACTGGTGGCGCATTCGGCGAAATTCATGGATGTATCTATTGCTCCCAGAGCATATCTCACGATGCAGATTGCTTCTTCTTTTCCGGTGCTGATTCTAATGGCTATCGGTACTTACTGCCATCAGCGCAGATTGAAGGCCAATGGCTCCGATCCAGCTTGGCGCGGCAAGTAGCATCGGCTTTTTCGGGAAAGACGAAGTCATTAATTTTAACGGGTGACCTTCAATGGCTCTCCAAGCCAAGGAAGTCAGACCTTAATGTCTAGTCTCACAGCAAATAACGGCGCGGATCGCGCGTTTGGCAAAACCGATGGATGTGTCAACACACCTGCAGGTATATTTCACAATGCAGGCCGCCTTTTCCTGTCCCTTGCTGACAACGTTAGCGATCGGAGCCTGCTGCCGTCAGCTGAGATTGAAGACATACGGGACCGATCCATTCTGGCTGAGCTCATAAAGTCGGTCGCTCCTGAGAAGGCTGTCGTGCTGTCTGATGCACTGTTGACCGAGTTTGGTTCAATTGGCCGGATATTATCGGAATCAGAAGAAGCTTTACGGCGTGTACTAGGGTCGCATGACGCCGTGATCAATTTGCTGATGGCTGCTGAAAAGCTATTCACAGCGCAATTGCAAAATGGCCTGCCGAAAAAGCTGGTCTCGGCAACCGACAGCAAATTGATCAACTATCTGCAAGGCAGCATGGGATCGCTGGCAAATGAAACCATGCGGGTCTTGTTTCTGGATAATGCCAATCATCTGCTAAAGGATGAGGAGCTGGGGACCGGTTCGCCGAACAAGATTATTGTGCCGCCGCGGTCCATATTGAAACGGGCTCTGGAACTGAACGCCTGCGCGATAATTTTAGTGCATAACCATCCCGCTGGTGATCTCAAGCCTAGCCAATCCGATATAAAATTCACCATGCTGATCAAAACCATATGCCGAGAATTGGAAATCAAATTGCACGATCATATCATTATTGCGGGCAATCAGTGGTCAAGTTTTCGCAAGATGAGGTTGCTATGACCGATCCCATATTGGATAATCACGTAACCCGGGCCCAGCGGTTTTTGGCCATGCAGCGAGAGAGAAGCCTGTTCTTTTCCAATGATGGGATATTTGGTGATCCCGCTTGGGAGCTTTTGCTCGAAATATATATTGCGACAGAAAAGCAGGAGTGCATTTCCAGGGACGAATTGTTCGCTGAACTATCAACCACGCCTGCCATAGCATCGCGCTGGATTTCGGTATTTTTTGACCGTCAATATGTGGCCGAGTGTGAAGGGCAGGGAGCTGACAATATCCGCATGACAGACAGTGCGAGAAAGGCTTGTGTCGCCTATCTCGATTCTGTGATGAATCTTTAGTACCTGCATATTCACACCTGATGTTTGCGGACAGGAAATCTGACGGGTTTTTCGCCGCGACTTAAGATAGCGCTACAATTGCCGTTACTGACTCTGAACTTATTTGGTATCAGAGAGAGGCAGCATGCTCGACACTGGCCCACCCAAGGCGTCGTCAAGCTTGGCTAAACTAAAGCTGGCAGCCATTCCCATATTCATCCTTACATTGTTCCTGCCGGTAAAAGCGGAAGAAGGCAAAGTTCGTAAAGCGGGCGCATCCGCAACAGCCTATGCCAGCGCAAAAATCCATAGGCGGATCGAGATCCGATCGAGCGGCTATACTGAAGGTGGAAATGACAGGGATGAATGGCTGCAGGACATTAGTCGCCGGGATTGTGATGATGAAACAAGGAAGCGGATTAAAAACTGTGTGCTGATGATATATGAGATTCAGTAGAAGCGAAGATTAGGAATTTTCTTCGTTTTGTTCCTCAGCTTCCTGGGCCCGCTCAAGAGCATTTATCGCTTCTTCGACTTTTATCGCTGCGATCGAATATCCGTTTTCATCTAGAGCAGAAAGAATTTTTTCGAGCCGTGTCACTAAACTGAGCATGTCGATTTCGCGGTTACTCATGTTGATCGACAGCGCCTTTCCTTGGCGATAAAAATGGTGCTTTTTAAAGACCTGTTTCCTAATTCGCACGAATGCCGACAAAGGTTACAGCCGTTAAATCAAAGTCCAATAATCACAACTGGTTGCAGTTTCAACAAAAATTACAGACTTATGACACAGGCGTGTAAATTGTCAGGATATGTCCCAAATTGATGCATCATTCCCGCGGATCGCTCACCAGCTGACAAACCTGCGCATATGCGTTTTTCAATAACATCACTGATATTACCCCTTGGGGTTTAATGTTTCTCTTTGTCACCGTTAACCATGACACGAAAGGGAAATAGATGACCAATTTTGACTATGATTTCGTGGTAATCGGGGGTGGTCCGGCCGGGCGCAGGGCAGCAATCCAGGCGTCCAAGCTGGGAAAATCAGTTGCCATAGTAGATGATCAAAAGAAGATTGGCGGGGTGTCTGTTCACACAGGGACGTTGCCGTCGAAAACAATCCGGGAGTCGGTTCTGTCGGTTACCGGATGGCGCGATCAATATTTTAAATCGGGCCGTCAGCGGAACGGTCCGGATGTAACGCGTAAATCCATTGCTTCACGGTTGTCGACAACCTTGGGTGATGAAGTCGAGGTGATCGACAGTCAGCTATCCCGCAACAACATTGAAACGCTGAACGGTCGTGCAAAATTTACCGGCCCTCACAAACTGGCAGTATCGCAGTCGGTTCAGGGAAAGCGAACAAGCTTTTCGGTCACTGCCGAAAAATTTCTTATCGCAGTGGGAACGAAACCGTTCCGACCGAAGCACATTCCTTTCAATGGCTCTAGCGTCGTTGACAGCGATTCCATTGCTGCAAACATGCCGATGCCAAAATCCATTATTGTTGTCGGCGGCGGGGTCATTGGGCTTGAATATGCAACCATATTCTCGACGTTGGAAATTCCGGTCACTGTTGTAGAAGCGCGTGAAAACATACTGGAATTTATTGATCGCGATATCATCTCCAATTTCACTCATCAGCTCTCAGAGCGGGGTATCAGCCTCCGTTTGGGCAGGTCGATCAAGAATATCGAACTGGATGAAAATGATAATCCACATGTAGAGCTTGATGACGGTAGACGGCTTCGTTCGGAAATGTTGCTTTTCACCGCTGGCCGCGTTGGCGCTGTAGACAAGCTTGGGCTGGAAAAAATTGGAGTGGAAGCTGATGGCCGCGGCCGATTGACGGTAGATGCAAAAACACTGCAAACGTCTCGGCCCCATATCTATGCAGCCGGCGACATAATCGGTTTTCCGGCACTGGCATCAACATCGATGGAACAGGGCCGGCTGGCCGCTTGCCATGCGTTCAATCATCCAATCCATTGTTCGGAACATAGCTTTCCGCTCGGCATCTATTCTATCCCGGAGATCGCCAGTATCGGTCTTTCCGAAGATGAGGCGCGCGCCAAGGGTCTGCAGGTTGAAATCGGCATAGCCCGATTCCAGGAAACATCACGCGGACATATATTGGGCGATTGCAAAGGTCTGTTGAAATGTATTTTCGACCTGAACAACCGCAAGCTATTGGGCGTACATATAGTCGGTGAAGGCGCGACAGAGTTAATCCACATCGGTCAAGCCGTCCTGAACCTGGACGGCGGCATCGACTATCTGTCCGACACCGTTTTTAATTTTCCAACACTAGCCGAGGCCTACAAGGTTGCCGCACTGGATGCGTACAACCGGATGCCACAACCAAGATTGAGAGCATAACGTGAAACTAGATATCAAAAATATATTGGACAGCTATTTCCGCGACAATGATGGCGATGATACATGCCCGGTTTGCATAGAAGATAATGGCGAGCGGCCACCACTTTACGCGATCGCTAGTTTCATCCGGCAGCATAATCTTACATTGTCTTCCTCCAATTTGGAATTGGCATGGGAGTATATTTGCGGCGGTAATACCAGCCTGAAAAACGAAATTGTCGGCCTGTCTTCTGCGGGGCGTCTTGACAACGCCGCAGCTCAGGAACTGCATGACAAACACTTGCGATCCGATATCGGGGTGCAGATTGACAAGATCCTCATGGAAGCGATTCAACATATTCGCGCGACGACGCAGACCATTGACGATGGTAATAAAAACGCGATCGAATGTGAGAATAACATGATCGAGCAGGCGGACAGTATCCGGTCACGCTCGGGCGATGTTGATATTGCCATTCAAAAGCTACTGGATCTATCGAAGTTGATGGTTGAATCCACGCGGGAAAACCGTGAGCAGATCACCGAAACGAACAAAAAACTGGCCAGTTTGCAGACTGAACTGGAGCAGGCCAGAAACGAGGCTGACTTTGATCAGCTGACAAAACTTCCAAACCGCCGGAAGTTTGAACGGACGTTGGATGAAGTATTGGAAAAGCTGATAGAAGACGGACAACCATTGGTTTTGGCTTTTATCGACATTGATCACTTCAAGAAGATAAACGATGCTTTTGGTCATGAATGCGGCGATCGCGTGCTGAAGCTGGTAGCGGATGAATTGTCATCTCTTACAAACAGCAAATGTCATACATCTCGTTATGGCGGTGAAGAGTTCGCTGTTATCTTCGAAGACCATAACATTGAAGAGGTATGCAAGCTGGTCGATGCGTGCCGTGAAGGATTGGCGCGCCGTGAGCTGGTCGATCTGGAGTCCGGAAATGCTCTGGGTAAGGTTACTTTTTCCGCTGGCGTGGCGCAGTGTCTGGACTCAGACACAAAGCGTTCGATCCTCAGAAAAGCCGATCTGGCGCTTTATGAAGCCAAATCGCGCGGTCGTAACAACGTCCTGACATATGCCAATGATCTGTAGTCTTGTGGAGCTTCGGGGCGTAGTGATTTCAACTGCGTCTCGGCTTTGCAGTGCTGGCGCCGGGTAATAGCTCGTAGATCAGGAAGAGCTTTCATGACTCTATCAACATGACACTGGAAATATTTGGGGCAGGGGGCCAAGCGTGAAGCTTGGTCCCCTTTTTTGTTTGCGGTGCTGGTTAACGGCAGGGGTGTGTAAAGGGCAGATGTTTTCATGACTGTCGCCATGGGATGGTTGCTGGGCAGAGTGTCCAGTTCCATAAGTGCAGAACACTTTTGAGAGCCTCTAAACGACGATTGGGTAGAGTGGTATAGACCACTCTACCCAAACTATAACGCAGACCAGGTGCGCTACGTTTATCAAAGTCGCAACCTGCGGGGGCTGAGATGACCTTGAGAGAAAGGTTTTACACTTTCAATCACTTGTATCTTCAGCCAGAACCTGAATAGCAATTCATTTTCGGACCAATCTGAGAAGATTGGTCCATTTTATTTCCAAATTGGTTGTAATTGGTTGAGGCCGCTAAACTGACAACAGTTTTATTTGGTCTTCATTGTTATCGATATCCGCCTGTTCCGGTCATCCATAGGCTCTGCCGGATTATAGGGTTCGGTATCCGCAACGCCCTCGATACGGGCCATACGACTCATCGCCACGCCTCTTTTGACCAGTTCCTGTCGGGTGGCTTCTGCCCTGGCTGACGACAACAGCCAGTTATTCATGCTTTGTCCACTGGCATAGGGCAGACTGTCTGTATGCCCCCTGATGATCAGTTCGTTATCGACAGTATCGATTATCTTTGCGACTTCCCCGATGAGATCTGCCGCCTTCGATTTCAGATTATCGGTTGCCAGCGCAAACATGCTGAAATCAGCTTCATCGATAATATCGATGCGCAGCCCTTCTGCGGTATCGGTAAATCGAACGTTTGACAGAAGCTTCAGATTCCCCGGATCGTTCTTCAACTGCTCACGGATGCGCTTTTCAAATTCTCTTGCAGTGAGGGATTTAGCCTCAGATTTCGCGCCTTCAAACTTGCCCTTGGTGTCAGACGGATTGTCAGCAGGCGGGCGCGGAATTGCGACTGACTGGTCTCCGACGTTTTTCGCTTTCTTATGAGGATATTTGTCAGGATCAGTAACGGAAGAGCCGCCAAACATTCCTTTGCCGCCCGCGCTATCGCGCTTTACCTGGGCAAGCGTTGGCGCGAAATAATCAGCAATACCCTTGCGTTGTTTCTCCTCGGTCGCACCAAGCAACCACATTAACAGAAAGAATGCCATCATCGCCGTCACAAAGTCGGCATAGGCAACTTTCCATGCGCCGCCGTGATGGCCGCCATGGTCTTCCATAATGATCTTTTTGACGATGATCGGTTGAACCGGTTCCGGAGCTGCTTTTTTCGCCATGGTTTATTTTGCCCTTATGGCATCAAATACATCGGAGAAACTCGGCTGGTTTTCATGCTGCAGGCTGGTCCGGGCCGCTTCGATGATCAACGGCTGCGGATGGCCATGCAGACTGGCAATGATCAGCTGTTTGGCGACATGATAAATACTCGCATCGCTTTCGATGACCGAGCGTGCTCGATTGGCCATCGGACCAACCAGACCATAAGCCAGCAAAACACCAAGGAAGGTTCCGACAAGCGCAGAACCGATCATACCGCCCAATATGGTCGGCGGTTTATCGATCGAGCCCATGACTTTGATAATGCCCAAAACAGCGGCGACAATGCCCAGCGCAGGCAAGGCATCGGCCAGTCCCTGAAGATTGTCAGCCGGCGCAATCGCTTCGTGATGGTGTGTTTTGATGGCCTGATCCATGACGTCTTCGACGGCATGCGGGTCGAGCGTACCGGAAGACACGACAACAAGCCTGAGGCTGTCAGCGATCAGGTGGATAAGTGTGTCGTCCTTCAGCAGCTTGGGATATTCGCTGAATATTGGTGACGCTTTGGGATCCTCGATATGCGGTTCCAGAGCAACTGGGCCTTCACTTTTGAGGATTTTTGTCAGCTTGGAGACCAACAAGATACAGTCCATGAAGTCCTGTTTGACATAAGTCGGGCCCTTAAAGACTTTTCCAAAGCCGCCCATCAGTGCCTTGAGTTGCGCGCCGCTATTGCCGATGATGAGCGCGCCAACCGCGGCACCGCCGATAATGCCCATTTCGACTGGCAAAGCGGCGACAACCACGCCCAGGTCACCACCGGACACCAGGAACACGCCAAATACCATGACAAGCAGTACAACAATACCAATTCCAGCGAACATAACGTTATTTCCAATCCACAGGTCCGTTTAAATTTGTCCGCAAGCCCATGGGCAAAGGGACGATCATCATATTGATGGACGGTCGAAAACCCTTATGGTTAAGGGCGTGATAGTGATGATTTGGGCCGGTTAGCCAATAAGCTGAATCAAGGAATTATTAGCTGTCTGGGCATAGACCCGTTGCGCGGCTTCCAAGTTGATCAGTAGTGATTGCGCCTGGGATATGGCCTCGGCAATGTCGGTATTTTCAAGCGCCTTGCGCCGCTCCGATGTATTGATTCCAGATTCCTGTAGCCTCAAATCCTGTTCATCCAGCCGATTGATGGTCAGACCCTGACGACCGAGCAGCGCAGAGAAATGATCAGTCAGCGATTTGGCACGATCCAGCTGTTCACCGCGTTCTGTGGGCGTTCCGCTGCGAACCGCGTCAATCATGTTTGTCAATATCGTGTCCAGGCTTTCGGTCGCGCCGCCGCCAATATCAACACTGCCGGACACATCATCCAGCGTCGGCGTTGGCGTGACCAGAACATTGGCATCAATACGCATCTGAATCGGATTACCCGAGTAGAACAGGTCGCCGCCATAATTGTCTTTAACCTGCGTCAGCTGGTTAAACTGTTCCCGAAAACTTTCCAGCTCCAGAGCGATTATTTCACGGTCTTGCGGTGCCAGCGTATCATTGTTGGCAAGGACCATCAGCTCCCTGATACGGGCCGTACCGTTGGACATGGTATCGATGGTCGATTCTGCTTGCTGTGCCAATATGCGTGCACGGCCAATATTGCTCGACCAGCTATCCTCGATTGTGGATTGTCTGCTGATGCTGGATATTTCCAACCAGCTGGAGGGTGCCTGGGACGGCCGGTTGAATTTAATACCTGTCGCAATTGAATCCTGTGTCCGGGCAATCAATTCAGATAGGTCAGCCTGTTTTTGAATGGCATCCGCTGGTCTGGTGCGGTTGATAGATTCCATTATATACCCCCTGGGCGCGCCTGGTTCAGCGCCTCATTAAAAAATTGCCAATACGGATTGAACGGTCTCACGAGCGACCTGGATAATCCGGGCCGATGCCTCATAAGATTGTTGCAGCCGGATAAGATCCGCCGCTTCACGGTCCAGATCTACGCTGGAAACCCGGTTGCGTGACTCGCGCGTCGCCTGGTCAAAGGCCGTCGCCGCGTCACTTTCGCTGCGCGCGGACAACAGGTTTTGGGCCTGTCCGAGGACAAGTCCCTCATATTGCTGTTCTGTGCCGGTCGGTGTGCGTAAGTCTACAAAGGCCAATATGTTGCCATTGGCCACTCCGGCGGGCGATGCCAGGGCCAGATCATTGGCAGTCAATCCTGTAGTGGAGAGGCTTGCAGCAGTGCCGCCATGTGAAACAATGGCTGCACCAACCGCTCCGGCATCGGTCCGGCCATTGGCATGCCAGCCGTTAAGTTCATTGGCAAATTGCACAGCCAGCGCGTCGAGGCTGGTCGATACCGCCGCGATGTCGGTTTGCGCACGGTGGAGGCCGCCCAATGTTCCATTGGTTGGCGGCGGCTGGATGGCTCCGCCGACCTCAATGTCAAATGCACCGCCCGCATTGGCGACGAATGTCACGGGACTGACGTTATCATAGTCCACCAGGCTCGTGCCGCCTCGCGTAATGTCAACGAGCCCATTTTCACCGAAGCTAATCTCGACATCCAGCTTCTCGGTGATGACGGTTAAGGCGGCATCACGCTGATCCAGAAGAGCGACCTGCTGTGATGTGCCCGGCTCGGTGGGGCGCAATTTCTCGTTGACCTCGGCAAGCTCGGCCAAGGCTGCATTCAGCTCGGATGTTTCCTGCGCTGCCGCACCGTTCATCAATGTCGTGGTGGTGGAAAGGTTCGACGCAGTCTGGTTGAACCGGGCTACCGTATCTTCGATATCGCCCAGAAGCTGACCCCGAAGTGCGGGTTCGAATGGAACTGCGGACAGCTCTTCGGCACTGCCAAAGAGCTCGGTCAGCTGGCTACCGATATCCGACTGGTTATTGGCCAGCGCGATCTCACCCTGGTCAAGCCATTGTACCGTGACTTCGGTCCTGACACGGTCTGCGCCGGTTTGCCGGGTGGCCGCTTCCAGAAACTGGTCGCTGGCGCGGACAACGCCATTTATGGCGACGCCGCCAACGCCGGTATAGTTGGTATATATCGGATTGGTGTTTCCATAGTTGGTGGTGTCACCGACATTTAACGACCGGCGTACATAGTCAGGGTTTTCGGCATTGGCGATGTTGGATCCAACCACTTCCAGCGCCCGGCTGTTAACGCGCAGTGCAGAACGTCCAATAGACAGCAGATCAGACATTATTTTTCTCCGATCCGTTATTTTGGACGTGGCGTGTCAGCAATTCGGCGACGCCGAAAACGCCTTTGTCGGCCATGTTCTTGGCGAGCATGCTATCCTGCATGTCTCGGAATTGTTCCGTGCCCTGACCATCAAACAGGCCTTCGCCCAACGAAGCCGTACGCATTGTCGACAGCATTTGGCGGACAAATATCGCTTCGAAATTAGCTGCCATCTCTGCTGTTTCGGTTTTTGCGCGGTTCGCGGCGGGTTTCGTGGCATTTGTTGCCGAACCAGCGAGAGGCTTCCCTGTAGGATTAATAATGGTCATATAATGATCAACTCCGCTTTCAGGGCCCCCGCCTGTTTCAATCCTTCGAGGATCGCTGTTAGATCAGACGGTGAAACTCCGATGGAATTAATAGTTTCGACAATTTCGGACAAAGAAGCACGGCGACCAATTTCAAATGCCGGGGCACCTTCATCTTCCAGAGCGATATCACTATTTGGCTCGGTTGTGGTGCGTCCGCGACTAAACGGTGCAGGTTGCACAACCGTCGGATTTTCTTCGACCCGCACGGTCAGTTTTCCATGCGTCACCGCCGCAGGACCCAGACGAACGGCTCCGTTGATCACGACGGTTCCAGTCCTCGCATTTACAATGATACGAGCGCGGGCCTCTGCAGGCTTGACTATCAAATTTTCGATTTTACCCATCAACATCACGCGTTCCTGTGCGCCAACGGGGGCAGCGATCCGCACGGTGACGGCATCTGCCGCAATAGCCTGATCCGTTCCCAATGCTTCATTGATCGCATCCGCCACACGCAGGGAGGTGGTCAGATCGGCATCGGACAGATTGAAGCTAAGAAAAGGCTCGCTTTCGAAACCGGTTGCGACAGTTCTTTCAATGGTTGCGCCGCCTGAAATCCGCCCCACAGAGGGAATGTTGACAGTAAGCTGTGACCCGTCGGTTGCGGAAATACCCAAACCACCGACGGCGAGGTTACCCTGCGCCATCGCATAGATTTGTTGATCGGCACCATAGAGCGGCATCAAAATCAATGTACCGCCACGCAGCGATTTGGCTTTGCCCAAGGCTGAAACGGTTACGTCCATCCGCTGTCCAGGTTTGGCAAAGGCCGGCATTTCGGCCGTGACCATTACCGCCGCTGCATTTTTGGTAGCGGGATTGACGCCGGGAGGCAGGGCCAGGCCAAAACGGCTGGTCATGCCTTTCACGCCCAACGTCGCATATTCCAGACTGTCATCGCCGGTTCCGGCAAGCCCGACCACAACGCCATAGCCAACCAGCTGGTTGGTTCGCAGGCCAGCAAAATGACCAAGGTCTTTGATCCGTTCTGCCTGCGCCGGTTGCATCGCAATCAACAGGGTGATTACCAATGCTGCGAACGCATGGATGAAGCGGGTTATTTTAGGAGATAGGGTCATATTGTCTCGCCTGATCGGGGACTAAAAGGGGGAAATGAAAGAGAAGAATTTTTGCAGCCAGCCTTGCTTGCTGGCGGATGCAATTTCGCCGGTGCCGCCGTAAATAATGCGGGCATTGGCGACCTTGGTGGACGGGATAGTATTGTCGGAAGAAATATCTATCGCACGGATGAGGCCGCTAAACTGCGTATGTTCGTCGCCGCGATTGAGCGATGTCAGTTTTTGACCGCGCACCAGCATCGTGCCGTTGGCATAGCTTTCCGCGACCGTCACGCTAATCCGTCCTTGCAGTGAATTGGACTGGGCGGCATTTCCGCTGCCGTTGAAATTCTGTGAACCGCTGGATGCGACATCGCTGGGCGAGAATAAAGAGAACAGGCCTGTGGTGGGCGGCGTCAATGAAATCCCGCCAGTACGGTCTTTGGATGCACTATTTGATTTGGCTGCCCTGGTATCTTCGACAAGCAGTATGGTGATGATATCACCCTTCCTGCTGGCGCGCATACCGCTGGTTAGTGCAGCATAGCCGGAGGCTTGCTGAAAAATCGCACCATTGGCAGCTGCGGGAGCAGGGGCTGGCAATGGCGGTGCGATCGCGGCTGCGAAACCCCGCTCCGCATTGGACCCACCGGAGCCCATGCAGCTAATCAGCAGAAAGGGAGCCACAGTAACGGACAGTGCCGTCTTCGAAAAATGGGATATGCGCATCATATTAGTGCCTCTTGCTCAAATGGAGGTTAAATTTGTTGATTGACGAACTGCAGCATCTCGTCGGTGGCCGAGATCATTTTGGAATTGACCTCATAGGCGCGCTGCGTCTCGATCATGTTCACCAACTCTTCGACGATATTGACGTTGGATTGTTCCAGCGCCCCTTGGCGAATGCTGCCTATTCCCTCGGTGCCCGCTTCGCCGACCTGGGGCGGCCCGCTGGCCGGTGTTTCAATGAGAATATTGTTGCCGACAGACATCAGCCCGGACGGATTGGTGAAATTGGCAAGCTCTATCTGACCAAGCTCGCTAACGTCGGTTTGGCCGGCAAGATTTGCCGTGACCGTCCCGTTATTGCCAATAGTCAAAGAGGTTGCGCCTTGTGGTACCTGAATGGCCGGTACCAGCGGCAGACCATCACTTGTGACCATATTCCCTTCGGCGGTCAGGCTGAAGTTACCGGCGCGGGTATAGCCTGTCGTGCCATCGGGTCTCTCAACCTGAAAAAAGCCGGAACCTTCAATCGCCATGTCGAGCGCATTTTCGCTGTTTTGCAGCGTTCCTTGCGTACTGATCTTGCCAATACCGGATAGCTTGACGCCGGTGCCGAGTTGCAGACCACTGGCAAACCGGTTTTGTGCATCCGATGGCGCGCCTGGCGTGACAATATTCTGATAGGCAAGCGTCTCGAAATCCGCACGGTCCCGTTTGAAACCCGTGGTGTTCACGTTCGCCAGGTTATTGGCGATGACGCGCATTTTTGTATTTTGCGCATCCAGACCGGTACGCGCGACTTGCAGGGCTGCATTGGTCATTTCAAAATCTCCTTCGTGCGACTATCGCACCCATTATCCTTGCGGCATGTTCATGATGGCAGAGCTGCTTTCGTCCAGTTCTTCGGCCGTGCGCAGCAGTTTCGCTTGTGTTTCCCATGCGCGACTGGTCTCAATCATATCGACAAGAGCAGCGGTCATGTTGACGTTGGATTCCTCCAGAGCGCCAGAGATAACCCGCGCATTGTCATCAACCGGTAAAACCCCATTATTGGCAGCACGAAACAATGCGTCCGGCCCTTTGGAAATGGCGCTGCCCGTCATGCTGACAAGCTTAATCCGGTCGAGTTCCTGTGGCTGTGTTGGATCACCGCCCTGTGGTACAAAGAACACCGTGCCGTCGGCACCGATATCTATGCGCTCCGCCGGAGGCATTGTGATCGGGCCGCCTTCACCAATAACGGGAAAACCGTCACCGGTGACCATGGCACCCGATGCGGCGATCCGAAAATCGCCGCGCCGGGAATAGGCTTCCTTGCCATCCGCGGCCTGAACCGCGATCATGGCATCGCCTTCCAGGGCAATATCCAGGGAACGGCCGGTTTGGGTTACCGAACCGGCGTTCATATCGGCCTGCATATCCCGCTCAACCGCCATTGCACGGCTGTCATGGCCGGGGCCGACCAGATATTTGGCCTCGGCTGACACCATGTCGGCTTTGAAACCGACAGTATTGGAGTTCGCCATGTTGTTGGCGATAGCCGTCTGTCGGTTCATCAACGATTTCATTGCGTTGATGCTGGTATATGCAAGCTTATCCATAGATTATTCCTGGATTGATATGACCATCAGATCCTAGACCTGAAGGTTGATGACCGTCTGGCTGAGGGTGTTGGCGGTCTCGATAGCCTGGGCGTTGGCCTGGAAATTCCGCTGGGCTGAAATCAGAGAGACCAACTCTTCGGTAATATCGACATTGGCCAGTTCCAGTGAACCAGAACGAACCTGACCAAGTGGTCCGTTCGCAGCCTGGTTGACCTGTGCTGGTCCGGAATCTCCGGTCGCAACCCAGTGGGCATCGCCAACCGGACGCAAGCCTTCGATAGCGGTAAAGCTGGCCATGGCCATCGCTCCGAGCGCAATCTGGTTTCCGTTGGAGAAGGTCGCGTTCACAACGCCTTCGCCGTTGATGGAAATGTTGGTCAGCAGTTCTGTTGGATCGGCGGGATCGAATTCCGGTACAATGAAATCGAACATGTCCGCAGCGTTGGTTGATGTCGCCACGCCATTGGCATCAACCGGTAAAAGCTGAGCCTTCGCACCTGTCGTATCGACAACTTCGCGATCGACATTGACCGAGAAAGAACCGTTGCGGGTAAAAGACAGGCCCTGCCGCGGAGGTTGACCTCGGACGGAGAAAAATCCGTCACCGGCAATTGCAAGATCCAGCGTTTTGTCGGTGGCCTGCAATGTGCCCTGCGTGAATTGCTGTGTAATACCGCTCAACCGGACGCCTTGACCGGCAACGGTCTTGGTTGTCTGGGTCGGTGACGCGGCAAACAGGTCGCCAAATTGCGCACGGCTTTTCTTAAAACCGGTCGAACTCGTGTTCGCGACGTTGTTTGAAATAACGTTCAAATCGGTTTGTGCGGCCTTCAGGCCACTAAGGGATGTAAAGAAAGACATTAGTTCTTCTCCTGGTTAAAATCTTTTTGAGGGACGTTCCCGACTATCCGATGCGCAGCGCTTCAGCTGGCAGGACGTTACCAATCGGGGTTACAAGAATGGGTGGGCCGTTCCCTTCGGACGTCTGCACCGATGCAACCGGAACCCATGTCGCAAGATCCGACACAGAGCCACCATTTACTCGCACTCGCAGTCGACCTACGTCTTGCGGCTGGCCAGCGGCATTCTTGCTATCAAAGTTAAACTGGATTGGTCCGGCTTCCTGACTGCCAAGCTCGGCGAACATCACGATCTCACCAGCTTCGTTAAGCAGATCGATAGACAGATTTTCGCTTGCCTGGTTAAGTTCAAACTCGCCGGTATATTCGCCGTCCTTGTTGGCCACTGCAAAATTGCCGGGAACCAGAACAGAATGACCGATCCATTCCTTGGCATCGGACAGGCGGTTGTTGCCGAGCATCGATGCAATGTCGGTAAGCGACTGGTTCATCTCGGAGATGCCGGCAACGCTTGAAAATTGTGCGAGCTGTGCAACCATGGCCTGGTTGTCCAGCGGATCAAAAGGGTCCTGGAATTTGAGCTGTGTCGTCATCAAACGCAGAAAGGATTCCTGACCCAAGCTGTTATCGCCTTTGGCGTTGGCAGGCTGTGCCTCCGCAAGACCAGCGATATTTGATCTGTTATTTTCAAAAACTTGTGGTGCAATTTCCATTATTGGTTCCTTACCGTTTCTAGAATGAGTGATTTTGCGGTCTGTAAAACTTGTACGTTATTCTTATAATTTCGGGCGGTCTCGAGCATGTCGATCATCTCTGCTGTCTCATCGACAGCCGCTTCCCAGACATAGCCTTCCTTGTCGGCGATGGGATTTGATGGATCGTACCGTTTTTGCGGTTCGGCATCGGTTTGAACGACGCGTTCGACATCAATCGTCGCCATATTATCTTCCATGACCGAACGAAAAACCGGACGCATGGCGCGATAGGCTTCGTCCTTGCTGGCATAGTCCGTGCGGGCATTTGCCAGATTGGAAGCCGTGGTGTTGAGCCGCACCATCTGGGCCGACATGGCCCGGCTGGCGACATCAAATACATTCATGCTACCGCTCATTATTATTCCCCTTTCAAGGCGCGTTTGATCGACGACACCTGCACATTCAGAAAGGATAGGGTGGTGCGATATTGAATGGCGTTCTCAGCAAACAGGGTCTGCTCCACCGCCAGTTCGACGGTGTTGCCGTCAAGCGAAGGTTGCAGCGGTACGCGAAAACCGGTGTGATCGCTCATCGCTTTGTCGATGGAACTGCCTTTTTGTGCCTGCTGCATCGCCCGATCAAAATCGAGATCCTTTGCCTTATATCCAGGCGTGGATGCATTCGCGATGTTAGAGGCAAGCATGTTCAAACGCTGCGAACGCAATTTTAGCGCCCCACCGTTTAATGCTAATACTTGGTCTAAACTCGGCATCGAAACAAAATCCTGTCTTAACTGTGCGGCCTTTCGACCGTCACTTGGGCATGAGAAACACCGGGATCGGTAATCTCGAACAGTACTTCGCAAAGGGCGTGCCAGTTTTGGGTCGCCAAGCGATAATTGACGGTTTTTGGGGATTTTATGCCGGTGGCAATCATGATATTTTTTAAGCACGGCCCGCACCGGCAAGTTTTTGCCGGTTACCGGAAAAATTTTGCCGCTTGCGGGAAAAGCGCGATCTGATGGATATTATCCTCAGTAATATCGAACGGTTTTTTGACCCGCTATTGTTCGGCATGGTGCTTGGCAGCGTGTTGATCATGGCCTGGATCCAGAACGGCCGTGCATCTTTCGCTCTGGCCTTCGCCGCGCTGCTCAACAGCGGCCGGGATCCTTTTGCAGAAAGCGGAGAGAATGCCACTTTCATGTGCCGCCGCATTGATTTTGTACTGCGGGAACAAGGGCTTGTCGGACTGGAGAAAGTGCGTAGCGAAGACGCATTTGTCACCCGTGTGATTGCCGAACTACTCAACGCCAAGGATGCCAAAACCTTTGAGGAGTGGGCCCGGTTACAACAGAGTATCGTCCAAAAGAAGCAGGATATTACCGCAACTTATTGGAGCGCCGCATCTGAAATAGCGCCGGCGATCGGACTGATCGGAACGATTCTGGGCCTAATCCAGCTATTTGCGACCGGCATTGATCCGATGAAAATGGGCCCCGCGATGAGCTTCACACTGCTCACTAGCCTCTATGGGCTGTTCGTGTCTCACATTATCGCTTTTCCCATCTATGTGCGTTTGCATGCCAGGGCAGAGATACTGAACAACTATCGGGCTGCGGTAGTGCAGCATGCGATTGCGATTGCCAAACGGGAGCTTGTTATATTGGGCCCGGTTCATTTTTCCCCGGCAAAACCGTTGAAGGCGGCGGGTTGAGCGGTGAACGCAGGACGCACCACCTTGTCCTTTCTCGATCTGGCGCTGATGTTACTCAGTGCATTTGCCTATGCGCATTTTGTGAATATTGCAGATCCGGAAACGCGTGCAAAATTGGCTGAAGATGCAGCTAAAGCCCCCAAGATACTTGGTGCCTATGATTATAAGGCAGATGCGTTCTTTGAAGATAGTAACGCCATGTTGACGGAATTTGCCCGGGGGGAAATCTCCGAAATCGTTGCTCTCCAGCAGAACCAGTTGCTTACCATATATGTTCCTCCGGTCGCTGAAAGCAGGGAAGGGCAAAGGCTGCGGCAGTGGGAAAAAGTGGCCGCTCGCTCAGCAGCGATCGCGGATGCTTTTGAAAAGGCGGGCCAGGACGGTGAGATGATAATATTGAAAATGCCGGATAAGCTGGTGTCCAAGGCCAAAGAGAAACAGGATATCAGGCTGGTATTTCTGCGTCCGGGAACCAATGTCTCAGAATAAGTATATGACGAACGGCTAAATTGGCATGAAACCTGCTTTGTTTTTCCCGAACAGAGTGCACAGGAAAAAATCATGCCCCATTTTCGTCTAGCCATTCCCCTATTGTCCGTTTTTGCAATGGGCGCGGCCTCGTCCTTTGAAGATACAGATCATCTGGATCGTCAGGTGGCAGTATATCTTAATGCAGATATTGGTGATGCAGGAGGCGCCCGTGCTCCGATAGACAAAAAGCTGCGATTGAAGCGTTGCCCAAATCGCGTCCGCTTTTCAGAAACTAATAACAACGCCGTCATGGTCAGCTGCCCTGATCTTGGATGGAGGGTGTTTGTGCCCCTGTGGCGCGGACAGGGACGTGCGACTGCTCAAAACAACCGCGCAGAGGAATTTGCAGTTCGCCGGAACCAGCCGCTAAACCTTGTGGTCAGGCGACCTAGTTTCAGTATCAGCTACAAGGTCGTGGCGCAGAAAAACGGAAGAATAGGGGATTACATTCCCGTTCGCTCCAGCCGCAAATCCAAAATATTAATGGCCCGTGTATCCGGGTCGGGTGAAGTGGAACTGGCTCAATAATTTTTTTGTAAAGATATTAATTTTTTCACAACGTGCCGTAAATTGTTGTGAAAGAAGTTGTCGGTGTTTCGACTGAGATGAAAAAGATCAATAAGTTGAACACATTAAGGATGAATTGAAATGAAACCTGTTGAAAGCTACTCAGCGATTAATACGCGCCTTGACCGGCCGGTTTTGCAAGAAGGCGCCACAACGAAACTTGGTGCTGGTGCAGATTCCGGTCAGGCAAAAGAAACGCCGTCAATCACCACCACGGCTTCTATACTGGCTGCGCAAACGCCGCCATTTGATGCTCAGAAAGTGGCCGATGTGCGACAGAAAATTGCGTCGGGAATTTACAGTGTGGATACAGCCGCACTGGCACAAAAGATGCTCGATATGGGCGTATTCGGAGTGGAAACCACCAAATGAAACAGATGGTAGAATCTTTTCGCCACTCTCAGGATATTCTCTTCTCGGCTCTTGAAGGCCATGACAGTGATGCGATTTTTCAAGCCAGTAAACAATTGGGTGAAGCGGCGGCGCAATTGGGGGCAATTGAACCCAGGAATATTGATCGCAGTCTGGAACCAATGATGAACGAGGCGGATCAATTGATCCAGGCTTCGATCTATCGGCTGCGTTTCTTGCGTGACCATAGTTCCACACGACTTCAACTTCTGGCGGGCTTTCGGGACAGTCAGGCCAACACCTATTCCGGTGCCGGACGGGGTAGATAAACCCAAAAGCCGTCACATTAAAATCTTTGAATTTGTGAAAGTCCACGCGGTTTCGCGATGGATGAATCGCGTTTAAAATACACGTGTTCGGGTGCACTAGAAACAGCCCGGAAAAACCCCAAAAAATAGCAACTTGGCATGATCATTGCTTCTCTCTTCTAAAGGAGACTTTGATACAGCCATGTCCAATTTATCGATCACCAATCTGCACCAGCAGCACAATCTGAAAAGCGTCATCGCGCAAAGTGCGCAGCGGACGGGTGTCGATTTCCAATATCTGATCGCTCAAGCCCAGCTCGAAAGCGGGATGCGCGCTGATGCCAAGGCAAAAACATCTTCAGCAACCGGTCTCTACCAGTTTATCGATCAAACCTGGCTTGGTTTGGTCAAGGACAAGGGCGACCAATATGGGCTTGGCTGGGCGCAGAATGCCATTTCGAGACGCTCGAACGGACAGCTGACTGTCACCGATAAGGCCCAGAAATCCAGCATATTGGCGCTGCGCAATAATCCAGAGATTTCCGCACACCTGGCCGGAGAATTCGCAAGAGACAATAGCGCCTATCTGCAACAGCAAACAGGTCGCGAGCCGGAATCAGTAGACCTCTATCTCGCGCATTTCCTGGGCCCCGCAGGTGCCGGCAAGTTTCTCAATCGCATGGATAGCAACCCATCTGCTTCTGCCGCATCGGTCTTTCCGAAAGCTGCCCGGGCCAATCACAATATATTTTTCGACAAAAAGGGGCAGGCCCGCAGTTTTGAGGATATTCGGGGACGTTTCGAACAGAAACTGGCCAATGCGGTTGATCTGGTCGGTGCCGGCAAGGGTTTGCCGATGAACGGAAATATCTTGCCGCCGTCCGAAAATACAAGGCGGACAGTGCAGCCTGAGGACTATCTGCGCATCGCGCAGGCGCACGTTACCGATGCCAACGCCGTTGGCGAAAACCATTCAAACTCACCGAAGCCTTTTAGCGAGCCCGCACGTGCCGCCTATCTTATGCTCGCTACCTTGGGGATGTAAATCATAATGAACCGACAAGCTTTTTCCATGGACCGGATGGCCAACAACCTGAAATCCGGTTTGCTACCGATGGCAACCCTGTTGCTCGTCATCTTTCTGGTGTTACCGCTTCCTACGATCATGCTGGATATTGGGTTCATTACCAACATCATGATCTCGCTCGCGATACTTATGGTCGCATTGAACGCAACCAAACCACTCGACTTTTCGAGTTTCCCGACAGTCCTGTTATTCGCGACATTGATGCGCCTCGGCCTTAATGTCGCTTCGACACGGGTGGTATTGGTGCAGGGCCATGAAGGCGGTGATTCCGCTGGGCAGGTTATCGAAGCCTTTGGCAGCTTGCTGCTTGGCGGAAATTATGTGGTCGGGATATTCGTCTTCTCAATCCTGATGATCATTAACCTGATTGTTATCACCAAAGGTGCGGGCCGGGTGTCCGAAGTATCCGCTCGTTTCACTCTGGATGCCTTGCCCGGCAAACAAATGGCGATTGATGCTGATCTGAACGCCGGATTGATTGCGCCAGAGGAAGCTAAGGAACGGCGTTCTGAGGTTGCGACCGAAGCAGATTTTTATGGCTCCATGGATGGTGCGTCGAAGTTTGTGAAAGGTGACGCAGTCGCCGGCATATTGATTTTGGCAGTTAATATTATCGGCGGCATTGTGCTTGGCACCGCCGTACACGGGCTGCCGTTTGCTGAAGCGGCCAGCACCTACTCGATGCTCGCCATTGGTGATGCGCTGGTCGCTCAAGTGCCAGCGTTGATACTGTCCATTGCTGCGGCCGCGATTGTGACGCGGGTTGCATCCAGTAAAAACCTGCCGGACCAGATTACCTCGCAATTCGGATCCGGCGGCGCCTGGATACCGGTTGCTGCCATCCTCACTATTTTGGGTGTGCTGCCTGGTATGCCGCATATGATTGTGCTGCCTGCAGCTGCCGTCGCGGGCGGCTTTGCATTCTATCTGATCCGCAAACCAAAGCCTGTCGAAGCTCCTCCCGAGCCAGTTCAGGAAAAACAGCCGGAACAGATTGATTGGGAGGATGTATCGGAAAAAGCACGGCTTGGAATCGAGATTGGCTATGGTCTCGTCTCGATGGTCGAAGACCGCAAAGGTGCGCCGCTGATGAAACGGATCACCGGCATCCGTCGTCAGATTTCCAAGGAACTCGGTTTTGTGGTGCCGCTCGTCCGGATCAAGGATGATCTGGAACTGGAACCCAATAGCTACCGGATCATGATGGGCGGCATGGTGTTGGGTGAAGGCACCGTCTGGCCCAATGACTTTCTGGCACTGGATGATGGTCATGTGGATGCGGTTATCGAGGGGCGTCCTTGTAAAGACCCAACATTTGGCATGGATGCCTTGTGGGTCGGTGCCGACAAAAAATCACACGCTGTTGCGGAAGGTTATACGGTTGTCGATGCACCCACGGTTGTCGCAACCCATCTCAACGATGTCGTTCGCCGAAACGCAACCCAGTTGTTCAGCATGGATGAGGCGCAGAAACTGCTCGACCTGCTGAAGGAAACATCGCCGCAACTGGTCGACAGCCTTACGCCGCAACCGCTCTCGTTATTTGCGATCACCGCAATTTGCCGAGAACTGCTGGCGGAGAAAGTGCCAGTCAAAGATTTTCAGAAAATCTGCCTGGCAATGCTTGAGGCATCGAACCATCATACTGAAACCGAACAGATTGTTGATATGATCCGTCAGAAAATCGGCAACCTGATCGTTCAGACAATGGTCCCGATCAATCTGCCATTGCCAGTGGTGACGCTCGATGCGGAACTGGAAAGTCTGCTCGTTAAAGCGCTGAAGGTCGGAGAAGACGCAAGCTATCCGATAGAGCCGCAACTCGCGCAGCAGCTGGTCGAAGCAGTCGATGAAACAGCGCGCACGCTGCCAATGGAAGCGCGGAATATCGCTCTCATCACTTCTCCGATTGTGCGGCGCCCCCTTGGCGGGTTGCTGAAGAACCGCTTCCCGGATTTGACGGTGCTTTCCTATCACGAGTTGCCGGAAGACAAATCCATCGAAGTATTGGCGAAAATTGGCGTCCCTTCACCTCGGCCTGATGCGCCGCGGGTCGAAGCAAATCAGACATTTTAATCGAGTGGAATAGACTTATGTTTCAATCAAAAATCAAAGCATCTCAGGCCTATGGTGCCATGCAGATTGACGAGACCAAATTGGTCCAGGATCATCAAGGCCTGGTGACCAAAATTGCATGGCAGATTAAATCCTTCTCGCCCGATCAAATTGAGGTAGAGGATCTGATCCAGGTCGGTCTGGTTGCTATGGTCGAGGCCGCTGCGAAATATGTCGATCAGGGGCATAACTTCAGTACCTATCTATACGTTCGCGTTCGCGGCGCGATGATTGACTATCTGCGGAACACCTGCAGCCTTCGGCGAAGTGCGGTTGAGTGGAATAAAAAGCTTCGCCGGATTAGTGATCAGCTTGCCCAGGAAAATGGCCGCGAACCGAATGAAGTCGAACTGGCTGAAGCGATGGGCATGGACCAGGCGGAGTTTCGCAAGAATGCCGATCGCGCCATCGACGTCCACGTTGATTCCCTTGATGAAGTCTATTGCGATTCCAGCAGCTGGTTTACCAACGATGATGATGACCAGCACGAGATACTGGAAAAAAGCCAGATGGTTGAACTGCTGTCGGCAAATCTGAAGAAACTGAATGAGCGGGAGCAGCTTGTCCTGAACTGCTATTTCATAGAAGAGATGCAGCTTGATGAAATAGGCGCTGTGCTTGACGTATCCTCTGTCCGGGTTTGCCAGATCAAAAAACGTGCCTTGGAAAAACTGCAAGCCGCGATGAGTTCAGACTAAACCGGCGCGGTATATTTTTTTGAATAATTTAGGCAAAGAAAAAGCCTCCTCCCGTTCGGGGAAGAGGCTTCTCTTTAGTATTGGTCTGAACGAACTTACCTGATCAGGCTCAATACCGACTGCTGAGACTGGTTAGCCTGTGCGAGCATCGCTGTGGACGCCTGGCTCAGGATCTGGTTCTTGGCCAGCTCTGTGGTTTCAGCAGAAAAGTCTACATCCACGATGCGTGAACGAGATTCTGTGATGTTGGCCACTCGGTCGGACAAGTTGGATACGGTGGTCTGCAGACGGTTCTGCGAGGCACCCAAATTAGCCTGTGCGGTTGTGACCGTGTCCAGAGCAGTATCCAGAGCGGTCAGTGCGGCGGTCGCACCAGCTTCGGTGCTGATATCAACTGCGTTGACTGCAAGGGCGGTAGCGTCGACATCGGTCAGAGCGATCGATACTGTCTGGCTGGCGTCGCTGCCGGTCTGAATGCTGATCGATGCGTTGGTGCCGTCCAGCAATGCCACGTCGTTGAAGGTTGTGCGTGATGCCACATCACCAATCTGTCCGATAAGCTGTGTTACCTCAGCCTGAAGGTTGGTGCGGTCACCGCCAGAAAGCGTGCCGTTGGCAGATTGAACAGACAGTTCACGCATACGTTGCAACATGCTCGTAATTTCGTTCATGCCGCCTTCTGCGGTCTGGGCAGCAGAAATGCCATCATTGGCATTACGGATAGCCATATTCAGGCCGCGGACTTCAGAGGTCATGCGGGTTGCGATGGCGTTACCGGCAGCATCGTCCGCCGCAGAGTTGATCCGGCGGCCGGTTGACAGGCGTTCGATAGATTTTGCGAGACCCATTTCAGCTTGGCTAGAAGCGAAGCTGGCCCGCAGTGACGTTACGTTGGTTCCTATTACAGTCATGGTGACTTCCTTTTCACAATTTACTTAACTTGATTGATACTATGGGTCACCTCGTCTGCTGAAGCGGCCTCAAAGGAGTTAACGGCGGACCCCAAAATAATTAATCAAAAAAAATTGTCGGTTCTCCGACAGGTGCTTCTCAAAGGTGTCTGCTTTCCGACAGAAATGTCGGGAAACCGACGGTTTTAGAACAAAAAAAGCTGATTTTCAGCCAATTCCCAAAACTGGCACGCGGATTGCGAGGTGTCGGATGAGCACAACTACGATCCCGTGTTCAGAGTAAAACGTGAGGGAATGAGATGATCAACAACGCCACAAAATCTAGCCTGGTCTCTAGGTTTCCAGAGCTTGTTGATATGCTCGAGAGTGTAGAAACGTTCCACTCCGACCGCACATTGTCATCCACCGCTGCGCAACTACCCCACATTGATGGTGCAGCGAAAAAAGATGCTAATGGTGGTACAAAAGATCCCATCGTAATTTATCGCGATGGACCATTCCGTTTCGTTCCGGCTACCCTCAGCCAGCCCCCACGCATTGAATTTGGTGAGGCAGACAAAGTATTTGGTCTGTCGTGTATCATCGAGTCCATGCGCGGGGGCAAAGGGCCCGCCTTTGCCGATCCGAAATCTGTTGCCTTATATAAATATGCCGCCCGGGTGGCGAGCAGTGATGCCAATGTTATGATTACCGGCGAAACCGGTACCGGCAAAGAAGGCGTCGCAAGATATATTCACGAACATAGTACGCGCGCTGACAAACAGCTTGTCACCATCAACTGCGCAGCGATTACCGAAACAATGATCGAGTCCATTTTATTCGGTCACAAAAAAGGTGCCTTTACAGGCGCCTATGCCAATGCCGTTGGTTTGTTCAAAGAAGCCGACGGCGGTACGATTTTCCTCGACGAGATTACCGAGATGCCGCTGGAGAGCCAGTCCAAGCTTTTGCGCGTTCTGCAAGAAGGTGAAATTCTTCCCGTCGGCGCAACGCGTCATGAGAAAATCGATGTTCGCGTCATTTGTGCGGCCAACCGCAATTTTGCTGAAGAAGTTAAAGCCGGAAAATTCCGCGAAGATCTTTACTGGCGTTTGAATGTGATGCCGGTTGAACTGGAACCGCTTGCGGCTCGCCCGGCTGATATTGTTGCAATAGCAACATTCATGATGATGGACTTTCAAAAAGGTCGCGACAAATTCATCGCACTGTCACCTTCCTGCATTGATCGGCTTAAAGCGCATCACTGGCCGGGTAATGTCCGCGAGCTTGCCAATGTACTGCAACGCGCATTGGTCATGTGTGACGGTGATCGTCTTGAAGCCAAAGATCTGATGTTCTCTGGTGAAAGCCTTTCAGCCCAGCCGAAGCAAGATGCAGTGCAGCCTGGCAGTTCTGCCCGCTTCGTCCGCGGCCGCGACCTCCACTCCATTTCCAAAAGCGTTGAATATGACGCGATAACCAAAACGCTCGAACAAACCAACGGTAACCGCCGTGAGGCTGCGAAAGAGCTTGGTATTTCAGAACGGACGCTACGCTATCGGATGGCCGATATGCGAGCGCTCGCGGCTTGAGCAGGAGATAGATTATGTCTTCCGTCAATATGAATAGCCTGATGGCTGCACGCAATGCGATCTTGAACCGCAACAATGCGCTGCAGGATATCGCCAGCAAGACAAGCAATCTGGCTGGTCCAGGTCAGGTGCGCCAAACTGAACAGGTAAGCGACCCAAAAGGTTTCGCTGCGCAGTTGACCAATGCAATTCAGGAAGTGAATCAGCTACAGGCCACCGCCAAAGCCGATACGGCTGCTTATCAAATGGGCGAAACCAACGATGTGGCGGCAGTCATGCTGTCCAAACATAAAGCCTCCATCGGCTTTGAATCCACTTTGCAGGTTCGGAACAAACTCTTGTCCGCCTACAAAGACATAATGAACATGTCGGTATAAGATGGCTGAAGAAACTTCCATCAACCAGAACCTCACGCCCGTCGCGCCGACGGGCATGAACGCGTCTGGCGTCAGTGGGTTCATGGGCTCAATCCAATCCTTTGTGCAGCAGCCTGCCATTGCGCGGGCCATGCCTTTGATCATATTGTCCGCAGTCATAATCGCCGCTCTTTCGGCCTGGCTGGTCTTGCGTGAACCCGCGCAACGGGACTTGTTCCGCGGTCTGCCCGACAATGACAAGTCGGCGGTTATGCAAGCGCTGCAAAGCGCCAATATTCCCTATCAGGTTGATGAAACCAGCGGCACTTTGACGGTTAGCAATGAAGATTATCACGCTGCAAAAATCGAACTGGCGGGGCAGGGGCTGCCGCGCACCGCGCCCAGCGGCGACACTGTTATGTCGAGCATGCCCATGGGGGCTAGTCGTGCAGTTGAGTCTGAAAAGCTGCGCACGGCCCGGGAAATGGATTTGGCGCGATCGATAGAGGCACTGGATAATGTGATCTCTGCGCGGGTGCACTTGGCTGTCGAGCAGCCAAGTATATTTCTGCGTGATCGAAATGAGCCGGCTGCATCGGTCATTTTGCAATTAAGCGGCGCCACTAAATTGGACGAGCGCCAGACGACAGCGATATTGAATCTGGTCGCCAGCTCCGTACCGGGTTTGGACGCTTCCAATGTATCGGTCATTGATCAAAATGGTAGATTATTGTCTAGCCGTGACGATGAAAACTCAAAGAACAATGATACCCAGTTAAAAATCAAAGCGGCGATAGAAGATCGCTATCGTCAATCACTGGCGAGCCTTTTGACGCCGATTGTCGGCCCCGGAAACTTCGTTGCCGAGGTCACCGCCGATGTCAATTTTGACGAGAAACAGGCGACCAGTGAGATTTATCCTGCCGATGGTTCGGTCCTGCGCTCTGAACAAGGTATGCGCTCGGAAGAACCGGTCGGTGGGCCGCAAGTTGGCGGTATACCTGGAGCACTGGCCAACAGGCCCCCTGCTGCTGCTGAATTTGAAGATCAACCTGGCGGTGAGGAAGAGCAAGCTGCTCAGCAAACCGAGCCACGGAAAACTAGCGAAGAATATCAGCGCAATTTCGAACTGGCTCGTGAAATTGCAATAACAAACCAAGCCACTGGTCAGGTTTCTCGTCTTTCGGTCGCGGTAGCCATTGATGACAAGGCGCTGAAAGATACCAAGTCACCCAAAGAGATCCAGGAAATAGAAAAGCTGGTCAAGGGAACCATTGGCTTTAATGCCGAGCGCGGTGACCAGATTGCCGTATCTGCCCGTCAATTCCGGCCAGTAACGGAAAAAGAAGCCGAAGAAGCTTTTTATGAATCCCCCTGGTTTGCGATTATCGCTCGAAATGTGACGGCGCTGGTTGTCGCCTTGCTGATCATATTCCTCATCGCTCGCCCGATATTGAAAAAATGGCTGAGTGCGGAGAAAAATCTGAAAGCCAATATGGCTGCCAACAGCGCGGCTATTCCTGCTGACCTTATGATGCAAAACCGCAGCCTGCCAAGCGCAGCGCCGACAAACGCTGATGCGGGAGGCAGTGCGGGGCAGGCAGCCCAGATCAATGGTTCACAGGTCACAATCGATATGATCCAGGCGGCACCAAGCTATCAGGAACGAGCGCTGTTGACGCAGAGTTTTGTCAAACAAAATCCTGATCACGCTGCTCTGGTGGTGAAAGAGCTTTTGAAAGAATCGGATGAGCTGGAGGAAGCTGATGGCTGACGCTGCATCTAAGGATGATAAAACAGAAAAAGAAGACGGCCAGCAGCTTGAGTTGATTACCGGACGTCAGACGGCCGCAATCCTCATGCTTTTGTTTGATGATGATGAGGCTGCTAAAATTCTGGAGCGCCTCGAACCGCAGGAAGCTGAACTTCTGGGAGAGGCGATGTTCAGTGTTGCTGACGTCGATGCCATTCAAATTGACGGGTCGCTCGACCGGTTTTTGCAACTGACCAGAAATCAGACCATGCTTGCCTATAAGTCGGATGAAAAAGTCGGCCGCGTTTTTCGGGCTGCACTGGGAACACCCCGTGCGGAAACGATGATGAACCGCTTTGCCCCGAAGAGGCCCACCAATATCGCGGAGCTACTCAAGTGGGTCGAGATTAAAGACCTGGCCGAATTGGTTCAGAACGAACCGCCACAAATTGCTGCGGTCTTAATCTCATTTATGACACCTGAAGCAGCAGCAGAAATGTTGCAGCTGGTAGAGCCTGCATTGCAGGAAGAACTGATTTACCGCGTTGCGACCTTGGGGCCAGTTAGCGCCCACGCACTGGCACAAATTCACGCACTTCTGGAAAGCAATGGCCCGTCGGCAGAAGAGATTGCGCCACCGATGGAAATTGGCGGGTTGATGGATAGTGCGTCGATTATCAACGGCTTGCCCAAGCAGGCCAGTCAGGCGATTTTGAAAGGTGTGGCAAAACGCGACCGTAAGATCGCAAAGCAGATCGAAGATGAGATGTTCGTGTTTGCCGACCTGATGAACCTGTCGAAAAAGGATATCGGTACGGTCGTTCGCAAGGTGGATTCTGCCATATTGGTGCCTGCTTTGCGCGGTGCTTCCAGCGAACTCAAAGCAAAAATATTCGAAGCTATGTCACAGCGGGCGGCGGAGACTATTCAGGATGAAATGGATGAGTCCCCACCACAACCTATGGAAGCTGTGATCAGTGCACAAAAAGGCGTTATCGCTATCGCGAAGCTGATGATCGATAATGGAGAAATCAGCATGTCGACCGGCGGTGCTGATTATGTCTGACCTGCGTTCGGAAAAAAATCTCCACAGTGCCATGGACAATGATGAGGTTGTTCCGCTGTGGCGCATGCCGATGGAACAGAAAGAGTTTTCTGCCTGGTCAGGCAGCCTCCCGAAAAATAGTGGATCGGGTTCTGACCATCAGTTTCCGAGTTTTGATGGATCGGAAACAGGTATGAACGGTGCCTCCGGCGGCGAGGAAGAAGACATATTTGAAGCGGCCTATCGCAAAGGCTGGGAAGACGGGCAGGCGGCTTTGGCTGCAGAGCAGGAAGCGAATGATCAGGCCTCTGCCACCTTGGCCGACGCAATCAGTCATCTGAATGATCTATATTCGACTGGCAGCTTTTCCTTGATCCTGAACGCGATTGAATCGCTTTTTCGCCGTTGCTCGGAACTTGCCGTACCAGATAAAGTCCTGCTGGAGGCCTGGGCAACGCAATTGGCAGACAGAATTGACCAGGATCAAAAGGGTGCAAGCCTGCTTTTGCACCCCGATGATCTGGCATTGCTTGATCAGGAAAAGTGCAAGCTGCCTATGCGCGCCGACCCATCCATGCTGCGCGGTAACCTGAAACTTAATCACGCCGGCGGCTGGATCGAAAAAGGGTCGGAAGTCGTACTGGATGAATTGCGCGATCTGATAGATGAATTAAGCGGCCAGCAATCGGAATCCGGTCATGAGTGAAACGGCCCAAACGTTCGTTAGCGACCATAATAGCGGCAAGGGAATTCGGGGTCTTTTGGCCCGCATTGAACATATCGGCAATGAACCGCGCCAGGTCGGCAAGTTATCTGCGCATGACAATGGCATGCTGGAAGTCACAGGTTTTCCATATCCTTTGGGATATTCCGGCCGTGTGATAGCGACCGACGGCCGGGAGATTACGGCCGAAGTTGTCGGATTCAAGGGATCACGCACCCTGATGATTCCGATGGTGCAGGATGCGCCGCTGCGAAGCGGCAGCCGGGTACTACCCTTTGCCAAATCGAATGAAGCCGCAGTTGGTGACGCACTATTTGGCCGGATCATTGGCCCGATGGGAGAGCCCATTGACGGCAAGGGACCGATATTGGCCACCGAGAGTATCCCGCTATCGGGGCTTGAAGGTAATGTGATGCGCCGAGCCAGTGTAACCAAGCCTATCGATATGGGCATAAGGGCATTGAACGGTTTGCTGACATTTGGTCAGGGTCAACGGGTTGCCGTCATTGCCGGATCGGGTGTTGGCAAATCAATGCTGATCAATCAAATTTTGGACGGCGTCGTTGCCGACGTTGTTGTTGTTGGCCTGATCGGGGAACGCGGCCGTGAAGTGAACGACTTCGTAAACCGCCGCAATGAGAAAAAAGATGCAGTGCCTACAATCACGGTTGCTGTGCCTGCGGATCACTCGCCTTCCTCGCGGTTAAAGGCAGCCCATCGGGCTACCGCGATTGCCGAACATTTTCGGTCGCAAGGCAAATCGGTTGTGCTGGTTATCGACAGCCTGACGCGGGTTGCCCATGCCCAACGTGAAATCGGTCTGGCTGCCGGCGAACCGCCCACGATGAAAGGTTATCCACCCTCGGCCCTGTCGATGATTCCGCGTCTGATTGAAAGGGCAGGGAATGACAATAAGACTGGCGGCTCGATAACCGCCATTTACACCGTTCTTGCTGATGGTGATGATCTTGATGATCCGGTTGTCGACAATGCGCGGGCTATTGCTGACGGCCATATAATATTATCTCGCTCGCTGGCGGAGCAGGGCATTTTTCCAGCCATTGATATCGGGAAATCAATCAGCCGGGTTGCGGTGGACATTATCGATGATGCGCATCATGCGGCGCAAACCCATTTCAAGCGTCTCTGGTCCATCTACGAGGAAAACCGGGATCTGGTTTTAATGGGAGCATACCAAGCCGGTAATGATCCCAATATTGACGAAGCGCTCGCACAGTGGCCGATCATGGTCGAGTATCTGAAGCAGAAACCTCGCGAACTTGTGAACTTCCGGCAAAGCATCAGTGATCTGTTTGGTCTGTTCGAGCCATGAAACGGAAGGTGAAGGGGCTGCAGCGCATATTGAAAGTGCGTGATACCCAGAAGAAATTAAAGGAAATGGCGCTTGCAAAAGCTGGCAATCATTGCGCGGCATTGGAGCATAACGCGGACAGGATCAGAAAACTTCAGATTGAATCACTGTCCGATGTTCAGGCGGTGAACGCCGATATGTTGTCCGCCAGAATGGAACTTTCCGGGCGCCTGGTTGATGCCGAGCGCTCGATAGAAGCGTCTATGGAGAAAGCCCGGCAAGACTTTGCCCATGCAGAGCGGCAAAACCTTGCCGCCCGGACCACCTATGAGGGTACCGAAAAACTCCTCCATTCCAACCTTCGCAAGGCTCGCAAGGCGGAAATATTTAAAACCGATGTTCGTCATAACATATTGTATAATATAGGAAATAATAGGAAAAAGGATCGCCGTGATGATGGGTAAAATCTTGTCTGAGGCCTCTCAATCCATAATTGGCATGCTTTCTGCAAAGCCTGTCGGCATGGAAACACGCACTGCAAATAACGAGTTCAGCTCCCTTCTGGCCGCCGGTGAGGACCGGTCGCGTTCGGCATTGGATAAAGACGGAGCAGAAACGGCAGAAGGCAATGACGCTGAGCAGTTTCTGGCGCAGTTGATCGGTAATGATGATCAGTCCGTTACACCTTCAGAAAAGCGTGAGATGGTAAAAACCGTCACAATGAAGATCGTGGGTGATGACGGTGTCGACAGTGCCCAGACCGATGCTTCCTTTTCTCCAGAAGCTGCTTCGGAAATGCAGCGTTTCGTATCGGTTCTTCAACCATCCTCCGGCGATTCAACACAGATCGGCAAGAGCATATCTGACATTGAACCGAAGCGAGCATCAAATGGTTTTAGTGTAACGGTCCAGAGCACCAAAGAGCAGAACCCTGGCGCTGGCAAAGATACCAAACAGGCCTCCATGTTGGCAGAAAAGCAGCCGGTCACGCCGGTCGATGTGCATGCTCCAGGTGATATCAAGCCTGCTCCTAGCGACATCAATATAGCGACGCCGGAAAACAGCAATGTGTTGAGGGAAGGTGCCAAAACTTTCTCTGCGCCCAAGATGGAAAATGATCCTGTCGGACAAAGTAAAACCCCACTCGATGGTAGGATATTGGCAGAGACCAAACCAGTTTCCGAAAATGGTGTAAAAGCCAAAGTCCCATCTGCTTCGTTGAGCAATGCAGACAAATCCTCACCTGAAATCAGTGTGCAGAAGCCCGCTCTGGCGCAGACCACTGCAACGGAAACGTCACAAACCACCAATAAATCAACGGCTCCCATCCTGGCAGCACCATATACTGACTTTGCAATACGCAATCGCTCGAAAACCGATAATGTGGATGGCAAACGCCCTGCGGCACTTTCCTCGCCAAGTAATATTGGATCGGAGCAACCGGTGCTGGACTCTCTTGATTTGCGGTTGGCCAGTAATCGAAATTTGGCAGGCACCAAATCTGTACAAGCCCCTGAAATTGACGCCCGGGTTTCTAAGGCGCCTACAGATGCTTCGATGAAAATCGAGACAAAATCGTCTTTCATGGAAATGCAAAAGCTTTCCACTGGGCATGATCTGGAAACCACCATTGAACTGTCGGCGCCAGCCCCTGTTGCCCAACCGACCAGCACTCAAACTGCTACACAAAAGACTGTTGGTTTCGACTGGAACGCGCCGCAATTTGCCGAGCGCTTTGCCTCTGAAATCAGTGATATGCGGATCAACGGCGATCTGAAGAAATTTGAGATCAACCCACGAAATATGGGGCGTCTGGAAGTGTCTTTCCTTTCGCGCGGCGGCGTGGAAGTACTTCAAATTGAAGCAGAAAGTGACGCAGCTCGTGAGGTGATAGTACAACACAGCCAGGCGATTCAGGATATTTTGAAGGCACAGGGACGGTCTGATCTGACCCTGCGCGTGGATGTACGGGACAATATGTTCGCTGCATCTCAAAATGACAGCATGGATTTCAGCCATCAAAACGGCGCAGGCGAACAGGAAGAACACACCGCTTCGCCTTCCCAAAATGGCAGCGCAGCTATGACGACCGAGGGTGATGTCGATCCACCGGCACCGTCCGATAACAGCCGCTACGCCTGAGCCTGAAATCACCCATTAAAACGAATAGAAACTTCAGAGGTCAAAATGTCAGATACCAATCCGGAAGAAGAAAAGCCCAAAAAGAAAAAAGGCAAGATGAAAGGCATCATCATTGGGCTTGCTGCAGTTGCTGTTCTCGGCGGCGGCGGCGCGGCTGGCGGATTTTATGTCGCCGGTACGATGAACAGTGAAGGTGGTGAACCTGAAGACCCGAACAAGCCCAAGATAATTTTGAAAGACGGCACAGCCGTTAGCGAACGGGAAGCCAAGACCGCAATATCGGAGCCGAATGATAGTAATTTCAAAATTACTTATCATCAGATCGAGCAGCCGTTTACATCGAATCTCTCCAATTCTGAGAGCTTTGCGCAATTGTCGCTCGCTATCTCAACCTATTATGACGAGCGTGTCTTTGAGCATGTGACCGAGCATGAGATTGCCATCCGTTCCGCTATCCTGATGGAACTTGGGCAACAAGATCCGTTCGAGCTGGACACGTCCGAAGGCAAACGCGAGCTGAAGAAAAAGCTCCGCGATGTCATCAACGCCACCCTGAAAGAAAAATCGGGATTTGGCGGAATTGAGGACGTCTATTTCACCAGCATGGTCATCCAGTAAGATTTTAGAAGGCGATAAACCAATGTCCGAGCCTACCACAGAAAACGCCTCCGCCAGCGCCTCAACTGACCGCGCGCCAGCCGAGCACAGTCTGCTGAAAAAAGGCGGACCTGACGATATGCTTTTGACAGTATATCGGAAGGTCGAGAAAAAACTGGCCAGTCGGATCAAAGCCCATCTGACGGGCATTGTCAGTTGTGAGTTGGGCGTCGAAATGGCCAGCAGCGACACATTGCAATTCCCCAAATGGCATCAGGCACTGGAGGGTGACGCAGTCTATCTGGAATATCATTCCGGCACGTCGGGACCTCCTATGTGGGTCCGGGTTTCGCGTTTGTTTCTGACGGGGTGTGTAGACTGTTTTTTTGGCGGGCAATTTGATGGTGAAACCTGCGCAGAAGGAAAGCTTTCGCGGTCCGAAAAGGCGATGATTGATCGTCTGGGAAAAGCCATAGCCGATAGCCTCGCCGAGAGTTGGTCGGTGGTTTATGAAACAACGTTTCGTTATGCCGGATATATTCATGACAAGGATGATCTCGAGATGGATCTCGAAGATCCGAATATTCTTGTCAGTTCTGCCCGGATCGCGCTTTCGGGTCATGCGGTGGAAGCAATTGATTTTGCCCAGCCGATTGATGGACTCACCGCTATCGAACCACAGTTGCATCGCCCGGTAAGCCGGGAAACCAATGCTATTGATCCGGCCTGGCAAAGATCGCTGAAAGAATCTTTTGATCAGGTTTATATGCCTGTTCGCTCCGTCCTGGCGCGTCCGACAATGGACTTGTCCAAACTGTCCCGGCTTGCCGTCGGTGACATATTGCCAGTTTCTCCAACCGATAACGTACCACTTATCGTCGGTGACCGCGTCTTCGCACGCGGCAGCATCGGCGAGCAAAATGGCGGTGTCGCATTCAAAATCAAACAGTTTCTATAGGACCAGAAAATGAACGATATGACCCATGATAGCGAGGCTCTTGGAGCCGCAGAACCTGCCGACGTAAACGGTGGTGTAAATATCAGCCAGCCGCAGGACCATTATGCCTTTCTGGCCGATATCAAGGTTCGCCTGTCGGTCGAAGTTGGCAGCGTGTCGATGACGGTATCCGACATTATGGACCTGCGCGAAGGTTCGGTCGTCGAACTCGACCGTCAGGTCGATCAGCTGATCGACATTAACGTCAACGGTACCCTGGTGGCCCGCGGCGAGGTCGTGCCGGTCAAGAATAAATTCGGCGTAAGGATCGCGGAGATCGTGTCGAATGGCATGGCACGGGCGCGCGTGGAAAGGCGCACCTGATGACCTTTTACATTCTCAAACTCGCAATCATGCTGCCGCTAATCGGCTTGCTGATTTACGGGACGCTCTGGCTTTATCGCAAATATCAACCGCAGACGATGATGCGTCAGAAATCAACCAGCCTCAATATCGTCGAAGTCATGCCGATTGGTGTGAACAACAAACTGGCCGTCGTTGATTTTGAAGGACGCAAGATCCTGCTCTCTGTCACTCGCAATGGTGTTGCAAAAGTTGATGAGAAAAATGCAGATTAATCTAAAAACCATCTGGATCATTGTCGCGATCATCGCATCCGCATTCATTGCGGGTCCGGCCTTCGCACAGGATGCCGCGCCGGGTGCATCTGCTGCGCTGGAACGGGCGCTGGACGATGTGTCGGGAGACGGGCAACCGTTGAGCACGACATTGCAAATCCTCATCGTCATGGGGTTGCTGACGATATTGCCGTCAATAGTCCTGATGATGACCAGCTTTACACGGATCATCATAGTCCTGTCGATCTTGCGTCATGCACTGGGCCTGCAGCAAACACCACCCAATCAGGTGTTGATTGGACTGTCACTGTTTCTCTCGCTGTTTGTCATGGCGCCGAGTATTGAAAAGATAAACGAACAGGCGATTACGCCCTATTCGGCGGACGAGATCACGTTGACCGAAGCCATTGATCGGTCTGGCAAGGTCATGCATAAATTTATGGCGAAACAGACGCGCCAAAGCGATCTTCGCCTGTTCATGGATCTTGCCAATGAAGACGGTTTTGAATCGACTGAAGATATTCCTTTCTCGATCATGCTGCCGGCCTTTGTCACCAGCGAACTGAAAACCGCTTTTCAGATCGGCTTTCTCATATTCCTGCCTTTCCTGATCATCGATCTGGTCGTGGCCGCCGTGTTGATGTCGCTTGGTATGATGATGTTGTCGCCGGTGATTATATCGATGCCTTTTAAACTGCTACTTTTCGTCCTTGTGGATGGCTGGGCTCTTACTATGGGCTCTCTAGCGGCCTCGTTTGCGAGTTAGCGATGACCGATAATGCAGATTTCTTCGTCGGTATCGCGCAGCAAGCCTTGTGGGTCACCGCTCTCGCCGCCGCCCCGTTTTTGATCCCTGCTTTGCTGGTCGGGCTCGTCCTGGGCATGGTTCAGGCAGCAACATCGGTCAACGAACAAACGCTTACCTTCGTGCCCAAGCTAGTTATTGTTGCCATTGTTGCTGCAATTTTCGGTGGCTCAATCCTTGTTCTGATTGTCGATTTCACGCGTGAAATTTACACCAGGATTCCGGATTTGCTCTTATGATTTTGGCCGGTTTTGCTGATGTAGAAAGCCAGATCTGGATGTGGATGATGGCGATGATCCGTCCCGGCGCGGCGATGGTTGTGACGCCGGTTTTCGGCGCGGCTAATGTGCCCGTCCAGATCCGCATCATCCTGGCGTTCATGATCGGTATGGTCGCAACCAACAGCGTAAGTTTCGACTTGCCGACCGATTCAGCGATCACCCTGAACAACATGATTTTCGTAATGGGAGAAGTGCTACTCGGCCTCGCTATCGGTTTTGCATTACAACTGGGCTTTGCCAGCGTGCTTATAGCAGGTGAAACGATCAGTAACGCCATGGGCCTGGGCTTTGCCAGCATGGCGGACCCGCAAACAGGGCAATCTACTCCGGTTATTGGTCAGTTTTTAATGATCGTCGCGACGCTGTTGCTGCTCGCCATCGATGGCCATTTGATGCTGATCGCGGCGATTGTCGAAAGCTATTCCGCTTTGCCGCCGGGCTTTGCATTTCTGGGTCCCGAATTGCTGCTAGGCATGGTGAAATTTGGCGGCACGTTATTTTCCATGGGGCTGCTTATTGCTCTGCCTGTTGGCGGTGCGCTCATCCTCATTCAATTTGTTATGGGCTTCCTGGCCCGAACGGCACCAGCGCTTAATCTGTTCGCTGTCGGTATTCCGGTCACAATTACAGCTGGCCTCGTAATGCTGGCAATAACTGCGCCGATCATGGCCGACACGATTGTCCAGTCTTTGGGCATGGGCCTCAATCAGGCTGTCTTCATTGCGGGAGGCGGATAGTGGCACAGGAATCCCCAACCGGCGGCGAAAAGACCGAAGCACCAACCCCCAAGAAACTGAAAGACAGCGCCGAGAAAGGTGATGTCCTCAAGTCCCAGGACCTTGGCGGTGCGATGGTTATTTTCTTTGGCACCGTGGCGGTCGTGATTTTTGGTGGAACGCTGTATCAGGCGCTTGCCGATATGCTCGCCAGCGCGCTTATTTTCGATCATCGTGATGTTGAGATATTCGACATAGAAGGGCGCAGTTTCTCACTCGTTTCCGGTATCGTACCGGAATTTATGAGCCTGTTCGCCATGTTGCTGGTCGCCGCAATAGCAACACCAGCATTGCTGGGATCACTGGGCTTTCGCTGGTCTGCGATGAAGCCCAAACCATCAAAGCTGGACCCGATAAAGGGCATGGGGAAAATATTCGGAACCAATGGTCTGATGGAGCTTGGCAAGTCGATTATGAAAGTCTTGCTGCTTGGAGTGGTCGGCGGATCCATCTTATCCATACATTTTGGCGATCTTGCACAGCTGGGTGCGCAGGATTTGGATATGGCGGTTGCCAGTTACACATCGCTTTTTCTGAAACTGTTGGTCGGTATCACCGTAAGCCTGATGCTGATCGCGATGATCGATGTGCCAATCCAGTTGTTCCAGCGGACGAAGCGCCTGAAAATGACCAAGCAAGAGGTCAAGGACGAGTATAAACAAACCGAAGGTTCACCTGACACCAGGGCTATCCAGCGTCAGCGTCGCAGCGAGATGCTCAGTGACTCAACCCGCAAAGCTGTCGCGGAAGCCACCGTTCTTCTGGTTAATCCAACCCACTTTGCCGTCGCGCTGCGCTATGACCGGGAACAGGATTATGCGCCAGTGGTATTGGGTAAAGGCTGTGACGCGATAGCTCTGGCCATGCGTGAAATGGCGGCAGAAGTTGGTACGCCGATTATGGAATATCAGGATTTGACCCGCTCCATCTACTACACATCGGAGGTAGGAGAGGTCATTGATGATCGCCTCTATGCAGTGGTCGCTGCCATACTGAGCTTCCTCATTCAGTTGGACGAAAAACTGGTCAGCCCTCTTCATAAACCCAAAATCAGCTTGCCGGAGGACATGCAATATAGTGCCGACGGTAGCAGGATGGCCTGATCTGAAATGAAAAACTGTGTCTTAATCGGCCCCGAAATGTGCCGTAAATCACCAGGAAGGTGAAAGAATAATGTTTGGTAATGTCATAAACAGTATCGGCGCTGGTTCCGGTATCAACTCTGCCCAATTGGTGTCCGACCTCGTCGCGGCATCAACGGGTGTCAAGTTGAGCCAGCTCAATGAACGAAGCCAGCTTAACAGCACACGGATATCGGCAATGGCCGCCACCGCTTCGGCGCTGACTACCTTTTCCGACGCAGTGAAAGAAACTCTTGATGGTCAGGGATTTGTCGGTGAGCTGATATCCAGCCGCACCGAACTGGCCAACGCAACCGTGCTTGAAGATGCGCGACCGGAAGGACTGCCAGCCTCCGTAGAGGTTGTGCAAATAGCGGCCGCTCAGCGTGAAATGACCGACGTTTTTGCCAGCGCTTCTGACCCGATTGGGGAGCGCACCCTTACCATTACCAACAGCGGGGGCAATTTCGATATTGTCATCGACAATACCAATAACAGTCTGGCTGGTTTGAAAGATGCGATCAATGCCAGCAATAGCGGTGTCACAGCCTCTATATTGACTGACAATGCCGGGTCTCGTCTGGTATTTGAAGCGCAGGAAGGTGTCGAAAACGCTTTTACAATTGGTCAGAGCGGGCCTTCGGCAGCCTTGAATCTGTCAAATATCGGAGCCGCTGCAGATAGTATTATTCGGGTTGACGGCATAGAGCTGACCAACAGCAGCAATGCGGTTACCGGCGCTATTCCCGGAGTGCAGCTATCTCTACTGGCGGCTGAACCCGGCACAGTTTTTTCGATTAGCGGTGATTCAGAACCACTCGATGTTCGCAGTCTCGTGACGGAATTCGTTACCGCCTATAACGAACTGCGCAGTTCTTTAAATGATGCAACCGCGCCCGGCCTGGCGGGCGGAAGCGGCGGTCCGCTGGCCGGCGACCGCGGCGCGCGTGAAGTCATCCGACAGCTTAGCCAGTTGACATCAACGCAATTGGCGGACAGCGGCGATTTCCGGACTCTCGCCGATATCGGTGTGCGCACCGAAAGCGATGGAACCTTGAGTATCGATAATGTTCGTCTTGATGCTGCGCTGGAACTGGACAGCGGCGGAGTTAAGTTGATGCTCGAGCCAGTCACCGTGAGCGAGACCAATGTGGGCTTGAGCGGAGCGCTTGATGCAATTTCTTCCCGCTTACAGGACGAGAATGGCGCTTTGGCACAGGCACAAGAGCGACTTGATGCGATCCGGGAATCTATTGAGGAACGCCGGGTGAAAATAAATGACGAGGGCGATCGCCTGCGTGAACAATTGCAAACTACTTTTGCTGGCTTGGAACGGCAGTTGTCCGTTCTTCGGGCCACGCAATCCTATGTCGAACAACAATTCGCATCTTTTGATGATAACTGACGTTAGAAAGAAATAAAGAATGACATTCCAATCCAATATTCGCCGTGCATCGAGCTATCAATCGGTTCAGAAGAACAGCCACGTATTGTCGGCCAACCCTTATGATCTGGTGTCGATATTATTCGCTGAACTGCGTGACAGTCTGGACGCGATGATCGAAAGTGCAAAGCGCAATGATCATGGAAAAATGTTTGAATTTCGGGCCAAAGCACTTGGTATTCTAAATGGATTGGATGAGTCGTTGGATTTTGAAGCTGCTGGTGAACTCGCCCAAACGCTGCATACCATCTACCGGGAAGCGGGTCGTCGGATCCAGGCGGAAGTTGGCGTCTCATTTATTGAAAAAGCAGAGTCCGCCCGGGAAATGTTGCATGAAATAGAAAAATCATGGCTAGCAATCGCTCCGGGACGATAAAACGCTGAAGAGACGATACCAATAGCGCTGGCGCTAAAAACCGGCGGCTAATGCTACGCTATCTTGCAGCTGTTTATCGATACTATGTTTGCGCATCTTGTCGATAAAGGTGGTCCGTTTGATATTGATCGACCGTGCGGCTTTCGAAACAACGCCGTGTGAGGCTTCCAAAGCATGCATTATGATGCGGCGCTCTTCATTTTTGAGATGGGTGTTAAGGTCGATGACATTGTTCGATTGTGGTGCAGCAAACATTGGTGAGGTAGGCGCAAAATCTTCCTCGCTGTCTCTGCCCGGGGTGCTCTCAGCGAACTGAGGTTGTGCTTCCACTTGCCGATCATGGATTGCCGGTATGATGTCGGATTGAACTAAAGTCGCGATATCATGGGCATGGACCTGCTGGCCGGAAAAGAACACCGTAGCGCGTTCAACGACGTTGCGTAGTTCACGCACGTTGCCTGGCCAATTATAGTTTTGAAGCGCCGCGTAGGCCTCCGCGGTAAAAATCGGCAGAGGGTTGCTATCTGATTGATTATTTAGAAAATGTTCAACCAATGCAGGAATGTCTTCGGTCCGTTCGCTCAGAGCAGGGACTTCGATGGGTACAACACAAAGCCGATAGAACAGGTCTTCGCGGAAAGATCCGCGTTGAATAGCGGTGCCCAGATTTTTGTGGGTCGCAGCGATTACTCTGACATTGATCGGAATATTCTGGTTGCCGCCAACACGGTTGACTATTCGCGATTCCAGAACCCGTAGCAATTTAACTTGCATGTTAAGGGGCATATCGCCGATTTCGTCGAGAAAAATAGTGCCTTCGTTAGACTGTTCAAACAAACCGACATGTTTGTTGACTGCGCCGGTAAAACTGCCTTTTTCATGACCGAATAATTCGGACTCAATCAACTGTTCCGGCAGCGCGCCACAATTGACAGTAATGTTGGGAGCTGCGGCCCGTTGTGAAATGCTGTGGATCGCTTCAGCTACAACTTCTTTACCGCTTCCGGAAGGGCCGGTGATCATGATGGAGCTGTTGCAACGACCGGCGAACTTTACCAGCATTCGCAGTTGCTGCATTTTGGGACTGCTGCCAATCAGCTTTGATGCTAGGAGCGTCTCTAAATTTGCGTCACTCATTAAACTACCCAGATAACAAACCACAATATCCGGCATCGCCGGGGAGAGGTGGTTCGAAGATCCCGCAATCTCCGAACCGTCACCTGGTAAAAACGTAAATGAACAAAGATGGTTAAATAGAAGTTAACTGGATCAGACCGATTTGCTTCTTGGTGGTCAGATCACTTGAAATGAGACAATATGGTAGAGATCTTGTCTTTGCAGGTTTCAGAAGTGGATATGAAAACCATGCGATTGTCAGAAGGATTGGGTGATTTCTCGAGGAGGCCTTCTTCTGCCATCACGTTGATATATCGCATGGCCGTTGTCATGGGTATCCCGGAACTATGTGCGATTGACGAAACGGTTATCTTCTGGCCCTTGAGATCGCAAATATAAGTGTCAAGGCACATGTTCCAACAGGAATCAGCAAATAACCCGGAACCGAGATTAAGCGTATCGGCTTTGAGCCGGCTCCATTTCAACAGTCTTTCCGCGCGATGTATCAACTCTGCCGCAGTGATATCTTCAACGGCTGGGTCGGTGGTATCAGTCTCGTCATTTTCGGAGGATACAACCAGCCCGTTCAGCGCTTCGATCTTTTCGGTGGCTTCAGCCAGCGCTGACCTGATCGCGGCGATTTCAACGCTGACTGGGTCCATATTTAAAAGCCGTGCTTCATCATAAACTTTCTAACTAACCCAATTTCTATCGAATGGCCATACTGTTACTTAGGCATCTTTACGTATTGAGACTTCACTCTATACGGCCCATTTCTTTGTTTCGAGCATGGTTATCAAGTGTAGAGTGCCTGATCACTGTTTCTATCGCTATCCTTTTAGCTGTTCGACCTGCTCTGCCAATTCTAGCCAACGCATCTCGGCCTCATCCTTTTCGTCAATGAGAGCCGCATTTTCTTCCGTAAGTTGTTCGAATTGGGTGAAATTTTTGGTGTACAAGTCGGCGTCGGACAGAGCTTCGGCAATTTGCTCCATACGTTTGTCAATTGCTTCGATCCGACCGGGCAGCATGTCATAGTCCCGCTGGTCCTTGTAACTCAGCTTCTTCGACGGACTGCTTGATTTTGTAGTAGCTTTTGTCGGTGCCGCTTTGCCGGTTTTCCTGGACTTTGATCCTTTGCTATCGGATTTGCGCTTGGCTTCCCATTCTGCATAGCCGCCTGCGACAATATCTACGCTGCCGCTGCCATCCAGTCCCAAAGTCACGGTAACCGTGCGGTCCAGGAAGTCGCGGTCATGACTGACGAGTAATACTGTGCCTTCATAGTCCGCAATCACTTCCTGAAGAAGATCGAGCGTTTCAAGATCGAGATCATTGGTCGGCTCGTCCAGTACGAGCAAATTTGACATACGCGCAAATTCCCGGGCGAGGAGCAGCCGGGACTGCTCGCCGCCTGACAAAGTGCCTACTCTGGCGTCAATGAGGCTGGGGGCGAACAGGAAGTCTTTAAGATAGCCCTGCACATGTTTCTTGTTGCCGCGCACCTCCACCCAGTCGCTGCCATCGGCAAGCACGTCGCGGACGGTCTTGTTTCCTTCCAAAAGGCTGCGCTGCTGGTCAATGAAGACACCGTTCAGCGTTTTGGCCAGATCAACCGATCCGGTGTCCGGTTCCAGTTCGCCGGTCAGCATCTTGAGCAAAGTCGTCTTGCCGGCTCCGTTGGCCCCGACAATACCAATCCGGTCTCCCCGCTGAATGCGCAGGGAGAAATCCCGAATGATTGTGCGTTTGGTGTCGCCTTCACCAAAGGCCTTGGAGATATTTTCGGCCATGATGACGGACTTTGTGCGGACATCATCGCTTTGGGCTTTCAGGTTGGCCGTTCCGGCCGGACCAATCATGGCTGCACGCTGCGCCCGCATTTGATATAATTTCTCAAGCCGCCCCTGATTGCGTTTGCGCCTGGCAGTTACGCCGCGCTCCAGCCAGCGCGCTTCCAGTTTCAGCTTGGCGTCGATTTTGCTGGCTGCCTGAGCCTCGTCTGCATGAACTTTTTCCATCCACGCGTCATAGCCACCAAATCCGACCTCCTGTCGGCGGATCGCACCGCGATCAAGCCAGATAGTCTGTTTGGTGAGACGGGTAAGAAAGGTCCGGTCATGGGAAATCGAAATGAAAGCGCCCTTGTACCGACGCAGCCAGTCTTCCAGCCAGTCAATCGCGCCTAGATCGAGATGGTTGGTCGGTTCGTCAAGCAACAACAGATCCGGTTCCAAAGCCAGCGCCCGGCAAATCGCTGCCCGTCGTTTTTCACCGCCACTGGCCTTGTCCGCACGGATTGCAAGGTCTGTAGACAGCTGGTCAGCGATGGACTGAACTTCATGTGCAGCTGGTCCGGGGCTTCCGGCGACCGCAAAATCAAGCAGTGTTTCGAATGGAGAGAAATCCGGTTCCTGCTCCAGCATCACGATATTGGTGCCGGGTTGGATCATTCGTTTGCCTTTATCCGGCTCAATCTGATCGGCAATCAGCCGCAACAATGTCGTTTTTCCCGCACCGTTACGACCAATTAATGCCAAACGGTCGCGCGGGCCGACGTGCAGATCAAGGTCACGGAACAACCATCCTTCGCCTTGATGGAGAGATAGGTTTTCATAAGAGAAAATCGGTGGCTGAGACATTGTCCTTGCGCGTTATAGGCAAGTGGCGCTTTGCTCAAGTTACGTTTTGGCAAAATCAGGCTATAAGGAACCAACTGATGACTATGGGGTGGTCACATTTGATGAAAGCAGGGTTCTCAACTTTTGATTTTCTTGGAAGGAACGACATGAGGTATCTCGCAATTATTACTTTCGCTGCTGCGATTTTGGGAAGCGGTCAAATGGCTGAAGCCGCCAATGTCCAGATTAGCGCACAAAACCCCGTGATTGAGCTCACCATATCTGAGCAGGTCGATAGCCGTCCGGATACGGCGACGTTCAGTACCGGAGTGGAAACAAAGGCTCCCACTGCAACGCAGGCGTTACGGGACAACTCTCGCCAAGCCAGAATGGTGATCGAAAAATTGAAATCACTCGGTGTTGCCGAAAACGACATTCAGACGACGGGTATTAACCTTAATGCCGATTACCAATATGATCGCGGGGGCAAGGTAAATCGTTTTGTCGGATATCGTGTTTCCAATCAGGTTCGTGCAAAAGTTCGCAATATTGATGATCTGGGCAAGATATTGGACGCGCTTGTCAGTGACGGCGGTGCAACCAATCTCAACGGTCCCTATTTTTCGATTGATGACGATAGCGAGGTCAAGAAACTGGCGCGCGAACGGGCTTTAGCCAACGGCAAGAGGCAGGCGGAAAATTATGCCAAGGCATCGGGATATACCGGCGTGCGGGTGCTTTCTATCGCGGAAGGATTTAGCAATGTTTCTTCTCGTCCTATGGGTGCGAAGCGGATGATGAGTGTTCAAGACGAGTCCGTCCCCGTCGCGCCGGGACAAGTCGGAACGACGGTTAGTCTCAATATTACCTATGAAATGATCCGTTAATCTTTAAAGATGTGAACTGAACTTGCCGTTCACGTGATGTTAAAAGCAGGAACGTTAAAAGCCTGACCATGTTCAAGAAACCCATCTTTTCCGCGATAATGGCTTGCGCTGCCTTGGCTGTGACGGCTGTCCCGGTTCAGGCTATGCAACGCGATAACGAGCAAAAAGCAGCCCGTGCGCAAATGATGGCAGGCAAGGGAAAGTCCCTGCGATCGATTGAAAATAAGGTTTTGCCAAGAATGGCGGGTAGCCAGTATCTGGGGCCGGAATATGATCCTTCAGCCCAGGTCTATCGATTGAAATTTATCCAGAAAGGCCATGTCATCTTTGTTGATGTCGATGGTCGGACTGGAGCCATCCTCCGTGAACGCCGCTAAGTCGTTTTCTCTTTATCATTGTGGGATTTAATGATGGTGATATAGCTATATCATCTTGAAAACCGGTTTCCTGGAGTAACTTTATGCGCGTGCTTATAGTCGAAGATGAACCCACATTGGGACAACAGCTAAAATCGACTCTGGAAAGCAATGGCTATGCAATTGACCTGTCCACAGATGGTGAGGACGGCCATTTCATGGGCTCTACCGAAGAATATGACGCCGTTATCCTCGATCTGGGCTTACCAGAAATTGATGGTCTGACGGTACTGGACCGATGGCGCAAGGAAGAGCGCAATTTTCCGGTACTGGTGTTGACCGCTCGCGACAGCTGGTCGGACAAGGTTGCAGGACTGGATGCGGGGGCCGATGATTATCTCGCCAAGCCGTTCCAGACCGAAGAGCTAATTGCACGCCTTAGAGCGCTGATACGCCGCGCCTCCGGCAATGCGTCATCAGAGCTCACCGCAGGGGATGTCCGGCTGGATACGCGTTCCGGCAAGGTGACTTTGAATGGTGGACCGGTGAAGCTGACCGCGCAGGAATATAAACTCTTGTCTTATCTCATGCACCACAAAGGCAAGGTTGTGTCCCGAACTGAACTGATCGAACATATTTATGATCAGGATTTCGACCGTGATTCGAATACGATTGAAGTATTTGTAACCCGTATCCGGAAAAAATTGGGTGCCGATGTCATTTCGACAATCCGGGGGCTGGGTTACAGTCTAGAGGATCCTGACAGCTGAATGAGACAAGCAAAATAGATCTTCCGATTGATGAAGCAGATGTCCAGCCGAAACCCCCATTAGGCACGCAAACCACAGGGTCGCTGAGCCGCAGGATGATCGGTATTGCGGCCGCATGGATCATTATATTGCTACTTGGCGGCGGCGTTGCGCTCGACCGGGTGCTCGTCAACGCGGTCACCCGCAATTTTGACAATCAGCTTGAATATGCCCTGACGGCAATGATTGCTTCCGCAGAAATCGGACCTGACGGCGAGATATTGTTTAATCGGCCACTTGGCGAGCAACGGTTTCTGGAGCCCAATAGTGGTTCATATTGGCAGATTAGCGGTGCCGGGCATGATGATTGGGCTTCCCGTTCGCTATGGGATCGAACATTGGAGCAAACAGAACCGCATGAGGATCTGGAGACCCATCTCTATGAGAGTGACCAGTTCCCTGAGGAACCTTTGCGGATAGCAGAACGAAGCGTCGTTCTTCCCGATTCAGAGGTGAGATGGTCGTTTCAGGTCGCCCAGAGCCGAGATGGGTTGGACGCTCAGGTCAATGAAATACGGTCGATATTGATCAACAGCTTCCTGTTGCTCGCCCTTGGACTGATCGGCATGGCCGCGTTGCAAACTTTATATGGGCTTTGGCCTCTGCGAAAAATTCGCAAGGCGATCGGTGAGATGCGAAACGGGCAGAAAAAGCGCGTTAGCGAACCGATGCCCAATGAGGTCACACCGATGGTTGATGAGTTGAACGAGCTGCTCGACCATAATGAAAAACAGGCGGAAGAAGCGCGCCGACATGCAGGTAATCTGGCTCATGCGCTGAAAACGCCGCTGACCGTCATCATGAACAGCGCCACGGCCAAGGCCGATGACCTTGCCGACACGGTGATCCGGGAATCAGGCGTGATGCGCCGTCAGGTGGACCACCACCTTGCCCGCGCCCGAGCGGTTGGTCGCCGCGGTCATGCGCACAGCCGTGCCCGTGTGTGGCCCAGCCTGCAGGCAGTCGAACGAGCTGTTGGACGGCTCTATAAGCATGTCCGGATCGATATCGATGGCGACAAGGATGCTGCGGTATCCGTCGAACGTCAGGATCTTGACGAGATGATCGGCAATCTGGTTGAAAATGCTGCAAAATATGGCGGTGGCAGTGTTTTTGTCACAGTCGAACCGAATGACGAGTTTGTCGAATTGCTGATCGAGGACGATGGCATGGGCATCCCTGCCGAAGAGCGTCAACGCATTTTCGATCGCGGTGCGCGTCTGGATACCGGCAAACCGGGTACAGGCCTGGGGCTCGCCATTGTCCGGGATGTTGCGGAAATTTATCATGGCACAGTTTCTCTGGAAGAAAGCGAAGATCTTGGCGGTTTGATGGTCAGGCTCTGCTTACCGAAATCGATGGTAAATCAGTGACATAAAGTCAGTTTGTCGACAATATTTGAGTATTACAACTTTGGGGCTAGTCGCACAGAATATTGTAATAATAGGATGCGGGCCGGGTGGTCTAGCATCTGCCTTGTTTCTTGCGCGGCAAGGGCATCAGATAACTTTGTTTGAGCGTTTTTCTGAACCCAGACCGCTTGGATCAGGCTTGCTCATTCAACCTTCTGGACAACAAGTTCTGGACTCATTGGGATTGCTGGATCGCATCCGGCAACTGGCTAGTCCCGTTCACCAGCTGCACGGTATATCCGTGCACAATGGGCGCCGCGCGCTGGATATGAAATATCAAAATGCCCGCCATGCCGTTTCTGCTTTGGGCATTCACCGTGCCAGCCTTTTCGACACTTTGATGCAGGCGGTAAAAGAGGCTGGAATTCCGATAGAAACATGCAAGGAACTGGTTGGTGTATCGGAAAATGAATCTGCAATTGAGCCGGTTTTTGCTGACGGTATGCCAGCCGCGCAATTCGACCTGCTGGTGGATGCCAGCGGCGCTCGTAGCCCTCTGGCGACCGGACGCCTTAGAAAACTAAGTTATGGTGCATTCTGGGCTACTGTGGATATACCTGACAATCATGGAGTAATGCCCAACGCATTGGATCAGCGTTACTGGCACGCCAGAAAAATGGCGGGAATAATGCCGGTTGGCATCAATCCAGCCACCGGTAATCAGGGGGCAGCGATATTCTGGTCTGAAAAGCCGGAAAATGCTGCCGGTGTCATGGATGCGGGTATTGAGCAGTTCAGGACGGAATATTGCAAACTCTGGCCTGAAGCCGAACCCTTTATAGCCCAGATTGGTTCAATGGATGAGCTGACCATGGCCGTTTATGGGCATCGTACCGGCCGCTCGCAGACGTCGAAAAGACTATATCATGTTGGCGACAGCTGGCACTGCACAAGCCCGCAATTGGGGCAGGGGGCCAACATGGCCCTTATCGATGCCAGCGCGCTTGCAACGGCTGTTGAAAACGCAGCCAGCATTGATGGCATATCGAAACGATATAGCCGGTTGCGGTCGTTTCATATCGAGCTTTATCAATTTCTCAGTGTCATGTTCACGCCGCTTTACCAGTCGAATGGCAAAATTTTACCGTTTGTCCGCGATCTTGCCATCCATCATTTTGCCCGATGGCCAGTGGTGCGCAGCTTTATAACTCATATTGTGTCCGGTGTTTTGGGCCTAAAGCATATCAGGCAAAAGCAAGGTTAGGCGGACTCCTCTCGAATCTGCTCATGGTGGCGGATCACTTCATCGATAATGAAGCGCAAGAACTTTTCGGAAAATTCGGGATCAAGATCGGCGTCGCTGGCGAGTTGTCGCAGGCGGGCAATTTGTTCCTGTTCGCGGGAAGGATCGGCAGGGGGGAGCTTGTTCTTCGCCTTATATTCGCCAACGGCCTGCGTGACCTTGAACCGTTCTGCCAGCATGAACACCAATGCGGCGTCGATATTATTGATGCTTTGGCGATATTGTTTGAGCTTGTCGTCCATGAATAGCTGCCTGATTTCCTTAATTGATTCATAGCTTGATAGACTTGCCCGCAAGTTTTGCAAACTTCACCTGTGGATGCTTTGATTTCACTTGCCTTATCGCCTTTCCCTTGCCACATCGCAGGGAATATGTCTGCAACAGTGCATCATTTGGGGCGTGAAGCGACCCCGTCCTTAGAACCACTTATGGCACTGGTCGCCAGTGACATGAACCAGGTGAACAGCGTCATCCTTGACCGGATGCAGTCTGAAATCCCTTTAATCCCTGAATTGGCAGGCCATCTGATTGCCGGTGGCGGCAAAAGAATGCGTCCCATGCTAACCTTGGCGGCTGCCAAATTGATTGGTTACGAAGGGGATCGCCATTTCAAATTGGCGGCAGCGGTTGAATTTATCCATACTGCTACGTTGTTGCATGACGATGTTGTAGATGGTTCTGACCTGCGGCGTGGAAAAACTACTGCCAATCTGGTTTTTGGCAACCCTGCGACCGTATTGGTGGGGGACTTTCTGTTCAGCCGATCCTTCGAACTGATGGTGGAAGACGGCTCTTTGAAAGTACTGAAAATTCTGTCCAGTGCGTCGGCCATCATCGCGGAAGGTGAAGTCAATCAGCTGACGGCTCAGCGCAAGATTGATACCAGCGAAGACCGTTATCTCGATATTATCGGTTCCAAGACAGCGGCACTATTCGCCGCAGCCAGCCGGATTTCAGGCGTGGTTGCGGAACGGGGAGAAGAAACCGAGTTGGCACTCGATTCTTACGGTCGCAATTTGGGAATCGCATTTCAGCTGGTCGATGATGCGATTGATTATTCCTCTGACAGCGAAACAATGGGCAAAGATGCCGGTGATGATTTCCGCGAAGGCAAGGTAACCCTGCCAGTGATACTGGCTTATGCCCGTGGGAGTGATGAGGATCGGCAATTCTGGAAAGATGCGATTATCGGGCACAGGGTTTCGGACGATGATCTGGCTTTTGCCACTAGCCTGCTAAAGAAAACCGGCGCGATTGATGATACGATTTCCCGCGCGCGCCACTATGGGCAGCGGGCAATTGACGCTCTGGGTGCTTTCCCCTCGGGTAAGGCAAAAGCCGCTATGACCGAAGCGGTTGAATTTGCGATTTCACGCGCTTATTGAGGCGATCATCAACGAAGGAAAATGTGATGGCCGCACGGATTTACCAGAACCCCATGAATGCTATGCAGTCAGGCAAGGCGCTGACTGACAAATGGATATTGGAGTTTGAGCCGTCCGAAGCACGCAAAGCGGACAAACTGACTGGCTGGGCGGGATCTGGTGATACACAGCGACAAGTGCGGATGAAATTTCCTGATGTTGATGCTGCAAAGGCTTATGCCGACAAATATGGTATTTCTTATTCTATCGTGCCTACGCCGAACAAGACTTTAAAAATCCAAGCCTATGCGGATAATTTTCGATAGAGGTTGCTCTTATTTCGGTTGAAAAAGTAGCAGCAGCTTAACATCAATTGCAGTACCTTCAGCGCGTTTTTGATCAATGAAATCATCAAGCTCTTCAACGGCGATGCGGTGAACAATGATATTCTCACCTTCCACGCCGCCACCTTCGCCGACTTTGCTCAGACCATGTGCCCTGAATAGCGAAAAGCTCTCTGATACCATGCCCGGCGAAGAATAAAATTCGCCGCAATTTTCCATTGTTCCGGCACGGTAACCGGTCTCTTCCTCCAACTCTCGAATGGCTGCTAAAGACGAGTCCTCATCGCTATTATCATCATGATCGCCAACCAGGCCTGCCGGAAGTTCTATGCAGTTCTTTCCCAATGGCACACGATATTGTTCGACCAACAGGACATGACCTTCATCGATAGCCAATATGACTGCTGCCCGGATACCGCGACTGCGGGAAACATATTCCCATCGACCTTGTCTTTTGGCCGTTATAAAACGGCCTTCCCACATGGTTTCGACAGGGGCACCGGAATCCGGCGTGTCGGAATTTCCGCTACTCAAATTTCGATCAACCGATCTGGCAGTTCATTGGGATTTTTGTCAGTTTTGGGAAAATGCTCTTTCAATACCACGCCGACATGCTTGACGGCCGCTGCCATCCCTTCGCCAGGTCGGCCAGCGCGTACTTCATCGATCAGCGCAACCATGGCCTCGCCCCAGACTTCGGGAGAGACTTTTTCCGCGATGGCCTGATCGGCAACAATTTCTGCACGATGTTCCTTCAAGGAAACGTAGATCAATATTCCAGTCAAGCCCATAGTTCTGCGCTCTGCACCTACTTTGAAAAAGTCTATCGCCCGCTTGCGCACGCGGCGCTGTTTGGTACTTTTCGGCGTCACCAATAGTCGCAGCGGCATCCATGCAAAGAGATAACGCATTACAAGAAACAGGGTGACGCTGGCAATGAAGAGCACTGCCATTTGCTCACCCGCGGTGGTGAAATCCTGTTCCCAGCCGCCGAATAGGCCCGTTATTATTGATTGATAAAAGGCCGGAAAAACAGCGAGCGTCGACAAGAAGAAGAATGTGATACCAATAGCCCATTGCAGCCCGGCATCATGATATTTGTCTGACAGATCGGTCACGATCGTGACAATCTCTCCGTCAGTAGATTTTTCTGCTTCGCTGACTGCTGCCGTAACAAGCTTGTGATCGGCTTCGGAAAGTTGGTTGACCTTTTTCATTACCATCCCCCCGACGCGCCGCCGCCGCCGAAACTGCCGCCACCGCCGCTAAAACCGCCACCGCCAAAGCCGCCGCTGCTAAATCCGCCGCTGGAACTACCCCATCCGCTGGAGCCGCCACCGCCCCAGATAACAACTGGTCCAGAGCCGCCGCGATAACGCCTGCCGCCACGGGAACCGGATATGGACATTACGATTATGACTATTCCGACAATGATCCAGAATATGATCAAACCGCCTTCGCCATCATTGGAACGCTCACGTTGTTGAACCACTGCCTGTGTTGCAAAGGCGCGTGCTTCTTCTTCGGGCAGTGTGAGCTGCATCGCGATCCGGTCAACGCCAGCTTCAATGCCAGCCGGCATGTTGCCGTTTCGAAATTGTGGCAAGATGTCATTTTGGATGATCATGCTGGACAGCGCATCAGTCATTATGCCTTCCAGTCCATAGCCGACTTCTATGCGGACCTTGCGATCATTGGGGGCGACCAGCAATATGACGCCATTGTCTTTTTCCGTTTCGCCGTCGCCATCCTGCCCGATGCCCCATGATCGGCCGAGCTGATAACCATAATCGGCAATATCATAGCCGTCCAAACTGGAAACTGTAGCCACAACCAGTTGCCGGGTAGAGTTGGCCTCAAGGGCTTCCAGTTTAGCCGTCAGGGATGCCTCCTGCGCCGGATCAAGCAAATCCGCCTGATCGACCACACGACCGCTCAATTCAGGGAAGTTTTGGGCCGCCGCAGGTACTGAGATGGCGGTGATCGACAAAATCAAGGCAGCCCAAATTGCTGCGACAATGCTGTGGGGGAAATATCGCATTGCGGTTTAAAACGCTACAGTTGGCGCTTCGTCGGCACCTTCGGTTGTCGCCGTAAATGGCTCCATTGGTTCTGCACCGTGGATGATCTTGGCACCGATAATATCGGGGAAGGTCCGGATGGTGGTGTTATATTGCCGGACCGCCTCATTATAGTCCCGGCGGGCCACATTGATGCGGTTTTCTGTACCTTCAAGCTGGCTTTGTAGAGCAAGGAAATTTTGATTGGATTTGAGGTCAGGATATTTTTCAACGACCACACGCATCCCTGATAGAGCTCGCGAAATCCCATCTTGTGCACTCTGAAATTCTGCCATTTTAGCGGCGTCGCCCAAGTCATCAGCATTTATTTGAACAGATGTCGCTTTCGCACGTGCTTCCACCACAGCGGTCAGAGTGTCCTGTTCCTGCGCCGCAAAGCCTTTGACCGTTTCCACCAGATTGGGGATTAAATCAGCGCGGCGTTGATAGGTGCTCTCGACATCGGCCCATTTCGCTTTGGCCTGTTCTTCGGCTGTAGGCACGCTGTTAATGCCGCAAGCGCTCAGCGCCATTGCCAAAACCGGTACCATCAAAAATTTACTTAACTTGCCACGCATGTTGATTTTCTCCCACGTTCCAATTGATCGCCTCATCAAATGTAAAAATAGGAATGAAAGCCGGTAAATGCAATGACTTCCCTCGACAAATCAGAGGTTTTCGGGCATTTAGCCGTCATCTTACGGGGAAGAGGAGTATTGCTATGTTTGCAGAATTTAAAGAGTTTATCCTGAAAGGCAATGTGCTGGATTTGGCAGTTGCGGTCATCATCGGTGCCGCTTTTGCGACCATCACAACATCACTGACCGAAGATGTCATCATGCCGATCGTTAGCGCGGTTCTAGGTACACCTGATTTCTCAAAAATGTTCATCCTGCTTGGCACGCCACCAGCCGAATTGGCTGGCTCTACCGACTATGCGGCGTTGAAAGAAGCGGGTGTTCCGATGCTGGGTTGGGGCCAGTTCCTTACGGTCGTGATCAACTTCATCATCCTGGCTTTCATCATTTTCATGATTGTCCGCTATGCCAACAAAGTGATGGCGAAGAAGGAAGAGGAAGAAGCACCCTCCGGTCCAAGCGAAATTGACCTGCTGACCGAAATTCGTGACAGTCTGAAAAAATAAACGCTAAATCAGGTGTTTAAACGGTATATCTGTGGGCGTGGATAGCAATATCCGCGCCCATATTTTTGCGGCATTCTCTTTTCATTCAGAATTAAGCGCCTATATAGGGCCTGTCCGCTTCGGTGGACTATGGTGATAAATTGTGATGTGCAATAGGCACAACGGACCCGGGGGCAGTACCCGGCGGCTCCACCATTTGAGATGTTTTTGGACATCTTTGCTGATGGGGCCGAACCAGGATCGACGTGTGTTGAAAAGCATTATTTTTACCCGGCCTGAGTATGCCGTGATTGCTCAAAAACTATAAGTGCAAACGATAACGAAGCACTCGCAGTAGCGGCTTAAGCCAACGACCTCACGGTTGTAACTTAAGAAGTTAAAGCGCGGTTGGACCCACCGGGCAACAGAAGGGATACCGGCGGTTTGGGGGTACCGAGCAACAGAAACCCCCACTTTTCATTATGACTTGGTGCCGAGCAACAGCGGCTTACCAATGGATGGCTTTGGATGTCCCCTGATCGAATATCTCGCAGCACATGAGATGTCGGGGAACACCGACTTTCTTAATAATCTGGCCCATAGGCTCGGCGATAGTCGATCGCATCCAGCATTTTGGCCCCGGCCATGAAAACCGCACCGGTACAGGCCAGAAACAGCAGCTTTCCTCCAAAACCGGGATATTGCATCAGATAGTCCTGACCTCTCGCGACAGCACCAGTCGCCAGTGCATAGATGATCAAGAACGCTTCAAACTTGGTTTTGATGATGAACAGGCGCTTGAATTTTTTCCACATGGCAGAGACGCAGCAAGCACCGTGCCAAGCCCAGAAAAGTGCGAGTTTCGTAATTGCCAATATAGTTAACTGTAAGTTAACTCGACAGTTGAGGAATGAAATTCAGGTCGCAAGCTCGGTCAGGGCACATGTCTCCAAAAGCGCTTTTCGCGCATTTTGGATGCTCGTGAACAGATCGGCATCGGTCAGTTGATCTGGCATGATGGTTTTCGGCCAATATTGTTCGACCACCCCGGCTATGGCGTCGAGCTTTTCTGGCGTTGCCATAAAACGTTGATCCACGCGTTCCGTGTCGGCAACGACGCGCAACCGCAAGCAAGCGGGCCCACCGCCATTGGCCATGGATTGCCGGACATCGACGGGACAGAGTTTGCGGATTGGACCATTACCAGCGACCAACTCCTGCAAGTATGCCCAAACCGCTTCATTGTCTTTCGCTTCGGTCGGCAGAATCAGAGCCATGCCGCCGCCGTTGGGCAGGGTAACTAGCTGTGCGTTGAACAAATAGGATGTGATCGCATCGGCCAGACTTACCTTGTCAGATGGCACTGTTATTATTTCTGCCTGCGGGAATTTGCGCTGTACTTCGTCGTAAAAATCATCGCGGTGTTCAAACGCGTCCTCATGAGCGAACAGCACCTGCTCATTGGCAACAGCAACGACATCATTGTGAAAAGCTCCAGCGGCGATGGCTTTGTCTGACTGCTGCGCGAAAATGACGTGATCGTCTTTCAGGCCATGCTTCCGTGCCACCGCTTTGCTGGCTTCTATATGCTGGCGTGCGGGGAAGGGACCACCGCTTTTGCCGTAGATGAATATTTCGATCCCCGTTTCTCCATGAGAAGGGCAAAGCCGCATATGATTGGCTGCGCCTTCGTCCCCAAAGGGAGAGGGAATCGGCCCATGAACAGAAAAGTGATCCGGATTGGCAAAGGCGAGCCGCAGCTGCGCCAGAGTGCCCGGCCATTCATGGCTGCGATGCGGCATGGTTTGCAGGTTCGCGACCGTCAAATGGCACCTGCCGTCTTCGCTATCCTGCGCGGGCGAGACGGTTGCTGCATTGGCTGCCCACATGGATGACGCGGAATAGGCGGCGGCCCGAACATGCGGTTCTGAACTTTCTATCGTTGTGCCCAGTTGGTCCAGCCAGGCGATATTGGGCCGATCCAGCGGCATGAAAAAGCCCTGTTCCAGCCCGAGATCAATATTATGCCGCATCTTGGCGATGCCCTGCAAGGCGGCTTCGCGCGGATAAGATGCCTCGCCAGCATTGGTTGAAGAGGCAATGTTGCCAAGGCTGAGCCCGGCATAGTTATGGCTGGGACCAATGAGTCCGTCGAAATTTATTTCCTGAACTTTTGTCATTCTGATTACCTTGGAATATGTCCGATCGTATCGCCGACGGACAGGCCCAGACTGGCGGCAGCATCCTCATCAATCGTGACGCCGCCTTCCGCTTCACCGACAAAGGCGTAAGTGGCTTGAAAATCGTGAAGCCTACCGCAAGAGATTATGGACTTGAGACCGGCACCCGAAGCGGTGATGGCCATGATCTCATCCGATTTGGCATTTTTTACGCTGGTCACATCATCTGTTTTGGCGATCATCGTCGGGCCGCCGTCAAAAATATCGACATAGCCGTCATAAGAGAAATTCTCGTTCTCCAGCATCCGCATCGCAGCACGGCCATTGGGATGGGGTATACCGATAGCGGCGCGTGCCGTTTCACTCAGCATCGCCGTGTAAATCGGATGTTTGGGCATCAGGTCAGCGATAAACTGATTGCCATGGATGGCGTTGAAATAGTCCGCTTCCTGAAACCCCATGCCGAAAAAGCGGCCGGCGAGCCCATCCCAGAAGGGTGAGCCACCCGCTTCGTCAATCACGCCCCGCAATTCTGCAAATAAGCGATCACCAAAGCGTGAGCGGTGCTCCTTGATGAACAGATAACGGCTGCGTGCCAAGAGCATGCCCAGTCCGCCCGCGCGCTCGCCGGGGTGGAGGAACAGGCCTCCAACTTCGCTGGCACCTTCCAGATCGGTGACCAAAGTCAGCATTTCCGCGCGAAAAGTCCGATCCAGTTCCTTGCTGGTCTGCGACAAGGTGCTGAGGCGATAGGAATAAAACGGCCAGCTTTGCCCGACCATGGTGAACAATTGCGACGTCCCGCGCACTGCGCCGGTTTCGACATTCTCGAGCACCATCACAAACAGGTCATTGCCGTGTTCATCCGACGTCCGATCGAAAGCACGCGTGGAACGCCCCAGCTTCGCTGTCAGGCTGTCTTTGTCAGCGGGCAGGTTTGTGAACCCGCCGCCGGTCAGCTTTGCCATCTCGTAAAGATGCTGCAGGTCATCGATCCGCGCCGCCCTTATTTTGAAATTAGTCATAATCCCCCTTTGGCGGCAATACGCATGATTGTAAGCGCCGATAACTGTGTGCGTTCGACAAGACTGTCCGCGATCAGAAACTCGTCCGCGCTGTGAATAGCGCCGCCGCGTACCCCCATTGTGTCAACAACCGGCACACCGCAAGCAGCAATATTATTCCCGTCACAAACACCGCCGGTCCCCCGCCAGTTGATGTCCAGCCCCAGATCCGCGCCGCAGCTTTTGACCAGATGAAACAGCTTTTGAGCCTGCGGGTCAATCGGCTTGGGCGGACGACCAAAGCCGCCATGACAATGCACATCAAGATCATGACCCCGGGCAATGATGCCGACCAGATTATCAAGTGTGTTTTGGGCCTCTTGCTGGTCTGCCAGCGTCTTGGGCCGGAAATTTACGCGTAAAATGGCATGATCGGGAACGGCGTTATTGGGGCCGCCGCCTTCAATTTTGGCCGGGTTAACACTTAATCCTTCTCGGTGCAGGGCCTTCAGTTGCAGAGCCATATCGGCGGCAGCGATCAGCGCATTGCGACCTTCATCAGGGTTGCGGCCGGCATGGGCGCTTTTGCCTGTAAAAATGATCGAGAAATTACCGCTACCGCCGCGCTCGCCGGCCAGAGTGCCGTCGGGCAGGGCAGGTTCGTAGGTGAGGGCGGCGACCTTGCCCTTGGCGCAGCGTTCAATCAGCGCAGAGGAGGAAGCAGAACCCACTTCTTCATCGCTGTTGATCATGATGTCATAGCCGATATGTTTGGCCTGTTCGCATTGCTCCAGCAATTGCAACGCGCCTAGCATGACCGAAAGACCGCCCTTCATATCCGCGACCCCGGGGCCATTGAGCACGCCATCTTCGATCCATTCGAGATTCTGGAAATGGTGATCGACAGGGAAAACAGTATCCATGTGGCCGGTAAGCAATATCCGCACAGGTGCGTCAGGACGGATAGAACCATGGAGGTGTTGACCTCGCTGGACCTGATCAACGGAACCGTCGGAGTGTACGGCTTCGACCGGGTCTGGATCAACCAGTTTTATGTCCCCAGGCAAGGCAGAAAAAGCATCTGCCAACTGGCCAGCAACGGTTTTCAGGCCATCCAGATTGGTGGTGCCGCTATTGATTCTGGACCAGGTTTCCGTGCGTTGCAGAAGCGGCAAGCCTTCGGCAATTTCCAGAATAGCGCTTTCGGGAGGAGGATTTGCTTTCATTTGAAACTGATAGCATTTGTAATCAATCGCTGTCACCTTTTTCCAGCGACAACTGCAGGTCTAATATCGGGCGTCTGCAATCAGGTCGTTGACGCCCTGATGAATTTCTTCCCACAGATTGCGCTCCTCCTGCTCCGTATCCGGGATGGTTTCAGCAATGACATGTACCGCGGCATCGACCAACCCGCTAAACCAGTCAGTGTGCACATGCAGTGTTTCCTCGTGATGCGGAACGGTACTGCCGAACATGATGCGGATTTCCTGCGGACTTTCTAGCCAGTTCATCAAGCAGTAGACAACGCTTTCCACCATTTCGGCTTCGAGTTTAACTGTGTTCCCGAGGCCATGCTCACGGAAAGAATCTCGGGCTTCGGGGTGTATGTCATAGTATCGTTTCATCACCGGCTCGGTAATATCACCAAGCCTGTCTGCTGCTCGTTCGAGGCTTGTTTCGAGTAGTGTTATTTTTTCATCCAGAACCATGGGTGAGAATTTCTGGACCATCTTTACGCCATCGGCAAGGATTTGATTTCCGGCATTTACAAAAATCGAGTCACACGTCATAGGATGCGACCGATTCCTCCCCGGATTATCTGCTTTTACGCTCAGGCAATGATGTCGGGGGCGTGCTATGTTTTTGAACAAGAGGAACCCTTCATGTCCGAATATGTCCATCAAAACGGTGTCCAGATTTCGTCACTATTGTTTGATTTTGTCAATGAACGCGCCCTGGCTGGCACTGGTGTGGATCAGGATCAGTTCTGGTCTGGTTTTGCTGATCTTTTGGCCCGTTTTGCTCCGCGCAATGCTGAACTGCTGGCCAAACGGGAAAAACTGCAGTCACAGATTGATGACTGGCATGTCGCCAACAAGGGCAAACCAATTGATCAGGCGGCCTATCAGGCGTTCCTGAAAGAGATCGGGTATCTTGTGGATGAGCCAGCACCTTTTGCCATCACAACGGAAAATGTAGATCCGGAAATTGCTACAATGGCGGGGCCACAACTGGTGGTGCCTTCACTGAATGACCGTTTCGTACTGAACGCCGCCAATGCGCGCTGGGGCAGCCTTTATGACGCCTTCTACGGCACCGACGCACTGGACGCGGCACCGGCCCAACCCGGCGGTTATGACCCTGTACGCGGTGCAGCGGTGATCAATGCGGCCAAGGCGTTTCTAGATGAGACATTGCCGCTGTCGAACGGTAGCTGGAGTGATCTGGCCAATGTCAAAGAAAACGGCATCCCGCTGAAAGATCCTTCGCAATGCGTTGGATGGAATGACAAGGGATGCCTGTTCAAACATAACGGCCTGCATGTTGACGTGATATTTGATGCGGATCACCCAATCGGCAAGGATGATCCAGCCAATATTGCCGACGTCTATCTGGAAGCGGCTCTGACGACGATTATCGACATGGAAGATTCCGTCGCTGCGGTTGACGCGGAAGACAAGGTTCTTGCCTATAGTAACTGGCTTGGATTGATGCGTGGTGATTTGGCAGCCAAGTTTATGAAAGGCGGCAAGGAGGCCGAGCGCCGTGCCAACCCGGATCGTGACTATGTCGATCAGGATGGTAATGCTTTCACACTGCCAGGGCGCAGCCTGATGTTTGTTCGCAATGTCGGGCATTTGATGACCAATCCGGCCGTATTGCTGAGCGACGGGTCAGAAGCGCCCGAGGGTCTGCTCGACGGCGTATTTACCAGCCTGATTGCGATGCATGACCTGAAAGGGTTGGGCGAGCTGCGCAACAGCAAGGCCGGCTCCATCTATATCGTGAAACCGAAAATGCACGGGCCGGAAGAATGTGCCTTGACCAATGATCTGTTCGATGCGGTGGAGGATCTGCTTGGGTTGGCCCGCAACACGATAAAGGTGGGCGTAATGGACGAAGAACGCCGGACCTCTGCCAACCTTGCGGCCTGCATTGAGGCTGTGAAAGACCGGATTGTGTTTATTAACACAGGCTTCCTGGACCGTACCGGTGATGAAATCCATACCAGCATGCAGGGTGGCGCCATGGTCGCAAAAGCAGACATGAAATCCAGCGACTGGATTCAATCCTACGAAGCCCGCAATGTTGCTATCGGTCTGGCTTGCGGCATGTCCGGCAAGGCGCAGATCGGCAAAGGCATGTGGGCGGCCCCCGACATGATGGCAGATATGATGGAGCAGAAAATCGGTCATCCGATGACCGGCGCAAATACCGCATGGGTGCCAAGCCCGACGGCGGCGACCTTGCACGCCATTCACTATCACCGGCTGGACGTGTTCGCGCGTCAGAAAGAGGTGGCAAGTGAAGGAATACCATCACTGGACAAGCTGCTCACTATTCCTCTGTCAGAGGGGCATAATTGGTCGGCCGAAGAAATTGAACGCGAGCTGGATAACAACGCGCAAGGCATATTGGGCTACGTGGTACGCTGGGTTGACCAGGGCATTGGCTGTTCCAAGGTTCCGGATATTCATGATGTCGGCCTGATGGAGGATCGCGCTACCCTTAGGATTTCATCCCAGCATATGGCAAACTGGATGTTGCATGGTGTCTGTTCCGCAGAGCAAGTTGATGCCGCGCTGCTGCGCATGGCGGCGAAGGTCGATGGTCAGAATGCTGGCGATCCGTTGTATCAGCCGATGGCGAGTGATCCGGCCGGCAGTCTGGCATTTCAGGCCGCACGGGATCTGGTGTTCAAGGGCATCGAGCAGCCAAGCGGTTATACAGAACCCTTGCTGCACGCCTATCGCCGGAAACTGAAAGCAGTAAGCTAGGCCGACAGAAAGCGGGCCAGTGCTACAAATTCGTCCACGCTGACCGTTTCAGGGCGGCGAGCGCCGTCAATCCCCGCGTCTTTCAGGGCGTCGAGTCCGCCGGGCAGGCCTTTCAGGCTTTGCCGCAGCATTTTGCGGCGCTGGCTGAAAGCGGTCTGAGTCAGTTTGGCTAACACCTCTGGGTCTACACCGTCGGGCTGTTCTTTTGGTGTCAGATGCACGATCGCCGACATCACCTTCGGCGGCGGCGTGAAGGCTGAGCGGTGGACCGACATTGCAAGTTTCGCATCGCAGCGCCACTGCGCCAAAATGGACAGGCGCCCATATGCACTGGAGCCCGCATCGGCAACAATCCGGTCGGCGACTTCCCGCTGGAACATCAGCGTCAGGGATTGCCAAGCGGGCGGCCACACAGAACTGGACAGCCATTTTATTAGAAGCGCGGAGCCAACATTATAGGGGAGGTTGGATGCGATGTGAAAAGGTGCGTCGAATAATTGCGACAGGTCAATTTTCAAGGCATCTTCGTTGATAACCTGCAATTGCCCGGGAAAATGATCCGCAAGATCAGCCAAAGCAGGCAGACATCGTTCATCTCGCTCTACCGCTGTCACCTTTGCGCCCGCCTGCAACAGCGCCTGTGTCAGTCCGCCGGGACCGGGGCCGACTTCAAACACCTGGGCGTTTTCCAGATCGCCTGGAACTGACGCGATGCGCGACAATAGCTGGGTATCAAGCAGGAAATTCTGGCCGAGTGCCTTGTTGGCGGTCAGGCCATGTTTTTTGATCACCTCCCTCAAGGGAGGCAGGGATGGTGGCTGTGTCGATGAGTGGCTCAAAGGTCGTATTTTTCGCGATTGGAAACGGCGGTGGCGGCCATCTGGACAGCCGCAATCATCGACCGGGGATCGGCAATTCCTTGTCCTGCTATCCCGAATGCAGTGCCATGATCGGGTGAGGTCCGGACGATCGGCAATCCAAGTGTCAAATTCACACCGTCGAAAAAATGTAGTGTTTTCAGAGGTATTAAAGCCTGATCATGATAGGGGCACAGAGCCACATCATATCGTGATCGGGCCTCTTCATGAAACATGGTATCAGCAGGCAAGGGCCCGGACACATCAAAACCTTGCGCCACAAGCTCCTCAATCGCGGGTTCCATGACCAGTTTTTCCTCGTCACCCAAATTCCCGTTTTCCCCTGCATGGGGATTAAGTCCAGCGATGGCGATTCGCGGATTCTCTATGCCAAAATTCCTGATCATGGCCTTATGAGCCGCCTTGGCACGTGCGATGATTAGTGACTTGCTGAGCTGTGAGGGCACATCTTTCAAAGCTATATGTGTTGTCATCGGAACTACGCGCAGCGAAGGACCGGCCAGCATCATCACTGCATTTTCCCGGGCGATACCGCATCGCTCCGACACAAATTCGGTCTGCCCCGGATAACGGAACCCGACCTTGTACAATTGCGACTTGGAAACTGGAGCTGTAATGACTGCGCCAGCGTCCCCCGATCGCGCAAGCCCACACGCTATTTCCAGAGCATGTAAAGCACATTGAGCGCCGTCCAGCGTAGGTTGCCCTGGTACCGTAGGTTCGCCGTTGTGGATATGAAAGATCGGCAGGGCCGCATCAAATTTACTTTTGGCTTCGGCAGGATCGGATATCTTGATAATGGGTGCGCCGCAAAGCCCGTTACTATCTGATCCTTTGAAATCTTCAAAATTCCCGACCGCAAAAAACGGGCTCAAACCAAGACTTTCCCGTTTAAGCCAGCTTTTACAAATGATTTCGGGCCCTATTCCTGCAGGATCACCGCACGAAAGGGCAAAGGGTTTTGTCACCCTCGCATTCCTCAATTATATTCGATAATGGCGTCACGGCGCAGATCGCGCAGGTAAATTTGCGCACGTTTGTTGATCCGCTCATTTTCCAGATCCGACATAATCTTGTCAAAAGATGGTGCTGTTGCGGTTTGCGGATCGTCGCGGCCACATAGGATTAACACACGTACGCCATCTGTTACGGATCCAAAAGGCTGGCTGGCCTGTCCAATCTGCAGGTTGGCGATAGTGTTCTGTAGTGGACCAGGTAAGTCCTTCAGACGCACTTGATCATTGTCAACCACCGACGCTCCGATATTGGCGGCTATTTCATTGGCGGCACCACAGCCTTTGATGTTTTGGGTAGCCGTAGCAAATTCTGCTGCACGACTGGTCGCCTGTGCTTCGGTCGTTCCAGGTGGGAAACCGATGGCGAGCTGTTTAAGGCTTAAGACCGCATTGCGCGGGTCGGCTGTGAGTATCTGACGTTGGTCGATGAGATATAATATCGAGAAACCACCGGGAACCTGAACGGGACCAACCACCTGGCCAATCTGCATCTGTGCTGCTGTATCCGCCAAAGATTGCGGTAATTGCACAGGGCGGACCCAACCGAGGTCACCACCAGTGACAGCTGTAGAAGCTTCGGAAAATTGACGCGCATAGGCGACAAAAGAACCGCCCTGACGGATCTGATCCAATATCTGGCGCATGTTGGATGCAACCTGTTCGGCGGCCTCGGGGGCCGCTGACATATAAATCTCGCCAATGCGATATTCGGTCGTCCCTTTCGACGCATTTAACCGCTCTATAATGGCATTTACCTCTTCATCGCCGACATTGATGAAGGGTTGAATATTACGGCGTAGCAAGCGGCTCCATGCGAGCTCGCCTTTGATCTGCTGTTTCAGTGTATTTGCCGAGGAGCCTCGGGACCGCAAATAATCGTCAAATGCGTCGATATCCTGTCTGAAATTCTGTTGGGCCACCTGATTGAACGTCTGGTTGATTTCAGCTTGAGAAATGGTGATTTCATTGGCTTCAGCTTCTTGTATCTGAAGCGTCTCGTCAATTAGGTTCCTCAATACCTGCAAGCGCAGACGGTCTTCCTCTTCTTTGGAAACCTCCCCTCCATTGGCCGCCACGATCAGCGCAAGGCGATGGTTGACATCAGTGCCGGTGATGATGTCCCCGTTCACCAAGGCGGTTGCTCGCCGAACGTTAGGATTATCTTCACCAAAAATGGTGAGTTGCTCGGGAATGTTTAGGCCTGCTTGAGGTACAGCATTGTCCGAAACTGTCTGGCTTGATGACGGGGTCGCAGCCAACAGAGCGGCGGTGGCAGCAATCGCAAATTTTGCATGTTTGCCGGTAAATCGGGTACGCATAAAATTCATTTTTCGTTTCTTTTCAAACTCTAAGAACAACTTTAGACCTGCCAATATCACAAAAGGGCTGAACCTAATATGAGCAATCAAATATCATTAACAAACGCCTTACACACCCAAATTGCGTAAAGCCAGTCGGAAGAGGAATGTGCTGCCGCGCTGGTCATCTCCCGTATCTTCATAATCATAGCGCCATGTTATGCCGAGAGACAAGCAACCATCATCATAGGCGACGCCGATCCGGTGCCGTACGGGTTCAAATCCGTCTGCAGAAGACAGCGGATCTTCCCGCGCATCGGTAAGATCGATGATCGCGGAACCGAATACAGACCAATATCGGTCTATCTGATAACGGCCACCAACACGGACCTCTTCACGATCACTAAGATCTTCAATCCCGGCGCCAATATCGCGGTTCAGCCGTAAATAACCGATTTGTGCGTAAGTATCCCGCGTGCCAACCGTGGCATCAATCTCGTTGCGCCGGACTGCAAGATTGTCTTTATCCAGCCGATATCGATGGGTAAACTTGACGATGTCCTTGAAGCGGACTTCCGTCCGTCCGACGATATCGGAAAACCTATCTGAAAGGCCGGTTCCGTCGGGAACAATGTTGCTATTATTGGCAAGTCGATAGCTTTGACCAACAATGGCATCGACGCGCAAATTAGGCCGGTTGAGATTCCATTCCAGACCATAGGTGGCCCGAACGTTATCTTCATAGCGATCAAAGCCGGGGAACCGGTTGAGCGCAAACAAATTTGTATCTTCCAGATCGACCGAACGCGAATCTTCATTGGGAATCGACTGATTTGATATAGCGGGTGTCGCGACAACCTGAAAACGCGGTGTCAGCGTTTGGGTTCCGCCAAAGGCCTGCCCAATAAAAGGCCACTTAATGTCTACGGCCGCCGTCACAATACCACGGGTTTGCCAGCCGGATTCGCCGCGATAAATAGCTGTCTCATTGAGTGCGTTGTCTTGGCTGTTATAGACGTCGCCGCGCGCAAAGCCGGTCAGGGTTATTTCCTGACCCAGGGTCGTCAGTTTGCGCAAATCCCACCGGGCGGATGCAAAAGCGCGTTGTGTGTCCTGACCCTCTGTGCGGCCGATGGCGAGGCTGTTGACCTGAATTTGCGTGCTCCCACCCAATACCGGTTCGGCAAAGCGCTTGCGATAGTCAACTACGGGCAAAGCGATTGGAACGCGGTTTTGCGGATCGCCAGCGCGCAAGGTCTGGAACGCCCACCCGGCCAGTGAAAAATAGCTGCTGTCGTCTATCCGTTCGACATTGATGGTCGATCGCAGGCTGTCATCGTCACTGATATCGTAGCGGCGCAGGAAAGTTCGGTCAGAGACCAATCTCGCGGATTGCGATATCGTCCAGTTCTCATCCAGAATGAAGCGGCCAGTGGTTGCAAAATATCCCCTGAAATCTTTCTCTGCATCTGGCAATGGTCCGGACGCTCCAGTGGGGATACGGGATCCGTAAGTGGCGTAGCCGGTGAGTTGAAATGCGCCTTTTTCGCTTAGATTTCGATATGTCCCGCTGATCAACGGGGCTACCTCGGTAAAGACCTGAGTTGTTATCGTTGCGTCTTCATTGGGCGCAAGGTTGAAATAATAGGGAATGGAAACCGCAACGCCGTTGGTCGAATCAAACCTCAGATTAGGGACCAATATGCCGCTGCGATTTTCGTTGCTGACCGGATGCGACAGGCCAGGCAGGGGAATGACCGGCAGTCCAAATATCTCGATCCGCGCCCCGTCATAGCTGACGCGTTTCTTGATCGGATCATAGCGAACTTTAACAGCTTTAATCTGCCAGCTGGGGTTTTTCGGGCAGCCATCTTCGGTGGTAACTGCACAGGCTGTGTAAGCGGCGCTGTCAAGTGTTAGAGCACCATCCGCAAACCGTTCTCCCTTTCGGGCGGCAAGCCGGCTGCCGTCATCGAGCACCAGCAATAAATTGTCGACGATTCCGTCTCGCAGACTGTCGGTCAGCACAATGCTGTCGCCATAAGCGGTGTCGCCATCGGGGCTTATCGAACGAATACTACCTTCCGCACGCACGATACCGGTCTTGCGATTCCAGGTGACGGTATCGGAACGCAGTTTGTATCCGTCCCGGTTAAGCAGCACGTTGCCTTTGGCCGTTACAACATCATTTTCAAAATCATAATCTATCGTATCGGCGCTAAATTCAATTTCTTCTGATTGCTCAGGAGATTTTTGTGGCGCTTCTGCAGATGCTTGTGGTTGTCCGCCGGTATCCGCTTGCGCCATAGCGGACTGTGGAAGGGCAATCGGAAGAGCCAATGCAATCAGTGCGATTGAAGATTTCATCGACGAGATTAACCTACCTTTGACCCCATGAAATATTGGCGTAATTTATATTGGCGCCAACCTGTTCGACGCCCTATTGCACCAGATTGCGTTTGCTGCAAATTTTCTCTGCTGATTTTTCCCAATCTCCCGATTTCATCATTAACTCGGATGAAATGATGATTGCAAAGACACTGCCAATCTTTCATTGATCCACCCTGAACAGAAGATCATATAGCCGGGATACGAATACGGCTGACCCATTGATAAGGACGTTTTACCCATGAAATTCACTTTTGCCGAAAGCCTGTCTTCCACACCAGATGCAATTGCCATTGCGGTTGGCAAAGATGCACTGGACAGCGCGAAGATCGACGTTGAACAGGATAAAGTGGTCCGCGCTGCCGCCAAAGCGGCAAGGTTTGAAGGAAAAACCGGCCAGACATTTCAGACATTTGTGACAGAAGGCGACGCGGTCATACAGGTCATATTGACCGGTACCGGAAAAGGGGAACGCAAGGATTGCGAAGCGGCTGGCGGAGCGGTTGTCGCCAAGTTAATTGCATCAGGCGTAAAACACCTTGTGATCAGTGGATCGGGCCTGGAGCAAGATCAATTGGCACGGCTGCTGTTTGGCGCGAAACTGCGTAGCTGGAGAATCGATAAATATCGCACGACCATGCCGGAAAATGCGAAGCAGACGCTGGAAACCATAACCGTGCTGGATACCGACATGGAATCAGCGCAGGTCTGGCAAGACCTGTCTGCCGTCGCCGACGGGGTAGCGCTGACCCGCGAACTGGTGTCGGAGCCGGCGAACGTCATATATCCGGAAAGCTTCGTCGCGCGTTGCGAAGAGCTTCAGGACATGGGCGTCGAGTTTACCGTCCTCGGGCAGGAAGAAATGGAAAAGCTTGGCATGGGCGCGCTTCTGGGCGTGTCACAAGGCTCGGTCCGACCGCCGCGGATGCTTGCTATGCGCTGGGATGGGACCAATGGCGCGCAAAAAAAGCCGCTGGCACTGGTTGGTAAGGGTGTGACCTTCGATACCGGCGGCATTTCGCTGAAACCACCGGGCGGCATGGAAGATATGAAATGGGATATGGGCGGTGCCGGTGCGGTGGCCGGCACCATGAAGGCGCTCGCCGGGCGTAAGGCTAAGGCGCATGTCGTTGGCATTTGCGGCCTGGTTGAAAACATGCCCGATGGCAATGCCCAGCGGCCTGGCGACGTGGTGACCAGTATGAGTGGTCAGACCATCGAAGTCATTAACACCGATGCCGAAGGACGGCTTGTGCTATGTGATGCACTGCATTGGGCGCAGGAGACTTTTGAACCGGAGGTTGTCGTCAATCTGGCAACTTTGACCGGCGCGATTATTATCTCGCTGGGCAACGAGCATGCCGGTTGCTTCAGCAACGATGACGGCCTGTCCGACAATTTGCTGGCGGCTGGCAAAACAGCTGGTGATCCGCTGTGGCGCTTCCCGCTCACGGCCGCTTATGACAAGCAGATCAACTCGCCCATTGCAGACATGAAAAATGTCGGTGGCAAGGGCGCAGGATCGATTACCGCCGCGCAATTCCTGAAACGCTTTATCAAAGACGGCGTCAAATGGGCGCATCTGGACATTGCCGGGATGGTCTGGGCGGACAAGCCCGGTCCGGTTTGGGACAAGGGCGCAACCGGTTTCGGTGTGCGTCTGCTCGATCAATATGTTGCCGACAATTTTGAGCAATAGGCCAATTTGAAGGATCATCTGACCGGTGCAGGTCGATTTTTATCATTTGACCCGCGATCCAGCGGAAAAACTGGTGCCTGTCCTGGCCCAGAAAACCCTGGATGGCGGGAAGAGGATGTTGCTCGTGTCGAGCTTTGTCGGCCAGCTGGAAAAGCTGAGCAATGCCTTGTGGCGCGCTGGACCCAGCAGTTTTTTGGCCCACGGTCTGGCTGGAAACGGGCAGGATGAAGCGCAACCCATCCTGATTTCCGGGGATTGTGAGGCAGCCAACGGAGCGCGTTACATCGCGCTGACCGATGGTGAATGGCGGGATGAGGCTTTGGCCTTTGACCGGGCTTTCTATCTCTTCACCGCCGAACAGATCGACAATGCCAGAACCGCCTGGCGAGCCCTATCGGCCAAAGACGACGTTACGCCGCGTTATTGGAAACAGGATGGTGGCCGGTGGGTCGAAGGGCCCTGATATAATTGCCGTTTGCGCTTTTTTGGCGTTGCTCCTACAATCCTGAATGGGTCGCGCCATTTTTTGGATGGAGCCGTTTTCATGAACAAGTTATTTATCCTGCCAATCGTTTTGTTCGCCATGTCCTGTGGCAGCAATGATGAGGTCGCATCCGGCACGTTTGATGATGGTGATGGCGGAAAAGGCAGCTATTCGGTCAGCGGTGAGGGCGACGATAGTGAGACGGTGATCAAGACCGATGACGGAGAGGTCCGGATCGCGACCGGATCGAAAGCGGTTGCCGATTTGCCGATGGGCATAAAATTATATCCCGGTGCGGAAATTCAAAGCAGTATTGCCGGTATGGGTGATGGTAAGTCGGGGGCGATGATCGTCTTCAAAAGTTCCGATGATCAGGATGAGGTGATCAGCTTTTACAAGGACCAGATGAAGGATAAGGGCATTGATGTGCAAACCGAAATCAAATCGGGGGACATGCAGATGATTGGCGGCCAGCGTTCCGATGGAGAGGGTATCAATATCTCCGTTATTAAGGATGAAGATGGCGGCGTGACGACCACCTTGATGGCTGGCGGCAAGAACTAGACTGCAAATCAGGCAGGAAAGCCTTACAAAACTTGCTATGCTGGAAAAGTCCGGCTAGGGGCGGCGCAAACTTATTTCACACCCCTATTACGGAGCAAAATCATGGCCGGTACACGGACATTTTCGATCATCAAACCAGACGCGACCAAGCGCAATCTGACCGGTGCGGTCACCAAAATGCTGGAGGACGCAGGTCTGCGCGTTATCGCTTCCAAGCGTATCCACATGACCCGCGAACAGGCAGAAGGCTTTTACGCGGTCCATAAAGAGCGTCCTTTCTTTGGCGAACTGGTCGATTTCATGATCAGCGGTCCTGTCGTTGTTCAGGTTCTGGAAGGCGAAAACGCCATGCAGCGTAACCGTGACATCATGGGCGCGACCAACCCGGCCGACGCCGCACCGGGCACCATCCGCAAGGAGCTGGCTGAAAGCATCGAAGCCAACACGGTTCATGGTTCCGACAGCGACGAAAATGCAGCGATTGAAATCGCCTATTTCTTCAACGAAGATGAAATTGTAGGCTAGACCTGTTCTGATTTAGTGACGGTTTTTCAAGGCTTTCACGGAATTTTAAGCATGATCTGTTAATCCGCAGTCTGATCACTGGTACGGGAGTGGGAAATCCTGTGCCGGATGGTCGGAATTGTGGGACCAGACCAGTGCAACACATAATCAAGCATTTTTTGCTGATCATGATCTATGCCTTGGCTGCCGTCAGCTTTGGCGGCGGAACAGCTGTGGCTGCCACTTGCTCACCGGCAGGGGCGCAAGGCGCGGCTCCGGCGGCATGGCAAACCTATTGCTGGCTCGACTTTTCCTCTTACAATGACGCGACCGTTCGTTCTGCATCGGGCCAGAATTTTTCCTTTGATCTGGATGACGGTTCAACACTGACCTTCACTTTGAGGGCAACCAGCACTACCGCATCGGCCGCCGATGACCGGGCCGCACCAAGCTGGTCGGGAGCAGCGGTTGGCAATTCATCCTTCCTGAATATTCCCGGACGCCCCATTCTCTACATGGTCAATAGCGGTGCGCTGGTGAATTTCACCTTTTCCAACATTACAGTCATCCCGCCGCCCGGAGTTGCGTCAGTCAGCAGCTATGCCTTTGTGGCGGCAGATGCAGAATCGACGGACAACAGCGAATTTCTGGAATTCGGAACCAATGGTTCGAACTGGCAGATACTGGACGCTGTACCACCGATCAGCGGTAGTCAGTTTCCGGTTTTGACCGGTACCGGTACGGCAACGCTGCGCATGGCTGGCGGCGGCCAGACCGGCCGTGTTGGAGGATATATTGCGGGCACGAATTCACCCACCAACGTAACGGCCACCATGCGGGGGCAGGGTTTGCAGGGGATGATGTTTGCCGTGCGTTTCGCATCCATCACCTTGAACAAGACGATTACCGGCACGCGGGTTGATCCCGCTGACCAGTTTACGTTTCAGATTACATCGACATCATCCGGCGATTTGCTGGCATCCGGTACAACAACCGGTTCCGGTAACGGCCCTTTTCCGGCGGCCGTGATATCCACAGCGTCCGGGATTCCGATCAGCCTGACCGAAGTCATGGCCAGCGGCAGTGCCAGCGCAATAAGCCAATATCGCCCCCAACTTACCTGTACGAATAACAGCGCGGGTTCACCCACAATGATGCCAACCAATGTGGAAACGACGAATTACAGTTTCGGGGCGCTGGCCTTTGGCGATGCAGTGGAATGTGTGTTCAATAATACACCTTATCCGCATCTTTCACTGGAAAAACAGTTAAGTGCGGCTGGCCGGATATTTGACAGTGATGAATTCCGTATCCGCATAAGAGAAGGAAACAGCACGGTTGCGGCAAGGACAACCGCCGGCGCAGGAGCGGTGATTAGCAACGCGCCAATCGCGATGACGCAGCTAGTCAGTGGGAACAACTATCATGTGGATGAACGGGCGCGCGGGACTACCGACCTCGATCGCTATACGGCTTCTTTGTCCTGTACCAATGCCAATACAGGCTCTTCGACGATATTGCCGAGCTCCCTGGAAGAAGACTTTACGCCGGCTATTGGTGATGTAATTGCATGCATCATCACAAACAGCCGTGATCCTGCAAATGCGGTACTGGAGATAAGCAAGCAATCGACGATAGTTTCCGATCCGGTAAATGGTTCCGTCAATCCCAAAGCCATTCCCGGAGCCATCATCCGGTATACTATCGAGGTCACAAATCAGGGAGATGCGCCGGTTGATACCAGCAGCATTCAGATTTCGGATATCCTACCCCCTGATATCAGTTATAACGGGGCTTCACCCATTATATTTACGGACGGCGCGATTTCCAGCGGCCTAGATTCATTCAATCCCGCGACCATGGCCAGTTTTTCTGAGCAGCCATCTGGTACAGCGCCATATGGCTATGCGCCCGACACCACGGGTTTTGACCCGAATGTCACCGGCCTCATCATAAATCCGTCAGGCACATTGGCTGCATCGAACGGATCAAACGATCCCAGTTTCACGATCAGTTTTGAAGCCCGTTTGGACTAGGCCTGGGGATTGGCTTCGTCATAGCGTTCCCAGTCGTGAAATGCTTCACGCCGGACGATAATCCATTTGCCATCGCGCTTTTCAAGTTTGTCACAATAGCGACCGGCCACTATCCAGTCCGTGGCTTTGCCGCCGGTCGGGACCGGATCGAATTCCGGCGTCCTCTCTTGCACATAGTGATAGGCAACGAAATTCGCTTCGGTTGACACGCTGTTGCCATCATCGCTGAAAGAGAAATGCACATTGGAAATGGAATGATGTGTGGCGGGAACTTTTTTTAGTATCTCACTGGCAAAACCGACAAATTCATCCGGTGGGCCCGAATAATCACCATGGTTGTGAACATGATCATCTGCGAAGCATGATCTGACCAAAGTCCAGTCTTTACGGTCTATTCCCTTGCAGTAGCGGTGCAGCAAATCACGAATTTCCTCTCGCGCCACCAGTTCTTCGACCTTGTCCATCCCGCTCTCCCTCATATTGTTAGGCTGAGGGATTAGCATGTGCTGCTAACCTGTGAACAGTTGGCAAAAAAGAGAGGGATCAGGATGGGCAGACTGGAAGGGAAAATAGCGATCATTACCGGCGCAGCAAAGGGATTGGGTGAAGCAGATGCCCGGATGTTTGCACGCGAAGGCGCAACAGTCATCCTGACCGACATGGATGAAGATAATGGTGCGCGTGTTGCTGCTGAAATTGGCGGTGCGGCAGAATTTCACAAGCAGGATGTTCGCGATGAATCGGCATGGGAAGACCTGATTGCAGATATTGTGTCCCGGCACGGGAAGCTGGATGTCTTGGTCAACAATGCAGGTGTGGTTGAACCCGGCACCATCGAAACCCAAACGGCAGAAGAATGGCGCTTTGTGATGGCGGTCAGTGCTGACGGGACATTTTTTGGATGCAAATATGCAGTGCCGGCAATGAAGGCTTCTGGTGGCGGTTCGATCATCAACATGGCATCCATTGCCTCGGTTCAGGGGGAGCCTGTTGTTGCCGCTTATGCAGCCGCAAAAGGGGCTGTGGAAAGCCTGACCCGCAGCATCGCGGTGCATTGTGCGAATAATGGTTATAATATCCGTTGTAACAGCGTTCATCCGGCAGGGATTTTGACGCCGATGGTCGAAGAAATTGGGCCGAAAATGATGGATAGAGATGACCTGCGGCCAGCCAGCGAGGGACCGGCGGCCAGCGCATTGGGGGAACCCGATGACATTGCCAATACAGTACTGTTCCTCGCATCGGACGAATCCAAATTTATCAATGGCGCTGCGATAAGGGTCGATAACGCGAAATCAGTGGTTGAAGGTGTTGTTCCGTAATATCACCCTTCGATGCCCGCCAAGAAGCAAATCAAGAAGCAGCATCTGCCTCAAAAAACCTGCGTTACCTGCGGCCGCCCATTCACATGGCGCAAGAAGTGGAAAGATGTCTGGAATGACGTCAAATATTGCTCAAAACGCTGCAAGGGCGGTGTAAAGTAACGCGCGTGATATTGGCATTCTGCTTGCCATAGCCGATGAGGATGGACTACGCATATTTTATGACTTCCGAGGCCGAGAATAATAAGACAAAACAGCAGTCGATACCCAAGGCTGATATGCCCAAAGCGTCTGTGGAAGCACTAATCAAACACAGCCCGATTGCATCGGTTATCAGCAATCCAAGATTGACGGATAATCCCATCGTTGCGTCCAACGATGCCTTTTGTGAACTTACAGGCTATGATCGAGATTTCATCATCGGGCGCAATTGCCGCTTTCTTTCGGGGCCAGCCACTGAACCATGGCTGACGGAAGAAATCCGTCGCGGCGTTCGCGAATGCAAGCCGGTGCTTGTCGAAATACTCAACTATAAAAAAGATGGCACGCCTTTTCAAAATGCAGTTCTTGTTGCTCCTTTATTTGATGATGACGGCGAACTGGAGTTTTTTCTGGGATCGCAGGTCGAAATTGATAGCGATGGCCCGAGCCTAGCCAAGGCGCGGCGCATGCGGGCGACGGAAATCGTCAAGGACCTGTCCAAAAGACAGCGCGAAGTGTTGAAATACATCGCCAAGGGTCTGTTAAATAAGCAGATTGCGCATGAGCTGGATTTGAGCGAACGAACGATAAAGATGCACCGTGCGATCCTGATGAAACGCCTGGATGCGCCCAGTGCAGCCGATATGGTTCGGTTGGCCGTGGAAGCAGGAATGTAAGTAAATTTGACTACGGTCCTAATACCGTATCTGTATTGTTGCAATTCTGGCCTAGTGAATATTTAAGCATCGCGGATGGAGCAGTCATCCCAGATCTCAAATCCATGGCGGCATATCCTCCCTCCTCCTTGTCGCTTTAGGTTTGCTCCTCCCGCGATGCGAATTTTTCCCTAAAATTCTGCCGCGATATCCATCATTTTGGTGAGCCGCTTCGGTGCCACCATCCGCCAGCTTTTTTCCAGCCAGTCACCGACATGATCCCAGTCCGTGTGTCCGGTATCCAGCCGGATCGCAATCCAGCCTGATTTACCGTAAAATTTTGGTGTGAAATAAAGATCGGGATCGGCATCAAGAAGAGCGCTTTGCTCGTCGAGACCGCTGGTTTTTACGAAAACCGATGTCCCTGTTTCACCGAAATGGCGGCGAGAAAAATAGGCAAAATATTTGCCGGTCTTTTCGCTGCCCACACGCCAGCCCGGTGTTCCGAAACTTGGCCGTTCATGAGTTTCCTCGAGCGCGAGCGCGCGGGTGCGGACCTGTTCCAATATCCAGTCTGGGTCTGCCTCGCGGGCCACATATTTGGCGAGGGTTGTGGCATATAGCTGATGCTCGGCAATCAGGACCCGATCTGCCAATACGTCGGCCGTATCGCCGGGCAGGATGGCAACTTCCGTCTGTGCAAGCACGGGCCCGTCATCCAGTTCCGGCGTCACAAGATGAACGCTGCATCCGGCATGGCTGTCCCCGGCGTCGAGGGCGCGCTGATAAGTGTCGAGGCCTTTATATTTCGGCAACAGGCTGGGGTGGATGTTGAGCATGTGATCCTGCCACTGGCGAACGAATTCATCGCTCAGGATGCGCATGTATCCTGCCAGTGCTACATGGTCGGCGCCCGCTGCGACAATCGCTTCGTGCATGATCTGGTCATGTTCGTTGCGGCTTAGGCCCTTGTGCGGGTGGGCAAAAGTATCAATGCCTTCCGCTTCCGCCAACTTCAGCCCCGGGGCCTGCGGATCATTGGATGCCACCAGGACAACTTCAAACGGGCAGTTTTCCGCCTTTGCGGCATATAGCAACGCGGCCATGTTGGACCCGCGACCTGAAATAAGCACGGCAACTTTGGCAATTTCAGGCATCACGCATCAGCCATTGTGAGTTGCAGTCCAATCACTTCGTGCCGACCAGGTTCCGGTACTACCCGACACTGTACAGCCCTTCGCCCCGGTTTTGACCACACCCACCTCATGAATGGTTTCGCCGGCGGCTTCCAGGTCCGACCGTATCGACGCCGCCTCATCCGGTGACACAGCCAGTATCATTCCGATCCCGCAGTTGAAAGTCCGCGCCATTTCTTCCGGTTCGATATTACCTTGCGCCTGCAGAAAAGCCATTAGTCGCGGCTGATCCCAGCTATCGGCATCAACATGGGCGTGGAGGTCATCTGGCAGCACGCGCGGAATATTTTCCAGCAATCCGCCGCCGGTAATATGTGCCAACGCCTTGATCCGTCCGGATTGCATCAATGGCAATAGCGACTTCACATAAATCCGCGTCGGGGCGATCAATGCTTCGATCAACAGAACATCAGGGTCAAAAAGCGCCGGACGATCCAATTTCCAGCCTTTATCTTCGGCCAGCCTGCGAACGAGGGAATAGCCATTGGAATGCACGCCTGAGGACGCCAGACCAATAAGTATATCGCCATCCGCTAATTGCGTGCCGGTCAGCGCTTTTTCGCGCTCTACGGCACCCACGCAAAATCCCGCTAGATCATAATCACCATCGGCATACATGCCTGGCATCTCTGCCGTCTCGCCACCGATTAATGCGCAACCTGATATTTTACAGCCTTCCGCTATGCCCGCTACGACTCGCTCGGCAACACCGTTTTCCAGTTTGCCAGTCGCAAAGTAATCGAGGAAGAACAGTGGCTCCGCACCTTGCACGATCAGGTCATTTACACACATCGCAACCAGATCAATGCCGACGCTGTCATGGCGGTCATAGTCTATGGCCAGTTTCAGTTTGGTGCCAACGCCGTCATTCGCAGCGACTAGCAGAGGGTCATCGTAACCAGCTGCTTTTAGATCAAAAAAACCGCCAAACCCCCCCAGTTCCGCATTCGCCCCCGGACGTGCAGTTGCTTTGGCAAGCGGTGCAATGGCCTTGACCAGTGCATTACCTGCCTCGATCGATACACCGGCTTTCGCATAGGTGTATGATTCCGGTTCATTTCGCTCGTTGTTTTGTTTATCACTCATAAAATAGGCGATTAGACAAGTCGTGGGTGGATTTCCACGTCATAATCGTCAAAAGAGCGGAAATGAAATTTTTGACCATTTTTAAAACCCCTATTGTTGCGATTTTTATGGTTTTCGGCTTGGCTGCAGCCGGTATTGTATATGCGCAGCTGGAAGGCGCTGACCGCGGAGTTGCACCGCTCGCGAGCAGTGGTGACTTTGAAGTTTTCGGGGTGGAGGTCGACACACGAGGCGATAATTCTTTTGAGGCGCGCCAAAAAGGCTGGGAAGAGGCGCAGCGCAAGGCGTGGAAGACTCTTTATGCCCGGACTCAGGGCGGGAAAACTACCGGGCTGTCTGATGGCGCTCTCAATAATATTGTGTCGGCAATCATTGTCGAGCAGGAGCAAATTGGTCCGAAACGCTACATTGCTACGTTGGGCGTGATGTTCGACCGTGCTCGTGCTGGCCAGATTCTTGGCGTTAGTGGACGGCGGTTGCGCTCGCCGCCTTTGCTGGTTCTACCGATTATGTGGAGTGGCGGATCACCGCAGGTGTTTGAAAGCAAAACAGAGTGGCAAAAGGCATGGGCCAGATTCCGCTCTGGTGACAGCGCGATTGACTATGTCCGTGCTTATGGTTCGGATAGCGAATCACTGGTATTGACCGCCGGGCAGGCTGATCGTCGCAACCGAAGATGGTGGCGGATGATATTGGATCAGTTCAGCGCCGCCGATGTCATTATTCCGATTGTCAGAATGGAAAGAGAATATCCCGGTGGTCCGGTTACGGCCCATTTTACGGCCCGCTACGGTCCAGATAGCAAATTTATCGACAGTTTCTCTTTGAAGACCAAATCCACTGACGGGATTCCGGCGATGATGGACCAGGCGATTGTGCGGATGGATGGTCTTTACACAAACGCCCTTTCCAGCGGTCTTTTGAAAACGGACAAGTCGTTGATTATTGAAGATTCGATCGATCTGGAAGCGCTCGAACGGGAGATTGAGGCAGAATTGGCGGCTGAAGGCAGCTTGTCTGGCATTGAATCATCTGGCAGCGGTGCGTCCGAAGCGTCTGGCGAAGCAAATACTGTTACAGGGCCAACCGTCGCAGCAACGACTTATACGGTTCAGTTTAACACGCCTGATGTCGGTGCGGTCAGTCGTGGTGAGGCATCCGTCCGGTCCGTTCCGGGAGTGTCCTCGGCTTCTACCTCAAGTTTGGCCTTGGGCGGTGTGTCGGTGATGCAGGTATCGTACGCTGGTGACCTTGCGACTTTGGCCTCAGCGCTACGTGCGCAAGGGTGGCAGGTCCAGCAAGGGGGCGGCGCGCTGAGGATCACTCGAGGCGGTTCATCAAGTGGATCGAATTCCGGGAGTGACGGGCAGGACCAGTGAACCAAATTGCCCTTCCTTTGGATTCAGCCTTAGCAGCGCAGGATGATGGTTATATCGTTACCGATGCCAATGCTCAGGCGCATGATCATCTCTGTAATTGGCAAAGCTGGCCGCATCTCACTGCGATATTGATTGGCGGCAAAGCAGCAGGCAAATCTGCCATGGCGCAACAATTTGGGCGTGATAGCGGCGGTCATGTTGTCGATGATGCAAGGGATATGGCCGACAATGACCTTTTCCATCTCTGGAATCGCGCCAGACAAGAGGAAAAACCATTGCTTCTCGTCTCATCCGAACCGGTCTCCAATTGGGGCGTTGAGCTTCCTGATCTTAAATCCCGTTTGGCAGCTTCTCTGCTTATCGAGGTAGACCCGCCAGACGAGGCAATGATTACAGGGTTGTTCCAGAAATATTTTGCACTGCGCGGTCTTTCCATCTCTGAAGATGCGCTGTCTTATCTCGGAAAACGGATGGAACGAAGTTATCAAGATGTTCAGCTTTTGGCGCAAAATATGAATATTCTTGCTATAGAAAGAAAAAAGCCGATCACGCGCTCTATTGCCATTGATGCATTGGCGCAGCAGCAGGCGGATGAACATGAAACCGGCACTGAACCAAAAACAGCCCAAGATGGTAAGGAAGGTTGAATGGATAGTCTTGTCCCCCAGGCACCAGATACCGAAGAAGATCACAGCTCATTTTCTGTCGATGATGGGGGCTCCGAACGCTATTTCAATCGCGAGTTAAGTTGGCTTGGATTCAACGATAGAGTCATTGAAGAGGCGCAGAATAGCTCGCATCCATTGCTGGAACGTCTTCGCTTCCTGTCAATTTCCGGGAGTAATCTGGACGAGTTTTTCATGGTCCGCTTTGCTGGGCTAGTCGGCCAGTTTCGTCAGCATATTGAGGAACGTTCGGCTGATGGATTGACGGCCAAGCAGCAATTGCAGGCAATCGCTTCTCATAGCGACAAGCTGATGGGCAATCAGCAGCAAGTCTGGGATCAGCTGTCCGCTGCGCTGGCGGAAGAGGACATACATGTCCTTGATGCCGAACAGTTGGGAAATTCTAGTGATGCGTGGTTGAAGCAGCATTTTCTGGATCAGATTTTTCCGGTTCTGACACCCCAGGCCCTTGACCCCGCTCACCCCTTTCCGTTCATTCCGAACAAGGGGCTCAGCCTAGTATTTGATCTGGTAAGGCAATCCGATAACCAAAGGATACGGGAACTGGTGATGATCCCGTCAGGCTTGCCGCGTTTCATCCGGATGCCCGATGAAACACCCACATATGTTTCGGTGGAATCTGTCATTCAATGTTATTCAGACCAGTTATTTCCAGGCTATAATGTAACCAATAGCGGCCTTTTCAGGATCATTCGCGACAGCGATATAGAGGTGGAAGAAGAAGCCGAAGACTTGGTTCGCTATTTCCGCAGCGCCATCAAACGCCGGCGTCGGGGTGACGTCATCCGGCTTGAGATGGGGCCGGGTCTATCAGATGCGGTTGTTGCGTTGTTACGCGAGAATCTTTTGACAGAAGGTGCGACGGAAAGCCGGGTGAAAGGCCTAGTTGGTATCGGTGATCTTGACTTGCTAGTGGACGAAGATCGTCCGGATTTGAAATTCACGCCGTATAGCCCGCGCTTTCCCGAACGGATTCGTGAACATGGCGGGGATTGTTTTGCCGCGATCCGTGACAAGGACATTCTTGTTCACCATCCTTATGAATCGTTTGAGGTGGTGATTGAGTTTCTGCGTCAGGCCGCGGCTGACCCCGATGTGGTTGCGATCAAACAGACGCTTTATCGTGCGGGCAAACAGTCTGCTGTTATTCGAGCCCTGATTGATGCGGCAGAAGCCGGTAAATCGGTAACAGCCATTGTCGAGTTGAAAGCGCGCTTTGATGAGGAACAGAATTTGCTTTGGGCCAGCGCGCTGGAGCGGGCGGGTGTGCAGGTTGTTTATGGTTTTATCGAGTGGAAAACCCACGCCAAGATATCAATGGTTATCCGCAAGGAACAAGAGGGTTATCGGACCTACTGCCACTTTGGCACCGGTAACTACCATCCGATAACCGCCAAGATTTATACCGATCTCAGCTTCTTTACGGCGGATCCCAAAGCTGCACGAGATGCAGCGCAGCTGTTCAACTATATCACGGGTTATGTAGAGCCGGAAAAACTGGAAATGATTTCGATGTCTCCGCGTTATATGCGGCGTGACCTGATGGATTTGATTGATCGTGAAATTGATAACGTGCGATCTGGGAAACCAGGTATAGTTTGGGCAAAGATGAATTCGCTCGTTGACCCGGCGTTGATCGAAAAACTTTACGCAGCCAGCAATGCGGGGGTCGAGATTGATCTGGTGATTCGGGGAATTTGCTGTCTGCGGCCGGGCGTGCCGGGCATGTCTGATCATATTCGGGTCAAGTCGGTTATCGGACGCTTTCTGGAACACAGCCGGATTTGGGCTTTCGGCAATGGCGGGGATTTACCAAATGATGATGCGGCGCTTTACATAAGCTCTGCCGACTGGATGCCGCGCAACCTTGACCGGCGTGTGGAATATATGATTCCGATAACCAATCCGACGGTACATGATCAGATACTGGATCAGGTGATGGTCGCTAATCTGATTGACGATGAACAGAGCTGGGAACTGAATAGCGATGGCAGTTATACAAGAGTTGAACCATCGGAAAAATCGTTCAACCTGCACCGTTACTTCATGACCAATCCGTCGCTGTCCGGTCGCGGTAAGGCTTTGAACAAAAGCAACGCTGTACCGCGCTTGTCTCTTCGTCGGCGCAAGAAAAAAGCCTGAGCGCGATTGCCAGATGCAGGTCGGGGGATTGCAAATAACCAGAAAGAGAAAGGCGCAGCGGACCAACAAACGGACTGCGATTGTCGATATTGGTTCCAACTCGATCCGCCTGGTTGTCTATCAGGGTGCTGCAAGGGTCCCGGCGATATTATTCAATGAAAAAGTGATGGCTGGATTGGGTAAAGAGCTAGCAACGACAGGTGCCATTGCGGATAATTCCATGGCGCTTGCGGTTCAGGCACTGGAACGTTTTTACCGGCTTTGCACTCAGATGGATGTGGATTCGATCAAATGTTTTGCGACCGCTGCCGTGCGCGATGCCAGCAATGGTGTGGACTTGCTCGAGGCTGCGGAGGAAATCGGTTTTGAGACACAGGTTCTTCAGGGCGAAGAAGAAGCGGAGCTGGCGGGACTGGGTGTGCTTTCAGCCATTCCCGGAGCCAAAGGTATCGTCGGCGATCTCGGCGGTGGCAGCCTTGAATTGGCGATGATCGACAAAGGTAAGGTTATCGAGCGATACAGTTTTCCACTCGGTGTGCTCCGCGTTGCCAATTTGCGGGCCAAGGGTAAGGACAAGCTCAAACGTCATGTGCGCAAGATGCTGAAAAAAACAGGATGGGACCAGAATGGTCAGGGCTTGCCATTTTATCTTGTTGGTGGTTCCTGGCGTTCGCTGGCACGGCTCGACATGTTTGACAGTGGCTATCCGCTGCCGGTTATTCATCACTATGAAATGCAGCCTCAGCGCGCACGGCGATTGGTCAGGCAGCTCGCCCGGATGAACAAGGCAAAGTTAAAGGCGGTTCCCGGCCTGTCAACATCCCGAATTCCCACGCTGGATGACGCGGCATGGCTTTTGTCGTTCATCGTCCGCTATCTGGGTAGCAGCACCATGATCGTCTCCGCATATGGTGTTCGGGAAGGTTTATTGTTCAAAAATGTCAGTAAACCGGAGAGCAAACGTGATCCGCTATTGCTTGCAACCGAGGAATCCGGGGCAGCGCAGGCCCGGTTTCCAGCAAACAGCAAATTGCTGGGAAAATGGATTGCACCGATTTTCTCTGAAGACCCTCCTGACTGGCAGCGCATAAGGCAGGCGGCTTGCAATCTGGGTGATGTGGCATGGCGAGCCAATCCGAATTTTCGCGCTGAACGGGGATTGGTCATGGGTTTGCACGGGAACTGGGTCGGGATAACCGGCGCTGAACGGGAGTTGTTGGGCCAAACATTGTTCACCAGTTTTGGCGGTGGGGCCAATATCTTTTCCGGAGGCGGTAAACTGGCCAGCGAAAAGGCAACGGAGCGTGCGATTTGTTGGGGTTTGGCGATGCGGCTGGGTCAAAGGCTGAGCGGCGGTACGCGTAACCCATTGGAACAGACGCAGCTTCGCAAAATTGACGGCCGATTGGAGATCGTCATGGCTAAGGATCTGAGTGACCTTTATGGCGATGCTGTAGCAAAACGACATATTCAACTCGCGAACATGCTCGAGCTGGAGCCTGTTTTGGTAACCGAATAAGTTCCGGTCAACCGCAGTAGATGCGCGTGATTGTCATAGCATCATCATATTCAATATTCAGGCGGTCTTGACGAAAATCCATCGTTATGGCGCTGCGCGGAGCTATCCAGCGTAGAGTTTTTGCACCAGATTGTTTGAGCGCATCGGCTCCATTCTCTTCATTTACCGATTGTCCAACAAATGACTGAAGGTTTTCTACTGCGCAGGCATATCCAGGAGTAGTTCCGCGTTCCGGCACTTCCGGCTCTCCAACAGTCGTGGAGCAGGCCAATAGTGCCGGACAGACTACTAAGGCGAACAGGACTTTCTTCATTGTGCTTCTTCGCTTGTGGTTTCGGGTTGATGGGTCATTTTCAGTTTACCATCCTGGACCGTAAAACTCATCCGACCTTCGATCAAATCGATCGCGTCACGTCCAAATTCTTCATATCTCCAGCCCTCCAGGAGAGCAACGCCATCCCGTTCACCGCCAACAATACGTTCAAGGTCATCAGCGCGGGCCAGTAGTTTCGAAGCAACGCTCATTTCCGCAGACCGGATTTTCAGAAGCAACTTCAGCAAATCGGCGACTAACGCATTTTCTTTGCTAAATTTGGGGCGGCGACCATTGCGGTCAGGCAACTCGTCTTTCGTCAACGGCTGCGCATTGGCCAGCGCTTCCATCAACCGTTCGCCAATATCATTATTTTTCCAGCCAGATGACAATCCGCGTACTTGTGACAGCTTGGCTTGGTCTTTTGGTGGATGGGCGGCGATATCGGCCAGCGTTTCATCGCGCATGATCCTGCCGCGCGGCATATCTTTGGATTGTGCTTCCTTTTCCCGCCAGGCAGCCAGCGCTTTCAGCCGGCCTAAAGATTCCAGATTGCGGCCCTGGAATTTGACGCGCCGCCATGAATTTTGAGGGTCATTCACATAGTTTGCGGGATCGGCCAACTTTTCCATTTCAGCATTGATCCAAATACCGCGCCCCGTTTCGATCAGCTTTTCCAGCATCATCGGAAAAATGGCCGACAAATGGGTGACATCACCAATGGCATATTTAATCTGCCGGTCATTGAGGGGGCGTCGCGACCAGTCGGTGAAACGGGCACCCTTGTCCAGCGTGATGCCCAACCAGCTGTCAACCAGATTGGCATAACCGATTTGTTCGCTTGGCCCCAAAGCCATAGCTGCGACCTGGGTGTCGAAAATCGGGTGAGGAGTTTTGCCGGTCATGTTGTGGATAATCTCCACGTCCTGGCCTCCAGCATGAAAGATTTTCAGTACATCTTCATTATTGACCAGCAAGTCGAGCAAAGGCTTGAGATCAACGCCCTTGGCGAGCGGATCAATCGCAGCAGCTTCCTTGCCATCAGAAATCTGGATGAGGCAGAGGATCGGCCAATAGGTGTTTTCTCGCATGAACTCTGTATCGACCGCAACAAATTCAGCGGTGGAAAAGCGTTCGCAAATATCGGCAATATCCTGACTGTCAGTCAGTAAAGGGTGAATTTTCATGCCGCATCTATACAAGCTGAGCCGAGTGTCGCAAACATTTCCGATAGAGATTGTCTATTATCAACAACTGTCTTCTGCCTTTTGCTACGGGCGGTTTATGGTCCTGCTTTATACCTTCTGCCTTGACAAAAGTGGCTTTGGCCTGTGTTACGCCCCATAAGTTTCCAAAGAGGAAACATTCCAATTATCAAAGGTTCATCATGCACGCATATCGCTCCCATAATTGTTCACAGCTTCGCGCCGCCAATGTTGGCGAAGAAGTCCGCCTGTCTGGCTGGGTTCACAACGTTCGTGATCATGGTAATTTGCTCTTCGTCGACTTGCGCGATCATTTCGGTCTGACTCAGATTGTCAGCGAAGAAGGAAGCGATGCGTTCAAGCTGTTGGATTCGGCGCGCAAGGAATCGGTGATTACCGTCACCGGTAAGGTCGCGGCGCGCTCGGCAGAGACGGTTAATCCAAATCTGCCGACTGGAGAAGTTGAATTGGTGGCCGAAGCTGTTGAAATGCAGGGGCCAGCGGATGAATTGCCAATGCCGGTCTTCGGTGAGCAGGAATATCCCGAAGATATCCGTTTACGTTATCGCTTCCTCGATCTTCGACGTGAAAAAGTCCACGCCAATATGATGTTGCGTTCCACGGTAATCGCTTCGCTGCGGAACCGTATGGTCGAACAGGGTTTTACCGAGTTTCAGACGCCGATTCTGACCGCCTCATCACCAGAAGGCGCGCGCGATTATCTGGTGCCGAGCCGCGTACATCCCGGCAAATTTTATGCGCTGCCACAAGCGCCGCAGATGTTCAAACAGATGCTCATGGTTGCTGGCTTTGATCGCTATTTTCAAATTGCCCCTTGCTTCCGTGATGAAGATGCCCGGGCGGATCGCTCGCCGGGTGAGTTTTATCAGCTCGATCTGGAAATGAGCTTCGTTACGCAGGAAGATGTGTTCCAGGCGTTGGAACCTGTTCTTGCCGGAGTGTTCGAAGAATTCGCCAATGGCAAAAGCGTGACGCCCGCGGGAGAGTTTCCGCGTATTCCTTACAAGGAAGCGATGCTAAAATACGGCTCGGACAAACCTGACCTTCGTAACCCGATCATCATTCAGGACGTGTCGGATCATTTCAAAGGTTCCGGTTTTGGCCTGTTTGACAAGATAACCGCATCCGGCGGCACTGTGCGCGCTTTTGTCGCACCCGAAGCCGGCAAGAACAGCCGAAAATTCTTTGATGACATGAATAACTGGGCACGCGGCGAAGGTTTTGCGGGTCTGGGTTACATCAACATGAAAGAGGGTGCTGCTGGCGGACCAATTGCCAAAAACCATGGTGAAGAAGGCACGGCGAAATTGCTGGCTGATCTCGGTTGCGGCCCTGACGACGGTGTATTCTTTGCTGCTGGCAAGGAAGCGGAAGCTGCAAAACTGGCTGGTGTCGCGCGTACCCGTGCGGCCGAACAGCTAGGCTTGATCAACGAGAATGAATTTAAATTCTGCTGGGTCGTTGATTATCCGATGTATGAATATGACGAGGAACTGAAGAAGCTCGACTTCTCGCATAACCCGTTCTCGATGCCGCAAGGCGAGATGGAGGCGTTGGAGAATAAAGACCCGCTCGACATATTGGCGTGGCAATATGATATTGTCTGCAATGGTATCGAGCTGTCATCCGGTGCCATCCGGAACCACCGTCCCGATATCATGTACAAGGCCTTTGAGATTGCGGGTTATGACAAGGAAGCGGTCGATAGCGAATTTTCCGGTATGATCAATGCGCTGAAATATGGCGCGCCGCCACATGGCGGTTCTGCGCCAGGCGTTGACAGGATCGTCATGCTGCTGGCGGATGAGCCGAATATTCGTGAAGTTGTGCTCTTCCCGATGAACCAAAAGGCAGAAGACCTGATGATGAGTGCGCCAAGCGGTGTTTCGCCCAAGCAGTTGCGCGAACTTCATATCCGTGTAGTGGAGCCACCGAAAGAAGGATGAACGAAGCGGGGCAGCCAACAGAAAAGCGATTTCGACAAGGCGAAACGGATCTCTGCTATTTCGAGTGGGGCAATCCGGACGACCAGACGATCCTGATGGTCCACGCCACGGGTTTCCATGCGCGCTGTTGGGACAAGACGATCGCTGCCTTGCCATCTGGCTATCATGTGATTGCTGTCGATCAGCGCGGTCATGGCCGGAGCTATAAGCCTGACAGTCTGAGTGACTGGAGCCTGATGGGCCGGGATGTCGGTGCGCTTGTTGCCGGGCTTGGCCTGGAAAATATCGTCGGTGTGGGGCACAGTATGGGTGCTCATGTGATCGTCCAGATCGCCGATGTCATGCCAGAGCGGTTCGAACGACTAGTGCTGGTTGATCCAACGATCACGGCGCCAGATGCCTATGAAGACCCTCCGGCCTTGGCAGATATTGACCCCAATCAGAACCCAGTGTCGCGGCGACGCAACAGCTGGGAGTCTCCAGAGGCCATGTTCTCCGCCTTCAAGGACCGTCACCCATTCAGTCTTTGGCAGCCGGATGTGCTGATGGACTATTGCCAATATGGTCTGCTCGTTGAGGATGATGGGGCCGGATATGTTCTGGCCTGTCCGCCGTATCTTGAAGCATCGGTTTATGAAGGCTTTCGGTCTGTTGATCCCTATCCCCTGGTAAAACGGAACACATTGCCCGCAACCATTTTACGTGCGCAATCGGCGGATGATGACGTCACGGCGGCGCGGGATTTCGCCAACAGTCCGACTTGGCCGAAACTGGTGGATATATACCCAAATGCGCAGGAAGTTCATATTCCAGAGCTTTCACATTTCATGCCGATGCAGGATCCAAAGCGGATTGCCAGCTATATTGCTGCCGGCGCTGACACCTGATTTTTGCGTTCATCTAACGCAGTGTTTATATGAACGATCGCGTAATTGCCTGTTCACCTATACTGGGATAAACCCCCAGGATGAACGACTTAGGGGCAATATGATGCGAATTCTGTCTATCGGTAAAATGGCTTCGATCGGTGTAGCTGGGCTATGTCTGGCCGCTACAGCACAAGCCGAAACTTTGCGTGTTGAAGGCCTTTATCCAGCTCGTGCACCCAATATTGCCGCAATCAAAACCATCGCGATTGACCGTTTTGGTGGCGGCGACGGCACCGCACTGGCTTTTGCCATTGAGGATAAGCTCAGCGGCATCGAAATTGATGACGCACCTTATTTCAAAATCATGGCGGGGCGTTCCGCCATAGATCCCGAAGCAACATTATCGGGCACGGCAACAACCGGAATCGAAGAATATGAGACACGCGAATATCGGGAACGCTGTATCGAGAGGGACGACAAGGGAAAATGCGAAAAGCGTAAAAGTATAAAGGTACCCTGCCTTAAACGTGTTATCGATTTTCAGGCAGAAATCCGCATGTCCCGGTTCAGCGATGGCCAAACCATTTACGCCGATCGTAAATCTGATGGCCATGAACAAATCGTTTGCGGACGTAAAGAGAGCTTCTCCAGCAGTGAAAACATCATAAGAGGGATGATCAATAGCGCTGCCCATGCAGTGCGCCGTGATTTGGCTCCGATCGAAAGGCGCGAGAATATCCGCGTGTTTGAGAGCCGCAAGGGCATGGACAAGGCCACCGCCAAATTTTTTAAGGCGGCGGTGAAGATGACCAAAACCGATGAACAGGAAGCCTGTCGCATGTGGGATCAAGCCGCAGCAAACAGCACATCGCATCGATCAATCGCCTTTAATCGCGGCCTGTGTGCTGAAAAAGAGGGTGCGTTGGAAAAAGCTTTGAACCTTTATGCTGAGGCCGGTCAATTGCCTGGTGGCAAAATCGAGATTGATCTAGCCATTCGCCGCGTTGAAGATCGTCAACGAGCTCTGGATGACTGGGATGTCCGCTATGCCAGCGCTGACCCCAATGCAGTCGAGGCGCCTGTAAAGGTTGATTAATCCAAACAGGGTTAACAGGTTGGTTCTTTTTCCGGGTCTATAGTATGTCGCCATTCTGAACTGTGCGGCTATCCGCTGCACATATCGGGCAGTGGCGAGATTATCGAGGCGATCCATGAGCAAACATATCAAACTGTCAGATTATGAAGATGGCAAGGATTTTGACGGTGATTATTCCGATGCGCTGAAAGAACTGCAGGAGCGTCTGGCTCATGTTCATTTTGAGCATATCATTCACGGCAACCGGACGATTCTGGTATTCGAAGGATGGGATGCGGCCGGGAAGGGTGGTTGCATAAGACGGATGACCGCCGAATGGGATCCGCGCTATTTTGAGGTCTATCCCATCGGAGCACCAACCAGGGAGGAGCAGGATCGCCATTTCCTTTGGCGCTTTTGGAAACGTCTGCCGGGCAGCAGAGAGATCGCAGTGTTTGACCGCAGCTGGTATGGCCGCGTTCTGGTAGAGCGGGTTGAAGGCTTTTGTAGCAAAGCCGACTGGAAGCGCGGTTATGACGAAATCAACGAATTTGAAGCGCAGCAAATTGATGGCGGCACCAACCTGATTAAACTGTTTTTTCACGTCACCCAGAAACAGCAGGACCGCCGCTTTGCCGATCGTCTGAACACGCCGGACAAGCGTTGGAAAATCACCAGAGATGATTTTCGTAACCGGTCCAAACGGGCGGATTATCTGGATGCGATGGAGGACATGTTCAAACAAACCGACACGCGCTGGGCACCTTGGAAAGTGATTGATGGCAATGACAAGAAAGCCGCGCGGATTGCAGCGATGACCTATGTCGCCGAAACACTGGAGGCAGCCTTGCCGAATGATTTGCCGGAAGCAGACCCGGAACTGGTGAAGCTCGCGGAAGAAGCGTTTGGGTATAAACCGGAATAACGCGCCCGCTATTGAGGGTTTCGGTAGCTCATGAACCTGGCTGGCTCACAGAACGGCGATATAGGTGCCAGGTGGCATGTCCCAGAACAGGGAGTACCACAAACAGTCCCAGAAAAAGCGGGAGCATGGCCACAAACAGGGCAACTGCGATCAGGGCAGCCCAGATCAGCATAACCAGCTTGTTTGATCTCACCGTCGCCAGACTCACGATGATTGCGGTGATAAAGTCAACTTCACGATCGACCAACATCGGCAGGCTGACGACCGTAATCGCGTAAAAGGCCAGCGCCATCAGCGCGCCAATGATACTCCCGACCACCAGCATCGCAATACCTGCCGTTGTCCGAAACAGCTCAAGCGACTCTGATCCGATACCGGATTCTGCCAAGAAAATGGCAAAAATACCGTGTGCGACCATTAACCAGAAAGCGAACGCCACAAATAGGATAACGCCCATGCTCAATATTTGCTCATCGCCGCGCCCTCTGAGCGCTCCAAGGACAGCGCGCCAGCTCATCGGTGTACCAGCTTCACGGCGGCGGCTTACTTCATAAAGTCCGACAGCCACGAAAGGTGCAAGCAGCGGGAACCCCGCCGCAAGCGGAACCAGCCAGGCAATTTCGCCTCGTTCAAAGAGGGCGAAATATAGAAACAATCCCGCGGCTACATAGATTGCCGCGAAAAAAAGTCCGAATACAGGATAGGCTCTAAAATCACCCCAGCCCGCGACAAGTGCAGCGCGCAGGTCACTTACCGTAAGGTTGCTTGCGACTGTTGCCGGCGCGATTTGAGCTTGATTGGCGGTGCTCATGACATTCCCTCCTCATGGAAACGTCAGACAATATTGCAACAAATCACCAGCTACATCAAGTTTCGCCAATATGCCCAAATGGAGAAGCTCCATCCCGCGTCTGTTTTTGGGCGTAAATGGGGACGTTACTATTCCTCCTGAAACTGATGTTTTAAGGCGCGCTTGACATTAAATCGATATATATCGATATAATGTCATATGCGAAAAAGCAGATCACCTTCCAAAGCAACGCAACTGACCTTGAGGGCGCTGTTCGATTCTGCACGAGGCATGCATGGATACGAGATAATGAAGACTGCTGGAATCAAGCCGGGCACGCTTTACCCAATGTTGGCAAGATTGGAAGATCAAGGTCTCCTTAATTCGGAATGGGAAAAGACTGGCGTTGAGGGGCGACCACCACGCCATATTTATTGCTTAACCCAAGCCGGACGAACTTTTACGGCCAAACTGATCGATGATCGCCATGCAACCTCAGCTCAAAAACTAAGCCCCAAATCCACATGATATTATCGCTTTTGCAGTCCTTGATTCAATTCCTTGTACCGGACCATCGCAGGGACTGGGGTCATGCTATGCAAGCTGAGATTGCCAACATTAAATCACCGTTCACTGCCCTTTACTTCGCGACGGGATGTCTGCTGGCTTGCTGCAGGTTTCGCTTGGAACAAAGTGGATTAACGTACAAATATTGGGAAAGCACAATGAAAGACACAATGAAAGACAGATTTGCACTCTTATCAACGGTATCAGGATTAATCGCATGCTTGATTGGCTTGGCATATCTTAATCTTGCAGGCGCTCCCCTTACAATGATTCTGGTGAACGGTGGGGCTATGATCATTGGGCTGCTATTGGCATTTACGATTAGATTCTCACTACGGACAACCGAGAGTTTTTTGACGATATTGACTGTCGTCTGCTCTTTAATTTTGTTTGCTACAGCTGTTTTTGGATATGCGATTTCAGATGCACGACGCTGGATCTTGATCGGACCATTTTTTGTCCAAACAAGCTCCATATTGTTGCCGCTGGTTGCAATAAGCTTTGCCAGAGTTCAAAATCCCTGGACAACATTAGCTGTTATAGTTGCTGCACTGGCAATGGCAGCACAGCCTGACAGAGCGATGGCCGGAATGCTGTGTTTAGCCACCCTAGTTGTTGGCTGGATGCGTGCGAGCAAGTGGACGGCCGGCGCAGCTGTTATTTGTACCATGACGTTTGCTGCAACCCTGTTACTGCCCGACAATTTGACAGCAGTTCCCTATGTAGATCACATAATCTGGACTGCTTTTGAGATTAATTTGGTCGTTGGACTAGCTCTCTGGTTTGGATGCTTGTTGATTGTAAGCCCGATAGTATTTCTTTCAAAAAGTGAACGGACAACCGGACACTATGTTTTTACGTCCTGCTGGTTTGCATTGATTACCGCCGCGGCCATGGGAGCATATCCAACTCCGCTTATCGGATATGGCTCCAGCGCAATAATCGGATATTTCCTTAGTTTAACTTTGGTGCGTACCAAGCACGAGTTGAGTGCAACAACGGAACCAAAGAACCTAGGCGGAACCGAGAAGAAGGACTCGCAATTTAAAGTAAGCAAGATGTCTGCAGTGGGTGTTTAAAAGCGCTGCTGCTCCATGAGCTTGAGTTGGTCCGCGAAACACAGACTTGAGAAACTTTTGAAAGCTATTCCCGTCAGTCGATTTGTGACATCTATATCCGTAATTCTAAAAGCCCAAAAAAAGGCAAAATGAAACGTCCGCTTTCCGGACGAAGCAACCATCGACGTCACAAGCATTCCAGAACGAACGGTTCATCTGTTGCCAGCCTGAAGGTGACCGCCCAATCCCACAATCCAACCGGCTCGTCGCAATGGGACGGCCGCAATTTACACGGTGCGGCAAAAGGATTTCAGGGGCAGTTGACTATCGGTGGAGAGGTTTTTTGATGCCCGATTTTCGATCTGTTCGCGCGGTTTCCTTATTGGTCGCTACTGTTCTGGTTCTGTCGGCTTGTGCCCGGGGGGATGATCGTCCGTATGTGGGGGGCGGGCTTGACCGTGATCCGCTTGAAGCCCTGTGGCATTTGCGCGCCGGACTGAATGTTGCGGCGCTGAGCTGCCGGGGCAAGGGGCGCAAATCGGTCAGAGACGCTTATCATCGCCTGTTGTCAAAGCACCGCAGCGCGCTTGATCAAGCATATAAGGCCGAGGAGCAGAGGCACGGTAAGGTTGGCCTGGATCGGCATCAGACCAGTCTCTACAATCGTTTTTCCAACCAGCGCAGGCCAGCTCGTTTTTGTAAGGTGGCCGCCTCAATAGCCGGGCGCGCCAATGATATGGACAGTACTCGACTAACCAGCAATTCCCGAAAACTGCTCGGTGAATTGCAATCCCATCTGCGATAGTGACAGTGCGTCGACAAGTACCTATCACAAATTCCTATTTCCCTCCATCGCACGCCGTGGCACTTTGATAGTCAAAGGAGTTCGCGCCGATGCAAACTGATGCCGATACCGTCCAGACGGAGAAATATAGCGTTCCTTTTGTCGAACGCACTGGCATGCGGCCGTTGGATAAGCGGAGAGGCTATGTGAATATGCTGATGCCTCTGACCGGGAATGAAAACCATGTCGGGGTAATGTATATGGGCGCCTTTACTGTGCTGGCAGAGGCTGCGGCTGCAACACCGGCCATTGATTTTCTCGACAAGAAGCGGTTTTTCCCGATCATCAAGGATATGTTCGTCGATTTCCGCAAACCGGCGGCAAGCGATGTCACTGCTGAATATTGCCTGAGTGCGGCGGATATCACGACATTGCAAGTCGATCTGGAGCGCAAGGGTTCAGCCGGCTATCTGGCGGAATTGGAGATTAAGGACGCTGACGATGTAACAGTCGCCCATGCGAAGGTAACGGTGAAGTTGCTTAGCCACGGATATAAGAAATAGGGAGAGATAATATGCGAGCTTTGGGATTGATTTTGGCTGCAGCAATTCTTGCGATGCCAGCACTTGCACAAGATGCCGAGAAGAGCTGGTATCCCAGCAAATACGGCGCGGAAGATACCAAGGGCGCTATGAACAACTTGTCGCTGGAAGCTACGGTGAATGCCGCGAAGCTGGTAAAGACCGGCAAGACTTATGCTCTGGGTGTGGTGACGGGGCCGACGACACCCGCCTATCCGCCGCGATCCTATAGTGCGACGGTGCTGCAGACCAATGATGGGCAGGGCGGTTCGATGGGCGCAAACAAAGTCACAGCCCATGATGATATCATTCACAGCTGGGTCGGGATCGGGACGCAGATTGACGGCTTTGCGCATCTCGGCATTGACCATCATTATTATAACGGTGTGAAGGGTAGCGATTTTTATTCGCCTGCAGGCGTGACGAAATTTGGAACGGAGACGATACTGCCGACGGCGACGCGCGGTATATTGCTCGATATGACCAAGCAATTCGGCAAGGCTGTCGTCGACCCCGGTACGGCATTCAACCGGGCAGAGATTGAAGCGGCCGCCGAGGCAGCAGGTGTTACGATTGGCAAGGGCGATGTGGTACTTTTCCACACTGGCTGGATGAGCAAGAGCGGGAGTGATCCGCAAGGCTATATCGCGCAGCAACCAGGACTCGGCGTTGAGGGTGCGAAGTATCTCGCATCACTGGATGTCGTGATGGTAGGTGCGGATACCGCGGCGCTGGAGGCAATTCCGTTTGAAGACCCGACCAAGCCGTTTATCGTACATCAGACATTGCTGGCCAAACATGGTGTACATATCTTGGAGAGCATCAACACAGCTGAGCTGGCGAAGGACGGCGCTACCGAGTTCCTGTTCGTGCTGGGCCAGCCACGCTTTAAAGGCGCGGTACAGATGGTGATCAATCCGGTGGCTATTCGGTGAACCGTGATATCTCGGTTTTAGCGGCTTTGATATGCTCGCAACTTGCTGTCGGCTGCACTCCGACCGCAGATATTGTTGCGATTACCGATGCACAAAATACGCAATCATCAGACAATCAAGCTGAACGGCTGGCCGCGATGATGGCTGGCCGCTTTGCCGAGCAAGGCGATAAAGCGATTTTTGATTTTCGCAGCAGGCTGTCGTCGATGGGCGAGGGGCAGTGGCTATACTACCAGCGGGATCACGGCAAGCGCGAAGCGGGAGATACCCGCAAGGCCTATCGTCAGAGGGTGCTTCAGTTGGTGAACCGGCCGGATGGCGTCGTCGCGCAGATTACGTGGAGCTTGCAGGAACCCGAAGGTTATGCCGCCGCGCCCAATAATCCGGCTCTGTTGGCGGCGCTGAGCCGAGATGCTCTTCTTCCGACACTAGAGCCTGGCTGCGAACAAATCTGGGCGCTTGAGGGTGTCACATGGCGCGGCCGCGTAGATCCGGCGAAGTGCACGATTTTCTCAAAACGTCGAAACCAACGGATCGCTATTGGTTCAGAAACACGTTTGACTAAGAGTGCATTGCAAGAAGCTGAGCGCGGCTTTGATCTGGACGGCAAGCAGCTTTGGGGAACAGCGCCCGGTGCCTTTTCAACAATGCAGCGGGTAAAAGTTGAATAGTTGATGGAGCGCTTGGCACTACACCATGCCGGCATCATTGCATTTCAGCGGCGAACATAGCTTCCACCTCCGCGCCGGTCAGGTTTTTGGTCTGTTCGGCCAGACTGTAATAGTCGGGCTTGCTGTCGATATAGACTTGGGTGGTGAAGTTCAGATTATCTTCATTGTCGAATATCGCACTGGCAATCATGTATTGGCCGGGCTCTTTCAACCGATAGTACAGATTGGTGCCGCAGGTTTTGCAAAACGCCCGCTCGGCCCACTCGGAGGAGTTGTAGACCGCGATATGGTCTTCGCCCGTTATGGTGACATCGGGACCGCAATCGAGTTCAAAGGCGGGACCGCCACCCCAGCGCCGGCACATGTGGCAATGACAGGCACCGACTTCTGTACTGGCTTGATGTGCGGTAATCTGGATCGCGCCGCACAGACAATGCCCTTTGCGTTCTCTGGTTTCAGCCGGCTCGAGGGTATTGGTCATAGTCGCTCTCCTGTTCAATCGCTCGGCAATCATAGACCGGAACAAGAGTGGATGAATTGATCATGGTCAATGAATCAAGCCGTCCCGCCAGAGCATTATGACAAGGCTGGTATGATCCAGACAAAGGACATTGCGATCAGTGCGGCGAATAGTGAAACAGCAAGGACCCATCGTACTCCTTGTGGCCGGGTTTTGTTGCTGGCTTCCTTTTCCGTAACTAGTATCTCATCTCCATGGCGTTCCATTGGGCCTTCCTTCCAAAATTGCCCTCCGCGTCGGTTTATAGCACAGATTGATCACTTTGTTCAGGGGACGGCTGCTTGTAATTGACAGGAAGCTGTTTAGGACCGTTCCAGTGAGTGCCCATAACAATGGGACCATCAACTGGGGGATGTATGGAAGCAACGGCACCGGCGATAGATTCCAAACCATCGATCTGGACGAAACTCGCATATGGCTTTGGTTCGGTGGCTTATGGCATCAAGGATGGCGGATTTCAGTATTTCTTGCTGATATTCTATGCGCAGGTCATTGGCCTTAATGCCCAGCTTGTCGGACTGGCCATCATGATCGCATTGATTGCAGATGCACTCAGCGACCCGATTGTCGGCTATTGGTCAGATAATTTCCGGTCCAAATGGGGCCGTCGCCATCCGTTCATGTATGCTGCGGCTGTGCCTGTGCCGATCGGCTATTATTTCTTGTGGAATCCGCCGGAGAGCTGGAGCAATACGCAGCTCTTCTGGTACGTCTTGTTGCTTTCCATCCTCATCCGGACGTTCATCACCATATATGAAACGCCTAGCACAGCGCTGGCGCCAGAGATGACGCAGGATTATGATGAGCGCAGTTCGGTGATCAGTTTCCGCTGGTTCTTCGGTTGGCTTGGCGGCAACACCATGGCGATTGCGATGTTCATCCTGATCTTTCCCGCCTTCATTACGGCGGCGATCAGCAATGGCCAATTTAATCGAGACGCTTATGCCCTCTACGGGCTTATTGCGTCGCTGGTTATGTTTGCGGCGATTATGATATCGGCGCTGGGAACGCATCATCTTATCCCCAAACTGCGGGCACCGCCGGCGAAACGCAAGATTACACTAGGTCTGATGTTTCGAGAGATTTTTGAGACATTATCGAGCCGGTCTTTTGCGGCACTGTTCTTTGCAAGCCTATTGGGGTTTATCGCCTCCGGTCTCGCGGGCGGTTTGAACTTCTATTTTGCCACTTATTTCTGGGGTTTTGGTCCAGAGCAAATTGGGCTTATTTCCATTTGTGTCACGTTCTCGACGTTTATCGGACTTTTTCTGGCACCCTATGTAACCCGTACAATTGGCAAGAAACGCGGTGCGATAATAATCGGGCTGATCGCATTTATCGGGTCGCCAACACCGATCATGCTACGCGTATTTGATGTGCTGCCGGGCAATGAGTCACCGTTTACTTTCTGGTTTGTTCTGATTGCTACCACAATCGATGTCGGTCTAATCATCTGTTACCAAATCTTGGCCTCATCAATGATCGCCGATCTGGTTGAGCAGGCTGAACTGAAAACGGGGCGGCGCTCGGAAGGGATATTCTTTGCCGCCACAACCTTCATCCGTAAATGCGGCGTTGGGGTCGGGATCATATTGGCGAGCACTGTGCTGGGAATTGTCGGCCTGCAATCCGGTGCGGGGCAAGGGGATGTTTCTGCAGATACGCTTTGGATGTTGGGCGCGGTCTATGTACCTCTGATCCTCGCACTGTGGATGACGATGATCGCGGTGATCAGCATGTACAAGCTAAACCGTGCGGGTCATGAAGAAAATCTACGGAAGTTGAGTGAAAGGGCATCTAAAAATTAACTGATTTTCGGTTTGAATGGCCAGTTGATGACGTTGCCAGCGATCAATGCCCACCAGATAAAGACGGGTTGAAACAACAATCGCGGACCGTGATAGGCCCAGCTCGCAGTCTCTCCACCGATGGCGATATTGTTGACCGCATGATTGACGTTCGCTGGATAGACGCAAAGTGCATAAAGGGCGAGCCCGATACCGGCGGCATAGCGGATATGCGGAATGAGTTGGGACGGAATGAGGAGACCGACGGCACCGGCAATCTCAGCAACGCCTGTCAGAAAGACCACCTGTTCCGGGAACGGCACCCAGTCAGGCGTGATTGCCAGAAAACCATCCGGGCTGCGGATATGGGCGATCCCTGCGAGCAGATAAAAGACAGCTAGCAAAATGCGGAACCCCACGCGCACAAGAGAGTCCTGACCATGATTGTTCACCGGCTTCTGCCCATCCTTGCAACGACGGTGACAAAGAAAGCAGTGGACCAACCCAGCAGGATGATACCGTTGACACCTTCTATCGCTGCGACCATTCGCCAGGCTTCGGCAAAGCCATCATCGTCATAGCCGGTGGTCGCATATGTAATGGTCGAGAAATAGATCGCGTCCGACAGCGTGGGAAGGGCATCGAGTAGCAGATAGACAAGAGCATAAGCCCAGATCTCGATACCATGCAGGGCGAATAGTCCGAGCACCAGTATTAGTGTAACGGATATCCCGCGCAATGACATCGGATGGATATGTTCTTCCGCTTCTTCGCGGGCCTCGACCCTTAAAAGACGAGCAAGGGCAAGGATGCCAGCGCCGTGAATGATAACGGTAAGCAGGACCATTGCAGTGCTGACAAGAAGGGCCGGAAGCATAACTTTACAGTGAGCAACTAACGATCACGGCGTCAAGATATGATTATGCCTAATCACCCCATGGCGGGGGTGGGGGCTCAACTGATTTGGAGAGATCAAACTCAACGCGGAAGAAGCGACCGCCGGAAGTTTCGGGGCGGCGCAGCTCATATGCAAAGCGGGCGTCTTGTTGACCAGGCGGACTGATCTCTACCGCCCATGTGTTTGTGACGGATTGATCAAGGCCCTCTTTTTCAAACAGCGTGATTGATTCGTTGTCGACCGGGAATTCCTGGCGTTCTGCTGTGCCCTCTGTGCTGGTATCGCCGCCATAATTACTGACTGCATCCAGTGATCCATCGTCGTGCCGATGGCGATGTTTCAGACGCAGACCGTCCTCCGTGCGCGTGATGATCCACGTCCGCGAACGGTTCCAACTGCCGTCGGCATTGCTGATATGAAAGGGGATTTGAATCTCACTCTGGTCGCAGGTGGCGACATGCATGATCATTTCTTGACCCATCATATCCGCATCGGCTTCCTGATCGGAAACCAGCTGCCCCGGATAAGCCTTGTCACAAAGCAGGGATAGACGTTCAAAATAAACATCCTGTGGTGAAGGATCGGGTGCGACTGGTGGCTCGCCCGGCTCACAAGCGGACAGGGTCATGGTGAAGACTGCGGCGCAGGCAGCGCCTCCAAATTTAAGTGTCTGTTTCATATGATAACGCGCTACACTTTATCGGCGGCAAGGGAAAGAGCTGCGGTGCTGGCGTTACGAAACACATTGGGCTATTTGCCGGACATGCTGAACGATATTCCAATGGCTCCACGCCTGTTTGGTCTTGCGGGCCTTTTGCCGCCGCTTTTCCTGACCTTCACTGCCTTACTGGGACCACCAGAATGGCAATGGAGCGCATTGGCTATTGCATATGCTTATGCTGCACTGATTTTTAGTTTTCTGGGCGGTGTCTGGTGGGGGCTGGCGGCTGCGCACAAACAGGCACCGGGATGGATTTATATTGCCGCTGTTTTGCCCAGCCTGATTGCTTTGGCAACCTATGTGCCTTGGATATTGGGCTGGTCATGGCCCGGGCCGTCGATGTTGTTGCTGGGGCTGTGTATCATGGGGTCACCGCTGGTGGACAGACAGCTGGCTGCGGCAGGAATAGAATCGCAGTGGCTGTTGACCCTGCGCTGGATATTGTCGTTAGGATTAGGCCTATTAACTTTGACAATGGCGGCCATTGCGCTGGTTTCGACGCCGTAAATGCCCGCGTTAACGCATCCGTCGGGTTAAGCCGTTTGCTAAGTGCGGGTTAGGCTGCTACGGCCACCACAGCTAATAATCGCGTACGACGAAATTCTTGTTTCGCGGCTGGTAAAGCAGCCCGCATGCTCTTTTTTCCTTTTTCTCGACGTTTGGCGACCCCCGTCTGGCGCGGCCGAAAGGTCGGACAGACACCACTAAGTAATGAATAGGAATAAGAATATGCCTACAGGCACAGTAAAATTTTTCAATACGGATAAAGGCTATGGATTTATCGCCCCTGAAGATGGCGGCGATGACAGCTTTGTTCACATCACAGCCGTTCAGGCTGCTGGTATGCAGACGCTCGAGAAAGAGCAGCGCATCACATATGACATTGAAACCGGGAACAATGGCAAGAAAGCAGCTGTAAATCTTCAGCAGGCTTAACGCTATTGGCCTTTATGGCCGGTAACTATCTGAAGGGGCGGGACGGCTGTTGCTTTCCCGCCCTTTTTTTCTGTCCTACCGGCGGCTCGATATGTATTGTCATTTCTTGACACTATCTGGGGCAACAACATGAAAACTACGCTGCGTATTTTATTGGCTTTGATCGTTATATTGATCGCCGCGTTTTTCATATTCCGCACGCCGGATACCGATCGTGCGGAGATGATCGCTAAATACAGCAATGACGCGTCGCAATTTATTGACGACGGCGTCGGCGGACAAATTCATTATCGTGATGAAGGCAATATGGAAGGGCCAGCGATCTTGCTGATCCACGGTTCGAACAGCCTGCTTCAGACATGGGAACCCGTTGTGGCTTTGCTGGGCGACAAATACAGGCTGATCTCGCTTGATCTATACGGCCATGGCCTCACCGGTCCTCAAGCAAACGGCGATTACAGTGCAGATACCAATATTGCCGCGGCGACGAAGGTGCTCGATACCGTGGGTGTCGAAAAGGCTTATTGGGTAGGCAACAGCATGGGCGGTTGGCTGTCGTGGCGTGCCGGTCTGGCAGTTCCTGAGCGCGTTTCAGGGCTTGTTTTGATCGATGCATCCGGCGCGCAAACGGACGAGAAGGTCAAACCCTATCTGGCAGCAAGACTGGCGCGTTCGTCTATCGGACAATTGCTGTTGCCTGAAATTACTCCCAAATTTCTGGTGCGCTCGTCATTGGAAGAAAATTTTGCACAACCAGAACGTCTGACCGATGAACTGGTGACGCGCTATTGGGAATTGCTGCGCTTTCCTGGCAATCGTCAGGCTTCAGTCGCGCGGGGCAAAACAGCACGCGAACCGGAAAAGTGGGCGGAAGTCGGAAATCTAAGAATGCCCGTACTGTTGCTTTGGGGAGAGCAGGACACGGTCATTCCGGTGTCTCACGCAAAGGCTTTTGAAGAAGCTATCCCGGGGTCCAAACTTATCATTTATGAAGATGCCGGACATCTGCCGATGGAAGAAACACCTGATCAGGTAGCGCGGGATATCGGTACCTGGATCGAAGGAACCGAAGCGCTGAAGGTGCAGGAAGCGGAATTGGAAGCGGCCAGCTAGGCGTCCTCTACACCGGCCTTTTGAAGCTCGGGTTTCAGGCGTCCGGTGAGCCACAATCCCCACATCTTGAAATCTGCGATCAGGGACCACAGAGGATATGTGAAGGTCGCTGGACGATTCTTCTCGACCCGCCAGTGCGCCATCCAGGCGAAAAAATAGCCTGCGAGAGGCATGGTCAGCAGCAAAAGCCAATTGGTCGTTGCCACCGAATAAAAGGCGATCAGGACAACCAGACTGGTTCCTACATAATGCAGATTACGCGTCGCTGGTTTGGCATGTTCCTGCAAATAGAACGGCCAGAATGTATCAAAACTCTGATGCTCTTTTTGTCTGTTGGACGTCATTGGCTTGGCCCCTTTTGTGCTGTGTGCGCAATCATAAGCTAAACGGGCGGCAAAGACCAGTCGATCGGCGGCAGGCCATTATGCTCCAGAAAGCTGTTGGTCTTGCTGAAATGCTGACACCCAAAAAAGCCATTGTGCGCCGAAAGCGGTGAGGGGTGCGGTGCCTTTAACACCAAATGCTTGCCGCCTTGATCGATGCTTTGGACAAAGCCCGCTTTCTTTTGCGCATAGCTACCCCACAACAAAAAGACGACGGGCTCTTCCTTCGCCGCAATCAATCGGATGATCGCATCGGTGAACTGCTCCCACCCCTTGCCGCGATGTGAGGCTGCTTCTGCCCGTTGAACCGTCAACACGCTGTTTAGCAACAGCACGCCTTGCTGTGCCCAGGATTCCAGAAATCCGTGCTGGGGGCGTTGCATTCCGATATCGCTTTCCAATTCCTTGTAGATATTGACCAGCGACGGTGGCGGCCGGACGCCGGGTTGCACGCTAAAGCAAAGCCCATGCGCCTGTCCCGGACCGTGATAGGGGTCTTGCCCCAGTATCACGACACGCACCTTGTCGAGTGGTGTCAGGTCAAGCGCCCGAAAATATTCGCTGCCCTTGGGAAAGATCGTTTTGCCAGCCGCTTTCTGCTCCAGCAAAAAGGTCCGCAGGTTGGCCATGTAGTCGCTGGAAAATTCGGGCTGGAGCGGCGTCTTCCAGCTTCTATGCAATTTGATGCGGTCTGTTTCGGTCATGCCCGACAAATAGCAAGATAACAGCGCTTGGCAATTGGCGCGCAACATCGCTTGCTAGTTGCCCGTTGGGACTTTACGATATCGGCCAATAATTGTTCATTCTTCTTCAAGGTTTAAGAGAATATCGCCCTATGACCAACACCAACATCCCCGTGATTTCTGCCACTGGCCTCTTCACACCCACCGATAGCATCAGCAATGAAGAACTGGTGACGAGCTTCAACGCTTATGTCGATTTACATAATAGCGAAAATGCAGATGCCATTGCCGCTGGCGAAGTCGCCGAGTTGCAGCATAGCTCGGTAGAATTTATCGAAAAGGCATCGGGCATCAAATCGCGCTTCGTGCTTTCAAAAGATCCGATTCTTGACCCTGAAACGATGTGTCCGCGATTGCCCGAGCGGCCCGATGAGGAAATCTCCGTCCTTGCCGAAATTGGCGTCAAGGCGGCCGAGCAGGCGCTGAAACGGGCGGGGCGGAAAGCAGAGGATGTCGATGCCGTACTCTGTGCCTGTTCCAATCTGCAGCGCGCCTATCCTGCCATCGCAGTCGAGATTCAGGATGCGCTGGGCATTGGCGATGGTTTCGGATTCGACATGAATGTTGCCTGCTCTTCCGCAACATTCGGTATTCAGACCGCGGCAGACTATATCCGTTCCGGTAGCGCCAAATCGGTATTGGTGATCAACCCTGAAATCTGCTCCGGCCATTTGAACTGGCGGGACCGTGACAGCCACTTCATCTTTGGAGATGTAGCGACAGCCATATTGGTGGAAGCAAAAGACATCGCACCAGCAGAACATTGGGAAATTGTCGGGACCAAGCTCAAGACGCAGTTTTCGAACAATATCCGTAACAACTTTGGCTTCCTCAACCGGACCAGTCCGGAAACACGGGATGACGTGGATAAGCTATTTGTCCAGGAAGGGCGCAAGGTCTTCAAGGAAGTGGTGCCGATGGTCGCCCAGATGATTGTGGATCAAGCGGCGCGACTGGGAATCGAGAATACTGACCTTAGGCGCCTATGGTTGCATCAGGCCAATGCCGGGATGAACCGGTTGATCGCTCAGCGTGTGCTTGGTCATGAAGCAAATGATGATGAAAGCCCAACCGTGCTGGATACCTATGCGAATACGTCTTCGGCTGGGTCAATCATCGCGTTTCACAAGCATAGCGCCGATCTGTCGGACGGAGACATTGGACTTATCTGCTCATTTGGCGCAGGATATTCGGCGGGAACGGTTTTCGTTAGAAAAGTCGCATAAACGGGGAGAATATTATGACAATGACAGGACAATGCCTTTGCGGGTCAGTAAGCTATAGCGTTAGCGGAGAACCACAAATGACCGGTGTCTGTCATTGCAAAAACTGCCAGCGTCAGTCGGGTAGCGCCTATTCTGTATTATTTGGTGTAGCCAATGATCAGCTGAGCATTCAGGGCGATCTCACAACTTATGAAGATAGTAGTGAAACGGGCAATGTTGTAGAACGACACTTCTGCGGCAAATGCGGTTCGCCGCTGCTGTCCACACTGCCAACGCAGCCTGGCATGACCTTCGTCAAGGCGGGCACGTTGGACGATACCAGCCATCTCAATCCGCAAGTACATTTCTGGACCAAAAGTTCGCAGGACTGGGTGACCATTGACCCCAATGTGCCGCAAATTGAAGGCAATCCGGGTTAGGAACGGGCCATGACCAGCATAAGAGCCCGGCTGCTCGCCAAAGCCCTTCCGCTCACCGGTTTAAAAGCGATTTTCTCGGACGAAGCGAAGCTGAAAGCGAGTATTCCGAAAGCCCGTGCGAAAAAGGTTGCCGCGCCCAGCAAGGCGTTGCACCGCAAGTTTAAGGTGACGGAATCTACGAAAGACGGGTATCCAATATTCACATTGGCCCCAAAGTCTGGGAGCCATCGTCGTATTTTATATATCCATGGCGGCGCTTATGTTCTGGATATCCAGCCTGGATACTGGACATTGCTGGCAGAGATGGTGCACCGGACCGACGCTACTGTTGTGGCACCGTGCTATCCCTTGACGCCGGAGCATGACTGGAAAGAAAGCTATGACTGGATGATGCCAGTCTATGACGCGCTGGTCGAAGAGGTGGGCGCAGACAATATAACCATCATGGGTGACAGCGCAGGCGCCGGCTTTGCACTTGGTCTGACGCAGATGCTGCGGGACCAGGGAAAGGCAATGCCGCATAAAATGATTCTGCTGTCACCGTGGCTTGATGTCAGTATGACCGATCCGATGCAGCCAGCACTGTCAAAGAAGGATCGCATATTGGGTATTGGTGGCCTTCGTGCAGCAGGCGAATGGTGGGCTGGAGAAAATGGAGCCGTTGATATACCGCCGGTTAGTCCTCTGTTTGGTGCTTTGGAAGGCCTTCCACCAATTGCAGTATTTACCGGTACATTTGATTTGCTTTGGCCCGACGCCAGAAAATTGAAAGAGAAAGCGGAGGCGGCGGATATGCCGCTGGATTATTTCGAGTTTCCAGCAATGCAACATGTCTGGATGCTGTTTCCCATTCCGGAAGGCAAGAAAGCCCGCAAGCAGATTGCGGATTTCATCAATGCTGATCTTGAGGCTGATGCGGGGTGATCAGTAAGCGCGCTCGATTGATAAATTTTGTCCTACGCTTGCTAAAGGTGCAGCAGCGTTTGGCAGACTATGATACTGGCATGAAGTTTCTGGCGCGGGACAGGAAAAACGGTCCAGCCCGGCCCGGACGGTGGTTTAGAAAGCATGGGCACATTAGCCAATATCAGATTGATAATCATAAGATTTATGAGATAGAGCCCAAGGAAGATAAGAGCAAACATCATATCTTCTACCTGCACGGCGGCGCCTATGCCTTCAGTATCGTGTTCGTCCATTGGGCTATGATCAAAAAGCTGATGAGGGCGACCGGAGCGAGTGTGACCGTCCCTCTTTATCCGCTGGCACCGGAGCATGACTGGTCGCAAAGCTACCCTGTTGTTATGCGGGCCTACGATCGGGCAGTAGCCAAATATGGGGCGGAAAATATAACCGTAATGGGTGACAGCGCCGGCGGCGGATATAGTCTCGGTCTGGCGCAGATGCTTCGTGATCAGGGTAAGCCAATGCCGGGTAAGATCATCCTGCTCTCACCCTGGCTGGATGCAACTGTCAGCGATCCGTTGCAGCGAGAGCTGGAGCAGCGCGACGTGTTGCTCTCGATACAGGGCGCTCAGACCGCTGGTCAATTCTGGGCTGGTGAAGGTAAAGATCCGGCGGCTTTTCCGGTTAGTCCGCTTTTCGCGGCCATCGATAAATTGCCACCGCTTGCCATTTTCGCCGGTAGCCATGATCTGCTGTATGCCGATGCGCTAAGGCTGAAAGAGAAAGCGGATACACAAGGCTTTCCTGTCGCACTTCATGTGGGAGAAGAGATGCAGCATGTCTGGATGCTGTTACCGATTAGGGAAGCGAAATTCGCTCAAGCCCAGATTGTGGCATTCATAAAGGGTGCGCAGGCCTAGCTTTTCAAAGCGCGACCACGCTCAATAACGGCAAGACGCCGCTGCTCGACTTCTTCGGCACTGACATGGTCATTATAAGCATCGGTGACCTGCTTTTCCAAAGCCATAGCGTCTTTGAAATTGCGGTCATAGCCATCGAATATAAGTTTTTTGTAAGTCTTCAGAAAACCCGGCTCGATCGTTGCCATATCGGCGGCCAGTGCCCGTGCAGCAGGCATCAATTCATCTTGCGCATAGACATGATTGATCAGGCCCCAACCGCAGGCTGTCTCGGCATCCAGAAACTGTCCGGTGAAGCTCAATTCACAGGCGCGGGACAAACCGACATGGCGCGACAGCTTTTGCGACAGGCCCCATCCAGGTATGATCCCGACCCGTGCATGGGTGTCGGCAAAACGGGCATGGGTCGATCCGATCCTTACATCGCAGGCAAGGGCCAGTTCAAAGCCGCCGGTGATAGCGACCCCATTAATCGCACCAATGACCGGTATATCGAGCTTCTCCAGCGCTCGGCAGGGATTGCTGGCCGGCTTCTGGTCGGTCGCAGCGCCAAGACCGGATGACCCCAGCTCTTTAAGGTCAAGACCAGCCGTAAAGGCCTTTTCTCCGGCACCGGTCACAATGACAGCGCGGATATTGCTATCTGCTCCAATATCTTCGCAGGCGTCAAAAAATTCGCCCCGCAAAGCGTGGGACAAGGCGTTCATGGCTTCCGGGCGGTTAAGCGTGATCGTGGCAATGCCATCGGCTTTATCAAGCAGCACCAAAGCCATTAGTCATCGTCTCCGGCTTCATACTTTTCGGCAATTTGCGCACCTAGACCGGCGGTCATTTCAAACAGCTTTTCCGGATCACTTTGCCGCAATTGGGCCAGCATCAACTCGGGGCCTTCGGCAATGATCAGTTCCGGCACTTTATTGGTCACGGCTTCGAGTATCTGTCGGGCGCATTCGTCTGGCTCCATGCCATTGTCGATTACTGCGTCAGACTTGTCACGCTTCGAACCATCCTTGGTCAGGGCGTTGCGCGATACGTTCGTGCGGATGGAGCCGGGTAGAATGTTGGTGACATGTATATTATGCCGTGTCTCGGTTTCGGCACGCAGGGCATCCATATAGCCGATCAAGCCGTGCTTGGCGGCGCAATAAGCCGTGCGTAGCGGAACGCCAATCCGTCCGGCAACAGAACTGATCCCGACGACATGACCGCCGCCTGCACTAATCATGTGCGGTAGCAGCAACTGCGTGAGCCATATCGGCGCCAGCAGATCGACGTTGACGATCTGATGATAAACATTGGGATCTGTATCTAGAGCCAAACTGCGTTGACTGATCCCGGCATTGTTGACCAGCACATCAACGCGGCCTTTCCAATTCTGAGCTTCGGCGACCTTGGTAGGTAGAGCATCATAATCGGTCGTCTCAAAAGGAAGCAGTAGTGTGTCGGTCGAGATGTCCGCGGCAACGGATTCCAAAGCTTCCACCCTGCGACCGGAGAGGATGATATGCGCGCCTTGTGCCGCAAAAGCTTTCGCCAAGGCTTCACCAATTCCCGATGAAGCACCGGTGATCCAGACTATCTTGTCCGTAAAGTCCATTGCTTAATTCCCTTGTTTTTCGATCTGTTCGGCCGTCTTTGACTGTCGCCATCCGGCATAGCAGAGTGCCAGCATGATGATATTACCTAAAGCGTCAATCAATCCCATGCGGGTGAACACCGGGTCGTGAAAGGTAAAATAATAATTGAATCCGAAAAAGGGTAGTAACGCGATACCGTAAACCAGAAATGTTGTCGCGGTGAAGCGGGCGAAAGCTGCGAATAGCCCTGCAAGCAAAGCCTGCGCACCAAAACAGGCCATCATGAACGGCAATATCCGCCCGCCGCTGCGATACTCGGGCAGAAACACCGTGTCGATGACATGCTGCGGAAACAGGGCAGCCCATCCGCCGAGTATGAAGAACACCAGTGCGATAAAATATTGGATGCGCTGGGGTGTCATTTGCTGGCTATGGGCTCCTAGGAGCCTTTCTTGATCATCGGCGCATCGTCACCAAGGTCTTCAAACCAGGCTTCGACTTCGCCATTAAGTTTGATTAGCAACGGATTGCCCTTGCGATCGACCGTCTTGCCAGCCTGAACCTTTACCCAGCCTTCGGACACGCAATATTCTTCGATATTATGTTTGCGAGCTCCGCGAAAATTGATGCCGATGCCACGTTCAAGAAGTTCGCCACCGTAAAACTTGCTCCGCGGATTGATCGCGAGACGGTCTGGCGGTGTGTCCGTACCGGATTTGGCTTTTTCTTCCGGCTGGTCAGGCGTGTCGGTCATGGTTCTGTATCTCCAAAAAAAGGGTCGTGGCGCTTTGCCACAACCCTATCGAAAATCAAGTTTTACAAGGTCTATCCCAAAGGGGCCCTAGTGATGGTCAGTTGAATACATCACCCACATTGTCGCTCATCTTCGGATCGTCGCCAAAGCGATTTTTGCCCTTGGTTCCGTCCAAGCACATGAACACGAGAACGATTAGACCGCCAACATAGGGAATAAATCCCAAAAGTACGAACCAACCAGATTTGTCCTGATCATGAAAGCGGCGTACCTGCACCGCAAGCGAGGGGATGAAAATTGCGAGCGCGTAAAGGCCAAACAGAGCAATCATCAAAGTTCCGCCAGTGGACATGGAGCCAGCTGGATCTGGTGTGAAACTGCCCAAAACTCCTCCGATTATCGCTAGTGCAACAATGATGATTACCTGCAGAAGGGCAAACATCCAATATTCTTTGCGACGAGAGCGCCCGCTAAAATCCGCATAGCGTTTCAGCGGCATCAACATCCATTCCATCATTATTCCCCTCTTCATTGGTAATATCAGAAGCCTAAGCGGCCCATGGTGAAAATCAAGCGCCTATTTCACTCAGTAAACCCATATGGCCATCGATATCCTGCGGAAATACCGATAGCGGAGAAGAAACTAGCGTTCTGACGTCTGTGTAGATCCCTCCCTGATCATAGAGGGTAGCAGGACAGATCATCTGCCATGAGTACCGGCCCGCTATAGTCTTCTGAAATCGCCGCGTTGACCTGATCTTGGACCATTAAAGCGCGCTGCATATGATGGGTCAGCAGCAAGGTTTGTGCGTTCAGCGCTGCTGCGGTTTCCCCTATGGATTTCGGATCACGGTGCAAGCCGCGTGGCTGACCATCAGCCATGGTAATCGCATTGTGCATCACCAATAAATCGGGTTTCGTGTCCGATAATATCGTGACAAAATCTTCGCTTAAGAAACTCTGGTCTCCAGAAAGGACAACAGTTTTATCCTTGACGCGAATGACATAAGCAAGCGCCGGTACATCAAGGTGATGAACCCCGATGGCATTAATTTTCAGGCCGTTCTCGTTCCAGATGGTTTGCAGTCCGGTTTTGCCGACATTAATGTCCTTGGTTGTCAAGCGGGGTAGGGCGTCATCGTCTTCCAGATAAGGATGCAGATAACGCAAAGCGCCATCTTCTTTGCCAATTAAAGAACTAAGATAGGCGCTAGTCGATGGAAACTGATCATTTCCTGCTGGCCCGGCGACCATGAGGTCTGCCGATCGTTTCGCAAAAGCGCCGTTGTTTAGTAAGGCCGGAAGACCGCTGGCATGATCACCATGTAAATGGGTGAGCAGGATTGCATCATGATCGTTAAAGTCGACCCCGGCCTCGCCATAACGCACAAAGGCGCCGCTGCCTGCATCGATCAGCAATTTGGCTTTGCCATCCACCCACAAGATGTTGCTGGCTCCCGCACGGTGATCATCCGCTATCGGACCGCCGGAGCCGAGAACTTGCAAGGCTAGCGGATGGTCACGGCAATTGTCATCATCATCCGCAATTTTGGCGTTGGTAGCGGTGTCGGCCGAACAAGCTGTGAGCAATGCCGAAACCGTCAACAGGAAACCCAGGCGGTGAAGCTGTATTGAAAACACTGTCATGGATTGATACTGAGCTATCCCGGCCTGTCGTGCAATAGCTACCTATTGATCATATTCGGTCAACGATGATGATTTTGTTTCAATCTGAGTGAGTAGTTTCTTTGACAATATAAAAATAACCAAGATGCTCAAAACTACCTTGAATCCTCAATATTTCATAGCTAGCGATACCATCTGTAAATTGGGGGCCGTTACTTATGCGTCACTTTGTTATCGCTGGTATTTTTCTTTCATTGGCGGCCTGTGGAGGCGGCGGCGATTCTTCGTCACCCGTAGTGCTCCCCCCCAGCGGTAACTCGCCGCCACAAATTACAACAGCGCCCTCGGCAACAGTTACGGAAAATGAATTCAATGTTTTGACGGTACGGGCAACTGATGCTGATGGCGGTGTGTTAAGCTTTTCGATCTCCGGTGGTGACGATGCGGATGACTTCTCTATTGCCGGCAACGGCGCTTTAAGATTTGTGCTCACGCCAAATTTCGAACTTCCCACTGATGCCGATCAAGATAATGTTTATCAAGTGACGGTGCAGGTTAGCGACGGCAGCGCTAGCGATACCCTCGACTTAACCGTAACGGTCTACAACGATCGGGAAGGTATCAGTGTTCGAAGACTCACAACGGGTTTAAATGACGTCACGGCCATTGCAAAAATCCCCAATCAAACGAAAGTGTTCGTCACGGAACGGGGCGGTAACATCTATGAGTTGGACACTATAGATGGCACACGAAGCCTTGACCGGACGCTTCGTAACGTCAACACGACAGGCGAAGGTGGGCTTTTAGGACTGACAGTTGACCCTGGCTTTACTGCGAACGACACCTATTGGGCTTTTGTAACCGCTCAACGCTCGGGTCCATTCGGAACCGCAGGCAGCGATATCACCATTCGTCAAATCAGGCGCCAGACTTTGGAATTGCCACAGGGTACCGGAACGCAGCTTACGATTCCTCATGATTCAGATGTGAACTATGGCGGTTGGATTGAGTTTGGGATCGGCAATGTTCTCTATGTAAGCGTGGGAGATTCTGGCAATCCCAATGCTGCACAAGACCCGAATTCACAACTTGGCAAAATTCTCAGATTGCTGCCCAATCCGGACCCGTTCGCAGGCGCGACGCCGATAAGATTTCTTACTCCACCCGGCAACCCGTTCGCCACTGGTGGAGGCGACAGGTTCGTCTATGCGCTAGGTTTGCAGGATCCCAAAAATGGATTTCGCTTTGGTGATGGCTTCTATTTCGCAGACAAAGGGGATTCGCTGGCTGAAGAAATCAATTATCTGCTGGAAGATAGCGGTGGCGAAAATTTCGGCTGGCCATTTTTTGAAGGCAGCTCGCCATTTATGGGCAGCAGTGCAGGTCCCCTGATTTTACCTGCCACTGAATATGCGAGGGGCAATGGCGACCGGGAAGGAAGTTCGGTGATCGGAGGCGTGATTCATCTGGGATCGGTTGTAAACCTGCAAGGGAAATATATCTTCGCGGATCGCGACAGCGGCAACATATGGGCCGTTCGCAATACTGATCTGGAGCCGGGAGAAACTCTTCCTTCATCAAGCTATGAATTGCTCAATGCAGATTTTGCACCAGATGCTGGCAGTATCGATGGAATAGTTGCCATCGGAACCGATCAGGAAAATAATCTGATCCTTGCTGATTCCGATGGCGAAATATTTGTGGTTGAGCCTTCTGGGACCTAAGCCGCTTCCGCTTTGCGCGCTGCTTTCTTGCGATCATTGGGATCGAGATGGCGTTTGCGCAGGCGGATGTTTTTTGGAGTGACTTCTACCAGTTCATCATTGTCGATGTAGGCAATTGCCTGTTCCAGCGTCATGATCTTTGGCGGGGTGAGGCGTACGGCATCATCCTTTCCGGTTGAACGGAAGTTGGTTAGCTGTTTCGATTTCATCGGATTGACGTCGAGGTCGCCGGGTTTTGCATTTTCGCCGATGACCATGCCTTCGTAGACAGGGGTCTGGCCGCCAATGAACAATATGCCGCGCTCTTCCAGTGCATTCAGCGCGTAGGACATGGCGGTACCGGTACCATTGGAAACCAGCACACCGACAGGACGGCCTTCGATCACGCCTTTATATGGGCCGTATTTTTCGAACAGACGGTTCATCAGGCCGGTGCCGCGCGTGTCGGAAAGGAATTCGCCATGATAACCGATCAGGCCGCGTGACGGCGCAGAGAAGGTCAGGCGGGTTTTGCCGCCGCCTGAGGGACGCTGTTCGGTCAGTTCGGCCTTGCGGCGTTGCATTTTTGAGACAACGGTGCTGCTATGCTCGTCATCAACGTCAATAACCACAGTTTCATAGGGTTCCTGACGCTGACCATTTTCCTCACGATAGAGAACACGCGGACGGGAGATGGAAAGTTCAAAGCCCTCGCGGCGCATGGTTTCAATTAGTACGCCAAGCTGCAATTCGCCGCGACCAGCAACTTCAAAGCTGTCTTTCTCATCACTTTCGGTGATTTTGATCGCCACGTTGGATTCCGCTTCGCGCAACAGGCGGTCGCGGATGATGCGGCTTGTCACCTTGTCGCCTTCACGGCCCGCCATAGGACTGTCGTTAACGGCAAAGTTCATCGACAGGGTTGGCGGATCAATGGGCTGTGCAGCAATGGGCTCGGTGACCGATGGATCACAGATGGTATTGGCAACTGTCGCTTCGGTCAGGCCAGCGAGCGAGATGATATCACCCGCTTTCGCGCTTTCTACAGGAACGCGTTCCAGCCCCCGGAACGCCATGATCTTGGTCGCGCGGCCGGTTTCAACAACATTGCCGTCCATATCAATCGCATGGATGGGAGCGTTCAGGTCAATCTTTCCGCTTTCCACTTTACCAGTCAGGATGCGGCCGACAAAATTGTCGCGGTCGAGCAAGGTAACGAGAAATTTGAAATCAGCATCCGGGTCCACATCTGGTTCTGGCACGTGCTCGACAATTTTATCGAAAAGCGGCGCCAGGTCACCTTCACGTACCTCCGGTGTGTCGCCGGCATAGCCATTCCGGCCGCTGGCGAAGAGTGACGGGAAATCAAGCTGCTCGTCATTGGCGTCGAGATTGACGAAGAGGTCGAATACTTCATCGAGCACTTCTTCCGCACGGCCATCAGGGCGGTCAATCTTGTTAACGACGACTATGGGTTTCAGGCCAAGTGCCAGCGCTTTGCCGGTTACGAACTTCGTCTGAGGCATGGCGCCTTCGGCGCTGTCGACCAGCAGAATAACGCCATCAACCATCGAAAGGATGCGCTCCACCTCGCCGCCAAAGTCGGCGTGACCTGGCGTATCGACAATGTTGATACGCGTGCCTTTCCACTCGACACTGGTGCATTTGGCGAGAATCGTGATGCCGCGCTCTTTTTCCAGATCGTTGCTGTCCATGGCGCGCTCTTCGACCCGTTCATTGTCGCGGAATGTGCCTGATTGGCGGAAAAGCTGGTCCACAAGGGTGGTTTTGCCGTGATCCACGTGCGCGATAATAGCAATATTGCGAAGAGACATATCAAATTCTGCCGTAAGAGAGGAAAGGGGGCTATTGTGCCGCGCCTTATATTGCGTGCGCCCTTAACCTGTTTCGTGCTGCGCCGCAACATCAGAAACCGGGTTTGATGAAGTCTATCGCCGCAGTACGAAAATAACAGGTGTCAATTCACCATCGACATATTAAATATGCCCAGCTTCCATCCACTTAAAATACAGATGGTATATGAAGGCTCAGTCCGAAACATTTTCTAGTTTGGCTTCTCCGATAGTTACTATCGTAATGCCTATCTATAATGGCGAGAAATATCTCGACGAAGCGATTAAGTCTGTAATTGAGCAAGATTATCCGAACTGGGAACTGATTTGTATAGATGATGCTTCCACGGATCGTTCAGCCACTATCATAGAGCATTACGCCAAGGTTGATCCTCGGGTGTTGCATCGCACCAATAAACGTAATCTGGGTTTGCCAGCGACGCTTAACCGCGGCTTTGCTGAAGCTCGCGGGGATTTCCACAGCTGGACCAGTGACGACAACATCCTGCGACCCAATATGATTGCGACGTTGATGAAAAATATGGAGAATGAGCCAGGCATGGACATTGCCTATGCGGGTTACAGCGTGATTGACGATGCAGAGACCATATTGCGTTATGTCTCTCCGCCGCCGATCAAACAGCGCTGGTTCGGCAACCCGGTGGGCGCTGCTTTTTTGTACCGTCGTCAGGTTACCGAAAAGCTGGGGGGATATGACGAACAGCTTTTTGGCGCCGAGGACTATGATTACTGGATGCGAGCCGCGCACCATTTTCAGATGGTACCGGTAGACACTGATCTTTACCTCTATCGTAGACATGATCGCAGTTTGACCGATCAAAGAAGTAAGGAAATTCGGCAATTGGTATCGAAAGTACTGCTGCGGGAACTGGACCATGTCGATGATAAAGCCCTGCGTGCAGAGGCGATGGTTCAGCGCATATTGTCCGACTGGTATTATTTTGATTTGAAACTGCTGGGAAGGGCTTTCGCAAGCCATCCTTCGACTGTGTTCAAAGCCTCGCCCAAACTGGCAGTGGATCTGGCGCGGGCTATCTGGCACCGAATTCGATCCTAGCCCAAACTTCCGGCCATATCCCGAACGCTTATTTTGTGGGCTTGCTTCAGATGCGGCACTGGCGCATTGGCTTTGTGCAATGCAGACCATTAGACTGATTTTGATAGACAAATTTATCTGGTTGCTCGGGGGCTCCGTCCTTCTGGCGACCGTGTTTCCCGTAACAGGAGATGCCGAACCTGTTGCCGCCTTTGCGGTTTCGGCGGGGATTTTCTGGATATTTCTGCTTCACGGAATCCGCCTGGACCGGCAGGAAGTGGTGGCCGGCTTTCGCAATTGGCGCCTGCAATCAGCCGTATTCGGGTTTGTTTTCGGCGCAATGGTGCTCGCTGGTCTTACATTATCCTGGGTTTTGGATGGTTACATCGCGCCGATGATAGCGGTTGGTTTTCTGTACCTTGGTTGCTTGCCGTCCACCATCCAATCTGCAGCAAGCTACACAGCTATTGCCAAAGGTAATGTGGGGGCATCTGTGGTTGCGGCGGCGACAGTCAATCTGTCATCGATCATTATCACACCGGTCTTTTTTGCGCTGTTGGCGAAATCTGTTGGCATCGTTATCACCGGCGCTTCTTTCGTGAAAATCATGACGATGCTGTTGCTGCCATTTGTCATTGGGCAGTTAATTCAGAGCTGGGCGCGGCCATTGGCGGCACGCCATGGCAATATTGTAGGGTGGTCAGATAAGCTTGCCATCAGCTTGGCCGTATATGTTGCCTTCTCGGGCGCTGTCGCAGCGGGAATCTGGCAGCAAGTGCCCGGTGATCAGTTTCTGATTGTCGCCGCCGCAATTGCCGTGCTGCTGGTCTTTGCATTTGGCGGCGCCTGGTTGCTGGGCGGAACTGCAGATTTTGCCATAAATGACCGCAAGGCCTTGTTATTCGGTGGAGCGCAAAAAAGCATAGCTGTCGGCGCCCCACTGGCGGCGATATTATTCCCCGCCGAAGCCGCAGGTCTATTGCTTATACCTCTGCTATTCTATCATCTGTCCAGCTTGGTGCTATCCGCCCCTCTCGCAGTAAGGCTGTCTAAGCTCTAAAATTCGAAATCCTAAAGTTCGCGCAGTGCCCGTGCTGGTTTGGCGGACAGGACCGGGATGGAACCCAACAGGCCGATGCCCAGAGTCACGACAGCGCCGAGGCCCAACGTCACCATCACCACGCTCCAGTCAGGTTGCCAGGTAAACTCAAAAATTTGCGTGATAACAAACCAGCCGGCGAGTAGACCCAGACCCAAGGCAACAGCAGAGAGCAGCAAGGCGAGCACCGCATATTCAATCGCCTGTGCTGACAATATCTGCGACCGCGTTGCGCCGAGGAGTTTGAGGATAACACTGTCATATACCCGCGACTGACGGGAGGCTGCGATAGCGCCGATAAGCACCGCTATGCCCGAGAAAATTGCTATCGAGGCTGCCGAGGCAATAGCGGTTGCCATCTGGTCCAGTATCGTGCCGATCTGCGATGCGATCTCTTTCACCTTGACCATTGATATGGACGGAAACTCGCGCGGCAATGACCCCAGCAGGCTGTTTTCCCTGGTTTCATCAAGTTGAATCGTGGCAGCAACATTATGCGGCGTATTGGCCAGCACGTTAGGCGGGAAAACCAGCACATAGTTAAAGCCGAAATTTTGCCAGTTAATCCTGCGCAGTGAAGCGACGGTAGATTTAATCTCAACGCCCAATAGGCTAACGGTCAGGCTGTCACCAACTTTCAATCCCAACGCCGTCGCCTGTTCCTCGTCAACCGATACGAGAGGTGGCCCATCATAATCCGCAGGCCACCATTCACCGGCGGCGATTTCACTGCCTTCCGGAAGTTCTCCGCTATAGGTCAAGCCGCGGTCTCCGCGCAGAACCCAGGCACCTTCCGGTATCTCATCCAGCTCGGCAACGACTTGTCCGCCATATTCGGTAATGATGCCGCGCAGTGTTGGAACGATATTGATTTCAGCTTCAGGCGCATCTGCGGTTACCTGGTTCTTGAATTCATCAGCGCGTTCTACAGGAATATCGAGGACAAAGAAATTCGGTGCCTGCTGCGGAACACTGAACCTGATTTCGTTTGTCAAACTGGTTTGGATCGCGGCAAGTGTGGCAAAGAGTGTCAGACCCAGACCCAATGCAACAACAAGCTGTCCTGTCTGTGCGCCAGGCCGGTGAAGGTTTGTAAGGGCCAGTCTCAGCAGCGGTTGTTTGGGGCGCGGCGATTTGCTTGCGAGCCAGCGGATCAAGATACCAAGTAGGCTAAGCAGCAACAATATGCCCAGCGCTGCGCCTATGAATGCGAGTGAGAAAATCGGCTCCCGTCCGGTCCCGACAGCCAGCGCGACGATCGCAGCGACCGCCAGCGTGACGGCGACCCAAGTCGGTTTGTCAATTTCCCGCCATGATCGACTTTCCCCGCGAAACAATCCAGCCGCCGGAATAAGTTTGGCTCGTGAGAGCGGGGGTAGGGCAAATATTACGGCGATGAGCAAGCCATAGGCGGCACTGACGATGAGGGGCAGTGGATAGAGCGCGAATTCGGGTCTGATCGGCAGGACATCGCCAGCGACCTGAATAATGGCCAGTGGCGCAATAGCCCCGACAAACAACCCGGCCAGTATCGCAACCAAAGCGACGGCCAGAATCTGGAACATGTAGATACGAAACACCATCGCACTGTCCGCGCCCAATATCTTGAGCGTCGCGATAGCACTTTGTTTGCCGCGCAGGTAAGAGGCGACACCGTTGCCGACGCCAATGCCGGCAATTACCAGTGATGCCAAGCCAACCAGCGTCAGAAACTGGCCCATACGTTCGATGAAACGCCGTGTGCTGGGAGCGCCGTTGTCACGGGTTTTTACCTCCCAAGCGGCGTTCTTATATTGTTTCTCCAGCTCGTCTCCAAGTTCGGCCGGATCGACAGTCGCTGGCAGCTTCAGGCGATATTTGCTCTGAAACAGACTGCCCGGTTGTATCAGGTTGGTGGCGCGCAAGCCTTCGAGCGATGTGATCGCTACCGGACCGAGTGACAGACCTTCACTCAGTCTGTCGGGTTCGTCACCAATGACTCCCGTAACCGTAAAAGCTGCTTCGCCAAATTCGATTTTGTCGCCAAGACTTAGCGACAATCGCTGTATCAGGGCGGGGGTAACATAAATATCGGTTGGGCCGAGTGGCGGCGCATTGGTGCCGTCTTCCAATATGAAATCGCCATAAAGAGGGTAGGGGGCATCGACACCTTTTAACTCTACCAGTTGCGTGTCGCTGCCATCTGGCAAGCGCGCCATGGCCTGCATGCGCAGAGTTTCGGACAGTTCACCCGTCTCTTTTAGAGTATCCAATTCTGCTGCTGACGCTTCGCGCTGCGCGACCGATATTTCCAGATCGCCACCTAAAATGGCTTGTCCGCGATTGGCCAGTTCATCCGTGATCGCGCTCGTCAGACTGCCAATGGCTGCCAGTGTGGCGACACCCAGAAACAGACAAACGATTAGCAGGCGCAGGCCAACGAAGCGACCGCGTAAGTCACGCCGGGCAATGGTCCATGCTTTGGAAAGGCTGGCACTCATGACTTGGCAGACTTTTCTGCACTGTCTTTCTCGATCATACCGTCACGCAGTTCGATGATGCGGTCGCAGCGCTTGGCGAGTTCCGGATCATGGGTGATCATCAGCAATGTCGCGTCGCTGGCTTTCTGACGCTCAAACAAAAGCTCGATAATGATTTCACCAGTTGCCCCATCGAGATTGCCAGTCGGTTCATCGGCAAAAATAATGGAGGGGCGTGAAGCCATAGCGCGCGCAATTGCAACACGTTGTTGCTCGCCGCCCGATAACTGAGTGGGATAGTGGCCGAGCCGGTCGCCAAGCCCAACCGCCTCTAGCTCACTCGCTGCAATCGCAAAGGGATCTTCCTGACCATCAAGCTCTAGCGGCACTGCTACATTTTCCAGTGCGCTCATCGTGGGCAGCAAGTGGAAGGCTTGCAAAACAATGCCGACCCGCCCGCGCCGTGCAATGGCAAGTTCATCTTCGTTCATTTTGCCAAAATCTGCTCCCGCGATATTCACTGTACCGCCAGTGGCGCGCTCAAGGCCTGACAAGATCGCCATTAGAGACGATTTTCCGGATCCGGATGGGCCCAGCAAGGCAACGGTGGTGCCGGAATCGATCGACAGATCAATCCCTTTCAAAATATTCACCCTTGCGTCGCCTTCTCCCAAAGAGAGGGTGACTTTTTGCGCATCAATGGCAATATGAGACTTGGATTTAGCGGCGTCGCTGGTTGCGGCGGTTTTTTGTAACATGGTGGGAAGGTGTATCCGATGTTGAACAGGTTTATGACATATGGGTTTTGCTTTGCAATTCTTCAACTTCTGATTGCTTGTGGCCCGGCAGCGGAGGAAAATTCCGCACCAGTTCAGCAGCAGCAAGTGGTTAGCGATAGCTCTGAAGCTCCTGCGGCGGAAGCAGAAACACTTATCGTGGCTTTCGGTGACAGCCTTTATGCAGGCTATGGTTTGGCACCGGATGAAGGTTTTGCACCAGAGCTGCAAAAAGCTCTTAATGACGCTGGTCAGGACGTGAAAGTTCACAATGCCGGCGTTTCAGGCGACACATCGGCGGCCGGCCTGCGGCGAATGGATTTTGTGCTCGATAGCCTGTCCAGAAAACCGGACCTCGTTTTGCTTGGCCTTGGCGGTAACGACTTATTGCGTGGACTGAAACCTTTGGAGACACGGGCCAATATGGAAGCGATGGTTCAAAAGCTTGCTGATCGGGAAATCCCCGTGATGCTGACGGGTATGTTGGCTCCGCCCAATCTCGGTAAGGAATTTAGCGATCAATTTAATGTTATATATCCTGCGCTTGCGAAGAAATATGAAGCCAGCCTCTATCCTTTTTTCATGGACGGCGTGGTCGGTCGGGCTGATTTGATCTTGCCCGATGGCATTCATCCGAATGCTGAAGGCATAGATGTGATCGTCGAGCGGATAGCACCCGACGTTGAAAAAGCGCTGCAGGGATAACAGCCCACATCTCGGTCAAGCCGTTGGAAACACTGGAGGCACTAAGCGCAATTCCCCGTTAACTGTATTATTTTTATAATACAGCGTGGAAACGCTTGAAAAGTGGTGCATTTGCATCCATTTATGATGGGAGCGCTGCACTAGAGACAGCTATATGGAGACTGAGCCAATGGCGACCGAGACGATTACCGCAACCGAAGACCTGACCCTGACCCCGCCTGATCCGGTTGTAGCCGTGTCACCAACAAAGGCAGCCGGGCTGGTGCCGGTGGGTGATGAAGTAAAGTCAAAACTGGAAGAGAAAGTAGACAGTTTTATCGACGACCTCGTTGCGGAAGATGAAAACAGCCCGGAATTTGGCAAGAAAGTTGACCAGATCACCAATATGGGCCGCAAGGAGATTGCCGATGCGGCGGGCCAATCCAACCGCTTTCTGGATCGGCCCATCCGTACCATGGATGAAGAGTCGGGCATTGGCGCTGACCTGACGGAACTCCGCCGGACCGTGGAAGACCTTGATCCTGGTAAACGCGGTAACTTATTGGCACCGCGCAAGCTATTTGGGATCATTCCTTTCGGTTCCAAGCTACGCAACTATTTTGATGGCTATAAGAGTGCGCAAGGTCATATCTCCTCTATTCTCTCTCGCTTGCAGGGTGGCAAAGACGAACTGCTGATGGATAATGCTGCGATTGATGTGGAGCGCAAAAATCTGTGGGCGGCGATGGGCCGGCTCGAGCAGATGATCCATGTGTCTAAAGTCATGGATCAGCGGCTGGAAGACAAAGCGGCCGAATTGGATGCTACTGATCCTGCAAAGGCTAAAGCGATCCGGGAAAGTGCGCTTTTCTATGTGCGTCAGCGGACTCAGGATTTGCTGACCCAGATGGCCGTCACTGTGCAAGGTTATCTGGCGCTCGATCTGGTGAAGAAAAACAATGTCGAATTGGTCAAAGGTGTGGACCGCGCCAGCACCACAACCGTTAGCGCGCTGCGTACCGGCGTTACGGTCGCTCAGGCACTCACCAATCAGAAGCTGGTACTCGACCAGATTACCTCGCTAAATACGACGACAGCGGGTATTATAGATAGCACCGGCGATATGCTGAAAAACCAGACGGCACAGATACACGAGCAAGCAGCATCCGCGACCATTCCGCTCGAGACGCTGCAACGCGCTTTCCAGAATGTTTATGATACGATGGACAATATCGACACTTTCAAGATCAAGGCGCTGGAAAATATGAAAACCACCGTCAACAGCCTGTCAGGAGAAATTGAGAAGTCAAAGGGCTATATCGCCCGCGCCGAGGGGCAGGATAAAGCCGCTCTCGAAGCGCCTTCCGAAAACCCGCTGAGCGCGCTTGAGGAATAAGGCGTATGAGCGAAAGCAATCAGCAAATTTACGACAATGCCGCGAATTATTATCGCAGTTATAAATTTGCGGAATCAATTGGTGAGCGGTCGAGAGGCCTGAAACGTGGCTATTTTCGAAAAAAACTTGCACGGGCCGCTATGGTCACGGCCGGTGTGCTTGTCGGCGCCAGTGTTGTCGGCGGGATATTGAACGGTATCGGTTTTTGGGGCGTTATGATTTCGGCTGGGCTGATTGCAGGCGGTATCTGGGCAGCGATGAAATTTCCCAAGATGAAAATCCCGACGCCCGACACTCTGGTGCAGTCTGATTTGAAAACGCTGGCAGGGAAAACCGAGATATGGCTGGAATCACAGCGGCCTCTATTGCCTCCGCCAGCAGTGAAGATTGTCAATGATATCGGTACGCAGCTCGACATGCTGTCGCCGCAGCTGCAAAAGCTCGATGAAGCGGAACCGGCCGCTTATGAAGTGCGTAAGCTGATGGGGGAGCATCTGCCAGAACTGATCTCGGGCTATCGCGCTATACCAGCGTCCATGCGCAAGAAGAGCAACGATTCCGGAAAATCACCGGATGAACAGCTGGTCAGTGGTCTTTCGTTGATCGAAAAAGAAATTTCCGGTGTCACGCAACAGATAGCGAAGGGTGACATCGATAATCTATCGATCCGGGGCCGCTATCTGGAATTGAAATATGACAAGACCGGGGAAGCGCAATAGCTCTTGTAAGATGTGCTGATCAGTTCTCGACGTGCTACTGAAATGCTCGCAGCTTACTCAACAGATGTTCCAGCACAGCGGGGTGCAGTTCGTTTCTGAACTCGCACCCATAGTCCTGATAATCGTTCCACTTGATCATGGCACTCAGTGTCTGGATTCCAGGCAGCCGGATATAAACCGGTTTCTTGGGGTCAAGGTCAGTGTAGCTCGTCATTCTGAAGCCTGAAACGGACAAGTCCGAGAGGGTGGTGCGAAACAACTGTGAATTCGCCTGCCTGATAAATATCTTGGCCTCAACAGCTTCTCGTGGATTTTTCCTGTGGCACGGTGGTGCGATTTGAAGATCATCGGTCGTTTGTAACTGAGGCATCGTCTTGTCCATATTGTTGGTCCTGAACCATTGAACGGTCATTCGGTGGTTTTTTGAAGGGGGGACGGTTAAAATATCGGGAGATGGCACAGAAACGGAAATCAATGGCTTTCCTGCGTGCAACCACCCTGATACAGGCGGTCCTATGACATCCGATCCTTTCTCTATCTTCGACACTTGGTATAACGAGGCTCGCGAAACCGAGCTGAATGACAGCAATGCGATGACCATCGCAACGGCCGATGCCAACGGCCAGCCAGCGGCGAGAATGGTGCTGCTCAAAGGATATGATCGCGACGGCTTTATTTTCTATACCAATCAGGAAAGTCGGAAGGCCACGGATATTGCAGCCAACCCGAAAGCGGCGATTTTATTTCATTGGAAAAGCCTGCGCCGGCAGATCCGGATTGAAGGTAATCTGTCAACTGTATCTGACGAGATTGCTGACACCTATTTCGCGACGCGCAGCCGGGATTCACAATTGGGTGCCTGGGCATCGGATCAATCGCGACCGTTGGATAGCCGTGCGACTTTTGAAGCGCGCTATGAAGAGATGAAGGCCCGTTTTGATGGGCAGGACGTAACCCGTCCGCCACATTGGTCGGGCTATCGCCTTGTGCCTAAGCGGTTTGAGTTCTGGCAGGACCGCGAGCATCGCCTGCACGAACGGCGGACCTTTATGCGGACCAATGATAGTGATGAAAGCTGGATCGAAGGAATGCTTTACCCATGACCCGTGACACTCAAACATTGCCCTATTACCACGTCGATGCTTTTGCTGACCGGCCCTTTGCCGGGAATCAGGCGGCGGTGATGCCGCTGGAAAGCTGGTTGGATGACGAAGTGCTGCAAGCCATTGGAGAAGAGAATAATTTTGCGGAAACCGCATTTTATTTGCCCGATGCAACCGGCGAAGCGGATTATGAACTGCGCTGGTTCACGCCGACGGTAGAGATTGCGCTATGCGGTCATGCGACACTGGCCAGTGGACATATCATCCTGTCGCAAAATCCGGATATGGACCAGGTCACCTTTCGGACCCGTAAAGCCGGTATACTCACAATGATGCGGGACGGTGACGGCTATGCGTTGGAATTGCCTGCCTATCCACCATCACCAAAAACATTGCCTGATATTGTTGCTCTGGTTGGCGGGACGCCGATCGACACCCAGTTTCATGAAGGCCGGTACAATGTCATCCGCTATGAGACCGCAGATGAGGTTCTGGCGTTAAAACCGGACCTGAAGGCGTTGGCTGCTTTGGGGAATGAACAATTTATCTGCACCGCTCCAGGCAAGGATACGGATGCGTTGAGCCGTGTCTTCGTCCCTGGCGGCGGGGTTGATGAAGATAGTGTCACCGGTTCGGCTCATGCTGTGCTGACGCCTTATTGGGCAAAGCAACTGGGCCGGGACAGCTTTACCGCCTATCAGGCCAGCAGTCGCGGCGGCTATGTGCATTGCCGTCTGGATGGCGAAAAGGCCTGGCTTGGTGGCAAATGCGCAACCGTGGTTGAGGGGCAGTTTCGCTTATAAACGGTTCTATTTGCTGACTGGGAACAGCGATACGATCCGCCCGACCTGATCACTCATAGGCCGGTTTACATCATCCTGCGTTTTGCCCAGCCTGACAACGGTCAGCTTCTGTTCCGGTGATACGATGATTTGTTGACCCAGATGGCCAAGGGCGCCGAACACCGTGTCGGGGGCCATATCGGGGAACAACACTTGATTGCGGCCTTCCGGGCGTTTCTTGTTCAGCCAGATATGCCCTCCATAAGCCGGGTCATTGGCCGAGGATGTGCGCATGAACTGGACCCAGCTCACGGGGAGATGCTGAGCCCCTTTGCGCGCGCCATTATTGCGAAGAAATTCACCGAATGTGGCATAGTCGCGAGCGCTGGCCTGAATGATGCTGCCACCCAGAAATGTACCATTGGCATCAAATTCGAAATAGGTGCCGTCCATGCCCAGCGGTTCGAGCAGGCGCCCTCGAATGAAGCGCATTGCCGTGTTTCGGCGCACCTCGGGGTCGGTGCTCTTGGTCAATGTCCGCGTGATAATGTCCGCCAGGATCATGCTGGTCGCCGTGCTATATTCGAATTTCGCGCCGGGTTCCGCTTCCATCGGGCGCGCTTCGGCATAGCCCGCGGCATCTGCTGAGCCGTCTAGAAACAGCATGCGGTTGGTGTCTGCTTCGAACACGGTCGCGCCGCCTTCTTCCGGCACTTCGGTATGATCAAGCCCCGATGACATATGAATCAACTGGCGCAGGGTTATGTCGCCGCGCGGATCGCCGGGCCGCTGCCAAGCGGGGACCGGGGCCGGATCATCCAGCACCAGTCGGCCGTCGGCAACCAGAAAGCCGATCAGCGCACCGGTAAAAGATTTCGCCATCGACCAGCTGATGAAGCGTGTGTCCTCATCATAACCTTCGCCATAGCGTTCGGCGATAATCTCTCCGCGGTGCATGATCAGCACGGCGCGGGTCTCGGCCATGGCCGGGTCTTCGAACAATGGTGAAATCGCCGCGTCCAGCCGGGCCTTCGGAATTGGGCTGGCGTCCGTAATATAGGCAAGCTCTTCGGCGGTTTTGGGCGGCGCTGCGGCAGGCTCACTGGCGGCCCCGCAGCCAGAGAGTGCAAGAGCAAGGGCGGACAGGGCGGTGATTTTAATCTTGTACATAAGCATGCGTTGCACCAATAGGTGCAGCTATGGCAACCGTAAATAAGAATCCCGAAACCACATCCCAGCCCAAAAGCCGCAAAGGCCGTGTGGCGCTATATGTACTTGTGCTGTTCATCCTGATTTTGGCCGCTGTATTTGCCTATAATTATAGCTTCATCAAAGGGCAGCTTGGTATCGGAACGGCTTATGGTGCCCGTGTCGCCTGCTCTTGTCACTATATAGGCGGGCGTGATCTGACCGACTGCGAAAAGGATTTTGAACCTGGCATGGAGGTTATCGGCTTGTCACTGGATGACGAGAAGCGCCGAGTCACCGCATCGGTACCGCTGCTGGCATCGGCCACCGCTGAATTTCGTGAAGGCTGGGGCTGTGTGATCCTGCCTGAGGCTGAAGCCGACTAAGCGACCGTTCAGACCGTGGCAGCGGCCAACCATTGCTGGGAAACCGCACCGGTTTTTTCAATCCAGCCCCCACCAAGCACGCGATCTTTATGATAGAAGACCGCCGCCTGTCCCGGGGATACGCCATATTCGGGATTGTGGAAGCGCAGCGTATCGCCTTCCAATCGTGCATGGGTAGGTTTAGCCATGGATCGGACCTTGACTTGCATAGGTCCCTCAAAGTCGCCGCCAATCCAGTTGATATCACGTAAGGTCGCTGACGCCACTGCCAAAGCCTGTTTCGGCCCGACAAAGACGCGTTTGGTTTCCGGTTCGAGACGAATGACATAAAGAGGCTCGGCCTGTCCGCCGATTTCCAGTCCCTTGCGCTGACCTACTGTATAGTGGATCAGACCCTTGTGCCGGCCCATGACGGTGCCATCGATGTGGACGATCTCGCCATCATCATCGGCTTCAGGGCGCAGTTTGCGTACGACTTTGGCGTAATCACCATCAGGCACGAAGCAGATGTCCTGACTATCCGGTTTGAAGGCGACTGCAAGGCCCATTTCCTTGGCGATCTCGCGCACCTCATCTTTAGGCATGTCGCCAAGCGGAAAGCGCAGATAGTCCAGCTGATCCTGTGTCGTAGCGAACAGAAAGTAGCTCTGGTCCCGCGCAGGATCCATTGCGCGGTGCAGTTCGGAACCATCTTCGCCCATCACGCGCCGGACATAATGGCCCGTGGCGAGGCAGTCAGCGCCAAGCTCGCGCGAAAGATTGAGTAGGTCGGTAAATTTGACGCCCATATTGCACTGTACGCATGGGATCGGAGTGCGTCCGGCCATATATTCATCGGCGAAGACATCCATCACCGACTCCTGAAAACGACTGGCGTGATCAAAAACATAATGGGCAATGCCCAGCTTTTCGGCGACCTGACGTGCGTCTCGAATATCCTGTCCAGCGCAGCAACTGCCGACACGGCCGACCGCTTCGCCATGATCATAAAGCTGCAGAGTGATACCGATAGTCTCTGCGCCCGTACGCGCAGCCAGAGCGGCGACGACGCTCGAATCGACGCCACCGGACATCGCAACCACAATGCGCTTGCCGGTCAGGTCGTCTCCGAGCTGAAATTCAGAATTGATTCGGTCAGTCATAATCTCACGTGCCTTAACGATGAACCGCGCAGAGCGCCAGTATAGTGGAAATTTCCCGCCAAAAACCTGCTCAAAATCCCGCTATGGTTCATATTGGGACGAAAATGCGAATTGAAAGGAAGATTTGCTTAACCAGTCCTAAGACCTAGTGAACATCGCCTTTACGGATGTTTATATCTTCGTTGCTAGAAGGCTGCTCATGGAAATGAACTTCCCTCACAAGGGTCTGGCAAAGACCAGTGCCGAACCGGATGCACCAGCAGGCAGCGCGCATGACGCGCTGATTGCGCATGCGATCGCGCGTCAGACTCTGTCTCCTTCCGCTCGTGCCTATATTGCACGACGTGGCGGCGTTGCCGTGAAACCAGTGCACGGCAGCAGGGGATTGATGGAAGATCGGATCAAGTTTTTTGCAGGCGAGCTTCCGAAAAGAAGCCTGTTTTCAAAAAGCGCACACATATTTGAAAGAGGTCATTTCCGGCCGGATCTTTTGCGTGAAAAATCGTCCGGAGATGAAACGCAAAAGCAAATATGAACGCGTTCTTTACCTTGGTGATTTAGTAGTTTGAAAAACTCTATGTCTAAAGATGTAAAAACAGTTGGACGTAGAGTGAAAAGCCGCAAGGCGTATTTTGAGGGTAGTATGATCGAGAACCAAACAATTAAACCAGCACAAGTTGTCGGCCCATTGGGTGAGCCTTTGACTATAGCTGATTTGCCGGCCCCGGGCACAACCCGGTGGGTGGTTCGGCGCAAGGCAGAAGTCGTTGCGGCGGTAAATGGCGGTCTTTTAACGGTTGATGAGGTTTGCGACCGTTACAGCCTGTCATTGGAGGAATTTGCTTCATGGCAGCGTGCCGTCGACCGGTCCGGCATGCCCGGTTTGCGCGTTACACGCATCCAGCACTATCGCGATCTTTATGAGCGCCAGCAGAAATACTAGGCAGAGAAATTAATCACGGCGTTGGTGCAGTCGTCTGTAACGCCTATAGGATTAATCATAAAATTTAATGGGTGGAAGGCCTCGGAAAACTGTTTCCGGGGCCTTTCCCATACTATTTTCTGGTTTTGAGCAAGCATTTGTATAAGATTGCCTGATCGGGCCTGGGTTTGGGTCAAAACAGATCAGGAGGGAAGTATGATCAATTTTATCATTGCACTGGTGATGGGCGGTATTATCGGTTGGCTGGCCAGCATAGTGATGGGCCGGGACGCCTCGATGGGGATATTCTGGAACGTCGTGGTAGGTTGTGTTGGTTCTATGTTGGGCGGATGGCTGTTCAGCTTCTTTACCGGAGGTACATCAAATCTGCGGGATGCCCCGTTTAGCCCCATGACTTTGCTGGTCGCTTTTGGCGGCGCTATCGTCTTGCTTGGTATCGTAAATTTGATCAAGCGTGGCCGTGTCCGCTAGCGATAAGATATTTTCTCATATAAAACAGAGGGCTGACCCATCTGGGTCGGCCTTTTTTTTGGATAAAAACTTGTGGATGTTGCGATTTGGCAACGGCTTGGTAGCAGCGTTTAATTTAAGCGATTGTTCGGGCTTGTGATCACTGGCTTATTGATATAATACACCAAATATAGAAATTTCCGTTTTCGCCTAGTTTTGGCGATTCTTTTTATATATTGCAGCGCAAAAATAAGATAAAGATCGGCTGACGAGTATTGAATATGAACTATGAATCGAAAATTGCCGGCGAAGACCTTGATGTCTCGACCCTGGAAGACGACAATCAAGATCGTAACAAACGACTTTTGATTATCGCTGCCGCTGTAATAGCGGCGATTGTCTTGGCAGCGGTTGCCTATCAGTTTTTCTTCGGTGCAGGTGACGCTCCTCCTGCAGAGAACCAGGCCCCCGTCGTCACGGTTGTGATTCCCGGTAAAAGGGACGTTGTTCGCACGATCAACGCAACAGGCACCTTGGCAGCACGCCGGGAAATCCCGGTCGGTGTGGTCGGAGAAGGTGGCCGGGTGACGCAGGTTTACGTGGATGCCGGAGATTGGGTAAAACAGGGGCAGGTCATGGCAAGCATTGATCGTTCGGTCCAGAACCAGCAGATCGCAAGATTACAAGCGTCGGTTGCGTCGGCTAGGGCCGATTTGAATCTGGCCCAAGCCAATCTTGACCGTGCGGCCAAGCTCGTCGAGCGCGGATTTATCTCAAAAGCTGATATCGACAGACTTACGGCCACGCGCGACTCAAATGTCGCGCAGTTGCGAGTGGCGCAGGCACAGCTTGGTGAAAGCCGGGCACGGAATAACTTCCTCAATATAGTGGCGCCAAAGGGCGGCTTTGTTCTGGAACGCAATGTCGAGGTGGGGCAAACAGTCAGTCCGGGCAGCGGTATTTTGTTTCGCCTGGCGCAAAATGGCGAAATGGAACTGCAGGCGCAGCTGAGCGAGAGTGATCTGGCCAATGTGTCCGTTGGCGTAAGCACTGAAGTGATCCCTGTTGGAACGGACAAGGTCCTAGCCGGTGAAATCTGGCAAATCTCCCCAACTATTGATACCGATTCACGTCAGGGTACTGCAAAAATAGCATTGAATTATGACCGCGCACTTCGCCCAGGTGGTTTCGCCAGTACACGGATTAGAAGCGGATCATCTCAGGCGGCTGTTCTGCCGGAGTCAGCGGTGCAGAATGATAGCAAAGGCAGCTTCGTTTATATTGTTGGCAAAGACGATAAAGTTGTTCGCCGGGATGTCACCATTGGCTCGGTTTCTGCAGCTGGATTGTCGATAACTGCGGGTTTGAACGGAGCAGAACGTGTTGTACTTAGAGCGGCGGGTTTCCTTAACCCTGGTCAAACGGTTAAACCCGTGGTCGAAAAAGATCAGGCGGCGTGAAAGATTAAGCCATGAACCTTCGCAATATTTCCGCATGGTCAACCCGCAATCCTGTTGTTCCGCTAGTGCTGTTCACAGCTCTGTTGCTTGCGGGTGTGTTGAGCTTCAACCGCATGGATGTGGTGAATAACCCTGATGTTGAATTTCCTGCTGTTCGGGTAACGATTTCTCAACCAGGCGCGGCACCGACGGAAATTGAAAACCAGATTACCCAGCGGATTGAGGCGGCTGTGCGCGCCATCAGCGGCGTCAAGAATATCAGTTCCACGGCCAGTGAGGGTAACAGCCGAACTTTTGTCGAGTTCGAAATTGGCGCTGATGTAAACGACGCTGTGAATGAGGTAAAGAATGCCGTTGACCAGGCGCGAGGTTCTTTGCCCGAAGGGATATTGGAACCGCAAATCGCAAAGGTTGATGTCGCGGGCGGGCCTATTGCCTATTTCGCAGTGAAGGCCGATGACATGACGGTGGAGCAATTGAGCTGGTTCGTTGACGATACTGTCGCGAAGCGGTTGCTGACTGTCGAGGGGATGGCCGAGGTCGACCGGTTTGGCGGTGTTGACCGGGAAATCCGGGTGATCCTGAAACCGGACCGGATGCAGGCGTTGGGCGTGACCGCCAATCAGATCAACAACGTCCTGAGGCAGGTCAATGTCAATGCCGCGGGCGGCCGGGCCGAGGTTGGCGGTACACGGCAATCGGTTCGCGTTCTGGGCAATGCGGAAGATGCTTATGCTCTGTCCCAGACCCAGATTTCCCTGGGCAATGGCCAGACCATAAAATTAAGCGAAGTTGCTAATGTAACCGACTCCTTTGGCGAGCGCAGTTCCATCAGCAAGGTCAAAGGCGTGGAGGTCGTGAATTTCTCGATGTCGCGTGCTCGCGGGGCATCCGACGTGACCGTCTATGACAATGCGATCGAGATCATGGACAGCATCACCGAAGAAAATCCCGGTGTCGAATTCATCCGTCTTGGCAGCAGCGTCGATTATACGAAGACCCAGTATAAGAGCTCTATGCTAGCCATGATGGAAGGTGCGCTATTGGCTGTGGTTGTGGTCTTCCTGTTCTTGCGCGACTGGCGGGCCACTTTTATTTCTGCCATCGCCATTCCGCTGTCCGCCATACCGACTTTCTGGTTCATGGACCTGCTGGGGTTCAATCTTAACTTCCTGTCGCTTCTCGCGCTTGGCCTTGTGGCCGGTGTGCTGGTTGATGATGCGATTGTGGAGATTGAGAATATCGTGCGCCATATGCGGATGGGTAAATCCGCTTATCAGGCTTCTATTGACGCGGCGGATGAAATTGGACTGCCCGTTGTTGCAACCTCTTTCTGTATTGTCGCGGTGTTCTTGCCAGTGGGCTTAATGCCCGGTATTTCGGGACAGTTCTTCAAGAATTTCGGGATTACGGTCGTAATTTCTGTGCTGATGAGTCTGGCGGTTGCGCGGATGATCACACCGATGGTTGCCGCCTATTTCCTGCAATCCAAAGGCCATGCCGAACATGGTGAAGGCGTTTGGATGGATCGGTATTTGCGCTTGCTGAATTGGTGTCTGGATCAGTCGAAAGCTGATGAGATTAGACGCGATCTGACCCCGGTAAAAATTTCCTGGTGGCAATATCTGATCGGGTTTCTACTTTTTACCCTGATCACTCTGACATTTGTCGGTTCCGCTTTTGCGACGGGCTACATGGTCAACAGCTTTTTGGCTGAAATATTACCAAGTGTATTCTTTAGCGCGTTTATCAGTTTGCTGGTCGGTATCGTCGCAGGCTTCGCTGCTGCCTGGCTGATGGCCTTCATCATTCCATTCGTCATACAAGCGGTCAGTACCAATTTTGCGCAATGGTATCACTACCGCGCGACGCGTTTCCGTGCACGTGGTCAGGATCACCGGATATGGATGATGGGCCTGGGGCTTTTTGCCTTTATCATCACTATTATACTATTTGCGTCCGTTCCCGGGCAATTCCAGCCTACGATTAACGAGGATTCGAGCCGCGTTCAGATTGAGGTCGTGCCCGGTACTACGCTTCAGCAAACTGAGAAAATTGCTGATCAGGTTTCTGAGCTTATGTATGAGCAACCTGAGGTGGAACGAGCTTTGACGCGTGTTCGGGAAACCAATGCGACCGTGTTCGTAAACTTCAAGGAAGAACGTGACAAAACGTCGATTGAATTTGAACGCAGCATGGCTCCGCTTCTTCAACAGATACCCGATGCGCGTATCTCTTTTCAGTCACAAAGCGGCGGCGGCGGTACAGGCCGTGACATTTCGATCATGCTAACTGGCTCCGATCCCAAATTGCTGGATGAAACAGCTGTAGAGCTTGTCGAACAGATGAAGGATGTTAACCTGATCGTGGCTCCGCGCATTAATGCAGACCTTAGCCGGCCAGAAATCCTGATCACGCCCTATACCGGGCTTGCGTCCAAACTGGGTGTGACGACATCTTCGCTCAGCCAAACGATCCGCATTGCGACATTGGGAGAGATTGATCAAAATGCGGCGAAATTCTCATTGTCAGACCGCCAGATTCCAATCCGCGTGATGCTGCCGGAAGAATCACGCACCGATCTGACTACGATTGAGAACCTGCCTATTCCCACTGCGAGTGGCGGCACCGTACCTTTAAGTCGGGTGGCGAAGGTTAGTTTTGGATCCGGTCCAACGGCAATCCAGCGCTATAATCAGAACCGCCGGACATTTGTTGGCGCTGACCTTGCTCCAGATGTTGTAAAGGGCGAGGCAATGATCGCCATCAACAAATTGCCGATCATGCAGAATCTGCCAACTGGTGTTTCCAATGCGCCTTTCGGGGATGAAGAATGGCAATTGGAATTATTGGAAAACTTCCAGATCGCACTCGTTGCCGGGGTGCTTCTGGTATTTGCCACACTGGTCTTGCTTTACAAACGCCTGATGTCGCCACTGGTGAACATGGGTTCATTGGCGTTGGCGCCGCTCGGCGGTATCTTCCTTGTTTGGCTGGTCGGTCAGCCATTGTCGATGCCGGTGCTGATCGGCGTTTTAATGCTGCTGGGGATTGTCAGTAAAAACTCGATATTGCTGATTGATTTTGCGCTGATCGAGATGGACAAAGGCATTCCGAAATTCGAAGCCATTATGGATGCTGGCCACAAGCGTGCACAGCCCATTGTCATGACGACCGTGGCAATGACTGCTGGTATGGTCCCAACCGCCTTATCACTGTCTGGCGATGGTGCATGGCGCGCGCCCATGGGTACGGTGGTGATCGGCGGATTGATCGTATCCACGCTTCTGACTCTGGTAATTGTTCCAGCCGGCTTCAGTCTTGCTGATGGGTTTGAGCGCCGCGTTGGCCCATGGCTGCGCAAGACGTTGCTCACTTTCGACCCAGGTGATGACGCGGATGACAAGCCAAAGGTTCAGCCAGCCGAGTGAAGCCGCTTTCTTCTAAATTGGCGCCCACGTCGAATAGCAATCCGGTTTCTGGTCCATCCACAATCCTAGCGGATATGAATAATGGTGGCCGCGATATGAAGATTATCGCGACCGGTTTGCTGGTTCTGATGGCGGTGATCTATTTCACGTCCAAAACCTATGAAGATGTGCATCCCGTTCTAGGTTTCGTTCGCGCTTTTTCAGAGGCAGCGATGATCGGCGGCATAGCCGACTGGTTTGCTGTGACCGCCTTGTTTCGTCACCCGATGGGACTACCAATCCCGCATACGGCGATCATACCGCGCAACAAGGACCGGATTGGCGATACGCTCGCCAATTTCCTCAAGAAAAATTTCCTGATTTCCCGCATCGTTGCACAGCGGATGCACGGTGTTGATCTGGCCGGCGGTGTCGGACGGTTCCTGAAGTCGCCGAGCGGCGGGCAGGGGCGGTTGCGCATGGGCGCTTCAAGACTCATCGGCGACATTATCGGCTCGCTTGACCAGGACAGGCTGGGTAGCATGTTCAAGGGGGCCGTGAAAACACAGGCAAAAGAACTCGATCTGGCGACCCCGATGGGGCAAATTCTGGAATCGGTAATGGCCGAAAATCGCCACGGGCCGCTGATAGATTCAACGATCAAGTGGGCTTATCGAACGCTTGACGCCAACGAATATGTCATTCGCGCGATTGTCCATGATCGCGCCAATACAGTAATGCGCTGGACCGGTCTGGATGACCGGTTGGCTAACGAGGTGGTTGACGGGCTTTACAAACTACTCGCCGACATGGCCTCAGATCCACAGCACCCGGTGCGCGCGAAGACCGAAGAAAGCATGGCGCAACTGGCACAGGAGCTGAAGAACGATCCTGAATTGCGGCAACGGGTGAATGAGTGGAAGCTCGAGATGATCGAAAACCCGGCAATTGCCAGCTGGATTGACGGGATGTGGGAAACGGGGCGGGAGGCTTTGCTGAAAGCATCGCGTGATCCAGAAGCGGCGATGGCCGGTCATTTTGGCGACGCGTTGATGCAACTGGGTAGCAGTTTGCAGAAGGATCCGTTGCTCAATCGACAGTTGAACCGTTTTGCACGCCGTGCAGTGGTCGGGGTGGTTGCAAGCTATGGTGACAATATCGTCAAGCTGGTGTCAGAAACCATTCGCGGCTGGGATGCGCAGACTATCACGGACCGCGTCGAAAATGCTGTCGGCCGCGATTTGCAATATATCCGGGTTAACGGCACGCTGGTGGGCGGACTGGTTGGCACGCTGCTCCATCTGCTGGGCTATTGGATATAAGGCCCCTACCAGGCTGTTTTACATCATTTAGCGGCCAAGCAATATCCGCGCCTGTCCGGCAATTTGCGCGAGCATGGCGATGGAGGGGCGAGGGGATAATTGAGCACGATCAATAATCTGGCGGAACTGTGATACCCGCTGCGCATTTTTATCGGCCCAGCTTTCCAGAAACTGATCCATGTCCTTGCTGCGCGCCCTTTTCAGGAAATCCAGCCGCATCTGCTGAAAATCGCGAGCCAGACCAGCAACCAACAGGCGATCCCATGGATCGGATGGGTTGATCCGGGTCGCAGTCATCTGTGCCCAGTCTAACCCGAGAAGGCTGCCCAATTTGGTGAAAGCTGCGGCGACTTTGACGGCATTAATTTCGCGTGTTTTGGCGAGGAATGCGATGCCCGCAGCGCCGTCATTTTTGTAGATATTCGCTATTTTAAGAGCAATTTCTTTAGTTGCGCCGGCTTCCACCAACAATTTGGTCTGCTTGGCTGCCTCTGCCTGTCCCTCCTCCGTTATCAGGCTGTCGACCTTCTCATCCAGCAGAGCGATCCCCCGCGAGAGCATCTTGACGGCATCGTCAATGGGCCCGTCGGCCAATCCGATACGCATCAGATCTGCCATGTGCGAGCGCAAGACGTAGGCAAACCGGTCAAAAAGTACCAAGCGTATGCTTTCACCGATTTTTGCCTGTTCAAGAGATGCCCAAAGCTTGTCGGCCTGAAACAGGCGTTCCGCCATTACAAAAGCCGCGGCGACTTCGCCAAGTGACGAGCCTTCTTCCTCGGCCAGTTCGAACGGGTCAATCAGGCCGAGCCGGTTGATCATCCGGTTGGCCAATTTTGTTGCGATAATTTCCTTGCGCAGCTGATGATTCAGGATCGCAGCTTTGTGCTTTTTCTGCATCGCGGCAGGAAAAGCGTTTAGCAGTTCGCTATCCAGTGCTGGATCGTCACTCAGATCACTATTCTCGATCGCGTCTTGCAAGGCAAGTTTTGCGGTCGAGATAAGCACGGCCAGCTCGGGCCGATATAATCCCCGATCTTCCTGTCCGCGGCGGATCAGGTCTTCATTACCCGCCAGGCCTTCTACAGCCCGGTCGAGCCTTCCTTGTTCCTCGAAATAATCTATCAGGCGAATATAGGATGGCAGTGTCTTCTTGCCGCCCATTTCGGCAATGGACAGCCCAAGGGCCTGAAGCCGGTTGTCTTCCAGGACCAATGCGCCAACGTCATCTGTCATCGCTTCCAAAAGCTTGTTTCGGGCTGCTGGCTTGAGTTTGCCATTCGCCATCGCAGCATTCAGGGCAATTTTGATATTCACTTCATTATCGGAGCAATCGACGCCTGCGCTATTGTCGATGAAATCGGTATTGATCCGCCCGCCATAGTCTGCAAAATCAATCCGCCCGGCTTGCGTGATACCAAGATTGGCGCCTTCACCGATAACCTTCACTTGCAACTGCTTGGCATTGACGCGGATATTATCGTTGGAAGGATCACCCACCTCGACATGATTTTCGCTGGATGCCTTGATATAAGTGCCGATACCGCCAAACCACAAAAGGTCCGCCTTGCTGGTCAATATGGCGGATATCAAACGCGACGGCGTTACTTCTTTTTCACCGACGAGGCCCACTAGTGCGGCAATATCCTTGTTGATTTTCAAGGTCTTTGATTGACGGGAGAAAACGGCTCCGCCTTTGGAAATCAGGCTCTTGTCATAATCCTCCCAACTGGAACGGGGCAGGTCAAACAGCCGTTTACGCTCCTTCCAGCTTTTCGCCGGGTCGGGATCGGGATCGATGAAAATGTGACGGTGGTCAAAGGCGGCCACGACGCGCAATGCTTTGGATAAAAGCATGCCATTGCCGAACACATCGCCCGACATGTCGCCAACACCGACGACGGATATCGGGTCTTTTTGAACGTCGACGCCCATTTCCAAAAAGTGACGCTGGACAGACACCCAGGCACCGCGTGCGGTAATGCCCATGGCTTTGTGATCATAGCCATTGCTTCCGCCGCTGGCGAAGGCATCTCCCAGCCAGAAATTATTCTCAATCGCAATGCCATTGGCAATGTCTGAGAAGCTGGCCGTGCCCTTGTCTGCGGCGACCACGAAATAAGGGTCATTATCATCCAGGCGAACAATCTCTTTCGGCGGAACAACGTCACCATTTTCAATATTATCGGTGATCGACAGAAGCGCGCTGATGAATATTTTATAGGAAGCGATGCCTTCCGCGATAAATGCATCGCGGTCATCACCCGACGGCAGCTGCTTCGCATAAAAGCCGCCTTTGGCACCTGTGGGAACAATGACGGCGTTCTTCACGCGCTGTGCCTTCATCAGACCCAGAATCTCGGTCCTGAAATCATCGCGTCGGTCGGACCAGCGCAGGCCTCCACGCGCAACAGGTCCGGCACGCAAATGTATCCCTTCCACACGCGGACTGTAAACAAATACCTCGCGCCAGGGTTTTGGATCCGGCAGTTCTGGGATTTTCGCGCTCTCGATCTTGAAAGCCAGCGCTTCGCTGCCTTGTGGTGAGAAGGCATTGGTGCGCAGGATGGACTCGATAACCGCGCGAAACAGGCGCAATATGCGATCATCATCGATACCGTGAACTTTGAGCAGGCCGTTCTCGATCGCTTTGACTGCATCGGCCGCCGCTTTTTCCCTGTCACCTTCGAAATCCGGATCGTGCAGGGCTGTAAACAATTCCACCATCGCTTCGGTGACATGGCTTGCCTCCGCCAGCGCTTCCACAACGGTCGCAATCCCGTAGCTTAGGCCGGTTTGACGCAAATAGCGGAACCATGCCCTGATCCAGACGGTCGATCGCGCGCTGATGCCTGTGGCAGTGATCAGCTGGTTAAAATTATCATTCTCCGCGGCACCTTCGAGAACATCCGTAACCGCATCCTGCAATTCATCAGCTCGTGCAATCAGGTCATCGCGGGTATCCGGGTTGCGTAATGCCAACTGAAAATCATGAATGTAACCAAGCCGCCCTTCATCCAGCGGTGTCGGCATTTCCTCCAGAACGGAAAATCCAAAATTTTCGAGTGTCGGGACCGCATTTGACAAGGGTAGCACGCCACCCAGATGATAGACTTTTAGGCGCAGTATATGATCTGCATCGCCGTCAAGCCGATAGAGCCGCGCCGATTTTTGTCCCCCGCGTTCCAGTTGAAAGAGTCGCATGATATCGCGGGAAGCTTCTTCTGCACCATAGGTGGACTGATAAGTGCCAGGAAAGCAATCAGCATAGCGTTGCGCCAAAACAGCGGCACGATTCTCAGGAACAAACTCGCTGAGATGGCTTTCCACTTCGGGACGCCAGCCGCGGATCATATTTTCCAGCTTTTTGTCGAGTGCATCTGGGTCCGGTATTTTGCTGTCCGCGCCCATGTCGAGAATGTAGCGGAGTGACGAAATGCCGCCTTCGTCCAGAGTATTGGACCAACTCAAAATTTTGGCACCGGTGGCTTCGGTGAGCAGAGATTGAATATTCTCACGGCGCGTTGTGGATAGCTGTTCGCGCGGCAGCCAGATAAATGCAAAAAGGTGGCGATTGAGCGGGGACATCACGCTGTGCAATTTTGGCCTCGGGCGATCAATCAGCGACATCGAAATTAGAGCGAGCTTCTCAAGATATTCCTGCTTGAATGTAATGAGAATGTCGTGGGGTAGGGCCGTCAACGTATGGGTTAGGGCTTTGCCTGCATGGCCAGAAGCGGAAAACTCAAATTTGTCGAACAACTTCGTCATCTGAGTCCGTAGCAATGGCACTGCTTCGGGCGGAGCAGCCAAGGCGGCGCTAGTCCACAAACCGGCTGTTAAGGAAAGGCCAACCAGCTTGCTATTTTCAAGTACGGGCACGATGATGATATCCATCAAAACATGCCGATGGACCGAAGATACCTGATTGGATTTGATAATCAGGGGGCCTTCACCGCCCGCCTTGAACCAGTCGAAAGCTCGCTTCTGGCTCTCAACAGAGAGTGCAGGTTTATCCCTCATTCGTGATATGCCCAGCTTGTGCTTCCGCTTTCCCTTTTGATTAATCTGCTCATGCCCCAGCAGTGTGAGGTTGCGGTCGAGAAACCAGCGTAGCAACGCACGACCTTCACCTTCTTCAAGGCTGTCCGCATCCGATCCCAATGCTGCCTGCAGTTCGATCCAATCACCAACCGCGGCGGCCACATCCTTGAGGTTCTTTTGAAGCGATTTTTCCAGCGCGCGGCGTATTTTTGCGTCGGTGCGTTCAAGTTCAATATAGATTATTGATTCGCGTCTGGCGTCACCCTCTGGATTGCTATGAATGGCGGAGAGTTTACCCTGGCCGTCCCTTTTGACACCAATTACCGGGTGGATGAGTCTCTGGATATTTAGACCGAAGCCAGCAATTGTCGCGCATACCGAGTCGACCAGAAACGGCATGTCGTCATTGACGATAGCAAGTCTTAAATGCCGCCTACCGTTGGCACTGATGACACTCTCCAGCAGTAATTTCGCGTCGGAACTGTTTCGGTAAAGGCCGCCGGTCAACACAAAGTGAACCGCTTCCTTGCATGCTTTATTGTCAAAACCGATATTTTCGCCCGGCAATGCGCTTTCCTTGAAAGCGGCGATCAGTTTTTTTTCGAGTGTTTTTCCGGCCGTTGAGGTGGTCGTTTTCGCTGCTTTTGTATCGCGGCTACCGGTCATGGTTCCCCCAAATATCAGTACGGATAAAGACTCCGTCGATTTGAGGGGCTTATGCGCCCAATATTGGCGTTGCTCAAGAGTGTATGGAACCTAATCTGGAAGCCAGCAGGCAATTGCCGGAGAAGCGTGATATATTAGTTACATATGAAACCAGTACTTGCTGACCTTTACGTAGCTGATGCCATCAAATGCTGGTGTGCTTGAGAGCCTTGTCAGTCAGCTTTTGATCGCCCAAAACTGGCCCGACAATAGACAATTGTCCACTGTCATCCCGCCGTGCAACCAGCACAACAAATTCTTCATCACCGGTATCAATGTCGGCAAGCTTGCGACTTGGTGCGTTGCGCAGTCGTTCGAGGATATCATCATTCTGGACGATGATATCAGATGTTTTTTTCTTGGGATTGCGCGCATCTCTCTCGGCATAGACGATGGCTTTCAGGCCACCATCATGATTTTCCAGATAGTCCGCAAAACTTCCTTTTTCGATGCCCGCCTGCTTCGCATAACGTAAGGCAGCGGCATATTCCGTCAGCCGAGTTTTGTCATAATGCGCACCAAAAACCAGTTTCACAATTGGGGTCATCGGCGCACGGTCCTGCGCTTTTAACCCGGAGTCTTCAAGAAGGATGGCATACTCATCCGGATGTGCTTCGGTCATGATGTAAAAATCATAGGCCTGGCCAATGGCGTTATAAAGTGCTGCGCGGCTGCGCTGCTCGCTATGTGCCGCATTGTCTGCACTGCTGCGTGCCGCAACCAACCAGTCTGCGAGGCTGGAATCTTCGCTGGGTTGGTCGCTAATGTCTTCCAGATCGATATGATCGCCGCCGACAAGTGCTGCAGTGGCAGCGGCCGCATCTTCGGCCGTCAGCTCCAACTGGTTGGATGCCGGAGCATCGGCCCAGATAGGACCTGTTTCGGTTTTTTCCGGAGCGGACCGCATCGCTTCTGCAACCTGGTCCTCGAGTTCCTGCGCATAGTCATCCGCGACAACTTCTTTCCAGTTAATGACTCCGTAAATGAAATCAATTGTATCGTCATCGGTGGAGAAGGGCAGCAATATGCCGCGATACATGATCGTAATGCCCCGCTGATTTACAAATTCCGCCTCAAAACCAATTGGTGCCTGATTTGCGATAATCTGAAGATAGTGATCGGTGATCCGTGACAGGAGCGAGCGTGCCGGCACCTGATCGATCGAGGTAATGCTGTCGTCCAGTTCACATTCTTTACGCAGGGATTTGCCGAGAAACTGGATTGAGGGATTCTCAACGCCGTTCGTAAAGTCGAGCAGAACGCTGTTAGGTCCGAAATCATCATCCGATTCAGGATCGAGATCTTCGACACTTGGAAATTGACGCTCACCCAGCAGTCCGGCCCAGAAATTATAGGCCCGCACGTGCATGCGCCGCTCATCCTGACCAATTGCGGGGGGCGCATCGTTGGTTACATCCTCATCTTCATAGGCGATGTAATCGGCGTCAAGGCCGACACCTAAACCGCCATTTTCATCGGAATTACGAAGATTTTCCATGCCTGATCCCACTAAATCTATTTGTTTCAGGACCGTTTTGCAGCAGCCATGGTAAATATTCGGTAAACTTTTGAAGATTTCTTGCTTCGGGGCCGCTGAAAATCTGGCAATAGTGTTGTGAATCTATGGTCAGGCTTGTCACAGGACAAACCGGCTGTTAAAGGCGCCTCCGTCAGCCGGTCGAGATGGATAAAACCCACCTGACCGATTGAGCGCCGCTTTAGCTCAGGTGGTAGAGCACATCATTCGTAATGATGGGGTCAGAGGTTCGAGTCCTCTAAGCGGCACCACCCATTCCACTAGTTTTTTGAGTTCTTCTGTGTGTAGGAGGTGTTGTTTTTACCTCTATATTACAGTCGGTTACAGGCCCTCCTTAGTTAAGGCGTCTGTCAAAATTTTTAGTCCCGCTTGCAAAAATATTTAGTTTCCATCCGAAATGGATGTAAATCTGTCGGCGCATAAAAAGAAACCAAGTAAATCTATGTAGTTAAACGTTGGCTATTAGTTTTTCTGGCGAATCTTAACAATCACTGTTACTAGCCTGCGCCTTAAGTATAGCGGGGGCGCGAAAGATATGTCTGTCGGGGAAGACGACCAGACCATAGATCAACCCATCGAGCAAATCGGACCAATTGATCCGGCGCTTGCATGTTTTGTGCTACTGGCCAAATTTCTCGGACTGCCAGCCGACCCGCAGCAAATCCATCATGATCGCGGTAAGGGTGATGAGCCTTACACGCTGGAACATTTGTCACGTATTGGTAAGAAGCTTGGTCTGATTGCACGTCTTCGGGACGCGTCACACGTAGAACTGTCCAAAATTCCGCTGCCCGCGATTGTAAGGACAAATGACGATAGCGCATTCATTTTACTCAAGATCGAAGAAGATATTGATAATCCGCGCTATCTGATCCAACGCGGCGACGCTGAACGCCCCGAAGTCTTGTCCGCTGATGCATTTGAGGACGCCTATGCGGGGCGTTTGCTGTTGCTGACTTCTCGAGAAAAGGTCGCAGGTGACAAACGCCCTTTTGATATTAGCTGGTTCATTCCCGCCTTGGTCAAATATCGCCGGGCTTTGCGCGACGTCTTGATTGGCAGCTTTTTTCTGCAACTTATGGGCTTGGCCTCACCAATATTCTTTCAGCTGGTGATCGACAAGGTGTTGGTTCACCAGTCACTCACCACATTGGAAGTACTTGCCTTCGGGCTAGCGGTAGTACTGATCTGGGAGACATTTCTATCGGCTCTCAGAAACTGGCTTTTTGCGCATACGACCAACCGGGTTGATGCAGAACTATCCTCCAATATGTTCCGGCATCTCGTCAATTTACCGGTGAGTTATTTTGAAGCGCGGCGCGTCGGCGACAGTGTAGCGCGCGTGCGTGAACTGGAAACGATACGCGAGTTTCTGACCAGTAATGCTGTGACAGTGGTGATCGACCTGTTCTTCACCATCGTCTTCTTTGTGGTCATGTATATCTATTCACCGCTGCTGACACTGATTGTTGCACTAACTATTCCTATCTATATCGCGATTTCTCTGTTCATCACACCACCGCTGCGCGCGCGGCTGGACGAGAAGTTCCGTCGTGGCGCCGAGAATCAGGCCTTTCTGGTCGAAACGGTGACCGGTATAGGCACGCTCAAGTCCATGGCTGTCGAACCGCAGATGCGGGACAAGTGGGAAAAACTTTTCTCTGGTTATACTCAGACAGGTTTCAAGGTCGCTATCCTGTCCAACTGGGGCAGCCATTTGATCCAGGCTGTTTCGAAGCTGACTACAGTCGCGATCCTGTTCTTTGGCGCCAAAGCAGTCATTGCAGGAACGTTGACCGTCGGCTCGCTCGTTGCTTTCAACATGCTTGCCGGCCGTGTGGCACAACCGATCCTCAGGCTGTCACAACTATGGCAGGATTTTCAGCAGGTTCGCATTTCTGTAGATCGTTTGGGTGATGTTCTCAATGCGCCTGCTGAGCCGGAGCATAATCCCAACCGCGCAAGCCTGCCGCCCATTTCTGGCAGGGTGGAGTTCGACAAGGTGCGATTCCGTTACCGTCCGGATGCACCGGAAGCCTTGCGCGGCGTAAGCCTCGAAGTCAAATCAGGCGAGATGCTCGGAATCGTTGGGCCATCGGGTTCGGGTAAATCCACTCTGACCAAGCTCGTGCAGCGCCTTTATGTACCGGAGCAGGGCAGGGTACTGATTGACGGCGTAGATCTAGCTCTGGTTGATCCCGCATGGCTCCGCCGACAAATCGGTGTGGTGCTACAAGAGAATATCTTGTTCAACCGAACCGTCCGTGAGAATATCTCTCTCGCTGATCCGACACGTCCAATGGAAGCGGTGATCGCTGCTGCAACATTGGCTGGTGCGCATGAGTTTATCTTGGAACTGCCGCACGGCTATGACACCGTCATCGATGAGCGCGGTTCGAACCTGTCTGGCGGACAGCGTCAGCGGATGGCAATAGCCAGAGCGCTTATCGGCGATCCGCGCATATTGATATTGGATGAAGCAACCTCCGCGCTCGATGCAGAGAGCGAAGAGATCATCCAGGAAAATCTTGGCAGGATCGCCCAAGGTCGTACGGTCATGATCATTGCTCACCGCTTGTCTGCTGTGCGCCAGTGCAATCGTATCGTGACTGTGGAAGCGGGCGATATTACAGAAATCGGCACGCATGATGAGTTGCTCAAGGCCGATGGCCGTTATGCGATGTTGTACAACAAGCAAATGGGTATCGAGGCATGAGCGAAAACCAAGCTAGCCCTGAAAACGATGCCCAAGAAAACGAAGCCGCAAAAGAAGGCTTTTTTGCGCGTCGCTTTCCCGGCTTGATGCGCCATTGGATGATCCTGCGTGAAAGTTGGAAGCAGCAGAATGTGGCCGATGAAAATACCAAACCGCAAAGCGATCATGAGTTTTTGCCGGCTGCCCTGGAGATTATGGAGAAGCCAGCCAGCCCCGGTTTGCGCTGGCTGATGCTGATCCTGTGCAGCCTGTTTGCGATAGCCTTGCTCTGGTCTTTCATTGGCAAGGTCGATGTGGTTGCCACCGCCACCGGTAAAGTGGTGCCCTCTGCGAGCAGCAAGGTCATTCAACCGATAGAAATCGGATCCATCCGCGCCATCCATGTCAAGAACGGTCAGCGGGTTAAGAAAGGTCAATTGCTCGTCGAACTCGATTCCACGATCAGCAATGCCGATGAAGCCCAAAGCTCCCAGCAGTTGATGTCGGCTGAGATTGTCCGTGCCCGTAACGATGCATTGATGGCTCATTTAAGAGGTGCCAATGCCCGGTTCGTTCCACCCGCGGGCACGCCGGTTGATGTTGCGCTCACCCAGTCGCAATTTGTGCGCTCTGCCATCGCCGAATATGAAGCTGAGAGATCAGGCCTCCAACAACAACGCGCCGAACGGCAGGCGCAGCTTACTGGAGCGGAGGCCGAAATCAGTAAGCTGGAACAAACATTGCCTTTGCTTGATCGCCAGCTGGCCGCAAGGCAGGAGCTTGCTGACAAGGGTTATTTTTCGCGGCTGCGCCTACTCGAATTTGAACAGCTGCGCGTTGAGCATATCCAGAATATCGCGGTGCAAACTGCTCGCGCTGCTGAAGCGCGCGCGTCCATTCGCAATCTCGAGGCGCAGATCAGGCGCCTGCGTGAAGCCTTTGGACGCGGCGCGATTGCAGAAATGGCAGAAGCCGAAGGGCAATCGGCGATGGCGGGAGCAGAGCTGCAAAAGTCAGCCCGTCGGCGCGAGTTCCAGCAGATCAAATCGCCGGTCGACGGCACCGTGCAACAGCTCACCCTGACGACCATCGGCGGCGTGGTGCAACCCGCCGAGCCGATCATGGTGATCGTGCCGGATGATGCCGAGGTGCAGGTCAGCGCGCAGATCCTCAACAAGGATATCGGGTTCATCTACGAAGGCCAGCCGGTGCGGGTGAAGCTGGAGGCGTTTAACTTTACCGACTACGGCCTGATCGAAGGCGTGGTCGACAATATCAGCCGCGATGCAATCCAGGATGAGAATCTCGGCCTGGTCTATGATGCCCGGATCAAGCTCAACAAGCGCCACCTGATGATCAACGGCAAGAACCAGTCCATTGGTCCGGGTTTACAGGTGCAGGCAGAGATTAAGACCGGCGAGCGGCGTATCATCCAGTATCTTCTCTCTCCCATTGCAAAGACAATGGATGAAGCGGGGCGTGAACGATAGTTTAAGTATTGGAAACCCCACTATTCTGGGGCTTTTCAATAAACATCCAAAATGGATAAATGATTTTCGAGTCGAGCTCTTGTAAATCCCAGTAAACGCTTTAGCCTTCTCAATAGGGTCGCAGAATCACCGATAAAGATCGGGATGGCTGATTATTCGTCTCCCTGCTTCGAGGGAGAAAGGGGCTTTGTGCATCTGATTAGGGGCTATGCAAAAAACTGGACGCGCCTATTGGGCGTGACCCCCTTGTTAGGAACAGCGATCGCTCTGGCCGCCTGCGCTGCTCCGTCCAGCTATATGGGCATTGACCTGACCACCTCGCCGAGCGCTGCCACGGCATCCCATAGTCCATCACTCTCCACTGCCACCGATCTTGCGGCTCTGCCGCTGCCCGATCTTGCCCGCATGGCGCAAGGGGGCGACAAGCATGCACAGCTTGAACTGGGTATCCGCTTTGAAGAGGGGCGGGGTGTTGAGCGAGATTTGGACAGGGCGAGGAAGCTATATCGGTTGGCGGCAAGTGATAGCGGTGGCCGGATTTGGGTTTATTCACCGCCTGTGGGTAATGGCACTAAGGGGCGAGTTATTCCTGTGGATACCGGATCCAAGCAGGTTGGGCTAGCGGCGGCGCGGGTCCGGTTGAGAGCTGTGGAATGAAAGGTGTGAAAAAAATCATTCTCTCTTTCGGAGTTATAACTGGGGTGGTTGCTCTGGGCTTATATGGGATTCTAGAATGGAAGGCTGTCCCTCCCCAAAGAAATGACAATATCGCGATCCGGATATTTCCAGACGATAGTAATAATAGAGAAAGCAAAAGGCTTAAACTCAGCATCCCTGGGAAGTATATTACGCATGATCTGTTCGCAAGTTTGGACGGCCCTCCTGTAGCAGCAATCAACTACAAAACATTGGCAGCTGGTAATGTCTTGCCGATTAAGAACCCGGATATAGTATTGGCAACAGTAGTCATTTCACCGCCAAAATTTGTTGGAGATGATGACAGATTCATGGCTGCGCCATTCGGCGTCAATTTTGAGTCGTTTAAGGACAGCGGGCAGTCTCGCTTCGGGTTATCTTTTAGAAAGTATCGAGTGGTCGATGTTGAAAGTTATCCTTTTAGTGAACTTTATTTGAAGGATCAAAACTTTCACGACTTTTACATGTATTGTGGTTTGCATGCTGTTCCGGCACAAGATTTTTGTCGTATTGGCAAAGTATTGACAGGTATGAAGAGCCAACAATCAGACACATCTATAGATCTCATAATCAGATTTGACAAAAGAAGAAAGTCAGAATGGAAGTTAATAGAAAGAAATATTTCTGATTTTTACCAAGATAAAATAGAAGTAATCGGATAGAATAGATTGGATTTTGGTTTATGAATGAAGGTGTTTATTCGAGCGAGTTCAAAGCTGATCTAAGGGCGGCAACGGCGCAGTCGAGAGCAGAGATTGGTGATAGCTTTAGCTTTTCTGCAAATCGCGCAAAATCATACTACAATATTTCTACGGTTCTGAGGCAAGAGGCACAGCGGATGGTGTCTGCTTGGACAAATAAATTACTGGCGGGAGAGGTCACCGGAGAATACTTGGGAAGCGAATATCAAAGGACAGAAACGCGGTTGCTGGGGGCAGCGGAATTACTCGAAACCCAGGCAGAAATCACAACATATTCCGGTGAAGCTGGCGCTGCAGCGATTTTGGGTAACTATAATGCGTTGCTGAACAATCCTGCAATCTATGATACGCCATTGGACGTATTTTCATGGGAAATCGACAGCGCGGTAGTAAGTTTTTTCGATGCCGTTGCCAACTCTAATGGCTCTGTTGCACTAAATGAAATCTCAACAAATTCGATTTTAGCAGTTGATGGAATTGTCTGGAATCGGAAAGGATTGCTCGATCATTTTCCAGGTACTGGATTGGGAATTGATTACACTGCTCTTCCCGAGGACTCGTTAGCTTGGAGGCTAACTACTGGCAATGAACGACGTGCGCTGCAGAATCAGAATTTTGGGGCGATCGAGTTTACTTTTGGAAATTCCGGTTTCTTAGTTGCGGCTGCATACGCTACCCCTCAAGGCAGGGCGCTCGGAAAAGATCCCGTCGAATTTGGTTTTGATGGACCTGTGGATAGTTTGATCAACGGCCAGATCAGCAGTGACGGTAAATATGTATTTACTATCGATGAGTTTGATCGGCAGATTATTCGAGAGAATACATCCAATGGCCTATATGTATGGGTAGAAAATGGTAAGGAAAGCTTAAGTCTATTGCAGCGAGCGGGTGCTGAAGTGGCAGCTAGCCAAAGTGGTGCGGTGCTGTTGAGCAGAGCGTTAGATGGTTCGTTTGTAGCTTCGCCAGATGCGACGTCTTTTCGGTATACTGTGAACGGATGGGATGTAGTGGATGGAGTTTACGGCCTCGACTACGTTAAGGATGTGTTGGGGGCGGATTTTGGTGCAAATGGAACCCGAGTCCGCAACGCTCCTACTTTAGAGGACGGTTCGGCCAATCCCTATTATGTTCCTGGTGGCGGCACATCAATTCCGGTCACCGAATATCTGAGTAGATTTGCCGCTATGAATGGCGTTTCTGCTTACGGAATTCCAACGGTAATCAATCAACCTAATGGTGATAAACTGGTTGGCAACACGCTTGTAACAATCGTAGGCGATCAAAGAGTACTCTATTTCCAGCAAGCGACCATTTCGAGCGATGGTGAAGTGACGTTTGGTAATTATGGACGTGTTGAAGAGCAAGCTGATGGCTCTGTTGAAATCGTTGCGGTATCTGAAGAGGAAGAAACTGCCGCGTTAAATCTTGCCCAAGCTGACGCGGCAAGAATAAGATCAATGTTAGACGTGGCGGAAAACTTCGCAGAAAATGCAGATGATGGAGGACTGGAAAGTCTCCAAGGCGAGTCTTTGATATCGTCAACTGAAGGTCCAAATGTCGGCGTTCAGGCCGGAGAGGGGAATGAAATTATTGTCTCCTACCAAAGGCGTTACGCACCATTGACGTCGTCTGAGGCGTTCCTTGACCCTCAGACAGGTAATTTTCTTCCTCCAGGTTTCACTGCATTTCGAGACCAGTTCTCTGGCAGGATCGGCGTGATTGACAGCCGACAGCGTGAATCCAAAATAACATATGACGATCAAGGAAATATCCTAAAGACCGAAGTATTTGATGGACAGATTAACGATGGAGTTATCGTTTCTGGTCAGCCGAACAAATATGGTGTGACAGTTGAGCAAATCTATGGTTCGAGTGGTTCTCCGATATCAACCGACATAAAGATCAACGACAATCCAATCCCGTTTGAATTTTCCGATATCGGTGGAGCACTTGGAAAACAACTCGGCTATCGTATTGCGGGCAATAATGCGGTCTTGGGCATTGCCACATCTGCTGTTTTGCAAACAGTCGGTGACAATTTGGGCGATGTTCTGGATGGTATCATCGGCAATCAATCCGCTACAAACGCATCAAAAGATGCTTTTAGTACGTTTGGTCCAGAGCTTCTTAACAACCTTAAATCCGCGGGTGTTGGTGCGCTTTCCTCGTTCCTGACGGCTGAGTTGATTGATGTCGTTGGAGTCGATGGTTTTGCTGGAGAAGCACTCAATACTGGTGCGGGCGCTGTTATTGGTCAGGTGCTCTCCAACATTGCCGGCATCGGTGATCCATCAGGCGTTTTTAGTGGTGTTAATCCAGCCTTGATCGGCAATGCGATCGGATCATTTCTTGGGACCAAGCTTGCGTCCGAAATTGTTGGATTCGATACAATTGGAGGACAAATTGGTGCTGCCGTCGGTTCATCTGTCGCTAGCGCAGGACTTGGAATTTTGTTTGCCGAAAAATTTGGCGCTTTGGGTGGATTTGCTGGGCCTTTGGGCGCTTTTGCAGGCGCTTTCCTCGGTTTCCTCGTCGGCGGCCTAATTGGTTCTATCTTTGGCGGCACGCCGCGTTCGGGTGCCGATGCGACCTGGAACGAGGCGGAGGGCCGATTTGTTGTCGACAATGCCTATTCCCGCAAGGGCGGATCGAAAGAGACGGCGGAAGCGATGGCGGGCTTGGTTGCCGACACCTTCAATGCCGTTCTGGATGCGACTGGCGGAAGGTTAAACAATCCCGGTGCTATAACAACCGGCAATTATGGCATGCGCAAGTCGGACTTTGTCTATCGTCCTACGTCAACACGCGACAAGCGCGCTATCACGTACCGCGTTTCCTCCAAACAGGATGGTGCGTTTGAAAAGCTGACCGGCTATGGCATTTACCAGGGCCTTAGTGATCCGGATTTTCAGATCATCGGCGGCAACACCTATGTCAAACGCGCCGTCTACGCATCGATTGAGGTTGGCGGGCAGAGCGCAACCAATTTCGATCAATCCGTACTGCTCGGTAATATCGCTTCGGCGCAGGCTTATGAAAATTATCTCGCAAATAGTGCGGTGATCAATGCAATCGTGTCGGCGGAGTCCGACAGTGTTTTTGCCGCGGAAACCGCGATAAACTTGGCCCGTGCCGTCGAGCTCGGCCTTACAAAGCGCCACCGTGCCGACTGGTTCGGCGGCTTTGGTGCATTGCTTGAAGAGGCAGGTACTAGCGTTGCCAATGTCGAGTTCGGCTTCGATTATGATCCGTTCAGTGACCAAATCTCTCGCCTAATTGGTGTTGGTGACTTTGTCATGGGTGACACGATCGACGTCGCTGGTCAAACCACCATCGAAGGCACGTCCGGCGATGACACCGTAGTCCTTACCCATGTCACCACCAATACAGACGGTTTTCAGGTGGCTGGCGGTGCGGGATATATTGCCAACACCACCGGTCTCACGATTAACGGAGAGCTATCCACTGGTGGCGATCTCTCCATCGATGTGGCGGCGACGATTGATGCCGGGGATGGCAATGACACGGTCCATGCCGGGGACCTTGGCAACAACGTCTTTGGCGGCTCGGGTGATGATGTTCTTTATGGCGGCAAGCTGGATGACTGGCTGCTCGGCGGTGACGGTAACGACACGCTGAACGCGGGCGGGGCTGCTTCCTACACGCTTGGCGGCAATGGCAATTATCTCAATGGCGGCGCGGGCGATGACATGCTGATCGGGCGTGAGGGGTCGGACTGGCTTGAGGGCGGTGACGGAACCGATGTGCTTGAAGGCGGTGATGGCGGAGACATACTGGCCGGCGGCGCGGGCGCGGGAGATATTCTGCGCGGCGGGCGCGGGGATGATCAATATCTCTTCCGGCTGGGTGATGTCGGCGCGGTTGGTGTCGGAGATACGACTTATGCCACTGCGGACCGGATTATCGATGAAAGCGGGCTGACGGTTGAGAGCGTTGTCGCGCAGGCGTTTAACGGTCTTTCGGCGAGCGAGATTAATGGAAATATTGCCGATGCGCTGTCTGGCGACCTGTTCCGTTTTGGTGGTGGCCTGAACAACTGGCGCGGGGGCGGCGCGCAGGTCACATCCAACGGCCGTGCTGCGGGCGGTGAAGATGTTCTTGTATTGGGTCAGGGCATTGGCGTTGACGATATCAAGCTGATCAAATCTGATGACGGCAAGGATCTGATCCTGGAGCTGGCCCCAGATGGCGTGTTTAACGGCGACCGGGTGGTGATGGAGGACTGGTTCAGCAGCTTCAACAAGGTCGAAACGCTGCGCTTTGCCGATGGCAATGAAATCCGGTTGGCCGATTTTGATACGTTCATTCTGGGCAGCGACGGGTCGGAAACGATTGTCGGTACGGCCGGTAATGATTTTGTCCATGCGGGGTCTGGTGATGATCTGGTCTATCTGCTGTCGGGCAATGATTTCGGTAATGGCGGGCTGGGCAATGACTCGGTCTCCGGCGATAGCGGCAATGATATTGTCGTTGGAGGCAATGGCGATGATTTGCTGTTTGGCGGCTTTGGACAGGATACGGTCAGCGGTGGAACAGGTAATGACCGGCTGACCGGCGATGAGGGCAATGACATATTGTCCGGCGGTGCGGGCGATGATGAGATTATCGGCGGTAGCGGCAATGATGTGTTTCGTTTCCAGCGCGGCGATGGCCATGATACGCTGATAGATGCGTTGACCAGTGAATGGGATGCAGCCTGGATCTCTGGTCAGGGTGGCCAGAACGGATATGTTGTCGGGACTGACGGGTCGATTACGCACCCGACGCATGGCACCATATTTGACGGCGAAAACTGGTCAGCAACTACGCGCTACGACATAGAAACAGGCACGCTTTATGTGCATCAGCCTGCCGATGCCGATGCGATTGTCACTAGTGCCGGGTCGGACATTCTGGAATTTGGCCTGGGCATCGATATTAATGATATCCAGTTCGCCGCAGCCAATGGTGGTAAAGACCTGGTGATTGGGATTGAATCCTCTGGAGCCACGGTTAACAGCTTTTCCAGCCTGGATGATACGATTACCCTTAAGGAATGGGGACCGTCCGGTAATGCCGGGGCCACAGGTTCTATCGAAACATTTGTGTTCTTCAACACAGGTGCAGTTGATGTGGCCAGCATGTCGCTTAGTGCAGGAACGGACGGCGACGATGGGAATTTGATCGGAAGTGCGGCGCTTGCGAACTGGATCACTGGCGGTGCTGGCGATGACGTCATTACCGGCGGCGGGCTCAACGACATCATAAACGGAAATAGCGGACAAGACCGGTTGATTGGTCTTGTCGGGTCAGACGTTCTGCTCGGCGGTGCGGGTAATGATGTGCTTATTGGTGGTGCCGGTGGCACACGTGATGGCGCTCCGGCGGGCGATATTCTGATCGGTGGACTTGGCTTGGACACAGCAAGTTATGAAACTGCGGCTACCGGTGTAACCTTATCATTGACGCAGAATATTGCTGCAACTGGTGATGCTGCCGGTGATGTGTTTGACAGTATTGAAAACCTCACCGGTTCCGATTTTGCAGATAGTCTGGAAGGGGACGCCGGCGAAAACGACCTTACAGGAGGCAAGGGCGACGACATATTGAAGGGGGCTTCCGGAGATGACCTTTACGTGTTCGGTCGCGGTGATGGTGAAGACACTATTGATGATCACTTGGTGGCCTCGGAAAATATCATCGTCGATGATAATGGTAATTTGCAACCACCTTATGTTTCCAACTTCGATTTAATCGACAATGAATTGGGTCTGTATCGGTTTGACCATATCGTCACGAATTCTGACACCGGCGAGATAGTCTATCGTAAGGAGAGTGTGGGCTATAACTACCGCAACGTTCAGGCACCTACTACTTTTGCAGCTGATGGTTGGGTCGATGGAATTACGGTCACCGGCAACAAAGTTGCTGAGGTGGCGACCTTTGCAGACGCCGGTAGTGATACGATTTTGTTTGAAGATTATACCGGTAATGCCGGTGTGACGGGCGACGCGGCGATCGGTCTTGCTGATCTGGGTTTCCATTTCAGTGGTGATGATCTTGTAATAACTCTGATTGGTAGCACAACTGACAAAGTCCGGATAAAGAATTTCCGCAGCGGTGCTGCAATCAATGCCAATCAAGCTGTGGAAACGATCCAGTTTTCTGATGGCTCATCCTTTGACCTGTCCGGTCTAAAATTCGATGCCTCTGGCAACTTGTTAACAGCGAGTACCGATACATCAGAAAACCCGATCGATGAATTCCTGGTGGGTACATCCGGTTTTGATTCGCTGACGGGTGGCTCTGGTGATGACACGCTATCCGGTTTGGATGGCAACGATGTCCTCGATGGCGGCGATGGTGACGATCTGCTTTCCGGTGGAATGGGAGCAGACAATATCAATGGTGGTGTGGGCGCAGATACCGTCACATATGTAAGTTCGGATGCGGCAATTAACATCAATCTTGGAACAGCTGCCGCGTCTGCAATAATTGCAAATAGCGAATCCAGTGGCGATCAGCTGACCGGAATAGAAAATGCCCTTGGCTCACATTATGCAGACACGATTACCGGTAATGCTGATGAAAATATTCTCAAGGGAAATAGGGGAGATGACACCCTCACTGGCCTGACAGGCGCTGACGTTCTGGTCGGCGATGATGGCGATGATACGCTGGATGGCGGCGTCGGCGAAGATAATCTGGATGGCGGTGCTGGCAACGACCTGATCAAGGGCGGTGCTGATAAAGACGTGCTGGTAGGCGGTGACGGCAATGACATATTGCTGGGCGATGACGGTGTCGGTGCAGATGATCAGCTGATCGGTGGTGCCGGAATTGACCGGCTTGAAGGTGGGGCAGGCAACGATGTCTTGTTGGGCGGAGAGGGTAATGACTCTTCGGCCAGTTTGATTTCGGCCGGGGCAGGTCCGCAAACAACTCTCGCAGCCGGGCTTTACGGAGGCGACGGCGATGATGTTTTGGACGGTGGTGCTGGTGACGATACGCTGGATGGCGGGTTGGGCGCAGATCAATATTTATTCGGTCGAAATAGCGGTAACGACACCGTTATAACCGGCGGCGGTAATGACGAGTTGGTCTTCAACGATATTACTTCTGATCAGCTTTGGTTTAGCGAAATCCCCAACGGGACGTCGGGCAATTTTAACCTGGTTATTAATGCTATTGGTCAAGGCACTTCCGTAACAGTCGAAAACTGGCGAACTTACTCGAACGACCAATCTAATCAGGCGCGTCGTATTGTTGCCGCAGATAAAGTGTTGGCCACTAGTGATGTCGGAGCCCTTGTTGTAGCCATGGCATCTCAAAGTAGCACCGTACCAGCATCCTGGCCAACCGACCCCGATCAGGCGTTTCTCGATAGCTTTGATCAAGCTTGGCAAGACTTTGATAGTTATGAGGACCGAGCAATTGTTATCGGTACTTCTGCTGGGGATGCGATCAACTTTGATTCCGATCTAGTGGGTGGGGTTCGGTATGAAGGGTTAGGTGGTAATGACACAATCAATGCTGGTGAAACGTCTGACATACTAGTTGGCGGTAAAGGCACTGACACGCTTAATGGCGGCGGCGGTGATGACCAATTCCACTACGCCGCAGATACCGGTTATGATCATGTCGATGGCGGCGATGGCTATGATACGTTGGTTGCAACGCAGGATAATACACGATTCTACATTCAATCTCTGACTAATGTAGAGGCGATCTCCACCAACGGATATGATGGAGTACGGCTGTATGTACGCAAGAACAGAGCGCTGGACTTATCAGGTGTTGAAGTTGACGGTCCGATTACGATTTTCGGAAACAATAACGGTAACGAAACGATCACAGGCTCAGCTGGCGACGATGTTATTCGGGCATTAAAGGGGAGTGACGATCTTGATGGTGGAGACGGCATTGATACCTATAGCGCGCAAGGGATAAAAGCGGCCGGCACAATAGATATAAGCGGTCCCATAGGTTCGCATGTTACGGCAAATGACAGTGATATTTTGCGAAACTTTGAAAATGTGATTGGCGATACAAAGGCTGATACTATCATTGGGTCTGCTGGCGCCAATACTCTGGATGGCAGGGGGGGCGCTGATACGATTAGCGGCGGTTCAGGCAACGATATCCTTATTGGAGGTGGCGGAGGCGATACGCTCAACGGCGATGATGGCGATGATGTTCTTGTTGGTGGCGCAGGCTCCGACAAACTAAAGGGTGGTCTGGGAAATGATACGGCCAGCTATGAGGACATGGTCAATCCATTTGGTAGCCCCACAGTGGATAATGCAACGGGCATTTCAATTGATGGCGTCCGGGCCAATCTCTTGGCCAATAGCTCCGCAAATGGAACATCTGCTCCGGCAGTTCGTGCATCACAAGGTTATGCCAATGGCGACTGGTATTACGAGATTGAAAATCTGACGGGATCCAAATTCAACGATCTATTGACAGGTGACGCCAACAACAATTTGCTGACCGGCGGCGGCGGTGATGATGCGCTTTATGGTGGTGCAGGATTTGATACGGCAGTCTTTTCCGGAAAACGGTCCGATTATTCCATCAACACCGGCGCGATCACAACTGTTACGGATTTGCGGACCGGAAGTACCAGTCTGATAACCGACGGCACAGACAAGCTGCAGAATATCGAATCTATTCGCTTTGCGGACATGACCATAAGTCTTGGTATTGACCCGAACAATCAACCGATACTCGGTGAACCTCAGATGGTTGATCAGGTTTGGGAAGACGGTGTTCTCGCAAACTACACCATCCCTGAGACGGCTTTTATCGATCTTGATCTGGGTGACGCACTGGTATTTACAGCATCACTTTCAGACGACAGCGCAATCCCGACCTGGCTTAATTTCAATGCAACAACTCAAACCTTTACGGGTACACCTCCTCTCTCAGCCGTTGGATCAGTTCTAGAGGTCAAGGTTACTGCAACGGATCAAGGTTATTCGATTTCTGATAACTTCCTGATTACCATTTCCGAAGCACCGGGAAGTGATGTTGTCGGAACGACTGGCGATGACATCCAAGCGGGCACGTTCCGACGGGAGACGATGATCGGTCTTGCGGGGAATGATATTTTTGCCGGATCCGCTGGAGCAGACATTATTGATGGCGGTGCGGGCACTGATCTGGTTGATTATTCGGCATCACTGGCGGCGGTTACGGTAGATCTGGGTACCGGAACCGGCAATGGCGGCGATGCTGAGGGTGACCAGTTTGTAGCTGTCGAAAGCGCATTGGGTTCTGCCTTTAGCGATAATATTATCGGTACAGACGGTGGCGACACCCTAGATGGCGGTTCAGGCGGAGCCGACCGCATTGACGGCGCCGCCGGTGATGACCTCATCAAAGGCGGTGACGGAGAAGATACGCTGCTTGGCGGTGCAGGAAACGATACTATTTACGCGCGCGCGCGTAATGATGGATCACTGGAAGACGTGATCGACGGCGGAAATGGCGTTGATGAATTGCGTTTGACCGATAGTATCTTCGGAGCGATTGTTGACCTTTCGAATGACGGGGTCAGCCCGATATCGATTGAGCATGTCGTTGGTTCCAACTTCAATGATATAATCACCGGTAACGGGTACAGCAATATTCTCAACGGCGGCTTGGGCGACGATAATATCGCTGGCGGTCGCGGAAATGACCAGGTTAATGGCGATGCTGGTAACGATATACTTTCGGGCGATAGTGGCGATGATATTCTGCGTGGTGGTGCAGGAAATGACCGGCTGATTGGCGGGAGTGGAGCGGATCAGTTATATGGCGACAGCGGAATTGATACGGTCGACTATCGCGCATCCCTCGCTGGGGTGTCGGTTAATCTAACCACCAACGCAACCAGCGGCGGAGATGCGCAAGGCGACGTTATCGCTAATCTTTCTATCGAGAATATCGACGGTTCTGATTTTGACGACTCATTGACGGGTTCGCTTGTCAACAACGTGCTTAAGGGTTTTGGGGGCAATGATACGCTTCAGGGTGGTGAAGGAGATGACACGCTTGATGGAGGCGAAGGTGTCGATACTGCTGTGTATAGTGGCAATCGTTCCGACTATCTGATTGACAGTGTAAACAAGACAATAACCGATATCAATCTCGCGAACGGGAATGATGGTGTAGACACATATGTCGATCTCGAATTTGTCGAGTTTGCTGGGGGAGAAACTGTCGAGTTGGCAAATGCAGGCAACTTGGCGCCAGTTACCGGCACGCCCGGTCTTGCTGACCAGTTATGGATCGACAACGCGGATTTTGTTTATACAATACCGACATCCGCCTTTACCGATGCGGATGGCAATCAAACCGATCCCTATGATGGATTGAATTTTGTTGCCACGCTCGCCGACGGTTCAGCTCTGCCGTCGTGGTTGACGTTTGACCCAACCGGCAAGACTTTTGGCTATTCCAGTGAATCCGCGGCTATCGGTTCCAATCTCAACGTACGGGTCACGGCATCCGACGGCATTTCGTCCATCTTCGCTGACTTCAACATTTCAATCATCGAGGGGCCAGGCGAGACGATAGTGGGCACGGTAGCCGGCGAAACCATCGAAGGAACGTTCCGGTCAGAAGCGATCAACGCGCTGGATGGGGATGACGTGGTTATGGGCTCTCTCGGAGCCGATGTGATCGATGGTGGTGCGGGCACGGATACCGCCGATTACCTGAATTCTGCAGCAGGTGTGACAATTGGTCTGGACGGAAGTGTCGGCAGTGGCGGTCAGGCGGAAGGTGATACCCTTGTCAGCATCGAACGGCTACACGGCTCGCAATTGGCCGATAGTCTTAATGGTTCTGCCGCTGACGATATTCTTGATGGTCGTGACGGTGATGACATACTGGATGGCGGGGATGGTAACGATACAATCCTTGGAGATGGCGGCAATGACACTCTGTATGGCGGAGCGGGCGACGATAATCTGATCGGCGGAGCGGGTGCTGACGCATTCTTTGGCGGATCTGGCTCTGACTATGCGAACTACTATTATTCCGGACTGACGGCGGAACAAGTGGTTGTGAGTCAAGGTGTAACTGCTGATCTTGGCAATGCATCCGCCAATACCGGATTTGCAGCCGGTGACACTTATGATGGGATAGAAAAGCTATTCGGCACCGCATTTGACGATAATCTGTTTGGCGATGCCAATGGCAACACCATCAGGGGCGCTGAAGGCAGCGACCTTCTCTTTGGCCGCGCTGGAGGCGATTATCTGGATGGCGGAGATGGTGCAGATACTCTTGATGGCGGCATTGGCGCTGATATCATTCTAGGTGGATTGGGCAACGACCTTATCCATGCGCTTGTCGTTGGAGAGGACACAATTGATGGTGGCGAGGGTATCGATACCGTTAGTTTTGCAGCCACTTCAGCGGCACTGTCGATTGATATTGACAATCCAGCGCATAAACTAACCAGCATTGAAAATATCGTCGGTGGCACTGGCAATGATGATGTTCTGGGCAATGCAGCGGCCAACCAGATAGATGGTGGTGCCGGTAACGATACGATCGAAGGTGGCGCAGGCGCCGATATTTTGAATGGTGGGAGCGGCGTTGATACATTGACCTACGCTGGCTCAGTGACTGGAACCACTTTTATGTCCGGCCTTATCGGTGCGTCGTCAGTCAATGGCGTTGTTATCGCAGCCGAGGTTGATCGGATGTTGGACGGTGTCGATGTCAACATTCAAACCAACAGTGCAAACGGAGCCGATGCGATTGGGGATATAATTTCGGGCTTCGAAATGCTGGTCGGGTCAAGCCACTCGGATCGCCTGCATGGTACTGACGGCAACAGCGAAGTTCACGGTGGCGCAGGCAATGACGTTGTCTACGGCGGTGCAGGGGACGATACGCTCCATGGCGGTTCAGGGGATGATTTCATCTTCGGTGAAGCCGGCGCTGATATGATTTATGGCGGTGATGGCGACGATCGCTTATTTGGCGAAGGTGACAGCGATAGTCTGCACGGCGGAGCCGGTAACGATATCCTGGATGCCGGCGATGCTGGTGATATGCTGGATGGTGGAACGGGAGATGACATTCTGATCGGCGGTGCTGGTGATGATCAATATTTCCTCACCAAAACCAGCGGTTCGGACATTATTTACAACTATGATTCCAGTGCTGCATTGGCGCTGGACCTGCAAGATGTTGTTCAATATTCTGCCGATATAGCAAAATCCGATATCTGGTTCACCAAGGAAGCAGGAACAAAAGACTTGCGCGTCAAGGTCTTAGGTGAACCGTCTCAGGTCATTATCAAAGACTGGTTTGTTAATACCACGGCAGGTGACTTCACCAATGCTGGTGCGCAATTTGTATTGCGGATGTTTATTGCCGGTGAATCCACTGCGACGACCGTCGACAGTCTTTCGCAACTGCTCACGACAATGGCGGCCATCCCTGAGCCCACCAGTCTGACCGAATTAACACCCGCGCAACAGGATGCGATTAACGACGCATGGATTCTCAATACGCCGCCTACCATAGTGGCCGATGCCAATAATCCGACTGAGCTCGATGAAGACGGTACTGCGGTTCTTTACTTTGATGTCGAAGACAGCGGTCAGACACCGCTGACATCCATTCAGGTTCTGCCCGGGCAAAGCGGAGCGGTTGAAATTGTATCCATAGATCTTGTGCCTGGCGCTGGAAATGAGGGACGTCGCAAAGTGACGGTTCGCGGCCTTCCCGATGCCAGTGGTGCTGGATCGATCATGCTGACAGCATCTGACAGTATATTTGATTCCACACCTATTGCCGTGCCGCTAACTGTAAATGCGGTGGCTGATGGCGTCACGATCGGTGCGCTTGGCGACGTCGGCGGCAATGCCGATACCGTCATCAATCTGCCCCAAATTTCCGCCGGACTGATTGATGATGACGGTTCCGAACTCATCGACTATTTGAATGTCGAGGGTATTCCCGCAGGCGCGATATTGTCAGACGGCACGAACAGCTTCACTGCAACCGGCGGCTCGACTTCGGTTGACGTCAAAGCCTGGGATCTGGCAGCGCTTCGGATAACACCGCCCTTGGGCAGTGCCGCTGATTTCTCACTTACTATTAGCACTCGTTCGCGAGAAACCAGCAATGGCGCCGTATCGACCAACAGCACGCAAACAATTGCCGTCAGTGTTAATGGCGCGCCCACGGCTATTGGCGTGGCACCTTCGCCTTTTGATGAAAATGCTGTGGGCGTTGGTTCCGGTGGAACGCTGGTGGCGACTCTGTCCGCAACTGATCCTGATGGAACAGCAGGCCTGACCTATGCTATCGATGGCGGTCCGCAGGCGTCCAAATTCCGTGTGGAGGGCAATCTTCTCTATCTCGCTGACGGTCAATCTCTCGACTATGAAGCGGGCGATGCACTCGTCAATATTCGTGTTACTGACAGCGATGGACTAAGCTTTGTCCGCAGCAATATCGCCATCCGTCCGGTGGATTTGAATGAAGCACCGACGACCCCGAGTTCGACGAGCTCCACTGCAGTATTTGATGAAAATCAGATTGGCGATACCGGCGTTCGTTTCTCCTCCACCGATCCCGATGGTGATCCGGTTTCCTTCGTTTTCTCTGCAACCGGGACCGCGACAAATGGCAAATACTCCATCCAGAATGGTAACCAGCTGTGGGTGTCTTCGGCACTTGATTATGAAAACGACGCCAATGGTTCATTCGGTATTGTCGCAACAGCGAATGGCCAAACTTCGGCGGCGATTACGCAGAATTTGACAATCCGAAATATCAATGAGGCGCCGGTATTGACTGGCGGTGCGACTGCAAGCGTTGCGGAAGGTTCTGCTGGGGGCACGGTACTGAAGACACTGACGTCAACGGACCCTGACCAGAATGGAATTGCATTTGGTGAAGCAGGTCATGTCTACTCCATAGCTTCGGGCGACACGAGCCGGTTCGAGATTGTCGGTAACCAGTTGCGGGTCAAGGCGGGTGTGGTGTTCGATTATGAAGCCGCCACCAGCTATAATCTGACGCTGCGAGTCCGGGACAACAACGGCAATAGCGGGACACTGTCCGATGATCAGGCGTTCACGGTCAATATTACGAATGTCAACGAAAGCCCCTATAGCCTCGTTGACGTCAATGCATCCTATGGTTCGGGCGCGAGCGGCGTCGTTGGCCAGATTAGCGATGGTGCTACTGCTGGCGTACTCGCAGGGATCACCGCCAGAGCGACGGACCCGGATGGCGATACGCTAAGCTACGCGATTGTAGGAGGGAATACCGGCGACTGGTTTACGATTAACTCCAGCACCGGCGTAGTGTCAGTGAAGAGCGGTAGAACCGTGCAATATGAGTCGACGACCAATGGTCAGGTGACTCTCAATATCAGAGCGTCCGATGGTTCGCTAACCGTGCAGAACAATAATCTCACCATCAATGTCCTCGATGTTAACGAGACGCCGACGTTCACATCCGCTGCGTCTGCTTCGATAAGCGAAACGGCGGCTGGTGGTAGCTTTGTTCATACCATAACCACGGGCGATCCGGACAAGGATGCCGCGCTGTTCGGTGAGGCTGGGCATGTGCTCTCCATAGCCGGGGGCAGCAGTCTGTTCGAGATTGTCGGTAACCAGTTGCGGACAAAATCGGGTACGGTTCTGGACTATGACAATCCTGTCAACAGGACCCACAACCTGACGTTGCAGGTGCGCGATAACAATGGCGCTTCCGGGTACAAGTTTGCCAACCAGGCCTTTACCGTCAATGTTACCAACGTAAACGAGAAGCCAAGTACGCCCAACGCGTTCAGCGCCAGCGTTAATGAGAATAACAGCGGTGTGTTGCTGACATTCGGCGGATCGGTTGATCCGGAAGGACAGGGGATTACCTACAGCTTTGCATCCGGGGGCAATCCAGGCGGGTTGTTCAGCATTAACGGCTCGGGACAACTGGTTCTGAATTCACCTTTGAATTACGAAGCCAGACCCACGGCATTTACAGAGGGGTATGCCGATGTGAAGGTGGTTGCAACAACGGCAAGTGGTCCGGTGTCTAGTGTACGGACCGGACGGATTACCTTGCTCAATGTGAATGAAGCCCCCGGCACCCCGTCCCAGCCCGGCAATGCAAGTATCGCGGAGAACGCGACCGGTTATGCCGGCGTGACGTTCACCGGTGCCACAGACCCGGATGGCGATCCAGTGAGCTATGTATTTGCGAACAGCAGCACCGTGTCGGGCAAGTTTGAAATCAAGAATGGCAACCAGTTGCACGTAAGGTCAGCATTTGACTACGAAGCGACTCCGACAGCAGGCGTTCCAACGGTCTACGCTTATGCCAATGGCCAACGCAGTGCCGGTGGCCGTTCACTGACGCTGAATGTGGGGAATGTGGATGATAATCTGCCAACTGCGAGTATCGCGCGTGCTGCCGGAGTCCCGGCAACAATTGTCGAGAACGCGTACCAACCGGGGTCCAATGCGCTTATCGCCAATGTAACCGCCTCTGATGCGGACGGAGATGCGCTGACCTATTCAATTGTTAGTGGAAATGCCACTGGCGCTTTGTCGCTAAATGGCTCGGGTGAACTCCGAATTGCAGCTGGTTTCGACTATGAGGCTTTAGGCGGTGCAGCCAATCTCGGCATTGATCCGGCAATTCCGTTCTCAATTACGGTGCGGGTGGCACAGTCCAACAATAGCGGGCGCTATGTGGACCGGACCTTGAATCTGTCGATTGCGGATGTATCCGAAGGACCAACAATTTATAGTGGAAATGGACTGCCTTATAACGAGACTACTCATGAGAGTGGCGCATATAGCGTGGCCGACCTGGAAGGTTCGGCGCGTTATATTCAGAGTATGGTTCAAGTTAATATTCCAGAAGCCAACTACTTCGTAAACACTACAAATCTAAAAATATTCTTGGACAATAACTCCAGCTTTGGTTTCGACGCTGGTGATCAACTTTTGACTGAATTTAATTCTAACAACAACGCTTACTATACTAGGCCAACAACCTACACGTTTCTTGCGGCCGGTTATCAATGGACTGGAACGCCTTGGGCTAGTAACTTTGTCCAGCAGCTCCCTCCTGTTGTCTTCGATCTAGACGGCACCGGAATCAGCTCCACCGAAATTACCGTCTCCTTCGACATCGACGGCGACGGCACCAAAGACCAAACCGGTTGGATCAGCGGCGGACAGGGCTTCCTCGCACTAGATCGCGATGGCGATGGACTGATCACGCACGGCGCAGAAATATCCTTCATTCAGGACCTCCCGGGTGCTCGAACCGATCTCGAAGGCCTAAGCGCCTTCGACAGCAATGACGACAACATCTTCGATGCCCAAGACGCCCGCTTTGGCGAGTTTCTGGTGTGGCAGGACGCCAATGAAGACGGCATTTCAGACGCCGGGGAATTGCTGTCCCTGCCCGATGCCGGGATCGCCAGCATTGCGCTTGTCGGCACGCAGCAGCAGCAATCGGATGAAGGCAATATCGGTATACTTGGTACCTCCACTTTCACCCGCACCGATGGCACGGCCGCGGCGGTCGGCGATGTGGCGCTACGTTGGGAGCGCATCTCCGAACCGGTTGTAACGCAATTCCCGTCGAGCACGGTTTTCGCCCTTGATGCGGATGGCAATGGCATCATCGACCCAGTGATAGAGACGATGACCCTTGCCCAGGCCATAAATGATTTTGACAGCGATGGTGATGGTCAGTTCACGTCCGCCGATGAACGCTATTATGATCTGCGGGTCTGGAGTGATGCCAATGATAATGGCCGTGCAGAGGTAACAGAACTCTTCGGTCTGGATCGTCCGTTACCAACGGAAACAACAGGTGACATCCCATTGGCGGAACCTGTCAATCAACCGTCACCATCTGTTCTTGTGACGAATGAACCTGCACCTGCTGAACCACAGAATGTTGGAGGAGCTGGCAACCCGGCTGCCACGCCTGCGGCAGAGCAACTTAGTGCAGCACAAGAATTGGCACTCGCGGAAATTTCAAGCCTGCCAACGAGCAGGGACCTGTTAAACGGTATGTCACGTGATCATATCGAAAGGGGCATTCTGGGCGCAGCATCGGAAGGCGATATGTTGCGCCAGGCTTATGTCGAGAATTACGGCACCATTCCAACAGACGGGGCATCTTTATCGTCCAGCAGTCTTGCAAGTGTTTCGATTCCGCCGGAGTCTGATAACGGCAACACCGAAGCTGCAGATCTCAATGCTCTGCGAGCCGGTTTGTACAAGCGAGAGTTGCTAGGTTGGGCTGATACATCGCTGGATATCCCTGCGGACCAAGATGTATTCGATTATTTTGATGAAAGCGTTCCCGCAACAGCGGATATGGTTGAGAGGATCAGGATTGCAAATACCGATCTATCAGGGAACGGTGCAGCCGAAGCTGCAGGGGTTTATTCAAGTGATCCGGCAGCTTCTGATGGAGATGCACTGAAAATTGCCTTGATGACACAGGATATGACCACATTTGGCGTGACATCTGCGGCAGAAACCATGAAAGAGCGAGATCGTAACCCCGTTCCGCTCGATTATTTTGCGGCCTGATGCTAGGATTTCTGAATGACTGAAACTGCCGAACAAGAATCCGCTCCCACGGTAAGCCATTTGCTTGGTGAAATGACCTGGCTTCTGACGCAATCGCCGCTTCATAAAGCGATGCAGATTGGTGATTTGGAATGGCTGTGTATGCCAGCCCTGATAAACCAGCAATTTTATCTGTTCCGAGATGGCGATCAGCCTGTTGGCCTCGCATTATGGGCTAAATGCAATGAAGCGGCTGAAAAGAAGCTTGAAGGCGGTATGATAGAGCCGGAAAACAGATTGACGCTGGAAGAATGGACCAGTGGTGACACTATCTGGCTGGTCGATCTGATTGCACCATTTGCTACCAATCAGAATAAGCAGCGTGAGGTGATGATTGCCGATCTGATTTCTGGCCCCCTCAAGGGACAAGCGTTCAACTTCCATCAGACAGACCCCAATACTGGGGAGCGTATAGTGCAAACAATAGATGCTGATGCTGGAGACAAACTTAAAGCCGTGATTGAAGCTGCTGGGGCCACCAAGCAATAGCTAGGATCACATTAGCGATACATCATCGCACCCCAGATTTGTTTCAAGCTCCTATCCAGCATCACTAGCTGTCGAAGAAGAGAGCAGCGCTAAGGAAGAAATATTTTCCCGCACCTTTGACAAGTCAGGCGCTTTCTTAGGATTTTACGCCAGTAATCATAGGTTAGAAGCTAGTTCGCACGGCGCGTGTCTTGAGTCAGTTAACGGTTTCTATCGTTTGGCGGCGTTGATAGATAAACCAGCCAATCCATAGGACTGTATATAATCCCAGCGCTGCAAAAATTGCTGGCTTGGGATCATTCAAACTACTGATCGAACCCGCATAGGCAGCAATTCCAACATAGGGAACGGTGCCAAGAGCGTAGAAGGTCAGATATCGCATTAACGGCATTCGGGTGACACCGGCCATGCAAGCGGTGACTTCAGGGATCATCGGAGCTGATCTGGCGAGCGTGATCATCGCCGGACCGCTTTGTGCAAAGGCCTTGGCCATTTTGCTGCGTTCTTCCTCGTCCTTGACGAGAAAAGCTAGCGCCCGATCACCATAGCGCTGGCTGATTGCATAGCCGGCCAGCACCGCCAGCGTTGTGCCCGTAAGCGCCGATGCCATGCCGAGTGGAAAGCCAAGAAAATAGCCAGCAAGCAAGGTGATGGTCAGGGTTGGGACAGCGACAAACAGATCAATGAAAAGCAGTAACACCACGGCGGCGACTACATAGGTCGGATCAACTTGTTGCGCTTGTTCGAGCAGCCAGCGGACGTTCTCGACGGTCAATATTCCTAGCACCCGGCCCAGTATAAAGGTGGATGCAAAAATGAGAGTCAGGATCGCCATGACTTTAAGAAGTGGTTTCATTATCTATTCCTTTAACCAGATTTCATGATTTTACGAGCGAGACCGGGCATGAACCGGGCAATAGGACGTAAAAGTTTGACTTTGCCGATATCGATGTCGGCTTTTCGTGCAGCAATGCCTTTGATGATGTCGCTTGCCACCTTGTCCGGTGGGAGCTTGCCATCGCCGCGACCGGCGGTCATCGCCGTGTTGACCAGTGGCAGGAAGGCCTGCATTACCGCAACATCTGTCTGCTGCAACTGGTTCTGCAACGCCTGGGAGAAAATATTCAAAGCGCCTTTGGTCGCGCAATATATGGCGGAGCTTGTTTTGGGGACCAATCCAAGCCCTGAATTCACGTTTAGAATGAATGGATTACTACCATTGAGTAGGGCAGGGAGTAGTAGATAGCAAAGCTGCGTAGGGGTAGTGAAATTGGTGGCGATTTCATTGGCGATCTGACCATAATCAAATTCATCATCGAGAAAACTGGGCGTGTATTGTAAAGCCGCATTGTTGATCAGACCATCAATGGCAGGAAAGCCTGTAATCAAATCGAACGCCGCTTGTTTAACCGCCATTTCGTCGGACAGGTCGGCCTTGAAGATGGCGATTTCGGGATAGTTGCTTTTGAGCTGGTCCAAAGCCGCAGAGGGTCTGGCGATGACAATGATTTCATTGTCGGACGCCAGCTGCCGGACGAGCTCCAGCCCAAGGCCCGACGCGCCACCGGTAACCGCTATCCGTTTGCCGCTGATCGTCATGGTTTTTCCTCTATTCTTAAAATGATTAGCACTGTGTCGAAGGCGCTATTACGCTAAGAGGACGGAGCCGTAATTAACCTGGGTTAAAAGTGATGCAGTTTTCTCAATTTCTCGAAACATACGGAAAACCGGTTCAGGCAGAAGCGGAAGAGCATCTATTCCGGCAAGGAGAAGATCATGGCTCGCTTTACGCCGTGCGGAAGGGGTTGTTAAAAGCCTATTATCTGTCGGGGGAGGGCAAGGAGCATATAAAATCCTTCATTCAGCCCGGAGATTTTATCGGCAGTCTGACCGCTAGCTATGCCGGGCAGAGCTCATCCTTCAGTTTGGTCTGCCTGCAGCCGGCTGAGTTGATCCGTTTGGATTTCAATCAAATCTATGCTGCAAGCCGGGACAATGCCAATATTGCCGGGGTGATGGTGGATTTCCTACTCGCTTTTGCGATGAAAAAGGAACGGCGGGAATATGAATTTCTGTGCCTGTCGGCTGAAGACCGCTATCGGGAGTTGCTGAAAACCACTCCGCATATCATGGATATGGTCACACAAAATGAAATTGCGCTCTATTTGGGTGTGACTCCGGTTGGACTGAGCCGGATCAAAAAGCGGGTGACCGATGCAAGTTGATCAGCTCCGAGCTGCCATAATCTGCTTGTTACGAGCTTCCACCGCACGAAAACCTTTGAAGACACTGAGCCCGGGATCGGTTTTTCCACTTTTGCCGATGTTGAACAGCTGCTCATAAAACCAATAAATGGTTGCGAACCCATCGATGGCCTTGACCATTTGAAAACGCTTGAGAAAACCGAGCCAATCGGGAATGAGTCGCAAGGTGTTTTCATAGCGTGGCAACTCGTTCAGCCCCGAAAGTAATTGTTTTGGCGCATCGGTTACGACGCACATCGGTCTGCCGAGACCGATCAGGTCAGCAGCTCCGCCAGACAAGGCTTGTTCCATAGCAGCACGGGTACGAAAACCGCCGGTAACCATGAGAGGAACTTTGACGGAAGCCTGCATGGCTTTGGCAAAATCTACAAAATATGCCTCGCGAGCCTGTGTGGACGGTGCGACATTCTGTTCCTCTTTTTCTTCCAGACCGTCTGCGCCCATCAATGCCGGCTGTTCATAGGTGCCGCCCGAAATCTCGATCAGATCAACGCTTGCCGCTTCAAGCCATTGGACGACTTGCAAGCTATCCTCGAAAGCAAAGCCGCCTTTTTGGAAATCCGCGCTGTTGAGTTTTACGGAGATCGGGAAATCTGGCCCAACAGCAGCTCGAACCTTCGCAACCGTGGACAGTAAGAAGCGTGCCCGGTTTTCGAGACTGCCGCCATAGTCATCGGTGCGTTGATTTGCACGCGGGCTAAGGAAACTGCTCAGTAAATAGCCATGGGCCGAGTGAATCTGTGCACCGGTAAAACCGGCATCCTGGCAAGTTTTGGCAGCGAGTGCAAAACGGTCCACCAAGTCCTCAATCTCTGGCACCGTTAATGCGACCGGTTCGCCGAACTGGCCACCCGGCAGACCGAGTCTTACCGCAGACGGTGCTTTAGGGTGTTTGTTGACATTGCTCTGGGTCTGTCGTCCGGCATGGCTGATCTGGGCCCAGAAATGATTGCCATTGCGTGTGGCAACGTCCGCCCAGCTTTTCAGCGCAGCCATCATTGCCTCATCAGCAGGCTTATCGATTACGACATTGCCGGGGCGCTCCAGGTGATCCCGGTCAATCTGGATATTTCCGCTCAGCAGCATGCCGGCGCCGCCGTCAGACCAGATGCCGTAAAGTCGCTCCAGTTCCGGGGTTGGAACACCGTCAGGAGTGGCCATTCCTTCGGTCATGGCACCCTTGCCGATACGATTGGGCAGGACGGCACCGCAAGGCAGTGTGAGCGGATCGGCGAGAGTGATGGTCATGGTTGAAGTCCCGATAATTACATTGCGAATAGAAACTGATTCTGTCTTAACACGCAATTTTTGGCAAGCCATAAGTCATGTTAATGATATTTTAAGCCTGAAATCCGCCGATTTGGCTTTTGGAAAAAACCAGTTATAGTAGAAAATACGTCAGATCGGAGGGGTACACCCGGCGGCGTGGAGAGAGTCTGTTGAAGGGGAATGAAAATGGTTGCAGCAGCATCCCGGAAATCAGTCACAAAACATCGGTCCAGTCGTGACGTGCAGTCCACGCGATCGTTGCGCTGGGACAAGAAAATGAGCAATAACTGCGCGGGCGCTTTGCTCGTCTATACGATGATGCAAATATTCTTCGTGCTCAGTTTCATTGAAACCAAGGGCATGTCTATTGCACCTTATTTTGGCCTCGTACTGCTCGTGGCAATCATCATTCCGTTTTGCCGCAAATATGAAAAGCGCTGGGAAACGATTGCAGATAGTGGCCTGACCGAACAAAGTGTCGCTGCCCGTTTCCGCAAGGACCAGATTGTTTTGTGGACATTGGCGCTCGGACTGCCGTTTGTTTTTATCGCTATCATCAAGGCGGTTGGCGCAGTCATCTAACCTCAATTTATGATCGCCAAAGACTGATCGCAGCGTTGACCTCGCCGTTTCGCATACCTATGTCCTGCCCATGCTAGAACCTCAAGAAGCGCAGGACCGCGCCGACGCCCTTATCTCACAAGCCAAAAAAGCCGGTGCTGATGCTGCAGACGCGATTTACGTCTGTGATGCTTCGACACAGGTATCGATGCGCCTTGGCAATCTCGAAGATGTCGAACGGTCTGAAGGTGAAGAAATCGGCTTGCGCGTTTTTGCCGGTAAACGCTCGGCAACTGTATCATCGTCCAATATGGATCCGGAAATCTTGTCGGCTTTGGTTGGTCGGGCGATGGATATGGCGCGTGAGGCGCCAGAAGATCAATATGCTGGCTTGGCACCAGAAGACTTGATCCTAAAATCCGACCCTCACCCGATTGATGGCGATGACGGAGTTGACCCCGATCCCGCCGCGCTGCGTGAGATGGCTCTCAAGGCCGAAGACGCAGCACGGGCGGTGGAAGGTGTCACCAACAGTGAAGGTGGTGGTGCCAGCGCTGGCCGCTCGATTGTTGCCTTGGCCACGAGTCACGGTTTCTCGGGCGCTTATTCAACCAGCGGCTATAGCTGTCATGCCAGCGTCATTGCCGGTGAAGGCGATGGTATGGAACGCGACTATGCTTATGACAGCACCCGCCATTTTGAAGATCTTGATACGCCGGAAGCAATTGGCAAGGAGGCCGGTGAACGCGCGGTATCGCGACTGAACCCGGTCGATTTTGAATCAGGCGCAATGCCGGTGATATTTGATCCACGGATCAGCAACTCGCTGCTTGGCCATTTTGTTGGCGCCATTGCTGGCAGTAGCATTGCTCGCAAAACCAGTTTTCTGCTGGAAGCGCTCGATACGCAGGTATTTGACAGTGCAATCAACATTATTGATTGCCCGCACCGCAAGCGGGGCCTGCGCTCCAAGGCGTTTGATGGCGAAGGGCTGCCTACCGCGAAAACAAAGCTGATCGATAATGGTCGTCTGACGCAGTGGATCATGGAAAGCGCGTCGGCACGGCAATTGGGCTTGCAGCCTACCGGCCATGCTTCGCGCGGGGTTGGTGGTGCGCCGGGCGTCAGTGTGACCAATCTTCACATGAACGCCGGATCAGTCAGTAAAGCAGAACTGATTAAAGACATTAAGCACGGTGTCTATGTCACTGAATTGATTGGCCAAGGTGTGAATCCGGTCACCGGTGACTACAGCCGTGGTGCAGGCGGTTTCCTGATCAGCGATGGAGAAATCGGAGCGCCGGTTTCGGAAATTACGATCGCGGGCAATCTCAAAGATATGTTTAGCAGCCTTATCCCGGCGGATGACCTTGAATATCGCTATGCGGTCAATGCGCCGACCTTGCGCACCGATAGCATGACGGTGGCGGGTGGATAAGGAAGCCGGGCAAAGCTAAATCGTTAGTGGTGCCGGTGCCGAACCGGGCCTATCAGACAGAAATATTACCGTTCCAAGTCTTTTGGAGCAGGTTGAGGTTAATGGAGTTGTTTGAGGTTGGTCGATTTTGACGAAATTATTGCGATAGCGCGGGAAGCGGGCGATTTAGCCATGCGGCAATGGCAGGCGGGTAAAAGCGCTGACAAGACATGGGAAAAATCGCCTGGGCAGATTGTTAGCGAAGCCGATATAGCGGTAGATCGTTTTCTTCGCGAACGATTGGAGGCCCAGCTGCCGGAAGCTGGTTGGCTGTCGGAAGAAACCGCGGAGGACCAGTCCCTGTCGGGCCGCGATATGGCATGGGTGGTTGATCCAATCGATGGCACCAAGGATTTCGTGAAGGGTAAGCCTGGCTGGTGCGTATCAGTCGCGCTGGTCCAAAATGGTGCGCCAATATTCGGCGTACTCAACGCGCCGGCGATGGACGAGATTTGGACTGCGAAAGCCGGCAGCCATACCGAGGTGAATGGCAAACTGCTCAAAGCTAGCCAGTGCAGCAATTATATTGGCGCACGTTTGCCGGTCGAAGAGCTACCGGATCATATTGATCTGACGCCTGTCTTTAAACCCAACAGCATTGCGCTGCGTCTCGCAATGGTGGCCGATGATCGTGCTGATCTGGTCGTTTCGACACGCTGGGGCAGCGAATGGGATATTGCCGCCGCCCATGTCATTGCGGAAGAAGCTGGGGCAATTGTCACCGACGCGCATGGCAAAGAGCTGCGCTATAACGGCACGCACGGACAGGCTTTTGGCGTTCTGTGTACTTCACAAGGTATTCATGATGCGGCCGTTGCTCGCGTAGCTAAATTTCTCTCGGAGAATGAAGGTCAGAGTTAAGCTGACCTTCGCGGCCGCGTCCAGAGCTGGCCGCGAGCTATCCCTTTTGGTTTAAACAGCGCCTGACCGAATGCTTTTGCAACCCACATGGTCTTTGCGCTCTTGCTGGTCACAATCCGCATATTGAGTGAACCGCCTTCGCTGCGCCTGACCGCGCGAGCGATATCGCCGTAAATTCCTGCGGCCGCCAAGACAGCCCAGCGTGACCGGAAAGGCAAGCGCGCTGCACCGATCCGGGCAGAAGCCTCATAGCGTTCCGACAGATCACATAGCCGCCTGATCAGCTGAACCAAAGCATCCTGGCATGTGGGGTTCATTAAATCATCGGGATCAATCCGCATTTCGGATAGCCAGTCTTTCGGCAAGTAGCAGCGCCCGGCTGCGGCATCCTCCGCAATATCACGGGCGATATTGGATAGCTGAAAGGCCAGCCCCAGATCACAGGCACGGTCGAGTGTTTCCTCGTCGCGCGGGGAGATTCCCATAACAACCGCCATCATGCAGCCGACCGCGCCGGCAACATGATAGCAATATTGATAGAGATCATTTTCGCTTTGCGGCCGCCATGATTTGGCATCAAGCGCAAAGCCGTCAATAACGTCATTGGCCAGCTCATTGGGTAGGCGGCATTCCTGCGCCACGACGCCCATCGCATCAAAGGCAGGTTTGCCGGTTTGTTCACCACCCATTGCGCGGCGGGTCAACATGCGCATGACCGCAATGGTTTTCTCTGATGCCGGAGTTGCCGACATGCCATGGCCATGGTCCTGACCATCGGCCAGATCATCGCATTCGCGGCACCAGGCATAGAGCATCCACACCCGCTCCCGGGTTTGTGTGGCAAACAGCTTGGATGCGAGCGCGAAGGATTTGGACCCGCGATCGATACTGGCTTTGGCATGAAGGACGAGGTTGGCGCGATTCATCAGTCGTCTTGGAGAATATCCTCAAGCATCAACTCGGCGGTCGCCTTTGCGCTGCCGACGACGCCTGGAATACCGGCACCCGGATGTGTGCCTGCGCCAACAAAATAGAGGTTGTTGATCGCGTCATCCCGGTTATGCACCCGGAACCAGGCGCTTTGTGTCAGCAGCGGTTCGAGACTGAATGCACTGCCGAGATGTGCGTTGAGATCGGAGCCGAAATCCTGCGGTGTATAGTGAAAGCTGGTCACAATCCGGTCGTGAATATCGGGGATGAGGCGATGACCGATCTCGTCGAGAATGCGCTTCTCGTAAATCGGCCCCATTTTCTCCCAGTCAATCGGTAGCTTGCCCTGATGCGGCACCGGTGCCAGCACATAGAAGGTGCTATGTCCTTCTGGCGCCATTTCCGGATCAGTGACCGTAGGATGATGGAGATAAAGGGAGAAGTCGCTCGGCAAGACGCCGTTATCATAAATATCCTCTAGCAACCCTTTGTAGCGCGGGCCGAACAGGATCATATGGTGCGGAATGCCGGGCCAGGTCCCTTTGAGACCGAAATGCACGACAAAGAGTGAAGGCGAATATTTCTTCTTGTTGAGCGAAGCCGTGACTTTGTCGCTGCGATGCTTGTGGCTTAGCAGGTCGCGATAGCTGTGCATGACATCGGCATTGGATGCCACAGCATCAAATGTCTCGCTCCAGCCGGATTTACACGTGACGCCAGAGGCACGGTCGCCCATCGTATCAATGCCGGTGACCGGATCGGATAGTCGGATTGTGCCGCCAATTCGTTCAAAATGCTTCACCATCGCTGCGACCAGCATATTGGTTCCGCCCTTGGCAAACCAAACGCCGCCAAGCCGCTCCAGCTTGTGGATCAGGCCGTATATCGCGCTGGTTTTCATTGGATTTCCACCAACCAATAGCGATTGGAAGGAAAGAAATTCCCGCAGTTTTTCGTTTTGCACGAAGCCGGAAACCTTGGCGTAGACAGAGCGATAGGCTTCAAATTTCATCAATGCAGGAGCCGCCTTGATCATCGATTTGAAATCAAGAAATGCCTTGGTGCCGAGTTTGACATAGCCCTCCTCATAGAGCCCGCCACTATATTCGAGGAAGCGTTTATAGCCTTCGACATCATCCGGTTCGATCGCAGCGATATTGGCGTAAAGCTCTTCCGGGTCATTGACGTAATCGAAATTAGTCCCGTCCGGCCAGTTCAGCCGGTAAAATGGCGATACCGGCATCAGCTCAATATCCTTTGCCATATCATGACCGGTCAAGTCCCATAGCTGACTGAGGCAATCGGGATCGGTGATCACAGTTGGACCGCCGTCGAAGATAAATCCGTCCTTGTCCCAATAATAAGCCCGGCCACCCGGCTTGTCCCGACTTTCGAGAATGGTTGTCTGGATACCGGCTGACTGCAGGCGAATAGCGAGCGCCAGACCACCAAAGCCAGAACCGATAACGGCGGCCTTCTTAAACAATTCGGACTGGTTTTTGGTTACGTCGTTCATGGCTTTTGGCGCTCATCTATATTTCATCATGATGGGGAGGGCTTTGGTGATCGGGACAGGTGGGCGACCAGAAAGCAACGCGGCCTGATCCAGTCTGGTGGTCGTGCCAGCGTAGAAGCGCGCAATCAAATCCTCATTCTTCCCGTAGGTATGTTCCAGCGTTTTATAGCGTTTCTCGGGCTTACCCGCCTCGAACATCATTGCACAGAGCATATGATAGAATTTACAATCCTGCCAGTGTTTTGCCGCATATTCGCGCAGCATTATATCAAGGCTGTCCTGCGTCAAATCGGGCAACGCAGCTACCATCATGGCGGTGCGAACAGCCATAGGCAGCGAATAGCTGGTCACTGGATGAACAAGTGCCGCCCGCGCGCCGGCACGGGCCTCGATACCGTCATGGGCCGCCCAGAAAGCATCGAAATCACCACCATAGAGTACTGGCAAACGCCCTGCTTCGTTGCGGCTAATGTTGGCAATGTCCCAGCCTTGCGTTTCGGCATAATCCGCGATCCGTCGATGGCTCGCTTCGATGTCCAGATCGCCGCCGTTGGAATAATAGGTATCCTCGACAAAAATCTCGGTTGAGCTGAAGGGCAGGGAATAGACGAAGCGGTAGCCATCAATCTGCTCGACGGTGGCGTCCTTAATGATTGGACGATCCAGTCCATGGGGTTTGGAAAGATGCAAAACCTGTCCTGCGAATTTCTGCCAGCCATATTGGAGCGCGGAAAAATCGCCGCCACCGCGGGCGTCCAATATCGTGTTGGCTGTCAGTTTTTTGCCGTCGGTCATGGCGATAGTATTTGTATCAATATTATCTATTTTAGAGCTAGTTATAAGGCTTTTCTTCAAAAGCTTCTTGCGAAGCACTCGATCAAAACTTTCCGACAATATCGACCGATAACCGGTATTCAGAGTGCGATCATATTTCGGGAAGCGCACGTCATAGCTATCCCATTGATAGGAAATCAGCGGCTCGATCAACCAGAGGTTCTCTGGTGCGATGTCGCTTTCAAAAAAGGACCAGACATGGTTGCCGCCCAAATGATCGTCAGCCTCGACCAGCGCCACTGATAGCTCCGGTCGCAACTTGCGCAGGGCTAGAGCAATCAGACCGCCAGCCAGTCCGCCGCCTGCTATTGCCAGATCAAAATCTTTTCCTGCTGCCATAAGAAGGCCGTAGCCGATGGTGAGGGCGCAGGGAAGCCTGTCCCAAAGCATGTAAGAAAATAAACCGCTTTACCCTTGTCGGGCGCGCTTTTGCGGCATAGCGTCCGGAAATGACTTACCTGCCTGCGATAATTATCTCGGCTGTAGCGATGACATTGATTGTCGGTGTGCGCTATCTGATCACCAGCGGCTTTTTCGCCTGGCTGACGCAGCGCGCCCGCCCTGGGCAATATGACAAGCTGAAGCCCCAGATGGCGCGTGAAATTCGCTGGTCGCTCTATTCCGCAGCGATCTACGGAATTCCGGCCGGTATTGTCGCATGGGGCTGGCAAAATGCGGGTTGGACACAAATTTACATGGATATCAGTCTGTATCCGCTTTGGTATCTGCCAGTTTCGCTTTTGGTCTATCTGTTTCTGCATGACACTTGGTTCTACTGGACTCACCGCCTGTTTCACCGGCGCGGCTGGTTTGAGCTCGCTCATGCGGTTCATCATGAAAGTCGGCCGCCAACTGCCTGGGCAGCAATGAGTTTTCACCCGATTGAAGCGATCAGCGGGGCGGTGGTTGTTCCACTGCTTGTGTTTATCATACCCGTTCATGTCGGAATTTTGGGACTTGTCCTGCTCATCATGACAATCATGGGCGTAACCAATCACATGGGCTGGGAAATATTTCCGCGTTGGTTGGTTAACGGCCCGTTAGGAAAAGGGCTGATAACAGCCAGTCATCATGAAAAACATCATAGTGCGTATAGGGGGAATTATGGGTTATATTTTCGGTTCTGGGATAAAGTCTGCGGTACTGATCTCGGGCTTGGGAGTTTTGGCAGCGCTGCCAGCCAGCGCAGTAGGGGCTAATCAGGCTGTGGTTGCACCGGTCGTTGCAGCAACCATTGATATTGCCATTTCCAACCTGCGATCAGAAAAGGGTGACGTTCTGGTCTGTCTTAGCAGTAATCCCAAATATTTCCCCGACTGCCGTAAAGACAAGGAAGCTCGCAAAATTAAGGTGGCGGCGTCGGACGCTGGCTCAGTGCAGATTACCGATGTGAAGCCGGGCACTTATGCAGTGGCTTTGGTTCATGACGAAAATTCCAACGGAAAAATGGATTTGCGCCTATTCCTGCCGCGTGAGGGTTTTGGCTTTTCGCGCAATCCCAAAATCGGTATGGGGCCACCCAAATTTAAATCGGCCCAGTTCACAGTTGGTGCAGACAATGTAAACCATGCCGTGAAAATGAAATATATTCTATGATATGATCCGAATTCGCCCCCAAGTTTTCAGGAAATAAAATGTACAAACATGTCTTGGCTGCAGCTTGCCTTTTCGTCGCTTCATCCCCCGTTCTCGCTCAGCCGGATGGTCAGGGGCCGCCGCGCGGGGAATCTGTTTTTGACGGCGACTATGTAACCTTGGGCGTGGGGCTTGCAATCAGCCCTAGCTATGAGGGTTCGGACAATTATGACATTAACCCGCTACCAGTGATCTTGGGCAGCGTTGCCGGCATTGATTTCGAACCCCGTGGTCCCGGGCTGGCGCTGGATGTCATTCCTGACCAAGCTGGCGCAAAGGTTGATTTTATTCTGGGACCCGTTGGCCGTGCGCGTTTTGACCGGAATAACGGGATTAAGGATGACGTCGTGCGAGAGCTCGGCGAACTGGATGTCGCCGTTGAGCTGGGCGCGGTGGCAGGTGTGAAGGTCAACCGGGTGTTCAGCCGGTTCGATTCACTTACTGCGGAAGTCGATCTGCGCTGGGATGTGGCTGGTGCCCATGAAGGCCGGGTCATTTCACCGCGCCTGACCTATTTCAGGCCGATTAGCCGCGGTGCAGCCGTCAGCTTTTCCATCAGCGCGGATCATGTGGATGATGACTATGCTGATTATTATTTCAGCATTTCACCGGCGGGTACTGTAACGAGCGGTCTGCCAACTTTCAACGCAACGGGTGGTTGGAAAAATGTCGGTGCTTCCGTTTTTAGTGCGATTGACCTGGACGGAGATGCGGCCAATGGCGGTTTTGCGATTATCCTGCTCGGCAGTTATTCGCGGCTGCTGGACGATGCCAAGCGCTCACCCGTCACATCCATCCGCGGCGATGCCGACCAATTTTTTGGTGCGATCGGGGTCGGCTATACATTTTAGCTTAACCCGCTAGCCCTATGTCGACGGTCTTCTAGTCGACATCCTCCACATCGACCGTTTCACCGGTAACGCGTTGTGACAAGGCGGCGGCGATGAATGGGTCAAGTGCGCCATCCAGCACATCCGAGGGCGCACTGCTGGTCACACCGGTGCGCAAATCCTTGACCATCTGATAAGGTTGCAGGACATAGCTGCGGATCTGGTGACCCCAGCCAATTTCGGTTTTTGCCTGATATTCACCGCTGGCTTCGGCTTCGCGGCGCTGCAGTTCAGCCTCATACAGCCGTGCTTTCAACATACCCATTGCTGTGGCACGGTTCTTGTGCTGGCTGCGATCATTCTGTGAAGCGACGACAATTCCGGTGGGTTGGTGCGTGATACGGACGGCGCTGTCGGTGGTGTTGACATGCTGCCCGCCTGATCCGGATGCCCGGTAGGTATCGATCTTCAGATCGCCCTCGTTAATCTCTACCTCGAAACTGTCATCAATGACCGGATAGACCCAGACACTGGAAAAGCTGGTGTGCCGTTTCGCGGCGCTGTCAAATGGCGATATCCTGACGAGCCGATGAACACCGCTTTCGGTTTTCGCGAAACCATAGGCGTTCTCACCCTTGATCTCGAGCGTAGCGGATTTGATCCCGGCCTGATCACCAGCCTGATAGTCCACCATAGAAACCTTATAACCTCTCGCTTCGGCCCAACGCTGATACATACGCAGCAACATATCGGCCCAGTCCTGGCTCTCGGTTCCGCCAGCACCAGCATGGATTTCCAGGTAGGTATCGAAATTATCGGCTTCGCCGGAAAGCAGGGCCTGAACCTTGTCACGGTCTGCCCGGTCCGCGAGTTTGCTTAGCGTTTCGACACCTTCATCAGCCAATGCTTCGTCGCCTTCTTCGTCAGCCATCTCGATAAATTCCAGCGCGTCATCCATTTCCTGCTGGATTTCCCTCGCCGCGGTAATCGATTCATCCAGCCGCCGCCGCTCGGTCATGACAGCCTGTGCTGCGCTCTGGTCGTCCCACAGCGTCGGATCTTCTACCCGCGCGTTCAGCTCGTCCAGCCGCCGTAAGGCAACATCCCAGTTAAGTGAGGTTTTCAGCAGATCCAGCGCCGCGCTGATCCGGTCGACATGCGCCTGAGCTTCCGCACGCATTACAAAGTCTCCAAATATCTCTTGGCGCTTCGATTAGACGATATGGTGGTGATGTAAAGTATCGATCCACACAAGCGGTCTAACCATCCCAAAACTTACGACTTTGATGGCCGCTTTCAGCGAGAACAAGCGGAGTATATTATTGATGATTTCTATCAAGTGCCGCTAATATTTTTGATTTGCTCTTCTGCACGGTCGGGTCAATATCCAAGCCACACTGAGTAGAAATACTTTGTGTAGCAATTGGAGTGTAACACGAATTCTCTCACACTAGCTTTTCAGTAAGAGTTGAGGGATAAGTATTTTCGCCAGATAAACGCGCGGTCTTTTAATGCGTCCATGCAGGCCTCAATCTGGCATCAAGTTGAACAAGGAAACTAATATGAAGAAAATTGCTATTCTGCTCGCGGCAGCGCCGTTAGCTCTTGCAGCTTGCACGTCTGAGACAGGCTCAGCCGATGCCACTGCTGAAAGTTCAGAAGCAGCGGCTCCGATAACCGCTGAAGAAGTAGCCGCTGCGCAAACGGCGTGGGGTGAGGGTATTGTTACGATAGGAAAGGCCTTCACCGAAGAAGGTGATTTCCGTGCCGCTGCCGACGAGCATATCAAGAAATTCTATGCTTATGGCGATGACACGACCATATTGTTCAAGCCAACCCTGGCAGCTGAAGACCAGTTTCGCGGCGACTTTGACGGAGCAATGAGCTATTTTGTCGGCACTGAAGGCTCTGAAGACAAAGGCTTCGCCATCAAGCCATGGACCGCCGTGCGTTGGGAAAACGAAGGCACCGTTGTTGATAGCGACAGCGCGATGGCTATGGGCAACTATTACTTCACTGATACCGAGGGCAACGATACCAAAGTGGAATATAGCTTTGGATATGTGCGCGGTGCGGATGGTGAGCTGAAAATCAACCTACACCACAGTTCGGTTCCCTTTGGAGGCTAACCGATAGGGGCGAGGCGCCGACTAACCTCGGTGTCTCGTCTCGTTCATCAGTGCAAGCTGTTCAAAATTTATCTTTAGAAACGAAGGACTTGGATATTTTGTCTTGGCCCTTCGCTGCTATGGAAAGAGCGCGTTCGCTGACGGGCGATATGCCGGGCCGTGGCGGTAGATTGCTGGGTAGCTTGATATCCCAGGCCAAACCCATTTTCTCCAGCAGCAAAATAAACTGATAACCCAGATCGATCTGCCCGGGATAGAGCCCGTGGCAGGCTGAACTGGGAAAAGCATGGTGGTTGCAGTGCCAGCTTTCGCCCATGGTCGGGATGGCAAGGGCAGGGACATTATGTGCCTGCAAGGCCGCGTCGTCGAGATGCCAGTCTTGCGGTCCGCGGCTATGGGCAAAATAGGAAATGAACCAGTGCATGGTGAGGCAGGCCGCCACCCGCACAACAACACCCCAAATGACCCACGGCAGTCCGCCAATTGCAAAGAGGATCAGTGCGATGGGGATCTGATGCAGCATCCAGGTTTTTTGCAAGAACCGATAAAACGGATCATTGGCAATTTCTGGGCCAGGATCAAAGCCCGGTGGATTTTTCAGCTTCAACTTGAAGTTGAGATAGTAGAAACCCTCTGCCCATAAAGGTTTTCCATGGCGCAGAAACCAGTGGCATTTTTCTTCTCGCTGCGCCCAGTCGCGACTGTCATGCAGGCCAATGGTCCAGATGGGGCCGCCCATGCCTACCAGCGTGCCGAAATAGACCAATGTGCGCTCCAGCCATTTGGGACACTCAAAACTGCGGTGGATGAGGCGGCGATGAAAGCCGACCGAATGGCCCGCGCATAGAGTGATGGCGGACAAGCTTAGAAAAACCGCAAAGGCACCCCAGGTGAAATAGAGGGGGCCGAGGACCAACGCACCCAAGAGAAAACTCATATTCCAGATGGATCGACCAGCGTCCCAAAGAACTTCGCCTTCATCAGGGCTGGCTTGATCCAGATTGGTCAAGCTGTTGACCTTGAAAGCGGCGCTGCCGCTCTGCAGATCACGTCCCATGCTGGACCTCCTGTACCGGATGACGGAAAATTATGTCGCGCAGGAATTGTTTGGCACTTTGCTTCGCGGCGAGATTTTGCATGGGCCCGAAATACCAAGCAGGATCGAGCAGGCGTTCGTAGCGAACCGTAAGGGCAACCCGGGTGCCGCCGTCTTCCAGCGGTGTGAACCTTACATCGGTGCCATCAATTTCCATGTAGCTATCAAGATAGCTGTCGTTGCGGGTAATTTTAGTCTGGATATGCTCTGGCGTGACTTTGGTTATGGTCACGTCCATCTGTCCCCGGTGTGTGTTTGTCCAAATCCATCTTTTATAAGTGAAGTTCATATGGTGAACATCGCCTTCGCCGAGACTTCCCGCCTGAACGCTGTCGGGCAACGGGAAGAGCCGCAAGAACCAGTGCCGGTCGCTGGAGAAACTGATCGGGGCCGCCATATTGGCTTGCAGTTCTGCGATACTGAGCGGGCTTTCCGCCACAAAAGTGGCTGTGCTGGTCCGTTCTACCGTGGTCGCGGGGAACATGCCCTCACTGACCAGCAGAAGGATCAGCACCGGGAAGGCTGAAACTTTGAAAATATTATCCAGCGAGTCATCCGATTTGTCCCTCGATAGCCATCGGAAAAGAAAGGTCAGGGACGCAACAAGATAGTAGATCGGCATGAACATGAGCATGCAGATAAAGCCTTCGAACAATATCACCGATGTTGCCAGGAATATGATTGTCACAAGGCGCATATGGTTGAGATACTGCTTCCAGACCGTCGTGCCTTCGCTGACTTTCGTGAAAAAAGCCAAGACAAGGGAAATGACGAACGGGATCGCAATATAGAGCAACGTTCCCTGGCCGAATTCACTATCCAGCAGCGTGCGGATGGTTAGCGTTGATATACCGACAATCAGCAGCAGATATTTCCAGGATATGCCCATCTGCGATGGTTTGCCGTACGATGATTGTCATGGCAAGATATTGATTATTGTTCTGTCCGATTATCCAAACCGGTTTTTCCCAGCCATCGCCCGATGAGCCATCGCCATTGTGGTGAGTTGGGCATTGACTCGGATACAACTGGGCATCACACTGGCATCGGTGACATAGACATTGGCTGTGCCATGAACACGTTGGTCAAGGTCAACCACACCCTTGGCCGGATCTACATTGATCGCGTTGCCACCATGGGGGTGGGAGCTGGACAGCACCACATCGTCCGGTTCGACAATGGCGTCCAGGTAGAAGCCGTCAATTTCAGAATCACTCATTCCCTTGCGCAAGGTTTGGCCTTTCAGGAGAGCCGGATAGACTTCGATCGCGCCATTAAGGAAATGGACCTTGGTCATTGTCGCCAACGCGCGGCGGAGCAAAGCGAGCTCCGGTTCGCCCACCTTCAGTTTCAGTTTGCCGTTCTCCATTTTTCCAAGACGGTCGGCCGGAAATAATACACCGGCAGATACCAGCCGGTTATAGTTGAGCATGCGTCGGAAATGTTCGTCAAACCATCCGGGGACCAAGGTTGCCATGCTCATGGGAGGTTGGAAATGGCTTTCGATCAGATAGTCACCGCGATCAACATAGGTCGCCATCTGGTCCTCGTTCCAGACATTCATCTCGTGTCCTTCAGGCATCAAGGCGACGACCGGGCACGCGATGTTCAGCGATATTTCATCACCGGATTTTTCGATCCCGCTGTTGATCAGTAAGTTGCTGGACGCCAGTGCTCCGGCGGCCACTACGACGCCCTTGCGCGCTTTTATAGTTCGTTTTCGGCCATCGCGGAGGGTGACTTCGACTGCCTCGGCTACGCGCGCATCCTGCGTGCCATCTTTCCAGACAATTTCGTTTGCTTCCGCGCCGTCCAGTATGCGTGCGGGTTTATCGCGATCTGTGCTGGTGGCATGGGTAAGGAAACTCTCGGGCATCGCTTTCTTGCGGCCATAGGGGCAGCCGGTGTTGCAATAGCCGCAATAGACACATTCGCTATCGGGGGTTTTAGGACCATAATTTTTCTGAAACCATGCGGAAATGGCCTGCTTGTCCATCGGATCATTGGATTGCGCCGCATATTTATTCCAGCCATCCAGTAAATGGGGACCGTTATTTCGTCCCGATATTGCCGATATTTCGGAAACTTCCAGCGCACCTTCAACCGCCTCATAGCTGACGGTGAGTTCCGCTTCGCTAACCGGTGCGCCCAAGGCGTCCCATGTCTTGTACACATCTTCTGCCTGCGGATGGACGAGGCCCGCATGTTTCATGCGTAGACAGATACCATTGTTGATCACTGTCGAACCGCCAACAACGCGCCCCTGAAAAACAATCACGTCGCGATCTTTGGTTGTTTGTAGCGCCCCGTCCTTGAACAGGCGGGCCGTCATGCGGGCTTCTTCATGGGTGATACGGGACGAGGGGTAGTTATGACCCGCTTCGAGGATGAGGACTTCATGTCCCTCATCGGCCACGGACGCTGCCGCAACCGCGCCGCCTGCGCCGGACCCGATAACGATGACGTCCACTTCTTCGGGAATAGCATCATGGCCGACAAACACTTCGGCTTTCAGATCGCGTCTCGGTTCGCGCCTGACCGGCAGTTCACCAGGGGCGGAACGGTCCCTTTGGCCCGGCAACAGATATTTGAGCCGTTGGTAAATCGGGTTATCGAAATTCAGTTCCTCATCGCCGCGTTCCCAGTGGCCATAATAGCCAGCCAGAATCACACCCTTGGTGCGGGCGATATCCTGAAACAGATCCACACGGCTGTTCTGCAGGCGGCGGCGGATCAGACTCTGCCGCATTTTTGGCGGTGCGAGCAGAAAGAAGGGGCCGCCGAGGATCAGGAACAGCCCATAGAGCGCCAGCCCGATTTCCTTTGGCTTGTCACCATCGATATTGGAGAAATGCTCCTGAAGGTTCTCCACCACTTGCGACGGGGAAATCGCCATCGGTGTGTCGTGGAACAGCGTTTGAGTGAGCGCTTTCAACATTCGCGCCTGTAAGGGATTAAATGGTTTTTGCATTGCTATCTTCCTAAAGTGCGACCCTAGAAAAATAATTTCATTACAATGTCAGCGGGCTGTTACCCTATTCGGTTTGATCTGCTTCGACGGTTTGAACGATACCCAATCCGTCGCCGTTCTTTCCGACAGTGAAGTGGCGGATCAGCTTGCCTTCGATCATGTCAACTTCGGCAATCCGATTCAGTCCGGTTTCGGCAACATAAAGCCGCTTACCGTCCGGTGAAAAAAGGATAGTGACTTGAGCCGATTCCCGGCTGCCGCCAAGTTTGATGGTGCCCTTCGGCAGCCTTGTGTCAACATCGAACAGGCCCAGCGCGCCATCGCCGAGATTGGACGTCACAGCGGTTTTACCGTCCGGGCTGATGGCCACGCGGATCGGGAAATTACCGGTTTTGATTGTGGTAATTTCATCCAGGCTGTCGGCATCAAATACCCGCATCAGATCGCCGCGCCGGTCGGCGACCCAGACGGTTTTTCCATCCGGTGTGATGGCAATGCCTTCCGGCTCTGTACCGGCGGGCAAGTCCTTGATCTTGGAACCTTCCACAAGATCAAGGACGCTCACCGTTCCGGACTGCATATTGCTAACAAAGGCGCGGCTTTTATCCGGTGTTACCACCAGCATATGACTGCCCTTCTGTCCGGTCGAAATTTGGGTAACTTCGCGGGTCTGGCTCTCCCCGGAAGGTGGCGATACAATCGTTATACTGTCGCTGCCTTCGGTTGAGGCAACAATCCGCCCGTCATCCAGCCACACAATGCCATGCGGGCTTTTGCCCGGCGTCAACGCTATCGTTTCAATCTTCCTTTGCGCGGCAACCTCGAAAATATCGATATGTTCCGCGCCATAAGAAACCACAGCTGCCAGTTGCCCATCCGGCGAGATTGCAACTTCATGAGGATTTTTACCGGTATCACCGCGGGAGATCTCCTGACCGGATGCCAGGTCAATGAAGCTGAGCGTATCTTCGCCCTTATTGCCCACCAGCAACGTACCGCTCATTGTTTCACGATCCGCTGCAGAGTTTTCCGCAGAGACGGAGCAGGAAGTGAACAGCGTTGCTGCCATCAAAGCGATTGCAAATTTGTTCATTCTTACCATCTCCTGAAAAAATCCCCGGCAAGGCATTTGGCCGTACCGGGGATGATCTTATCCTAGCCGACCGAGGCCCTATTCTGCTTGCGGTGCAGCGGCGCTAGGGTCTTCGGGAAGACCGCCAAGCTGTGTCACCATTTTTGTATATGCGTCGAGATAGGCGAGGGCCATTACCCGACCAATCTGCGTATCGGTATAACCACCGCCTGCTGCGCCAGCAAGAACGCCGCCAAAGAAGCCGCCGCCTCCACCGCCAAATTTCAGATCAGATTTGCGGGAATAGCCTTCGGTAATGCGTTCCATTTCGGTCGTGCGCACGTTGACCAGCGACAAGGTTACATTTGCCTCTTTCTTATTGACCTTGATGCCACCAAATAGGCCGCCCAATGTCCGCCCACCCAATGCACCTGCAATGCCGCCCAGCGCACCACCGCCACCGGAGCGGTTATTGGCAGAAATAATATCTGGCACGATAACATAGTCTGCAGCTTTCACCTGACGCTTGCCGATATTGGAACCGCGTTGCAATTCGCCTGAATCCGCTAGGGCTCGCTCAACAGCCCTGCTGGCCAGACCACGACCGCGATCTACCAGACCAAAACAGCCAGAGCGTGCGACAAAGGTTTTAATTAGTGCTTCCGGTGAACCGAGCTTGTAGCTCACCCACCAACGCTGTTCCGGTTCCACAATGGCAATGGTCCCGAGCTTTTTGTAACAAACAGGAATTTCAGCAACACCGCGTTCCTGAGCTTTCTGGCCCTTTGACTTGCCTGCAGCCAGCGCCGTACCGCCGGAAAGCGCCATTGATGAGACAGCTATGGCGGTGATAATTTTCTTCAACATGATATTCCCTCCGATTTAAAATACTCTGCCCACTGCGCGAAACTGAATCAGTCAATTCCCTACCAGTGGCAGATCAATTCGCGACCTCAAGATTTGCATGACGATAAAACTGATCACGGTTCTGAGGTTCTGTAATATGTTGTAACGGTATTAGGCTCCCCTGATTGTGATCTATAGCACGTTTTAGACATGCTTATTTTCGACTCGTCTGCCAACCAAAAAGATAGGTACAGCCTGTAACTCTTTTCTTTTATAATTATGCCGTTAGCATGCAGGTAGAGGTAAACAACCTTGATTCTGGGAGGAATGCGGATGCGGCATATCGCGATCATCGGGTCGGGGCCGGCGGGCTATTACTCGGCCGAAGCGGCGCAAAAAAAATATGGTGACGACGTTACCATCGATATCATTGACCGGTTGCCGGTCCCCTTTGGTCTGATTCGAACTGGTGTTGCTCCGGACCATCAATCGATCAAGGCCGTCTCCCGGCGATACGAGAAAACCGCTCTCGGCGATAACGTTCATTTTGCCGGTAATGTTTCCGTGGGAGAAGATGTTAGTATCGAGGAACTACAGAGCTTTTATGACGCGGTAATCCTGGCCACTGGTGCCCCCAATGATCGGCCACTGGAAATTGAGGGCAGTGATTTGACCGGTGTTATCGGGAGCGCGGCCTTTGTCGGATGGTATAACGGCCATCCTGATTACAGAGACCTTGATCCACCGCTGGATGGCAAGTCTGTGGCTGTGATTGGGAACGGTAACGTCGCTTTGGATGTGGCGCGCATTCTGGCCAAGACTGAAGCCGAGTTTACCGGTAGCGATATTGTGGGGCATGCGCTTGATCAGTTGAAACAAAGCAATGTCGATAAAATTACGCTGCTCGGCAGACGAGGCCCTCATCAAATTGCCATGACCCCGAAAGAATTGGGCGAGCTGGGTCATCTGGAACGCGCGCGTCCGGTGATTGATACGCTGGATTTTCCTGACGAGGGTGCAGATGCGATGCTCGAGCCCGGTATGCGTAAATCAGTGACCCATTTACGCAGTTTTTTTGACCGCGCCGGAGAGTTGCGAGACAAGCCGGTCGTTATCGATTTCGACTTTTTTGCCATGCCAGTTGAGATTCAGGGTGATGGCAAAGTCGAAAAACTGATTGTGGAGAAAACAGAACTGGATGCTGAACTGCGTTCTAAAGGAACTGGCGAACGCTATGAATTAGAATGTTCCCTCGTGATCAGCTGCATCGGTTATCGTACGCCGCCAATTGAAGGCGTACCCTACGAACATGGTCGCGGCCGATTTGCCAATGTTGATGGCCGGATATTGCCGGGTCTCTATTGCGTCGGCTGGGCGCGAAGAGGACCGACCGGGACAATTGGTACAAACAAACCGGATGGATTTGCGATAATCGAGGCGGTAGCCGAAGATATTGGGGCAGGGGACAATAAGGAGGGACGGAAAGGATTGGATCGGCTGTTCGAACGCCGTGGCGTTGAAGCAGTCACCTTTCGCGACTGGAAGAAAATTGAAGAAGCGGAAGTGGCCAATGCCCGCAGCGGTGCACCGCGTGAGAAATTCACAGACATTGATGAAATGATTGCGGCGAGGGAAAGCTAGGCCAGCCAGTCCCGCAAAATTGCGTTGACCTTTTCAGGCGCTTCCTGCTGCACCCAATGCGATACGCCTGATAGGCGATGTAATTCCAGGTTAGGTACCCATTGTTCGGTACCTTCTGTGCATTTGATGTTGAGCGCGCTGTCTTCCTCTCCCCAGATCATCAGGGTTGGCGTATCAAGTTGTCTATCCTCCAGATCGACTACGCCTCGATGTCTGACCAATGCGCGGTAGTAATTCAACATCGCGGTCAGCGACCCCGGTCGCAAGGCAGCTTTTGCGAAAACATCCAAAACTTTGTCTGAAAAGTTGCTTTGGTCTTGAGCCATATTGGAAAATGCCCCCCTAATTGCTTCGCCTTTGCGACGCGAGATCAAAAATTCCGGCAACCACGGAATCTGGAAAAAGAAGATGTACCAGCTGCGCCGAAGCTGTCGCCAATGGCGGATTTCGCGTCTGCCGACCATTGGGTGTGGTACATTCATGATGATAAGACGGTTTAGGGGGCGGATTTTCTGGATTGCAAAAGCCCATGCAACAATCGCACCCCAATCATGTGCGATCAGCGTGACTTCTTCAGCGCCGCTTGCATCGATAAGTGCAGCGACATCGGCACAGAGATGGTCCAGAGCGTAATCACGCACGGTCGCTGGTTTGCTCGATCCGCCATAGCCGCGCATATTTGGTGCCCATACTCGGTAGCCTTGTTCGACCAGCAAAGGGATCTGAAAACGCCAGCTATAATGCAGTTCAGGAAAACCATGCAGGCACAAGGCGAGTCTTTTTCCCTCACCTGACTGTGCGACCTCAAAAGTCTGACCATTGGCCTCGATCCATTGAATGGTAATCTCGCTGCCGGGGTCCGGATTCCATGATGGCATATCTGTCATGGAAAAAGTCTAACAGCAGAAGGCTTTAATCATCCAGTTAAATCTGTTACTCCTCAAGAAAATAATCAGGAGAGACTCGATGCATGACCTGGTAATTCGCGGCGGTACAGTGGTTGATGGCACTGGCAGTGCACCTTTTACAGCCGATGTTGCCATTGACGGGGATCGTGTCTCCTTGGTGGGTACGGTCACCGCCAAGGGGCGTGAAGAAATTGATGCGACCGGAAAAATTGTCTCGCCGGGCTTTGTAGATGTGCACACCCACTATGACGGACAAGCCACTTGGGACGATGAAATGGCACCTTCAAGCTGGCATGGTGTGACCACTGTAGTCATGGGTAATTGCGGCGTCGGTTTTGCTCCCGCCAAGCCTGACAAGCATGAATGGCTAATCGGTCTGATGGAAGGTGTGGAGGATATTCCTGGCACGGCGCTTGCCGAAGGGATGACTTGGAATTGGGAAACATTTCCGGAATATATGGATGCGCTGGAGGAACTACCACGTACCATTGATGTTGCTACCCACGTCCCACATGGCGCTATTCGCGCTTATGTTTTGGGCGATCGGGAAAAGCCGGGTGCGGTTCCCACTGAAGATGACGTGGAGCAGATGTCGAAAATTGTGGAAGACGGTTTGCGAGCAGGTGCATTGGGCTTTTCAACCTCCCGCACCGTGCTGCATCGCTCGGTTGATGGGGAGCTGGTTCCTGGAACGACGGCAACCAAGGAAGAGTTAATCGGGATTGGCCGGGCCATGGGCCGGGTTGGTTATGGTGTCTTCGAGATGGCTTCTGATCTCAACCGGGAATGGGATGAGTTTGGATGGATGGGTGATCTCAGTCGGGAAACGGGCTTGCCAGTGACATTTGCAGCACTGCAATCCATAGCCAAGGATCAACCGCTCGAAGAGCAGATCGCCAATATGCGAGCCGAAAATGACAACGGCGCAAATATTGTCGCGCAAATCGCGTTACGCGGAAATGGCATCATCATGGCTTGGCAGGGTACGGTTCATCCATTTGTTCGTAAACCAAGCTGGGAGTCTATTGCCGAGCTGCCGTGGGAAGAGAAATATGCTCGGCTAAGTGATCCCGATTTCAGGGCGCAAATGATTTCCGAGGCCAGCCTTCCGGCAGAAAATGTCGATATGGCACCTGTTCAGTTTATCGTCACCGATGGCTGGGCGATGCACTATCAGATGGATGATGGTTTCAACTACGAGCCGACCACTGAGGAGAGTATCAACGCTCGTGCCAATGCTGCGGGTGTGACACCAGCAGAATATGCCTATGATCTACTGATGTCGGATGATGGTAAAGGACTGATATACCTTCCTATTTTGAACTATATTGATGGCAATTTGGATTTTCTTCATCCGTTGCAACATGCCGATGATACAGTGAATAGCCTGTCAGACGGCGGTGCGCATTGTGGTACGATCTGTGACGCCGCAAGTCCGACTTTCATGCTGGAGTATTGGGTTAAAAACCGAGAGCGCGGTACGATCACGATCGAGAATGCGATCAAGCGGCAATGTCTGGATACGGCTCGTCTCTATGGGCTGAATGACCGCGGAGTTTTGAAACCGGGATATCTGGCCGACGTCAACGTTATTGACATGGACCGGATCAAACTGGGCAAGCCATGGCTTGCCTTTGATCTGCCCGCCGGCGGCAAGCGACTGCTGCAAAAGGCTGATGGCTATGACTACACTATCAAGTCCGGACAGGTGACTTTCAGGGGCGGTGTGGTGACAGACAAGCGCCCGGGCGGCTTGATCCGCGGTCCGCAAAATGCTGAGATGCTGGAAGCTGCAGAATAGAAGGCTAGATGCCTGCGCTTCGAGATAGGAGTTCAGTGAGCATCGCTTCGAGTGCTCGATGATTTTCGACTGTTGGATTTTGTAGCCATTGGCGCATGGCGCCTTCGACCATGCCATGTGCGATGGCGGCAAAATGAGTCGTGTCGTGCGGAGTAAAGCCCCCATGATCGATGCCGTTCTGATAAAGTGCTGCGATCTCCTTCCTGATCATTGAGCCGGGAGTCGTTCCTTTCTCAATGATGTGACCCTGTGCAAGCGACAGAAGGCTGATCTCCTCTCTTTTATCTGAAATGATCACGAACAAGGCGCTGACCATCCGCTTCAACCGTTCGGGATACGGCCGATTAACGCGCCACGCCTCACGCATCACGGCAATGAACTCCTGCTCCAATATGTTCGAAATCGCGACCAGTATTGCACTTTTGTTGGGATAAAAGCGATAAATCGTGCCGACAGCGATATCCGCTGCCTTCGCTATTTCAGAGATCGTTACCTGATCAAAACCCTTGGCTGAAAAAAGCGCGATGGCGCTCTCATGTATCGCCTTGAGTTTGGCGTCCGGATTGCGCTGACGTCTGGTTTTTTGCATCAAATGAATATTGTTCATTAAAGTTGACTTGGCAACAGAAATGATATTAATGAGGATTATTCATTAATATCATTAATCCTGAAATTCTATGCTGGAGAAGAGGAATGAGCCGGATAAATATTCTGCAAATCGCCTTTATTGCGAACATCTTCATCCTTGTGCCGGTCTGCTGGAACATGTTTTTGGGTAGCGGTGTTGGCGGCGTTTTTGAAGGCAAGGTCGATGAATCTGTCGGTCTGCGATTGTTAGTTGGCAGTCTGTGGCTGGCAATATTGGCTGGATCGATCGCTGGGCTTTGGGCTCCGCGTTTTTTTGCTCCGATTGTGCTAATCCAGATATTTTACAAGAGCTTTTGGCTGCTAGTTTTTGTTCTACCGCTGCTTATGTCCGGCAGGCCGGGCGACGTGCCTTGGGGAATCTCCATAACATTTATGGCTATCGTTTTGATCTACCCAATCCTGTTCTGGTTATCCCGAACGTGGCAGTCTGTTTGACACGGGCGTCCACTCTCAATCAAACAGGGTAACTGCGGGACCCGGATTAACGCCGGGTCCCGTTCTTTATGGGTTAAAACGACTTTTGCCAGCCGACGGTAAGCATCCAGTCGCCCGTCATTTGGGGGCCATTGAGATCCTGATAAACCGGAGCACCAACCTCGATACCCAGACGATGACCCGCTAACGGCCCGTGTGTGCCAACGAGATTGATACCGCCGATAAGGTCCACACGCTCGCCGCCCTGGAAGTCGGGGTTGGCGGTTTGGACGGGTCCCATTATCAAGGGATCAATGCCTTCCACCGGACTGGTGGCTCGACCCTTGATACGGCCAGACAGGCTGATCCATTGAGCTGGACGGTAGCTGATCCAAGTGGTCAGCTCGTGCACATCACCAAAGCGGTAACCTTGGTCATTTGTGCCAGTACGGATCGTCCCGGAATATTGTGAGCCAAGACCAATAGAGCCGTGCCAACTTTTGTAAGTAACGGATGGTTTAAGATCCCATGTGCCCGATCCGATTTGCATCATGTAGGGCACACGGACGGTTGGCTCTGCACCCATCGGCGTCAGGATTTGCGCTGTCTTGGTCGTTGAGCCAGTCGGGATGGAAACGGCGGCGCGGACATTCAGCTCCCGCTGCACATCGCCCTTGCGATCCGATACTCCCAGTATCGGAAAAATACCGCCGAGTGTGATGTCGCCAAATCCCTTTGGATTGGTCGTGAAATTGCCGCGCACATTGGGACCGGCACCTCCTGCAAAGGTTATATGCTCCATTTCCTTTTCGACATAACTACCCATGGCGATCAGAGTGACCCAATCGGTTGGTGCGTACATCGCTCCCACCATGGTCATGTCGGTGCGCATGGAGGTTGGCACAATTCGCAAAGTTGGCGGCTGGCCTGGAGCGCCGAAAAAACGGTTGGGTATAGTGGTTGCAATATCTTCGGGAGAGATGCTGTCGGTCCCGATCTGGTTGCCGCTCATTTCCATATGCATATGGCGGACGGAGAACATAACCTCGCCTTTCTTGTGAGCATGATCGGCCATCACACCTATCGGGGCGTGATCATCGGCCATAACATCATGGGCGAGCGTGGGAGTTGAAAGACAGGCGACGAAAAACGCCCCTGCGCAACGCGAGTATTTCATAGTTTTTTCCTGTGATTGTCTGATATTTGGCCGCTGAAAAGCTCCAGAAACGGCCGGTAGCTGAGATCAGACGGCGACAGGTGGTCCGGTTGCTGGCGGAATATTGATCCGGTTGCGGACAGCAAAATGGCGCTGTGCTTCTGGCACATGTGGGACCATGACGTGATCGGTCAGCGTAATAGCAGGGACGGCTGAAATCAGGCCGGCGCCTGAGGACGCCGCATAGGTACAGACTGAGTTTCCAGTTTCGGAATTTGGTGTATCGGGTTTTTCCCGGCCGCCATATACCATTGCCAGCATCGCATAGTCTGGATGATCGGGCGTTATGGCGAGCTTGTTATTTGCATGGCCGGAACACAGCTCGATGGAAAAACCGTCTGTGGTATATTTGGGCATGAAGCCCTGAGGAGCCAGAGCGGAAAGCAGCAGCGCCACCACAGTCAGAGTGACAGTCACCAGATGGCCTCGTAAAGGCTGTCGAGAAGAAGGATCTGCATTCATCGCTGTGGCGGGTCTATAATCCTGCTTACCATCCATGGCTAGCAAGGAATGGCGTGATCAAGACAATTTTATCGGGCTTTGTGTTGCAATCATCTTTGCGGTTCTGTCCGCAATGATCAGGAAGCCGCTTTCTGGGGTTCCGAAGCCAAGGCGATGGCGTTTGAATTTGAAAATCGATGCATCGGAAACATCGATTTGGCCCCAAGGAACAAAGAAGGGCTTTTGAAATGGCCCGAAAATTTTCCACATGGATACACGCAGGCCCGTCCGGCAAACGTCGAGACGTAAACATCCCGAGAAATTGACTTTTGCTGACGATATCCCGCCCATAGCGCCAGATTGGGCTCGCATAACGATCAGGCTTTCGTCAGGTCTGTCTGGGAATCGGTTTTGAAGCTTGTTCCATCCCGACATCCGTCCAAGTAAGGTAACAATAAGCAACCACATAGCCAGAAACATGACCGGGAACAGAGCCAAGATCGTGGTCTCATCTATCGGGAAACCCCAGACCACGAAGAGCTCGGTGTCGGATGAAGCGACTTTACTAAACCCGCATTGGCATCAGCACATATAGAGCTGGTGACTTGTCATCCTCACGGATCAATGTGGGTGCGCTGGCATCGGCGAGGTGAAGTTCGACATTGTCGCCTTCGATCTCACTTAAAATGTCCAACAGGTACCGCGAATTAAAGCCAATTTCGAAACCGTCTTCCTTGTAAGCTCCAGGCACTTCTTCTGCCGCTGTGCCATTTTCAGGAGACGTGACTGACAGCGTAATTTTGTCATCACCCAAAGCCATTTTGACTGCACGGGTCTTCTCGGTGGCGATGGTCGAAACGCGGTCAACGCCTTGCGCAAAACTCTTTGGATCGATTTTCAGGATTTTGTCATTTCCGGTTGGAATGACGCGTGTATAATCCGGGAAAGTACCGTCGATTAGCTTGCTGGTCAGGATAGCAGTACCAAGGGTAAAGCGAATTTTGCTCGCGGACAAATCAATTTGAACAGATGCTTCGCCATTTTCATCCAGCAACTTGCGCAGTTCGTTGACGCATTTGCGTGGTACGATAACGTCCGGCATACCTTCGGCACCAGCAGGGCGGGGCAGGGTGACACGGGCCAGACGGTGACCATCAGTGGCGGCGGCTTTCAGAACAGGTGTCTCTTCGTCCTGGACGTGCAGGAAAATACCGTTCAGATAGTAGCGTGTTTCTTCAGTAGAGATCGCGAACTTGGTTTTGTCGATAATCTGCACGAGGGATGCTGCCGGCAACTCGAAACTGGTCGGCAGATCGCCCTCGGCAATGATCGGGAAATCATCGCGGGGCAGGGTTTGGAGATTAAACCGTGCCCGGCCTGCATTGACTTTCATTTTGCCATCGGCTGCGTCCAGTTGAACCTGCGAACCATCTGGCAGTTTGCGGGCAATATCGAATAGCGTGTGCGCGGAAACGGTTATCGATCCCGCGGTTTCCACTTGCGCCTCTACGGTTTCTACAACTTGCAGATCGAGGTCGGTGGCCATCAATTTGATGCCGCCACCTTCGCTGGCTTCGATCAACACATTGGACAGAATGGGGATCGTATTGCGCCGCTCAACCACTGACTGGACATGGCCCAGACTTTTCAGCAGTGCTGCGCGTTCAATTGTCGCTTTCATAAACCGTCCTTCATTTCCTGTCCTTGGGCAGTGTATTTCGCCCCAATGGCTGTGCCCGGACAAGACAAAAGACTCCGTCCAGTTCACAGATAGTCTTCGTCTCATTAACAATATCAACCAATAGGGCAAGCCCGATACAGGGGGTGACAAAGATATTGCGGTGAAAATCTGTGGAAAAAACACACAATGCGGTTAAACCCGCTAAAGATATCGACCAGCGACGTTATGCAAAAGCGAATTAGACCATAGTTATGAGCAATTTAAGCCGCAATATCAGTACAAATGGAAAACGCCTGTTCATTGCTCGTCATGGCGAGACAATTTTCAATCTGGCCGGCCGTATTCAGGGCAATGATGCGCATACCCCTTTGACACAACGCGGCTTTGCCCAGGCTGATGAAATGGGCCGTGCGCTTGCGCTTTATTTGGGCGGTTTTTGCAACCTTGATCTCGTTGCTTCTGACACGGGCAGGGCGCTGCAAACCTTGTCGATCGTTTGTGAGCATGTTGAACTGGATTGGCATAATACCATTCCTGATTCCCGTCTTCGGGAAATCAATATGGGAGAATGGGAGGGCGTTTATTACAGCAAGCTCAATGGCCAGCTTCAAGTTGATCACCAACAGGGATTATTTCTTACCCAAGCGCCTGGCGGAGAGACCTATCGTGACATTGTGGACCGGTTGAAGGCTTGGCTCGCCGATCAAGCATTTGATCGTGACATGCTGCTGATCAGCCACGGGATGACTAGCCGGGTGTTGCGGGGTTTGTTGACCGGGCAACCGCCGCTGGAATCGATCGATGCGCCGATGGCTGATAGCCTTCCCCAAGGTTCGATGGTCCAAATTGTCGATGGTTCGGAGACAATTGTCCACTTGGGTGTGGGAGAGAGCGAAAAGGCATGAGGATTGCCGCTGCCCTGACCGCCATTTGTTTCGCAACCTTGTCCGTGCCGATTGCGGCCAAGGATTCGCTGGGTGTCTTTAATAGCTGGGGCGCTTTTCGTGATCCGGCTGTTCCGCGCTGTTATGCCATTGCGGAGTCAGAGGACATAAGGGGCAAGGCTGAGCGTAAATCCTATGCCTCGGTGGGTTTTTGGCCCAAGCGCAACATTCGTGCGCAATTTCATGTCCGCCTCAGCCGTGATCGCTCGACCAATAGCCGTGTCATGGTTGGTATTAGTGGACGTCGTTTTCAACTGACGGCCAACCGTTCCGATGGCTGGTCGCAGGATACACGCATGGACGCAGCAATTATTGCTGCCTTGCGGTCTGCCAACAGCATGACGATCGAGAGCACCGGGCGTGATGGCAAACCGATTGTTGATGCATACTTGCTGCGCGGCGCGGCAACCGCAATTGATGCGGCATCATTGGGTTGTTCGCGTCTGGAATAATGCGCTGATGTGAAAATCCAGGGTTGGATATGATACCCAGCCTTTTTCGCGGTCACTGGTATTTGTCTCACTACAGTCCTATATGCGCCCTCATGCAGATTCCCGGCCATATTGATCCTGTCCCGCTTCCCGCCAAAGTGACGCCTCGTGAAGACGGGCGAGTCGATCTTATTGGATTGAGCGTAGCTGAAATTCGGGACGTGCTCGTCGAAGCGGGATTGGATGAGAAGCAGGGGAAGTTGCGCTCCAAACAGCTGTTCCACTGGATGTATCATCGCGGCATAGATGACTTTTCTATCATGACCGATATGAGCAAGACCCTACGCCCTTGGTTGGCAGAGCGGTTTGTGATTGGACGACCAGAGATTGTTGAAGCCCATTTGTCGGAAGATGGAACGCGCAAATGGTTGCTGCGGTCCGCCGACAAGCAGGATTATGAAATGGTCTTCATTCCCGATGAAGATCGCGGGACACTATGTATTTCCTCGCAAGTCGGGTGCACGCTCAACTGCCGGTTCTGCCACACGGGGACAATGCGCCTGGTGCGAAATCTGACTCCCGGCGAGATTGTTGGGCAAGTCATGCTTGCTCGTGATGCGTTGGGCGAGTGGCCCAAAGGTGTGATGGATTTTGCCGACGAAGAAGAAGCGGAAAATACCAAGGAATATAATCAGGCCTATAAATCTGATGGCCGCTTGCTGACCAATATCGTGCTTATGGGCATGGGGGAACCGCTTTATAATTTTGACAATGTCCGTGATGCGATGAAAGTCGTCATGGATGGGGCCGGACTGGCTCTGTCGCGCCGCCGGATTACTTTGTCGACCAGCGGCGTGGTACCTATGATCGCGCGGGCCGGTGATGAAATAAGCGTTAATCTGGCAATATCCCTACATGCCGTAAACAAGGAAACGCGCGACGAGATCGTGCCGCTCAACCGCAAATATTCTATTGAAGAATTGCTACAGGCCTGTGCGGATTATCCCGGTTCCAGCAACTCGCGGCGGATCACGTTTGAATATGTGATGCTGAAAGACAAGAATGACAGCGACGAAGATGCGCGCGAATTGGTCAATCTGCTGCGGCAATATGACTTGCCGGCCAAGGTAAACCTCATACCGTTCAACCCGTGGCCCGGTTCGGCTTATGAATGCTCGACTCCCGAGCGGATCAAGGCATTTTCCAAAATCGTTTTTGATGCCGGTATCAGTGCGCCCGTGCGGACCCCGCGTGGGCGTGATATCATGGCCGCTTGCGGGCAGTTAAAATCGGCCAGCGAAAAGAAAAGCCGGGCTGAACTTGACCGTCTGGCGGAAGAGAAGCAAGCGGCGCTCGGTTGATTTACCAAGTCTAAATAGTTGCGATTACGTCAATTTCCACCATCAGGTCAGGCAGTGCCAAGGCTTTGACTTCGACAATTGTATCTGCCGGGTAAGGCTCTGAAAAATAGTGTTTTCGGGCTTCGACGATCTGCGGGAAAAAGGCCATGTCGGTGAGATAGATGGTGACCTTGACGATCCTTTTTCGATCGCTACCGCCAGCCGCCAGCACTCGGTCGATGTTGATAAAGACCTGCGCTACCTGTTGATCAAAGTCTCCAGCGCCAACGATGTTACCAGCTTCGTCAATGGCGGCCTGACCAGAAAGAAACAGCATATCACCTACCCGCCAGCCGGGCGCAATGGCGTAAGGGGCGAGTGGATCGGGATCGATTTTGATTACTTTGCGTTTGTCGGTCATCCAAACCTCGTTTCGGCAACAAGTTTCTTTTCTTTGCACTGTAACGACTAACTTTCATTTGTCGAACAACTGACTAGAATGGCTGTTCAAATGATCAAATCTCAAAACAACACGGCAAAGCGCCACAAGCTGACGACCCGGCTCTGGCACTGGGTGAACGCCCTCTGCTTGCTTGTTCTGGTTATGAGCGGCTTGACGATCTTCAATGCCCACCCGAGGCTCTATTGGGGGGAATATGGTGCCAGTGATGACTATGCCTGGGCCGCTGTCGGGTCTTCGCAGACCTTAGGTTATGTCCGGTTAGGTGAGACAAAAATCGAGACGACCGGCTTTGTCGGCAACTGGCGAGATAGCAATGGTCAGATACAGACATGGGCTTTTCCCGGCTGGGCAACTATCCCTTCCTATTACAGTCTTGCTGAAGGAAGGCGTTGGCATTTCTTTTTTGCATGGATTTTCAGCGTTGGATTGGCGTTTTTCATGATCCGATCCCTGTTTAATCGCCACGTGCAAAAAGACCTGCATATCTCGCGCGCGGAATGGCGACCGTCCAGCATCTGGCGCGATGTGAGAAACCATTTGCGGTTACGGTTTCACGAAGTCAGTTCGGTCAATATCTATAATATTCTGCAGAAATTCAGCTATGTTGGAGTAATCTTTATCCTTTTGCCGCTGATGATTTTTACCGGATTGGCGATGTCGCCAGCGATGGATGCGAATTGGCCGTGGCTCACCGATATATTTGGTGGTCGGCAGTCAGCACGGTCCATTCATTTTATCGGCATGTCTCTGCTGTTATTGTTCTTCATCGTTCATATGATCACGTTGTTGCTGGCAGGGCCATTCAAACAGACGTGGGCCATGATCACGGGCGGCAAACGAGAGGATAGCGATCATGCGTAAAATGCTTAGCCGGCGAACTCTCATTACCACTGGCGCACTTGGCGCTGGCAGTTTGCTGAGTGGTTGTGATGCACTCAGCCGCAACCAGACTTTCCAGAACATATTGGGTAGTGCGGAGGATGCAAATTTTCTGGTCCAGCGCGCTCTGGGTGACCGGATGGAGCTAGCCAGCGAATATAGCATCAAGGACCTGTCTCCGAAATTTCGAGCAAATGGTACGCGCGATCCAGGGACTCCAGACTATACGGCTAGCGCGGCACAGGGCTTTGCGGACTGGCAATTGCGCTTGACCGGGCTGTTCAAGAAACCTCAGAATTTTTCTTTGGCAGCCTTGTTGTCAATGCCGCAGCGTACGCAGATCACCCGGCACGACTGTGTTGAGGGCTGGAGCGCTATTGGCCAATGGACCGGAGTACCACTCAAATTGTTACTCGACTTGGCGCAACTGCAAGACAGTGCGAAATTTTTGGTTTTCCACTGTGCTGATCGGCTAGGCGGACGACCATATTATGAAAGCATTGACCTGCTCGACGCTTTCCACCCTCAAACTATTATGGCGCATCGACTGAACGGTGAATCTGTACCGATTGAAAATGGCGCACCTCTGAGGCTGCGCGTAGAGCGGCAGCTGGGCTATAAACATGCAAAATATGTTACCGGGATTGAAGCGGTTGCCACTCTGGACAATATCGGTGAGGGCAAAGGCGGATATTGGGAAGATGTCGGCAACTACGAATGGTATGCAGGAATTTAACGAGTTTTTTGTGCTGAGGAGCAATGGATGTCCATATTAGGTCGCTTTCTTGGGAGCGTAGTAAAAAGAGGATCAATTACAGTAGCTCATCCTGATGGGTCGACGGAAAAATTTGGGAAATCGGAAACCGGCTTTCCGGATGTCGCTGTGCGTTTGACCGACAAAGGCGTGATGCGGCAGATATTGCTCGATCCACGCCTGGGTGCTGCTGAAACTTTTATGGACGGGCGCCTTGTTGTCGAACAGGGTGATATCATGGAATTGGTCCAGCTACTGCGTGCCAACAAGCGTTGGGAAAGAGGCGGCCGCCTGAGCGATCCCAGCGCTTTCAAGAAAGTCAAAAGCCTCATTGCTGCGCGTTTGGATAGTATCAACGGACAGCGCCGATCCAAGGCCAATGTTGCCCATCACTATGACCTTAGCCGTGATCTCTATGAGCTGTTTCTCGACAAAGACATGCAATATAGCTGTGCCTATTGGACTGACCCAGACAATACGCTTGAGCAGGCTCAACTGGACAAGAAGGCCCATATCGCAGCAAAGCTGGATCTGAAGGCAGGCCAGCGTGTGCTCGATATCGGCTGCGGCTGGGGCGGGATGGCGCTCTATCTAAATCAAAAATTTGGTGTTGATGTACTGGGCATTACGCTGAGCGAAGAGCAGCTGAAAGTCGCTCAGGAGCGAGCTGAAAGGGAAGGCGTTGCAGACAAGGTCCAATTTGAGTTGATCGACTATCGTGACCTTGCCGAGCGCGATGCCGGGCAGTTTGATCGTATAGTTTCTGTCGGCATGTTTGAGCATGTCGGTGTACCAAATTTCAAAACCTTTTTTCGTTGTGCGGCCAATCTGATGACTGACGACGGGGTTATGCTGCTCCACACGATCGGACGGATGGGCAAGCCGGGAACCACTGACGCCTTCACTCGTAAATATATCTTTCCTGGAGGGTATATTCCTGCATTGAGTGAGACGGTCGAGGCCAGCGAGCATTTCCGGTTGATGGCAACGGATATTGAGACACTTCGGCTGCATTATGCGCTGACTTTGCGTGAATGGTACAAGCGGACTGTGGCAAATAAAGAAAAGATTGTCGCTCTATATGATGAACGATTCTTCCGGCTCTGGACCTTTTATCTGGCGGGCGCCACGGCGGCGTTTGAGAGCGGCAGCATGTGTAACTATCAGATTCAGTTCAGCCGGAACCGGCATACATTGCCCTTGACGCGCGATTATATCGGAGAGGTCGAGCAGACCTTAAGCGCCTGATCGTTGGGAAGATCGGCTATCGAGGATATTTGTTGTCCATCGCCACTTTGTCGAATGCGATGAGTTTTGCCAGTATGCCGCGATCAATCCGATCAAGCCGGGTGATGTAAAGACACGAGGATCCGCGTTTGTGCGGCCCCAGCTTTTCAAGCAGTTCCGATTGTTTCGCTATGTTCTCCTGTTCACTGGTACAGCCCAATACGTAGAGACTGAGATTTTGTTTTCTGGGCGAAAAGCCTGACCGGCACATATCGCCTTCACGCCCGCTGTCATATTTATAATGATAACTGCCAAAGCCGACGATGCTCTCTCCCCACATTTTGGGTTCTTCGCCGGTTATGTCCTTGAACATATCGAGCAATTCCATGGCGTCGGCTCGGCGCCCATCATGTTCGACATTGGCAATGAAAACGTTCACATCACCGTTATTCTCTCTTGTCTTGTTTTTTGCTGCTGCCATGTTTTCCTCCTCTCAACCCTGCATATCATATTGCTTACAAATATGGAGCCTGTTAGGCGCGGCGAAATTGTCTTTTTGAAAGTATGAGCATGAGCGATTCCGTAAAGCGTGTGGTTCTGGCCTTTTCCGGCGGACTTGATACCAGTGTTATTCTGAAATGGCTGCAACAGGAATATGGCTGTGAGGTTGTTACCTTCACCGCCGATCTCGGGCAGGGTGAAGAGCTGGAGCCCGCACGCAAGACGGCAGAGCTATTGGGCGTTAAGCCGGAACATATCTTTATCGACGATTTGCGCGAAGAATTTGTGAAAGATTATGTCTTTCCGATGATGCGGGCCAATGCACTTTACGAGGGACTCTATCTTCTCGGCACGTCGATTGCGCGGCCGCTCATTTCCAAACGCCAGATTGAGATCGCCAAACTGACCGGAGCAGATGCCGTTGCACATGGTGCTACCGGCAAAGGTAACGATCAAATTCGCTTCGAGCTTGGTTATTATGGCCTCAATCCGGAGGTGAAGGTTATCGCACCTTGGCGGGAATGGGATCTGACCAGTCGGACAAGATTGATCGAGTTTGCCGAGAAACATCAGATACCGGTGCCTAAGGACAAGCGCGGGGAAGCGCCTTTCTCAACTGATGCCAATATGCTTCATACCTCTTCTGAGGGCAAGATATTGGAGGACCCTTGGGAAGAGGTCCCCGATTATGTCTACTCCCGCACAAACCACCCGGAAGATGCGCCGGACAAGCCGGAATATATAACCATAGACTTTGAACGCGGTGATGGTGTCGCTATTAATGGCGAAGGCATGAGCCCTGCGACCTTGCTTGAAAAACTCAATGACTATGGCCGTGAGCACGGTATTGGCCGGCTCGATCTGGTCGAGAACCGCTTTGTCGGGATGAAATCACGGGGCATGTACGAAACGCCCGGCGGTACCATTTATCACGCAGCGCACCGCGGGATCGAGCAATTGACCCTCGACAGTGGCGCGGCGCATATGAAGGATGAACTGGCCCCACGCTATGCGGAACTTGTCTATAACGGCTTTTGGTTCGCGCCAGAGCGTGAGATGCTGCAGGCAGCGATCGACAGGAGCCAGGAGCGGGTAACCGGCACGGTAAGGCTCAAATTATACAAAGGGTCGGTCAATGTTGTTGGCCGGAAGGCCGATGTTAACTTCAACCTTTATAGCGAAGATGTGGTGACTTTTGAGGATGATGCCGGCGCCTATGACCAGAAGGATGCGGAAGGTTTTATCAAGCTCAACGCTCTGCGGCTTCGATTGCTTGGCAAGCGCGACGGTTAAGATAAACTAGGATGCTGATCGCAATTTTCACCCTATTGGCTGGTTTTGTAGTCTTGATCGGCGGCGGTGAATTGCTTGTTCGGGGAGCGGTGCGTGTCGCTGAGCGTGCGGGTATGTCGCAACTGCTCATAGGTCTCACAATCGTCGGTTTTGGAACGTCGGCGCCTGAACTGGTGGCTAGCGTAGAAGCAGCGCGGGCAGGGTCGCCTGGTATTGCCTGGGGAAATGTTGTGGGCTCGAATCTCGCCAACAGTCTGCTGATCCTGGGCACGGCCTCCTTGATATTGCCGATGGTCGTGCCGCGTGGACCGCTATGGCGTGACGGTGGTTTAGCGCTGGTCGCCACTATCATCCTCTGGTTTGTAGCTAGCACCAGCGGGATTACTATCACCATCGGCGCCGCTTTTCTGATCTTGCTCTGCGCCTATCTCAGTTACGCCTACTGGGCCGAGAAAACCCAACCCGTTGGGGCCAGCGCATTGCATGAAAAAGCAGAAGCACTCGAAGTGACCGATACGCATTTGCATGATGAGGGGCCGCTTTGGCGTTCCCTTATTGTCCTGATCGGAGGCATTGTGCTGATCGTTGCTGGCGGACGCTGGCTGGTTGAGGGAGCGGTTGATTTGGCGCGGCTTGTCGGCATGAGCGAGGCTGTTATCGGTCTGACGGTCATTGCTATCGGAACATCGCTGCCGGAACTCGTCACTTCGGTCATTGCGGCTTACAAGGGGGCGAGTGCGGTTGCGCTGGGCAATGTGCTAGGTTCGAACATCTTTAACCTGCTGCTGATCGGCGGGGTAACGGCGGTGATTGCGCCGGGAACCATTCCGGCTGAGATTACCAGCTATGGCCTGCCGTTGCTGATTGCGACGTCGGTGCTGTTGATGATCTTCGCGGCCACCGGGCGGCGCATTACGCGGTGGGAGGGGGCGATCCTGCTGATCATCTACGTGGCGCAACTCGTTTACAATGTGGTGGCGGTCTAGCATCTTTCGAAGGTGATAAAGGTTACGAAAGTGCCGCGGAGATTGACTCCCCGTTTATATTTCGATAATACTGGAAATATGGAAACGATTCGAAATCACACAGCCGTCGACGCTCTCTCTGCCCTGGCGCAGGAACATCGCCTGGCGATATTTCGCTTGCTGGTGCAGGCGGGGCACAGCGGATTGCCGGCGGGGCAGATCGCCAAACAACTCGATATGCCGGCCAGCTCGCTATCCTTTCACTTGTCGCACCTGAAAAATGGCGGCGTGGTGAGCGATGAAAGGGATGGTCGTTCGATCATCTATCGCGCCGATTTTCAGGCGATGAACCGGTTGATGGCGTTTCTTTTGGAAAATTGCTGCGCGGGCGATGACTGCCTGCCCGCAGACGCGGCCGAAACATGTATGGAAGGACAAGACGCATGAAAAGATTTCACCTCAATCTGAAAGTCTCGGACCTGGAAAAATCCCGGGCCTATTACGCGAAGCTATTTGGCGAGCAGCCTGCTGTCGTGAAACCCGATTATATCAAATGGATGCTGGACGACCCGTACATCAATTTTTCGATTGAACCTGCCAGCGATCAGACGGGCATTGCCCATGTTGGCCTGCAGGCCGAAAGCCCAGAAGAACTGGAAGCGGCCTATCAGCGGGTCCAGGATGCTGCCGGTCCGCGGTTCGAAGAAGGCGCAACGACCTGTTGTTACGCCTCATCAGAGAAAAACTGGACTAGCGACCCCGACGGGTTGATCTGGGAAGTTTTCCACACGGACGGACAGGTGACTCACTATGGGAAGCCGCCGAATCTGAAACAGGGTGAAGCCAGCGTGAGTTGCTGCTGAAGCCAAGGGACAGCAAAAATGGGGGAATTTTCAAGGGCGCAAAAGCTCGGCGCCGAAGCGCTGGGGTCGTTTTTCCTGTTTGTCACCGTGGTCGGTTCAGGGATCATGGCCGAAAATCTGGCGGGTGGTAATGTCGCCGTCGCGCTGCTCGGCAATACGCTGGCGACCGGTGCGATATTATTCGTGCTGATTGCCATATTGGCGCCGATATCCGGTGCTCATTTCAATCCGGCCGTCACCTTTGTCATGTTGCTCCGCAAAGAGCTGTCGCTGGCTGACGGGCTCTTTTTCGTGGCAATGCAGCTTTTCGGTGGCCTGATCGGCGTCTGGGCCGCCCATATCATGTTCGAGCTGCCGGTATTTCAGCTGAGCGCAAAAACCAGAACCGGCGGCGGCCAATGGCTCGGCGAGCTAATTGCCACCTTCGGATTGCTGTTCACGATATTGGGGACAGTGCGGTTCAGACCCGAGTGGGTGGCGCCGGCGGTAGGGCTCTATATCTCTGCGGGTTATTGGTTCACCAGCTCGACCAGCTTTGCCAATCCGGCAATCACCGTGGGCCGCGCCTTTTCAAACAGCTTTGCCGGAATCGCTCCAGCGGATGTCATCGGATTTGTCGCCGCTCAGTTTGCCGGTGCGGCCTTGGCGTGGATGGTCACGCGCTGGATGTTTGCACCTTCGCTTGCGGTCCAGGATCAAGCGCAAAATTAAGACGTTGCAAATTTGGGAATCAGTCCCTAAATAGCAGTCATCCCAACATTGTGAGATTTTGAAGGGGCTGGCGCCAAACGGGGCCGGCGCAAAAGAGTTTTGCATTTTTACTGGAACCAAATTTGACTGATATGACTGCCATTATGAACCTGATCACACCGGAAGCGGAAGCTCTGGGTTTTGAACTGGTGCGTGTGCAGTTTGTATCCGGCGCGGATGAGCCGACCTTGCAGATCATGGCAGAGCGGCCAGAGACGGGGCAGCTCGGCATTGATGATTGCGCGGCCTTGTCACGGCGGATTTCAGAAAAATTTGATATGCTGGAAGAAGAAGGGCGCGATCCGATTGAGGATGCCTACCGGCTCGAAGTCAGCTCGCCGGGTATCGACCGCCCGCTAACCCGCGCAAAAGACTATGCGAATTGGGCCGGGCATGAAGCACGGATCAATCTGATCGAGGCGGTTTCGGGCAAGAAACAGTTGCGCGGCTTGCTAGACGGCATCGAAGGTGAGATAATAGCGATTGACGATCGCAAGGCGGGGCGTCAAACGACCACTCTCGACAACGTGCATAGCGCGAAGCTGATTCTGACCGATGCCCTGATTGCTGCGACCATCCCGGTTTCTGCCGATGGCGCGGATGAAATTGAAGAAGATACTCTAAACGAAGAACAGGAAGACTAATCATGGCCAGTGCCATTTCTGCAAATAAGGCTGAATTGCTAGCTATCGCCAATGCCGTTGCATCAGAGAAGATGATCGACAAGACCATCGTCGTCGAAGCGATGGAAGAAGCGATCCAGAAAGCCGCTCGTGCGCGCTATGGTGCGGAAAATGACATTCGTGCCAAGCTCGACCTGCAAACCGGCGATTTGCGTCTGTGGCGTGTGGTTGAGGTGGTTGAGGAAGTCGAAGACTATTTCAAACAGGTTGACCTGAAACAGGCCGATAAGCTTGAAAAAGGTTCGAAAGTCGGCGACTTTATCGTTGATCCGCTGCCTGCTGTTGATCTCGGCCGCATTGATGCACAGTCCGCAAAACAGGTTATCTTCCAGAAAGTCCGTGACGCAGAGCGTGAGCGGCAGTTTGAAGAGTTTAAAGACCGTGCGGGTGAGATCATCACCGGTGTCGTCAAATCAGTCGAATTCGGCCATGTCGTTGTTGACTTGGGCCGCGCCGAAGGCGTTATCCGCCGCGACCAGCAAATTCCGCGCGAAGCCGCCCGTGTTGGTGACCGCGTCCGTTCGCTGATCATGAATGTCCGCCGCGAAAACCGCGGGCCGCAGATTTTTCTGTCTCGCGCGCATCCCGATTTCATGAAGCTCTTGTTTGCGCAGGAAGTTCCTGAAATTTACGACGGCATTATCGAAATTAAAGCCGCAGCCCGTGATCCCGGCAGCCGCGCCAAAATCGGTGTGATCAGCCAGGACAGCTCAATCGATCCGGTTGGCGCCTGTGTTGGTATGAAGGGTAGCCGTGTGCAAGCCGTCGTGCAGGAAATGCAGGGCGAGAAAATCGACATCATTCCTTGGTCCGACGATATCGCGACCTTTGTAGTGAATGCGTTGCAGCCTGCGACGGTAAGCCGCGTGCTGATCGACGAAGAAGAAGGCCGCATTGAAGTGGTTGTGCCTGATGATCAGCTTAGCCTTGCCATTGGTCGCCGCGGACAGAATGTCCGTCTCGCGTCACAATTGACCGGTTTGGCCATCGACATCATGACCGAAGCCGACAGCAGCGAGAAGCGTCAGGCCGAATTTGCTGTCCGCACCGCGATGTTCCAAGAAGATCTCGACGTGGATGAGACACTGTCGCAGCTCCTGGTCGCCGAAGGCTTCAGCGAAATGGAAGAAGTCGCTTATGTCGCTCCGGAAGAGCTTTCCAATATCGAAGGCTTTGATGATGAACTGGCGGCCGAGCTGCAAAGCCGTGCGCTGGAAGCATTGGAGCGCCGGGAAGCCGCTGCCAAGGCAGAGCGTACCGAGCTTGGCGTTGAAGATGCCATTGCCGAACTGCCTTACATGACCGAAGCCATGCTGGTGACATTGGGTAAAGCGGGCCTCAAGACCCTCGACGATGTTGCCGATCTGGCAACCGACGAGCTGGTTCTGAAGCGTAAAGCCGAACCACGTCGCCGCAATGACAATCGCAAGCCAGAGCCCGATGGCGTGCTCGCGCAATATGGTCTGACCGAAGAGCAGGGCAATGAGATTATCATGGCGGCCCGTGCGCACTGGTTTGACGACGAGGAAGAAGCTGCTCCGGCTGCTGAAGCCGAGGCAGAAACAGGGGAGGACGCGAATGCGGAAGCTCCCCAATGAGACGCCTTCTAAACCTTTAGATCGCGCACCACACCGTAAATGCATATTGACTGGGGAAAGCTTTCCCCAGGAAGCATTGGTGCGTTTGGCGCTCAGCCCCGATGACGGAATTGCCCCCGATGTCCGCGCCAAAGCGCCGGGCCGGGGCGCCTGGATCAGTGTCGATCGCAATGCATTGGAGCAGGCGCAGGCCAAGGGCGCGCTGAAAGGCGCATTGTCGCGCGCCTTCAAAACCGGAAAGCTTGATATTCCCGATGATCTGGCTGCACTGGTTGAAAATGCGCTGGAACGCGCCACATTAGACAGGCTGGGACTGGAAGCGCGTGGCGGGATGCTTCTGACTGGTTCAGAAAAGATTGAAACAGCTGCGCGGCAGGGTGATCTCCAGATGCTCCTGCACGCCGCCGATGCAGGCCGTGACGGGTCCTCTAAACTGGATCAGGCATGGCGCGTTGGCAGTGACCGGGAAGGGCAGGATGTCCGCGGTCAGATATTGCCGGTGGACCGACAGGCCCTTTCTGTGGCATTGGGCCGTCAAAATGTCGTGCATATAGGTATAACCGACCACAGGGCGGCGGGGCGAATATCGCACATGCTGGATAGATGGCGTCACTTTATCGGGTCTGATAAGGTAGGCGGTGCCAGTGATGACGGCGGCGATGAAGGCGGCGAGGCGGAGAAGAAAGTTGCGTGAACTGGTTTGAAGTTGATCAGTTAAAATATTGAAGTAATGAATTTTTTAAGGATTAAGTCTGTTCGATGAGTGAAGATAATAAAGATACCGCAAAACCTGCACGCAAGCCTTTGGGACTGAAGCGTTCGGTTGAGCCTGGTGAAGTCAAACAGACGTTTAGCCACGGACGTACCAACAAGGTCGTCGTCGAGGTCAAACGCCGTAAGCTGGTGGGCAAGCCTGGAGCGCAGGAAGCCGCGAAAGAAGTGGTCAAGGAAACGCCGGCACCTGCCCCTGCGCCTGCTCCCGTGGAAGCCAAGAAACCCGCTCCAGCCCCTAAGGCGAAGCAGGAAGATGTGCTGACCCGTCAGGAAAAACAGGCAAAATTGCTGCGCGAAGCCGAAGAAGCCCGTCTGGCCGCCATGGAAGAAGCGCGCAAACGCGATACCAAGGCGAAGAAAGACCAGACCGCCGAAGAGAAAAAGCGCGCCGAAGAGAAGCGTAAGGCCGAAGAAGAAGCCGCTAAAAAGGCTCAGGAAGAAATTAAGGCGGCGGAAGAAGCGGCTGCTGCAGCGGCTGCCGAAGCGGCAGAGGAACCAAAAGCTGCTGAAGCTAAGCCTGCGACCAGCGGCTCGCAGCACCCGCCTGCGCGTAAATTTACGCCGGTTGAGGCTCCAAAACGGCCTGAACCGAAGCAGAAACCAAAAACCGGGCGCAGTGATCGTGGTGATCGCCGGCAATCCGGCAAGCTGACCGTTAACCGCGCCCTACGCGGTGAAGATGGCGCAGCGCGCGCACGTTCGCTTGCGGCTCTGAAACGCGCGCGTGAGAAAGAAAAGCGTGCGCAAATGTCGGGTCAGCCGCGCGAACCGCGTGAGAAGCAGATCCGTGATGTGATTGTTCCAGAAGCAATTACCGTGCAGGAACTGTCCAAGCGTATGGGTGAAAAGGGCGCTGACCTCGTCAAATCCCTGTTCAACATGGGCTCGATGGTCACAGTCAACCAGACGATTGATCAGGATACGGCAGAATTGTTGGTCGAGGAATTTGGCCACAATATTCAACGTGTGTCCGAGGCCGACGTCGAAATTGATACGGAATCGGATGTTGATCCGGAAGAAACGCTGAAACCGCGTCCGCCGGTCGTGACGATCATGGGTCATGTTGATCATGGTAAGACATCGCTGCTCGACGCGCTGCGCGGGACCGATGTGGTTGCTGGCGAAGCTGGCGGCATTACGCAGCATATTGGCGCCTATCAGGTCAAAATGAAAAATGGCGACAAGATTACCTTCCTCGATACGCCCGGCCATGAAGCCTTTACCAGCATGCGGCTGCGCGGGGCGAATGCGACCGATATCGTGATCCTGGTGGTGGCTGCTGATGACGGCCTGATGCCGCAGACGATTGAAGCGATCAACCACACCAAGGCGGCCGATGTGCCGATGATTGTGGCGATCAACAAGATCGACAAGGAAGGCGCCGACCCGATGCAGGTGCGCACGCGCCTCCTGGAGCATGAAGTGATCGTCGAGGAAATGTCCGGAGACGTGCAGGATGTTGAGGTTTCTGCGCTGAAGAAGACCAATCTGGAAGAATTGATCGAGAAGATCCACTTGCAGGCCGAACTGCTTGAGCTCAAGGCCCGTCCGGATCGTCCGGCCGAAGGCATTGTGATCGAGGCAAAGCTGGACAAGGGACGCGGGCCAGTGGCCACCGTTCTGGTCCAGCGCGGTACGTTGAAACGCGGCGATATCTTCGTTGTCGGCTCGCAAACCGGTAAGGTTCGGGCGATGATCGATGATAAGGGCGCACAGCCTAAGGAAGCCGGTCCATCGGTTCCGGTCGAAGTGCTAGGTCTGTCGGGCGTTCCATCTGCCGGTGACAAGCTGACCGTGGTAGAAAATGAATCGCGCGCTCGTGAAGTCGCGACTTACCGTGCCGAGCAAGAGAAATTGCAGCGCACAACGCAGGCACCAACGAGTCTGGAGAACATGTTCTCTGCGGCAGCCGACAGTGCGGTTGAATTCCCGCTGCTGGTGAAAGCCGACGTGCAAGGCAGTACCGAGGCGATTGTCCAGGCGCTGAACAAGATATCCAATGACGATATCAAGGTCCGGATCCTGCACAGCGGTGTGGGCGCGATCACCGAGTCCGACGTGACCCTGGCGAGCGCCAGCAAGGCCCCGATTATCGGCTTTAACGTGCGGCCCAATGCCAAGGCGCGAGAAATTGCCAAGCGCGATGGCGTGCGGTTGAAATATTTCGACATCATCTATGATCTGACTGACGAGATCCGCGCTGAAATGGCCGGTGAACTTGGTCCCGAGAAGATCGAGAATGTCATGGGCCGCGCCGAGGTCAAAGAGGTGTTCAAATCGGGCAAGCGCGACAAGGCTGCTGGTCTGCTGGTCACCGAAGGCTCTCTCCGCAAAGGCCTGTTCGCGCGGCTTACCCGCGAGGATGTTATCGTCAGCGCGACGACCATCGCCTCGCTGCGCCGCTTCAAGGACGATGTCGAGGAAGTCCGCGCCGGTATGGAATGTGGTGCGGTGCTCGAAGACACTAACGACATCAAACCGGGCGATATGCTGGAAGTCTTTGAGGTTGAAGAGAAAGAACGCGTTCTTTGATGGAAGAAGCCGTTGGCGTGGGGAAGTTTGCCCGATATGTGATCGAACCTAGGGCTGAAGGTGTATATCTTTTTGTTTTTGAAAGCACGGACAGCGCTTTTCCTGAAAAAGATTTTTTGGAAGATACGACAGTTATTGCGAAAGAACTGTGCGAAGAAGAGTTTGGCGTCAAACCCGATCACTGGCGACCATATAGCGGTGAGAGTCTAAGATAGACCTATGGCAAAATATAACGACACATCCCCTGAAGGCCGCTCGGTGCGGCTCTTGCGTGTAGGCGAACAGGTCCGTCATATCCTCTCCGAACTGCTGATGCGCGGTGAAGTGCATGATGATGTGCTGACTTCTCATAGTGTCAGTGTCACCGAGGTGCGTATGTCTCCGGATTTGCGCCATGCGACGGTGTTCGTGAAACCCTTGCTGGGCGCGAATGAAGCAGATGTGCTCAAGGCGCTGAAAACCAATACTGCCTATTTCCAGAAGGAAGTCGCCAGCCGGGTGAAGATGAAATATGCCGCGCGGCTCAAATTTCTGGCCGACGAAAGCTTTGACGAAGCTGCGCATATCGAAAATCTGTTGAGTAATCCTAAGGTTGCTCAGGATTTGGGCGAGGACGAGTAGTCCAAAAAAACGCAATTAATGGTTGATCGTCACCCTGAACTTGTTTCAGTGTCATGGCGAATGTTGAAACAAGTTCGGCATGACGAAAGACTGAGGCGACCCCATGGCCAAGCTCTATTTTTACTACAGCTCGATGAATGCGGGTAAATCAACCACATTGCTGCAAGCCGATTTCAACTATCGTGAACGCGGCATGCGCACGATGCTATGGACGGCGGCGCTTGATGACCGAGAGGATGCAGGTTGGATTAATTCACGTATCGGTCTGAAGAAAAAAGCACATCTCTTTGAAAATGATACAGATATGCTCGCGGAAATTAGTGTGGAGCATGATAATAATACGCTGGATTGCGTGTTGATTGACGAAGCCCAGTTTATGACCAAAGATCAGGTCTTTCAGGTTGCCCTGGTGGCAGATCAGCTACGTATTCCCGTTCTGGCTTATGGCTTGCGCACGGATTTTCAGGCGGCTCTATTTCCCGGCAGTGCCCAATTGCTGGCGATCGCGGACGAGCTGGTCGAGATCAAAGCGGTCTGTGAATGCGGTAGCAAGTCCACAATGAACATGCGTGTCGATGAAGGGGGCAATCCCGTTCTGGCGGGTCAACAGACCGCAATTGGTGGCAATGAGTTATACGTCGCGCTGTGCCGCAAGCATTTCATGGAAAAGCTGAATGGCTGAATTGTCGACGATACTGGAGGAAGGCCCCGTCCGTCTGGAACCATTGGCCCAGCACCATATCGAACCGCTGCGTGCGGCCTGCGCAGAGGATCAGGATATCTGGGATATTTACCCGGTCTCGATGCTGGATGAACATTTCGACAAGGCGATGAAGGCTTTTCACAGTACGGACAACTGGGTGCAACTCGCTGTGATAAATACCGAGACTGGCAAGCTGGTTGGCATGAGCAATTATATCAATGCCGATCCCAAGACCAAAGTCACCGAAATAGGCGGCACCTATATCGCACCATCAGTGCGCGGCAGCGGCTTTAACGATGTGATGAAGAAACTGATGATCGACCATGCCTTTGCTTGCGGTTTTACTCGCATCGAGTTTCGCGTGGATACCCGCAACAAGCGCTCCATGGCGGCGGTGCTGAAACTGGGTGCCAAACATGAAGGGACGCTCAGGAAAAACCGGATTACCTGGACGGGCTATATTCGCGATACGGCTGTATTTGGCCTGCTCCAAGAGGAGTGGGGAAAACCCATTTAAACCGGATAAAATATTTTACCCGGGTATATTGACTCTAATATTATCAGGGTATAAATGCGCGTCCGAAAGGATTGCCCATGACAACCTATACAGCATTTTCGGAAGCAAACTGGCTGGCGACGGGATCGCGCTCTGAGATTATTGACACTTTGCGGGCTTTGCCTGCGGTTAAACGGAGTTCCGACATCTTGGTTTTCGATGACGAGACCGGTAGCCAGATCGATTTTGATTTGCGGGCCACTAGTGAAACAGAGGCACCCGTAAAGCGAGGTCGGCCAAAACTTGGCGTGGTTTCCAAGGAGGTCACCTTGCTTCCACGGCATTGGGACTGGCTCGGAAGGCAATCCGGTGGGGCGTCAGCGACATTGCGCCGATTGGTTGACCAGGCGAGAAAAACAGGTCTGGATAAACGAAAAGGACAAGATGCGGCTTATCATTTCCTGACTGTCATCGCGGGGGACTGGCCGCAATTTGAAGAGGTCATACGCGCGCTTTATGCGGATGATCGGGAACGTTTTGAATTGCTGTCCAAACAATGGTCGGCTTCGGTCCGTGATCACGCTATCGGTCTGGCATGGCCGAATAGCTGATGCCATATTCTAGGAAATATATTTGAAACCGCACGGCTGGATCATTCTCGACAAACCGTTGGAACTGGGATCAACGCAAGCCGTTGGTGCGGTTAAACGCAATCTGCGTGAGGCCGGGCTTCTCGGTAAGGGCAAGGACAAGACCAAGGTTGGTCATGGCGGGACGCTGGACCCACTGGCGACTGGGGTTTTGCCGATTGCCATAGGCGAGGCGACCAAGCTGTGCGGGCGTATGCTGGACGCGTCGAAAATCTATGAGTTTACGATTGCTTTCGGAAAAGAGACCGAGACGTTGGACGCTGAAGGGAAGGTGACTGAGACTTCCGATCATTTTCCGACACTCGTCGAGGTGGAAGCCATATTGCCGCAATTTACCGGGTCGATAGAACAGATACCGCCGAAATATTCAGCGCTGAAGATTGATGGCAAGCGGGCCTATGATCTGGCGCGGGCCGGTGAAGCGGTTGAGATGAAGATGCGGGCGGTGACGATATATGCGCTTTCCGTCTCCTCTCCCCTTGAGGGAGAGGAAAGCGATGCTTGTGAGCGGAGCGAACTAGCTAAGCTTGGTGAGGGGGCGAGAGAGAGCGCCAAGCCAGACCCCTCTCCAACTCGACTAGGGCAGCAAGCTGACAAGTCTCCGTATCCTCTCCCTCAAGGAGAGAGGATGGATTCTGTCACTCTCACAGCCCATGTTTCCAAAGGCACCTATATCCGCTCTCTGGCCCGCGATATTGCGCGTGCGCTTGGTACTTTTGGCCATGTTTCCATGCTCCGCCGCACAAAGGCGGGGCCGTTTACGCTCAAACATGCGATTTCGCTGGACAAACTCAATGAAATTGGTAAGGGCGCGGACATTAAAGATTATCTCTTGCCGCTTGAGGCGGGGCTGGACGACATCCCGGCTTTTGACCTCACTCCTGATCAGGCAAGACTGCTTCGGCAAGGCCAAGTGCTGGACGAACAGGAATTGATCGGGAACCCGCCAAATGACGGGCTTTTTCTAGCGACCGAAGATGGTTCTCCGGTTGCCTTGGCAGAGCTTGTTGTTGGAACCGTAAAGGTTGTTCGCGGATTTAATATGTAAAGATGTTCGAAGGAAAAATTAGATTATGACGATTACCGCAGAAAAAAAGCAGGAACTGATTGAAAAATTCGCCCAGACAAAAGGCGATACCGGTTCCCCGGAAGTACAGGTTGCGATCCTCACAGAGCGTATTGTGAACCTGACCGAGCATTTCAAAGGCCACCACAAGGACAACCACTCCCGTCGTGGTTTGCTGATGATGGTCAACAAGCGCCGCAGCTTGCTGGACTATCTCCGCAAGAAAGATGCGGGACGCTATTCCAAGTTGATTAAAGACCTTGGTCTCCGGAAATAAGAGTTTCGAAGACGGCCTCCTTGCGGGGCCGTTTTCTTATTGGGCGTTGCAGCAATAAGGCAGCAATGCTCCACACAAGGGGCACAAATGACCCCGAACCGCTGTTCAGCCGGATTGCTGGACAAATGAAAGCCCCCGCACTGCATAGGGCAGGCGGGACAAAGGAAAATACGAATGTTTGATGTAAAGAAAGTTGAAATGGAGTGGGGCGGACAGACCCTCACCCTCGAAACGGGCCGTATTGCCCGTCAGGCTGATGGCGCGGTACTCGCGACCCTCGGCGAAACGGTTGTACTCTGTGCAGTTACCGCCGCTAAATCGGTACGCGAAGGACAGGATTTCTTCCCGCTGACCGTTCACTATCAGGAAAAATTCTCAGCCGCCGGTCGTATTCCGGGCGGTTTCTTCAAGCGCGAAGGCCGCGCGACGGAAAAAGAAACGCTGACATCGCGTTTGATTGACCGTCCTTGCCGCCCGCTGTTCCCCGAAGGTTTCTACAACGAAATCAACGTGATCTGTCAGGTGATGAGCTATGACGGTCAGAACGAGCCCGATATTTTGGCAATGGTTGCGGCTTCTGCTGCGCTGACCATTTCAGGTGTTCCTTTCATGGGCCCCATTGGTGCGGCTCGTGTCGGTTACAAAGAAGGCGAATATCAGCTGAACCCATCCATGGAAGAAGTTGCCGAAGGCGATCTCGATCTGGTTGTTGCGGCGACACCTGGCGCTGTGATGATGGTGGAATCGGAAGCTAAAGAGCTTTCCGAAGATGTCATGCTCGGTGCTGTTCAATTCGCGCATGAAGCATCCAAGGACGTTGCTGGCTTGATCATCGATCTGGCTGAACAGGCTGCGAAAGAGCCTTGGGAACTGGCTTCTGCCGAAGACAATAGCGATATCAAAGAAGACCTGCGCAAGCTGGTTGGTGACGATATTGCTGCGGCTTACAAGAAAACTGACAAATCAGAGCGTAGCGACGCGCTGAATGCGGTTCGCGAAAAAGCCAAAGAGAAATATGCCGAAGAAGAAGGTCAGGTTCAAATGACCGCTGGCAAGATGGTCAAGAAGCTGGAAGCGGAAATCGTTCGCGGCGCGATCATCAAAGATGGCACTCGTATTGATGGCCGTAAGCTGGATCAGGTTCGCCCGATCGAAGCCATGGTTGGCTTGTTGCCACGGACCCACGGTTCGTCGCTCTTCACCCGCGGTGAAACACAGGCAATCGTGACCACGACGCTGGGCACCAAAGATGCCGAGCAGATGATCGATGGTCTGGACGGATTGAGCTACAGCAACTTCATGCTGCACTATAACTTCCCGCCTTATTCGGTTGGCGAAGTGGGCCGCTTTGGTTTTACCAGCCGCCGGGAAACCGGTCATGGTAAGCTCGCTTTCCGCGCACTGCGTCCGGTATTGCCGACAGTGGATGATTTCCCTTACACAATCCGTGTGCTGTCTGACATCACCGAGTCCAACGGTTCTTCTTCCATGGCGACCGTTTGTGGTGGTTCACTTGCAATGATGGACGCTGGTGTGCCTTTGGCGCGTCCGGTTTCCGGTATTGCGATGGGTCTGATCCTGGAAGGCGAAGATTTCGCTGTTCTCTCCGACATTCTCGGCGACGAAGATCATCTCGGCGACATGGACTTCAAGGTTGCGGGTACCGAAAAAGGTATCACGTCGCTTCAGATGGACATCAAGGTGGCCGGCATTACGCAGGAAATCATGAAGTCTGCTCTGGAACAAGCCAGTGGCGGCCGCGCGCATATCCTCGGCGAAATGAGCAAAGCTCTGTCATCGGTTCGTACCGAAATGTCCGAGCACGCTCCGCGTATCGAAACGCTGCAGATCAACAAAGAGAAGATCCGCGACGTTATCGGAACCGGCGGTAAAGTGATCCGTGAAATCGTTGCTGAAACCGGCGCGAAGGTCGACATTGACGATGAAGGCCTGATCAAGGTTTCGTCCTCCGACAAATCACAGATCGACGCGGCACTAAAATGGATCGAAGGCATTGTGGAAGAAGCCGAAGTTGGCAAAATCTACGAAGGCAAGGTTGTGAACCTCGTCGACTTTGGCGCATTCGTGAACTTCATGGGCGGTAAAGACGGCCTCGTCCACGTCTCTGAAATCAAGAATGAGCGTGTCGAGAAGGTTGCTGATGAACTGTCCGAAGGTCAGGAAGTCAAGGTCAAGGTTCTCGAGATTGACCAGCGCGGCAAGGTTCGCCTGTCGATGCGGGTTGTTGATCAGGAAACCGGTGAAGAGCTGGAAGACACGCGTCCTCCACGCGAAAGCAAGCCACGCGGTCCGCGCCGGGATGGCGGCGGTGGCCGTGGTCGCGGACGTGACGGCGGTGGACGCGGTCGTGGCCGGAACAATGATGGTCCAAAGGACGAGGGCGGCGATATCCCATTGCCAAGCTCGATCACTGAAGACTAGGTTGTCTCAAAGATTGAATAGAAAGGGCTCCGTGCAAGCGGGGCCCTTTTTTATGAAGCCGTCTGCAACCGGATCAGAAACCAAGCTGCAACGGCGCTCGCCAATGCCAATAGCCCGCCAACCCATGCGGCACTGGCAAAGCCGGTCACCAAGGCGCCATTGCCGCTATCACTACCGACCAGGACAAACCCGAGTAGCGCGGTTGCGATTAATCCTGCGGATCGGGATATCGCATTGTTGATGCCCGAAGCCGTGCCGCCATGCTGGTCGTCAACACTCGCCATGACCGCTGTGGTCAGCGGTGCCACGCTGGCGGTCATGCCCAGTGCGATGATCATCAGAGCTGGGAATATATCGCGCCAATAGTGGATCTCGGTGCCGCTCAGCAGGCTGAAATAGAAAAAGCCTGTAGCAACAATGGCCGGGCCGACGGTCAATATCATACGGACGCCAAAGCGGTCACTCAGCCCGCCAGCATAGCGCGACAATATGGCCATGGTGAGCGGGAAGGGGAGGAGCGCGAAGCCGGTCTCTGTCGCCGAGTAACCGCCGGCATTGATCAGCGTAAACGGCAAAAGCACCAACAACCCGCCAAGCGCTGCATATAAAAACAAGGTCAGCATGGAGATACCGGCAAAGCTGGCCGTATTGAACAGATGGAGCGGCACCATCGCCCGGTCATTTTTACGTTTTTCGACGAGCAGAAACAATATTGTGGCGAATGTGGCGACGCTGCCAGCAAGCCATTTGATCCAGCGTGCGACAGTGTCGTCGGGTAGCACCGTCAAGGTCCAGACCAGCGTCCCCAGTCCAATGGTAATCAAAATCGCTCCGCTCCAGTCCAATGGGTGAGCGCTCGATTCTTGTTCGCGATTTTCCGTAATTGATTTCTGGCCGATAATCAGCGCGACAATCGCTAGCGGAATGCTGATCGCGAAAGCCCAGCGCCAGTTTGCTAGGTCGATCGCCCAGCCGCCGATGACTGGCGCAATGGCTCCGGCAAAAGCCCCCATGCCAGCCCATGTACCAATAGCCTTCCCTCGCTCGGTTTCGCTGAAGCTGGTGGAGATAATCGCAAGGCTATTGGGCGCAAGCAGCGCGGCGCCAAGACCTTGAATGGCACGCATGGCGAGCAACAGGTTCAGGTTAGGCGCAAAGGCACAGGCCAGGGTAGCCAGCGTGAACAGGATCAGCCCCGCCTGAAACATAAGCTTGCGGCCATATCTGTCGCCCAGTGCTCCGCCCAGCAACACCAGCGCACCGACCGGCAACAGGTAGCTGTTTATAATCCACTGCGCCCCTTGGGCATCGGTGGCAAATTCGGCCTGCATGGAGGGCAAGGCGACATTGACAATGGCGCCCATGACAAAGGCTAGGCTGGACCCGGCAATAGTGGCGATGAGAACGCCGGTCTTATATGTGCAATCTGTCTCCGCCGGAGAAAAGCCTTGGCTCTCATCGCAAGGTGCGGGGAGGGCGGTTGTCACGCCATCTCGGTTTCAGTTTGGGCCCGTTCGATGTTTTTCTGGTCTTCGAGATATTTATGCACGGCCTGGATAACCACAGAGCCTTCGCCGACGCCAGATGCCACCCGTTTGACCGAACCGGAACGCACATCACCCACGGCGACAACCCCCGGCCGGCTCGTCATATAGGGACTGTCGGTTGGCTCGCCCTGACAATCACTGCCTGTGCGAATGAAACCGCAACCGTCCAATTGCAGGCAGTCGCCAATCCAATCGGTATTCGGAACTGCACCGATCATGACGAAGACATTTCGGATATCCTTGTCCTCAATGCCATCAGGCCCTTTCCAGCGGAGGTATTCCAGATGGTTTTTGCCGATCAGTTCCGTGATTGCCGTTCCAAATCGTATCGTGACCTTGGGCGATGCCTCAAGACGATCGATAAGATAGCTCGACATGCTGGCGGCCAGACTGTCGCTGCGGATCAGCAGGTGGACATGTTTAGCGGTCTGGGAGAGGAACATGGCGGCTTGTCCGGCGCTGTTGCCGCCGCCGATAACCGCCACTTCTTCATCATGGCATAGTTTCGCTTCCATTGGAGTAGCTGCATAATGAATGCCCTGACCTTCAAATTTTTCGTCATTTTCCAGGTTCAGTTTGCGGTAACTGGCGCCCGTCGCGATAACCAAGGCCCGGGCGCAAATGGCTTCATCACCTTCCAGCTTGACCTTATTGTAGTCACCATCGCAATCCAACCCCACCGCGTTGCGTGAAATGGCGAGCTTTGCGCCGAATTTCTGGGCCTGTATCTGGGCGCGTCCGGCCAGTGCCTGTCCCGAAATCCCCGTTGGGAAGCCCAGGTAATTTTCGATTTTGGAACTTGTACCTGCCTGACCGCCCGGTGCCAGTTTCTCGACTATGATAGTCTCCAACCCTTCGGAAGCTCCGTATACGGCTGCTGCCAGGCCGGATGGACCAGCGCCAATAACAGCAAGATCATAGAGATGATCGGGATGCAACTCTTCGGTCAGACCCAGTGCATCGGCCAGTTCCTTATCTGATGGCGATTTTACCAGTTTTCCGTCCGGCAGAATGACTACCGGCAGGTCACCGCGATCAATGCTGAATCCTTCCATCGCGCTCGCGCTGTCCTCATCGACATCAATATCCAGCATGCGGTGCGGATAGCCGTTGCGGGTTAGAAATCGATCAATTTGCAGTGTAACAGCATCCTGCTTGCGCCCGATCACTGTAACGCCGCCCTGTGCATGCTGGATCAGTCCCACCCGGCGCAGAATGAAGGCGCGCATAATGATTTCGCCAATATCCGGCTCGGCTACCACCATCCGGCGAAAATCGGCACGTTTAAAACGAAGAACTTCGGTTACTCCGGATGCGCGCCCACTAACCAGAATTTCGCGATCATTGAACAGGTCAAGCTCGCCGGTAAACTGGTTTTTCCGGTGAACCGTAAAGACATTGGCATTGCCTTGGTCATCTGTGTCAAAAATTTCGACTGCGCCGGATAGAATGATGAAAAAATCCACGCTGCGTTCGCCGCGTTCGAACAATAAGGCACCATCTTTCAGTGTTTCCTTTTGGCAGAAGGACTGAATCCTATCCAGATGACTCTCTTTAAGAGTAGGAAATGTCTGTTCCTCTCGCTGGTATGGATCAGCGCCATCTACGGCAGGAACGCCGCCGGTATTTTGAAGAACAGGGCTTTGGGGGGAGGTTGGAGTGTTTGTCATGAATCATATTCTGCGCATTCATTGCACAGAGATCAAGATGTGGTTTGTCCTGCCGAGAGATAGACTGGAGCAATGGCTATTAGATTTGCCGCTACTGAAACCTTGTTGTTTGCTGGTCTCAAGGTAAACTCAATCTATCGAGTCCCGATTTTCGGGCGATCAAAGCGGACGGGGGGACGATGATGCAAAAATACTTGCTGATGGGGGTCGCAGTTTTCACAGCTCTTTTTTTGGCTGGTCCGGCTCAGGCCAGCGGAGACTTTGGCTGCTATCCTGAATGGAGGCTTGGCACTGATGCGACTTGTTCCGGGATCGTTGTCCTGACCCCGGGTAACGATACGCGGACCAATATGATGCTGTTGCTGGCGGATCGCGTTCCCTATGCTTCCGATTTTAGCTACCCCAAAACTGATCTTTATGAAGGACAAGGGCGAAATTTCTTCCGCTGGAACACATTTGACCAGGCACTTTATCCCAAGCCTGACCAAAAACTCGACCGATCCCGTTTCGGCGGCTCTCGTTGCCAAAGCTATCACGCCGGAACGCAGCTGTTTGAAGCTGAACTACGCGCTGCAAAGATAAAACGGAAAGAGCAAGAAGCACTGATAGCGGCTCGCTCCACTATCTTTTCGATCTGCGCTGATCCGCAGCGCGGCGGCTATTCCCATTATTATTTTTCTGAAGAGCAAAAGGCGCTAGCGAAACTGGAATGGAGTGATCCTTCCACAATGATCAGGTCAAGAAAAGGACGAGAGTTCCTGACATATCTGCTTGGTGCGCAGGCGTTTTATACTGGCGATTTCAAGGTCGCTCATGATCGTTTTGCAGAGCTTACCAAAAGCTCAAATGGCTGGCTGAGCGAAACCGCCATTTATATGATTGGCCGTACCGAGATAAATCGTGCGCAGGTATCCGCTTTCGGTAACTGGGGTGATTTTTCAGGGCCGGACGCCGTTGACAAAATAGCGATAACGAACGCGAAAAAGGTTTTTAACGCTTACATCAAAAACTATCCAGAAGGTCGGTATACAGCCTCGGCAAAGGGATTGATGCGGCGTATTTTCTGGCTGGCCGGAGAGAATGAAAACCTGGTTGGTGCTTACGAGAAGATGCTGGTGCAAACAAACAGTCTTGATCCTGGCGCTTTTGCAGAAGAAGTTGATGTAAAGCTGTTGTACAATGACAAGGCAAAAAAGCAGGTTTCCGATCCGCTGCTATTGGCTGTCATAGCTCTCCAAAAAATGCGTGAACCGGTTTACGAGGGCACGCAAATCAGCCTTGCCGAGTTGAATGGAATGAAAGATGCCTTGTCGGATAGCCCGGCAATTTACGAATTTTTGCAGGCAAGCCACGCCTTTCACGTGGAGGGTGATGCTCGCAGAGTTTTGCAACTCATTCCGGATGCCGCCCGACAGCAAAATTTCAGCTATCTGCAATTCAGCCGGCAAGCGTTGCGCGGCATGGCACTTGCCCAGCTCAAAGACCGCAATGAAGAAGGGTTCTGGCGAGATATGATCGCTGGCGCAAAGCAACCTTATCAGCGTCCGTTTGTTGAACTAGGACTGGCGACCAGTCTGGAATCCAAAGGTCAGGTGGACAAAGTTTTTGAGTCTGATTCCCTGGTTCAGGACCAGACTATTCGCGAAATATTGCTGCAATATTCCGTCGGCCCGGACATCTTGCGGCGTACGGCTGGCGATCAGTCACGATCAGCGCATGAGCGGCAAGTGGCCTTATTCACCTTGCTCTACAAGCAACTGGCCAGCGGCGAATATTCCGACTTTTTGAAAGATTCCAGATCAATCCCGGCCGATGCGGTGATAAACGGATATCTGACAATGCTCCACGCCGATGAAAATGTTCCACTGGGACTATTCAACAAGGGAATTGTCGAGGATGAGTTTTCATGCCCCAGCCTGACGGCAACGGTTCGGTCGCTGGCAAACAGCCCGAAACAGCACCGCGCGCGTCTGTGCCTGGGGGAATTTATTCGCCTGAACGGTTTTGACTATTTCACCATGAGCAACCGTCTGCCGAAAGATGGCGCATTGGGAAGTGCAGAATCAAAATTCGCCAGTGACGAGCTGGTGCGGCAGGATATCTACAAGGACATCATTGCCGATCGGCGTGCTAGCAAGGAAGATATATCCTATGCCTTGTATCGGGCAGTCTATTGCTATGCCCGCACTGGAAATAATAGCTGTGGTGGCAAATCTGTCGATGTGTCGCAGCGTAAAGCCTGGTTTCGGCGGTTGAAAAACGGTTATCCGAATTCGAAATGGGCCAAGGCCCTGAAATATTACTGGTAGTGGACCGGCGCACCTTTCTGGGATTCATAATTGCGATCACGTCGTTGACACTCTTGGCCTGTGAGCAGCGGGAGGTCGATCAAACAGTAAACGCCTCTGATCATGACAGTTTTTGGCTGTGGGCGGGTGTCAGGCCGCAGCCGGTTCTTGAACGTGCGAAGACCGTCTATATTCTGGAGGGCGAAGTGCGAGCGTCGGATGCAAAGACTTTGGTGTCGCTGCGGCCGGGAATCCCTGACATCAAACATGCAAAAATCTGGATGGTTATACGGGTGGAGACACTTGACTTGTCGCCGGAAGTCTATCGTCAGATATTGACCCGGCTGGGGCAGTGGTCCGCGAAAGGCAATGTTGTGGTCGGTTTGCAAATTGACTTTGATGCAAATACCCGCGCGCTGGATCAATATGCGGGATTTTTGCGCGGCCTGCGGGAACAGCTTCCGGAGCAATATGCCCTTGGTACTACCGGGCTGCTGGACTGGAGCGCCAATGGTGACCCTGCCGCACTAGCTTCGCTGGCTGACGTGATCGATGAGACCGTGTTTCAGGTTTATCAGGGGCGTGCTACCATTCCCGGCTACGAGCGCTGGTTCGACAATATCGATGATTTGCCGATGCCGTTTCGTATCGGTTTGGTGCAAGGCGGGGAATGGCGTGCTCCCGCTTCATTGAAGCAAAATCCCAATTTTCGCGGCTATGTGGTATTTTTGGTCAATGACGCCGCTAACCAAAGTGCTGGAGAATAAAGGCATCATTCATCTTACAGATAACAAGACCGCGTTATGCGATCCTTTAACCACGCACTCCAATAACCTGTTGGCCTGCTCAAGATTTGCGTTTAAGGGATTTGCCATGAATAGAAAAATCAGCCTCATCCTCGCATCGACCCTGTCTCTAACAATGCTGTCTGCCTGTGCAGGGCTAGGTGGCGGAGGTGGCGGCAGTGCGGATACCCGCTATGTCGCCCGCGATGTGAACACGCTGTATAATGCTGCAAAAGACCGGCTTGATCGTGGTCAGTACAAGATCGCAGCCGCCTTGTTCGACGAGGTCGAGCGCCAACACCCTTATTCGCCTTGGGCCCGCCGTGCGCAGCAGATGAGTGCGTTCAGTTATTATGTAGCCGGTGACTATAACAAGGCGATTCAATCATCGCGCCGTTTCCTGTCTATCCATCCCGGCAATAAAGACGCGCCTTATGCCTATTACCTGATCGCGCTCAGCTATTATGAGCAGATTAGTGATGTGACACGGGATCAGAAGATTACCGAGCAAGCTCTTGCAACTCTGGGTGAAGTGGCGCGTCGCTATCCTAATACACGCTATGCTGCGGATGCGCTGTTGAAGATGGATCTGGTCAACGACCATCTGGCGGGTAAGGAAATGGAAATCGGCCGCTTTTACCAGCGTCGCGGCAAATGGCTGGCGGCGACAATCCGGTTTCGCACAGTTATCGACAAATATGAAACCACGACCCATTCGGCCGAAGCCTTGATGCGTTTGACGGAATCCTATTTGGCATTGGGCATTCCTGCAGAAGCGAAGAAAAGCGCAGCTGTTCTGGGTACAAATTATCCCGGCTCGAAATGGTATGAACGGGCTTATGAGCTGGTGCAAAAACACGGCGCAACCTGATCATTTGTAAATTGCCGCGTTCCAAATGTTATGGAGCGTTGCAGCTAAGATAAACGTGATTTAAGAGGGGGCTGTGCTGCAGTCCCTTTCCATTCGTGACATAGTTCTTATCGAGGCGCTGGACCTGGAATTCGGGTCTGGCTTGTCGGTGCTGACCGGCGAAACCGGGGCGGGTAAATCGATCCTGCTGGACTCACTTGGCCTGGCGTTGGGCAATCGAGCGGATAGCGGATTGGTCCGGCAAGGAACGCAAAAGGCACAGGTGACGGCGAGCTTTGACGCGCCCACTAACGACAGCAAACTGGCGGTCTATCTCCAAGACAATGATATTGATGTGGAGCCGGGCGAACCATTGATTATCAAACGGTCAGTCAAGGCCGATGGCGGCAGCCGGGCATTTGTCAATGATCAACCATGCTCAGCGGCTTTGTTGCGTGAAGTCGGCAGCAGGTTGATCGAAATACACGGACAGCATGATGATCGCGGTTTGATCAATCCCAAGGGCCACCGGGCTTTGCTCGATACCTATGCTGACGCTGACGGCGCAAAAGTCAGGCAAGCCTTTGAAGGTTGGCAGTCTGCAAAAGCCTTATTGAAAACGGCTTTGGACGATCAGGAAGCGGCGGAACAGGACCGCGAATATCTTGAGCATAGTGTCGCCGAACTCTCTAAATTCGCGCCGCAAAAGGGCGAAGAACAAGAATTGGCCCTCGAGCGTGCGACGATGATGAAGGGCGAGAAACTGACCGGTGACCTAGAGGCGATCAGAGCAGCCTTCGACGGATCAAATGGCGGTTTGGCGTCGCTGCGGGCGGCGGCGCGGCGGCTGGACCGCATCTCGGAAGACCATCCGTTGTTGGCAGAGGCGTTGCAAGCGATTGACCGCGCTGTGATCGAGGCTAGCGAGGCGGAGGAAAAGCTGAACGACGCGGCCCATGCGCTGACCTTTGATCCGCAGCGGCTCGACGATATGGAAACGCGGCTCTTTGACCTGCGTGCCTTGGCGCGCAAGCATCGGGTCGAGGGCGATGCTTTGCCGCAGTTACTGATCGACCTGGAAACCCGGCTGGCTGCTATCAGCGACGGCGGGAAGTCGCTGGCTACGTTGGAAGCAAATGTGAAAGCCGCCCGGCAAGCTTATGTGGATGCGGCGGAGACGCTGCGGCTCAAACGGACCAAAGCGGCCAAATCACTCGACAAAGCCGTGGCCGGGGAACTCGCTCCTTTGAAGCTGGATGCCGCACGCTTTGAAACGTTGCTGGAACCGCTGGAAGAAGATCGTTGGGGTGCCAACGGTATGGACCGGATTGAATTTCTGATTTCTACAAATCCTGGCGCACCCTTGGCCCCACTCGGCAAAATTGCTTCTGGCGGTGAACTGTCGCGTTTCATATTGGCTTTAAAAGTGGCCTTGGCCGAAGAGGGCGGGGCAAAGACAATCATCTTTGACGAGGTCGACCGCGGCGTAGGCGGTGCTGTCGCCTCCGCCATTGGCGACCGGCTATCGCGTCTGTCCGGCAGCGCGCAGTTGCTGGTCGTGACCCACAGCCCGCAAGTGGCGTCCAAGGGTAACGCCCATATGCTGATCAACAAGAGCTCCAACGGCACGGTGTCGCGGACCGATGTCAATGCACTGGACGATGAGGGCCGACGCCAGGAAATTGCGCGAATGCTGTCAGGCGCCGACGTGACCGATGAGGCGAGGGCGCAGGCGGATCGTTTGCTGGAGGGTGTTTGATGGTGCGCTGTCTTAAGCCCCTCCCTTTCAAGGGAGGGGTTGGGGTGGGATTTGGCGAAGCCAATAGACTTCAGCGTCCAATGTCAGCATGTTACCTTGCATCTTTCAGTGAAGATGAAGGATTCCCGGTTGGTTGACCGATCAGTCTTGTTGCAACGTGCAAAGGAGATGCGACGTAACCCGACAGAAACGGAAAAACGATTGTGGCAGCACCTGTCGGCCTCGCAATTGGGCGGATACAAATCTCGGCGGCAGGCGGTATTGGAGCAGTTCATAGTCGATATCTTCTGCCCGCAAAAAGCGTTAATTGTTGAAATTGATGGAGATACCCATGATCTACCACAGGATGCAAAGCGTGATCTTCGATTGAGCCAAAAGGGTTTTCGAACTATCCGTTTTTCTAATCAAGAAGTGATCAAAAATTTGGACGGCGTGTTGATGGCGATATTGGAAATTTTAAGTGACATGCCTGATCGATGGCCGGTGTCCTCCACCCCAAACCCCTCCTCTGAAGAGGAGGGGCTTAAATGAGTCTCTCCGAAGCCGATGCCGCCAACGAACTGATGCGTCTGGCGAAGGTCATTGCCAAGCATAACAAGCTCTACCATGCGGAAGACACGCCGGAAATATCCGATGCGGATTATGATGCGCTGGTGCGGCGCAATAACGAGCTGGAAGAGGCTTTCCCGCATCTGGTGCGCGATGACAGCCCGAACAAACTGGTCGGCGCGGCGGTGGCGGCATCGCCGCTTTCCAAGGTTTCGCATGAGCAGCGGATGATGAGCCTCGATAATGGTTTTTCGGACGAGGATATCGCCGAATGGCTGGCGCGGGTGCGGCGGTTTTTGAATTTGCCAGAGGGCGAGCCGGTGGCGGTGACGGCGGAGGACAAGATTGATGGTCTGTCCTGCGCCTTGCGTTACGAGAAGGGCGAACTGGTACTGGCGGCGACGCGTGGTGATGGCCAGATTGGGGAGGATGTGACCGCCAATGTCCGGATGATATCGGATATCCCGCAGACATTGGCTGGCGAAGCGCCGGATGTCTTTGAGATCCGCGGTGAAGTCTATATGGCGAAAGCCGATTTTGATGGTCTTAACACGCGCCTTATGGACGAAGGCAAGGCCGATGCAGCGGCGAAAAACACGGCCTTTGATCCCGATAAAATCCGTCAGTTTGCCAACCCGCGCAATGCGGCGGCGGGTTCGCTGCGGCAGAAAGATGCCAATATTACCGCCAAGCGTCCGCTGAAATTCTGGGCCCATGGCTGGGGCGTGGCGAGCGCCTTGCCGGGGGAAACGGCGTTTGACGTCATGACGGCGATTGAAAGCTGGGGCCTTCCACTGTCGCCTTTGGTCAAAAGGTTTGAAGCGCTGGAAGAAATGCTCACCCATTACCGCCATATTGAAGCGGAACGCGCAGACCTGCCTTATGATATTGATGGGGTGGTCTATAAAGTTGACCGGCTCGACTGGCAGCAGCGGCTGGGCTTTGTCGCCAAGGCGCCGCGCTGGGCGCTGGCCCATAAATTTCCGGCGGAGCGCGCGCAAACGACGCTCGAGAGCATTGATATTCAAGTGGGCCGAACCGGCAAACTCACTCCGGTCGGGCGCTTGAAGCCCGTTACCGTTGGCGGCGTGGTGGTGTCCAATGTCACGCTCCACAATCGGGATGAAATTGAGCGCCTGGGCGTGCGTCCGGGCGACCGTGTGGTGGTTCAGCGGGCCGGTGACGTCATCCCGCAGGTCGTAGAAAATCTGACCGCTGAGGAGAAGCGCGAGCCTTACAATTTCTCTGATCATTGCCCAAAATGCAACAGCGAGGCGGTCGCCGAAGAGGGCGAGGTGGACGTGCGTTGCACGGGCGGTCTGATCTGTCCGGCGCAGCGGTTCCAGCGGCTGGTGCATTTTGTGTCCCGCGCGGCGCTCGACATTGATGGTCTGGGCGAAAAAAGCATAGCGGAGTTTATCGAAGCCGGATTTATCGAAAGTCCTGCCGATATTTTCCGGCTGCACCAGCATCGCGATGCCATATTGGCGCGTGATGGCTGGCAGGAAAAGTCTGTGGATAATCTGTTGGCGGCTGTGGAAAAGAAACGGTCCGCTGATGCCGCACGCCTGCTATTTGGTCTGGGTATCCGTCATATCGGGGCGGTAACGGCCCGTGATCTGATGAAAAATTTCACGACCTTGCCCAAATTAGCCGAAATCGGGATGGCCGCACGCGAAGATGAGGCGGTCCGTGAAGAGATTACCGCGATTGACGGGGTCGGACCAACGGTTGCTCAGGCCTTGGCGGATTTCTTCCATGAACCCCATAATCGGAAGGTTTGGAAGGATTTGCTCAGCGAGGTCACGCCGCCGGATTATATTGTCGAAACCCGGGACAGCGCCGTGGCGGGCAAAACGGTGGTGTTCACCGGTAAGCTGGAAACCATGAGCCGCGATGAGGCCAAGGCGCAGGCCGAGGCATTGGGAGCAAAAGCATCGGGTTCGGTTAGTGCGAAGACCGACTTGCTCGTCGCAGGACCGGGCGCCGGATCAAAAATGAAAAAGGCCGCCGAACTCGGCATTGAAGTGATTGACGAAGCGGCATGGGCGGAAATTGTGAAGGCGGCCGGATAAGCCGAAATCTGCGGAGACTAGAATGGCGAAGAAACAGGGAATACTGAAGCAGCTTGCCAAGGACCTCGAGGCACCTCCCGAAGTGCGCCGTTTTGGCAGTGGTTGGCTCGCCGGCTTTTTTGCGGTTGTGATGGCGATTGCGGGGCTGGGCATGGTGATTGCGCTGCGCTTTCCGGAATGGTTTGCGACTCCTGAGTTGCAAGCGGTTAAGGACTGGAGCGGTTTTCGCGGGGTAGTGCACCTGTTGTTGCTGGGTTCCTATGCGCTGGCGCTGCTGAGCCTGCTGCTGCGCCCCCGCAAGTCTCTCGGTTTTTTTGCTCTCGCCATCGGCATAACCGCTGCGTTTCTGGGTGGCGCCAATGTACAGCCGGAAGATACGAGAAGCTGGGGCATATTTTTTGGCCTCGACTTTTTCATCGTCAACATGGTGGCCACTGGACTGATGTTTGCGCCGCTCGAGCGGATATTGCCGCATAAACGGTCGCAACGTCTGTTCCGCATCGAATGGCGAGAGGATCTGTTTTACTATCTGATCAGCTCGATGATGGTGCAGGCCTTGACCTTTCTGGCGCTGGCCCCGTCCAACGTCGTGGTCGCCAATACAAACAGCTGGGACGCATTCCGCGCGATGGTCGCATCCATTCCGTGGATATTGCAATTCCTGATCGTCCTGGTGTTGACCGATCTGGTGCAATATTTCTTCCATCGCACCTTTCACCGGTTCCCGTTTCTGTGGGGTTTCCATGCGGTGCATCATTCGGCCAAATCAATGGATTGGCTGGCTGGCGCACGGATGCACTTTATAGAGATCATATTGCTCCGCGGGATAACATCGCTGCCAATGATGACATTGGGTTTCAGCCCGTCCGTGCTTCAAGCCTATATCGCTTTTGTCTATATCTATTCGTCTCTGCTGCACGCGAATATCAAGGGTGATTTCAACTGGCTGGGTCACTGGATTGCAACGCCGCGGTTTCACCATTGGCATCATGGATTGGAACGGGAGGCGTTTGATGTAAATTTTGCGATCCATTTCCCGTGGATCGACAAGCTGTTTGGAACTTTTTATCTGCCGCCGTCAAAATGGCCGGAAGGTTACGGGATACCCGAAGATGTCCCGAAAGGTTATTTGAAGCAGTTTGCCTATCCGCTGACGCGCAAGAAGCCGGATTATTGAGTGCTGTGCGAAATCTTCTGAACCGAGAAATAGTCCAAGGCGACTGACGGTTTTCCCCCATCCGTCAGCCGCCCTGGTCCCACCCCAACCTGTTAACCGGCCTTCGCCGCAGCATCCTTGGCTGCGAGTTCTTTTACCCCGTAGCCGCCATCCGTATTCTCAGGAAAAAGCGGCCAGGCCAGTTGCTGGCCAAGGGTTGCCGGTGCAAGATTTTCGACGCCATAACTGTCGGGGTAGCGGCGCGTGATTTTCGCCGTGCCGAACAGGACGTCCCAGAAGAAAAGAAGATTGCCGTAATTGCCCTTATAGTGGGTCGCGCCATCTTCCATATGGCGGCCATGATGGGCGTGGTGCGTTGCGGGTGTCGATATGGTTCTTTCCACAATCCACATCACGGGTGATAGCCATTTGATTTTATAGAGCGGTTCATCCCAGGCAACATCACTATGCGCGCCAATGATCACTGCCATTTTGACAATGATGTAACCGACATAGACCCAGCCCAGTCCAAGATAGATGAGTACACCGGAAAACCAGATGCTCGGCATCAGCAAATAATAGAATATGTTGTTCCGGTAAACGAGACGGACGCTCATATATTTGGCATTATGATGTGCCCGGTGGAGGTTGTAGAGAAACGGAATCTGGTGTGACAGCCGGTGCAGCCAGTATTGCATCATATCATCAAAGACCAGGAACAGCGCAATGGCGGCGAGAATCGGGATATTGGTCAGTGCGCCGGCCCATTGAGGGGCGACAGCACCCATCAGGAACTGCGCGGATACAATGATCATAGGCTGCGTGAAAATGAGCAAAACAGCCGAGCCGATAATCTCTACCATCGCGTCGTCGAAATTTTGCTCGGGCTTTGCGAACAGCTTGGTGCGGAACAGTTCGAGCAGGCCGAACAGCGCGAAAATACCCACAATAGCAAATATCTCTGGCCTCACTGCCGGGCTCCTCGATCCTAAAACATCTTGAATTTGAACCACTGATAGCAGATAGCTGATCCATCAAATGCTAAGAGGTTTACAATTGGTTGAATCAGACCATTTCTCCCGAACCACTTTTGCGGCCACAGGATTTATGACGGCGTTGCCGGAAGATGTTCACCGCCGCTTGTTAAATCACGGGCTTGTGCGTCAATTTGCGAAAGGAGAATTGATCCAGCAGCGCGGAGATCCCGGCAGGGAATTCTGGCATATTCGCAGCGGCAATGTTCAAATCGGCCGCTATTCCTTTGATGGCAAATTGTCGATTTTTGCGGTGCTGGGACCGGGTGAAAGTTTTGGTGAGCAGGCGTTTCTGGGTGAGTTCCCGAGGATGGTAGACGCCATCGCCGGTAATGACGTGACACTGGTTCGGATCGGCGAAAAAGAGCTTCAAGAAGCCATCACGTCCGATCCGCGTGTGGCAAGGATATTGCTGAAAACAATGGCTCATATGGTGCAACAGGCCTTCGACCTCGTCAATGCGGGGCGCAATCTGTCTACGGTCGAACGCGTTGCCCGGGCCCTGTTAGGTCTTTGCGAAGGGGAAGGACACACAGTCTCGATATCAATCACCCAGCAAGAGCTTGCCGATCTGGTAGGGGTATCAAGAGTTTCGCTTGGCAAGGCGTTGGGCAAACTTGAGCAATCAGGCAATATAGAACGGAATTATGGGGAAATAGTGGTGCTGAATCCGCTGCTCTCCCGGCGACGCCATCATTCCCCTGCGCCTTGATCGGCTATCTTCACCAGTTCTTTCTCGAAAATGCGTTTCATATTGTTTCGCATTTGCTGCGCGTTGAGGTCATTGGGGGCCTGATACAAGGCTTTCAGAAGTGCGAGGTCCCAGGCAGTCACACTTTGCGGGGCTTCAAGCTCTTCTGGCCTGTCTGAAAATAATGACAATATGGAGCTTTCACTGGCGGTTTGATTTTTGGGTTGCCCTGCATTGCCTAGAAGCCGCATCACAGCATAGTCTGCAAGCTGTCGCGGGTTGATTTCGAGTAGCGCAGTATCTTCGATCAACAGGATCGCGACATCGATATTCTGCTGCGTTGCCTGCCTTATTCTGGACCCGCTTCCGGAAAGGCTTTGACCGTCTCCTTCCTCATCATCAAATGTGCCTGAGACCGGTGCTCCTCCTCCGGTGCTGGTCGTTCTTACGATATTCCAGGCATAGGCAGGGCCGGGGCCTTTCATTAAGCGGTTACGCGCCGGAATATGCATGGCTCCAAAGACCTTCGAATGCTTTTTCCTGAGATAGGCAATAAAATCCTGTGATCCGGAGGTGGTAACCACAATGACATTCGGATCGCATTCCGGTTCGGCGACTTTTGCGCCAGCCGCTTTCGCGACTGCCCGAATCCGTGTCTCGATGAAGCTGTTTCTGTCTGCCTTGAGGCCCAGCGATATGGGGCAGACAGGCACATTGTACCGCGCGTATTGTTCGTCATTCGATATTTTTATCGCTGAACGGATGAACGCGTTAATTCGCTTCTTTCGTTCCAGTTCACCGATGACGACAATAGTGTTTTGATCGGCCTCTGTCGTTGGTTCGGTTTCAGCTGCTGCAGAATGTTGATGAAATATGGCGAATATAAACACGGCTATGGCAGAAAAGAACGGTAATCGCACTCTGAATGTCCTTAATTATGTGCCTTTTGATACCATTTTATACTTCAATTTACTATTGAAATCCCATTCCGCTCACTGGAAATCATTCCAGGAACCATCGCATTACGCCGCCCTGAAAGGGAGTCCAGATGCCGGTCCTGATGCCGGCTTTCCGCAGGACATCACTGGTCCAGCTGTTACAGGTATAGAAGGCATTGTAATGGCCCTGGGATTTGTAGAACAGGTCGCTCTGGCCGTAGCCCTTGGACGGGATCGGCTGGCCAGAATCATTCAGGACAAAACGGCCTTTTATCGCAGCGACAATCAGACGATATTCTGCCTCGCTGACCCGGAAGCTGCGGCGATAATGGGGATAAGTCTGTGGATAGTTCAGGTGATAGATATGCAACAGGACGTCATCACTGCCGAATATGGCACTGGCGGCGTCCTTGAAACGCAGGTCCTGCCAATATTCTGCGTTGCGATAGACACCTTCGTGGCCCCAACCGACCAAAATGTGGCTGCCATATCTTGTCGGATCACCCATATGTTCGGGACGGACCAGTTCCGACCAATCATGCACATCAGTTTGAATCGGCATGATGATACCAGTATGTATACCATTGGTTTCTATGAACAATTCGATGCCATCATCCGGGCTTTTCCAGAATTGATTGGCTGGCAATATGCTGCCGAATAACGCAGCGACAAGATACAGCATGACTATAGCCGCGAGACCTTTGATGATGCGTTTGGGCCATTTCATGCGAGAAGTTGCCATTGAAACCTTTTCTGCTGTAAGATGCCGTCATGTTGACAGCCCCCGACCCGGAAACCCATGTCTATGACAAGCCGCCAGCGCACGCAAATGCCGACTGGACAATAGATCAGAACTGGTCCGCTTACAGCGCCGAGGAACATGCAACCTGGGACACACTTTTTGCGCGCCAGCGGGAAATGTTGCCAGGGCGTGCGGCGCAGGCCTTTCTTGATGGCATTGACATATTGCAACTGTCGAAACCCGGCATTCCGGATTTTGAGGAACTCAACCGGATATTGATGGATGCGACCGGCTGGCAAGTGGTGGCCGTTCCAGGTTTGGTGCCGGATGATGTATTTTTTGATCATCTTGCCAATCGGCGCTTCGTATCCGGCAACTTCATCCGGAAACCGGATCAGTTGGACTATCTGCAGGAACCGGATATTTTCCATGATGTTTTTGGACATGTTCCAATGCTTGCGGATCAGCGCTTTGCTGACTACATGGCCGCTTATGGGCGTGGGGGCCTCAGAGCGCTGAAATTCGGGACGCTGAAACAGCTCGCCAGACTATATTGGTACACTGTCGAATTCGGCCTGATTCAGGAAGCAGGCGGTCTGCGTATCTATGGCGCTGGAATAGTGTCAAGCTATGGCGAGAGTGTCTTCGCACTGGATAGTGACAGCCCCAATCGTATCATGTTCGATCTGGAACGGGTCTTGCGCACCGAATATCGGATTGATGACTTTCAGCAAAATTACTTTGTCATTCCCAGTCTGGACGAGCTGTTGCGGGTGACTGTAGAAACTGATTTTAAGCCGGTTTATGAGAAAATCGCAAATCTGCCGGATATTGCGATTGCCGATATTGTCGAGGGTGACGAGGTGTTGACGCGCGGGACGCAAGATCACCCCAGCGCACAATCAGGCAAGGCAGTCGTCATCTAACAGATCAGCATTCGCCGAAATAATCGGATGCCAGAGGCGACCGAATAATCCTGTGCGTTTTAGCGGGGCCATATTCCTTGGCCTTGATCAGCGTCAGGCACGGCCATTGGTTTTCCATTCGGCTATGACGCGGGCGAAAGCCTACCCGGATATAAGCATGCAGCACTTCCGCTCTCTGGGTTTCCAATAGGCCTGCAAGGACCAGAACTGTGCTGGAGGTTGCCGCTGCGGCAAGTTGCGGGGCCAGCGCGATCAGCGGACCCGCCAATATATTGGCAATGATCAGATCATAAGGCGCGCGGTCGCGAAGGGCAGGGTGATCGAGACCGTTGCTGGTCTGCAGTTGGATTGCCCGATGGGAATTGCCGACCGCGATATTATTGACTGCGGCATTTTCAGCACTGACCTGAACGGCGACGGGATCAATGTCACTGGCGATAATCCGGGATGTTGGCCAAAGATGACGCGCAGCAAAAGCAAGCAGGCCGGTGCCCGTGCCAACATCAATAATATTGCTATAGCTTTGACCCAACCGTTTTAGGCGATCGAGACTTTCAAGACATCCTTTGGTGGTCTCATGATGACCAGTGCCAAAGGCTTGACCGGCGTCAATGCAGATATTGGTGACACGACTATCTTCCAGCGGTGCACTGTTGGAGGTATGCACATAAAAAAGCCCGGCACGCAGAGGCTCCAGCCCCTGCTGACTGAGTGTCACCCAATCCTCGTTCTCCAGCTTTTCTACTTCAGGATCGACATTTGCCGTCTTGGCAGACGGGGACAGGTTGGCAATGTCCTTCAGAAATGTCGCATTGGGCTTAGCCTCGCAATAAATCTCGATAACCCAGTCATCGGGTTTTTCGGGATCTGCTTCGCGTGTGACAATAGTGGGCATGCTGTCGGTCGAGCCATCAAACAGGCTGTCCTCTGACAGTCTATCCGCCTCTTCACGTGTGCAAGGCAGGGTGACTTTCCAGGTGTCGGTCAAAGGAACAGGTCCGGAGCATTACCAGCCCTAAGCATTCGCCATCTCCAGCGCTTCATTAGCTTCCAGCCAGGCTGCCTCATTCTGCTCCAACTCATCCTGAACCGTAGCCCGCAACTTCATCAATTCGGTCATCGTCAGGTCCGCATAGTCCTTTTCCGCACTGGCGGGATCGAACATGGCGCGATCAATACCGGACAGTTTCTTGCCGAGCATTTCTATTTTCTTTTCAGCGGTACTGGCCGTTTTGCGCAGCTCCGATTGTTGCTTGCGCCGCTCGGCGGCAAGACGGCGTTCTTCCTTGCGATTCCCGCCACCTCCGCTTGTCGCGGTTCTCACCTCTTGGTTCCGTCCCAGCACAAAATCGGTGTAATCATTGAGCGAGCCAGAAAATTCCTTGGCCTTGCCGCTATCGACCATCACCAGACGGTCAGCGGTGAGTTCCAGCATATGGCGATCATGGCTGACCATGATCACAGCGCCGCTATATTCATTCAATGCGTGGACCAGCGCTTCGCGGGCATCCACGTCGAGATGGTTTGTCGGTTCATCAAGGATCAACAGATGCGGGGCATCGCGCGTGATCAAGGCAAGAGCCAGGCGCGCGCGTTCGCCGCCCGACAATTTGCCGACTTTCATCGTCGCCTTGTCACCGGAAAATCCAAACCGGCCCAGCTGTGCCCGGACCGCGCCGGGCTTTGCGTCCTTCATCAACCGCGTCATATGCTCCAATGGTGTATCGGTCGGGTCGAGCTCTTCCACCTGATATTGGGTGAAATAACCGACAGTCAGTTTGCCGGACTTGTTCATCGCGCCGGCCTTGGGATCCAGCTGGCTGGCGAGCAATCGGGCAAGCGTGGTCTTGCCATTGCCGTTGCGGCCCAGCAGCGCTGTGCGATCATCGGGGTCGAGGCGCAGGTTCAGGCCGGACAGGATGATATTGTCGCCGTAACCGACAGCCGCATCATCCAGCGTGATTAGCGGCGGTTTAAGCTCGGCCGGGCTGGGGAAATGAAAGCTGAGTGAGGGATCTTCGATCGCTGCTGCAATCGGCTCCATGCGGGACAGCGCCTTGACCCGGCTCTGCGCCTGCTTGGCACTATGCGCCTTGGCACCCCAGCGGTCGACAAAGGCTTGCAGCTTTTCACGCTGAGCCAGTTGTTTCTCACGCGAGGCTGCCATTTGCGCTTGCCGTTCTGCCCGCTGTTTCTCGAAAGCGTCATAGCCGCCGGGATAGAGCGTTGTCTTTCCGCCTTGTAGATGGAGAATATGGTCGACCACATTGTTGAGCAGATCGCGCTCATGGCTGATCACCAAAATCGTCGCTTGATAGCTGGTCAGGAAATTTTCCAGCCATAAGGTCGCCTCGAGGTCGAGATGGTTTGACGGCTCGTCGAGCAACAGCAGTTCAGGCTGCGAGAACAGCAGCGCGGCCAGCGCCACACGCATGCGCCAGCCACCGGAAAAGCTGTCCATCGGTTGTTGCTGCGCAGCTTCGTCAAAACCCAGGCCGATCAGGATTTTGGCCGCACGAGCAGGTGCGCTGTGCGCTTCGATCATATTCAGCCGCTCGTGGACTTCGGCAATGCGGTGCGGATCATCTGCCGTTTCTGCTTCTGCCAACAATGCCGCGCGTTCGGTGTCAGCCGCAAGAACAGTATCAAGCGGCGTTTCCGATCCAGCCGGAGCTTCCTGCGCAATATAGCCCAAACGGGCCCCTTTGGGCAGGTCCACGCTGCCATCATCCGGCTCGAGCAGCCCGGCAATCACTTTCATCAGGGTCGACTTGCCAGCGCCGTTGCGGCCGATCATGCCCACACGCGCGCCAGGGGGCAGGGCAGCGGTCGCCCCGTCCAGAATGACCGTGCCGCCAAGGCGCACCGTAATGTTGCTAAAATTCAGCATGGGCGCTCGTTAGCGGAGCTTTGGGGATTCGGCTAGTGAGCGTGGGTTTGGCCCTACTGACCATTTGCCAAGTCTCCTGTTAGGTCGGACCATCTGCTACATCCGGAAAACGGGAGATAATCTGGCGCCCGGTGTTTACACCCAAAGACGTTTTTTGTTTTTGGTGTTGGCGACTAAGAACGGTTTAATATCAATCAATTAACGATAAATTTGCCCCGTCGGGTGTGACCTTTCGCAAACGCCCATCAAACCGCAACACCGTCACATATTTGCTAGATTCAAAGAGCCAGCTTGAACATAACCCATGAGAGGGGCTGTAGGAAAGCAATGAGGCGTCTGCTTTATCCCGAAAGCGGACATTAGCTTTCATCCCGTCGAATGTCCGACTTTGGGGTGAAAGCCGACCTAATCACGTTCCATTTGTGCTTGGAAGAAATCCACCAATAGCGAATTCACTTGAACTGAATTTTCGTAGTTCAAGCCATGGGTACCACCTTCAATCATTGTCGTTTCAGCTCTCGGCAAAAACTCATTCAATTTGCCGAGGCTGCTCGGCAGCACGGTAGGGTCAGCACTTCCAAACACTGCGGCGACAGGAACTTTTGAGGAGCCGAGCTTCTGATAGACATCACCTCGATCCTGGAACTGCATATTGCGATAAGTTGACAAAATCGCCTCAAGATAACCTGCGTATCGCAGCTGCTCGGCCATATCGCCTTGCAGTCGATTTTCCCGGTTTGCCGCCGAGTTTTCAAACTGTGATTGACCCAAAATCACTCGCTTCCCGAACACCCGCATTATCCAATCACCGACAACAGGGGCTTTGATCAATTGACGCGATAAGCTCTCCCGCTCAGCAGTTACGTCAAGGCCAGCTGGCACAAGCAGGAATAATGCTTGAACCCTCTCAGGATGATTTGCTGCAAAATTAGATGAGATCAAACCGCCCATCGACTGTCCCACGAGACCGATAGGCTCTTGCAATTCGAGACCGTCGATCAAATCGAGCATTTCTCGCTGGTAGAAGTCGTCACTATACGTGGTGTCGGGACGATCAGACCATCCTCTGCCCAGATGATCAAAGGTCAGCACCCGAAAGCCGGCCTTTGCCAAAGCTTGTGCATTCTGCTCAAAGACAAAGCTTGGTATTGCAAGGCCGTGTGCCATAACGACAATGGGATTGCCTTCGTCACCATACCATTGATAGTGGATCGTACCCTGTGCAGTATCCAGAAAAGCACCGGGCGCGTCGGCGCGGGCTTCATCGTTCAATGGTAGCTGGTTCCATCCCGCTGCGAAATAAACGAAGAAGGCGGCCGCCAATATGCCGCACAAAATAAGCGACAACAGTTTCTTAAACATGGATACCAAAAACCCCACACCTCTTGGATCAAAGCACTACTCGATCAACGCATAGGATTGTTAACGGCATAAGCAAACATTGGGAAGGCATTATGGTTCGCCAAGCAGTGCTTTGATCTATTGAGGCAAACCCAAGACTAATGGACCATTCTCATGGCTACGTCTCCAAATGGGTCGGTAGCTGACAGACTGATTTGATATTTTGAATGTCCGCTTTTGCGCCCATAGCGGACATTGGTAGAATATCAATTTTGCGCCAACCATATCATATGATGTGCCCCGCGTTTGCCATGCGCCCGCACTGGTGCTTCCTCCACCGAGAAACCCACATCCGCCAATCTTCGTGTGAACTTTGTGTCCGGCGCCGAGGACCACACCGCCAAGATGCCGCCTGAACACAGTGCCCGTTTCGCGGTTTTCAAACCGGCAGTGGTGTACAGGCGGTCATTGGAGGCGTGTGTAATGCCGTCCGGTCCATTGTCCACATCAAGCAGGATCGCGTCATAATGATTTTCATTCCGGGAGATCAGATCAAATACGTCCGCTGATTCAATGGTAACGCGCGGGTCGTCCAGGCTGCCATCAAATATCTCTGCCATGGGTCCTTGCGCCCATTGAACGACGGCGGGGACCAGTTCGGCGACGATAATCTCTGCCTTGGCATCCAGCAAAGGCAGGGCGGCACGCAGGGTGAAGCCCATGCCCAGGCCGCCGATTAATATGCGCGCTTCGGTCCGGTCGGACAGACGTTCGCAGGGCAGGGTGGCGAGCGCCTCTTCGGAGCCGCTGAGGCGGCTGTTCATCAGCTCGTTGCTGCCCAGCATGATCGAAAATTCATGACCACGCTGGAACAGCCGAAGCTCGCCGCCGCCATTGGGAATTTCGGCTGTGTCCAACAGAACGCGCGGTGTCACCTCACGAAGCTCGCGCCATTGGCGTCGAGCACTGCACCGGTCATAGAGGCTGGCGCTTCCAGTGCGCAATAATTCGCCATGGATGCAATTTCCTCTGGCTGGGCCACGCGGCCAAGGGGGATGTCCTTGAGCAACTTGTCGCCGCCGCGGCTTTCGAGATAGTCTTCTGCCATCCCCGTCATGGTGAAGCCCGGACAGATAGCGAAGGCCAAAATCTCTTCGCTGGCATAGGCGCGGGCGATGGTTTTGGTCATGGCAACCATTCCGCCTTTGGATGCCGCATAATGCCAGTGATCGGGACTATCGCCGCGATAGGCGGCGCGGCTGGCGATGTTGACAATGCGCCCTGCAGTCTCGCGCTCTTGAAAATGCTGCACCGCCAAACGGCACAGCTGCGCCGAGGCCGTGAGATTGATTTGCATGGTGCGGCTCCAGCTCTCCAGCCACTGCGTGTTGCTATCCGAAATCGGGTTGGGATCAAAAATACCGGCATTGTTGATCAAGACATCAATCCGGCCATCCAGCCTTTCCAGTGCATCCTGCCACAATTGCGAGACGTCATCTGAGTTCGCAAAATCTGACTTCAGCAAGTCTGCCTCACCGGAAGTGCTGTGCCCGACCGCCACAGCATCGGTCTCGCCCAGACTGTCTAGTATCGCTTTACCGATACCGCGGCTGGCACCAGTCACCAAAATATGTGTTTTTGCATCAGTCATGCTGCGGACGAATAAGGCCGTGATCGCAAAAGGTCCAACAAGAGATGCTAAAAGCCTCATAAATTTGACAGCGCTTTCGTGATTTGCAGGCGCCAAGCAAGGATTTGCACCCAAAAAGCTGACAAGTGGGCGATAAAAACCCCGCGATCCTGTTTGCATGCTGTCATGTTTTCGCTAAAGCACTGGTTCGTTTACAAAGACTCCGAAGAAGACGCGGGGTCCGTGATCAGGGGACTGAAATTGGTTAAGCCAACGAACCGGCCGTTATCGCCGCATTTGGGAATTTATAAATGGGGACCGCATATGCTGGTTTCCATCCTTCACCGTGCCACGGGTGATGCGCTTGCTTTGTTAGGCGCACCGATATTGGTTTGGTGGTTGTACAGTATTTCTGCTGGTCCAGAGGCCTATGAGACTTTTGTCGGCATTATGACGACCATTCCTGGGTTCATCGTGATGATAGGTATGACCTTTGCCCTGTTCGAACATACATATTCCGGACTACGCCACTTCGTGCTTGATGCCGGAGCAGGTTATGAACTCCAGACGAACAAACTATGGTCCGGTGCCGTGCCGGTGCTGGCACTGGTTTCGACTGCCGCTCTCTGGTTTGTCATCTATGCAAAGCTGATTGGATAACACGATGGGATCAGGAACAAATATTGGTAAGGTTCGCGGTCTTGGCTCGGCTCAAGAAGGCGCCCATCACTGGATCGTTCAGCGGGTAACTGCAGTAGGCAATCTGGCCTTGATCGGGTGGCTTTTGATCTCTTTGCTGAGATTGCCCAATTATGAGCATGAATTGCTGATTGGCTGGCTATCCTCGCCGCTGGTTGCGGTTCCGATGATGCTGATGCTGGTGAGTATCTTCTGGCACTTGCGCCTGGGCCTTCAGGTTCTGATCGAGGACTATGTTCCTGATCATGGTATGAAATTCGGCCTTATCATCTTGCTTAACTTTTTCGCCATTGGCGGAGCAGCGCTCGGAATTTTCGCTGTTGCCAAGGTCGCCTTTACCGGAGTGGTCGCTTAATGACTGACACAGATTCAAAACCCGCTTACAAGATTATCGATCATACGTTCGACACCGTCGTCGTGGGTGCCGGTGGGTCCGGTTTGCGCGCCACCATGGGTTCTGCCGAAGCTGGCTTGAAAACCGCTTGTATTACCAAGGTTTTTCCGACCCGTTCGCACACGGTTGCGGCACAGGGTGGCATCGCCGCTTCACTGGGTAACAATACGCCGGATCACTGGTCCTGGCATATGTATGACACGGTTAAAGGCTCTGATTGGCTCGGTGATCAGGACGCGATTGAATATCTCGTCCGCGAAGCGCCCCAGGCGGTTTACGAGCTGGAACATGCTGGCGTGCCATTCTCACGCAATGAAGACGGCACTATCTATCAGCGCCCTTTTGGCGGCCATATGCAGAATATGGGCGATGGTCCTCCGGTACAGCGTACCTGTGCAGCGGCGGACAGAACCGGTCACGCGATGCTCCACGCGCTCTATCAACAGAGCCTGAAATATGATGCTGACTTCTTCATCGAATATTTTGCAATCGATCTGATCATGGAAGATGGTGAGTGCCGCGGCGTGATTGCGATTTGTCTGGAAGACGGATCGATCCATCGTTTCCGGGCCCATGCTGTTGTGCTCGCAACCGGTGGTTACGGGCGCTGCTATTATAGTGCGACTTCCGCTCACGCCTGCACCGGTGACGGTGGCGGCATGGTGCTCCGCGCTGGTCTGCCTTTGCAGGATATGGAGTTTGTTCAGTTCCACCCCACCGGCATTTACGGTGCGGGTGTGCTGATTACCGAAGGCGCGCGCGGAGAGGGCGGTTATCTGACCAACTCTGAAGGCGAGCGGTTCATGGAACGCTATGCGCCAAGCGCAAAAGACCTGGCGTCCCGCGACGTCGTCTCGCGCTGTATGGCAACCGAAATTCGCGAAGGTCGCGGTGTTGGACCGGAGAAAGATCATATCTATCTCCACCTCGATCATATTGACCCGAATGTACTGGCTGAACGCCTGCCCGGCATTACCGAAACCGGAAAGATTTTCGCTGGCGTTGATCTGACGCGTCAGGCTTTGCCGGTCGTGCCGACTGTCCATTATAATATGGGCGGCATACCCTGTAACTATCATGGTGAGGTGGTGAACCCGACCAAGGATGATCCCGATGCCGTTGTGCCCGGACTTTATGCGGTAGGCGAAGCGGCCTGTGTGTCGGTTCATGGTGCCAACCGTCTTGGTTCCAACTCGCTGATCGATCTGGTGGTCTTTGGTCGCGCAACTGGCTTGCGTTTGAAAGAGAAGCTGAAACCCGGTGAATCGCACAAGCCGTTGCCGAAAGATTCAGCCGATCTGTCACTGTCGCGTCTCGACCATTTCCGTTATGCAAAAGGCGGTACAACCACTGCGGCATTGCGCACCGAAATGCAGAAAACGATGCAGAAAAACTGTGCCGTGTTCCGTGATGACGAATTGCTGGCCGAAGGCGTCAAAGAAATGCAGGCGGTGAACGCCAAAATGGGTGACGTCAGTGTGACCGACCGTTCATTGATCTGGAACACCGATCTTATCGAAACGCTGGAACTTGATAATCTGATGGGGCAGGCGGTCGTCACCATGGAAAGTGCCGCCAACCGGAAGGAAAGCCGCGGCGCCCACATGCAGGAAGATTATGAAGACCGGAACGACAAGGAATGGATGAAGCACACGGTTGCGACATTCAACGGTTGGGGCGGCCCCGATAAGGACCGCGGTACCGGCAAGGTCGATATCAGCTATCGTCCGGTTCATGACTTCACGCTGACCGACGAAGCGGATTACATCAAACCGAAGAAGCGGGTCTATTGATCGGTTCCTATCGGTACATCCTGATGCACTAGTTACTGTTTCCAACCATTTTATCGGAGTTTGCATCCGTCATGTCCAATGAAGAACAGATTGAATATTGGAATGACAATGCTGGCGTAAAGTGGACGGCACAGCAGGATGTCATGGACACCTTGCTGGCCCCGGTTACATCTCTGTTGATAGACGCAGCCGCAATTGTGCCGGGCGAGCGTGTTCTGGACATTGGTTGTGGTACTGGTGAGACGTCGTTAATTGCGATGGACGCTGGCGCTGAGGTCACGGGTGTAGATGTATCTGAACCTATGTTGGAACTGGCACGGTCAAGGGCCAATGGCCGTGGAACGCTCTTGCTGGCTGACGCCGCTGAATATCGGGCTGATGAAGGTTTTGACCTGATCATGTCGCGCTTTGGCGTGATGTTCTTTGAGGACCCGGTTGCTGCCTTCACCAATATCAAAGCCAATCTGAAGCCCGGCGGCAGGATGGTCTTTGCTTGCTGGCAGAGTCCGAAGGTCAATCTGTGGGTGATGGTTCCAATGGCGGCTATTAAGCCTCTATTGCCGGAAGCACCGGAAACTGACCCGCATGCGCCTGGTCCGTTTGCTTTTGCCGATGCGGAGCGGTTGAAAAATATATTGACCGAAGCGGGTTTTGACGAGATTTCTATGGTACCTCATTCTGTTGAGATTTGTATGTCGCAATCTGGTGGTGTTGACGATGCGGTCTATTTTTCATCGCAAATCGGACCAGCTTCACGGGCGCTAGGCGAGGTTGATGACGATCTCAAGTCTCGATTGTTGGCGGCTTTGAAAGAAGCGCTTTCGCCTCATGATGATGGCGGACGCGTCGCTTTGCCTGGTGGTATCTGGATTGTTCAGGCACGTTAAACTGCCGAACCGATCGGCACACAGGATCGCCAATTCTTGATAATATAGACTATGGACGGGCGGGGGCTTTGCAACCTCTTTCTCTGCCAACACCTTTTAGGAAACCGCGACGAACGACGCCCGCATAGACGGCTCGGTTATATTTGCGTTCGTCGCCTGCTGCCCCGGATACTTCGCGCACAATTCCCCGGAAGGGGATCAATCCGCCCAGCAATCCACCACCGACACGGCTCGCAGTTTCTTCGCGCTTTTCGGCTCTGGATTTATCGACTTTCTCGTTCACATCAGCCGCTAGCACGGCATTCAATTCCTTGACTTCCTGTATGATCGCGGCACACCGTCGCAAACCATCCAGAGAATAGGGATCTTCTTGAATAGCAACAAGCTTGGCAGGAATTTTGGTCTTTTTCAGGCCGACATCTTTGGCCGGTGTGGTTGCTGCATCCCGGGCATGTTCTTCAGCTGTTTCATCCGGATCGGCTCTTTGTGCCTGCGCTGGGGCAGAAAGGAAAAGCAGTGCTGCTGCTGACGTTGTCGCTAATTTTGCAATATGTTTCATCATTTTTCCCTGTTTGTGGTCAAGCTCGATACCGCAAATTGTCGCGGTTCAACTGACCAACGGATGTCACGCCCATAAGTTTCATGTCCCGTTCAATCTCAGCTTGCAACAAGCTGAGGCTACGTTCAACCCCCGCCTGTCCGGCGGCTGCCAGTGCATAAAGGTATAGGCGCCCGCCAGAACAGGCCTTGGCACCGACGCTGAGCGCTTTCAGAACATGGCTGCCGCGTGTGATGCCGCCATCGCATATCACATCAATCTTATCACCCACGGCGTCGCAAATTTCGGCAAGCTGATCGAATGGTGCGCGGGAGCCATCCAGTTGGCGGCCGCCATGATTGGACACCATGATCGCGGTCGCACCGATATCGACGGCGCGTTTGGCATCATCCACCGACATGATTCCTTTAAGGCAGAATTCACCGCCCCAGTCTTTTCGAATATCCTCTGCCATTTTCCAATTTAGCGATTGATCGAGCATGGTTGAGAAATATTCCGCGACCGACAGGGCAACATTGGTGCCCTCTGCGACATGGTCCTTGAGGTTAGACAGCTCAAAATTTTCGCGGAACATATAGTTGAGTGCCCAGGCCGGTTTGGTCGCATAGCTTAGGAAACTGGCGGGCGTGATCTTGGGTGGGCTGGTGAATCCAGATCGCAGGCAGCGTTCACGATTGCCGCCGACAATAGTGTCGACGGTTAGGGTAATCGCATCAAATTTCGCTGCCTTACAGCGTTCGACCATCGACTTGTTAAGCCCTTTGTCCTTGTGGACGTAAAGCTGAAACATCTTTGGAGTGCCAATGCTTTCACCGATCTCTTCGATGCTAACCGTGGCCAGAGAGGATATCCCGAAGAAGGTACCGAATTTCTCGGCCGCTCTCGCTACACCGCGTTCGCCCTGCCAATGAAACAGTCGCTGCAGGGCGGTAGGAGACAGAAATAATGGCATCGCGAGTTTTTGACCCATGACCGAAGTTGTCATGTCGATATCCTCGACACCGGCCAACACATTGGGCACAAGATCACATGCTTCATAAGCTTCGGTGTTACGGCGACGGGTGACTTCGTCGTCTGCGGCACCATCAATATAGTCAAAAATAGGGAAAGGCAGGCGCTTTTTGGCCAAAGAACGAAAGTCGTTCACGTTATGGCAATCCGTAATTGTGGTAATTCGTCGCACGTAAGCCTCGATTCGTCGCTCGGATGGAAGAGCTTGAGGCTTATGATTAGAGCAATGGCTGCGGCTTGCAAGAGCGGTGGTCCAGCAAATACAGGGATTTAGAGGGAAAACTCACTATGACTGAAACTGACGAAGATATTCAATCACCGCGGCGACCGGAACGATCGCCCGGAGCCAAGTTCCTGCTGGTGCTGCTAACCGGATTCCTACTGGCCATTCCGCTGTTTGCTAGCTGGCTACTCATTTATGACCGCCAGACGCAGAGTGAGCAGGCGGAGCAATCCATTGTCACCGGTTGGGGCGGGCAGCAGGTATTTGCCGGACCGAAAATCGTACTACCCTACAAGGCCAAGGTACAGGAATCAGTGGAGCAGGACGGCAAGACCGTAACCCGCACCAATGTCGTAACCCGCGAACTCTATATCTCGCCGGAAGTCATGACCTTTGACAGTGATATCCTGACAGAAGTCAAAAGCCGCTCCATCTATGAAGTGGTGATTTACAACACCAATGTGACCGGTTCTGCGTCGTTTAAACTGCCGGAAGATTTCGATCGCTCCGGTATTGACCGTGCTGATATTGATTTCGCTCGCGCCGAAATCCGCTTTGGTCTGTCAGATGCAAGGGGCCTGTCAGCCGATAACAAGCTGACCGTAGATGGCCAGTCGCTCGTGCTGCAACCCGGAAAAGGTCTGGGCGAGACGGGCAATACCGGCTTTTTTGCCTGGCTGGATGCAACGGCGCTGGCAGATGGTGAGATGGCTGTGAATTTTGACGTGAAATTCCGCGGAACCGAAAGCCTAACAATGGTGCCGGATGCCGGACAAACCAACTGGTCAGTAAAATCCAAATGGCCGCACCCCAGCTTCACCGGCGGGTTCTTGCCGGATAATGAAGTCAGTGATGCCGGTTTCACTGCGAAATATGGCATCTCGAACCTCGCGCTGGGCAGCTCGCTGACATCTACGCAGGCGGGACAACAAGTTTACCCGCAGTCTGGCAATCGGTCTTACAGCTCTTATGACGGCGGCGGCGCGGGCAATCCTTCCAGCGTGACCGTGAACCTAATCCAGCCGGTTGACCTCTATGACCAGGTGAGCCGCGCAACCAAATATGGTTTCCTGTTCATCGGGTTTACCTTTGTCGCGTTTCTGCTGTTTGACCTGATCGGAGGCGTTCGCATCTCGTCCGTTCAGTATATTCTGGTTGGGGTAGCGCTGGTGCTGTTCTTCATCCTGTTGCTCGCCTTTGCCGAGATTATCGGCTTTGCGCTGGCCTATGTCGTTGCATCGATAGCCACTATCGGGCTGATAACCGCTTATGCGGCATCGGTCCTGTCGAGTTGGCGAAGGGCATCGATTATCGGCGGACTATTGGCTGCGCTTTACGGCGTGATCTATATCCTGCTGAGCCTTGAGGCATACTCGCTGCTCATCGGATCATTGCTGATCTTCGCCGCTTTGGCTGGGGTGATGTTCGTCACCCGCCGGTTGGACTGGTCGCGGTCATTGCAGAAAGGACCGGCGACCTAAGTCAACGGACTAGCGAACCGCGCCGCGTGCGAACGTATCGCACGCGGCCGGATCGCCGGTTTGCATCCCTTTCTTCAGCCACGCCATGCGCTGTTCGGAGGTGCCATGGGTGAACATGCTTTCCACAGGACGTTGTCCAGCCCCGCGCATCAAGGTATCATCACCAATGGCGTGGGCAGCCGTCAGGCCTTCCTCGACATCACCGGGCTCCATGCGATCCGCATTTTGCGCGGCCCATACGCCAGCATAACAGTCTGCCTGTAATTCCATCCGCACTTGTAATGCGTTACCTTCCGCCTTGCTGGCACGGCTCTGTGCTTGTCGAACCTGACTGGAAACGCCGCTTAGAGTCTGGATATGATGGCCTACTTCATGGGCAATAACATAGGCTTTGGCGAAATCGCCGCGTGCGCCCATTTTTGTTTCAAGTTCATTGAAAAAAGACGTGTCGAGATAAATGCCTTGGTCGGCTGGGCAATAGAAGGGGCCTGCAGCGGAACTGGCAGAACCGCAGCCGTTCGAACTTACACCACCCTGGTAGAAGTTTATTGTTGTTGGTTGGTATCGAGATCCATTGGCCTGAAACAGCTTGGACCAGGTCTGTTCGGTAGAAGCCAGCACCTGACCGGCAAAACGTTCTTCCTGAGTGTCATAGGCAACCGCGTCCCCTGACCCACTGGATTGCGTTCCACCACCCGTCAACATACCGGCACCACCGCCGAAATACATAAAGGCCAATACCGCGCCGCCAATCAAAAGGATGGTTCCACAGCCCATTTTCCGGCCGAGCAACATAGGCAGGAAGCTTAGCAGCAGTCCCAGACCGCCACCTCCACCGCCGCCGCCAAATCCTCTGCGGCCCCCGCCACTTCCATGGTCGCGGGCATTTTTGCTGGGGTCCAGATCATCTAAACGCATGGCTTCTCTCCTATTAGAGTTCAATTCGCCTGAATCGGACAAAAGCGCAAGCGTTGCGCAATTCTTTTACAAAAAGCCGTTGCAGTCACTTGTGACTGTTTTAAGGTCGCCCAAAGGAGAAAATCTATGTTTCTGAAGGGTAAAACCGCTCTCGTGACCGGGTCGACCTCGGGCATTGGTGGTGGATATGCAAAAGCGCTGGCTGCTGAGGGCGCGGCGGTGATGATCAACGGCTTTGGTGATGAAGGCGAAATCGAAACGCTACGGCAGGAACTGGAAAAGTTGAGTGGAACCAAGGCCGCTTACAGCAATGCCGACATGACCAAGCCCGAGGAAATTCGGCAAATGGTGACAGACTGCACAGAGCAATTGGGAGAAGTCGATATTCTGGTCAACAATGCCGGAATTCAGCATGTTGCTCCGGTCGATGAGTTTCCCGAAGACAAGTGGGATGCGATCATGGACATTATCTGCAACAGCGCATTCCACACGACCAAGGCGGTTTTGCCGGGCATGAAGGAACGTGGCTGGGGCCGGATCATCAATACAGGGTCTATGCACAGCAAGGTCGCTAGCCCCTATAAATCGGCCTATAATGCCGCAAAACATGCGATTGCGGGCTTTAGCAAGACTGTCGCGCTGGAGGTTGCGCAACAGGGAATTACGGTAAACACGATCTCGCCGGGCTATGCGTGGACGCCATTGGTCGAGAACCAGATACCCGACACGATGAAGGCGCGGAACATGACGCGTGAGCAGGTGATGAATGATGTGCTGCTGGCCGGGCAACCGACCAAGCAATTTGTGCAGATCGACCAGATCGCTGCGTTGGCTGTGTTTCTTTGTAAAGACGAAGCGAGCGCAATTACCGGAGCGAACCTCTCCATCGACGGCGGGTGGACCGCCCAATGACCCGCGGGCGGCTTGTGATCGTGGCAATGCTGGCGTCGGCCGGATTGGTTTCGGTAGCAGTGGCCAAAGACAGTCCGCATCCGGAATCGCAATGGCGAGAGCTTGCGACAGCGGCGGACCAAAAACGACTGGATGACTGGCAAAAGGCTCTGCAGGAAGGGCGCGCCGGCGCTGCCCAAGGCGGCGAAGGGGGCAAACTCTCCAAGAGGAAACCGCTCTTTGAAGAAGAGGCAGCATTGCCGGACAGCAAGATTCCGGCGGGACTTTATTCCTGCTCGGTCACCAAACTGGATGGCGATGCCAGCGGCGGCTTACCTTACATAGCCTATCCGGCTTTTCGATGTCGTGTCACTGTTAATGGTGATCGCCGCCATTTTATCAAACTGACCGGCTCTCAACGCACGACCGGATGGTTGTATGAGGCAGGCACTCGCCATTCCATCTATCTGGGTACGTCATTCTATGGCTATGAAGACAAGGCCGTGCCTTATGGAAAAACGGAAAAGCGGGATCAGGCGGCCGTGGTTGAACGTATCGGTCCGAAACGCTGGCGCATGGTTTTTCCCTATCCCTATTATGAGTCGGTTGTGAATGTTATGGAACTGGCTCCCGTCACCGATTAAATTTGTGCCTGACAAGCGGTGTTTGAGCAGTTAGGTTCACAAGCTAGTGAAATAACTCGGGGATAGTGATGCGTATGATTTCGAAAGCCGCCTTGGTTGCGGCCAGTACTGTTTTGTTGTGTACACCGGCGCAAGCTGATCCACTGAGAGATGCGATCACGGCGGACTTGCCGTCCCTGATGGAAATATATCGCGATCTACATGCTAATCCTGAACTAAGTGGCGAAGAGGTTCAGACAGCGGCTAAGCTGGCGGCTGAAGCCAGACGGCTTGGCTTTGACGTGACCGAAAAAGTCGGCGGCACTGGCGTGGTTGCGGTGATGAAAAATGGCGACGGTCCAACAGTTATGATCCGCGCGGATATGGATGCCCTGCCGCTTGTTGAAAAAACCGGATTGCCCTTTGCATCCAAGGTGCGCGCAAAAACCCGCGAGGGCAATGATACCGGTGTGATGCACGCCTGCGGCCATGATACGCATATGACCGGTTGGGTCGGAACAGCGCGCCAGCTGGTTGCGCGCAAGGGCGAATGGTCGGGCACGTTGGTGATGATCCTGCAACCCGCCGAAGAAACCGGGGAGGGAGCCAAGGCGATGTTGGAGGACGGGCTCTACACCCGTTTTCCCAAGCCGGAATATGTGTTGGCCTTTCATGATGCGGCCGGGGCGCCGGCAGGCTTTATCGGCTATTCACCAGGCTATGCGCTGGCCAATGTCGATAGCGTGGACATTGAAGTAAGGGGCGTCGGCGGCCACGGTGCCTATCCGCATACAACCAAGGACCCGATCGTGGTGGCTTCGCGCATTGTCGGCGCGCTGCAAACGCTGGTCAGCCGTGAAATTGATCCGCAAGACCCTGCAGTGGTTACGGTGGGTAGTTTTCAGGCAGGATTTAAGCATAATATCATTCCTGATAAAGCCAATCTGTTGCTTACAGTTCGTAGTTACTCTGACGAAACGCGGGCCAAACTGCTTGACGGGATCAAACGGATTACCAAGGGCGAGGCAGTAACAGCTGGTCTGCCAGAAGACCGAATGCCCATCATTCGCGTACGTGATGATGAATTTACGCCTTCAACCTATAACAGCCCCGAATTTACCCGCGAGATGGCGAAGCTTTTTGAAGCGCGTTTCGGCAAACAGCGGGTGGTGGAGTCCAATCCGGTGATGGGCGGTGAAGATTTCAGCCGCTATCGCCGTGCGGATGAATCAATCAAAAGCATGATTTTCTGGGTCGGTGGTGTTCCGATGGATGAGTATCAGGCTGCGAAAAAGGCGGGTACCAAATTGCCGTCACTCCATAGTCCGCTTTGGGCTCCCGACGCGGAAAAGGTAGTGGCGACAGGCGCAGAAGCGCTCACAGCTGCAGCGCTTAACATTATGAAAAAGGGCGGTTAGTGGATGACGGCAACTAAGGCAATCGGCGCGGTCGGCGTTGCTGTTGCAGCAACCGTGTCTATTGCCAATGTTGAAGTACCGGAATCCGCAGAGGCTATTGAAGCGTCATATTTCGAAGGGCGCTGGGCTTTTTCGGAAGAAACCTGCGATCAACCGACAAACTGGACGCTATTGGCTGGCGGCAATTTTATATCGGAAGACTTGACCGGTATTTGGCAATGGTCGGCCGGTCAGTTGACGCTCAACTTGACCGATCTGGCGGAGGATGAAGAAACAGGCGAGGCAGGAGGTCGTTTCCAGATGGAGGGACCTGTTACGATATCTGGACCGGATCAATTCATCTTGAATATAGAACCCGACAATTATGTCATGAAGCGCTGCGAGTAGGCCGTTCGTCTTTCGCGGTTTGAAACGCTTAGGGTTTCGACTGCGGTAGCTGCCTGCCACCTGGCGGCGTCATATCGATTGGATTTTCCTTGCTGCCAGGCCCGCCGGGTTTTGGAGCTTTGGAGTAAACCGCCGGGCTGATATAGTTCGTCCGTGCGATCCGTTTTGTGGGTTCGTTGATTATTGGTCCCGCGGTTCCGGCGATTTCGCCGCTATTACCGGCTGGAGTATCTGCATCATCAGAATATTCAAGCGGTTCGCCAAAAACAAATTCCTCGGCCCCCTCATCATCGTCGTAGCTCCATTGGTCTGAAGCACTCGACTTGACCGCAGACTTCGTTTTGGAAGTCTCTTCTGCAATCGGCTCCGCAGCTTTCTCATCATCAACGGGCGCGATAAAGTAAATGAGTGTACCAGTGGAAACGACGAAAAGAATTGCCTGTTTGATCATCAAGAGCACCTAATTTTAGATTTTCATATGATCACTTTAACGGCTTGCCCTTAAAATATGCTTACACCTTGTGCATAAAAAATCCGTCGGAGCGGCAAGGCTCCGACGGATAGCTTTTCCTCCCCAGGAAACTGTTTCGAGACCGATCAAACGGTCCGTTCACCCGTCGTTTGGGTCATTATGAAGAAGGACGCAAAGAAAATTTACAGAATCCAGTGTAAATATGATTACTATTTCCATTTAAGCTTGATAATTTGTAAAATAATTTACATGGGTATCGTCTATGGCAGATCGAAAACTTTTTGCTGGCGCGGTGATAAAGCGGCTTCGCCGGTCCGCCAACATGACTCAATTGGCGTTGGCTGAGGCGCTGGATATATCTCCCAGTTATCTGAATTTGATTGAGCGGAACCAGCGCCCGTTAAGTGCGCGACTGATGTTATTGCTTGCAGATCGGTTCGATTTTGATCCCCGGCAACTGGTGGCTGACCAACCTGGTGGCGGGGTTGATGGACTTGGCAGGCGTTTGGCTGGTCCCATGTTTGATGACTTGGTGGTTGATCGAACGGAGTTGGAGGAATGGCTGATAGCCGCGCCAAATGCTGCGGAAGCCTTTGTAAGGCTGTTCGATAGCCGCTCGGCCGGAGATGATGATGCTGCCCCTGAAACTTTGGATCCGTTTCAGTTGGTGCGCACAGAAATTGAACGCTGGCGCAATCATTTTGCTGATCTTGACGCTATGGCCGAGACACTTGCCGATGAACTACGCCTGGGTGCGGCAGATTTATATGGTGCGATCGCGGAGAGGCTCCGGGTCAACCATCAACTTACCATAAGAATTCTCCCTGAAACTGTTTTGCCGGATATTGTAAGAAGACTGGATTTACATGCTCGGCAGCTACAGCTGTCGGAAATGCTTGATCCAGCCTCTCGTACTTTTCAGGCTGCAGCATTGCTCGGAGAAATTGAGGCCCAGGCCGAAATCGAAGGGTTGGTTTCTGGTGCGGACTTCCCCGATAAAGTGTCAAAGCGCCTGTATCATCGCCATTTATCAAGTTACTTTGCGGCTGCTTTGATGATGCCTTATGCCCGTTTTTTAAGGGCATGTGAGCAAACCGGATATCAAATACAGGTTTTGCAACGCCGTTTTGGTGCCAGTTTTGAGCAGGTGGCCCATCGACTGACGACTATGCAACGGGTCGGTGCACGCGGTTTGCCATTTTTCATGATACGGATTGACCGGTCAGGTTTGGTTTCCAAACGTTTCGCAGGCGCGAGCAATGCGTCCCTGGTTGAAAGTGCCCATCGTTGTCCGCTCTGGGAAATTCATCGTGTGTTTGATCGGCCATTGGAGGAAAGAAGCCAGTTGATAGGATTGGAAGACGGGTCGACATGGTTCACTCTGTCGCGCGCGGTTCAGGGGGTAGGAACAGGTGTTAACGGGTATTTTCCAGAATTCGCCGTCGGTTTGGGACTGTCAGCGGATATGGCTACCGGTTTATACTATGCACGGGGAATTGACCTTTCGACGGAAAGCGCAACACCCGTGGGTCTTGGCTGCCCCGCTTGCACGCGGGACAAATGTCCTCAACGATCTGCCGCACCAAAAAATAGGACTTTGAAATTTGACGAACTTGAAAGCGGGCTGACACCTTATAATTTCGTCAATGATTGAGACTCGACTGTCGGAAAACTGAACAATTTCGATGGAATTCCAGGGTTGGCCGGAAAAAGAGTGTAAAATTAACCGACAGCTTACGAATTTTGTCTATCAGGTGAGTGCCTTGCCACAAGATTGCTTGCTTAATGATCAGATTGTTCAAACACTATATTCCCTACCCCATCATTTTTCTGGGGCTTCTGGACTTGTTTCTGCTGGTCGTTGCCGCTGAAATCAGCTGGGTATTGCGCGCTAACCAAATCGGGATGAACGCGGGTTCCATTTATGACCGCCCCGCGCCAATCATTAGCTTTGCCGTGGCGCTCGAAATTGCCCTGATTGCCGTCGGGGTTTACGGGAGTGAAGCGCTTCAATCGCTGAGATTTGCGGCAGCCCGTATATTGGTGGCCATTTCACTAGGTGTGATTTTCCTTTCTATCGTGGCATTCATACTGCCGGGAACGACGCTTTGGCGCTCGAATTCTCTCTATGCGATGATCTTGTCGATCTTCCTTTTGATGGCCGCGCGAGTAATGCTGGGTACAATACTCGACAGCAGGGTATTTAAGCGCCGTCTTTTGATCCTAGGTGCCGGCCCGAGGGCGAACCGCATCGCAGAACTTGCGAGCAGACAAGAAAGCAGCTTCGTTGTCAGCGGTTACGTAGACATGAATGAAGGTCCCGCTATCGTTAAAACAGCGATAAAACGCACTGACATAGATGATTTGCCGCAACATGTGATTGATCTGGGGGTTAGTGAAGTTGTCTTGGCGCTTGAAGAAAGACGAAATTCACTGCCGGTGGCTGATCTGCTTACGATCAAGACCACAGGGGTTCATGTAAACGATATGTCCAGCTTTCTGGAAAGAGAGACTGGGCGGGTTGATCTCGATAGCGTTAACCCAAGCTGGTTTATTTTTTCAGATGGTTTCTCCTCCGGACGCAGGATATCCACCGTTTTCAAGCGCAGTTTCGATATTGTTCTGAGTTTGCTTTTGCTGCTTTTTACGGGTCCTCTCATTCTGCTTTTTGCCGGATTGATAAAGATGGAGAGCCGCGGCGGTGCCTTTTTCAAACAGGAACGTGTTGGGCTGTATGGCCAGAAGTTCAACATTCTCAAATTGCGTTCAATGCGTGCCGATGCTGAAACTGGCGGCAAGGCTGTTTGGGCGAGTGAAAATGATCCCAGGATTACCAGGATAGGGCATTTTATCCGCAAGGTCCGCATAGACGAGCTTCCACAAGCATGGAGTGTTTTGAAAGGCGAGATGAGCTTCGTTGGTCCACGCCCTGAACGTCCCCAGTTTATTGATGATCTGCAGACCAAAATGCCATTCTATGCCGAGCGGCATATGGTGAAGCCCGGCATTACCGGATGGGCGCAGATCAACTATCCCTATGGTGCATCGATTGAAGACAGCCGGCACAAGTTGGAATATGATCTGTACTACGCCAAAAACTATACGCCATTTCTTGATATCCTGATCCTGTTGCAGACCATACGGGTTGTGCTTTGGCCAGAAGGTGCGCGCTGAGATGGTGACGATTTTGAGTCAGATCAGCATATTGGGACATGGGCTAGCGGCAGCGCTTTTTGCTGCGCTGACGATATGGCAGTTCCAACGTAAAACCGAGCGGAACAGGACACAGCAGTCACTGATTCTGGCGCTGGCATTGACAAGTTTCTGGGCCTTGAGCATCGCGGTGGAAGGCGCTTTTTCACCGATATCCAATTTTGCCGAATCCCTGAGGAACATGGGGTGGCTGATTTTCATGTTTGTCCTTTTGAGGGTAGGCGAGGGGCGTCACCAACCCACAGCTGTGAACATTATATATTTTGCGCTAGCGTTTGTTCTTATTGGCCAAATCGTAGTGGATTCCCTGATTCCGATCTTTGCCGGCAGCCCACGTCTTGCCAGTATGGCGGCTTACACCTCGCTGGTGCTTCGTATGCTATTTGCCGTTGGCGCTCTGGTGCTCGTCCATAATCTATATTCGATTTCGGCACCAGAAACACGTGGAGGCATCAGGCTTCCAATGGCTGCACTCGCTGCGATTTGGACTTACGACCTTAATCTGTTCACGATCACCTATCTGACACAACAGTTTTCGCTCGAACTGACGGCTATGCGTGGACCGGCAATGGCCTGTATCGCGCCCATCCTCGCATTGGCATCGGTGCGAAACACCGAATGGCGTTTGAAACTATCCCGGAGCGTCGCGTTCCGTTCTTTGTCGCTTGTGGCCATCGGCGGATATCTGTTGATGATGATTGTCATTGCAACGGCGTTGCAGATCATCGGCGGGGACTACGCGCGACTGGCACAGATCAGCTTCTTGTTTGGCACGTCTGTCGCGGCATTGCTCCTTCTCCCGTCAGGAAAATTCCGCGCCTGGTTTAAAGTCAAACTGGCGAAAAATTTCTTCCAGCACCGTTATGACTATCGGGCAGAATGGATCAGGTTTACCGACACCATTGGACGACCAGGCAGCGACAGTGCGCCTTTTCATGAACGCGTTGTCAAAGCTATTGCCGATATTACCGAATCCCCGGCAGGTATATTGTTGATGCCTGATGATGCTGGCCGTTTAACGCTGCAGTCTCGTTGGAACTGGCCCACCATACATGTCCCTTCGCGGGCCTGTACGACTGGGACAGTGCCATTTTTCGAAGAAACCGGACACATTATCGAATTTGATGCCCTGAGGGCCGATAAGGTCGATCAAATAGATGCCAGCGCTATTCCGGAATGGATGACCAATGATCCACAGACTTGGGCAGCAGTACCGCTTGTCCACTTTGACAGGCTGGCCGGTATTGTACTGCTGGCGAGGCCGCGGATAAATCGGACGCTAGACTGGGAAGATCTTGATATGCTGCGGGTGGTTGGGCGCCAAGTGGCAAGCTATTTGGCCGAAGCGCGCAGTCAGGAATCGCTTTCGGAGGCACAACGCTTCGACGAATTTAACCGCCGTATGGCATTTGTCATGCACGACATTAAAAATCTCGTCAGTCAGCTTAGCCTCTTGGCCCGCAATGCAGAACGGCATGCAGACAATCCGGAATTTCAGGCTGACATGATTGCAACGTTGCAAGATTCTGCGGGTAAAATGAATGGGCTTCTGGAGCGGCTGTCACAGCATAACAAAGCCAAACCCGAGGAGCCGAAACCGGTCAAGGTCGCAGCTTTGTTGCAATCGATCATTGAAAAGAAACGTCTGCTGCATGCAATTGAAAGCTCACAGATTGACGATCTTACCGCAATGGCTGACCCAACCCGGGTTGATCAGATACTGGGCCATCTCATCCAGAATGCGATTGATGCCAGTACAGATGGCCAACCCATATTGATAAACGCGCGCCGACGGGATTTGAGCGTTGCAATCGAAGTTCTGGACCGCGGTGTCGGTATGTCGAGTGAGTTTATCCGCAGTCAATTGTTCAAGCCTTTTGCGTCCAGCAAGGATGGCGGTTTTGGCATCGGTGCCTTTGAAGCCCGATCCTTGGCGATGGCGATGAACGGCCGGCTGGAAGTGGAAAGTAAAGAAGGTGCAGGAAGCCGATTTACATTGATATTGCCGCTCGCCAGCCATTTGGCAGATGATGAGATAGTAAATGAAAGGGTCGCTTGAAATGTCTGATAAGGACGAAAAACCACTGGAGAAACTTCTGATCGTCGAGGATGACCCTGGACTGCAGAAGCAGCTGAAGTGGGCCTATGAGGATTTTGAGGTCATTGTTGCCGGTGATCGCGAAACAGCTATAAACATGCTTCGCGCGGAAGAACCCGATGTCGTGACCCTAGATCTTGGTTTGCCGCCAGACCCGGATGGGACGACTGAAGGTTTCGCAACAATGGACGCGATACTCAGCCTGAAACCGGATACTAAAATTATCGTAGCATCTGGGCATGGTGAAAAGGAAAGTGCACTGCACGCCATTGCGGCTGGTGCCTGGGACTTTTACCAAAAGCCGGTAGATATTGACGAGCTTGGTTTAATTGTTCGCCGAGCTTTCCATGTTCGCAAACTCGAACTGGAGAATTCCAGTCTTGCCGCGAAACAAGACGGCAACCACGCGGTTCTCGGCCGGATCATCACTGGTGCTCCTGAAATGCTCAAAGTGGCGCAGATGATTGAGCGTGTTGCCAATACAAACGCCTCAGTGATGCTGTTGGGGGCCAGCGGGACCGGCAAGGAGCTTTTAGCTCGCGGGTTGCATGATGCGAGTGACCGTCGTGACAAGGCCTTTGTGGCAATAAACTGTGCGGCCATTCCGGAAAACCTGTTGGAATCAGAGCTTTTCGGTCACGAGAAGGGTGCGTTTACCGGTGCCGTGAAGATGACCGAGGGTAAGATTGAGCAAGCCAACGGCGGGACTTTGTTTTTGGATGAAGTGGGCGACATTCCACTGCCATTGCAGGTCAAGCTGCTCCGTTTCATTCAGGAACGCGTTATCGAGCGGATAGGCGGCCGGAAAGCCATTGCCGTAGACACTAGAATTGTCTGTGCAACGCATCAAAATCTGGAGGAAATGATCGCGGATAACAGCTTCCGTGAAGATTTATATTACCGCCTTGCAGAGATCGTCATCAAAATACCCGCATTGGCAGAGAGGTCTGGTGATACGAGCTTGCTTGCGCGGCATTTTCAGAAAAAATTTGCCGATGAAATCAATCCGGCGGTCAAAGGTATCGCACCTGATGCGTTGGCTGCTTTGGAGGCATGGAAATGGCCCGGTAATGTAAGGGAACTGGAAAACCGTATAAAGCGCGCCGTGATAATGGCAGACGGGAAAATGATTGCCGCCAGCGATCTGGATCTGGAGGCTGCGGAAGATGAAGTCTCTGATTTGCTGAACCTCAAAGCGGCGAGGGAGGCGGCAGATCGGGCTGCCATCATCCGCGCCATTTCACAAACAGATGGCAATATATCAAATGCTGCGAAGCTTTTGGGTATCAGCCGCCCAACACTTTATGATCTGTTGAAACAATATCAGTTGCAGCAGGCGAGCTAAAACTATGGTCTGGCCGGATCGGTTCATCTCAGTGCGACGTTCAAGGCTTGTGGTCTTGGCGCTGTTGCTCGGACTGGTTCTGACCGGACTCTCGACCGCAATTCAAGCGGCCAGCGATGGCAATGAAGATGCACGCGACGCGTTTGCAAAGGCCCAGGAACATCGCTCTCGCGGTGATGTAAGATCCGCTCGTATCGAGTTGATGAACGCAATCAAGGCGGACCCGCAGTGGATTGATGCGCGTGTCTTGCAGGCTGAGATATTGTTGAAGTTATTCGATGGTATCGGCGCGGAGGCGGAACTGGAGCGCGCCTTTGACCTGGGTCTTGAAGTTACGGAAGTGCGGCATCTTTATGGTCATGCGTTGCAGTTGCAGGGGAAGTGGGACCAAGCCAAAGAACAGCTTTTCGCAAATGATATTCCCTTTCAGCATCAGGCTTATGCCGCGAGAATAGTCGGCCGTGTAGCTGTCCAAACTGGCGACGATGCGTTGGCAACCAGAGCTTTCGATCAAGCTATCTCACAGGATCCTGCAAACGCTGACCTGTGGGTTGATGTGGCGCGGTTTCGTGCCGGATCGGGCGACCAGGCAGGTGCGATTGCTGCGGTAGACGAGGCGGTTAAGCTGGAACCGAACAATATTCGAGCGCTGCAATATCGCGGAGAGCTTATCCGTTTTCAGTTCGGTTTGGCAGCCGCTCTTCCGTGGTTTGAAAGAGCGCTGCAGATTGACCCCAATGATGTGTCCCTGCTCACCGAATATGCCGCGACACTCGGGGATATGGGCCGGATGACGGATATGCTGATCGTCGCCCGGAAAATCATTTCGCTTGATGGTCGGAACCCCCGCGCTTTCTTCATGCAGGCAGTATTGGCGGCACGGGCAGGCGAATATGGTCTGGCGCGTACGCTGATGCAAAAGACGGAGGGGCGGTTGGATGACGTGCCGGCGGCATTGCTGGTGCAGGGCATCATTGAGTATGGCGAAACGAATTATAACAGCGCGGTCGATAAATTCAGGCGGCTCGTCTCACTACAACCAAATAACCGGCAAGCACAAAACTTGCTGGCGCGGTCGCTTTATCTTGCAGATGATCCGGAAGGTACGATCGAGGTTTTGAAGCGTCAGGCAAATAGTAGTGGCGCGGACCCGTACGCGCTATGGCAGGCTGGACGGGCTTTAGAGGCGATGGGCATGCAAGCCAGATCTGTCGATATGCTGAATCGAGCAGCGCGGCATGATATCGGCGGCAAAACGGCTTTTGTGCCAAAAACACCCATCGGGGTTTTGCGCGCCGAAGCTGAACGTGCGCCTGATAATGCGATCGCAGTTATACCCTATATCCGGGCGCTATATCACAGCGGGGATTTTGCCGCCGCCTTTTCGCAAGCAAAGCGCTTGCAACGCGGTAACCCCGGTGCAAGCGACGCCCATTTGCTGGTCGCAGACACCGCCATAGCCTTGGATGACTATGACGAGGCACTAAATGCGCTCGCTATCGCCCGCCGTATCCGCTTTTCCGAACCCGTTATGCTGCGCATTGTTGAAGCACTTCGGGCAAAAGGGGCCATGCAGGAATCAGGTCAGGTATTGGCAGAATATCTGAACTATAATCCAAGTAACATCGCCGGTTTGCGCTGGATGGCTTATGAGCATCTCGAAACGGAAAACTGGGACATTGCGCGCAGGATACTGGAGAGTCTGCGCAAACGTATTGGTGACAATGACGCCTTGATCATGGCGGGGCTGTCCCAAGCTTACACGGGATTAGGGCAAACGGAAAAGGCGGTCAGTGCAGGGAAGATTGCCTATTCTGTGCAACCTTCAAGTCCGGTGGTATCGCATCTCTATGGGCGGGCACTCTTGGCAGATGGTTCACGGGCCAAGGACGCATATGACCTGATCAAGAAAGCAGTGACGATGGTGCCGCAAAATGCCACTTATCGCCGTAGTCTTGCGCAGGCGTCTGCTGCGCTCAAGCAGTGAAAGTGATAAAGAGTAGCGGGCTTGAAATTCAGGCTTCGTTTTCGAGCAGTTCATCCAGCTTGATATTCAGTCGCTTCATTTGACGTTCCACTGGCGGCCAGACATTCTTGATAAAATCCGCGCGCTGCGCATCCCGCAATTTGGCCTTTGCTCCGTTTGCCACGAACATTCCAACACCGCGTTTCACTGTCACCAGGCCATCTTCCTGAAAACCTTGATAGGCTTTTGCAACTGTAAGAGGGTTGGCTCCTTGCTCGACTGCAAAGCTGCGAACGGACGGCAACATATCACCTTCGGCATATTCGCCATCGAGGATGGATTCCGAGATGATATCCCGCAATTTCAAATAGACAGGTTTGCTTGCATTGTTCATACTGCTTCACTGCCATAATACAGCGATGCAGGCAAGGGGTAAGTATCATTATTCTGCCGTTTAGTATTGTTTGAAACCAGTTGCCTCAATTATGTACCCGTCCACCGGGAAAGGACTGTTTTCAATTCCGGACGCGGACGTTCGGCAAGTTCTCCATCAGCAGTGCCTGCGAATATGAAACCGGCAATGCGCTCAGGTGCTTTTCCAAACAAGTCACGGACATCGTCATTATAAGAGGGCCAGCCTGTAATCCAGCCTCCGACAAAACCGTGGGCATGAATGGCGTGAATGATATTCATGGAAAATGCACCACAGCTCAGTTCCTGTTCCCACAGCGGTATTTTTGTCGATGTAACGGGAGAAAACAGGACAATCAGCAAGGTCGGTGCTTGATGCGCCATTGTCTCCAGGGCTTCCAGCTCCAAACGCCCTGCATCGGGCTTATCGCTCTGATAGGCCTTCGCCAGTTCGGCAGCCAAAAGGTTGCGCTGATCGCTATCTATCCGAATAACGCGCCACGGGGCCAGCTTCCCATGATCTGGCGTTCGAAGTGCGGTAGCGACAATATCTTCAATCTGTTCGTCGCTCGGCCCCGGAGCGATCATGTTGCGTGGCCGGCCGGAACGACGGGAGGATAAATAACTGTTGAGGCTGGAAAGGTCATTGAACATGTTTTTAACCTTGTAGCGACAGCGAATGATTGCAACGTTTTTTGTTCACAAACTGGTCACAAGTGCAACAATATGCTTCACACGCGATCATTTTTGACTAGGGTGCGGTTCAACTGGGCTGCGATCGACAGTTCGCACAACTATAAGGGAGGCCGATTTAATGGCTAGTGGGTATCAAGAAGCGGGAGACGCAAGGGGAACTTTCCTCGGCCATCCCAAAGGTCTGTTTGTTCTGTTTTTTGCCGAAATGTGGGAGCGTTTTTCCTACTACGGCATGCGGGCTCTTCTAATATTTTACCTCACCAAGCACTGGCTTTTCTCCGATAGCGAATCCGGCATCATTTACGGTGCTTATACGGCGCTGGTCTACATTACACCGGTGGTCGGCGGTTACCTTGCTGACCGATATTTAGGGCAACGAAAAGCTGTTCTTTTCGGCGCCGTGTTGCTTACTTTGGGCCATTTTTTCATGGCTTTCGAAGGTGAGGCCGCAGTCGGTCATGTTGATAATCCGGTGATCAGCGTCTTTTGGCTGGCTCTTGCACTGATCATTGTTGGATCAGGCTTTCTGAAGGCCAATATCTCGGTCATTGTTGGCCAGCTGTACCCTCGAACAGATGTCCGCCGGGATGGTGCTTATACGATCTTCTACATGGGCATTAACCTTGGCGCCGCGCTGGGTTCACTGCTTTGTGGCTATATCGGTGAAACTTACGGCTGGGCTTATGGCTTTGGTTTGGCAGGTATTGGCATGTTGCTTGGCCTGATCGTGTTCATCTGGGGCAAGCCGTTGCTGCTTGGTCGCGGTGAGCCATCTGATCCGGAGAAATTGAAACAGCCTGTGGCCGGTCTGAAGCTGGAATGGTGGATGTATATTGCCGGTCTTGCCATGGTCGGTATCTGCTGGTTGGCCATTCAGTATCAGGATCTGGTCGGTTATGTGCTTGGCGTGTTTGGCGGAGGTCTCGTTCTATACGTCCTTTACACCGCCGTTTCCAAGCTGTCGTCGGAAGAGCGTGACCGGATTTTTGCCGCCATGTTCCTGATTGTCACATCAATCATTTTCTGGGCGTTGTTTGAACAGGCGGGCTCCTCGCTCAACCTGTTCACTGATCGTCACGTTGATCGCGCAGGTGTCCCAGCGTCGACTTTCCAGTCAATCAACGCGATTTACATCATCCTGCTTGCACCGGTTTTTGCCACTGTGTGGACGGTTCTTGGGCGCAAGGGCATGGAGCCATCGGCGCCATTCAAGTTCGGCCTTGGTGTTGTCCAGGTTGGTCTCGGTTTCTTGGTTCTTGTCTGGGGTGCGCAAGCTGCAGGACTTGAAAATGCTACGCCTGTGATCTTCATCTTCCTGATCTATCTGTTGCACACGACCGGCGAGCTTTGCCTGTCTCCGGTTGGACTTTCGGCCATGAACCGGTTGGCGCCGGGGCACATGGCCAGCCTGATCATGGGGACCTGGTTCTTCGCTTCAGCAACTGGCAATTTCGCCGCCGGTCTGATCGCTTCAGCGACTGGAGCGGAAGGCGTTGGTCAAGAAGCAGGTAAGCAGGTTGTACTTGATGTTTATTCCACCGTAGGCTGGGTCGCTGTGGCAGTCGGTTTCGGTGTGTTGGTGATTTCACCATTGATCAAGAAACTGATGCATCTCGATACGCTTCAGGACGACAATATCGGCGATGATCTGGAAGGCCAAAGCGAATTTGGGGAACCAGCGGCTGCCGGTATTCATCCGACGACAAAATCTTGAATGGGCAATTTTTAACGTAGAGGTCGAATATGAAATGGAAGGACTTGCTGGCAGTGGCTACTGCCGGAGCATTGGTTGCGGGTTGCGCAGCCACAGCGGCTGAAACCGAAACCGCGAGTGCATCGGTAAGCAGTCTGAGCAAGAGTTCGGCAAAAGCCGCATTTCCTTCCACCTATAAACGCTACCCGTCTGACAATGTAGTTATCACCGGAGCGACGATATTTGATGGCGAAGGCCAGCAGATTGACAATGGCGTAATCTTTATGTCTGCGGGTGAGATCGTCTCGGTTGGTGGTCCCGACACCGCAATACCGACCGATAGCACTATCATCGACGGAACCGGTAAATATGTAACGCCGGGCATTATCGACATTCACAGTCATTTGGGTGACTATCCGACGCCCAGTGTCCCTGCGCATAGCGACGGAAACGAGGCCACTTCTCCTGTCACACCGGAGGTTTGGGCGGAGCATAGTGTCTGGCCGCAGGACCCTGGCTTTTCCCGGGCTTTAGCCAATGGCGGGATAACGTCGTTGCAAATCCTTCCCGGTTCGGCAAACCTGTTCGGTGGTCGGGCGGTGACTCTCAAAAACGTGCCAGCTCGTACCGTGCAGGCGATGAAATTTCCTGGCGCGCCTTATGGCATGAAAATGGCCTGCGGCGAGAATCCCAAGCGGGTTTATGGTAACCGAAACCGCAAGCCTGCAACACGAATGGGTAGCCTGTCACTAACCCGTCAGACATGGATTAACGCGCAGGACTATCGCAAGAAAAGCAAGGGAGCGAAACCACCGAAGCGCGATTTGGCTATGGAAACACTGGTGGGCGTGCTTGATGGCGATATATTGGTGCACAACCATTGCTATCGCGCTGATGAACTCAACCAGATCATCGATATGTCGAAGGAATTCGGGTATAAAGTGACCGCTTTCCATCATGCCGTTGAAAGCTACAAAATTGCCGATATCCTCGCCAAAGAAGATATCTGTTCAGCGATCTGGGCGGACTGGTGGGGCTTCAAGATGGAGGCCTATGATGCCATTCCCGAAAATGCCGCGCTGCTGCAACAGGCCGGAGCCTGCGTCGTCATCCACTCTGATGATGAAAACCAGATTCAGCGGCTGAACCAAGAAGCCTCTAAGGCACTTGCCGATGGCCGGGCAATGGGTATCGAAATTAGCGATGCGCAGGCGATCCAGTGGATTACCTATAATCCCGCCAAGGCCATGGGTATATCCGATCAGACCGGAAGCCTGAAGCCCGGTAAAATGGCGGATGTGGTGTTATGGAATGGTAATCCGCTGAGCGTTTATGCCCGCCCGGAAAAGGTCTGGATTGATGGTGCAATGCTTTACGATGCCAATGACTCCGGTCGTAGACCGGTGAGTGATTTTGAACTCGGCCAGCCGGGCGAAGGAGACGTGAAATGAAGCATCTCGCCACAATTCTTGTCTCTTCTCTTGCCCTGATGGCGGCTCCTGCTGCGGCTGAAACCATTGCGATTACTGGCGGAAAGGTAGTTGTCGGTGACGGCAGCGCGCCGATGGACAATGCGACGGTCGTTATCCGGAACGGCCGCGTAGTGGCGGCTGGCAGCAATGTCACCGTACCGGCGAATGCCCGCCGCATTGATGCCTCGGGCAAGTGGGTGACGCCGGGCATATTTGCCGGCTTCAGCCGTATTGGCCTGGTCGAAGTCGGTGCGGTTCGTTCGACCAATGATACCCGCGCGGCGGACTCGGTCTTCTCTGCGGCGCTTGATGTTCAATATGCCGTTAATCCCTTCGCTGCGCCCGTTGCGGTAAACCGCGCTGCCGGTGTAACCCGGGCGGTTGTTTCCCCGGGTACAGGCAATTCCATGTTTGGCGGCTATGGCGCGATTGTCGATCTGGGCCAGGACAGCGATCCCATTACCAAAGCGCGCGCTTTTCAATTTGTTGAATTCGGCGAAACCGGCCACCGCCGGGCAGGGGGCAGCCGTGCCGCAGCGCATATCCTGTTCCGTGCTATGCTGGAAGAAGCGCGGACCTATTCGCGCAGTCCGTCGCTGTTTGACAGCGATCTGATGAAGGCATCTGATGCCAAGGCATTATTGCCGGTTATCAACGGCTCCACGCGGCTGATGGTGCATGTGAATAGTGCCAATGACATTTTGAAAGTACTCGATCTGCGTAAGGACTTTCCGTCGCTGAAACTGGTACTGGTCGGTGCACATGAAGGATGGCGGGTGGCCAATGCCATTGCGGCAGCCAAAGTTCCGGTATTGGCCTCGGCGCTTACCGATCTGCCGGAAGGGTTTGAGGAGCTGGCCGCGACGCAATCCAACATTGGCCGGATGAAACAGGCAGGCGTGCAGGTCGGCATCGGAATGATCAACGACCGCGATGCGCATCAACTGCGCTACTCGATGCAATATGCCGGCAATCTGGTGGCACTCAACAGAATTCCCCGCGCAGCGGGATTGAGTTGGGACGAAGCCTTTGCCGCAATCAGTTCCAAACCGGCCGAGATTATGGGCATGGGGTCGAAGCTTGGATCACTGAAGGCAGGCCGACAGGGCGATGTGGTCATCTGGACGGGTGATCCGCTGGAGCTGTCCACACAGGTGGAAACCGTGTTCATCGATGGCGTCGAGCAATCGCTGTCCAATCGGCAGGAACGTCTGCGTGAACGCTATCGCAATCCGGCACCGGGGGCGCTTCCCAAGGCTTATGATCGGTAACGGGCGGCGGTTCAAAGTTCACACAAATCACACCTGGTGGTGATTATTCCAAACTGAGAAAGAGCGCTGGCTAGGGTTTCATAGCGAAAGCCTCTCAGGAAAGCGGCATCCGCCCGGATGACCAGCTTTGGTCAGAGGCGGACCATGGCCATCATCGCTTCGCCATAGCGTGGGCCAGAAGTACCACCAACCGGCGCGGCCTTCTCCAGTTCGTCCAGATCAGCGTCAGTCAGCGCGACCTCTACTGCGGCCATGCTGTCTTCCAGCGTGGCCCGGCGTTTGGAACCAGGGATAGGGACAATGAAGTCACCCTGAGCCAAAAGCCATGCCAGCGCGATCTGCGCCGGTGAAACACCGTGGCGTTCGGCGACCTGCTTGACGACCTCAACCATTTTCAGGTTCTGATCAAAATTCTCTTCCGAGTAGCGCGGATCACGCAAGCGATAATCATCGGCATCGAGATCATCGCGGCTGGTAATTTGGCCAGTAAGGAATCCGCGGCCCAATGGGCTATATGGTACGAAACCGATATTCAGATCCTGACAGATCGGCAGAATTTCTTCCTCAATACTGCGTTCCCACAGAGAATATTCCGATTGCAGGGCCGCAATTGGATGAACGGCGTGTGCACGCTTTATAGTGTCCGCTCCTGCCTCTGACAGGCCGAGGTAACGAACCTTACCGGCCTGGACGAGCTCTGCCATTGCGCCGACCGTATCCTCAATCGGTACATCGGGATCTACACGGTGCTGATAAAACAGGTCGATGACATCAACCCCCAAACGCTGGAGAGAGGCATCGCAGGCGCGGCGGACATTTTCAGGGGATGAATCTGTTCCGATATTCGGCATGTCGGTAAGATCAAAGCCGAATTTGGTGGCAATGACCAAACGGTCGCGCCGTCCCCTTATTGCCTGACCCAGAAGTTCTTCATTCTTATAGGGGCCATAGACTTCGGCGGTGTCAAAAAAGGTCACCCCCAATTCTATCGCGCGGTCGAGCGTTGCCAGGCTTTCAGTCATATCGGCTTGGCCATACATACCGCTGCCGATGCCGAACATCGGCATGCAGCCAAGACCCAATGCCGATACTTCCAGTTCTTTACCGAGCTTGCGATATTTCATTATGCAGTTCCTCTGATGGCAACTTTTGTTTGTCCAGATAACCGAAAATCTCTCGTTTGATCTCCGGCGCAAAAATGTAGAGCGCGATGATATTGGGAATGGCCATCAGGAAAAAGGCACTGTCGACCAGCTTGATGACCTGCCCCAATTCCAGCATCGCGCCGATCGGCAAGCATATAACATAGACGAACTTGTAAGACCAAATCGCCGCCTTGTTGTGGCCGAACAAATAGCACCAGGCTTGCTGACCATAGAAACCCCAGGCGCAGAGAGTGGAAAAGCCGAACAGGAAAACCGCGACGGCGAGCAGATAGGGGAACCAGTTTGCGACAGTGGCGAACGCCGCGGATGTAATCTCGATACCCTCGACATCGCCGACATAGGTGCCCGCAACGACCATCGCGATTGCGCCCAGAGAACAGATGACCACTGTATCGATAAAAGGTTCCAGCAGGGCAACCAGGCCTTCCGAGGCTGGTTCATCCGTACGTGCCTGGGTATGTGCAATGACTGCAGAGCCGATGCCTGCTTCAGAGGAATAGACAGCGCGGCGCATGCCTACAACAAAGGCGCCGATGGCTCCACCAGCAGCAGCTTCGCCGGTGAAGGCGTCTGAGACAATCAGGGCGATGGCTGCCGGAACCTGTTCGAAATTGATCGCGAGTATCGCAAAGACGCCGCCCAGATAAACGAGGCCCATAGCAGGGACGACAGAAGCCGTGACCCGCGCCAGCCAGCCAACACCGTTAATCACCACCAAACCGACGAGAGCCGCCATGATGATTCCGTAGATCAACGGCTCAGTGAAACCGGTGACATGGGCCACCTGCGCATAGCTCTGGTTCACCTGAATCAGGGGGATTGCACCGAACAAGGCGAGAAACGCGTAAATGCCGCCAATGACAAGCCCGATTTTGGCGAACCCTTTTGCAGCCAGTCCATTTTTTAGCGTGTACATGGGGCCGCCGCGAACATCGCCATTGGGCTGAACTTCGCGATATTTGAGGCCGAGTGTGACCTCTGCACATTTCAAAGTCATCGCGACCCAACCGATTATGAACATCCAGAAGGCGGCGCCCGGTCCGCCGGTTGAAAGGGCGATCGCTACGCCGGCGATATTCCCCAGACCGACTGTGCCCGACAACGCCGTGGTAAGCGCAGCAAAGGGTGACATGTTGCCCGGTTGGTCAGGGCTAGTGAACTTCCCCCGCAGCGCCCGGAAACCTGCGCCCATACCGCGCAGATTGATAAATCCCAGATAGGCAGTGAAGAACAGCATAGGGAAAGCCAACCACAAGACCACAAGCTCAATATCAATGCCGAATATATGGGTCTTATAAAAAACCATGTCGGACAAGCGGTCGATAAGACCATTTAGAATTTCAATCATTTTACCGCTTTGTTCCCTGTTTCGGCTTTATACTGTTCGGGCCAGACGCTAAGGCTTAACCAAACGCAATGCCAACCTTTAATTGGCGGGCGTACCAATTGGAGATTGCAGTCTGTTATGACAAAGAAGTTTTTTGGGACGGACGGTATCCGCGGACTGACCAACCAAAGTCCGATGACCGCCGAAATTGCCATGAAGGTAGGGCAGGCAGCGGGTCGGCATTTCCTCCGCGGTGATCATCGTCACCGGGTTGTGATCGGCAAGGATACTAGGCTTTCCGGCTATATGATGGAAAACGCTTTGGTCGCGGGTTTTACCAGTGTGGGCATGGATGTTGTGCAGGTTGGTCCAATGCCGACACCGGCGGTGGCCTTGCTAACACGTTCGATGCGGGCTGACCTGGGAGTCATGATTTCAGCCAGCCACAATCCCTATTATGACAATGGCATCAAACTGTTTGGGCCCGATGGTTTCAAACTGTCTGACGAGGACGAACTGAAGATCGAAGGCTATCTCTCGGAGGATGCCAAGCTGGCCCCTGCCGAGGATATTGGCCGCGCGAAACGCTTTGAAGATGCACGTGGCCGCTATATTCACGCTATAAAAATGTCGCTGCCCGATCATATCCGGCTGGATGGACTGAAGATGGTGGTCGATTGTGCGAATGGAGCTGCCTATCAGGTGGCGCCTTCGGCTTTTTGGGAATTGGGCGCCGAAGTCATCACCATCGGTGTCGAACCCAATGGCAAGAATATCAATCATAAATGTGGTTCCACCGATGTCGCTACCTTGCAGGAAAGTGTTGTCGCCAGCGGTGCACATATCGGCATAGCGCTTGACGGTGATGCCGACCGGTTGATCGTGGTGGATGAAAAAGGCCAGATTGTTGACGGGGATCAATTGATGGCCCTGATCGGGTCCAGCTGGAGCCGCAATGGTTTGCTACGCGGAAATGGGATTGTCGCGACAGTCATGTCCAATCTCGGGCTGGAGCGGTTCCTGACCTCGCAGAATCTCACCCTGGTGCGCTCCAAAGTCGGTGACCGCTATGTGCTGGAAGAGATGAAAAAGGGTGGTTTCAATGTCGGCGGTGAGCAATCCGGGCATATGATCATGCTGGACCATGGCACAACCGGCGATGGCACGATTGCTGCCCTGCAAGTATTGCGCGAACTGGTGGAAAGCGGAAAGCCCGCAAGCGAGCTTTTGCATTTGTTCGACCCTGTTCCGCAACTGCTGAAAAATGTCCGATATTCCAGCGGCGCACCGCTTGATGATGACAGTGTCAAATCGGTCATTGCCGAAGCAGAAAAAGAGCTCAACGGCACGGGGCGGCTGGTCATCCGTGCTTCCGGAACGGAACCCCTGATCCGGGTCATGGCAGAGGGCGATAACAGCGACCAGGTCAATCAGGTTGTAGATCGCATCTGCAATGTGGTAGCGGAGGTTGCGGCTTAATGCTCGAGATGCGCCCCGACTGTGAAAGCTGCGGCAAGGACTTGGCGGCCAGCGAGAGCGGTGCGCATATCTGTTCGTTCGAATGCACCTTTTGTGATGACTGCAATACGGCCATGCACAAAGGCACATGCCCAAATTGTGGTGGCATCTTGCTGCCGAGGCCCACGCGGTCTATGGCTCTTTTAGAGAAATTTCCGGCATCTACCGAGCGGAAATATAAAGGCTGATCGGGGTTTTCATGATATTTCTGGCGATCATTGTCATGTTGTTGTTCGTACCCGTAGCGATTGGTCTGGGCTTGTTCATCATTGCCCCCGACTGGTCACAGGAAAATCGTCAAACCATCATTATCAGCATCGGAATTGTTGATTTTCTGCTGTTTGCAGCAGTCATCTTGTTATTTTTCGCGATATGAAGGCTGATTGCCCGCGGGTCCTGTCCATCGCAGGTTCGGACAGCGGCGGCGGCGCAGGGATACAGGCTGATATCCGGACGATTACCAACCTTGGTGGCCATGCAATGACCGCGATCACGGCTGTTACCGCTCAAAATAGCGCAGGTGTGACCGCCGTTGAGTTGATGACGCCAGATATGGTGCTGGCCCAGATTTGGGCGGTAATGGATGATTTTGATGCTGATGCGATCAAGATCGGCATGTTGGGATCTCCGGAAATAGCTCTTGCGGTTGCAGGGTTTCTAAAATCCGTGCGGAACAAGCCGGTTATTCTTGACCCGGTCATGGTAGCCACCAGCGGCGCGACACTGGCGGATGAACGCACGATTGCAGCGTTTGAAAAGATCATTCCGTTGAGCAGCCTTGTTACGCCTAACCTGGACGAAATGGAACGTTTGGGTGGGGAGGGTGCTATCCCTGGTTATCAGGTGCCGTTTCTAGTCAAGGGTGGTCACGGGCAGGACGAGATTTTGGTCGATAAGCTGGTCGGCGCAGATGGTGAGATAGAACGCTGGGAAGGCCGCCGGATCGATACACACCACAACCACGGAACAGGCTGTACCTTATCCTCGGCGATCGCGACCTATCTGGCACAAGGAAACGAACTGGCTGCTGCGATTGGCAAAGCGCGTAACTATGTCAGAGAGAGCCTTGAGGTCGCGCCAGGCTTTGGCGCCGGTCATGGCCCCATGGGTGTGCCGAAGGCATGACCATCACTTTGACGGCCGGGATTGATGAAGCGGGCAGGGGGCCGCTGGCCGGACCGGTGGTTGCAGCGGCGGTCATATTGCCGGATGGCCATGGAATAAGCGGGCTGGATGATAGTAAAAAACTGACCGCGAAACGGCGTGCGATGCTTGAACAAGAAATACTAGAAAAAACTATATATAGCATAGCATTATGTGATGAATCAGAGATTGATTCTATCAATATCTTGCAGGCAACCATGACTGCAATGACACGAGCGGCTGATGGATTATCACAGAAACCCGATCACATCCTGGTTGATGGTAATCGCCTGCCAGTATGGGATCATGAAGCCGAAGCGGTGGTTGGTGGTGATGCCATTCATGCCTGCATCTCGGCCGCCTCAATTCTGGCTAAAGAGTATCGAGATCGCATGATGATTGCAGCGGCTGCAAAATATCCTGAATATGGCTGGGAGCGGAATAAGGGCTATGGCACGGCTGAACATATGGCAGCGCTCAGGAAACATGGACCAACGCCCCTCCATCGGAAGAGCTTTGCACCAGTAGCGCAGTTTTCTTTGCTGTAGGTGGTTGGGTTTCAGGCAGCCTGCTTTGCGCTCGCCTTGGGTTTTTCCGGGACCCATTCGCCATTTTCATCCTTGATATAGCGCGGGGCCCATTTGACGTTCCACACAAGCCCCATTTTTTCCCACAAGCGGATAATGCTGGCGCATGGATCAAATTCCCACCAGACGACACCCGATGTGGCCGAACGGGGATGTTGATGATGGTTATTATGCCATCCGTCGCCCATGGTGAGGATATTGATCAGCAGGTTATTCCTAGCCGTATCGTGGCCTTTGAACCTTTGGGAACCAAATAGATGGCAGATGCTGTTGACGCTCTGCAACACGGTAAGCACGGCAAAAATCCTCAGGAAACCGGCGATTAAAATCGTTCCGATAATCGCTTCGGGCCCCTCAAAAGCCAGAGCCCAGAGCGCCGGGAAAACAATCGCGGAGACAAAATACCAGAACCAGCGTGTGCGGTGGGCGAACATGACGATTTCGTCATCGACCAGACCTTTGCCATAGATGCTGAGGTCGGTCGTTGTCCGGTCAAACAGCCAGCCGACATGGCTGTGATGGAATTTGGCGAAACCTTTAAGCGGTTTGCCATAGCCGTCAAAATGGGGGCTATGGGCGTCGCCGACCTTGTCGGTCATTGCGTGATGGCGGCGGTGATTGGCCGCCCAGTGCAGCGCAGAACCTTGTGCGGCTGACTGGGTCAATATCGCGATAAATATACCCATCGCTTTGGACGTTTCGAACGTCCGGTGTGAGAAATAGCGGTGATAACCGACGATACAGCCGACCATGGAAAGGAAATAGCCGACGAGAAAGGCGGACCATTCGACCCAACCGGATCCATAAGCGAACATCCAATAGATTGCGGCGATGGAGCCGCCGATCTTGGTCGTCGACAATATGGCATGTTCCCGCAGCTTCGCGCGCGCCGCGCGGCCACCATATTTGGCGCCAAATGGTACGGTTACCGTCTCATTTTCGGGTTGCAGCAGCCCTTGCTCCGTATCGTTGGAATCTGCTTTGAAGAGATTTTTTTCAGCCGGTTGCTCTACCGTATCGGTCATGTTTTTAACATTGGTATCGATAGTCATTGCGTGCCCCGTACGATCAAATGCCAGCATCCACTGAATTGTTGGGTGACATAACCATATTCTGCGAAATTCGGCAAACAGGTTAACCAATGCGTAATCAAAATTTGCGGTTAGTCTTTGTGAAATACGAAAATTTTATTTTATCCAATTTGGGTAAGCAAGCGAGTCCTTTGGGACACACCACTAGGGATTGAGTCCGCCAGCCGCGTAAAGACTCCATATCTGGTGGGGGACTCGTTTCGTTCTCCTTTTCAATTTTCTGTTAACCATAAAGACACGCCTTTAACCTAAGTTAACGGCCTTGACCGCTGGCCGTTGAGGACTCACCCTAAGCGTCACTTCAGTCAAAAAGGCGAAAATTTCATGGGTATCATTGAGCGTATCGACACGCCCAAAACAAAAGCAAAGGCAAGAACCAAGGGCACGAAAAAGCCTGCGGTTGATCTGCCTCTGAACCAGATTTTGAAGATGGATTGTGTTGAGGCGATGAAATCCTTACCCGATGAATCCGTCGATATGGTCTTTGCTGACCCGCCCTATAATCTGCAGCTGGGCGGCGACCTTTACCGCCCTGAAGGCGGGCAGGTCGACGCGGTCGACGATGCCTGGGACCAGTTTGACAGCTTTGCCGTTTACGACGCTTTTACAAAGGCGTGGTTGAAAGAAGCGCGGCGCATATTGAAGCCCAATGGTTCGTTATGGGTGATTGGCAGCTATCATAATATCTTCCGGGTCGGAGCATCGCTGCAGGATCTCGGCTATTGGATCCTCAACGATATCATCTGGCGCAAAGCGAACCCGATGCCCAATTTCAAGGGTACACGCTTCACGAATGCCCACGAAACGCTGATCTGGGCATCGAAAAGCGAAAAAGCGAAATATACGTTCAACTATCGCGCGATGAAAAATCTCAATGACGAGCTGCAAATGCGCAGCGACTGGGTCATGCCGATTTGTGGCGGACAAGAACGGCTGAAGCGCAATGGCGTAAAAGCGCATCCCACCCAGAAACCCGAAGCTTTGCTGTACCGGGTGATGCTGGCGACGACCAACAAGGGCGATGTCGTGCTCGATCCGTTTTTTGGCACTGGTACAACTGGCGCGGTGGCGAAACGACTGGGTCGTCACTGGATCGGCTGTGAGAAAGAAGACAATTACTGCGAAGTGGCAGAAGAACGTATCGAAGCGGCCCTGCCACTGGATGAAAGCGAACTAAAGACCATGCAATCGCCCAAAGCAAAACCGCGGGTTGCTTTTGGCACATTGGTTGAAACCGGTTATCTGAAACCGGGCACGGAATTATGCAGCAAGAACCGCAAATTCAAAGCCAAGGTTCGTGCCGATGGCTCGCTGCTCTGGAACGGCCATGAAGGCTCGATCCATAAAATTGGCGCAACGGTACAGGATGCACCGAGCTGCAATGGCTGGACCTATTGGTATTATGATGATGGAAAAGAGCTGAAACCGGTTGACGCCTTGCGCCAGACCTATTTGCTGGCCACGGAACCATAGGAAGACTATCATGGTGGATGCTGTCGGTCCGGATGCAAAACTCTATCTGAAGCCTGTCGGATTTCTCGACAGCCCACAATATTTTGATAACCAGAATACACGCTTAAACAATAGCTTGTTATGGTTTTCTCAAGTAGAATATTCTATAATTGAGAATGGCAAGGCAACGATCCGAAATCTGGTTCCGGTGGAACTGTGGGACAAGATTGCATCGCGGTTGCCAGAGCCCGTGCAAGAGCGGGCTGCCGCATTGTTTGCTAACCTGACTAAGGCCCATGCACCGCTGCAATGTGGTGAGCGCGTGCTGCGTTTTGATCAACCCCATGTGATGGGCATCCTCAACATGACGCCGGACAGCTTTTCCGACGGCGGCAAACATGAGGGCGACCCGCAAAACGCTGCCGATGCAGGTTTCAATATGGCGACGGCAGGGGCTTCGATTATCGATATTGGCGGAGAGTCAACGCGGCCCGGCGCAGAAACCGTTTGGGAAGGCGACGAGATCAAACGTGTTGTGCCGGTAATCGAAAAACTCGCACAATGTGGAGCTGCGCTGTCGATCGACACCCGCAAGGCCGCGGTGATGGAAGCGGCGATTACAGCGGGCGCACACATTATCAATGATGTTTCGGCGTTGCTGCATGACAAACGTTCACTGGAAGTTGCAGGTGTGTCAGGCCGGCCAGTAGTGCTGATGCATGCGCCATCCAGCGGCAAGGACCCCCATAAAGGCGCAGGTTACGGCAACGTTGTGACCGACACGTTCGATTGGCTGGAACAGCGTATCGGCGATGTTGTGGAAGCCGGTTTTGAGCGGGAAAAGATCATCGTTGATCCGGGTTTGGGATTTGGGAAATCGCTGTCTGATAATCTGGCACTGATGAACAATATCGCGTTATTCCATGCACTTGGACAGCCTCTGCTCATCGGTGCGAGCCGCAAACGCATGATCGGCGCGCTGTCGAAGGAAGCGCCGGTAGACCAACGCCTGGGCGGCTCCATCGCCTTTGCCCATCATGCGATCCAGCAAGGGGCACAGATCGTGCGTGTCCATGATGTGCCGGAAACAGTGCAAGCTGCGCAAGTCTGGCGCGGGATGCGTGATGCCGGGGTCACAGCGCGGGTTTAACAGGGTCATCGATCTCAATCTAAAATTAAGTAAATTCCCGCTGGCAAAGCGCACGTGACGTCCATAGGATTGGACGAAACGAAAGGAATTGTAATGAAAACACGCTATTTGCTCGCTGCCTGCTCGCTTCTTTCCATCACAAGCGCAGGATTGGCAGAGGTCCCAGATGACACGAGCAAATTTACATCCGAGCGTGTTTTCGACCTGGAATATGCCGATGATCCGCAGATTTCTCCAGACGGTAAGACTATCGTTTACGCCCGCAAATCGATGGATAAACGTAGCGACCGTGTCCTCGGTGATCTGTGGGCAATCACCACGCAAAATGGGGAGCACAGACCGTTGGTGTCGGGGGAGGGGTCCAGTTCCTCGGTACGCTGGTCACCTGATGGGGACCGACTGGTATATCTCACCACAACAGATGGGAAACCCGACTTACGGGTCCGTTATATGGATAGCGGTGAGAGCTTTTCACTTGCGCAATTGGGCGTAAATCCCTCTGCACCAACATGGTCGCCCGATGGCAAGTCAATCGCCTTTTCCATGTTTGTGCCGGACAAACCTGCGACCTTTGCCAAGCCGCTAAAGGGACCAAAGGATTCTGAATGGGCAAAGCCGGTTCGCGTGTTCGATGATCTGGTCTTTCGTTTTGACGGCGCCGGTTATCTTACCAAGGGAAAGAACCATGTTTTTATATTGAGCGCTGAAGGCGGTACGCCGCGTCAGGTGACCAAAGGCAAAAATGGTTTCAGCTCTCCCGAGTGGCTTGGCAATGGCGCGCTTCTGGTGACCGGCAATGATGTTGAAGACGCCTATCTAGACCCGATTGAAAGTGAAATTTATCGGGTGAATCTGTCGGACCTTTCCATGACCGCTTTGACACAGCGCGATGGCCCTGATTTTGGGCCGAAGGTCTCACCCAAAGGATTACAAATCGCCTATTTGGGCTATGATGACAAACTGAAATCCTATCAACATACCGAACTCTACGTGATGGGCACCGATGGTACGGGTTCGCGCAACCTGACGGCGAATTTTGATCGCTCCATAGATTCGGTGCACTGGCGTGCGGACGGAAAGGCTCTGATTGCTCAGGCAGAAGTAGACGGTTTACTGACCCTCTTGTCGATTGATCTGTCTGGAAATGTTAAAACCCTTGTGCGTGATGTTGGTGGCACCGCTATTGGTCGCCCCTATGCTTCGGGCAGTTTTTCAGTGGCGAAAAAGGCCGGTGGAAGTTCGCCCATCATTGCCTACACCAAGGCCAGCACCAATCGTCCGGCGGAAGTGGCGCTTTCTCGCGGCGGGAAAACCGGCCGGGTTCTGACCAATCTAAACGATGATGCGCTTGGTCATCTTAAACTGGCCAAAGTGGAAGAAATTATCACCAAATCCACGCATGACGGCCGGGATATTCAGGCCTGGGTTGCACTTCCTCCCGGGTTCAAGGCGGACGGATCCTATCCCATGATCCTTGAAATCCATGGCGGGCCGTATGCCATGTACGGCCCGTTTTTTGCCGCTGAAATTCAGCGCTTTGCGGCGGAAGGCTATGTGACGGTTTATGTCAATCCGCGAGGTTCGACCGGCTATGGCGAAGCGTTCGCGCAGCTTATTGATCTCGACTATCCGGGGAAAGATCATGATGACCTGATGTCTGTTGTCGATGCCTTGGTTGCCAAAAACTATGTCAGCAAAGACCGTCTGTTCATAACCGGTGGTTCGGGCGGCGGCATATTGACGGCATGGGCCGTTGGGAAAACCGACCGTTTTGCCGCCGCTGCTTCCATCAAGCCCGTGATCAACTGGACCACCATGGCGCTGGCGGCGGATATTTCGCGATTTGTCAGCCGTCACTGGTTCCGTGCGCAACCTTGGGAACAGCCGGAAGAATATTGGCGGCGGTCACCTCTGTCTATCGTGAACAACGCGAAAACGCCAACGATGCTGATGGTTGGAGAGGCGGATTGGCGCACCCCGGCTTGGGAGGCAGAACAGTTTTATACGGCCTTAAAGGTCCAGAATGTCGATACCGTGCTGGTGAAAATTCCGGACGCGCCGCATTTAATCGCCGGTAGGCCGAGCAATCTGATTGCCAAAGTGGACAACATAATGGGTTGGTTTGCAAAATATGATCCGGCCAAGGCCGACAAGAAGAAATGAGTTAAGGCATCGCGGTGCGGTGTTATCGGTCTGTAAGTTCCACCCGCCGCATATTACGCGATCCAGCAAAAGATGCAGGTCGTGCGTGTCGATGGCGCTGGAAGGATAGGCGGCATACGCTTTACTCGTTCACTGTGATGTGCGACGTTCAGGTTTGAAAAGGAGCTATCAATGCCATTTAACAGAAAAATACTAGCCGCCATGAGTATCACACTCGCGGGAATAGCGTTTCTACCGACCTCTTCAAATGCTACTTTTACTGATCCGAATGCTGCCAGTGATGATATCGTTGTCACGGGTAATAAAGTTACCAAAGAAGAGATCTCGGCGTTTGTTCGCACAACAATTTCCACGCCGAAGGGCGGGCGTCACAAAGGTCAATATGCGCGCTTTCAAGGCGCTGTCTGTCCAAAGGTTGTCGGCCTGTCTGAAGAAAACATCAACCAGGTTGAGAGACGCATGCGCGGCGTCGCTTTGGCCGCCGATATGCAGGTGGCGGCGGAAGGCTGCGCGCCAAATGTATATGTCATGGTCGTCGCTGACGGCAACGAGGCCATCTCGATGCTGCGCAAGAAACGATCACAACTATTTGGCGACATTTCCCATTATGAGCGAGAGCGGATCGCCAAAAGCGGCGGTCCGGCCTATGCATGGAAGCGGATTCAGGCGAGCTCTGCGGAATCAGGTGTGCTTCAGAACTCCGATGATGTAAGCATCCTGCCGGTGGATACTCCCGCCAAGACATATGTTCCAACACTGACTTCAAACGTGAAATCGCGGATCAAGCGAACGGTCACGCAAGCGATGACGCATTCCTTCCTGTTGCTCGAAAAAGGTGCCCTGGTTGATCTGACCACCATCCAGATTGCGGATTATGCGGCGATGCGGTCCTATATGGATACGCGAGACGGCAAGACGGCCAAAGCACCTGCCTACTCTATCCTTTCGCTATTTGATGCCGCTGCAGACGATGGAAAAATGCCTGTTTCGATCAGTGAACTGGATTTGGTTTTGTTGAGTTCACTATACCATTCACCTGCTGACGTATCCGCTGCTATGCAAAGCTCCGCCATGATCAACCGGTTTGAAAAGGAACTGAATTCCAATCAGGAGGACTGATTGGTTGGAAATTTGAGCGGTAGACCGGCCGATTTTAGTCTGCCAGTTCCACCTGCCGCACGTCATAGCCGGCTTTATTCAGATCAGCGATCAGGCCATCCAGCTGTTCCTTGTCCTTGGCCTCACACTCGATATCGGTGATTAGGCCCTTGGCAGGGAGGTTGGTAAAGACGCGCTGATGATAGACCTCGATGATGTTGACTTCATGTTCGGCGAATTGCTTCACGACATTGTAGAGAGCGCCTGGCTGATCGCGCAGATGCAGACGGAGGCGAGCCAGGCGGCCGGAGCGGGCCAGGTCACGGAGCAGAACGTTGGCGAGTAAGCGTGTGTCGATATTGCCGCCGCATAGCACCAGGCCGACTTTCTCATCTGCAAACTTGTCCTTATTACCGAGCAAGGCGGCAAGACCGGCAGCGCCAGCGCCTTCTACAACGGTTTTCTCAATCTGGAGCAGCAAGCTGACGGCACCTTCCAGTTGGGCTTCGCCAACGAGCAGGATTTCATCGACATATTCTTTGATCACCGCAGCGGTAAATTCGGATGGATTGCGCACGGCAATACCCTCGGCCAGCGTATCGCCACCAGCGGTTACGTCTTTGCCATTCAGTTTGCCGTACATGCTGGGATAAAGTGCGGCCTGCACGCCAGTCATTTTGATATCCGGTTTCATCGCATGAGCCGCCGTCGCCATGCCGGAGAATAATCCGCCGCCGCCAATCGGAATGATCAACCGGTCAAGATCGGGAACGGCCTCCAGCATCTCTATCGCCACTGTGCCCTGGCCAGCGGCGACATGTGGGTCATCAAAGGCGTGGATGTAAGTCAGGCCGCGTGCCTTAGCGAGCTCCAGCGCGTGCGAATAGGCTTCGTCATAATTGCCGCCCGCCATGACAATTTCCGCACCATGGCCGCGTGTTTGTTCCACTTTGACCATCGGGGTGGTCGTAGGCATGACGATGGTAGCTGGAATATCGAGATTCTTGGCATTGTACGCCAGACCCTGCGCATGGTTACCTGCCGAGGCGGCAATGACACCGGCAGTGCGTTTGTCTTCATCCATCAGCAGTAAGGCGTTTAAAGCGCCGCGTTCCTTGTAAGCGGCAGTAAACTGAAGATTCTCGAATTTCAGAAAGACTTCCGCGCCAGCCATTTCGGAAAGAGTGATACTCTTTAACGTCGGCGTCTGCACGACGCGGTCACGAATGCGGGCATGGGCCGCCCGGACATCTGCATAGGTGAAGGACGGAAGTGAACTGGTATCTTGATCGGTCATAGTGCCAAAGCCCCTAACCCATCTGGTCTTTCAGGGAAACAATGATTATGCGGGCCGTAAGGATAATAAATTATGGCAAAAATTGCATTTATCGGAATTGGCGTGATGGGCGGCCCCATGGCGGCCCACCTTGCTCACGCCGGGCATGACTTGACAGTCTATAATCGTACCCAATCGAAGGCGGAAAAATGGGTTGCGGAACATGGCGGAGCTTTAGCGCTCAGTCCGGCAGAAGCGGCCAAAGAGGCCCAGATTGTGATCAGCTGTGTTGGCAATGACGATGATTTAAGTGCGGTTACCATGGGCCGTGACGGCGCTTTCGGTGCAATGCAAGGCGGTGGTCTGTTTATCGATCATACCACCGTCTCCGCCCAGATTGCCCGACAATTGTCGGTCGAGGCACAAGGGCGTAGCATACATGTAGTTGATGCGCCGGTTTCCGGGGGACAGGCAGGGGCTGAAAACGGCAAATTGTCCATCATGTGCGGCGGTAGTAAAGAGGCCTTCGCCGCAGCTGAAAATATCATGTCGGTTTATGCAGCACGCATTGTTCACGTGGGTGGGCCGGGTGCCGGGCAAACAACAAAAATGTGCAATCAGATCGCTATTGCCGGGGTTTTGGAAGGCCTATCTGAGGCTCTGCGTTTTGCTCAGGCAAGCAAACTGGATCTGGACAAGGTTCATGAAGCCATTTCGGGCGGAGCTGCGCAAAGCTGGCAAATGGATAACCGCTGGGCCACCATGGCCAACGACGAGTTTGATTTTGGCTTTGCGGTTGACTGGATGCGGAAGGATCTCGGACTGGCACTTGCAGAAGCACGGACCAACGGATCGACCTTGCCCGTCGCTGCATTGGTTGATCAGTTTTATGCTGAAGTTCAGGCGGCGGGCGGCGGTCGGCATGACACAAGCTCGCTGGTTTCAAGAATTGCCAAGAGCAGAGCGTAGTTTTTAGGGATTGATTTTCGGGGGATAGTGATGCGTATTTTTTCATCTGTAGCGAAAGCGTGCACGGCCTTATGGGCTGCCGCTATGATTGTCGGAGCTCCGGTTCAGGCCGACAGCTTGATCGAGAACGTCAATGGAATAACGCTTAATGAAGAAGGGAAAGTTGTCCGGTTTGCTGCGATGGTTATCGACGACGATGGTCGGGTAAAGGAGTTGCTCGATCGGAAAGACAAGCGTCCCAAGGATGTTGATTTCCAATTTGACGGCAAAGGTAAAACGCTGATCCCTGGCTTTGTTGATGCCCATGGCCATGTCATGGGATTGGGTTTTGCCGCTCTGACACTGGACCTCTCGCAGACAAAGACTCTTGCTGAGGCACAAGAGGCGTTGCGCACATATGCAGCTAAATACCCCAATCGACGGTGGATTATCGGTGGTGGATGGAATCAGGAAGTTTGGGGCTTGGGGCGTTTTCCAACAGCTGCGGAGCTTGACGTTGTTGTTCCGGACCGGCCAGTTTATCTCGAGCGCGTCGACGGCCATGCTGCCTGGGTCAACAGCGCAGGCATGAAAGCTGCAGGTATCACTTCCGCAACCAAGGCGCCTTCGGGCGGTGCAATCGAAAGAGCAGGCGGTAAACCAACCGGTATCTTCGTCGACAAAGCACAGGGACTGTTCAGCAAATCCATTCCGGCGCCGCGCCCCGTGGAAAAAGACCTTGCTCTCATGAAGGCTCAAGAAATACTGCTTTCCCAGGGAGTAACTGCGATTGCTGATATGGGGACCACAATGTCCGATTGGCAGAGTTTCCGAAGGGCAGGAGACAAAGGGCAACTTAAAGTCCGGATCATCTCTTATGCCGGTGAAATCGAAAATATGATTGCAATTGGCGGACCGGGACCGTCGCCATGGCTTTATGATGATCATCTAAAACTAGCGGGCGTAAAGCTTTATATAGATGGAGCGTTGGGCTCACGTGGTGCGTTGTTGAAGGAACCCTATGCCGACAAACCGGGAGAGAAAGGATTGGCGCTCCTGTCCCCTGCGCAACTTAAAAACAAGATGAGCCGTGCGGCGATGGATCGTTTTCAAACAGCGGTGCACGCGATCGGAGACCAGGCCAATGAAGAGATTTTATCTGCTGTTGAAGAACTACAATATACTTTTAAAGGGGACCGACGCTGGCGGATCGAGCACGCACAGATTGTTGATCCTATGGACCTGCCAAGAATTGCTCGCACCGGAACAATTGCATCGATGCAACCAGTTCATCAGACGTCGGATCGATTAATGGCAGAGGCACGACTGGGACCCGACCGCCTGGACGGTGCTTATGCTTGGAAATCGATTCTCGAATCGGGCGCGAAATTGGCCTTTGGAACCGACGTTCCTGTTGAATCGTCCAATCCGTTTCCCGGATTGGCGGCTGCAATGACGCGCGAAGATGCAAATGGACAACCTTTTGGTGGATGGTTGCCGGGTGAGCGATTGACCCGTGAGGAAGCGTGGTATGCTTATACGATAGGCGCAGCCTATGCATCGTTTGCCGAGGACCGGATCGGCAGTTTGACGAAGGGAAAACGCGCAGACTTCCTTATCATTCAGGAGGACATTATGCTGATTGCGCCACAAGCGATCAGGAATATCAAGGTTGAGCAAACGTGGGTTGGGGGACGACCGGTTTTTGTAAACGAGGCGATACAACCAGTAAAATAACGTATGTTTGGGTCATATTAACTGAAGTTGCCTTTTATTACTTGCGTTTGGTAGGCCTTGGCCGTAAAAAAACTTTTGATAGCGGATGCACCCCATAAAGAGTCGCGCAGCGTTATTGGCATATCAGAAGGTCGGGGCTTCGACTTTGTCCTTTGGTAACTAAATTATTCTGATTGGAGTAAATAATGAAGTTAAAAAAATTGGCCGCTTCCGTAGCAGCTGTATCCCTCATCACCGCTCCTGCAATGGCTCAGGCTGTTCAGAGCACTGCTCCAGTTGCAGAACGCATTGGCGCTACTGCTGATTCCGACGCTGAAAAGCTCGAAGGTAGTACTGGCATCATCATCGGTGTTTTGGCTGCTGCAGCTGTAATCGCCGGCATTATCATCATTGCTGATGACGATGACGATGAGCCAACAAGCCCCTGAGGCCTGGAAAAATATTCAAAAAAGCGGGGCGTTATCGTCCCGTTTTTTTTGTCCAATGATGATGGATTAGACGCAGTTGGGCCGTTGATCTTGCATCATGGTAAATTGCCTTTTCATAAGTGACAGCACAAGGCATATTGGGTTTACTGATTCTTAACGTAGAAGATAAGGCTCTCATCTGTGACTGCACCTGTTCGCTTTCCGCGATTTTTTGTTACAAATCCTAGCCCGTGCCCTTACTTGCCCGGCAAAAGCGAACGGAAAGTCTTCACCGAGCTGAGTGGTCCTCATACCGACGAACTCAATGATGCATTGGGACGAATCGGATTTCGTCGCAGTCAAAACGTCGCATACCGGCCAAGCTGCCTTGACTGCAAAGCTTGCGTTTCGGTGAGGGTATTGGTCGATGAGTTTCGACCCAATACCACGCAACGAAAATTATTGCGGCGCAATCAAGATCTGGTCGTCGAGGCTTGCGAGCCATGGGCGACCGAGGAACAATTTTCTTTACTGCAAAAATATCTCTCTAAACGGCATCCCGGTGGCGGAATGACCGAAATGGATGAGATGGACTATTCCGATATGATTGAGCAGTCGCCGGTAAAAAGCTATGTCATCGAATATCGCGAACCAACTGTCGATGGTGTCAAAGGCCGGCTGGTTGGCGCTTGTCTGACCGACCAGCAAGGCGATGGCTTGTCGATGATTTACAGTTTTTTTGATGCCGATCACCCTGATCGGGCTGGCCTCGGTAATTTCATTATAATGGATCACATCTTGCGGGCACGCAAAGCGGGTCTACCCTATGTCTATCTTGGCTATTGGGTCAACGGATCGAGCCGGATGGAATATAAAGTCCGTTTTCAACCGCTGGAGCAACTTGGCCCCGAAGGTTGGCGGCGATTTAATCGGGAAGTAGACGCCAAGAAGACTGTTTGATTTACCGAGAGAAGTTCCCCGCAAACCGTTAGCTAATAAATAGAAAAGCCCGCCAATCATTTTTGATCAGCGGGCTTTCGTCAATCTAGCGGATGTTCCATTGCGATATCAGCAGTGGGCCTGCTGGCAACCTTTCAAGGGGCCAGGGTCATATTTTTTCGGTTTGGGTTTCCACACTTTTTTGGGAGCGGCCTTCCAGCGTTTCTTGGCCGGTTTGGCCTTTGTGTAGATGACTTCTTCATCGATGTAGGTTGTCGTGGTCGTTGTCGTAACCGGCGTAGATTCGATCACCACAGTGGTCACCATTGGTTGGGCATGCGTGTAGTAATAGGCGGGATAGTAATATCCGCCCTGCCATCCACTGTGGTAACGTTTATGTGCCCGATATTGTGGCTGCGGAGCAGGGACACTGTATTCAGGAGCACGATAGTCTACTCCCGGCGCATGAGAATATTGCCCACGCTCTTGATAATCCTGACCATATTTCTTGAGTAGTTTGCGGCACCGGTCTGTGCTCTGGTCGATCGCAGCACCGGCCAAAGCGCCAACACCGCCACCAATTAGGGAGCCGCCCAAGCGGTTCCCGCGTCCCGCAATACGATTTCCGGCCAAAGCGCCGATCGCACCGCCGACAACGGCTCCGCCAATCCCGCTGCTTTTCTTGCACCGCTCAAGATAGGCCAGTTCTTCAGAATGGTTGTCATAACTCCGGTCTTCGTAGCGGCGTTCCTGATAGCCAGGGTGGTCGCGGACCGGTCCTTCGTTGCTCCAGTGCGGACCATCAGCATAGGTGGCACCGGTTTGCGAAACATCGCCATCACCAATAAATGTACCGGAATATTGGCCTTTATATACCTTGCCTTCGGCATCGCGATAGGTTCCCTGCCAATCGCCCTTGTAACTGCCATCTTCGCGATATGCGCCGTCCCAGTCACCTTGATAGATGGTCGACCCGCCATGCGCGCCCGATGGCGTTGCAATCACCCGGTCGTCATTCATCAGGATGCTTTTATCATAGGTTACCTGGCCAGCGCGGTAACCGTCATTATAGCCTTGGTTATAACGATCCCAATCGAGATTATTGACGCTGTCATAGACTACACCGCGGCGATCGGTCAGAACCGCATCATCATAATAGCGCGACCAGCCATAGCCAGCAGTGGGTCGGTGAAGGCCATAATGACCATAGTTGGCGATAAAGAAGCTGGGCCTGATAAAGGTCCTCGGCAGCCGGAAACCACGGTGCGGTCGTTTGTACCCTTTGCGATATCCCATGCGTCCCATGCGGACTTTTGCACCGTCACGAAAATGACGCCCGCCGCGCATGGCATGTCGCATATGTTTACCGCCCATGCGGTTCATCGTCTTCTTGGCGCCCTGCGCACCAGAGGCAAGGGCGGCGGCAGAGGCGAAAGACATATCTACTGGTGCCTGCGCTGCGGTGCTGCCCGGCACCGAGTCGATGGCGGCGGATGCCGCTGCTGGCGTCATCGCCATAGCGCCAGCCAAGCCAGCAAATAAAAGGGTCTTCATGGTTAACAACTCCCTGTTTCGGACCGTACGATTGGCACGTCCCACCGTGTAATGGTTAACGCATAGTTACCATTTTAGGCGTTGTTTGACCATTAGTAGCTTGTAAAATAGGGTAGATTTAGAACACTGTCTCGAAATGGGGCAATATAGTTACGGCGCTGTTAACCAAGCCCGTTAGCAATGGCTGCAATCAGATTTGTCATGCCTTCCTCATCCGTCGCCATAAACCGGTCGGGCAGGGGGCTGTCCAGATCAAGCACCGCTATAACCTTACCGTCTTTGCTGACAGGCACCACCAGCTCACTGCGACTGTCCGCATCACAGGCGATGTGCCCAGGAAAGGCATGGACATCGGCGACGCGTTGGACCTGATTGGTTGCTGCAGCAGTTCCGCACACACCCTTGCCCATTGCGATCCGGATACAGGCGCTTTTGCCCTGAAACGGTCCGAGCACCAGCTCGTCCCCAACTACCCGATAAAAGCCGGCCCAATTCAGGTTTGGAACATATTGCCAGATCAGCGCCGAAACATTGGCCATATTGGCTATGGAGTCAGACTCTCCATCAGTAAGTGCACGTGCCGCGGTAGCTAGATCGTTATATAATATGTCCGGAGACTGGTCTGCTGAGATGGAGAAATCATACATGACAGGGCCGCTATCAGTTTATGTGGTGAGGTTTCAAGAAGGTATCTTCACAAACCACTTATCTTCTTTAATTAAGGCATTGTTTTAAAGAGATTATTTAAAAATTCTGGTCCCCGATTTTCAGGTTTTCTGAATGTCGGCCCAGAACGGCGCCGCAATCCACAAAAAATTGCCGCTGACAATCTGTATGAAGTGAAACTCACGGCAGGGCCCGAAAGGGCGACCATGCTGAAGTCTGTTGAGACTTCTATATTTGGCGTTGGTCCAGCGCTGTCTTGAACTCACGTCGTGCAGAGACTTTTAGATATGGAAACAGCACGGCGAGGTGATGTTGAATACCGCGCTTCTGGTCGGTCCAACTGGCCTGTTCAAGCCCCTCGAGTTCCCGCAGATAGTCACCCCAATAGCGGCTGACAATCCACAGTGACCGGGCCAGAACATCAATGCCCTGTTCGTTATTTCTTAAGAAGAGACCTTCTTCGTCAATTCGCTTGAGTAAGTCGACAAGCCCCTCATAGTCCGCGATCAGCTCAGAATCCGGTCGCTGACCAACGGGTGCGCCGGCATAATGTATTCGATCGCGCAGAAGGAAGCGATAGCGCCATGTCAACTGCATCCCGAATAGTATGTGGTCAATATAGTTGTCAGCCAATGACCCGTTTTTCTTGGTTACGCGGTATTCTCTCATCGACAATATTGCATCGTCTTCCAGGGCTATCGCCAAGTCGCGCTTCGTCGGAAAATGATAAGTCAAATTCCCTTGGGACATGTCCAAGGAAGTCGCGATTTCAGTAACTGACGTAGCTGCATATCCCTTTTCGTTGAAGGCTTTGCGACTGGCCTCCAATATGCGGTCTGCGGTGTGAGAACGCGCTTTCATGTTTCCTGTTTTCCTTCCTGGAAATAACAAACTTGTCAAATTAGGTTTTATAACCTAGAAATAGGTATCGCAACCTAATTAGTGATTCTTGAAGCAGAACAGGGCGAGGCGAGCGACGACAGTGAAGCAAAATCTTCAGCATATCATCATTGTCGGTGGCGGCACCGCTGGATCGGTTCTTGCTGCACGGCTCAGTGAAAGCCCTGCAATATATGTGACGCTGCTAGAAGCGGGTCCCAATGATACGACCTATGATTCCGCCATTCTCGATCCGGCACGGGCCGCTGATGCATGGCAGGGCGCTGTTCCAATCGCAACGACCATCATGAAAACCCAAAGGGCTGCCATTCCGATATTGCAGGGACGGATACTGGGCGGGACATCTGCGGCCAATGGGTTGGCCACCTTGAGAGGGCTACCAGAAGATTATGACGGCTGGGCAGCTTCTGGACTGGACGGATGGAGCTGGGAAGATGTTGCAGAAACCTTCATAGCCGCAGAAAGCGATCTGGATTTTGGGTCCAGTCCGATCCACGGCGATTCAGGCCCTCTTACGGTCCGCCGATGGCGTCGCGACGAAATGAGTCATGCGCAAATCGCTTTCCAAGATGGCATGGCTGAAGCCGGGAATGCTATTGTTGAAGACATTAATGATCCTGACCAGTTGCCGGGCATCGGTGTTTTTCCGGTTACAGTTGATAAAAACGCCAAACGATTGTCGACCAGCCTTGCCTATTTGACTGATAGGGTAAGGCAGCGGGAAAATCTTGAGATCCGAACCAATGCCAAGGTTGCTGCGCTGCAAATTGAGGAATGCAGAGCGACAGGCGTTACGTTAGAGAGTGGTGAGCAGATTGAGGGCGATGAAGTGGTCGTGTCGGTCGGCGCTCTATGGTCTCCCGCTCTGCTCATGCGATCCGGCGTTGGTCCGGCTTCCCACCTTGCTGATCATGATATATTTGTTCAAGCTGATTTGCCAGTTGGTGAGACCATGGCCGATCATTTGGGACCATCTGTACCATATACTCATGAAGGGCCACGTGGTGGTATCGCCGGACCGGCGCAGTCCCTCTATATTGGAGCGTCCAACGGTAAGGACGTCGACTATCATTTGTTTCCAATAGCACCCGCACCGACAGAGGCTTCCACCAATTTTGTGATGGCGGCTTTCCTGATGCGCTCTGCCGGAAATGGCAAGGTACGGCTAGGTGACAGTGCAGAAATGGACCCTGTCGTGATCGCTCCCAATTTACCCGACGACGGTATCAATCGGTTGCGGCATGCTTTTCAAAAAATTGCAGAATGGGAGGCGTCGGAAGTCTTCAGACAGTCTGGATGCCGGCCGTTGATACCCTATGACCTTACCAAACAAGAAGCGGTATCTGTCGCGCTGGATCGTGGGATTGTCAGCTATGGTCATATGACCAGCACCTGCCCGATGGGAACGGTGCTGGATGCCGATTGTCGGGTCCGAGGTGTTGCCCGGCTGCGTGTGGTCGATGCTTCGGTTATGCCCAGTATCCCGGCGGGTAACACATATCTGGGTTGCGTTATGATTGCAGAACGGATTGCCCGCAAAATGAAAGCGGAACTGGATCAATGATAATCTCAAAAAGAACTGAAAGGTAAAAAATGGCCAACACCATTGATGTTTTCTGGTCGTTCAGAAGCCCATATTCCTATCTGGTGACGCCAGACTTATTGCGACTGCGCGAGGATTATGCGGTGAGCGTCTCGCTTCGTCCAGTACTACCGATTGCTTTACGTGCTAAATCAACGGTGTTCGATGCGGCTGACAAAAAGCGGCCGCGCTATATTGTAATGGATTCCATGCGGCGAGCCGCGTTTCTGGGATTGCCGTTTGTCTGGCCCAAGCCGGATCCGGTCGTTCAGGATCTGGAGACGTTCGAAGTTCCCGAAGATCAGCCTTATATCTGGCGATTGTCGATGCTGGGCGTTGAGGCAGAACGGCAAGGCAAGGGTATAGATTTCGCATATCATGTAGCCGCTCTTTTGTGGGGTGGAACAAAAAACTGGGACAAGGATGACCATTTGACTCTTGCAGCTGAACGCGCGGGCTTGAACCTATCTCAGATGGAAGGTGCCTTCACACATTATGATGTCAAAGCCGAAATAGAGAAAAATCATAGGTTGCTAGAACAATCTGGTCACTGGGGTGTCCCTACAATGGTTTTCAAAGGCGAGCCGTTTTTTGGGCAGGATCGGATCGATACACTGCTTTGGCGGCTCGATGAGGCGGGACTGCGGCGCAGTCCGCCCGAGTAACCAACAGAACGAACAAGCCATATTTAACGAATAAGGGAGTCTAACAAATGGATCTTCAGATCAAAGGCAAAAAAGCAATTATGGCAGGCGGCAGTGCGGGTATGGGAAGGGCAACTGCTGAACGCCTTGCGGAGGCGGGAGCGGAGCTGGTCATTTCTGCCCGTGGCGAAGCTCGATTACAAAAGGCCGCAGAGCAAATCGCTGAGAAATACAATGTAGCAGTAACACCAGTTGTAGCGGATTCCTCCACCGAGGCGGGTCGAGAGGCGTTATTCGCTGCCTGTCCTGATCCCGATATTCTTGCGATTACGATAAAGCCGCCCGATCCTAACGGAGATTTTTTGGATGTATCGGCCGAAATGTGGCGCGATTCAGTGGAAACAGCCTTGATCGGACCGATCGAAATCATGCGAAATTATATCCCCGTAATGAAGAAGAAAGGCTGGGGCAGGATCGTTAACATCGCTACCTTCTCTGCTAAGAACCCGATGATCTGGCGGTTGATGTCCGGTCCGGCTCGGTCCGCTTTACTCAATTACACGGCAAGCGTTTCACGGGAAATTGCCCCGCATGGCGTTATCATGAACAATCTTCTGCCTGGCATGTTTGCGACTGAAGGCGCATCGGAAATTATGGGTGCCTATGCCGATGCCTTCGGTCTTGAACGCAAACCAGAAATCGTAAGGGCGCACTTCAAGGAACATAATCACATTCCCGCGGGCTTTATGGGCGATGCCGACGATCTCGCGCCGATGGCCGCTTTCCTGTGCAGTTCCCTGGCAAGATTCATCGTCGGCCAAAATATTGTGATCGACGGTGGTCAACACAACTCCATTTTCTGATGAATAGATCGAACGAGAAGACCGGAAGAATATGACGAGGGGCATATGATAGTCTACGGATCGCGTATTTCTTACTATACGGGCAAACTTGAAGCCTATTTGCGTTATAAGAATATTGCTTATACGCCTTTGCCGACACCTTATGGCGACGCCCAGATGCTAAAGGAAAAGGTGGGTGCGGTGCAGATGCCAATTGTCGATGATGATGGAAAGTGGATGTCAGATACGACACCTATCATCATGCATCTTGAGGATGAACATCCAGATAATCCTATCTTGCCGGGCGACCCCGTCGTTGATTTCATTTCACATCTTATCGAAGATTATGGGGATGAATGGCTTTGGCGGTCAGCAATGTACTATCGTTGGTGGTATGACTATGACAGGCTGCTTGCCTCCAATGTTCTGACTGATGAGGTTACGGGACACTTGAAATTGCCCCGGTGGATGAGACTAAAGATGATAGTTCGCCGACAGGTTCGTCACTATGTCAAACGAGACGGTGTCACAGAAGAAACACGCAAACATATCGAGCAAACATATCACAATGCACTAGCTGGCATGACAGCGATGTTGAAGAATCGCCCGTTTCTTCTCGGCAATGTGCCATCATTGGCCGACTTTGGAATGATGGGCCCCATGTTCCGACATTATGGTCAAGATCCCACGCCGCAGGAAATAATGCGTAATACTGCGCCGGCAGTTTTTGAATGGGTTGCCCGGATGTGGCATGGTCAGAACCAAGATCAGCCAAAGTTTGTTACCCAAATACCAAGTGATGCTGCACCATTGTTGAAAGAAATCTGTGAAACACATTTGGTTCAATTGACGGCTAATGCAGAAGCTTTTGCTAGAGATAAGGAGCGCTTTGACATGACGGTTCAAGGCTGCGATTATCAGGATATCGCTGTATCAAGATATCGTGTTTGGTGCCTCGAAGAGTTGCGTCACCGTTTTGACTTGCTGTCCGCAGATCAGCAAAAAACGGTTAAAGCGTTACTTCCCTTTGGTAATGCGGAAGTTCTTTGGGATGCACAGGTTTTGGCGCAATCCGATTATAACCGTGATAATCATCTACCCTTTGGAAGGGCCATGAACGTATTTAATGGCGGACTCCCATAATATTTTGTGAAGTGCATATTATGTACATAGAACAACGTGAGTAGTCATCCGATGCCAATATCTGTCGTGGTTAGTCCAAGGCTGGTTTCCCACGCATCTTTTTGACGTTTGATTTCTTCTTCTTGGAATCAACACGTCTTGCCTTGGCGGCACGGCTAGGTTTGGTCTTTATCCGGCGAACGTCACGTTTGTGCGCGTCGACCAGCATGTCTTCTATCCGTTTCCGGGCTTCTGAGCGGTTGGCCTCCCGCGTACGATGCTCTCGCACCGTGATGACAAGTTCGCCGCCACTGGTCATTTTCCGGCCTGCCATGTCCCGCAATTTTCGAAATGCAAACGGAGGTAGGCGCAAGGCGTAAATGTTAACGCGCATCTGGACCGCTGTCTCGACCTTGTTAACATTCTGACCGCCCGGACCTGATGCGGCAAGGAAGGTTTCACTGATCGCGCTTTCGGGAATATCGAATGACATTGGGCGTCTCTACTCAATTAATAGTGGCCGGCATAGAGGGTGGTCGCCGGTTTGATGCGTTACCATTCGCTGGCATAAACGGTGTGATTTGCGACAAAAAAGACACTGAAAATCATCTGCTTCGCCAATTTGAGGCCAATTTTCCGAGAAAAAGTTAATTTTTTTTCGGAGGTTACCAGAGTCCTGAAACGACTCATTTCTGCGGCTTACAGAGTCACGGCACTGCCTGCGACTCGTGCTTTATCCTACATTAATTGAAAATTAACCTTTTACGTTCATCTGTCTTATGGTTAATAAATGATCGAGGGGTTTCGGGAGTGTACCCGTTGCCGGTGCGTAAATTAAGAAAAGGGGCTGCCCAATGCGTGTGCTGCTGATTGAAGATGAGCCAACAACTGCAAAGGCAATTGAGCTGATGCTGACAACTGAAGGCTTTAACGTATACACAACGGATTTGGGCGAAGAAGGCCTCGATCTGGGTAAGCTCTATGACTATGATATTATCTGTCTGGACCTCAACCTGCCAGACATGCATGGTTATGATGTCCTGAAAAAACTGCGCGTTGCCAAGGTGCAGACGCCAGTACTTATTCTTTCCGGTATCAGCGAAATGGACAGCAAAGTGCGGTCCTTTGGCTTTGGTGCCGACGATTATGTGACCAAGCCTTTCCACCGCGAAGAACTGGTTGCCCGCATTCACGCTGTTGTGCGCCGTTCCAAAGGCCACTCGCAGTCGGTTATCCGTACCGGCAAACTTGCCGTGAACCTTGATGCCAAGACCGTTGAAGTCGATGGCAACCGCGTTCACCTGACCGGTAAAGAATATGCGATGCTTGAGCTGCTCTCCCTGCGCAAGGGTACGACGCTCACCAAGGAAATGTTCCTCAACCATCTTTATGGCGGCATGGACGAGCCGGAACTCAAGATTATCGACGTGTTTATTTGTAAGTTGCGTAAAAAGCTGGCTCTTGCCTGCGGCGGCGAAAACTACATCGAAACCGTATGGGGCCGCGGCTATGTCCTCCGTGACATGGAAGAAGAAGTCGGACCCGAGGTTCAGGTCGCTTAGGACTTTTCAGCTCACTACCCAAAAAACCAGCGGCGGGACCCTCAAAGGTTCCGCCGTTTTTTTTGCGTGATTATTGTGAGGCCGCTGTGTCGAGATACCAGCGTTGATTGCCTTCCAGCACCAGAGCGGTAAGCTTTTCGCTATAATAGGCCCCGGTATCAATTCCGATCCGGTTACCTTTTTCGACAACGTCATCATTGATCGTGTGGCCGTAGACAATGACTTTCTCGTGTGGTTCTTTCGCTGACAGGAATTCCTCCCTGATCCACCGCAGATCCTTTGGTTTCTGTGCATCGAGTGAGACACCAGGTCGAATACCGGCATGAACAAACGCATAGTCGCCGACGATAATCTGGTTCTCAAAGTCTTTGATAAAGTCGATATGATGCCCCGGGATCAAGTCGGGCAAGCGCTGCGCCAGCGCTGCATTGTCGAGATCCATATATTCCCGCATGCTGATCTCGTAGCTTAGGATAGTTTCTTTGCCGCCAATCCGGTTGAAGAAGCGCGTTGCTTTTTCATCTCCCGTCGTCGCTTTCAGATATACTTCCTCATGATTACCCATCAAGAAGCGGACATCACCAAGTTCGCGTTTGAGCGTCATTGCGGTCTCGATAACGCCGGCACTGTCCGGTCCGCGATCAACCAGATCACCAAGGAAAATAATCTCGCTGTTGCAATCACCACGCTTTGAATCATCATCGATGATTTTTTCGATCAGCTGCTGCAACAAATCATTGCGGCCATGGATATCTCCAATCGCATAGACGCGGCGGCCTTCCGGAATGGTGGCTACGTCCAGAGGCCGGGGTTCGGATTTCTTTTTGAACAGGCGCTTCAGCATAGTGCCAACGAATTTCGTTTCATTTGTTAAAAATTCAAGAGGCAGACACCATCATAGCGCCCGCCTCTTTTTTTTATATAGTCTATTTAGATGAATGGGTAATTTAGAAGACTAGCTTTCCACTGTGAAGCTAAGACCGGCATTGGCTTCCAGGCGCTTGATCAGCTTTTTGCCCATCAATGCCCCCGGTGTCCAAATACCGCCGCCATGTTTATTGCCGTCCTGTGCGATACAAAGCGCCGCTTCTGCAATCATCTTGGAAGTTGAACCATAACCGGGGTCTTTGTCGCCTTTGACGCAAAGGCTTGCCGTCTCACCATCCGCAGTTTCGCCCAGAAAAATGACGTCATAATAGCCATTTTCCCGTTCTTCCTTGGTCGGACCTTCACCGGGCTTTGGTGCATCATCACCGCTTAGCGGATTGGCTTTGGCCAGCATCTCTGCCGCCTGTTTACCCATCTCGCCTGGGCTTGTGACGACCATCTCATCATATTTGAAGTCTTCGCTGTATGGGAAATCCAAAAGGAAGTTGGTGCGATGCACATTTTTGGTGTTGATCGGCGCCATGATAAAGGGTGCAACCCAGCTATCGAGCGTTTTATCAACTTTCGGGATCATCATGTTCGGTTGATCGGGTCCTTCAAAGCCAGGTGTCAGACCAAAGCTGCTGGCCAGAATTTTGACCAGGCCCGGGTTTTTAGCAATAGCCTTCATCGTTTCTTTCAAACTAGCCGCAGTTCCTCCGGAGAATGTGCCTTCCATGGCACGAACTCGGCCTTTGACGCGTGTTGCGGGTTTGCCAAAGCGCTTGTCCATCTCTTTCTGCAGCGCCAGCACGCCCAAATCGAAGGGAATGGAGTCAAAACCGCAGGAAAAACAGATTTGTGCACCTGATTTTTCAGCCGCTTCCTGATGCTCGTCAATCTTCTCACGCATCCAGCCGGGTTCACCGCAAAGGTCGACATAATGAGTGCCATGCTGAACACAGGCAGCGACCAGTCCGTCGCCATAAAGTTGATAAGGACCCACCGTGGTAAGGATGACACTGGCCCGGCTTGCCATCATATCGATGGAAGACGCATCATCAGAATCTGCCACAACCAATGGCGTTTCCTTCGGAGCACCGACCAGGTCCCGGACTTCTTCCAGTTTTTCCATCGAACGACCGGCCATCGCCCATTTCGGTGCATCGCCGCCGACACCATATTGTTTGGCCATATATTCGGCAACTAGACGGCCTGTATAGCCCGTTGATCCGTATATTATGACATCAAATTCCCGTGCATCGGACATCGCGGCCCTCCTTATTATCAGTTTTGTTTCGAAACGATCTTATGACTTAGAGTTTTGGCAGAGTCACGCCTCTTTGCCCCATATATTTCCCGGCGCGTTCAGCATAGCTGGTTTCGCACGGTTCATTGCCTTTCAGGAATAGAAACTGGCATGCGCCTTCATTGGCATAGATTTTGGCGGGCAGGGGGGTGGTGTTGGAAAATTCCAGCGTTACATGGCCTTCCCAGCCCGGTTCCAGCGGCGTGACGTTTACGATGATGCCGCAGCGGGCATAAGTTGACTTACCCAGGCAGATCACCAGAACATCGCGCGGGATTCGGAAATATTCGACTGTGCGGGCGAGCGCAAAGCTGTTGGGCGGAATGATACAGCAATCTGTTTTCCGGTCGACCAGACTATCCGCATCAAACTTCTTTGGGTCAACGACAGCGCTGTTCACATTGGTGAAAATCTTGAATTCGTCGGCCACGCGGGCGTCATAGCCATAAGAAGACAATCCATAGCTGATGCAGCCATCGCGCTTTTGCCCTTCGACGAAGGGTTCGATCATCCCGCTATGCTGGGCTTCCTGGCGAATCCACCTGTCGGATAAAATGCTCATATTTCTCTTTCTCCGGGAATTGGGCTCAAGACGTTTTTTGCTTCATGCCAGCAAGCTCAGGGACGCACAACATTCCAGTTTACGGGACCATCGATACCGCTGATCCGCCGCATATCCGATGCGCGCCACATAACCCATGGCTTGGTTGCGTAATCGGGTGGAAAGAAGTTGCCTTCCAGCCAGAATGTGCGGCTGATGCCGCTGCTGATACTATAGTCTTCCTCAAACTCTTTTGAAACAATGATGACGGCTGGTTTTCCGCTGTGCCCTTCAATCTGGTTGAGAAAAGTATTGAGTTCACTCAACACCAAAGCGCGTCCGGGCCTGTCCTTGCAGCCATTGTCATAGGCCAGCCGCACTGCAGGCGGCAGGATGTTCTCTTCCCGCGGAACGGTAGTGACAAACATGGTCGCCTGGTCCGTGGCCAAACGGCACAAACTATATTCATGGACAGCACCATAGCGGATACCTGCTTCGCGCGCGCCCTTGATATTGGTGGCGAAATTGGCGTCCCGCTCTTCCGCGCCATTGGTTGCCAGGACATAGGCAAAATCGACGCCTGTTGCGCCGGCGACATGCCAAATAATCTCACCATTGCTGGCATCTACCGAAACACCCTGTACCGGATACTGGTCTCTTGGCGGTGCCCAGCCGACGGCGATATTGCGCAGCACAAAGGCGATGATCAGCAGGACAATGATGATCAGGCCGAACCGCAGCACGGTATTTTTCCTATTTTTTGTGGACACCCTATTTCCCTGACGCGCTACTCAACTGGACGATTGAACAACTGCACCAACGGGCAGAGAATCGACTAATTCTTGATATGCAATACACAGATCAAAGTGAAGAGGCGACGGGCGGTTTTAAAATCAACTTCTATTTTGCCATCAAGTCGCTCGGTAAGCAGCTCGGCACCATGATCATGCACCCCGCGCCGCGCCATATCAATCGTCTCAATCTCCTGGGCGGTGGCTTTACGAATGGCTTGATAATAGCTGTCGCAAATTGCGAAATAATCGCGGATGGGGCGGCGAAATCGACCTAATGCAAGGATCAGGGTTTCAAGCGGCTCTCCATTTTCACGGGCTATCGAAAAAACCAGTCGGCCTTCCTGCACACTCAGATGCAGTCTATAAGGTCCTGCATATCTATCATCATGTTCGCGCAAGGGTTTAAAGTGGTTTTCTTCAATTAGATCGAAGATCGCAATACGTCGTTCCTGCTCGATATCGGCATTGCGCCACAAGATGGTGGCTTCGTCGAGTTCAACATTTATGATGCGCGGATCGGACATTTCAGCTCTGTTGCCGCAGCGCTGGGGCTAGGACAAGTTTTTTTGCAGTGCGGCAGAAAAACAAAAGGCATTTATCCACAAGACTGTCCCCGCCTGATTTTAAAATTTACCGGGAACGGACTTGCTCTGAACCGCCTGAGCGTGGATGATAAGAACATGGCCGAGCTAGTTCGTTTTGATGCAGTAGAAGAAGAATCCCAGCGCCTGCCGCGCAATGTCGAGGCAGAGGCAACGTTTCTGGGTGCGTTGTTGATTGACAACCGCGTGGCCGAAGACGTCCAAATCAAATTGCGGCCGGAGCATTTTTATGAACCGCTGCATGGCCGTATATATGAGCAAGCTCTAAAGCTGCTTGATCGCAACATGGTTGTAACGCCAGTTACGCTTAAGCCCTATTTTGAAGCCGATGAGGCGATGAAAGTGTTAGGTGGGCCGTCCTATCTTGCCAAGTTGACTGGCGACGGGGCAGGCTTGATTGGTGCGCGTGATTTTGCCGATCAGATATATGATCTGGCTCTGCTGCGTGAATTGGTCAATGTAGGGCGAACCTTGGTCGACAATGCACTGGACACCAGCGAGACGGTCGATCCCAAAACCCAGATCGAAGAAGCGGAATCCTCTCTCTACCGTGTTTCCGAGGGCGAAGCGCAGGAGGGTGGTGTCAAATCCTTCTTGGCTGCCTCCACCGAGGCACTAAATAACGTAGAACGCGCGTTTAATAGTGGCGGCAAGGTTTCGGGTATCACCACCGGCCTGACAGACCTTAACGCTAAAATGGGCGGTTTGCACAAATCGGATTTGCTGATTCTGGCTGGACGCCCCGGTATGGGCAAAACATCGCTTGCGACCAATATCGCGTTTAATGCCGCCAATCGCTATCGCCGCGATGTTCAGGACGGAATTGAACCTGAAGATTCGCTGGGTGCCAAGACCGCATTTTTCAGTCTGGAAATGTCGGCCGACCAGCTGGCAACGAGGATTCTCTCCGAACAGGCTGAAATCAGTTCAGAAAAACTGCGCATGGGTGCGATCAGCCGGGATGAAATGCATCGCTTGGCGCTGGCTTCCCGGGAATTGCAGGATTTGCCGCTCTATATCGATGATACGCCCGGTCTGACCATTGCAGCCCTGCGCACGCGGGCGCGGCGTCTGCAGCGGCGCAGTGGCATCAACCTGATCGTGGTCGATTATCTGCAACTGTTGCAAGGGTCTGGTCGTGCCAATGATAATCGCGTCAACGAAATTTCGGAGATTAGCCGAGGCCTGAAAACTCTCGCCAAGGAACTGAATTGCCCGGTGGTCGCCCTCTCCCAACTTTCGCGTCAGGTGGAAAGCCGCGAAGACAAGCGCCCACAGCTATCCGATTTGCGTGAATCCGGTTCGATCGAGCAGGACGCGGATATTGTGATGTTCATCTATCGCGACGAATATTATCATCTTGCTGTAAAACCGGATGACCCGGATGAGAATTCAACCGAGGAGCAGAAAGCGAAATATCTCGCTTGGGAAACTGACCATCAAAGCAAGGTGGGCAAGGCGACCGTTATCGTTGCCAAAAACCGTCAGGGTTCCACCGGTAATATCCAGCTGAGCTTCCTCAGCGAGTTCACGAAATTTGGCGATCTGGCTTATGATGATGGGCCGGATGATTATTAGTACTGAGTACTGATATGTACTCCAACGGTTGTCGGTTCTTTACCTCTCAGGCGGTATCTTAATGGCTTTGAATCACCCGATATTTCAGGATAATCCGCTATCTGGTGAAATAAGTCTCTCAACCGGAGCGGCACCGACTCCCTATCATGTTTATGATGGTGAGGGTCTCTTGATATTTGGCAGCGTGGATTTTGATATGCTGCAATTAATGATCGCCGATGAATCTGTTTTTCCTGTAAAAACGGCTTCGGGAGCAGCAGCAGCCGGTTTCATCATGGCAAATTTTGAAGATGCCAGCATGGGGGCTCATCACGAGTTACAGTTTTTTGTTCTGGTCAGTGAGAAAGAGGGTGAAGTGCTGGCCGCTTCCCCCTTTGCTTTACCTATTGCCATGGGCACGCGGCATGACTGGGGAACATTATGCCTGAACTTGTGGAATGATTCAGATGCTGTCATCGCGTATAATAACGAATATCTAGGTCTAAATGCCCGTTCGGCCAGGTTTTCGTTGTTCGACAAAAAGCCTGATGGCTGTTTGGATTATAATGTTAACGACCAGCTGGGCGTGACCATCATTCAGGGTTCCGTTCGCTTACAAAAAACGACACGCTTTTCTGCTATATGGAACATGTCGCGGATTGCCGGTTTCAGGCAGATCATGAAGCTCGGGAACGCGGATTATGCGTGCGGTCATGTAATAAACAGGAAAAGTCCTGTACTGCCACAAAACCGGGCAGCTCGGATTTTTACATCCTCTGATCACGCCGTAACCCGCCTTTGGAATCCGAAGACGGATCAGTTGGTAATAGAGGAGCCGAGCCTATCTGATATTGGGTTTGTGCCTTCAAGCCTTCAGCATATGTGGCCTTTTCGTTTCGTATATCGGCATCCGGATGATGTTGGCTAATATCTAAGACCCGTAGCAGGTTAACTTGCCGGCCGTGCTATTCTTTTGCCCTTGGTGCGGCTAGTCAGATGGAATTTACGGCATCGGTCACAGCGATAGGGTCTTAATGGAAAGTCAGCGTCTTGTGCGGCTAGCAAGGCGTCCTTTTCAGAGGAATAGCGCTTTTTTCTGTTACAAATGCTCAGCCTGGTACGCACCTAAAATGGCCTAGCGGGAAAACAGTAGGGCGAATTAAAAGATAGGATCGTTCGCGCCACTTTCATCGTCATCTGCTACTGGCAACGGCGTGACATCCTCATGGATACCGCATTCGGTTTTGTCCCAACCCCGCCAGCGGCCTGCACGTGGGTCTTCTCCAGGTTTGACTTTGGAAGTGCAGGGGGCACAGCCAACCGAGAGATAGCCTTGCGCTTCCAGTGGATGGCGGGGCAGGTCATGTTCTTCAAAATAGGCTTCGAGATCATCTTTGACCCAGTCGCCCAACGGATTGATTTTTAATCGACCGTCTTCGACTTCGAAGCGGGGGAGATTTTGTCGGGTGACTGATTGAAAGGCTTTACGGCCGGATATCCAGCTGTTGAGACTGGCCTTGGCGCGGGCCAATGGTTCGACCTTGCGGATCTCGCAGCAGCCATCCGGGTCAAAAGACCACCGAAGTTCATTCTCATCCTTGGCAGCGAGTACGACGGGGTCTGGCTTTACGACATTTGCGTTTTGGATTCCCAGCGTTTGGATCAGCGTCTCGCGATATTCCAGCGTTTCGGGAAACATTCTCAGCGTATCGACAAAAGTCACCGGAATAGAGGGATCTGCCTGCGCAACCAGATGCAGCAGAACCGCGCTTTCTGTTCCGAAAGAAGAAACAACCGCAATCTCGCCAAGTCCACCTTCTTTGAAAAGGGCCTTCAGCATTGCTGAGGCATGAACGCCCTCAAAGCGCGCGTTCAGGGCATCGGCGTCTGCCTGTGTAAAGTCAGGACGTGCGTCGATTATATCGATTTTGCGAGCTGGTTCACCCATGACGACGTTTCCAGATGGGCGCACGGCTGTCTGTCGTGCTCTGATAAACCTCTTCATAGAGTTCCAGCGCCTTATCCATGACTCTGGCATCAATTGGAGCGTCCGGAGCGAAAGCATCAAAGCCACAGCGTCGCATATAGGCGATTTGATCCACCAATACATCACCACTTGCCCGCAATTCGCCTTTGTAACCTGCTTCACGCAGAATTTGCGCCGCAGAATAGCCGCGACCGTCGCCGAAGACGGGGAAGTCGACCTCGATCAATGCCAAGCGATCCAATAGCGGGAGCAGCAGCCGGGCGTCTTCGCCTGCCTCTATCCGAACGGCGGTGGCGTTTGACTGATCCAGAAATGCATCGAGCGAAACCGCTGGTTCTTCATGCACGTCGTCGTCACGAAAACGGATTGCCTCAACCATAGATAGCCTCCTTGAAAGCAGCCATGCCGACACGGCGATAGGTGTCGATAAATCGCTCATCCTCCTGCCGTTCTTTCAGATACAGGTCAGTCACGGTTTCAATGGCATCGATCACGCCGTCCTCATCAAAGCCGGGACCGGTGATTTTGGCGAGGCTAGTGTCCTCGGCAGCAGAGCCGCCCAGCAGCAACTGATAATTTTCCGTCCCTTTACGGTCGACGCCCAATATACCGATATGGCCGGCATGGTGATGTCCGCAGGCATTGATGCAGCCCGAGATTTTCAGCTTCAGCTCGCCCAGTTCACGCTGGCGACCGAGATCGGCGAAACGTTCACTGATCTTCTGTGCCAGCGGAATGGAGCGCGCATTGGCAAGGCTGCAATAATCCAGACCGGGGCAGGCGATGCTGTCGGTGATCAGGTCGAGGTTGGCAGGCGCCAAATCAGCTTGATCCAGTTTCTGCCACAGAGCATATAGATCGCTCTTCTTGACATGTGGTAGAACGATGTTCTGACTATGGGTTACGCGCAGTTCATCAAAACTATATTGCTCCGCCAGATCGGCCATTAGATCAATCTGCGCCGATGAAGCATCGCCGGGGATGCCGCCTTTCGGCTTCAAGCTGATCGTTGCGATAGCATAGCCGGGTTGTTTGTGCGCAACCGTATTCTGATCGACCCACAGTTTGAAATCCGGATCGGACAGATCGAGCTCATCGCTTGCATTGCTATCAAAAGCCGGATCAGCAAAATATTCCGTAATCCGTGCCAGTTCTTCCACTGGTGGATTCAGGCCCAGCGTTTTCATGTGGGCAAATTCTTCTTCGACCTGGCGGGTATATTCTTCCTTACCCAGTTCATGGACGAGGATTTTGATCCGCGCCTTGTACTTGTTATCGCGCCGACCATAACGGTTATAGACCCGCAGGCATGCTTCGGCATAGCTGATCAGTTCATCTGCTGGCACAAAGTCGCGGATTTCAGGAGCGATCATTGGTGTTCGGCCCATACCGCCGCCGACATAGAATTTCGCGCCGAGTTCACCGTTCTTGTGAACGAGTTGGATGCCGATATCATGCAGGCGCATTGCCGCACGGTCTTCATCACTGGCAATGACGGCAATTTTAAACTTGCGTGGCAGATACGAGAATTCCGGGTGGAAGCTCGACCATTGACGCAGGATTTCTGCCCAAGGACGTGGATCGGCAATTTCGTCGGCCGCTGCGCCAGCATATTGGTCAGAGGAGATATTGCGGATGCAGTTGCCGCTAGTTTGGATTGCGTGCATCTCGACGGAAGCCAGGTCGGCCAGAATGTCGGGTGCATCTTCCAACTTGATCCAGTTATACTGAATATTCTGACGGGTGGTAAAATGCCCATAATCACGGTCATATTTACGTGCGATGTGGCCCAGCATTCGCATCTGCTTGCTGTTCAGCGTGCCATAGGGAATGGCCACGCGCAGCATATAGGCGTGCAGCTGCAGATAAAGCCCGTTCATCAAGCGCAGGGGTTTGAACTGGTCTTCGGTCAGTTCTCCGGCAAGGCGGCGTTCAACCTGATCGCGAAATTCCGCAACCCGTGTATCGACCATTTGCTGATCATATTTATCATATTGATACATGCTTATATCACCCAGTTTCCAGCCTCAGGGTCGGCTGGCTTTAATGTTAAATCCGGTCTTACAGTTGGTCCAAGCGCGCGCACTCGGTCTTTGATATGAGCGGGACGCGGGCCATCGTCGGTCATCTCTGCTTCAATGGCATAGGGGACATTGACCCGGCGGGCCGCCTCTTCTTCATGCAGGATAGCCTCGAAATTCTCGCCGACATCAACAGCATCTTCAACATGGCGGGACCAGTCGCTTCCGGTCCACCAGGTGACGTCTCCTGTTTTCAGGTCATTTCCCGTCAGTATTTTCAAAATTCCACTCCCGCCATTTGCGCATATTCAAGAAATTTGTCCGTTGCATCGCCGTAACGCGCAACTTCGCCGACCACCAAGAGGGCAGGGCTCTTCACTTGTTCCCGTTGAACAAGATCACCAAGATCAGTCAGCAATGTCTGGAGGGCCCGGAAACTGTCCCGCGTTCCGTTTTCCAGCACGGCAACCGGCAAGTCGGGCGCGGCGCCGTCTGCAATAAGTTTTTCAACAATCGCTTCGGCATTGGCAACGCCCATGTAGATAACCAGTGTGCGTCCTTTACCGGCCAATCCGGACCAGTTTTGATCAGACAAGCCTTTGCATTGTCCTGCGACAAACGAGACAGCGCTGGATGCATCACGATGGGTGAGAGGCATTTTTGCCTGCGCCGCACAGCCGAGAGCAGCGCTGATACCGGGAACAACTTCCACTTGTACGCCGGCTTTGATGCAGTCACTGGCCTCTTCGCCGCCGCGACCAAAAATAAAGGGATCTCCCCCTTTCAGGCGAACAACTTTGTGCCCCTTTTTCGCTTCGGCAATCAGCAACGCGTTGATTTGGTCCTGTGCCAGGCTGTGGCGGGACCGCTGCTTGGCTACGGATACCCGTTGGGTTGTCGCCGGCGCCATATCAAGTATGTCCGAACTCACTAGACCGTCATGGACGATGATATCAGCTTCGGACAACAAACGTGCAGCGCGCAGTGTCAGCAGCTCCGGATCACCGGGGCCAGCACCGACGAGATAGACCGTGCCATCGGCAGACTGGGCTTGCGGTATAGAAGGTTCTTTGGTTTCCATGAAACCGATATGCTCGGGTAAGCGGCGATTTTCAAAGCAGAAGTTTTTTTAGCGACCTAAGATATACTATTGACCAGAGACTTCAGCTGCGGTTTCGGTTTCTGTCCGGTCTTCGTCTTTCAATCCGATGCCAATGGATGCCCGCGTTTGCTCGGCTTCCATCGAAACTACCGGATAAGCGCAATAGTCGGCTGCATAATAGGCGCTCGGCCGGTGATTGCCGGAAAGGCCGATGCCGCCAAATGGCGCTTCGGAAGAGGCACCCACTGTCATCTTGTTCCAGTTTACAATACCCGCACGGCTATTGGACCAAAATTGATCATATTGGGTTGCTGTACCACCAACAAGGGCCGCCGATAAGCCGTATCGTGTGTTGTTGGCTTCCGCGATTGCTTCCTCAAAATCAGCGACGCGAATGACCTGCAATATCGGGCCGAACAATTCGATATCCAGGCGTTCTTCCATGGCCGTGACATCGATAATCCCGGGCGTGAGAAACGGGCGATCATCCAGTGGTCGCGCCATATGTTTGATCGGGCGACCGCCATGGCTCATCAATGTCAGAAAGCTTTCAGTAAGACCATCAGCGACATCGTTGTCAATCACAGGCCCCATGAAAGGCGCCGGTTTGCTAAAGGGCTCGTCGATGATCAACCTGTCCGCAATGCGCTTAACTTCTTTGACCACGCGGTCATAAAGTTCGTCTTTGACAATCATCCGGCTTGCCGCGGAGCAGCGCTGCCCGGCTGACAGGAAAGCCGATTGCACAACCAATACCGCTGCACTGTGAATATCATCCGTGTCCCAGACAATGATCGGATTATTGCCACCCATTTCGAGCGCCAATATCTTGTTGGGTCGATTGGCAAATTGTCGATTGAGAGCAACGCCTGTTTGGGCGGATCCCGTGAATAACAGACCATCAATACCATCGTTCGCAGTAAGCTGTTTGCCAACCTCAGGCCCGCCCTGCACAATGTTGACAACGCCACCTGGCAGTCCTGCTTTCTTGAAAGCATCAAACAAAAACTGGCCCACTGCCGGTGTTTTTTCTGACGGTTTGAACACTACCGTGTTGCCAGCAATCAGTGCTGGAACAATGTGGCCATTGGGTAGGTGGGCAGGAAAGTTATAAGGACCAAGTACCGCCAAGACCCCATGCGGCTTGTGCCGCAGGGCGGCACGCATATTGGGTTGGCTGGACAGCTGGCGTTGCGGCGTGCGCTCTGCATAGGCCGTGACCGAGATATCGATCTTTTTGACGACCGATTCCACTTCGGTTCTTGATTCCCAAATAGGTTTTCCGGTTTCGCGGGAAATCAGCTCAGCCAGTTCTTCTGCTTGCCCGCGAATTTGATTGGCATATCGACGCACGGCCTCGATACGTTTGGTAACGGGAAGAGCTGCCCATGTCGGCCAAGCTTTCCTTGCATCGGCGACCGCTGCATCGGCATCGCCAGATTGCCCTTTCCACAAAATCGCGCCAGTGGCTGGTTCTATTGATGTAAATTCAGTCACAATCGTTCCGATACAATATTCAAGCAGGCAAGCGGAATGTCGCTTTATTAGTTGCAATACCAACTAGCTGATACAGCTTAAAAATCCAGTAACTATAAACCTGTTTTTATTCGCTTCGTCTCATACGAACGGTTACTTCGCTTTACAGTCCCCGTAATGCCTTGCCCATATCTCGTATTGCCTCAACTTTTCTGGTTAACGGTTGCCAATCGTCTTTTTGATCAATGGCATCCCAGATTGCTTCGACTTCTTCGATGTGCATGGAGCAGGGTGTATCCAATTGCCAATACTGATGATCGGATGACCGTGCGCGCTTGCGTTTGTCCATCTCTTCCCGAAAAGTCGCGAATTCGTTGACCTCATAACTTTCGTCTTTCGGTAGAGAATCCTGACCCCAGTCGAAAAAGAACCGGTCAATTGTCACGGCTTTCTGGGTTAAGGCCTGCTCTGCCGCCATGACGAGGGGTTTGTCCCTTTCAAAGCCTTCACTTTTGACGCCCAGACGCCAGCAGAAATGCTCGGTGAATGCGGTGCCATATGCTTTGGGAAAACCTTCCAGTGTTTCAACCAACGGATCGCTGTCACAGATCAATCTCAACGCACTTGCCAATTGTGCAAGGTTCCAATGTAGCGCTTCTGGTTGTCGGGCGAAACAATAGAGCCCTTCCTGATCAAAATAGGCTGCGGTGAACCCTGGTTCCCAATAAGGCGTGAAGCGCCATGGACCGTAATCGAAACTTTCTCCCGTAATATTGATATTGTCTGTGTTAAGAACGCCGTGCACAAATCCCGCTGTCATATAACTAGCGGCCAATTGCGCGGCTTTGTCGGCGACGTTTTGAAACAACTCAATGGCGGGATCGTCTGTCTTGGCACCACCATAGAAATGGGTCAGACAATAATCGACCAGCTTGTGCATCAAGTCTTCATTCTGTTCTGCTGCGATCCGCTGAAATGTGCCAAAGCGAATATGGCTGTGGCTCAGCCGGGTCATCACTGCAGATCGTGTCGGTGAGGGCTCGTCACCGCGGTATAATTCTTCGCCCGTCTCGACCAATGAGAACGTCTTAGATGTGTCCACACCCAAAGCCTCCAGCATTTCGGTGGCGAGTATCTCACGAACTCCGCCCTTCAGTGTTAGCTTGCCATCGCCCGAACGGCTCCACGGGGTGGTGCCGGATCCTTTGGTGGCGAGATCCATCAGACGATCTTCATGGTCACGCATTTGTGCGAACAGAAACCCGCGTCCATCGCCTATCTCCGGATTGTAGTTGCGAAACTGATGGCCATGATAGCGCAATGCCAAGGGCGGGTTGAGATTGTCGGAAAGGGGCTGGAAACGACCGAAATGATCGATCCATTCGTCTTCGCTCAAGTCGGAAAGGCCAATCGTTTGGTCCCAGCGATTATTGCGGAAGCGCAGTTCATGGCGCGGAAACTTGGCCGCTTGAACCGGATCACCAATTTTTTCACCCAGCTGGGTTATCTTTACATCGGGGCGATAGGGTGATTTTGCCGGTTCAGCTTGCGGTTTATATGCCATTGCTCAATAGTGGGGATGAATAGAGAGCGCGGCAAGTAAGAACCGGGGGACGCACGACTTTTATGATCGATCAGGGCAGCTATGACGACAAATACTGGGAATCCGAAGATGGTTTGAAGCTGCATTATCGTGACTATCCCGGCGATGATAGGCAAATACCGGTAATCTGTGTTCCTGGACTGACACGCAATGTTCGGGATTTTGAGCATCTTGGCGATTGGCTTAGTGGAAAACGCCGGATCATCATGATCAATCTGCGCGGGCGGGGCGAGAGCGAATATGCCAAGGATAGCGCAAGCTATAACGCGAAAACCTATGTTGCCGATGTAGTCAGACTTATGGATGACATCGAACTGTCAACAGCAATATTTTTTGGTACGTCACTGGGCGGGATTGTCACTATGATCATGGCATCCCGACATCCGGAACGGGTAGCCGGTGCATTATTGAATGATATCGGTCCTGATGTCGATCAACGCGGATTGGACCGTATCGGTGAAAATCTTGGACAAGGTCGCAGTTTTGAAACCTGGGCGCATGCTGCGCGCGACAAGGCTGAGGAAAGTCGCGGTATTCATCCCGACTATAGCTTGAAAGAATGGATAGCCTTTTCAAAGAAACTCTATCGAATGAACAGCTCCGGCCGGATTAAGCTGGATTATGATATGAAGATATCGGAGCCATTTGAAGGCAAGGGCGGGGGCAATGAAGCGATCTGGCGCGCACTGGAGGCGCTCGAAAACGTGCCGACGCTTATCTTGCGAGGAGCATTGTCCGATCTTTTCAGCGAAGCGACCGCCCAAAAAATGCTCGATAAACTGAACAAGGCGGAGCTGGTCACGGTCCCGCGGGTAGGGCATGCGCCGACATTGGAGGAGCAGGCATCGCTTGACGCGATTGCCGCGTTGCTCCAACGGGTCGATTGATTTTTTCTGACGTTAACGATAGCCGGCATAATCAATGAAACCCTCCAGAATCTTGCATTTGCACAGCACGTTCAATCTTGGCGGCAAAGAAGCGCGGGCGGTCAGGCTGATGAATCACTTCGGCGCGCAGGCGCAGCATACCATCCTGTCCGCTGAACCCGATAGTCTTTCGGCGCGCGATGCGATTGACAGCAAGATCAAGGTCAGCTTTCCAAAGGATGCGCCATTATTGTCGGGCAAACCGTCATTGAAGCGCTATCGTGAACTGGTTGATTATTATCGGCAATTTGATCTGATCCTGTCTTATAACTGGGGTTCAATGGACGGCGTTATGGCTCGGACTCTCTTTGCCCGGGTCGAAGGATTGCCTCCGCTCGTCCACCATGAAGATGGCTTCAACGAAGATGAACGCAAAAAGCTGAACTGGAAGCGCAACTTGTTCCGGAAATTTGCACTGGGCGGGAGCCAGGCGCTGGTAGTGCCATCTGAGCGACTTCAGAACATCGCTCAATCAGTCTGGAAGCAGCCCGAAGACAAAGTGCACCGTATTCCCAACGGTATTGATGTGAAGCGGTTCGATAAAAAACCGCAACGCGGTGCGCTTCCAGGGTTTAAAAGGGCAAAAGGCGAAGTAGTCGTCGGGACTCTGGCGGGACTTCGGGCGGTCAAAAACTTGCCGCGGTTGGTGCGAGCTTGCGCCGAAGCAGGAGACAATGTCCGGCTTGTGATTGTTGGTGAGGGGCCTGAAAAAGAGGCCATTCTGGCAGAGGCGCAGCAGCGCGGAATGGCCGATCGTCTGCTAATGCCCGGATTTCAGACGGATCCCGCGCGCTATATCGGACTATTCGACATTTTTGCATTATCCTCTGACAGTGAGCAATTCCCTATATCTCTGATCGAAGCGATGGCGGCTGGCCTGCCTGTTGCGGCTACAGATGTCGGAGATGTAAAATCTATGGTATGTCAGGCCAATCAGGGCTTCATAAAACCCGTGGAAGATGAAGCGCAGTTTGCCGAAGCCTTAACGACATTGATCCAGCATGAGCAGTTACGGCAGGACATTGGCGCGCAAAACCGGATGAAGGCTCAGGCGGAGTACAATGAAAGCAAGATGTTGGCACGTTATGCGCTGCTATATGGTCATGCGCTCGGGCGACCAAAATTTGCTTAGGATTTTATAATGAAAAATAGTTTTGGGTATTCGCTCATTTTTTCGCACAATTTGACATGCGCCGTCTATAAGACGCGCTTGGGGTATATAGGAGAGTATATTGTTTAAAGGGGTCAAACCTATCCAGTATAATGGCCGTGAAGTTTGGCCATTGATTGAGGGCGGAAAAGGGGTTGCCGCGACCAATCATGCCAGTTCCGGGGCCTGGGCAGCTGCTGGCGGTATCGGCACTGTTTCGGCCGTTAATGCGGATAGCTATGACGCGGATGGCAATGTCATCCCGCAAATCTATCATGGCAAAACCCGCGGCGCACGGCATGAAGAGCTTGTCAAATATGCAATTGATGGCGCGGTTGCACAGGTGACAAGGGCCTTTGAAATGTCCAATGGCAAGGGTGCAATCAATATCAATGTGCTTTGGGAAATGGGCGGCGCGCAACAAGTGTTGCACGGCGTTTTGGAACAGACCAAGGGCATGGTTGCGGGCGTCACCTGCGGTGCCGGTATGCCTTACAAGCTTTCGGAAATTGCCCAGCAATATGGCGTGAATTATCTCCCGATTATCAGCTCCGCTCGCGCATTTCGTGCCTTGTGGAAGCGGGCTTATCATAAAGTTTCTGATCTTATGGCTGCCGTCGTTTATGAAGATCCTTGGTTGGCTGGCGGACACAATGGTCTCAGCAATGCTGAAGACCCTCGTAAACCGGAAGATCCATATCCTCGGGTCAAGGCGCTACGTGAGACTATGCGCGGTGAAGGAATTGCTGATAGCGTCCCCATCATCATGGCAGGCGGTGTTTGGGCTCTAAAGGACTGGGATAACTGGATCGATAATGATGAGCTGGGGCAGATTGCTTTCCAATTCGGCACCCGCCCTCTTCTTACGAAAGAAAGTCCGATCCCCGACAGCTGGAAGAATGAACTGATTAAAATCAAGGAAGGCGATGTCCTGCTGCACAAGTTTTCGCCCACCGGTTTCTACTCATCGGCGGTGCGAAATGAGTTTCTTCGCAGTCTGGAAGCACGGTCCGAACGTCAGATTCCCTATTCGACCGAGAAAGCAGGCGAACATACCCATCAACTGGATGTTGGCGTGAAGGGCAAGAACTTCTGGGTCACGCGCAATGACCTGCTCCGTGCCCGGGAATGGGATGGATTGGGGTTCACCATGGCGCTGAAGACGCCGGATAACACAATCGTCTTCACCACACCGGAGGAAGCCAAAATGATCCGCAAGGATCAGGCCGATTGCATGGGTTGTTTGTCCCATTGCGGTTTTTCTTCCTGGAAAGACCATGACAATTTCAGCACCGGGCGACTCGCGGACCCGCGAAGTTTCTGCATTCAAAAGTCACTGCAGGAAATTGTTCATGGATCTCCTGTGGAAGAGCATTTGATGTTCGCCGGGCACGGAGCTTATAATTTCGGTAAAGATCCTTTCTATTCCAATGGCTTTGTTCCAACGGTCAAACAGCTGGTAGATCGCATCCTGACCGGGGAATAGTCATGCTTTAGCGCTGTTAACCTTTTGATACCTTTTTCCGTTTACCTGTCGATACAGGTGGGTGGAAATTGGCAGGAGGGTAGTCGTGGCGTTAAAGTCGACAAGATACCGTAGAGTGGAGCCGGCAGCATTGAACCGGCGTGCTGTGCCCCGCCATGAAGTGACCGTTTCCAGTGCATCGCTGAAACGCAGCGGGAATAAATCCATCGTTGCTACCTTGCTGGATATTTCGATATACGGATGCCGGTTTGAAGCCGACGCCGTGTTTCAGGAAGGCGAGAAAGTAACCGTCACCGTCAACAAACATGTGCCGGTCAAAGCCACTTTGGTTTGGCAGAAAACAAAGCAGGCCGGGTGCCGCTTCGCTGATGCTTTGGATACAGAAATTCTGCGGACCCTGACACTGACGTCTTAAACCGTAATTCAGCTTTCTCGTTTCAAAGTTCACACACATCACACTGCATTTTGCGCTATTTGGAACGCTATATGTTCCAGCAGGTCGGCCCTGTAACAATCAGAAACAATTGATTTAAACTGTCCAAGTGCTCGAACTGTATATATCATCGCGGATGATAGTGGGAAAGCGATCGACTCATGGAAATTCGGCCAGATGATCTGACAGGGCAGGCGGTTCAGGATCTGCTGGCCATCCATCTGTCCGACATGCACAAAAATTCTCCCGCAGGCAGCGTCTATGCGCTTGACCTTTCCGGCTTGAAGGCGCTCGATGTGACTGTATGGGCCGCATGGGAGCGGGATGTTCTCTTGGGCGTTGGCGCGCTGAAACAACTGTCTGGCACAGCTGGTGAAATCAAATCCATGCGAACGGATCCGAAGCACGTTCGGAAAGGTGTGGGTTTGTCAATTCTCAACCACATAATTGCCGAAGCAAAACGGCGCCGATATGAGAAACTCAGCCTTGAAACGGGATCGGGGAAAGAGTTTGAACCAGCTCTTCACCTCTATCGCAAACGCGGTTTCGAAAATGGGCCTGCTTTTGGGGATTATATTGCGAGTCCATTTAATCAGTTTTTGCATATGACACTATAACAAGCGGGAGCGGTATCATGTTGGAACGGGCTTGCTGGATTATTCTGGGCATTCTTATCCACTTGCCTCCATTCGCTGCCTTTTTTGTTCCGTCACTGATCACTCGCCTATATGGCGTAGCGCCGGATGGTATGAATTTCGCTTTGCTACAGCATCGCGCTGCTTTGTTCGGAGTGATAGTTGTCGCCTGCCTATGGGCCGCATTTGATTCCGATGTACGCAAACTGGCAGTCACTCTAACGGCGCTTTCGATGATCAGCTTTCTCGTCATCTATGGCATCTATGGCCAACCCGACACTTTGCGCACGATTGCCATTACTGACCTGATTGGCTTGCCATTTCTAGCTTATGTCGGTTGGAAGGCCTTTTTATCCAGTTAGAACAAACCGTTCGTTTCGCTGGTCAACGAAGCTGGCCACCGGGTTTCACGTCTTTTCGTTTAGGTCGTTAGTCTAAGTCCCACGCTCGTTCACCATGGCTGGCAATGTCCAGACCATCGCGTTCGTCATCTTCATTCACCCGCATTGGCAGGATGAAGCTGATCCCGTAGCCGAGAATCGCGGTGGCGATTGCCGACCAGATCGCTACCACGCCGACGCCGATAAGCTGGGCAACAAACTGGCTGCCAAAGGCCATGTCATCGCCGTAGCCCGTGCCGCCAAGGCCTTCACTGATGAAAAGAGCCAGCATCAGTGAGCCGAGCATGCCGCCGACGCCGTGAACTGCAAAAACGTCGAGGCTGTCGTCGATTTTAAAGCCGTTTTTGACCAGGCCAACTGCAAAGAAGCAGACGAAACCTGCCGCTGCGCCAATTACGATGGACGCTCCGGGGCCAACAAAACCGGCTGCTGGAGTGATAGTGGCGAGCCCAGCAATAGCGCCGGTTGCTACACCAACAGCGGTTGATTTTCCAACCTTGATCCGCTCGATCAAAATCCAGACTAAGGCGGCCATGGAAGCCGCGACATGGGTATTGATAATCGCAGAAGATGCATCGTCTGTCGCAGTAAGGGCCGAACCACCGTTAAATCCGAACCACCCGACCCAGAGCAAGCCTGCACCCGCGACAGTCAAGGCAGGGCTATGCGGAAGCATAAGTGTTTTAGGCCAGCCAATCCGCTTGCCCATCATGATCGCGACAACGAGCGCTGAGACGCCTGCTGTGGTGTGGACCACGATGCCGCCGGCGAAGTCGAGCACACCAAGACCGGAAAGCCAGCCGCCGCCCCAAACCCAGTGGGTAACAGGGGCATATACGACCAGTAGCCAGAGCGAACAGAAGGCCACAACCCAGCCAAAACGCGCACGATCAACCCAGGCGCCAACCATAAGGGCAGGGGTAATCACCGCAAAAGTCATCTGGAACATGGCAAAGGCGGACTCCGGTATGGTCGTTCCTTCACGAACATTGCCAAGATTGCCAAACATCCAATTGATGCCATTGCCTAAAATACCATTTGTAACTTGGCCAAATGCGAGTGTGTAACCCACGATAACCCACAAAACAGAGGCAATACCGGCCACGGCCATGCATTGTATGAGTACCGAGAGAAAATTCTTGGACCTGACCAGGCCGCCATAAAACAAGGCGAGACCCGGAAGCGTCATCAGCAAAACAAGCGCGGTAGAGGTCAATATCCAGGCAGTATCACCGCTATTGGCAACATCGGCGGCTGGATCGACAACTTCCTGTGCTGCAACTGGTACGTTTGCCAGAATAGCGGCTGCGCCACCGATGAGAATTTTACTCAGATATTTCATGAAGTCCCCTGAACACGGTATTTTATTTCGCTGACCGGCTTCAGCGAATCATATTTTGAGATTTTCTAGTCGCGAACGGAACAGGACTCAACCGTGAACTATAGCGGACGGCGGGTAGGAACTCAGGCCCAGCCTTCCAGCACCTGATCTGGTGGCCGGTGTCCGTCGGCCCATACGCGGATATTGGCAATGACGCGCTCGCCCGATGCTTCCCGGCCTTCAAAAGTAGCGCTGCCCATATGGGGCAAAAGCACAACATTTTTTAGCGTCAGAAAGCGCTCGTCGACCGCAGGTTCTTGCGTATAAACATCCAGGCCTGCGCCGCTTATGGTTTCTTTCTGGAGTGCTTCGATCAAGGCATTCTCATCAATCAACTCACCGCGAGCCGTGTTGATCAAGTATGTAGATGGCTTCATCATGGCAATCCGCTCTGCATTGATCAATTCATGTGTTTGGGGTGTGTGCGGACAGTGGATGGTGATAATGTCACAGGTCCGGATCAACTCATCCAAATCTTCGACATAGCTGGCGTTGAGCGATTCCTCGACCGCCGGAGGCAATTGGCGCCGGTTGTGATACACGACCGACAATCCGAAACCCGATGCCCGGCGCGCAACCGCCTGACCAATGCGGCCCATGCCGATTATGCCCAGTTTTTTGCCACCAATACAATGGCCAAGCATGCCCGAAGGCTTCCAGCCCTTCCATTGTCCAGAGCGCATTAGTTTTTCACCCTCTGCCAAACGCCGCGGCACAGACAGGATTAGTGCCATAGTCATGTCGGCCGTATCTTCGGTAAATACTCCCGGCGTATTGGTAACTAGAATTTTGCGCGCACGGGCAGCCGCCAGATCAATATGATCAACACCGGCGCCAAAGCTGGCGATCAGCTTGAGCCGTTCCGGTGCGCCGGCAATCATCTCGGCATCAATATGATCGGTGACAGTCGGAACCAGCACATCGCAATCGGCCATGGCGGCGATGAGATCGTCTCGCGTAAAGGCCCGATCAGTTAAATTCGGAACGACATCAAACAGTTCCCCCATTCGATCGTGGATCGCATCGGCCAGTTCACGTGTTACAATGACGCGCGGTTTTGCGGGGCGGAGTGTCTCAGTTTGGGATGTTTCAGCCATAGGGCCATCGCTATGCCTGAATTTTACATGAGGTCAAGCAGGTGGCGCTTGATGATCGCTCGTCTTTCAGTTTATGGCCTGGGCTGTGGGGGATTGTAAAAGTTAAAAGCATGCGTAACCTTGATTTGAAAATACTATTCGTTTTTGGTGCTCTGGGTTCGGCCGCAATGACGTCCTCCCCGGCAATGGCCCAACAGGAACCACCCTATTGGGCTTCTATCGATGAGCCGGAGGCACGGATGCGCACTGGGCCGAGCACTGAATATCCGACCATGTGGATATATAAGAGGGAACGCCTGCCGATTAAAATTTTGGCACGCTACAAGGCATGGCGAAAGGTTGAGGATCCCGACGGTGCACAGGGATGGATGCACGCCAGGCTATTGAGCGCCTCAAGGACGGCTATAGTGCTGGGCGAAAAAGGGCAGGCACAACCTTTGCGGAGTAATCCTCAACGAGATGCCAAGGTTATCTGGCGTGTTGAGACCGGTGTTGTCGGCAAGATCACACAATGTGAGAATGGATGGTGCCTGCTGGATGTTACTGGTCGGCGGGGCTATATCAATCAGGACGCGATCTGGGGGGATGAACCCCTGAAGTAGAAATGGCAGCGGACAATTCCAAGGTCGTAATTAAAAGGGACAGGAAAATGATGCCTCCCGTCCCTTCAATTTTTTACAAATTGGGATTTAGTCGGCCAGCTCTATGGCAACGGCCGTTGCTTCGCCGCCACCAATACACAGCGCTGCAACGCCTTTCTTAAGGCCTTGTTTTTTGAGCGCTGCGACCAGCGTAACCATAATCCGGGCACCACTGGCACCAATGGGATGGCCCAAGGCTGTTGCGCCGCCGTTTATGTTGAGCTTGTCGCGCGAGATGCCGATATCCTGCATCGCGAACATGGCCACGCAGGCAAAGGCTTCGTTGACTTCCCACAGATCAACATCAGCCACGCTCCACCCCGACTTTTCGAGAACTTTCTGGATGGCAGAGACAGGTGCGGTCGTAAATTTCGCCGGTGCATGGGCATGGGCTGCATGAGCCACAATATGCGCCACAGGCTTCAGACCCTTCGCATCGGCGACACTGGCGCGGGTCAATACCATCGCCGCTGAACCGTCCGAGATCGAAGAAGCATTAGCGGCGGTTATCGTGCCGTCTTTGGCAAATGCAGGGCGCAATTGCGGAATCTTGTCTGGGTTGCCTTTCAGAGGCTGTTCGTCCTTGTCGATCGTGACGCTGCCTTTGCGGGTCTTCACCTCAACAGCAACGACTTCATCATCAAATGCATCGCCCTCGACAGCCGCTTTGGCGCGCGCGAGGGATTCAATTGCATATTCATCCTGTGCTTCACGGGTTAGCTGATATTCACCGGCTGTTTCTTCGGCAAAGCTGCCCATGGCCCGGCCTTTGTCATAAGCGTCTTCAAGGCCGTCCAGGAACATATGATCCATGGCCTGTGCATGTCCCAATCGGGCTCCGCCGCGCATTTTGGGAAGCAGATAGGGCGCATTGGTCATACTCTCCATCCCGCCGGTGACTATGATATCCACTGAACCGGCTGCCAGCGCCTCTGCACCCATGATTGCGGTCTGCATGCCTGACCCGCACATTTTGTTGACTGTGGTGGCTTCGACTGATTCCGGCAGACCGCCCAATATCGCTGCCTGGCGGGCAGGGGCCTGACCTTGCCCCGCGGAAAGGACATTGCCCATATAGATGCGCTCTACATCCGAGCCGTCAATGCCGGCCCGTTCAACGGCAGCGCGAACCGATACCGCTCCCAAATCCGGCGCGCTTACATCGCTCAAGGCACCTTGCATGCCGCCCATCGGTGTGCGGGCGTAGGACAGAATGACGACAGGATCAGATTGAGACATGGGGCTTTCCTTTCAGAGGAATCTTGGGCCGCGCTGGCGGCATTAAACAATTGTTGTCCACATAGGGCGCTCATTCCGCTTTTTCAATTGCAGCATTGAACATCTGTCGATGCCATGCCAATCGGCAATTTCGCAATTTGCCGGAGCTTTCCTTGCCAGATTATCTCTATCCCATCCTTGGAGCTGTTCTCGGACTGGTCATCGGCAGCTTTCTGGCGACGATTGTCAGCCGCTGGCCGGAGGGAAAATCGGTTGTTTCGGGACGTTCCCGCTGTGATAGTTGCAATCAGCCCTTGCATGCCCGCGATCTGGTTCCGGTACTCAGCTATTTAGCGAGATCAGGTAAATGCGTATATTGCGGAGCGGCGATCAAGTCCGACCATCTGATGATCGAACTTGGCGCAGGCTTGATTGGCGGTATGGCGATGTTCGTTTCCCCGGGAATGGCAGGTTTGTGGGGAGCGATATTTGGTTGGTTGCTGCTTACGCTGGCAGCGCTTGATGCACAGCATCATTGGCTGCCTGATCGACTTACGCTATCTCTGGCCGCTACAGGTCTGGTGTCGTCTTTGTTTGTCGAGAATCCGGATATTTTGAGCCGATTGGTTGGCGGCGTCACCGGGTTCCTCACGCTTTTTCTGATTGGTTGGGGCTACCACAAGCTTCGTGGCCGGGAAGGCCTAGGCGGTGGCGATCCAAAGCTATTGGGTGCTATTGGGTGCTGGCTTGGATGGTCGGCATTGCCGCTGGTTATTTTGGGAGCAGCGCTGGCGGGATTACTGGCTGCCCTGATGATGCGTATGCGGGGGCAAGTGGTTATGGCCGACAGCATGTTGCCTTTGGGCGGTTTCATGGCGATTGTGGCTTTTCCATTGTGGATCATTCAGACAATGACCGGCGGCATTCTCCTTTAACAAGGAAACGCACACACAGAGGGTTGCCAGCAAAAATATACTCCGCTAACAGGGCGGCGATTTCGTGATAGCCAGTCTGCGGCAACATGAATCAGCCCCTGTGGTGGAATTGGTAGACGCGCTGCACTCAAAATGCAGTTCCGCAAGGAGTGCCCGTTCGAGTCGGGCCAGGGGCACCACTACCGGCATTTTGGATACATCTGTTGCTCTGGTGCAACGCTTTGACAGCATTCACTACAATAATCATACTTACGGCGCTGGAAAGCGTGAGAAACGGTAGACTATTGTCGCCAATTCTATCAATGCGGAAAACAGATGGAGGACGGCTTTAATGTAATGCGTCCCCTCAAAAGGGTTCTTAGGAGTTTATCATGAAAATAACCAAGTTTTTGACCGCTACTGCTGTGGGCGGCCTGATTTCTGCAGTTCCAGCATATGCGCAGGACGTTCAGGAAGAAGAAACAGTTGATGATAATGTCATCATCGTGACCGCGACCAAACGCGCACAGTCGCTGCAAGAGACCCCGATTTCGGTCTCAGTGACGACCGGAGAAACGCTAGAAGCCGCGCAAATCCGTGATGTGCTCGACCTGCAGACAGTTACGCCTTCGCTCCGCGTCAGCCAGCTTCAGACTTCTTCGGCATCAACCTTCATCATTCGTGGTTTCGGTAATGGTGATAACAACTTCGGCATTGAGCCATCAGTTGGCGTCTTTATTGATGGCGTGTTCCGCTCACGTTCGGCTGCTGCTTTGTCAGATCTCCCCAACGTCCAGCGCATTGAGGTGCTGAACGGCCCGCAATCGACGCTGTTTGGTAAGAACGCATCCGCAGGTGTTATTTCGGTTATCACGCGTGAGCCACAATTTGAATTTGGCGGTGCGGTTGAGGCCAGCTACGGCAATTTCAATTCGGTCGTCCTTAAGGCGGATGTAACCGGACCGATCACTGATAACATCGCATTCTCTGTCAACGGCAGCTATAACCGTCGTGACGGTTACTCCACAATCCTTAATCTTGATGAAGAGCAGAATGATCGCAACCGCTGGTCCGCACGTGGACAGTTGCTGATTGAGCCATCTCCAGATTTGCGTATTCGTGCGATTGCAGATTACTCGCGTATCGATGAGGTCTGCTGTCAGGTGAGCACGGTTGTTTCCGGGCCTGTTACCGGCGCGCTCAATCTAGTGGGCGGACAGCTAAACACTGATTTCTTTAGTGATGAAGTGTTCCTTAACTTTGTGCCGACCAACGAAGTCGACAATTATGGCGGTTCAATACAAGTCGATTGGGATGCCGGCCCGATCTCGGTTACGTCAATCACCTCTTATCGTGAACTGAAGAACTTCTTCCTGTCAGATATTGATTACACCAGTGCTTCCCTCGCGACGGAAACGCGTGATCAGGATGTCGAAACCTTCACACAGGAAATCCGAATTACTTCGGATTTCGATGGTCCGATCAACTTCCTGCTTGGTGGTTTCTATTTTGATGAGTCTATTTCACAGGACAGCGCTATTCAGAACGGCAGCGATATCCGCGACGTGTTCGAAATTCTCGCTGGCGGCAACCCTGCCGACGTGCTGGCCGGCCTGCCATCCGTGTTCAACGGTGTAGAAGCTGGTCTCGGCCTGCCACAAGAGAGCATCTTCAACACGCCTCTGCTGACTTCTGAGCAGTTCAGCATGGACAACACATCCTGGTCGATCTTCGGTACGGTTGATTTCGAACCAGTTGATGGGCTCGTGTTCACCGGCGGCTTCAATTATACTGACGATTCCAAGGACTTCGCGCTTGCGCAGCAGTCTTTCGACCCGCTTGGTCAGGTTAATCTGGTTGATGCCTTTATCGTTGGGGCCACTGCTGGCGCCGTCACTACTCGTGATCAGTTCCAGGCACTGCCGGCTGCAAACCAGGCCGCTCTGCTCTCCGTTGCAACTACGCCGTGTACTGCTCTTACGGCACCAAATTGTAACCAATTGATTGGTCTGGCTGCATTCCAGTTCCAACCTCCATTTGTGACCATTCCAAATGCGGTTGAAGATGGCCGGACAAATGATGACAAGTTCACCTATTTGTTGCGTGCTTCTTACGAGATATCACCTGAAGTGAACGTCTACGCCAGCTATGCGACCGGATTTAAAGCGAGTTCGATCAACCTGTCGCGCGATAGCCGTCCGTCGAATGATGTATTTACCGCTGGCCCAGGTGGATCGACATTCGCCGCTCCGTCATCGCCAATCCTCGATGCTGGCCTGGCCGTTCCAAATCTCGTCACAGGCTCGCGTTTTGCGGGGCCAGAAGAAGCTGAAGTCTATGAAGTCGGCATCAAGGCGCAATGGCCGGGAATTGGAGTCAACCTTGCTCTGTTCGATCAGACGATTGAGGGTTTCCAAAGCTTTGCTTTCACCGGAACCGGTTTCGCGCTGCGCAATGCTGGTGAGCAGTCGGTGCAGGGTTTTGAGTTGGATGTTAACGTCCAGCCAACCGACGGTCTGGTGTTCACCTTCGCAATGACCCACCTTGATCCGTTGTTCGATGACTTCCCGGGCAGTGTGCTTGGTGATCTCACCGGTCAGCGCCCAGGCGGCATTCCAGCGTGGGCAATCGCAACTTCGGCGACATACACGCATGAATTCGGAGCTTCGGGCAATCGTCTGATCACGCGCGTGGATTACAATCATGAGAGCAACACGGATATCAACAACGGTTTGCCGGAATTTAATACGAATGTGGGCAATACCGAGATCTTCCGCCGTGAAGTCAATCTCGTGAATGCTTCCATGACGCTTGCTCTCGACAACGGTCTTGAAGTTGGCATCTATGGCCGCAATCTGTTCGATGACCGGTATATTGCGACCGTATTCGATGGTGTTGCACAATCGGGAACGGTTTCAGGCTATCCAAGCGCTCCACGTACTTATGGCGGCGTTGTTCGGTTTAAATTCTAATTTAGTCGACATCAAAAAAAGAGCCCCGCCGGGAAACTGGCGGAGCTTTTTTTATGGCTGATTTCAAACCACTTCAGTAACAAAGGTGCAAAAATGTAACGCACTGGTGCATTTTTTTTATTTCAGTCTGGACTTAATCGATCGATTAGTTGAAGATCAGGACATCTGGGGGGATGAGCAAAAGCTACACTCTCCAGAAAAATAGATCGGGATTGGGAGAGAAAAATGCGTAAATCGTTACTGTTAGCCGCCACAGCTATAACTGCAGTGGCTTCACCAGCATGGGCACAAGCCGATAGCGATGTTGATGACAACGTCATTATCGTGACGGCACAGCGTCAGGCACAAAGCCTTCAAGAAGTGCCAATTGCCGTTTCCGCTTTCGATTCCGAAGCCCTGGAAGCACAGCAAATTGAAAATGCATCAGATCTACAGTTAACGCTGCCTAACGTCTCTTTCACCAAAAGTAACTTTACCGCGTCGAGCTTCACCATTCGCGGCATCGGCGATCTTTGCGTCGGTGTGACGTGTGATTCTGCGACTGCCATCCACTTGAACGATGCCCCGTTGTTCAATACGCGCCTGTTCGAAACAGAATATTTCGATCTCGAACGGGTAGAGGTCTTGCGTGGTCCGCAGGGCACCTTGTTTGGCCGGAACGCAACATCTGGTGTGGTCAACGTTGTTACAGCGAAACCAGAGTTGGGTGAATTTGCTGCATCGCTGGAGGGTGAATATGGTAATTTTCAGTCGATAAAACTCAAAGGCATGGTCAACATACCATTGGGCGATACATTGGCATTCCGCGCTGCCGGTTTTTATCTGAACCGTGATGGCTATACGACTAACTTGTTTGATGGTTCCGACATTGATGGTCGTGACATGTATGCAGTGCGTGGGTCCATCAAATGGGAACCAACGCCAGACACCACTGTAAACCTTATGGGTTATTATTTCCGTGAGGATGATGACCGACTGCGGATCCAGAAACAAAAATGTCAGACGGACCCAACAGGTGTTTTGGGCTGTCTCAACAATCGCCTAGACTTCGGCAAGGTCAATACTAACGCGACATTCACAGGCACTTTGAGTTCTAGGGAGTTTTTGGCCTCACAAGGTGGTGCTGGTTTTGCTACATTGGGACTTGGTAGCATTTATGACCCGAATTCCAATGGTCACGCCAACTTCACTGAACCTAATGATGTCCGGACGGTCAATACTGACTTCAATCCTGAGTATTTTACCGACGAGTTACAATTGCAGGCGCATATTGAACATGATTTTGGACCGATCCAGGTATCCATAACCGGTCTGTATCAGGAAACAGAGGTTGACTCCCGTCAAGATTATAACCTCTCAGTTCTGTCGCGGACTACCATTGATCCTACATTGGCAACCTTGGGCGCACTTTCTGGCGTTGGAGGGCCGTTCGAACCCTTTGCGCCGGTTCTAAATGCTGTGACATCCGGTAACCAGTTATGTACGTCGGATACAGACACAATTGGGCTCGGTTCTTTTGGAGGTAACCGTATTTGTGCTGATACGCCAATCTCACTTGATCGTTCCAATCAGGACAATACTAGCTGGTCTATAGAAGGCATCATAAGCAGCGATCTGGACGGACCATTCAATTTCCTTCTGGGTGGTATCTATGCCGAGAATAATCTCGGCCAAAACAGTTATTATGTGAATACCTTCGCTATTGACTATATCGCCGGTATCTTGGGCGCTTCCAATGGTGGTTTCCTTGGAACACCTTATTTCCGCAACAACACTCGGGAATTCGAACTCGAATCCTACGGCATTTTTGGTGAAGTCTATTTCGATGTCACCGACAATTTGAAGCTCACGGGCGGCCTGCGCTACAATAATGACAAGAAATTTGTCGAAGCAAGATCTACCCTGGCGAGCTTCCTTGTACCATTTGGCCAAACAACAGACGCGTTTACTTCGCCATTTGTTGGCGGATTTGATGCCGATCCGGGTACGCCGGGCAATCAGATTGTGCAGCAACGCAGCGTTGCCTTTGACGAGATCACCGGGCGCTTCGTGATTGACTGGCAGTTCACGGATGACAATCTGATCTATGCCTCTTACTCGCGCGGCTACAAGTCCGGTGGCATCAATCCGCCTTTGCAGCCGATTTTTGAAGTTCCTGAATCATTCGCTCCCGAGCAGATTGATGCCTTTGAAATCGGTTCGAAAAATACATTTGCCGATGGTGCTCTCCAACTCAATTTGACGGCCTTCTACTATAAATATAAGGACCTGCAGTTGAGCCGTATTATCGCTCGAACAGCGGTCAACGATACAATTGATGCTGATATTTATGGTGTTGAAATAGAAGGTTTCCTACGGCCCGATCCGGATTGGTTGATTAATCTCGGTTTCAGCTATCTGAATACCAAGGTTAAGGGTGATCAGTTCTTCAGCAATCCGCGGGATCCAGGTGGTGGACGCGCGGATGCGGTCATCATCAAGGATATTTCGAACGGTGCCAATTGTGCGGTCATACCAACCACTGCCGGTGATGCAGCGACTGCAAACGGTTACGTAAATACGGTAAATACCCTGATAAACGGTGGTCTTGATCTGGATCCCACAAGCCCCGGGTTGGAAATTCAACCCGGTGCGAACCTTCAAGGCACAGCTCCATTCCCGGCTGACGGCGGTATCGCATCAACCGGGGCATTCAGTTTCTGCGGTATATTGGATGCTCTTGCTCCAACGGTTGGCGCAGGGGCCGTTGAAGTACTTAGCCCGGGTGTGCAGGTCAATTTGCGCGGCAATGATCTACCACAGGCACCCAATGTCAAGGTGTCTGCCGGGGTGCAGTATACGCATAACTTTGATAGCGGTTGGTCGTTAGTACCTCGTGTCGATGTTGCTTATACAGGCGATCAAACGGCGAGTATTTTCAATGGCAATGTCAACAAGATAGAAGGCTTTACGCAGGCCAATGCATCGCTGCAGTTAAATGGTACCGATGATAAGTGGTTTGTTCGGGCATTTGTTCAGAATATCTTCGACAGCAACTCGATTACGGGTCAATATCTGACTGACGCATCTTCGGGATTGTTCACGAATATCTTTACGCTCGACCCACGCCGGTATGGCATCGCGGCAGGCATCAAGTTCTAAAGAGATCGTCACGTGGAAAAGGAGCCCTGCCAGGAGACTGGCGGGGCTTTTTTTGTTGGGTTACGTTGCCGTGATGTAACAGGGCACTCATCCTGAGCTTGTCGAAGGACTTTGAGGATTTGGTTAGTGCAGCCCGTAGGATCATTGGTGGTCGTTACTGTTGTGTACAGCCACCCTTGCTTGCGCTGCGGGAATTTCGCGGGCGTTCGTCCCCCGGACGAACTTTGGTCCGCAAAAATGGTGCCGAATATCCGACTCGAACGGATGACCTACCGCTTACAAGGCGGTTGCTCTACCAGCTGAGCTAATTCGGCGCTGGTGTAATGGCCTTAGCCACGAACGAGCGCTCTTTGCTTCAAAAAACACCAAAGGTCCAGCCCTCTTTTTGTGCTATTTCATCTGTCAGCTTCGGCGGGTGCCACAGCTTTGTATCTTTACTGGCATTTTTCATCCAGGCCGCAGTTATCAGAGCATCGGTGCTGTGATCATCATAGCGGTCCAGTTTAGCAGGCAATGGCATTCCTAGGGTGCGCAGCGCTGCTTCCAGCCCTTTACGATCACGTATCTTGCTTTTTCCTTTGGGCAGTCCAGCAGCCAGCGCAGCAATGGTCGTATAGATTTCGATGATCATTGGGCCGCTATCTGGCACCGGATCAAAGGGCCAAACCGGAATGACACCGTTTAACTGGTGCAACATGCGCATCCCGGTCAGACTTGATTTTCCGACTTGCGCTGCACCAACAAGATTGAAGCAACTCGCACTGTTTGCCTGACCGGTTTCGCGTTGATGCTGTTCGACCAAACGAAGCCGTCCGATGCTCCCCGTAAAAAGATCACCGACATTGTCACGACTGTGCCGAAAATGGCGTGCTGCCTGAGGGTGATCTAGGAAAGACAGGACATTCAGATACTGATCAGCGGTAGAATGTTGTTCCACTAACCTCCAGAGCTCTTTGGCGTTGGATGGACTGTCATCCCATTCCGGGAAATAGCTTCCTGCGTCATGAAAGGGTAGCGACATCGACAGATCAAAACCGATCAACATATCCTGCTTTGCGTGTGCGATCCGAAGCAACCAGTCGCGCACATCTGATCGAGACCATCTCGGATCGGGGCGGAGCAGGGCCGGTGGTCCATTCGATCCTATGGTCGCGACCGCGATCCCATTTGGCCGCTCCGCCTTTGCGCCTGACCAGTCGACACAGGTAAAATGAGAGAAGCGCCGCATAGATGATCTCTAAACCATCAGTCTGGCAAAAGAAAAGGGCCAGCCCGCCTGGACCAGCCCTTGTTCCTTTTTATGTCAGCTAGTTTATTTTTTGGCCGCCGGTTTCCGTGCAGCAGGTTTACGCGTGGCTGGCGCTTTGGATTTACCAGAACGCATGTCTTCCAGCGTTTTTGCTGCCGCATCGCGGCCGCCTAGTCCGAAGGCTAAGGCTGCGGCAACTCCGCCACCAATGACCAGTGCGCCAAACGCCATGTTGATGATGCTGTCCGCGAGCCCCATATATTTCAGACCCATGGCAACAAACAGGACGATGGTCGCATATTTGACGATCTGGCTACCCATGCTGCCTTCAGATGCGCCGCCGACGATTCTTGCCAATATGTTGGCGATCATGAAGCCAAGGCCGATAATCACGCCGCCAAATATGACCTTACCGCCAAGCGCCAATACTTCATTCAGGATATTGGTTAGCTCTGGAAATTGCAGCATACGGGTCGCTGCAATCGCTGCGAAAAGCATAATGGCAATGATCACGATTTTGGAAACGACGGATGACACTGTCGTTTTCTCGGGCAAAATGCCAAGCGCATTGACCGAACGATCAACACCAAGACCAGGCAATACCTCTTCAATCAAACCGCCAACCCAGCGCGCAATCATATAGGCGATGCCAAGCAATATTGCAGCACCGATGACCAGCGGGATAGAGGTGAAAATTGTGTTGAGTAGCGAAGTCGCTGGTTCAGTAATGGTCGACATGTTCAGCGCATCAAGAGCCAATATGGCTATGGGAATAATGATCAGAACATAGACTATCGTGCCAATGGTCTTGCTGATTGTACTGTTACCGGTAACTTCTTCGGCACCAGCTTTGTTGGCCCATTTGTCGAGATTTACAGTCATCATCGTGGTTTCGACAATCTGTTTCACAATGTTCGCAACGATCGAACCGACAAAGAAAATAATGCCCGCACCGATGATGTTCGGAATAAAGCCCATTACATCATCAAGTAGGGTTTGCAGAGGTTCGATGACGCTGTTCAGTCCAAAAGTGGAAAGCACTGCAATCAGACCGAAGAGCCAAATGAGTAAAGAAACGATCTTGCCCAGCGACATCCCGATGGATTCTCCTGAACCGGTGTCGCGTTGCAGTAAACTGATGTTGTCGACAAGCTTAGCAAAGGCCCATTTGGCGGCTTTTGCCACGATCCATGTGAGCAGGAGAATGATAAGCGCGACGCCGATCTTTTCCCCCCATTCCATCATGAGCTCTGTATCGAGCGCATAGTTTCCTATTCTCAATCCATCCATTTGCATTCCCCTAATTCTGGACATTGTTAAGACTGTCCGAAGGTTAACACGTTCTCTAGGTGAGATATAGTGTGGAGTAGGCGCGGGATGGGCTTATGATGTAATCATATGTAACATCCTGATTCAGGGCGCGATATCAATCACGGCCCGTCCAATGACGGCCCGCTGTTCCAATGCTTCCAACGCAGCAACGGTATCATCCAAAGTAAAGCTATGTGAGATATGCGGGCGCATTACGCCTTCTTTTGCCAGTTTGCGGAGCATCGTTTCGCTTCGCTTTGCCAATTCCGGATCGCGTCGTGCACTCTCTCCCGCACGCAACCCGATAAGGCTATAGCCTTTTATCAACGCGTGATTGGCGGGAAAGGAAGGAATATCACCGCTCGCAAAACCCACGATAAGATAACGGCCACCCCAGGCAATGGATCGCGTCGCTTTTATCGCCAGATCACCGCCAACGGGATCAAACACCACATCGACTCCTTTGCCGTCAGTCAGTTCTTTGACCTTGGCGGCAAGGTCCGGATCGGCGGGATCGAGGCTATGATCCGCTCCGGCTTTTTCTATCGCCCGACGCTTTTCATCGTTGGACCCGGCAGCAATAACGACCGCGCCTTTATACTTGGCGAGCTTTACCGCTGCCATACCGACACCCCCACTAGCGCCAAGTATCAGAACTGTTTCTCCATTCAGTAATTCGGCTTTATCGTTTAGTGCATGCCAAGCGGTAATCGCGGCACCATGCCAGCAGGCCCCCTCGGCAAAGGATAAAGCGGTGGGCAGGGGGCGAACAGAGCTTTCAGACAAGATAATCTGTTCTGCAAACCCGTTTCCCTTGCTGCCACCCATAACGCGATCGCCGGTCGAGAGAGCCGTCACGCCGGACGCCACCTCGATTATCTCTCCGGCGATTTCGAGACCGGGAACGAAGGGGGGATCAGGACGGAATTGATATTTGCCATAAGTCATGAGCAGATCTGGAAAGTTGAGGCCCGCTGCTTTTACTGCAATCCGCACTTCTCCGTCTTTCAGTGGTTTTGCCTTCCTCTCTTTGACCTGAACGGAATCTGGCCCGGTCAAAGCCGTGCAGACAGCAGTGCGGTAGGTATCGCTCATGATCCCACCGACTTCACTACATCCCGTGTAAAGGCGGCAATATCAAAACGATTGTCGCGCGTATCATAACCGCGTCTGACAATCACCAGGTCCATTGAGGGTATGATTACCAGATATTGCCCGCGATTGCCGAATGCTGCGAAAGCGTCATCCGGTATGCCTTCTGACTTGTTCATGAGCCAGAATGTGGCGCCATAGCCAAATTCCCGATCCGGCTGCGGGCCTGATGGTGTGCTGACATATTCCCGCCAGTTTTCTGGAAGTAAGCGTTCTGCTCCATCATCCCCGTAGGGCCAAACGCCGTTATTGAGATAGAGTATTCCCAATCGACCTAGGTCGCGGGCTGTTGTCCAAACCTGACTAGAGAGGATAGGATGCTCTTGCCAATCGGTCTCGGCATAGGTTCGCGTCATACCCATTTTCTGGAAAAATTCATAAGGCTCAAAACGACCGGATCTTGCAGCATAAACTGCCAGTAACGTGTCATTATTGGCATAGCGAAAACGGCTGCCTGGCGGATAGAGCAGGGGCCAGTTCACCGCCCTTTGGGTGACTGTGGCACCACCCATATAGATAGGATCAGTGCGGTTGCCAGCCGTGTCGCTAGTCAAGCCGCTCGACATACGCATCAAATGATCGAGTGTTATGTTGCGGCGTGGGTCAAAACCACTCATCCATTCGATGATTTTGGCGGGTGCATTGACGTCCGAGAAGCCTTGCTGGACGCTGTGTCCGATTAATGTTCCGGCGATGGACTTGGCAACCGACCAGGTGCGTTGAGCGGTATGCCGATCATGACCTTTCTTATACTGCTCGCTGAGTATCTTGTCGTTCCTGATAATCAGCACTGCACTGGTTTTGCCGCCATATTTACTGTTGTCAGAAGCTGCCGATACATATTGATGCAAAGACTTGGCGACATTGTTTTGCTTAACAGCTGCGCCGGCATCACCCATTGGCCAAGGCAAATTATCATTGAAGGACCGCAGCACCGGTGGCTTGTCTAGTTTTATCCCAGCAAAACCGATCGGCATGCCGGTGCAGCCTGTTCGCGGATTCCAGATGGCAATGCGGGGCGGCATGACGTCATTATAGCTGACCCGCACTTGGCGCTTTTCCTGATCGATATCTGCCATGAGTGTGGGCACAATGTCTGCGATATGACTATAAATGCCCGTCAGTTCATCAGCCTCGATATCCGCCAGCGTCTTGCCGCCGTTCCACAGTCCGGAGCAGATGAATTGCGCTTTGTAACCCGCGGCTAGTGCTCTCTGATATTCACTGGGTTCGTTGCTGGACTGCCCGGCAACGGGCGTTGATAGAAGAGCGCAACTGATGATCAGTAATTTTCCAAGATTCACTATTTGCTCCAATCTGCGTTCAGGTAAGCCTTGAGCGATGCTAAAGGTTGAATATGGCCAGGAAATTTCTGGGAGCCAAATTGCTTGTCCGGTTCACAGGCAAACCTGAAAATACTTACATATCCTGAGTTTGCATAAGGCAATACCCACTTTGCAGAGTCTTTGAGCCATGTTTCAGTTCGGACTAGTCTTTCATTGCCGTCAAATTCAGAAAGCTCCATCGCAGCGTAGATATGTCTGTTGCAATCGACCAATATTTTTGAGCGAATGTCTCGGATCTTGGAGATATCATCATCACCTTTATTGGTCTCCGCCATGACAATCTGGGAAATCGAAACTGAAACGAGGCCGTCGATCCTTTCAATGCTGGCTTTGTCCGCAAAGAAAATATCAGAGCGATAGTCCGGTGGTTCATCGATAATAATTTCGTCCACGAGATACCAATCGGGCTGATTTTGTTTGTCTTCTGCCGCCACAGCAAAAGGCAGGCAAAGAATGATCAATGATATAAGCATCTGATATTTAGTCATTAATCTTACACCTCAAGCCATCCCAATAGTCCAGGCGTTCCCGAATTTTATGTTCAAAACCCCGATCTACCGGTTGATAAAATAACTCTGGTTCCATTTCTTCCGGCCAGTAATTGTCACCCGAAAAGCCTTTGTCACTTTCGTGGTCGTAATTATATCCTTGGCCATAACCGATATCTTTCATCAATTTGGTCGGCGCGTTGAGGATGTTTTGCGGTGGCACCAGAGAACCGGTTTGCTTGGCTGATTTCCAGGCGGACTTTTGTGCCTTGTAAGCGGCGTTGGATTTGGGAGCAGTGGCGCAATAGAGGCAGGCTTGCACTATTGCCAATTCTCCCTCCGGGCTCCCGAGGAAATCATAGGCATCTTTTGCCGCAAGCGCTTGAACCAGCGCTTGCGGATCGGCTAACCCGATATCTTCGCTCGCAAAACGAACAATACGCCGCAGTATATAAAGTGGTTCTTCTCCTGCCACGAGCATCCTGGCCAGATAGTAAAGAGCAGCCTGCGGATCTGACCCACGCAGTGACTTATGCAACGCAGAGATCAAGTTATAGTGACCTTCCCGGTCCTTGTCATAAACTGCCATTCGCCGGTGGAGCAGCTTTGCAAGTGCGGCGGGGCCCAGCGGCTCTGCAATATCCAGAGAAAGCAAGGTTTCAACCTGATTGAGCAGGAAGCGGCCATCACCATCCGCGCTGGCAATCAGTGCTTCTCGTGCGCTTTTCGTTACGGGTATATTCTTCTCGGTCAACGCCTCTGCTTTGTTCAACAGTTCGTCCAATGCGTTGCTATCCAAACGATTGAGGATTAGCACCTGCGTCCTGCTTAAAAGAGCGGCATTGAGTTCAAATGATGGGTTCTCAGTTGTGGCACCTACCAGTGTAACAATGCCTTTCTCAACATAGGGCAGAAAACTGTCCTGTTGAGATCGGTTAAAGCGATGGATTTCATCAACAAACAACAAGGTTTGCTTGCCAGTCTGTTGGCGTTGCTCTGCTTCCGCAAAAACCTTCTTCAGTTCTGCAACACCGGAAAAAACGGCAGATATAGCCTTAAAATACAAGTCGGTTTCGTTGGCCAGTAGTCGAGCAAGGCTGGTTTTTCCCGTCCCCGGTGGCCCCCAGAAGATAATCGAAGACAGTTTTCCCGCCACGATCATCCGTTTGAGCGCGCCGTCCTGGCCGACCAGATGATCCTGACCAACCACATTATCGAGGTTTTTTGGCCTCAGTCTTTCCGCAAGTGGAGCACTGACAGGGATATCCTCCTGTCCTCGCGTCGCATCATCAGTGGCAAAGAAATCATCCATTGCCGGTGATTATGGCATTTTCTCTATCGAAAACCAGCTTGTTCATTGGTTTACGCGCAAATTTTGTGCTGATCTACGCTCGTGGTATAACGTCTGAGGAAAATAGGGAGGAAAATCATGTCTACGACAACGGATCCTTTGGTGGAGAACAAAGGCAAGCCAGACACGCCCTGGCATTTATGGGTAGTCGGTGTAATCGCAACACTCTGGAATTCTGGCGGTGCGCTGGACTATACAATGACCCAAACGCGCAATGAATCCTATATGAGTGGTTTTACGCCCGAACAGCTTGAATATTTCTACTCGTTTCCGGCATGGGCTGATGGAGTTTGGGCATTGGGTGTTTGGGGGGCGTTTATTGGGTCATTGCTCATATTGCTGCGCAGCCGACATGCAATCACTGCATTCGGAATATCCTTGGTCGGACTAATTGGTTCGTTTCTATATCAAATGACGGCGGATATGCCGCCCAGCCTCAGCACGCCTGGAATTTGGATATTTACAGCTGTAATCGCGCTGTCGATCATTTTTCTACTCTGGTATACGCGGGCAATGGCCGGAAAGGGTGTATTGCGCTAAGCAACTTCAACGGATGGCGGCCTGTTTGATAGGACTCTGGCCCGACTGCCGTTGGCGGATGAGGCGTATATAAGTCTCGGCGACGGTTTGATTAATCTGGTCCCAGCTGAATTCGTCAGCCCGCTTTTCACCGGCAGCGCCATGGGCGCTTCGTAAAGGCTCGTCCTGGCAGTAAAGCTGAAGAACGTCGGCAAAATCGCGAATGGCGCCTGGCGTGACCAGTCTTCCCGATTGCTTGTCTTTGACCAGACTCTGGCTGCCTGTCGCCTTTGCTGCCACAACCGGAAGGCCGCAAGCCATTGCTTCCAGTGTCACGTTGCCGAATGTTTCGGTGACCGAGGGGTTGAAAAGCATATCCATACTGGCCACTGCCCGGCCAAGATCATGACCTTGCTGAAATCCGGCAAAAATCGCGTCATCCATTCGCTCTTGAAACCATTGCTGCGCGGGGCCTTCACCGATGATCAGAACGCGGTGCTTGATCCGGCGCCGCTTCAATTCATCAATCGTATCGGAAAAGACATCAAGGCCCTTTTCCATCACCAGTCGTCCAAGGAAGCCGATGACCGGTTCTTCATCTGTGATGCCGAAAGATTGACGCCATGCCAGATCGCGTTTTGAGGGATTAAACACATCCTTGTCGACACCGCGGGACCATATTCCGACATCATAGTTCATGCGTTGTTGACGAAGGACCTGTGCCATCGACTCGGAAGGGGCGACAAGTGCATCGCAGCGCCGGTATAGGCGGCGCAAAATTGCTTCGATAACAGGTTCCAAGAAAGCTAGATTGTAATAGCGTGGATAGGTTTCGAATCTTGTATGCACGGATGCGAGTACGGGAATATCATTCCCTCGTGCCCAGCTTACCATCCGGTGTCCGACCCGGTCAGGGCTGGAAATCTGCATGACATTCGGGTTGAAAGCAGCAAGATCGCGTTTCGCACTACCGGACAAATGAGTCGGAAACCGATATTCTCCGCGCCCCGGAAACGCAACGGATGGAACGCTAATCAAGTCCCCGGTGGGTTCAAAAGCAGGGGTGTCCGTGGTCGGAGAATAGACACGTACTGCTGCTCCCTGACGCAAAAGATATTCGGCAAGCCTGTTCAGGGCTTGGTTGGCGCCATCACGCACGAAGTTATAATTGCCGCTATACAAGGCAATGCGCAGATCACTGATATTCATTGTCAGCTTGAAGCATAATCTCAGGCAAATTGCTAATATGATCTTTGCCGGTTAAATGGTGCGAATGATTGAAACAATTCTGGATAACTTGCTGATCGGCACACCAAAACCATTTCGCGAAGATGGCGAGATGAGTGCAATAGCCAAACAAACAGTTGCATATCCCGTTCAGCTTGGACTGCTTGGTTTAGAGGGCAATCAGGTGGCTGATCCGCTTCACCATGGCGGACGGGACAAGGCGGTACATCTCTATCCAGTGGAGCATTACGCTTTCTGGGCAGACAAATATCCCGGGTCGGAAATCTTGACTCGCCCAGGTGCTTTTGGAGAAAATTTTAGCTGCACAGGGATGACGGAAGACAAGTTATGTCTTGGCGACATTTTTCGTATCGGAGATGCATTGATCGAATGCAGTCATGCTCGCCAACCCTGTTGGAAACTCAATCATCATTTTGGGCATGCGGATGTTTTGAAAACGGTGATAAAAACAACAAAGTCCGGCAGCTATTTTCGGGTGCTTGAGCCCGGGAAGATACGTGCAGGCGATACGATCATTCAGCAGGAGCGAGTACATCCTGATTGGCCATTGCAGCGCCTGTTCGGACTTATCATCGGCGGTAAGCACAAAGGGCAGGGGCCTGAATTGCGTAAGCTGACCGATATGCCGGTATTGGCAGAAACGTGGCGAAAACGGGCAGCGCAGTTGGCAGAATCTCAGCCGATATGATGGGGTGCGGTGGCGTCTGGACCGGGCGGTAACAGGCGTAATTTGGTAACGCGGCGGTCATCAGCATCCAATATTTCAAGTTGCCAGCCACTGGGATGTTGCAGCATTTCGCCGGTTTTTGGAATGTGGCCAGCCAGCACGAAGGATAGTCCACCAATCGTATCGACATCTTCATCAATCTCGGCCAGTGCCGGGTCGATTTCTTCGCCGATATCATCCAATTCTGCCCGGGCGTCTGCTTCCCAAATGCCGTTGTCTAGTGATTTTAACATGGGAACCGGTTCATCGTCATGCTCGTCTTCGATCTCGCCAACAATCTCTTCAACAATGTCTTCAATCGTGACAAGGCCCTCTGTGCCATTATATTCATCGAAAATAATGGCAAGATGAATGCGCGTTGCCCTCATTTCGGCGAGCAGATCCAATACACCCATCGATTCCGGAACAAATCGGGGCTGACGAAGATAGGGCGTAATGTCCGTCGGCGGCGTTCCACCTTTCGCAACTAGCGCGAAGATATCCTTGATATGTATCATGCCGATAATCGTATCTAGATTATCGCGATATACCGGGATTCGGCTGTGGCCATGTTCAGAGAATATCTCGACATATTCTTCAAATGGTGCGCTTTCCTCAATCGCGACCATATCGGCACGAGGAACCGCAATATCATCAACACGGTGATCACTGAAATGCAGAAGGTTGCGGAGCATTTCGAGTTCAACCGGTGAAATATCCGGTTCGCCCTTTTTGTCGACGTCGCCATCACTTTCATGCTCATCAATAACTTCTTCGAGTTGCGCACGCAGCGAATTATCTTCCGCCTCCCCAAAAACCATGGCTTTCAGGCTGCGCCATAATCGCCCGGGTTCATCATCCTCATTGCGAGTGGCAGAGGAAGGTCGACCGTTCGCCCCATTATTGTTTTTACTATCGTCTGGCATTTTTTTGTCTTTGGACACTCATCATATATGTTGATCGTTATAGGGATTGGCAATGCCCAATTTTTGCAACGCTTTGACTTCTAAAGCCTCCATGATCAAGGCATCCGACTCTGTTTCATGATCATAGCCCAATAAATGCAAAACGCCATGAACTAGCAGATGCACTGCATGGTCTGCCATAGGAATGGATTTTTCCTTTGCTTCGTCGGCGCAAACGTCATGCGCCATGATTACATCGCCTAACAGCACTTCGCCGTCGTCACTGTTGGACAAGGATTTCAGCAAGTCATGAGGAACCAAAGGGAAAGATAGTACATTGGTGGGTTTATCTTTGCCACGATACGTCGAGTTCAGCTCCTGGACCTCATCGTTGTTTGAGAGTTTTATGCTGATTTCCAATGCAAAATTCCTCTCCGCCAAGTCTCCATAGGACGAAACGGAAAGCGCAGCCCGCGCAGCCTGTTCACTGTGTTTTTGCCAGTCATTTGAATCTCGCCACTGAGGACCCGCATTGAGTTCAATCTGCAGCATCTTTGCCTTCATAGGCTTCAACAATTTTGCCGACTAATGGATGGCGGACGACATCGGCTGCACCGAATTTGACGGTACTGACACTGTCAACGCCGTCTAGTTTTTGTACGGCATCGGCAAGGCCGGACGTGGCACCGTGCGGCAAATCTACCTGTTTCGGATCACCACAAATGACCATACGGCTGTTCATGCCGAAACGGGTGAGGAACATTTTCATCTGGGCGGTAGTGGTGTTCTGCGCTTCATCCAATATCACAAAGGCATCGGCCAATGTTCGGCCACGCATGAATGCGATGGGTGCAATCTCGATCTCGCCGCTTTCAATGCGTCGTTCCACCTGTTCTGCGGGCAGAGTGTCATATAATGCATCGTAAAGAGGGCGCAGGAAAGGATCGACTTTTTCCTTCATATCACCGGGAAGAAAACCGATTTTCTCGCCCGCTTCTACAGCAGGTCTGGACAGGATAAGACGATCCACCGATCCGGTTATAAGCTGCGATACGGCCTGCGCCACCGCGAGATAGGTCTTTCCCGTGCCTGCAGGACCAAGCGAGAAGATCAAGTCATCACGGGCCAGCTTTTCCATATAGTCAGCCTGGCGAACAGAGCGCGGAAAGATCGTTTTCTTGCGCGTCTTGATCATTACTTTCGGGGGTGCTGAGATGTCGCTTTTAGCTGGTTTTGTGGATTGATCAGATTTTGCGGTTTTCGAAACCCGTGGATCGGCAACCATACCGATGATGGCCTCAACGAGTGCAGCGTCAATTTCCTGTCCCTCTTCCAGGCGGTTATATATCCCGGTCAAGACATCACGCGCTTGGGCTGCCGCTTCCTCTTCACCCTCAATCTTTAACTTGGTGCCACGAGCGGCGATATAGACACCGAGCCTGTTTTCAATAGCCACAATATTGCGATCATATTCACCAAAAAGGTCACCCAATATTTGAGGATCGTCAAATTCGACGTCCAGCGTCACCAGATTGAGTTTATCTTCGGCAATGTTTTTTTTGGCCATTAAGCAGCTTCTCTCCGTGTCACTTTACCCTGCAGACTGTTGGGCCCGGCGCTTTCAATTGTCACGTCCACCATATCGCCAATCGCCAATTCGGGGGCGATGATATGGACTGATTGTAACCAGGGCGTCTTGCCAACAAGTTGCCCGTCGAGTTTGCCATTGCGCTCCAAAAGGATGTCGGTCTGTCGACCAAGAGCTGTTCTGTTGAAATCATGCTGCTGTTCATTCAGCAGAGATTGCAACCGCTGAAGGCGTTCATCCATGACATCTGGAGCAATTTGATCTTCCATCACAGCCGCAGGTGTGCCGGGTCGCGGGGAATATTTAAAAGAATAAGCCTGCGCGTAGTTGGCCTCGCGGACAATCGCCAAAGTTTCTTCAAAATCAGCGTCGGTTTCACCCGGAAAACCAACAATAAAGTCGCCAGAAATAGCAATATCCGGCCTGACTTTTCTCATCCGTGACAATATGTTGAGATAGCTTTCGGTCGTATGTGAACGATTCATCGCTTTCAATATACGGTCACTTCCCGACTGAACTGGAAGATGGAGATAAGGCATAAGCGCCGGTATTTCGCCATGAGACGCGATCAGTGCGTCAGTCATGTCATTCGGGTGGCTGGTTGTATAACGGATACGTTCCAAACCATCGATATCGTCCAGTGCACGGATCAGGCCGTCGAGACCTTGCATCCGGCCCTTATCATCTTCGCTTGTCCAAGCGTTTACATTCTGGCCGAGCAAGGTGATTTCCTTGACGCCGCCATCAACCAATGCCTGTGCTTCGTTTACTAGATCACCCCAAGGGCGCGAAATCTCCGCTCCGCGCGTATAAGGCACAACGCAATAAGTGCAGAATTTGTCGCACCCTTCCTGCACAGTCAAAAAGGCGGTCGGGCGTGCCTGTTTCTTGCGGGTTGGCAAAACATCGAACTTGGACGCCGCTGGCATATCCGTGTCCAGTGCCTTTTTACCGGTCTTGGCCCGATCGATCAGCTCCGGTAGCCGGTGATAGGCCTGTGGGCCAACCACGATATCAACACTTGGCGCGCGCCGCGAAATTTCTTTGCCCTCTGCTTGTGCGACACAACCAGCGACGGCAATCATCGGGCTATTACCATCTTTGTCACGCAGTCGTCCGATGTCGGAATAGACTTTTTCGGCCGCTTTTTCACGGATATGACAGGTGTTGAGGACAACTAGGTCAGCGTCTTCACCATCGCCAGCGCTCGACATGCCCTGATCAACAAGCATTTCGGACATGCGCTCACCATCATAGACATTCATCTGACAGCCAAAGGATTTAATGCGGAATTTTTTCGGATCGGATCGATTCATAACCGCGGCCTATACAACGGGCTCTCCGGACAGGGAAGCGGAAAGCGCGCTGGCAATCCGTCGTTCGGCCTCTGCGCAAATGGCCTTGCGATCAGCAAAGTCGGCGGGATCGAAAGGTTCCAGAAAATGCAAAGTGGTCGGAATTGTTCCCAATCGTGCAAACAGCCGCTTGGCATTGTCAATAGCCGGTTCTTCACCGACCCATGCGATATCTTTGCTGGCCGCACCATAATCGAGCAACATGGGTTGGATCATGGTTGGTTTGGGTGGTGGTGCCATTGCTTGGAAAAGTGAAGGCTTGAATGGCAGTAGGCGATGTCCGTCTGTCGTTGTTCCCTCGGGAAACACCGTGATCGGGTATTTTTCCTCAATGGCCTCCCGAATAATATCAATTTGGTTGCCAACTTGCATACGGTCTGTTCTGGAGACAAAAATGGTCTTGTTGATGCGACATAGCCATCCGATAATCGGCCAACTTGCGATACCGTCCTGGGCCACAAAGGTGCAACCAGTTACCCCTGCAATAACCGGGATGTCGAACCAGCTTATGTGGTTTGAAACATAGAAAACATTTTGCTTGAGACGATGTCCCTCGGTTTTGATAATCGCACCACAACTGGTGGCGACTGACCACAGGAAAAAGCGGGGCCACGGGGAGGGGATACGGAACAGTCGCCAGAGATAATGCATTGGCAGACAGAGGGCCAAGCTTAGCAGGATCGCCGCTATACGTAGTGCTATAAACAGCATTCCAACCACTGAAATCGAAAAACGCTCTGCTTCAGCTCTTTCGGTCAGAGGATACGCCATATAGTTCCATACGATGGTCGACCAATCGATACCCAAGCTTCTCCGCAATTACCTTTTGTAACGCTTCGAGTTCGGGGTCGACAAATTCTATCACCTTACCAGTTTCAACGTCGATAAGATGGTCGTGATGCGCTTCTGGAACAGCCTCGTAGCGTGCCCGACCATCGCCAAAGTCATGACGATCGAGAATACCAGCTTCCTCAAATAGGCGAACAGTTCGATAAACAGTGGCTATCGAAATGCGGGAATCCACCGCAGAAGCACGTTCATGCAATGTTTCGACATCGGGATGGTCGTCTGCGTCAGAAATGACTCTGGCAATCACCCGGCGTTGGTCGGTTATCCGCAAGCCTTTTTCTGCGCATAGCTTCTCAAGATCAATTTTGTCCGGCATTCGCTCCATCCTGATAATTGCTTATACTCTATTCGTGACAGACAATAAAGCAAAGGGAAAATTGCGAAACACATCCGCAATTTTCCATAGACAAAATCTAACGAAAAGGAGACGTTAGCCCTTTTTCTTTTTCTTTCCCAAGCCGATGGCCTTGGCCAGTTCGCGGCGTTGTTGAGCATAGTTGGGTGCAACCATCGGGTAGTTACTGGGCAGACCCCATTTTACCCGATATTCGTCCGGTGTCATACCGTAGTGGGTCATTAAGTGCCGTTTCAACATCTTCAGTTTCTTGCCATCTTCCAGGCAAACGACATAATCGGGTTTTATCGATGATTTGATTGGCACTGCCGGCTCCGGCTTGGCTTGTTCTGCGGCTTTTCCCGCAAGTCCTGACAACGCGTCGTGAACGTTGCTAATAATGAGTGGCAAGTCTGAAACAGCTACGCTGTTGTTGCTAACATGTGCAGCAACAATATCCGAAGTGAGCGTAATCAACGTCTCGTTCAGAGCAACATCTTCCTCTGTCATATATACCTCTTAGTGCGACCATTTTATGGTTTTGAGCAATTTTTTGCTGTGAGTTTAGTCGCATGGGGCAGGTGGATTATCAATCATCAACCTATATACTGTGTTGATTTTGCGTTACTTTAAGCATCACAAAGGTTTTTTGTAGGTGATGGCATCATATTTTTCTTTGTTGTCGCCCGAATAATAAGCACGCCGTAGTCCAATTTTTTGGAAACCAAGTCTTTCATAAAGATGTTGGGCTGGATTGTTGGACCGCACTTCCAAAAAAACCGCTGTAACCTCGTTTTTAACTGCGTTCGCGATAAGCCGCTCAAGAAGAGCGATCCCGATACCTTTATTCTGATATTGCGGATCTACTGCTATCATCAGCAATTCTTCCTCGCCGGCCGCACTCCTGCTGATAGCAAAGCCACAAGTTTCGAGGTTGTAACTGGCAATCAATAGCTGCGTGCCGGGCAAAGCGAGCATTGAACGGCACTGGTGCTCGTTCCATGACTCACCATAGAGGCTTGAAAAGGAAGCCTGCATAATCCGCATAACGACTTTCAGTTCATCAAAACTGCCATATTCAAGCTTTATTGCTGTTGTGGAATCTAAGGGCGCTTCATTGCTTTCAGGATAGGGGTTCACATCTGACATACTCTAGTCCCGATGAGCTGGCTGTGCATCTGGCGCGCGGCCATAAATAGGTGTTGGGTCTATATATTGATAGGCTTGGTACAATAGGCTGTATTTGGCGGCGTTCGGCAATATGGATGAATAAGAAAGCCCATCGGTCAGGTTCGCTAAAGCCTTTGCTGCGGAGCCCGCTAAATGGTCTGCTTTTCTGTGGCGTAAAGCCGATTCAGGTGACAGGGACAGGAGATCATCTATAGGGCTGCCGTCTTCAGCAAAATTTTGAACAAAATATTCCCCGTGGCCTCCAAGCATCACTACAAAAACAGGAGCGGGGGATTCCATTTCATTCAAAGCCTGCGCAGCAACAAGATGTAAGCATTGATATCCGGAAATTTCGGCTTGCCAAGCTAGTGCCAAAGCTTTTGCGGCAGAAAGACCTATTCTGACGCCGGTAAAGCTTCCCGGTCCGCAATTGATCATGATGCGATGCGCACGTCCTTTGTCAGGCAGTTCCGCAATCATCGGCACCAACTTCTCTGCATGGCCACGACCAATTTCTTCATAGGTGCTGGCCAATATTTTTTTGTCTTCGAACAGAGCAACCGAGCAGGCCGTTGTGGCAGTGTCTATGGCTAGAATACGGTTGTCCATGGCTCTGACGCCTGTCGTCAGATGATTGTGTTGAATTTGTCGAATCCGGGACGCGGGCTGCGGTCAAAAACTGTTGAAGGATCACCGTACCCAAGCGTCGAGATGAAATTCGATTTTACGCTTGGTTGATCACCAAAAAAAGCGACATCGACTGCCGCATTGTCAAATCCTGACATTGGGCCGGTATCCAGACCCAAAGCTCGCGCCGCCAGAATGAAATAGGCCCCTTGCAAGGAACTGTTTCGCATCGCACCCTCGGCACGCCCCTCCGGATCGCCATCAAACCAGCTCTTCGCATCGGTATGCGGGAAAAGTTCGGGAAGATATTCATGAAAATTCTGATCCATGCCGATGATGACCGCGGCAGGGGACTTCACAATTTTTTCTTTGTTACCTTCGCCCGCACAGTCTGCAAGACGTTGCTTGGATTCCTGACTGTGGCACCACACCATCCTTGCGGGCAGCATGTTTGCGCTGGTTGGTCCCATCTTCATGAGATCCCAGATCGCGTGCAGTTGTTCGGTAGTCACCGGCTTGTCATGATAGCCGTTATAGGTTCGTGCTGTTCGGAAAAGTTGGTCCAGTGCAGCGTCATCAAGTGGTTGATTCATAAGTTTATCATTATCCATTTTGCGCCGACTCGATTAAGCGGCTCTAACTTCCACAACCTCTGGGACATAATGTTTGAGTAGAGATTCAATTCCGTGCTTTAACGTCGCGGTGGATGATGGGCATCCCGCGCAAGCGCCCTGCATTTTCAGGAAAACGATACCGCGGTTGAAACCACGGTAGATGATATCACCACCATCATTGGCAACGGCCGGGCGCACCCTGGTTTCGATCAATTCCTTTATCTGAGATACAATCTCCGCATCTTCCGGATCATCATGAACTTCTTCCTCAGGGGGGATTTGTATTTCGCCTGCTGAGCCCGGTTTGAACAAGGGAAGCCCGGCGGAAAAATGATCAAGCAAAATACTAAGCACCTGCGGTTTTACATCTGACCATTCTGATCCAGGGCCAGCCGTTACCGAAACGAAATCTGAGCCAAAGAAAACTCCGGTCACGTCTCCAAGAGTAAACAAGGCTTCTGCGAGTGGGGAGATTTCTGCATCTTCTGGCGATGCGAAATCCCTTGTCCCGTCGGCCATAACTGTCTGGCCCATCAGGAATTTGAGCGTGGATGGGTTGGGCGTTTTTTCGGTTTCTATCAACATGTTTGATATGTGGGAGCATTTGGCTGGGCTATCAAGGCTAAACTGCCTTTTAGCAGCGGAAAAGTTGACCGATTGCCATCTATATTTTGCATGGCAATCAATATCGTTATTCACTGGCCAGTAAGATTGAGCCTGCTTATAACTGCGCCATGAAATATTATCAAAGCGCATCCGGTCGTCTTTTCACTGCCTTTGCCATTTTTGCCAGCGTCTCGTTCTTGGTGCTGACAACGCCAGTCGAGGCACAGCCGCAGCCTGCCCAGACTGAGGTTAGCGCACAACAGCCATGGCTTTATGAAGGCAGTGACGTTCCTGTCGACACGAGCTGGACTTTCGGATCGTTGGACAATGGGCTGCGCTATGCGGTCAAGAATAATGGCGTTCCTCCCGGGCAAGTATCAATCCGGGTCCGTCTTGATGTTGGCTCATTGATGGAACAGGATCATGAGCAGGGTTTCGCACATTTTATGGAGCACCTTTCGTTCCGGGGCTCCGAATATGTTCCTGACGGTGAAGCTAAACGCATTTGGCAGCGGTTAGGTGCGACGTTCGGCAGTGACAGCAATGCAGAAACCACGCCAACTCAGACGGTGTACAAGCTTGATCTGCCCAATGCCAATCCGACAAGTCTGGATGAGAGTATCAAGATTATTTCCGGTATGATTAGTGCGCCGGGTTTGACTGCGCAGGCAATCAACGCCGAGCGCCCTGTCGTCATGGCAGAATTGCAGGAGCGTCAGGGGCCACAGACAAAAGTCCAAGACGCCACGCGAGAACTTTTCTTTACCGGCCAGCGCTTGGCCAACAGGGCGCCCATCGGGACCCCGGAAACTTTGAGTGCCGCGACACCCCAAGCGCTACAACTCTTCCATCGCCGCTGGTATCGACCAGAAAATACAGTGATTGTCATCGCCGGAGACGGCGATCCGGCAGAATTTGAAGCGCTGCTGAAAAAACACTTTTCTGACTGGAAGGGCAAAGGTGAGCCAGGTGTCGCACCAAATTTCGGAGATCCTGTGGCTGGTGCTGATATCAGCCGGGTGTTGATCGAACCAACCCTGCCACGTTTCATATCAATGGCGACCGTCCGGCCATGGCGTAAGGTGGACGACACCATCGCTTATAATCAACAATTGTTGATCGATCTTTTGGCGCTCCAGATGATCAATCGTCGCCTTGAGGCGCGTGCGAGGGCAGGGGGCAGCTACCTTCAAGCGAATGTGAATCAGGAGGATGTTAGCCGGTCGGTGGACGGCACCTTCGTGAATATCGTGCCCTTGGGTGATGACTGGGCTGCTGCTTTGAAAGATGTACGGGCTGTAATAGCTGACGCAACCACTCATGCACCTTCCGAACAGGACATCGCAAGGGAAATAGCAGAGTTTGACGCGGCGCTTTCCATTGGTGCCGAAGGCTATGCAACAGAGGCCGCCCGAAAGCAGGCGGATGATATTGTCAATGCCGTTGATATTCGAGAAACCGTGGCCACACCACAAACAGCGCTTGATGTGTTCCGTGAGATGCGGGACCTTTACACACCTCAGCGCTTGCTTGAATCAACACAAAAGCTGTTTGATGGCATTGCAACGCGAGCTTTGCTGACCTCTCCCACGGCAGTAGACGACGGCAATTCCAAACTTGCTGCTTCGTTGCTGGAAGAAGTCCAGGCGGCAACGAACGTGCGGGTGGAACAAGCGAACCTTGGTTTTGACGCGCTGCCACGTATCGGACGCAAGGGGAAGGTTGTCTCATCACAGATGAACAAGCGTTTCGAGATCGAACAGCTGATATTGTCAAACGGTGTTCGGGTGCTGCTTTTCCCCAACAAAGCCGAACGCAATAAGATCATGGTCAACACCCGTTTTGGTACGGGATATAGTGGTCTAAGCACCGATGATAAAGGATTAGCCTGGACTGGAGCAATGGCTTTGATGGCGAGCGGTGTCGGTGATCTGGGACAAGAGGAGCTGGACAAAATCACTACCGGTCGGAGGATCGGGCTCGGGTTTGAAATCGATGATGACGCCTATGAAATCAAGGCCGATACGAGAGCAGCCGACCTTGAAGATCAATTGCATTTGATAGCTGCCAAGTTGCAATATCCGAGATGGGATGCTGCACCAGTTATTCGCGGGCGTGCAGCCTCTTTGATAGGCTATGACAGTTTTGCCGCTTCGCCGCAGGCGGTGTTACAACGAGATTTGGAATGGTTGATACGCGGCAAAGATCCGCGCTGGAAAACACCGGACAAACAGGATTTTGAAGCGCTGACGCCCAAGGATTTCAAGAAATTTTGGAAACCGATTTTGTCGAGCGGCCCTATTGAATTGATGTTATTTGGTGATTTCGAACGGGACGAAGCGGTTGACGCGGTGCTGAAAACCTTCGGCGCACTGCGCAAACGAAAAGTCTCTGTCATTCCGGACGATAGTCGGTCGCCTATGTTCCCGTCTTCTAAAGCGGGGCCGGAAATTCTTGTTCACAAAGGGGATGCAGAGCGCGCAGCCGCTTTAATTGCCTGGCCAACCGGCGGCGGACTGCAGAATATCAAAGAAAGCCGTCAGTTGGAGGTTCTGGTATCAATCTTCAATGATCGCATGTTTGAAATTTTACGCTCCAAAGAAGGGGCGAGCTATAGCCCGCAAGTGATAAATAGCTGGCCGGTCGCTTTTCAAAAGGGCGGATATATAAGCGCCTCCAGTCAGTTGACGCCAAATAATATCGACCGTTTTTACGGCGTGGCCGAATTGATCGCGAAAGACCTGCGAGAAAAACCGGTTAGCCTTGATGAGTTGAACAGGGTGGTAGAACCGCTGCGCCAACTCATATCTAGAGCGAGCAGTGGTAACAGCTTCTGGATGAGTCAGTTGGAGGGTGCGAGTTTTAACCCTAAGAAGTTCATGGTTTTAAGAACGTTACTGAGAGATTACACGGTGATCACACCTGGAGAAGTTCAGCAGCTGGCTCAAAAATATCTCAAGGATTCAACCAAGTGGAAACTGGTTGTGCTACCGGAAGGAAATGAAAAAGCCGAAGTCGGAGCCGACGCGGCTTCTTCCTCGGCTTCCCGATAGGCGATTAAAAAGGCGTTATATCGCGTCGACGATCGCCAGCAGTTGATCATTTGTTGGGCGTTTCTTGAAATCACCCGACACAGATTTGGCAATGATCTTGCCATCCTTGTCGACAACGATGACTGAAGCATACGGAACGCCAACGGCTTTTCCTTCGGTATATTGTGGATCGCGCAATTCAAACGCATCGATCACTGCAGAATTCTCGTCAGACAGCATTGTATATTCCAACATCTGGTTTTTGGAGAAGCGGTCCTGGCTTTCGACACTGTCATAGCTGACGCCGTATAGTTTATAGCCCCTCTGATCGAGGTCGCTGACAATTGCGTTAATGCCTTTCAACTGAGTCTGACAGAATGGACACCACTCTACCGAACGTGTGAATACTAGAATCGCTGGACCATCCTCCAGGATACTGGCCAGTGTCTTGCTACCGTCGCCGGTATTAAATTCTGCCTTAATAGGAGCCGAAGAACCAACAGTAAGGCCGGCGTCGATGGTCGGAACTTCCTCGACTGTTCCAGCCACTGCGGGTTCAGCTGCTTCTGATGTTTCTTCGCCGTCATCCACTGGATTTCCAGATTGTGAACATGATGCGAGGGCCAGTGCAGAGGTCAAAGCCAAAAGAGATACACTCTTTTTCAAAATAATTCTCCTGTGGTTTCTCAGCGGCAATTCGCCGCAGGACGGTATACGGTTAAGGATTCAAGACAGATTATTCCTGCGGTGGAAAGCGATCAAAGGCCGGTAACTCGTGTGCGACCTTTTCCCAAGAGATTTGTTCCGCAAGCTGGATGTTCATTTGAGGAATATAGGCTTCTGGCTCATCAAGTGTGGCCGTTTGCACGTCGATCATACCCGGTAAGATATTGGCATTTTTATAAGCGATTCCTGTGCCGCAATTGTTGCAGAAAAGCCGTTCTGCACCGTTTTTGCCCTCGACTGTTTTGGGTTCACCACTAACTAGGGAAAATTCATCATTTTCTAGCATAATCCACGCCACGGAAGCCGAGCCGCTGCTTTTCTGGCAGTCACGACAATGGCATATGGACTGGTTGATCGGCTCACCAGATATTTCATAGCGCACTGCTCCACAATAGCACCCACCCTCAGCCATATTCTGCTCCCGTCAGATCAAGTTTGGAAAATCCTATAGCACATATTTGGACAAGTCTGTGTCCTTCGCAACATCAGATAGCTGGCTATCGACATAGGTGGCATCCACCGCGATTGTTTCCCCTTTGTGATTTTCTGCATCGAAACTTATCTCTTCCAGCAGTTTCTCCATCACGGTCTGCAATCGGCGTGCACCGATATTCTCTACCGTTTCGTTCACATTGGCTGCAATTTGGGCAAGTTTTTCAATAGCATCTTGTGTGATGTCGATGGTGACTTCTTCGGTGCCCAAGAGCGCGACATATTGCTCAGGCAGATTGGCTTTCGTTTCTGTAAGAATGCGAACAAAGTCTTTTTCAGTTAACGCGCGAAGTTCAACTCGAATGGGAAGTCGACCTTGTAGCTCAGGCAACATGTCACTGGGTTTGGAGATAGAAAAAGCGCCGGATGCGATGAACAGGATATGATCCGTTTTCATCGGACCGTATTTTGTCGCGACCGTCGTGCCTTCAATTAAGGGGAGGAGATCGCGTTGCACCCCCTCTCGGCTGACTGAACCACCGCGCACATCGCTGACCGCGATTTTGTCAATTTCGTCAAGAAATACGATACCGTTGGATTCCGCGTCGGTGATCGCTGCTCGTGCAATATCATCATCGTCGAGGCGTTTGTCTGACTCTTCCTCGATCAATTTGTCCCAGGCATCGGCAACCCGCATTTTCCGTCGTTTCATCGCATTCTGGCCAAATGCCTTACCCATCATGTCAGACAGATTGATCATTCCGACCTGACCGGACATCCCCGGTATGTCCATCGGTGCACTGGGGGTATCCTCTACCTCAATCTCGATTTCGGTGTCGTTCATATGATTATCGACCACCCGTTGGCGGAAACTTTCCCGCGTCGCTTCGCTGGCATTTTCGCCGCACAATACGTCCAGCAAACGCTTCATGGCTGCATCGCTGGCTACATCACTGACCGCCGAGCGGCGGCGTTCGCGTTCCAGCCTCACCGCTTCTTCAGCAAGATCGCGGGCAATTTGCTCTACGTCACGACCGACATAACCGACTTCAGTAAATTTTGTGGCTTCAATCTTGATAAACGGTGCATCCGCCAGTTTTGCGAGACGCCTCGATATTTCAGTCTTGCCGCAACCCGTGGGGCCAATCATCAGAATGTTCTTCGGCGTCACCTCTTCGCGGAGATCTGCAGGCAATTTCTGACGCCGCCAGCGGTTACGCAATGCGACTGCGACTGCGCGTTTCGCGTCTTTCTGTCCTACAATATGTTCGTCCAGAGCCTTAACGATGGCTTTTGGGGTAAGATTATCTAGCATGTGAAACCTGTAATAGAATAAAAAATGGAAATTCGTGGCTGAATGGCGCAAGTAACCTAAGTAGCGCTTTTCAGTGTTTCGACCGTAAGCTGATCATTGGTATAAACACAGACTTCCGCGGCAATAGCCATGGCTTTGCGCGCAAGCTTCTCGGCATCTTTTTCATAGTCAATCAGTGCTCTCGCAGCGGCAAGAGCAAAGTTTCCACCAGACCCTATCGCAGCAATGCCCTGCGTGGGCTCAAGGACATCGCCATTGCCGGTCAGGATCAGTGTGACCTCTTTATCTGCAACGATCATCATGGCTTCAAGGTTGCGCAGATATTTATCGGTGCGCCAGTCCTTTGCGAGTTCCACTGCCGCACGCATTAACTGACCATTGTGGCGTTCCAGTTTCGCTTCTAGGCGCTCGAATAACGTAAAGGCATCTGCAGTAGCCCCTGCAAAACCGCCTATGACTGATCCATCATGCAGTTGCCGAACTTTTTTGGCATTGGGTTTCATAACGGTTTGGCCCATGGAAACCTGGCCATCGCCAGCGACGATCACTTTACCATTTTTGCGGACGGAGAGGATGGTGGTGCCATGCCATTGTTGCATGCCATGGTGCTGATTTTCTGTCATAAACCGGATATGGGAAATCTGTCGGTCAAGTGCAACCGTTTGTGCCTCAATAGCTATTTTTCATACTTACTGATACCTATTGCGCAAAAAAAATGGCGACCAAAAGGCCGCCATTTCAAAATCATTTAGCGCCTGAACTCAGGGGCTTGTTGGATCGTCATCACTTCCATCAGCAGCGATGATGATACCGCCAATAACTGCGGCAGCAGCAAGAACGGCGATGATGATGCCTGATCCGCCTTCAAGTTTGCTTTCTTCATCTGCAGATGCACCAGCACGAACAGGTTGAGAAACTTTAGCCACTGGCTGTGCAGCCTGTGCGAACACAGGTGTAGCAACCAGAGATGCAGCTGCAACTGCAGCCATACCAATTTTACCGAAACGCATATTTTGCTCCTTCAGGGTTTCGCATTTCACTCAATACGTAGTGCCCATTGCCATAACAATTGTTTGAAATCAACAAGGTTTATGGTTTTGATCCTTAATGTTAGTCATTGTTGCAAAGATCACACATTCTTTGATTTCACTCCATTCTGGATAAATATTCTGCCTTGGAAGCATCCATAGGACTGTGTCATCTTAATACAAAAGGGCAGAGTGGCAATTTTCTGTTGGATTCTATGACTAACAAATTGTTAACAAGCCGGCATGAAAAAGAATCTGAACCGCTCACTTGCATTGCATCACGAAGGCGTGAGGCATCCTTTTCGGCTTAGTCTGCCGCTTGAAGCTTTGTCTCTGAATGATGAGCAAATCAGTTTGGCAGAAACTGCCAAAAAGCCAAGAAAACGACTGAGTGAGGATGCAAGCCTCTTTCTTTTGAGTTTTTCGGCGTTCTTTACCGCTTTTTACCTGTTCATCTTTTGAACAGTTTTTCAAGACGGCTTTAGTCGCAGGCGAGATGCAATTGCTGGCCTAGCCATGCCGCGACGATGCACATTCCCGTTACCAACAACAGCTGTTCAGTGGTTGAAACACCCAACAGGCTCAGTCCCAATGCGGCCAATGCGCCTAGCACCATACATCCCGAGTTGACCACGTTGTTGGCTGCGATTGTCCTCGCAGTTTCGCTGATATCGACGGTCGTAGTCAAGAAAGCGTAAAGCGGGACAACAAACATTCCACCAAAAACCGCTACGCCGGCCAAAGTGCCAAGCAGAGCCCATGCGCCGTCGTGCATCATGAATGTGCTGAATGTATAGAGCTCGCCATTGGGTAGACCTTCCCAGCCGCGAGCGATGAAATATAGTATCAATACGAATATGCCCATCGCGATGACACTATACGGAGCGTATCGCGCAGAAACTTCGCTTTTTAGCAGGCGATTTATCAAAATGGATCCCACCGCAATACCAACCGAAAAGACCCCCAGAAAAAGGCTGGCGACTGCAGGTGTCGATGTCAGGACATTTTCCACCAATGGCGGAAACTGAATGATCAGCACCGACCCTATTGTCCAAAAGAAACTGATGGCCACGATTGCGAGATATAGCCTCCGAACGTGCAAGGTTGCGGAGATCAGTTTGATGGACGAACGAATAAAGTTGAAATCAATCTTTTCGATTTCTTTTTGTGGCGGCGCGCTTGGCATAAACTGCGCGCCTATACGGCCCACCAGCGCCACCAGAAACACGGAAACTACCGCCAGTTCAACGCCATTGCCATTGCGATCGATAATGATTCCGCCCAATATTGTGCCCGCTAATATCGCGATATAGGTCCCGGCTTCTACCAATCCCGTTCCCGCTAACACTTCATCTTTTTCAAGATGTTGGGGCAAAATCGCATATTTAATTGGTCCAAAAAATGTCGATTGTAAGCCAAGCAGGAACAGAGCGGTCAGCATGATCGGGATTGATGGTATCAACAGACCAATGCCACCGATGACAGCGATCGCAATTTCAAGCGTTTTGACGAGCCTTGTGATCCTTGCTTTGTCATAATTGTCCGCCAGTTGCCCGGCGAGCGACGAGAACAGAAAAAAGGGCAGGATGAAAATTCCAGAAGCCAATGCATTAAACTGAAAATCCTGTGCTGGATCCTTATAGATGCCATATGTTACCAGGATAACCATTGAGAATTTGAACAAGTTATCGTTAAATGCTCCAAGCATTTGCGTGATGAAAAGCGGCCAAAAGCGGCGCTTTGCCAATAGTCGAACGGCTGATTTCATTCTTGGAGTTTTCCTGTTGTTGAGCATTGTCAGACAGGGGGATAGATTTGGCGGTACCCTAACGATGTTGCCCGATAGCGCAAGGCGTTGGATGCGAGAAAATTTACGCATCAATGCCGGGATCGCAACGATAGGATTTAACTTTTGGCCAAACCTCGTTATGGCAGCGGGCAATATGTTGAATCTACCGAATATTTTGACCCTTTCCCGTATATTCACGGTGCCGTTTCTGGTCGGTTTGCTATGGTGGCCAGACTGGAAACTGGGCTATTTGCTGGCGACGGTATTGTATGGGTTGATGGCCATAACGGATTATTTTGATGGCTACCTTGCACGATCCCAGGGCACAGTGTCCAAGCTAGGCATCTTTCTCGACCCAATTGCCGATAAGATCATGGTCGCTTCGGTCATTCTTATCCTCTGCGCAACCGGCGACATAGAAGGTTATAACGTTATAGCGGCTCTGATTATTCTGCTTCGCGAAATTGCAGTGTCGGGATTGCGTGAATTTCTGGCAGGACTTCAAGTCAGCGTTCCGGTTTCACAGCTGGCCAAATGGAAAACCACATTTCAGCTCATTTCGCTTGGCGCTTTGATATTGTCCGGTGGGTTACCGCAGTTTGGATTTATTCTTACCGTCGGCATATGGACACTTTGGGCTGCGGCGATATTGACGCTCATTACAGGCTGGGACTATCTACGGGTTGGTCTGAAGCATATGGATTAGATGACCAAAGAAATGCCCAACCAGATCAACATTGTCTATTTTTCCTGGGTAAAAGAGCGGCTTGGCCGTGATCAGGAACTATTGGAGCTTCCTGAAATTGTGGAGAATGTTGGTCAACTTGTCGAGCATCTGCAAAATTGTGATCCAGTCTATCGCGATGTATTTTCCGATCTTAAAAAGCTGCGTTTCGCTTTGGATCAGGGTTTTGTCGGGCTGGAAGCGTCATTGCGTGATGCTAAGGAACTTGCGATATTTCCACCGGTAACGGGCGGATGATCAGGGTATCTGTCATAGAAAGTGACTTTGATGCCGGTGCGGAAATCAAAAACCTGTCTGCGCTCGGTGGTGGCGCCGTGACCAGCTTTGTCGGACAAGTGCGAGGCGATGGCACGCTTGATGCGCTGGAACTTGAACATTATCCTGCCATGACCGAGAAGGCGCTACGCAAAATTGCTGATGAAGCGCTAGAAAAGTGGGATCTTCACGGGATTACTATCATCCACAGGGTAGGGCGTTTAGGCGTTGGTGAACAGATTGTTTTGGCATGCACCTGTTCCAACCACCGTCAGGCTTCGATTGAAGCCTGTTCCTACATCATGGATCAGCTCAAGACAGTTGCGCCGTTCTGGAAAAAAGAAATAAAACAGGATGGCAGCGAGAGCTGGGTCGAAGAACGTCAGTCAGACCTTGATGCCGCCAAAGGCTGGGAAAACTAGGCAGCTTTTTCTGTAACCCAGCTTTGACTCTGGCGCATGATCTCCGCCAGAAGCTTGAATTCCTCTTTGCGAGGACTGTTTTTGCGCCATACCAAAGCGATATCACGAAATGCACGATCCGACTTGATAGGCCGTGCCAAAATATCGGTATGGGTCAGAATTCCGCTATCGATGGCCATTTTTGGAAGTAAAGTCAGACCCAACCCGTTATCGACCATTTGAACCAGGGTATGAAGTGACGTACCCATCATACGCGCGGATGCTCTGAGCTCCGGGCGATCACAGGCGGCAAGAGCATGATCTTTCAGGCAATGGCCGTCCTCCAGCAACAAGAGTCTATTTTCATCTATGATCGCTGGATCAATCACTTTGGGCGGATCGCGAGGATCATCCTTTGGAAAAGCAACAAAAATTTCATCATTGAATAGAGTTTCCGATTCAACATCACCGCATGAAAAGGGCAGGGCTAACAGAACACAGTCCACTTGCCCGTGATTGAGTGAATCACAGGCCGAATGACTGGTTTCTTCCTTGAGATAGAGTTTGAGTTCCGGCCGTTCTTTTCGCAATCTGGGGAGCAGTTTGGGCAATAGAAATGGCGCAATTGTTGGAATTACACTCATGCGGACATCACCAACAAGTGGCTGACCAGCGGAACGCGCCATGTCGGAAAGCTCTTCCGCTTCCCGCAAAATACGGTGTGATTTTTCCACCATTTGCTTGCCAAGTTCAGTAAAGCGAACCACGCGGCGTGTCCGTTCTACCAGCATTACATCAAGCAATGTCTCCAGTTCTTTAATGCCGGCTGAAAGGGTCGACTGGGTAACGTAACAAGCTTCCGCCGCCCGTCCAAAATGACCATGCTCTTCCAGTGCCACCAGATATTGCAGCTGCTTCAGTGTCGGCAGGTAGTTTGACATGATTTGACCCTTCGATGAATGGCTGCCCAATAATTCAAGATGATCATAAATACGAGTGCAAAAAGACCCGTTTTAAATGAGTTGCAAGAAAGGACTGGAAATATCCGATCGGGGTCCTTAGCTTATCTACTTGTAAATTGTCGGAGGAAGACATGTTTCGGGACCTTGGTGAGTATCTGGACTCCATTAAAGCGAGAGACCCCGCTCCTCGCTCCCGCTGGGAAGTGCTCCTTTATCCGGGTGTATTAGCTTTGGGTTTGCACCGGATTGCACATTGGTTCTTCAAAGGTGAACTCTTCTTTTTTGCGCGTTTTGTGAACCATTTTTCTCGCCTTTTTACTGCTATCGATATTCATCCAGGTGCCAAGATTGGCCGACATTTGTTTATTGATCACGGTTTTTCGGTAATTGGTGAAACTGCCGAAATCGGGGACAATGTTACAATCTATCAATGCGTGACGCTTGGCGGAACCAATCCCGCAAACGGTGTCGGTGGCAAGCGGCATCCAACCATTGAGGACGATGCCATCTTAGGATCTGGCGCACAGATACTAGGGCCCATTACGGTAGGTAAAAGATCACGTATCGGGGCCAATGCCGTGGTGACGCAGGACGTACCAGAGGGTGCGACGATGGTGGGTGTTAGGGCTCGTCCAACGCTTGTTCAAGTAGAACAATATCAGGAAGAATTCACCCCCTATGGAACTCCATGCAGTGAGGTTTTTGATCCCGCAACGCAGAAGCTTGAAATCTTGCAATGTGAAATGGAGCAGCTGCAAAAACGGATCGCCGCCTATGCAGAGGGCCGTGACAAGCCTCAGAACGATAAATCGGAAAGCAAAAGAGATAGCGCCTGATGCGCTCTGAAAATTCCAACGTTTCATCTTTTCCCAACAGGAAAGTGTCCTCCGTTCAGGTAGGATTTGAAAGGAAAGAAATGGAACGGATTCTCAATCTTTACGGGCGAATGGTCGCGGCAGGCCATTGGCGTGATTACGCCATGGATATGGGTAAGGACGCAGCCGTTTTTGCTGCATTTCGGCGGACATCGGAACGCCCACAGATGCGAATCGAGAAGCGTCCGGCGGATCGCAATAAACAAGGTATGTGGACGTTGCATGGCGAGCATGGGCAGATACTAAAGCGTGGCCATGAGCTTGCCGGGGTGCTTGCTCCAATGGAACGCAAATTATTGAAACTGGTCTCAGAATAAGGCATTTTAGTCCGGAAAATTGGGAAACAATCAACTCGTAAAAAAACTGCAATAAAAAAGACGTTTTTCCGAAACCTAAAAATCATAGAGCCGTCATCAATCAAGACATTGTTTGGGGATTCTGTGAACATGAATTTGAAATCTACTCTTGTAACAAGTGCCGCGATCTTGGCACTCTTGCCGAACCAGGCTATTGCGGCGCAAATATCGAGCGAGGAAGCAGCAGCGCTATTGGAGCGTCTTAATCAGCTTGAGCAAGAAGTCGTCAGCTTGCGCGCGCAGCTTGGTAGTGTTGAAACCTTGCAACAACAGCAAGGCAAGCAAGTCGCTGCGGTAGAAAAAGTCGCTCAAACCAAAGAGAAAACCAGTATCAAGTTTAAGGGCGCTCCTGAAATCAAAACCGACGACGGTTGGAGCTTCAAGCCGCGCGGTCGTATTCTCTACGATTTCAATAATCTTTCATCTGTACCATCGACAATTGATATTCCTGGCGAGGGTTTCTCAAACGAAGCACGGCGTGTTCGCTTGGGCGTGCAGGGTAAGATTCCTGGCGGTTTCGGCTATAAGCTTGAGGCCGATCTTTTGGACGGTGTTGAACTAACCGACGCCTATCTGGATTATAAAAGCGGTGGTCTAACGGTAACGGTTGGCCAGCATAATAACTTCCAGTCATTGGAAGAAATATCGAGCAGCAACGATACCAGCTTTATTGAACGTTCTGCCTTTACCGATGCATTTGGTTTTCAGCGTAAGGTCGGTGTTTCCGCAGCTTACAAGAACGGTGATTTGTTGCTGCAAGGCGGTGTATTTACCGACAATATTGATGACCTGAGTGACGGTAATGACAGCATCAGCCTTGATGGCAGGCTGGTGTTTGCGCCAAAACTTGGCGATGCCCAGCTTCATCTGGGTGGCTCCGTTCACTGGACGGATCTTGGAGATACCATTGATTCCGTCCGCTATCGGCAGCGCCCTTTGATCCACAGCGTGGATACGCGTTTCATCAACACTGGCAACATCTCCGCAGAAGAGCAGCTGACTTATGGTCTGGAAGCTGCTTTGATTTCCGGTCGTTTTCATGCCGCTGCCGAAACTCACTGGGCAAAGGTCAGTCGGCCCGGACTGGCTAATCCCACCTTTTTTGGCGGTTCGATAGAAGCCGGGTTGTTTCTGACCGATGACAAGCGCGAATATAAGGGCGGTGTTTTCAAAGGTGTGAAAGTTAACAATCCCGTTGGTTCGGGTGGTTCTGGTGCCTGGCAAGTAAATGTGCGCTATGACCGGCTTGATCTTACAGACGCTGGAATCATTGGCGGTACGCAAGACGGATATATGGCATCACTAATTTGGACTCCGGTCGATTATGTTCGTTTTCTGGTAAACTACGGCCATCTATCTTATGGTAATGCTCTTGGCATCGTTACTGGAGCCCCGGATGACTATTCGGTTGATGTTATCGGAGCACGGGCGCAGATTTCTTTCTAGAAACTCCAAGCAGAGCAAATGAAAAAGGCCGGTAACAGCCGGCCTTTTTTTACGCTCATTGCAGAACATCCTAGTCTAAGCGGCTTCCGTATCAAGAGCATAGCCGGCAGACCGGACTGTCCGAATAATATCCGGACGCTGATTTGCGTTCAACGCCTTGCGCAGGCGCCGAATATGAACATCGACGGTCCTTAGCTCTATGTCGCTGTCTTGCCCCCAGACACTGTCGAGCAAGCGTTCACGCGAGAATACCCAATTGGGATGCTCCAGAAAATGGCGCAACAGCCGAAATTCAGTTGGGCCGAGAGGAATGGTGTCGCCATCACGTTTCACCTTGTGGCCCACAGTATCCATCTCCAGGTCCCCAAAAGCGAGCTTCTCGCCCGCCAGTGCAGGTCGGACACGCCGCAATACAGCTTTGACCCGTGCTATCAATTCGCGCGGGCTGAACGGCTTCGTAATATAATCGTCTGCACCGGTCTCCAGTCCCCGGATTTTGTCTTCTTCTTCACCACGAGCAGTCAGCATAATGATCGGAATGTTTGCAGTTTCGGGGGAACGACGGAGACGACGGCAAACTTCGATACCCGAGAGGTTCTCGATCATCCAATCCAGCAAGATAACATCGGGACGATTCTCCTTCACAAGCAGCAATGCTTCCTCACCATCAGCGGTTTGAATGACGTCATATTCTTCTTTTTTGAAGTTCCATGACAGCAGTTCGGCCAGTGCAGCGTCATCTTCAACCAGTAACAGTCTTGCATTGGACATATTGCTATCTCCCGTCGGTCGGTTCTTCTATTAAATCAGTGGGGTTCTCGCCGCGATCACGTTCCGGCATCGGCTCACCTTTGGCGGCAAAATAGACCATTTCCGCAACATTGGTTGCGTGATCACCGATACGTTCGAGATTTTTGGCGATGAAAAGCAGATGCGCTGCTTCCCCAATGTCCTTTGGATTTTCGATCATGTAAGTGATAACCGAGCGAAATATACTGGTATAAAAATCATCAACGATCTGGTCACGCTCGCTAACATCAAGAGCCAGATCGGCGTCTCGCCTGGCAAAAGCTTCCAGAGAGTCTCTCACAAGTTCTGAAGCCACATTTGACATTGAGGGCAATAACGAAGCAGGACCCAGTTTATGGGTGCTGGCGATAACGGGGACGCGTTTCGCTATGTTCTTCGCATAATCACCGATGCGTTCGACAACGCCGGATATCTTGAACGTAGCGATTAACTCACGCAAATCGTCAGCCATCGGTGCACGCAGGGCAATTGTCTGAAAAGTCAGATCATCTATTCGCTTTTCCAAGTCGTCGATCAACTTGTCTTCTGCAACAACTTCTTCAGCCAGTTTCAGGTCATGCTTTTCAAGGGCACGCATTGCCTTCGAAATCGCCTGTTCGCTGCGACCACCAATTTCTGCAACCATGCCGCGCAGCTCATTAATATCGGTGTCAAAAGCTTTAACGGTATGTTCTGTGCCGCTATTTGGCATTTTTGGGGTTCCTTCCCTTTGCAGTTCGCTTAGCCGTAGCGTCCGGTAATATAGTCCCGCGTTTTCTCTTCCGTAGGATTAGTGAATATGTCGGACGTTACGCCATATTCCACCAAAGTTCCCAAATGGAAGAAGGCGGTACGTTGCGACACCCGGGCAGCTTGCTGCATATTATGTGTCACGATTACGATAGCATATTTCCCACGCAGTTCGTGGATCAGTTCCTCAATCTTCGCCGTTGCGATGGGATCAAGCGCTGAACAAGGCTCGTCCATCAAGATTACTTCGGGGTCAACTGCGATAGCACGGGCGATACACAGCCTTTGCTGTTGACCGCCGGATAGGGCGGTTCCGCTGTCCTGTAACCGATCTTGTACCTCACCCCAAAGACCTGCCCTCTGCAGCGACGTTTCTACAATATTGTCGAGCTCATCCTTGCTGCTGGCAAGCCCGTGAATACGGGGGCCATAAGCGATATTGTCATAAATTGACTTGGGAAATGGATTGGGTTTTTGAAAAACCATCCCGACCCGTGCTCGCAGTTGCACGACATCCATCTTCGGCGCGTAAATATCCTCGCCTTCCAACGTAATGTCGCCGGTCACCCTAGCAATGGGAATAGTGTCATTCATCCGGTTCAGGCAGCGCAAAAAGGTAGATTTCCCGCAACCGGAAGGGCCAATGAATGCAGTGACGTTGTCCATAGTAACGTCAATGGACACATCTTTGATCGCCTGTTTCTCACCATAAAAAACATCCACGTTGCGGGTTGTCATTTTCAATGGTCCATCGCCAGCAGAAATGGCGGAAGCTGTGGTCTCTGTCATGATTGGACTTTCACTGGAACTGGTACTGTCTAATAATTCTGTCATATCACGATCTACCAGCGGGTTTCAAAACGATTGCGAAGATATATCGCAAGAGCGTTCATTGTGAGAAGGAACAGTAGCAGCACAATAATTGCCGCCGAGGTTTTTTCGACAAAGCCGCGATTTACCTCATCCGACCAAAGGAAAATTTGCACCGGTAGAACGGTGGCAGGTTCAACAATACCGCCCGGTGGTGTAGCGATAAAGGCACGCATGCCAATCATCAGCAAAGGCGCCGTTTCGCCCAAGGCCCGGGCCATGCCAATAATCGTACCTGTTAGGATGCCGGGCAGGGCGAGCGGTAGAACATGATGAAAGACAACCTGCATTTGGCTGGCACCTATGCCCAAAGCCGCCTCACGAATAGATGGAGGTACGGCTTTGACGGCATTGCGCCCGGATATCACGATTACCGGCATGGTCATAAGAGCCAGCGTTAGCCCCCCTACCAGTGCAGCGGATCGCGGCAAACCAAAGAGATTGAGGAATACAGCCAAACCAAGCAAACCAAAGATAATCGATGGAACGGCAGCAAGATTGTTGATGGAAACCTCAATCAAGTCGGTGAAACGGTTTTTTGGCGCATATTCTTCAAGATAAAGGGCAGAAAGTACACCTATCGGGAAGGCAATGAGCAATGTGATGAACATTGTTATCAATGAACCTTTCAGCGCCCCCCATATCCCGACTTGCATCGGGTCAGTCGCGTCAGAATTGGTCAAGAAATTCCAGTTAAATCCAGTGCTCAACTGGTCTTTCAACTCGGCGACCATGTCTTCCGCAGTCTCGCTGCCACTTCCTTTAAACGCGACATCAATTTCTGATTCGACCGGCAGGTATAGCGTCGTTTTTGTTTCTACAATCTGGGGGTTTTTGAGTATCTCTTGATTGACGGTCTGCCACCCGCCAGCTGAGAACAATTCGCTGCCTTCTTCGCCATATTGAATTTGAACACTGGTGTTTACAATATCCTGAACACCCAATGTCCTGAGATTGGCCGGGCCATTTGCTCCTTTAAACTGATCTGCAGAGGCGCCTCCCGTCATGGCAGGAAAGTCAATTTCGACTGGTAGTTCAGTTTGGGTAAAGCCGCGCAAGCCGTTTCCGACCATCACGATCATCAAAAATGCCAGAAAGCCCGCTGATAATATGATCGCACTGATGCCCAGCGCCTTGAATCGTCGTTCGGCGGCATAGCGCTTACGAATGCGCTGTTGCATCGCACGGCTCTGCCAATCCGTGGGGTTCCGTTCTTCCACAAAGGTCGCGCTGCTATTCATAAGCTTCTCGATATTTTTTGACGACTCTAAGCGCTATGAGGTTGAGCAGAAGGGTTACTATGAACAGCACAAGCCCAAGCGCAAAGGCGGCAAGAGTTTTGGGACTGTCAAATTCCTGATCACCGGTCAGCAGTTTAACGATCTGGGTCGTTACAGTTGTTACACTAGAAAACGGATTGGCGGTCATATTTGCAGCGAGACCTGCAGCCATAACAACGATCATCGTTTCACCAATGGCACGACTTACGGCGAGTAAAACGCCACCGACCACGCCCGGTAAAGCAGCCGGAATGAGGACCTTTTTTATGGTTTCACTCTTTGTCGCGCCCATGGCGAGGGATCCATCACGCATCGCACTGGGAACCGCGGCAATGCTATCATCAGCCATAGAGGAAACAAAGGGTATGATCATGATGCCCATAACTACACCAGCAGCCAGTGCGGATTCTGAAGAGGCTCCGCTAATGCCGATGGAAACCGCAAAATCCCTCAGGGCCGGCGCAACAGTCAAAGCTGCAAAATAGCCATAAACAACCGTCGGAACGCCAGCGAGTACCTCCAAAATCGGTTTCATCCATGCGCGAAAGTTAGGTGGTGCATACTGGGTGAGATAAATTGCGCTCATCAAACCCAGCGGGATGGCAACTATCATCGCAATGATAGCGCCGATAAACACAGTGCCCCAAAATAGAGGAATTGCACCGAATCCAGTCTCGCCCCGTGGCCCTGCGACGGCCTTGGGATTCCATTCGGTTCCGAATAAAAAGTCGATGGGAGATACCATCGAAAAGAATCGTGCCGATTCAAAGATCAATGATACAAATATACCGATGGTGGTAATGGTGGCGATGAGCGATGCAAAAAGCAGCAGCACCATGGTTGCGCGTTCAATCTTTGTACGTGCCCTGAGTTCCGGCTTTAGCCTAAGCCATCCGAAAGCACCGCAGGCAAACACCAACAAGAGCGCAGCAACCATCCCGAGTGTCCGATAATAGGATATTGCGGTTCGATAAGGTTCAACCATGGATTGAGAGAGAGGGTTAAAGGCTTGAACTTGTTGCCCCGATGCGATGGAGCGCGCTTCCGCTAATATGGCGCCTCGCGCGAAAGGATCTTGTGGGAGTTGTTCTGCCGCTGGGCTGGTCAACGCCGCATCGGTGATGAGCGCCGGGCTAGCCGTGTTCCAGATCATAAGAAATAAAAGGGCAGGGCCGATAGTCCAAAGGGCGACATACCAACCATGATAATTGGGGAGTGAGTGTACAGCTCTTCTTTTTTTGTTGTCAGCTGAAAAACGGCTGGCTTTGACGCGGCCGAAAAACCACGCAATGCCACCAAGGACAATGATCAGCATGAAGAGTATGGAGCCTGTCACGGTAGAATAACTGATCCTTGGTTAGGAATAGGTATAGCGGAATGCGGACCCTTTAAGAAAGCGGCCCGCATTCCGCTAGCAAATTATTTCAGTTCATCACCGGTCAAGACTGGCAGACTTTTTACTGTGTCGGCCATTTGTGTTCGAATGTCATCAGGTGATGCGATCAGGCCAGCTTTAATAAGGTAGCCATCAGACCCACCAGCACTGACGAACTCTGTCAAATACTCCTGAAGACCAGGGATAACACCTACATGCTGCTTTTTAGCATAGATATAAAGTGGTCGCGCTCCTGGATATTCACCAGATGCAATGGCGTCATACGCTGGTTCGACATCGGAAACAGCAACGCCGCGGACCGAGTCGGTATTTTCCTCCAGAAAGCTATAGCCAAAAATTCCAAGACTGTTTGGGTTTGCCTTCAACTTCTGGACGATCAGGTTATCATTCTCACCGGCATCGATATAGGCACCGTCGGCACGGACATCATGGCAGATAGCGTCATATTCATCTTCATTTGTGTCTTTCAACGCTTTGGTTGTGGCGTCGGTTTTACAGCCGACTTCCATGATCAACTCGGTAAGTGCGTCACGTGTTCCAGACGTTGATGGCGGGCCATAAACACTGATTGCGATATTAGGGAGTGAAGGATCAATATCGGACCAGTTTTTCGTCTCATTCTTTTTACCAAATGGTCGTTCTGCAATGGCTTCATATATTTGCGTCGGCGTCAATTTGATCGATGGGCCTTCATTGGCTTGTGCAATCGCGATGCCGTCAATTCCGATTTGCACTTCGACCACATCAGTGACGCCGTTTTCCTTGCACATTTCAAACTCGGTTGCCTTCATCCGCCGCGAAGCGTTGGCAATATCAGGAGTATTGGCTCCAACACCTGCGCAGAATAGCTTCATTCCGCCGCCGGTGCCGGTTGATTCCAGGATGGGTGACGTGTTTGCTCCACCAGCGCTAAATTGTTCCGCCACCGCTTTAGCGAAAGGGAAGACGGTTGAAGAACCGACAATGCGAACTTCACTGCGTGTTCCGCCCTGTCCGCCAGAAGCCTGATCCTGACATGCTGCCAAGGCGAGTGTTGATACCGCCAAAAGAGCGATTTTCTTAAACATTTTACCGTCCCCGTTTTCTATGGAGTGTTAAAAAATTAGCCAAGAATCGGTCCTGATTTCTGGCCGGTTGCACAGCATTTAAAAGTCCGCAGTGTCCTAATGATTACATATTTATGACACTTATATTACATCGGGTATGGTGATGCTTCCGCTCTGTGGTTTGATAACCGGCAGGAATATTGCGACAGTCGTGCCAACGCCTTGTTCACTGGTTACTTCCATCCGGCCGCCGTGCCGTTCGGTGATATGCTTGACAATGGCTAGCCCTAGCCCGGTTCCACCGATCGATTTGCTCCGCCCTTTGTCTACGCGATAAAAACGTTCCGTTAGTCGCGGAATATGCTCTGCAGCTATTCCATCGCCTTGATCCGTGACGGACAGGCGAAGCATCGAGCCATTTCGGTTGGGTTTGACTGCAACTGATACAGGCGTACCCCGTCGTCCATATTTAATGGCATTGCTGACGAGATTATGAAGCAGCTGGGATATCTGCGCATGGTCACCCTGGATCATCGGCAAGTTGTCGGGCAGAGAGATAACAAAATTGTCTTCATTTTTGCTACGACCGTTCAGAAAAACCGTTCTCACTTCTGCCACAAGCTTGGCCAGATCAACTGGCTCTGCGGGTAGTTGATATTTTTCGGCTTCTATACGGGACAGCGACATCAGATCTTCGACCAATCGCTGCATGCGGCCGGCTTCACGATACATGATTGTCAGAAAACGTGCACGTGTGTCTTCATCTTTGCCTGCTTCGGGGTTCTCCAGAGTCTCGATAAAACCTTTTAAGGCCGCCAATGGCGTACGTAGTTCGTGACTGGCATTGGCCACGAAATCAGTACGCATACGTTCTGCGGCGTAGCGGCTGCTTTGGTCTGACAGCTGAACCAGCTTTAGTCCGTCATCGAGTGCATGAATCCGTAATTCCCAGCGCTGATCAGCACTGCCGACTCCGACTAATAAAATCGGTTCTCCGGTATGTTCGGCATTGGGATTAGCCAAGCGGTCGGCCGCTGCCGGATGACGAATCGCGACCCGCACGTCCTCTCCGATAATATGATTGCCTAGAAAATTTTTCGCAGCCGGATTAGCCATCGCCACTTTGGCATTGCGGATAAGTAGAATCGGGTCGGTAATGGGATCAACCACATTCTGGTAAGCTTCCGCCCTACCTTGGTATAGTAGCCGTTTTTTCTGTCGTTCCAGCGCGTTGAAATCTGGTGGCGGCGGTGCGCGATCTTCCAAGGCAACAATGGCAAGGGCGACGATTCCAAATGCCGACATAATTATAATTTTCATCAGTGCCGCGGAAGTTTGAGCAGCCAAAACTGATCCCCCGATGATCAAGAGAATCGCAAAAATCAGCCGAAATGGGGAAATTGTGTTCATATTTGCCGTTGCGCTGGAATTCGGTCTGCTTGTTTAGGCGGGTTTGCACAGAAACAGCAACGGCTATGTAAAAATTGTAGTCGATGATGCTCATCCGGAGATTGCAATCAAATCTCAGGTATTAACGGTTTTAGCCAATTTGTCCCGTTTATGGACGACGATTTGCTGTTGCGACTGTTCACTCGCATTTAATCGTTTTTCTCTTTAAGGGCTAAGTTCAGAGGAAAATATACTTGATGACCGATAATCCAACTCAGAATGGGAAAACTGCAGATTCCCAGGACGCTTCTCAGAATGCTGCGATCGTCACTCGCCGCCGTGCGTTGATGATGGGGGCCGTGACGGCTTCGGCGGTTGTTAGTATCAAGCCGGCTTTAGCGCAGACCGCTGGTTCGGTGCTGAATTGTGAAATTCCGGTCCCGGGAAATCATGCCGCGGGTGGGTATATCGGTCCTGACGGAAAAATTGTATCACCAGATACGCCGGGTGCATTTCCGCCCGCAGGCCGGAATTTTACCGGTGAAGAAGTGAAGCGCGCGATGAATGGCCGGTCTCTACCAGGCACATCCTATGATCAATCCAAAGCCTATGTGAACTATATCCGGCGGCTCCAGTCCGGGCAAAGCGGCTTTACCTGCTACGCATCTCTGCAAATGCCGCGATAGCTTTGCACTGAATTTTGGCTTCAAAGCCAATGCTTATTAACATATTCATGCTAATGGCTTTTTCGAATGATTTGCCGTGATCAGGAATAGTGTAACCGCCAATGAGCCAGCTTTATCGCGCCGCCGCCTCCGAAGGGCTGATCCAGCATCCGCTGGACAGTATGACGCTGATTTTCCAGAAATCATCGGGTATCACTCATATGGTTGTAGACCCGGTACCCGCAATACTGGCGGTTATGAACAAGGATGCTCTGACGGCCGAGGATATCGCGGGCAGACTGTCTGATAGCTATGATCTGGAGGACAGCGGCGCCGCCGCTGATATTGTGCTGGCGAGGCTTGTCGAGCTGTGTTCGCTTGGCCTTGTGGAACAGGTTTAAGACCGGTGGTGCGCATGCATCAGCTCTATCTTACGGTTGGGCCAACGCGATTTCGGTTGGCGTCGACCTGGCGGCGGCCTCTCGATCAACTGGCAGCCCTCTACAAGGACTATCCAACGTCACAGGATGGCTACGCTGACTTCACCGTCCGGTTGGAGCCTGAAAAACCTTGGCGGCGCTATTTTCGGCCTTCTGTTCACATCTCCGGTGATTTTTGGCTTCCTGATGCTGCGCCGCTCCCGCTTGATCAAAGCCTATTGGCTGCGGAAATGGGTATGAATCTCCAAATGGCACTGGGTTGGCGGCGGCATCTTTTGCTGCACGCCAGCAGTGTCGAAAAGGATGGTAAGGCATTGCTAATGACCGGCTTGTCAGGTTCGGGAAAGTCGACGCTATCCGCCATGCTCGCGGAAAAAGGCTGGCGATTCATGGGCGATGAATTTGCCTTGCTCAATCCGGACACCGGCATGGCGCACAGCTTCCCTCGGTTGATCAGCCTCAAGAATGAGGCAATTGCGGCAATGCAGGCAATTGTACCTGAAAATCGTTTTGGCCCCTTGATGAAGGGGACGCCGAAAGGAGATATCCGCCATATCGTCCCGCCGCTGGATGCGGTGAACAGAATGGTGGACGCCGCCAAGCCTGCATTGCTTCTGTTTCCGCGCTTTGGTCATGATCCTGCTCTACGCGACATGGGCAAGAGCGAGATATTTGTTCGGCTGACCCAGGCATCGACCAACTATGTGGCTCTTGGAGAGACAGGCTTTCGGGCATTGACTCAGTTTGTTGATACAGTTCCCACGAGAGCGATGGACTATCAGTCGGGCGATCAGGCCGAAGAGCTGATTGATAGCTTGTGGAGCAAGCTCCCATGATGCGCGATGCTCAACCTTTGGTCGATGCCTTGCGCGAACCAGAGACGGTTCTCTCACTTGATGGCGCTGGATGGACCAACCTGATCAGCATTGCCCGAGCAGAATCGCTCATCGGCAGTCTTGCCCATCGGTTGGCCGAAATTGCTGTCCCGGAGCAAGTCGGGCCCATTCTGAAAGATGCGATTCAAGCTACTGATCTTGCAAGACAGCAAGCGCTTTGGGAGGCAGATTGCGCGCGCCGGGCTCTTGCGCCGCTAAATTGCAAGGTCGTGCTGATGAAAGGCACCGCCTATGTAGCGGCGGATCTTGATGCGGGGGTTGGTCGAAGCATTGGTGATCTTGATATCATGGTCGCACAAGATTCGCTGCCCGCTGTTGAAGAGGCGTTGCTGGATGCGAGTTGGGAATGGGTAAAGCCTGACCCTTATGACGACCAATATTATCGTAAACATATGCACGAGCTGCCGCCGTTGATTCACCGCGATCGCGACCGGATGATTGATGTGCATCATACGACTTTACCGCTGACCGCCAAACCGACGCCAAACCCTCAGGCCATGCTCGATGCGGCGATCCGGCTAGAATCGAGTCTTTATGTCATGGCGCCAGCGGACATGGTGCTACACAGTGTCGCTCATCTTTTTGCAGATGGTGATCTGGCAGGCGGCTTGCGCAATCTTTGGGACATCGACAGGCTTGTTCGGCAATTTGCTGAAGCTGATGAGGGATTCTGGACCGAATTGGGTGTGCGAGCGAGATTGCATCAGCTCGAGCCGCATCTGGCGCGGGCTTTGCGCCTAGCTGCCCGCCTTTATGATACGCCAGTCTATAAATATCGTGCGGGCCATGCGAAATTCGCTGATTATCTGTATATCCGGCGGTTACTCGCGCGCGACGGATGGGGGAGGGAAACCCGAAAGTTCACACGGCAAGCCTTCTATATCCGCTCTCATTGGCTCAGAATGCCGCCGTTGATGTTGGTCCGTCATTTGTGGACCAAGTGGCGCAAGGGCTGACCGTTAGCGACTCAATGTGACCAGGGTGGGAACCAATTCGTCATAATGATCGATAATCGCGTCTGCGCCGAGTTCTTCGACGGGCTGATGCAGAAAACCAAAGCTGACAGCGACATTTGCGATGCCTGCATTTTGAGCGGCTTTGATGTCGAAAATGCTGTCGCCGATAAAAGCTGCGGGCGTTCGGTCTACTGTCCCACCGCAGCGCCGGATCATCTCGTCAATCGGATCCCGTTTAGGTTTGCTGCGACCTTTCCCCATTGTATCGCCGCCAATGACCGTCTCAAAGCGATCAATCATTCCGACATTGGTGAGCAGCTTCACTGCGAGACTTTCGAATTTGTTCGTCACTACCGCCAGTTTAACGCCCTGTTCCTGCAACATATCCATCGCCCCTATCAGCCCTGCAAAAGCTGGCGCATTATTACCCAGATTGGCCTCGTAATGGTCAATCAGGACGGGCATCAGGCTTTTGACCAGATCCTTGTCGCTGCCACCGGACTGTTCCAGTGCCATTTCCAGCATGTGCCGCGCGCCCATGCCAACCAAAGACCGGATGGATCGTTCGTCCACTTGCGGCCGGTCAGCTCTGTCCAGCGCGTGGTTGAGAGAAGCGGCCAGTTCCATGCTGGTGTCGAGCAAGGTTCCATCCAGATCAAAGCCAATGATATCGAAAGAAATTTCTGTCATAGTCCCTGCATAGAACCGATCTTGCTGGCATAAGCAACCGCATCATGGCATGGGGCGCAAATTCAGCGTTGGAACAGGATATTCGGAGTTTTTGGCATGAGTGACCGTCCTTTAGCAGCCATTATATTAGCCGCCGGACAAGGCACGCGGATGAAATCGGAGACGCACAAGGTGTTGCATCCGATTGCCGGGAAGCCAATGCTCCATCATCTGCTCGATACGGTTGATTCTATCGGTGTGGAACGCACGGTTGTGGTTGTCGGTGCACGGCGCGAGCAGATCGAGGCGAGCGTTGAAGGGCGCAATGTCGCGATTGCCGTGCAGGACGATCAATTGGGTACCGGCCACGCGGTCGCACAGGCCCATGATGCGCTTAAAGGCTTCGCTGGTGATGTGCTGATCCTTTACGGCGATGTGCCCATGGTCAGCGCAGAGACTATGCAGGCGATGATTGCGCGGCTGAATGACGGTACGGATCCGCGTGCAGTCGTGCTCGGTTTTCGTCCCGATGATGCAGGTGCTTATGGCCGGATCATAGCCAGCGATCAGGGCGAAATCGAAAAAATGGTTGAATATAAGGACGCGGGCGAGGCCGAGCGCGCGATCAACCTGTGCAATAGCGGATTGATGGCGGCGCGGGCGACCGATCTGTTCATCCTTCTCGACCAGATCGGCAATGATAATGCGGCGGGCGAATATTATCTGCCGGATATCGTGATGTTGTCAGGGCAGGCTAGCGCCGTGATTGAAGTGGATGATCCTGCCGAGGTTGCGGGCGTCAACAGCCGCGCCGAGCTGGCCGCCGTCGAGGGAGAATGGCAGCAGCGTCGGCGTGCGCAGGCGATGGCCGACGGTGTGAGTCTGATTGCACCAGAAACTGTTTGGTTTTCGTATGATACAGATATCTCCTCAGATGTTGTTGTAGAACCGAATGTCTTTTTTGGACCCGGCGTCAACGTAGCTAGCGGTGCGCGAATCTATGGCCATAGCCATATCGAAGGCGCGAATATTGGTGCGAATACCAATGTCGGTCCGTTCGCAAGACTGCGACCGGGCGCGGTGCTCGAGGAAGGTTCTAAAGTCGGCAATTTTGTCGAGATGAAAAAGGCGGTGCTGGGCAAGGGCGCCAAGGCCAATCACCTGACCTATCTGGGTGACGCGGAAGTGGGCGAGGGGGCCAATATCGGCGCGGGCACGATCACCTGCAATTATGATGGCTATTTCAAGTATAAAACAAAGATCGGCAAGGGCGCATTTATCGGCAGCAACAGCGCACTGGTGGCGCCGGTGACAATTGGTGACGGTGCCATAGTAGGTGCTGGAGCGGCGCTGACTAAGGACGTGGAAGCCGGCGATCTGGCGCTGGTGCGGGCTGAACAAACCGCGAAAAAAGGTTGGGCGGACCGGTTTAACACGGTGAGTGCAAAGAAGAAGGCTGGGAAGTGACCATCAAACGGTGAGTATTCCCGAAATCGAAACGGAAAGACTGTTTCTTTGCGCACCGGCGCAAGATGATTTTGACGTCTACCGTAGATTTTATGCCGATAAAGTTGGATCGGCGGCCTACGGAGGCCCGTTAAACGCGGAACAAGCCTGGCGGAAGTTGGCATATGATATCGGCCACTGGACGATCCGCGGCTTCGGAATGTGGTCCGCTTATCACAAGGAATCCGGAAATATGGTGGGCGGAGCCGGTCTGGTCTATCCGCAAGGATGGCCTTGTCCGGAATTGACCTGGTGGATCACGCCCGATTTTCGGCGGCAGGGCCTGGCAATGGAGCTTTCCAAGGCTGTTGTCGGCTTTGGCTACGACCACCTCGAATGGGACGCAGTACGAACGTACATGAATGATGAGAATATTCCAGCTCGGCGACTTGTAGAGAAGCTTGGCGGTGTCTTCGAGAAGCGGCGTTCTTTTCCGGACGGGCTGGACAGAAATATCTATATCTTGCCGCAATCCAGTTAAACTTGACATGATATCATGATATGATATCATTATATCATGACTCGCATACTTGCCGATCTATCCGAAGAAGATGTCCAGTGGCTCGACGCACAGGCGGCGGCGCAGGGGACGTCGCGGGCGCAGTTGCTGCGTGACGCGGTAGCGGCGTTTCGGGCGGATGCGTCGAAGCAGGGGATTGAGAAATATTTCGGTATATGGCGTGAACGCCGGGAAGTGGGTGACCCGGTAGCATGGCAGCGGCGCGAGCGCGCGTCGTGGACGCGGCCTTGGGACCCTGACTATTGGGATGTGCGCAAGGAATTTCCCGATCTTTTCGACGCTGATGATGACCGCGAAGCCGAGCGTTATCGCAAGAAAGACGCCTCGTGAACGAAGCGGTATTCGACAGCAATATTCTGTTTGACGCGCTTAATGATGTTGGCCGCGCCAATGTTGAACTGCAGCGTTATGATCGGCGTTATATTAGCCGCCTGACCTGGGTCGAAGTGTTGACCCGCGCGCTGCCGGATGACGGCGATCGGGCGGAGGCGTTTCTCTCCTTTTTCAATATCATTGAGGTGAATGAAGAAATTGGTCGACGGGCAGCCTTGCTGCGCAGTGACCGGCGGCGGTTGAAAGCCATGGATGCCGTCATTCTAGCCTCTGCCCAGCTTACCGGGCGCATCTTGATCACCCGAAACACACGTGACTTCCCGGCGGAAATGCCGGGCATTCGCGTCCCCTATACTCTTTAAGAAGAAAGTTTCAGAACTATGTGCGGAATTATCGGAATTGTTGGCAAGGATGCGGTCTCGGATCGTCTCGTTGATGGCCTGAAGCGGATGGAATATCGCGGTTATGACAGCGCCGGCGTCTGTACGGTTCATGAAGGCAAGCTGATCCGCCGTCGCGCCGAGGGCAAGCTGGTCAACCTCGTCGAAGCGCTGAAAAAGGAAGATGCTCCGGGAATGATCGGCATTGCCCATACCCGTTGGGCCACCCATGGCGCGCCTACGACGAGCAACGCCCATCCGCATGCGACCAGTGAAGTGGCACTGGTTCACAATGGTATTATCGAGAATTTCAAGCCGCTGCGCGAAAAATTATCGGCGCGGGGTCGCAGCTTTGAAAGCGAAACTGATACTGAAGTTGTGGCGCATCTGGTCAGTGAGCAGGTCGAGGCGGGCAAATCTCCACAGGAGGCCGTGCAGACGGTATTGCCGCAGCTGCGCGGTGCCTTTGCACTGGCGATTGCGTTTAAGTCCAATCCTGATCTGCTGATCGGCGCGCGGCTTGGGTCGCCGCTGGTGGTCGGTTATGGCGAGGGCGAGACCTATCTCGGGTCAGATGCGCTGGCATTGGCACCGCTGACCCAGAAAATCGCCTATCTGGAAGAAGGCGACTGGGTTGTGATTAACGGTGACGGTGCCCAGATTTTCGACAGCGCCAACAACCCGGTGGAACGCGAAGTGACAACCTCTGGCGTATCGGCGGCAACCATCGAAAAGGGGCAATATCGCCACTATATGCAGAAAGAAATTTTCGAGCAGCCAACGGTGGTGGCGCAAACCCTGCAAAGCTACATCCGGCCACTCGAGCAGCAAGTCGCGCTGCCGCAGATGGATTTTGATCTCAAGGATATCAGGCGGATCACCATCGTCGCTTGCGGCACGAGCTACTATGCCGGGATGGTAGCCAAATATTGGTTCGAAACCTTTGCACGGGTGCCGGTGGATTTGGATGTGGCATCGGAATTTCGTTATCGCGATCCGGTCCTGGAGCCGGGCGGGCTGGCGCTGTTTATCTCACAGTCTGGCGAGACCGCTGACACGCTAGCCGCGTTGCGCCACAGTAAGGAGCAAGGCCAAAAAATTGCAGTGGTGGTCAATGTCCCGACCAGTTCCATGGCACGCGAGGCAGATCTTTTGCTACCAACCCATGCTGGCCCGGAAATCGGCGTGGCGTCGACTAAGGCCTTTTCTTGCCAGTTGGCCGTATTGGCGGCGCTGGCAGCGCATCTCGCCGTGGTCAAAGGCAAGATGACGCGTGACGAAGAGCATGAAGTCGTCGAGCATCTGACCGAAGCACCAGCTGCACTAAATGCCGCGCTCGCTCATGACGAGGACATAGCCGATATGGCCCATCTGATCGCGCCGGCACGGGATGTTCTCTATCTGGGCCGCGGTCCAGATTACCCGTTGGCGCTGGAAGGAGCGCTGAAGCTCAAAGAAATAAGCTATATCCATGCCGAAGGTTACGCATCGGGCGAAATGAAGCACGGCCCCATTGCGCTGATTGATGAAGCGGTGCCGGTGATCGTGCTGGCGCCATCCGGCCCGTTATTCGAAAAAACGGTTAGCAATATGCAGGAAGTGATGGCCCGTGGCGGCAAGGTTGTGCTTATTTCCGACGCCGCCGGTTTGGTCGAAGCGGGCGAGGGGTGTATGGCGACTATCGAGATGCCAAAGGTTCATCCGCTTATCGCGCCTCTCGTTTATGCCGTGCCCGTACAGTTGCTTGCTTATCATGTGGCAGTGGCCAAGGGTACGGACGTCGATCAACCTCGCAATCTCGCGAAATCGGTAACTGTGGAGTAGAATATGGCCAATCCTTCCATCGTCTCAGTAGAGAGCGCCAGCGGGAAGTTTCAACAGACGGTTCGGGTAGGAAAACATGTTTTTCTTGCCGATGAACCCGAGTCATTTGGCGGAGACGATACAGGTCCCTCGCCTTATGATCTGTTGCTCGCTGCATTGGGGGCCTGCACCTCGATGACGATGAAAATGTATGCCGACCGCAAAGGCATCCCCTTGGAAGGTGTGCATATCGAACTGGAGCATAGCCGCGATCATGTTGCAGATTGCGCGACCTGCAATAATGATGACAATCGCATTGATGTGATTGATCGGTCCATAACATTGCACGGTAATCTGACCGAAGAGCAACGGCAAAAGCTGATGGAAATTGCGGGAAAATGTCCGGTGCACAGAACCCTGGAAAATCGCATCGACATTCACGAAATATTGGTTGGGGCATGATTGACGTCGCTGGCGGTTGCCATTGTGGCGCCGTACGGTTCGCTGCGCAAGCCGAGGCACAGCCGGAAATGCTCGATTGCAATTGCTCGATTTGTGCGCGCACAGGCTTTCTGCATTTGTTCATCCCGCATGATCAGTTTGATCTTCTGCAAGGCGAGAGTGACCTGACAAGCTATAAATTTGGCAGTGGGGAAGCTGATCATTTGTTCTGTAGTCATTGCGGGATAAAAAGCTTCTATCAGCCGCGATCCCATCCTGATTGCTGGAGCGTCAATTATAACTGTCTGGACTCGGGGCATGATTTGGAACCGACGATCACCAAGTTTGACGGACAGAATTGGGCAGCGTCCAAAGCCAAGCTATAAAAAACGGCTCGCTGGTTTCCCAGCGAGCCGTCTTTAAGTCTGCAGCCGTAAGGCCTGTTTACGCGAGGTCGAAACGATCCGCGTTCATAACCTTGGTCCAGGCCGCGACGAAGTCTTGAACAAACTTCTCTTCATGGCCGCTTTCTGCATAAACTTCGGCTAGCGCGCGCAGCTGGGAGTTGGATCCGAATACGAGGTCAGCGCGGGTTCCGGTCCAGCGTTGTTCACCGCTGCTCCGATCCTTGCCGACAAACTCTTCTTCACCACTGCCATCCACAGCTTCCCAAACGGTGTTCATGTCGAGCATGTTGACGAAAAAGTCGTTGGTCAATTGACCCGGACGATCCGTCAAGAGGCCGTGGGTGCTGTTGCCGCTATTGGCACCAAGCGCCCGCAGGCCGCCAACCAGCACCGTCATTTCCGGCGCGCTGAGGTTGAGCAGGGACGCACGGTCCAGCATCAGTTCTTCGGTCGGAACGCTATGTTTGGCGCAAAGATAGTTGCGGAATGCATCTGCTTTAGGCTCAAGCGGCTCAAAGCTCTCGGCATCGGTCATCTCGTCCGTGGCATCGCCGCGTCCGCTTGCGAACGGCACATCGATATTGAAGCCAGCATCTTTCGCCGCTTTCTCCACCGCTGCAGTTCCGCCCAGAACGATCAGGTCGGCAATGCTGACATTGCTATCGCCTTTGATCTCTTCCAGTTTGGAAATCACCTTGCCGAGTTCAGCCGGATCATTGGCTGCCCAGTCTTTTTGCGGAGCCAGACGAACGCGGGCACCATTGGCACCGCCACGATGATCGGAGCCGCGATAGGTGGATGCCGAAGCCCAGGCCGCTTTGACCAGTTCGCTGATCGTCAGACCGCTGTCCAATATGGCCGATTTCAAGCTCGCAACATCGCTGTCGCTAATGCTCTGGCCAGTTGGAACGGGGTCCTGCCAGATCAGATCTTCCGCAGGGACTTCCGGACCGTAATAGCGGGCTTTTGGACCCATGTCGCGGTGGCACAGTTTGAACCAGGCACGAGAAAAGGCGTCGTCCAATGCTGCCTGATCATTGCGGAAGCGCTCGGAAATCTTGCGATAATCCGGATCGACTTTCAGCGCCATGTCGGCGGTGGTCATCATGGTTGGAACCTTTTTGGAAGGATCAGCGGCATGTGGAGCCATATCTTCTTCCTTCTGGTCGATCGGTTGCCATTGCTGGGCACCCGCCGGGCTCTTAACCAACTCATATTCATAGTCCAGCAGCAGGCGGAAATAATTGCCATTCCACTGGGTCGGCGTTGAGGACCAGCTGCCTTCCAGACCAGATGTGATGGCATCGCCGCCGACACCGGTTCCATGCGTGCTGAGCCAGCCAAAGCCCTGAGCCGTGATATCGCCGCCTTCTGGTTCAACGCCAACAAGGCTGGCATCACCAGCGCCATGCGCCTTACCAAACGCGTGACCGCCAGCGGTCAATGCGACAGTCTCTTCGTCATTCATGGCCATACGGGCAAAGGTTTCACGCATATCGCGAGCGGACAGGGCAGGATCGGGATTTCCGCCCGGACCTTCTGGGTTCACATAGATCAGTCCCATTTGAATCGCTGCAAGTGGATTTTCAAGCAGCAGGTCCTGGTCGGGGTCAATGCGGGTTTGTACGCCTTCATTGACCATCTTGTCTTCGTTGCCCCAGTAAATGTCGCGCTGTGGCTCGAACGTGTCGGCACGACCGCCGCCAAATCCAAAGACGGGACCGCCCATTGATTCGATGGCGACGTTGCCGGCTAGAATGAACAAATCAGCCCAGCTGATCTTCTCGCCATATTTCTGTTTGACCGGCCAGAGCAAGCGACGCGCTTTGTCCAGATTGCCATTGTCGGGCCATGAGTTGAGAGGAGCAAATCGTTGCTGTCCTTCGCCCGCACCGCCACGACCGTCGGCGGTCCGATAAGTACCAGCGGCATGCCATGCCATACGAATGAAGAAGGGACCATAATGACCATAATCTGCTGGCCACCAAGACTGGCTGTCAGTCATCAATGCGGTCAAATCATTCTTCAAGCCTTGATAGTCAATCGACTTGAATGCTTCCGCGTAATTGAAGTCCTTACCCATAGGGTCGGGGGACGTGCCACCTTGGGTTAGGATATCAACGGGGATTTGATTGGGCCACCAGTCACGATTTTGTCGGCCGAGTAGCTCACGCACCCCGCCATCAAAGCCCATGGGGCAACCTTCGATCTTGGCTCCGGGTGTTTTCATGTCCATTTGAGTCTCTCCTTTTGGTTTGTAGGGTCATGCATAGCTTCTGATGTCGATCGTTATAATACAGAATCGACGGTCAGCTAAATCAATTAAAACACTCTGTTTAATTGCCTCAATCGATTAAACGAAGGTTGCCTGATGACATGTCCCATCATTCTGCAATGATTGACCGTTATCGAGTTGATGCATATAAGCAGCGTTGCTTGAAAGAGGCGGCCAATCGGGTCGCCTTTTCTGTTTTATCATAAAAGGATTCTAGCCATGACTATTACACCGCTTATGCCCGTTTATCCCCGGTGTGGTTTTCGTCCTGTCCGAGGTGAAGGCGCTTGGCTGATTTCCGAAGATGGCAGCCGTGCACTTGATTTTGCCACCGGTATTGCTGTGAATCTATTAGGCCACGGTCATCCGCATCTGACAAAGGCGATACAGGAGCAAGCCGCGACGCTTATGCATGTGTCAAATCTCTACGGCAGTCCACAAGGTGAAAAACTTGCGCAAAGGATGGTCGATACCACTTTTGCTGACACGGTATTCTTTACCAACAGCGGCGCTGAGGCCGTTGAATGCGCGATTAAAACCGCGCGGGTATACCATCAGTCCGAGGGCAGTGATCGGTTTGAAATTATAACATTCAAAAATGCCTTTCATGGCCGGACGATGGCAACCATATCCGCATCCAACCAAGAAAAGATGCATCATGGCTTCTCACCGCTCCTTGCTGGCTTCAAATATGTGGATTTCGATGACCTTGAGGGTGCAGAGGCGGCGATTGGTCCGAAAACCGCTGCATTTCTGGTAGAACCTATTCAAGGGGAAGGCGGTATCCGTCCGGCCTCCGAAGCCTTTATGAAAGGTCTCCGCACATTGGCTGACAAGCACGGCATATTGTTGATCCTTGACGAAGTGCAATGCGGCGTCGCTCGGACCGGAGCCCTCTATGCACATGAACTCTACGACATAAAGCCAGATATTATGGCCAGTGCAAAAGGGATCGGTGGCGGTTTTCCTTTTGGAGCCTGCCTGGCAACCGAAGAAGCGGCACGAGGTATGGTTCCTGGTACGCATGGCTCGACCTATGGTGGTAACCCATTAGCCATGGCTGCGGGCAATGCGGTTTGGGATATCGTCGCGAATGATGAATTTCTGGAACATGTTCGCAATATCGGTGGCAAACTCCGCGCTGCCATTGAACAGTTTATCGGAAATTATCCGGCGCTGTTCACCGGAGTAAGGGGACACGGCCTAATGCTTGGTATTACAATGACGCAGGAAACAAGGTCCTTTGTGGCTCACTTGCGTGACAACCACGGTTTGCTGACCGTGGCCGCGGGCGACAATACCCTGCGGATTTTGCCGCCACTCAACATTGATGAAAGCCATATCGCGACGTTCATCGAGAAACTGTCCGCCGGCGCTGCTGACTATAAGGCGCCGGAATCATGACCCGCCATTTCTTGAACCTCGGCGATGCTGGCGGTGATGCACTCGCCGCGATGATTAACGACGCGATCGACCGTAAAGATGCTCGGAAAGCCTGGCCAAAGGGGAAAGCTGATACCGACGCGCCGCTGGCGGATCATGTATTGGCAATGATCTTTGAAAAGAGCAGCACCAGGACACGTGTGTCATTTGATATTGCGATCCGCCAATTGGGTGGGACCAGTATCGTAATGGACAGCGGATCGATGCAACTCGGGCGCGGAGAGACAGTTGCCGACACCGCTAAAGTCTTGTCACGTATGTGCGATGCAATAATGATCCGGACGGACGATCATGCAAAGGTTGAAGAACTGGCGGCCAACGCCACTGTGCCAGTAATTAATGGCCTGACTGATCTCTCACACCCGTGTCAGATCGTTGCTGACCTGCTGACTCTCATCGGGCATGGCAAAGCTCTTCCCGGTCTTGAAGTCGCCTGGCTGGGTGACGGCAACAATGTTCTCAACAGTATAGTTGAGGCGGCAGGTCTGATGAAGTTCAACGTGAGGATCGGCTGCCCGGAAGGCTATGACCCTGACCAAAGCTTTGTTGCTGCGGCGCAGGCAGCTGGAGCCAAGATCAGTGTTCACCGAGATGCATTGGAAGCGGCGGCTAGCGCTGATGTAGTCGTTGCAGATACATGGGTGTCGATGGGGCAGGCCCATGCAGATACCAAAATGGACGCGATGATGCCATTTCAGGTCAATGATGTAATTATGGAGAAAGCGAAACCGGATGCGGTGTTCTTGCACTGCCTTCCTGCTCATCGCGGCGAAGAGGTAATGCCCTCTGTCATTGACGGCCCACAGTCTCTGGTTTGGGACGAAGCGGAAAACCGTATTCATGCCCAAAAATCGATCTTGCGCTGGGCGTTTGGGCAAATCTGATGACGGAGATCCCGGCCATTCCGACGCTGATTGACGGGAACCTTTCATTCTCGATCCCGGCAAAGCATTGTCGAGGACGCGCCGTGCGACTGGGGCCAGTGCTCGACGATATCTTGTCGGGGCATAACTATCCCCTTCAGATCAGGTTGTTGTTAGCGGAAGCGATGTGTCTCACGTCTCTGCTGGGAGCCCTTCTGAAAGAGGAGAATGCACAGTTAACCCTCCAGGCTCAAACTGAGAGCGGAGTTATCAGTCTGCTGGCGTGTGACTACAAAGATGGTGATGTCCGGGGCTATATTCAGTTTGATGCTGAGCGTCTGGCGAACCAGCCATTGGAGCCCAGCCTTATGGCGCTGTTCGGTAAGGGTTATCTGGCGATCACTTTTGATCACCCTGAGCCGCGGGGACGCTCTCAGGGAATTGTGCCGTTAGAGGGTGCTAGTCTGGCGGAAGCCGTGCAAAATTACTTCATGCAGTCCGAACAGCTTCCGACCGTGATTCGCGTTGCAATTGATATGGAAGATGACCAGACGGTGGCGGGCGGCTTGCTGGTACAGCACCTACCTGATGGTGAGGAAGGGAAAGAAAGGCTTCACGTGCGCATGGATCATCCGGAATGGGAGCATGTTGCAATCATGGGCAGCAGCGTTCAGGAGGAAGAACTGGTAAATTCAGCATTGCCGCTGGAAGACTTGCTTTGGCGCTTGTTTAGCGAGAGCGACGAAGTGAGGGTTTTGAGCGGTAAACCGCTCGTTAAGGGATGCCGTTGTAATGAAGATCATATCAGGGATGTAATAGCGCGATTCCCTAAAGAAGATAAGGAGGATATGGTCGACGCGGATGGGAAAATCTCCATCGATTGTGCCTTTTGCAATAGGAAATTCACGATTTCGAGCGCGAGCTTAAATAACTGATATTTCGAAGCAAACAGGCAATTTTTCTTGCTTTTGGCGAAACCATACAATCAATTGCCGTAATTGGGCACAATATTGGCCATAATCATCGAGTAGTGACACCTTTGGACGGGTTTACCGTTTGTTGGTGGTAGTAAAGAAGGAACCAGGCAATGAAGGGCGTAACACTGATAAAGGCTATCAGCGCATCAGCCGCTGCATTTATGGCGTTTTCCGTTTCTGCACCGGCGCAGGCCCCTGAACTTGCACTGCTGAACAGTTTGCAGAAAGGGGAGTGGACACTGAAAGCTCGAGGTTCCGACAATGGCGGCCAGAAAGTCTGTCTCGGAGATCCTGGAATTTTACTGCAAATCAAGCATAGTGGAGTGGCTTGTTCACGATATGTGATTCAGGATACGCCCAATAGCATTCGGGTCAGCTACAAATGCGGCAGCTCCGATCACGGTGTCACCACGATTAAACGCGAATCTAGCGGACTGGTGCAAATCCAGTCGCAAGGCATCGAGGGCAACGCGCCTTTTTCTTTTAGTGTGGAAGGCCGTAGAACCGGCACTTGCTAACTCGCGTTGGGCCTGCACGGAATTTACCAAAAATTAACCATATTCTTTTAAACCGAAATCATCATGTTTCGACATGACTTTCTCCCTTCGGGTTTGACTAGAACCCCTACTGGGCCGCATTCCAAAGGAATGGCGGCCTATTTTTTTATGGCCCACCCGCTTGAAGCTTGCGTTAATACTTGTCTGAGCACTTGATTGTCTCAGCGAAGGGCATTAGCGGAGCGACCATGTCTCAAGATCGAAAAAAAGCCATCGTGCTGCTTTCAGGCGGCCTCGACTCCATGGTATCCGCCGCGATAGCACGTGAGCAAGGTTTTGATATTGTGGCGTTGACCATCGATTATAATCAGCGGCACAAAATCGAGCTCCAGTCGGCCGTTCAGATCGCTGCGAAACTGGATGTTAACGAACATATCGTTTTGCCATTGGACCTTAGTCGTTTTGGCGGATCGGCTTTGACTGACGATATAGACGTTCCGAAATCGGGTGTCGGCAATGAGATTCCGGTGACCTATGTACCGGCGCGAAACCTCATTTTTCTCTCTTTGACGCTTGGTTTGGCGGAAGCGCGAGATGCTCGCGACATATTTATCGGTGTCAACGCATTGGACTATTCCGGCTATCCGGATTGCCGTCCTGAGTTTATTGAGGGGTTTGAAAGGCTTGCAGATCTCGCGACAAAGGCAGGCGATCAGGGCAGTGGTTTCACGATAAAAACGCCGCTGCAATACATGACCAAAGCCGACATTGCCAAGGAAGCGCGACGGTTGGATATAGACCCGGCGTTAAGCTGGTCCTGTTACGATCCGGCAGAAGAAAATCTGCATTGCGGTTTTTGTGATAGCTGCCGCTTGCGTCAAAAAGGCTTTGAGGAGGCGGGAATTGCAGACCCCACTCGCTACGCGCTGAAATAATGAGTTATGCGGTCAAAGAGATATTTCTGACCTTGCAAGGCGAAGGTGTAAAAGCTGGGCGCCGAGCTGTGTTCGCGCGCTTTACCGGCTGTAACTTATGGTCAGGTCTTGAAAAAGATCGCACGACTGCCGTTTGCAAATTTTGCGACACCGATTTTGTCGGAATGGATGGCGAGGGCGGTGGACGATTTCCAGATGCGGCTGCTTTTGCAGATGCGATCGCTGCGAAATGGGGCAATGGACGGGAGGATCGTTTTGTCGTGCTCACCGGCGGCGAACCTATGCTGCAAGTCGATTCCGCCCTGATTGACGCACTCCATGCAGCCGGATTTGAAATTGCGATTGAGTCCAACGGAACGCTGGCGGTGCCTCGATCGATTGATTGGATATGCATAAGTCCGAAAGCCGGGAGCGAGACTGTGCAGCGTTCCGGTGATGAACTGAAACTGGTGTGGCCGCAGTCCGGAAGCGACTGGAAAGCGATGCAGGAGTGGGATTTCGCCAATCACTTGCTGCAGCCCATGGATGCCCGCTTGGATGAAGAAACCAGCAAGCAGAATTTGGCAGAGGCAATTGCCTTTGTTCAGGAAAACCCCAAATGGCGGCTTTCGCTACAAACCCATAAGATTTTGGGTTTGGCTTAGGTCGAGCTTACTCTTCCGTCTCACCATCACTTCCGTCACTTCCATCAGTGCCTTCGTCTTCGGCTAGCTCATCGCCAGTTTTCTCCGCATCGACATCGACCATATCATCGCTGATTGTCCCATCGATAACATCTACTTCATCCATGCGGGTTTCGGTAACTGTGTCAGCCTCAGGGGCATCTGCTTCACCGGAACAAGAAGCAATTGCGATTGTGAGGATGGAAACTGCAGAAGCTTTGATAAATTTTTTCATGTTTTTCCTAAACCAGATTCAGCGGTAACATATCGTGCTCTCGCTATTTATCAATTGCTGCAAGAAAATCAGGTGCCGTTTTCTTCAGGGCCGCGTCGAAATCGTTCAATGTTGCGGTGACGCCTAATTGCTTCAGGCTGGTTACAGGATATTCGCTAATCCCGCAGGGAACAATGCCACCAAAGTGGCTGAGATCAGGATCAATATTCACCGAGAACCCGTGCATCGTCACCCATTTGCGGATTCGGATGCCAATCGCGCCAATTTTTGCTTCTTCCCCCTGAGGTGTGTTGCACCAGATTCCGACTCGGCCTTCAACCGCGCGTGCATTGATACCAAATTCTGCCAAGGCGCTGATGACCCAATCCTCAAGCGCATGGACGAAATTGCGCACATCCGCTTGCCGCTTCTTCAGGTTGAGCATGATGTAACCAACCCGTTGGCCTGGTCCGTGATAAGTGTGTCGACCTCCGCGGCCCGTCTGAAAAACTGGAAATTTCTGACTTAGCAATTCAGAAGGATCAGCACTCGTTCCTGCGGTGTATAGTGGAGGGTGTTCCAAAAGCCAGATCAGTTCCGGCGTCTCACCTTGATGGATTGCCGCATTACGTTGCTCCATCTGCTCCAGAGCATCTGGATAGGCAATTTTGTCTTCGCTTGTGCGCCATTCGATGTCGGACAACAGGGTCATAGAATTTCCGTGCACAATTGACGCGTCGGTGGCAAGGGTGCGGGGAATGAATTTCAAACCCGAGGGTCAAGTCAATGAAGCTCAATTATATGGAGTGCTGGAGCGGCGCGATGGCGATTTTGCGTGATCATAAAGAAGCGATATTGGCAATAGCTGGGGTTTTTCTTTTCCTGCCGACTTTGTTGATGGCCCAATTTATTGGGCAGCCTAATCTGGAAGGCACTGAAGATTTGGATGCAATAACGGCAGCCTATTCAACATTTTTTAGTGAAAATACGTTCGCGATCATTGCGTCAAATCTGTTAATCAGTTTTGGCGGCTTCGTTATTTATTTCACTATCGCTCCCTCACATAGCGGTACGGTTGCTGATGATCTGGGTAAGGCGCTTCGTCTTTTTCTTATCTTTTTGATCGCGAACATTCTGACTGGTTTAGCCACATTTGCAGGTATCCTGTTGTTTATCATTCCCGGCCTCTATGTCGCCTGCCGCTTAATTCTTGTGCCGATTATCATCGCTGATCATGGTGAAAGAAACCCTCTCGAAGCGCTTAAGAAGAGTTGGGAAAGCACAAAGGACAATGGTTTCTCAATTCTGCTGCTTGTTCTGATGATAGCAGTTATCGGAGCGATTACCGTTGGCGTCATTCAGATGATCATTGGTGTCATTATCGGACTTGCGACCGGAGGGGCAGGTTGGCCGCTCATTGAAAACCTTGTTTCTGCGTTAGGTGGTACTGCATTGCAGATAGTTTTTACCGTCCTTATCGGATCGATCTACTATCAGTTAACTGGCAAAGGTTCAGATGTTGGAGAGGTCTTTACCTGAGATGATGGGCACATGCGGACCTGCGTCCATTGGCAGGTGACCTGTCAGACGGGGATCTGCATGCATGTCGACCTCGCGTTTGTAGGCGATGAATCCTGAGCGCTGATAAAAGTTGGATGCGCGCTGAGAGTCATTGGTGCAAGTGTGCAACCAAACGCGCTTTACATCATTTTTCCAGGCGCGTTTCAGGGTCTCTGTCATCATTGCGGGGCCATAGCCTCTGCCATTCATTTCCGGTACCAGTCCAAAATAATATATCTCGCATTGCTCGGGTTGACTGAAATCCAGTTCCACGAAGCCAATGTCATGTTCATCATTCTGAACCTTGAAAATCTCGATCTCGGGGGCATGAATTGCTGAACGAAGTTCGTCATCGTTCAGCAAAAGTCGACCGAACCATAACCAGTCCTCCCCCACTTTTCTGAATAGTGTCCGATACTCCAACAAATCAGGTTTGTCCCAAGTCCTTAGAATCAAAGATGAACTACTGTTCTCAAATACTGGCTTTCGACACATTTCAAAATAGGTCGTAATGACGGCAAGGTTGTCGTTGGGAACATCAATCTTGGTCATTTGAACGTCAGCTCCATTTGGCTTCCGGTGGCAGGCTCATCAATATTGCATCGACATTACCACCGGTTTTCAATCCAAATGTGGTGCCGCGATCATATACCAAGTTAAATTCTGCGTAACGGCCACGCCAGACGAGTTGCTGTTCTTTTTCATCCGCCGTCCACGGCAACCCCATCCGCCGCCGCACCAGTTTTGGGAAAATATCAAGGAATGCAAGGCCGACATCCTGCGTAAAAGCAAAGTGCTGATCAAAATCATCGTCTGATTCGAGTTCAAGATGATCATAAAATATACCGCCGACACCGCGATGCACCTGCCGGTGCGGGATATAGAAATAGTCATCTGCCCATTTTTTGAATTTTGCATGATAGTCGGGATGATGCGGATCGCAGGCCTGTTTCATCCGAGCATGAAAATCGTTTGTATCTTCGGTGTAAGGGATTGGCGGGTTAAGATCGGCGCCGCCTCCAAACCAGCGTTTGGTGGTGCAGAGGAACCTTGTATTCATATGCACGGCAGGCACATGCGGGTTGGCCATATGAGCGACAAGACTGATGCCAGTTGCAAAGAAATGCGGGTTTTCCCCCGCACCGTGAATGGATTTTGCAAATTCTTCACTGAATGTTCCGTCGACCGTGGAAATATTAACGCCGGCTTTTTCAAAAACCTTGCCCTTGATGCTTCCGCGCACACCGCCGCCACCCGGACTTTTATCTGGGTTTTCACGATTCCAAGGCAGGTAATCAAAGCGTGCGTCACTGCCTGCTTCCGCTTCAATCGCTTCAAATTCAGCGCAGATTTTGTCCCGCAGCTTTGCAAACCATGTCTGCGCTTGTAACTGCTGGCCATCTAGCGGATTGTCGTTCTTGGGAATTGGTGGCTGTGCCGTCATTTGGAAAATTGTCCCGTTTGTTTGAGTGCTTCGCCAAGCGCCATGCCTGCTGAAACGGCAAGGTTCAATGATCGCATGCCATTTTTCATCTTTATGGTGATTCGTTCGTCGGCGCGTTGATTGACATCAAGGGGCACGCCAGCACTTTCTGATCCGAACAATAATATGTCGTCCGGTCGAAATGTGAATTTATGATAAGCGGTTTTGGCCTTGCTGGTAAGTAGAACGACACGCGTCGATCGTGAATCGACAAAAGCAAGAAAGGCATCCCAATCCGCATGCCGGGTAAAATCAACATGGTCAAAATAGTCCATTCCAGCCCGCTTCAAACTGCGATCACTAAACGGAAAACCACACGGTTCAATGATATCTACAGGAACGTCAAGACATGCGCATGTCCTTAAAATCGTTCCTAAATTTCCCGCAATGTCGGGTTGGTAAAGGGCTACTCTCATGGTTCGTCGAGCATGGGGTTGTTCATTATGTTTGGTCAATCAAAAATTCACTGTTGGCAAACCATGGTCTTCGCGGCTATCAGGCGCGCCAATAGCTGCCAAATGAAACATATTGAGGGTTCGCCCTCGATCTGGCAGACAGGGATTATAACAAACGTAAGGGCGTGTTTGCATGGCTAGTGTTGATACCGCGGTTGAACCCAGTGATTCGGCTGTTTCGGAACCTGAAATCGGTGGTGTTCGGCGCCGCGACTTCATCAATATCGCAGCGGTAAGCTTTGGTGGCGTTGGTGTCGTCGCAACGGTATTTCCCTTGGTGAACCAAATGAACCCTAGCGCTGACGTGCTAGCTTTGTCATCGATCGAAGTTGATATCTCCGCCATTGAGCCGGGTCAGGCAATCAAGTCGAGCTGGCGTAAACAACCCATTTTCATTCGCAACCTGACCACTTCAGAGATTGAAGCTGCCAATGCAGTGGATTTGTCCGGCCTTCGTGATCCCGAGTCTTTAGCGGACCGTACGCAACCCGGCAAAGAAAACTGGCTCATCACGCTTGGTGTTTGCACCCATTTGGGTTGCGTTCCACTGGGTGCGGCGCAAGGTGAAGTAAAAGGCGAATATGACGGCTATTTCTGCCCGTGCCATGGTTCGCACTATGACACTGCAGGCCGGACCCGCAAAGGGCCAGCGCCAACCAATTTGGAAGTACCGGAATATAGTTTCCTATCAGATACCGTCGTGAAAATCGGCTAGGGGCAAGAAAAATGAGTTTTCCTTGGGCACAACAATATAAACCAACCACCGAGTTCGGGCAGTGGATGGACGAGAAACTGCCAATAGGCCGTCTAATCTACAACTCAGTGGGCGCTGGCTATCCGACGCCGCGTAACCTGAACTACATGTGGAATTTCGGTTCGCTCGCCGGAGTTTTCCTGGTAGTGCAGATAGTTACGGGCATCATTTTGGCGATGCACTACGCCGCCAATGCGGCGATTGCCTTTGACTCGGTCGAACATATCATGCGCGACGTGAATAGTGGTTGGATGATCCGCTATGCGCATGCCAATGGCGCAAGTTTCTTCTTTATAGCCATCTATCTTCATATCGGACGGGGCCTCTATTATGGCTCTTACAAAGCGCCTCGTGAGATGATCTGGCTGCTTGGCGTGGTCATTTATTTGCTGGCCATGGCAACCGCATTCATGGGCTATGTGCTTCCTTGGGGACAGATGAGCTTCTGGGGCGCGAAAGTGATTACCGGGCTGTTCGAGGCGATACCGCTGGTCGGTAAGCCGATTCAGGAGCTGTTATTGGGCGGTTTTGCGCCTGACAATGCTGCGTTGAACCGGTTCTTCTCCTTGCACTATTTGCTGCCCTTCGTGATTGCTGGTGTAATCATCATGCACATCTGGGCGCTGCATATCCCGGGATCGAATAATCCAACCGGTGTTAATGTGAAAGGTCCTCAGGATACCGTTCCTTTCCATCCCTTCTACACAGCAAAAGACGGATGGTTCCTGGGCCTTGCGTTGATCTTCTTCACCGGCATGATGTTCTTCATGCCAAACGCTTTGGGGCATGCGGACAACTATATCCCTGCCAATCCGCTTTCGACGCCAGCGCATATCGTTCCTGAATGGTATTTCTGGCCTTGGTACGCGATTTTGCGCGCCTTCACCTTCGATTTTCTATTTGTTCCTGCGAAATTGCTCGGCGTGTTGGCCATGTTCTCTGCAATATTGGTTTGGTTCTTCCTGCCATGGCTGGACAAGTCACCTGTGCGGTCGGGAGACTATCGTCCGCGGTTCAAAAAGTTCTTCTGGTTCGGTCTTATCCCATGCATCGTTATACTCGGTATTTGTGGCGGTGCGCCAGCCGAGGAACCTTATGTGATGCTGAGCCAGCTCGCGAGTGCCTATTATTTTGCGCACTTCCTGATCATATTGCCGCTGCTTTCTCGCATCGAGAAGCCGGAGCCGCTGCCAAATTCGATAACCGAAGCAGTGACCGGTAAGCCACTAGAACAAGCCAGCTAAGAAACAGGGATCTGAAGTAATGGTAAGATTTTTCGGGATATTGATCGGTTTGTTCTTTGCTGGAATGCTGATCTATTCATTTGGGCGCGGCGCGGTCGAGTATGTTAGCAACCCGCCGGTAAAAGCTGTCGAATATCAGTTTCATGAAAAACCCAAGGACGTATCTTTCGCAAGTGACGGCCCTTTTGGGAAATTTGACAATCAACAGCTTCAACGTGGTTTTCAGGTCTATAAGGAGGTCTGTGCAGCTTGCCACGGTCTTCGTCTGGTTGCTTTCCGTAACCTTGCAGAACTGGGTTACAACGAAGATGAAGTGAAGGCGATTGCAGCAAACTGGATAATCGAAACACCAAGTGTTAATCCGGACACGGGTGAGGCATCAACCCGTCCATCGATTCCTGCCGATAAATTTCCGAAGCCTTTTGCAAATAACGTGGCCGCCGCCGCAGCAAATAACAATGCAATTCCGCCTGATCTTTCGCTGATCACCAAAGCGCGTAACGGCGGTGCACCATATGTGTATTCATTGCTTACCGGCTACTCTGATCCACCATCAGAATTGCCAGAAGCTAATCGTCCAGGCGCTGGTCTGCATTATAATCCATATTTTGCGAACCTGAATATAGCGATGGCACCGCCGATAACTGGAGACGATCAAGTTACCTATTCAGATGGTACGAAGGCGACCGTTTCCCAGATGTCAGAGGATGTGTCGGCCTTCTTGATTTGGACAGCAGAACCGTCACTCGTCAAGCAGAAGCAAACCGGTTGGGCGGTAATCGCCTTCTTATTGATCGCTACAATCCTTGCCTTCCTGTCTTACAAGACAATCTGGGCGGATGTGAAAGCGGAGAAAAAGAAGAAAGACGCTTAGATCGCATAGCTACGCTAATAGAAGGCCCGCCAATTGGCGGGCTTTTTTTTGACAGATGACCTGATGCCAGGCGAGCTACATCAACTAAGCTAGAGTTGTACCGACCTCTTTATCATAGCCCTTAAAGCTTTAGCTCCATATCCGTTAATAGATTCCGGAACGGAACTATGGATCATCAGGATGGCCAAGCCATTTGAAAATACAGAAGCGGAGCAGAAGCAGGAAGCGGCTCGTGAGCCACGCATACGAAAGCTCGTAAAGATAGAGCTGTTTACAGATAATTCTGGACCACATGAGGCTATGGTCCGCAATCTTTCCACTTTTGGTATTCGCGCCACCGCACCGATAGATCTGCTACCTGAACAATCAATAGTGATTAAAAAAGCGGGTTTTGGTTCCGTCTCGGGAACCGTTCGTTGGGTCGAAGGTCGGGAGTTCGGTATGCAATTTGATCAATCAATTGATGTAGACCTGTTCAACTTTGGATTAGGCAATGAGCAGGGACATTTTGTTAAGAAAATTGACAATGGTCATGTCTGGCTTGGTTTCCAAGATGCTGTATCGAGCAAAAGACCCGGGTTTCACAAACGATAAAGCGATTGATATCAGTCCTGTAAAACGGTTTGCATGGCCTTGTTCCATCCCTCTATCCGGAAATTGCGACCCGAAGCAGTGATGTCGGGATGATAGGTTTCCAGCCCGGTTATCATTACTGATGCGTCACCCAAGGATTCATATATCCCGGACCCAACCGCAGCCAGCATTGCTGCACCCAGCGCCGTTGTCTCAAAAAACTCGGGTCGTTCAACCGGAATGTCTAATATGTCGGCAAGGTCTTGCACCATCCAGTCATTCGCTACCATGCCGCCATCTATACGCAAACTTTGCCAGTCAGTGCCATCGGCGGAAAATGCGGTTTTTAAATCGTGGCATTGATAAGCCATCGCTTCGAGAGCCGCGCGGACAATATGGGCTTTTGTTGTCGAAAAACTAAGGCCGGAGATTGCTGCCGTTGCATCAGCTTTCCAATGCGGCGCGCCAAGGCCGGATAAGGCAGGGACCAAATAAACTCCGCCATTATCGTCGACTGATCGTGCCAGTTCTTCGCTTTCGCCGGCGTAGCTTATCAGACGGACTTCATCGCGGAGCCATTGCATCAAGCTGCCAGCGACAAAAACAGAACCTTCCAACGCGTATGTGCGTTTGCCATTCCATTGATAAAGCACCGTCGAAAGTAGACGATTCTCAGACCGGGGTGCCGTTTCGCCGCTGTTTGTCAGAATGAATGCACCGGTGCCGAATGTTGCTTTGGTTTGACCGACGTCGAGACAGGCTTGCCCAATTGTCGCTGCTTGCTGATCTCCGGCAGATCCACATATTGCTATCGGTGCTCCAAACAGAGCGGGCGACGTTTTACCAAGATTTCCGGCACAATCGACAATGTCCGGCAAGGTCTTTCGGGGAACATCAAATAACCGGAGCAGTTCGTCGTCCCAGTCTTTTCCATCCAAAGCCATCAACATAGTGCGACTGGCATTGCTGGCATCAGTGATATGAGTCCCGCCGGTGAGACGGAAGATCAGATAGGATTCAATCGTCCCAAAAGCCAAATTGTCACCTGCCGCTCCAACTTCCGGCCAGTTTTTCAGCATCCATCCGATTTTGCTGCCAGAAAAATATGGGTCGAGCAGTAATCCTGTTTTGGCCTGAACCATCGATTCCAGTCCCTTGGCTTTCAACTCATCGCACATCTTAGCAGTGCGGCGATCCTGCCAGACGATCGCCTTGCAAAGCGGCTCACCATTACGTTTGTCCCAGGCGACTATGGTTTCGCGTTGATTGGTAATTCCGATAGCCGCTATCTTTTCCGCGCCGCCTGCCTGCTCGATCATTTTTTGACAACAGCGCAACGTCTTGTCCCAAATCTCAGCTGCATCATGTTCCACAAGACCGGCAGAAGGATAATATTGCTGCAATTCCTCCTGCTGTGATCCGTGGAGTTTGCCATCGACGCCAAAAAGCATCGCACGGGTTGATGTTGTGCCTTCGTCAATCACCAAAATCTGTTGCGCTGCCATATGATCCCGCTCCCTTGCTTGCCGGTCACGCTAATTTATCGTCTTCAAAAGGCAAGCGAAAGCAGGACAGGAGTGATTACGCTGACAAAATAACCCCCGGCGCCATTTGTGGGGTGATTATGCGCCGGGGGCCTATAACCCATTAAGCAGGACCAGACGCTTAACGGATCAAGCTAAGAACGCCTTGCTGCGACTGATTGGCTTGCGCCAACATCGCGGTTGAGGCCTGGCTCAGTATTTGTGCTTTGGCGAGCGCAGTAGTTTCTCCGGAAAAGTCGACATCTTCGATGCGCGAACGGGATTCCGTAATGTTAGCAACGCGGCTTGTCAGATTGGATACCGTCGCTATCAAACGGTTCTGCGATGCACCCAAAGATGCTTGTGCGGTGGTAACCGTATCCATAGCGGTATCGAGAACGGCCAGAGCTGCTGTGGCACCGGGTTCTGTACTGATGTCGAGTGCATCGACAGCCAGAGTCGCGGCGGTCACATCAGTCAGGTTGATAACAACGGTTTCGGCTGCTGCAGAACCTGTCTGGATGTTGATGGTCGCGGCACTGCCGTCGAGCAACGCAACGTTGTTAAATTCCGTCCGTGTTGCAACATCATCAATTTGGAGAATAAGGGCGGCGACCTCCGTCTGCAAATTGGTTCGATCGCCTGCTGATAATGTACCGTTGGCCGATTGAACGGACAGCTCACGCATACGCTGAAGCATGTTGTTGATCTCGCTCATGCCGCTCTCTGCCGTTTGGGCCAGAGAGATACCATCATTGGCATTGCGGGTTGCCATGTTGAGGCCGCGAATCTCGGATGTCATGCGGGTTGCGATGGCAAGGCCGGCGGCATCATCGCTTGCACTGTTGATTCGGCGTCCAGTGGACAGCCGTTCAATCGATTTGGCGAGGCTCATTTCGGCATCGTTGGCAGCCTGATTGGTGCGCATGGCTGCAACATTGGTTCCGATAATTGTCATGTAACTTTCCTTTCAAAACTGATGGATCACCGCAAAGAGCGTCAGCGGCAACCTCAGGCACGAAAACGGAAATGGTTCGGGATGGTTTAGCGGATAATGGCCTGCGTCATAAAAATGGCGATGCGTCATCGATTTGGCGCCGGGCAGTCAGGAAATTGGCTCGGTGCTCGTCGGCGTCCGGTAACTATCTAAAAAATATACTGAAATACCTTTCATGGAATTTGGCATAGCGTTTGCGAACCAATGGGGCATGCCACTTTGATTTGTTTCAAGGACGGGTTTTGAAGGCCAGGAATCGGGAAAGATGATGACTCAAATGATAATCAGCGATGCTCGGTTGATGCAACCGAAGCCAATCGAAGTTTGGTTGGACTTTCTCCGTTTAGCCGCGTTTCAAACGACAAGATTCGTGGCCAAGCTTTACTCTTGCGTGAGCACATATCTCAATCTTTGGATAATTGGGGCAAGCCATCACGTTGATATTCTGAACTCCGATCGGCGCTCTCCCGAACTGGTCCGGGAGAGCAATGGCCTGCCGCTGCGTATCAATCCGGTAATACCAAAATGCCTCTTGGTATCGGATCGATGCACAGCGGATATGGTTTCTGGAGATTGCTCATGAAAGCGATTGACAGTTCTCAACTGATGGCGATGCGTCAGGATATAATTGCGCAAAATGATGTGCTGAAAAAGGCCGTTTCCATTTCTTTGGAAACTGACACGGCACCCTCCCGCGCTGCATTTGGTGCGGCTATGGTTTCTGCGGTGAAAGAGGTCAGCGCGCTTCAACGCACTGCGGGAGATGTAACTGAAGATTATACGATGGGTAAAACCAACGACATTGCTGGCGTGATGATGGCCAAGCAAAAATCTTCACTGGGTTTTGAGCTCACGCTGCAGGTCCGCAACAAGCTGATCAAAGCCTATCAAGACATCATGACCATGCCGGTGTGATATGAACGAGCTCAGCCTTACCAATGAACAACAGGTTCAAGGTCCTGTGCATGATCCGGCATCGGTCACTCGAATGCCAGGTTTGGCGAATAGTGCCAACTGGCGTAAACGATTGCACGGCATTATTGACCAGCCTGCGATCAAGCGCGCGCTGCCATTGATCGGGTTGCTGGCGGTAACGATATTGGCCGGGTTGTTGTGGCTGACATTACGCGAGCCACCACAACGCGATCTTTTCAAGGGTTTGCCGGAAGCGGAAAAAGCTGCCGTCGCTGAAGCGTTGGGGCAATCAGATATCGGGTTTAATGTTGATGAGGAAACGGGTTCTCTTAAGGTTTCGGAGGCGGACTATCATCGGGCAAAGCTGTCACTTGCCGCGCAGGGTTTGCCTAAGTCTGCGCCGGATGGAGATAGCATCATCGCTGCCATGCCGATGGGAGCAAGCAGGGCAGTAGAAAACGAGAAACTGCGCAGTGCCCGTGAGCTCGATCTAGCCCGTACGATAGAGACCATGGACAGTGTCATATCGGCTCGTGTTCATCTTGCGGTTGAACCGCCAAGCATATTTGTCCGAGACCGATCTGAGCCGTCCGCATCGGTGATGCTGAAGCTCATTGAAGGCAATCGTCTGACCGAAGCGCAGGTGCAATCAATCATCCATCTGGTTGGTAGTTCTGTGGCTGGTCTATCCTCTAATGCAATCAGTGTTGTCGACCAGAACGGACGGCTAATGTCACGCCAGGGACCCGGCAGCGCTTCTGATGAGGCAGAGCGGCATTTGACGGTGCAGTCGCAGGTTGAGGAGCGCTATCGCCGGACGATCACGTCATTGCTTGCGCCGATGATCGGAGCTGATAATTTTACTACTGAAGTAACTGCGGAAATGGATTTTTCCGAAAATCAGGCAACTCGAGAAAGCTTCCCGAAAGAAGATGCGCGGATACGTTCCGAGCAGGGAAGCTGGTCAAATGAGCCTGGTCAAAAAGCAAGCTATGGTATCCCTGGCGCACTTGCAAACCGGCCACCGGAAGCTCCGGAACTTACCGATGATTTTCAAGGCGATGATGATCAAGAAAACGAACCGGCAATAACCCTTAGTTCGGAAAAATTTTCCCGGCAGTTTGAATTGGGAAGAGAAGTGTCTGTCACAAAACAGGCAGCTGGATCAATAAGCCGACTTTCCGTCGCGGTTGCTCTGCGTTCTCCGGTCGGAACCAAACAGCGGTCGGCAGAAGAACTGGCTGCGGTCGAGGCTCTGGTTAAAGGCGCCATTGGCTTTCAGGCGGAGCGCGGTGATGTTGTTGCCATAGAGGCGCGTGAATTTCTTCCGGTGGAAGAAGCAACCGAAATCTGGTGGGAGGCAAGCTGGGTTGCTGTCCTGGTTCGAAATCTCTCCGCCTTGCTGGTCGCGCTGGCTTTAATCTTTGGCATTGGCCGACCGCTGCTAGGAAAAATGCGCGCAGATAGATCAAAGCTGTCAAACGCAGAAAATTTGCAACTGGCCTCCGACATTGAGGAAGAGCTTGGCCGGAATGGCAAACCACTCAAACGGCGAACCAATCCGGTATCGTTGGATATGATCAGTGCGGCAGATGGTTATTCCGAGCGGGCCGCGCTCATCCAGAATTTTGTGCGCCAAAATCCAGATCATGCAGCGCTGACGGTGCGAGATTTATTGACCGAGGCTCAGCTGGAAAGGGAGGCAGTCAATGGCTGAAGCTATAACCAGCAGCGTAGGCGAAAATAATGCTGTCCCTGTCAAAACCGATATCGCTGAAGAGACCCTGACCGGTCACGAGATAGCTGCCATATTGTTGATGATCTTCGGGGAAAACGAGGCTGCAGATATCTTGTCGCGTCTGGAACCCAGTGAAGTCCAAAGTCTTGGCGAAGCCATGTTCGAAATTCGCAACGTCAGTGAGGCGGATGTAAACCTTGTATTTGACCGCTTCGTTGAACAGGCACGCAGCCGCACTTCCATCGGATATCGCGCAGATAGACAAATCAAAAGTATGTTGGATAAGGCGTTGGGCACCAGCCGGGCTGCAAACATGCTTTCGCGGATAACACCGCAGAAAAATAAGGGGGAGTTACAGCAGTTAAAATGGATGTCGGCGCAAGAAATTGCCGAGATGATTGCGGATGAGCATCCCCAGATGATGGCTGTGGTGTTGTCATTTATCGATGCGGAAATAGCCGGCCAAGTGCTTCAGAAACTCGATGCCAGTTTGCAGGATGACGTTATTTTCCGCATCGTCACCATGGGAGCAGTAAGCGGAAATGCAGTTACTGATATTGAAGCCTTGTTATCGCGTCAGGTCCAAAAACTCAGTGTGACGCACTGCACCAGCACCGGCGGTACCAGCGAGGCCGCGGCAATCATGAACAATGTTGATAAATTGTCGGAGCAGCGCATCATTAAAGCCTTGCTTAAACGCGACAAGGCGTTGGCCCGAACGGTCGAAGAAGAGATGTTCGTCTTTGCTGATCTCATTGAGGTCGAAGATAAAAGTCTTGGAACGCTTATCCGATCCATCGAAAATGCGACGCTGCTGCTGGCGATCAAAGGCGCGGAGCCTGCGCTGGCAGAGAAGATGTTCAGCTGTATGTCAAAACGGGCGGCGGAATCCATTCAGGATGAAATTGTGGAGATGGAACCGGTTTCGAAAGATGACGTAGTTGCCGCGCAAAAGCAGATTGTTTTGCAGGCACGGAGGCTGGCGGAAGAGGGCAGCATCTTGTTGGGAGGGCGCAGTGATGACTTTGTCTGAGCGCAGTTTTTCGCCGGTTCATAGCCAAGATGATATATTTATTATCAATAGTTTAGGCGCAAAAGAAACGGCTTTTCAGGCGACATATGACTTGCCGCTTCGGCGTGCTGAACAGGATGGTTCGGATGATGTGCCGGAAAATGAACCAGAGCCCGAAGTTGACAGTGCAGATCAGCAAATTGCGGATGCCTATGCGCAGGGATATCTCGACGGACAGCAGGCGGCGATGGTACAGCTTGAGGAAGGAGAAGCCAGCCAAGACACTCTGGCATCATCGATTAACCGCCTGAAAACAATCGATGCAGGGCATCTGTCGAAGCAGCTATGGGAAGTCGTCCTGTCCTTGTTTGAGCAGGCTGTGGGCCATGCAAGAACCAACAAGAAGCTGCTTCAGGAGCGATGCGACGCAGCTATCGAGCTGATCGCGGCGGATGTTGGCGAAGTGTGTTTATATGTTGCCGCGGCTGATACGAAACTGTTGCAAAATCATGACTGTCCTGTCCCGGTTTTGCCGGATGCTAACCTGCTGCCCGGTTCCGTGCGTCTGGTTTATGGTTCTGGCGAGATCACCTCTGGGTCCACTGCGATGGCTCAAGAGATTGAAAACAAGGCGCGCCTGGCTGGCGGTGCGTCATGTTGAATCTCGATTATGATCGCCTGTCCCGGGTTCTCATCGAAGCCGGAGCCGTCACACCTGCAATTGTCCGTTGGGGCAAGGTAAAGGCTTGCTCCGCTGGCCTGTTGCGTGTCAGCGGTTTCCATTATCCCATCGGATCTGGCGCAACAGTGCTATCAGAGGATGGCCATGAAGTCGGCGCTGAAGTGGTCGGGTTTGACGGTAGCATGGCAACCCTTGCACCATTTGATGAGCATGCCGCGATCGGCGTGGATGCTCTGGTAAAGCCGGTGACAAGCATGGCACAAGTAGATGTTGGTTCGGAGCTTGTTGGACGGATCATTGATCCGCTTGGTCATCCTCTTGATAATATGGGTCCGATTGCACCGGATTCCACCTGGCCGCTGATAGGCCGGAAAGCCAATATCCTGAGCCGCGGCAGAATAGTACAGCGGCTTGACGTGGGAGTGCAGGCGATAAACGCGCTCCTGCCGCTTGGATGCGGTCAGCGCGTAGCACTTGTTGCCGGTTCGGGAGTCGGCAAGACTGTGCTGATGCAGCAAATTGCATCCGGTACGAAGGCAGACATTATTGTCGCTGGTCTGATCGGGGAACGCGCCCGTGAAGTGAGTGATTTTGTCGCGGCCAGTCAGAATAGCGGGTTTGCTGACAAGATGGTGACCGTTGCCGTCCCGGCCGACCACAGTCCGATATTGCGGATAAAGGCGGCGCAGCGCGCGGCCGCAATTGCAGAATATTTCCGAAGCCAGGGCAAACGCGTTTTGCTGATGATCGATAGTCTGACCCGTATCGCCCATGCGCAGCGCGAAATCGGCCTGTCTGCGGGCGAACCGCCGACGATGAAAGGCTATCCACCCAGTGCCATCGCACTGATACCGCAGCTGCTGGAACGGGCCGGTAGGGACGTCGAAAGCGGTGGTTCGATAACCGCCTTTTACACAGTGCTTGCCGATGGCGATGATTTTGATGATCCGATAGTCGATGCCGCCCGGGCCATCGCAGATGGTCATATCATCCTGTCACGTGATCTTGCCGAGCAGGGGATTTTTCCCGCCATAGATATCGGTAAATCGATCAGCCGGGTGGCTCCGGACATTATCGGCGAAGACCATGCTGCAGCCTTGCGAAATTTCCGTTCCCTGTGGAGCCGCTATACCGAAAATCACGACTTGATCACCATGGGTGCTTATCGTGCTGGCGGTGACCATCTTCTCGATCAGGCCATCGTAAGGCGTCCCGATCAATTGTCTTTTTTGAAACAGGCGACCGACACGAAAATTGACTTTGAACATTCCGTTCAAAACCTTGTTCGGGGGTTTGGCGCATGAGCAACCATCTGAACTCCAAGACACGAATTTTGGGTGTCTGCCAACTGCAAAATCGGTTGGCGCGGCAAAATTATTTGGGCGCGAAAAGGGACATTGCGAGGATGGAAATGTCTCGCGAACATCTTCGGAAAATGGTCGGTGAAATGCTGGAAAACGAAGAGATTCTGCAATCTTCGACTTTGGCTTCAAGGATGGAGTTGGGCCATCGCCTGATCGCGATAGACGACCGTCAAAAAAACAAGATCATGCAGGACCGACAGGCTGCGGCAGCACTGCAATCAGAAGTCTTCTTCTCTACCCGAAGAGAAGATCGAGCGGCAATGGATCTTAAACACGCGCGAAAAGCGAGCGTGCATCGCCAGCAACAGTATCAGCCCTGTTCCGTCAGAAGTCATCGGGTAGCAAAACGCCAATGGCAGGAAGGAAGAACATCATGAACGGTCTTGTTCGACTGGTATTGGATGCCAATCTCAAAACCACTTCTTCGCCAATGGAAACGATGCCTGGATTGCTGCAAGCAGAAGATTTTGTTGGTGATTTTGTGAAGAACTATGCTGTTCTTGACAATGATGAGACTGAAACTCCATCTCCAGAAATTGCCGAGAGTGATAGTCCGGAACCATTGAGACTGGATTTGGATGTCTTACCGGTTGCCATGGACAAGTCTGTCGAACCCAAAGATTCAGCTGCTCTGGTCACCCAACATAATAATGCTGATCAGACATCAACCGCGATCAAAATAGACGGCAATGCGATGCCATCCGAAACCGGAGAGCGGACCACCGAAGCACTGCAGGGTAAGGCCAAGTCCCCCAATGTCGAAATTGCTTCATTGCCAGCTGGTAATCGGAAAGACGTCCAAAGCATTTCTGAAAAACCTGAGCTGCTTGACACGGATTTAGACACTGCCCCGGACAAGAGAAAGCTGCAGGAGAGAGCAGAAGCTATTCCTGTGATGGAGAAAACCGGACCGAAAGACAGGCAGATATTTTCTGATGCGCGTTTGGCAACACCATTGGAGCAACAGCCAAGGCCGAAAACCGGACCACTCACTTCTACCGATGCGGTGCCGATACACCCCGTTCATCAGATAAAGCAGACTGTACCAGTGGCAACAATTACGACCCCATTTGTTGTGCAGGCATTGCCAACGATAACACCGGGCACAGCACAGACACCGTCGCTCACCGGTTCTTCAGTGCCAGAGCTGAATATGGACGCTGACGGGAAATGGGTGACAGAACTTAGCCGTGACATCGGGCAGCTATCGGGCAGTAAATCATCACTCAGTTTCCAATTGAAGCCGCAGCACCTCGGTCAGTTGCGCGTGGAAATCTTGGCGAACAGCTCAGGCGATATCGTGCGACTGGAAACCGACAATGAAAATGCCAAGGCGCTGATCATCGGTTCACAGGGCAGATTGGAACAGGATATTCGATTGTCTGGGATCAAATTGGCGCGGGTAGATGTCACCGTCCAGGATGATGGTTCCTCTGGCCCCGGGCATCAAGGTCCCGACGCACATCCTGGTACACAGAGAGGCCGATCAGAAACGCGGCAGAACGATGAAAAGCGGTCTGACCTTTCTTTCGAACAACGACATAATTTTGGACAGGAAAACGCCGCCGCTCCGTCCGATGATACCGCGCGATACGCCTGAACCCCACCAACATTATCGGAGAACATAAATGGCTGATGCTGTGGAAGCCGAAATTGAAAATACAAAAAGCGGTCGCCGGACGGGAAAGACCATCATCCTGATTATTGTCGTGCTAACTCTGGGCCTTGGCGGATTGGTTGCGGGTTATTTTGCAGCGAATGTAATAGCTGCTGACCCGGATTACCTGCGAAAGCAGAATGAGCCCGAACTCGTTTTACGAGATGGTGGGTCAATGGCGACAACACTGGCCAGGATCACGGGTGATCAACCGAAATCGGAGTTTCAGGAAAGCGCTTACAAGGCGACCTATTATCCGATGAAGGAACCGTTCACGTCCAACCTGAAGAACAGCACCAGTTTTGCGCAGCTCTCCATTTCGATCGCGACATATTATGATGAGCAAGTGCTGCATAATATGGAAGAGCATGAAACCGCTATTCGCTCTGCCATATTACTGACGCTCGCTGAGCAGGAAAATGCTGCGTTGAACACACCGCAGGGCAAACTGATGCTGCAGAAAATACTGACCAAGGCAATCAACAAAGTCCTTAAAGAAAAAACCGGTTTTGCCGGTGCGCATAATGTCTATTTCACCAGCTTCGTGGTGCAATAATGGCCAAAGTTGCAAAACATGTTTTCGCCGAAAAATCCGCTCATCTCCAGACTGATACGGCACCGTTGCAGCGGGTGTCAGATCGCTATGCTGTGGGTCTGGCAAATGCGATTGGACAATTGGCCGGTCACAACTTTGTGGTCGCGTCTGAAAAGATCCGGTTCATGGATTATGGCAAGTGGGCCAATTCGCAGGAGTCTTTTTCCAGCCTGTCGGTCTTTCGGATTTTACCGCTGCGCGGGTCGATAATATTGCGCTTGGACCAGGCCATGATCAACAGCCTGATCAACGTCTATTTTGGCGGTGCATTTGGTCCGGTAGTCGGGCGCAATAAAGATGGTTTCCGGGAGTCTGAGTTGCGTCTGATCGAACGGCTCGGGCAATTGTTGACGGAGCTGCTTTGCGACCATTTTTCTGACTATGGTTCGATGAAGCCAGCTTTGCAGCGGCATGAAACGAGCGTGTACTACATAACTGGGCATGACCCGAAAGAGCAGGTGATGAGCCAGCCATTCCGGATCACAGCGAGTGAAGATATGTCGTGGCCGATTGAACTGCTTTATTCTGCAGATGCTGCAGAAAGCGTGATGGAATTTGTGCAAAATAAAAGCGCCGAGACACCGGTCGCTTCCGACCCGGAATGGCAACAGCAATGGTTTAGTAATCTGCAGCAAATCCATTTACCGTTGCGCACAATATTGGCGCAGCCGACAATGCGTTTGCCGGAGCTTTTTGACATGAAACCCGGTGATATCATTCCGATCACGCCGCGAGTCAAGCCGCCTCTTTTTGTCGCTAATCACAAATTTGCCACCGGCACATTGGGTGAGAAAAACGGCTGCGCTGCTTTCAAGATTGAACATATGGAACAGGGGGATGTGCGATGAGCAATCCAAAAGAAGCGCCGACGGCGAAAGAGATAAAAGACGCCAAAGAGGCAGCGAGAAACGGCGCGGAAACCAACACAGAAAACAGCAATAATTTTCGCTTGCTGTCCGATGTTCCTGTGCGGTTGTCGGTTGAAGTCGGTTCGATATCGAAGCGGCTTTCAGAAATCATGGCGTTTCAGGAAGGGGAGGTTGTCGAGCTCGACCGTCAGTCGGATGACCTGCTCGACATAAAGGTCAACGGCACTTTGGTTGCCAAGGGAGAAGTGGTAACGATTGATGGCCGCTATGGCGTGCGTATCGCGGAACTGGCAAATGACGGCGGCGGTTTTCCCGGTGTGGAAAGGCGCTGACGATGGTCGTCTATATTATCAAGTTGCTGGTCCTGTTGCCGATCATGGCTGGCCTGATATTCACGGCTCTGTGGCTCTATCGCAAATACCAACCCGCGCTAATGCCAGGCTTGATGAAGGTGCAGCATAAGCGCAGCATAAAAATGCTCGAAACGCTGCCGGTGGGGAATTTTGCGAAGCTGGCCGTGGTCGAATTTGACGGGCAGAAAATTCTGTTGTCCGTTACGCGGGGCAGGGTGGAACGCATTGCAGCAAAAGGCGGTGCCTCATGATCCGGGCGCTGTTTCTTTGTTTCATTATTGCAATTTCGGGAATGGTTTTTGCCGAACCCGCTTTTGCGCAGGACGGCGGTTCGGAAGCTCTCGGCAGGGCGCTTGATGATATCTCCGGTGATGGCCGACCATTGACCCTGTCCCTGCAGATTTTGTTGCTGATGAGTCTGTTGACGGTGTTGCCTTCAGTGGTTTTGATGATGAGCAGCTTCACCCGGATCATCATTGTCCTGTCTATCCTGCGGCAGGCTCTTGGGTTGCAGCAGACGCCGCCCAATCAGGTGCTCGTTGGCCTGGCCCTGTTCCTGTCGCTTTTCGTCATGCGTCCGGTGATCGATACGATCAGCGTCGATGCCTATTCGCCCTATGGGGAAGGTGAGATACCGATTGAGGAAGCGATCAGTCGGTCCGGTGATGCCCTGCATGGCTTCATGATCAAACAGACGCGGCAGTCGGATTTGAAGCTGTTTATGGAACTCGCCGACGCGCCGCCGGTTGCCGAGCCGGAGGATATTCCGTTTTCCATCCTGCTCCCTGCTTTCGTCACCAGCGAATTGAAGACCGCTTTCCAGATCGGCTTTCTCATCTTCCTGCCGTTTCTGATCATTGACCTAGTGGTTGCATCGACCCTGATGGCGCTGGGCATGATGATGCTGTCACCGACGATCATCTCGATGCCGTTCAAGCTGCTGCTTTTTGTGCTGGTCGATGGCTGGGCGCTGACCATGGGTACGCTGGCCGGGTCATTTGCGATTTAACGGAGGGAGGGAATATGACAGACAGCAGCGACTTCTTCATCGGCATGGCGCAGCAAACGCTCTGGATAACCGCGCTTGCCGCGGCGCCGATACTGGTGCCCGCATTGCTCGGCGGCTTGCTGCTCGGAATGATCCAGGCGGCAACATCGATCAACGAAGCGACATTGAGTTTCGTGCCCAAGCTGTTGGTCGTGGCTATCATGCTCGGCATTTTCGGTGGTTCAATCATGTATCTGATCGTCGATTTTACGCGCGATATCTATGACCGGATACCGGCACTATTGGTGTGATTGCATCAGGATTTTCCGGACTGGAGGAACAGTTGTGGTTGTGGTTGTTCGCCATGATCAGGCCCGGCGCAGCCTTTTTTGCGGCGCCCGTCACCGGCGCGAAGGTAGTGCCGGTCCAGCTGCGGCTGATCGTCTCGCTGGCGGTCGGCATGGCGGCTGTCGGCGGGTCCGGTATCGCACTGCCGGCCGCTGGCTTGATCAGTCTCTCCGGTTTCGCCCTGATCGCCGGCGAGGTGATTATCGGCCTAGCCATCGGCTTCACGATCCAGATCGGATATGCCGCGGCTTTTGTGGCTGGCGAGACGATCAGTAACGCCATGGGTCTCGGCTTCGCATCCATGGCTGATCCGCAGACGGGCCAATCCACCCCCGTTATCGGGCAGTTTCTTTCGATCATAGCGACGCTTATTTTTCTGGCCATGGACGGCCATCTCACTCTGGCCTCGATCATCGTGCGCAGCTACGAATTCTTGCCGCCCGGCTGCGCCTTGCTGTCAGCGGATGCGGCTTTCCGGCTCGCTCATTTTGGCGGTTCGTTATTTGTGGCAGGGTTGGCCATTGCCCTGCCGGTCGGTTCTGCCCTGCTGCTGGTGCAGATCATCATGGGCCTGCTGGCGAAGTCTGCACCGTCAATGAACCTGTTCGCGGTCGGCTTGCCGGCAACACTGATATTGGGACTGGTGATGCTCGCGATGGCGGCTCCGCTGATGATCGACGGCATTGCCCAATCGCTCGCCCAGTCGCTGGACTATGGCGAGACTGTAGCAAAGGGCAGCTGATGCCAGATGGACCGCAAGGTGGCGGAGAGAAAACCGAAGCGCCAACTCCAAAACGGTTGCAGGATAGCGCCAAAAAGGGCGATGTCCTGCAGTCCAAGGAATTAAGCGGGGCAATGGTCGTTATGGCTGGCGCAATTGGGTTTGCCGCTCTCGGCAACGCTCTGCTTGACGCTCTGGCACAGATGGTGACGAGCGGCCTGACAATAGAGCCCGATGATATTGTGCATTTCAATCCTGGCGAGCGAACCTTTCGTCATCTCGGCAAGATTATTCTACCCTTTCTCGGTCTGTTTGGCATCGCCATGATCGCCGCAATAGCAACACCCTTGGTGCTCGGGTCGATGGGTTTTCGCTGGATAGCTATGAAACCGAAAGGAGAAAAGCTCAATCCGCTTAACGGCCTGAAACGCATGTTTGGAACGAGAGGCCTGATCGAACTGGTCAAGGCGCTCGCAAAAGTAATCCTGCTCGGCTTTATCGGGTTGTGGCTGGTCTATGCAAACCTGCCGAACATGTTCGCACTGGGTGGTCAGGACATGCGTTCTTCTATCGGCGAATTTGGCGATCTTTTTATCATGATCCTCATGGTCATGGCGGTAGGTTTTTTGATGATTGCGGGCATCGATGTCCCGGCACAAATGTTTCAGCGCAGCAAGCGCCTCCGTATGACCAAACAAGAGGTCAAAGATGAACAAAAGGATATCGAGGGATCGCCGGAACTGAAATCGGCGCTGCGCAAAAAACAGCAGGAAACATTGTCCCGCTCGGCGCGAAAAGCGGTGGAGGAAGCGACAGTGGTGCTCAACAACCCGACGCATTTCTCCGTGGTGCTGCGCTATCGCCCCGGAATGGATGCGGTCCCTGTCGTGCTGGCACGGGGCAGGGGGGCGACTGCTCTGGCAATACGCGAACTGGCCGAAGAAAAAGCGGTGCCGATGCTGCGATATCCGATGCTTACGCGCGCGATATATTTCACCACACCAGTAGGCGGTGTTATCGATGAGCGACTCTATGTGGCGGTGGCGACTATATTAGCTTTTCTATTCCGCCTCGATGCAAAAATTGCTGAGGAACTGGAACGGCCACATATTGATCTGCCGGATGAAATGCGTTTTGACAGTGACGGAAATTGTGAGACTTAGTCTAAAACTTTCGCAATGTTCGTCGTTTTTGAACTCATGTTCAGCTCAATATCCAATCTCATCAGCTCTGGCACAGGCGTGAATAGTGGACAGCTTGTTACCGATCTTCTGGCGGCGTCCCGCGGTCCCAAAGAAGCGATTTTACAAAGCCGGGAGCAAGCGAATAACCTGAAGATTTCGGCTTTGGCATCCGCTTCCTCATCCCTCGATACTTTCGCGGCGGCCTTGGCTGATTTGCTGGATGGTCGTGCTTTTGCCGGTGATCTGGTTTCCAGTCAGCCTTCGCTGGCCAGCGTTAGTTTTATTGATGATGCGCGTCCGCAAGGGCTTCCGGCGACACTCGAAATCAACCAGCTGGCGTCGCCGCGTCGGTTGGTATCCGATGTCGTGGCGGATGGTGATATCATTATTGGCGCGGGCGGTATGACGATCGTCAGCAGCAGTGGCAGTTTCGATGTCACTCTATTGGACGGTGCGGCCAGCATCACGGATCTTGCGAACGCGATCAATGAAGTAGGAGCAGGTGTCTCGGCGTCAATTATCACAGATAATCATGGTGCACGCCTCATTCTGGAAGGGCAGGAGGGAGAAGATCAGACATTCACTGTGAGCGGTGATTTTGCAGACTATAACTATCCGCCAGTTGTTACTGGAATGACCTTGGTAAGCGAAGCGGCGGACGCACTCATAGTGGTGGATGGGGTGGATTTGGCCTATGGTAGTAACGTCATTGAAAATGCAATCCCGGGTGTGTCAGTAACGCTGAATACTGCCTCGCCGGGTACGCAAATTACTATCAGCGGGGATCAGCCTACGACCACCATTTCCGATCTCGTGTCGGATTTTGTTGATGCCTATAATCAGTTGCGCAACGCACTGAACGCAGCAACTGCCGCTGGCACGGATAGCGGGACTGCCGGACCGCTGGCCGGTGATCCGGGGGTCAGGGAGATGATCCGGTCGCTGGGACAGATTGGGGCAGCAACTCTGGTCGATAGCGGCCCGTATCGCGCATTGTCCGACATTGGTGTGAGAACCGACCGTGACGGAACGCTCTCGATAGACAAGGAACGGCTTGAAGCGGTGCTGAGTAGCGATGCCGAAGCAGTATCCAATATGCTCGATCCATTGGTGGTCGATGACAGCAATCCTGGCATAGCCGGCGTCCTTCAGGCGATCCGGGATCGCTTGCAAGGCGATAATGGTGCGTTGGAAAGTTCGCAAAAACGCCTGGACCAGATCAAGGAAAATTTGGTCGATGCCTGGGAAAAACTTGACCAAGACAGTGATCGCTATGCAGCCCAGCTGCAGCAAAGTTTTGCGAATATGGATCGTCAACTGGTCGTGCTTCAAGCGACTCAAAGCTATCTCACGCAGCAGATAGCGATCTGGAACAACAATAGTGACTAAGCGCCTCGCGCGGGAGAGAAATGATGCACGATATGAGCATTGCGCAATCCGGCTATGCAGCCGCCGGGAAAGAAGCACGGGTGCTGAATGCCAACGCGCATGAGCTGGTGAATATCCTGTTTGAAGAGCTGCTCAATCTGCTCGACGAAATTCACCTGATTTATCAGCGGGGCAAATCCCGGGAAATTGTTGATCAGCAGGTCATGGCCCTGACGATTGTGGATTCCCTGATGGCCAGCCTGGATATGAAAAAAGGGGGTAATCTCGCCAAAAACCTGCATCTGCTTTACGGCCAGGTTCGCCAGTTAATTTCATCAAGGGAACCGAAAAATCTCATAAGAAATAATCGTGCAGCCCATCGGATTATGTCTGAAATCTTTTCAGCCTGGTCGGAAATCGGATAGCTAATTGCCGCTGGAGACGATTTGTCGCCACAGCCGATAGCCTTTGTAAACCAGAAAAAAACAGAGGATCAGCAACACGGATGCGATGATCAGTGCCGCCACCGGATTGGCAAAAGCCAGGAACAATAGTCCGCCCGTCGCGACATCTTCGCCCGTGGACACCACAGCATTGCTGACTGGTTCCGGACTGGTGTTCACGATGGCGCGTGCACCTGCCTTCGCGCCGTGGCTCATCAATGCCGCGCCACCGCCGAGTAGAAAGATGATAACCTGCCAAGCGGGATCACCGGAATCAACCACAGCCAAGGCGAGAAGAGCACCGCCGAGAGGGCGGATCACAGTGTGAATCGTGTCCCAAATGCTATCCAGCCATAATATTTTATCGGCAAAAAATTCGGCGATTGCGCCCAAAGCACTGATGCCCAGAACCCAGGGATTGGCCAGCGCATCCAGCATCTGCAGATTTTCGGGTAGACTGATCCACTGCAAACGCATGGCAAGACCCGTTACGAAAACAGTAAGATAGAGCCGCCAGCCCGACAAAAGGCTGACGCTGCCAGCCAGTCCCAAAATTTCAACAATGCCCATCCCCGGTAATTGCCACGAACATTGTGGCTTGGCAAATCGCGATAGTAACAGCCAAGTTTTATGCTGCGCCTTTACATTGCCGGATCATGCTGGTCATATGACACGATGACAGATCAAAATAAGCCGAACACAATTGATGCCCTGACCGGGAAACCAATGCCAAAACCCATTCCCGCCTCAACACTGGTTATTTTTCGGGATCAGCCGGGTAACACGGCACCGGACCTGTTGATGGTGGAACGTTCTGCAAAAATGGCATTTGCTGCCGGCGCGGCGGTTTTTCCAGGGGGAAGAGTCGATGATGCCGACCATGATTTTGCAAGAGCCCTTGGCCATGATGACGTCGATGAATATGGCGCGCGTATTGCGGCAATTCGTGAATCCATTGAAGAAACCGGCATCGCCGTTGCTGTTGACGGTGACCTTGCGGCAAAGCGGGTGATGGAGGCCCGTGCAGCTTTGCATGACGGTACAATATTGTCAGAAATATGCGGTCAGTTTGACTGGCAGTTAAGTCTCGACAAGCTGGTGCCTTTTACCCGTTGGTGTCCGCCTTTTGCCGAAAAGCGGGTTTTTGATACGCGCTTCTACATGATATCGCACGACGATCACGCCGCAGAAGCGACGGTTGATGAAACCGAAAATTATAATCTGTTCTGGAGTAGCGCGCAGGGCGTGCTGGATAAAGCAGACGCCGGAGAGGTCAAAATCATCTTTCCGACCAAGCGCAATCTGGAACGACTGGCGCAATTTGGTTCCTTTGTTGAGGCTGCAGAACACAGCCTCAGACATCCGGTAACGATGGTTTCTCCGACCATCGAAAAGCGCGACGATGGCGTGCATTTATGCATACCGGAGGGGATTGGATATCCCGTGACATCCGAACCGATGGATGCCGTACAGCGCGGTTTTAACAAATAGGGAAACAAGGATTGGCGCGCCCGACAGGAGTCGAACCTGTGGCCTCAAGATTAGAAGTCTCGCGCTCTATCCAGCTGAGCTACGGGCGCGCACCTTAGAAATCCCTGTTTCCGAAGAAAAGCTGCTTATTCGCAGTTTTCTGCGGCTCAGCGCGTAAACAGGATCGGATTGAATGTCAACCACCGGATCATCTTGTGTGGATGGCGGGAGTGACTGCAAAAGCGTGATTTGCCAGTAGCAAGACATAAGCTGAACTAATAGTATTTCACTGCCGACATAAAAGGCCAATACTTATACATTCGTTGACAAGTATTATCTTCTGCCCCTTTATTACGCCATCTGACCGGATTCGATTAGGGGCTAGGTTGACATCAAGTAAAGACAATGAATCCCAGAAATCTGCTGGTATCACATCCGCTGCAGATGATCTTGATGGACAAGCGCTGCATGACGGCCTGGAGGAGCTTTTTTCACAGTTTCGTGTTCCGCTGGAAAAATATTTCCGAAAAAGAGTCTACAATCAGAATGAAGTGGATGACCTTGTACAAGACGTCTTCTATCGTCTGACATCGCGGACAGATTCAACAAAATTGGAGCGGCCAGAAGCCTTCATATTCCAGATCGCAGCCAACTTGCTACGTGACAAGGCGCGGCGCGAAGCAACCAAAAGATCATTTACCAAGCATTTATCCGACCAAAATGAAAATGCTTTTGAGGAACTTTCACCCGAGCGCGTCTTGTTAGGTAAAGAGAAAGTAGTAGCGCTGAAAAACGCATTAAACGAATTGCCGGAACGCACACGGAATGTTTTCCTGTTGCACAGGTTTGAAGAGTTTAAATATCGCGAGATCGCGCAGCAATTAGGTATATCGATGAGTTCAGTTGAAAAGCACATGATGGATGCCATCAAGCATCTTGCACATCGTTTGGGGCCACCGGAATGATGGATCCAAATAACATGAATGCAATGAATGCGGACAACAGTGTCGAGGAACAAGCTGCCTACTGGTTTGCAAGGCTGCGTGCAGATAATGCCAGCAAAGCAGATCAAAGGCGTTTCAAGACTTGGCTCGAAAAATCACCTGAACATGCCGAGGCTTATGCGTTGCAGGAAGAAGTCTGGACGGCAATGCAGGATAGCGCTGTCGATGACGAGATTATGGCGATGCGCCAAAATGCTCTTGCTGTATCTGCAGGAGCGAACAACAACAGCTGGATGAAATATGGCGCGATTGCGGCCACCCTTCTGGTTTTGGTTGCTTCAATGGTGATGCTCAATCCGTTTTGGCAAATGGGTGTCTCTGATGATGCCGATCCGTCTCGACAATTTGCGCAAGGAGAGTCGCAGTCCTCCCCTATTTACAGGACCGCCATCGGTCAGAGATCGACAGTTAACCTGCCCGACGGTTCCGTTGTGGAACTGAATACCGACAGTCTGGTCCAGATTAATTTTAGCGAGGACAGGCGTGACCTGATCCTGCTGCGCGGCGAAGCATTGTTCGAAGTTGCCAAGGATGCCGATCGTCCTTTCGTGGTGGAAGCCGACGGAAAGCTGGTGACTGCTGTTGGCACGACCTTCTCGGTTCGGCGGAGCGATGACGAAGTGCGTGTGACCCTTATCGAAGGAATCGTGACGGTCAATCAGGATGACAGTGATACTGCCAATCCGGATGCGGTGAGCAAGAAACAGTTGAAACCGGGAGAGCAGCTGATCGCGCAGGGTGACCTGCCTTTCAAAGTCAATGTGATTGACACGGCCGTGGCGACAAGCTGGAAAGACGGTCGCCTGATTTTTGACAATGAACCATTGGGCATGATTGTTCAGGAGGTGAACAGATATTCTTCGCGTAAACTGGTGTTCGGCGATCCAACGCTTTCCGACATGCGGGTTAGCGGTATTTTCCAGGTCGGCTCCGTCGACAGTTTCGCAGCCGCCCTCGAAGCATCATTCCCTGTCAGAAACAGCGCTCCAGCTGGTGAAGGTGACATTATTCTCGACTGGAAAGAATAACCTTTAGTATCTGATAAAAATAGAATTTTTCAGACTTAATATACCCCGGAATCGCAGATTCTCCATTCCCGTCCGAAAAAGATTTTGAGGGATGGTGAACCTCGCGCGTCTTACTTTCTGTGAGGCTAGTCAGCGGATGACTGACAGCCAACAGGGATAGAAAGACAGGGGATCAATATGCCGTCTCGCTCGCTTAAATTGCTGCAAGCAGCAATGTTAACTGGTGCCGCCAATATCGCAATCGTCGGATCTGCTCATGCGCAGGAACAGGTGATATCCTTTAACATGCCGGACCAAGCTTTATCCTCTGCCCTGAAAAGCTATGCGTTAAAAACCGGAAAAAATCTGGTCTATCCGCCGGAGATGGTTGCGAACAAGCGGGCAAATGCGGTGTCGGGCCGTTTGACCCCGACGCAGGCGCTGCGTTTGTTGCTGCGCGGTACATCCATTTCCTTCCGTGAAATTCAGCCCAACGTTTTGGCTCTCCGTCTCTCAGCCGCAAGGCAAATGCTGCGCAACAGGGCTGCCGCATCGGCAGCCGCTGCTTCTGCCAAGCCAGCCGTGGTTCAAAACACTTCTGCTGGAACGGCTGTTCAAGACGATCGCTCGCCGGAAGGTGGCGGCACCGGTATAGTTTCCGGTACGGTCGTGAACACAAGCACCGGCAGTGCTTTGCGGGGCGCGCTGGTACGCATAGATGGCACAAATCTGGAAGCGGTTACCGATGATCGCGGCCAATATTATTTTCCCGCAGTCCCGCGGGGGCGACAAGTTGTTCGGGTGGAATATCTGGGTGAGCAAGTCAAAACTGTCACCATATCCGTGTCCCCGGGGTCGCGCCAGCAAGCCAATGTACAAGTCGGTGAAGCCAATCAAGATATCGTCGTTTTCGGTTATCGCAGTTCTATTCAACAGGCGCTGAACAAGCAGAAAAATGCGGATAACAATGCGACTATTGTATCTTCAGATTTGCTGGGTGGTTTTCCGGCGGAAACGGTTTCCGAGGCCTTGCGGCGTGTTCCTGGCGTAGCGTTCGGGCGGGATGATGAAACCGGAGAAGGATCGCGTATTACTGTGCGTGGTTTCAGTTCCGAGGCGATTAACGTACAGCTCAACGGCTTGGAAGTGCAGGGTACCGGCTTTGAACGCACCGTGGATCTCAGTGGATTTCTTACGGACAATATTTCCGAAATCACCATCCATAAATCATTGCTGCCGAGCCATGAAGCCACGGGTTCCGGCGGCCTTGTGGAGATAGAGACCAAGTCCGGACTCGATTATGGCGACTTCTCGGCCAATTTCTCGATCGAAGGTGAAACCAACTTTGATCGCGCTTTTGGCGAGGAGTATCAGATAAACGGAACGATCGCCAAGAAGCTGACCGACAATTTCGGTATTGCAGCTTCGTTGCAGTATCGCAGGGCGGATCGCCTTAACTATACTTCTTTGGTGGTTAGCAGGATTCCACCGGTTTTTCCCGTAGGTTCGACATCGTTGTTCAACGTGCCGGCCAGCACAGAGTTTCCCTTCGACCCAGAGCTTGATAGTCAACGGCTGATAACCAGCAGCCGATATACAAGAAGTGATTCCAGGCAAGAAGCCATTGTCGGTTCCGTAAACCTGGCCTGGGACATTGCCAGCCATACCCGTCTGCGCCTTGACCTTCAGCGGAACCAGAACGACTCCCGACGCAGCAATTCCACTTCCACAATAGGCTTTGGCACATTTTTCACCAGCATGCCGATTCCTGAACTAGGCAATGAAGTCAGGCGTCGTGCTACGTTGAGTAGTTTTCGCCCCAGCATAATAGTCGGTGAGATTGATGAAAGGATCACAAGCGACAGTATCAGTTTTCGTGGCGATACTGATGTCGGGCGCTGGGAATTTGAATATAAGGCTGGATATGCCCGATCCAAAAGGCGCGGCGATAATACCAACCTCATTTCGCAAGCGGTTCAAACAAATATCTTGGATGTCATTGACCCAGAAACAGTCGTCATAAATCCAGATGATAATGCAGCAATGACATCGCGGGTGGTTAATGGGGCCTTTGTCGAAGCTGGTAATGGTTTGATTTTGCCGTCCCTTACCCAGGCAGGTTTGGATTTTATCAATGATCCATCAAACTATGACCTTTTTAGTGCTACTACAAACCCGATAGACAACCCAACCGAAACTTATAGCGGGGAGTTTCAGGCAAGATATAACACGCCGCTCGATTTTCTGAGCTATGTTGAATTAGGTGGAAAATATCAGCGAAGCAAACGCAATACCAATGGAAGCGTTACCAATGCTCGCAATGTTACCAGCCAGCGCTATCTCAGGATCTTTGGACGACCATTGTCATTGTCGGCGTTTGACGGTGGCGTTTTCGATCAGGACGGGTTCGAAAAGCTCGGAGTTGGCGGGTTTTCGATACCTTTCTTGCGCGCTGCCAATGGACTTAGCATTTTCAACCAGTTAGATAATTTTGTTGCCGATGATCCGTCCACGCCCGATTTCAACGAAGAGCGGCTTGTTTTTACGGACTTTACACAGATCGACCCGATTGAGGGCGGGGCAGGATTTTTGGTTCCCACAAAGACTATTGAAGAGAAATTTGCTGGCTATCTGGAGTCGAAGTTTACGGTTGGCCGTTTCGATCTTATTGCTGGTGTTCGCTATGAACGGGAGCGAAGATCCGGCGTGACACTTTCGTCTCAAAGCTTCCGACTAAATGAACCGGGTTTTCGCACAGAACCACGTGAGACCTTCGTAGAGCAAGGGCTAGTGAGCTTCGAAAGTACATCCGGTACTGTCGATACATGGACACCCAGCCTCTTGCTTACCTATCGACCTATCGAGAATGTGACGGCTCGTCTCGGTTATTTCCGTTCAACGGTGAATCCGGATTTCAGGCTGCTCAATCGCGGGACGACTTTTAGTGTAGATTTGCGACCCGGGTTCGGTCGTGTTACGATTTTGGAAGCAAATCCTAACCTGAAGCCGTCTACAACTGACAACTACGATTTCGACATTGCTTATTATTTCGATGATTCTCCAGGACTTGTAAGACTCGGGTTGTTCTACAAGAAGATCAGTAACAATTTTACCAATGTGTCGTTCACGCCTGTGGATAATACCGATGTTTTACAAAGATTTCGGGACCGTTACGAACCGCTTGCCGCAACACGTCCGGACCTTCTGGCGCTACCGGACGATGCGGAACTACTGGTCAATCGCCCGGAAAATGGAGAAGGCGGTACCATCTGGGGTATTGAAGGTGAGCTGATCCGGCGGTTCACTTTCCTGCCAGGTTTTTTGAGTGATTTCGGGGTTTTGGCGAATGTCACCTATACCAATGGTGATTTTCCAACTCTGGTGTCAGCCCGTGATGATGACGGTAATACTATTCAACTTAGCCTAGATCGCCCTTTGCGTGACCAGGCACGATGGGTTTACAACCTGTCTCTGGACTATGAACGGGATGGGTTCCAAGGGCGGATAATATATACCAGCCAATCTGCGACAGTGGAAACATTTGACGAGTTTAACATCAACTCGGTTGTTCCAGGTTATGACACGCTTGACGCGCGTTTTTCTTACAGTTTTGAAAAAGCGGGCGGGTTGTGGACAATATTTCTGGAAGGCGACGATCTTTTACGTGGTTCCAAAAAGCCGGACATTCGCCAGACAACTAGTTCCCGTTTTAGCGATGGCAACACGCCGTTTGATTTCCCAAATACGTTCCAATTCAATGGCGGTCGCACCATCACCATGGGGCTGAGGGCGAAATTCTAACGCTCATCGATTTCCCTTATCTGTTTCCTGGGAGCGGTCGTTCCCACCCAATACCCCGTATCACTCTCGGGAAACAGAGCTTTGTCGAAGGCATTGATCACTTCAAAGGTGAACTTGGTCAGATGCGACTGGCAAGATATTTGTAGAAAAGTGGACTATCAATATTTGATTATTTGTTGAGGGCTTCGCATTCTTGTGCGTCTTATATAGTAATAGCCTTAGAAAAAATCAGAATGCTTCCCCTGATTCCCCGGAGAATTAATAATGCGACAGAAATCCCGCTTGCGATTTGCTCCTACATTGTTTGCAGCCTTTTCCTTGTTTGCAGTAAGTCCCGCAATGGCCAAAGGTGATGATAGCAATGGTGGATTTGCCCATGATGCTAGCGATCTAAAGCCGGATTCGCGGGTAGTTTACGGCACGCTCGAAAACGGTTTGCGCTATGCGGTTATGAAGAACAGCACGCCGAGCGGTGTTGCGGCTGTGCGCATGCGGATTGCCACCGGTTCACTGAACGAGACGAAGGAGCAGAGAGGCATTGCCCACTTTCTTGAACATATGGCCTTCAACGGTTCCAAGAATGTTGCAGAAGGTGAGATGATCAAGCGTCTGGAGCGCTATGGCCTGGCATTTGGCGCCGACACCAATGCGAGCACCGGTTTCAGCCAGACCACCTATAAACTCAATCTGCCAACGGTGGGTGACGACATTTTGAACGAAGCGTTTTTCCTGATGCGTGAAACAGCGGAGAACCTGACTCTCGATGAAGAAGCCATCGAACGGGAGCGGGGAGTGATTGCTTCGGAAAAACGCAGCCGGGATTCCATCAATTTCCGCGCTCTGATCGCCAATATGGGTTTTTTGACGGAAGGCAGCGGCCTGACTGATCGCTTGCCAATCGGCGTGGATGAAACCATCGCAACAATGCCGCGATCAGAGTTTGTCAAATATTACCGCGGTTATTATCGCCCGGAAAATACTTTCATCGCATTTATCGGTGACGTCGAAACTGACCTAGCGATCGAAAAAATCAAGGCCTATTTCAGTGATTGGCGTCCGAAAACAAAGGAACTTCCGCAGGTGAAGCTCCCACCCGCTGACATTGTTCCGGGGAAAATCGGCTACCACCACCATGACGAGATACTTACCTTTGTGTCATTGGGATCGTTGCAACCCTATGTGAAATGGCCGGACAACAAGGCAAGACGAAAAGAAGGGCTGTTGAGGGCGCTTGGCGCACAGATTGTCAATCGCCGGCTCGACCGTATGATTGATACAGGTGAGGCGAATTTCCTGAACGGGTCCATCAGCCGCTATGCGCCGGAAGATACTGTTGACGCGTGGATCATTCGGTTACGCAGTGGACCGGACAATTGGAAAGAGGCATTGGCAGCAGGGGATCAGGAGATCCGGCGGGCGCTGTCCTATGGTTTTTCGCAAGCCGAACTGGATGAGGTTATCGCAAGGCAGCGTAAAGCACAGCAGGTCGCCGTAGATCGCAAGGGTACGCGCAAGACCTATGCAAGGCTGGAATATAATTATGCCAAGGAACTGGTGGACAGTTTCGCCAACGAACGGGTTTTCACTGCACCGGAAGACAGCCTCGCGCGTTTTGAGGAATTTGCGGCGGAAATAACGCTAGAAGACGTGGAGCGCGTGTTTCGTGAACGTTGGGCGGGTTTTGAACAGCCGGTAGTTTATCTCGCCACCAGCCGAAAAATTGAGAATCCTGAAAAGGAGATAAGGTCCGCATTTCTGGCATCCCGTCAAATTGCTGTTTCAGCACCGCAAAGCCAGCAGGCCACAAAATTTGCCTATACCGACTTCGGAAAGCCCGGGCGCGTTGAAAAAGAATCCTATCTGGCCGATGCCGATGCCTATACCATCACCTTTGCCAATAATGTTCGGCTGAATTTCAAGCAGACGGATTTTGATGCTGATACGATCGGTATCCGCGTGAGAGTTGGCAGCGGCTTCCTATCGATGCCGGAAAAAAGCGAAGAACTGCGCAGATTGGCGGAAAATCTCTTGAGCCGCAGCGGCGTGGAGGGGCATAGTGCAGATGATCTGCAAACACTGTTTGCAGGCAAGAATGTCGGAGCCCGTGTTCGCCTGCGTCCTGATAATGATGCTCTGGAAGTTGTCGGTCGCACGGACCCGAAAGACTTTGCTGACCAGATGAATTTGATGACAGCGCATATCACGGCGCCTGCTTATCGCGAGCAGACGGCTAAACGCTATCATGAGAAAATGGAAGCCTGGTACCCAACCCACAAAGCTTCACCGATGACGGTCGCGGAAAAGGAATTACCACGGATGATCCGCTCCGGTGATCCGCGTTATGGTTTTTCTGATCTGGAGGCCTTTTTGTCTCCGGAAATCCAGGATGTCCGGGACTGGATTGACCCACAGCTGCAAAACGGTTTGATAGAAATAACCATCGTGGGTGACATCGACAGGGCTACTGCCATCGTTGAGGTTGCGCGGACACTTGGAGCCTTACCAGAACGTGCTGACAACAAAGGTGCGTTTCCGGAGATGCGTAATCTGGAATTTCCGTCACAGCCTGCCGAACCATTTACATATTATCATCAGGGCAATGCTGATCAGGCCATGGTGCGCGTATATTGGCCGGCACCGGATGCTTCCGATCCCAAAGATCCTTTGCGTATGCAGGTCTTGCGCAGCATATTCCGCAACCGTTTGTCGAACGTTCTTCGGGAAGATATGGGCCTGACCTATTCACCAGGCGCAGGGATGTTCGTGAGCAACCTGTATGACGATTATGGCTATATGTTTGCCAGCGTGACAGCCGCACCTGAAAAGGCTGACGAGGTCCGTCAGGCTATTTTGCAAGTCGGAGAACAACTGGCAGCGGAGCCTATTGACGGGGATGTTTTTCAACGGGCGTTGAAGCCTATTGTCGACGATATTGACAGCTCGCTCCAGAATAATGGCTATTGGATGAGCGTGCTCCGAGATGCGCAAACGAGTGGATATGGAATGGTTCGGCATCGCATGCGTGAGAGCGTTTTGCGCGAAATGACGGTTAAGGATATTAGTGTTATGGCGAAGCGGATCTTCGGGTCCAACGCCGCAGTGGCTGCATATATTCTTCCTGCGCCGGAAGAAAACGATGAGGCGGAAGTGGCACTGATATCGGATTGAGTTTGGCGGATGTTGCGGGGTCCGCGCAAGTTATACCATTGAAACTTTGTGGTAACTGGCTAATCATCGATTGATGAACTCCGAACCCATTAAGCGCAGCACTGCTGCCAGTCAGTCCGGTCACAATTTTCGCTATTTCGATTTTGTGATGGCGGCCTTTGTGACTATCCTGCTGCTTTCCAACATTATCGGTGCGGCGAAGCCGACCTTTGTGACCATTAGCGGTGAGCAATGGGTTTACGGCGCTGGTATCCTTTTCTTTCCACTAGGATATGTCATTGGCGATATTCTGACTGAGGTCTACGGCTATGCGCGGGCCCGGCGGGTCATCTGGGCGGGTTTTGCCGCGATGGTCTTTATGGCCTTCATGAGTTGGGTCGTGGTGTCTTTGCCACCTGCCGATGGCTGGGAAGGGCAGGCCGCCTATGAAAGTGTTTTCGGTCAGGTTCCGCGCATTGTTGCCGCGTCAACTCTGGCTTTCTGGGCCGGGGAGTTCGTGAACAGCTACGTGATGGCACGAATGAAAGTCTGGACGCAGGGCAGGGCGCTCTGGTCTCGAACCATCGGGTCAACGGTGGTCGGACAGGGCGTGGACAGCCTGATTTTCTATCCGTTGGCTTTTTGGGGCATCTGGGAAACGTCGGCCGTGCTGACCGTGATGGTGACCAATTGGCTGCTCAAAGTCCTGTGGGAGGCGGTGCTGACACCGGTTACCTATGCAGTAGTGGGCTGGCTGAAGCGGCGTGAGGGTGTCGATATTTACGATGAATCCACCAATTTTACACCATTCAGTACCAAAACCTGATCACCGGAATATTATCGAAGGAATCCGCTTTTCTCTGCCCAGCGTGCGAACAACAGAAAAGCGACCGCAAGAATGGGGATGGATATGGGCATGAACCATCCGTTCTGGCTGAAATAGTCCGCATAGCCGTCAAGAATGAAATAGCTGGCGAACTGGATCAGCACCGCGATCAGAGACATCAGGAATAACCTTACTGCTATCCGCCTGCGCAAAAGCAGCATGATCGACCCCATGAAACCGCCAATGACGGCAACTGCAAAGGCGGCCGATGCCCAGAAGGGCCGATTGACAAACAGGTTCTGCTCCAGCTCAGTCATACTGGCAAGCTTTTCGGCCGTCATCATGATGTCATTGGCATAGGCACCGATACCAAGGCCATTCCATATCAGTGCGAATATTCCCAGGGCCCAGAACCAGACAGGCGGCTTCTTATCTTGTGTCATAAATTTGCTCCTCCCAGCATGCCTGGTCATCATAGCAAGAAACACGGGAAAAAAATCTCTTTTTGCCTGCGGTGCTTTGCCATTCTGCCCGAGCGAGATTATTCGTTCGCAGTCCTTCTTTTTTGGCGATAGTCTGTACGAATGATAGCGGAAAATAAACCGGTCATCATGACCGCTGAGATGGGAAAACAAGATCTCGCTTGGGCCGATGCGCTGCGTCGGAAATATTATCCGGCAGAGCGTAATGTCCTGCCTGCGCATATCACGCTGTTTCATCATCTACCGCCGCAAGCATTGGACGAGATCAAGCAGGCGGTGAAGGACATGACCCGATATAACGCGCCTCCGGTAACGTCTCTGCAGCGCTTGATCCACCTTGGCAGCGGGGTAGCCTATCAGCTGCATTCGCCCGATCTGCTGGCGATGCGAATGGAACTGGCGGACAGATTTCACGGGCTGCTGGTCGCTCAGGATCAGCAGACACCACGATTGCATGTCACGGTGCAGAACAAGGTATCAGCGAAAGAAGCGAAAGCGCTGATGACAAAATTGTCACTGGAATTTGAGCCGCGCCCATTACAGATCAAAGGACTGGCACTGCATCATTATATGGATGGGCCTTGGCAATCTATTGGCGAATGGCCGTTTCGTGGTTAAGCGCTTTCGACTTCCTTGATCGGAATATCTGGGTCCGCCAGTTGTGTGCGATCCAGCGCAAGGCCTGCCTCAACGACTTTGCGGCCTTGTACGTAATCCTTGGTTGCATTCACACAATCAAGAGCGATCACTTTGCCATCCTTCAGATATATAATCGAGAATGACCGGTTGGCCGGATCACCACGTACAATATATTCATCATGGCCGGTGGATAAACCGACCGTCTGCAGTTTGAGATCATATTGATTGGACCAGAACCATGGCACTGCATCATATTCGCATTCTTCGCCAATAATATCGAGTGCCGCTACCTTCGCCTGATCGTTTGCATTTTGCACGGATTCGAGCCGGATATGTGCACCGTCGGCAAAGCGGTTGGCATGCGCGGCGCAATCACCAATGGCGTAAACACCATTCAGGCTGGTGCGGCACGTTTGATCCACATCGACGCCATTGCCAGCAGCAGCACCAGCCGCCACCAGTGGCCCGGTCTCCGGAATAATACCGATGCCAACAATGATCATATCTGCATCTAGAACACGTCCGTCAGCAAGCCTGACGCCGGTCGCCATTCCGTCGTCATTGGTCTCAAAAGACTCTACCATGGCATTTAGCTCGACCGTGACACCTTGCCGACGATGTTCTTCTTCATAAAAGCGAGACAGAGTTTCGCCGGCGACCCGCGATAAAACCCGGTCAAGCGATTCCAGTATCGTGACACTCTTACCGAGTTTTGTGAGTACGGCCGCTGCTTCGAGGCCGATGTAACCACCGCCCACAACCACGACTTTATCCGTTGAGGGCAGGGCGGCCATGATCTTGTCGACATCTGCGCGAGATCGCACACCGTGAATATTGCGCGCCTGACTGCCCGGACAATCCAGCATTCTGGGCGAGCCACCTGTAGCCCAGATTAGTTTGTGGTAACCAATTTCATCATCTGTACTTAGCGTCACCGTCTTTTCCATCGGATCCACTTTCGATACCCGGCAACCGGTTAGCAGATCGATATTGCGCTCACCCCAAAAACTCTCGGGGCGCAGCATGATACGCTCAAATGGCTTATCTCCGGCCAGATATTCCTTGGACAATGGCGGGCGTTCATATGGCGGGTATTTTTCATTACCCATCAGGCCGATTGTGCCTTCAAATTTCTGTTGCCGCAGCGCGATAGCGGCTTGCGCGCCGGCATGGCCCGCGCCAACGATCAATATGTCGTAGGATTTGTTCATTTTCGGCCCCATTGCGCCGCAGAGCGGCAAGGGCATGTCTGTTAGCGCGGATGGCTGTTGGGTTGCAAGTACAAGAAAATGACAGGCAACTTGTTGACCGATAAAGATGCGGCGACTATAGCGCCGCGATCCAAGGTTTTTTGTAGCGATTCAAGTCCTGCTGAGAAACCGATGGCGGAGTAGCTCAGGTGGTTAGAGCAGTGGAATCATAATCCATGTGTCGGGGGTTCGAGTCCCTCCTCCGCTACCATTTTTAGAATGTAGGCAGATTCATATTTGGCCTGGATCAACCCGGTAAGTTCTCCAGAATCGCATGGCTTGCCAAAGTAAGACGACTTGGTACGAATTACCCTCAGTGGTTCTTCTGAAGAGCGTTACTTGATCGGGATTACCGTTGCAGGGAAATCCTGTGCCCGCTTTATCCCGAAAGAGGACTCTAGAAGCACAAAAAAACACTATTTAAAGGGCGGAGGCGGTTCCTCTAAAAGTGACTCATACTGATTAGTAGCAGGTTGAAAAGTAGGATTTTTAATCAATTCTACTTCCATGGCTACGCTAGGCATGTGTAATCCAGAGGTTTCCGGGATCACTATCGTGCCAACAAACTCACCGAACACCCCCATTAGCAAATTGGAGTCAGATAAGTCTTCTGATTGGGAGAGTAGAGCGCGGTCTGTCTCATTGTTCAATATCAAGGCCAGAGTACTGGGGCCAGTTGCGCATTTTTTATCAGCTAGTGCGAGGCTGTACCAATTATGACGAATGGCTGTCGCACTGAACATAACTTTTTTGCGGTCAAATTTTGTTGCGTTTTCAATAATTTTGCAAATGGAGACTATTTGGTCTTTTGCCGAACGTTCTTGGCAACCGCTAAGACCCATCATAATTAGAATACTCATAACAATGAAGTATAATTCTTTTTTGTAAGTCAAAATTCTCATTAAATGAATATGTCAGTCTTCTTCAAAGGTAACAACACTGAAGACTGCCTGATAGTTGGTCTATCTGTACCGTCCGCTTTTGCGCCCATAGCAGCCGCCCGGTACCCAGCAAATTTGCAGTGCGCTTGACCGGATGCTAGGCTGAACGAACTAATGAACATTCCAAACCTGACAGAACGCCTGAAAGTCATAGCGATATTGTGCGGATTATTTGTCGCGGTCCATTTCGCCAATCTGTTATCCGGCGGCTATCTGAATAGTTATGGCATCGAACCGCGCGAGATTGACAGCATTTACACGATCTTCGCCGCGCCGTGGCTGCATGGTGATTTCACGCATTTGGGAAATAATATGCTTGCGATAGTGGTGTTCAGCTTCCTGTGTTTGCTCCAAGGCAGGCGCTATTTTCTGGTCGCCAGCTTCCTGATCATCACAATCACCGGTATCCTCGTTTGGCTATTTGCCCGCGATGCCCTGCACATTGGCGCAAGCGGTTGGATATTCGGGTTATGGAGCCTGATCATCGCGCTCGGATGGATAGAGCGCAGTTTCCGGAACATTGTTGTCGCGCTTGGCGTTGTCTTTTTCTACGGCGGCATGGTGTTTGGTGTATTGCCCACCGCAGGCTTCGTTTCCTTTGAATCGCATCTGTTTGGCGCGATCGCAGGGATCATCACTGCAATTTTCCTCGAACGAAACCGAAAGCTGGTAACCAAAACTACTGTGGGGCAGCCTTCACTGGAATTTGGCAAATCTCGCCGTCCCTGGCGATTGTCACTTCGCGGCCGTAAGCGTCGCTAGGCTTGGCGTTCGCTTTATGGTCTGCAGGCAAGGAGATGCTATTTACGTCTTATCATGTGCTAAGAGCGCGCCACGATGAAAGTGAGCCCAATTAGTGTCACATTAAGCTTTTGGTACATTTGCGAAAAGCTTTCCAGATTCCGCGGTTGCCCATAATCCTGAATACTGCAAAGGTGCGGGAAGATTGTGTATTCTCTGGAAAGGCATGGGTGGGCCAAAAATGGAACTTGCAGATAAAAACGTTCTGCTGACCGGTGGCAGTGCAGGTATCGGCCGCGAGATTGCGCGCCAGTTGAAGGAAAAAGGTGCCAAGGTCACGCTAACTGGCCGGAATCCTGAGCGGTTGGCGGCGATGCGCGAGGAAGGTTTCGAGTATATTGAGGCCGACCTGTCCAATGCAGCCGGCGTGGATGCGTTGCTCACGAAATGGGGTAGCAGGGATATTGATGTCCTGCTCAATAATGCCGGTCAGCTTGTCGATCATGACTTTCGTGAGGGCAATCCGGTTGCCGATACCGCTGATGATTGCATCTATGCCAACCTTAACGCGCCCATCCGATTGATCACCGGCCTGATGCCCAGTCTGCGCAAACGGCCGCAGGCGGCAATTGTCAATGTCACCTCGGGCCTTGCCATCGCACCGGCCGCCCGAACGCCGATATATTGTGCTACCAAATCGGGGTTGCGGTTTTACACGCTTGGTCTGCGTGAACAGCTCAAGGATTCCAATATCCGCGTGATCGAGGCGCTACCGCCGGTTGTTGACACGCAGATGAATGATGGCAACCCGACCAAGAAGATGCCGCCTGAGGAATGTGCACGGCAAATTGTCGTCGCAATCGAGCGTGATCAGGATGAGGTAAATATTGGTATGACGAAGGCTTTGCGCGTGGCTGAAGCAATCTCACCTGCTCTTGCGCGGGGCATTACATTGCGGTTCTAAAAGACTGGTTTTACCAAATCGCACAATCCCACTACAAAATAGTTTCGCATTAAAGCTCATTGAAAGAACGGAAACGGGTGAAAAAGAGATACGCGATTATCGGTGCCGGGATGATGGGTCGTGAGCATATCAGCAATATTGCGCTATTGGATGAAGTGACGCTTGTGGCGCTGTCCGATCCGGACAAGGGCTCGCTGGAAGGCTCGCGCGATCATGCACAGAAACTGGGTGCCAATCCGGTTTGCTATGCAAGCACACAAGAGATGTTTGCAAGTGAAGCGATTGATGCCGTCATAATCGCCGCACCCAACCATACCCATTTTCAGATCATGCAGGAGGTGATGAAGCATCCCGTTGCGATCTTGCTCGAAAAGCCCATGTGTACGACCGTTGAAGACGCACGCGCATTGCATGAGGCAGCACAGGACCATCCGTATCTTTTGTGGATCGGTCTGGAATATCGCTACATGCCGCCCGTCACCAGATTTATCGAGCGGGTGCACAGCGGTGTAACCGGATCGGTCAAGATGCTTTCAATTCGCGAGCATCGTTTTCCATTTCTACAGAAGGTTGGCGACTGGAACCGGTTCAGCGAGAATACCGGTGGCACATTGGTCGAGAAATGCTGTCATTTCTTCGACCTGATGCGGCATATATTGCAGGACGAACCCGTCAGGGTTTTTGCATCGGGAGGGCAGGATGTGAACCATCTCGATGAGAACTATGGGGGCAGGATTCCAGATATTCTCGACAATGCCTATGTGATACTCGAATTCGCCAAGGGAACTCGTGCTGTGCTGGATCTATGCATGTTCGCAGAAGGCTCTGAAGAGCAGGAACAGATTTATGCGCTCGGCGAACAGGGCAAGCTGGAGGTCGGAATTCCATCGGCCAATATCACCTGGTCGCCGCGCAATGGCTCCGAGCCTGTGACAGAGTCCATTTCTACGCCCGAGCATGCTTTGAAGGCGGGAGACCATCATGGAGCGACTTATTTTCAATTGCTGAAGTTTCACAAGGCTTTATTGGATGGCGGTGCCCCGGAAATCTCGACATATGACGGGCTGCGGTCAGTCGAGATCGGAGCCGCAGCGCATGAATCCATCGCAACCGGTTTGCCGGTGCAGCTTACCTCCAGCATTTCCAGTAAAGGATAGTCTATGAAGCAAATGCCCGAAATTGGATTTGGCTTATGGAAAGTGAGCAGAGAAAATGCTGCAGATATCGTGGTGGAAGCTGTAAAAGCCGGGTATCGGCATTTCGATTGCGCAGCGGATTATGCAAATGAGGCGGAGGTTGGTGAGGGCCTGAACCGCGCTATCGCCGAAGGGCTTGTAACCCGGGATGAGCTGTGGATCACATCCAAATTATGGAACACTTTTCATCATCCCGATCATGTGGAAAGCGCCTGTCAAAAATCTCTTGATGACTTGGGGTTGGATTATCTGGACCTCTATCTTGTCCATTTTCCGATTGCGCTGGAATATGTGCCCATCGAAACGCGTTATCCCCCAGAATGGTTGTTTGATCCCGGCACCGACAATCCGCAAATGAAGCGTGCGCCAGTGTCCCTGCAAGACACTTGGCAGGCTATGGAAAAGTTGGTGGATGCCGGCATGGTAGGCAAGATTGGCGTATGTAATTATAACAGCGCCTTGATCCATGACCTGATGAGCTATGCCACGGTCAAACCAGCGGTACTGCAAATTGAGGCCCACCCTTATCTGACACAGGAAAAGCTAATCCGGTTAGCACATCAATATGACATTTCTGTCACCGCCTTTTCACCCCTTGCAGCGCTTTCTTATGTAGAGATTGACATGGCGGGCCAAGCTGACAGCGTATTGACCGAAACAGTTGTTCAGGAAACTGCAGCGGCGCATGGCAAGACACCGGCGCAGGTCGTGCTGCGCTGGGCTACGCAGCGCGGTACATCCATTATTCCGAAGAGCAGCAATCCGCAGCGAATGCGGGAAAATCTTGCGATTAATGATTTCTCGCTAAGCGAAGACCAGATGCACGCAATTTCCGCGCTAAACGCCAACCGGCGGTTCAATGACCCCGGCGTGTTTTGCGAAGCGGCTTTCGGCCTGTTTAACCCGATTTATGATTAAGGACAGGCGATGAAACAGCAGAACTGGAATGATGTTGCTTTCCCCGAAATAATTACGTCCGATAGCGGATCAAACCTGGCGGATTATCTAGCTAATGGGCGAGATGACGTGGACGAGCAACTCATGAAAAGCGGTGCAGTTCTGTTTCGCGGTTTTCATGTTCCGGCAGTGGAAGATTTTGACATTGCGGTTGAGTCTTATGGTGCAGAGAATTTTCCTTACCAAGAATCGCTTTCCAATGCGGTCCGGATTAATCTTACGCCGCGCGTTTTTACCGCCAACGAAGCGCCGCCGGAGACCAGCATCTTCCTGCATCATGAAATGGCACAAACGCCGATTTATCCGTCCAAACTGTTTTTCTATTGTAATATTGCCGCAGCCGAAGGCGGCGCGACGCCGCTTTGCCGGTCGGATATATTATTGAACAAACTGGAAGAGGCAGAGCCACAGCTGGTGGACGCCTTCACGACAAAAGGCGTGCGCTATACCAATGTTATGCCAGCGGCTGATGATCCAGGTTCTGGTCAGGGCCGCAGCTGGCAAAGCACGCTCAATGCCGCAGACAAAAAGGCGGCGGAGAAGCGGCTCGACGCACTTGGTTATGACTGGGAGTGGCAGGATGATGGCACATTGCGTGTAACATCGCCCAGACTGGATGCGGTGCGTACGCTGCCCGATGGGCGGCGGGTGTTTTTCAATCAGCTCATCGCTGCTTATCGCGGGTGGGCGGACAAACGTAATGATCCGTCAAAATCGATTTGTTTTGGCGATGGATCACCCATCGCTGCAGAGAGCATGGCAACGGCAATCGGGCTGGCAGACGATCTCAGCTATGACTTGCAATGGCAGGATGGTGATGTGGCACTGGTCGACAATTTCATAGTGATGCATGGTCGGCGGCCGTTCAAAGGCACGCGTAAGGTGCTGGCATCGCTCATCAAATAGGCTGCCTCGACGCGTCCACAGTCCGCGATTTCGCGGCCCAGGCCCAGTAGATGATATTTGCCAGGACTATGGTCAGCATCAGCGAGTAGAACAGATTACCAAGTCCTTCACCAGAGGCCAGTCCGATGGAGGAGAACAGCAGATAGAGCCCCACAACGCAGGAAAAGAGCGTTGCCGCCAGTGGTTTCGCAAAGCGCCAGGGTTGCAGATCCACCTGTGCGTTGATCTTGAAATTCCAAGGCGTTTCGCGGGGTCGCAGATATCCTGCAACCAGCATGATCATGACCTCGATTACAAACAGGATGGCATATTGGTGGAGGAAATGAAGCGTGACCGTTTCGTCAAATACGAAACGCAGCAGCGCGTACGCGGTTACGTGAAACAAGATAACGATCTTGGCGCCAATTGCCGGTACGCGCTTGGTAAATAACCCTACTATTACAATCACTACTGTAGGAATGTTATAAAAACCTGTGAATATCCGGATGATCTGCCATAGTCCCTGCTCAGCGAAGTAGAGCAAAGGTGCTACGACAAACGAAAACAGCGCGATGACGATACTCGCAATTTTTGCCACCCGCACCAAGTCGGCATCGCTCGCCTTATTTTTACGCCATGGACCATAGACGTCCAAGCAGAACAGGGTTGCGGCGCTATTGAGCAATGAATTGAACGAACTAAACACAGCGCCCAACAATACTGCCAGGAAGAAACCGGCCAGATATACCGGCATCACGTCTTTGATAAGCCGGGGATAGGCCTGATCAATGGAGCCAAGCCCCGGACCATAAAGATGAAAAGCAATCACGCCCGGTATCATCATCATGAACGGCACCAGCACCTTGAAAAAACCGGAAAAAAGCACGCCCTTCTGCCCCTCAGCCAAAGAGGATGCTCCCAACGTTCGCTGGATCACATATTGATTGGTGCACCAGTAAAAGAGATTGGCAAAGAGCATTCCTGTGAACAAAGTTCCGAACGGCGTGGGATCATCTTCGCCGCCAATGGCGTTGAGCTTCTCGGGATGATCACTAACCAGCTTGTCCAAACCTAGCCCGAAATTTCCCTCGCCCAGAGCTATCAGACCGAGCACTGGTACAAGTATCCCGATTATCAGCAGTCCAATGCCATTTATCGTATCGGACACAGCGACAGCCTTGAGGCCACCAAAAATGGCATAAATTGAACCAATCCCCCCGATTGTCAGCACTGTGACAACCAGCGCCTCGAAATAGGAAATGCCCAGCAAATCGGGGACATCGAAAAGCTGCATGACCGCAATGGAACCGGAATAAAGCACCGAAGGGATTGTTATTAGTCCATAGCCGAGCATGAATAAAATCACCGACATCCGGCGGACATCGGCATCAAAACGATCCGCGAGAAACTCGGGCAGGGTGGTGAAAGCGCCGGCCAGATAACGAGGCAGGAAAATCAGAGCCATGGCAATGGTTGCAACCGCCGCCGTCACCTCCCACGCCATGCTACTGAGATTAAAACCATAGGCGGAGCCGTTTAAACCGATTAGCTGTTCCGCCGACAGGTTGGTCAGAAGTAGTGAACCCGCAATAAACACGCTGCCAAGACCGCGACCGGCGAGAAAATAACCGTCACGGCTGTCTACTCCGCCGCGTGTCTTCCGCCATGAAATAAAGGCAACCAGTCCCATGAAGAAGATACAGCTGGCCAGGGTGAAAAACAGATTCGCGTTTTGCATGTCAAGTTAGTGCGCAGGATCGCGCGACATTGCAATGTTGAGACACGCTAATTGTCATATTAACATATGAGATAGAGCTAAATTGGTTGTTCTTTCCGCTATTCGTCCAAATCGATAGATTTTAAAGAGTCATGTCCATCGCAGGTCTTTTTCAAGCAAGTTTCCTATTAATAAAAAACCCTGCTTGAGGTCGAATTCGACTAAAATTGAGCAGGTTAGACCACCTTCACCAGCTTTGAAACCAATGATGGTGAGAGTAGATTGTAGAGAAATCTGCGCCGGGCTGTGGTTACATTACTATTAATCTATATTTTTGCGCGCTGGTTAACAAACGACCCCTAATTCATTCATTATAAGTTCGTGGGTGAACGGGGTAAAAATGAAACGACCAGGAAACTATCGCTCCAGCCAACTGGCTATTGCGACAATCATATTGAGCACTGCGGTGCCATCCGTCGCGCAGACGACAGAGGTTGCGCCTGATTGGCCAGCCAATGACGTCATGGTGGCACAAGGTGAGCAGGCTCCTGTTTCCGGTTCTGCAGCCGGTCCGGATTTGCGACCGGTTGTACCGATGGGTGGCAATATCAACCCGTTTTCCGGTTCCATTGACCCATTCTCCGGTACTATCGACCCGTTTTCGGGAACGATTGACCCATTTTCCGGAAATGTTGACCCCTTTTCAGGTAACGTTGATCCATTTGCGGGCAACATTAATCCTTTTGAGGGCAATATCGATCCGTTCGCAGGGAATATTAATCCGTTTCATGGCGAGATCCGGGCACTTTGGGGAACGATCGACCCGTTTGCTGGCAATGTTGATCCCTTCGGTGGCAATATTGATCCATTTGAAGGCGCTATAGATCCAGACTCCGGTCATATATTGCCGAGCTATCACCAGATGAACGGCTTTTGGCAGAGTTTTGGTGCGAGCTGGAGACAGACCAATTTGCAGCTGAATGATATCGCCAATAATGGCGATGCTAACTGGAAAACCAGCCGGTTGAACTATCAGATCACGGATTTGATCAATCAGTCCAGAAATGTTTGGGGATCGGCCATAGAGGCACGCACAGGCCAATCTTTCGAAGCTGCATTTCTGGATCCGCTATTTTCAAAATTCGGTATTACCAGTGACCGGGTCGCCGGTTTCCGTTCCTTGACTGCCGCGAAGCGTGCGCAGCTGGTAACGGAGTGGTTTGACGGGTTGATGGAATATACTGGCAACGACCGCGTTGATCACTGGATGAAAGCCGTCAACTGGACGCCAGAGCTGACAAAAATTCAGGGCAGTGGCGCAGATAGCGTCATCGGCATTTTGGACTCTTCCATTGTTAATGATCCGGACCTTGAAGGTAATGTCTTCCATTCCGGTGGTTATCAGGCCCATGTTGGTGGGCATGGAACCGGCGTCGCCAGTCTTTTGATTGCTGATCACGACGGTCGCGGTGTCATGGGGATTGCGCCCAATGCTTCGGTCGCAACCTACAACCCGTTTGACCATACCGGCAGCGCATCCTGGGATGACATTGAGGATGGTATTGTTTCGCTGAAGAGTGCGAATGCCAGCGTTATCAATATGTCTCTTGGCGTGTCAGGCTGGACGCTGCACCCTGAGTGGAACAATGTGTTTAACGATAGCAAGGTCAAAAAGGTCGCGAATGACACCGTGTTTGTGATTGCCGCTGGCAATGATGGCATGACCCAGACCCAAGATGTCGAATTCAAACGCAATGCAGACTTTGGACTGATTGTGGTCGGCGCCATTGATCCGGTTGGGAATATTTCCAGTCTGTCAAACAAGCCGGGATCGGTTTGTCTTTCGACATCGGGCCACTGTGTCGATGGTAACTATCTCCGGGACATTTTTATTGTCGCGCCCGGCGAACTCATATTGATGGCTGACGGCAACGGCGGTGTAACCCGACGGTCCGGCACATCATTTGCTGCGCCATTGGTATCGGGTGCGATAACATTGCTGCATGACCGCTGGCCCTGGCTTGCTCAGCATCCGGAAGAAACCGTCAGCATCATTCTGAAATCTGCCAAGGATTTGGGCGAACCAGGTGTTGATGATGTCTATGGTGTAGGATTGCTTGACGTAGAGGCGTCCCAGTCACCCTTAGATTTTGGCGCACTTGATTTTTATGAGTATCGGAACAACAAAAAGATCAAGCGAACCGCGTCAGACCTGCAAAGGACAGGCGTGGGGGATACCTGGAATGCCGATGGCATTTTCTTGACCATGTTTGAAACCATTGGGAAAACATATCGCGACTTTGTAGTGCCGTTTTCTGACCAGCTAATTGGCCAAAAATCAAGCGTGACCGGATCCAACGAATATTTTCAGTCCTATATCACCGAGCGGTTCGTTGATTGGTCAACCAACGGTTTTACGGCATCGAACACAGTGGGCGGATTTACTGATATTGCCAGCTATGCGAGTCCGAAACGGGAAGGTTGGAACTTTGCGGTATCGGCGGCAAACCCGACGCAGTATCTGAGAAATGGTCGGCAAGGTGAAATCCCGCATAGTGCAGTGAAATTTGGCGATGCAGCGGGCAAATTCTCGTTCAATGCAGGCTATGGACAAGGCGCGATCGCATTGCTCGGTCAGCAGTCTTTTGGTCTGACGTCAGATTATGATTCAAACAACGGTGGTTTGAACCCCATTCTCGGCCTTGCCTCGGGTGGCGGGTTTGTTGATGCCGAATTTGCGATTGCAAAAAATACCAAAATTGCAGTTGGTATGACCAGTCGCCGTCTTGATCATTCTGAAAATTTCGAACTAACCGAAGCTGAACGGGCGCAATTGCGCGGTGCCAAGGATTATCAGGCCAGCGCATTCAACCTTAGAATGACACATAAGCCGATAAAGGCTGCGACAGTGAGCGTGAGTTTCGCGACCCTGGACGAAAAAGACGGCCTGCTCGGTGTCCAATCCGCGCTCGATAACGACCTACGGCACGGTTCGCAGAGCAGAACGATGACACTGGGAGCAAGTTTCGACCTGCCGCACGGCATCAATATCGCTGCATCCGCCACCGCCGCGCTTACCAAGTCGAATGGTGGCAGCGACCAGAATCTGCGGACGAACGGCAATGTCAGAAGTTCGGCTTATGCGTTTTCCATCGGAAAACAGGGGCTGATGCGCAAAAATGACCGTTTGCGCCTGTCGTTCACACAGCCGATGCATATCGAAAACGGTACAGTTGAATATAGTGCCGTTGAAGTAGTTGACAGATCAACTGGCGAAATTGGAAATGTTACGCGCAGTTTCAGTATTGCCGACGAGAGCCGCCGGTTCACCGGAGAATTTCTCTATGCCACCCCGATGAAGGGGGGAGGTGAACTGTCATTCTTTGGCCGTGCTGAATATGGTGGAAATTCAGGTAACAATGTTAACCAAATAATAGCAGGTGGTCTGCTAAGTATCCCATTCTAAAAGATTTCTTAGGGGTGATATGCGTAACCATACTCACCCGTAGTTAGTCGATTTGCTAATCGGGGGGTGGCAAAAATGTTGGGACGAAAAATAGCAGCGGCACTATTGCTGAGCGCTACCTGGAACATCCCTGCTGCCAACGCGCAAGCAGACGCAGAGCTATCTCCATTTGATGCAAAGATCACAGAGACAAAATCTTCGATGATGTCTGATCCGGGCCTTGCCCTGAAGTCTGCACGTAAAGCGGCGATCATGGCAGAAGCCATGCCTCAGGCACAGATGGCCATTTCGATTGCTACCAGCCAGTGGTTGGAAGGGGAGGCGTTGACCCGTCTCAACAAGCCCAAGCAGGCGGCTCCCGTCATTGCCGAGGCGCTGGAAAGCGTTAAGCAGGTTGCACCTAACACCAAATTGCATGCGGATCTGCTGAAATCATCCGCCGCCATTGCTGGGCAGACTGGCCGGGTGGAGCAAGCTCTGGCGACGTTGCATTCTGCCTACCGGATATATGAAAAGCTTGATCAGAAGCGCAGTCAGGCGATCATTCTGCATAATATCGGTTCGATCTATTATGAGGCCCGCGATTATCCGAGGGTCTTGAGCTATTATGATCAGGCAAAATCGGTTTACGCAGATGATCCTGCTCTCAACCTTTCGTCGCATAATAATCGCGGTAATGCTTTGCGCGATATGGGTAAGTTTGCTGAGGCTGAGAAGGAATATGGCCTTGCGCTCGAGGTCGCAAAGGAAATGGACAGTGCGCTGTTACAAACCCGTATTCTTACCAATCTCGCCTTCGCACAATATGCCCAGGGCGACCTGAAGAGAGCCGAAAAGACAGCGACCTCAGGTCTTGGTCTCGCGGACGGTGCAGCGGCCGAATGGGAGCCTTTTCTTTGGGGAACAAGAGCCCAGATTGCAGTTGCTGACAACAGGTTGATGCAGGCCAAGAATTTTATCAAGAGGACTTTTGCAGGCGTCGATCTGGAAAGCTCGACAATGTCCTATCGGGACTACCACGCAACAGCACATGAAGTATTCAGTGCGTTGGGCCGCCATAAAGAGGCTTTGCAGCATCTCCGCGCATTCAAACGTCTTGACGATAATGGTCGTGACTTGGCTGCATCCACTAACTCGGCACTTTTGGCGGCGCAATTTGACGACGCCAATCGTGAGTTGGAAATCTCCAAGTTGGAAGCAAAAGAGGCACAGCGGGAATTATTGCTGACGCAATCGCAAACCACACTGCGCTATACCAGCCTGCTACTGGTTGTAGCTTTCGCGGTTATCGGCGCTCTGTTTTTTGCTGTGGTTTCTGTCCGGCGTCGGCGTAAAGAGGTTAGCGCGGCTAATGCCCGGTTATCGCATGCCGCGAAACATGACTTGTTAACAGGTCTCCCAAATCGTGGCTACTTCCGCATGCTCTTGTCAGACGCGCTTGCGCAAACCGGCAAAGCCGGAAGACGTTGTGCTGTGATGCTGATCGATCTGGACCGCTTCAAAACGGTCAATGATACGCTAGGACATAATATTGGAGACCAGCTGCTCTGTCATGTTGCGGAACATCTGAAGGATGTGGCCGGCAACAAGGCCCATGCCGTTCGCTTGAGCGGTGATGAATTTGCCTTGGTGGTTCCGGATATCGAAAGCGACGGAGCACTCGAACAGCTCGGTGAAGAGGTAATTCAACAGCTGAGCGGCACTCATTCCATTGAAGGAACGTCGGTAAATGTCGGGGCTACGGTTGGTATGGCGGTTGGACCGAATGACAGTGATGATGTCCAAACGCTGACGCGCAGCGCTGACCTTGCTCTTTACCATGGGAAAGAGTCGGGCAGGGGGCAGTGCGTTCGTTACAAGAAATTCATGCAGATTGAAGCAGATGAGCGCCATATTCTGGAAAATGATCTGCGTGATGCACTGGAAAATGGTGATCTGTCGATTGCCTATCAATCGATTGTAGATGCGAGCAGTGAAGAGATTATCGGCTACGAATCTCTGTTGCGTTGGGATCATCCCACCCGCGGAGAGATTTCTCCAGCCATTTTTATTCCGATCGCAGAAGAAGCGCGTTTGATTGGCCATATTGGCTCTTGGGTTCTGCGCACAGCCTGCGAGCATGCAAAAACCTGGCCGGATCATGTCAGGCTTTCTGTCAATGTTTCGGCCCTGCAGGTTGAAGGTGGTGGTCTTGCCAGTAACATCATCAGCGCTCTGGCCGCCAGCGGCCTCAGCCCGGAAAGGCTGGAACTGGAGGTTACCGAAAGCGTCTTCCTCGACAAACATGAAAAAACGGACGCGATTCTGGAAGGTTTACGTTCGCTGGGGATCAATTTGGTTCTGGATGACTTTGGCACGGGCTATTCATCACTTGGCTATCTGCGTCGCGCCAGTTTTTCGACCATCAAGATCGATCGCAGCTTTGTAAAGTCGGCTACACAGGGATCAACTGAAAGCCTCGCGATTATCCGTGCAATTGTTTCCATGGCCCAGGAACTGGGAATGGAAACAACCGCGGAAGGAATTGAGACCAGGGAAGAACTGGCTATCATGCAGGAATTGGGCTGCACCCAGCTGCAAGGCTATCTGTTTTCACGTCCGACAAAATCGGTGTCCGGTAAAACAACTACAGATATCTACGAAAACGCAGTTGTTCCATTTTATCACAACGAACTGCAACGCAAAGTTGGCTGAAACGAGTCGTCTAAAAGCCAATTGCAAAGCCAACCCGTGCACCGGTTGTGCCCTTGACTGACGATCCTGCAATTCCGCCGGAGAAATAGACTTTTTCTGTCAACCGGCCGACAAATGCGGTCGAAAAGCCGCGTTGTCCGCCATAGGTGGAAAGATTGAAAGATAGCGACATGGTGCTGTCTGGCACGATCATGGCACCGGACATGGCCATTGCCGCTGCGATTCCGCCATTGGCTTGGCGATCTATAAGCGAGACTCGTTCTGTCAATCGGTCCGCTCGCGTTTCCAGTGCCGCGATACGTCCATCAAAGTCGATCAGTCTGCTGACATCAATGTTCAATGCACCCAGATTGCCGGCTGCATCCGTGGTGACGAGACTGAGTGCGCCTTCCTGCGCCGCCTGACTGGCTGAGGACGTCAGTCCTGAAATGCGCACCGTCGCGCCTTCGCCGCCCAGCGCGATTAGGTTATCACGGTCTGCAAAAGCACCCGGACCGATGGCCACGGCGCCTTCACCTGTGGCACTAGCACCATTGCCCAGAGCGATTGCGCCGTTTCCAATCGCGACATTCAGATTACCGATGGCGACCGCACCCGTGCCCGTGGCGGTGTTGTCCGCGCCCAGGGCTACCGCGCCCGTGCCAGTTGCAAAATTGGGATCACCGATGGCGACTGCGCCATTGCCAGAGGCGGTATTATTGGAGCCGATGGAGACGGCTTTGCCATTTATCGCCTGGGCACCAACGCCGATGGCCACAGACTCTTCGCCGCTGGCTTCGCTGCCCTTGCCTATGGCCAAGGCATCCTGACCGGTGGCGCTGGCGCCGGGGCCGCTGCTGTTGCTGTCAAAATAGGCTAGTTCTTCGCCGTTGGCTTCGGCCTGCGCCAGCGCGCGATTGGCATCGGTCTGCGCCTGCATTGCCTCCGTGCGAGCGGCATCGGCACTGGCTTGCGCCTTGACGGCATTTTCAAAAGCTTCATCCGCCTTGGCCTGCGCATCGACCACGCCCGCCCCGGCCTGATCTGCGGCCAGCTGTGCAGCCCTGGCTTCTGCACGAGCGGTGTCGGCAGTCGTCTGGGCGGTTGCCGCACTGGCAAAGGCTTCATCCGCACGGGTCTGCGCTGCGGCGGCTTCTGTGCGCGCGGTATCTGCGGTGTTTTGCGCTGTCGCCGCATTAGCGAGAGCAGTATCGGCAGTCGATTGGGCATTAGCGGCCGCATTCGCCACGACATTCACCTGTCCGACATTGGCGGCATCGGTATTCTCGGTGCCGGCCGCAACGTTGGTTATCTGACGCTCACCGCCGACAAAGCCGACCGATAAACTGTTAGCGCGATTAGCAATGGATCCAGCGCCCAGTGCCACCGAATTAATCGCCGTTGCCTGCGTTTCATTACCGATTGCGACCGCGCCCCTGGCGGAGGCGGTAGCGGCAAGAGCGCCAATATTGTTGGGATCATCGCCATCTGCACCAATAGCGATAGACTGGTCACCGCTGGCCACACTTCTTGAACCGAGGGCGGTGCTGCGGTCACCGCTGGCCTGACTGCGAGAACCGAGTGCGGTGCTATATGCACTGGTTGCGTCGCTGGAAGTTCCGATGGCGGTGCTGCGTTCACCGCTGGCCACACTAGCCTGCCCGGTGGCAGTGCTGCTGATACCGCTAGATTCACTGAAACTTCCGGTAGCGGTGCTACCGACCCCGCTGGCCCGACTGTCGCGTCCGATAGCGGTGCTGTTGATACCAATAGCCTCGCTGGAAGCCCCGATGGCGGCGCTGCCCAAACCGCTGGCCACGCTGCTAAATCCGGCGGCGGTACTGCGTGCAGCACTGGCCTGGCTGGAAGCTCCAATGGCGATGCTGCCGGTCCCGCTCGCCGCACTTCCGGATCCGAACGCGCTTGCTTGGGCATTGTTGGCCAATGCATCATTGCCGACTGCCGTGCTGTCATCGCCCGTGGCCCGCGCGCCCAGAGCATCGGGGTCCCGGCCATCTTCGCCTATGGCAACAGAACGCGCACCGGTGCTTCGAGAATCCGTACCGACAGCAACGGAACCCTCGCCAGTGGCCTGGGCTCCCCCGCCAACCGCAGTGGAGCCGGATGCAATCGCACCAAGACCAAGGGCCACCGCCCGTTCGCTGGTCGCCTGCGCATCATTGCCGATTGCAATTGCACCGCTGGCAGATGCGGTCGCGCCCTGATCATCTGCATCCTCGCCATCAGCGCCAATAGCAATAGAGCGGTCACCGCTGGCCTGACTGGAGTGGCCCAATGCTGTGCTGTTGATACCGGTCGCCGCACTAAAGGCGCCCGTTGCAGTAGTGTCTATAGCCGTAGCCATACTCGACCGGCCTAGGGCTGTGCTGTCATTGCCAGTGGCGTCACTCGATACGCCAATCGCTGTGCTGGCGGTCGCCGTTGCCTCGCTTAAAGCGCCTAATGCTGTGGCATTTAGAGCGGTGGCATCACTTACAACACCAATTGCGGTGGTGTTCGTTGCGGTTGCTCTGCTGCCGGTTCCCATGGCGGTTCCATTTAGACCGCTGGCCACACTGGCCTGCCCGATCGCAGTGCCATTTGTACCGCTGGCCTCACTTCTGTATCCGATCGCGGTGGTGCGATCACCGACGGCTTCACTTCTATATCCGATCGCGGTACTGGTTTCACCACTGGCCGTACTGCGGGAGCCATAAGCGGTGCTTCTATCGCCTGTTGCCGTTGCCCCGTTTCCACATTCGAGCCTACCGCTGGAATTGTTGCGACAGCTGCTTGCACTGACCGTGGCGATGGATGCGGTAAGTTGCCCGAGGTTAACAGCGTGAGTATCTTCCGTGCCCGCTGCGACATTCACAATCTGTCGTTCTGCGCCCACCGAGCCTACCGACACCGTATTCGCGCGATTGGCTATCGAGCTTGCGCCCAGCGCCACCGAATTGAGCGCGGTCGCCTGTGCATCATTACCAATCGCGGCCGCGTCGTCACCCGATGCAACGGCACCAATGCCGTTCCCGAGCTGGCCATCGGCGCCGATCGCTATGGACCGTTGACCGCTGGCCTGACTGAAACGGCCTATAGCAGTGCTGTCACTACCGGTCGCCGCACTGGAACTGCCAAGCGACGTAGCACCAAAAGCGGTAGCTCGGCTTTCAGAACCTATTGCAGTGCTTCGGATTGCGGTTGCATTGCTATCAACACCGGTGGCGGTACTCAGAAGACCGCTAGCTACACTAACAGTTCCAGTGGCAGTGCTATCGTCGCCGGTCGCCTCACTAAAAGCCCCACTCGCGGTACTGTTCGTCCCACTGGCTGTGCTTCTGACCCCGGTGGCAGTGCTTGTAGCGGCGCTAGCTTCACTGGCCGCACCTGTAGCGGTACTATTGAGACCACTGGCGTCGCTGTTAGCACCATTTGCGGTACTATTGAGACCGCTGGCCTCGGCGTTAGCACCATTTGCGGTGCTGCCAGTGTTGCTAGCCAAGCTCAAGTAGCCAATGGCGGTGCTGTTGATACCAGTTGCCCGGCTAGAAACGCCCGTAGCGGTGCTTCGGTCGCCAAGGGCCCGACTTAAAGTTCCGGTCGCAGTGCTACTTTCTCCTCTAGCCGCACTAGAACTGCCAGTGGCAGTGCTGTTCACACCGGTGGCGTCGCTAGAGGCACCGGTGGCAGTGCTTTGGGAGCCACTGGCCTCACTGAGGTTGCCGGATGCTGTGCTGTTGGCACCGCTTGCTTCGCTGAGAGCGCCAGTCGCCGTGCTGCTCGCACCGCTAGCCTCGCTATCGCCCCCGATGGCCGTGCTACGAAAGCCGGATGCCGTGCTTGAAACGCCGACTGCGATTGCGTTTGATTCACTAGCAGTGCTGCCCTCTCCAACAGCCGTAGCTCCAAATTCAGTCGCCGCGCTACCAGAGCCAATCGCAACGCCTTGATTGCCGCTGGCCGTACTGTTTGCGCCAATCGCAGTGCTATCCCTACCGGCAGCTGATGCTCCAACGCCGCAAGCTAGGCGATCATCAGCTCCAGATGTCGTGGCACCGCCATCATTATCGGTGCCTGCATCCACCTCGCCATTATTATTGCGATCGAGCAGGCAGGTTTCCGCCGAAGCAGGGTTGGCCGCGGTCAGCGCCGCGATGCTGGTTGCGAGTAAAAGACTGCAGCGGATGGTTCTGATTGAAGGGGTCATGATGCAAATTCCTTGATTGGGGTGCGCGCCAGTGCGGCGGCTTGGCGGGCGGGTCGGCTCGATAATGTCGGTTGGATATCTGGAGTGCTTGGTTGGCACGCGCGAAACGGACGGGACACCGGGGAGCACCCCGCCCATTCCCGCGGGTGCCTACTCATGCCCCCTCGACATCGAGCCTCGAAGGCTCGAATCTCGGTCGTGCGACAGCGCGTAAAATAGTGGCTCATATGGTCCTCCCCGGTGCCTTCAAACCGCCGGTCTCTGGTCGAAAACCGGCGTAGAAATGGAGGCGACGACGATGACTGGCGCTGGGCCGAGTCCGTCCGTTTGCAATATGCCATTTCCAGCCATTGCACTGCCGATCCGTTTCTGAGATGATGTAAACAGCGGTAAAGGGAGGAAAAAAGGGGTCGTGGCCAGATTGTCCGAAACGCATCCAATTTTGTCCGAAATACGCTCTTCATGGTCTAACGGCGGTCTCGAAATACCATGCAAGTGGCTATTTTCCGAAGAATCACCGTGATGAAATTCACGCGAGCAGCGGTATTTTTTTGGATCGCGTTGCTATTGTGCAGTCATGTGGTGCCGCCTGCAGCCTTCGCGCAGGGTGGTAGTGAGAACTGTGTTGAGAGCGGCGAAGACAGGGCGAGTATCAATATTCTCGCCGATTTGCCGAACGGCCAGTTAAAACCACTTGCCGCGAGTTACTTTCTAGACAGGGCGGGAACGATCAGTGCGGACAGGATAGCCGCCCAGACCTTCACCTTCATACCTTGCGAAGAGCAGTTTGATATCGCGCGACCCCCCGGCGCGCTGTGGTTGAAATTCACAGCCCGCAATCCGCATGCGGACGAAAAGGCATGGGGCATATCGTTCATGGAAACCGTGGTGGATGACGTGACCCTGTTTCACGTGCGCGACGACGCGCTTGTCCAGATAGCGCAAGACGGCCGAACCATCCCGGCGGCGCAAAGCGACAATGACAGGCTGCAAACCGCTGTCTCTTTCCGCATCGAACCGGGTGGGAAAGAAACCTACTATGCCCGTGTTTCGGGCACCTATGCGCCCGCCGTCACACCGGTCATCGGATCGGTTAATCTGCTGTCGAGCTGGTCCAGCGGCTTCACCGCCATATCCGCCGTGATGCTGGGCTTTTGCATTATCATGATCCTGTTCAGCCTGATATTGTTTCGGCATATCCACCCGCGTTTCTATCAATTTTATGCGGCTTATCTGGTCGGCATGTTCTGCATGACATTCCTGTATGACGGGTGGCCTCGCGTCCTGTTTGGCTCAACCATTTCAACGCAGCAGTGGCGACCGTTTATTGAACTGGCATCCGGTCTGGTGATGATCGCCAATATTCAATATTGCCGGATACTCCTCACGATTGATACCGATCCGCGCAAAAGAAAGCAGACTATATTTCATTGGTTAACCGGCCTTGGCGTGGTTGGCACAATATGGGCGATGATCGATCCATTGGATTGGGGAACGCCGGTTTCCATCCTGCTCATCATCAACCCGTTTATTCTGCTCTATGTGTCGGGGCGAAAAATGCTTGATGGCGTAAAGCAAGCTGTCCCGGTTTTTGCGTCTCTGGTGGCGCTTAGCCTCGGCCTTTTCTCGTCGCTCTATTTTTTCAAGTTCCCGGTCGCAGTTAAGGAAACAAGCTCGGCATTCGATCTCATCATGATGCGGCCGATCACGCTCAGCTATAGCAGCTCGACAATAGTGGAAGCCATATTCATGATGATCGCGATCTCTATAATGATCAATGCCATGCAAAGACAACGGAATGCGGCTGTGACCGAAGCGATAAAGCTTCGGGATCAAATCGACATGGCAGAGGATCAGCAAGAGCAGAATCCGGTATCAAAAAGCAGTACGCTCAATGCCTTGCGGGCGAGCGGCCTCGATAGCAAACTAACACCGCCATCGGAGCAGGGTTTTCTGGACCGCGCCACCCAATCGGTCATCGAAAATGTGAACCAGAGAGGTTTTAGTGCCGGCGCGCTCGCTTCCGAATTAGGGGTTACTGAAAAAACGCTCGGCCGCCGGCTGAAAAAATCACAAGGGCTGACACCAGCGGCCTTCATCCGATCGATACGGCTGAGCTATGCCCGTGACCTCATCCTGCTTCGTCAAGCCGACACGGTTGCGGAAATTGCCGATGCGTCCGGATTTGCCAGTGTCAGCCACTTTGCCAAATTATACCGCCGGGAGTTCCGGGAAGCCCCCAGTCAGGCCCTGAAATCACTCAAAGCTGTGACCTAGAGCGTTTGGGGAGAATGTGGCTGAGAACGATATTCTATCAAAGCGAAAAACAGCATCGAACTTATTGTGCGCAAGCAACGACATCGACTTCGACCAACCAGTCGGGTGAGACTAACCCGGCGACAAATACCGTCGTGATAGCTGGTCGTACGCCATCAAGGATTTCTTTTCTAACCTCGACAAGCCCGTCCATGTCTTCCCGGCGCACCAGGAAGAATGACATTTTTACAATATCTGCAAATTCCATATTGGCTTTTTTCAGAACGGCCTCAACATTTTTCAACGCCTGCCGAAATTGGCCCTGCACAGTGGGAGATAGTGGACTGCCGTCCGGGGAATCTCCAATTTGACCCGATATGTACAGCGTGCGCGCACCGGCGGGTGTTTCAACGCCGTGAGCATAAATGCCATGATATGGGGAGGCTACCGGGAAGGGATCCAGTCGTTTGGAAATTGTCATAAATACTCCTTTTGTATCAGCAACGGCCTGTTTGGATTGGTCAATGCATTGCTGTCGAAACAAATGGTGCAAAAGGGGAAGTTCAAAAAGCGAGTATATGGCAACAGGATCAGGAGAAATTTTCCCGAGTTAACTGATAGTGATCATAGGGTCGTTCTAACCATCAAGCCGCTTCGGTGAATAACCAGTCAATCACCATCTGAATGGTTGGATTTTTCTCGGCATTGGGCAGGTGGGTAACACTAAAACTATGATGCCAATTCATTGGTTCGGAAAACTCCACCAATACACCTTTTGTCAGATATTCCTGCACAATAAGCCTTGGTAATAGGGCAAGGCCATGCCCGCCAATGGCTGCTTTCGCAGCAACCATGAAATGTTCGATGATGAAGGCGTGTTCGACTTTGGGCAGTGCAACTCCTGATTCTGTCTCCCAGAGATTCCACTCATTTTGTGCAAACACCTGTATCAGGCGATTGGTAGTAACAAGAGTATCGATGTTATGATCTTTTTCATCAAGCAGTCCTGGCGCGCAGACGGGAATTAGCTCACCTTTCACCAGTTCCCTCGAAATCAGACCGTCCCATTCTCCGGCGCCATAACGAATGCTTAGATCTACTTCTTCTTTTGTGAGATCAACAACGCGGTCTGATGTTAATAGTTCCAACTCTATGTCGGGAAACTGTTCAGCAAATGAAGCAAGTCGTGGCACTAAAAACTGGGATGCGAATGACGCCACCGTAGCCAACCGAATTACTTTTGACCGAGGAGGTTTTCTCGAAAATCGCTGGAAGGATTCTTCCAAAATCCGAAATGCGGGATAAACAGAATCTCGAAGGGCGCGACCTTCTAGTGTTAATGCGAGTGCGCCGGGTAAACGATCGAACAACTGGGCTCCGATAAAATCCTCCAGCAAATGAATCTGCTTGCTAACGGCACTTTGGGTGACGCCCAGTTCCTGGGCAGCGCGGACAAAGCTGAGATGTCGAGCTGCAACTTCAAATGCTCGGATCGCGTTTAGTGGGGGTAACCGTTTATCCATATACACGCGCTCCAGCACCGGAATTTGATTCAGCGCATAGTTTAGCTCTTGTATCGGAAACGCACAAATCGAATGCGGGCGAGCTTGTAAATCGACAATATTTTCTCATCAACCACACATATTACCAGACCTGTCATGACAAGCAGCATGCCCATCATTTCCCACCGACCAAAAGTCTCATCCAAATATAGGGAGGAGATTGCCACTCCAACTATTGGTATCAACAATGCAAATGGAGACACTGTGGCGCTATTATATTGGCTCAACAGCCATCCCCAGATGGCATAAGCAACAACAGTTGCAAGATAACCCATGTAGATAATGCTTGCCCATCCTTGGGGAGAAAGGGTCAAAATCAGTGAAACCGGTGTTGAGCTTTCCAAGAAATGAGATGCAACAAGCATCGGAACGATAGGAACAAGGCTGGCCCAGATCATAAGGTGGAGAAGATTGACGCCAACCATCCCTTTCATGATGATATTGGCGATGGCCCATGCCAACGCAGCTCCCAACAAAAGCATCAGACCGAAATTTGATACGTTTCCGCCGATACTCAAGAAGAAGAACAAGAATCCGAAAACAGCAAAGACGATGCCAGTCAATTGTCCCAGTCTGACCTTCTCATCAAAAACCAGATAACTCAAAAAAATCGTGAAGAATATTTGTGCCTGCAACAGCAGTGATGCCGTCCCCGCACTGGCATCCTGACGCATTGCTACAAACAACAGACCAAATTTTACAATGCCTAGAAAGGTTCCGATCGCAACAACATTCCATATGGATGTTCTGGGAAAAGGAATGAAAAAGATAGCTGGAACTGCGGCAACAAAAAATCGGCAAGCGATAAATAAAAGAGGTGGCAGCTCATCTAGGCCAATCTTGACGACAGTGAAACTTGCACCCCAGATGCAGACAACTGCTAGACATAGCAGTACATCCTTAAAAACTATCATCGGTCGCTGATACTTAAAACCGTCCGCCAGCAAGCAACGAACCGCTGCAATTGGGTAGAGTCAGAAAAACTGGGAAAAAGGGTTCGTAAATCCATATTCGATTAACTGGGCCGAAAATGATAATTTGAGAAACGACATTTTGGAAATGGGTTGAGGAGAAAAACTCATCTTTGTCGTTGTTATCCTCGATAGTTCTCTTATCTCCGCCAACAGTGATTCTTCTCTTCTCACCTCTTGCCGAGAGCGGCCCTGCATCCTTATGTGGGATAAAACGAATCTAGGATGAAAATATGACCGAAACACATCGTACCAAAATGCTGATCCTGGGCTCTGGCCCTGCCGGGTTGAGTGCCGCTATTTATGGAGCGCGCGCCGGGTTGGAACCGATTGTTGTGCAGGGGCTTCAACCGGGTGGTCAGCTGACAATCACAACCGATGTGGAGAATTATCCGGGGTTCCGTGATGTCATTCAGGGCCCATGGTTGATGGAGGAAATGCAGGCGCAAGCGGAAAAAGTCGGCACACGCACCATGTTTGATACGATTGTAGATGTTGATGTATCGCAACGGCCTTTTCGGATGACTGGTGATGGCGGAACGATCTATGAAGGCGACACGCTGGTCATTGCCACCGGTGCGCAAGCCAAATGGCTAGGCGTCGAAGGCGAACAAGAACTAGGGGGCAAGGGCGTTTCGGCCTGTGCGACCTGTGACGGCTTTTTCTATCGCGGCAAGAAAGTTGTCGTGATCGGCGGCGGAAATACCGCGGTGGAAGAAGCGCTCTATATGACCAATCACAGCGATGACGTCACCTTGATCCATCGCCGGGACAGCTTGCGCGCTGAGAAAATTTTGCAGGACCGGCTTCTTTCCAATCCGAAAATCAGTGTGTTGTGGAACAAGACGGTGGAAAAATTTGTCGGTGGCGGTGATCCGGAGGGTCTGGTCGGTGTTGATCTGATCGATACGCAGACGGGTGACAAAAGCCATCTCGCTACGGATGGTGCATTTGTAGCCATCGGTCACGCGCCTGCAACGGAGATATTCAAAGACCATCTCGATCTGATCGACGGGGGGTATATCGAGGTCGAGCCAGGCACACCGAAGACCAAGATTCCGGGCCTGTTTGCCTGTGGTGATGTGATGGATCATGTCTATCGGCAGGCGGTGACAGCGGCTGGAACCGGCTGCATGGCGGCGCTCGATGCAGAGCGTTTTCTGGCTGAAGAAGAGTTTGAGTTGCTGGCGGCTGAATGATCAGGCGTTTTTAAGGACATCCAAAAGCTGGTTTTCGAGCCAGCGTTTGGACTTGTCATCGGCAAAACTATGAGACGCGCTATCTAGTGCCTCGGTGGTAATGTTCGGCAACGCTCTGACAGCTGCAAAGTCTTTGCTGGTCCAAGCTGCCAGAAACGCGCGAGCGGTGGTATCTCTGCTGGCCAGCAATATGCGGCACGGTTTGTCGAGCCGGATCAATCCGTTTTCAAGACGATTGGCAAGATCGGTATTTTCTTGTTTTTGAGTCGCTTGTTTAAGGCCGCTTGCAAGTTTTCTTAAGTCGATCTTGCCGGTAAATAGATCGATAATCGACTTGGGATTTTTTAAACGCTCCCAATAACGTGACCGTATGGCAGACGGTGGCGGTTTGGTTGGCGTTTGAGAGGTTGGATCAGCTTCTTCAATGACCCACGGGTTGGCTAATATGGTGCGATCAATAGCTGTATTATTGCCAAATAGCGCTAAAGCGGTAGCCGCATCGCAATTGCCGAAAGCGACTATTTTGGAAAGCTTAGGGCATGTTTCGCGGAAATATTCCGTTGCGGCTTCGATATCGGCTTTTGTCTCCAAAAACCCCTCATTGCTACCACTGCTATCGCCAATTCCGCGGCGGTCATAGCGAAAGACCGGAAAGCCATTGCGGGCAATCTCCTCTGCCAGTTTGGCCATGCCGGAGTGAGCGCCAGCCCTGATCTCATTGCCGCCGCTTACAATCAATAGTCCGGTCGGCCAAGTGCCGCTGTCGAGCGTGCCGGCGAGCATTGTATCCTCGCATATAAATTGATGAAAGGACCGCGTCATGCCGATACCCATGCTGCCAAGTCGGTCGCTATCGCGCCTGAAAGAAGCATGTCGTCACCAGGTTCAGCACGTAACCAAAGCGCCGAGCCGGCGATCCGCACATCGGCTTGTTTTGTGTTGTTTTCTAGCTGTACCGTGCGAACGCTATCGGACTGAGCGGGCAAGGCGTCTTCGAGTTCGGCAAACAGGGTATGACCAATGCTGTTGCCCGCAAGATCGACCTGACCTTGCTTTGCCTCTGCGACCAATTGCGCCATATCCGTGGATAGCCCCGCTTCCTTGTCAGAGGCCATGCGCGTACGCATCATTGTTCGCAACAAAGTTAAGCCTTTTGCAGGAGATAGCCGCCATTTTTTAGCATCATCATTAAAATCATCGATCAGGCACCCGCCGCGAAACGAAGCGATATGATGCGGCTCGGACAGTGTTTCGGAACAAGTCGCCAGCGCCTGCCGCCAAATTTTTAAACTGGCCTGCTCCTGAGGGAAAAGGCTTTCATTGGTGCCGGGCAGGTCGGGCAGGATGCTACCGATACCATGTTCGGCAAGCAGGCGCATCATGTCGACCAGCATCCGCCGCATGCGGTTCATTTCATCGAAAAGCGGCGGGATAATCAGGATGGTTTTTGCGTGGATAGCGCCAACCTGCAGGCAAAGTTCATCATGTCCTTGAAACTGATAACTCGAATAGTCGAGCCTTGCCGTCACTCGGCTGCTTTCATCTCAGCAAAGGCAACGAGATTTCCGAATGTTTCGAAAAGCTCGCCATCGACTTCATCATCCTCGATCATGATATCGAGACGGTCTTCCAACTCGGTCAAAAGCCCTGCAACCGCCATGCTGTCCAGTTCAGGTAGCGCACCAAAAAGCTCAGTTTCCGCGGTAAACGCAGCCACCTGTGCTTCGTCCAGTCCCAATATGTCCTGCATGACCGCACGAACAGCGGCTTCTGGCGTCAATTCCGTATTTTCCGACATCAATAAACCCCCGAATCCGGATAACCGCGCTTCCCTAAAGCGATCAACGCTTTCCTACAAGGGCTGACATCCGGTGACGCAGGATAGACAACCAGGAAAGAGGGTTATTGGGCCAAAACATCTCCAAACGATACCGTGTACGGACGTCTTCCATCCATTCGCGCTTGTAAGGATCATTACCTGTGCCGAAATCGATCAGTTCCACCCGATCAACATCAATGGCATGCTGAAACATGGCAACGGATAGCAAAGTGCCGGGCGATGATTTCGTGGCATCAGCGACATGAGCAAGCTTGTGGATAAGCGCTTCACCATTTTCCGCAGTCCAAAATTGCGCTGCAACGGGCTTGCCGTCAATATAGGCGAGGCCAAGGCGCAAGCATCCCGCTGCGGCCTCCTGCTGGGCAATATTTTTCAGGAAATCCGGACTGCCTTCCTCTGGTTTCCAGCTTTTGGCGTAAACATCGCAATAATCCGCCCAATGCTCTTCGGAAAATTCGGTCTCGATCCGGATGGAAACGATGTTTTTCTTCGCTTTGCGGCGAACTGTGTTGCGTAGTTGGCCAGGCCGCTCAGCCCAATATTGGTCGAATGTGCGACCGTTTACGACAAGGATATGGTTGTCATCCGCTTTTGATTTGAATACCACCCAACCGGCTTGCTCAAACGCGCGTTCGGTCAGACTGGCGGCGTAATCTTCCTCTGGAACAGGAGCAATTTCAATATGATGTGAAAGGGATTTAAGCTTCTTTGCGACTCCCGCAAGTAAAGCCAACTTGGTGACTTCATCAAATTTCCCGGTAAAAATTGGTCGATAGGTAAAATTATACCAGTTGGCGAGCGCGGTATAGTTTCCGAATCTTTTTTTCGTCAGGAACATCCACGCTTGCGCGTCGTTTTCGGCGCTATGAACGATCAGTGGTTGAGTATCGGGCAGACACTGCTCATGCAGTTGTTTCAGCCATTCCATACGATCGAACAGTGACTTTTGAACGCTACGGTCAAGCTTCTCGCCAGCTTCGGCTTGCGCCGACTGGAAATTATCGTGATATTCACTGTTCATCGCTACCGTCATGTCTGTCACAAATTTCTACTTTTTCCCATAGGCTCAAGCATTTGACTACTGAACACATAAAATACGCGTTCCCTTTGGACCGTCTTGCCGTTGGAAAAGATCCCGACGCCACGGCCTTGGTCACACGCTCAGGCTCTCTTAGCTACAAGATGTTAAATCATCGTGTGGGTTTATTGGCGCGTTGGTTATTGGACCAAGGTTTCGGCAAAGGCGACAGGGTAGCGACATGGCTGCCGAAGACGGAATTGGCCTGTATCATGCCGCTCGCAGCGGTTCGTGCGGGATTGGTGCATGTGCCGATCAATCCCATTCTGAAGCCTGCCCAGGTAAAGCATATCGTGACAGACAGTGGCTCAAAACTGCTGATTACCAATACCGGGCGCATAAAGTCTCTTGAAGATATGCCGGTCGATAAGGGATGTGCAGTTTGGAACGATGCAGCGGTTTCGACCGATATGGACAACGTAGCGGATCCGCTAGAACCCAATGAAACTGCCAAGAATGTCAACGCTCTGGCAGCGATATTATACACTAGTGGATCAACTGGACGGCCAAAGGGTGTGATGCTCACCAACGCTAATCTCAGCCTTGGTGCTGTCAGTGTCGCGCAATATTTGAAGATGAAGCGCGATGACCGAACGCTATGTGTGCTGCCCCTAAGTTTTGATTATGGTCAGAATCAGTTGCTTTCAACTTGGTTTGCGGGAGGTTGCGCCTACCCACTGGATTATCTGACACCGCGCGATGTCATAAAGGCCTGCTCGCGTGAAGCCATTACCACATTGGCGGCCGTCCCACCGCTTTGGGTGCAATTGGTGGACCAGAGCTGGTCAGAGGAGGGGATATTGTCCATGCGCCGACTCACCAATAGCGGCGGTGCCTTGACGCCATCTCTGGTGAAGCAGTTACGGGCTATTTTTGGCTCTAAGACAGATATTTACGCCATGTATGGATTGACCGAGGCTTTTCGATCCACTTATCTGGAACCGGCGTTGATCGATGACAATCCGACCAGCATGGGAACCGCTATTCCTTTTGCAGAAATCATGGTGGTTGGCTCAGATGGCGATATTGCAGCAGTTGGGCAAGAGGGGGAGCTCGTTCATGCCGGACCGCTTGTGGCACAGGGATATTGGCAGGATGATGACCGCACAGCCGAACGCTTTAAATCGGCACCCGCGGCATCCGAATATGGCGGAATAGCAGTCTGGTCGGGCGATACAGTCAGGCGAGAAAGCGATGGCTTGCTTTATTTCGTTGGACGAACCGATAATATGATCAAAAGCTCCGGAAACCGGATCAGTCCATCAGAGATTGAAGAGGTTGCGGTTGAGTCCGGGTTTATCGCGGAAGCCGTGGCTATTGGCGTTCCGGATGAGCGGTTGGGGCATGCGATTTGCCTTTATGTTCGGCCTGCTACAGGTGAGGAAACAGAAGATATTGGGCAGGCGTTGAATAAATATCTTAAACGCAATTTACCGAATTTTATGCACCCGCGGGATATTGTTGTGATGAAAGAATTTCCAAAAAACCCTAACGGGAAACTGGATCGTAACGCATTGGCAAAGGCCCGGAATATATGAACAAGGTCAAGCCTATCGGCCCGATACCTGACGGCTATGAAAGTGTAAGCGGAGAGCTCGCTATCGGCGGTGCATCTGCCACTGACTTGGTGGGCGAGCATGGCTCACCGCTTTTTGTCTATTCAGAGAACCTGCTTAGTCGGCGGATTGAAGCTTTGCGTGCAACTATGCCGGAACAATTACACATTCATTATGCGATGAAGGCCAATCCCTTTACACCTGTGCTTTCGCACATGATTACCCTTGTTGACGGTATCGATATTGCCTCTGGCGGTGAGCTGGCCATGGCTTTGGGGGCTGGGGCTACTGCGGGCCACATCAGCTTCGCCGGTCCGGGCAAGCGCGATGACGAGCTGCTGCAGGCCATTAAAGCCGGGGTTACGATCAACATCGAATCACCAAACGAATGTGACCGGGCTCTATCCATTGGTGCCCGGGAAGGGATTAAACCGCGCCTTGCGGTCCGCGTTAACCCGGATTTCGATTTGAAGGGCTCCGGTATGAAAATGGGCGGTGGTGCCAAGCCATTTGGTATGGACACTGACCTCGTTGCTCCAACCGTGCGCAAGATAATGGCATCAGACGCCCACTGGCGCGGATTCCATATTTTTGCCGGGTCGCAGGCTTTGAAGGCCGATGCCATTATAGAAACTCAGGCGCAGACCATTGCCCTGGCGGCGCGACTGGCTGATGAAATCGGCCATAGTCCGGAACATGTTAATCTGGGTGGGGGGTTCGGTATACCCTATTTTCCTGGTGACGAGGCCTTGGATATCACGGAAATCGGGATTGCCTTGAAGCAACAGTTTTCTGATCTGCCTGCTATATTGTCAAATACGCAATTTGCGCTTGAGCTAGGGCGCTATCTTGTTGGTGAAGCCGGGGTTTATCTGACTCGGATAGTGGACCGGAAAGAGAGTCAGGGCGAGACATTTTTGGTAACAGATGGCGGCCTGCATCATCAGCTCGCCGCAAGCGGTAATTTCGGAACGGTGATCCGCCGGAACTATCCAGCGGCGATCGCAAACCGTTATGATCAACCATCGGAAGAGACTGTTTCCATTGTGGGTTGTCTGTGTACCCCGCTTGATCTTTTGAGCGACCGTGCGGAAATGCCTGTCGCCCAGGTTGGCGATGTGGTGGCGATATTCTGTGCCGGGGCTTATGGTGCGACAGCCAGTCCTGCAAATTTTCTGGGGCAGGGGGCAGCCAAGGAAGTAATGGTTGGTTGAGGTCGCAAGACTCCACAATCCCAATAAAACTGGGAAATATTAACCCTAATTTCTATCAATCCTAACGCTATCTTCACTATTTTCACCGATAGCCTTCGCAAGACTATGTGTGATCGGCCGATTTCTCCGTGGAATCGACCGTTCGCCAACGGTTGTTTGCGAGGATTTAAGAATGACTATTGCTTCGAAAAAGAAAAACCTGCCGAGATATCTTCTCGGCGCTGGATTGGTATCCCTTTCGGTTGCCGGATGCTCCAGCACATCTTCAGGGCCTCAATTGCCACCCGCTTCATTTGTTTCAATGCAGGAAGGTCCGGGTGAAGAATATGTTATCGGACCGCTTGACGAACTCACCATCTTTGTCTGGCGCAATCCGGAATTGGGCGCGAAGGTTCAAGTTCGTCCCGATGGCCGGATAACCACACCGCTGATTACCGACATGCCTGCTGTGGGGAAAACCCCCGCAATGCTTGCAGAAGATCTAAAGTTGCAGCTGTCGGAATATATCAACGAGCCCTTGGTGTCGGTTATCGTCAATAATTTCTCGGGTACATTTTCACAGCAAATCCGGGTTGTCGGAGCGACCGAAAAACCGGCTTCGATACCATATCGCGCCAATATGACTTTGCTCGATGCAATGATCGCTGTTGGTGGTTTGTCGGAATTTGCATCCGGCAATAAAGCACGCCTCGTCCGTTATGATCGCGGGACTGGCAAGCAACAGGAATATGCACTGCGCATCGCCGATCTGCTGGATCGCGGCCAGACAAAAGCCAACGTGATGCTGCGTCCCGGTGATGTGATCATCATTCCAAAGAGCATGTTTTAACCGCCGCTACCCGAAACAGAGGGGCGCAAAGCTTAAAAGGGATCGAAAAGATCAATGAACGGCCTTTATGATGAATTTAGAATAGCAGTGCACAGCGTCTGGAACAGGCGCTGGCTGGCATTGGCTGTCGCCTGGGGCATCTGTTTGCTGGGATGGCTGGTCGTTGCGCTGATTCCGAATAGCTATGAATCCAAAGCACGCGTCTTTGTCGAAATGCAGTCCATCCTGTCTGACAAGGTGGGTATCGAATCCCGCGACCGTAAAAAGAATATGGACCGGGTCCAGGAAACGCTGGCTTCTACCATCAACCTCGAAAAAGTGGTTCGTGGGACTGATCTGAATCTGTCGGTTGCGAGCGACCGGGAATTGGCTGGCAAAGTTGAGATGTTGCGCAAAAACATCGAGATCAAATCGGAAAAAGATAATCTTTTCGAGATTACGGCGAAATCATCTGCGAGCAATTTCTCAGATGCAGAAAATGCTGTTTTGTCGCGCGCTATTGTCCAAAAGATGATCGATATTTTCGTTGAAGAGAACCTGTCCGGTGACCGTGATGAAACAACGCAGACACTGAAATTTCTGGATGGCCAGCTTGCGACCCGTGAAAAGGCCTTGCAGGAAGCAGAACAGAAGCGCGTACAGTTTGAAACTGAAAATCTTGGTCTTTTGCCCGGTGTCGGCTCAATCAGCCAGCGCATAGAAGCATCACGGGCAGAGCTTCGACAGATTGAGTCGCAATTGGCCTCTGCATCCAGCTCACTGGCAGCCTTGAACGGTCAGTTGTCGGGAACACCGCCAACAATTGCCACTCCGGGATTTGGAGGTGCCAGTTCAGGCGGCGGCGCACGTGGTCAGTTGGCGCAGGCGCAAGGCAAATTGGCATCGGCCAGAGCGCGAGGATGGACGGATAGCCATCCGGATATCATTGCGATGAAAAGCGAAATTGCCGCTTTGCGTGCGCAGGTTGCGGCAGAGCCCAAAGGTTCACGCGCCTATGGAACGCCAAATCCCGCTTATAGCTCACTGCAAAGCATGCGCGCTGAGCGCCAAGCCTCGGTTGCCGCTTTGCAAGCCCGAAAAAACGCGATTCAGGCGGATATGACGCAGCTGATGTCCAAGCAGTCTCTGGAGCCCGGAGTTGCTGCTGAAATGGCGCGCATCAACCGCGACTATGACGTGCTGAAAAGCCAGTATGACAAATTGCTACAAGACCGAGAGCAGATCAAACTGCGCGGACAGGTGGAATCGGAAACAGATTCGGTAAAGTTCAAGGTGATCGATCCTCCCTCCAGCCCAAGGTCTCCCGCTGCACCTAACCGGCCGCTGTTGCTGGCGATGGTTCTGTTTGTCGGTGTTGGGGGCGGTGTTGGTGCGGCTTTTGCCATGGGGCAATTGCAGACCAGCTATCCGACGTCGGCACGGCTTGAAAAGGCTAGTGGACTGCCGGTTATAGGCTCGGTTTCGCAGATCCTGACGAGCAGCCAAAGGGCCATAAGACAAAAGAAAATGCGCCTGTTCTACAGCGCGGGTGGTGCCCTTGTTGGTGTCTTTGCGTTGCTGATGGTCGTCGAATTTATTCAGCGCGGCATGGTGGCTTGAGGAAAGAAGATGAACAAATATAATCCTCTCAGTAAATCAGGGTCTCTGCTTGAACGCGCAGGGCAGGTCTATGACTATGTCCCATCGAAAAAGGGTGGTCCGATAGAAAACTATGGGCCGGAAATTTTGCCGCCCGAAATAACGAAACGGCCGATGGTGCCAGCCGCATCAAATCGCGCTCCTGCTTACGATGGCCCGCGTGTCATCGTTGATCGCGAGAAACTGCGCGAAGCGGGCTTTGTTGTGCCTGATGGTCCCGTCACCGGTATTTCCGAAGAGTTTCGTATCATAAAGCGACAGCTTTTGCTGGCAGCGAAAGGAACGACCAAGCAGGCGCGACTGCCACATGGTGAACGCATTCTCATCTGTTCGGCACATCCGAATGAAGGCAAGACATTTTGCGCCCTTAACCTGGCTCTGTCCATTGCGGCAGAAAAAGACAATGAGGTGCTGCTCGTCGACGCTGATTTCGCAAAGCCCAGCATTTTGTCCAGTCTTGGCCTGGAAGGCAGCAAGGGCCTGATGGATGCGCTGGCGGATCCGCAATTGCCGGTCGAGGACTGTATTATTCATACCGATATTGCCGGTCTGGCGATCTTGCCGGCGGGCGAGCAGACTAATGCGGACACTGAATATCTTGCCTCTTCGCGGACACAAGAGGTGCTCAACCGGTTAACCCAGAACAATCCCAACCGAATTGTTATTTTTGATTCACCGCCCGCCTTGTCGGCCTCGCCAGCGTCCGTGCTCGCGACCCATGTCGGACAGGTGGTGATGGTCGTCAAAGCGGATGAAACAACCGAAACAGCCCTGCGTGACGCGCTTAGTTTGATGGCTGGCTGTGACAATATCCAATTGCTTCTCAACGGTACGAAATTCTCGCCGACCGGGCGGAGCTTTGGATCCTATTATGGATATGGAGAATAATCGTGAGCAAGAGTAAGTTCATGAACTTAATCAGGCAGGGAGCAGTTTTGGTTCCCCTGGCCATGGTTGCCGTGCAGCCTGCACAGGCGCAAAGCCGCAATGTTGAGGTTACACCCTATCTCGAAGTACAACAGGTATTGGTCGCCGACCTGAAAAACGGTTCGGAGGTCTTGACCTACACGACAGTTGCCGCGGGCCTCGAAACATCGATCCAGACCCGTCAGGCAGAAGCGCAAGTGAATGTGCGCTATGAGCGCCGTTTTTTCTATGAAGATGATATCGGCGATGATGATATTTTGAGCGGCTTGGCTCGCGGCAGTGTGCAAGTCGTGCCTAACGTTCTCGCACTGGAAGCAGGCGGTATTGCGACACGTAGCCGCATCGATCTGCGTGGGGAATCGCCAACCAATACTGTCGGAAATATCGACAATGTCACGCAGGTTTACTCAATTTATGCTGGACCATCATTGTCCACCAATATTGGTGCGCTGGATGTGAACGCCAATTACCGCGTTGGCTATACAAAGGTCGAAAGCGAAGATACTGGCATATTGCCTCCGGGGCAGTTGCCGATTGATATTTTCGACGACAGCGTTAGCCACTCAGCCAGTGCCAGCGTCGGAATGCAGCCACGCGACCTTCCCTTCGGTTGGTCTGTTAGTGCGGGTTATGAGCGTGAAGATGCTGGTCAGCTGGATCAGCGTTTTGAGGGCAAATACGCGCGCGCCGATGTAACGGTTCCGGTTACGCCTACCGTCGCACTGGTAGGTGGTGTCGGTTATGAGGACATCGAAATTTCCGAACGTGACGCCCTGCGGGACGTTAACGGTGATCCGGTTGTCGATAGCGATGGTCGGTTGGTAACCGATGAAGCATCTCCGCGTTTGCTGTCTTACGATCAGGATGGCCTGATCTGGGATGCCGGTGTGCTGTGGCGTCCTAGCCGAAGGACTTCGCTGGAAGCACGTATCGGCCGACGTTATGGCAGCACGACTTATGCCGGTAGCCTTGGGTATCAGCCTAATGAGAACACATCGCTCAACGTCTCGGTTTATGACACGGTATCCGGCTTCGGTAACTTGCTGAATGATAATCTCGATTCTCTGGGAACCAGTTTCACCAGCAATCGCAACCCGTTGAGCGGTGAACTGAATGGATGTGCCTTTGGACAAACCAGTAGCCTTTGCATCAACGATGCATTGCAGTCTGCTGCCTCGTCATCATTCCGGGCGCGCGGCGTAAACGCACAATTGGCTTATAGCTATAATGGTTGGAACACGTCTTTGGCCACTGGCTATTCGCGCCGCCGGTTCATTGCATCACAACTGGGCGGTCTCGCCAATGTCGATGGTCTGGTTGATCAGAACTATTATGCCAACCTGTCGATCGGACGCCAGATTGATGCCCGATCCAGCTTCGATACCAATGTTTACGCAAATCTGCTGGATAGTGGCTTTGCCGGAGCGCCTAACGTGCTCGCACTGGGTGCCAACGCGGCCTATTATCGCCAGATTATTCCAGGATTGAATGGGACCGCCGCTGTTGGTCTCGACAGCTTTCAGCAAGACGGCTTTGACAGTGAGCTTACGGCATCTGCATTGCTTGGGCTGCAATATGAATTTTAGCAATATCACCGCGAGTGTGGGTGGGAGATACCAGTATGTATGAAACTTTTTATGGACTGAAAAGCCGGCCATTCCAGCTGACGCCGGATCCGCATTATTATTTTGAAAGCCTGACGCACCGCAAGGCATTGTCCTATCTCGGCTATGGTTTGGCGCAGGGAGAGGGGTTCATTGTTATTACAGGCGACGTAGGCGCTGGTAAAACCACTTTGGTCAGCCACCTGATGGCGACTATCGACCGTGAACGTCTGACTGCTGCCAGCATTGTGACGACCGCGCTGGATAGCAAAGACATTGTCCGGGTTGCCGCAAACAACTTTGATATTGATACCGAGGATATGGACAAGGCGCAGCTGCTCAGCGCCTTTGAAGAATTTCTTCATGCTGAAGCGCGTGCCGGACGCCGGTGCCTGCTGGTTGTCGATGAATCGCAAAATCTACCTGCAGGTGCCTTGGAAGAGCTCCGTATGCTCTCCAACTTTCAACTTGGTGGTCAGGCGCTGTTGCAGATATTCCTGCTTGGACAGCCTGAATTTCGGGATATGCTGCAACAATCCGACCGTCTTGAACAACTGCGTCAACGGGTGATCGCGCATCACCATCTTGAACCGATGGAAGCGCATGAAATCGAGCCCTATATCACCCACCGACTATCCAAAAGCGGGTGGTCAGGGCGTCCGAAGATTACCTCTGATGTATTTGCCCTACTGTTCAGTGAAACAGGCGGGGTCCCGAGGAAGATCAACACATTGATGAGCCGTGTCCTGCTCATGGGTGCGGTGGAGCACGCTGAACTGATTGATCAACCATTGGTCGGCCGTGTGCTGGCTGATTTGAACGGTGAGGAAGTCGACATTGCTGAACCGGAAACAGACATTGATCTGACTAAGGTGAAAAGCCCGTTATGGGAAAAGCCGGCAAAAGTTTCCCAGGCGCAACCTGAGCCCGAGCCGGCCGCGGATCCCGTGGTGCCTGAGCCTGTTGTAGCGGTTTCCGAGGAAACAGTTCCGACAGACCATGAGGTGTTGCCGTTTAGAAGCGCAGATGCTGTACCTGAGCAGACATCTGTTGAACCAGAAGATGCAGAGGCGCCGGAAGCTGTTGAACCTGCAGTGGATAGTGCTTTATTGAATCAGCTGGATAGCATTTCCAGGCAATTGTCGGCACTTGAGTCTCGTATGGATGGCCAGGAAGAAAGTCTGCACCGTGTCTTGACGATGCTGGTGGATTGGGTCGAAAGCGATGTCCGGAGCAAGGAAAGCTATGTCAATGCAGGGCGCGCGGCTTGAACCCATCGATAAGGCGAGAAAAGCCAATGCTTTGCTCAACGCCATGTCTGTGGATATCGAAGACTGGTTTCAGGTTGGTGCCTTTGAAACGGTAATCGATCGTGCCGATTGGGATGGCCTGGAGCATCGTGTCGAACACAATAGCGATGCCGTGCTGGACCTTTTCGATGAGATGGGAGTTAAAGCCACTTTCTTCACACTCGGATGGGTGGCGGAACGTTATCCAAAATTGATGCAGCGCATTAGCGCGGCAGAGCATGAGATTGCCAGCCATGGCTATGATCACGCGCGCGTATTCACGTTGACACCGGACCAGTTTCGCTATGATCTGGATCGCACACGCAAGATTTTGGAAGACGCTTCGGGGCAAGCCGTTACTGGTTATCGCGCGCCCAGCTTTTCCATCGATCAGCGCACGCCTTGGGCGCATGAGATATTGGCAGAGCAAGGCTATCGCTATTCATCCAGTGTGGCTCCTATCAGGCACGACCATTATGGTTGGTCCGGATCGCCGCGCTTTGCGTGGAAGCCAGTTGCCGGATCGGATTTGATTGAACTGCCGGTGACCACGGTACAGGTTGGGGGGCGGGTGTTAGCTTCTGGCGGAGGCGGTTTTTTCCGCCTGCTCCCATATATGCTTTATGATCGTGCCATCCGCAAAATGCAGAAGGATGACGGCCGCGGCGCGATATTCTATTTTCATCCTTGGGAAATTGATCCTGAGCAACCTCGAGTGAATAATGCGCCGCTAAAGTCAAAGTTGCGTCACTACACAAAACTCAGTGCAATGCGGTCCAAGCTTATCCGTGTTGGTCAGGATCATATGTGGGGCAGAATGGATGAACTGGCTGCGCTGGAAGCCGAGTTGGTAAAATGAACATGGCCTTTGCACCGCAGGCGATCATGGTCCGCATCTTGGATCAGGAAGACCGGAACGAGCTGGCGCGGATTGACCAGTTCATCAACGATCATCCACAGGGTACAACCTTTCACAGGCCAGCATGGGTGCTTGCGGTTTCAAATGCATGTGGTCACAGCTGGCGTTACATGCTGGCAGAGAATACCGCTGGCGAATTGCAGGCCATATTGCCGTTAAATCTTATCCATTCGGCTTTATTCGGTCGCGCATTGGTATCCTCAGGCTTTGCTGTCGGCGGCGGTATTTTGAGTGTTGATAGTCAAGCCACAGAAACACTTGCGGATGTCGTTTGGGATTTTGCAGAAACGCATAGCTTTCCAACCGTTGAGCTAAGAGGCGGTCCAGCACCGCGTGGCAAGTGGCAGAACAAGAACGATGTCTACGCAGGTTTCGTGACCAATCTGGCGGACAATGAAGATAGCCAGTTGTTGGCCATTCCGCGCAAACAAAGAGCCGAGGTTCGCAAGGGAATGAAAAACGATCTGACCATTCGGATCGGATCGGACGAAGAGGATCGGGCAGATCACTATGCTGTCTATGCGGAAAGTGTTCGGAACCTCGGTACGCCGGTATTTCCCAAGGCATTATTTGATGCGGTCATGGATGCTTTCGAGGCCGATGCGGACATACTGACTGTCTTAAGCGATGGTCGAGCTGTTGCCAGTGTATTGAGCCTTTATCATCGGGACACGGTCATGCCTTATTGGGGCGGCGGTACATATGATGCGCGCCGTTTACGGGCCAATGACATCATGTACTACGCGCTGATGAATCACGCGCGGCAAAGGGGCTGCACGCGTTTCGATTTTGGGCGGTCAAAGATCGGAACGGGTGCCTATTCGTTCAAGAAAAACTGGGGTTTTGAACCGGAGCCTTTATCCTATGCTGTTCGCACAGCAGACGGAGAAGAAGCCCGTGATGTTAATCCGATGAGTCCAAAGTACCGGCTGCAAGTGGCGCTTTGGCAAAAACTGCCGCTGTCTGTTGCAAACCGTCTGGGACCAATGATCGCCAAAGGTTTGGGCTGATGGACGAGATATTGTTCCTGACCCATCGTGTGCCATGGCCGCCGAACCGTGGAGACAAAATTCGTGCGCATCATATCTTGCGCAGGCTGATGGAATATCGACCGGTACACTTGGCTTGTTTTGCCGATGACGAAGCCGAGGCCAACGAAGATAGCGATATCAGAACACTCCTGGCATCATCGAAAATTGTCAGGCGGAATAAGCCCAACTGGCAGGCCGGGATTGAGGCGCTTGCATCTGGCAAACCGGTTTCGCTGACGTCCTTTCAGAGTCGTGAAATTCAGACATATGTTCGGGACACACTGAAGACCCGGTCGATTGATTGCATTTTCGTATTTTCAGGACAGATGGCGCAATTTGTTCCAGCCGATTTCCCCGGTCGGGTGATCATGGATTTTGTGGACGTCGATAGCGCCAAGTTTGAAAGCTATGCGGACGACGGGGTTGGTCCAATGGCATGGATCAACCGGCGCGAAGGCAGGTTGCTGAGAGCATTTGAAAAACGGGTTGCGACCTTTGCCGACCATTCGCTTTTTGTGAGTGACGCTGAAGCAGGATTATTTCGGCAGCGCTCGGGGCTTGATGATCAGAAAGTCAAAGCCGTCGGCAACGGGATTGATCTTGATTTTTATGATCCGGCAAAGGTGAGCGCAGTCGATCTTCCTCATGAAGGGTCGCTGATCATCTTTACCGGACAGATGGATTATCGTCCGAATGTCGAAGCTGTTGTCAGTTTTGCAAAAGAGGCAATGCCGGAAATTCTGAACCACCACCCTGACGCACAATTCGCCATTGTCGGACGCGCGCCGACGACCGACGTTATCAGGCTGGATGGATCAAACAACACGATGGTGATGGGGAGTGTTGACGATATTCGCAGCTGGTTACAGGCAGCGGATATCGTTGTCGCACCATTGCGTATTGCACGGGGCATACAGAACAAGGTGCTTGAGGCCATGGCCATGGGCAAACCGGTTGTTGCTTCCGCCGCCGCAGCTCAGGGCATTGAAGCTGCAAATGGCGAGCATTTTTGTGTCGCTGACGATGTGCAGCAGGAAGCAATGCTGGTGTGTGATCTGTTGTCAGATCCCCAAAAGGCGCAAGCGCTGGGTGAGAGAGCCAGCGCTTTGATCCGTTCAAATTACAGCTGGAAAACACAGCTCGCTGGCATCGCCGAGCTGTGTGGTTTTGATGAAAACATCATGGCCGAGGCTGCGGAATGAGCAGTGCAGCTATCGAACGGTCCATGGACGCACCAGCGAGCGTTCTTGCCGCAACCCTCTGGTCAAAGCATCTGCGACTGCTGGGTTTTGCAGTTGCTGCGATATTGGTCCTGTTCTGGCGGGACGGTCTGGCGATGCTGGATGCCTGGTGGAATGTTTCAACCTATAATCACTGTCTGTTGATAGCACCAATTATCGTCTGGCTGGTGCAGCAGCGCTTGGAGGAACTGGCCAAAATCACTCCGGCCATTTGGGCACCGGGATTGCTTTGGATGGTTGCTGCTGCCGGCGGTTGGTTGTTGGGTGAAGCAGCGGGTGTTTCCTTCGCGCGCCAGCTGGGACTGGTAATGATGTTGCAAGGTGCAGTCATCACATTGCTTGGTCCAAAGGTCATGCGGGGGCTTATTTTCCCGCTATTTTACAGCTTTTTCCTCGTACCTTTTGGAGAGGAATTTGTCCCGTTTCTGCAAACCATCACAGCGAAAATGTCGATGGTTTTTCTTGGCTGGGCCGATATTCCTGCCTTTATCGATGGTGTCTTTATCTCAACGCCAACGGGTTATTTTGAAGTTGCCGAAGCCTGTTCCGGGGTCAAATTTCTGATTGCAATGATTGCCTATGGCGCATTGGTTACCAACCTCTGTTTCCAAAGCTGGCAGCGCCGAACATTGTTCATGATTGCTGCTGTGGCCGTACCAATTGTCGCCAACGGGATACGCGCCTTTGGAACCATCTATATTGCGCATCACACCACTACCGATTTCGCCACCGGCTTTGACCATATCTTCTATGGCTGGTTTTTCTTTGCGTTTGTTCTGGCATTGGTGATGGCTATCGGCTGGCCGTTTTTTGATCGCAAGCTGGATGAGCCGATGGTTGACGGAGACGCGATTGAGCGAACTGTCTCCAAGCCATCGAGGCTAGTACCTAAATCTGCGATGATTGCGATGGCAGTCATTGTTGCCGCACCGGTTCTATGGACATCGGCACTGGCCGCGCAAAGCTCTCCGGTGCCCGACAAGATCGCTCTGCCTACAGTCGCTGGTTGGGAGCGCGTGGACTATCGCCCGCAATTTGACTGGCAGCCGCGATTTGATGGCGCCAATCATCAGTTGCTCGGCCGCTATCGCCATGTCTCCAGTGGTGCAGAGGTTGATCTCGCCATTGCCGTATATGACCGGCAGGAAGATGGTCGCGAGATTGTTGGCTATGGGCAGGGCGCTTTTGATCCCGGCACGGACTGGTCCTGGAGCCGAAACCTGCCAGCGCCCGCATCAGGCAAGGCAATACAGATAACGGCGCCCGGTCCGGTGGTACGCGACGTCCAGTCCTTCTACCGCGTCGGAAACATACTGACCGGCAGCGGCTCGGCCGTGAAGCTTGAAACTCTGAAAAGCAAATTGCTTGGTGGCAACCAGCAGGCCGTTGCAATCCTGATATCCGCTGAAAAAACCGATGAAGGTGGACCAGCGGCGGCCATGGATGATTTTCGCAAGGCGCTGGGCCCCCTCGATAAAGTGGCTGACGAAATGGCAGGTCTGCGCTAGGGCGCACATCATGTGCGGTATTGCGGGAATATTTCATCTGGAAACGGCCAAGCCGGTTGATCCTGTTCGCCTGCGCAAAATGACGGACAGCCTGACTCATCGCGGACCTGACGGGTCCGGGATCTGGACCGCGCCGGGGGTCGGGCTGGGACATCGCCGCCTCTCGATCATTGATCTGGAGGGCGGGGCACAGCCGATGCTGACTGCCGACGAAGCGCAAGTGATCAGCTATAATGGTGAGATCTACAATTTTCAGGACGTTCGTGTGGAGCTCGAATCGCTTGGTCATCAATTCACCTCCAGCAGTGATACCGAAGTCATTCTTTACGCCTGGCACCAATGGGGCGCCGATTGTCTGAAGCGGCTTAATGGCATGTTCGCTTTTGCGATATTTGATCAGCGGACCAAACAGCTTTTTCTGGCGCGGGATCGGCTGGGCGTGAAGCCGCTTTTCTATGCACCGGTATCGGATGGCAGCATCTTGTTCGGGTCGGAGCTCAAGGCATTGCTTGCCAACCCGTTGTTGCGGCGGGAGCCGGAAATGCGCGCTGTCGATGACTATCTTGCGTTCGGATATGTGCCGGATCACCGATCGCTGTTGAAGGGCGTCAAGAAACTGCCTGCAGGTCACTATCTGCTGCTCGAACAGGGCAAGCCAGAACCGGCACCAATTCAATATTGGGATATGGATTTCAGCCAGCGCAGCAAGGCCTCGGCGGCAGAACTTGAAGAAGAGCTGATTGCGCTGATGAAAGATGCGGTCGGATCCCGGATGATTGCTGACGTTCCCTTGGGCGCGTTCCTGTCCGGCGGTGTGGATAGCAGTGCGGTGGTTGCATTGATGTCTGAGAAGAGCCGGCAACCGGTTAAAACCTGTTCCATCGGCTTTGACCAGGCATCGCTGGACGAGACAAGCTATGCCGAACGGGTGGCGGAACGGTTCAAAACCGATCACCGCGCACGAACCGTGGCGGCGGATGATTTCGGCCTGATTGATAGGCTGGCCGACCATTTTGATGAACCTTTTGCCGATGGCTCTGCTTTGCCGACCTATCGTGTAGCCGAGCTGGCCCGGGAGAATGTGACCGTCGCATTGTCGGGTGACGGTGCGGATGAAGCGCTGGCCGGTTATCGCCGCCATGTGTTTCATCATGCCGAAGAACGAATGCGGGATTTGATCCCGCAATCCCTTCGCGGTCCGGCTCTGGGCTGGCTCGGCAAGGTCTATCCCAAGGCGGATTGGGCGCCGCGGCCACTGCGCGCCAAGTCTACCTTGCTGTCGCTCGCCCGCTCCGGACCGGAAGGTCACGCGGAAGCGGTTGGGGTGACTACGCCAGCAGGCCGTCATGCGATCTATTCCGATACGATGTCCAAGCAGTTGGATGGCTATCAGGGCGAGGCCCGGATGATCGACCTGATGGAGAGTGCACCGGCGCGAAATGGTCTCGATCAGGCGCAATATGCCGACATGAAAATGTGGTTGCCCGGCGATATTCTGACCAAGGTCGATCGGACCAGCATGGCGGTAAGCCTTGAGGCGCGGGAGCCTTTGTTGGATTATAAGCTGATGGAGTTTGCTGCCCGGCTGCCGACCAATTTGCGGGTGCGTCGCGGGACCGGCAAATATCTGCTGAAAAAGTCTATGGAACGCTATCTGCCGCAAGATATCCTCTATCGCCCAAAAATGGGCTTTGTGACGCCGATTGCCGCTTGGTTTCGCGGGCCGCTGGCTGATGAAGCGCGAGATATCTCCAGTGCCGGAGCACTGGTCCGGATGGGCTGGTTTGATCAACAGGCCCTAGGCAAAGTGGCCGATGATCACATCGCCGGAAAGGCGGATAACAGCCGCTTGCTCTGGCAATTGCTGATGCTCGATAAGTCCTTGCAGCGCCTATTCGGTCTCTGACCGCTCTTCCGTCTTCGGATAAATCGCATCGACAAAATAGAGCCCGTCCGGCGGCGCGTTGAACCCCAGCGCATCGCGGTCTTTTGCCTCTAGTGCCTTCAGTAAATCATCACGCGCCCATTTCCCATCGCCAACCAGTTTCAGACAACCCACCATCGAGCGCACCTGATGATGCAGGAACGATCGCGCCGCGACCTCCACCTCAATCTCTTCGCCAAAGCGCGTGACGGAAATGCTGTCCAAGGTCTTCACCGGGCTCTGCGCCTGACATTGGGTGGAGCGGAATGTCGTGAAATCATGCTGCCCGACCAGCAATTGCGCGGCATCATGCATCACCCCGGCATCCAGCGGTCTGGCAACCTGCCAGCTCTGCCCCCTATCCAGTGTCAGCGGCGCGCGGCGGTTGGTGATCTTGTAGACATAGCGCCGTCCGATGCAGCTGAAGCGGGCATGCCAGTCATCATCGACAATGTCACAAGCCAGCACTGCAACCGGATGCGGACGCAGTCCGGCGTTCAAGCCCTCCATCAACCGGAAGGGCGTCAACCTTGTCTCGAGATCAAAATGTGCCCGCATGCCCAGTGCGTGCACACCCGCGTCCGTACGGCCAGCGGCGAACACGCGAATCTCTTGCTGGGTGATAGTTTTAATAGCATTTTCAACAGCCTGCTGGACACTGGGGCCGTGATCCTGATGCTGCCAGCCCATGAATGGGCGACCATCATATTCCAGAGTGATTGCGAAACGGGTCATCGGAGCGATGTGCCTACGGGAATTTGGGTGCCGTTGAGGAAATCAGCTAAAGCCATTTTTGGCTTTCCGGCTTTCTGGATAGTGGTTGGTTGAATCGCGCCAGAACCGCATTTTATCAATAGTTTATCTGCTATCACCGTCCCTGGTGCAATATTCTCGTCATTCCAGCTTAGGCTGGATTCTTCTGCCTCTGGTTCGGTAGTATCCTCAGGGAGATCCCAGCTTTCGCTGGGATGACGGGGAAAGGATCTGGCTTGGTGGATCCTGTATCGCTCACCACCATATTCAAAAAATGCGCCCGGAACGGGATTAAATGCGCGGATCTGCTGCAGCACCGCTCTGGCGGGCTGATCAAAGTTCACACGGGCTTCCTGCTTTTCGATCTTCTTGGCATAGGTGGCAAGTGCATCATCCTGGATCTCAGGCAGATAGTCTTCCGGATTTGCGAGATATTGCACCATCAGATCAGCACCTGTTTGCGCTAGCTCTTCGGTCAGTTCGCCTGCGGTTTTTTCCGCAATCGGCGTGCTGGATTTCAGCAGCATCGGGCCGGTATCCAATCCGGCTTCCATCTGCATGATGGTAATGCCTGTTTCCGTATCACACGCCAAAATGGCACGCTGTACCGGAGCTGCACCGCGCCAACGCGGCAACAGCGATCCGTGGATATTCAGGCACCCCATTTTGGGTGCATTCAATATCGCTTGCGGCAAGATCAAGCCATATGCCGCCACCACAGCGGCATCGAGATCAAGCGCGGCAAATTCCGCCTGGGCTTCCTCGCTCTTCAAGGAAACCGGCACGCGGACTTCTAATCCCAGTTCCTCTGCGACTTTTTGCACGGGGGATGGGGTTAGTTTCTTTCCTCGCCCGGCACGGCGCGGCGGCTGTGAATAGACAGCAGCAATCTCGTGTCCCGCCGTATGCAAAGCGCGCAGGGCCGGTACAGCAAATTCCGGTGTGCCCATGAATGCCAGGCGCAGTTTTGTAGGCGTTTCGGTGGTCATAATTGCACCTGGTGCATAATATCGCCGGTTCCAAAGTTCACACAGTTCACAGAGTGCTTTTCGCCAGCTTCCAGTTTTTGTGCTCCGCACTTGATGCGGAGCCCAGAGCAGACGGGCGCGGCAGCCACCCTAGGCTCCGCATCAAGTGCGGAGCACCAGCCGGCATCTTTTGTTTCGCAATTATACCGTTCAAAGTTCACACAAATCACAGGGGTAATCCTGCGACCGTGCGAGCTCTTGGTCACTCCAAAGTTCACACAATTCTCACCCCGTCCATCCGGTGGGGGTGACAATACGGATTCGTTTCGTAACGCCTTGAATGTCGCGAATTTAATGGGTTTGTGAGTCATGCAGTCTCCCTAACCAAACTCGTCCGTGTAGGACAGCATGATTTTATATTGGCAGCACGCACATCATGGCCCTAAAGGTCAAATCATGGCATCGCAGGAAATCGAAAATCTGGTTCAGGCTCTGTCCAAACTTCCGGGCTTGGGTCCGCGCTCGGCTAGGCGGGCGGTGCTTCATCTGCTGAAGCGCCCCGAAACAACCATGAAGCCGATATTGGCGGCGATGGAAAAGGTTGATGCCAATCTTGTCACCTGCGCCATTTGCGGCAATGTCGATACACAGGACCCCTGCCAGATTTGCAGCGATCCGCGGCGGGATCCGAAATCACTATGTGTGGTCGAGGAAGTGTCGGATCTGTGGGCGCTCGATAAATCGCGTCTCTTTCCCGGCAAATTCCACGTTCTGGGCGGGCGGCTGTCCGCATTAGACGGCGTGAGACCCGAAGATATTGCCATCGATAAGCTGATCAAGCGCGTGGAGCAGGGCGGCATTGACGAGGTCGTTCTGGCCATGAATGCCACATTGGAGGGCCAGACCACCGCCCATTATATTGCCGAGCGGCTCGAAAATTATCCATTGCGTCTCAGCCAGTTGTCCCATGGCATACCGGTGGGCGGCGAACTTGACTATCTTGATGAAGGGACATTGGCGCAGGCGCTGCGTTCGCGCAGACCCATTAGTGGTGATTGAGCGTGGTCACCAGTCCTTGACGAATCCCAGTAGAATCCCTAAATTTCGCGCATGGCCATATTACCTATTCTTGAAGTTCCCGACCCGCGTCTGAAAACTGTTTCAGAGCCGGTTACCGTATTTGATGACGAGCTGAAAACGTTGATCGCGGACATGTTTGAAACCATGTATGATGCGCCGGGCATTGGCCTTGCCGCTATTCAGGTGGGTGTTCCCAAACGGATATTGGTCATCGATCTGCAAGATCCCGTGGAACATGACCATGAACATGGCGAGCATTGCGATCATGACCATGAGGTTGTTCGCGATCCCAAAGTGTTCATTAACCCCGAGATTCTCAATCCATCAGAGGATTTGAATGTCTATAGCGAAGGCTGCCTTTCGGTGCCTGAACAATATGCCGACGTAGAGAGGCCTGCGACCATAACTGCACGCTGGCAGGATGAGACCGGGAAACAATATGAAGAACAGATGGACGGCCTGCTCGCGACCTGTTTGCAGCATGAGATGGACCATCTTGAGGGCATATTGTTCATCGACCATCTGTCCCGCCTGAAGCGGCAAATGGTACTCAAAAAACTGGCAAAGCACCGCAAGGAAGCGGCCTAGTCTGGTTGTTCAGCCATCCTGAAGCAATTTCAGGACAAAAGCCCTGTTGCATGTAAGCGCCCCACAGTCTAGGTTCTCCTTTCGTTCCAATTGAAAGGGCTTGTCTTGGACGCTGTTGTCGCTCTCCTGATAGCTATTGTTACTCTCGTTATTGGCCTAGTTGCAGGCTGGTTTATGGGCGGCCGAGCGGCTTCGGCTTCGAGCAAGGCTGCCGAAGAAACAGCCACATCACTCAGATCCATGCTGGATGGCGTACAGGCGGAGCGGGATGAAGCGCGATCCGAGCGTGATTCCATTCGCGATGATCGCGATCAGGCGCGGCAATCTCTCGCTTCTCTAGAAGCAGATGCGCGTAACCATGAAAAACAGCTGCAGCAATTGACCGAAGCGAAAGAAACGCTGTCTGCACAATTTTCCGAAGTTGGTGCGAAGATGCTCGAAACCGCCCAGCGCCAGTTTCTGGAACGCGCCGATCAACGGTTTGACCAGGCCAATGAAAAAGGCGGCGAGAAAATCGCCAAGTTGCTGCAACCGGTTAATGAACGGCTTTCTGCATATGAAGAAAGTATCCGTAAAATCGAGAAAGAACGCACCGAATCCTATGCCGGAATTACGGCAACTATCGAGCAAGTGCGCCAAGGACAGGACCGCGTGCAGCAGGAGGCGGCACGGCTTGTTAACAGCCTGCGCAACGCGCCAAAGTCGCGCGGACGCTGGGGCGAGCAGCAGTTAAAAAATGTGCTCGAAACTTGCGGCCTGTCGGAACATACCGATTTTGTGACAGAGCAGAGCATTGACACCGATGAAGGGCGTCTGCGTCCCGATGCAGTAATCAGCGTACCGGGTGGCCGAAAGCTGGTCATCGATGCCAAAGTCTCGCTCAATGACTATCAGGACGCGTTTGAGGCGGAGGATGATGATGCGCGCAGTTTTGCAATGGCGCGGCATTGCAATTCGATGAAAGCTCATATCGATGGCCTGTCCAAAAAAGCCTATTGGGACCAGTTTGAAGATGCGCCCGACTATGTGATCATGTTTGTGCCTGGCGAGCATTTCCTTTCCGCTGCGCTGGAGCATGAACCAAATTTATGGGATCATGCTTTCGAGAAAAAGGTACTGCTCGCGACGCCCACCAATCTGGTGGCGATAGCGCGCACCGTTGCTGGTGTATGGCGGCAGGAGAAAATGGCGGCAGAGGCCAAGCAGATCGGGCAGTTGGGCAAGGAAATGTATGACCGGCTAGCCGTGGCTGGCGAACATCTCAAACGCATGGGGTCGGGCCTTGGCAGCGCAGTCGGTAATTACAACAAATTTGTCGGCAGTTTTGAGCGCAACGTCATGGCGACGGGACGGAAGTTTGCGGAACTCAACATCGAGACCGGAAAAAAGGAACTTGAGCCGGTGGCGGAGGTTGAGGCCTTGCCGCGTTATTCCAACGATGTGGAAGCCGCGCTCATCGAGGACGACCGGGACGTCAAAGACGAAGCTGCAGAATAAGCGCCGTCCTAGGACCTGTCTGCAGGGCAGCTTATGGCGTGTCGGGACCGGATAATATCTCGCCGCCGCAACCATCTAGATAACCGGTGCCGCTGACGGCTGTTCTGACCGTATCCGCATATACGCGGTCACTCATACCATCACTGCATTCTGTGCCGGATGTTATGGTGAGGGTGATGTTATGCTGATCGCTAAAGCCCTTAACTTCCCAGCCTGTTGCAGTTTTTGTCATCCTTTGCACGGGCAGGGTGAAATCATTGGTTGCTTCCATCGAGCTATAGATGATTTCATCGCCATTGACCTCTACGGCCCAACCTGGCTCTGTGCCGATGGCTTTATATTCGGACAGTTTTTCTTCGGTTACCGGTGCGTCCTGCGCTTTGTCGCCACAAGCCACCAACAATAACGACAGAACTGGTGTGAGTAATATTGCTTTTTTCATGCTTCTCTCTCCCAGAATTGAGATAGCATATTGATCACTATTGATGAACAGCGATTATTTACGCCGTTGGTTTAGCACTTCGTAGGCCATCACAGCGCTGGCAACCGCCGCGTTGAGGCTGTCGGCCTTGCCCATCATCGGCATTTTTACAAGCGTATCGCAAGCGCCTTCATATTCGTTTGGCAAACCCTGTGCTTCGTTGCCAATCAGCAGAAATGTAGGGGCTTTATACTTCACCGATTGATAGTCTTTGTCGGTATTCAGACTGGTTCCGACCAGCTGACCTTCACCGGCGCGCAGCCATCCGATAAATTCGTCCCACGGAGCCTGTGATATATTCTGGGTGAATATTGCACCCATGCTGGCCCGCACCGCTTCAACCGAGAAGGGATCGACACAGTCATCGATCAGTATCAATCCGCCAGCGCCCACTGCATCGCCGGTGCGTAAAATGGTCCCCAGATTGCCAGGATCGCGGAGTGCCTGGGCGACGAGCCAGATTCCGGAATCGCCGCGATCAAGCTCATTCAGCGGCGTAGGATGATCTTCGTAAATGCCGATAATCGATTGCGGATTGGATTTGCCGGACAGCTTGGCAATAATCGCCTCGCTGGTTTCAATCACTTCGCCACCAGCGTCGAAAGTTGCCTGTTCGATTTTCTGAGCTAGCGGGTGAAGGTCTGTATCCTCAACAACTACCAGTAATTTCGGGGTTTTGCCCGCTTCCAGCGCCTCGGTCAGGATGCGCAGGCCTTCGGCAAGAAAATGGCCTTCGCGCTTGCGATGTTTCTTCTCGCGCAGGCTTTTGAGACGCTTGATCGTCGGATTGGAAAAGCCGGTAATCTGGCGACGTTCAGAGGCAGACATGGGCCTTAATCCTCGCCAAAGCCGTCAACGACTAACCCGGCCAGTTTATCCAGAGCGCTTTCGGCCTGATCACCGGCGACGATAATTTCGACGCTGTCTCCTTTGGCGGCACCCAGCATCATCAAACCCATGATCGATGTTCCGGTTACTTCAGTACCGTCCTTGCCAACCTTGACCGTCAGGCCTTCCGGCAATTTGCTGACATAAGTTACAAATTTTGCACTGGCTCTGGCATGAAGCCCGCGATTATTGGTGATGGCGACGGTCCGGCGATATTCGCTCACGCGTCACTTCCAAGAATTTCAGAAGCAACACTAATATATTTTTGACCGGCTTCCCTGGCGGCCGTAACGGCGTCACTCACATCCATGCATTTGCGCGCGCCATCCAGGCGGATAAGCATTGGCAGATTGACGCCGGCGATCACCTCGACCTTGCCCTTGTCCATCAGTGAAATGGCGAGATTGGAAGGTGTTCCGCCAAATAAATCGGTGAGAATGATAACGCCTTTTCCATTCTGGACCTTTTCGATGGAGTCGGCAATTTCCTGACGCCGCTCTTCCATGTCATCATGCGGGCCGATGCAAACGGGCAGAATCGCTTTTTGCGGGCCAACCACATGTTCCATTGCGGTGATAAATTCGTCAGCCAAACGGCCATGGGTAACAAGAACCAAACCGATCATTGCGATTAAATACCCTTATTTCCGTTCAGATCCTGCATGGCTTCGAGCGCTTCCATTGGCCGTGATGCCAGATTGCGATGGAGGACAGTGGGCGAAAATCCGGCGGCATGCAAGTTTTTGCTGAGCACTTCGGCAATATGTACCGATCTGTGACGACCACCGGTGCAGCCTATTCCGATATTGACATAGGCTTTGCCCGCCTTGACATATTTGGGAAGCAGAAACTTGAGCATTTCTTCAAATTTTTCCAATGCTTCGGCATAGGCGGGGTCTTTGGCAATATAGTCTGCGACTGGCGCGTCGAGCCCGGTCATCAACTTCAAATCCGCATCCCAAAAGGGATTGGATAGAAAACGTACATCGAACAACAGGTCGATATTATTGGGCAGGCCGCGTGAAAAGCCAAAGCTGGTGATCGTCACGGTTGTGATATCGGTGTCCTGCAAACTGAATTCTTCGCGAATCCGGCCCTGCAGGTCATTGGCGGACAAATCACTGCTGTCGATGATATGATCTGCCCAGCGCCTGATCGGTTCAAACTGACTGCGTTCCAGTGCAATTCCATCTTTCGCAGGGCGGTCCAGGGCGAGGGGGTGTCGCCGCCGGGTTTCTCCATAGCGGCGCTCCAGTTCGCTGCCGGCACAATCCAGATAGAGCGTGGAGATATGATAATCTTCATTCTCTTGCAGGCTTTTAATACGCTTGATCAGATTTTCTGGGTCAAAGCCGCGGGTCCGACTGTCAAAACCCAGTGCCAGTGGTGGATCCTTGTCGCCGCGCGAGCTGGATGGCGGCGTCTTTAGCAAGCCTTCGAGCAACCGGATCGGGAAATTATCAACGGTTTCCCAGCCGATATCCTCCAGTGTTTTGAGCGCTGTGGTCTTGCCGGCGCCAGACAGGCCCGTGATCAGCAGGACATGCTTGGTATCTGCCGTTTTCATGTGCCGCTGGCCCCTTGCAGCAGCCGCTTGAGAGCGATTTCCACCTTGATCGGCGCACTTGCCTCCAAAGGATTTATGCTGATTGTGGGAATAGCGATGGTCATGATTGTCTCTGTCTGGCTATCCAGGGGAAAGCGATCGGGTTGTGGTTTTAGATGTACTTGCAGCATTAGCGGAATGCCCGACACATGGGCATAGTCAAAAATACCCAATGACCGGATTTCAATTTTTCCGGCTATCTTGGCAGGCGCAGTCAATAATATCTGGTCATGGTCCAGCGAAAGGTCAACATAGTCGTCGCTGATCAGGAGAGCACCACGATCAATCAATCGCAAGGCAAGGTCCGATTTTCCTGATCCGGAAGTGCCGGTGATCATCACACCCGCGCCGTCGATGGCGATACAACTGGCGTGATGCGTTTCCTTTGTCATTCCTCTGCCTTGGGCAATCGGATTTCAAAGCAGGCACCTTGTTGACCATCTGGTCGATCAATGGCCCGGACAGTACCTTCATGTCCTTCAATTATCGTTTTGGCGATGGCGAGACCGAGTCCGCTATGCTTGCCAAATGCTTCCTCTGCCGGTCGGTCAGAATGAAAGCGGTTGAAGATATTCTGCCGCAGCTCCACAGCTATACCAGGGCCCTGGTCCGATACTTGAATCACGACTTCGTCTGCGTCCGGCGTAGCGAGAATCTCGATTAGCCCGTCTGCCGGCGAAAAGGACACGGCATTGTCAAGAATATTGCTGAAAACACGCTCCAGCCGATCGTCATCTCCCATAACCGTGGCAACACCGCGACCCGGACGGGCAAAGGCAATCTTGATGTTTTTATTGGTATCGCGCTGCTCACGGGCGGCGAGCAGCTGGTCAAGCATTTTGCCGATATCGACCCGCTCAAATTTTGCGCGGGCCAGTTGAGCATCGACGCGGGATGCTTCGGAAATATCGTTGATCAACCGGTCAATCCTGCGCACATCGTCATTGGCGACATCCAGAAGCTGACGCCTGAGATCGGGGTCATCGACTCGGTCCAGTCCTTCCAATGCAGAGCGCAGAGAGGCGAGTGGATTTTTTATTTCATGGCTGACATCTGCTGCGAACGCTTCGGTCGCGTCGATGCGATAGCGCAGGGCGCCGCTCATGTCGGCAAGTGCACGAGCCAACTGACCAATTTCATCGCGTCTGCCAGGCATACGGGGAACTGTGATTTCAGGCTCTCGGCCCAGCCGGACACGAATGGCGGCGCGGGCGAGTTTCCTAATTGGTCGGACGATTGTCCGGGCAAGGAAAAGCGACAATAATACTGAAACAATCGCGGTCAGGAAAATCACCAGCACGACATTGGCTCGTTCTGCCCGCACGATCCGGGTGATGTCCCGTGCGTTACTGGTCAGCAGAAGAACTTCATTGCTGCTTGGCAAGCGGGCTGCTGCGATGATCACAGGAGTGCGATCAGGTGCGTAGCGAACGGCGCTATTGGGTTGCTGTTCCTCCGACAGAAGCTCAATCTCCGGCCAGGACGATCCGATATCATCATCGGGCTCTATGAATGCAGTGATCGGTTTGCTGAGAACAATCAACTCTATCGATTGATCCAACGCCCGGGCTACATCTTTCTGCCAGGGCTCTGTTTCCGGATCCCTGAATTGGTAGGTGGGGTCCGCCAACTCGAAACTGTCGACTATTTTTGCGCCGCTTTCGTCATACAGGCGCAAGCGGCTCTCCAGATGTGTCGCAAATTCGGTGATAAGGTCTTGCCGGTTTTCAGGTGTTTGGAGGTTCAGGGCATCACTGATGATCTGGGTCTGAAGGCGAGCCTGGCTGAGCCGCTCGTCGGTTAGTTCATCGCGATAGTTATCAAGATAGAAAAGGCTGCCGGCGAGCAAAGCGATAGCGAGGATATTGACCGCCAATATACGAGTGGTCAGCGACAGCCGCGCAGACCATCGCAGGGAAAGCTCAGGGTCATCGACACCGGCTGCAGACTTATTCGTTGTAGCGATAACCGGCTCCATAGAGCGTGTCGATGGCATCAAATTCCGAGTCAACTTCACGGAATTTGCGGCGCAGTCGTTTTATGTGGCTGTCGATAGTTCGGTCGTCCACATAGACATCATCCTGATAAGCGGCGTCCATCAACTGATTGCGACTTTTTACGACGCCGGGCCGGTTGGCCAGCGTTTCCAATATCATGAATTCTGTTACAGTGAGTGTAACGTTGTTGCCATTCCATTTGACGAGGTGTCGAGCCGGGTCCATTTCCAGACCGCCGCGGACAAGGGGTTCCAATCCCTCCGTATCGGCTTCTTCATCCGATAATTTAACCAGTTCAGCCCGGCGCAAAATTGATTTCACCCGGGCAATCAGCAGCCGTTGTGAAAATGGTTTCTTGATATAATCATCAGCCCCCATGGCGAGACCAAGGGCTTCATCCAGTTCCTCGTCCTTTGAGGTCAGGAAAATGACCGGCAGATTGCTTTTTTCACGAACCCGGCGGAGCAGCTCCAGACCGTCCATTTTTGGCATCTTGATATCAAAAATGCCCAGATCCGGCGGGTTATCCAATATCGCCTGCAGGGCTGCCTCACTGTCGGAATAGACCCGTGTTACAAAGCCTTCCGCCTGCATCGCTATGGATACAGAGGTCAATATATTCCGATCATCATCAACAAGGGCGATATTGGCGGCCATCAAATGGGTTATCCTGTGACTATCTCTAAACTTCAACTTTATGTTGATATTCGACCTAGTTGAAGCGCTCCGCCTGTACAAGCATGCATCTGCTGGAATGGCGGCCAGCCAGGAGCGAACATATTTATCTTTCGGCATGGTTTCAACTTATGCTGATATGATGGTATTGATTATCACTTAGGTAATTTGACCGACTCGTTTTGGTGAGTTAAGCGCCTCACCAAACCTGCCGAATCCGGCAACCGCCCATTCCTAGTTCAAGCCATAGGGGAATAACCGTGCCAAAAGTGTCGTCCGTAACTTTAAATGATCAAGGCTTTGCCACAGCCGCAGAGCAGCACTGGAATCTCGGCGCGCCCGCTTTGGTGGAAGCTGCGGTTTCTCGCGGTGAAGGGCATTTGGCAAAAGATGGTCCTCTGGTTGTTGAAACCGGGAAACATACCGGTCGCTCGGCCAACGATAAATTCATCGTTCGCGATGGCGAGACGGAAGATAGTGTTTGGTGGGGCAAGACCAATGTCAGCATGACACCGGAGCATTTTGCAGCACTTAAGGAAGATTTCCTCAAAGCCGTTGCAGATAAAGAGACGCTGTTTGTGCAGGATCTTTTTGGCGGCTCGCAACCGGAGCACCGGGTCAATGTTCGGGTGATCAACGAGCTTGCCTGGCATAATCTGTTTATCCGTACGATGCTGGTTCGGCCGACGGCTGATGAGCTACCCGGTTTCGCTCCGGAATATACGATTATCGATTTACCGAGTTTCAAGGCTGATCCAGAACGGCATGGCACACGCAGCGAGACAGTCATCGCGGTGAACCTCACCGAAAAACTGATTCTGATCGGTGGCACGGCATATGCCGGCGAAATGAAAAAATCAGTATTCGGTTTGCTCAACTATCTGCTGCCGCTCGATTCGGTAATGCCGATGCACTGTTCGGCGAATATGGGGCCGGAAGGCGATACAGCAATTTTCTTTGGCTTGTCCGGTACCGGCAAGACGACCCTGTCCGCTGATGCGAGCCGTACCCTGATAGGCGATGACGAGCATGGCTGGTCTGATACCGCGGTCTTCAACTTTGAAGGCGGTTGCTATGCCAAGATGATCCGCTTGTCGGAAGAAGCCGAACCTGAAATTTACGCAACCACCCGCCGTTTTGGCACGGTGCTGGAAAATGTCGTGATGGATCCGGAGACCCGGGAACTTGATTTTGATGACAATAGCAAAGCTGAAAATACCCGCGGAGCCTATCCGATCGATTATATTCCCAACACTTCCGAAAAGAACATGGGACCGGTTCCAAAGAATATCATCATGCTGACCGCTGACGCATTTGGTGTTCTGCCTCCGATTTCGCGATTGACGCCAGAGCAGGCCATGTATCACTTCCTGTCCGGCTATACTGCCAAGGTGGCGGGCACGGAAATCGGCGTGACCGAGCCTGAAGCGACTTTCTCGACCTGCTTCGGTGCACCGTTCATGCCGCGTCATCCGTCTGTCTACGGCAATCTATTGAAGGAACGCATTGCCAAAGGCGGTGTGCGGTGCTGGCTGGTGAATACCGGTTGGACCGGCGGTAAATATGGCGAGGGCAACCGGATGCCGATCAAGGCCACGCGTGCCTTGTTGAACGCAGCTCTAGACGGCAGCCTGAATGATGGCGATTTCCGGAGTGACGATAATTTCGGTTTTGAAGTACCGGTATCGGTTCCCGGTGTTGATAGCGCGATCCTTGATCCGCGTTCGACCTGGTCAGACAAGGCGGCTTATGATGAAACGGCCCAGAAGCTGGTGAACTTGTTCATCGACAATTTTGAGCAATTTGCGGAACATGTTGACCAGAATGTTCGGGAAGCCGCTCCAATCGCGGCTACAGAAGCCGCTTAAGTCATAGTATGTTTGATTAATGCAATTGTTGCGGTTTGTCCGCGACAATTGCAACTTCAACCATTGAGCCGTCGGTTTGGGGTGTTATCAGGAGTTTCTCTCCCCGAACAAAGCCGTCTGTCTCGATTTTTTTTTCGATTTTGCCGTTCGTGGCAATATCGTGGGCGATCCTGACCAGTCGTTTGACCACTTCATTCGGTTCATAGCCGTCCGGACTGGTGATCCTTATTTCTTGTCCGGAAAAATAGGACAGGCCGGATGTCTCGAATTCGCCCTTTGCGGTTTCCGATATGGCGATTTGAGAGAGCACCGGAAATGGACCGCCGGAGATGTAATGATCGGTCGACCCAACAAAATACTCAAATCCGACATGCAATCCAGCCGGCCGCCAGACAATGGTGCGCGCGTTGACTGATTGGCCAACATATCGAGCCAGTTTCAACAAGGCGCGATTAACAGTATCGCTATGCTTTGCCGCTCCGATGTGTTTGCCTGGTTTAATGCCGATGCCTGCCAGTTTTTTTTCCGAAGCTTCACAGAAAATATGATCCAGATCGGCAATTGACAGGTTTTGACTAATCTCTTCGGCACTGTAGTGGATCAGCTCAAAACCCATGCCGCCAGTCATTACTTCCAACCGGTCGCGACTTTGATATTGCGAGGGTGTAAGGCTGATACCCTCTGACATCTTACCGGAAACCGAGAGGTCCGCCAGACGGAATGTCGGGGGAATATCCGCCATAATCAATAGTGGGAGATCGCTTTGCACCCTTGGTCCTTGTCTGTTGTAATCCCAGATATGTTCTTTTTATGTTCTTTGTTAAACTTGTCCATAGCATAATCATCCATCTTGTCGAACTTCATCCATATCGGATGGGTTGTGATCATGGCTTGAAATCAGTTCATTATAACTGCAGTATTTTTGAAAAGGAGCGGACTATTGGCTGATTGGATATTGTCTGTCTTGATGCTGGCGGGCGCCGGATTGCTGGCTGGCGGTGTGTATTTGATACGCACCGGCAAGAACAGGAAACAGGGCATTTTGATGCTGATTGCATCTGCGGTCATGTTTGCCAACGTGGCAATCTGGACGGTACCGACCCCAGGTTCGGATAGCCAAAGCGGCAGTGCGATACCGGATCGCCCCAACTAACAGCTTATTTGATCGGCGAATCTGGCGCCAGACGCATGTCGAGATAGTTGTCGACTGAACCCATAAGCAATTCCATTTCATTTTCATAAAAATGGTTTGCACGCGGAATTTCATCGTGATGGATGGTGATATGTTTTTGCGTGCGAAGTTTATCGACCAGCTTTTGCACTGCGCTTGGCGTAACAACTTCGTCGTTCACGCCCTGAATGATGATCCCGGAAGATGGGCAGGGGGCGAGGAAGTTGAAATCATACATATTGGCCGGCGGAGATACGGAGATGAAGCCGCGGACTTCCGGGCGCCGCATCAAAAGCTGCATGCCAATCCAGGCACCGAAGCTGTAGCCGGCAATCCAGGTCGTTTGCGCTTCAGGATGGATGCTCTGGACCCAGTCCAATGCCGAAGCGGCATCGGAAAGCTCGCCGATGCCATTGTCAAATGTGCCCTGTGACCGGCCAACCCCGCGGAAATTGAAACGCAATGTAGCAAAACCGCGGTTCACAAATGTCTTGTACATGGCCTGCGTGATCCGATCATTCATCGTGCCGCCCGCCTGCGGGTGGGGGTGAAGGATCATCGCGACCGGTGCGCGGTCGCGCGGTCCTGGGCTAAAACGGCCTTCGAGGCGACCTTCGGGTCCGGTAAAAATTACGTCAGGCATGGCTTTTTCAATTCTTTGGTCAAGATTAAATTTTGAATGGCGTCAAAAGGCAGATTAGCTTTTGCGCTGAATGAAGCGTCTATATAGAGAGAGTGAAATAATCCGCAACTCAATCCCGTAATTGTCAAAGGGTTTAGCCTAGCAAAATGTCTGAGCAGAAACGCATCTATCTGGATTATGCCGCGACAACGCCCATGCTGGACGTCGCCCGGCAGGCCTGTCTGGAAGGATTTGCGCATTGGGCCAATCCGTCCTCGCCCCATGCAGATGGGCGCGCCGCGGGGGCGATGCTTGAAGATGCACGAAAGCGATTCAAGGCTGCGCTGGACTGGGATGGAGAGGTCATCTTCACCAGCGGCGCCAGCGAAGCGATTGCCATGGCATTGAAACAGACCAAACCCGTGCGGCAATTGGTATCGCCGATTGAACATGATGTGGTTTTGCGTTTTGCCGAAGGTGCGGACAGTATACCGGTTGATCTCAACGGTCTCATGGTGCCGATGCGGCTTAATCATCTGCTGAAGGCGGAGAAAGAGCAGGCGCTGGTTGTTGTGCAGTCAGTGAACAACGAAACCGGCGTGATGCAGGATATGGAAGCGCTAGCGAAGGTAACGCGGGACCGCGATGCGATTCTGCTGGCGGACTGCTCGCAATCAGCCGGCAAAATGCCGCTTCCTGATGCTGACATGATTATCATTGCCGGTCACAAATTTGGCGGCCCTCCCGGTGTCGGGGCGCTGCTGATCAAGGATCTGAAATTGCTCCATGCTTATGGCGGTCAGGAACAGGGCTATCGTTCCGGTACCCAGAACCTGCCGTATATCATGGCAATGGTCGCTGCTTTGGAAGCACCAGCCAATTGGGCAGGGCGAGCTACTGAATTGCGCGCGCATCTCGACAATGCCATCAAAACGGAGGGCGGGGCCGTTATAGCAGAGAACGCCCCAAGAATTGCGACGATTGGCAGCTATCATATGCCCGGCGTGGCGGCAAATACGCAGCTGATCAAGTTTGATATGGCCGGTTTTTCGGTATCCGCCGGCAGTGCCTGTTCTTCCGGCACCCTGAAGCCGAGCCATGTGCTCGAAGCGATGGGTATTGATGCAGGAACGGCGCGGGAAGTGATCAGGGTCAGCATCGGCCGCGATACCACCCGCGCAGAAATTTACGACTTTATCGAACAGTGGAAATCCATCTTCAGCGCGGCACCCAAGAGCTGATCCGATGGCCAAAGAACCGATCTATCTCGATAATCAGGCGACAACGCCGCTCGCACCGGAAGTGTTTGATGCCATGGTTCCCTGGCTGCGCGACAATTTCGGTAATCCGCACAGCGCGCATATGCTGGGCCGCAAAGCCGCTGCCGCTGTCGAGGTTGCGCGAGACCAGGTGGCCAGCCTTTTACCGAGTAACGGGAATCTATTTTTCGCTGGCAGTGCGACGGAAGCCATCAACCTGGGTTTTGGGGCTGCTAATGCCCTGAAAGCCGCCGGACGCGACAAAATCATCGTTCTCGACAGCGAGCATGCAGCGGTTCGTGATACTGCGCTGTCCTACAAAGAGCATGGCTTCATGGTCGAAAGGCATCCGATAGGCCCTGACGGCATTGTGTCATTGGAACAGTTGGGCGGGTCGATTGACGAAAAGACCGCACTTGTCGCCGCGATGCTGGTGAATAACGAGATTGGCGTCATTCAACCCGTCGAAGCCATTGCCAATCTGGCGCACGAGCATGGAGCGCTGATGTTGTGTGATGTTGTCCAGGGCTATGGGCGGGTTACCATCCCTGACAATATCGATATGGCAGCGATATCGGCGCACAAGATATACGGTCCCAAGGGAATTGGCGCCTTGTGGGTCCGTGAGGGAATTGATCCGCAGCCAATGATTCACGGCGGCGGGCAAGAGAGGGGTGTCCGATCAGGCACTTTGTCACCGGCCTTATGTGCCGGGTTCGGCCAAGCGGCAGCGCTTTGTTCCGACCGGCATAATGTCGATGCAGCCCATATTCAGGCTCTGGCCGATAAAGCCCGATCCTGTTTTGCAGACTGGACAGTTAACGGCGCTATGGATCAACGCTATCAGGGTAATATCAATATCCGCCGGAATGGCGTTGATGTGGCCCGCCTGATGTCGGATGTCCGGGGTGTCGCTTTTTCAGCGGGATCGGCCTGCGCCAGCGGTTCCGGTCGCCCGAGCCATGTGCTGGCAGCATTGGGGCTTGGGCCAGCGCAAATCAAATCCTCCATTCGTCTGGGTTTTGGCCGGTATAACAGTCTAGACGATATCGAAATGGCGGCAGAATTAATCAACGAAGCGGTCGAGGCGCAACTTGCATGAGCGATATTAAAGTGAATTTCATCAGTGCTGATGGTGAGCAGACGGTAACAGCAACCGCATCCGATGGTGATGATCTGTTGACTATTGCGCAGGTTAATGACCAGCCTTTGGAAGGCACATGCGAAGGCCAGATGGCCTGTTCCACTTGCCATGTGATTGTTGATGCCCAAGATTTCGACAAATTACCGGAAGCCACGGAGATGGAAGAGGATATGCTCGACCTTGCCGCTGGCGCCCGGCGGACAAGCCGTCTGGCCTGTCAAATCACGCTGACGCCAGATCTCGATGGCTTGACGGTGCATATCCCCGCGGAGAGCCGCAACATGCAGGGAGTGTGACTGTGATGAATCGCCGAAACTTTGTCACAGGCTCTTCGCTGTTAACTGTCAGCGCGGCTTCGCCATTTGCATTGTCTGCACAAGAGCCGACAGTGCTCAAATATCAAGATGCAGCCGCAAGACGAGAGCTGGCAAAGCTCGAAAAACGTATCGGTGGCCGTCTCGGTGTGGCCTTGACCGACGCGAAGGGCGGCATTGCTCTGGCTCATCGGGGTGATGAACGCTTTGCGATGTGTTCGACCTTCAAAGCGCCTCTTGCATTTGCCCTGTTTGACGCTGCTGATAAAGGTCAGGTTGATGTGAAGAAAAGCTTCGCGGTGACGGAGGAGGATCTGGTCCCTTATGCGCCGTTTGTCGAAGAACAGATAGCGGCAAAGAAAATGGTAACGCTGGAACAACTAGCCAAAGCGACGGTCAAATTGAGTGATAACGCTGCGGCCAACTTGATATTGAAAGCCATTGGCGGTCCGGAAGCCTTTACGAATTTTGTCCGTCGCCGTGGAGATACGGTCACCCGTCTGGATCGCATTGAACCGTTTCTTAATGAAAACAAAGTTGGCGATCCACGCGATACGACCAGCCCTATTGCTTTTGCGCAATTAATGCACGGTATGATGAGCGGAAAGTCACGATTGGCAAACTGGAGCATCGTATATGACGCGATGGCTTCGAGTAAAACCGGCCTTGGTCGAATTCGCCTGGGTCTGCCCTATGGCTGGCCGGTAGGTAACAAGACGGGAACGGCGGGAGATGGTCTGGCCTATAATGATGTCGCAATATTCTGGCCATCATTTGCGGGCTACGGAGGTGATCAGCCTCTATTTTTAACGGTTTATACTGATCGACCGACCGCGTCGGCCGCTTTAGTCGACCGTACGATTGCTGAAGTTGCAAAAATTGCAGCCTGGATAGCACCACGTCTGAATCGGTCATAAACGCAAAACTGACTTGAATCCGCTGACAAAGCTCGCCATATGCGCAGCGGGAGTCGGGTGGACGTAGTGTTCGCCAACCCGGTCAGATCCGGAAGGAAGCAGCCGTAACGATTTTTCTGCGGGTCGCCCGGCTCCTACTCACAAAATTTACACAGGCTTTTATGGCCAATCGCTGTTTAAGCTTCGACAAGCTGGCGGCTAGCGCCTAAACTCTCCCGATGTCCGATTCACCCGACATATTTGCTGCTGGCGGCGTGGAAGCGCCCATCGATCCGGCTCCTGCCGCTGCACAGCCTTACCGCGTGCTGGCGCGTAAATACCGGCCATCCAGCTTTGCCGAGCTTATCGGACAGGATGCCATGGTCCAGACGCTGGGCAATGCCATCAAGCGCGATCGCCTGGCCCATGCGTTTTTGATGACCGGTGTGCGTGGGGTGGGCAAAACATCGACCGCCCGGCTGATTGCAAAGGCGCTGAACTGCGTTGGTGAAGACGGGCAGGGCGGTCCGACCATTGATCCTTGCGGAAAATGCGAGCCATGCCGGTCGATTGCCGAGGGCAGCTTCATTGACGTCATCGAAATGGATGCGGCCAGCCATACCGGCGTCGATGATGTCCGCGAGATTATCGAAGCTGTGCGCTATTCGTCGGTTTCTGCGCGCTACAAGATTTACATTATCGACGAAGTTCACATGCTGTCGAAAAACGCGTTTAATGCGCTTTTGAAAACGCTGGAAGAGCCGCCAGCCCATGTGAAATTCATCTTCGCGACGACGGAAGTGAATAAAGTGCCAATTACGGTGCTTTCTCGGTGCCAACGCTTTGATCTGAAGCGGATCAAGGCGGCACAACTGTCGACCCATTTTGCGCATATCGTCGAAAAAGAAAACGTACAGGCAGAGCAGGAAGCGCTCGACCTGATTGCCCAAGCGGCCGAGGGATCGGTTCGCGATGGTCTTTCCATCCTCGATCAGGCGATTGCCCATGCCGATATGGAAGAAGGCGGTGACGTCAAAGCGTCGCAGATTCGGGAAATGCTGGGACTGTCTGATCGCAGCGCCGTGCGCCGGTTGTTCGGACTGCTTCTGGAGGCGGACTCTCAGGCTCTGCTTGATGCGATTGATGCACAATATCGCGTAGGCGTAGAGCCTCTTTCGCTGATGAATGGGCTGTTGTCACTTTGCCATCAGGTGACTTTGTACAAAGTCGGGCGCGCCAACGATCCGACTTTGTCAGACGAAGCCAAAGCGCAACTTGGCGCTTGGTCTGAACAACTATCTTTTCCAGTTCTCCATAGGTTATGGCAACTTCTTCTAAAAGGTTATGAAGAAGTACAGCAAGCACATATGCCCCGTGAAGCTTGTGATATGGCGCTTTTGCGAGTGCTTTGCGCAGCCGATATGCCCGACCCGGGTGAGCTGGCAAAAATGTTGTCGCAAGGTGCTACTCCTGCGGCTCCATCTGCCGGTGAAGTCGATCCGGAACGCAGTGCTGCACCTGTTCACGAGGCACCACCCACAACGGTGGCTGATGTTCCTGCCCAGATCACGGAACCGGAACATGTCGAGCGTCAATCGCCGGAAAATCCCCAAACTGAACAGCAGGTCCCTGAAAGTAACCTGCCACAGGATTTTCAGGGTGTGATCAATATTATCGGCGGCGTGTCACCGATATTGGAAAGCATATTAATAGCTGATATGCGGATCATCAGCTTTTCGGCGCCGGTCATTGAGTATCAATCTGCGCGGCCGATTGCAGTATCTGACGTTAAAAAGATCACGGACGCGCTGAAAGAGGCAACAGGTAGCGTGTGGACCATAAAAGAAGGACAGGGCGAAGCAAAGCCCAGCATTTCCGAACAAGTGCAGCTTGATCAGGATGCCGCGACACAGGCTATATTGGATACACCGCTGGTAAAAGCTGCCTTTGAGGCTTTTCCTGACGCGGAATTACTGGAAAATGAAACAGAGCAGGCCCCGGCTGAGTCCCGGCCTGAATCAAGGAGTTCACAAGCATGAAATCTATGGAAGAAATGATCAAAGCGGCACAGGAGGCCGCGCAAACCGTGCAAACACAGATGGAGGAAGCCCAGTCCAAGCTCGACAGTATCGAGGTAGAGGGGAAATCCGGTGGCGGATTGGTATCCGTCAAAGCAACTGCCAAAGGCCGGATACTTGGGGTCAGCATCGATGAAAGCCTTATGAAGGCAGAAGAAAAAGGTATTTTGGAAGACTTGGTCGCTGCCGCGTTTAACGATGCACGTGACAAAGCAGATGCTGTCAGCAACGAGGAAATGGGCAAAATGACAGGCGGTATGGGCCTGCCGGCGGGCTTTAAGCTTCCCTTTTAGCGGTATTGCCGCTTTCCTGCTCTGATGGTTTTATAGTGGTTGAAGTCATCTGAGTGCGCCCCATATAGACTGACAGGCGCGCAGTCAGCACCGAATCTCGCGCCATAGTTTGGAGTATAAATGTCCCAGTCCGAATCCACATCTGCCAATAATCCCGAAGCCAAGGCACTGCCTTTGTTACCGCTGCGCGATATTGTGGTGTTCCCCAATATGATCGTCCCGCTTTTTGTGGGTCGTGACAAATCGGTCGTGGCTCTGGAAAAGGCCATGGATAGCGACAAGGAAATTTTCCTGGTGGCGCAGTTGGATCCGGCGGAAGATGATCCCGCACGCGATCAGCTCTATGATCTTGGTGTTGTGGCGACGGTGCTTCAGCTTTTGAAATTGCCGGACGGGACGGTTCGCGTGCTGGTTGAAGGCAAGCAGCGCGCGAAGCATGTTTCGCTGGAAGAGAAAGATGACGGCTTCGTGCTGGCGCAAGTAGATTTGATCGACGAGCAGTCCGTGGAAGGACCGGAATCAGCGGCGTTGATGCGCTCTGTCATTGAACAATTTGAGAATTATTCCAAGCTTAACAAAAAAATGCCAGCCGAAACCGTGGTTCAGCTTGGCGAGATTGACGAAGCATCGCGTCTGGCCGATGCGGTCGCCGCCAATATAAACGTCAAAGTGGCCGACAAACAAAGCCTGCTCATCGAGAGTGATCCGGTCAAGCGCCTTGAAATGGCTTTTGCATTCATGGAAGGCGAACTTGGGGTTCTTCAGGTCGAAAAGAAAATTCGCGGCCGCGTGAAACGCCAGATGGAGAAAACCCAGCGCGAATATTATCTCAATGAACAGATGAAGGCTATCCAGCGCGAGCTGGGTGATGGCGAAGACGGCGAAGGCGATGAAATGTCGGCGCTGGGCAAGAAAATTGAGGAGATGAAACTCTCCAAGGAAGCCAAGACCAAGGCCAACGCGGAATATAAAAAGCTCAAAGGCATGCAGCCCATGTCTGCGGAAGCGACGGTTGTCCGCAATTATCTGGATGTGTTGCTGGGACTGCCATGGGGCAAGAAGTCCCGTCTGAAGAAAGATATCAAGCAGGCCGAAAAAATTCTCGATGACGATCATTTTGCACTTGAAAAAGTGAAAGAGCGGATCGTGGAATATCTCGCCGTGCAGGCGCGGACCAACAAACTTAAGGGGCCCATTCTTTGCCTCGTTGGTCCTCCAGGCGTCGGTAAAACATCGCTTGGCCGCTCCATTGCCCGGGCTACGGGTCGTGAATTTGTTCGCCAGTCCCTCGGCGGCGTGCGTGATGAAGCTGAAATTCGTGGGCACCGCCGGACCTATATCGGTTCGCTGCCTGGCAAGATTGTATCCAATCTGAAAAAAGCGGGTACGTCCAATCCGCTGTTCCTGCTTGATGAGATAGACAAGCTTGGTCAGGATTTCCGCGGCGACCCTGCCTCCGCACTACTCGAAGTTTTGGATCCTGAGCAAAATGACAAGTTCCAGGATCATTATCTGGAGATCGACATTGATCTGTCGGACATCATGTTCGTCACAACCGCTAATTCCCTGAACCTGCCGCAGCCATTGCTGGACCGGATGGAGATCATCCGTCTTGAAGGTTATACCGAGGACGAAAAGGTCGAGATTGCCAAGCGTCACCTGATCGAAAAGCAGGTCGATGCACATGGTCTGAAAAAGGGCGAGTTTTCGCTGCAGGACGACGCGCTGCGTGACCTCATCCGCTATTATACCCGGGAAGCCGGTGTACGGACCCTGGAACGCGAGATTGCAAAACTGGCACGAAAGGCTCTTCGACGGATACTCGAGGGTGAGTATAAGAGCGTTGAGATTACGCCGGAAACGCTGTCTGAATATGCCGGTGTTCGCAAATATCGCCACGGCGTCGGCGAGGAAGAAAACCAGGTGGGTGCCGTAACCGGTCTTGCATGGACAGAGGTCGGCGGCGAGCTGCTGACAATCGAATCCGTAACCGTCTCTGGCAAGGGCCAGATCAAGACGACCGGCAAGCTCGGAGAGGTGATGACGGAGTCCGTTCAGGCCGCCTTGTCCTTCGTAAAGGCCCGCGCGCCATCTTATGGCATCAAGCCCAGTATTTTCAGCCGCAAGGACATTCATATCCACTTGCCCGAAGGGGCCGTGCCAAAAGATGGTCCGTCAGCCGGTGTTGGCATTGTGACTGCAATTGTTTCCACGCTGACCGGTATTCCGGTGCGCCGTGATGTAGCCATGACGGGCGAAGTTACCTTGCGCGGCCGTGTATTGCCAATCGGTGGTTTGAAAGAAAAACTGCTTGCGGCATTGCGGGGCGGCATAACGACGGTTTTGATACCGGCGGAAAATGAGAAAGATCTGGTCGAGATTCCAGATAATATCACGTCTTCGCTTAAGATTATTCCGGTCAAGCATGCCGATGAAGTTCTCGCCCAGGCTCTGGCCGAAAAAGTAGAACCGATCGAGTGGAGTGATGCGGATGAGCTGGCGAGCCATGCAACGGCTCCAGTCACCGATGATGCCGGGTCAACGGCACGCCACTAACGGTAGCTTTACGCGAGTCGCTATGGGTGATTGCTGCCAGCTTTGCGGCTGTTTGCCTGCGGTTCGCGCCAGAAACTGGCCGAAAATGTCCGAAATTGGACCAATTTTAACGATTTGACATAAATATTACATCTTTGACCCAAAAATCGGCGGTTTTCCTTTGACTCAAGGGGGCTTCTTGTTGTTACTGACCCCAGACAAAGTCGCGATTCAATCAAGAATTGCTTTTAGAGAAGGGGGGATACCCATTATGAATAAACAGGATCTTATCAGTAGCGTAGCAGATCACAGTGGTCTCAGCAAAAGCGATGCCGGCAAAGCCGTTGACGCAGTTTTCGATTCTATCACAGGTTCACTGAAGAGCGGCAATGAAGTCCGTCTCGTCGGTTTTGGAACATTTTCTACATCAAAGCGTAAAGCTTCTACAGGCCGTAACCCACGCACGGGTGAGCCAATGCAGATTCCTGCATCTACACAAGCAAAATTCAAAGCCGGCAAGGGCTTGAAGGACGCCGTTAACAAATAAATAAATTGGGGAAGTGCCTGGGCACTTCCCCTTTTTTCGCGCTTTGTTTGAAAAATTCAGGCGGGTTCCAATGGAGCCCGCCTTTTTTCATTTTTATCTGGATAGAAATTCGCACAGGCGAAGTGGCAAGTCAGGATAATGGCCGCGAAAATCCGGCAAAATGGATTATCTTTCACGTACGAAAATAGCAATCGGCCGATAAATGTTCCATCGATGCCAGATTTCCGATACTAGCTGTCTTGTCAGTAAAGGCTGCGAGCTCGAGAAAGCGAAGTTTTGTTGGTATGGAAGGATATTGGCCGATGAAGAGAGCATTGATTTCTGCCACATTGTTTGCATTGCTTGCCAGTTCTACAGCTGCTTTTGCTTCCGGTACGAGCCCCCGTGGCGGTGCAGGAGACGATTGGGGCACGAATATCGTGCGAGGTAACAATAGCCGTTTCTCAAATAAGGATCGTCTGATCTCCCAGGGGCGCGCGCAAGTGCGCAAATACATCACCTGCAAAAGCTGCAAGTATCATGACAAGCTCAATCGTGAAACAGCGCCCGAAGTCGCTCAGGCTGTGCGCGCTGGTCGTTTCAAGATCAGAGACGCTCGACGTAACGCTGTGCTCGCCTATTTGAACGAACGTTACGGCCTCTGACTATAATCACTAGATGAACCCGCAATAGGGATTGCTAGACCACTCATCGTAGCAGGGCATTATCTCGCGAGAAAAGCGTGTGGCTGCGGAAGGCGTGAAAATAAAGGGTCTGCTTTCGGGATAAAGCGGACCATGTTCGTGAACAGGGCGAGTGTGCTTGCATCATTCGGGATGATCGCAATTAGAACTATTTCAGGTTGCTGAAAACAATCCGCCGGATTGTTTTTGGATCCGCGAAAATGGTAGACGCTACAGGGTTCGAACCTGTGACCCGCTGATTAAGAGTCAGCTGCTCTACCAACTGAGCTAAGCGTCCCTACTTTCGATATGCATGTCATATAGGTCTCATCTTGCACAGAACAACCGTCTGATGGACTATCTTGACTTTATCCAAATGTCCCGCTGCGGCGGCCCGGATGACGGTCTATTGCCATTAATATCCCGATACAGATCATGATCGTCATCATCGATGACCCACCGTGACTGAGAAAGGGCAGGGGAATACCCACCACGGGGGCCAGTCCCATGACCATCATCAGGTTGATTGCAACGTAGAAGAATATTGTCGTCGATAGGCCGGCAGCCAAAAGCTGGGAGAAACGGGTCTTGGCCTTCATTGCAACACCCAAGCCCCACCGGAATAGCAGGAAAAAACCGGTCAGGACCGCAACGCCGCCCATCAGACCCCATTCCTCCGCCATTGTTGCAAAGACAAAGTCCGTGTGCCCTTCGGGGAGGTAATCGAGGTGGCTTTGTGTGCCATTGAGGAAGCCTTTGCCAAAAATTCCGCCGGACCCGATGGCGATTTTGGATTGGCTGATATGGTACCCCGCGCCCAAAGGATCATTTTCGGGGTTGAGGAATGTAGTCACCCGGCGCTGTTGATATTCTTCAAGCGCGAAGAAATAGGCAAGGGGGGCGATGACGGCAACCGCTGCCGCTCCACCGACAAACAGCCGCATCGGCAATCCGGCAAGGAAGGCGACGGTCATGGCTCCGGCCACAACAGTGATTGTTGTACCAAGATCGGGTTGCAGCAGGATCAACGCGCACGGAAATGCGAGCAACACCAATAGCGGCCAAATGGCTGCCCATGTTCTGATCTGGCCCGCCGGCAATAAATCATAAAAACGGGCGACCGCGAGAATGATTGCGGGTTTCATGAGTTCCGAAGGTTGAATGCGGATGAAACCAAGGCTCAGCCATCTTTGGCTACCACCGCGAACCGCGCCCATCAGTTCCACGCCGAGAAGCATGATGACAACGGTAATATAAACAGGGAATGCAATTGTTTTCCAGAAATTCTCCTTCAGCCGGGAGAAGACTATCGCCATGCCGAGAAACACCAGAAATCGTGCCATATGCAGACCGGCCCAAGGTGTCAGGCTACCTCCTGCCGCTGAATAGAGCACAACAAAGCCGAAGCTCGCCATGACAAGCAACAGTAATATTGTTTTCCAGGGAAGTTGCGCAATGGGCGCAGGAATGAAATCGTTCAATGCCTATTGCCCCACTTCGGCAGCAGGACCCTCGCCATCTGTCTCGGCTTGAGGTGGTGGGACGCGCCCTTCGGCTATTGCTTTTTCCAGCTCCTTTTGCGCGCGATAAGCGGCGAGCTGGCGATCCATGCGTTCGGATATTGTTCCGCCCCAGCTTTCCTCCATGGCCAGCAGTTTTTCCATGGCCTGCTCGCGATCATAGAGAAACGTCAGGACATCCCGCGCAACCGGATAAGCGGATGACGACCCGCCGCCATGCTGAATCACGACAGACGCGGCATAGCGCGGGTTATCGACGGGTGCGAAGCAAACAAACAGTCCATGGTCGCGAAATTTCCAGGGCACATCGCGCCCTCCACGTCCATATTTGAGACTGACGACCTGTGCCGTACCGGTTTTACCACCCAGTTTGACATCTTCGACTGGCAGCCGCGCGCGTCTTGCCGTCCCCACACCATTCACCACTTCGCTCATTGCTTCGCGTACATAGGACAGATGCTCAGGTGAAATATCTAGCGGTGGAGCGGAGGTCCGTTTTTCCTCAGACAGCAGTCTGGCTTCCAGTTTCCTTCCCGATGCCATGCGAGCGGTCATCACACAAAGTTGCAGCGGATTGGACAAGAAAAAACCCTGTCCGATGGCGCTATTAACCGTATCAAAATTGGCCCATTCGCGTTCGTGGCGCTTCTTGATCCATTGTGTGTCTGGAACCGTACCATAGCTTTGCGAGGCGACCGGCAGATCATATTTGGCGCCCAATCCAAGCTCCCGCGCCATCAGCGCGATCGCGTCATATCCGATGCGCAAGGCCATTTTGTAGAAATAGGTATCACAGCTTTGAGCGTTCGCCCGCTTCATGTTCACGCTGCCATGGGTGCTGTGGCAATTGAAGAAGCGGTTGCCTACCCGCAATCCACCGGGGCAGCTCACGGTTTCTTCAGGATCAATACCGGCCCGCAGTAAAGCAAGCGACACCATCGGCTTGATTGTCGAACCAGGCGGAAACAGACCCTTTAACGATTTGTCACGCAGGGGAACATGATCGTCGTCGCGTAACATGCCATATTCGGTTTGCCCGATCCCGTCCGAGAAGCTGTTCGGATCGAAAGACGGCATGGACGTCATCGTCAAAATATCACCGGTCTCGCAATCCATAACCACCACCGAACCGGATTCAGGGCCCAGTCGGCGAGCAGCATATTCCTGTAAATCAATGTCGAGGGTCAGTTGTAAGGCTTTGCCCGGTGTATCGGGTCGACTATCGAGTTCACGTACTATTTTGCCGCGCGCTGTCACCTCAACGCGCTTCGCTCCAGGTTTGCCTTGCAGGCGGTCCTCAAAGGTTTTTTCCAGGCCGTCCTTGCCGATTTTATATCCTGGCGTGACCAGTATCGGGTCGGGGTTTTCCTTATACTCTTCGGCAGAAGCAATACCGACATAACCCACGAGATGGCCAACAGCTGCCCCGGTTGGATAAAAGCGGGAAAAGCCCTGTCGCGGGGATACGCCGGGCAAATCGGGCAGGCGGACGCTGACAGCAGCAAAATTTTCCCAATCCAAGCCAGTTGCAACCTGAACAGGCTGGAAACTGCTGGCCTGTGTCAATTCCTTGTTGATCCGGTCGATTTCCTCCTGATCCAGCGACAGGAGTTGGGCCAGTGTCGCAACAGTTTTGTCTTTGTCGCGCATCCGGTCAGGAATGAGGTCAACGCGGAAATCCGTCTTGTTGTTGGCAATTGGTTTGCCGTTGCGATCAATCAGCCATCCGCGCCGCGGTGGTACCAGTGTCAGATTGACGCGATTGCTTTCAGACAGGAGTTGATAGCGTTCATTTTCCGCCACCGAAATATAGGCCATGCGTCCGGCGAGCAGGACGCCGATGCCGGCTTGCAATCCACCGATCACCGTTGCGCGGCGGGAAAAAGTCAGCGCCTGAACCGCGCCGCTAATGGTTTTGCCCCCGCCAATACTCATATCGATACCCGCCAATTGTCAATTGTTCCGATCAAGCGGGTTACAAAGGGGTAGAGCAGGATCGACAACAGAATCTGTGGCACCAATATCTCAAGGCGCAGCAGGTTGCTCTGAAAGTCGATGATCAGCATGCCGCATATTAGCACAAAAATGATCGAAAGGGAGGCTATAAGCCAATCCTGCCAATAATCCCTGCCAACGCCGCGCCGGTCGAGCGTTTCCAGGGCCAGAAAAACCAGTGACCATAAAAAGGCCGCGCTGCCAAAGGGTTGTCCGCTGAACATGTCATCAACCATGCCGAGAGGGAAACCAGCCCATACTGGCCAGTAGCCCGGGCGGATCAAACGCCACGAGAGCAGCACCAGAAGACCCATTGGCGGAAGGATCGGATAGTCGGTGATCAGCGGCAGGGCCGTGATCATTGAACCGATTATGACGGTGATCGACGGAATGAATTTGATACGAAACTGCGATGGTTGCCGATTGATGCGGGAGCGATAGGGTCTTGCCACTATTCGCCGCCTTCCGCTTCGGCATCATCCCTGTCGATTTCTTCCTGTTTGATCGCGGCAACGGTTTCTGCCTGAAACATGGGTTGGACGATGACATGGCTGACCTTTGCGGCGTTTGCCAATATCCGTGCAATCGCGCCGGTATCGGTTTTGCGGATTACCACAGCGACAGGAATGCCTGGCGCATACAGGCCGCCGCTGCCCGATGTAATCAGCAAATCGCCGCCCTTGAACGGATTGGTACCCAGGTTAATCGGACGCACGTCAACTGTGCCATCTGCGCGGCCCGTCGCAAAGGCGGGCAGTTCGTCACTGGCGCGTTTGACGGGCGTCACGTTCTGGCTGTCGGAGACCAGCAATATCCGAGCGGTTGTCGGGCCAGCTTCCAAAACCCGTCCGACGAGGCCCTCAGGTGCGCGGACTGGTTGTCCGATCAAAATACCATCGGTGGTGCCCAATCCAAGTGTCGCCATGCGCCGGGAGCTTGATGATGTCGAACTGATCAGCCGCGCCATACCGATTGCATCGGGCACTTCCTTGTCGAGATCGAGCAGCCGCTTCAACCGTTCATTCTCTTGTTTCAGCGCGCGCGCTTCCAGTATCTCGATGCGGTTGCTTCTCAACTCACGTTCCATGGCGGCATTTTTGGAAGCCGCGTTGAAATAGGCGGAAATATTGTCACCGGCGTTGCCAGTCGCCCCGCCAACTTCAGCCAGGGTTTTGCTGACCGGGGCCGTTGCTTCCGCGCCAATAGTGCGAAGGACAGCAAATCCTTGAGGATCGAAAATGGAGATAAGCAGCAGCAGGAGACCGACGACAGCTCCCAATATGCCCAGTAAGTAGCTGGCGAATATGCTATATTGCGCCCGCTTGGAAAATCCTGGGCGCCGGTTTCGTGGCGGCGCCATGCTTGCTTATCCTCCCGCTTTCTTCATTCTGGTCAAATCATTTATCAAGCCGTTGTGAGCACGCCGCGGAACATATCGTCTTCCATGGCCCGGCCTGTTCCAATCGCAACACAGGCAAGCGGATCCTCGGCCACGGTCACGGGCAGTCCCGTCTCATCGCTGAGGGCTTCGTCCAGTCCGGAGATCAACGCACCGCCTCCGGTTAGAACAATGCCCTGATCAACAATGTCGGCTGCCAGTTCCGGCGCCGTATTCTCAAGAGCAATCCGTACGCCTTCGATAATGGTGCCAATTGGTTCGCTTAGCGCTTCTGCAATCTGGCCCTGGTTGATTGAAATTTCCTTGGGCACGCCGTTTACAAGGTCACGGCCTTTGATGTGGATTGTGTGGCCTACGCCATCAGCGGGTGCCTGCGCGACGCCGAAGTCTTTCTTGATCCGCTCAGCGGTGGTTTCACCGATCAGCAGGTTGTGGTGACGACGCACATAAGAGACAATCGCCTCGTCCATTTTGTCGCCGCCGGTGCGTACCGATGTCGTGTAGGCCAGTCCGCGAAGGGAAAGGACAGCGACTTCCGTCGTGCCGCCACCTACGTCAACCACCATGGAACCAATAGGTTCGGTGACGGGCATGTCGGCACCGATGGCAGCTGCCATCGGTTCTTCGATCAGGAACACCTGACTGGCTCCGGCATTGGAAGCGGCATCGCGAATGGCGCGGCGCTCAACCGAGGTGGAACCTGATGGCACACAGATCACGATTTCCGGATAGCTGAACAGCTTGCTCTTGCCGTTCACTTTCTGGATGAAGTGTTTGATCATCTGCTCGGCGACATCAATGTCGGCAATAACACCATCGCGCAGCGGACGAATCGCTTCGATGCTGTCGGGCGTCTTGCCCATCATCATCTTTGCATCATTGCCTACCGCTTTGACTTTTTTGATACCATTGGTCGTTTCGATCGCAACAACCGACGGTTCGTTGAGAACGATTCCCTGACCGCGTACGTAAACAACCGTGTTGGCTGTTCCCAGATCGATTGCCATGTCCTGAGACCTGAACTTGAACAGATTACCAAATACCATGTTTTGTCCCGTGTTTTCTTATATTTACAGCGAACGCTGTTTTCTAAAACCATAGCGACATTTTGGCTGAACGGGGGATGAAGCTAAGCATTCGGATCGTCCAGCAAATCTCCCCGAAAAACTAAGTCGCAATCAAGGGTCGCTTGGCATGTTCGCTTGGGCTAGGAAAGGCGATATGTCAATAAGAAGACTCCCAAATAGCCTGATCAACCGGATCGCAGCCGGTGAAGTTGTCGAGCGTCCAGCCAGTGCGCTGAAAGAGCTGGTCGAAAATGCCATTGACGCCGGATCCAGCCAGATCAACATCCGCCTCGAACAGGGCGGTCTCGATCTGATCGAGGTGGCCGATAATGGTTGCGGCATGACCCGCGATGACATCGCCCTCGCCCTAGAGCGTCATGCGACGTCCAAGCTGCCGGATGAAGCGATTGAGATGGTCGCTACATTGGGCTTTCGAGGTGAAGCGCTGCCCTCCATTGCGAGTGTTGCACGACTGACCATCGAAAGCCGGGTGGAAGGCCAAGATGGCTGGACTCGAATTGTGAATCACGGAGAGGTTGAGAGCGACGGACCAGCAGCAATCCCGCCCGGCACCAAAGTGCGGGTCGAGCAACTCTTTGCCAAAGTCCCCGCCAGGCGGAAATTCCTGCGCACGCCGCGCAGCGAATATGCCGCTTGCGTGGATGTGGTGCGCCGGCTCGCCATGGCGCGGCCCGATATCGGCTTCACGCTGACCCATGAAAATCGCAAGGCGATTGCAGTGCAGGGCGGTGAAAGCGGGCCTGACCGGGTGGCGGCGCTGACCAACAAGGAATTGCGCGCCAATAGTGTTGCTGTTGATCTCGTGCGCGAAGAGGTTCGCTTGTCCGGTGTAGCAGGGCTGCCAACCTATAATCGCGGCGTGGCTGATCATCAGTTTTTGTTCGTCAACGGCAGGCCCGTGAAAGACCGGTTATTGGTTGGCGCTGTACGCGGAGCCTATGCGGAAATGCTGGCGCGAGATCGTCATCCTGTCGTGGCGCTGTTTATTGATATGCCGCCGGAGCTTGTCGACGTGAATGTGCATCCGGCCAAAACCGAGGTTCGTTTCCGCGAGCCGGCAATGATCCGCGGTATGATTGTCAGCGGCTTGCGCCGCGCCCTGGATGAAGGCGGTTTTCGCGCGGTCCAACGTCCGGCGGAGTCCGCTCTGGCCAACTGGCAGACCGAACCACAAGCGCCGGATCCGCAAACAAGCATTTTTACGGCGCAGGGACCCGTCGGGGGCAGGGCGACCATTCAGTCGCAGCCTTATCCATCGGCGCTCGCTGGCGGTGTGCAAGACAATGTCAGCGCCTTCAGTGGGTTAAGCAGCGACGAACTGGCACCCCTTATGGGACGCGCTGAAGAAGCGGCAGAGCCTGTACCTGAGGCGGTCAGTCATCCGCTTGGCATTGCCCGCGGTCAGGTCGCAAAGACCTATATTGTTGCTGAAGCAGAGGACGGACTGGTCATTGTCGATCAACATGCCGCCCATGAACGTCTGGTGCTCGAACGCATGCGCAAGGCGGTCGAGGGCGGCACCGTTGCTTCTCAGGCCTTGCTGATGGCCGAGGTTGTGGAGCTGGATGAAAACGCCTGCGACCGACTGGAGGCGCGTATGGCGGAGCTTTCTGAATTCGGCTTGGAGCTCGAACGTTTTGGTCTGTCCGCCATGCTGGTTCGCGCTACGCCAGCGATGCTGGGTTCCGGAGATGTCAAAGGCCTGATCACCGATCTGGCCGACGAACTGGGGGCTTATGACGAGGCTCTGTCGCTCAAGGAACGGATCGATCACGTCGCCTCGACCATGGCCTGCCATGGATCGGTACGGGCAGGGCGGGTGCTCAACGTTGCCGAAATGAACGCCCTTTTGCGTGAAATGGAAGTGACTCCACATTCCGGCCAGTGCAATCATGGCCGCCCCACCTGGGTCAAGCTGGCCCATGGCGATATTGAAAAACTTTTCGGAAGAAAGTGACCCGCGGACCGGTTTTATTCCGAAAGCGGACTCTCGCAAGCAGTTTCTGGACCGGCGAAAATTGGGTGGAGTAGAATTCCTTAAGATGCCTTTAACTATATTGGCCTAACCCGCTGAAACGGGGGTGATACGGTTAAATGCAAACACAAATTCTTGGGATGGTGACGCCGCTTATGGCGCTGTTCTTTGCGGCGACATTCATGGTGCTTTGGCGAGTCGGGCGCATGAAGCGTCACGTGCTCGGCTTTGGCATTGCCTATGCCCTGTCTGCAGTGGGGTTTCTCATCACCCACTTCTTGCCGGCTGACGCTTTCTATCTTTTCCATGCGACGCAGCTTTTCTACACCCTTGGCTCTACCGTGCTTGTTGCATCAGTCTGTGAGCGCGCCGGGCAACGGTTTCATCTCGGAAGCTTTGTGGTCGTTTACCTTATCAGCGCGTTGGTGCTGGCAGTGGCGGTTAGTTTCTCCAACGACGTTGCCTCGCGCCTGATTATCGTCAACATAGGTTATGGTGTTATGTTCACCATGGGCGTGACAACACTTCTTACCGCACGGCGGCGCAATGTGATCGATCTGGCGATCATCGCTATCATGGCATTTCAAGCCGCCGATTTCCTCGCCAGGCCAACATTGACCCTGCTGTTCGAGCGGTCGATCCCGGCAGAGGCTTATCGGGATTCAATCTATTACTCCCTGATCGGGCTCGTGCTCGGGGTGAAAGGTGTTACAACCGCGGTGGTTCTGATTGGCGCGACGATCGCCGAATGGACAAATGCCCTGCGCGAAAGCAGTGATCGTGACTCCTTGACAGGGCTGCTCAATCGGGGCGCGTTTGAGCAATCGATGCAAAGCCTTCTTTCCCGCGCTCAAACGGAGGGTCGCCCCCTGAGTCTGGTTGTGGCCGATATCGATCACTTCAAACAGGTCAATGATATTTGGGGGCACCAGGCCGGCGACCAAGCCATTTCCAGCTTCGGCGAACTCATTAATCAAATGGTGCGCGAATCCGACACGGCAGGCCGGATCGGTGGAGAGGAATTCTGTATCGCGGTCTGGAATTGTCCGAATGACCCGGCTGAACATTTAGCCGAGCGGATCAGGCAAGCTTTCGTGCGTCTTGAACATGCGGGTCTAAACGATGATATCCGACTGACTGCAAGTTTTGGCGTGGCTACAGCGCGTGAGGGGGAGGCCTATGAGCACTTATTTGCACGGGCCGATGCCGCTCTTTATCGCGCCAAGTCGAGCGGCCGCGACCGTGTCGAAAATGCAGAGGAAAGGCGACTAGAAGAGACAGCGCCCAAACTAAAGCCATCGCTAATCGATTTGAAGCGGGCCGCGACTGGGCGATAATCCGTTGGACGTCGCTCGACACGCTGCTTAACGGACCGCGATTGGGTAATGAAATGGTAGCGAGATCGTGGATGCAAATGTCCGCTTTTGCACCCAAGGCGGATGTTAGCATACCAAAGCAACTAGTCTCCGCGGACCTGGATCAAACCTGTACTTTCCATTGTCATGACTTTCTCATCATGTTGATTCAGCACGGTGATCTTGCCCTTCATAATCCCCATTTCCGGTCGGCTTTCGGACCTTCGTTTTTCCAATGTCACATGTTCGCAACGCAGCGTGTCGCCAGGATAGACAGGCTTTAGCCATCGTAGATTATCAACACCCGGGGAACCCAGTCCCGCTTGTTTATTGGCGTTCATCTGGTCAACCATCATCCGCATCATCATCGCCGCACTGTGCCATCCGCTGGCAGACAGGCGTCCAAAATGGGTCTTCGCAGCGGCCTCTTCATCGAGGTGAAAAGGCTGCGGATCATATTTGGAGGCGAATTCGACTACCTCGTCCTTGGTAACCTTGTACGACCCGTATTTCTGGACGACGTCGATCTGGATATCTTCATAATAGAGCATGGTTATTCTTTCTTATGGACCATGTTTCTATGGCAAATTTTCAGGGTTTCAGCGCCTGTTCAAATGGAGAAAGATCGCCATCGCTCTGGTTCGGTTTAACGCCGGTCAGATGTGCGAGCAGCGAATAGATATCGACATTGTCGAACGTCTCGATCTTTGTGTCGCCGACAAAATCAGGGCCGCTGGCGAGGAAAAACGCGATCATGTCTGGATGCAGATGATCATAGCCATGACCGCCGCCTGTTCCGGTCATCCATTCCGGCTTGTCCTGATAAACCACCCAGCCGGATTCAGGCAGGCAGATGATCGATGGTACCCGGGGGTTTTTACCATATTGGAAACGCGCCGGAATATCAGCCTTTTTCCAGCATTCCATATTATCATGCGGTTTCAGGAAAGCGGCGTTTATTGTTGCCATGTCATCCGCCAAAGGTTCGATGCCTGCATAATTGCCATCGACAACCAACCGATATTGGTCACGCGGCAAGATGTTATCGAGATATATGACGCGGTCAGGATGCGTTTCTGCCATGCCGTGGTCCGACGTGATGACGAGATTCACCGGTTGGCCCAGAGCAGCCAATTGCGAGACCAGGTTGCCGACATTCTGGTCGACCGCCCTGATCACGGTGTGCAGTTTTTCACCGGGTGCCGGTCCAAAAAAATGTCCGGCTGTGTCCACGGTATCGAAATAGAGCGTCACCAGCTCTGGGCGGATGGCCGCCGGTCTCCGCATCCAATCGACCACGGCATTGACACGCCGGTCGTTGGACAGAGCTTGCGAAAACGGCCACCAGTCGCTGGGGCGCGTACCATCCAGCTCAACCTCTGATCCCGGCCAGAACATGGTGGCTGTCCGTACACCCTGCTTTTCAGCCGTTATCCAGATCGGCTCCGCCTGATCCCACCAGAATGGATCCTTGTTGGCCATCGTGAATCTCTGACCGGGGCGTGCGACATCTTCCATACTGTTGCCGACAATGCCGTGATTATCCGGCCTTTTGCCGGTCACCAAGGTCCAGTGGTTGGGAAAGGTCTTGGTCGGAAAACTGGAGCGCATGTCGGCAACGACTCCAGATGCAGCCAAGGCGCTGAGATTGGGCGTGATGCCGCGATCGAGATAGTCCGGGCGGAATCCGTCGATCGAAATTAATATCGTAACGGCCTCGCGGGCTTGCTCCGCGGGCAGAGATGCGCTCACCGTTGTTGGCGATATGTCTGTTTGAGATGCCGCGCATCCGGTCAGCAAAGCGCAAACGGCAAATGCCTGTACTATATGTCGAATCATAGAAACCCCTTTAGACTGGCTTCAGTCTAACCGGCTTTTATGACAAATCAGACATTGAATTTGAAATTCATGATGTCGCCGTCCTGAGCGACATAGTCTTTGCCTTCCTGGCGCAGTTTACCGGCATCGCGTGCCGCGCTTTCGCCGCCCAGCGAGACATAATCATCAAAGGCGATCGTCTCCGCGCGAATGAAGCCGCGTTCGAAGTCGGTGTGGATCTCGCCAGCCGCTTCCGGAGCCTTGGCACCCTTGTGCACTGTCCATGCGCGGGCTTCCTTGGGGCCAGCGGTGAAGAAAGTTTGCAGGTTGAGCAATTGATAACCGGCACGAATAACGCGGGCGAGACCGGATTCTTCCAGACCCAGTTCCGCGAGATATTCGGCGCGCTCTTCGGCCTCCATGCCGACCAGTTCGGATTCGATCGCGGCCGATACGATAACCGCTTCGGCATTTTCGGCCTTGGCCTTTTCAAACACAGCGGCGCTCAAGTCATTGCCATTGGCGGCATCGCCCTCATCGACATTACAGACATAGAGCACCGGCTTGGCGGTCAGCAATTGTGACTGGTCAAAAATCCGTTGCTCTTCATCATCATTGGGCTGGGTGAGCCGTGCAGGTTTGCCGTGGCGCAATAACTCGAGCGTCTGGCCCAGCACGCTGGCAGCAATCTTGGCTTCCTTGTCGCCGCTGGTCGCTTTCTTTTCAAAGGCCGGAACGCGTTTTTCAAGGCTTTCCAGATCGGCGAGCAGCAATTCGGTTTCGACAACCTCGGCGTCGGAAATCGGATCAACCTTGTTCGACACATGCTGGATATCGTCATCTTCAAAACAGCGCAAAACATGAACAATTGCATCGACTTCGCGGATATTGCCAAGGAACTGGTTGCCGAGGCCTTCGCCCTGTGATGCGCCTTTGACAAGGCCAGCGATGTCGACAAAGGCGAGCTGGGTTTCAATGATTTTCGCGCTACCGGCGATCTTGGCGATCTGTTGCAAACGCGGATCGGGGACAGCAACCTGACCGACATTGGGTTCAATCGTGCAGAATGGATAATTGGCCGCCTGCGCCGCCTGTGTCTCGGTAAGCGCATTGAAAAGCGTTGATTTTCCGACGTTGGGAAGACCAACGATACCGCATTTAAAACCCATGTTTAATCCTTTTGCATCCTCAGCGCCAACTCGCTCATAAACCGCGCATTGTCGCCATTGGCCAGCCAGTCTGCTTCTGCGGCAATGCCGCCCAGCATTTCCGCCAGGTCATCAATCTCCGCCTTGGCATAATTGCCCAGTACATGTCCGTGCACCCGTGACTTGTGGCCGGGATGTCCGATGCCGATACGTACCCGGCGAAAATCCGGGCCGATATGCGCATCTACGGATCGCAGGCCATTGTGACCAGCATGACCGCCACCGACTTTGACCTTAACCTTGAACGGTTCCAGATCCAGTTCATCATGAAACACGGTTACGTCAGATGGCGCCAGCTTGTAAAAGTCCATCGCCGCTCGTACCGCCCGACCACTTTCATTCATGAATGTGGCGGGTTTGAGAAGGAGCAGCTTCTCTGAACTCAACCTTCCTTCAACCGCCCAACCTTGAAATTTCTTCTTCGGTTCAGGGAAACCATGCACTTCTTCAAGCGCATCCAGCACCATGAAGCCGACATTATGGCGGTGGAGCGCATATTGTGCGCCCGGATTGCCAAGGCCGACCCATAGTTGCATTTTTCGGTTTCCTTAAAATCCAGATACAAAAAACCGCTCATACATTGGCAAGCCAGTTGGCATGCTCGGTATGAACGGTTTTTCGTTACATTGTTTTCGGTGAAAAGGTCTAGTCTTCCGAACCGCCTTCTGCGTCGCCGCCTTCAGCTGCTTCGCCTTCAGCACCTTCTTCACCTTCTTCGCCCTCTTCACCTTCGCCTTCTTCAGCTTCATCTTCAGAAGATTTCAGTGCGGACGGTGCGGTTACACCAGCGATGGTGAAGTCACGATCAGTAATCGAGCTTTCCGAACCTTCAGGCAGGGTAACGTGAGAAATATGGATGGAATCACCAATTTCCAGACCGGTCACATCAATCTCGATCTGATCGGGGATCTTGTCTGCGTCACACATAAGGTCGAGTTCAAAGCGAACAACGTTCAGCACGCCGCCACGTTTCAGACCAGGTGATTCTTCTTCGTTGATAAATACAACCGGAATGTTGACCTGTACTTTCGCGCCTTTGGCAAGACGGAAAAAGTCAACATGCAGAGCACGGTCAGAGACCGGATCAAAAGCAACATCTTTTGGCAGGGTACGGGTTACGTCGCCGTTCACGTCCACCATGACCAGTGAGTTCATGAATACGCCGGTGCCAAGCAGCTTGTTCAGCGCGCGTTCTTCTACATGAATTGTCACAGGGTCTTTTTTATCGCCATATATAACGGCGGGGATGCGGCCTTCGCGACGTAGTGCACGGGAGGCTCCCTTGCCAGCCCGTTCGCGAGGCTCGGCTGAAATCGTCAGCTGATCACTCATAATGTTGCTCCAAAAATTAGGTTTTTACGATATTCCGCCACGCCTCCAGGGTGCTCATGGTCGGAAAGAGGGCGCTATAGGCAGGGGATCGCCGAAAAGCAAGGCAAATTGCAGCGTGAGGCCGGATGGCTTTCTACTAGCGGAAAAAGCCGATTTGGTTGCTGGTCGCGAGCAAGGTTCCATTGCCAGACCAAAGTTCAACGCGGGAATCACTCTTGCTGTTTCTGACCACGGCGCCGGAGACACGCATCACCAGATAATCCGATCCGGCCGCGGCAATATCGTCTTCGCTGGCATATATGTAAGTTGACATGGCAACCGTAGATCCCGGATGAAACTCGTTGCTAAGAAAAAAGGTTCGCGGCATGGGTACGTCGCAAATGGAGATAATGCTGATACGGTCCAGCGGCCTGCCATCCTCTTCCTTGATCCAGACAATCGTCTCCGGCGTTTCGTTAACCTGAAAAGGAACACCCTTTGCGATGCGCTGATCGTAGGTTCGAATCCACTGGGGTGCCTGACCCTCCATTGGTTTCAACTGGGGATTGTTCTCCGGGGCAGGTATTTCAGGCATATCGATTTGATAGTTTAGTTCGACAGGGCGCCTGTTGCTCGTGACAATATCGCCGACGATGACGAGATTTCCGGCCTGAAAGAGCTCGATCCGCCAAAACTGTGTAGAAGCCCCTGATTTGAGCAGCTTTGATTCAACATTGACTTCACCCGGTCCGACACCGGCTATATAAGTGGTTTGCAGGGAAACAATGGGGCTGGTCCGATCAGGATGGTCTTCAACGGCTCTTGCCATGATTGCCGCAACCCAGCCACCAAATGCCGCGCCCGTAGGATTGCGATAAACATCACTGGCTTCGATAGTATATTGTCCGTCGCCGCACGGTATGAGTGCGGTCTCGCGGTCAAACAGAAATGTCATGAAGTTGCCCTGAAATCTATATTATTGAATTTTCTCGATCTTATATCCGCGCTTTTCAAGCATGGCCTGAACGGCATCTGGCCCGACAAGATGAGCCGCGCCCACTGCTACAAATGATATGCCCGGACTCTGCAGCCTTTTGTCCAACTGTTCGGTCCAGTCCTGATTACGGGCGACCAGCAGTTTCTCTCGCGTTTTGGGATCTTCCAGTATCCCGCCACTGGAGAGTTCGACAATCTTGTCCGTATCTCCTGAAATCCAGGCATTGAACAGCTTTTCAAATGCTCCCTTGGTATCGGCCGCTTCTTCGACGACGCTGGTGAGCATGTCGCGCTGCTGCGATTCAGGCAGGGTGTCGAAATAACCAAGCTGCTGCTCTATAGTCTCCAAGCCTTCAACGGGTTTTTTAAAATCAGCAAATTGCGCGATCAGCTTTTTCTCCACGCCTTCGCTGGATTCAAGGCCAAGCGCATTGGTCTGCGCGGAAGCCAAAGACAGCGCGGCTGCCCAGCTTTCCATACGGTTCAAGGCAAATTCGGGGATGTTGCTCTTGTCAATTACCGCATCAAGATCATCACGGAGCGAGGGTTCTACCCGAGTTTCAATCTCCGGCTGATCAGGAGAGATGGCGAGCTTGGAAAATATTCTGGCCGCATTCTGGGTGTCCTCAAGACCGAGCACTTCGATAATCAACCGATCTGAGTCCTTCAGGGCGGTTTCCAGCAACGGCGTTCGCCAGTTCACGTCTTTGGGCAATATGTGGATTGTTCCGAACATATAGGCCGAGCCTTTTTGCTCCGGCTTTGTACCGGTCACCTTCCAAAGAGCCGGTTTGCCTTCCTTTACAGTGTTCAATTGCACTGGCGGTGCGGCGTTGGAACAGGCCGCAAGGCAAAATGTGGCGATTAAAGCGAGTAGAGCGCGAAGATGAACCATGACTGCTATTTGGGCATGATAAACGCGAAAAGAAAGGTGCAGCGTTTGAAATTACCTAATATTTCACCCGCTTTGCCTTCAAACCACGCTTTTTCAGCTGCGCCTGCAAGCTTGTTTCACCCGCAAGATGACCTGCACCCACTGCCATGAAGACAGTCCCGGGTTGGTCCATGCGCTCGTCTACCCAGACTGCCCAGTTGGCATTCCGGTTTGAAAGCAACGTCTCGTAAAGGATCTTTTCCTCCAGACCAGCGTTCATTAGTTCCGCTAGCGCAGTGATGTTGGCATTGGCCCAATGCGCGACCATGTTTTCCATGCCATCGGCCATTTCATCAATGGTATCCACATTGAAGTTCAGGAAGCGGATTTGAACATCTTCGGGCAGATTGTCGAAAAAACCCAATTGTTGTTCCGGCGTTTCCAGCCCGATAATCTTCATATTGCGTGCCTTGGCTTGGGAAGTCAGTGCATCTTCGACGCCGCTATTCGTGTCATATCCACTTTTCATCAATGGAACGAGAGACAGGCTAACGCTGGCAAACCACGGTTTCAGAGGATCAAAGGCACCGACTGGCAGGTTCAGTGAAGTGAGGGCTGCTTCATAGTCCGCGCGATCTTCTTCGCTGAGCTTGTCGCGCAAGGAAACACCCGTTTTATCGATCGCCATATCATTGACGATCTTCATCATGGCAGCCGGATCTGGTTCAATCATTTCAACCACCAATTCATCAGATGCATCGAAAGCTTCTTTCACCGCCTCATCAAACCACGTCAGGCCTGGTTTCAGAATATGCACTGTACCGAACAGGTAAATGGTTGTGTCTTCGTCTTTTACTACCCAAAGCGCTGGATCCGGATCGTCCGGAATGGTGGCAATTTCGGTTTTCTGGGGAGCTGCGTCTCCGGCAGATTGTGGAGGTGTTGCTTCGCAAGCGGCCAATCCCAAAAATATTGGAACGATAAACAGGTAAGAAAGCCAGCGTGGCATCATGGGTAACATTTCCATTTTCATTGAAAGCAGGAAGATTTGATCGAATGCTCCGGTTAATCGAACATTTTCGGCCCAAATCCTAGCGATATTTAAGTTTTGAACAAAAAAAGATGCAGATGCTAGTCACTGCTTTACCACTCTGCTAATTGCTCAGTTAAATTAGGAGACTCCCGATGAACCAAATTCACGCCCGTACCTGTCATATCTGTGAAGCCAATTGCGGCGTTTTGGTTGAAGTCGAAGGGCGGGAGATTCTCTCTATCAAGGGCAATCCCGATCATGTTTTAAGCCGCGGCCATATCTGCCCCAAGGCAACGGCCATTGCCGATTTGCAGGATGATCCGGATCGCCTGCACAAGCCGGTCAAGAAAGTGAACGGCGAATGGCAGGAAATTGGCTGGGAAACCGCGTTTCAGGAGATTGCCGGGAAGTTGAAGGACCTGAAAGAAGCGGGCGCTAAACCCGCCATGTATATGGGTAATCCCAGTGCACATGATTATGGCATTTCGACGCAAATCAGCACCTTGCGCCGCGCGATAGGGTTGAAAAACATCTATTCCGCCTCGACGCTGGACCAGATCCCGCATCATGTGGTGCAATATCATATGTACGGCCATGTCAGCTTGGCCGCGGTGCCGGATATTGATCGAAGCCAGTATCTGGTCATTGTCGGTGGAAACCCAGCGGCCTCTAACGGCAGTATCTGGACGGTGCCGGACTTCAAGAAGCGCGTGAAGGAAATGCAGGCGCGCGATGGCAAGCTGGTTGTGATCGATCCGCGCCGCACGGAAACTGCGAAACTGGCTGATGCGCATCATTTCGTGAAGCCGGGTACGGATACAGCCCTGTTTATCGGGATATTGAAAGCGGTCTTCGATGATGGTCACGCGGATATTTCCCGCCTTGAAGCGATTATGGACGATAGCTGGGGGAGTATTGAGCCTGCTATTGCCGGTTTTGATATGGCTGAACTGTCGACTCATTGCGGGATAGCGGTTGAAGACATGCGCGAAATAGCGGCGCAACTGGGAGCTGACCAACCGGCCGCGATTTATGGTCGAATGGGCGTTTCTGTCTGCGAATTTGGCACACTCAACCAGTGGCTGATCCAGATCATTAATATTGCAACCGGCAATCTCGACCGGGAAGGTGGTACGATGGTGCCGGAACCGGCGCTTGATACGATCAATTTGGTGGGTAGGGGCTCTGTGCGAAAAACTCAGACGGCCCGCGGTGAAATGCCCGTGGTGATGGGCGAGTTACCGACCATCACTTTTGCCGAGGAAATGCTGCGCGAAGATGACGAGCGAATCCGCACCCTATTTGTTGTTACTGGCAATCCCGTCCTTTCAGCCCCTGATGGTGCGAGACTGGATCGGGCGCTGGAGAAGCTCGACCTGATGGTATCGTTTGACATGTATGTCACCGAAACCAGCCGCCACGCCGACTATATCCTTCCGCCTTGCGGCCCGCTGGAAAAGGACCATTATCCTTTCTTTTTCGGACCTCTCGCGGTGCGCAACTATGCCAGCTATTCGCCTGCGATCTTTGACATTCAGGACGGTGAGAAAGCCGACTGGGAAATCATCGCCGAACTGGCGCGCGAAATACTGGCGACGGACGGGAAGGATGTACCGAATATCCGGGAACCGCGGGACGTGCTCGACAATATGCTGCAAAGCTCGCCCGCAGGCCTGACTCTGGCAGAGGTTGAGGCAGCGCCGAACGGGATTGATCTCGGGCCGTTGCGTCCATGCATGGCGGACCGCCTGATGACCGAAGACAAGCAAATCCAGTGCGCCCATCCCGATTTTCTGGCCGAGCTACAGCGCTTTGCCGATTCTCTGAGCGATGCCCGCCCGGACATGTTGCGGCTGATCGGCCGCCGCCATGTGCGGAGCAACAATAGCTGGCTGCACAACAGCAAGCGCCTGCTGAAAGGACCGGACCGTTGCACATTGATGGTTCATCCCGATGATGCGGCCGAGCGCGGCTTGACGGACGGTGATATGGCGACGGTGGAAAGCCGTGTGAACAGCGTCGAGATTGTCGTCGAGGTCACCGATGACGTCATGCCCGGCGTGGTGTCGATCCCGCATGGCTTCGGCCATGGCCGGGAAGGGGTGGGGCTGTCTGTTGCCGCGTCAAAACCGGGCGTGTCGATCAATGATCTCACCGATCCCGAGAGCTTTGACCCGCTGTCCGGCAACGCGGTCCTCAACGCGACACCGGTAACGGTTGCGCCGGTACGAGAATTGGAAGCGGCGGAGTAGGGCAAAAACGCCAATCACGGCTTGACCCTTTCGGGCGCTTTCGCCAAAGCAAGCGCGACACATATTGCACTCGCGAAGAAAGCCATCATCTTGACCGACCAGAAGCCGCTCAGCTTCCAGCAGATCATCCTGAAACTCCACGATTACTGGAGCGAGCAGGGCTGTGCGATCCTGCAGCCCTATGACATGGAAATGGGGGCAGGGACGTTCCACACGGCGACGACCCTACGTGCGCTTGGTCCGGACCCGTGGAATGCCGCTTTTGTGCAGCCTTGCCGCCGGCCCACAGATGGCCGTTATGGCGAGAACCCCAACCGGTTGCAGCATTATTACCAATATCAGGTGATTCTAAAGCCTTCCCCGCCGGATATTCAGCAGCTTTACCTCGATAGCTTGACCGCCATCGGCATTAATCCGATGCTGCATGACATTCGTTTTGTCGAAGATGACTGGGAAAGCCCGACACTCGGCGCCTGGGGTCTGGGCTGGGAAGTCTGGTGCGATGGCATGGAGGTGACGCAGTTCACTTATTTCCAGCAGATGGGCGGTTTTGATTGTAAGCCAGTGTCTGGCGAACTGACCTACGGCCTGGAGCGGCTCGCCATGTATATCCAGGGCGTCGATAGCATCTATGACCTGGATTATAACGGGAATGGAGTCAGTTACGGCGATATCTTCTTAGACAATGAGAAACAGATGTCGGAGTGGAATTTCGAGGTTGCGAACACCGAAACGCTGTTTGACCTGTTCAGGAAAGCGACGGCGGAGTGCGAGAACTGCCTTGAGGCAAAGCTCCCCATTCCGGCCTATGAACAGGCGATCAAGGCGAGCCATGTGTTCAATCTGCTGCAGGCGCGCGGCGTGATCAGCGTGCAGGAGCGGGCCAGCTATATGGGGCAGGTCCGCGATCTCGCGAAGGGCAGCTGTGAAGCCTATATGGCGAAAAACGGGTGGGACGCATAATGGCCGATTTCCTGCTTGAACTGCTCTCCGAAGAAATTCCCGCGCGGATGCAGGCGAAAGCCCGTGCTGATCTGGAGCGGTTGTTTGCCGCGCAACTGAATGATGCCGGCCTGAAAGCCGCGGATATCACCGTTTACTCGACGCCAAGGCGGCTCGCGCTGATCGCAAAAGACCTGCCAGCGCAGACCGAGGCAGTGAGCGACGAAGCCAAGGGGCCACCGGAAGGCGCCCCCGACCAAGCCGTTGACGGCTTCTGCCGCAAAAATGGTGTGACCCGTGAGCAACTGGAAGTGCGCGAGGTCAAAGGGCGCGCGACCTATTTTGCCGTGATCAACAAGCCGGGCCGCGCAACAAGCGATGTGTTGGCCGAAGCAATCCCCGCGATCATCAAGGCCTTCCCATGGCCCAAATCGATGCGCTGGGGCGAAGCCAGCCTGTCCACTGAAAGTCTGCGCTGGGTGCGGCCTCTGTCCGGCATTGTCGCGATATTGGGCGATGATCTGGTGGAATGCGAAATTGACGGCGTGACGTCAGGTTATGAAACGGTCGGCCATCGCTTCCACCATGACGGAGTGGTAACGATCGGCAATGCCGGTGATTATGCCGAGAAACTGCGCGCCTGCCATGTGCTGGTCGATCAGGCCGAACGCGAAGCGATCGTCCGCGAAGGTGCGGCCAAGGCGGCATCGGATGGCGGTCTGGAGCTGGTTGCGGACGAAGGCCTGGTGGTCGAAAATGCCGGCCTGACCGAATGGCCCGTGCCGCTGCTGGGCGGGTTTGATCCTGCGTTTTTGGATGTACCGGAAGAGGTCATCCAGCTCACCGCCCGGGTGAACCAGAAATATTTCATTTGCCGCGACAAAAGCGGCAAACTGGCACCGAATTTTATCTGCACCGCCAATATTGAAGCCACAGACGGCGGCAAGGCGATTGTTGCGGGTAATGAAAAAGTGCTGGCGGCAAGGCTGTCCGACGCCAAATTCTTCTGGGAACTTGACCAGAAGACGCCGTTGGAGGATCATGCCAAGAAATTGAGCAACATCGTGTTCCATGAAAAACTGGGCACGGTTGCCGACAAGGTAGAGCGTGTGGCCAAGTTGGCCGAGTGGCTGGTTTCTTTAGAAGGGAATGGTTTTGACCAGTCCAGCCCCGGCGATACATTTCATAGGGAAGTGTCCGAGGCCGCACGTCTCTGCAAAGCCGATCTCGTCACCGAAATGGTCGGCGAGTTCCCCGACCTGCAAGGTCTGATGGGCGGCTATTATGCAGAGAAACAGGGCAAGTCCAAGGCGGTCGCCAACGCGATCCGCGATCATTACAAGCCGGTCGGGCAGGGTGATGAAGTGCCCACGGATCCGGTGACGGTGGCGGTGAGTCTGGCGGATAAGCTGGATACGCTGGTTTCTTTCTTTGCCTACAACATGCGTCCAACCGGTTCAAAGGACCCATTTGCACTCCGAAGAGCAGCTATAGCTGTTATCGCTCTGTTGTTAGAGAACGGTATTCGCGTAAACTTGGGCAATCCTTTGTTTAAGATGACTGGCGAATTATTGCTCAGAACTGAAACTTCTGCTGCAAAAGAATCATTAAAAGCATACGCAGCGCTAGAACCTTTCGTAGGTAGGAAAGCCGCCTCAGATGCAATTATAGTAGCGTTAAAGGGGTCGGAGAAGTCGCCGGAAGATGAAGGTCAGGAAATCGTTGAAAAAGCGGGTAAGGCAACAACTGCACTTCTAGACTTTTTTGCCGAACGTCTGAAAGTCCAGCAACGTGAAGCAGGGGTCCGACACGACCTGATCGATGCTGTGTTCGCGCTGGGCGGAGAAGATGATCTCGTTCGTTTGCTAGCTCGGGTGAACGCCTTGCAGGCTTTCGTGGAAACTCCAGACGGTGGAAACCTACTCGCAGGTTACAAGCGTGCGTCGAACATCCTGAAGAAAGAAACTGCGGAGCAGGTCGAAGCAAAATCCCTTTCCTACACACCCGAAAAAGCCGAAAAGGCACTGATCGACGCGCTGGATGCAGCGCAACCGGATGTGACCGCAGCCATTGCAGCGGAAGAGTTTGAAAAGGCGATGACCGCGCTGGCCAATTTGCGCGCGCCGATTGACCAGTTTTTCGAGGATGTGACGGTGAATGACAGCGATGCGGACAAACGGGAGGCGCGGCTTGCCTTGCTCGCCCGTTTCCGCGCGGCCGTACATCAGGTCGCTGATTTTTCCAAGATTGAGGGATGATGTGATTGCTGCTCAACACCCTGTGAATTGTGTGAACTTTGAAACTGCGCAAGCAGATCGCATGATGACTCATCAGGATGTCATGGTTGGCGAAACACACCCTGTGATGTGTGTGAACTTTGGGCCGATAAATTTCGGAGATAGAACATAATATGACTCAATATGTATATCGTTTCGGTGGTGGCATGGACGCCGATGGCGCGCCAACAGATGCTACCGCAGCACGTAATTTATTGGGCGGAAAAGGCGCCAATCTCGCGGAAATGGCGAACATTGGCCTGCCAGTGCCTCCAGGCTTCACCATCTCCACCGAAATGTGCACGCGCTTCATGAACGAAGGCGGCGTCTATCCCGACAGCCTGACCGGCGAAGTGACGCAAGGCGTCGCGCATATTGAAAAGATTACCGGCAAGATATTTGGTGATGCCGCCGATCCTCTGCTGGTTTCCGTTCGTTCCGGCGCGCGGGCGTCGATGCCCGGCATGATGGACACGGTGCTGAATCTCGGCCTCAACGACGAAACCGTTGAAGGGCTTGCGAAAACCTCTGGCGACGAGCGTTTCGCCTGGGACAGCTATCGTCGCTTTATCCAGATGTACTCCGATGTGGTGCTGCAACTGGATCATGATAGCTTTGAGGAAGCGCTGGAAATAGCCAAGGAAGATAATGGCTTCTTTACGGATACTGAGATGGAGTCTCAGCATTGGAAGGCGCTGGTGGCCGAATATAAGGGGCTCGTCGAGGAACAATGGGGCAAGCCTTTTCCGCAGGATGTAAACGACCAGCTCTGGGGGGCGGTCAGCGCTGTTTTCGGCAGTTGGCAGGCAGAGCGGGCCAAGGTCTACCGCCGGCTCAACGATATTCCCGCCGAATGGGGCACCGCTGTCAACGTACAGGCGATGGTTTTCGGCAATATGGGTGAGACATCGGCTACTGGTGTGGCCTTTACCCGCAACCCCTCCACCGGTGACAGCGCCTATTATGGCGAATGGTTGATCAACGCGCAGGGCGAGGACGTCGTCGCGGGAATCCGTACGCCGCAATATCTCTCCAAAGCCGCGCGTGAAGAAGCCAACGCCAAGCCGCTTTCCATGGAAGAGGCTATGGCGGAAACTTATGGCGAGTTGACCAACGTTTTTGACCTGCTCGAGCGCCATTACCGCGATATGCAGGATATCGAATTTACCGTGGAACGCGGTAAATTATGGATGCTGCAAACCCGTTCCGGCAAGCGGACCGCCAAGGCAGCGCTGAAAATCGCCGTGGATATGGCGAATGACGGCCTGATTACCGAAGAAGAAGCGGTGGCGCGGGTCGATCCCATGGCTTTGGACCAATTGCTCCATCCGACACTTGATCCCGACGCGAAGCGCGACGTGCTGACCACCGGTCTGCCGGCCTCTCCCGGCGCGGCTTGCGGGATCATCGTGTTCGATTCCGATACGGCCGAGCACCGCACAGAAATGGGCGATGACGTGATCCTGGTGCGGGTCGAGACCTCTCCGGAAGATATTCATGGCATGCACGCCGCCAAAGGTATTTTGACCGCCCGTGGTGGCATGACGTCACATGCTGCCGTGGTGGCGCGCGGCATGGGTCGGCCTTGTGTTTCTGGCGCTGGCAGTCTGAGTATCAATAATGAGACGAAACTGCTGAAAATCGGGGATCGTGAGCTGAAAGAAGGCGATGTTCTGACGATCGATGGCAGCAATGGTCAGGTGATGGCTGGACGCGTGAAGACGATTCAACCGGAACTGGTTGGCGATTTCGGCGTGCTGATGGAATGGGCCGATAAAGTCCGCCGTCTGGGCGTGCGCACCAATGCCGAAACGCCGCAGGATTGTAAGGTTGCTCGCGATTTCGGCGCCGAAGGTATCGGTCTTTGCCGGACCGAGCATATGTTCTTCGAAACCTCACGGATTACCGCAGTTCGCCAGATGATCCTCGCTGCCAATGAAGCGGGCAGGCGGGAAGCGCTGGCCAAGCTGCTCCCCGAGCAACGCGAGGATTTCCGCCAGATATTTGAAGTCATGGTCGGTTTGCCTGTGACGATCCGCTTGCTCGATCCGCCCTTGCACGAATTTTTGCCGCACCATCAGTCGGAATTTGAAGAAGTGGCGGCGGCAGCAGATGTTGGCGTGGAAACGCTGAAACAGCGTGCCAATGAACTGCACGAATTCAACCCGATGCTGGGCCATCGCGGTTGCCGGCTTGGTGTGACCTATCCAGAAATCTACGAGATGCAGGCGCGGGCGATATTTGAAGCGGCCTGTGAAATTGCCGAAGCTAGCGGTGAAGCCCCAATTCCAGAGGTTATGATCCCGCTTGTGGCCACCGCCCGAGAGCTGGAATTGATGAAAGACGCTGTCGACCGCATGGCAGAAGAGGTTTTCGCTGAAAAAGGCCGCCGGATCGAATATCTGGTTGGCACCATGATCGAACTACCCCGGGCCGCCTTGATGGCCGGGAAAATTGCCGAGCATGGCGAGTTTTTTAGCTTTGGAACCAATGACTTAACGCAGACTACTTTGGGCGTGTCGCGTGACGATGCCGGACGCTTTCTGACCCAATATGTCGACAAGGGTATTTTTCCACGCGATCCATTTGTCAGCCTCGACGTCGAAGGTGTCGGGCAATTGATCGAACTGGCCGCAGAGCGGGGCAGGGCAACGCGCGGCGATATCAAACTCGGCATTTGCGGCGAACATGGCGGTGATCCCGCATCAATCGCGTTCTGTGAGGAAAGCGGCCTGGATTATGTCAGTGCATCACCTTATCGGGTACCGATTGCGAGGCTCGCTGCGGCTCAGGCAGCACTCAAAAAGCTCTAGTCAGCTGGGCCTTTGAGGATCTGATCCACCAGCGTGTCATCGACATTGAATCTCCAGTTCTGGATTAGGCGGCGAGGGTGGAGTTTACTGTTCAGGCAGGACAGATGACAATAGACACCATGTGAGATAGCGAGGTTGTCCTTGCTGCTCATGTCGCGAAAAGAGAGGCTGGTGAGGTTCTCGGGTTCAATATCCTTGTCGCAGAAGACGCAGGGACTCAAGCCGCCGGAAATTTCCTCGATTTCCTCGGATGAAGGTGGATTGACGTTTACATCGGCATTAAGCCGAGTGATCAAGCCGGTAATCGCCACATTCCATCCAGCGCTGTCCTCAAGATTCTCGGACCACAGATCAAGCAGCTCGGACTCTCCCAAAACTTCGGAAACGGCCATTTTCGCCTGCTCGACAAGCGCAGCAACGGGTTTTGCGAAATTATCGACCTTTTTTAGCACGTCCTCAGGTGCGTCTGGAGCGATTTGGCCCATCAACATCGCAACAATCTCAGCCGCAGCGATGATTTCAGATGCCAGATCGACGTCAATGTCTGCTTCTTCCAGATCAGCCAGCGCATCAAATTTGGCGGCGACATCCTCCAGGCTTGAAATCCCGGATACCCAGTCGAGTGCGCTGTCATTTTCAAAGCTGCCCGGACCCCAAGCGCCCATATTCCCTGCTCCTCAAATCAATGGGCAGATAAATAACAGCGTTTCGCAAAAAACAGGTTAAAATGGCTTGCCAGCAGAAGAATCTCCCCCTATCTGACTGCCTTCAATGCGCGCCCGTAGCTCAGCTGGATAGAGTACTTGACTACGAATCAAGGGGTCGGGAGTTCGAATCTTCCCGGGCGCGCCATTTTCTCCCATATTGTGCAAGATACGGCCATAGGTGCACTTGCGCTGTCGCCCGGCGAAGCGTAACTTGTTGGCATTGTGTATTTCTCCTACGCGTAAAGGATTGCCTTTTGGCCGACTATTCTGACACTATCGAAGATGCCCTTGCTGCCCGTGAAGCGGCTAAACTTCCTGTTCCTGACGAGGTGCAGGAAGCGGTCAAGACGCTTTTGCGCTGGTCTGGTGAAGATCCGGAGCGGGAAGGCCTGCTGGACACACCAAAACGGGTGGCGCGCGCCTGGAAGGAATATTGCGAAGGCTATCAGGAAAACCCTGCCATACATCTGGCGCGGACGTTTGAAGAAGTCGGCGGATATGATGAACTGGTGCTGTTGAAGGACATTCCTTTCCACTCGCATTGCGAACATCATATGGCGCCGATCATTGGCAAGGCGAGCATCGCCTATATGCCAACCGACCGGGTCGTAGGTATCTCCAAACTGGCGCGCGTGCTGCATGGTTTTTCTCGTCGTTTACAGGTGCAGGAGCGCCTGACGGCCGAGGTTGCCCAGTGTATCTGGGACAATTTGAAACCACATGGTGTGGCGGTTGTTATAGAGGCAAGTCATAGCTGCATGACAGCGCGCGGTGTCCGGACACCTGGCGTTGGCATGACGACCAGCCGTTTATTGGGTTGTTTCCTTGATGATGCACGCAGTCGCAAGGAAGTGATGAGCCTGATGGGCTATTAGGCAGGCGCCTATTCCATCCACATGCGCATGAGATTATATTGCAGTGCCTGCATGCGGGTATAGTTTTCATCCCTCATGTTGAGGCCTTCCAAGGCAGCGACTTCGTTCAGCTCGTACATGAGATTGCGTTTCATAACGTCCCGGATTCGACTTTGGATGAAAGTGATCGCGACCATTCTTTCGCCTTCGGAAATCGGCTCGACTTCATGAAGGGTATGGGATGGATAGACAATTGCCGTCCCGGGGAGACCCTTGAAGCGCATTCCGGCTTCGCCCTGTGTCACATGTAGCGCACCGCCCTTGGAATCATTCGGTCCGTTCAAAAAGATAGTGCAACTGATATCGGACCGAATGGGACCATCTGGCAGAGGAATGATGGCACTGTCCGCGTGCAACCCATAGTGCATGCCTGGTTGGTAGCGAGTGATGAGCGGCGGAGCGATCTTTTCTGGAAATGCGAAGTCCGTAAATTCCGGGTTTGTCATCAATGCGTCATGCAGGATTTTGGATGTCTTGTTATAAGCCTCAAGATCATGAAGCTGCAGGTTGTTCTTCACTTTCGAATGGGGATTGCTGATTTTCCCGTCCACAAACTGCGCGCTATTGGCGATGGCTTTAATTTCGTTAACTTGACCTTGGTCCAGTATCTTGAGTTGTTTGAACATTATTTTCTCGTTTCAATCCAGTTTATGGCCTCGGCCACCAGAGGGAATTTGCCAGCTGTTTCCTCTACCCACGCTATCGCTCCAAGAATAGCCTGTGCGTGATCCCGGTTTGCCTCGGCAAGCAACTCCTGCCGCAAGTTCGGACTATAATCATGTTCCGGTGCTTTGGAATAGGAAGACATGATGGGGCCTGATACCAACTCGCTCGCCTTTTGCTCCGACAGGTCAAGGCCGAAATGGGATGCTGCTGATACCAACTGTCCGGCAGGATCATCAAGGAACGATTCAAAATCCATCCACAATATGTTGGCAGCCTGACTTGCCTTCTCAGCCACGAACAAGGTCACGAGTTCGCACATCCAACTCATCGCCACACGCTGGGCCAGCGATAATTTCCATAAATGTGCCGGTGCCTCGCCCAGATGCCGGGACAATCGCTTCAATCGTGCGCCGGCCATCATGTGTGTTTCCTGCACAGAGGCTTCGCCCGCTAATATTGTCGGGATATAGCGGTCCAGTGGAGCATAGAGAAATAGCGCGTCGGTAGGCGTCGCCAAAAGCTGTGGCGCCAATTCGCTGACAAAGCTGCTTGCCTTGATCATTACCCGCTGGTCAGGACGGAATGAACGCGATAACCATTGTACAGTCTCTGAAAAGCGCTGCTCATACATTTCGGGCGACCAGGGACTTTCCGGTTCGTCCCGGATCTGAGATATTTCGCAGAGCGTCCGCAGCAGCTGCGGTTCTCTTAACGCCAGTATCTCGTCAATCTCGCCAAGCAGTCGTGATAACAGGGTAGACCCGACATGCCCGATATGGAAAATATATTGTGGTTTGGCGGTTTGCGGCAGGTTGACCGCAGATAATTCCGACCAGGGTACCAGCTGTCGCTGCAATTGCGGGGTTATAATGCGCTGGTCGAGGAAACTGGCTTTGCGGTAATCGCCTTCGGTCAAATGCGACAGCAGCACCTGATCGGATGGCAGGTCAACCAGATGGGGCAGAAGCCGGGCATCCTGAAAAAACTGATTTTGCCAGCTATTGGTCAATATGCCCTCAATCCTAAGAAAAAGCCCGGAGGCGGATTGTTACTCTGTAACGCACCAGCTCCGGGCTTTTCAATCACTTGCTGAGAAAAACTATGCTTTGTCTTCAGTGCTTTCTTCTGTTTCTTCAGCAGCTTCCTCGGAAGTTGCTTCCTCTGAAGCTTCGGCGGAGTCTGTTGCTTCGGTTTCTTCACCGTCGTCTTCGCTTTCAGGTGCCAAAGCCGCAGCAGCCAATTCAGCCTGCTCTTCTTCAAACATCTGGGCGATCACGTCGATGCCGTCTTTCTGCAGTTCAGCTTCGTCGTCAGAGCGAGCCACATTGACTTCAACAGTGACAGAAACTTCAGGGTGCAGACGGATGCGCACGTCGAATACACCAAGCGTCTTGATTGGTTTTTCGAGGATGACCATGCTTTTTTCAACATTGGCGCCATCAGCATTGAGTGTTTCAACAATATCGCGAACTGAAACCGAACCGTAAAGCTGGCCGCTGGCGGAAGAGGCACGGATCAATACGATCTGTTTGCCATCCACATTGCCGGATGCTTTTTCAGCATCTTTGCGTTTCGCTTCATTGTCCGCTTCAATCTGCGCACGATTGGCTTCGAAAACTTTCTTGTTCGCTTCATTGGCGCGCAAGGCTTTCTTGTTAGGCAGCAAATAGTTGCGCGCATAACCGTTTTTCACGGTTACGACATCGCCAATGCCACCCAGTTTTTCGACTCGTTCGAGCAAAATAATATCCATGTCTCTTGCTCCTATTTCACGAGATAAGGCAGCAGGCCGAGATGACGGGCGCGTTTAATTGCCTTGGACAATTCGCGCTGCTTCTTGGCAGAAACTGCGGTGATACGACTAGGTACGATCTTGCCACGCTCGGAAATATATCCCTGGAGCATTTTTACATCTTTATAGTCGATGGGTTGTGCGTTCTTACCGGAAAAGGGGCAGCTTTTGCGGCGACGGAAAAATGGGCGTCCCATATTGATTACTCCTTTTCTAGCTTAACTATCGTCGCGGTCACGGCGAGGGCGGTCACCACCACGATCTCCGCCACCACGGCGTGAGTCACGGTCTGGCTTGCGCATCATGACTGATGGGCCTTCTTCATGCTCGTCGACGCGGATGGTCAGAAAGCGGATCACGTCTTCGTTGATCCGAGTCTGGCGTTCCAACTCGGCAATTACGTTGGTTGGCGCGTCGAGACGCAGCATAACATAATGGGCTTTGCGGTTTTTCTGAACCTTGTAAGCCAGCGTACGCAGGCCCCAGGTTTCAGTCAAAACGACTTTGCCATCATTGGCTTCAACAATTTTAGTAGCTTCCTGGGCGAGACTATCGACCTGAGACTGGCTCAGATCCTGACGCGCGAGGAAGACATGCTCATAATGCGGCATGCTTCATTTCCTTCATGTTACCGATCGCTGACGCCGCACCATGCAGACACGCCCCTCCGGCTTTCTTCTATTTCCCGTGATTCTTTTACAGGAATCGCCGGGAAGCGCGGCCTATGGCGAAGTTTTGTCCATAATGCAAGGGCTGGCTGACTTTCATGTGATCGAAATTTCCTGACCGTCAGATACACCACTCAAGTTCATGCTCGGTAGCGCTGCGATTTTCCGCCTTTACCCGGTTGGTGACCATCCGGTCATAGAGCTTTTTAACGAGGTTACTGCCGGTTTTTTCAAACAGGAACGGGAAAATTCCGTGTAAAAGGCAGGCAAAGCCAGCCGCCATCATCGGGATGCCAAAGCTGGATGCCATCATGAAATGTTCGGCATAGGTTTCCCCTACTGATGCTGGATGTTCGGTAAAAAACTTCATATCTGCTCCTGATTTGATCTCAGGTATCGTAATAATCGATCAGAGAACAAAATCTTTGCCAAATCTCAGCGACGATGAATTCAATTTAGAAAATATTTTTGCCTAAGACTGGCAAGATAGAAAATATTTTCAAATTATCATTGATTGCAGGCTTCAAAGCAATTGAATGGCGAGCATCGAGAGCAGAAACGCCATCGCCGTTGTCATGATGACCGGTGCGAAGCAATGCCAGCCATGGGACATTAATCCAGCCAGATTGGACTTTATCGCGGCTGCCACCACGGCGAACAGCAACAATGTACTGGCCAACTGATTGCCTGCACCAACCAAAGACGAGGGCAGGACTACCAAGCTGTTTAGCCCCACCAGCAGGATGAACCCGACGATGAACCAGGGCATGCCCTGTCGAAGACCAATTTTCCGCGATGTCGGGTCGGTATCTTTCACCGCCATTTTCTGAAGCACCATTGAGACAATGATCAAAACCGGCGCAAGCAGCGTCACTCGGGAGAGTTTCACCACAGTCGCAACCTCTCCGGCTTCGGGAGAATAGGAAAAGCCGCCGCCGATGGCTTGAGCTACATCATGGATAGACGCACCGATCAAAAAGCCTGCCTGCTTGTCGTTCAGGTTTAGGAAACCTGCTATGGCCGGATAGAAGGTCATAGCAAAAGCACTGGCTATGGTTGTCCCCAGCAGAACGATAGTGAAGCGCGATTGATCTATTCTTTTGGTGCCAATGATGCTCCAAAGCGCCAGCGCGGCGGAAGCGCCGCATATCGCCGTCGCTCCGCCGGCAAGCAGGCCAAAAAGCGGATCGAGCTTGAACAGTCTGGCCGCGATGATGCCAGTAAATATCACAATCGTCATAATGGCTATCAGGGCAATAAAAGGGATGATGCCCAGGCTGCCTATTTCGGCAAAACTAATCCGCATTCCGATCAGAACGATGCCGATGCGCAGAAGTGTTTGGGATGAGAAATCCAGCCCCGTAGACAGGCGCTTGTCTGCATTCACGAAACTGAGCGCAAGTCCCAAAAGCAGTCCCATCAATATGGCGGGCGGTCCATAATGTTCGCTCAGCCAGAGCGCCGCCAGCGAAACCACACCGACCAGCATAAGGCCAGGTAAGTGCGACAAAAGTGTCTTTTTTTGAGTGGGTTCGGCAAGTTGCAACTCACCATATAAGTCAGCCACCAAAGGAAGTTGACGATCATGTTGTGACAATCTGGTCTCCGGTCCAATGGTGATGATATGCGTGTCGCCGGCACATTAGGCGAGCGGAAGGGGAATGCAATCCACTTAATGTCCAGACAAAGCAATCCCGCTCTTTTCAAGGCTCAGACATTTCATACCTCTTCAGCATTGCTATTTGCTTGCTTATAAAACGGCTGCGCTCGGCGCGCTCTCAGTCGAGATTCCTACTCGACCAGATACAGCGCCAGCGAACAAAAAGGAGCCCTGCCGAAACAGGGCTCCAAGTATTGTGCCTTTGGGAGGCGAATTAACAACAGGAACGTTTCTTAGAATTCAAACCCGACAGTCACGCCATATTGCCGCGGTGCAATTCCGGTTCCGAAAGTGAACAGACCGGCCACTGGTAGCGCAGAGCTCAGTCCGCGGCTGTCCGTCAGATTACGTCCGAAGGCCCGGACATATATTTCAGTGTCATCGCCCAGGATATGAGTATATGTGATCGATGCTGAAAGATCGTCCTGCGCTTGATGCAGCCCGCGCGAGTCGTTCTGTCCGAAATTGCCCGGAGCGGCGACAATGGTGGTCTGGTAGGAACTGGTCGTACTATATTTCGCGTTGAGATTAATCGTACCGTCACTGCCAAGAGGGACTTCATAGTTGCCCGCGATTGAAAATGAGACATCCGGCGTTCTGCGCAAGTCACGGGAAGACGCATCTTCGCCGGCATCCTGAATACCGTCCAGGTTTACATCGATGAAGAAATCATCGTAGCTAGCATCAAGAAGACCAAGAGAACTGGTGATGGTAAAACCTTCAAAAAGCTCTGCTCGCATATCAATCTCGGCCCCGAAAATAGTTGCATTGGCGGCATTTAGTGTGACGGTTTCCTGCGGGTTAGGCGAGCCTGGAGGCGTTGCTTGCACCACATCCTCCTGCTTGTCGTTATACCTGCTGTAAAAGCCCGCTATATTCAAAGTGACACGACCGTCTGCGAACTGGGTTTTCGCTCCAAGTTCAAAGGAGTCAACGGTCTCGGGATCAAAGGACACAGCCACTGACGACGGGCTGTTGGCGCGGCCGTTAAATCCACCTGATCGATAGCCTCGCGCATATGAACCGTAAACGAGGATATCGTCGCTGAACCGATAGTCCACACTGACACGGGGTGTAAACTGGCTCCAGTCATCTTCGTTGGACAACGCGAGTAGCGGACCAGGTCCGGCAAAAATCGAACGCGTATATTCTTTTTCGTCCTTCGAATAGCGCGCGCCGAGACTGACGCGGAGTTGGTCGGTCAACTCAATATCAAAATCTGCGAATACAGCATATGACTTCGTCTCATGATCGGTTTCAGCCGGCAGCGTAAACCCGGTTGGCAGCGTCGTGCCCTGTTGCAGTTGATATTCATTGTTGAAATAGAACAATCCGACAACGCCGCTGAAGCCCTGTGCAAACTCGCCTGCCAAACGCAATTCCTGGCTGAACTGTCGATATTGCTGCGCCCGGTTAGTGGTGAAGAACGAGATGGATGCACCATCAAAATCCTGAATCACCAGCTCGTCAGACTCTTTCAGCGCAGTTATCGAAGATAGGGTGAGGTCGCCTATGTCATAATTTATCCGTGCGGAATAGGAGTCCTCTGTAAACTGGACATCGCCGAGCACGTTGCCGAAAACCGTGTACAGGTCTTCGCGCGTATTGCGATTACACTGCTCAGCCAGCGCGGGAACAGGAACTCCACATATGGCTTCACCGGTTTGAGATAGCGAAGCAACCGCGGGGTCACCGCCGATTTTTGTGACCTCGGCGGTTAGCAGTATTTCAAGAGCATCGCTTGGTTCTATCAATATCGTACCGCCGGCACCGCGTACACTGTTCGAGCCGGTCCGTTGCCCCAGCGTCACGTTGTTGTAAAAGCCATCGAAAGTACGGTCAGAGAAAAACAACTTTGCGCCGAATACATCCCCATCCCCGAAATTGAAGACAGCGTTATAGTCCTCGCGGCCATAATTGCCGAAACTGGCCTCGGCCCGCAAACCGAACTCTTTTGTTGGTCGTGTCCGTTCAACATTAATCACGCCGCCGATTGTGTTACGGCCGAAGAGCGTCCCCTGCGGGCCCCGCAAGACTTCAATTTGTGCAAAATCAAAAGCGTTGGTGAGCTGAGCGGTATTGGTTCCGATAAAAACGCCGTCAATCACGACGCCCACAGTGGGCTCAAAACTCTTCTCGACATCTTCAAAACTGACCCCGCGAAGTGAAATAGCGCCAGCACCGGGTCCAGCGCCCACAGGATCAATCACCAGACTGGGCGACAATGTTTCAAGATCTTCGATATTCAACGCGCCTTGCGCACCCAGCTGTTCGGGACTGACCACCGTCACTGCCAGCGGCACGTCCTGCACAGACTCGGAATCACCGCGCAAACGACCGGTCACAACGATGATGTTATCTTCTTCAGCGCTTTCACTTTGCTGGGCAAAGGCCGGTGTGCTGACGCCCGCCATCAAACTCAATATTGTCCCAGCCGCTAAGCTTCGCTTTAAGACCTGATTATTGTTGCTCACGACAACTCTCCTCCCTTTGAACAGCCTATTTATTTTGGCCATTTCCATTAATTAATTGATCATTCATATAAAAAATGAGTGGATCATTCTCCACAATCAAAACTGACAGTAGTGGATCGGCAGGGGAGCATCTTGAAAAACAGAAATAGAATATTGCCATTGGGCCAACGCGCCACACGATATTTATACGCCGCGATGTTCAGTATACCGTTGTTCGCTTGCCAAAATGCGTCTCCAGTGAACGATAGTCCTGAAGCGGAGAGTGAACTTCTCCCGGCCTCGGAATATCCCGACCAAGTTTTCTGGGGAGATCTGCATGTTCATTCCAATCTGTCTTTCGATAGCAACAGCTTTGGAAACCAGAATCTTGGCCCGGAAGCAGCATATCGTTTTGCGATGGGTGAAGAGGTCGAGACATCGACCGGCCAAAAGGCAAAGCTAACACGGCCTCTCGATTTTTTGATGGTTGCGGACCACGCCGAATATCTCGGTTTCCTGAGTGCGTTACAGCAAGACGACAGAACCGTTCTGGGATCGGATCTGGGCAAGCGCTGGAAAGGATATCTCGACGGCGATGAGGGGATGGGGCCGATCATGACCGAATATGTTGCCATGGTGACCGGTGCAGCGCCTAAGGAAGTTCCCGACAGGAAATTCAATCAATCAATATGGAGCAATGTTGTCGATATTGCGGAGCGCTACAATCAACCGGGCAAGTTCACTGCTTTTGCCGGGTATGAATGGACGTCAATGCCAGGAGGTCGCAACTTGCATCGCGTAGTCGTGTTCAAAGATGGTCCGGACAAAACCAAAACCATAATTCCATTTTCTGCCTTGGACAGCGATGACCCGGAGGATCTATGGAAGTTTCTGGAGCAATATGAAACAAAGACCGGTGGATCGGTTCTGGCGATAGCGCATAATGGGAACTTGTCAGGCGGAATTATGTTCGATGATGAAAGGCTTGATGGCACGCCTCTTACCCAAGAATATGCAAAAACCCGCTCGCGTTGGGAACCAGTCTATGAAGTAACGCAGGTTAAGGGTGACGGCGAGGCGCATCCGCTTTTGTCTCCTGACGATGAGTATGCAGATTTCGAAACCTGGGATGAAGGTGATATATCGCAAACCCCCAAGCCTCAGGACCTCGCTCTAAAAAAACAGATGTTGAAAGGCGAATATGCTCGTAGCGGTTTAAAGAAAGGTCTTAAATATGCCGCAGATTTAGGGGTAAATCCGTATGAATTTGGACTGATGGGATCAACAGATAGTCACACTGGCCTGGCCACTGCTGATGATAATAATTTTTGGGGCAAATTCAAGGATTCTGAGCAATCTGAGTCGCGGATCACCAGCAAGATGGGAGGCGCGCTCTGGTCGAATTCCAAACTCACTGCATCAGGTTACACTGGTGTTTGGGCGCAGACAAATACCCGTGAAGATTTGTTCGCTGCTATTCAACGCCGGGAGGTATATGCGACAACTGGTCCGCGCATTAAGTTGCGTATTTTTGCCGGTTGGGAATTTTCCAAAAATGACCTGGAAATCGGCGATTTCGTTAAAAAGGGTTACGACAAAGGTGTGCCAATGGGAGGCGTACTGTCACCCGTCTCCGGTAACGAAACGCCTCGCTTCATTGTAAGTGCGATGAAAGATCCCGATGGTGCAAGCCTTGAGCGCGTACAAATCATCAAGGCATGGCGGGACAGTGAAGGTCGACTTAACGAAAATATCTACGATATCGCTATGACCGAAAACGTATCTGGTGAGGCCGAGATGTTGGCTTATTGGCGTGATCCTGATTTCCGAAAAGAACATCACGCATTATATTATGTGCGTGTTATTGAAGTTCCGACAAAGCGCTGGACCACTTATGATGCTGAGAAATATGATGTTGCGTTACCATCAAATATCCCAAAAATGACCCAAGAAAGGGCATATAGCTCCCCTATATGGTATCGTCCGCTATAGAAGGCCGGAAAAACCCGCCAATCCAAAAGGATCGATCGACTTTGAACATTGAGATTCAAACCAAGAAGAAACCCGGCCGCCCACACGGTAGCTTCGCGCAAAATACCAAGAAACGATTGTTGCAAGCTGCAACGAAGCAATTTGGCGAGCGGGATTTTGCAGAAGTCAGCATGACAATGATTGCTGAAGAAGCTGGTTTAACAGGAGCCGCGATCTACAATTATTACGATTCCAAAGACGCGTTGTTCCTCGATGCCGTGTCACTTTACATCGAACAGAATACGAAAATTCTAACGGAAGCATCTCTTGTTTATGGTAGCTGGAAGGACCGCCTGAATAATGTACTTGAGGCAATTAAGATTATCTACAAGCGTGGGATCCGGAATCAGCTTCTAACCAGTACTACGCAGCTGAAAATCGCGAGGGAGCCGGAGAAATTTGCTCCAATTCTGCAACTCAGGCAAAATTATAGCAGCATTTTCCAATCGATTATTGCGGATGCCTTACAATGCGGGGACCTACCTGATGAAACTGACGTTACCATCATGGGTGACCTGCTAATGGCGTTGACAACAAACGGCATAGGAGCGGTATTGGTTCATCGAACATCATCACAGGACATTGATGCCGTCATAGATAGTTTTCGCATGTTGATTGGTATAAAATATCCAGACTCCAACACGGGCACGGATAAACCGCTTTAGAGTAATCGATCTATCGAACAGCAACATCGGTTGCCCAAAAATCTTCTTTGGTCAGTAGATTAGTTGAATTTCAATGCCTGCTTTTGCACGTAAAGCTTCGATTCAACCTCACCTAATGAATTTGAACATATGCCCGCCGATTTTTCGCATCTGGATTTCTTCCGAACCCTCGGTAATCCGGTAGCGGCGGTGGTGGCGGTAGATATGTTCGAACGGCTTGTGGCGGGAATAGCCCATGCCGCCATGGACCTGCATCGCGCGGTCGGCGGCGTCGCAGCACAGGCGGTTGGCGCGGTAGTTACACATGGACACCTGCGCGGAGAGATATTTGGCGACATCGACCTTGGCCATGCCGTCCATCTGGGCGGCGGTTTTGTAGATTAACTGCCGCAGCATGGCGGCTTCGGTGTGGAGCTCGACGAGCGGAAACTGGATCGCCTGATTGACCGAAAGCGGTTTGCCGAATGGTTTGCGCTCTCCGGCATATTTAACCGCTTGATCGATACAATATTGCGCCGCACCCAGTGATGAGGCGGCCTGGCGGATGCGGTTTTCATGGACGAAATGCTGGGCGGCGGCGAGACCCATGTCGAGGTCGCCCAATATCTGGTCCGCCGGTATCCATACGTTGGTAAAGCTGCATTTGGGATGATCGGTGGGCATGTTGAATGTCCACATATATTCACCAATCTCGAATCCCTCCGCGTCGGTGGGGACAAGGAAACAGCCAATGCCGTGCGCATCGCCATCCTTGCCGCGGTGGCGGGCAAAGGTCATCACATGGGTGGCGACATGCAGGCCGGTGGTCCACATCTTGTTGCCGTTGATCAGCCAGCCGTCGACGCCATCACGCTCTTCGGGAACTGCGGTTGTGTCCATCCATGTCGCGTCAGAACCATGGTCTTCTTCGGTCAGGCCAAAGCACCATTTCATCTCGCCTTTCAGCATCGCGGGAATGCATTCCTGCTTCTGCTTTTCGGTGCCAAAATCCCGAACCATCAGCGGCTGCACAAGATTTCCGACGATGGAATTTTCATTTTGAAGATCATTGTGCAGGCCCAGACCTTTATGCGCCAGATGTTCACGGATCCGCGCCATGCCCAGATTGGAACCGTCCTGTCCTCCAAATTCCTTGGGCAGGGCATAGCGAAAATGCCCCGCGGCATCGGCGGTGCGGCGCATTTCATCGAGAAGGTCTTCCCATTCCTTGCTCGGCAGGCCGTGATTGTCCCAGTCGGTCCGGCTGTCCTCCCGGCGATGGTCAAAAAAGCGGATATTGTCATCGCGCTGCTCAATCGGCTTGATTTCAGCTTCGATAAAATCGTCGAGAACGGTGAGATAATCTTCGATGTCCTGGGGAATTTCAAAACTCATATCATGGCTTCCATTTGTTGATGGCGACGGCAAGACCGGCATATTTGGGTTGATCGATCGACAGGCGTTCCAGTGCGGATAGCCTGAGATGATCCCACAGACCCGGATGACCGGCGTCTATGCTTCCTTCTGATAGGCCGGCACAAAGCTGTCCATGGTCAAATCCAATAGCTTTCAACCGTTCATCTGAGGCAGCCCGGAAAGCGGGACCAAAGCTCGCCTGCCGCTGCGCAATGCCCAGCGCATTGCCGGCCACTCTGGATTGAAACCGGTCATGGCCCTTCAAGTCGGGTTGAACCGTTTCCATGTTCCATTCGCCCAGAGCCGTGAGCAGTTCACCATAGCTGGTTTCGCCCTTGGTATCCTGCGCTTCGGGGATCTTCCAATCGAACGGAGTACAGATGTTTTCAGGCAGGACCTCTTCGAACAGCAAGGCCAGATCAATCTCGACTTCTGAAACACGGCGGCCAATTACAGTGCGCTCTAATGAGCGATCCCCGTGACTGCGCCAGATTTCTCCCATCACCAGACAGGCAACGCCCCACCAGACAGTGGAATAGATCAACCAGAAACGGAACCGGGCCGGATCAACCGTTTCGCCGCTGTGACGGGCATATGCGGCGAGAAATGCTTCTGCGCTGTCAAAGCCGCCTGCGACTTTCTCATAATGGCCGAAGCGCCAACTGGGTGTGCAGAGATAGGCCAAATCCTGAACCGGATCACCCAATCGCGCCAATTCCCAGTCCAGCACTGCTGACAGACCAGATGGCGCGATCATCAGATTGCCCATACGAAAGTCGCCATGTACCAGCTTTTTGGTCCGGCTATCCATACTATCCGGCGCGTTTTGTTTCAGCCAGTGGAAAGCAAATTCATAGATAGGGATCGCCCCGCCAATCTCGTCATATTTGCCTTTCTGCAAAGCGATGAGTTCCAGCGGTGAATAATATTCCAGACGGTCGGCCAGTATTCCGGGATCCATATTGTGGATATTCCAGAGCTCTGCCGCGCACTGATCGGTCAATTTGCTTTCGGCCTCTGTAAATTCCGGATTGCCGAGAATCTTGTGGGGCAGGGTCTCACCATCTGCCTTGTCCATCACAAAGCCTTCGCCGAGATCGTCTTCCGGCGACAGGCGTGCCCGAACGGTTGGTGCGGTGACGCCCGATTGCACCGCAAGATCAATCACATCGGCCTGGGTTGCCAGCGATATACCCCGCAAGCCTTCGTCGTCCGGTGAAATGCCGGCAGGCAAACGGCGCAAGACAAATTCCTCCCCTGCATAAGCAAAGGCCCAGCTTTCCATACTGGCGCCACCTGAAAGTCGTTTGAGCGCGGAAACTGAACCGTTGGAACCCAATGCCCTAGCACAAAAAACAGTCAGTTTTTCTTCGGAAAGCTTATTTTCCATATTGAAAGCTTAATTGGTCAATTAAAAATTGGCAATCGCTATAATGGTAGAATAGTTCCGGCGATTTACGTCGTGATACTTGCATGCGAGGTCATTCCCTCTTACCTGCGGCTACAGCAAAACAAATCCATAAGGGGTCAGTATGAGGGCGTTTATTTTTCCAGGACAGGGCAGCCAGGCGGTTGGCATGGGCAAGGCGCTTGCCGAAGCTAGCAACACGGCGCGTGAAGTTTTTCAGGAAGTCGATCATGCGCTGGAGCAGAATCTGTTCCAGTTGATGTGCGAAGGGCCGGAAGATGAATTGACCCTGACGGAAAATGCACAGCCGGCGATTATGGCCAATGCGATCGCGACCATGCGCGTGATGGAAAAAGAGGGTGGCAAGTCGCTTGCTGACCTATGCTCCTATGTTGCTGGTCATAGTCTGGGCGAATATACCGCGCTTTGCGCCGCGGGCGCGCTGAACCTTACAACAACCGCCGAATTGCTTAAACTGCGCGGCCAGTCCATGCAAAAGGCGGTGCCGGTAGGTGAGGGCGGGATGGCCGCTCTGCTGGGCGCAGATATCAAAAAAGCCGCTGGTCTGGCGAAGGCCGCAGCGCAAGGTGATGTGTGTACCGTGGCAAACGACAATGATCCAACACAGGTCGTCATTTCCGGGCACATGGGGGCTATTGAACGCGCCATCGCGTTAGTAAAAGAGCATGAAATTAAACGCGGTGTATTGCTGCCGGTATCGGCACCGTTTCACTGTTCACTGATGCAACCCGCGGCGGAAGCCATGGAAGGGGCACTGGCCGAGGCCAGCATATTGCCACCCGCTGTACCGGTTTTTGCCAATGTCACTGCCGATGCAGTGAGCGATACGGATGAAATCCGCCAGTTGCTAGTTCAGCAGGTCACCGGAACGGTCCGCTGGCGCGAATCCGTTTTGAACCTGTCCGAGGCAGGCGTAGAACAGTTTGTTGAATTTGGCGGCAAGGTGCTTGGCGGTATGGTGAAACGGATCAACAAGGAAGTCCAGACAACCAGCCTGATTTCAATGGATGATATTGAAGCTTTTCTGGCTTCGGTCTAAACGCGCTGCCTATATTAAAGACAGGAACAAAAATGTTTGATCTCACAGGAATGACTGCGCTGGTAACTGGGGCTTCGGGCGGAATTGGGTCCGCGATTGCCAAATCTCTGGCAGCCCGTGGCGCGACGATTGCCTTGTCCGGCACGCGCAAATTGACATTGATGGATCTGATTCCGGAATTGGAAGGGGAGGGACATGTTGTGATCCCGTGCAACCTGTCCGATGCCGAGGAAGTGAATGAGCTTGTCCCCCAGGTGATTGAAAAGCTTGGTAAACTCGACATATTGGTCAACAATGCCGGGATCACCCGTGACGGGCTGGTCATGCGCATGTCGGATGATGATTGGTCAGACGTACTGAATGTCAATCTGGAATCGGCTTTCCGTCTGGCCCGTGCTGCGGCGCGGCCGATGATGAAGGCGCGCCATGGACGGATAATCTCGATTACATCGGTTGTTGGTGCCACTGGCAATCCAGGGCAGGTCAACTATGTCGCGTCCAAGGCCGGACTGGTTGGCATGTCCAAGGCACTGGCCCAGGAATTGGCGTCGCGCGGGATAACTGTAAACTGTGTCGCTCCCGGTTTCATTGCCACGCCGATGACGGAAGCTCTGACAGACACCCAGAAAGAAGAGATAAACCGCAAAATTCCGGCGGGAAAAATGGGTGCGGGCGAAGATATCGGTGCGGCGGTGACCTATCTGGCCAGCAACGAGGCTTCTTATGTCACTGGTCAGACGCTGCATGTCAACGGCGGCATGGCGATGATCAGCTAACGGGCGTTTCAGATGCTCTCCACTTTATTGCTGCTGGCAATGGCCACAAACCCCGGGCCATCCCTGCCGACGGATGGATTGCTGACCATTGAAAATCTCGATTGTGTGAGCAAGAAAGTCTCGGCCGATCAGGCGCAGGCTTATTTTGCGATGGCGCGCAAAGGGGAGGAAGTCGACGCCTTTCAATCAGCAAACAAACTAACCGACAACTGTCAGGCTGAGCATGGCTGGACCGATATCCAGACGCGCAGCGCGTTTCGGATTTCCTTGATGGACGGATGGTTGTTGCAAGAAGGTCTGATCGAAAAAATTCAGAATTTGGGCGATTTCAAGCCATTTCTCGACCAATATTATCGCGATAATGTGAAACCAACCGGGCGCTATATGCTGGAAGATGTTTTTCTATCCGGCAAAATGGATAAAGATTTGACCGCAGCAGGCTACCCGGAAGACAAGGAATTGCGTGAATTGGCCTATAATTATTGGGAATGGCGCGGCGCTCTATTTGGTATCGAGGAAGATTTTCGGAACGGTGAACTGCGACAATAGCGTGTAATGTTATGCATACATTCACAAAGCCGCGCTTGCCCTCTTGCAAGCGGCGCGCCATGCCACTAGGACAAAATGGAAATTAATACCAAAGAAGAAGGAACTCTCATGAGTGAGACTGCAGACCGCGTAAAAAAGATTGTTGTTGAGCATCTCGGCGTTGAAGCCGACAAGGTGACCGAAGAAGCGGCATTCATCGATGATCTGGGCGCTGACAGCCTCGACATTGTTGAGCTTGTGATGGCTTTTGAAGAAGAATTCAGCGTTGAAATTCCTGACGATGCAGCTGAAAAAATCGCAACGGTCAAAGATGCGATTGATTTCATCGATAACAATAAGGGCTAATTGATTTTGGAATGCAGCCTGATATCCGGGCTGCTATTCCGGGGCCAATGATCGCTAAATAATTACAAAGCGGCTCACCGGCCTGGGATGCATTTCCTGAACCGGTGGCCGCTTTTGAATTGGGGCTTAAGCAAGCCTGAAATAAGGAGCATAAAATGCGTCGTGTTGTAGTGACCGGACTGGGTTTGGTAACGCCTCTTGGAGGAGATGTCGAAACAAGCTGGGGCAATATTCTTGCTTCAAAATCCGGCGCCGGAAAAATCACACGCTTTGATGCTTCTGACCAGAAATGTCATATCGCCTGTGAAGTCAAACCGGCTGATCATGAATATGGCTTTGATCCCAATTTGCGTGTCGACCACAAGGTCCAGCGTCAGGTTGATCCTTTCATTGTTTATGGCATTGATGCAGCGGGACAGGCATTGGAAGATGCGGGTCTTACCGAGCTGAGCGATGAAGAGAAGCTGCGTACCGGTTGTTCCATCGGCTCCGGCATTGGCGGTCTTCCTGGTATCGAGAAAGAATCACTGGTTCTCAACGAGCGTGGACCTGGACGGGTTAGCCCTCACTTTGTTCACGGACGGCTGATTAACCTGATTTCCGGTCAGGTTTCGATTAAATATGGCCTTATGGGTCCCAATCACGCGGTTGTGACGGCGTGTTCCACTGGCGCACACAGCATTGGTGATGCAGCGCGGATGATTGCTCTGGATGATGCGGACATCATGCTGGCTGGCGGTGCCGAAGCAACAATTTGTCCGATTGGTATTGCCGGTTTTGCGCAAGCGAAAGCATTGTCCACCAAGCGTAATGATGACCCGACCGCTGCGTCGCGGCCCTATGATAAAGACCGCGACGGCTTTGTCATGGGTGAGGGCGCGGGCGTTGTTGTTCTGGAGGAATATGAACGGGCCAAGGCACGCGGCGCGAATATCTATGCCGAAGTGGTAGGCTATGGCCTCTCTGGTGATGCTCATCACGTAACCGCGCCGCATCCCGATGGTGTCGGTGCCTATCGCTCAATGGAAATGGCGCTCAAGCGCTCTGGCCTGACCACGGCGGATATTGATTATGTCAATGCGCATGGCACCTCGACCATGGCGGATGTCCTGGAACTGGCCGCCGTACGCCGCCTGTTCGGCGATGACATTGCGACCATGTCGATGAGCTCGACCAAGTCGGCCATCGGCCATTTGCTGGGCGGTGCTGGTGCGGTGGAGGCGATATTCTCTATACTGGCGCTGCGTGACCAAACTGTACCACCGACGTTGAATTTGGATGATCCGGAAGACAGCTGCGAAGGCGTGGATCTGGTACCGCATGTGGCCAGAAAACGGGAGGTGAAAGCGGTTCTCAGCAACAGCTTCGGTTTTGGCGGAACCAATGCCAGCGTCATTATGAAGGCGGTATAGCGCCACCATGCGGCGCTTCGGTTGCCTCATCCTTGCTATCGCTACGGTCATTGTCGGCTTGGTAGCTGGTAACTTCATCTATGGCTGGACCGCCTCCGGACCATTGGAGCAGGAACGGACATTTATTGTTCAGTCAGGTTCCAGCCTCGGCATGGCGGCCAGGGCACTTGAGGAAGATGGCGTCATCAAGTCCGCCGATGCTTTTCTGAATCGCGCCAAGATTTTCGGTGGATCGGAACCGATCAAGGCGGGTGAGTTTGTTATTCCTGCAGGCGCAAGTAATGCGACGATATTGGGCATTCTGCAAGGCGGGAAAACAGTGCAACGGCTGATCACGATACCGGAAGGCACACCCTCGATCATCGTTCATGAAAAATTGATGGCGGAAAAACTGCTGACCGGAGATATCCCGGTACCGGAAGAAGGCTCGTTGCTGCCGGACAGCTATAGTTTTGAGCGTGGGGAAAGCCGTGCGGCGGTTGTCGCTCGGATGCAAAAGGCGATGACGGATACGATTGCCGAATTGTGGCCCAAGAAAACCGCGGCCAGCGTTGTCAAAACACCTGAAGAAGCCGTCATCCTTGCGGCAATTGTCGAGAAGGAAACGGCTCTGGCCCGCGAACGGCGGACCGTTGCGGCTGTCTATAGCAACCGGATCAATCGCAACATGATGCTTCAGGCCGACCCAACAATCATCTATCCGATCACCAAGGGCAAGCCGCTGGGACGGCGCATAAGACAGTCCGAAATCGCGGCAGTGAATGACTATAATACCTATTCGATGGTTGGCCTGCCCAAGGGGCCTATTGCCAATCCCGGACGCGCTTCCATCGAGGCGGTGCTTGACCCGGCAGACAGCGATTATCTCTTCTTTGTCGCGGACGGCAAAGGCGGGCATGTTTTTGCCAAAACACTGGCCGAGCATAATGCCAATGTCGAAAAATGGTTCGCCATCCGCCGCGAACGGGGCGAGATGTGAGAAGATTTATGGCTAGTCTCCTGATCAACGGCCTGCTGGCACCGGTTTTGGCTATCTCAGCACCGCAATCACCGGAAGCCGCCGGGGAAAGCGGAGCAGAACCGGCGCAAACTTCGCCTGCCGATCCTGATATCCAGCCATTACAAAAAATGACGGGACGCTATTATCTGCGCGGCGTAATGGAAACCGCTTCCGGTCTTGAACTGGCGGAGGACGGCAGTTTTAAATGGTATTTGATTGTCGGTGCGCTCGACATTTTTTCTGGTGGCAGCTGGAGCCTCCAGGACGAGCAGGTCACGCTGATATTTGATCCGCCCCCGGAAGGCGCGCGTTACGACCCTGTCGGGACGGTAATCATGAGCATCGACGGCGAGAATCTTGTGCCGAGCAGTGATTTTGGCCGCGGTATCTTTGTGAAGGCCAAGCCGCCATCGGATGGGAAATAAGTACCAAATTGCCTTCAGGACATTCCTGGCTTTACGATTAGCCACAAAAGTGCAGATTTTTGGGCTATGGTCAGGGCCAGTTTCGACGGACAAGCCGCATAATAGAGGCCGATCATGAAAATAAAGCCTTATCTGGCGATCATCATACTGGCTGTTCTTTCGTTCACCGGGCTGCGCATGTGGCAGGAAAGCAGTTTTGGGACAGGACCGTTGGACTCATCCGCAAAACAGCAGGGGGAAAGCCGGGAAATCGCTTTTGTGGCCAATGCAGTTGGCGGCACGATCAGCCTGATCGATGTTGACGAAAAACAGGTTATAGACACGATAGATATTACTCCCGATGGCAAAAATGCGGGATTTTTTCGTGATCCGTTGCAGTCATTCGCGCAATCCATCGCGGAACAGCAGGGCGGCCTGAACTATGCGCAGGACAGCGATCTGTCGCAAGATGGACGTGTGCTGTTTGTTTCTCGCGGCTTTCTGGCAGATGTCGCCGCGTTCGATTTGAAGACCCATGATATTCTCTGGCGCACCCCGATAGCCGGAATACGCGCAGATCATATGGATATCTCGCCCGACGGCAAACGCCTGTTTGTATCAGCGGTCATTCGCGGGGGTGATATTGTTGAAATACTCGACACGCGCACGGGTGATAAACTGGGGCATTTCGAAACCGGTGACTGGCCGCATGATGTCCATGTCAGCGAAGACGGAAGCAGGGCATATGCCGCCAGCCTTGGGGACATGGAGGCAGAGTTGTCTGATCGCAACGCCAATGGCGATGCCTATCGCATCACCGTCGTTGATGCGCAGTCGCTGGAGGTGCTGAAGGAGCATAGTTTCGATGCAGGGATTCGTCCGTTCCAGATATCCGAGAGCCGCCGCATGCTGTATGCACAGCTATCCAATACACATGCCATTGTTGCACGCGATCTGGATGGCGACACCCAGAAAGGCCGTATAGACCTGCCGATCAAGCCCGGAGTCACAGAAGATGACTGGGATTTTGAAGCGCCGCATCACGGACTGTCGCTGTCGCCTGATGAGACCATATTATGTGTTGCCGGGCGCGCGTCTGACTATGCCGCATTTGTGGATGCTGCAAAACTCACGCTAAGCGCGACAATCGATGTCGGCGATGCACCAAGCTGGTCTGCCTTCTCAGAAGACGGTGAATTTTGTCTGCTTGCCAACACAAGAAGCGATGACGTTTCCTTTGTCTCGTTATCCGCAAAGGAAGAGATTGCGCGCATCGAGGTTGGCCGAGGGCCCAAGCATATTACACTGGGCCGCGTTCCGGTCGATCTCTTGCAAAACCGCAATTGAGGGGGCTAAAGCCTGTTAGCTAGCTTACCAGAATATAGCCTGATCACATCGGTTTAATAATTAAACCGGGTTTTCAAACTATCCCGCGCTTCCTGATATTCGGATATCAGAATATCGACCATATCCTGAACCGAACGGACTTCATCAATCGCGCCAATACCCTGACCGCTGCCCCAGATATCTTTCCACGCCTTTTTCTCGGTATTGCCGCCGGAACCAAAATTCATGGTCTTGTAGTCACCCTGTGGAAGGTCGTCAGGATCAAGACCGGCATTCTCGATCGAGCCGCGCAGATAGTTGCCGCTAACGCCGGTAAACAGGTCGGAATAGACGATATCCTTGGCACGGCCTTCAACAATGCCGTCTTTATAGCCTTGATCGGCATTGGCTTCCTTGGTCGCGATAAAAGCGGAGCCCATATAACCAAGGTCCGCGCCCATAGCCTGCGCACCCAATATGGATGCGCCGCAACCGATAGAACCAGACAAAGCGACCGGGCCATCAAACCACTGACGAATTTCCTGCATAAGCGCGAAGGGAGAGATAACACCGGCATGACCGCCAGCGCCGGCCGCCACCGGGATCAGGCCGTCGGCGCCTTTTTCGATGGCTTTATGGGCAAAGCGGTCATTGATAATATCGTGCATGGTGATACCGCCCCAATTGTGGACAGCAGTATTGAGGTCCTCAATCGCGCCCAGTGAAGTAATGATCAGCGGCACTTTCCATTTTTCGCATGTCGCCATGTCCTGATCAAGCCGGTCATTGGACTTGTGGACAATCTGGTTCACCGCAAAGGGCGCCGCCGGCTTGTCGGGATTATCCCGGTTCCATGCGGCGAGCTCTTCGGTAATCTGATGCATCCACTCGTCGAGCAGACTTTGCGGCCGTGCGTTGAGGGCAGGGAAGGACCCGACGATTCCGGCTTTACACTGCGCAATGACCAGTTCCGGTCCCGATACGATAAACAAAGGTGAACCGATAAGCGGCAGGCGAAGATTGTCGAAAATGGCAGGTAAAGTCATAAGGTCCCCAATTAAAAAGGCTAAACAGAAAAGCTTAGAAACCCGCCATACCGCAAGCGGCAGCGGATTCCACTGTTATTTTAACCGATTGCTTAATTCGGGCGTTAAATCCGGTTTACCGCGCTGAGCAGGGCTTCAACAGAGGCCCTGGCCACGTCGCTGTTGATGCCGACACCATAGAATTCGCGGCCATCGCCGGTCTTGCATTCGACATAGGCGGCCGCCTGCGCATCTTTGCCTGAACCCAGCGCATGTTCTTGATAATCCATGATCTCCAGCGTGATGCCCAGCGACGAGGCGAGGGCGTCAACAACGCTCGATATCAGGCCATTGCCACGCCCGCTGACCGAAGTCTCGCCCTCTGGCCCTTTGACCTTGCCGACGAAGATTCGTTCGCCGCCGGTTTGGCTTTCCTGATAGTCGATCAGGCTATATTTACCGCCGCCATCGAGGTGATAGCGTTTCTGGAACGCGCCCCAGATATCTTCAGCAGACAGTTCCCGGCTTGTCTCGTCGGCCAGCTCCTGCACCGTACGGCTGAAATTGGCCTGCAGACGTTTGGGCAGCTTGAGCCCGTAATCCTGCTCCAATATCCAGGCGATACCACCCTTGCCGGACTGGCTGTTGACGCGGATCACCGCTTCATAGTCACGGCCAATATCGCGGGGATCGATGGGAAGATAAGGTACGTTCCAAAGCTCATCATTGCGCTGTTCCTGCGCTGCAAAGCCCTTTTTGATTGCATCCTGATGGGACCCGGAAAAAGCGGTGAAGACCAGCTCTCCGGCATAGGGATGGCGCTCCGGGACGGGGAGCTGATTGCAATATTCCACCGTATTGACGATTTCATCCATGTTGGAAAAATCAAGTTCCGGATCGACGCCTTGCGTGTACATATTGAGGCCGAGCGTCACCAGATCGACATTGCCGGTCCGCTCCCCATTGCCGAACAGGCAACCTTCCACGCGGTCAGCACCGGCCATCAGGCCGAGCTCAGATGCCGCAATGCCCGAGCCTCGGTCGTTATGTGTGTGCAGACTGATGACTACATGATCACGCTTGCTGATATGCTTGCACATCCATTCCACCTGATCTGCGTAGATATTCGGCGTTGAAGCCTCGACTGTCGCTGGCAGGTTAAGGATGAGCGGTTTTTCTGCTGTTGGCTCGATAATTTCCATCACCGTTTCACAGACTTCCAGGCTGAATTCAATTTCGGCGGTCGAGAAGGTTTCCGGCGAATATTCGAAATGCCAGTCGGTATCAGGATATTTTTCGGCCTGTTCACGCAGGATGGTTGCGCCTTCCTTGGCAATATCCTTCACTCCGTCTTTGCCTAGCTTGAATACAACATCACGCCATGCTGGTGAGACCGCATTATAAAGATGGACAATGGCCTGCTTGGCTCCTTCCAGGCTGGCAAAACTGGTTTCGATCAGGTCGCGACGGGACTGGGTCAGTACCTGCACCATCACGTCGTCGGGAATGCTGCCTGACTTTACCAGGCCGCTGATGAAATCAAAGTCAGTGGCGCCAGCGGATGGAAAGCCGACCTCAATTTCCTTGATTCCGATTTTGACGAGCAGATCAAAGAAACGCTGTTTCTTTTGCGCATCCATCGGATCAATAAGTGCCTGATTGCCGTCTCGCAGATCGGTGGAGAGCCAGCGCGGGGCCTTATCAATGATGCGGGAAGGCCATTGCCGGTCCGGCAAATCAATCTGGCGAAAGGGGCGGTATTTTTGAGATGGAACAGGATGCATGGTCGATACTCTTATGCTGCAAGCGATTTCGCGCAAGGCGGAAATTGCTAGTTAATTTCAATTTTCTGGAAAAATAATCCCTTAGACGGGGCCGCTGCATCGAGCAGCAGCACAGCTACGCCTAAGGGCGCATAAGTCGGTGTAGCTCTAGGTTTGAGGTGCATCTCATGACGATATTCATATCTGTTGCGGTGCAAAAATCAACCATGGCGGTGAAATTATTTTGTAGGAAGTGAAACCTTTTTGCTCAGCCTCGCGAAAACATCAACGAGCATGACGGCTCAACGAAATTAATTTTACCCCTAATCACAAGAACTTAAACCTTATCAAGGAACTGAAAATGAAAACACTGATTATGCCAATCGCACTCGCGCTCGCCGCGACGACCGCAACTTTTGCATTGCCGATAGATGCAGCAATTGCCGGCCCGACCTACACAGGTGTTAAAGGTGGCAACACCGCCGTAGGCGGTTATGACGTCACATCTTACTTCACCGGCAACGGCGTTCCGGTAAAAGGAAGCAAGGCGCATAAAGTGACCTATAAAGGCGCTGACTATTTCTTCAGCAACGCCGCCAACGCCAAAAAGTTCAAGGAAAAGCCAGCACAATTTGCCCCGCAATATGGCGGTCACTGTGCTTGGGCCATGTCACGCGGTTCGCTCGCTCCCGGTGATCCCTTGGTCTACAAAGTGGTCAACGGCAAGCTCTACCTCAACGTCAACAAACAGGTTCAGAAAACCTGGCTGACCGATGTTGCCGGTTTCATCAAAAAGGCCAACATTAACTGGCCAAAATTCCCGGACGACGCCAAATTCGGCGGTTAATCCGATCCCCTATTCGTCACGTAGCTTTCTAACTTAAACACTTACACCAAAGGAAATACCATGAATAATCAACGTAAACTCTCTGCAATGCTCGCTGTCATGGGCGGCCTGTCTCTTGCGACTCCTTCTGCAGCGCTTGCCACCTGTACGGCAGCTGCTCCAGTAGCCCAACCAGCCTGTGGCGCATGTGCAGCAGCATGTGCGGCAGCCGGTGGAGCTTGTGCCGCCGCCGCATGCGGTGCCTGCGCTGCCGCGGACTGCGCGGCTGCCGCTTGTGCCGCCGGATGTGCTGCCGATGCCGGAGCTTGTGCTGCTCAACCCGCTGCTTGCGGTGCCTGCGCAGCGGCCTGTGCACCTCAATAAAGAATAGTGGTTTGAGGGGGTTAGCTTGTGTTAAGACGCCAGCTCCCCCTCAAACAGATTACCCAAAGGAATTCACAAATGAACAAGACATTTTTAGCAGCGATCATGATGGCCACGTTGCCAATCGCTTGCTCCGCTCCTTCGTCTGAAACTGCAGAAACAACGGAAACAGCAGAAACAGCTGAAGCCGCAATTATCGAAGTTTCCGATGATATGGAATTGCCTGTTTTCACCGGTCCTGCCGGATCCGAAAATGTGGCTGTAAGCGGCTATGACGCGGTCAGCTATTTTGAAGGCGACGGTGTGCCCGTTGAAGGCAGCAAGGAGCATCGCGTCAGATATAATGGCGTTGAATATCACTTCGCTTCAGCCGAAAATGCGGCTAAATTTCAGGCTGAACCTGCAAAGTTTGCCCCGCAATATGGGGGACACTGTGCCTGGGCGGCCTCCCGCGGCAAGCTCGCATCCGGTGATCCGAAACTCTATGCGGTTGTCGACGGTAAGCTCTATCTGAACTTCAATCAAAAGGTTCAGGATACCTGGAACGAGGATATTCCCGGTTTTATCGAGAAAGCCGACAAGGAATTCCCGAAGATTCCAGCGGATGCCCGTTACGACGACGCTTAAGTCCGGCTCAGGTATCGATCAGGGCGGTGGAACACGGTTCTGCCGCCCTTTTTTGATACATAGGCAAAAATTAACCGGGATCGGATAAGACTGCGTCTTTCAAGCGTTTGCAAGGTGCAAGAATGTACAGACTTGTCTATATCAGCACACCAAAGCCGGATATCACTCCGGTAGAAATGACAGATATTGTGCGGGTCGGGCGGCGGAACAACATCAAGAACGGCATAACCGGCCTTCTAATTCAGGATAGACGGCGCTTTCTCCAGTATCTGGAGGGGGAGGCAGAGCAGGTTGAGGAGACTTTTGCCCGGATATCCGCCGACAGACGCCATTCCGCGATAATCCAGCTGAAAAACGGTTATATCGGCCGGCGCCAGTTTCCCAAATGGGAAATGGCTTCGAAATATGTGGATGGCGACTCCAGCCTGCTATCCGCCGTCAAGGAACTGGCAAAAGACTGCGACCGTGACGTGGCAAATGAACTGATGAGCTTTGCCACGGCACGGGACCGCGCCGCGTAGCTTTCTGGAAGCTCACGCCGACGCGGCCTTGAGAGATTTCTGGCTTAGTTCTTTTCTTTATCTACCAACTGGTTGGCACCAATCCATGGCATCATGGCGCGAAGCTCGGCACCGGTTTTCTCGATTGGATGTGCTTCGGCCTGTTTCCGAGCCGCTTTCAATTCCGGTTGGCCAGCGCGGTTGTCGAGAACGAAGTCCTTGACGAAACGGCCCGATTGAATGTCGGCCAATACCCGCTTCATTTCGGCTTTTGTCTCATCGGTGATGATCCGCGGACCGGTTGTGATATCGCCATATTCGGCTGTGTTAGAAATGGAGTAGCGCATGTTGGCAATGCCGCCTTCATAGAGCAGGTCGACGATCAGCTTGGTCTCGTGCAGACATTCGAAATAGGCCATTTCCGGTGCATAGCCGGCTTCGGTCAGTGTCTCGAAGCCCGCCTGAATCAAATGGGTGATCCCGCCGCAAAGCACGGCCTGTTCACCGAACAGATCGGTTTCGCATTCTTCGCGGAAATTGGTTTCGATAATGCCCGAACGGCCGCCACCGACACCGGAAGCATAGGCGAGTGCGACGTCATGGGCGTTGCCGCTCTTGTCGGCATGGATGGCTACCAGGCAGGGGACACCGCCGCCACGCTGATATTCACTGCGCACCGTATGGCCAGGGCCCTTGGGTGCAATCATGATGACGTCGAGGTCTTCGCGTGGTTCAATCAGTCCGAAATGAACATTAAGGCCATGCGCGAAGGCCAGGGCAGCGCCCGGCTTCATATTCTCATGATAATCGGCGGCATAGATGGCGGCCTGATGCTCATCGGGCGCGAGGATCATAACGATATCGGCCCAAGCGGCGGCATCGGCGTTGCTGCGCACTTTGAAATCAGCGCTCTCGGCTTTCTTGGCCGTTGCCGAGCCTTCACGCAGCGCAATAGCTACCTCTTTGACGCCGCTGTCGCGCAGGTTTTGGGCGTGGGCATGGCCTTGACTACCATAGCCGACAATCGCGATTTTCTTGTCTTTGATCAGGCCAAGATCGGCATCTGCGTCATAATAGACTTTCATTATTCTTCCTTATATTCAGATATTTAGAGCTAGTAATGGGTTATTCATGCTGCATCCGGTCCGCGGCCGATGGCAACTACACCAGTGCGTCCGACTTCGACCAAACCGACTTCCCGCATCAGGCCGACAAATGTCTGGATCTTGTCGGGTGCACCGGTAATTTCGAATACAAAACTCTCGGTCGTCGCATCTACAACCCGGGCGCGATATACATCGGCAAGCCGCATGGCTTCGATGCGGTTCTCGCCTTTTCCAGAGACCTTTACCAGAGCCAGTTCGCGCTGCACATGCGGTCCGGCTTCGGTCAGGTCGCGCACGCTGTGGACAGGGACTAACCGGTCAAGCTGGGCGATGATCTGCTCAATCACATGCGGCGGGCCGTTGGTAGCAATGGTGATACGGCTGATCGCGTGATCGGCGCTGATATCGGCGACGGTCAGGCTTTCGATATTATAGCCGCGGGCGGTAAACATCCCGGCGATGCGCGCCAAAATACCCGCTTCATTGTCAACCAGCACAGCCAGGACATGTCGTTCGACTTTTTCTTCCTTGATATGCATTAAACAAGCGCCTTTGCGTTATCATCCATCGTGCCTTTGACATCCTCTGGCGTCAGCAACATCTCAGTATGGGCGGCTCCAGATGGTATCATCGGGAAGCAATTGGCCAGTTTTGCGACGCGGCAATCGACCAGTACGGGGCCATCGGTTTCAATCATCTTGTTGATTCCGGCCTCCAGATCGGAAGGGTCCTCGATCAATATACCGGTCCAGCCATAGCTTTCAGCCAACTTGATAAAGTCTGGCAGACTATCGCTATAACTATTTGAATAACGGCTTTCATAGGTCAGTTCCTGCCATTGGCGAACCATGCCCATATATTCGTTGTTCAATATGAAAATCTTGACCGGCAGGCGGTATTGGCTGGCCGTGCCCAGCTCCTGAATATTCATCTGGATGGACGCTTCGCCGGCAATGTCGATGACCAGCGCATCGGGGTCACCCAGCTGCGCACCAATAGCAGCAGGCAGGCCATAGCCCATGGTACCCAGACCACCACTGGTCAGCCATTTATTGGGTTTCTCAAAATCAAAATGCTGCGCAGCCCACATTTGGTGCTGGCCGACTTCGGTTGTGATGATCGGGTCGCGCTCATGCGTGGCTTCCCACAGCTTGCGGATAGCCTCTTGCGGCATGATTTCGGTCTTGCTTTCAGGATAAGCAAGACAGTTGGTTGCACGCCATCCTTTGATCCGCGCCCACCATTCCTCATAGTCGGGAGCGTTAAATTTGCGCCCTTTCAGGACAGCAAGCAGTTGCTCCATAACCCGTCCGACATCTCCGATAACCGGCAAATCGACGCGGATTGTCTTGTTGACCGAAGACCGGTCAATATCGACATGGATTTTCTTGCTATTGGGTGAGAAGGCATCAATCCGGCCTGTAATACGGTCGTCAAAGCGCGCGCCGAGACAAACCACCAAGTCAGCGCGGTTCATCGCCATATTGGCTTCAAACGTACCATGCATGCCCAGCATCCCGAGCCATTGTTCAGAAGAAGCTGGAAAAGCGCCAAGCCCCATCAGAGTTGACGTGACGGGTGCACCCAGCAATTCCGCCAACTGGCAAAGAGTTTCGCTCGCTTTCGGGCCGCTGTTGATAATGCCACCGCCGGTATACAGTATCGGCGCCTTGGCTTGCATGATCATCTCAGCAGCCTCGTTTATGGCTTTGAAATCACCATCAATTTGTGGCTGATAACGGGGGTTTATCTTTCCGTTATGTGAGCGGAATTCGGCCTCCGCGACCTGAACATTTTTGGGAATATCGACCACAACCGGGCCCGGACGGCCTTGGGTGGCGATATGAAAAGCTTCTGTCAGAACGCCAGCAAGGTCAGATGGCTGCTTTACCAGATAATTGTGCTTCGTGCAGTGCCGGGTAATGCCAACCGTATCGGCTTCCTGAAAAGCATCGGAACCGATGAGATTTGTCGCAACCTGACCGGTGATGACAACCATTGGGATGGAATCCATCAACGCATCGGTAATCCCCGTGACCGCATTGGTTGCGCCGGGACCGGATGTGACCAGAACAACACCGGGTTTGCCGGTCGAGCGGGCATAGCCTTCCGCCGCATGGGTCGCCGCCTGTTCATGGCGGACCAATATGTGCTTGATTTTGGGATGATCATAGAGCGCATCGTAAATTGGCAGCACAGCGCCGCCGGGATAGCCAAATACGGTGTCGACACCCAGATCGAGCAGGGTTTGAACCAATATTTCTGCACCGCTTTTTTCGGCCACTTTAAGCTCCATAATCATTGTTAAGCCCGCAACAGGCGGGCGTTTGATAGGCGATGCTGCACTGCAAGGCAATCTACAAGATTGGGCACAGCATCCGTTCGAACTGGGCGGCGCTACATATTTATATATATTATGTCAAGGCCAAATATTATAATAAAATAACAATATCATCGATATTATCATTATTTATGATCTCTTAAAAGCGAGGCCAATCGTCGGGGCATTGATTACGGAACCAGGTATACTGACGCTTGGCATATTGCCGTGTGGCGGCCATGGCCCGGGTCTTCGCCTCTTCAAGATTTATTTCGCCATCGAGCCAGGCGCTGATCTCCGGCACACCAATGGCGCGCATGATCGGGCAATCGTCCGATAAATCTCTCTTTAGAAGCGCTGTAACTTCTTCTTTGGCGCCATTATCGAGCATGTTCTGAAACCGCCGATCACAGCGTTCGTAAAGCCATATGCGGGGCGGCAGCAGAACCAGAGGATGCAGATTAATCTCGTCGGCTATTCCGCCGGCCATATGGGCGTGCCAGTGTCCCATTGTCTTGCCGGACGACCGCACGACCTCCAGCGCGCGCATAACCCGGCTCGAATCTCTGGCGTTCAAACGCTGTGCAGATGCCGGATCTTCCTCCTCCAGCGCGGTATAGGCGTCAGCGATGTCCATTTGACGCACTTGCGTCCGGACAGTGGCATCGATCTCGGGTATCGGTGCAATCCCGTTCAGCAATGTACGGACATAGAGACCTGTCCCGCCAACCAGTATCGGCAATCTTTCCTGTTCATGGGCCGCGGCTATCTCGGTCTTCGCATCATTGGCCCAGCGCGCCGCAGAACAAGTCTCGGCACCATCTATGTAACCATAAAGCCGGTGATCAACCCCGCCCATTTCCTGCTCATCAGGCCTCGCGCTCAGAACCTGTAGATCGGCATAAACCTGAGCGCTGTCAGCATTGATGATCACAGAGGGTTGCTTTTTGGCCAGCTCCAGTGCCAATGCGGACTTCCCGCTGGCCGTAGGACCCACGATCAGTGCCACATCCTTTTTGTCTTTCGGAGAATATATGCTCATCGCCACGCTAATAGCAGCAGATCAGCTGAAAAAGGGAGAGCTAAGTTCTGCCGCAGACCGGTTGGCGGAAGCGGGCGGGAAGATTTCCCGGATTGGCGATATTATTGACAGTAAAGCGGCTGATATTTTCCTCGCAGGCGAACTGGCAGATTTGCGCGATGCCCTGCCGACCGATGGCACTGAAACAGACTTCGTCGTTCAACCCTCCGAAAATCGCGAGAAAAAGCTGCTGATATCGGACATGGACAGCACGATGATTACCGTGGAATGTATCGATGAGCTTGCAGGCTATGCCGGTATCAAGGACCAGATCGCCGAGATAACCGAACGCGCCATGTTGGGCGAGCTGGATTTTGAAGAGGCATTGCGGGGCAGGGTGGCTCTTTTGGATGGCCTCGACATTTCGGCTATCGACCGGTGTCTTGCTGAAAAAGTCGAAATCATGCCGGGGGCCGAGACGCTCGTAAAGACCATGGCCGCGCGGGGAGCTAAGACCATATTGGTTTCCGGCGGCTTCACCCGATTTGCCGATCCGGTGGCCCGCAAAATCGGATTTTCTGCTGCTGAAGCCAATATATTGGCCGAAGCGGACGGGGTTTTGACCGGAAAACTGGCCGGAACCATTGTTGATGCGCAAAGAAAAGCCGAATTGCTTGAGAAGAGCGCGCAATCTGCAGGTCTTTCTCTTGATCAGTGTATGGCTGTGGGGGACGGAGCCAATGATATTCCGATGATCGCATTGGCCGGAATGGGTGTGGCTTATCATGCCAAACCAAAAGCTGCGCAAGCCGCTGATGCAGCGATCAAACATAATGATCTTAGAGCCCTGCTATACATGCAGGGCATCGGCTCTCAACATTGGGTGTACGACTAGGCCGCTCTACCGAGCCCCGTTATCGTGACTTTACGATGCAATCGTTGCCGGATGCCTTGACACTTCCGCAAACCTTGCTCGCTTGTGCCTTGGTGGCAAAGGGACCCGCTTGCAATCGCGTGATCGAGCCGGCTGCAACCAGATAGGGCTGCAAATTGTTCAGGGCAGAAACCCGTTTCTCCAGATTGTTCCATAGTGCCTTGGCCTTGTTCTGGTCACCAAAAGCACCCAGTTGAACGCGCCAATTGCCGGTTGCTGCCGTGCGAACGGGTGCAGGGGCCGGTGCCGGAGCAGGCTTAGCCACTGGCGGTGCCTTAACGGGTGCTGGAGCCGGAGGCGTTGCAACTGGAGGCGGAGCGACAGGTTTCGGCGCGGGAGTCGGAACCGGAGCAACAGCTTTCGATGCGGGTAATTGTGCGGTCTGTATCGCGCCACTGGATGGCGTTGCTCTCAAACCACCGACCTGTGCAGTCCGAACACGTTTTTCATTCTCTTCCATCTGGCTGGCCAGTTCGATGGCCCGGCGGCGCTTGTCGAGGGGGATATATTTGTCCATCTGCGCCATGTTGGACGTCGCTTGTGGCAATCCTGCGGCCGAAGCGCGGGTCATTAACGCATAGGCCCTGATCCAGTCTTTCTCGACAAAATCGCCATTAAAATGCCCTGTGCCCAATACATATTGCGCGCGCGGTTCGCCGCGATTGGCGGAAGCCTGCAGATAGGGCAGGGCCTCTTTCCGCCGCTGGTTCTGGAAAAGGATCAGGCCATAATTGTCACTGGCCTGCAAATGGCCCTGGTCAGCCGCGCGTTTATAAAATTGTTCGGCTTTGGCCAGATCCATGGGTACGCCGCGCCCAAGCTTGTAGGCCTGACCCATATTAAACTGCGCATCGGCATCGCCTGCGTTGGCAGGTCCACGCCACTCGGCAACAGCGGCTTTATAGTCGCCGCGTCCCCAGGCATCGACACCGTCTTTTACATCGGCCAATGCGGGCGTGCCGAATCCGAAAACCGCAGATGCCATTAAGATATGGCGCGCTATCTTGGAATTTTTCATGTGATCAGGCCCTCGGTATTCAAATTGCTAACAGTCATCTTATGCGTAATTTGTCCTTAACGCCAATTTGCAAATTATTCGTAACCTTAAACCAAAAATCTGACCGGTGACTGAATCGAAATCTAAAGCCGTGTAAAATAATTTTCCCGCACAAAAAAACATCACGCGTTTGTTAACCCTATTTTAGCCCTGTTCTGTCAGAGAAGTCGATGAATGAATTTCAGACGTCCTGATCAACACGTGATGATACTAAGGGGAATAGAGTGCGAGTTCTAGCAATGGCATCCCAAAAAGGTGGTTCCGGCAAAACAACTTTGTCGGGTCATCTGGCCGTACAAGCCCAACTGGCCGGAGCCGGCCCGGTTGTCCTGATCGATATCGATCCACAAGGTTCTTTGGCCGATTGGTGGAACGAACGCGAAGCGGAACTGCCTGCTTTTGCGCAGACCACTGTATCTCGCCTCGCTGCCGATCTGGCGATCTTGCGGCAACAGGGCTTCAAACTGGCAGTGATTGACACCCCGCCAGCCATTACCATGGCAATTCAGTCCGTCATCTCCGTGGCTGAACTTATTGTTATACCAACGCGTCCCAGTCCGCATGATCTGCGCGCTGTGGGTGCAACCGTCGATCTGTGTGAACGTGCCGGCAAACCACTATTGTTTGTCGTGAACGGCGCAACGCCTAAAGCAAAAATCACTTCGGAAGCCGCTGTCGCGCTGTCTCAGCACGGGACGGTTGCCCCGATTACCGTGCATCACCGGACAGACTTTGCCGGATCGATGATCGACGGCCGTACCGTTATGGAAGTTGATCCCGATGGACGCTCTTCTCAAGAAATCCAGCAGCTGTGGGGTTATATTTCCGACCGTCTCGAGAAGAATTTCCGCCGCACCGTATTTTCATCACCTGCCATGGCGCCGACAACCAATGTCGGAGTTCCTCGGCCCGGAAGCAATTTCGGTCGCCGGGTCATCGGGTCCTAATGGGAGGAGCAGAGAATATGAGCGAACCTAAGCCATTAGCATCCCTGTCATCTTCCTTGCTGGCACGCAAAGGCGGCGCCAAGCCTGCCATGCGGCGTCAAGGAATGGCATTTCCAACTCAGTCTGATCATGAAAATGAAGACCTGGGGTGGAATGACATGGGTTATGACACCAATCCTGATCATGAAGCAGGCCAATCGGACACGAACGGACCTGTCGATGCGGATCAGTATCATTACAATCCTTTGGCAGGAGCGATTCCCGAGGTTGTTCCGGCGGTTAAGAAACAGCAAGAAGAAATTGCTGCGAAGTTGAGCCAGCAGCCGCAACGCGAAGAGCAAGTTGCAGCAGAACCCGAACAGAAGATCGAGCCTGTTAAAAAGGAACAGGCGGTTCCTGTTCCCCTCTCTATTTCCCGCGAAGTGGCACCGGTTGCTGAAAATTCCAGCATCGGAGTTGCTCCACCTGCGCGTAAGAAGGCAAATCCTGCCAAGTCCGCAGTCAAAACACGTCGTCCGGCACAAAAGTCGCGAACACGGAAAGCCAAGGCTGCGTTTACCTTAAGGTTGGACGCTGACAGGCACCTGAAACTGCGGTTGGCGACGGCTGTGAAGAATGTTTCGGCACAGCAGTTGGTAACCAAAGCCGTGGACGAATATTTGAGGTCTATCCCCGAACTTGACGACTTGGCAGAGCGCATTCCGTCACGCGGCGCTGCTTAAAATAACGATACAGAATTTAATTGCGAGGGCATTGATATGAAACGCGATACGATATTGAAACTGGCCGCTTCGACTATGGTCATTTCGACAACTCTGACCGGTTGCGGTCCTTTCGGAGGTGGTTCTGTCGCATCTTCATCGAGCAAACCTGCTACGGTAAAAGATGGCGCAAAATACGCCAAAAAAGCTGAAAAGGCTCTCCGTAAAGGCCAGGTCGAAAAAGCGATTGCCTATGCAGAGCGGTCCGTTGCCGGTGTGGGCAGTGACCCGGAGACACGAGCGTTGCTTGGTCAGTCTTACCTGGCCGCCGGTCGTTTCCATTCTGCGGAGCGCAGTTTTCTTGATGCCATGGAACTGGGTAAGAGAGATGCACGCACGATCTTGAGCCTGAGCCTGTCACAACTGGGCCAGGGAAAAGCCAATAAGGCGAAACAATTGATCGAGAATAACCGGCAATTCATTCCAACGGCAGACTATGGTCTGGCTTTGGCTCTGGCCGGTGATTCCAAAGGCGCAATTGCCGAGCTCGAGCAAGCCATTCGTAGCTCTAACGTTACCGGTCGTACCCGCCAGAATCTGGGATTGGCCTATGCTCTGGACGGTCGCTGGAAAGAAGCAAAATTGATGGCAATGCAGGATATGACACCTGCCACTGTCGATAACCGCATCATGCAATGGGCACAAATGGCTCGTCCGGGTGCTTATGAAGTGCGCGTAGCGTCCTTGCTCAATGTTCAGCCAGTTGCCAATGATCCGGGTCAACCTGTTCGTCTCGCACTGAATGCTGCTCCTGTTGTTCCCGTTGTTGCTGCGGCGACGCCTGCCGAAGATTATAGCCGGGAAGTTGCCAGTTTCGATTCTGAAACGCCTCTTCCAGCTGTCGGTCCAGCACCTGTGGCAGACTCCGACGTCGACTTCATGGCCAAGGAAAATAACGTTAAAGTGACAAAAGTTGCAGTTCCTGCAAGCAAACCTGCGGAGGAAAAGAAAGCTGCTAAACCGTCCGCACCAGCTCCGGAAAAAACCTTCATTGTTGAAGGCTCGGACGCACCGGTACCGGTCAAAAAAGCAACGCCTGTTTCGACGGCAGCGGAGCAAGTTATTGCCGCGGTACAGCCAGTGTTGCAAAAAGTGGCTTTCACACCGCGTACCCGAGCCATCTCCAATGGCAAGCATTTGGTGCAGCTCGGCGTATTCTCTTCACCTGAAAATGTGAAGCGCGCCTGGGGTATTTTGTCGTCGAAAAATAAAGACCTGGCGTCGTTCCAATATGCGAGCTCGCCGATCCAGCGGAATGGCAAGACGCTATATCGCTTGGCTGCGATGGGCTTCGGCAATGAACAGGCAGCCAAGGACATGTGTGTCGGCATTAAAGCGAAGGGCGGCGCATGTATTGTTCGCAACGTTGAAAAAGTGCGTCCGACACAAATGGCTAGCAAGGCACCGCAAAAGCTCGCTGCACGCTAAAAATAACCAAACCAACATCTTAAGGGCGGGAAAGCTAAAGCGCTTTTCCGCCCTTATATATTGCGCGAACGCGGCCTTGTACCGGCAGTTTGTCAAATGGCGTATTGCCTGCCGCTGCGGCCATTTTTCGGGTATCGACCTGCCACGGCGCTTCCGGATCGATCAATATCAGGTCGGCTTCATAACCTTGTGTAATTTTTCCGGCTTCGACACCCAATATTTGTGCGGGTGTAGCCGATAGCAGCTCAAACAGACGAGGCATGTCCACCAGTCCGTCACGAACAAGATTGAGCGACAGTGCGAGCAGTGTCTCAGCACCCGCCATACCGAATTCGGCTTCGGCAAAGGGCAGACGTTTGTCCTCTGGTCCGCGCGGATCATGGCCGGATGAAATCACATCGATAGTGCCGTTCTTTATCGCTTCCAAACAAGTCTGGCGGTCTTCCTCGCTGCGCAAGGGCGGTGACAGTTTAGCAAAGGTTCTGAATTCGCTGATAGCGATATCGGACAGGAACAGATGAGCAGGAGTAATGCCGCATGTCACCGGCAGGCCTTCCGATTTGGCCGCGCGAATCAACTCCAGACCTTGCATGGTCGTGACTTGCCGGAAATGAATATGTGCGCCGCTTTCCCGGACCAGACCAATATCCCGGGCGATGGAGAGCGCTTCTGCCGATGCAGGCGCGCTGGACAGGCCCAGGCGTGTACCGGTTTCACCTGCGGTTGCCACCGCACCTCCGGTCAATCCGCTATCTTCGCTATGGACGATGACCGGCATGTCCAGCGACCGGCAATAATGGAGCAGCTTCAGCATTATGCCGCTGTCTGCAATCCAGCTTCTGCCAGTGGCCACGGCACGGGCCCCAGCCTGTTTCATCAATCCGATTTCCGCCAGTTCGACACCCTTCAGCCCTTTAGTCGCGGCTGCAAGAGGGTGAGACCACAGATCAGGTTTTCCTTCGGAAGCGTTATGCTTGATCATTGCCGGTAAATCGAGCACCGGTGCCTGGTCCGGCATCAAGGCAGCACGGGTAATCCCTCCATAGTGAAAAGCGGGCTTGTCGATCGCAAAAACGCCCAGATCGATGATACCGGGAGCCAACAGCGATCCAGCACAGTCGACAGTTTCGTGATCTGCAGATGGTTTGTCTTCACTGACTTCGACAATGCGATCATGATCTACGGACACGTTTACGGATTGCGGGGCCTTCGCCTCGGGGACCAGAACCTGTGCGTTGATGAAAGTCTTTTTCATGACCATCCCTCCACACCGCGCGATCGTCGGGTCAGAACATCAAGACAAGCCATGCGAACGGCCACACCCATTTCTACCTGTTCTGTAATGGCGGACCGATCAAGATCATCTGCAATATCACTGCTGATTTCGACACCGCGGTTCATCGGACCGGGATGCATGACCAGAGCGTCTGGTTTTGCCAGTGCTAGACGTTCTCTAGTTAATCCATAGAGATGATGAAATTCTCTGGGACTGGGGATAAAATCGCCATTCATTCGTTCATTCTGCAGCCGCAGCATCATCACGACATCCGCGCCATCCAATGCCTGTTCAAAATTCGAAAAAGCCTCCACATTCATCCGGTCGAGAGCCGCCGGTAAAAGCGATGTCGGAGCGCAAACCCGTACTTTTGCACCCAATGTCGTCAGGCAGTAGATGTTGGAACGAGCCACGCGGCTGTGCATGACGTCGCCGCAGATTGTAATTGTCAGCCCACTAATGTCGCCCTTGCGTCTCTGAATGGTCAGTGCATCAAGCAAGCCCTGGGTGGGGTGCTCGTGGCTGCCATCACCGGCATTGAGCACGGGGCAATCCACTTTATCGGCAATGAGTTGCACGGCGCCGGAACTGGCATGGCGAATGACGATGGCATCGGCGCGCATCGCATTGAGTGTGACCGCCGTATCGATAAGGGTTTCGCCCTTTTTGACGCTGGATTGCGCGGCATGCATATTGACAACATCCGCGCCCATCCGTTTGCCGGCAATCTCGAAAGAAAGTAGCGTGCGCGTACTGTTTTCGAAGAAGGCGTTGATGACGGTCAGGCCGTCGAGCCGGTCGACATGTTTGCTCGATTGGCGGTTCAGATCGACCCATTGTTCGGCTTCCTTGAGGAGAAATAATATCTCCCAGGGCTGCAGTCCGGCGATACCCAATAGATGGCGATGTGGAAAAGCGTCCGATCCTGCGGGAAACTGATGCCCGGCAGTCGGCGGTGAACCTGTTTGATCAATTGTCATTAAAGTCAGCCCTATAGAGGCATCATTCCACGGCGGCAAGCCCGTCAATTGCACCTTGTAAGATATAAGCGGCCGCCATCTGATCAACCACTTTACTGCGCCGTTTCCGGCTGACATCGGCCGCAATAAGATCGCGGGTCACGGCCTGTGTGCTCCAGCGCTCATCCCATAACAATATGGGTAGGCCAACCGGGCGTAAATTCTGAGCAAAGGATTTTGCTGCCTGAGTCTGTTTGCTCTGACTGCCATCAAGATTGAGCGGAAGGCCAACGACAAAGCCTGTAACATGTTGCTGCTCGATGACTGTTTTGATTCGTTCCAGATCTTTGGAAAATTTACGCCGCTCTATGGTTTCCGCCGCGGTAGCGATCATCCACTGCGCATCGCATAGCGCCATGCCCACAGTCTTGGTGCCAACATCAAGCCCCAGTAAGCGTCCACCATCGGGCAGGGCTGTCCTGAAAGCGCTTCGGTCCTCTGTCATTAGCGCGAGAGAAATGCGGTCATCCTTTTTATCACATCTTCGCGAACGTTACGCCAGAACAGGCTGTAATCATAGACATGATAATTGTTGCCGGGCAGGGTGTAGGGCCCCAGATCCGGCGGGTCGCCGATCAGCAGGAACCCGCGATCATCGCAGCGCGCAGGTACCGCGCCCTCGATCAGAGTTGCGTCGCTTAACTCGTCATTGGGCACAAGCGTTCCGAGATTCAGCTCCGCAGGCGATTCGGAATTAGTGTCGCCGTTAATCGGGTTGGTGCACAGCAGATTTGTGTCTTTGCGTGGCTTACCGTTAAATCCGATGGTCGTGTCATAAACTTCGACAATCCGGCCATAATCCGCAGGTTCGGCAAAGCTTTCCCAGCTGAGCAGGCAATTAGTTTGTTCTGCCGTTTCACAGACATCCAGACCCAGAGCCGGGACATCCGCCTCTATCGACACCGGCCAGCCAACGACATAGGCTGCAACAATGCGGTTGGCGAGCGGTGTGCCCGCAACCCGGTCTTTCAGCAAATTGGTGAGATGCAGGCTGCCCTGGCTGTGGCCTGCGAGTATGATCGGGCGGTCATCCGGAACTTCTTTGATAAAAAAGTCAAAAGCGATCAAAACGTCCTGATAGGCCGCATCCAGAGCTTGTTGCCCCTCTTTCTTCTCCGTCAGAAAAGCGCCAAGCGTGGCTTGGCGGTATCGCGGAGCCCAGACATCGCCAGCTTTGTTAAAGGCGCTGGCCTGACCGCGCAGGAAGATTTTTGTGCGATCCTCTGTCTCTTTATGTCCAAGAGGTGCGTTCCATTTAGACTTGTCGATAAATGATGTGGGATGCACAAAAAATATCGCCGCACGCTGGTCTTCTTTCGGTGCGTCGCCATTGGGTTCATAACCCTGCGGTAGCCACAGGGCAGGGTTGCCTTTCTTGATCTCGGGCCGGGCATACCACATGGCAACATCGGCATAGATATTGTTTTCCAGCACTTCCTGTGCCTGAAATTCGGTGTCGGGTACAAACACAACTTCAGCCAGTTCTTCTCCATAAACACGCAGCACAAATGCGCCCGCGAGAACCAGTACGACCATGATCGCAACAAAGTAGAGAAACTTACGCGCCAATTATTTTACTCCAATTTGGGCTATAGCCGCTCATTCAACTTGAAGCAGCCTCGCGCCAATGCTAGCGGCGCGAAGTACACTATTTTAGTGATATTACCCGAAAAAAGATGAACCGATAAAGAATGAATCATGTCAGTCGATAAAGAAACCGTCAAAAAGATCGCAAGCCTGTCTCGGATCGCCGTAACTGAGGCAGAAGCCGACGCATTGGTGCCAGAGCTCAACAACATCCTCGGATGGGTCGAACAGCTGGGCGAAGTGGATTGCTCCAAGGTCGAGCCGATGACCGCCGTCATCCCTAACAAGTTGCGTTTGCGCGATGATGAGGTGACCGACGGCAATGTCCGCGACAAGGTTCTCGCCAATGCGCCGGTGGCCGAACATGGCTTCTTTGGCGTGCCGAAGGTGATCGAATAATGGCTGAGATTTTTGAACTGGGCATTGCGGGTATCCGCACGGGTGTTGCATCTGGCGATTTTACGGCCAAGGAAGTCGCCGAGACATTTATCGACCGGGTGAGCGCGGCAAAGTCGCTAAACGCTGTGCTGGTGGAAACACCGGACCATGCGCTGGCGGCCGCAGAGGCAACCGACAAAGCGAAAGCAGCCGGCGAAACTCTAGGTAAAATGGCTGGCGTGCCGATTGGTATGAAAGACCTTTTCTGTACCGAAGGTGTCGCTACGACGGCTGCAAGCCTGATTCTAGACGGTTTCACACCGCAATATGAGTCCACCGTTTCCGCGAACCTGTTCAAGGCTGGTGCTGGCATGCTCGGCAAGCTGAATATGGACCAGTTCGCCATGGGTTCGTCCAATGAGACGAGCGCTTTCGGCAATGTGATTTCACCATGGCGGCGCAATGATGGCGGTAATACCGATCTGGCGCCCGGTGGTTCTTCAGGCGGCAGTGCTGCCGTTGTGTCCGGTCGTATCTGTCCAGCAGCAACCGGAACCGATACAGGCGGTTCAATCCGCCAACCCGCAGCTTTTGTGGGTATTACAGGTTTCAAGCCGACTTATGGCCGCTGTTCGCGCTGGGGCACGATTGCCTTCGCCAGCTCGCTCGATCAGGCGGGGCCGATGGCCCATGATGTGCGCGATTGCGCGATCATGCTCGAAGCGATGGCAGGCTTTGATCCCAAGGATTCAACGTCACTCGATCTGCCTGTTCCCGAATGGGAAGCAGGCCTGAAAAGTGACCTTACCGGCAAGCGTATAGGTATTCCCAAAGAATATCGGGTCGACAATATGCCTCCGGAAATTGATGCGCTGTGGCAGAAAGGCATAGAGTGGCTGCAAGACGCCGGCGCGAAGATTGTCGATGTGTCGCTACCGCACACAAAATATGCACTGCCGGCCTACTATATCATCGCCCCAGCAGAGGCTTCATCCAACCTCGCGCGCTATGACGGTGTGCGATATGGAATGCGCGACCTGCCGGACGGGGCAGGGCTGCAGGATATGTATGCCGCTACCCGCGAATCAGGCTTTGGCCCAGAGGTGAAGCGCCGGATCATGATCGGCACCTATGTGTTGTCGGCGGGCTATTATGACGCTTATTACACGCAGGCCCAGAAGGTCCGGACGTTGATCTCTCAGGATTTCGACAAGGCTTGGGAAAGCTGTGACCTGCTGCTAACGCCAACCGCACCGAGTGCAGCCTTCGGATTGGGTGAGAAAGCCGATGATCCGCTGGCCATGTATTTGAACGATGTGTTTACGGTCCCAAGCAGCTTGGCAGGATTACCAGCTATATCCGTTCCGGCAGGACTGGATGGGCAGGGGCTTCCTTTGGGATTGCAGATTATTGGCAAGGCCTTGGATGAGCAAAGTGTGTTTAACGCCGGTCTGGCGATGGAAGAACGCGCTGGCTTTGTCGCGAAGCCGGAGCAGTGGTGGTGAGTATGACGGAATCAACATATCGTATCCAGGGCGCAACCGGTGAATGGGAGGTCGTGATTGGCCTTGAAGTCCATGCGCAGATCACCTCCAACGCGAAGCTCTTTTCCGGCGCATCCACTGAATTCGGGGCCGAGCCCAATACCCAAGTCAGTCTGGTTGACGCTGCCATGCCGGGAATGCTTCCGGTGTTGAATAAGGAATGTGTCCGTCAGGCAGTGCGCACCGGCCTTGCGATCAACGCACAGATCAACAAATATTCGCGTTTTGATCGGAAAAACTATTTCTACGCCGATTTGCCGCAGGGATATCAGATTTCTCAGCTATATCATCCGATAGTGGGCGAGGGGAAAATCGAAATTTCGCTCGATGAGAAAGATCCTGATGCCCATGGCAAGACCGTAGGCGTTGAGCGTATTCATATCGAACAGGATGCGGGCAAGCTGATGCATGACCAACATCCGACGATGAGCTATGTCGATCTTAACCGTTGTGGTGTGGCGCTAATGGAAATCGTTTCCATGCCTGACATGACATCGCCCAAAGAAGCAGCGGCTTATGTCCGTAAGCTCAGATCCATTCTGCGCTATGTCGGCAGCTGCGACGGCAATATGGAGCAAGGCTCCATGCGTGCGGATGTCAATGTTTCCGTCCGCAAGCCTGGCGACGAGCTAGGCATTCGGACAGAAACGAAAAACGTTAATTCCCTGCGCTTCATACAGCAGGTCATCGAATATGAAGCCCAGCGTCAGGTCGATGTGCTGGAGGAGGGAGGCGAGATCGTTCAGGAGACCCGTCTGTTTGATCCGGACCGGAACGAAACCCGCTCGATGCGCTCCAAGGAAGATGCGCATGATTATCGCTATTTCCCCGACCCAGACTTGCTGCCTCTGGAACTCGAAGATGACTTTATCTTCGATTGCAAAGCGAGCCTGCCCGAGCTTCCGGACGAAAAGCGGGCACGGTACAAAAATGTTCTGGGTCTAAGCGCCTATAACGCTGCCGTTCTTACCGCAGAGCATGAAACCGCTCTGTGGTTCGAAGAATTGCTGGAAACCACCGACGAGCCTGAGAAAATCGCAAGTTCAGCTGCCAACTGGTTGACCTCCGAGCTATTCGGTGCGCTCAACAAAATGGGCCTGTCCATTGAGCAAAGCCCGGTATCCCCGCAGCAGGCAGCGGAATTGCTTGGCTTGATTGCTGATGGCACCATTTCCGGCAAAATCGCTAAACAGGTGTTCGAGATCATGCTCGAAACCGGTGATGGCGCCGCCAGAATCGTTGAAGAAAAGGGCCTGAAGCAAGAATCCGACACTGGCGCGATCGAAAAAGTCATCGCTGACGTCATGGCGGCGAACGAAGATAAGGTCGCCGAATATCGCGGCGGCAAGGACAAATTGTTCGGTTTCTTTGTCGGTCAAACCATGAAGGCCATGCAAGGGAAGGCCAATCCACAAGTCGTGAATGAGCTTCTAAAAAAGACGCTTGGTCCAGCGGGATAACAAGGCCGGGTAAATTAGCGACGCGAACGCGCAAAGCGGGCTTGCCCTTTGGGCACCTTTCCGCTAGGCGCACGCGTCAATCAAAATTCGATAGTGATTTGACGGTGTAACTCGTGCGGGCGTGGCGGAATTGGTAGACGCGCCAGATTTAGGTTCTGGTATCTTCGGGTGTGGGGGTTCGAGTCCCTTCGCCCGCACCAAAACACCGAAAAACAGGTCGAAATGGAAATAATGAAGGCATTAAAGGGTAATCATGCAGATTGTTGAAACGCTGAACGAAGGTCTGAAACGGGCCTATGACATCAAAATCTCCGCGAAGGACATTGAAACGCGCGTGGATAATGAGGTCAAGAAACTGGCTCCTCAGGTTAACATGCCCGGTTTCCGCAAAGGCAAGGTTCCAGCGAATCTGGTTCGCAAGATGCATAATGATGCCTTGATGCAGGATGCGCTGAGCAGCACTGTTCAGGAAAGCGTCGAGAAAACAATCGCTGACAACAAACTGCGCCCCGCGATGCAGCCCAGCGTTACCCTGGCTGATGGCTATGAAGCTGGCAAAGATGCTGAAGTCAAGGTTGAGCTAGAGATCTTGCCAGACGTTCCGACACCATCCGTAGATGGTATCAAACTGGAGCGCCTGCAGGTCGAAGCAGACGAGAAAACGGTTCAGGAATCGCTCGACAAATTTGCCGAGAGCCAGAAGCAGTTTGAAACAGCACCCAAAAGCCACAAAGCGAAAATTGGCGACCAGTGCCTGATCGATTTTGAAGGCAAGGTCGATGGCGTACCTTTTGATGGTGGCAAAGGCGAGGGCATGGCGATTGAGCTAGGCTCAGGACGCTTGATCCCTGGTTTCGAAGACCAGCTGGTTGGCAAGAAAGCCAATGACGAAGTGTTGGTCGAAGTGACCTTCCCGGAAGATTATAATGTCGAGACCCTGAAGGGCAAAGACGCGACGTTCGACGTCGTGATTGGCGAAGTGCAGACCGCCAAAGCCTCCAAGGCCGATGACGAAATGGCGAAATCCATGGGTCTGGAAGGTCTCGACCAGTTGCGTGAATTGCTGAAAGGCCAGATCGAACAGGAACTGAACGGCCTGACCCGCACGCACATGAAGCGCAAGTTGCTCGATCAATTGGCCGCGTCACACGACTTTGAAGTACCTCCAACCATGGTTGAAGCTGAATTCAACCAGATTTGGCAGCAGCTGGAGCAGGAAGCAGCTCAGGAAGAAGATCCTGAAGCGGCCAAGAAGGAAATGGAAGACGAGAAGGACGAATATCGCGAGATCGCGGTCCGCCGTGTTCGCCTTGGCCTGCTGCTTTCCGAAATCGGACAAGCTAATGGCGTGGAAGTTAGCCAACAGGAAATGTCCATGCTGATTCAACAAGCTGCTCAGCAATATCGGGAAGAAGATCGCCAGCGGTTCGTTGAATATATCCAGCAGGATCAGATGGCAGCTGCGCAGCTGCGTGCGCCGATGTATGAAGATAAAGTCGTCGACTTCCTGTTTGAAAAAGCAGAGATTACTGACAAAACGGTAACTCGCGAGCAGTTGGAAGAAGCTATCGAGGCGGAAGACGAAGCGGAAGCCAAGCCAGCCAAGAAAAAGGCACCGGCGAAGAAAGCTGCCGCCAAGAAGCCAGCTGCTAAAAAGTCGGCAGCCAAGAAACCTGCGGCGAAGAAACCAGCTGCTAAAAAGTCAGTTCCCGCGAAGAAAGCCGCTACTAAAGCGCCAGCCAAGAAAGCACCGGCGAAAAAGCCTGCGGCTAAGAAACCGGCAGCTAAAAAGCCAGCGGCAAAAAAATAGTCTTTGGTTGATGTTATGGCCGGGCATTGAAGTATGTCCGGCCAATAATTCAAAAGGCGAAGCTAGAAGCTTACTTCGCTCGCCTTGTTAATAACGGTACCCAAGATACCATATTCTTTGGCTTCGTCTGTCGACATCCAATAATCACGATCAATATCTTTGCGCACACGATCAATCGATTGGCCGGTCGCTTCAGCGATTTTCTGCGCGATGCGTTCGCGCATTTTGACGATTTCTTCGGCCTGAATGGCTATATCTGACGCCTTGCCACCAGCCCCACCAGAAGGTTGATGGATAAGAAACCGGGTATTGGGTAAACAGAAGCGTTGTTTCGATGGCACGCCCAGGAAGATATGGGTCGCTATGCTTGCCACCCAGCCTGTCCCCACTACTGCTACGGGAGCGCTGATATATTCGATCAGGTCATGAATCGTGTCGCCCGATTCCACGTGACCACCCGGTGAATTGATAAGCAACCGGATGGGCTCGTCGCTGACATGATCCAGATAGAGCATCTGTGCGGATACGCGCTCTGCCAGTTTTTGATCGACACCTCCGAAGATCATCACAGTTCGCGTGTCCAGCATCCGTTTCATCATAAAAGCCATGGGATCAGTTGCTCCATTGTCCTCATCGGCGTGAAATTCGGGAATGGATGGCGAATATGATGGCATAAATTATCTCCTGCTAAAACGGGCTGTTCCGGTTTGACCACCAGCATAGCCGCGGCTTATTTGATGCGCAATGTCATCCGATGACCATAATGGTTTGGAAAAAATCCTTAACCGACTTGAACATTGCTTAAGATACACCGATGTAGGGCTGAACGGATGGGGACTCCGGTTCACGGAACCTCCATTTTCATATCCTGATTTTCACAGAAGGCACTAAATTACCATGCATGATCCGATCGTCGACGCTCTTGTTCCCGTCGTTATTGAGCAATCCAACCGCGGAGAGCGCAGCTTTGACATTTTCTCACGTTTGCTCAGGGAAAGGATTGTCTTCGTAACCGGGCAGGTAGAGGACGGTATGGCCTCGATCATCACCGCCCAGTTATTGTTTCTGGAGTCGGAGAATCCGAAAAAGGACATCTATCTTTATATCAACTCGCCAGGCGGTGTTGTAACTGCCGGCATGGCGATCCATGATACCATGCAATATATCCGTCCTCGCGTTGGTACAGTTTGCGTCGGTCAGGCGGCTTCCATGGGCAGTTTTCTGTTGGCTTCCGGTGAGCCTGGTATGCGTATGGCGACGACCAATGCCCGGATCATGGTGCATCAACCTTCCGGCGGTGCTCAGGGCATGGCATCAGATATCGAAATTCAAGCCAAGGAAATCTTGCGAATTCGCAGCCGGATGAACGAGCTTTACGCCAAATATACCGGTAAACCGATCAAAGAGATCGAAAAGGCGATGGACCGGGATACCTTCCTGGAGGCTGATGAAGCCAAAGCCTTTGGCATTGTCGATGAAGTTTACGACAAACGGCCAAAACCTGCCGATGAAGATGCTAAATAAGGCGTTATCGCGCACCTAAATGAAAATTAAGCCGCTTTTGATAGGCTTATGCATAGCAAAAGATGGTGCGGAAAAAACCGGTAGCATTTTGTATTTTGGAAGTTAGATTGCAGTTTCTAGCCCAGTTTTAAGGACTTTTTATGACGAAATTGACGGGATCTGATTCGAAGAGCACGCTTTATTGCTCTTTCTGCGGAAAATCCCAGCATGAAGTCCGCAAGTTGATTGCCGGACCAACCGTATTCATCTGCGACGAATGTGTTGAGCTGTGCAACGACATTATTCGTGAAGAAACCAAGGGTGCAATTACTGGCAAAAAAGATGGTGAAGTACCATCGCCTCAGGAAATCTGCGATGTACTGAACGATTATGTTATTGGTCAGGATCGGGCAAAACGTGTTTTGTCTGTGGCGGTTCATAACCATTACAAACGTCTCAATCACGCCGCGAAATCCGGTGATATCGAGCTCGCTAAATCAAATATCCTGCTCGTTGGACCAACGGGCTGCGGTAAAACGCTATTGGCGCAGACTTTAGCAAAAACCTTCGACGTGCCTTTCACCATGGCCGATGCCACGACATTGACCGAAGCAGGCTATGTCGGCGAAGATGTCGAGAATATCATCCTCAAGTTGCTGCAATCTTCCGATTACAACGTTGAGAAGGCGCAGCGCGGCATCGTTTATATCGATGAAATCGACAAAATCAGCCGCAAGGCGGAAAATCCGTCCATTACCCGCGATGTGTCGGGAGAGGGCGTTCAGCAGGCCTTGCTGAAGCTTATGGAGGGAACGACTGCCAGTGTTCCTCCACAAGGCGGCCGCAAACATCCTCAACAGGAATTCCTGCAGGTCGATACGACGAATATCCTTTTCATCTGCGGCGGGGCTTTTGCAGGTCTGGAAAAAATCATTGGTGACAGGCTGGAAGCCAAATCCATCGGTTTTGGCGCGCATGTGGCTGCGCCGGAAGAACGCAAGGTCGGGAAGCTGCTGGCCGAAGGCGAACCCGAGGATCTCCTGAAATTTGGTCTGATCCCTGAATTTGTTGGCCGGTTGCCGGTTATTGCTACGCTGGAAGATCTGGACATCGACGCACTGGTTCAGATTCTGCAGGAGCCTAAAAACGCTCTGGTCAAGCAATATGCAAAACTGTTTGAACTGGAAGATGTTGGCCTGACCTTCACCGACGATGCTCTGGTGGCTATCGGCAACAAGGCGATTGAACGCAAAACTGGCGCTCGCGGCCTGCGGTCCATCGTGGAGAACATCCTGCTCGATACAATGTTCGATCTCCCTGATCTGGAAGATGTGGACGAAATCGTTATCGACAAAGATGTGGTAGCTGGCACGAAAGAGCCGGTGAAGGTGATTGCGAAAAGCAGCAAGGCCAAGAAGGAAGACGCGGCTTAAACGCTTGGGCCATTCCATTGAAAGTGTAGACTTTCGTTAGCGTTTCCTTGCGACCGCTTAATCCCGGAAACGGCGACGGGTCTGCCGAAACGTGTTGAAACGTCTCGTGAAGCAGAGCCGCCACAGGTCACCGCATTTGCCTCACCATCCAAAGCACAAACAGTATTGTTTTGCTCATCTGGATTATTCAACGTTGTAAATCAGCCAGTCTGGATGCCAAGCTCTGACTAAGGCTGGATCACCATCTTGGGGGCAGTTCAATGGGAAGATACCTGGTACCGCTGTTCGGACTTGCGGCCATGTTATTGGTGGGCTGGTATGGTTATCGCGCCTTTGTGCAGGAAAACATCCCGCTTCCGCTGACTGAAACTGCCGAAGCAGCGCCTCAGGATCGATTGCCAACGCTACCCGAGGACTGGCATGGTAAGATTGATTATCTCAGCCTTGATCGACGCATTGCAGCGCTCGTAGCACGTCCCGAAATGGCAGGGCTCGCTGTCGCTATTGTCGAGAACGGCGAGCTTCGCTTTGTCCAAACCTATGGCGTAACAGATAAGCGCAGCGGCGAGAGGGTAACACCACAGACGGTGTTCCGATGGGCCTCCGTATCAAAGGGGGTGGCAGGGTCACTGGCGGCCAAACTATCGGAGGAAGGGGTGCTTGATCTCGACGCCACACTGAACCGCTGGCAGACGTCGCTGATGCTTCCCAGAGAAGCTATGTCGCAGATCACGTTGGCGCAGCTTATGTCGCATCAGACGGGACTCACCAAAAATGCATATGACCGCAAACTCGAGGATGGCGAAAGCCCTGGTCTGCTCCGTACAAGGCTGGGAACCGCGCCGTTACAGTGCATGCCAGGAACCTGTCATAGCTATCAGAATATTGCATTTGATACCGCCAGCGAGATTTTGGGGCAGGCGGCGGATACCATATATGCCGACGCTGTGCAGATGCAGTTGTTTGAACCGCTTGGTATGGACAGCGCCCGGTTCGGTATGATCGGTCTAACCGGTGCTGACAGCTGGGCGAGACCGCATCGCGGTGATGAAGTAAGGACCCTGGTGGAGTCATATTGGCGTCTCCCCGCAGCAGCAGGTGTAAATAGCAATATTGTCGATATGACGCGCTGGCTTCGGGCGCAGTTGGGCGCAAATGAGAATGTCCTGTCTGGCGCTGCGCTGGAACTGGCCCATAATCCCTTGGTCAAAACCGGACGGGTTTATGGCGGTGATCTCGCCCGCGCCTTGGCAGAGCCATCCTATGGACTGGGCTGGCGCAGTTTTACCTATCACGGTCGACGATTGATCGGACATAGTGGTGCGGTGGATGGATATCGTGCGACAATCATATTTGATCCTGCCGCCCGCACCGGAGTGGTTGCGATGTGGAACAGCGGTTGGGGTATGCCCTTCAGGATACCCTTTTCTGCGCTTGATAGCTATTATGGCAGTGCCTTAGATAGCCAATCTGCAATTGACTGGCTCGACCTTTCCCATCTGCCACTTCCGGAGCCGCCACAAGACTCTTTTTTTGACAATCAAACCGGTCCCTGACATCCATTTGCTCCCAAAAACGGCTATTTGTAAACGCATCCGTCCAGACCTTCGCGCATTACCACATTAATCCTTGCGGCGATCGTATTGCCGTAGCGCCGTGTAAAGCCGCTGGCATCGTTTACAGCGCGTTTTTTTGGCAAGGGCAGGGCGGCGGCTATGCGTGCGGCCTCAATTTTCGTCAGTTCAGAAGCGTCTTTCTTATAGTAACGCTGGGCACCGGCTTGCGCCCCATACGTCCCGATTCCCGTCTCGGCAACGTTAAGATAGACCTCCATAATCCGCTTTTTCCCCCAGATTTTCTCGATCAGAAACGTGAAATAGGCCTCCAGGCCCTTGCGGAAATAGCCGCCGCCCTGCCAGAGGAAGACATTCTTGGCGGTTTGTTGTGATATCGTGGAACCGCCGCGGATGCGACCGCCCTGGGCGTTGCGCTTCATGGCCGAGCGTATGGCTTCGCGATCAAAGCCGTCATGGCTGCAGAATTTGCTGTCTTCAGCAGCGATTACAGCCCGTGTCAGATTGGGAGACATGGATTCCAGCGGTTCCCAATCCTTGGTGATGCTGTTGTCATCCATGATCATCGTAGCCGTGATCGGGGGCGGCAAGAATGCCATGAGTCCCACCCAGGCAAACGTTATCAAAAGGAAATAGACTATCAGCTTGAAAAGCAGCTTAATGAGGCGCGAGGGCAGGGTTTTTGATTTTCGGCGAGATTTTACAGCCATGGTCACCAAATAATGAAAAAGCGCCCCGAAAACAAATGCTGTTTCAGGGCGCTAAAATCTTTAGAAATTCTCGGAGGTTGAAGAATCAACCTGCTGTAAGAAGTTGTTTTTCTCCAGCAATACGCAGCATCGCTTTTTGCAGCTTCTCAAACGCGCGTACTTCAATCTGCCTTATCCGTTCGCGGCTGACTTCATAGACCTTGCTCAGGTCTTCCAGCGTCTTGGGATCTTCCGACAAACGGCGCTCAGCAAGAATATGCTGTTCGCGTTCGTTCAGCGATTCCATCGCCTCGGTCAGCATATCATGGCGGAAATCGGCTTCCTGCGCGTCAGCAATCTGCTGGTCATGCAGCGGCCCGTCATCTTCCAACGTGTCCTGCCACTGGCCACCATCGCCATCTTCCGACAATGGCACGTTCAGCGACGCATCGCCGCCCATGGACATGCGGCGGTTCATATTGACTACTTCATGTTCAGCCACGCCGAGATCGGTGGAAATCTTGTTCACATCTTCAGGTGACAAGTCGCCATCTTCAAACGCTTCAAGGTTATTTTTCATCCGGCGCAGGTTGAAGAAAAGCTTCTTCTGCGCGGCGGTCGTGCCCATTTTTACGAGGCTCCAGCTGCGTAACACATATTCCTGTATCGACGCGCGGATCCACCACATGGCATAGGTTGCCAGGCGGAAACCTCTATCGGGTTCAAATTTCTTCACGCCCTGCATCAGGCCGACATTGCCCTCCGAAATCAGGTCCGAGACGGGCAGGCCGTAGCCGCGAAAGCCCATGGCGATTTTTGCCACTAGTCGCAGGTGGGAAGTTACCAACTGGGCAGCCGCTTCCTGATCTTTATGTTCAGAATAGCGTTTTGCCAGCATATATTCTTGTTCGGGTGTTAATAACGGAAATTTACGTACTTCCGAAAGATAACGGTTCAGGCTCGCGTCCCCCCCTAAGGCAGGGATTTTTGCCGGAACATTGCTATTATTAGCCATTTTTGTTCCTTCTCTGGTTTGCCGCCGGGCCTCATCAAGCACCCATTGGTCTCATTCCATATAGTATCTAATATCTATACACGCAACTTACTGAATAGTTCCTGCATATCGGGTGGAAAGTTACAGTTAAATAACAGTTTTTCTCCCGTTATGGGGTGAACAAATCCAAGAATAGCAGCATGTAGGGCCTGACGGCAAAATCGAATATCTTTTCTGCCGGAAAGCAATGATTTTCGACGAGTACCATATAGGGGATCGCCGATAAGACTATACCCGATATGGGACATATGGACCCGTACCTGATGGGTGCGCCCCGTTTCCAGCGTACATTCCACCAAAGTGGCGCCATTTAGCGGTTCCTTGGTGGTATAATGGGTAGTTGCCGCCTTTCCCTTGTCATCGCCAACCACAGCCATTTTCTTGCGATCGGTATTGCTGCGCCCGATATTGCCTTCGATCGTTGCCGAAGGCGGATTCGGGCGGCCGTTGCAGATCGCCAGATAACGGCGTTCGATATCATGGGCTGCGAATAGCGCCGTCAGGCCCTGATGGGCTTTGTCGGATTTGGCGGCGACCATCAATCCGGAAGTATCCTTATCGATCCGGTGCACGATTCCAGGTCGCGTGACACCGCCAATGCCCGACAACTGCCCCTTGCAATGATGGAGCAAGGCATTGACCAAGGTTCCGTCGGGATGCCCCGCGGCGGGATGGACGACCAAACCCGCCGGTTTATTGACGACAATCAGGTGATCATCTTCGAAAACCACATCGAGGGGTATGTCCTGTGGTTGTGCGGGCCCTTCAATCGGAGCCGGCACAGTCAGCGCAAAAGTCTTGCCAGCGCATTTTTTGGAGGAAGGGTCGGTGCAGGTTGCTCCGTCGACAAGCAAGTTGCCGCTTGTGATCAGATTTTTGATCCGTTCGCGGGATAGGTCATCGAGAAATCCCGCCAGGGCCGCATCAAGCCGCTGTTTCTTGTCGGTTTCAGGCACGATGCCGGATTTTATGGATTGCCCCGCTGTCATCGCCTAGATGTGGGCTATGAAACTGGTCATATCAAGCGCGATATTGGACGATTTACAGCAACTCGCTCGTGAAACGGCTCCTGAGGAAGCCTGCGGGCTACTCTTTGGTGATGATCGGGTCGTTTCAAGCTTCAGGGTGACCAAGAATGTCGCGAAAAATCCACTTCGCCATTTTGAAATCGATCCCCGCGATCTTATTGCTGCGGAGCGGGCAATGCGAGATCATGGCCCCCGAATAGTAGGTTATTATCACTCGCACCCTTCCGGCTCCGTGAAACCCTCAAAAACCGATGCCAACATGGCAGCGCCAGATGACCGGATATGGCTGATCATCAACGGTCAAGAAGCAGCTGCTTGGCGGACCTTGGAGAATGGTGAAATATATGATCGCTTTGATCCAATCACCCTTGATTGCGAAGGCACAAAAGGCCAAACAGCGGACAATTGATTTTTCACAATTTAAGGGCCCATTCCCATGTCTCAATCCGGTGTCGATCTTGCCGCTTTGCTATGTTCGAAATTATGTCACGACCTATTGAGCCCGGTCGGCGCAATCAACAATGGTCTGGAATTGCTGGAAGACGAAACCGACCCTGAAATGCGGGATCGTTGTCTCGATCTGCTTGCGGACAGCGCGCGGGCATCGGCAGACAAGCTGAAATATTTCCGTCTGGCCTTTGGGGCCGCGGGAGGGTTCGGTGACGAAGTCGATCCTGCCGAGGCAAAACAGCTGGTTGAAAGTCTGGTTGGCGATCAGGGTAAAATTACGCTCGGATGGGCCGTTCAAAGCGGCACACTACCCAAAAAGGCAATCAAGATACTGTTGAATCTGGCGCTGATCGCAAGAGAAGCGCTGGTTCGGGGCGGGCAGCTTGATGTTGGCGCTGAGCAGGGCGATAGCGGCATTGAAGTGGTTGTTCGCGCAACAGGACCAAAAATTGCCCTTGATGACGGCATACGCGCCGCGCTTGAGGGAACATTACCGCAGTCTGAACTCACGGCTCGCACTGCAGCCGCCTGGATGTCGCGTGAATTGTCCTGTGAAAATGGCGGAGATTTAAGGGTTTCCCCTGAATCGGATACAGAGTTGTTATTGGGCGCAATAGCGGCCTGATGCTTTTGGCTTGGAGGGTTTCACCATGGACATGATCTGGACGCCTTCTCCCAATTTCGACGAGCGCAAACTACCGATCAGCATATTGGTGATGCACTATACCGGTATGAAAGATGCAGCTTCTGCGATCAACTGGCTAGCCAATCCCGATGCCAAGGTTTCCGCGCATTATGTCGTGACCGAGGATGGCCAGGTCGTGAATATGGTCAAGGAAGAAAACCGTGCATGGCACGCGGGCAGGGGCTACTGGCGCGGGATTGAAGATGTAAACAGCGCCAGTATCGGCATCGAAATCGTGAATCCGGGCCACGAATGGGGCTATGTGCCGTTTCCCGAAGAGCAGATGGATGCTGTCACACGGCTCGCCCATGATATTGTCCAACGCCACGCTATTGTGCCGACCAATGTCATCGGTCACAGCGATCTGGCGCCGTCACGAAAGCAGGATCCAGGCGAACTGTTCGATTGGGATAGGCTTGCGAGACACGGCATCGCACTCAAAAAACCGCCTCTGAATCTCGGCGAACCGCCATGGACAGATGGCGGTTTTATGTTGGCTCTGGAACGCTTTGGCTATGATATTACCGCTGAGAAAGATGCAGTCGTAGCTTTCCAGAGGCGTTTTCGCCCTAAAAACATCGACGGCGTTATCGATGGTGAATGCCGGGCGCTACTATTGTCTTTAATGCTCGACAGAGAGCGTGGAATCACTAAATAGAGCACACCAGAGGGTCGGCCAGTCGCGGGAATATGGCCAATATTCGCGAGGAAAGTCCGGGCTCCACGATTTAAAGGTGCCGGATAACATCCGGCGGGCAGGGGAGTGATCGCCTGTTCAGGGACAGTGCAACAGAAAGCAGGTCGCGACGGTTTCGACCCCGTGATATTGAAAGGGTGCGGTAAGAGCGCACCGCGGGTCTGGCAACAGCCCCGGCACGGTAAACCCCACCTGGAGCAAAACCAAATAGGGGCGGCATATGGCGATTTCGGCCTGCAGCCCGGGTTGGTTGCTAGAGCGGCGCAGCAATGCATCGCCAAGATGAATGACTGGCTATTCCTTGTAAAAGGATGGACAGAACCCGGCTTACAGACCCTCTGGTACTTGAAATATGGCTGGAACAGGCGCGGCGCCTTTGTTAGAGAGTGATATGCCAAAAGCAAGACGATCCGATAACTGGGGCTTTCCCCGCTGGGGCAGCTATGAAAGCTCGCGCGAAACCGAGCAGGTGAAGATTTGCGACCGGCACGGCTGCAACGAAGCGGGTACCTGCCCGGCACCCAAATCGCCCAACAGCCCGGATCGCTGGTATTTCTGTGAGAAACATGCGGCGGAGTATAATCGCGGTTGGGACTATTTCGAAGGTCTCGACAAGGAAGAACGGGCAAAACGGGAAGCTGACGAGCAGCGCGACGCCAACGCCTATCAGGAAGCCAAGCATTATAGCTGGATGGGATCTGGCGACGGTAGCCGGTCGCGCGACGAGATGACGGCGCTGGAAATATTCGATTTGACACCCGATGTCGATTTCGAGACGGTCAAGAAGGCATGGCGCGCGATGGCCAAGGAATATCATCCCGATGTCAATCCGGGCGACGAAGAAGCCGCGAAAAAATTTCAGGCAGCACAGGCGGCCTTTGATGTACTGAAAATTGCCGAAGAACGGCGGGTCTGGAAGCCGGTTTAAGGCTCTTCAGTTGTTTCGGTGTCTTTGTTCATTCGGGTTTGTAATTCGGTAATCTCTTCGATCGTGTATCCACCAGAAACCTGAGCCGTGCGTCCGTATATATATTCATTTAACACGGGCGTACTCAACAGCTTGTCTTCGAAGCAAAGGGCAAATCTCTTCCCAATGCGTCCTTTCTGAACAGCGGCAAATTTGTCATAACCAGTTTCGGAAAATTCGATGTTCAGCACTGGTTCGTTTGAATAAGCGCCAAAGCCGATCCCAGCATAATGGATATCGGAAGCCACAAGTCGCAGCTCAAAATCCTGCTTTGGCTGTGCCGAGCAATCATGTTCATAACTGGGCTCGTCCACTTCAACCTCTGGAGCCTCTGACCAGGCAATTAGAAGTAAAGCAGGAAAAATCATACCTGATATCGCTCTGCGGTCTGATTGATCAACGCAATCATGTTCGGGATTCCCTGGGTGCGATTGGAACTGAGCTGGTTTTTCAGGTCAAACGGTGCGAGCTTTTCCGCAATATCGGTTTTCAGAACAGCATCAATCGGTTGGTCCTGAACGGTTTCTAGAACCAGCGCGATGATACCTTTGGTAATGGCGGCGTTGCTGTCTGCCAGAAAATGCAGGCGGTCATCATCCTGTTTCGTTGGATAAACCCATACTGAGGCAGAACAACCACGAACCAGTGTTGCATCGGTTTTGAGGGCATCGGGCATCGGTTCTAGTTCCTTACCCAAATCAATCAGAAGCCGGTATCGGTCATCAGCTTCCAGAAATTCATATTCTTCTACAAGATTATCAAATTTGCTCATCCCCGCCCGCTAGCAGGGCAGGGGATTCGCGTCATCCCTTTTTAGGAGCGGTTGTTAAAGCTCCACTCCGGCGGCAATCGCTTCCAGCTTGCGGATGCGTTCTTTTAGGTCCGCAACTTCAATCCGCGATGTAGCACTGGGGGGATTTTCCTCGCGCCTTTGTTCCAATTCCTTGGACTTGAGGTCAATCCAGTCCCTCCACCCACGCAGAGCGATAAGGGAGACCGCTGTTAGTCCAATCAAGGTAAATGCAGCAATCATCAGGTAAAAACTGGGTTCTGGCATGATGCTATCCTCTTTCTCTTCCTGCTTCGTTGGGGGACCGTCTTATTGGTCCCGCAATTTCTCAATTTCATTTTCCAATTCGCGTGCGCCGCGATCATCGGTGGCGATTTTCTCCAGAACAGCGACGCGTTCCTTGAGATATTTGACTTCCTCGCGCAGTCGTCCGGCGTCGGGGTCAGCTGATGGAGTAACAGTGATGGCATTGCCATCTTCATCTTCCAAAATTCCGTTTTGTGCTCGATACTTGCTGGTCATAACCTTACCAATGGTAATCACGATAATTATTGCGACGACAGCTTCTGCCCAACCCATAATTCCTTTTTCCTTCCTATTCCTATTTGCTCAACTGTCTCTCAGCTTCGCGATTTCACTCTCTAATTCCCGTGCACCGCGCTCGTCAGTTACAATTTTTTCCAACGTTGCCACGCGCTCTTTCAGATATTTCATATCTTCCTGCATGCGCCGGCCATCTTCACTTTCCGGTAGCCGCTCGCCAATGAGCATCAGCTCTTTTTGCTTTTCCAGCATCTTGCTTTGATGACGGGTCCATATGGCGAGGCCGCCGAGCAAAAATGGTGCAAGGGGTATCAACACCCATAGTTCATCGAACATCAGTTCAGCTCCTTCACTTCAGGCTCATCGCGCAGACTTTCAATTTGTCCGGCAACATCAAAACCTTTATCCGTAACAATTCGCTCCAACACGCGCACCCGCTGCTCCAGTTGTTTGTTATTGACAGCATATTGAGCAGCTTTTTCGGCGGATATCTCGGACTGCATCTTCAATATCTTCTGCTGATGACTGGTCCAAATTGCGAAAACTCCAACGCCGATGCCGGCAAATGGGATCAACAGGGCTAGATATTCAATCATATTGATCTCCTTAGTTTTTCGGTGCGCGCAGGGCTTCGATTTCGTTTGTCAGACGATGGCTATCGTCGGTCACAATCCGCTCAACATTGGCAAGCCGGTCTTTCATCGATCCGATCTCGGCGCGCAGTTCCGCATTTTCTTGTGTCAGCAGTTTGACGCGTTCCACCGCCTCGTTGTCCGTTTTCGGATAAACCGCTTTGCCCCACTGATTTTCAAGCGGATAGCCGTTTTTTATCCGCATCCAGGTTGTGGCCACCCATCCCAGTGTTACGACTGCACAAGCAAATCCGATGGGCCACAAAATAGAGGGGTTAGCTAAAATACTCTCCATTATCCCTTCTCCCGCAACGCTTCAATTTCATCTGCTGTTCGTTTGGCTGGATCAGTCGCGATCCGTTCCAGAACTGCAAGACGCTCCTGCAAGCGATCGATCTTACCAACCAACTCTTCATTTTCCGCAGAGAGCAGCTCAATTTTACGATCGGCCTTTGGGTCATCCTTTGCGGTTGTCCCGCCCCACTCATCTTCAAGCGGATAGCCATGTTTAGCCCGGATCCAATTATTGATTATATAGCCAGCATAACAAACGGCGATAATGGCGATAACAAATCCCGGTCCACCCCAATTCATAGTCAGTCTCCCTAAATTCTGTGTGGCTTAGCGCAGTTTTTCAATCTCATTCGAAAGTGCGCGGTTATTACTGGTGTAATATAATTCCATATCGGCAAGACGGCGGTCAATCTCACGAAAGCGTGATTTAACGTCTCTGGCCGTGCGGCGCGGGGATTGACGGACTCCTTGCCAAAATTCCCGTTCCTCTCTGTCGCCATAAAGTTCGATCGGTTTGGGATCAGCCGATTTTGCCGCGATCCAATAAGCAACCAAGGTCCATGGAAAGGCGAAAGTCACGGTGGCCATCACGGCAGCTAACCTGACCCACATAACGTTTATTCCGGTATAGTCGGAAATTCCGGCGCATACTCCGCTCCATTTGGCGCGCTGTTTATCAAGATAAAATTTTGTGCGGATCGAAGCCATGATTAGCGCCTTTCTTTTTTCAAGAGATTATCGAAATTTTCGAGTGTCGGTTTGGGTTCATTGCCTGCACCCGGTAATGCTGACTGCCGCCAGTCCGGATTGTCTGCTGCCATGATCCGTTCTATTGTCTCCATGCGTTCGTCCAATCGGCGTGCCATGATGTGCAAATCGTCGAGCAGTTGCTCGTCTTCATTGGTGATGGTTGCGGCCGTTTTCCATTTTGTAACATAATGGAAAATGATCCACGGGAACGCGACAAACAGAGTGACAATCGCAAAAAACGGGATAAGATCGTTCGAGTCCATTATTTGTCACCTTTCTGGTCTGACTTCTTCATGGCCGCCTTCATAGCTTCCAATTCATCATCAACTTTGTCGCTGCTTTCTAGCGCAGCAATCTGATTTTCTAGTGTCGCCGGCTCACCGCCCATCGTTAGCGCATCGGCACGGCCCTCGGCCTGGTCCACCTGACGTTCCAGATATTCAAATTTTGAAAATGCATCATGGACCTTGTCGCCATTATACATTTCACGGATTTTATAGCGGTTCTCGGCGCTTTCGAGCCGGTTTACCAGGCTGCTCTGGCGAGAGCGTGCTTCCTGCAATTTCTTTTGAAGCTTGGCAATATCACCTTCTGAAGCGCGCAGGGCATCGTCTAGCACCTGAATTTCAACCGTAAGCTGTTCAGCCATATCAGCGGCTTTGCGTTTCTCGATCAGCGCCGCCTTGGCGAGATCTTCGCGGTCCTTGGAAAGGGCTAGTTGCGCTTTTTCGTTCCAGTCTTCAGTCAGCTGGTTCAGCTTATCAATATGCCGGCGCATTTCTTTTTGGTCGGCAATGGTCCGTGCGGCAGAAGCGCGAACTTCGACAAGGGTTTCCTCCATTTCCAGGATGATCATGCGGATCAGTTTTGACGGATCCTCCGCCTTGTCGAGCATGTCCGTGACATTGGCGGCGATGATATCGCGCGTTCTTGAAAAAATACCCATGGTTAAACTCCGGTAGTTGCTAGCATTGTGCCTGGAATGGTTCGAACGTTCAGGCTGGTCTTCATAAAATTCTACGTCTTCAATCTGGAAAGGTGGCCGGGACCGTACTTCGGCAAGGGGGAATGAAGGAGTCCCGGCCATTTCGCCTGTCACGCCTTATAGCTGACAGTTGGGGAAATTGTACCATCTTCAGAGATGGTCGGGCCTTGTGCTTCGGCAGGGCCCACGGCGCTGATCAAAATCGTCAGGCTAAACAGCAACACGGAAATGATGGCAGAAACGTCGGTTCTGCTCAAATTCATTAATTTGCCTGTTTTCGTAGCTGCTGACATGTTGTCCTCCGTTGGTCGATTTCCAGTCCCTTGCGGGTTCGAAACTAACATTGCAGGAGGCGTGCCAGTTTTTTAACTGGTTGATATATTTAGATAATACAAGTTTTTGGAAAAATGAATATGGTATTAATTGCTATTTAATAGGAATTTGCACTATATATTGGCCATGGAGCGCGAAAATCAGTTTGTTGGGGAGTCCGGAGCTTTCCTTGATGCAGTCGAAAAAGCCAGTCGGGCGGCCACTCTGGACCGTCCCGTACTTGTTATCGGAGAGCGCGGTACAGGTAAAGAGCTCATCGCTGAACGTCTCCATCGACTAAGCATGCGTTGGGATGGTCCTTTGGTTACATTAAACTGCGCGGCCATGCCCGAAACGTTGATCGAGGCTGAATTGTTCGGCCACGAAGCCGGTGCCTTTACGGGTGCGACCAAGAATAGAGTAGGGCGCTTTGAAGAAGCTGATGGCGGCACCTTGTTTCTGGATGAATTGGGAACATTGTCTTCTGCGGCGCAGGAGCGATTGCTCCGGGCGGTTGAATATGGCGAGATTACCAGAATAGGATCATCGCGACCACAAAAAGTGGATGTGCGGATCGTGGCGGCTACCAATGCCGACCTGCCGAAGATGGCGGACGAAGGGAAATTCCGGGCGGATTTGCTTGATCGCCTGTCATTTGAAGTCGTGACGCTGCCGCCGCTACGCTATCGTGAGGGGGATGTTCCGGTTTTGGCGGACTATTTCGGGCGACGCATGGCTGCTGAACTGGAATGGGAACAATGGCCAGGCTTCGGTCAGTTGGCATCCGAAGCGCTGGCGCGTCATCAATGGCCCGGTAACGTCCGTGAACTCCGCAATGTGATCGAACGCGCCGTCTATCAGTGGGGTGATTATACGAGGGCTGTCGATCATATCGTCTTTGATCCGTTTGAATCGCCATGGAAACCGAAAGAAATGCCTTCCCGGCAATCGCAGCCAGTTGAAACCCAAAGCACGGATGAAAAAGCTGAGCCTGCCCCAGCAGCGCCGTCTGCAGAACCAGAATTTGCGGCTGTTGATGATATGAAAGAAGCGGTCGAAGCGTTCGAAAAGCGCATCCTTGAAGCAGCACTGGCCAAATCCCGCTATAACCAGCGACAGACCGCCAAAGCGCTCAATTTGACCTATGATCAACTCCGACATTCGCTCAAGCGTCACGATTTACTGGGATAGAATTTGTTAGGACTCTCAACATAGAGTTCTCCAAGTAGTTTTATTGAACAGAACTCTAAAGGCCTTATCTAAGTTATTCGAAACAATGGGGTGTGAGGGCATATGAGTGAACGCGGCGAGACGGCAATCAAACGGAACCTATGGACCCGTGCACAGGATATGGCCCTCAAGGCTCCACCCGAACGCAACCGCTATGTCGATTTTCTGAGAGCCTTTTCCATTCTTGCGGTTGTGATCGGTCACTGGCTGGTAGCAGCGCCTTATATTGAAGATGGCGCGGTGAAGGGCGGGCATCTGCTGGGTATTTTGCCCTGGACCCAGTGGCTGACTTGGGGCTTTCAGGTTATGCCGGTATTTTTTCTTGTCGGCGGTTTTTCACACGGACTTTCCTGGTCCGCGAATTTGCGCAACAACGGATCCTATGCGGGATGGTTTACGGGACGACTGCGGCGGTTGATTAACCCGGTGCTGCCCCTTTTCCTCATCTGGACAGTCTTCGCTCTGTTTGGCACGGCCATGGGCGTGGACCGCAAGATTGTTGAACTGGCGGCCCAGCTTGCGCTGATCCCAGTCTGGTTCCTCGCGGTTTACCTGATGGTCGGGGCAGTCGTGCCCTATACATATGGTTTGTGGAAGCGCTTTGGCATGACGTCATTCTGGGGTCTGGTCGCCGGCGCGATAGCCATCGATGCGATGACCTTTGGGCTGAACGTGCCGCATGTGAATTTTGTGAACTTTGCCTTTGTCTGGCTGGCAGTGCACCAGTTGGGATATGCGTGGAGCGAGGGATATTTTGCCAAACCGGTCAAAGCCCTGATGTGGGGCATAGGCGGTCTGATAGCACTCGGCCTGCTGGTCGGTTTAGGCCCTTATCCGGTGGCCATGATCGGCGTACCGGGTGAACCGGTCAGTAATAGTATGCCGCCGACAATTGCGTTGCTCGCACTTGGTATTGCGCAGACCGGACTGGTTCTCGCCTTGGAACCGATGGGCCGGCGGATGCTCGACAACCTAAAGATCTGGACCGGCGTCGTCCTGCTCAACGGAATGATCATGACCACTTATCTGTGGCATTTGACCGCCTTTGTGCTCGTGATGGTGGCGGCCTGGTTGCTGGGAGGTATCGGCCTTGAAGTTGCTCCGGGAAGTGGATCATGGTGGCTGACACGCCCAATCTGGTTTGTGCTCTATATCGCTGCTTTGTTGCCGCTGATCATGATTTTTGCCAAATATGAGCAAGCCGGAACGGGCGGGCAGCGTGAGAGAGCCGATCTGCCTCACTGGAGATTGATTGTCGGGCTGCTGTTCGTTTGTGCTGGCTTGGCAGCGACGGCCGCGATCAGCATTGCCAGCCCGCTCGGTGTTACAGGCGTAAGGCTGTGGGTGGTCGCAATGCCCTTTATCGGTGCGGCCTTTATCGGTTTCGGTCCGGCCCATAAGATCGCAAAACGGCTCAACTAACTCGGGTCACTTATGAACAAGATAAAAAAGAGGGCCGTAAAGCCCTCTTTTCAAAACCGTTTTAGGCCACATTAGCCACCTAGATTGGCGTTCACCATGCAATAGAGCATCGGCAGTGACAGTAGCGTATTGGTCCGTGAGGCCATCAGCGCCACTTTGGCCGCCGAGGCTTTGGCATCTGCATCCGCTTCAACCATACCCAATACCTTTTTCTGGTTTGGCCAGATCAGGAACCAGACATTAAACGCCATGACCAGCGCCATCCACATGCCGATACCAATCAGCAGATAGCCTTCCTGCAGAAGCAGAGCCTGTGTCAGATATCCGGTCAGGTGTGCAACGACCAAACCAGTAATCACCGTGAACAAAGCGGCCCAGCGGAAATAGAACAGAGCACTCGGAGCGATATGCTTGGACACTGCCGGTTTGGCCTCATCCGGAATGTTCGGCATTTGCGGGACTTGAACAAAGTTGAAATAGTAGAGCAACCCGATCCAGAGTACGCCGAAAAATGTGTGCAGCCAGCGGAAGACTCCATTTACCTGGTCACCCAGAGGGCCGATGCCGACAATCACAAGTATGGCGAGTATCAACCCCACCACCATCACCAAATTCAAATTCCCGAAAAACTTCGCCATTATAATCTCCCCCAGTGTTGTCTGTAACAATGCAGTAATATTATGCCTTCAAGCCATTTTTGTCACGGAAAAAGGCTGATCCTATCAGATACGCTCTTATGGACAGTTGCCCCGCAAACCATTTGTCACCATATGCGCTTTCTGAAAGTCATTCTAACAATGGAGAAAATTCTCAATGTCCTTTGAACTTCCCCCGCTCCCTTATTCAAAAACCGCTTTTGGAGATCTGATCTCGGAGGCAACGTTCAATTATCACCATGGCAAACATCACAATGCCTATGTGACTAAAACCAATGACGCGATCGAAGGCACGGATCATACGGGCAAGAAATTGTCGGAAATCATCAAGACTGCCGATGGCGGCCTGTTCAATAACGCAGCACAGGTCTGGAACCACAGCTTTTACTGGCTGTGCCTGAGCCCCGAGAAAAAGGAAATGCCGACAGAATTGAAGAGTCGCATTGAAGCGGACTTCGGTTCCATTCAGGAGTTCAAGGACAAGTTCAAAGCGGAAGCCGTTGGACATTTTGCGAGCGGTTGGGCCTGGCTGGTGCTGAACGGTGACAAGCTGGAAATCACATCGCTGCACGATGCAGACAGCCCGGTTGCTCATGATATGAAACCACTCCTCACCATCGACGTGTGGGAGCATGCCTATTATCTGGACTACCAGAATGCGCGTCCCGACTATGTCTCAGCATTGCTCGACAACGCGATTGACTGGGACTTTGTAGCCCAGAACCTTGACGGTGAAGGCGTAAGTCGCGCTGATCAGGGCTAAGAGCCTCTAAAGAAGAATTACGAGACCGCGCTCTTCCTGCGAGGGGCGCGGTCTTTTATTTGGAGGCAGCTTCTTCTGTCTCTTCGTCATCCTGCCCAAGATCCAGTCCGTGCCGCATCAGCATCGGTACGTTGGCGATGGCGAAGATAAAGGACAATATAGTGATGCCCCACACTTTCAGCGTCAGCCACATGTCGAAGGTGAGGGAAAGACGCATGGCTTCGTTCAGTACGGCCATCGCGACAAAGAATATCGCCCAGTTTCGCGATAGTTTGAGCCAGCCTTCATCCGAAAGCCCTTCATAGGCGGCCTGCAGCAGATATTTTAGCATGGCTTTCCCGCGCAGCAATCCGACACCCAGTATCACCGCAAAGCCTAGATAGATAATTGTCGGCTTGATCTGGATGAAGCGCGGATCATTGAAATAAATCGTGAGTGCACCAAAGCCGATCACCAAAACCGCTGACAGCCAGAGCATGGGGGATATCTTGCCCAGTTTCCATTTGGAAACAATGACCGCAATCACGATAGCCACCATGAAAGCCGCGGTGCCATATATTGCTGACAGCACCGGATTGTCGCCCGGAACAGCAAATTTGTAAGTCAGGAAAAAGACCAGCAATGGCCCGAAATCGAGTGCAAAGCCCAAACCCTTGTTTTCCTGTTTCGGTTCTACATTGACGACATCATCACTCATTCTTCAATTCCTGCTATGGCCGCTGCCAGGTCATTGGCATCAAAGGGCCGCAAATCTTCAATTGTTTCACCGACACCAATGGCATGGATCGGCATTTCAAACTGTTTGGCTGCTGCGACAAGGACTCCGCCGCGCGCTGTGCCGTCCAATTTGGTCATAATCAGGCCGGTCACCTTTGCCACTTCCTTGAACACTTCAATCTGTGACAGGGCATTTTGTCCCGTCGTCGCATCCAGAACAAGAACAACATCATGCGGGGCTTCCGGATTGAGCCGCCCCAGAACACGCCGGATCTTGTCCAGTTCATCCATCAATTCGCTGCGGTTTTGCAGGCGGCCTGCTGTATCAACGATTAATACGTCAATGCCGGTGGCCGTGGCCTGTTTAACGCCTTCATAGACAATGCTGGCGCTGTCACCGCCCTCTTTGCCGCTGATGATCGGCACGCCGAGCCGTTCGGCCCAAACTTTCAATTGTCCTATCGCAGCTGCGCGAAAGGTATCGCCAGCGGCGAGCATCACACCGTAATCCTGTTCCAGAAACAGATGGGCGAGTTTTGCGATTGTTGTGGTTTTGCCAGAGCCGTTGACGCCAATTACCAATATGACCTGCGGCCGCGGAAACGCATCAATTTCCAGAGGAACGGCTACCGGCTCCAATATGCCGGCAATTTCGGACTGGATGATTTCGCGAACCGCATGTTCGCTAAGGCCTTTTTCAAACCGCTCGTTCGAGAGCTTTTCGCGAATGGATGCGGCGGTCGCAGGTCCCAGGTCGGAAATGATCAACGCATCTTCGATCTCGTCAAGAGTCGCTTCATCCAGTTTTGCCTTGGTCACAAGACCGGTCAGGTTTTCGGTCAATCGGCCAGATGTCTTGCTGAACCCGCCAAAAAGGCGATCTCTCCACCCCTGTTTTTCACTCATACTATTTTTCTTCCGATCAGTTTCCGGTCATCGGACGCAATGACTTCGACAGGGATGATCTGGCCTTCTGGCATGGTTTCTTCAAAACTGATATGGGCAAAATTTTCTGCATATCCAGCCTTGCCGTTTAACTCGCACAGCACATTTTGCCGGCTACCGACCAGACTGTCGCGCCAAACCTGTGCGCTTGCGCTTACCTTCTCACGCAAAAGCCGGGCGCGTTCCTTGATAGTGACCCCATTGACCTGGGGCATATTGGCCGCAGGCGTGCCCTGCCTCGGGGAATAGGGGAATATGTGGCCATGAATGATGTTGCATTCATCCACAATATCAAGGCTTTTTGCGAACATGGCATCGGTTTCGGTCGGAAATCCGGCGATAATATCGGCACCTATGGCTATTTCGGGACGCTTGTCCTTCAGCTGTGCGACAAGCTCTATGGCTTGCTCACGACTGTGGCGGCGTTTCATCCGTTTGAGGATCATATTGTCGCCTGACTGCAGCGAAAGATGTACATGCGGCATCATCCGGCTTTCACCCGTCAATATATCAAACAGGCGCTCGTCAATTTCCACGCCGTCAACGGAGGACAAGCGCAGCCGTTTAAGTTCGGGAACATGGCCCAGAACCCGCTCGACCAGCAGGCCAAGGCTAGGGCTACCCGGTAAATCCGGTCCGTAGCTGGTGACATCGACACCCGTCAGCACGACCTCGTTAAAGCCTTGGTCAACCAGCGACTTCACTTGCTCGACAACCTGTCCTGCCGGCACGGACCGGCTATTGCCGCGGCCATAGGGGATGATGCAGAAGGTGCAGCGGTGATCGCAGCCATTTTGCACTTCCACAAAGGCTCGGGACCGCTCGGCAAAGGCGCTGACCATATGCGGTGCGGTTTCCCTTACCTGCATGATATCTGACACCCGTATATCCGGCTTGTTGGTGTCTAGCCCGAATTTGAAATTATCGGCCTCATATTTATCGAAATTACCGACCACACCGGATGTCTCGGGCATATCTGCAAACATCTCCGGATCGACCTGTGCGGCGCATCCAGTTACAACCACAGCTTTGTCCGGATTATCTTTCTTTGCGCGCCGTATGGCCTGACGGGTTTGACGGACCGCTTCGTTGGTGACGGCGCAGCTGTTGACGATAACCAATTCATCCGCATTGACCCTGGAGGCATTGATTGTCTGGCGAATTGCTTCGCTCTCAGCGATATTCAGGCGGCACCCCATACTGATAATATCAGGACCACTCATGCAAAATCATCCCAGTTGGCTTCGCCAGAGAAGACATAGGTGGTCGGGCCTTGCATCATGATGGACCCACCTTCGTCCCACGTAAGGATAAGCTTGCCGCCGGGCAGATGCACATTGGCCGGGCTTTGTACTAATCCGCGTCTGATTGCGGCCACTGCCGTTGCACACGCTCCGGTGCCGCAAGCACGGGTCAAACCGACGCCGCGCTCCCAGACACGCAGGTACAGATCGCCATCTTTTACATGTGCTACGTTTACATTCACGCGTTCGGGAAACAGTGGGTCAACCTCAATCATCGGGCCGAGGCGATCCAGTTCAACGGCATCGCTGTCTTCAACGAAGAAGATAACATGGGGATTGCCTACGTTGACCGCTGCAGGGTCCTGTAAATCCTCCCAGCCAACCGGCATGTGTAGCGTATCCATGGCATAGGCGAGGGGGATCACATTCCAGTCGAAACGGGGCTCACCCATATCAACAATGGCGCCTTCATCCGTAACATGGCCAGAGATCATACCGCCATCGGTTTCAATCGACGTACCATCACCAAGCAATTTCACGACACAGCGGGTAGCATTGCCGCAGGCTTCGACCTCACCGCCATCGGCATTGTAAATCTGCATGCGAACATCGGCTTTACCGGAAGGTTTCAGCACAATCAGCTGATCACAACCAATGCCGCTATGCCGATTGGCGATGGCTGCTGCTTTGGCCGGAGGCATGGCGAAATCATCAGGCAATTCAGACGCGCGCGCATCGATAATGACAAAGTCATTGCCCAGTCCATGCATCTTGTGAAATTGCCCGATAGTCATGATGGGCGATTTAGGGATGACCAGCCGGCAAGTCCAGCAATAGAATTAGTCGGCTATTGCTCTTATTGTTTGTTTAACCCGCTTTGAGCTGTGGTTGATCGGCTGGTACTTCGGCAGCTTCATCAACCTCGGTTTTGTCCAGCGGCTGCGCTGGCAACAGATTGCGTTGCCCGAGCACTTTGCGGGCCTGTTCCATTGAGAGCGGGCGACCATAATGCCAACCTTGACCCTTGGCACAGCCCAGATTGCGCAACTCATTTTCTATTGCTTTGTCTTCAATACCTTCTGCGGTGATTGGCATACCAAGACTATCACCAAGGCCGGTAATCGCTTTTACGATGGCCGCACTTTCCGGGTTTTCCAAAATCGACGTTACGAAGCTGCGGTCGATCTTGATCCGGTCAAAGGGCAGGGCGCGCAAGTGAGCCAGCGAACTATACCCTGTACCAAAGTCATCCAGAGCAATCTGGATTCCCTGATTTTTGAGACTACCGACAATAGACTGAGCCAGGCTGAGATTTTCAAACAATGAGCTCTCGGTGATTTCAATTTCAAGCCGGTTTGGCGGAAAGCCCGTTTCCACCAGCAGCTTGACGATTTTTTGCGCCAACCATGGATCAAGCAGTTGAACCGGTGAAATATTGACTGAAACCGTCAGGCTGGGGTCCCAGTGCTTGGCACTTTCAAATGTCTGTCGCATGATGCTGAGTGAAAGATCACCGACCATGCCGGTTTCTTCTGCAATCGGAATGAAGACTTCCGGCGAAACAAGACCCTGTGTCGGCGATTCCCAGCGCGCTAGCATTTCAAAACCGGTCAACTTGCCAGTCGCGAGATCAATCTGTTGTTCGAAATAAGGAACAAATTCGCCTGCCGGAATACCGCTGCGCATGCCGGATTCAAGGGTATTGCGGGTCTGCAGCTCCTGTTCCATCGAAACATCGAACCAGCAGAAACGGTTTCTGCCCTGTTTCTTGGCGCTATACATCGCGATGTCAGCGCGGCGCATCAGAACATCGACGCCTTCGGATTCAAAGTCGAAACGCGCCATGCCAATCGAGGTGGTGACCACCAGATGGTTGCCGTTCTCGACAATCGGCATGGCAATACTGTCAATCAGATCATCAGCAATACGATCCACCATTTCAGGCTGATCCGGGTCAAAAATGAAAGCACAGGCAAACTCGTCGCCGCCAAGCCGTGCCAAGAGGTTGTTGGGTGGAATAACTTTTGAAATTCGCGCGGCTACTTCTTTCAGCACGATATCGCCGGCACTGTGGCCATGGACATCGTTAACGGTTTTGAAATTGTCGAGATCCAGCATCAAAAAGGCGGTGCTTTTGTTTTTACGCTGCGCCGTAGCAATCATATCCGAAGTCTTTTCGGTCAGAGTCCGGCGGTTCAGGAAACCGGTAAGCGGATCCGTTACCGCCAAAGAATGCGCCCGTTCTTCTGCAGCAGCCCGTTCTGTAACTTCTGCCGCGAGGTCGCGGTAACGACGCCAGCCAAATAATATGAGGGCGATGTTCAGAAGAAATGCCGAGACGAGCATTTTATCGCTGCCGCCGCCATAACCGGACAAAGAAGCAATTGCTTCTGTTATAACGGTTCCGCCAGTTCCGACGAACATCAAGATGGCAAATATAACGATCAGGCTGGTCACCACATCTCTGCGCGCCGACACTGCATATTTGTTGTTGGCCTTGATATTATTTGAATCGGTCATGTTTTGCTCCACGACGGCTATCCCCTAATTTTGCAAGCTGCCTATTGCCTTAATAATTCTCAATTTCTGGTTAATTTTCGCTAAATTAAGGGATTTCTAGGGTTGCGAGTCTCTTAAGGATCGACTAGGGGCATCTCAAATAACGACAGATTATCTGTTGTGGTTTCAGTTTCGAGTTCAAAAAACTCACACGTCGGTCAGCGAGGTTTCGCCCACCGGCGTTTTTTGCGTTGCCCGGTTTTGGGTTTGTTTTTAGGCTGATTTCAGCCGGTTTGAGAGAAAGGAAGACGCCATGTTTGACAAGTTAAGCGACCGGCTCGGCGGCGTCTTTGACAAACTGCGTGGCCGTGGGGCGCTAAAAGAAGAAGATGTTCGCGGCGCGATGCGCGAAGTGCGGATTGCGTTGCTGGAGGCCGATGTTGCGCTTCCGGTTGTAAAGGATTTCGTTGAAAAAGTTACCGAACAGGCCGTTGGTCAGTCGGTACTCAAGTCCATCACGCCTGGCCAACAGGTCGTCAAGATCGTCAACGACGGTCTGGCGGATATGCTGGGTGCCGAGGTCAGTGGCCTCGAACTCGCAGTCGCACCACCCGCGATAATCATGATGGTCGGTCTGCAGGGCTCTGGTAAGACAACCACGACGGCCAAGATCGCCAAGCGCCTGAAAGACAACGAGAATAAAAAGGTCATGATGGCCTCGCTCGACGTCAATCGTCCGGCGGCACAAGAACAACTGGCGGTATTGGGCGAGCAGATTAATGCTGCCACGCTGCCAATTGTCGAAGGCCAACAGCCGGTCGAGATAGCCAAACGCGCGCTTCAAGCTGCAAAATTGCAGGGTTTCGACGTTCTGATGCTCGACACTGCAGGCCGCCTGCATGTCGATCAGCAGTTGATGGACGAAATGAAGGCTGTTGCCGATGTCTCGAAACCGCAGGAAACATTGCTGGTCGTCGATGCTTTGACCGGTCAGGATGCTGTCAATGTTGCATCCAACTTCTCCGAGCAAGTCGATCTCAGCGGTGTGATCCTAACCCGGATGGATGGCGATGCCCGCGGCGGTGCTGCACTTTCGATGCGGGCGGTTACCGGCAAGCCGATTAAATTTGTCGGTGTTGGCGAGAAAATCGACGCGCTGGAAGAATTTCATCCGGAACGTGTTGCTAGCCGTATTTTGGGCATGGGCGATGTTGTCAGTCTGGTGGAAAAAGCCGCTGCAACGGTCGACAAGGAAGAATCCGAAGCGCTGGCCGAGAAAATGGCCAAAGGTCAGTTTGACCTGAATGATTTGCGCTCGCAGCTGCGCCAAATGACCAAAATGGGCGGTCTGGGTGCATTGGCCTCGATGATGCCGGGCATGAAGAAGGCCAAGGCGGCGATGGCGGGCGGCGCGATGGACGACAAGGTTCTGGTCCGCATGGACGCGATTATCGGTTCGATGACCAAGGAAGAACGTGTGCGCCCCGGCTTGCTCAACGCCAAGCGCAAAGTGCGCGTAGCCAAGGGGTCCGGTACCACGGTGCAGGACGTGAACAAGCTCCTGAAAATGCATCAGGAAATGTCCAAGGCGATGAAGAAGATCAAGAAAATGGGCGGGATGAAGGGTTTAATGTCGATGTTTGGCGGTGGTGGCGGTGCTGCAGGCGCGGGCATGGGCGGTCAAAATGGCGGCATGGGTGGAATGCCGGGGCTACCAGACATGTCTCCAGGCGGATTACCACCTGATCTTGCAAATTTATTGAATAAGAAGAAATAGTTTTAGAAATTTAATTTATTATATTGTTTTAGAAAGGTTTATTTATGTCAGTAGCTATGAGAATGGCCCGTGGTGGTTCCAAGAAGCGTCCTTATTATAAAATCGTGATCGCCGATGTGCGCGCACCGCGTGACGGCAAGTTTATCGAACGTATCGGTAGCTATAACCCGCTGCTCGCCAAAGATGACGAAAAGCGCGTTGTTCTGGATCTGGATCGTGCGAAACATTGGTTGAGCGTTGGCGCCAAGCCGTCAGACCGTGTTGCTCGTTTCCTCGATGCTGCTGGTTTGATGAAGCGCGAAGCGCGGAACAACCCGAACAAAGCCAAGCCTGGCGAAAAAGCGACTGAGCGCGCTGAAGAGAAAGCGGAAAAAGCCGCTGCAGCAGAAGAAGCTGCCAAGGAAGCCTCAGCCGCTCCTGCTGAGGAAGCGCCAGCAGAAACACCTGCAGAAGAAACGCCAGCTGCTGAAGAAGCTGCTGCAGAAGCGCCTGCCGAGGAAGCAAAAGCCGAAGAAGCACCTGCTGAAGAGGCTCCTGCTGCAGAAGAAACGACCGAAGAAAAGTCCGAGGGTTAATCCTTGGCCAGTGTTGATCCGGACACGTCTGTCCCCCTTGCCGTCATCATTGGCGCGCATGGGGTGACAGGCGAGGTCCGGCTCAAGCTATTCTGCGAGGCTCTCGACAGCCTCAAGCAGTATAAAAGTTATAATGGCGGAAAACTGACGCTGAAATCCGTCAAACCTCACAAGATGGGAGCGATAGCGCGGTTCGCTGAAATTACCGATCGCAATGCAGCTGAGGCCGCGCGTGGTATCGAACTGGCCATCCCCCGCTCCTCTTTGCCAGCGCTGGATGAGGACGAATTTTATCATATCGATATTATTGGCCTGCGCTGTGTCTCCGACAATGGCGAGGAACTGGGCAAAATCTTTGCGATCTACGAATTTGGCGCCGGCGATGTCATCGAGATTGAACGTGCCAGCGGCAAGAAATTCATGGTACCCGTTGGCGCGATCGATATGCGGAACGATCCGGCAATCGTGCTATCGGAATTTGTCGAGCCATGAACGGTCCGATATTCTTTATCGCTTTAATTGTTATCGTAGTTGCCTTTCCGGCTTTCATTGGCTGGAAATTTAAGCAAAAATCGGATCAATTTGTCCGTATGGCCAGCACGATAGTGGCAGGACAAGTCATCCTCACGCCTGGAATATTATGGCTCGCCTATTCCGAAGATCGCAATTTTGGTGATAGTCCGCTGAAAGCTATAATCATATATGCTGCCATGGGTTTGATGATTTCCATCATGACTTTTGTGATCATGGAGATCCGGAAAACGAGTCAGGATAAATGACCTTCACCGCCCAAATCCTAACGCTATACCCGGAAATGTTTCCCGGACCGCTCGGCACATCGCTCGCGGGCAAGGCGCTCGACGAGGGCAAATGGGCCTGCAACCCGATCCAGATCCGCGACTTTGCCACCGACAAGCATAAGTCCGTCGATGATACTCCGGCGGGTGGCGGTGCGGGCATGGTTTTGCGGGCTGACGTCATGGCATCGGCGGTTGATCATGCGCTGGAACAGCAACCAGCCGCGCCTATTCTCGCGATGACACCGCGCGGAAAGCCGCTGAAACAGGAGCGTGTACGGGAAATCGCTTCCGGTCCCGGTGTAACCATACTCTGCGGTCGCTTCGAGGGATTTGACGAGCGGATTTTCGATGCGCGGCCGATTGAAGAGGTCTCGATTGGCGATTATATCCTCTCTGGCGGAGAAATGGGTGCTTTGGTGCTTTTAGACGCTTGCATTCGGCTGCTTCCCGGGGTAATGGGCGCGTCTTCTAGCGGAGATGACGAAAGTTTTGAAACCGGACTTTTGGAATATCCGCAGTTTACCCGGCCTCAGAAATGGGAAGGGCGTATTATCCCTGAAGTCTTGCGATCGGGGGATCATGCGAAAATCGCTGCTTGGCGGAAACAAAAAGCAGAGGAAGACACACGGCTAAGGCGGCCCGATTTATGGGAGCATCACAGGGATGCTCCGGATCAGTCGCCCTCTGGTGCGCGAGGACAGAAAAAGGAAGATCGGTCATGAACCTGATCCAGACACTTGAGAAAGAAGCTGTAGAAGCATTTGCAGCCTCTAAAGAAATACCGGAATTTCGCGCTGGCGACACGCTGCGCATTGGTGTTCGCGTCGTTGAAGGCGAGCGCGTTCGTACCCAGAATTTTGAAGGTGTGTGCATTGCACGGACCAATCGCGGCATGGGCTCCAGCTTCACCGTAAGAAAGATTTCTTTCGGCGAAGGCGTTGAGCGTGTGTTCCCGCTTTACTCGCCCAACATCGAATCGATAACAGTGGTCCGCCGCGGTGTCGTTCGTCGTGCGAAACTTTACTATCTGCGCGGCCGTACAGGTAAACGGGCCCGTATTGCGGAACGCCGCGTGAACCAGCCAGCCAAAGGCGCTGAAGCAAAGTAAAGAAAGCTTCATAACAAATTCAGGCAGCCGGTTCTCCCCAAAAGGAAAACCGGCTGTTTTCATATTCAGCACAGGAAAAGTTTCATGGGTTACAAAGTTGCAGTTGTTGGTGCGACCGGAAATGTCGGGCGCGAAATGCTGACCATTCTCGCCGAGCGCGAATTCCCGATCGACGAACTCGCCGCCGTGGCGTCTTCGCGATCACAGGGAACAGAGATTGAGATTGGCGATACCGGCAAGATGCTAAAGGTTCAGAATATCGAGCATTTCGACTTTTCCGGATGGGATATAGCGCTTTTCGCTGCTGGTTCCGGTCCGACCAAGGAATATGCGCCTAAAGCCGCTGCTGCAGGCTGTGTGGTTATCGACAATAGCTCACTTTACCGCATGGACCCGGATGTGCCCTTGATCGTTCCGGAAGTGAACCCCGATGCCATTGAGGGTTATAAGGCCCGCAACATAATAGCGAACCCCAATTGCTCGACCGCGCAGATGGTTGTAGCGCTGAAGCCACTTCATGACGCCGCGAAAATCAAGCGTGTTGTCGTGTCGACCTATCAGTCCGTATCGGGTGCCGGCAAAGGCGGAATGGATGAACTGTTCGAACAGTCCCGTGCGATTTTCGTCGGTGACCCCAATGAAAACCAGGTCTTTACCAAGCAGATCGCGTTTAACGTGATCCCTCATATCGACGTCTTCCTCGACGATGGTTCAACCAAGGAAGAGTGGAAAATGGTCGTCGAGACCAAGAAAATCCTCGACCCCAAGATCAAGCTGACGGCAACCTGCGTGCGTGTACCGGTCTTTGTCGGTCACAGCGAAGCGATCCATATCGAGTTTGAAAACGAGATATCTGCAAAAAAAGCGCAAGAAATCCTCCGCGAGGCACCAGGCATCATGCTAGTCGATAAGCGCGAGGATGAAGGCTATACGACCCCAGTCGAATGTGTCGGTGACAGCGCCACCTATATCAGCCGCGTCCGCGAAGATCCGACCGTGGACAATGGCCTGATCATTTGGTGTGTGTCCGATAATTTGCGCAAAGGTGCTGCGCTCAATGCAGTACAGATTGCGGAGCTGTTGGGGCGCAAGCATTTGCAGAAGGGGTAGGTTCATCCGGAATGTCCGCTGTTTACCGATAGCGGGCATTAGAAATGGGGTCGACCTAGTCGTGACTGGAACCGTCTGCGAGGCCGATATCTTCCTCAGATGGCATTTCTACTCCGTCCAGACAGGCAAAATTTATGCATATTTGCTGTGGGTCACGCCGTCGTTTGTGATGCGTGTAAACACCACAATTCTTGCAGAAGAAATGTTCAGCAATCATCTTGTTCCATTTGTACGAGGATAGTTGATCTTTGCCGGCAGTCATCTTGAATTGACTTTTGTGCTCTGCTTTCATCGCAATAGCCTTCTTTTGACAAAGTGAGCAATCACAGCGGTAAACATCCTCAGATATGCTATCCGAATTGAATTCGAACTTCACACTCTGGCAATGACAAGAACCGGTATAGGTTTTCATTCTTGGGCACTTTCTCGTCATGATTGTGCTCAATATCAGTAAACTCCGGTATCTGACAGGTAGAATGGCAAAACCCGCTTTTGCTCTCAAGCCATAGATTGGAACTTGCCTTTATATTCCATCTCGGTGCAGTGAAGCGACATGACTTTAGAAGCAGACGTGTATTGGTCCTTCCGTTCGCCATACAGCTATCTTGCGACCCGTCGCTATGTAGCGTTGACCCAGGAATATGATCTCACCATTAACCAGCGCTTTGTCTATCCGCTGGCCATTCGTGAGCCCGATTTCTTTGAGAAAAACCATCCCAACTGGCTGAGCTATACGTTTCGCGATATTTTCCGTGTGGCGCAGTTTATGGGCATTCCGATGGCACCACCCAATCCCGATCCGATTGTGCAGGATATTGCCACGCGCAAGATAGCTAAGGAGCAGCCGCACATCTTTCTGCTCACACGGATGGGGCAGGCGGCTTCCCGGCGCGGTAAGGGTCTGGAGTTTGCCGATGAAGTATCGCGGCTGATCTGGGGCGGCGTGCAGGGCTGGAACGAGGGCGATCATCTAGAGCAAGCGGCCACTCGGTCAGGACTTGATCTCGCCGAACTGAAAGCCGAAGCCGAAACGCATGCGGAAGATTTGGACAGCGAAATCGCGGACAATCAGAAAACTCTGGAAGCCGCCGGTCACTGGGGCGTGCCTACCTTGGTGTTCGACGGAGAACCCTTTTTCGGACAGGATCGGATCGAACTGGCGGTCTGGCGGATGAAACAAAAGGGATTGGCCGAGCGCTGACATTAGCGCTTTCCGACGTCACAGAAGGCGCACAGCTTGAACCAATGGCAAATTGACTCTGGGCTTTTACTCGGTTCAAAGGCGTAACTTGGCGGGCAAGAAAGAGGAGAGTTGAGCAATGGAAAGGACATTAACGGGTGGCTGCCTATGCGGAACTGTCCGTTATGAACTCAAGCCCGGTTTTAGGATGCAGCCTTATGCTTGCCATTGCACGGATTGTCAGCGGCGAACCGGGAGTGCGTTCAGTCTCCACATGGGTGTCATGGCGAAGGATCTGACCATTGAAGGCGAGTTAAATGAGGGAACATTTGTGCAGCCCAGTGGCGCGATCAGTACCATCACAGGCTGTGCAAAATGTATGAGCCGTATCTATGCTTCGCACGATAAAAGACCGGGTCTGGCAAGTATCCGCGTCGGCACCCTCGACAATAGCAAGGATGTAAGCCCCGCTGCGCATTTTTGGGTTTTGAGCAAACAGCCGTGGATCACTATTCCCGAGGGCGTCCCAACTCTCGAAACGCAACCGCAGTCCAGCGAAGAGTGGCTGCAATATGTCGGTCCCGAATGAGTGATACGCATACCGGAGGCTGCCAATGCGGTGCGGTGCGCTATCGGCTCAGCGGTTCGATACCGCCCGCCTATGCATGCCATTGCGGGGAGTGCAAGAAGCAAAGCGCAAGTGCTTTTTCAATGTCCATTCCCATGGCTTATGAAGTTTTGACTGTGACCGGTACAGCGAAGGTGTTTGAAACCACGGCACATAGTGGGAAACGGAAATACAATTATTTTTGCGGGGATTGCGGAACGCGGCTGTGGCATAGTGGAACCAATCCGCCGTCAGCGATAACGCTGAAAGTCGGCACCTTGGATCACTCAGAGTATATTGCACCAGTCGGTCATTTATGGGTTTCCAAAAAACAGGCTGGTATCATGCTGGATCCGGAAACGGATCAGCATCAGACACAGCCAGACAATGTGAGCGCCTGGCGCAATAATTTGGGGCAATGATGGTAGATATAAAAAGCTGGGACTTCTCTTCCTTTGACGGGGTGAAACTGAAAATCCATGAAACGGGGCAGGGCCGCGCTGTCATTCTACTCCATGGACTTTTTTCCAATGCGGAGACCAATTGGATCAAATTTGGCCACGCTGGTCATCTGGCGGAAGCTGGCTTTCAAGTGATCATGCCCGATCTGCGTGCCCATGGACAAAGCGAGGCGCCACATGAACGCGATGCCTATCCACAGGACGTAATGATCAAGGACGCGCTGGCGCTGATTGAGCATTTTGATCTGCCGGATTATGATCTCGGCGGTTTTTCACTCGGCGCCCGGACAACCGCTAAACTGCTCACCACAGAAATTGCACCTGGAAAAGCGATCCTTGCGGGTATGGGGCTGGAAGGTCTGGCAGGTTGGGATCGGCGGCAAGGCTTCTTCCTCAAGGCGATTGAGCTGCGCGACACGGCAAAACGTGGTGATCCGCATTGGATGGCGATTCAGTTTATGAAAAGCCAGAAAGTCGATACCGTGGCTGCTGCGCATTTGCTAAAGACATTCTCGGATATGCAACCGGACGCCATAGAGACTATCACGACACCAACGCTGGTGCTTTGTGGATCGGAAGATCGAGACAATGGCGACCCCGAGGCGCTGGCAAACCTGCTGCCACATGGGCATCATGTCGCGGTACCAGGCACGCACATGAGCAGTGTTACCGAACCCGAAATGGCGCAAGAGATGGTGCGTTTTTTGAGCGCAGATCAATAAGGGAGAGAATGACAGATGCCGGGATATATAAGTTGGCGTAATTTCTGGATTTTCTGGTTGGGCGGTTTCGCGTTGTTCCTCGTTCTGGTGGCAACCGGTGGGCCGCTCATCACAGATGTCGCTCCTACCGGAATTTTGGATCATCAAAGTGCGGCGACGGCCGAGCGGGTTGATGCCATTCAACTAAGCTGGGCGGAGGCAGGGAAGATGAGTTATGCCAAATGGTCTATGATCGGCGATCTTGTGTTTATCGGTCTTTATTCCATTGGCGGGATATTGGGCGGACGTCTGATCTGGCAGGAGGCCAAATCTCCGTCACTCAAGAAGCTTGGCCTGTTCATAGTGCTGATCTATTTTCTATTCGGGCTGTTTGACTATGTCGAGACGCTGAGTCAGATCACGCAATTATTGCAGGAAAAGGGTAGCGATACGCTGGCGGGCATCGCCGCTTTTGCTCGACCGATAAAGATCGCAACCTGGATCATTGGCACAATCGGCATGATCATTGCCCTAATCTGGCACCGACGCGAAAGACGCGCTTGACGCTTCCAGGATAAAGTTTCAATTTATACCGAAATAAAAGCCACAGAGGATACATCATGAAAACAGCCGCTTCGATCATCGCTCTTGCTGCCATAGCGTTCAGCACGCCGGTTCACGCAAAACATCATGAAGGTGGTGAAGTGGCTGATAAAGCCAATCCTACGGCAGATGATGCAAAGAAGTTCGTCGAGGAAACCGAAAAGAAGATGTTCGATTTTTCGGTCAATGCGGGGCGGATTTACTGGATCAATGCAACTTATATCACCGAGGATACGGATGCCTTGGCAGCGAAGGTCGGTGCCGAAGGGACTACCATGTCGGTGCAGGCCGCGATTGATGCAGCCAAATTCAACAATGTCGCGGGACTTGATGCGGTAACCACACGCAAGCTCGACAAGCTGCGCGGCGGTATTGTGCTTCCCGCGCCAACCACGGAGGGCGCCGCAACGGAATTGAACACCATCGCCACCAAATTGAACTCTGCCTATGGTAAAGGCAAAGGAACGCTAAAAGGTGAAGAGATTAACGGTTCTGACATCGAAGCGGCCATGGGCACAAATCGTAACCCGAACGAACTCTCCGAAATGTGGGCAAGCTGGCACAGTAATGTCGGCGCGCCGATGAAGGATGATTATGCGCGCATGGTCGAAATTGCCAATGAAGGCGCAAAGGAATTGGGCTTTGCTGATGTCGGTGCGATGTGGCGCTCTGGCTACGACATGCCGGCGGATGATTTTGCCAAGCTAACAGACAAGCTGTGGAACCAGGTGAAGCCACTTTATGATGAACTGCATTGTTATACCCGCGACAAGCTAAACGAAAAATATGGTGATGCGGTACAGGCCAAAACCGGCCCGATCCGCGCAGACCTGCTCGGCAATATGTGGGCGCAGGAATGGGGCAATATTTACGAAATCGTGGCACCTGAAGGTGCTGGTGACATTGGTTTCGATACGACCGAATTGCTGACCTCCAAAGGCTATGATGCCATGAAAATGGTGAAAGCCGGAGAACAGTTTTTCTCGTCCCTTGGATTTGATCCGCTGCCAGATACCTTCTACAAACGGTCACAGTTTACCAAGCCGGCAGACCGCGAGGTCGTTTGTCATGCCAGCGCCTGGGATATCGACAATGTCGATGATATCCGCATTAAGATGTGCATCAAGGTCAATGGTGATGATTTTGTCACTATCCACCACGAGCTCGGTCATAACTATTATCAGCGCGCCTATAACAAGCAGAGCTATTTGCATCTCGACGGCGCCAATGATGGTTTCCACGAAGCCATTGGTGATATGATCGCATTGTCGATCACGCCGGAATATCTGGTGCAGGTCGGCCTGCTGGATGCGGACAAGGTGCCGAGCGCTGACAAGGATGTCGGGCTGCTTTTGCGTCAAGCGATGGACAAAGTCGCATTCCTGCCATTTGGTCTATTGGTAGACAAATGGCGCTGGCAGGTTTTCTCCGGCGACATAAAGCCCGCCGAATATACACAGGCATGGCATGATCTGAAGCAGCAATATCAGGGCATCACGCCGCCCGTTGACCGGCCCGCGGACGCGTTCGATCCGGGTGCGAAATATCATATCCCGGGCAACACGCCTTACTCCCGTTATTTCCTGGCGCGCATCCTGCAGTTCCAATTCTACAAGGCGGCGTGCGACGCGGCGGGTTGGAAAGGCCCACTGCATCGCTGCTCCTTTTACGGCAACAAGGAAGTTGGCGCGCGTTTGAATGCAATGCTGGAACTCGGTGCATCGAAACCTTGGCCTGATGCATTGGAAGCGTTTACCGGCACGCGCGAGATGGACGGGTCCGCGATGATCAGTTATTTTGAACCGCTGATGGACTGGCTGAAGGAAGAGAATAAGGGCAAATCCTGCGGATGGTAGGCATTAAAAAAACCGGCGGGAAACATGTGCTCCCGCCGGCCTTTAATTGTTTGATCCGTATTAAAGCTGGTCAAGCATATAGTCGGCAGCGCTAACCTTGAAATCACCGGGTGCTTCGACATTCAATTCTTCAACCACACCGTCATTGACGATCATGGAGAAGCGTTGGCCACGGGTGCCCAAACCAAAGCCGGAACCATCCATCTCAAGACCTACGGCCTTGGCAAAATCGCCATTGCCATCTGCGAGCATGGTGACATCTTCAGAGCCAGCATCCTTGTTCCAGGCGCCGAGAACGAAAGCATCATTGACGGCGGTGCAGGCGATTTCATCAACGCCTTTGGCTTTGAGCTCTTCGGCCTTCTCGACATAGCCAGGCAAATGCTTGGCCGAACAGGTCGGTGTGTAGGCACCGGGCACTGAGAAAAGGGCCACTTTCTTACCCGCAAAATAGTCTGAGGAACTGACTTGCTCAGGGCCATTTTCTGTCGCTTTGACAAGGTTTACCTCGGGTATTTTGTCGCCTTTATTGATCATGTTTGTCGCTCCTTACAAATTTTGGGGATATCGATGTTTGTAATTATGTTGTGGTGACAGCATCGTGAAATTGCAAGCAATGTAATGATAATGCTCCGTTTATCGAATTTTCCATGGGCACGGCGTGATAAGTGACTTATGCTAATGACATGGATGATCCGCTCTATTTCTCCGGCCAGTTTTTGCTTGCAACACCGGGCATGGCTGATCCGCGGTTTGCCCGGTCCATCATCGCCATTTGTTCACACGATGAGCATGGCGCACTCGGCATCAATATTGGAGAGACATCAACCGACATCAGATTCAACGGCATTTTGGAGCAATTTGACATCGAAGCAGAAGCTTTGGAAGATCGCGATGTTTTCGTCGGCGGACCGGTTGAGATGCATCGGGGCTTCATTCTCCACAGTCTCGATTTCAATCTGTCGGATACCCTGCAGGTTGGCGATCGCTGGGGGTTGAGCAGCTCGCTGGATATATTGGGTGCTATCGCCAAAGATCGTGGTCCGAAAAAATGGATCGCGGCGCTGGGTTATTCCGGTTGGGGGGCAGGGCAGTTGGAGCAAGAACTGACCCAAAACGGATGGTCGGTGACACAAGGGGAGCCAGAATGGCTCTATGAAACCGAGGCCAAAGATAAATGGGAAATGGCCTGGAAGGCACAAGGGATTGATCCAGGTATGTTGTCGGGTCAATTTGGCAGCGCATGAAATCAGGTGAAGATTACGATTATCCCATAATTATCGCTAGTTGGATGCTGAACATCGCTTAACCAACGCCTTTAGAAATTCCCTAAGTCAGAAAGAACAATTGTGTAGTCCTCAATGGGAATAGGGGATTAGGGGTATGTCTAAGTTTAACAAATCCATTTTGGCCGGGATAATCACAAGCGTCACATTGGCGGGATCCGCTCAAGCAGCCTGCTGGACACCGGCAGCAGCAGATGCCGCTCATGTTCGTGACCTGCAATCCCGCCTCATGGTTGCCGCGCTACGTTGCGTGAAGTCGGAACATGATGTTCTGCCTCATTATAACCGCTTCGTTCGCGACAAAAAACCGGTCTTAAAACTCGGCAATCGAATACTTCGGGGACATTTTGCGAAGGGCCGGAACAAGAAACAGGCGATGAAGCACTATGATCGCTATGCAGTTTCCTTGGCCAACAAATACGGTGCCGGTTCCGGTGATCTGTCAGAATGCAAAACCATGAAAGATCTGGCAAATTCTGCGGCAGATAGTGACGGCAAGCTTTCATCGCTGGTCAATATTTCCCAGTTCCACGGATTGTCACCGAATTTGCCCGGTGGTCGCTGTGGGATTGTTATCGCATCAAGCGAAAATTAGTAACTAAATTACAAATATAAAGACATCTTTATATTTGCTTCCAAAGCCGCAAGAAGCTAAGGAATGATGAAACTGCCGCCCGGGATTTCCTATGCGGCAATTCGTCTTTCAAGGAGAATGAATGTGGCTACCGCAGCGGATACACAAACGCAGGATTATGTGATAAAGGATATTTCCCTGGCCGATTTCGGTCGTAAGGAAATCGAGATTGCCGAAACTGAAATGCCTGGCCTGATGGCTTTGCGCGAGGAATTTGGTGCTGAACAGCCTTTGAAAGGCGCACGGATTACCGGTTCGCTGCACATGACAATCCAAACAGCGGTGTTGATCGAAACACTTCTGGCATTGGGCGCAACGGTCCGCTGGGCTTCCTGCAACATCTATTCAACACAGGATCATGCCGCCGCTGCGATTGCCGCTGGTGGAACGCCAGTATTCGCCATCAAGGGCGAAACGCTGGAAGAATATTGGGCTTATGTCGAGCGTATCTTCGATTGGGGTCCGGAAGAAACCTGCAATCTGATCCTGGATGACGGCGGCGATGCAACCATGTTCGCGCTTTGGGGTGCACGTGTGGAAGCTGGTGAAGAGCTGTTCACACCTGAAAATGAAGAAGAGGAAGTCTTTGTTGCGACGCTGAAGCGCTTTGTGGCCGAACGTCCGGGCTATCTGACCAAGACGGTTGAGACCATTAAGGGTGTTTCGGAAGAAACCACCACTGGTGTTCACCGTCTCTATGACCTCGCCAAGCAGGGAAAATTGCCTTTCCCGGCGATCAATGTGAACGACAGCGTGACCAAGTCGAAATTCGATAACCTTTACGGTTGTAAAGAATCGCTGGTCGACGCCGTTCGCCGTGCGACAGATGTTATGTTAGCCGGTAAAGTAGCCTGTGTGGCTGGCTTTGGTGATGTTGGCAAAGGTTCTGCTGACTCCCTCCGCAATGGCGGCGCGCGTGTCATTGTGACTGAAGTCGATCCCATCTGTGCTTTGCAGGCTTCGATGGAAGGCTATGAAGTTGTCACCATGGAAGAAGCGACTAAACGCGCTGATATCTTCGTGACCGCCACAGGCAACAAAGACGTGATCACCGTAGACCACATGCGCGAGATGAAAGACCGCGCGATTGTCTGCAATATCGGCCATTTCGACAGCGAGATCCAGATTGCCGGTCTGCAGAACATGAAGTGGAACGAGATCAAGCCACAGGTCGATGAAGTTGAATTTCCGGATGGCAAAAAGCTGATCATCCTGGCGCAGGGACGTCTGGTCAATCTCGGCTGCGCGACCGGTCACCCGAGCTTTGTGATGTCAGCCAGCTTCACCAATCAGGTGATGGCGCAGATCGAACTGTGGTTGCGGCCAGAGCAGTATAAGAATGACGTTTATGTCCTGCCGAAGCATCTCGACGAGAAAGTCGCCGAGCTCCACCTTGCGAAATTGGGTGTGCAGCTGACCAAATTGTCGCAGGAACAGGCCGAATATATTGGCGTGACGCCAGAGGGCCCGTTCAAGCCCGATCACTATCGCTATTGAGTTCGCGCTATTGATGAAGAAACCGGATGGGCTTGAAATGGCTCATCCGGTTTTTTGTCCTAGTTGGCCGTAAAACGCGTTTTGTTTTTAGTCGGTTTTCTCGGGAAGACAGGCCATTTATTCTGAGCAAGCGTGCTCAGGCTGGCTGATTTGATTCCGGCTTGCTGTTCATACATCCAGTAATTGCGCAATATAATCGAGACATATCCGCGGGTTTCGACAAAGGGAATGCTCTCCATATAGAGAAGCGGGTCGTCTTTATCCTGAACTTCGTTGTTCCAGCGCTGGACCGATCCTGGACCGGCATTGTAAGCTGCGGCCACCTTGGGCAGCTTGCCGCCGGTGATCGATGAACTACCGAGATATTCGAGATAAGACTGACCATATTCCAGATTGGTTGATGGCTCGAACAGTTGCGATTTCTGAAAATTCCGTCCATTTGCACGGGCAATATCACCGGCTGTTCCGGGACGAACTTGCATCAAGCCAATAGCATTAGCCGGGCTGACAGCTTTGCTGCGAAAGGCCGATTCCTGCAATGTGTGAGCATAGACAAGGGCTGGGTCCACGCGCCATCCACCGTCCGGTTTCCATTTGGGAGCGGGAAAGCGTGCCTGCGCATCGGGTTTAAACCCGCGAGGCGCATGATGGGCGAGCCATAGTTGCGTACGCGGCAAACTGAGCTCGCGTGCCAGCTTTAACAACGCGGCGTGATCGCTGGAATTGCCAATCCGCGCCTGATGCCGCAAAACTTCGTCAGCGAGGCCATCCTCGCCAATTTCGACCAGGGCAATTGCAGCTTTAACATTATCATGCTGTTTCAGCGACTTCCAGTCGCTTTTTGCAAATCCCGCATCGGATTTCTTGGTTGCTATATCCATGCCCAATGTCTGTGCAGCAAGAAGTCCGTAAAAACTGTCACTACGCTTGGCGGCTATTTGCAGCTTACCTTGCGCCTTTTGCGGCTGACCACAGGCAATGTCGGAACGAGCGCCCCAATAGAGTCCGGCGGCTTGCAAATCAGCGTTCGCGGCGCGGCGGCCCACATTATCAAAGGCAGCAGCAGCCGTTTGACAGTCGTTCAAACGCCAGGAAGACAGACCGGCGACCCAGTCGGCATGAGCAACCCAGGGGCCGCTGCCTTTCTGGGCCTTTTGCGCCATGCGTTGAGCGGATCTGTCGTCATTTTCGATATAGTATGACCACGCCACTCGCTGTTCCAGTTCTGTGCGCGCATCAGAAGAAAGGACATTCTCGGTCTCGAAAAGCAGCGCCTCCGCCGATTGCGGGCTATCATTCTTGATGAAACCTAAAATGCGACCGCGAATGGCATTGGCGGCATTGTCTGATTCTATCGCTTTGGGTTTTTTGCGAATGGGTAGGCCCGGAACGTAAGAAAGATTACGCCGCTGCGGCAGATTTGGAAGCAATTGAGCGCCGCGCTTCTTTGCCAGACGACCCAACTGGGCAGCCTGCGGAATATGAGGAGCTTCATTGACCAGAACCAGAAGTGATCCCAATTCGGCGCGGGGAGAATTTGCCGCGAGAAAATATTCTGCCTGAGTAATGGATTTCAGGGGACCATTAGGCGCATCGGCAATCAAATTCTTCGCCGTGTCCCATTCATTGCCGCCCATCGCTTTGAAAATCGCGCGATAATGTTCGGATTGTTTACGCTTTAACTGTGATGGAATGTCTTTCGCGATCGACGAGCTTTTGAACAACACTGCGCCGCCATCTTTCGCCAGCGCCGGCGTGAAGGGCAGGGCAATTAGGGCAGCGGTAGCCGCAAGTTTCAAATTTAAGGAAAACTGGTTTTTCATCTACTCGAAATCCTGGTCAGCAATTGCAAATCTCTCCACGCTTCTGCTTTGAACTCCGGTCTTTCGATCAAAATTCGCGGATGAAACGTGGCAATTGCCTCGGTTTTGGCTGAAGCATGGTTAACAAATTGTTTATTTTTGCGCGCTGTGAGCAAGTTTTCGCTAAAAAACAAGTGAGACGGCGTTTCACCAAAGGCGATAATCCGCTTTGGTTGCACCAACTCGATATGATGGAGCATCCGTTTTTTTAGCAGCTCGTGATATTGTGGTTCAATACGACCGTCATATGAACGGGCTAAAGAGATTGAAGCGGAATAGGTTTTGTCCGAATCGCATTCTATAGCTCTCAGCATATTCGCCAACAGGGCTGCGCTTTTCTGAGAAAAATGTGAATTTTCTTCCAAATTTCCCTGTTCCGGCATTCCAACGATAACCATGATTTCCGGCTCGATGACGCCGCTCGGCAAAACATGATTTTGCGACCATTGCGCTTCGATCAGGTTTTCAGGTCGTGATAACCATGCGACAAACTGGTCGTGCTCCGACGGATAATTGTCGCTGATGGGATCAGTTGGCGGCTTTGCTTTTGCGAAATCAGGCTTGCTTTCCGTAGGGGCAGTCGGAGCAACTGGTTTTGGCTCCACTAGCTTGATGGCAGGAGCTGTATCGCCCAATAGTGCAGATGGTTTATCGTTATAATGCAGATCAACACCCGCCTGGCTCCACCAGTCGCGAAGGCTTTTTATCTGCTTGGCAGACGTGTTTTCATCAGATGCAGACGCAGAAAAATTCATCTATGCATAGAGTCATGAGTTGACGAATTGGTCAATTGGCGGGCAAGCATGTTTCTGTCCAAAGGGTTGCCGTTTGCGGTAGGGCGAATGTAAGAAAATTTTATCGAGTTGAATACAGGAAAAATACAATGAGTGAACGAGAATCTATGCCTTATGACGTGGTCATTGTTGGTGGGGGACCAGCAGGACTAAGCGCGGCTATCCGCTTCAAACAAATGGCCGATGAAGCGGGCAAGGATCTCTCCGTCTGTATTTTGGAAAAAGGTTCCGAAATCGGTGCGCATATCCTGTCCGGTGCAGTTATTGATCCAAAAGCACTTGATGAACTGCTCCCCAATTGGCGTGAAGAAGATTGCCCGATGGCAGCGGTTCCTGTGACTGACAACCAGCATTGGGTTCTGACCAAGAACAAGAAATTCTCCATTCCGCACATCATGACACCGCCCTTCATGCACAATAAGGGAACCTATACAGGATCGCTTGGCAACCTGTGCCGCTGGCTTGGTGAGCGTGCCGAAAACATGGGTGTAGAAATTTTTCCGGGATTTGCTGCCGCTGAAATTCTCTACAACGAAGATGGCTCCGTTAAAGGCGTGGCAACAGGTGACATGGGCGTGGCACGGGATGGCAGCCACAAGCCTGACTATCAGCCAGGTCTGGAACTCCATGCAAAATATACTTTCTTTGCAGAGGGTGTTCGCGGACATCTCACAAAAATTCTGAAAGAGAAGTTCGCGCTGGATAAGGATAGCCAACCACAGATTTACGGCCTTGGTATCAAGGAATTGTGGGATATTGATCCCGACAAGCATGTACCGGGTCGTGTGATTCACAGTCAGGGCTGGCCATTGGGTGAGGGTTCCAACGGTGGCGGCTTTCTTTACCATCAAGCCGATAATCAGGTGGCTTTGGGTTTCGTGACGTGGCTTAACTATGAAAACCCTTACCTCTCTCCGTTTGAAGAAATGCAGCGGTGGAAGCAGCATCCTGAAATCCGCAAGATTTTGGAAGGAGGCAAACGTATTTCCTATGGTGCCCGCGCAATTAATGACGGCGGCTTCCAATCTGTGCCGAAACTTTACTTCCCCGGCGGTGCGCTGATCGGCTGTTCTGCCGGTTTTGTGAATGTTCCGCGGATCAAGGGTACGCATACTGCGATGAAAACCGGAATGATGGCAGCAGAGGCGGCTTTTGAGGCCATTGTTGCTGATCGTCAAAGTGATGAATTGGCAGCCTATGGCACGGCTTATGAAAATAGCTGGGTGCGTGAAGAACTGCGTATTGTTCGCAACGTTCTGCCTGCCGCCGAAAAATATGGCGATTTTCTGGGTTCGATCATCGCTGGCATCAACATGTGGGCGGAGAATTTCAAAATCAAAATGCCTTTCACGATGAAGCATCATCCGGATCATACGCGTCTGAAACGGGCAGAACATTGTGAACCTATCGAATATCCAAAACCCGATGGCGTGATAAGCTTTGATCGTTTGTCTTCGGTATTTTTATCCAATACCAACCATGAAGAAGATCAGCCGGTTCACTTGCAATTGAAGGACGCATCTATGCCTGTGGATGTGAATCTACCCGTATTTGCGGGACCATCGCAGCGTTACTGCCCGGCAGGGGTCTATGAATTTGTCGAAGACGATGCCGGCAATCTGAAATTCCAGATCAACGCGCAGAATTGCGTCCACTGCAAAACCTGTGATATCAAAGACCCGAACCAGAATATCAACTGGGTTGTACCCGAAGGTGGCGGAGGTCCCAATTACCCCAATATGTAAACCAGGTTTTGGCGTATTTATCATTGCCGCATTATTGAGTAGCCCGGCTCTTGCCAAGCGCAGCAATGGAGCTGATGCGCTTAACCGATATGTCGAAGCACGATTGGCAGAATCGTCGGACAAACCGGAAGCCGCTGCGGCTATCTATGCAGAAACGCTGAAGGAACAGCCGGACAACCTGTTGTTGGCGAGCAAAGCTTACGTAAAAGCGATTGAATCCGGCGATTTTGATCTGGCAATCAAAGCGATCCGGACCTTGGACACACGCGGCGGTATTGATGCGGAAATGCCTTTGCTGCTATTTGCCGATGCCTTTTCACGTCGCGACTATAAGGCGGCCGAAATAGCTTCTCTGCAACTTGAATCCTTGCAGAATTTTGGTTTTTTAACGCCATTTCTGAACGCTTGGCTTTCCACTGCTGACCGGAAAAGCCCGCTTGCGGATCTTGCGGCTGCCAAAAAAGACACGACCGGTACCTATTATCATCAGGAACAGTTGATTTTGCACGCTTTGGCGCGCGGCTACGAAGATGATGTCATGCAACTGATCGATGCAATTGTTGATCGCAATGAAGCGCGCATGGCGCCGGTGCGTATTGTCATTGCCCGTCATTTCCTAGCCAACGGCGACGAGCAGACCGCTCTGGGAATATTGAATAAAAAACGCACGGGCCCGGAAAGGAAAATGTTTCAGGATATAGAGCTTGGCAAAGGCAAAGTGTTTTCCCAAAGATCGGATGCGCAGGTCGGAACAAGCTTTCTTCTGCAGCGGCTAGCATCTGACTTGGGATCCCAGCGGGCCTATTTTCTGGGTTTGGTTAGCGCACAGGCAGCAGCCCGGATTTCACCGGATAATGACTATGGACAGCTTATTCTGGCTGAGGCTTACGGCAATACCGAAAACAATCAGGCCGCCCGGACAGCACTCAAAGAAATAGCCAGTGACAGTGCCTACGCCTTATTGGCCATCAGCATGGAGGTAGCGCGCTATGTTGATGATGAAGATTACACAAGCGCGCAAAAACGTTTGGGCAAAATCACTGACGCCATGCCTGAGACGCCTGAATTGAGGGCTTTGCTGGGACAACTGCTTCAGGCAAGCGGCAATCACAATGAGGCCGCCACGGCCTTTGAACAAGCTATAGCGTTGGCGGAAAAGAGAGGCGCTCCGGACGCGTTGCTCGCATCATACTGGCTGTCACTTGGCGCCGCACAGGAACAGGCTGGACTTTGGCCTGCAGGTTTAAACTCACTGAAAAAAGCCGACATGCTACAACCTGATTCAGCGAGCATATTGAACTATCTGGGGTATGCGCAGCTGGAACGCCGCGAAAATACCACTTCCGCGATCGCTGCCATTCGCAGAGCACATAAACTTCGTTCATCTTCACCCGCAATCACTGATTCTCTGGGCTGGGCCTATTATGTCACCGGTGAACATGAGAAAGCGGTCGGGTATCTGGAGCTGGCCCGGGCAGGGGAACCGCAAGATCCGACGATAAACGAACACCTAGGTGATGCCTATTGGGCGGTCGGCCGAAAATATGAAGCGCGCTATGCTTGGAAATCAGCAAAATTATTCGCTGATGCTGAAGATATGCAGCGCCTGAAGGAAAAAATCGATGTGGGCCTTCGTGCCGATCTTGTTTCTCCTTAATGTTTCAGACAGATCAGAATAAAGGCGATAGCGAGATCGCGTGCGCAAAGATCAATCTTGCGCTGCATGTTCGCAAACGTCTCGCCAATGGTTATCATGACATTGAGACTCTGTTTGCTTTCCTCGATCACGGAGATTTGCTGTTCGTCAAGCCTCGTGATGAAATAACACTGTCGATCAAGGGTCCCTTTGCCAAGGGTTTGAGCGATAAGGACAATCTGGTGCTGGATGCCGCCCGTTTGTTGGCCGTTCACACCGGTGAGGCGGTCGGAGCGAGTATTTTCCTCGACAAGCGTTTACCTATTGCCTCGGGAATTGGCGGTGGTTCCGCTGACGCCGCAGCGACACTTCGCTTGCTCAACCGCCATTGGCGCGCAGGGTTGTCACTATCTGAACTTGCGGAACTTTCTGCCCCGCTGGGCGCCGATGTGCCTGCTTGCGTTGTCAATCAGACATGTTTGGGAAAGGGAATTGGGCAGGATCTGATGCCCTTAGAAAATGGCGCGCTGGCAGGATATTTTGTGCTGCTGGTAAATCCGCTCGTTCCAGTATCGACGGCCGCCATTTTCAGCGATTGGGATGGTGTCGACCAGGGCGCCCTGCCGGCGGGAGACCCCCTTGATATCGTTTTGTCCGGACGTAATGATTTGCAAAGCCCGGCAGAACGAATTGCTCCCGTCATTAGCGATACTTTATCGAACTTGAATGAAACTGGTGCAGTGGTTTCAAGGATGTCTGGGTCAGGCGCAACCTGCTTTGCTCTCTATGAAACAGAACGACAGGCAAGGGATGCGGAAAAAATGATCAATGCTAAATTGCCGGGTAGCTGGACAATGATCGGAGGCCTGAGATGATCGAGCCATTTGAAATTTTTGGAGTCCCGCAAGAACGCAGTGTGTTGATCGTGGTCGACCATGCCGCCAATCATGTACCGGATGACATTGATCTTGGGATTTCGCCGGAATTTCTGAACGATCATATTGCTTATGATATCGGCGTTGCAAACATCGCGCGCTATATGGCCGAAACACCTGGTTACCTGTCGATACTGGGAACAGTTTCTCGCCTTGTGGTCGACCTCAATCGCTTCCCGGATGAAGCAGGCGTAATTCCGGCCCGCAGCGACGGGGTCGAGATAACCGGTAACGCAATTGGTGACAGGGAAAGAAGTACACGTCTCAACCGGTTCTTTCACCCCTATCATGATCGGGTGGCAGAGCTGATCCGTGATCTGGATCCGGCACTCACACTGTTTCTTCATAGTTTTACGCCCAAGCTACGATCCGGATTGATGGAGATTCGGCCATGGGAAATCGGTGTCCTGTACAACGAACAGGAAGCAGCATCGCGTCTGGCAATCCAGCATCTGGAACAGGAAGGACTGGTTGTTGGTGACCAGCAACCCTATTCAGGCAAAGACTTGCACGCGACAATGAAAAGGCAGGCAGAGGATATCGGTAAAGCCTATACAGAAATCGAGATTCGGCAGGATTTGATTGCACATGAAACCGGTCAGCGCCGTTTTTCAGAAATATTGTTACGAATCTGCGATAAAGTACGAACAGGGCTTGCGTGATAGGCGCAGTTTTGGAAGGAGGATCGGCAATTATAGCCACCTCTTTTGCAGGACGAATAAATGACCCGGACGTTCGATAAATCCAAATTACCAAGCCGCCATGTCAGTGTCGGCCCGGAACGCGCGCCACAGCGCAGTTATTATTATGCCATGGGCATGACGGAAGAAGACATCGCCAAGCCATTTGTTGGCATTGCGTCGGCAGGCAATGATAGCGCGCCTTGCAACACATTGCTGGATGCGCAGGCGGATATGGCACGTCAAGGCGTCATCGAGGCCGGCGGCACTCCGCGCCGATTCAATACCATTACCGTGACCGATGGTATCGCCATGGGTCATCAGGGAATGAAATCCTCACTCATATCGCGTGAAGTGATTGCGGACTCGGTCGAAGTCAGTGTGCGCGGCCATTGTTACGACGCATTGGTAACCTATGCGGGCTGCGATAAAAGCCTGCCAGGCATGATGATGGCCATGCTACGCCTCAATGTGCCTTCGATATTTGTCTATGGCGGCTCCATCTTGCCGGGCCGTTTCCATGACGAAGACGTTACTGTTGTCGATGTTTTTGAAGCGGTCGGCCAGCATAGCGCCGGAAACTGCCCGCTACAGGAACTGATTGAGCTCGAAAAAGTCGCGTGCCCCGGTCATGGCGCATGTGGCGGTCAGTTTACCGCCAACACCATGGCCTGCGTGGCTGAGGCGATCGGATTGTCATTGCCCAACAGCAATATGGCCCCGGCACCCTATGAAAGCCGCGATGATATGGCGGTCGCGGCAGGACGTCAGGTTATGGATTTGATCGAACGCAACCTGCGTCCACGCGATATCTGCACCAGAGAGGCCTTTGTGAATGCGGCCCGTATCGTCGCTGCCACCGGCGGATCAACCAATGCGGCCCTCCATCTGCCAGCCATGGCGAGTGAGGCGGGTATAGAATTCGATCTGTTTGATGTTGCGGAAGCCTTCAAATCGACGCCTTATCTGGCTGATCTGAAGCCGGGCGGCAAATATGTCGCGAGAGACATGCATAATGCTGGTGGTGTCTATATGCTGATGAAAACCATGATGGACAATGATCTGCTGAACGGTGATTGCATCACGGTCACCGGCAAGACATTAGGCGAAAATATTGAAGAGATTACATGGAATAGTGACCAGAAGGTCATATATGATGTGAAGAATGCGATTACCGAAACCGGCGGCGTAGTCGGCTTGAAGGGATCGCTCGCACCGGAAGGTGCAATCGTGAAAGTCGCTGGAATGGCGCGTTTACAGTTTCGCGGTCCAGCACAAATATTCGAATGTGAAGAAGATGCCTTTGATGCCGTCGAAAAGCGCGAGATCAAGGAAGGCTCCGTCATCATCATCCGCAACGAAGGCCCGAAGGGTGGTCCGGGCATGCGCGAGATGCTGGCAACCACGGCTGCGCTTTATGGTCAGGGTATGGGCGAGAAGGTCGCCCTTATCACCGATGGCCGTTTTTCGGGCGCAACGCGGGGTTTCTGCATCGGTCATGTTGGGCCAGAGGCAGCCGATGGTGGCCCAATCGGTTTGGTCGAAGACGGCGATATGATAAATATCGACGCTGAGGCAGGTACAATCGATCTTGAAGTTGATGAGAAAACCCTGGAAGAACGCCGTTCACGTTATACGCCTCATGTGAATGATTATGGGTCAGGTGCATTATGGCGCTATGCCCAGAATGTTGGCCCGGCCTATAAGGGCGCTGTTACTCATCCCGGAGCGAAAGCGGAAAAACATGTCTATGCGGATATATAGCGGTTTTGCAGTTATCTTGCTTGTGACAGCATGCGGAAAGCCGGACAATGGAAGACTGGCCGAAGCAGAAGATAGTGCAGCGGCTCAGGCCGCCGATGACGGCAGGATCGAATGTGCGATCAATGGCGTTAGCGACTTTTCAAGCGGCTGCCAAACGGAACGCCTGTCCGGCGAAAATGGCGTAACCCTTATCGTGCGGCATCCCGACGGCGGTTTTCGCCGGTTCAATGTTCTAACCGACGGTCGCGGGTTGGAAGCTGCTGACGGATCGGAGAAAGCCAGGATCGAGATTGTCGAAGATGACAAGATCCTGGTAAGTGTCGGTTCCGATAAATATCTCATGTCAGCGCGCATGAAGACATCAGACACGGCAGATGCCGCCAATCAAGCGGAAGAACCGGCACCACAAGCCGGGAACTAGGCGCGCTATGCTCAATCATGGGCATATCCTGACTGCTGCCGAGATGCAGGCTGCCGAACAGCGGCTCATAGATAGCGGAACATCCGTAATCGAGCTGATGCACAGGGCCGGAACCGGGGCCGCTGAATATATCTGGCGGGCCGCACCACATTGCCCCACTTTGGTGCTCTGTGGTCCCGGCAATAATGGCGGTGACGGATATGTCATTGCCCAGGCGTTGCTTGAAAAAGGGACCGACGTCGCCATAGCGGCGAGCGGCGAACCTGCGACGGATGCGGCGAAAAACGCAAAATCTCTGTGGCAGGGACAAACATATGCACTGGATGATGCTCGACCGGCGAAGCAATTTGTCGATTGCCTGTTTGGAACCGGACTCACCCGACCAGTATCCGGCACTCTATTGGATCAACACCAACGGCTGTTCGACGGGGCAGGGCGACGGGCAGCGGTTGATTTACCCAGCGGAATCGAAACCGATACCGGCGCGACACTCAATCCGGTTTCCCGATATGACCTGACTATTGCGCTGGGAGCCTTCAAGCCTGCCCATTATCTTGCACCAGCTTCGGGGTTTATGGGATATCTGGCCAGGGTCGAGATAGGCGTTGATGCAGCCTCAACCGTCCAGTTACTAGCGCGACCGACAATAGAGGCGCCTAAGACAGAAGATCACAAATATACAAGAGGGCTTGTTGCTGTTGTCGCTGGCCGCATGCCGGGAGCGGCCAAACTGACTGCCCTAGCCGCTCAGCGATCAGGGGCTGGCTATGTGAAGATATTCGCTGGCCCTGACTTCTCATCGCCCAATCATAGCATCGTTGTCGAACCTTATGAGAATGGGATTCAGCTGCAAGAGCAATTATCCGATGACAGGATTACGATCATTGTCATCGGGCCAGGGCTGGGCCGTGACAGTCATGCGGAAAAGCTCTTGGATTTGGTCTTGGATATCGAAAAGCCGGTTTTGCTCGATGCCGATGCTTTGATTCTTTTGGGCAGTAGGGATCTCAGCGGTCTGAAAGATCGATCATCTCCGGTCATCATGACACCGCATACCGGTGAATTTGCGGCAATGTCCGGAAACGGCAAAGGTTCGAAAATCGATCTCACGAAGATACTGGCTATCGATAGCGGTGCTGTTGTCGTTCACAAGGGCAGCGACAGCGTGATTGCCAATGCTGAAGGCGCGGTGTCTCTGTCACCCTCATCGTCAAGCTGGCTTTCTACAGCAGGAACGGGCGACGTTCTTGCCGGTATGATCGCAGCCCGCTTTGCGAATGAGAAAGACGCTTTCCTGGCCGCAAAACAGGGGCAGTGGCTGCATGGCCGTGCTGCGAAACTCGCCGGGCCCAGTTTTTCACCGGAGATACTCATTGATCATATCCCGAAAGCACTACAAGAGTGCTTATGAGCACCGAAACCGATTCAAATATCATCTTGCGTGTTGCAGCCAAAGGCGATGGCGTGACCGCTGATGGCCGCCATGTCGCCTTTTCAGCGCCGCTTGATCGGTTGAGTGAAGAAGGCGGTCTTATAAAAGGCCCGCATCACGTCGACCCGCCTTGCCAGCATTTCAAGGAATGTGGCGGGTGCAGCCTGCAACATCTGGATGATGAAAGCTATGCGCAATTTGTAATTGACCGTGTCGCTTATGCGCTGGAGGGGCAGGAGCTTAGTGTGGGAACATTGCATCCTCCTCAGATTTCAAAACCCAACAGCCGTATCCGGGCCAGCCTGCGCGCGGCGATGATGGGGAAAAGCTTCAAGCTCGGGTTTAGCGGGGCGGGCAGTCATAGAATTGTTGATCTCAAGCAATGCGAAATCATGCGGCCCGAGCTTTTTGCCGTGATTGACCCGTTGCGCATTTTTTTGAAATCGGTGGCCCGGCGCAAGCATGACATGAATGTCGAGATCAGTCTGGCCGATCAAGGTGTTGACCTGTGTGTAAAAAATTATGAGCCGGAAAGTCTCGAACAACGCGAGGCGTTGGCTGCCTTTGCGCAGGCCAATAATCTAGCTCGGCTGTCCGTCGATAATGGTTATGGTCCCGAAACGCAGTGGGAGCCCGAGCCAGTTACGGTAACATTTAACGGCATAGCGGTGGCCTTGCCGCATAACAGTTTCCTGCAGCCCACAGCGGAGGGAAAAGCCGCACTGGTCGCCGCGATGCTGGAAACCGTCGGCGATACCAAATTGGTCGCAGATCTCTTTGCGGGTCTTGGTACATTCACATTTGCACTCGGTGACAGTCATAAGGTCTATGCCGCGGAAGGGTCCCGGGATGCAATCGGGGCGCTGAAAATGGCCGCGAACCTGTCCGGTCGTCAGATTTTTACGGAACATCGTGATCTGTTCCGGCGAGCTCTCAGTCCAGAAGAACTGAACCGGTTTGGAGCAGTGATATTGGATCCGCCTCGTGCCGGTGCGCGGGATCAGATTGCGCAGATCGCGCAATCGGATGTGCCGAAGATTTGCTACATAAGTTGCAACCCCGCAAGCTTTGCGCGTGACGCAAAACAACTTTGTGATGCCGGGTATAAGCTGGACGCGTTGTGGCCTGTGGGTCAATTTCTATGGTCGACCCACGTGGAGCTGGTTTCTAGCTTTACCAAGGCATAGACGGGATAATCTAGTCCCCGGACCAGTTCACGCCGGCCTTTGACCGCGTATCAACCGTCAGGTCAAACACGTCCGCTCTGGAATAATGGCCGTCTACGTCGAGTGCAGCCTTTGCTTCCTTGCCAGCATCGAGATCGATTTCAGTCGCGAGGATCATGTCCTTTTCACCCGCTTCTGCCAGAATAGTGGCATCAGGCGCGACAATGATGCTTTGACCAAATTGTAGCTGTGTGTCTGGAATTTCTTTAAAGAGCGCCAGCGCTTCGTCATTGCCACCGACCAGTTTCAGTCCTTCCAGCAAATGATCGCGATGCAACAATGTGCCCGCGGCCAGCACATGACACCCGCCCTCAAAGGCATAATGGCGCGAGGCAATCTGATAAGTCTCTCTCACCGTCGGCCAGGCGGCGACATGGACGTCTTCCCGCAAGTTATGCATTGCAGCGCGAGCAAGCGGCATCCAGTGCTCCCAGCAAATCAGGTTCCCCGCGCGGCCCCAATCGGCTTGATGCACATTGATGGTTGAGCCATCACCGCGGTTCCAGATCAAGCGCTCGCCATGGGTAGGGACCAGCTTGCGATGGTTTAAAACCGGCATGTCCGGGCGGAACAGCATCTGGTTGTTGTAAAGGCTAGAGCGCAGGCGTTCATGCACGCCAATGGAAATGCAGAGCTTCTTCGTATCCGCCAGCTCCTGCAGTGGCGCCAGTCGCGGGTCATTTTCGACGATCGCCTGATCCATCAAGATGCGGTGCAGGACCTTGCTGCCCGGATGATCCCACAGCGCGGCGCCGGGTGCCTCATCAAGCCAGATTGGATAACCGCCGAGAAACGTCTCTCCAAAGCCAATCATCCGGACGCCTTCGTCGCTGGCCTTGCGGACTAAATCGACGGCCTGTTCAATGCCCTTGTCAATGCATAGGGGAACCGGTGCCGCCTGGACTATTGCGACATTCAAGAGATTGGACATGGGGAGGGCCGTTTCTGGTTAGTGGAACACCGCAAGCGCTGCATGGATAGCCAGAGCGATAATACACAGGCTGGACAAAGCAAATACCAAAAAGCGATACATGATCTTGTTCACCGTTGCCTGGATCAGGCTGTGCAGGACGCGTAAGCCAACATAAGCCCAAGCGATAGTCAGGTTCAGACCATCTCCCTGTCCGACAATCGCCAAAACGATGCAGACGGCGTAGAACAATGTCGGTTCAGCAAGCAGATGGTTATAGTTATGTGCCTTCCACTGCACTTCTGGTGGCAGCAGAGCGTCCAGACCACCAGCGGTGGATTCGCGACTCAGTTTGTCCGGATCTACCTTCGCCTTGTTCATCGCCGGAATGCGTGTGACATACATCCATAACCACATGATCATGGTCCACAATATGAGCGCCACTACAGGCTGTAAGATAGGACTATTTTCCATTTTATTCCCCCAAAAAGATCATATAAAGATCATATAAAAATCATACAAAAGTCGTAAAAAACGCATTCATCGCCATGATCAACAGACAGATTGTCGATGTTACGAACAGCAGAAAGCGTACATTTACGAGATTGACCGTCGCCTGCCAGATGCTGTGAGCGATCCGCAGCAATACATAGGCCCAGGCCAGATACAGGTTGATCCCGGTCCCAGCCTCGGCGATCGCCAGGATGATGACCGTGGCGTAAAACAGCGTCGGCTGTTCCATCAGATGGGTATAATTGTGGGACTTCCACGCAACCTTATCAGGCAATTGCGGATCGACATCCGGACCTCGCCCCCCCGGTTTGGCCGTTATGTCGATACCCATTTTCTTGGCCGCTGGCAGCCGTGTTCCAGCCATCCAGAAAAGCATCACAAGTGACCAGATGACCAGCAGAGCCGCTGGCGCCAATATTGCAGTGCTCATGATAGCTTCCTCCCCTATTCGGCCAAATATGGGGCGGAACCTGCGTTACATATTGTAAATTGTCAAATGCAACTTAGTCGGACGTCATGCGCCGGGGAAGGACACCACGTTTTCGTGGTCCGTCCGGTCGAGATTATCGCCGACATAAACGCTCGCCATGGGCTCATCCGCCACGTCATAATCGTCGATCGATCCATAGCCGTTAAATTTGGTTCGCATCGCCGATCCATAGGCGCCGAGCATACCAATCTCGATATAGTCACCGGCCTTTACATCCGCGGGCAGGACAAAGGGGCCCGCCATATGGTCCATGTCGTCGCAGGTGGGACCGTAGAAACTATATTCGGTCAAAACCGCGTTGTCCGAATAATTGCCCAGTAGTTGCACTGGGAAGCGCCAGCCAATATGGGCCGCGTCAAACAAGGTGCCGTAAGCGCCGTCATTAATGTAAAGTTCGTTCCCGCGACGCTGTTCAACCTTCACGATCAGCGAATTATATTCGGCGGCCAGCGCGCGGCCAGGCTCACACCAGAGTTCGGCGGAATAGCTGATCGGTAGATCTTCAAACGTCCGGTCAATCGCACTGAAATAATGGTTGAGTGAAGGCGGTGCCATATCGGGATATATGGACGGAAACCCGCCACCGACATTCACAATATCCACGGTGACTGAAGCCGCAACAATTGCGGTTCGCACGCGTTCCAGTGCGTGGACATAAGCCAGGGGCGTCATCGCCTGACTGCCAACATGGAAACAGATGCCCAGTTCATCAGCAACTTGACGACTACGCTGCAGCAGCTCGACAGACGCATCGACTTCCACACCGAATTTCGATGCCAGGCTGATCTGCGCAAATTCAGACGCCACTTTGATACGAACGCAAAGCGTCAAATCGTCCGCACCATCGGTCGCCCGCTCAATCTTCTCCAGCTCTTCGATGGAATCGAGCGAAAATACACGCACGCCATGATCAAAATAAGATTCGCGGATGACCGCTTCGGACTTGATCGGATGCATGAAGCACAGCACCGCCTCTGGCAGCGTATTGTGGACGACACGTACTTCTTCAATCGACGCGACGTCATAGTGTGTCACGCCTTCATTGAACAAGAGGTTCAAAAGTGCAGGAGACGGGTTCGCCTTCACCGCATAGAGCGACTTGCCGGGAAACTGTTCGACAAAATAGCGGGCGGCCCGCCGCGCAGCGTGCGGGCGGTTCAGCAAAACTGGAATATCGGGGCTAAGAGCCTTCGTCAGCTCCTGCGCATCATGGAAATTGTGCAACTCAAGGGACCCCCTTAGATTTAAAGATCGATTGAGCTGCCTTGCGGAATCGCCATGCTGTATCGTGGTCGGCCATGGGGCAGCGGGGGCGGCTATATGCGCGCCTTTGCAATCTGTAAAGTCTCTATGACCGATAATTATGGCACAAATGCGGAATATCATTGCGATGCAGCAATTTCTGCCGGAATTTAACTGAGCCGATCGCGAAATTCCGTCCAGTCAAACGTCTTCACACAGCGCAAATCGTCGGTCTCGCTATTCCATAGCCAGATCGAGGGCAGCGGCACGCCATTAAATGTGTTGGTTTTGACCATGGAATAATGGGCTTGATCCAGAAAGGCGATCCGCTGGCCAATATGCGCCGGTTCAGGCAGCCAGTAGTCGCCGATAATATCGCCCGCCAGACAGCTTGGTCCGCCAAGCCTGATGGCATTTCCTTCGCTGGCCTCACCAAGCATCGCAGGTCGATAAGGCGCTTCGATGACATCGGGCATGTGGCAAGTCGCTGAAATATCGGTGATGCCAACTGGCATGTCGTTATCGAAAACATCCAATATCTCACCGACCAATATACCGGCATCGAGCGCAACCGCTTCGCCTGGTTCGAGATAAATGTCGCAGTCCGATTTGGCCTTGAGGTCAGACAGGAATTGCACCAGCGCCTCGCGATCATAATCATCCCGCGTGATATGATGACCGCCGCCAAGATTGATCCAATCGAGCTGATCGAAATAGGGCGCAATCAGCGGTTCGATCTTGGCCCATGTCTGTTTCAGCGCATCGAAATTCTGCTCACAAAGATTGTGAAAATGGATGCCAGAAATCGCGCTAAAATGCTCTGGCTGCAATTGTGAAACGGGAAAACCCAATCGGCTATGCCGCTGGCTAGGATCATATTTGGGTGTTTCACCAAGAGCAAGTTCGGGGTTCAGGCGAAGGCCGATATTACAATTGCCCAACCACTGATCAGCCCCACTTTTCCACCTGTCAATCTGCGCTGGATTGTTGAAAGTGACATGATCAGAAAGAGCGGAAATCTCGGCAATATCTTCTACTTTATAGGCCGGTGAATAGGTGCTGATTGAGCCATTAAACTGCTCTTTGGCGAGCTTTGTTTCCCACAGTCCTGAAGCACAGAAACCATCGAGATATTCATCAATGAGCGGCGCCATAGACCACATTGAAAAGGCCTTTAGCGCGAGCAGCATTTTTGCACCGGATCGTGCTTTTACATCCGCCAATATCCCAAGGTTCCGGCGAACAGCCGCTTCATCCACGACAAAGGCAGGCGAGGGGACCCGCGCCAGATCAAAATGCGCAAATGCGCCGGGATCGCCTGCTTTGGTTTCCATCTAAAATGCCAGAGGAGCGTCCAGCTCTTCCAGCGTCCAGGGCAAGCCATGCTCGTTCAGCATTTCCATAAACGGATCAGGGTCAAATTCTTCCATATTGAACACACCGTCACCGCTCCATTGACCGAACAGCATCAGCGCCGAACCGATCATCGCCGGCACGCCGGTGGTATAGCTTACGCCCTGATTGCCGGTTTCTTCAAATGCGGCTTCATGGCTGCAGATATTTTTCACATAGAGCGTTTTCTGTACGCCATCTTTTTCGCCGGTCGCGATCACGCCGATATTGGTGTTTCCTTTTGTCGTCTCGCCGAGACTGGCCGGTTCAGGCAATACGGCTTTCAGGAATTGCAGCGGTATGATCTCGCGGCCTTCATACATGACCGGATCAATGCGGGTCATGCCGACATTTTGCAGCACTTCGAGATGAGTCAAATAGGCATCACCAAAGGTCATCCAGAACCGGATGCGCTTGATTTCCGGGATATGAGTTTTGAGCGATTCAATTTCCTCATGATACATGAGATACATGTTCTTCGGGCCCACAGCCTCGAAATCAAATTCCTGTTTATGGGATAGAGCAGGGGTTTCGACCCATTCGCCGTTCTCCCAGTGGCGCGCCGGGGCCGTCACTTCGCGGATATTGATTTCAGGATTGAAATTGGTCGCAAAATGCTGGCCATGGTCGCCGCCGTTGCAATCCAAAATGTCGACCGTGTCGATGCGATCAAAATGATGCTTCTTCAGCCAAGAGGTAAAGATGGAAGTCACACCGGGATCAAAACCGGAGCCGAGCAGTGCCATGATACCGGCTTCCTTGAACCGGTCCTGATAGTCCCATTGCCATTTATATTCGAACTTGGCTTCATCGCGTGGTTCGTAATTGGCGGTGTCGAGGTAATCGGTATTGGTCGCCAGACAGGCATCCATTATAGGCAAGTCCTGATAAGGCAGCGCCAGATTCACAACGAGAGCAGGTTTCACTTGTTCGATAAGCGCGGTCATCGCGGGCACGTCATCCGCATCGATTTGGGCGGTTTCAATAGATACGCCCGTCCGCTCTTTCACGGACTCGGCAATGGCTTCACATTTGGAAACCGTACGACTGGCCAGCATGATCTCGGAAAACGGGCCTGTTTCTGCGGCTATTAGCTGCGCCATCTTGTGCACTGCCACTGAACTGACACCGCCTGCACCAATCACCAGAACCTTGCTCATATCGCACACTCATTTTGCTAGAGGAATCGAGTAACCGCATATAGAAGGACGCCATGACAGAGCAATTACTTTTGGACCCGACCCGCAAACCAAGTGCAGCGGGGATCAAGCGAGCCGCTGGCAAGGTTGCCGATATTCTTCCCAAAACGCCTTTATTGCCGCTGACTGTCGAGGGACAGACAATCTGGTGCAAGGCGGAATGCCTGCAACCTATCGGTGCCTTCAAAATACGCGGTGGCTGGCACCGTCTGACCGATCTCAGTGCAGATCAACGCAAGTGCGGCGTGGTGGCCTTTTCGAGCGGTAATCATGCGCAGGGTGTGGCCTGGGCAGCGCAACGCCTCGGAGTCAGGGCAACGATCATCATGCCTGCCGATGCACCACTCGCCAAACTGGAGAATACCAAGAAACTGGGTGCGGAGGTGATCACCTATGATCGTCTTGCCGATTCCCGCGAACAACTGGCGGCAGAACTGGCCGGCGAGAGTGGGGCGGTTGTCGTTCCCAGCTTTGATGATCCGTGGATTATTGAAGGGCAGGGCAGCACCGGAGTCGAAATTCGAGAACAGATGATTGCTCAGGCCGGAACACCGCCAGACCATCTGGTAGCATGTTGTGGCGGTGGCGGACTGGCGACCGGGATATCAATGGTCAATCCAGAAGCGGACATAACGGTTGTCGAACCCGAAGGCTGGGACGATATGAAACGATCGCTGGAGGGCGGTAGCATTGTCCCGGTGCAGGATAATCCGCCGCCCACGGAATGCGATGCTTTGCAGACGCTTTTGGTTTCGCCGCTGACTTTTGATGTTTTGAAAGCGCGGAAGGCTAATGCTGTGGCTGTAACCAAAGCGGAGGTGCATCACGCAATGCGGGTTGCGTTTGAAAGATTACGTCTGGTAGTCGAGCCCGGAGGGGCAGTGGCTTTGGCAGCGATTTTATCTGGCAAAGCGACTGCGACGGACAGAACAGTGATCACAATTTCGGGTGGCAATGTCGATCCGGAACGGTTTGCCGCCATAATAGGTGCTTGAAACTTCGGTAAATTGCCATAACCTCTGCGGATTAGGTCATGCCCCAAACCACTGAAACAGATCGCGCCCGCGCGCAGCTCTCCGCCCTGATCGGTCAGGCCGCTGGCGGTGACCGTCAGGCGTTTCAGGATATATATAATCTGACGTCGGCGAAACTTTTTGGTGTTTGCCTCCGTATCTTAAATGATCGCCAGGCATCGGAAGATGCACTGCAGGACGCTTATGTGAAAATCTGGCGCAATGCAGGGCGGTTTGATCCGCAGCGGGCCAGTCCGATAACATGGCTGGCAACCATCGCGCGCAACACCGCCATTGATCGAAAACGATCTGGCGGCAATCGGGTAATGGTTTCGGACGATGCCATTAAAGATATGGCAACGGATGAGCAAAGTGCATTGGATCGGCTGGAAAAACAGGAAGGTGCAGATATTTTGAACAAATGCCTCGATAGTCTGGAAGCACGGCAACGTAACGTGATCCGTACGGCTTTCTTTGAGGGGCATAGTTATAATGAGTTGGCGCAAAAACTGGATACTCCTCTGGGGACCGTCAAAAGCTGGGTTCGCCGGGGATTGAAGCGCTTGAAGGATTGCATGGATGATGGTTGACGAAACGGAACCCCTGAAGGATGGCGAAGCGCCGAATAATGAAACTCTAGCGGCAGAGCTGGTGCTTGGCCTGCTTGATGGTGATGAGAAGGCCACGGCGCTGCGCAAGCAACTATCCGATCCCGCATTTGCCAAGTCAGTTGATGACTGGAATCGGCGGGTCGATCCATTGTTTCAGGAGTTTCAGGATGTTGAGCCAGCTCCGTCTGTCTGGGATGGCATCGAAAGCCGACTGGATGGCGGCACCTTTGACGATACGGTTGTGCAGCTGAAACGTTGGCGAATGGGTGCGATTACCTCGGGCGCGCTGGCCGCCTGTCTCGCGCTTGCTTTAATTGTTGGCCCGGGGCCCTTTGCGCCAACTTCCGAGTCCCAGTCTGTCGCGGTTGCGCAACTGACTGGCAACATTGAGGGGCTGGTGCTTGCCGTGTCCTATGACCCCCAGACTGCCGAAATGCGGGTTGATGTTGACGGCATGCCCAAAACGGAAACCGAACCGGAACTGTGGATTGTAGGCCGCGACGGCGTACCCCGCTCGCTGGGCCAAATCGGCCGCAACGGTATCAGCCAGATGACGGTTCCCAGCGATCACCGGAAGTTAATCAATGCCGCGGCAACATTGCAGCTTTCCATGGAACCACCCTCCGAAATACCCCATGCCAAACCTACCAGCGAACCGGTCGCTACCGGCAAGATAACAATTATCTGAATTTTTTTGCATCCGTTGGAATAGTCATTCCGTAACTCCTCGCATATCCAGCTTCGGATATGAATTTTTAGGAGTTACCCCCATGAAGAATATTCGTTTTTCCAAAGTCGCTGTTGCGCTAGTCGGTTCGCTGGCCTTGGTGAGTGGCGGCGGTGCTTACGCCAAGCATCATGCAGAAATGTCCTCACAAAACATAGTCGAGAAAGCCGCCAGTACAGATGATTTCTCCACTCTTGTGGCCGCAGTCACAGCAGCCGATCTCGCCGGCACCCTATCCAGCGATGGCCCTTTCACGGTTTTCGCACCGCTTAATTCTGCATTCGCAAAGCTTCCAGCAGGAACGGTCGAAACACTGGTAAAGCCCGAGAATAAAGAAACACTAACCTCGATACTGACCTATCATGTCGTATCGGGCCGTTTCAAAGCCAAGGATGTCATGGGTCTGATCAAACAGGCACCCGATGGCGTTGCTTCTATTCCAACTGTCCAGGGTGGTGCTTTAAAGGCCTCCATGGGTAGTGACGGTTCGCTGATGCTGACTGATGCCAAGGGCGGCACATCAAAGGTCGTGATGGCTGACGTCAACCAGTCCAATGGCGTCATTCACGCCATCGATACAGTTGTGATGCCTTAACCGACCGAATCCAAATGAATCCCTCCTAGCCTGCGGCGCGAACGCGCTGCAGGCTTTTTTCATGAAATCATCTTTTTCAGAGTTTCCACGCGATCGGCTTCTTCAGCGGGCTTGTCGGTCCTGATGCGGGATATTCTTGGGAAACGCATAGCCAAACCCGACTTATGGCGTTTGCTTTCATGCACGGAATCAAACGCGACTTCCAAAACCATTGTTTTTTCGACTTCGCGGACAGGACCAAAACGATTCAGTGTATGTTGCCTGACAAAACGGTCGAGCATTCTCAGCTCATCGTCCGTAAAACCTGAATAAGCTTTTCCGACAGGAAAAAGCTCCCCATCTTCCGTCCAGCAGCCAAACGTATAATCAGAGTAGAATGAGGATCTCTTTCCGGAGCCGCGCTGCGCGTACATCATAACGCAATCTGCCACCAACGGATCGCGCTTCCACTTATACCAAAGACCCGTTTTCCGGCCTGATATATAAGGACTATCTTTCCTTTTGAGCATCACGCCTTCAATCGCTGCATCTCTTGCACAGTCCCTGATTTCGCTGAGATGATCAAAATCACGCGCGTCCAGTATCGTTGATATGTCGAAGCGCTTGGTATTCAGTTTTGGCACGAATGTTTCGAGCGTGCTCCGGCGGTCAATCCAGCTCCGCTCTCGCAAGTCGTTTTCGCCATCAAATAAAATATCATACAGCCTCACAAATGCCGGGTAGTCATTCTGCATCTTTGCCGATACTTTTTTGCGGCCCAATCTTTGCTGCAAGGCATTGAAACTTGCTGCCTCACCGCCCTGATATTCGCCTCGAACAAGGAGCTCGCCATCCAACACGCCAACAGCGGCAAAGGCTTTCGAAACATCGGGAAAAGACCGGGTGATGTCATCTCCTCCTCTACTAAACAATCGTGTTTCTTGTCCGGTGCCAACAATCTGAATACGGATACCGTCCCATTTCCACTCGGCCGCATAGTCAGCCAGATCAACCTTTCTGTCTTCTAGCGGATGGGCCAGCATGAATGGTCTGAAAAACGGGACGCCGGTCAGGTCTGGGCGATCAGCCTGGCCTTCTCCCCATGAGAACAATTCTGAATATGGAGGCTCCAACGCATGCCACACCTCTTCAACATCTTCGACCGACATATCAAAGGCTTGCGCAAATGCTTTTTTTGCTAACCGTGCGGAAACGCCTACACGCATTCCCCCGGTTGCCAGCTTCAATAGTGCGTAACGTTCATTGGAACCCATCCGGTCCATGAAATTGGCCAGCAATATTGGTGCATCCGCGCGGGTGACCGACGCCAACTCGTCCACAATTTCACCTACAGTCGGTATCCCGACTACCGATTTATCAGTCTGCTCAGACCAGATAAGCGCCACTGTTTCTGCAGTGTCTCCAACAAAATCACGACTTAATCGAAATAGCGTTTCATCGACCCGTTCCATTGCCATATTGCGGACAGCAGAAGCTTTGACAGTCGGGAAGTCCAGCTCGCCGGTTAATGCTGCCAATACCCAGCCACGATCAGGGTCAGGTGCCTTTTTCAGATAAGCGCTAATCAAACCCAGCTTGTCGTTGCGAGACCGCGTATAGATGAGCCGATCAAGGAGGTTTGAGAAATCCTGCATGTGTCAGTCATCTTCCTCTTCGCGGCCCACGAGCTCCAATGCTTTTGCCTTGATCTGGTTCAGGGCACACCAATGGACCAGTGCATCTTCACGGCCATGTGTCACCCAAGTTTCCGTAGGAGATACATCTTTGATAGTCTGGGTCAGTTCATCCCAATCGGCATGATCTGACATGATGATGGGTAGCTCTACATTGCGTTGGCGGGCCCTTTGCCGGACGCGCATCCAACCGGACGCCATAGCAGTTACCGGATCCGGTAACCGGCGGCTCCAGCGGTCGTTAAGAGCAGAAGGCGGAGCGAGTATGATCTGTCCGCGCATGACTTCTTTTTCGGTCTCCATGACCGGTTGAATGTCTCCCAGATCGACGCCAAGCTCCCCATAAAGCTTACACATTTTTTCCAGGGCACCATGCAAATAGATTGTGTCATTATATCCCGCGGCTCTTAACTCCCCAATGACCCGTTGCGCCTTGCCCAGCGCATATGCGCCAACGAGTATGCAACGCTCAGGATGAGCTTTTTTTGCAGACAGTAATTTCTGGATTTCTACATCTGTGCTTGGATGCTTAAAAACAGGGAGTCCAAAGGTGGCTTCGGTAATGAAAATATCACAGGGTATTACCTCAAAAGGAGCGCAGGTCGGATCCGCTCGGCGTTTATAGTCTCCGGTCGCAACAACCCGCTCACCTTGATACTCCATCAATATTTGCGCGGACCCCAGAACATGCCCTGCAGAATGGTAACTTATCTTAACGCCGCCCAGCTCGATTCCTTCGCCATAGGGAACTGGCTGGCCTTCGTTAGTCCCATAACGGAGATTCATGATTGCCAGAGTCTCTGGAGTAGCCCAAACCTTTTCATGACCACCTCGCGCATGATCAGCATGTCCGTGCGTGACCAACGCACGTGAAACCGCGCGGGAAGGATCAATCCACGCATCTGCGGGTTTGACATAGATGCCATGCGGGTGGGGTTCTATCCAATGGGATGATTTGACCATACCCATCTATAGCGCCAGAACTTCAAAAAGTTCCAGTGCAACGCAATCAGGCTGCGAGTTGCAATTCCATTCTGCCCCAGATCTCAACCAGAGCCTTGGTAAGCTCGGCCATCATTTCTTCAGTGTGGACCGGGCCAGGCGTAAAGCGCAAGCGCTCCAAACCTCTTGGAACCGTTGGATAATTGATGGGTTGAACGTAAACACCATATTCAGCCAACAAGATGTCGCTGATCTTCTTGGCTTTGACTGGATCACCCACCAACAGCGGGACTATGTGAGTGGTAGAGTCCATCACAGGTAGACCCGCGTCAGAGAACATGGTTTTCAGCAATTGCGCTGCCGCCTGCTGGCCATCACGCTCTGCATTTGATTTTTTTAGATGCCGCACACTTGCTAAGGCGCCTGCAACAAGAACTGGAGACAGGCTGGTGGTAAAAATAAAACCCGGTGCGTATGACCGGATTACATCGATAATCTTTTGATCGGCGGTAATGTAGCCACCCATCACACCTACTGCCTTGGCCAGCGTACCTTCGATAATTGTGATACGGTCTGCCGCTGCGTCCCGCTCTGAAATGCCGCCGCCATGGTTTCCGTACATGCCTACAGCATGGACTTCATCACAATAGGTAAGTGCATTATACTTGTCAGCCAGATCACAGATAGCATGTAATGGTGCTACATCACCATCCATGGAATAGATGCTTTCAAAGGCAATCAGCTTGGGAGCGTCTGGATCTTCCGCAGCCAACAGCTCTTCAAGATGCTCCAGATCATTGTGACGAAACACGCGTTTCTCACAGCCGCTATTCTTGATACCCGCAATCATCGATGCATGGTTCAATTCGTCGGAGAAAATAATACAACCTGGCAGAATTTTGGTCAGCGTCGACAGAGTGGCTTCGTTTGAAACATAACCGGATGTGAAGAGCAGCGCACCAGATTTTCCATGCAAATCAGCCAATTCACTTTCCAGCTGAACATGATAGTGCGTATTGCCACCGATATTGCGAGTGCCGCCTGAACCGGCGCCCACATCATGCAAAGCTTCTTCCATTGCAGAGATGACATCCGGGTGCTGACCCATAGCCAGATAGTCATTGGAACACCAGACAGTAACCGGCTTTGGGCCATTATGGTGCGCGAAGCAGCGCGCGTTGGGAAAGGTCCCTTTGTTTCGCAATATATCGATAAAAACACGATAGCGACCTTCACTATGAAGGCGATCAATCGCTTGAGAAAAAACCTTATCGTAGTTCACTTTACACCATTTCCTGTGTCATTTTTCTATCAAGCGATCCCTCAAAAAAGCCCAATAACGGCCTTTTCAACGAATTTCCAGCGCGAACCATTCGCAATAAGCTATTTCGCTATAAGGCTTCCAGTTTTGTGAGCCCAAATTCATCCAAGCTATTTTGATAAGGCGGCAATTTCTCCAAATCACCAGTCGTCACAAACACACCGTTTTCAGAGGTTTCTGGCCAACTGACGCCGCGACTAAGATATGCAATTCGTCTCGCAATTCCTTGTGAACCATCGATAAATTGAATGTCTCTTACAAAAGATTTTTGCAATTCCGTTTGCACCAATGGAAAGTGAGTACAGGCTAAAATGACCGTATCTATCTTTTCGCCATCCTGTTGTTCGGTCAAGCCCGCAACCGCGGCCTCAATAAGGGTGCTATCGGGTACCTCACCACGCAGTTTTGCTTCGGAAGCATGCACCAGATCAGAAGCGCCAAATCGTATCAATTTTTTGTCAGCTGCAAATTCTGAGGCCAAACGATCGACATAGGGCTGACGAATCGTAGCGCGCGTGCCGAGTAGGCCAATAACTCCGGTTTTCGTCATTTGGCTGGCCGGCTTTATCGCAGGGACCGTTCCCACGACCGGAATGTCGAGGACAGATCGAACCACATCAAGCGCGATGGTGGACGCAGTGTTGCATGCGATCGTGACCAATTGCGGTTTGTAGCGTTCAACAAGCCGGCCAAGCAAAAGAGGAATTCTCGTAGAAAGCTCGTCTTCAGATTTCATGCCATAAGGCATACCTGCATAGTCAGCCGCGTAGATAATGGGCGCTTTAGTCAACAATTTCTTTGTCTCACGAAGGACCGACAGTCCTCCTATGCCTGTATCGAAAAACAGAAGCGGGCCGGACATGTTTGCTTGATTGCCTGTCATTATTCGGCCCTTAACTAAGGTAAACGCGTTCTTCAACCGCATCGATTGATCTTACAACTGGTTGATCTTACCTGTTTTTACAACGCAAAACCCTTGCTCAAAGGCTTTCTTACAGATAGCCCTCGGAAATCAAAGGGGATTTGGTACGATGCAATCCATGTGGATTGAACCAATTTTGGCTGTTTTCTTCGGTTATATGCTGGGATCGATACCCTTTGGCCTGCTGTTAACACAGTTAACGGGCAGCGGAGATCTTCGGACGATTGGGTCAGGGAATATTGGTGCGACCAATGTTTTACGGACTGGTAACAAGGCGATTGCGGCGCTGACGCTGTTGCTGGATGTTGGCAAAGGGGCCGCGGCAGTGCTTGTTGCAGCGAGTTTTTCGGACGGATTGGGCGTATTGGCCGGAATGGGTGCTTTTTTGGGGCACCTCTACCCTGTCTGGCTGAAATTCAAAGGCGGCAAAGGCGTTGCGACCTTGCTGGGCATTGTTGCCGCATTAGACCCTATATTGGGTATAGTCTTTGCCGTTACATGGATCGCAGCCCTAGTAATTCTGCGCTATTCTTCCGTCAGTGGCATGCTGGCGTCCGTCTCAGTCCCTATAGCCGCTGTAATAACCGCCCATTATTCATGGACGCCGATGTTTATAGGTTTCGCATTACTTGTAATCTGGAAGCATCGCGCTAATGTCGAGCGACTATTGGCAGGCGAAGAACCCAAAGTCGGAGCCTCCTGACTTCCCCTAACCGTTACACGGTATGTAAGATGAATGACGATTTTGATCGGCTGCGGCTGATTCGATCCGCCAATATCGGCCCGGTCAGCTATATTCAGTTGATCCACCGCTATGGCTCCGCCGCGAAGGCGCTGGACATGATTCCCGAACTGGCAGCACGAGGCGGGGGCAGGGCGCCGCGCCTTGCTGATCGGGGGGCTGTCAAGCAGGAGATGGACAGGGTCCGAGATCTCGGCGCGCGCTATATTTTTCTGGGCGACCCCGACTATCCCTTTCTGCTTGCGGAACTGAGCAACGCGCCACCCGCGCTGATTTACCGTGGTAACCTCTCCCAGCTCAACCATCCCGCCGTTGCAATCGTCGGCGCCCGCAATGCCTCTGCCGCCGCATGCCGCTTTGCCAGAGACCTTGCGAACGCACTTATGTCGGAAGGCATAACGGTGGTTTCCGGTCTAGCGAGGGGAATAGACACCGCGGCACACCAGGGGTCACTTGCCAAATCGGCTGTTGCGGTCATCGCCGGCGGGATAGATGTTCATTATCCGCCCGAAAACGAAGGGCTGCAACAACAGATCGCGCGAGATGGCCTGCTGATTGCAGAACAACCGCCCGGCACCGAGCCCAAGGCAAGGCATTTTCCCTATCGCAACCGTATCATCGCCGGATTGACAAGAGGCACAGTGGTTGTTGAAGCCGCGCCCAAGTCCGGTTCCTTGATTACAGCGCGTCTAGCATCCGAGGAGGGACGCCATGTCATGGCAGTTCCCGGATCACCGCTTGATCCACGCTCCCGGGGTTGCAACGGCCTGATCCGGGAGGGTGCCATCCTTGTTCAGTCGGCGGAAGATGTTCTGGAGCTCATCAGCCATTTTGATGACCAGGCAGCAGGCGCAAACATGCCCTATGATCTGTTTGACAGTACAGGTGATGGAGCGAAGTTCAGGGAAACACCGCTTGAAGAAATTGATGGCGCAGCACGGCAGGCTCTAGCCGATTTGCTGAGCATGACGCCGGTATCAGTGGATGAGCTGGTCCGGCAATCCGGCCTATCCGCTTCGTCGGTACAGATGATTTTGCTGGAGCTTGAGCTGGCAGGTCGATTGACCCGCCATGCTGGTGCCCGCGTAAGTTTGCCTAGTTGAAATCCTTCAAAATTCGGCTAAATGGCATTTTCGTAGATCAAGGGCTTGACGAACGTCTAACCTGTGCAACAGCCTCGCGCGTATACGTGAGACAAATGAAAATCGGAAAATATGCAATTAGTAATCGTTGAGTCACCCGCCAAAGCGAAAACAATCGAAAAATATCTGGGTTCGGATTTCAAGGTACTGGCTTCTTACGGCCATATCCGCGACTTGCCGCCCAAAGACGGCTCGGTTGACCCGGACGATGGTTTTTCCATGGTCTGGCAGCCTTATTCGGACAAGACCAAGCAGCTGAAAGCGATTACCGACGAATCCAAAAAGGCGACCCGCCTCGTTCTCGCAACTGACCCTGATAGGGAAGGGGAAGCGATTAGCTGGCACGTGCTTGAGGTTCTGAAGAAGAAAAAAGCACTGCCCGAAAAAGTGGATCGCGTGACGTTTAACGCAATTACGAAATCGGCAGTTACCGAGGCCATGGCTCATCCGCGGACGCTGGATGACGATTTGATTGACGCTTACCGTGCCCGCCGCGCATTGGACTATCTTGTCGGCTTCACGCTGTCACCGGTATTGTGGCGCAAGTTACCCGGTGCCAAATCCGCTGGTCGCGTCCAGTCGGTCGCACTGCGTTTGATTGTCGAGCGCGAGCGCGAAATCGAGGTCTTTAATCCGCAGGAATATTGGTCGATCACATCGCAGATGGAGCAGGGCGGTCAGGCTTTTGAAGCCCGCCTGACTATCCATCAGGGCAAAAAGCTTGGCAAGATGGATCTGTCCAACGAGGCTGAAGCAACTGTTGCCAAAACAGCGGTTGAAAACGGCCTGTTCACAATTGAAACGGTTGAGACCAAGCCGCTTACCCGCAATCCGCCGCCGCCGTTTACAACCTCAACCTTGCAACAGGAAGCGGCGCGTAAACTCGGCTATTCGGCAAGCCACACGATGCGGATTGCTCAGCAGCTTTATGAAGATGGCGCGATTACCTATATGCGTACGGATGGCGTACAAATGGATGACAGCGCCATTTCTGCCGCGCGTAAGGCTATTTCCGATCGTTATGACGCCAGCTATGTCCCGGACAAACCCCGTGTCTACAAGTCCAAAGCCAAAAACGCTCAGGAGGCCCATGAAGCCATCCGTCCAACCAGCTTTACCCGCGACAGTGTGGGCAGCGGTGATCATGCGAAGCTTTACAGCCTGATCCTGAAACGCGCCATGGCCAGCCAGATGGCCGCCGCACGTCTGGAACGCACGACGATCGATATGCTCGACGGTACCGGTCAGACCGGTCTGCGCGCAACCGGGCAGGTTGTGAAATTTCCTGGCTTTATGGCACTTTACGAAGAAGGCCGCGACGACAGCAAAGATGAAAATGGCGGCTTGTTGCCAGCTATGTCCAAAGGTGACAGCCCAGCGAAAAAGTCTGTCGAAGCCAATCAGCATTTCACCCAGCCTCCGCCGCGTTACAGCGAAGCAAGCCTGGTCAAGAAGATGGAAGAACTCGGCATTGGCCGTCCTTCTACCTATGCCTCGATCATCAAAACGCTCAAAGATCGAGCCTATGTCCGAACCGAAGGAAATCGTTTCTTTGCAGAGGAAAGCGGACGTCTCTTAACAGGTTTTCTGGAAAGATTTTTCCAACGCTATGTCGCTTATGAATATACGGCAGAGCTGGAGGATGAGCTGGACGAAGTCAGTGGCGGCCGTGCAGAATGGCAGAAGATTCTCGAAGCCTTCTGGCATGATTTCAAGCCCAAGACGGCCGAAGTCATGGAGAAACTGCCGTCTGAAGTTACGGCGGAACTCGACAAATTTCTGGAACCTTATCTGTTCCCGGAAAAAGAAGACGGCAGCGATCCGCGCCTATGTCCTCGCTGTAACGAGGGCAAGCTGGCCCTGCGCGGTGGCCGCTTCGGGGCCTTTGTAGCCTGTTCCAACTATCCTGATTGCAAATATACGCGCCGTTTTGCCCAAGGCGGCGGAGCCAATGCTGACGAGGACGAAGGCCCGCAGGACTTGGGCATCGATCCCGATACGGATGAAAAAATCACCAAAATGGTCGGCCGCTTCGGCCCCTATGTCCAGCGCGGCGAGGGTAAGGAAGCAAAAAGATCTTCTATTCCCAAAGATGTGCCGGCGGAAGATTTTGGCCTGGAATGGGCATTAAAACTGCTTTCCCTGCCACGCGAAGTCGGCATGCACCCGGAGACGGGCAAGGAAGTCAACGCGCAGATAGGCCGCTATGGTCCCTATTTAAGCCACGACGGCAAGTCCGCACGGCTTGAAAATACTTTGGAGGTGTTTGAAATCGGTATGAACGCGGCGGTTGCGAAGCTCGCAGATGCAGCGAAAAACGGTAAAGGCGGCCGCAGAGGCGCTGAGCCGTTAAAGATCATGGGCAAACATCCGCGCACCGAAGAAGAAATCAAGCTGATGGATGGCCGCTATGGTCCCTATGTCACCGATGGCACAACCAACGCGTCGCTGCCCAAGACGGTGGACAAGGACCAGCTGACACTGGAAGAAGCGGCGCAGTTGATTGATGATCGCGCGGCGAAAGGCCCAGCTAAAAAACGCAGGAAGAAGGCGGCGCCTAAGAAGAAGGCTGCGGCGAAGAAAAAACCCGCAGCGAAGAAGAAACCAGCGGCTAAAAAGGCGGCAGCGAAGGCAAAAGCGGAATAGCGGCGTTCTCTGCATGAACAACATGGTTGAGGATGCAAGATTATGGAACCCTCGGTTCTTGGCGAGAAGTATGACAAAATTGCACAGTGGTGGAATGATCGTCACAATAGTTCCAGCTACGGAGTGGAACAGTTCAAAAGGGCGATTAGTTTTGCGCCAGATGGCGGTTCAGCTCTCGATGTAGGATGCGGAGCTGGCGGGCGGTTTATCCGTATTTTGCAATCAAATGGATACAAGGTTACCGGTCTGGACGTATCCAAAGAAATGATACGAATCGCTTCGCAAAATCATCCTGAAGAAGATTTTATTCATCAAGACATCAGTTCGTGGGAAACATCAAAAAAGTTCGACTTCATCGTTGCTTGGGACAGTATTTTTCATCTACCTCTCGACATGCAAAAGCCAGTTCTTACAAAGCTATGCCAGCTTTTGAACGAGAATGGAGTGTTGATATATACTTTTGGGGATGGGTCAGGCGGTGGCGAAAGTGAATGGTGTAACGACACCTTTTATCACAGCACGATCGGCATAACTGAAAACATCCGAGCCCTGTTGGAAAACGGCTTGTCGCTGATGCACATGGAACTTGATCAATATCCTGAAACGCATGTCTTCGTTATTGCAGTTAAACAATTGCGATGAGCGGAATGTCGACAGTCTAAACTTAGCGTTCAATGTCCGCTTTCAAGATAAAACAAACATCCTTGAGAAAGCCCAAAGTCACTTAACCCAGTTCAACCCCACGCCCTGATTCAGGTTTTGTTTCTGTAGTATAAAAGTTCGCCAACCAATCGGTAATCTGGGGAACGGAAACCCGTTTATGGAATTTAATCCCGATTTCCGATCCTTTTTGCCACCTGACCGTACCGGTTATGTCACCCAATTGTGGAACCACCAGTGTCAGTTGATTGCCAACTTCACACAGATAATCAGCATCAATCCGGATTCCGGCGGGTGAAATATCGCAGATTTCGGCTTTGACCAAAGTTGAACCGATCCTGAAAACTATGGCTTGCCGCATGTGCACCCGCGGTAACCGAGAGAGTTGGTACTTATTGTGGACCCGCAAGCTTGCGAGCAGTTCATTCACGTTGATTTCATTTTGGAATTGCATGCCCACCAATGCGTCTTTGCGCCAGCGTATGCTCCCGGTAAGTGCCACGTCATCAGTCAAAGCAACTGTTGCGGTGTCTCCCATTTCAAAGCTAGGATGTATCTCGATCATGACGCCGCTGCCTGAGATATTTTTTATGAAGCCCCAACCTTCAGCCATGCCGGATACGATTTTTGCCAGGCGAAAAACAGTGAGCTGACGTTCCTTTTTCCGACGTTCCTGGTCGATTTTCCCGTTGCTGCCATTAAAGGCTCCAAACTCAGCCGTTTGAACATTACCGACCATTTAATTTTACCTTATTCTGAAGTGGATAAAAAGAGTGGCTCAATTGTTGTGCGAGGGCCGCCGCCATTGTTGCTATGATCGAAGTCCTGAAACACTGTATTTATAACGGTCGTCCGTTTACTATCTTAAGGGGCGATTTCGCCTAATTGTTCGATGGATTGCGAAACGCCTTTAAGGACGTGCTCCACCTTTAGGATTGGTATCTGCCGTCCCTTAAATAGAACCCTGTTTTTCCGTCTAATGATCGGATGATTGAAGCGAACCTTATCTTCCGCAGCTTGATGATTGTGATTCTGGCATTGTTTGCCACGGTGTTTGCGGTCATCTATCTATATGATCGCAAACAGCACATGGCCGGATGGCTTGCTTCCGCCTATCTCTGCGGCCTTGGGGCGTTTCTGGTAGATATCAGTCGATCATTTTTGGATCCTGTTATTTCGGATATGGTGGCCAAACTGCTGTTCTGGTGCTTCAGCATAGGCCTGATTTTGGCAATTTTTTCACACTATAGAGCGCGGTATCCACTGATCGCCATTGGCGGGATAGCCAGCGTTGGACTGATACCATTACTTTGGTTCAGCTTCGTTGGCCCTGATATCATCATGCGGTCAATTTTCTCGTCCCTGACTGCGGGGTTGATATTATCCTGTGCGCTACCGCTGTTCTGGAAGAAGCGCAGCGGCGTGCTTGACAACATCATGTTCTTTCTGATCGCAGCATTGTGTTTCATATATTTCCTACGACCATATGTGATTTACGGAGTCCTTGATGCGACACACACTGCCGCCAATTATCAGGGATCCGTTTATGCTATGGCATTACACGCCTCGAGTGCCATTTGCGGGCTGGCATGCGGTGTCGTGATGCTGATAGTAGTCGGTCATAACATTATCCTCAAATATCAACTGGCTACCACGACCGACCCACTTACCGGTCTTATGAACCGGCGTGGACTGGATCAGTTTATCAGCAAAGAGCTCAGCAAAAACGATATGTCAGACCGCGCGGTAATGATTGTCGATCTCGACGAATTCAAGAAGGTAAACGACAATTTTGGCCATGAAACCGGTGACAATGTACTGACACGAGCAGCATCAGTTCTACAGAGAGTCACTGGCAATCTGGGCAAGGTAGGGCGCATCGGCGGTGAAGAATTTATCGTAGTCCTCGACAGAGTGACGTCGGGAGATCGCCTGATCGTAGCGCAACATCTGAGGTTATCGATCGGGATGATCGTTCACCCGGAGATTGGGCCGGAAGATCGGATAACTGCCAGCTTTGGTATAGCTGTGATTCTTGAGGACGAAAGTTTTGCCATGGCCTTACGCCGGGCTGACTCGGCTTTATACGAGGCCAAAGCCGGGGGACGCAATTGTGTGGTTGAGGCGCATAATGACAACAGCTTTACCCAGATCAGATATATCGAACGCTACTAGACCGCACGGCGATTGTTCAACGTCTGCGCCTATTTGACCCAATCCAATCCCATATCCTGATAAAGGCTCTTGTCTTCATCCCAATTTGCACTGACTTTGACGTGAAGATAGAGATGGACAGTCTTGCCCAATATTTCGGACAGCTCTGCGCGCGCCTTCGCGCCGATATCCTTGATCTGGTGACCACCTTTACCCAGGATGATCGCGCGTTGGGTTGGTTTTTCTACCAGGATTTGCTGGTGAATTTCCAACGAGCCATCTGGACGTTCCTTATATTGCTCCATCGCAATGGCCGTCGCATAGGGCAACTCCGCATGGAGTTGGCGGAAAACCTGCTCCCTGGTGATCTCGGCTGCCAAAAGCCTTTCACTGACGTCCGACACCTGATCTTCCGGAAAATGCCACGGGCCTTCCGGCATCGCATCAACTAGGTAGGATTTCAGTTCATCAAGCCCATCGCCGGTTTTGGCGCTGACAAAAAAGGTTTCATTAAACCCGCACAGATCATTTAACTTGGTCACATGGGTGAGCAATTTGTCCTTCGCTGCAATGTCGACCTTGTTCATTACCAGTATCAATTTTTCCGGACGGTGCTTGATGCGTTCCACAATCGAGGTGACTTTGGGGCCAAGACCAGCACGCGAGTCCACCAGCATAATGACAATATCGGCATCTTCGGCACCGTCCCAGGCCGCAGAGACCATCGCGCGGTCAAGTCGGCGGCGCGGTTCAAAAATACCAGGCGTATCGACGAGGAGCAGCTGCGCCTCATCCTCAATCGCGATACCAAGCAGCCGAGTCCGTGTAGTTTGCGGTTTAGAACTGGTGATCGCCACCTTCTGACCAACAAGAGCGTTGATCAACGTTGATTTACCCGCATTGGGTGCGCCGATCAGCGCCACTACACCACATTTTTGAGTCATGTATATTTTTCCAGAAACAGTTTTGCGGCGGTCGTCTCCGCGGTCTGAATCGAGGAAGCCGTTGCTTCCACTTCACCAACCTTATTGATACTGGCTTTCACCGTGAAACGCAGATCATGATGCGGACCAGCTTTCTCAACCAGCTGATAAACGGGCATCTTGCGATTATGTGCCGCGGCCCATTCCTGCAGGGCGGATTTGGGATGCCGGACGTCCTTCTCCATGCCGGATATCCGTCCGCCCCAATGTTTGAGGATGAAGTCTTTCGCTGTTTCCATCCCATGATCAAGATAAACAGCACCAATCAAAGACTCCATGACGTCACCCAGTACCTTGGCGCTCTGCCGAGCGCCATCATCTCGTGCCTGTTTACCCAGCAGCAAATAAGTGGAAACTCCTGTGTCTAGCGCAATCTCTCCACAGACTTTGCCCGAGACCAGGCCATTTAGTCGTTGAGACAGTTTACCTTCCGGTTCATTGGGGAACTGTTTGTAAAGCTGGGCGGCTATGGTCAGGCCCAAGACACGGTCACCCAGAAATTCAAGACGCTGATAGTCGTCATCGCCAAAGCTACCATGGGTGACCGCACGGATATAAAGCGTCTCGTCACCGGGTTCTTTCCCGGTTACTTTGGTCAGCCAATCCAGAAATTCCGGTTTATTCAAAGCCCTCTCCAATGCGCCCCCACCGCGCCGCGCTAAACCAGGTCCATGGTTTGATCCACTCGGCAGACCCGTCGGTCGAGAAGACAGAAACCAGCGCACGTCCTACAAGATTTTCCTGTGGGACCATACCAATAGCTTGTCCTTCTACTGCAGGAAAACGACTATCGGCGCTACGATCACGATTGTCACCCATCAGGAACATATGTCCGTCTGGTACAACATAGGTCTCTGTATTGTCGCCTTCGGATGCTTCATTGACGTCGAGTACCTTATATTTTCTGCCGTTGGGAAGTGTTTCTTCAAACTGAGGATAACGACAAATTCGTTCACCATCAGCATTGGTTGTTTCAAAATATGTGGCATAACAGGGGCTGTTGGCAGACACTGCATGTGTGTAATCGTCAATCTTGTTGCGCTGGACCTCAGCACCATTGATCGAAACGACACCGTTGGTCACCTGAACAATATCACCGGATAAGGCGATAACCCGTTTGATATAATCATCAGTGCCGCTGGGCGGTGCCTTGAAGACGACTACATCACCGGGTTCAGGTGTATTGGCCAATATCCTGCCTGGAATGACGGGAACACTAAACGGCATGCTATATTTTGAGTAGCCATAGGGCCATTTCGCCACGAGCAGATAATCCCCGACCATCAGACGCGGCTGCATCGATTCCGAAGGGATATTGAAAGGCGAAACGATGAAGCTGCGCAAAATTATGACGAACAAAGCCAGTTTTACGAGGAAGACCATGAAATCTGCAGTTTCAGAGCGCGGAGCGGATTTATCTTTCATCGCGCCCCTTTGCTGATAATGGCGCGTGCGGTCAAGAGACAGTATTTAGCGATGATGGCTGGTGATTTGGCCTTGTTCATCAAAGGGTCGCAGGATAAAGCTAAGATTGAAAAGGCGGGGCTACTAGGTCGTTGTAAATAACAAGAAAGAATATGCTTTGGATCATTGGAACGCGATTGAAACCCAACCTGCATCAACCTTGAAAAACCTGTTCGAAGCGGATCCGCAACGAACCAAGCAATTCGGCTTCGAACAATCCGGTATCTATTTTGATTTTTCGAAAACACATATGGACAGTGCCTTGCTTGAAAACTTTCAAAAGCTTGCCGCTGACAGGAACCTATCCGACGAAATCGAAGCCCTGACCAGTGGCGTCACCATAAATCCTAGTGAAGGTCGCGCAGCGGAACATACAGCGGAGCGCGGAATAGGTTTAGAAACCAGTGTTGAAAATGCCCAATTGTTGAAAAACCGTATGCAAGCTTTGGTTCAGGCAATCGAGGCAGGTGCGCTTGGAGAAATTGAATATATCATCCATCTTGGAATAGGTGGTTCGGCATTGGGACCGAAATTGCTGCTCGAAGCATTGAAAATCGGAGATGAAAAATATCAAACGGCGGTCATCTCGAATATTGATGGCTGCGCGCTAGAACCTGTATTGGAGCGCTTTGATGCTCACAAGACGCTGCTTGTTATCGCATCGAAGAGTTTCACCACAGCAGAAACATTTCTGAATGCGAGATCGGTTACGGACTGGATGAAGGAGCAGGGTGTCTCTGATCCATTCGGTAAAATCGTTGCGTTGACGGCAATGCCCGACCAGGCCGTTGAGTGGGGCATTGATGAAAGCCGTATATTGCCGTTCTCGGAGACAGTTGGCGGGCGTTATTCACTCTGGTCCTCTATTGGATTTAGCGCTGCACTGACGCTCGGTATTGAGGTTTTCAACGACTTGCTCGCGGGTGCAGCGGAAATGGACGAACATTTCAGGCAGACGCCATTTGAACGGAATATTCCGGTGTTAGCAGCATTTTGCGACCAATATTACAGCCAGGTCAGGAATTGCAAGACGCGCGCGGTATTTGCCTATGACGAAAGATTGAGACTGCTGCCGGACTATCTGCAGCAGCTGGAAATGGAGAGCAATGGCAAATCGGTTATGGCAGATGGCAAACCGCTGGATCGTCATAGTAGTCCGATTGTATGGGGCGGAATAGGGACGGACGCCCAGCACGCCGTGTTCCAGCTGCTACACCAAGGTACCCATCTGGTGCCGGTTGAATTTTTGGCTGTGATTGAGCCGGGCCATTCATTGGCAGCCGAACATCATCAGGGATTGTTACTCAATTGTTTCGCACAGAGCGCTGCGCTGATGGCCGGCAAAACTTCCGATGATAATAATCGAAATTATCCGGGTGACAGGCCATCAACGACTCTATTACTAGACGATCTCGACGGGCGGACACTAGGAGCACTCATTGCCTTTTATGAGCATCGCACTTTTGCAAATGGGGTACTCTTGGGCATCAATCCGTTTGATCAATTTGGTGTTGAATTGGGCAAAGAAATGGCCAATGCGCTTTTGGCAGGGGACAGTAACCAAATGGACGCTTCGACCGAAATATTAAAAAACCGGGCATTTTCTGTCTGAGTTATTAAGGAACAAATAATGTCGGAATATGATTATGACCTGTTTGTCATTGGCGCGGGTTCGGGTGGAACCAGAGCGGCGCGGGTGTCGGCTTCATACGGTGCCAAAGTTGCAGTTGCAGAAGAATATCGCGTAGGCGGTACTTGTGTCATTCGCGGCTGTGTGCCGAAAAAGATGCTAGTGTACGGCTCTCATTTTTCCGAAGATCTCGAAGATGGCAAAAATTTTGGCTGGACTTGGGAAAATGCCAAGTTTGATTGGACAAAGCTGCGCGATCATATTCTTGCCGATGTCGATCGGCTCAACAACGCCTATACGCAGACATTGAACAATCACGATGTCGAGATCATATTGGAGCGCGCGGAGATTGTTGGCCCGCATGAAGTAAAACTGGCCAGCGGCAAGACCGTGACCGCCAAGTATATATTGGTTGCTGTGGGCGCTTGGCCTGATGTGGCGGATTTTCCAGGCAGTGAGCATATGCTGACTTCCAATGAAATGTTCCATCTGGAGAAGCTGCCTGAAACAGTCATCATCTCTGGTGGCGGATATATTGCCAATGAATTTGCCGGCATATTCAACGGTCTCGGCAGCGAAGTCTTCGTTGTAAACCGCTCGGATGTGATCTTGCGCGGTTATGACGAGAGCTTGCGCGACCGTTTGCTGCAGATTGCGATGACCAAGGGCATAAATTACAAATTCAACTGCACGTTCGACAAAATTGAAAAACGCGAAGACGGCGCGCTAGATGTCTACATGGACGGCAAGCCTGCCATGCGGGCTGACGTTGTTCTTGCTGCAACCGGGCGGCGTCCGAAAATTGATGGGCTTGGCCTCGAAAATGCTGATGTCGAAACCAACGAGAAAGGCGCCATCAAGGTCGATGAGTATAGCCGGACCAATGTCGATAGCATCTATGCCGTCGGCGATGTAACGGACCGTGTTCAGCTGACCCCAGTTGCCATTCGCGAAGGGCAAGCTTTTGCCGATACGGTGTTCAACAATACACCGCGGACTGTTGATTATGATTGCATCCCGTCGGCGGTATTCTCTCAGCCGCCAATTGCTTCCGTTGGCCTGACTGAAGGCGAAGCGCGGACACAATATGGCAACATTAAAGTCTATTCGTCTGACTTCCGGGCAATGCGCAATGCCTTTGCTGATCGGCCGGAACGCAGTCTCTACAAAATGATCGTTGAGGCGACGAGCGAGAAAATTCTCGGCCTGCATATGATTGGTCCCGATGCTCCGGAGATTCTTCAGGCAGCTGCTGTCGCGGTCAAAGCGGGTTTAACCAAACAGGCGTTTGATGACACTGTCGCTTTGCACCCCAGTATGTCGGAAGAATTGGTCTTGCTGAAATAGGTTGACGTTACGGCACAGGCCGTTTCGAAAGAAACTTAATTGATCGATTAATTTTTATTGACGATTGCATAATCCTCCGTGCATTGGCTAGGGACGTTTCCGTAGCCAAATCACAGTTCCAAATCATCTTGGGGGATTCATGCAAACCATTATCGAGCAACTCGAAGCCAAGCGCGCCGAGGCCCATTTGGGCGGCGGTCAAAAACGGATTGATTCGCAGCATGCAAAAGGCAAGCTGACCGCTCGCGAACGGATCGAAGTGTTGCTTGATGAGGGTTCGTTTGAAGAGATCGATACCTATGTCGAGCATAATTGCGTCGATTTCGGTATGGAAGAGACCAAGATACCGGGTGATGGCGTGGTCACCGGTTCTGGCACAATCAACGGCCGTCTGGTTTTCGTCTTTAGTCAGGATTTCACGGTCTTCGGCGGTTCGCTGAGCGAGCGCCATGCAGAGAAAATCTGCAAAGTTTTGGAAAATGCCATGAAGGTTGGCGCTCCGGTCATTGGTATCAACGACAGCGGCGGCGCGCGTATTCAGGAAGGCGTGGCATCACTGGGCGGCTATGCTGATGTCTTTCAGCGCAATGTATTGGCGAGCGGTGTGATCCCGCAGCTCAGTCTTATAATGGGACCTTGTGCGGGCGGTGCCGTTTATTCGCCAGCAATGACGGACTTCATCTTCATGGTGAAGGACAGCAGCTATATGTTCGTCACGGGTCCGGACGTTGTAAAAACCGTAACCAACGAAATTGTGACGCAGGAAGAGCTGGGTGGGGCAGTGACCCATACAACCAAGACCAGCGTTGCTGATGTCGCTTATGAGAATGATATCGAAGCGCTGCTCGCAGCACGTGATTTCATTGACTATATGCCGCTGAGCAATCGGGAAGAGGTGCCAGAGCGCCCCACGGCTGATCCGTGGGACCGGCTAGAGGATAGTCTCGATACTCTTATCCCCGCCAACGCCAACCAGCCTTATGATATGCATGAGGTCATTCAGAAAATGGTCGATGAAGGCGATTTTTTCGAGATCCAGCCAGCCCATGCCGCCAATATAATTTGCGGCTTTGGTCGTATAGAAGGCCAGACGGTAGGGGTGGTTGCCAATCAGCCGATGGTTCTGGCTGGTTGTCTCGACATCAATGCTTCGAAGAAGGCAGGGAGGTTTGTCCGCTATTGTGATGCGTTCAATATTCCGATTGTGACCTTGGTAGACGTGCCCGGCTTTCTCCCCGGTACTTCGCAAGAGCACAACGGCATTATCAAACACGGTGCCAAGCTGCTCTTTGCCTATGCCGAAGCAACGGTACCGAAGATCACGATTATCACGCGCAAAGCCTATGGTGGTGCTTATGACGTCATGGCGTCGAAGCATTTGCGCGGCGATTTGAACTATGCCTGGCCAACTGCCGAAATCGCGGTGATGGGCGCCAAAGGGGCGGTTGAGATTATCTTCCGCGGCAAGACCGAGGAGGAAATTGCCGAGAAGACCAAGGAATATGAAGACCGCTTCGCCAACCCTTTTATTGCGGCGCAGAAGGGCTTTGTCGATGAGGTGATCATGCCGCATTCCACACGGCGCAGAGTGGCGCTGGGGTTACGGAAACTGCGGAACAAGGAGTTGGAAAATCCTTGGAAGAAGCATGACAATATTCCGTTGTAAGGGATAAGATATGCCAACAGGATTAGTAGCCTTGCTCGACGATGTCGCGGCCATTGCGAAAGTCGCCGCCGCATCGGTGGATGATATCAGCGCCGCCGCAGCGCGTGCGGGTGCGAAGTCCGCCGGCGTGGTGATTGATGACGCTGCGGTGACACCGCAATATGTAACCGGTTTCAGCCCGGCGCGCGAATTGCCGATGATCTGGAAGATCGCCAAGGGATCGATCAAGAACAAGCTGTTGTTTTTGCTGCCAGCGGCGGTTCTCCTCGGGCAGTTTGCACCGTTTCTGATTCCGATCATCCTGATCCTTGGCGGGCTTTTCCTATGTTACGAGGCCGCCGAGAAGGTGCTCGAATGGCTACATGTCGATGAGACGACTAAGCATGACAAACCTGCCATTGTCGAAGGCCCGGGACGCGAAGATGAAATGGTATCCGGCGCTATCCGTACTGATTTCATCCTGTCCGGTGAGATTATGGCCATCGCCCTGTCCGAAGTGACCGAAGAGGTTTGGTGGCAGCAGGGCATCATCCTTGCGTTGATCGGTATCGTGATAACAGTCGGTGTCTACGGCGTCGTTGCCTTGATCGTGAAAATGGATGATGTCGGGTTGCATCTGGCGACAGAAAATGAAGGCTTCGTTGCTTCCTTCGGACGCGGCCTGGTGGCATTCATGCCTAAACTGCTTGCCACTATCTCGATCATTGGAACACTAGCCATGGCGTGGGTTGGCGGGGGCCTTCTAGTGCATAATATCGCCGCCGTTGGCTGGCATGGCCCGGAGCATCTGATCGATATTATTTCCCATCCTCTGGTTGGGTTATTTCCAGAAAACGCCCAGCTATTTGCCAGCGGGATCAGTTTTGCGATACTATCCGGATTGTTCGGCGTAGCCATCGGCGCAGTGATCGCGCCATTGGTCCACAAAATCATTCCGCACGGAGAAGCACATTGAAACTAGGCCGCCTCAATCATATCGGCGTCGTCACACCGTCCATTCCGGACAGCATAGCGCATTGGCAAGATGTCATGGGGGCGACGAAAATCCACGATCCGTTTGATTTGCCGGCGCAGGGCGTAAAGGTCTGCTTTGTTGACACACCAGCTGACGGTCCCACCAACGGCACGCAGATTGAACTCATCGAACCGCTTGGCGAGGACAGTCCGATCCACGGCTTCCTTTCCAAGAATCCATTGGGCGGACAACATCACATCTGCTTTGAAGTGCCAGATATCCATACCGCCAAAGCCGAATTCGAAGCCATGGGCAAGCGCGTTTTGGGCGAACCGCGCATCGGCGCGCATGGAACACTTATCTTTTTTGTGCATCCCAAGGATATGGGCGGGATGCTAACCGAGATAATGGAAACTCCTAAGGATCACTAATCCACCGCAGAAAATACAATAAAGTTGATCCGGCATCGAACCGGCTTGACGCCACTCAAAGGGACAAAATATGGAATTCGAGAATATCAAACTGGACATCGCCGATCAGGTGGCAACCATCACGCTGAACCAGCCAAGCCGCCTGAACGCATGCTCCCTCGACATGGCAGATGATTTGTTGCTTGCCCTCGATAAGCTTGAAGATGCCCGCGCTGTCATCATTACCGGTGAGGGTCGCGCTTTTTGTGCCGGTGCCGATCTGCAAGCCAAAGGCGGTGACAGCGCGCTTTCGGGTGGGCAAGGGTCCTATGCTGCACTCAACCAGCACTATAATCCATTGATGCTGAAACTTGCAAAGCTGGATATCCCAACGATCACAGCCGTAAACGGCCCTGCGGCAGGTGTGGGCTGTTCCATTGCGCTGGCAAGTGACTTTGCGATTGCCGGTAAAGCCGCCTATTTTCTACAAGCCTTTGTGAATATTGGCCTAGTTCCAGATGGCGGCGCCAGCTGGATGCTCACTCGTCTCGTGGGTAAAGCCCGTGCCACCGAGATGATGATGCTCGGTGAAAAAATTTCCGGCGAAAAAGCCGCAGACTGGGGATTGGTCTATAAATGTGTCGACGACGCAGCCTTGATGGATGAAGCCAATGCTTTGGCCAAACGACTAGCCGGCGGGCCAACTGTTGCACTGGGTGTCATGCGTCAAAACCTGGCTGCTGCGCTGGAAAGTGACTATGCTTCAGCATTGTTGAAAGAAGCAGAGGGGCAGCGCCTGGCCGGTGACAGTAACGATGCACGGGAAGGTGCGATTGCCTTCCTGCAGAAACGGAAAGCCGAATTTAAGGGCGAATAATGACTGATAAACCGACGATAGAAGACTGGAAAGCGCTCGCGGACAAAGAGGTCAAAGGGCGCGACCTGACTTGGGAGACACCAGAAGGTATCGCCGTCAAACCGCTTTACACAGCGGATGATGCCGGCGATCCGGGTCTTCCTGGCTTCGGTCCCTTTACGCGCGGTGTGAAGGCCAGCATGTATGCCGGACGACCATGGACCATTCGTCAATATGCTGGCTTCTCTACCGCCGAAGAGTCCAATGCCTTCTATCGTCGTAATCTCGCTGCTGGTCAGAAAGGTCTCTCGGTAGCTTTCGACCTCGCAACCCATCGCGGTTACGACAGCGACCACCCTCGGGTTGTCGGCGATGTCGGTAAAGCTGGCGTCGCGATAGACAGTATCGAGGACATGAAAATCCTGTTCGACGGTATCCCGCTCGATACCATGTCGGTTTCGATGACCATGAACGGCGCGGTTATTCCTTGCCTAGCTTTCTACATTGTTGCTGCAGAAGAGCAGGGCGTCTCGCAGGATAAACTGGCTGGTACGATCCAGAACGATATTCTCAAAGAGTTCATGGTCCGCAACACCTATATCTATCCGCCTGCGCCTTCCATGCGGATTATTTCGGATATTATAGCCTATACGTCCGAGCATATGCCGAAATTCAATAGCATTTCGATCAGCGGTTATCATATGCATGAAGCCGGTGCGACGGCGGTACAGGAATTAGCTTTCACCATTGCCGATGGCCGTGAATATGCCAAACAGGCCATGGCGACAGGTCTCGACATTGATGCATTTGCAGGCCGCCTGAGTTTCTTTTTCGGCATCGGGATGAACTTCTTCATGGAAGTCGCGAAGTTGCGTGCCGCACGAACTTTGTGGCATCGCGTAATGACCGATCTGGGCGCACAATCGGAACGGTCCAAGATGTTGCGGACCCATTGTCAGACATCAGGCGTTTCGCTGACCGAGCAGGATCCATACAACAACGTGATTCGGACGACCATCGAGGCGATGGCCGCTACATTGGGCGGCACCCAATCACTCCACACCAATGCGCTGGATGAAGCCATTGCGCTGCCGACCGACTTTTCCGCCCGGATTGCCCGCAACACACAGATTGTTTTGCAAGAAGAAGCCGGCATTACCAAAGTTGTCGATCCGCTCGGTGGCAGCTATTATATCGAAGCCCTGACCGACGAACTGGTCGAAAAGGCCTGGGAGATTATCGAGCGGGTGGAAACTGAGGGCGGCATGGCCAAAGCCGTGGCCGATGGCTGGCCCAAGGGCATGATCGAGGAAGCTGCCGCTGGTCGTCAGGCGCGGGTCGATAAGGGCGACGATGTCATTGTCGGGGTGAACAAATATGTTCTAGAAGACGAGGACCAGCTCGAAACACTCGATATCGACAATGCCAAAGTCCGGCAGGGGCAGATTGCACGGCTGGATAAAATGCGCAAAGAGCGGGATGAAGAGGCCTGTCAGACAGCTTTGCAAGCCATCACCGACGGTGCCAAGGCCGATGGCAATATGCTGGCTCTTGCGGTCGATGCCGCACGCAAACGTGCTTCTCTGGGCGAAATCTCCGATGCGATGGAAGCCGCCTTTGGCCGTTACGCGACAAAACCGACACCGGTAAAAGGCATTTACGGAGCTGCCTATGAAGGCGATCCTCAATATGCTCTGGTGGTGGATGGTGTTGATGCCGTGTCCCAACGCCTGGGCCGCAAACCGAAGATCCTTGTCGCCAAAATGGGGCAGGATGGCCATGACCGCGGTGCCAATGTCGTGTCCAGCGCTTTTACCGATATGGGATTCGATGTGATATCAGGTCCGCTATTCCAGACACCGGGAGAAACCCGCGATCTGGCTCTTTCGGAAAATGTTGATGCCGTAGGCGCGTCCAGTCTGGCCGCTGGCCACAAGACGCTGATCCCTGAATTGGTGCAGATGCTGCGCGATTCGGGACGCAGTGATATCAAGGTTTTTGCCGGCGGCGTTATCCCGCCGCAGGACTATGAATTCCTCCGTAAATCGGGTGTTGTCGGAATCTATGGACCAGGCAGCAATATTGTGGAATGTGCCGCAGACATATTGCGCCTGCTGGGCCACAACATGCCACCCGAAACCGAGGAAGCCGCTGAATGATCGAAACCGAAACGAGTGAAGCAAGCGAGACTGTTGTAAGACAAGACTGGTCGCGCGAAGAAATTGCCGACCTGTTCAATCTTCCCTTTGATGAATTGCTGTTTCAAGCGGCTACCGTTCACCGACAACATCACACACCGGGACAGGTACAGCTTTCAACATTGCTATCAATCAAAACCGGCGGGTGTCCGGAGGACTGCGGCTATTGCAATCAATCTGCCCATGCTGAAAGCGGGTTGAAAGCAGAAAAATTGCTCGACGTGCGTTCGGTTTTGCAAACCGCGGCACAGGCCAAAGACCGCGGCTCATCGCGTTTTTGCATGGGTGCAGCGTGGCGAAATCCCAAAGACCGCGACATGCCGGCGATAATCGAAATGGTCCAAGGCGTCCGGCAAATGGGCATGGAAACGTGCATGACCCTTGGCATGTTGACAAAGAAACAATCTGACATGCTGGCTGAGGCGGGGCTGGACTATTACAACCACAATATCGACACGTCACCCGAGCATTATGAAAAGGTGATTACTACGCGAACCTTTGATGATCGGCTGGAAACGCTTGAAAATGTCCGCACCAGCGGAATTAATGTGTGCTCTGGCGGAATTGTCGGCATGGGCGAAACGCGCGAAGATCGGGTAGGTTTTGTGCACGCACTAGCCACTTTGCCGAAACATCCAGAGAGTGTTCCCGTAAATGCGCTTGTACCTGTAAAAGGAACCGTACTTGGCGATATGCTTGCTGATACGCCTCTCGCAAAAATCGACGATATCGAATTTGTCCGCACGATTGCAGTGGCACGGATTACGATGCCCGCATCGATGGTACGTCTATCCGCTGGCCGGGAATCGATGTCGGAAAGCACACAGGCGCTTTGCTTCATGGCAGGAGCGAACAGCATATTTACTGGCGACAAGTTGTTGACTACCGGCAACGCGGGTGATGATGCGGATGAGGCGATGTTCGAGAAATTGGGATTGGTCCCGATGGAAGCGGAGCCGAGAGAAGTTGAATCAGAGGCTGCTGAGTGAGCTTAAAAACTGTGACCAACTTCATTAAATCCATATTAGGATCAGCTATTGGCTTTGTCGTCTGCTCGATCGTTGGCCTGATTTTTCTTGGCCTGGCAATTCGGCTTGCTCTTTCCTTTCCGGGAGACTCTTTATTTCCTCTAACCTTTGTTGGAATTGTTTTAATTTTGATTTTTGCCGCTTCTGTTTTTAATTCAATCCGGGACGAATAATGTTTAAAAAAATCCTGATCGCTAATCGCGGCGAAATTGCTTGCCGGGTCATTCGTACGGCCCAGAAAATGGGCATCAAGACCGTTGCCGTCTATTCTGATGCCGATGCACGCGCCCCCCATGTGCAAATGGCAGACGAAGCCGTCCATATCGGGCCATCACCTGCAGCAGAATCCTATCTGATTGCGGACAAGATTATCGCCGCTTGTAAGGAAACCGGAGCTGAGGCCGTCCATCCCGGCTATGGTTTTCTATCCGAACGAACCAGTTTTCCAGAACAATTGGCCGAGAATGACATCGCCTTTATCGGGCCACCACCCAATGCTATTGCGGCCATGGGAGACAAGATCGAGTCCAAAAAGCTTGCCGAAAAGGCAGGGGTAAGCGTTGTCCCGGGCCATATTGGTGAGATTGATGATACCGACCATGCCGTGAAAATCTCCGGCGAAATTGGCTATCCCGTTATGATGAAAGCCAGCGCCGGCGGCGGCGGCAAGGGTATGCGCCTCGCCTGGAACGAGAAAGACGTCCGCGAGGGTTTTGAAGCGACCAAGCGCGAAGGGCTCGCGAGTTTCGGCGATGATCGCGTGTTTATAGAGAAATTCATCGAACAACCCCGCCATATCGAGATTCAGGTGCTGGGCGACAAGCATGGCAATGTCATCTATCTCGGCGAACGCGAATGTTCGATCCAGCGCCGTCATCAGAAAGTCGTCGAAGAAGCGCCATCGCCCTTTGTTGACCCCGAGATGCGCAAGAAAATGGGTGAACAGGCGGTCGCTTTGTCCAAAGCGGTGGATTATCACAGCGCAGGTACAGTCGAATTGATCGTCGGCGCGGACAAGAGTTTCTATTTCCTTGAAATGAACACCCGGCTTCAGGTCGAGCATCCGGTTACCGAATATATCACCGGCCTTGATCTTGTCGAACAGATGATCCGCGTGGCCTATGGCGAGAAGCTACCGCTGACGCAGGATGATGTGACCCTGACCGGTTGGGCAGTCGAAAACCGGGTCTATGCTGAAGACCCTTACCGCAACTTCCTGCCGTCCACCGGACGTCTGGTTAAATATATCCCGCCAGAAGCCGAAGAAGGCATCAGGGTAGATGATGGTGTTGCCGAGGGCGGCGAAGTCTCGATCTTCTATGATCCGATGATTGCCAAACTGATCACCTATGGCGAAACCCGCATCGAAGCTATTGATCGCCAGATTGATGCACTCAACCGGTTCGAGATTACCGGGCCGGGACACAATATCGATTTTCTCTCGGCGCTGATGCAGCACGAACGTTTCCGCGACGGCAATATCACGACCAATTTTATTGCCGAAGAATATCCTGATGGTTTTCAGGGAGCACCCGCGACGGATGATTTGCTGCGTAATCTCGCTGCCATTGCTGCTTTTGCGGCTACTGCCCACGCGGATCGCGCACGCCGGATTGACAATCAATTGGGTCAGCGGCTGCAACCGCCGTCTGAATGGGAAGTCAAAATTGGTGACAGCATTCAGCAGGTCTCCGTATCCGAAGAAGCTATTCTGGTCGATGATCAGGATGTCGACCTGTCTGCAGCTTATACGCCCGGCGACAGCCTGATACTGGCCAATATTGGCGAAGAACCGCTGTCAGTCAAAATTGCCAAGACCGCCAATGGCTTTGCGCTAAACACGCATGGCGCAACACACAAGGTGCAAGTCTTGCCTGCCCATATCGCGCAACATGCTGTGCATATGATCGAAAAGGTTCCGCCCGATCTTTCCAAATATCTGCTTTGCCCAATGCCGGGCCTGCTTGTGGCGCTGCACGTTAAAGAGGGCGACAAGGTGGAAGAAGGTCAACCATTAGCCGTGGTCGAGGCAATGAAGATGGAAAATATCCTGCGTGCAGAGAAAAATGCCGTCGTGAAATCGGTTGAGGCGAAACAAGGGGATAGCCTTGCCGTCGATGCGGTGATACTCGAACTGGAATAATCAAAATACCTTGGGGAGGGCGAATATGGCCAGTGAGGCAGCCGTTGCAATGCAGCGCGAACCAACCGACAAGGAAATCAAACTTGTCATCGGCGCGTCATCCGCCGGGACGATCTTCGAATGGTATGATTTCTTTATCTACGGAACCTTGTTCTACATCATTGGACCGACTTTTTTCCCCAGCGGCAATGAAACACTCGAAATCCTGCTGGTTTGGGCGACATTCGCAATTGGCTTTGGTTTCAGACCCGTAGGCGCTGTATTATTCGGCTTTCTGGGCGACCGATTGGGGCGCAAATACACATTTCTGGTTACGGTCACCCTAATGGGAATAGCCACTGCTGGCGTTGGCTTGATCCCGAGCGCCGAAACCATCGGACTGGCGGCTCCGGCTATCGTCATATTCCTGCGTGTTTTGCAGGGATTGGCACTGGGTGGCGAATATGGTGGTGCGGCCATCTATGTTGCGGAACATGCCCCAACCGAGAAGCGCGGCTATTATACCAGCTATATTCAGGCCAGTGTTGCGGGCGGCTTTGTGCTGTCTATTGGCGTGGTGCTGGCTTGCCGCTTCCTGATTCCGACAGAGGAATTCAATGAATGGGGCTGGCGTATACCGTTCCTGCTGTCGATCATATTGCTCGGCATTTCGCTATGGATGCGCTTGAAGTTGAATGAGAGTCCGGTTTTCCAGGCGATGAAGGCTGAGGGAAAAACCTCCAAAAACCCGTTCACCGAAAGCTTTTCCTATCCCGGCAACAAGAAGCGGATTTTCGTCGCGCTGTTCGGGATTACCGGGATACTTACAACCATATGGTATACTGCATTTTTCTCCGGCATGTCCTTTCTGCGCGGCCCCATGAATGTCGATGACCTGACCGTTGATCTGATCCTGTTCTTCGCCGGTTTGATTGCCATGTCTTTCTATCTGGTGGTCGGCAAATGGTCGGATCGGGTAGGGCGCAAGAAGCCTATCATCGTTGGTGCAGTCCTGTCGTTGCTACTTCTTTTCCCGTCCTTCTGGGGCTTGGGGCAGCTCGCCAATCCCGGATTGTCGGCGGCATCGGAGGCTACTCCGGTTCGTGTAGAAGGCACGGCTTGCAGCACGGACCCCTTTGCCGAGCTGTTCAGCCGTGAACAAAGCGACTGCGGCAAGATTCTGGAAACGTTGACGGCTTCCGGCGTCGCCTATTCGGTTTCTGATGCATCAGAGTTGAAACTCTTCGCAGGCAGCGAGGAAATCGCAGTAAATCCCGCGTGGTTCAGTGACGGAGCGGAGCGGCGGGATGGAATTCGCGGTGCGCTCAGTGCATCAGGCTTTGATTTCGAAGAGCAGCAGCTTGGAGCCATGCGCATATTGGGCATTGTCGCAATATTGCTCGTTTTGGGCGCGCTCAGCGCACTTACTTACGGATCAGTAGCGGCGCTGCTGGCTGAGATGTTCCCACCAAAAATCCGCTATAGCTCCATGTCGATACCTTACCATATCGGGGCGGGATATCTCGGCGGTTTTCTGCCCCTAATTGCAGGCTATATCGTCGCTCGATCGGGTGATGTCTATTCAGGCCTCTGGTATACTTGGGTCGTCGTTGCCTTTGGCGTTATCGTAGCCTGGTGGGGCATTCCCAAGGACCCGGAAGCAGCACTCGACGAAGCAGATTAAACTGACTATCGCCGCATCATGAACGATAAAGTTATTGATATTCCATCACCCGCAAGGCTGCGTTTGGCTGCCGGCGCCTTGCTATCCAATTGGCACGCCTTGGATGATATGAGCGGCGCTGCGACCGCTGGAGCAGCGATAAAGGCCAACGCTTACGGTCTTGGTGCCCTTGAGGTTTTTCAGCATCTGCAATCCGCAGGTTGCCGGGATTTCTATGTCGCCAATTGGCAGGAAGCCAAGGAGATAGAATCTTGTGCCGAGGCACACACCAACATCTCCGTGTTAAACGGTGTACGTCCGGAAGACATGCCATTTGCCATCACATCATCCGCCAAACCGGTATTGAACAGCGTGGAACAAGTAGTGCGATGGCGTGAAACGGGACGTCCATGCGACCTGATGATCAATAGCGGGATGAACCGCCTAGGCATTAATGTTTCGGAATTGCATCAGTGCGACTGGAGTGAAATGAGTATCGACATTGTTATGAGCCACCTGGCTTCTGCAGACGAGGATGTCCCCCAAAACGAAGCTCAACTGGATCAGTTTGCCAACGCGCTGCAAATTGTGCCCGGGAAGCGACGGAGCCTCAGTAACAGTGCAGGTATCGCTTTGGGACAAGACTATCATTTCGATTGCACCAGACCTGGGTTGGCTCTTTACGGAGGAAAGCAAAGACCGGCGCTCGCTGAGACAATTCAGCAAGTGGCTTTCCCAGAAGTGCAAATTCTACAGACCCGTCACCTGCAACATGGTGATCAGGTAGGCTATAACGCCAAATACACTGCTGAAAGAGACCATCCAATTGCCATATTGGCGATGGGATATGCCGACGGATATTTGCGCGGCTTTTCCAACACAGGTATATTTTTCAGGGATCAGACCAAGCTTCCTGTTCTCGGGCGTATATCGATGGATTTGGTCGCGGTTGATATATCCGACGCTCCTGACCTTAAAGAATCTGATTGGATCTCAGCAGATTATGATCTGCCAAGGGCATCGCTCCAATCCCGCCTGTCGCAATATGAACTGATAACTGGTCTAGGCAATCGTTACAGCCGTTACTGGGCCTGATTTGAGCATCTGCCATATCGCAAACGCACATGAATTAATCGGCTAAATTCCGCGCCGATTGCAATATACAAAACTCGGCGAGCAGCTTTGGTTGCGGCGATGCACAATTTTGTCTAAAGCGGTCGGAATAGTAAAGAATTTTCAAGCTCTATCGACTTAATACGATAAAAATGGCGATATGGTTCACAGGAGATAACATGGCGAAGACAAAAAAGGGTGATCCGGACGGCCCGATCATAATAAAAAAATATGCCAACCGGCGGCTCTACAACACACAGACGTCCAATTATATTACGCTGGATTTTCTGGCGGAAATGACGCGTGATGATATTGACTTCGTGGTCGTCGACGCGAAAACTGGTGATGACATTACACATAATGTGCTCACCCAGATTATCGTTGATGAGGAAAGCAGCGGTCAGAATATGCTGCCGGTCAATTTCCTGCGCCAGCTTATCTCCATGTATGGCAACAGCATGCAGTCACTGATGCCGTCATATCTCGAAGCATCAATGGACAATTTTCGAAAAAACCAGAAACAGTTTCAGGAAGCTGTCGAAGGGGCTCTCAATAAAAATCCCTTGGGACAGATGGCAGTCAAAAACCAGAAGCAGTTTCAGGAAGCCATTGAAAATGCCTTGAAATCCAGTCCGCTGGGCAGCGTCGTCGAAAAAGCGTTGAATCCGCTGGGACTAGGGGACAAAACAGCATCTAACGATGAAGAACCGGTGTTAGAGCCAGAGCCGGAAGAAGAAGAAATCTCTGCAAAAGACAAAGAGATTATGGATCTCAAACAACAGCTGGCAGATATTCAATCGAAGATAGACAATCTCGACGATTGATTCGACCTCTAGGTCTCCCATTTTAAAACTTTTCCGACAGGAACAGAATACGTGAAGAAAAACGCTCTATCCGTAACCAGAGAAGCTGACTTTTCAGCTTGGTATCAGCAGCTTATTGCCGAGGCCGATTTGGCTGAAGAGTCCGGCGTGCGCGGATGCATGGTCATGCGGCCGTGGGGCTATGGTATCTGGGAGCGGGTACAGTTTCTCATGGACCAGCGGATCAAGGCCACTGGTCATGAAAACTGCTATTTCCCATTGTTCATTCCGCTCAGCTATTTCGCCAAGGAAGCCGAACATGTCGATGGCTTTGCCAAGGAAATGGCAGTTGTTACGCATCACCGGTTGATGAAAGACGATGCTGACGGCCTTGTAGTTGATCCAGAGGCAAAGCTTGAAGAACCTCTGGTAGTCCGGCCAACGTCCGAAACCGTCATCGGCACTGCCTTTTCGCGCTGGGTACAAAGCTGGCGCGACCTGCCAGTTATGATCAACCAATGGGCCAATGTTGTGCGCTGGGAAATGCGGACACGAATGTTCCTGCGAACCAGCGAGTTCCTTTGGCAAGAAGGTCATACCGCCCATGCAACACGCGACGAAGCGATGGAAGAAACGCTCGACATATTGGAAATGTACCGCGGCTTCTCTGAAGATGTGCTGGCGATGCCTGTTGTTGCTGGTGAGAAACCCGAGAATGAGCGTTTTCCTGGCGCGGACGCCACCTATTCTATCGAGGCAATGATGCAGGATGGCAAGGCATTGCAAGCCGGCACCTCGCATTTTCTTGGCCAGACCTTCTCCAAGGCTCAAAACATCCGCTATCAGGACAAGGAAGGACAGTTTCAGTTCGCCTATACGACGAGTTGGGGCACTTCTACGCGGCTCATCGGCGGCGTGATCATGACGCATGGTGACGATGATGGCCTACGCGTACCTCCGCTTATTGCGCCATATCAAGTGGTGGTCATTCCCATGCTGCGTGACAAGCCAGAGGATGAGGAGGTTCTCGATTTCTGTACCGCGCTTACGAAACAACTGTCTGGACTGCGGGCTTTTGATGAGAATGTTCGGGTGAAACTCGACAAGAGTGGCGCCAAGGCATCGAACAAGCGTTGGTCCTGGGTTAAAAAGGGCGCGCCGCTTATTCTTGAAATCGGCCCTCGCGATGTTGCAGAAGGCAATGTTTCCGCTCTTCGCCGCGATGCTCTGTACAAGGATAATGGCAAGCTCGATGCGCAGATTCTTTCGAAAGATACCTTTGCGGAACAGGTGCCAGCGTTGTTGGAAGAAATCCAAACGAAATTGCATAGTGAAGCCAAGCAACGACTGGATTCCAATATTACGCGCGGTTTGACCGATTTTACGGATGTTCAGAAATTCTACAAAGAGAACAAAAAATATCCCGGTTGGTTGGAAGTCCAATGGTGCCGTGCAACCGGAGAAGAACTTGATCAGATTGAAGAGAGACTGAAAAAACTGAAACTGACCTTCCGCAATGTACCGAACGAAGCGGCAGCGGTGGACGGCAATTGTATTTTCACGGGTAAGCCAGCGGTCGAACGGATTCTTATCGGCAAAGCCTATTAATGGCGAAATCGTCCAAATCTCACAAGCCAAGACAGGTTCCGTCGCGCAAACAGATATTGGACTTTATCGAAAAGTCGGACCAACCCGCCGGTAAACGCGAAATCGCCAAAGCCTTTCGCTTGCGTGGGTCGGACAAAATTGCTCTCAAGGCTTTGCTGAAAGACATGGCCGACGAAGGCCTGATCGACAGCACACCTGGCCGGGCCTTTCACAAAATGGGCGGTATTCCCAAGGTCACGGTGCTGAAAATCGTCGAAATCGACGGCAATGAGGCGATTGGCATGCCCGAACGCTGGGAAGCCCAAGCCCCCGCACCCCGGCTGCGTATCAAGGAGCGTGGTCGCCGCGCGGCTTTGGCTGTCGGTGACCGTATTCTCGCGCGCACGGAAGAACGTGGTCAGGGCCATATCGCCTTCATGATGAAGAAAATTGCCCAAAGCAGTGATATGCTGATGGGCGTTGTCGAAAAGGACGAGCGCGACCGGTTCTGGCTGAAGCCTGTAGATCGAAAAATTAGACGCAGCACAGCTATATCCGATTTGGGTGAAGCGGAAGTAGGGAACCTCGTTCTTGCAGAGCCCGTCGGTCGCGGTAGTCAAGTGAAGGCACGCGTTAAAGAAGTCCTAGGTGATCCTTTTGCACCCAAGTCATTCAGCCTGATCGCCATCCATAAATATGAAATTCCGCTAGAATTTCCGACAGATGTTTTGGATGAAGCCGCGCATGCCACCAAGCTGGAACTCAGCAAAGAGGACAGGGAAGATCTCACCGATCTGCCCATAGTTGCGATCGATCCTGCCGATGCGCGCGACCATGACGATGCTATCTGGGCGGCACCCGATGATGACCCCGATAATGCGGGTGGTTTCAAGGCGATTGTCGCGATCGCCGATGTGTCATTCTATGTTCGAAGCGGCAGCAAGCTTGACCGCGAAGCATATAAACGCGGCAATAGTGTCTATTTCCCAGACCGCGTTGTGCCAATGTTACCGGAGGCACTGTCAACAGATGTGTGCTCGCTCAAGCAGGATGTCGATCGAGCGGCTTTGGCGTGTCATCTAAAAATCAATGCCAATGCCAAGGTCATATCCTCTAGGTTTTCGCGTACGATTGTGCGGCTGACCGGCAATATCGCCTATGAAGATGCGCAGGCTGCGATAGACGGGAAGTTTGATCACCCGATGAAGGCAAGCGCCCTTGAACCGCTTTGGGCCTGCTGGAAATTACTTGCAAAAGCCAGAGATGGCAGGGAACCGCTAAACCTCGATTTGCCGGAAAAGCGGGTAGTCCTGGATGATCAGGGCCGGATTGCCGAGATTGCGACGCGAGAACGGCTCGATGCGCACCGCCTGGTAGAGGACTATATGATCGCGGCCAACGTCGCTGCGGCTAAAATGCTCGAATCCAAGAAATCACCGCTTATTTACCGGGTTCACGAAGTACCCTCGCGCGAGAAGCTCATCGCGCTCAAAGACTATCTCAAGAGCTTTGATGTCAGTTTTGCAATGGGACAGGTAATCAAGCCATCAGTATTCAATCGCCTGATTGAGCAAGTGGGTGAGGCGGAGATTTTGCCTCTGGTCATGGAGCAGATATTGCGCAGCCAAACCCAGGCCTATTATGGTTCCACTAACATGGGGCATTTTGGCCTTTCACTGGGCAGTTACGCGCATTTCACCAGCCCGATCCGACGGTATGCCGATCTAATTGTACACCGTGCTTTGGTGAGCGGTTGCAAGTTGGAACAGCCGAAACCGAAGAACGATCTGATCCCCGAACAAAGCGGGCTGAGCAAGGACATGGCGGACAAGCTGGATCTGATCTCCGAAAAGATCAGTCAACTGGAACGACGCGCGATGATGGCTGAGCGCGAGACCGTGGATCGCTATATTTCGGCCCATTTGTCGGATCATGTCGGGCAGATACTCAGATGCCGAATTACCGGCGTTCAGAATTTTGGATTTTTCGCTACTGTGGAAGAATTGGGTGGTGACGGCTTGGTCCCTGTCCGGACCTTGGGTGTGGAACGGTTCGACTATGACGAACAAAAGCAGCAACTCGAGGGTGTTGAAACAGGCGTAACCTATAATATCGGGCAAAAGCTCGACCTGCGGTTGGTAGAAGCTAATGCTGCCACAGGTAGCCTGCTCTTTGAACTTGCGGAAGGAGCCAATCACATGCCGGGTCGCCATGAGCCCCGGCGCGGACGCAGTGGCCCCAAAGGAAAGCCGCATCGTAAAGGAAAACGCGGTCGTCCGGCAAATATTCGTCATCGCAGCCGATAATGTAACCGGATGAGCGCAGGGAACGAATAAGCAGGCACAATCATAAAAGGATATCCTGATGACGACCCTGATACCGACTCAAGCCGTTCCAGATTTCACTGTACCGATGACAGATGGCGGGCAGTTTCAACTCAGCCAACGTGCCGGTGATAACTTTACTCTGTTGTTATTCTATCGTGGTCTGCATTGCCCGATCTGCAAAGGGCAATTGCGCGACCTGCAAAGCAAGCTCGGTGATTTCGCCGAACGCGGCGTTACTGCTGTCGCCATCAGCATGGATGATCAGGAACGCGCCCAAAAGTCGGCCCATGATTGGGGCATTGATGAGCTGATGCTTGGCTATGGTCTGAGCGAAGACATAGCTCGTGAACTGGGTCTGTATATCTCTGCCGGACGACCAGACAGCCCGGAACCTTCGATTTTCTCTGAACCGGCTCTGTTTCTGGTCCGTCCAGACCAGACACTCTATTTTGCCAGCGTCCAAAGCATGCCATTTACACGGCCGCCACTAGATCAATTGATGATGGGTATAGACTACGCGCTGGCCAATGATTATCCGGCGCGCGGCGAACTGGGCTGAATTCCTAACTTAGGCGGTCAATCTCTTCCTTGCTCAGTGACCCGGGTACAACCATTACCGGGCAGGGGAGGGTACCCGCTTCCGTTGCCGCAAAGTGAGTCACCAACGGACCAGGCGAACCATTACCAGCGGCACCCAGAACGAGGGCCGCCAATCCGTCAATCTCGTCCATCAATTTGCGGACATCCTTGGCGCCTTTACCTTCCTTGACGGTGATAGAGGGCCTGATTCCGGTTTCATCAAACAAAGTACCCGCAGCGCTTGAAACTAAAGCTTCGGCCCGGTTCTTGGCTTCTTCCTCTAACGTAGCCTGTACGCCGCCCCAGGCAACGAATCCTTCGCTCTCCACCAACGCCAATATGTGCAAAGCACCATTGGTTTTCATCGCCCGGCGTGAAGCGAAACGAAGCGCTATGCTTGCCTCCTCGGTTTCGTCAATAACCACTAGGTAAGTACGCATGAAAACTCCCCAACTGACAGCGCATTTCTACTATTAAAACCATGCTTGCGATAAAAGCCTGTGATATGCAAGATTTACACAGCTTGCGCTTTCCTGTGATTTGCGCATAAACGCCTGCAACGTTGATATAGAATAAGGGTTTCCTCTCCATGCCGATCAACCTTCAAATGCCCGCTTTGTCACCGACGATGGAAGAGGGGACGCTGGCCAAATGGCTAGTCAAAGAGGGCGATGAGGTCGCTTCTGGCGATCTATTGGCCGAGATTGAGACTGATAAGGCGACGATGGAGTTTGAAGCGGTTGACGAAGGCACGATTGCTAAGATTGTCGTTGCCGAAGGGACCGATAATGTCAAAGTCGGCGAAGTGATTGCTATCATTGCTGAAGAGGGCGAGGATGTTGCCGCTGCTTCGAAAGGTGGTGCCGAAAGTGGCGAAAGTTCCGCGGAGAAGCCCAAGAAGGAAGCACCCGCTCCGAAAGGTGAGGAAAAGCCTGCGAAACTGTCACAGGACGTTACTCCAAAGGTTACGGACCCGGCCCCGAAAGGTGACGCCCCGGCGTCCGATGGAGAGCGGATCAAGGTCAGCCCGCTGGCCCGGCGTCTGGCCGAGCAGAAAGGCGTTGATCTCGGCGCGCTCAGCGGCTCCGGTCCCGGCGGACGGATTATCAAGGCGGATATTGATGCGGCCGAAGGCGGCTCAGCGCCAGTTAACAGCCAAGCCGCCGCGCCCGCACCAGCTCCCGCCGTCACTCCAGCACCCGCACCGGCAGCTAATGATTTCGATATTCCGCACACGTCGGAGAAACTGTCCGGCATGCGTAAGACCATTGCCCGCCGCCTGACCGAGGCGAAGCAGACCATACCGCATATCTATCTCACCGTGGATATCCAGCTCGACAAGCTGCTCAAACTGCGTAGCGAACTCAATGCGACGCTGGAACCACGCGGCGTCAAACTGTCGGTCAATGATCTGCTGATCAAGGCGCTGGCTGTCTCGCTGATGCAAGTTCCGAAATGCAATGTCTCAATTGACGGCGATCAGCTCAAGACATTTGCCCGCGCCGATATCTCGGTGGCCGTGAGCATTCCCGGCGGCTTGATCACGCCGATTATCACCAGCGCCGACACAAAATCACTCAGCACCATCTCCACCGAGATGAAAGATCTCGCAGGCCGCGCCAAGGACGGCAAGCTCAAGATGCACGAGTATCAGGGCGGCACGGCGAGCATTTCTAATATGGGTATGTTCGGCATCAAGAATTTCGATGCGGTCATCAACCCACCACAGGCGATGATCATGGCCATCGGGGCAGGACAGAAGCGCCCCCATGTCATTGATGACAGCCTGCAAATCGCGACCATCATGAGCGCCACCGGCAGCTTCGACCACCGGGCCATTGACGGCGCCGACGGCGCGCAGTTGATGCAGGTGTTTAAAGAGCTGGTGGAGAACCCGTTGGGGATGCTGGCTTAATCACAATTGCAAAAGCTCTAGTCTCCTGTCCCTCACGGAAGAGGAGCAGAAATAAAGGAACAAAATGGCAAAATCCTACGATCTCATCGTTCTCGGTTCCGGTCCCGGCGGTTATGTCGCGGCGATCCGGGCTTCCCAACTCGGCCTCAAAACCGCCATAGTGGAGCGCGAAAATCTCGGCGGCATCTGCCTAAACTGGGGCTGTATCCCGACCAAGGCACTACTGCGTTCAGCAGAAGTCTTTCACAATATGAAGCATGCCGCGGACTACGGTCTGGCAGCGGAAAAAATCAGTGCCGATCTCGACGCGGTGGTCAAACGCTCTCGCGGGGTGGCGAACCAGCTTAACAAAGGCGTCACCGGCCTGATGAAGAAGAACAAGATTGATGTCGTCATGGGCGACGGCAAAATTGTCGAAAAGGGCAAGGTCGCCGTCAAGACGGAGAAAGGCGAGGAAGAGCTCACCGCCAAGAATATCATCATCGCCACCGGTGCCCGCGCCCGCGATCTGCCTTTTGCCAAGGCGGACGGCAAACGCATCTGGACCTATCGCCACGCCATGACGCCGCCGGAAATGCCGAAGAAATTGCTGGTTATCGGCTCTGGCGCGATCGGGATCGAATTTGCGAGCTTCTATAATGATATGGGCGCGGAAGTGACCGTGGTCGAGATGATGGACCGCGTTGTTCCGGTCGAGGATGAGGAAATTTCAAAATTCCTTGAAAAGTCGCTGAAGAAGCAAGGCATGACCATCATGACCGGCGCCGGCGTCAAGAGCATCGAGACGTCAGCCAAAGGCGTCAAGGCGGAGATTGAAGACAGCAAGGGAAAGAAAGCCAGCCATGACTTCAGCCATGTCATCGTCGCGGTGGGTATCCAGCCCAATGTCGAAACCGTCGGTCTGGACGAACTGGGCATCGAACCGGACGAGCGCTTCCATATCAAGACGGACGCAATGTGCCGGACCAATGTCGAAGGTATTTACGCGATCGGTGACGTCACCGGCGGACCGTGGCTGGCGCACAAGGCCAGTCATGAAGGCGTTATCGCAGTAGAAGCGATAGCGGGCGGCCACCCGCATGCCATGGATGTGAATAACATCCCGGGCTGCACCTATTGCCATCCGCAAATTGCCAGCGTCGGCCTGACAGAGGCCAAGGCCAAGGAAGCCGGTCATGACGTCAAAGTCGGTAACTTCCCGTTTATCGGTAATGGTAAGGCCATCGCGCTGGGCGAGACGGAAGGCTTTATCAAAACCGTGTTCGATGCCAAAACCGGTGAATTGCTGGGCGCACATATGATCGGTGCGGAGGTGACCGAGCTGATCCAAGGCTATACCGTGGGCAAGACGCTGGAGACGACCGAAGCCGAATTGATGAACACCGTCTTCCCGCATCCAACTCTGAGCGAAATGATGCACGAAAGCGTGCTCGACGCTTATGAGCGGGTTTTGCATATGTAGGACATTGCTTCTCTCCCCTTGAGGGAGAGAAAAGACTTGGCTTGGCAATTTATTGCCTTAGCAAGTCTTAGAGAGGGGTGGGCGGCAATCACTAGCTTTGCGCTTAGAAGCCACCCCTCACCGACTGCGACTAAGCACCTGCGGCGCTAAGTCTTCGTTGTCCTCTCCCTCAAGGGGAGAGGAGAAAAGAGGAGAACATTGATGGCAAAAGGAACGCATGACTATGTCGAGGATGCTCGCAACGAAACGATCCTGATCAACGTCAACGGCACTATCACACCGCGGGCCGAGGCCATGGTGTCGGTGTTTGACAGCGGTTTCATGCTGGGTGACGGGGTTTGGGAAGGCTTGCGGGTCCATAAGGGCCGTATAGCGTTTCTCGGCGCGCATATGGATCGCTTGTTCGAAGGCGCCAAAGCCATCGCCATGGATATTGGCATCAGCCGGGAAGAGCTGGTCGCGCGGCTTTATGAGACGATAGAGGCTAATGGCATGACCGCTTGCCATATCCGCCTGATGGTGACACGCGGTATCCGCTCGACGCCTTATCAGGACCCCAGGGTGGTAATTTCGCCTGCGACCATTGTTATTATTCCCGAATATAAGGAAGCCCTGCCAAGCACGGTCGAGAACGGCATCCGGTTGTTTACCGTCCATGTCCGGCGCGGCGATCCGGCGGTGCAGGATCCGAAATTGAACTCGCACAGCAAGCTGAACTGCATAACGGCCTGTATTCAGGCGACACAGGCGGGGGCAGATGAAGCGTTGATGCTGGATCCGCAGGGTTTTGTCGCCACTTGCAACAGCACGCATTTCTTCATTGTCCGTAAAGGCGAAGTGTGGACATCCAGCGGTGACTATTGCCTGGGCGGGATCACGCGGAGCAATGTTATCCAGCTTTGCCGCGAGAATGATATTCCGGTGTTTGAAAAGAATTTCTCCCTGACCGATGTATATGGTGCCGATGAAGCCTTTGTGACCGGGACTTTTGCTGGTGTTGTGCCCGCAACAGAGGTCGATGGGCGCTTACTGAGCGAGGGCAGGGGGCCGATGGTCGAACGTCTGCAAACCCTTTACAAAGCGCTGATCGAAAGAGACACGGCGTCATGACGTCACAGCCCGTTCGTATTGCCATGTGGTCGGGCCCGCGCAACATCTCGACCGCGATGATGCGCAGCTTTGGCAGCCGCAGCGATTGTGCTGTCACCGATGAGCCATTTTACGGGGCATTCCTCAAAAAGACTGGTTTTCAGCAGCCAATGGCGGATCAGATCATTGCTTCGATGGATTGCGATTGGGATGCCGTTACATCGGCAATGCGCGGGTCGGTTCCGGGCGAAAAGGCGCTTTGGTATCAGAAACATATGCCGCATCACATGGTTGATAAGATTTCTATTGCCGACTTTCCGGAGCATCGACACGCCTTCCTGATCCGTAAACCGGAGCAGGTCGTCGCCAGCTATGCCGCCAAACGGGTGGAAGTCACGCCCGATGATCTGGGATATCAGAGACAGGTTGAATATTTTGACCAGGCCGCTCAAATCACCGGCTCTGCGCCGATCGTGATGGATAGCGCGGATATATTGCACAATCCCGAAAGCCATTTGAAGGCGCTTTGCGGGGCGCTTGATATTCCTTGGGACTCGGCGATGCTGCGCTGGAACACAGGGACACGGGATACGGACGGGATATGGGCCTCACACTGGTATAACCGGGTCATAGATACCACAACATTCGCACCGCCAAAGGAAAGCGAACCCGTGCTGTCCGATGCCCAGCGAAAAGTAGCGGATGCGTGCCGGCCATTTTATGACAGACTGTCAGGCTATCGACTCAAGATTCTCTAATATTTGACAAAAAAGGCCATTTTTTGTGATTGAGGAAAAGGCCCCGTCATCGCTCCAGATACGCTTTTCATAGCATTATACCGGTATGTTATGATATAGTTCCGTCATAGCTTTTAGGAGGATTTTATGTTCATATTAACAACTGTCGCCCTCTTAAGTGCCGGTATGGTCGATGCGGAAACGAGCAGGGTCAATTACTCGAACTGCCTAACCGATTTCACCGTCACCCATCTTACCCAGAAAACCGCGCGCGGCCCGTTTAAAAAAGCCGCCAAGAACGCTTGCACAGATGAACGCAGCGCCATGATAGCAGCGATGAAAAAGGATGAACTGGAATTTGGCAGTACGGAACAGGAAGCCACAACTTACGCCACTGAAGAAGCGGACGGCGTTCTGTTTTCCTTCACTGACGGTTATTCGGGTTACATGAGTTCGGGTACCATGCCGGTGAAAGAAGAATAGAGAATTTCGTCCTCCGGCATAGACTAGATTATCGCCGAAGCGTGCGCCCCAAGTTGACCAATGCGTCGCCGCGACAAGTTCAACCATGGCAGAAAATGGCACAAATCTCAGCTATTGGTCATAACGTCGCATAGTGTTCGCATCGCGCGTTCGCTCTTTTATGCATGACTTTCCTAAAAGCAGGCGGGACCCGCAAGAAGGAAAAAATCATGTATAAGTTAATCTTTTCAGGCGCCGCGCTCCTGCTGGTCAGTGCATGCGTGTCTTCGAGTGAAGATGTCGAATCATCGTCGGATGAGTTTATCCCGGAAGGTTATGATCCCGACGCCGGCCCGGCAGAGCCAAGCGACGAACCTGAGGATGATCCCTATGTTCCCGAAAGGAGCGAGGAAGGACCAAGGAGCTGACAAAGTAAAATGGTTATGAAGACCCTGCTCAACGAGGTGGCCTATGCGATGGAGGCGCCGGAGTGCCTGCTGCCGCACTTGCCATATCTGCTTCAGGACTTGCCCTCGTTGAGTGGTTCTGAGGACGACATTGTCAAAATTCTCAGCGAAGTCGGCTTCCCAAGTGGCGGCACTGTTCTGGATCTGGGGTGCGGACGAGGGGACATAGCAACCCGGGTGGCGCGGGCTTTTGAAGCCGAAGTCACAGGCGTAGACGGTCATCCGCCGTTCATCGATATTGCGCGGCAGTCGGCGAAGGAAGCGGGGCTGCAACAGCGCTGTAGATTCGTCGCGGCCGATTTGCGCCAGTCGCTCGCCGAACCTATGCGTTACGATGCCGTTTTGATGATAGCGGTCGGACCGGTGCTTGGCGATACCGCCAAGACCATGAGCATGCTTCGCACCGTCGTGCGCGATGGCGGTTGGATCATCATCGACGATGCATATCTGGATGACGGCGTGCCTCCATCGGAGGATTATGAAGGCTATCTCGGACGGGAAGCGATGGAGGCGGGACTAATCCATTTCGGCGATACAATCGTCGCGCGGCGGACAAGAAGCCCTGCCGGCAGGGCGTTCAATGCGCTCGCGCTTGATGCCATTCCCAAACGCGCCGCCGCGCTTGCGGAACTGCACCCGGAACTCACAGACGCGATCAGCCAATATGTCGCGAGACAGATTGAGGAAGTTGCACTGATGGATGGTCCGGTGGTCCCGACATTGTGGGCGATACAGAAAACTACCGCTTGAGATCACAGCGCACTTCGCTTCAACCTCTCAGCTGGCTGGCGGACAGGGTGGGATTCGAACCCACGGTACGCTTGCACGCACGCCGGTTTTCAAGACCGGTGCATTCAACCACTCTGCCACCTGTCCGCTCTAGCCGAAAGCCTCCTAGCGCCCTCTTTTTAAAAGCGCAAAGATTATTATAGCTATTGCATGTTCCGGCTGAAAAAGCCGTGATATAAAGATTATCCGGCGGGTCGTTGTTCGTGTGCGATATTTAGGGATTCCCCTGAGAGTCAGTTTGTGCGACAACATGTTGAAGAAGGGAAGTTTTCCATGCGTTTCACCTCTGCGATTGCCCTCAGCGCGCTTGCATTTTTCAGTTTACCCTATTCCCACAGCGACAATGCTGCGGTTGCGCAGTCCACGAGCGGCTTTGATAGCTATATGCAGCAAGTCGGTCGCAAGGCTTTGCAACAAGGTGTCAGCCAGCGCACGCTGGACAGGGTCTTGCCCAGCCTGACCTATAATCCCCGCGTCATTCAGCTTGACCAGTCGCAACCTGGCGGCCGGCCCAATAGCGCTATTCCGCCCTTCGCACCGTATAAACGCCGGCATGTTGATGCCGCACGGATTAACGGCGGTAAGGCAAAATACCGCCAGCTCATTTCCAAACTGGCCGATGTCGAACGTGAATATGGTGTGCCCGGACCAATGATCATGGCGATTTACGGGCATGAGACCAATTACGGCCGGATTACCGGCAATTTTGATATCCCGCGGGCCTTGGCGACGCTGGCCTATGAAGGCCGCCGGCGTGCCTTGTTTGAAGCGGAATTTCTCGCGGTTCTGAAGATGATCGATAATGGTGTTCCGCAGTCCGCCATGAAGGGCAGCTGGGCAGGGGCCATGGGCAAACCGCAATTCCTGCCCTCGGTTTATCTCCGGCTTGCCAAGGACGGCAGCGGAGACGGTTATGCGGACATCTGGAACAGCGAAGCCGATGCGGTCACATCAATCGCGAATTATTTCGTGAACGCCGGATGGCGGCGCGGAGAGCCGTGGGGCATTGCCGTGCGGGTTCCTGCGTCACTCAACCGGGACGCAATAAAAAACAAAACCAAAGCCGTGCGGTGCCCCAGGGTACATGAACGACACAGCCAGTGGAAAAGCATGGCCGAATGGCGCGCGTTGGGTGTCGCGCCTGTAACGGGACGGCGTTTGAGCAATGACACCATGGCAACGCTGCTGGAGCCGGACGGGCAAGGAAAGACCGCATATTTACTAACCGGCAATTATCGTGTGATATTGGACTATAATTGTTCAAATTTTTACGCGTTATCAGTGGGGCTATTGGCAGATGAAATTCGCAGTTAGAATATTGAGTGCCAGCGCGCTTGCCGCTTTGCTTGGCAGTTGCGGCACGATTGATGGTGTGAATGACAATGCCGATGTCCGCGTTCCGACCCCGTCTTCCAGTTCCGCGTCGAACGGGATAACCGATTATCCGGTCAAGATCGGCAAACCCTATCAGGTCCGCGGCAAAACCTATACGCCGGAAGATGTCTCTAGCTATGACAATGTCGGCTACGCCAGCTGGTATGGCGACGAACTCGCCGGCAATCCGACCGCTAATGGGGAGCGGTTTAACCCGAACGGCATCAGTGCAGCCCATAAAACGCTGCCACTGCCGAGTTATGTCGAAGTCACCGCTCTGGATACCGGACGGACAATATTGGTCAGGGTGAATGATCGCGGACCGTTTGCGAATGATCGACTGATTGATCTCTCGCATGGTGCCGCCAAACAGCTGGGTATCGATCAACAAGGCGTTGCAGGTGTACGGGTGCGCAAAGTCAATCCGAATGAGCAGGAACGTGTCGTCCTGCGCAACGGCGGAGCCGCCACCGAACGGATAGCGACGCCAGATTCCCTGTTGACCATTTTACGCAAAAATCTCGCCAAATTGCCAACACCGGATGCAGTAGTCCAACGCGCCAGTGCTCCGGCACCAGCCAGGGCAGTCAATAATAGCGGCATCGGTGCTTCTTATGTCCCGACATCCAGTTCCGCGCCGGTTCAAGCTGGTTCGCGGGATGGGAAATTCATTATCGAAGGCGCGGGACAGCAAGCTAACACGCCAAAGACCGCAAAGAAACGCACAGTGAAGCAGGCGGCGAAAAGCAAAACCCCGATAGCAGCTGGCGGTTACACTGTTCAGGTCGCGGCATTCGGTAACAAAAACCGTGCCAATGCGATGGCTCGGAAAATCGGAGCAAAGGTTATATCCGATGGCAGCGGGCGGATCTGGCGTGTGCGCTATGGCCCCTACGCCACCGAAAATGATGCCAAAGCCGGGCTGGCACAGGCGCGAAAGCGCGGCTATAACGAAGCAAGAATCCTGCGTCCCGGAAAATAAAATCCGGTGTGCAGGTCCAATTGCTAACATCTGATCTGGAACCGGGAATTTAATGAACAGGACTTTTTGGGCGTCACTGCCGCTACTCGCCATTTCCTCTGCTGTCCTTGCGGCACCAGTCTATGAAACCGACGCACCGATTGCCTATATGACAGACCTGTCATCCGGCGCGATCCTGTTTGAAAAAAACGCGGACAAGCAAATACCGCCCGCATCGATGGCAAAGATGATGACCGTCTATGTCGCCTTTGACCAGATTGAAAAGGGCAAGCTGACCCTCGACCAGAAAGTGAAAATCCAGCGGGCAACCTGGCAAAAATGGACTGGGCAGGGCTCCACGATGTTTCTGGGCGCAAATGACGAACCAACAGTCAAGGACCTGTTGCACGGTATCGTTACGCTATCCGGCAATGATGCCAGTGTTGTTCTGGCAGAGGCGATTGGCGGTACGGAAGAAAATTTCGCGGATTTGATGACCAAAACCGCCAAGCGCATTGGCATGAAAAACAGCCGCTTTGGTAACAGCACCGGATGGCCCGATGAAGGAAAAACCCTGGTAACCGCGCGCGATCTTGGCGTTTTGGGAACCCGGCTTTCTGCTGATTTTCCAAAACTCTACAAGGATTTCTTCGGACTCACCGAGTTTACCTGGGGCAAAACCAATAGCGGCGAGCCGATCACGCAACCCAATCGTAATCCCCTGCTCGGCAAAATTGACGGGGCAGATGGTCTGAAAACCGGACATACGGAGGAAGCGGGCTTTGGATTTACTGGCTCTGCGGAGCAAAAAGGGCGTCGCATCGTCTCCGTGCTGGCTGGCCTGGATAGCTATGGCGGCCGCAGCAATGAATCGGTGAAGTTCATGAACTGGGGCTTCAACGCCTGGGAAACCAAAAACCTGTTCAAAAAGGGCACAAAGGTTCAAACGGCGGAAGTCCAGCTGGGCGATAGCTCTTCTGTGGATCTGGTTGCGCCCAAAGACTTGTTTGCCACGCTGCCAAAGGGTTCTGACGGACAGCTCTCAATGACAGTGCGCTATAATGGCCCGATCAAGGCACCAATCGCGGCAGGGCAGCAGATTGCGACCCTGCTGGTATCAACCGATGATGCTGGCACCCAGTCTATGCCATTGGTTGCAGGTGAAGCGGTTGAGGAAGCCGGTTTCTTTGACCGAGTCTGGGCAGGACTTAAATCCCTGCTGGGTCTGGCGTGACCGGACGTTTTATCAGTCTGGAAGGCGGGGAGGGGACGGGCAAGTCCACACAGGCCAAGGCATTGGCGACCGCTCTTGAAGGCCGGGGACTTAAAGTCCATCTGACTCGCGAACCAGGTGGTACACCGGGTGCAGAGGTCATTCGCGAGCTTCTGCTAAGCGGCCATGATGAAAAATGGAATATGCGGACCGAAGCGCTGCTATTTGCTGCGTCAAGGTCCGAGCATTGTGGTTCGCTGATCAGACCCGCACTGGAGCGCGGTGAATGGGTGATCAGCGACCGGTTTGTCGACAGCAGCCGCGCCTACCAGAGCGTCAGCGGACTGTTGAGCGACGAAGATATCATGGCTTTGCATGGTATCGGCAGCGAGAGCCTGATGCCTGATCGCACTTTCATCCTCGATTTACCAGAAGAAGTAGCCGCACGCCGTGCCGAGGCCCGGGATCGAGGGGACAGTGATCGCATAGGTGGCCGTGATAGCGACTATCATCGATCGGTTATGGCCAAATTCCGGCAATATGCCGACGAAGAACCAGATCGGGTAAAATTGGTCGATGCATCTCAGTCACCAGAGGATGTAACAGCAAATTTGCTGCAAAACCTGACCGACCTGATAGGTTGATGGCATGACGTCATTTATCGGGCATGACAAAGCACAACGTATTTTCCGGCAGTCTTTCGACAAGGGAACCTTGCATCATGCATGGATATTGGCCGGGCCCAAAGGTTTGGGCAAAGCAGGGTTTGCCAAACAGGCAGCGCAGTTTTTGCTGGATTCAGACATCCGGCAGCGATTGGATGGCAGCGGATTTCATCTGGATGATGAGAGCCAGGGCGCGAAACTGCTTGCCGCCCGAAGCCATCCGGACTTCCGGCTTGTCCAGCGAGGCGGCAAAACCGATAAGGAAGAAAAAAAAGCCCGGGAAGAGGGTGTAGATTCGCTGGAAGAGCATGAACTCAAGCGCAATATCTCGATAGCGCAAATCCGAGACCTGCAGTCATTATTCGCGACACAGGCTTCCATATCGACCTATCGGGTAGTCGTAATCGACGCGATTGATGATCTCGAACGCGGCGGTGCCAACGCGCTGCTCAAGAATTTGGAAGAACCGCCCAAGGACACGGTGTTCCTGCTGGTGAGCCATGCTCCGGAACGGCTGTTGCCGACCATCCGGTCGCGCTGTCAGATATTGCGCTTTGATCCATTGGATGATGATCAGATGCGACAGGTGCTCTCCAGCACAGCGCCCGAGCTGGACGAGGCGGAATTAAACGCACTGGTCGCAGCAGGGGAAGGATCGCCGGGACGCTCTTTGCAATATGTGGATGCCGGGCTGGCCGAACTCGAAAATCTCGCCCGCGATATTATGCGCACCGGGGACAAAAGCAATCAGATCAAGAATGATCTGGCACGCAAATTATCGCTCAAGGCCGCAACGCCGCGATATCAGGCCTTTCTGGCCCGCGCGCCCAGCCTGATGGCCCAGCATATAAAATCCACCGGTAACAAGCCCAGTGGCAATGCGATCGAGCTCTGGCGCGAAGCCAGCGATCTTGCGGCGATTGCCTCCCCCAAGGCGCTGGATAACCAGGCGGTTATATTTCGCCTCGGCAGCCTGATGGGATCGCTTGCCCAACGCGATGAGCACGCATAAAGAGAAACGATAGACGTTAGGCCCTGTCAGGATTCGAGCCGGATTTTTGGGAAGGGATACAAGAAAGCAATTCATGTCCGATCCATTTTATATCACGACGGCGATCAGTTATCCTAATGGCCCGCCGCATATTGGCCATGCGTATGAAGCCATCGCAACCGATGCCATTGCGCGCTTTCAGCGTCTGTCGGGCCGCGACGTCCGCTTTCAGACCGGCACGGACGAGCATGGCCTGAAAATGGCGCAGGCAGCTGCTGCCAAAGCTATCGCTCCGCAGGAGCTTGCCGACGAAATGGCGAATCAATTCATAGTGATGTGCGACAAACTTAATGTTTGTTATGATCGTTTCATTCGTACCACGGAAGCGGATCATCACAAGGCCAGTCAGGCCATCTGGCAGGCCATGGAAGCCAATGGCGACCTGTATCTCGATAAATATGAAGGCTGGTACTCGGTTCGTGACGAAGCTTATTATGACGAAGACGAGCTGATTGAAGCCGAAGGTGAGGGCGGCACAAAGGAAAAGCTGTCCCCGCAAGGCACGCCAGTGGAATGGACGGTTGAGGAAAGCTGGTTTTTCCGTCTGTCCAGATATCAGGAACCGCTCTTAAAACTCTTCAGTGAAAATCCGGGATTTCTGAAACCGGACAGCCGCCGCAACGAGATGATCAAATTTGTCGAAGGCGGCCTGAATGATCTATCCATTTCACGCACCAGTTTTGACTGGGGTGTGAAAGTTCCAGGCAGTGAAAATCATGTGATGTATGTCTGGGTCGACGCCCTGACCAACTATCTCACCGGTCTCGGTTATCCCGAAGAAACAGACCTTTATCCGAAATATTGGAGAGAAGGTGGTGAAATGGTGCATATTATCGGCAAGGATATTGTCCGCTTTCACACCATTTACTGGCCAGCCTTCCTGATGAGCGCAAATTTACCGCTTCCCAAGCAGGTATTCGGCCATGGCTTCCTGCTCAATCGCGGGCAGAAAATGTCAAAATCGGTTGGCAATGTGGTCGACCCTATTGCTTTGGCCGATGCATTCGGTGTCGATCAACTGCGCTATTTTCTGCTGTCCGAGGTGATTTTCGGCAAGGACGGCAGCTATTCTGCGGAAATGATCGTGACCAAGACCAATGCCGATCTTGCGAATAATTTTGGCAACCTCGCCCAACGCAGCCTGTCCATGATAGCAAAAAATTGTGATGGCAAGATGCCTGAAGCGGGAGCGAAGACTGAAGCAGAAGAGCAACTTATCAGCGATTTGGAAGCTTGTTTCACCGATATGACTGCGCTGATGGAGAACGGCGAATTTCCTATCCACGCGGCCATCGATCTGCTGCGGGAGCGGCTGAGCGCGACCAATCAGTATTTTGCTGACCAGGCGCCCTGGGCCTTGCGCAAGACTGATCCCGCGCGGGCTGACACGGTGCTATATTATACCGCAGAATCCATTCGCCAACTGGCGATCATGCTGCGCTGGGTCATCCCGGAAAGTTGCGACAAAATGCTCGACCTTTTGTCGCAAAGTGCCGATGAGCGCGATTTTGAGCATATCGCTACCGCAATTGAATCTGGCCTGACAATACCGGCACCAAGCGGCATTTTCCCCCGTCTGGACATGCCCGCAGCCGATGGAGAAGGGTAATCATGCTCGTCGATAGCCACTGTCATCTCAATTATAAGGGCCTGATCGAAGAGCAAGGCGCTGTACTCGATCGTGCGCGGGAGAGCGGCGTTACAGCAATGCTGAACATCTCGACACGGGAAAGCGAATGGCGCGATATCGTGGCAACCGCAGAGCGCGAAAGCGACGTCTGGTCGAGCATTGGCATTCATCCTCACGAAGCCGATGCCCATCCTGATATTGATCTGGCGAAACTGGTCAAGGAAGTCGAACATGAACGCGTTATCGCCATCGGCGAAACCGGGCTTGATTATTATTACGACCATAGCGACCGCGATCGCCAGCGACAGAGCTTTCGCACGCATATTCATGCAGCGCGCGAGACGGGGTTGCCGATTATTGTCCATACGCGCGATGCAGAGGACGATACCGCAGCGATCATGGCCGAAGAAATGGAGCAGGGCGCTTATACCGGCGTAATCCACTGTTTCACCGCCAGCGAAGACTTCGCTCATAAAGCTTTGGATTTAGGTCTTTATATTTCCATCTCAGGCATCGTCACGTTTAAAAATGCCAAGGATTTGCAGGCAACAGCGGCAAAATTGCCGATGGACCGACTGTTGGTCGAAACCGACGCCCCGTTTCTTGCACCGGTACCGCACCGCGGAAAGACCGGAGAACCGGCTTTTGTGGCCGATACAGCCAAGTTTCTTGCTGAGTTACGTGGTGAGGATTATTCTGAACTTTGCGAGATAACCGCGGAAAATTTCTACCGTCTGTTTAACAAAGCGCGTCCCTGATTTTGACCCACAAACCCGCAATGAAACTCACCATTCTCGGTTGCGGCACATCCTCCGGAGTACCCAGAATCGGAAATGATTGGGGTGATTGCGATCCGAATGAACCGAAAAACCGGCGGAGCAGGGTATCGATCATTGTCGAAAGTCCAACCACCCGGATATTAGTCGACACATCACCGGATCTCCGCGCGCAGTTTCTGGACTGCGACATTGATTATATCGACAATGTTATCTGGACCCATGATCATGCAGATCATTGCCATGGTATTGATGACTTACGGCAGGTCTTTCACAGAAAACGGGAGCCAATACCGGCCTATGCACGGCCTTTTGCGCTGGAAAGCCTGAAACAGCGTTTCGCTTACGCTTTTGATGGCCACAAATATTATCCGTCAATCTGCGACGCTCGATCACTCGAAGAAAATATGAAAATTGGTGATGTTACTGTCAAATGCGTAGACCAACCCCATGGCGGTATTACATCTGCCGGACTGCGTTTTGAATATGGTGGAAAGGCGATATGCTATGCCACGGACTTCGGTGAGGTTACTGAAGATATGGAGAAATTATTCAAAGCCAGTGATGTGTTCATAGTTGATGCACTCCGCGAAAAACCGCATCCGACCCATGCACATCTCGGCATGACGCTGGATCTGATAAAGGCCGTAAACCCGCGGTTAAGCCTGCTGACGCATATGGACAAATCGATGGATTATAACCATCTCAGCGCCATATTACCGGAAGATATCCGGCCCGCTTATGACGGTTTTGTGATAGAGATTTAGACGTGACCGAAGATCAGAATATCAATCTTGTTTTTGCGATTGGCGCTTTGGTGCTGGTTGCCAGCGCGCTATTTTCCCGGCGTATCGGCTTGGGCGAGATTGTCCGCACCGCGCTGAGCTGGGTCGCAATATTCGCCATATTCATCGTCGCATTTTCCTATCAGCATGAAATAGTCGGCGTGTGGAACAAGGTGACCGGAGAACTGACCGGCGCGAACGAACAGCAAGTGGTCGGCGGGACGCTAAAAATACGGCGATCGGTAGATGGCCACTACTGGGCCGATGCTGAGGTAAACGGCATGCCAGTCCGGTTCTTGATCGACAGCGGTGCCACAACGACCGCCATGACACTCAAAACAGCTCGTGCGGCGAACATCGATATCAATGAAGGTGGTTTTCCAACCTATCTGAACACCGCCAACGGAACTGTCGAAGCGCAGCGCGGGTCTATTCAATCGCTGAAAGTCGGGCCAATGACTGCCATAGATCTTCCGGTAGTTGTGGCCGAAGCATTCGGCGATTCCAACGTTCTGGGAATGAATTTCCTGTCAGAAATGAAAAGCTGGCGGGTAGAGGGGCGTGAGATGATCCTGGAACCGCATAATGCAACGCCCATTCAATAATTTAACATAATATATATTATCAACCTATTATTGATTGAACTGGAAGCCGGTCTTTTTCTTCAACCGAACCCTCTTCTAGCGGTTTGTTGAATCCAATGGCCTGAGTTTGAATGCAACTTCGGAGATTGCATTAGTTATCAAGAGCAAATCATCCACGCCTTTCTCGGCCAGAGAAATTTCTGGAATTTCAGCATTCGCATTCACAATGATCAACTTGTGTCTTTCGGCAATGGCCAGATATCTTTGCAGAACCTTTAATGGCATCGCCAACTCAATTGCCATTGATTCAATCGAGATGGTTCGGAGATCCGAAACCTCCAAAGCCAGAAGCATGTCGCAAACAGGATAAGCCGGAATACCATAATTCTTCTGAAAATGGCGTTCGACAAACTGACGACAGGCAACCAGCTTGGAAACATAACTTTTATGCGCTTGATCAGAGAGTTTTTCTCCAATGTTCCGGTCAAAAATGTCCGGTAACGGTACGATCGAGTTCAGCTGTTGCTGCTTTTTGTGATGGCTGTTTTTCATATCCTGTTGCCCTCATGTTAAGCTTAGATTGAATCAGCTTTCAACCCCGATAGTTACGATCAGAGAATTTAAGTGAAACTTGGCATCTCATTTATGAACTAACTTCAGAGTCGGGTGTGCCTCCCCTACCTTCTATGTTCATTAAGATTTCACGTGCCTCGACAATCTTGACCGCGGCAAGATGGATATTCGCATCATCCAGCTCCCGCAATATCCCGTCAAGCGCATGGATGATCAATTGGCGGTTTTCCAGCTCTGTTATGGGTTTGGTCATTCAAAATATATGAACGATGGCGCTCGGTTGTGAAACCGACAAAACCAGGGTGATACCAGTAATTACAATTGTGAAAATATTGCTGAGAAGCAACCGTAATCGGGCTTCCCATTTTCACCGTTCTACGCTAGCGAACAGCGATATTTCTTACGGAGCCATCAATGCAGTTTGACGAAGTTGTCCTCGGACGCCGAAGCATCCGGGGGTATAAGCCCGATCCAGTTCCACAGGAGCTTATCGAAGAAATCATCGGCTTGGCGATGCGCGCACCGTCTTCCATGAATACGCAACCCTGGAATTTCTATGTGATCACCGGTGAGCCGCTGGAACGTATTCGCAACGGTAATACCGAGCGGATGCTCGCCGGCGTACCACAATCACGTGAGTTTCGAACGGGTGAGGCCTTTGCGGGGCCTCATCGCGAAAGGCAAATCGGCGTCGCCAAGCAGTTATTTTCCGCCATGAAAATCGAACGCGATGACAAGGATGCGCGGCAGGACTGGGTTATGCGCGGGTTCCGTCAATTCGATGCGCCTGTGTGCGTGATTATCACTTATGACCGCGTTCTCAATGGCAGCGACGACACACCTTTCGATTGTGGCGCTGTTGCGACTGCACTGGTGAATGCAGCGTGGTCGCGCGGTCTTGGTACAGTCATCAACAGTCAGGGCATCATGCAATCACCCGTCGTGCGTGAACATGCAGGGATCGCTGATGATCAGGTTATAATGAAGAGTATTGCGCTAGGCTGGCCGGACGAGACTTTTCCCGCAAATGCCGTGGTTTCAACCCGCAAGTCGATTGATGAAGCCGCCACCTTTGTGGGCTTCGATAACTAGGTACCAGACCACTAAGTCTGAAGCGATGCATACATGGCGGCTGCCAGTCCAAATCCACGCGGGTCACCCAGAAGGCCGCTTTCCATCTTGTTCATTACATAGGAAAAGCATAGCCGGGCATCCTGATCGATTATGACTGATGACCCGCCGTAACCGCCCCAGAAACAGGTATTGGGGTTTGGGCTGATGGGCAAAAGGGCGCTGTTCAGACCATAGCCCATGCCAAAGACCAGCGGCACGCCCAAGACAAGATCGGTTCCCTCAGACTGCTTTTCGAAAACACGCCTGGCCCCTGCTTCCGACATTAAAGTCTTGCCAAATGCTTTACCGCCATTTGCCATCGCTGTTTGCGCGCGAACTATGCTTCTTGCATTTCCCTGACCATTGGCTGCCGGTATTTCGGCCGCGCGCCATTCCCTTTTTCTGGGCTCGGTGGCATCGACGGCGGGATTTGCAAATGTCCGTCCGGCAATAGTCTCCGGATCGGGGAACACCGTGTCTTCGGGCGGGATCAGATTGCCAATCCGTTCATCCAGTTCTTCGCCTGCACCAATATGGAAATCTGCATTGGTTGGTTCTGCAATTTCCTGCCGAAAAAAATTGCCAATTGATTGGCCGGTCACCCTTCTTACAATTTCGCCAATAAGATGCCCCTGGGTCAGCGCATGGTAGCCGGACTGGGTGCCCGGTTTCCACCATGGTTCCTGACGTGCGAGCGCACTGGTCATCCAATCCCAATCATAAAGCCTGTCGCCTTCAACAGGTTCAGTCATGCCGGACAGGCCCGCCATATGGCTTAGAAAATGTCGGACTTCGACTGTCTCCTTGCCGCCTTGCGAAAATTCCGGCCAGTATTTTGCAGCTGGCGCATGGAGATCAACCTCCCCTCGATCGGCAAGCAGCAACAATGACATTGCCGCCATTGTTTTTGTGCTGGACCAGACATTTACAAGCGTATCTTCTTGCCAAGGCTTTGTCCGCTCTTCATCCAGATGCCCGCCCCACAGATCCACGACAAAGGCGCCATCAAGCGTGATCGCAACAGAAGCGCCAATATCACCATGTTCACGAAAGTTTGTTTCGAAAGCCGCCTTGACGGCTTCAAAGCGAGGATCGCAAAATCCGTTTACTGGGGCTGTCATTGAAACTCCGTTTGTTTTGTTAATCTGAAACCTCGTCAAGTTGTTGAACACAAAGTGACAAATCATGCAATGAACAGCTTTGGTAACGCTTGTCTTTTCTGGATAGCACTCGTTTCAGATCCAGCATTGGCAGCACTAAACATAGCCGATAAGAGGGGTGTTGCGCTGCCCTGCCCCAACTGCAGTCAGCCTGCTAGATCAGTTCAATGTTCGTGCGAGGATAGATAATCAGTGATTGAACCCCTTCTTGATGTCATGCGGCGGCTACGTGATCCAAAAACAGGATGCGAATGGGACACCGTCCAGACATTTGAAACCATAGCGCCTTACACAATCGAAGAAGCTTATGAAGTTGCAGATGCCATTCAGCGCGAAGATATGGATGGGCTAAAAGATGAGCTGGGCGATCTTCTGTTGCAGGTCGTATTCCACAGCCAGATTGCATCGGATGAGGGCCATTTCTCTTTCGGTGATGTGGTCGATGTTATTTGCGAAAAGATGATCCGGCGCCATCCGCATATTTTTGGTGAAGCGGACAACAGCCCCGGCTGGGAACAGATAAAGGCCGAAGAACGGGCGGAGACTGGTAAATCCAGTGCACTCGATGGCGTTGCGCTGGCCCTCCCCGCCCTGCTGCGCGCTCAAAAGATACAAAAGCGGGCCGCGCGGGTTGGTTTTGACTGGCCCGAGAAAACACCCGTCAAAGCAAAATTGCTGGAAGAACTTGAGGAAGTGGAGCTAGCTAACAGCCCGGAGGATATCCATGAGGAAATGGGCGATCTGCTCTTTTCAGCCGTGAATCTATCGCGTCACTATGGCGTAGATGCAGAGCAGGCTTTGGCCGATGCCACCCGAAAATTCTCCAAGCGATTCAACAAAGTAGAAAGTACAGCTCCCCGCAACATGAAAGAGATGTCGATCGAAGAGCTTGAAGAAGAATGGCAGAAAGCAAAATCCGCTTCCTAAAGCGCGTGAAACCGTCCCCAGTTGCGGTTTGACATTTGGACAGCCAGAATCAGGTCTTCATTTTCCTGCTCGGATTCCAGAACACGGCCATTTTCGTGCAACCACGCCAGACGTTTGCCGTCGGATACGGGCAATGTGACCGTTTCGATATTATGGTTACGCGACAAATTGGAAGTCACCATCTCGACAAGCGCATCAACACCCTGCCCGGTGGCGGCAGATATTGGACAGACATTGTCGGGAATATGCTCCGGCAACTTTATGCTATCCGGATCATCGGGGTCGATCAGATCAATCTTGTTCCAGGCTTCAATGATGGGAGCCCCCTCCCCCTCTTCCAGATCGACACCTAGTTCCAACAGAATTTGTTCGACATCGCGGGCCTGTCCATCACTGGAAGCATGAGAGATGTCCCTGACATGGATTATCACGTCCGCCGCAGTCACTTCTTCCAACGTCGCGCGAAAGGCGGCGACCAGCTGCGTCGGCAAGTCAGACACGAAACCAACCGTGTCCGAGATGATCGCCTTGTCGTAGCCAGGCAGCGGAAATTGCCGCATGGTGGGATCCAGTGTCGCAAACAAAAGGTCTTCTGCGAACACTTCGGCGCCCGTCAGGCGATTAAAAAGTGTTGATTTACCGGCGTTTGTATAACCAACGAGCGCGATAACCGGCCACGGTGCCTTTTGGCGGCGCGAACGGTGGAGCGTCCGGGTTTTGCGAAGATGCGACAATTCCTTGCGTAATTTCGCCATACGGTCGCGGATCATCCGGCGATCCGATTCAATCTGTGTCTCACCCGGGCCGCCGAGGAAGCCAAAACCACCGCGTTGCCGTTCAAGGTGAGTCCAGCTGCGAACCAAACGCCCTGCCTGATAGTCGAGATGGGCCAGTTCCACCTGCAGTCGTCCCTCGGCTGTCGCGGCCCTCGCGCCAAAAATCTCAAGAATCAGGCCAGTTCGGTCGATAACCTTGACCTTCAGCTCTTCTTCCAGATTACGCTGCTGGATAGCGCTCAACGTACCATCAACAATCAGTATATTGGCATCGTCCTGCGCCAATATAGTCTTGATCTGATCGACTTGACCCGAGCCGAATAAGGTCCCCGGCTTTGGCGCACGAACACTGAAATATTGCGCAGAAGTTGTTTCCAATCCGATTGCCAGAGCGAGACCAATTGCCTCTTCCAGTCTATATTCCAGCGCATTTTGACCAAGCGATCCCAGGTCGGGGTGAACAATGACGGCTTTGTCTTCACCGCCGTCCAGTTGCTTTTTTTCAAATGGGATCAATGGGAGCCTTCATCTGCATTATTATAATCGGCGAGATTGATGGCACCGTTTGGCTGAATGGTTGAAATTGCATGTTTGTAGACAAGCTGCGCCAAGCCTTCACGCTCCAGCAATATGCAGAACAAATCATAAGCCGCCACTTCGCCTTGCAGCATCACACCGTTTACCAGAAACATGGTGACCGGATCATTGCTGTCACGCACGGCGGTCAGGAACACCTCCTGCAATACGCCATTGCGGCCCTTGGCTCGTTCCATGAGATCGGAAAATGGCTGCATATCAAGGCTTTGTGATGGCATGATGGTCGAAATTGCATGTTTATAAACCAATTGTGACTGGCCATCACGCCGCAACAATACAGAGAAATTGTCGAACCAGGTCACAATACCCTGCAACTTTACGCCTTTGACCAAAAACATGGTCACTGGCATTTTTGATTTGCGGAGAGAGTTTAAGAAGAGGTCTTGCAAATTATTTGATTTATCGGTCATTTTTGACATCCGGTTTTTGGCGGCGTAATGGCCGCAGAGAGGGTTTTGGCTGCGGCTAAAACTATTGGGGGAGCCGCGCTTCCGACATATATGGATTCAATAGCGAAGCTACAACTGCAAACAATTCATTGTTTACTCGGCTGCCTGCTTCTTTTTCGCCGCAAGGCCCAGAATTTTAAGCTTTCTGTGCAATGCAGAACGTTCCATTCCAATAAAATTGGCCGTTTTTGAAATATTGCCCGAAAATCTTCGAATCTGAACTTTGAGATATTCACGTTCAAAGCTTTCCCGCGCCTCGCGCAACGGGGAGCCCATCAAAGAGGCCACGCCCTGATCCAGATCATCGTCATTGCCCAATATCTCGGGCGGCAACATCTCGATCTCGATCTTCGAAAAATTGTCCTTCGGCGCAAGAATGATGGTCCGTTCAATCACATTGCGCAACTGACGGACATTGCCTGGCCAATCACATGCTTGAAGCGCCGCCATCGCTTCTGCCGATATTTCCGGCGGGTTCAGCCTCTGGTCTGCGGCAAAACGCGCGGAATAATGTTCGACAAGGGTCGGTATATCTTCACGGCGTTGGTTTAGTGGCGGCAACTCAACCGGTACAACATTTAGCCGGTAGAAAAGATCCTCACGAAATCGCTTTTCCTGAATTTCTTCGTCCAGATTGCGAGAGGTTGCGGAGACGACCCGCACATCAACTTTAACACGTTGATTACCACCCAAACGAGCAAAGCTTTGTTCGGTTAGGACACGCAATATCTTACCTTGCGTATCAAGCGGCATGTCCGCCACTTCATCTATGAACAACGTACCGCCATGGGCCTCTTCCAGCAGGCCGATTTTCTCTACAGTTCCGTTTTTCTCGGTTCCAAAAAGCTCTTCCTCAACACTTTCCGGAGATAAACGGGCTGCGCTTATCGTAACAAATGGTGCGTTTGCCCGTGTGCTCCAGTTGTGCATGAGCCGCGCGGCGACTTCCTTTCCTACACCTGCCGGACCGGAAATAAGCAAACGGCTGCCAGTGCCGGCAACACGCTTCAATGTCGCACGAACAGAGTTTACCGATGCGCTGTTACCCGTTAACTCGTCAGCAAAGCCGACCCGGGCTTTCAATGCCTCATTCTCGCGGCGCAGACTTTCTGTTTCAGTAGCCCGTGCGACCAGATGCATCAGATGCTCGGCTTCAAAAGGCTTTTCGATAAAGTCGACCGCACCCTGCGATATTGCAGCGACAGCCGTATCGATATTTCCATGACCGGAAATCACGATTACCGGCAGCTTCGCATCGATTTTTTTTATTTCGGTCAGAAGCTCTAACCCATCCAAACGGGACCCTCTCAACCAGACGTCCAACAAAACAAGAGACGGTTTCCGTTCTTTGACGGCGGCAAGTGCTGAATCGCTGTCGGCTGCCACTCTTGTCTCATAGCCATCATCTTCCAGAACACCGGAAATAAGTTCCCGGATATCGGGTTCATCATCAACAATCAGGATATCTAATGCCATTGTTTCGACCTTCTAAATTGGGGGTAGTTTATCAGTTTGTGGTAGACGTTCGCCATCAGGGCTGGTGCGCTTTTTCCCAACGCTATCCGGTATTTCCGTCTCTGCACTTCGTGCGGTAAAGCTCTCGCTCAGGCGTGCCAGCTTTGTCGGGTTCAGGTTTATGGTCACACGGGTACCGCTTCCCTGCTCCGCGGCGCATGAATCGGTAAAGGCGATGGTACCGAAATGTTCCTCGATTATCTTTTTGACAATGGCCAGCCCCAGCCCGGTACCCTTTTCCCTAGTCGTCATATAAGGTTCAACGATGCGTTCGCGCTCTGCTGGCAGTCCGATACCATTGTCATCCAGCTGAATTTCTACATCATCGTCTTTTCGATGAACACTTACGCATATCTGCCCATCTTCAAACGCGAAATCCTCTGCAGTATCCGCTTTTTGTTCAATCGCCTCTACGGCGTTTTTGACGATGTTGGTTAGAGCTTGCCCCAGTTGTCTACGATCACAAACCAAGGGCAGGTTCTGGTCATCCGATTCAAAACGGAATTTGATCGCGGAATGGGCGACTTCTTGCAAAAACACTGCTTGTTTAACGATATCAATAAGATTTTCCTCACGAAAAACCGGCTTCGGCATTCGTGCGAAAGAGGAAAATTCATCAACAATCTTACGCAAATCACCAACCTGGCGAACAATTGTTCCAGTCAATTGCGAAAATATTGATCCGCCTTCAGTAACGTTCTTGCCAAAGCGCCGCTGTAGCCGCTCTGCCGCCAATTGGATCGGTGTAAGAGGGTTTTTGATTTCATGGGCAATCCTGCGGGCCACGTCGGACCATGCCGCACGGCGCTGATCCAGCAACCGTTGCGTTATATCTTCAAAAGTAATGACATGGCCTGACTGTCCACCAACTATCTTCACTTCCAGGGTGCGAATTTCATTGCCGGACGAAAACTGGATAATGGTATTCTCAATCCCCTCGCCAATTAGGTCAGCGAATTCGGGCGCGACGTCCGATATTTGTTTATCCAGCAAATCCTGACTTTCCTTGGCCAGCAGTGCCTGCGCGCGGGAATTGATGAGTTGAACCTGTCCTGTCTGATCCAGACTGATAATTCCTGCGGTAACCGATTCCAGAACTGTTTCGATAAAAGCCCGCCTGCTTCCCAGTTGTTCATTGGCAGTCAGTAACGCGGTAGTCTGTGTTTCTAACCGCTCCGTCATGCGGTTAAAGGCTCTGCCAAGCGTGCCAATTTCATCCTTTTCAAAAGGTGCGGGTACCCGGGACGCCAAGTCCCCTTCCGTAATCCGCTTAGCGGCATGAACCAGCTCGCCAACCGGCCTCACCATTCGATCCGCCACTGCCAGCGCGATCCAAAGTGCAAGACCAACAATGAAAAGGGATACAACAAAGAGGGCGATATTGAATTGCAATTGAAGGCTGCGGGATCGGGTAAACAGATTATCATAATCTGCCAGAACAGACTGCGCCCTCTCCCATTGACTGAGAGCCAGCATATCTGAGTCACGGGCAGCATATAAAAAAACCTGAGAGTCCAGATCAAGAACAGTCACGGCTTCGATCTTGTTGGCCTTAGCGGTAACAACATAATTCTCACCGGCCATCAGTTGATTGATGACTTGTTCGGTTATCTTGATGTTTTCGTCGCTATTGTCAGGATTAACTGCGGCGGCCGTGCGCGCAACCCCATCCTCCCCAAACTGAATAATTGCCGATTCATTCAGTTTGCGGGTCAGAACCTGAAACGAGTAATTTTCTGCAAATTCAGGATGGTTGATCCCCTTTTCTGCCAAAAAACTGCGCAGGTCACTGGCCATGGTAATCGTCTCCGCACCAACATCCCGGCGGTTTTGATCATAATATCCACGCGCCAGACTATTGGCGTTTTCCAACATTCCGCGAGCGCGATCGGAAAACCAGAACTCCACGCCATATTGGAAAAGTAGTGACGCAAAGATCACCACCAGCAACATTGGCACACTGGCTACCAGCGAGAACAATGCGACCAGACGAACATGCAGACGGCCACTAGTACCTGTGGCAGATTTTGCTGCCCTGCCTTTTGCAATGCGACGGCCGAGTAGGACCAGCAACGTAATTGCCGGAATAAGATTGGCCACCAGCAATGCCGCCGTGAGCGGAGGTGAGATGAAATCAGTCCGACCTGATTGAGAACTCAATAGAAAGTAGCTACCGCCTGCGGTAACCAGAAACAGAAAAATGGCAGCCCATTCTACACGCTTCATCGCTTTATCATCTTCAGAGAGAAGCGATAAACGGCGCAACCAAACAGGTGTTCGCTTTTCAATAGGGGCCTGCGGAGCGTTCATTGTGCCTCTAATACAACAGTTTCGTTGTAAAAACAGCACTAATGAAACAAATATGTCACGATTTGACGTGTGATCCGATCATTCTACCGCGATTGCGCTGGATCAATCTCATATTCCGTCAATTTTTTCCGCAACGTGTTGCGATTTATGCCCAGTATATTGGCAGCTTTGATCTGATTGCCATTGGCCTTGCGCAATATTTCCTCAAGCATTGGTCGCTCGAATTTTTCCAAGGCCTTGGTGTAAAGAGAATTGCCATCTTCTTTATCAATCAACAGATCACCGACAATCGATTTCACCTGATCTGCAAAACTATGTTCAAGGGACTGGTTATGCTCCTCCCCCTGCTGTGACTGAAGAATCTGCCGTATCGCCGTTTCCGATAATTCTTCCTCGCGCGCTGTTACAACAAGTCGATAGATGAGGTTTTTCAGCTCCCGGACATTACCGCGCCAACCCTGACGGGAGAGTAGTTCCAAACCGTCGTCTGTCAGTACCTTCTTTGGCAGTCCTTCGGATGCTGCGAGATTAAGGAAATGTTTCGCCAATGCCGGAATATCGCTGGCACGGTCTCTTAGAGGTGGCAGCTCAATTGGGACAACATTGATCCGGTAGTAAAGGTCTTCACGGAATTTACCCTCCTCAATCAGATTTACAAAATCCTGATTGGTCGCCGCGACAATGCGAACATCCAGTTTAATCAGCCCCTTACCGCCGACGCGGTTAATTTCACCGGATTGCAGGGCGCGCAATAATCGTGTCTGCGCGTGCATCGGCATATCGCCAATTTCATCGAGAAATAACGTACCGCCCTGTGCCTGCTCGAACTTGCCGGCTGCGCTGCTAACCGCACCGGTAAAAGCGCCTTTTTCATGACCGAACAGTTCCGCTTCAATCAGATCAGTGGGGATCGCTGCCATATTGACGGCTATGAAAGGCCCTGCCTTGCGGTGGCCCAGATTGTGGATCGCTTCTGCAACCAGTTCTTTGCCGGTGCCGGATTCTCCAAGTATCAAAACGGACAAGTCGTTGCGTAACAAGCGAGCAATCATCCGGTATACTTCCTGCATCGCCTGGCTGCGCCCGACCAGGGGAAGGTTGTCCTCCTCCATGGTGTCTACAAGACGTCCCTCGCTGGGTGGCTTCATTGCCTGCTGTACAACTTCGACCAGTTCATCGAGATCGAAGGGTTTAGGGAAATACTCAAAAGCACCAGTTTCCGAGGCCCTGACAGCCGTATTTAGCGTATTCTGTGCAGATATAACAATGACCGGCAAGTCGGGATCACGGGCGCTGACTGCGTCCAGAGTAGCTATACCGTCTTCTTCACCCAAACCGACGTCGGTTATAAGCAGATCATATTTGCCACTGGCCAACAGTGCATCACGGTCGGACACAGTCTTGCAGCTGTCCACTGCCATACCTTCCGCCTTTAGTGCAGTTGAAATAATGTGACTGACGGAAGGGTCATCTTCAACGAGTAATACGGTTTGCTTGACCATCAGTTATCCTTCGGTGGCTATCGGCAAAAACAGAACGAATTGTGTATGCTTTGCACTACCCGAACGCTCATATCTAACACGTCCGTTCATATCGTTGATCAATTTGCGAACAAGAGCCAAGCCAAGTCCCTGCCCTTCCTTTTTTGTTGATACAAATGGTGAGAAAATATCACGTTCGAGTTCCGGGGGAACGCCAGGCCCGTTATCCCGGACAATGATTTCCACAGGAAGGCGCACCATCTGATTGGAGCCATGAACCGAGAGTGATGCGCCAAAGCTATAGCGTGTGATAACCCGGATATCCGGCTGTTCCAGATCTTTGGTAGCGTCCACTGCATTGGCCAGAAGATTGGTCAGGATCTGCATCAATGCGTCCGGATCCACCAACACCTCCGGCAACGAGGGATCAAACTGGTCGCCAATTTTCAGATCGCCATTCCGTGCGGTCTCAATCGACTGACGAGCGCGATCAATCAGTGAATGAACGTTCACCGGCTCCAGTTTGGCGGGCTGGTTCGTCGAGAGACTTTGCATCCGGTCCAGCAGTTTGGCGATCCGTTCAACTTCGCCTTTTATCATGTGCGTCAATGTTCTTTGATCCTGGTCAATCGAACGATCGAGAAGTTGCGCCGCCCCCTTTATGGCAGCCAGCGGATTTTTGATCTCATGCCCCAATATATCTGGCGCTCGCACCGAGAATTGATCCTGCTCACCTTGTTGCTGTTCAATCACCGGTCCATCGGTCGGCAGCGGCGCAATGGAAACGATTCGCCAACGCTGGTCAGCAGGTATGGTATGAATATCAAAATTCACCAGTCCCCCCTGCCGTCCCTTTAGGGTAACAGCAACACGACGGGCCGCAACATTAGCATCCTTGTCCGTCAGGGCGTTGACCAAACGGTCATCTTCAAATTGAAGCTGATTGGAGATATGATCGCCGATAAGATGCTTCGCGCTTTGCCCGAAAAAATGCTCAGCGACCGGATTTACCTTCGCAATTTCATGATTTTCGTCAATGATCAGCAGGGCGTCCGGCAGTGCGACAAAAATCTGCTCTGCCGACGGCAATCCAGTCATCAGGCCGCCGCTTTGTCGAGCCAGGGCGCATAGAAATCCTGCAGCATCGCAAGCACTTTTGATGCATCCATTTCCTTGTTCGCCAGGTTCCGGAATTCTGCGGATCCGGGCAGACCCTTGGTGTACCAACCGATATGCTTGCGCGCGACTTTGACGCCAATATCTTCGCCATAAAGGTCCAGCATGGCGCGGTAATGTTCCTCAAGGACCGCATATTGGGCTTGCAGGTCGGGATCAGGCAGCATTGTGCCATGCTCAAACCAGTGCATCACTTGCCCCAGCAGCCATGGCTTACCATAGGCACCGCGGCCGATCATCAGGCCATCAGCGCCGCTTTGTGCGAGAGCTTGTTCGCAATCGTTAATGGTACAGATATCACCGTTGACGATTACCGGGACCGACACAGCCTCTTTAACCTGCCTGACAAAAGTCCAGTCCGCGCTGCCTTTGTACATCTGACACCGCGTCCGGCCATGAACTGTAATCATCTTTGCACCAAGATCTTCAGCAATATGAGCCAGTTCCGGCGCATTCAGGCTGTTATGGTCCCAGCCCATCCGCATTTTTACCGTGACCGGTACATTCACAGCTTTCACCGTGGCCTTAATCAGTGCAGCTGCAAGCGGCAGGTCCCGCATCAACGCAGAACCGGCATCTCCATTCACGACCTTTTTGACCGGGCAGCCCATGTTAATGTCGATAATCTGCGCGCCTCGATCTTCATTAAGCTTGGCCGCTTCAGCCATAGCGTCAGGTGAGCAGCCTGCTAGCTGCATCGATACTGGTTCCTCAGTCGGGTCCCACGCACATTTCTGCAAAGATTGACGCGTTTCGCGGATCATCGCCTGGCTGGCAATCATTTCAGTCACGTTCAAACCAGACCCGAAACGCCGCACCAGCTTTCGGAACGGCAGATCGGTTACACCAGTCATCGGCGCCAGCAATACCGGACTGTCAATCGTGATTTTATCAATCGAGATGGGTTTCAATGTCATGTCATATGCCTAAAATTTAAGCAGCCTTTATCGTCAAAGCGGCTGGCAGGCAAGAAAGGACTGGGCTAGGTCAATGGTAATGAGTGATTCTAGCGTCTCCAGCCAACAAAACCATGCCCTGATTGTTGCAGCCGGCCAAGGTGCTCGATCAGGATTGGGACAGCCTAAGCAATATGCGCAGGTCATTGGAAAGCCAATGATCCGCTACAGCGTAGCCAGCTTTCTCGATCATCCGGATTTCAGCAAAATATGGATCGTAATCGGCTCCGGTCAGCAACATCAATTGAATGAAGCAATGGCCGGTCTGTCCAGTTATGAAGTCGTTATTGGCGGCGCAACACGTCGGGACAGCGTCCGCAACGGCTTGTCGGCCATCGCCGCATCGGGTGGCGCAAAAAATGTGTTCATACACGATGCCGCCAGACCGTATCTATCCGATACCATAATAGACCGGCTACTCAGGTCGTTAACAGTTGAAGCTGCTGCCATTCCAGTGCTTCCCACGATTGACACAACGATAAATCTGGACGGTGAATATGCCGGAGACACACTTGATCGGAGCCAACTCTGGCGGGTGCAAACTCCGCAAGCGTTTGATTTTGATAAATTGGTGAAGGCTCACACAACATGGCCTACCGGCAAAGAAGCGACCGACGATGCTCAGGTTTTCAGGGCTGCTGGCCACAAGATAGCTGTTGTCGAAGGCGACGAAGCACTGAAAAAATATACCACAGCATCTGACTTTGCTGCATCATCGGAAGAAAATATGGCACAAATTCGTACGGGAATGGGTTTTGACGTTCATCAATTGGCTTCCGGCGAAGAGCTTTGGCTTGGTGGTCTCAAAATCGATCATGTTAAAGGCCTGGCCGGACATAGCGATGCAGACGTTCTTCTCCATGCCCTAACGGATGCGCTGCTAGGTGCAGCTGGAATGGGTGACATTGGCGATCACTTTCCGCCCTCTGATCCGCAGTGGCGTGGGGCATCTTCCGATAAATTTGTCGAATTTGCCGTGTCGGTCATCAAACAGAAAGGTGGTCGGATCAATAATGTTGATATGACCGTGATTTGTGAGGCACCGAAGATCAAACCCCACCGGGAAACAATGCGTCAGAATATTGCCGAAATGCTCGGTGTTTCTGTTGATCAGGTCAGTGTAAAGGCGACAACGACAGAACACCTGGGCTTTACCGGGCGCGGGGAAGGCATCGCGGCACAGGCAGTAGCTACAATAACGATGGAGTAGGAGTTATGTTCAGAAAAATTTCAGCCGCATCGGCTGCAATCGCGCTGGTAAGTGCAACCTCGGCGCAGGCCGCAGAAACAAAACAGTGTATGCCAGCGGAAACAGCAGAGTCTCTCATAACTTACATATTGCCCGGTGCCTTGGGTGCAGTCAGAACCAAATGTGCAAGCACCCTGCCCGCTTCTGCTGCATTGCTTCAGGTCGATTCTGAACAGATGCAAAGATATGAAGCAGCTTCGCAAGAAGCTTGGCCCGAAGCCAGCGCAGCCATTGGGTTGATAGCGGGTCAGGATTTACCGGAAAATATCGAAATGGATGCCATGCGTCCGTTTGTAGATGCAATGATTCCCGCAATGCTGGCACAGGAAGTCAAATCCAAAGACTGCGCTACAATCGACAAAGTTTATGGGCTATTGGAGCCTATGCCAGCCGCAAATCTGGCCAGTTTGACCGTGATGTTGGCGCAGCTGGGCAGCAATGATGATCAGGAAGGCAGAAAAGACCCCTTCAACATTTGCAAAGCACCTTCGGAATAGGCTAGCGGAACGCCATGCAAAATCTATTGCCAGAAGAACTCGTCACTTTGGCGAACCGGGTCGTTGATGCCAATCGCAAAGCCGGCCGACGTATCGCCGTTGCGGAAAGCTGTACAGGCGGTCTCGTTGCGGCGGCGCTTACCGAAATTGCCGGAAGCAGCGACGTTTTTGAATGTGGTTTCAATACATATTCGAATGACGCAAAGCAGAGTCTACTGGATGTCAGCGATGATTTGCTGGAGACATTTGGTGCGGTATCAATTGCCGTGGCGTGGGGCATGGCACGAGGAGCCCTGGAAAAATCCGGCTGTGATGTCGCTGTCGCGATAACGGGCGTCGCGGGCCCGGGCGGTGGAACAGAGAAAAAACCGGTCGGAACCGTCGTTTTTGCCAAAGCGGAAAAGGGAAAAAGCATTGATGATGTCGTCGCCGACCGCCACGATTTCGGTGCCGACAAAAGCCGTGCAGATATCCGCCTTCAAGCCGTGCTGGTTGCGCTGGAACTGTTGTTGCCGGACACATCTGAATAGTTACTACCGTATACCTCTTCAGCACGTTCAACAAATGCGCTGGTCATTTTGTGCAAGGCTTTGGCAAACATTTGTCCGGCGAGCTTTTCAAACATCCTGTTTTTGAAAGTAAAGGCGACATAAAAGTCGACATAGCTTCCGCCGCTGTCCCGTTCGCGAAAAACCCATTCGTTGTGAAGCTGTTTCAACGGCCCATCGAGATAATCCACTTCAATGGTCCGGTCAGTAGCGCTTTTGACCACGCGGGATGTAAATTGCTCGCGCAATCCTTTGAAACCGACAATCACATCAGCAACCATTTCGGTATCGCTGTCTGAACGGACCCGCGTACCCACAACCCAAGGCAGAAATTCTTCATAACGCCCGACATCCGCCACCAGCGCGTACATCTGCGCGGCGCTGTGAGGAAGTTCGCGGGTCTCCCTATGCGCCGGCACGGGCTAGCTTTTCCTCACGCGCCTGACGCATTTTGGCAAAATCATCGCCAGCGTGATAGCTGGATCGGGTCAGCGGGCTGGAGGCGACCAGCAAGAAGCCTTTGGCCCGAGCAATGGACGCATAGGCATCAAAGGCCTGCGGTTTGATAAATTCGTCCACCTTCACATGCTTGGGTGTCGGCTGCAGATATTGCCCCATGGTCAGAAAATCGATGTCCGCAGAACGCATATCATCCATTACCTGATGCACTTCCAGTCTTTGTTCACTCAGCCCCAGCATGATACCGGATTTGGTGAAGATCGAAGGATCCAGACGCTTGACCTGCTCAAGCAACCGCAGCGAGGCATAATAGCGCGCACCGGGACGGATATTGGGATAAAGCCGGGGCACTGTTTCCAGATTGTGATTGTAGACGTCAGGCCGCGCGGCCACGATGGCTTCAACGGCAGCATCCGCCTTGTTTCGGAAATCCGGTGTCAAAATCTCTATCGTGGTATCCGGCGTCGTCCGGCGGAGCGCCTCTATGACTTTAACAAACTGGCTGGCACCACCATCGGGCAGATCATCGCGATCGACCGACGTAATCACAATATGCTCAAGGCCCAGTTTCGCTGCAGCATCTGCCGTATGTTGGGGTTCCAAGGGATCAACCGGCATCGGCATGCCTGTCTTCACGTTACAAAAGGCACAGGCCCGCGTACAGACATCACCCAGGATCATCACTGTCGCATGCTTCTTGGTCCAGCATTCGCCGATATTCGGACAAGCGGCCTCTTCACAAACGGTATTCAGCTTATGCTCTCGCATCAGTTTTCGGGTTTCTTCAAAACCCTTACCCATTGGCGCTTTCACACGAATCCAGTCGGGCTTACGCTGGCGAACGGGTTTTCCTGACGGCGGCGGGATTTTTGTAATTTCGTTCATTTCTATCAAATAGCGATGACGGACGCGCTTGCCAACAGCGATCAGACTGCTAATCGGTTAACAACTCAATTTGATAGTGAGCTGCAATGATTATCGAAACGCTGACCTCCCCGGTTATCCTGTTCTTCATTCTCGGTTTTTTTGCTGCTTTCATCCGATCTGACCTGTCCATTCCCGAAGCCTTTGCCAAGGCCATGTCCATTTATCTGATGGCAGCCATTGGCCTGAAAGGCGGCGTTGAAGTGGCTTCTACCGGCTTCTCCATGGATCTTGCCGCAGCCGCTGTTTCCGGCGTTCTGCTTGGTTTCACGCTTCCTGTCCTTGCTTTTATTTTGCTCCGGTCTTTCGCGAAACTCGGGGCGATTGATGCTGGCGCCGTCGCTGCGCATTATGGGTCGGTTAGCGTGGTGACTTTTGTGACCGCAGTAGAGCTGCTCACCGCCACCGGTTTGCGGCCGGATGGCTTCATGGTCGGCGTCATGGCCCTGATGGAAATTCCGGCGATCATTACCGGTCTGCTGTTGGCCCGGGCCTATTCGAAAAGGCTACAAGACACTGACAACCCAGCCAATGACACCAATTCGAATCTGATGCACGAAGTTTTGACCAACGGATCAGTTATCTTGCTGCTCGGTGCTTTTGTAATTGGTTTTGTCGCCGGTGCAGAAGGATTTGCACCGATCGAGCCATTATTTGCTGTCGGCTTTAAAGGGGTTCTCTGCCTTTTCCTGCTGGACATGGGATTGATAGCTGCCCGTAGACTGCTGGAAACACGCAAGATTACGATACCTCTTGCGACATTAGGAATATTGCTGCCGATCATTAACGGAACAATTGGAACGGTAGTCGGAACCTTGGTCGGACTTGACCCCGGATCAGCGGCCATATTGGGCGTGCTGTGCGCCAGTGCATCCTATATCGCGGTACCCGCGGCCATGCGCCTTGCCCTCCCTCAAGCCGATCCGGGCATTTATCTGGCCATGTCACTTGGTATAACCTTCCCTTTCAACATCCTGTTCGGTATTTCTCTATTTGCCGCAATCGCAAAATTTCTGGGGTAAGACATGGTCGCTACAGTGCAACGAAAACGGATCGAGATACTGGTGGATAACCCGCTCATCCCGAAAATCATCAACTATGTGAAACAGGTTGATATTTCGGGCTGGAGCGTGATCAAAATTGCTTCTGGCGGCGGCCGGGATGGTCGCTGGCAACAGGACGAGGTTAGCGGGGCGGCTGCCAAATCGCTGGTGCTGATGATAGCCAATGAAGAAAAAGCTGGGCAGTTGGCTGATGTTCTTGCACCGTTGCTGGACAGCCATGGGCTGTTGCTGACTATCGCAAATGTGGAGGTCGTTCGGGGGGAACGTTTTTAATGCCAGAATTTCATGCGCTACTGGAGGGGTATAAACGCTTTCGCGAAGATGCCTATCCAAAGCAACGCGCTCGTTATGATGCACTATCCAAAGAAGGTCAGGCGCCGCCGGTCATGGTCATTTCCTGCTGTGACAGCCGGGTGGATCCTGCGACTATTTTTGATACCGGACCGGGGCAGATGTTCGCGCTGCGCAATGTCGCCAATCTGGTTCCACCCTATGACGATAGCGGTGGAATGCACGGAGCATCCGCGGCCATAGAATTTGGCGTTACCGGATTGAACGTAAAGCATATCGTGGTGCTTGGTCATGGCCAGTGCGGAGGTATCAGCGCCGCGTTAAAGGGCGGAGAACTGGGCGAACCCGGTCACACGTTCATTGATGAATGGATGTCCATCATCACCGATGCCCGCAACGAAGTCGTATCTGCTGCCCCGCCTGACCCACAAAGGGAACTGGAGCTTGAAGCGATCAAGATCAGTCTGAAAAACCTGCGCAGTTTTCCCTTCATTGCCAGGCGTGAAAAGCAAGGCGAGTTGAAGTTGCACGGGGCCTGGTACGCTATTGGAGAGGCGACACTTTTCACCCTTGACGAAGCCACCGGCTTGTTTGAATCGGTGGAATAAGGGAGCAAATGAGCCAGCCTTTTCTGGACGATATAACGCTCTCTCTGAAAGAAGCTTGGCGGTTGTTGATTGACGGATCGCAAAACCGCAAATCACCTTTGCATACTCCTGCCGTTGCGACAATCAGCGACGACGGTAGCCCGAGCCAGCGAATCATGGTGTTACGGGAGGTGCTTCGTGAAGATCGCTTGCTGCGATTCAATACCGACCATCGCGCCTCCAAGGTCGCTGATATTGGCAACAAAGGTTTGGTTTCCATCCTCGGCTATCATCCCGAAGCAAAAGTACAATTGCGCCTCTCCGGCCGGGGACATATCGAACAAGACAGCCCTGCCTGTGAATCGGCCTGGAATGACGCGACACTCTATGGCAAGCGCTGTTATCTTGCGGATCCTGCGCCAGGCAGCGCAGTAAACTTGCCAACGTCAGGCCTTGATCCAGACATTGAAGGCCGAAAACCCGAAGGCTTTGAAGTGGCCCCTGCCCGTGAAAATTTCGCGATTTTGCTGGTAGAAACTGACCGCATCGAGTGGCTCTATCTGGCCCATACCGGTCACCGGCGCGCGATGTTCGACTGGGATCCTGAAAATAATAGCTGGAACGGTCAATGGCTTGTTCCTTAATGGCTTCAAAAGCTTTTTTCCTTGAAGGCGTGTCCTGCCGAGTTCATCAAGCTCGCCATGACAAAATCACATAATGACAATATCGCCCTGCTAATAGACGCCGACAATGCCAGTCATGCTGGGATCGATCCGGTACTGACCGCACTGGCCGAACTCGGCACTGTCAATATCCGCCGCGCCTATGGCAATTGGCGCAAACAGTCGCTCAAAGGCTGGGTTGATATCCTGCATAAATATGGCATCGAACCGCAGCAGCAATTTGACATGACCAAGGGCAAGAACGCGACCGACATGAAAATGACGATCGACGCGATGGACCTGCTGTTCCGCGGTAAAATTGGCGGATTCGGTATCATGAGCAGCGACAGCGACTTCATGCCGCTAGCCATGCGCATCCGCCAGGAAGGCATTGATGTCTATGGCTTCGGCAGCAGCAAGACGCCCGAGGCGTTCAAGCAGGCCTGCAGCCGGTTCATTGATGTCGATGCCCTGATCAAGTCGGACAAGGCCGATGAGCATGTCACCGCCGATGACGAACTGCTCAAACTGCTGATCGACGCCTATCAGGCCAGCAAACGCGATGCAGAAGGCTATGCGAGTTTGAGCGAAGTCGGCAAGATAGCCGGAAACCGTTCCAGCTTTGATGTCCGCAACTACGGATTTTCACGTCTGTCCGATATGTTCGAAGAGGTCCCGAACTTTCAGACCAAACGGGATGATAATGGGCAGTTATTTGTGAAGCGATTGCGGTAAACCCTAGTCGCGGCTTTGGGCGCAGAAGCGGACATCAATCAGTTTCGGTCAAAATTTGAAACCTTAGATTGGGCTAGCTGCATTGATGTCAAAGCTAGCCAGATCATTTTGAAGTTGCCAAACCTCAAATTGCCATATTTAGTCCAACAAATCTAATGCCAACCAGAGACCAGCCCTATGACAGTCAGTGAGTACATCATCCTGTTTACATCGATCTTGATTGGGCTGGCAATCGCCGATCTTTCTTTAAGCCTGCACAAGATGTTGCGATACAGGAAACGGATCCGCTGGAATCTAATTGTTCCGGTTTTAGGATTCGTCATACTATGTTCGATATTGAATCTGTGGTGGTCGATTTACAAGAAATATTCTGCTTTGGAGTCCATTTCTTTTATCGAGTTCCTGCCTCAGGTATTCATACTGGTCACCTTCTTTTTGCTGTCCGCATCGGTCTTCCCGGATGAAAAGCCGGAGGAAGGATTTGATCTTCAAGAATTCTACATTGAAAATAGAGGTCAGTTCTGGGGTCTGTTTTCCCTCTTCATTTTCCTTATGGTTTCCAGCGCGGCTATCACAGCAATTAGAGAAAGCTGGTCGTTTTCTGCATATATTGCAAATTCCGGCGGCGGTATTATTGCCTTGGCACTTGCTCTATTCCTGATCAAAACAAAACGCATGATTTTCCACTGGCTAGCGGTGGCATTTTTGCTGTTTTCAATCGGCAACATCTGGCTCTACTTGGTACTAGAATAACAAACATGTGAAACGCCTTCACCAAATTTTCTGCGATCAGAGCTATTGCAAGTTATCGGTTCGAATGTCAGCTAGGAGCGCAAAAGCGGACCACGCAGAATCTTAGATTGTAGGTTCTTTGCCTGCCCATTTGCAGGCATTAATAAATCGTGCCATCATACGAACATGAGTGAGAACGTCTATGGCCCCATTGTTACCCTGATTGTCGGATTGATCTTCATATGGCTTTTGGTAACGGGACTTAAACGCGGCGAGATGGAACTACCTTACTTCGGAGTCACTCTTTCAGGACGTCGGAATGATCAACCTATAATTTTTTGGGCCGTGACTGCTGTAATCACGACGATTGCCGCTTTGGCACTGATTGCTACTATCGTTCAGATGTTCTTACCACACGGCCTGTAGTGTCCTCTTGGGGCGCAAAACCGACACTGGCGTTCTGTCTATCAAATCCTTCAATGGAGAAAGCGCCTAAAAATGAGAATCTATACCGGCTCTTGTCATTGCCAGACTGTTAGGTTCGAGATCAGTTCGAATAATATATCAGAGAATGTCTACCGCTGTGATTGCTCACTTTGCCAAAAGAAAGCAATTGCAATGAAAGCAGAGCATAAAAGCCAATTTAGGCTGACGGCTGGTTCAGATCGATTATCTTCGTACAAATGGAACAAGATGATTGCGGAACATTTTTTCTGCAAGATTTGTGGCATCTATACACATCACAAGTGGCGGCGTGACCCAACGCAAATATGTATAAACTTTGCGTGTCTGGATGAGGTGGAAATGCCTTCCGAGGAAGATATCGGCCTCGCAGATGGTTCAAGTCACGACTAGTTCAACTTCATTTCCAATGTCCGCTTTCCGAATTTGGCGGACAAAACCAACCAACGTCAGCAACTATCACCGCGTCAATTTCTTATAAGCCACCCGTGTCGGCCGATCCGCCGCATCGCCCAGTCTCCGGCGCTTGTCTTCCTCATAGCTTTCAAAATTGCCTTCAAACCATTCGACATGGCTGTCACCTTCAAAAGCAAGGATATGGGTCGCTAGACGGTCGAGGAAGAAGCGATCATGCGAGATGACCACAGCGCAGCCGGCATAGCTTTCCAGCGCGTCTTCAAGTGCACGTAGCGTTTCGACGTCAAGATCGTTGGTCGGCTCATCCAGCAATAGCACGTTGCCGCCTTCCTTGAGCATCTTGGCAAGATGGACGCGATTGCGTTCACCGCCGGAAAGCTGACCGACTTTCTTTTGCTGATCAGTGCCTTTGAAATTAAACGCACCGACATAGGCGCGTGTCTGCACTTCATTCTTGCCAAACTGGAAATAATCCAGCCCATCAGATACTTCTTCCCAGATATTCTTGCTCGCATCGAGATGATCGCGGCTTTGGTCAACATAGCCAAGCTTGACCGTATCTCCCAGTTCGATGGAACCGCCATCGGGTTCTTCCTGTCCCGTAATCATTTTGAAAAGCGTGGTTTTACCCGCACCGTTGGGACCGATAATACCGACAATACCACCAGGTGGCAGTGTAAAGCTCAAATCTTCAAACAGAAGCTTGTCGCCAAAGGCTTTGCTCAGATTTTTCGCTTCAATCACTTTGCTGCCCAAACGCTCCGGCGTCTGGATGAGTATCTGCGCCTTGCCAACTGTGCGACTTTCCTGCGCTTCGACCAGATCATCAAAGGCCTTAATACGCGCCTTGGACTTTGTCTGACGTGCTTTCGGAGATTGACGCATCCATTGCAGTTCATGTTCAATAGCTTTTTGGCGACTTTTATCTTCACGCTCTTCCTGCGCCATACGCTTGGCTTTCGCGTCGAGCCAGTTGGAATAATTCCCTTCAAACGGGATGCCTTTACCGCGATCAATTTCGAGGACCCAACCCACGACATTATCCAGAAAATAGCGGTCATGGGTGACAAGAATGACATTGCCGGCATAATCGATGAGGTGCTTCTCCAGCCACGCGACACTTTCCGCATCAAGATGGTTGGTTGGCTCATCAAGCATCAATATGTCGGGCTTGTCGAGCAGCAGGCGGCATAAGGCCACACGGCGCTTCTCACCGCCCGACAGGTCGGTCACAGGACTGTCACCGGGCGGGCAACGCAACGCTTCCATCGCTATTTCCAGTTGGTTGTCGAGCGTCCAGCCATCCACAGCATCAATTTTTTCCTGCAGCGTGCCCATTTCTTCCATCAGCGCATCAAAGTCCGCATCTTCCGGCGGGTCACCCATGATGGTCGAAATTTCGTTGAAGCGATCCACGAGATCGGCCACGGGACGGACTCCATCCATGACATTTTCCTTCACGGTCTTGCTGTCGTCCAGCTCGGGTTCCTGAGCCAGATAACCGACGCGAATCCCCTCACCTGCCCACGCTTCACCCTGAAACTCGGTATCCTGACCGGCCATGATTTTCATCAATGTCGATTTACCGGCGCCGTTCTTACCAATGATGGCGATTTTAGTACCAGGCAAAAACTGCAAGTGAATATTATCCAGCACTGGCTTTGCGGCACCGGGGAAGGTCTTGGTCAGACCTTTCATGACATAGCTATATTGGACGGCCATCTGGCGGTATCCTTTGATTTCGATGTGGTTAGATTTGCGCACCGCCTAGCGAAATGAACCGCAACTCGCAAGAGAGCATTGGCAAACGGCAAAAGGCAAGTTAGGCAGCATCTATGAAAATGTTTTTGAAAATTTCGATCATTGCCTCGGCAATGATAGCAACTCCTGCCTCCGCCCAACTGGATCCAGAGGTGGAGGCGCTCCAAAAAGCAGCTCTCACCGATAAGCTGGCCTATGAAATCACGGAGGGGCTCACGACGGAAATCGGTCCCCGACAGGGCGGCACGGAAGCCGAAGCAAGAGCCCGGCAATGGTCTGTCAAAAAGCTGACAGAACTGGGATTCGCAAATGTGCGAATAGAAAAATTCATGATGCCGACTTGGGTGCGCGGCACGGAAACAGCAGTAATTACTGCTCCTTTTCCGCAAAAACTGACAATTACCGCATTGGGGAATTCGGGCAGTACCGGTGCGGACGGGTTGGAGGCTGAGGTGGCCTTCTTTCCCAACCTGGGCGCTCTGGCCGCTGTTCCGGATGGAAGCCTGAAAGGCAAAATTGCTTTCGTTAGTCATCAGATGAGGCGGAGTCAGGATGGTTCTAGTTATGGTGCCTTCGGCCGTGTTCGATTTTTTGGCCCGAACATCGCGGCGCAAAAAGGCGCTTCTGCCATGGTCATCCGGTCTGTGGGAACAGCCTATCGCCGCAATCCGCATACCGGTAACACAAATTTCTCGAACCGTGTGACGCCCATTCCCGCCGCTGCACTGTCCATCCCGGATTCTGAAAATCTGCGGCGAATGATAGAGCGATCCGATGAACCGGTGAAAATGAAACTTGTCCTGACACCACAGGATATTGGTCAACAGGAATCGGGTAATGTCATCGCGGAGGTGCCGGGCAGTGATCCGTCGCTCCCCATGATATTGATTGCATGCCATCTCGACAGCTGGGATCTCGGCACGGGCGCCATTGACGATGGGGCCGGATGCGGCATTATCACTTCTGCCGCGCACCGCATCATGAATAGCGGCACAAAACCCAAACGCACAATACGCCTGTTATGGGCCGGTGCTGAAGAAGTCGGCATTTGGGGCGGCAAGGACTATGCGGTGGTTCACAAAGATGCACCACATGCCATCGCTATGGAGTCTGATTTTGGTGCCGACCGGGTTTGGCGAGTGGAGTTCAACTTTCCCGAGGCGGCCAAGGCCACTCAGGATAAGGTCATAACCAACCTCGCGCCGCTGGGCATTGGCCACAATCCCGCCGTTACGGCAGGTGGTGGCGCAGATGTCCGTCCCATTATCGGGGTGCAAAACCTGGCAATAGTCGACCTTCAGCAGGACGGTACGCGCTATTTCGATCTGCACCACACGCCTGATGATACGCTGGACAAGATTGACCCGGAACAACTGCGTCAAAATGTCGCCGCCTGGAGCACCGTGCTGTCAATCATCGCCAATAGCGATGTCGATTTCACCATGCCACCCAAAGAATAGTGATGCGCAGACTGCCGCTCCTGGTTGCAATTTCCATCCTAACGGCTTGTTCAGAAGCGCCGCTTGAGGATCAGAGCGAAGAGGCCGTTACGGAAATTGAAAGGCAGATCGAAGGCGACGCCAAATCGCTGGAAGAGGCGGCAGATGAAGCCGTCAGAGTCCTGGAAGCGGAAATTGAGGAAGAATTGACAGCGGACGGATTTGCACGTCCCGTTCCAACAACACCGCGCGTTTCCGACGATCAAGAACAGTAACGAAGCATCTCTCTATCGGACCGTTAATGGTTAAAATCCGGTCGACCATATTAACTATATCCCGATAGCCGACTTTAGCTCGCATTCCGTATCTCCTGAATATCGGTCAAAGTGCCGGTACCAATCGCATGCCCCGAAATTTGCGATGATTGGAGAACAGGATATGATTTACGGCGATTCACTGCACATTGATGCACAGGTCAGACAGAGCAATTCGGGCAATATGCCCTGCGTGGTCAAAACCATATCGGACACCATCATAAAGATCGAATGCGCTGCACAGCTCAATCCCGATATCGCATTGACCCTCAAAATACCAAGCATGAACATATTGACCGCCAACCTTCTGTGGAAGAAGGATGAAGAATATGGCTGCCAAATCGATTATACATTTCACCCTGCAGTCATCAAAAGCATGATGGAACGGCTCGATCGCAAACGGGCAACTGCTCTGGTTTAATTTTATTCTCGACCAGCCAAGCGCTGTCTTAGCTTACAAATAACGACACCAACGCGTTCCGGATTGTGCATCGGGAGCGATAACTGTTTTAAATGGCCGTTACTGTAGACGCAGGTCACCCTTCGCTTACGCTCGGGATTTTTTCGGTCGCCAATTCCCGGATCGGTTTTTGATCCGAAAAAATGGTCGGGGAGACAGGATTCGAACCTGCGACCCCCTGGTCCCAAACCAGGTGCGCTACCAGCCTGCGCCACTCCCCGACGCGCGCTTCCCCTAGCGATGATTCAGGGAAAAGCAAAGAGTTTTTACGTCTATTTCAAACCTAGCGTAAAAAGGACGACCTGTCGCCCTGTTTCACAAGAGGTTGGTGGGCCCGGAGGGACTCGAACCCCCGACCTAGCCGTTATGAGCGGCCAGCTCTAACCAACTGAGCTACAGGCCCCAGAACAACCTCATTTCCATAAATTCGGTTCTTCAAGGATCGCTCCGATAGCGGAAGCGCGGGCGATTTGGCAAGCAGCTAAACGAAATAATTGCGGGAGCCGGATTTGTCGGCTCACCAGGCAGAAACTATTTGTCCTTCAAACCGGCGACGGCCATCAACTGATCGAGACTTATTGGTGATGCACCGCGTTCCAGCAAATGGTCGATCACCTCACGCCACCAATCGTAAAATCGGTCCAGATCCTCATCTGTTTTCACATAAGGCGTGTGCCCTGCCGAAAGCGACGGTGAATGAAAGGAGAATACCAGCAATTTCAAATTATCATCAAAGGCAATATCAATAGCTTCTTTGGCTTCCCGTGCTGAAACGCCTTCTGGCGTTAGCGGAATGCGCTCTAGTACCTTGGACTTGGAGAACAGCGCGCCAGCCGTTTTTGAACGGTTAAACAAAGCTGACAAAAAATCGCCCTGCTTTCTCAGAAGTCCTGAAAAAACCGTGGTCAATGGCAGTTCCAGCAAACCTTTTTCATGATCAAGCCAGAAGGGATCAGGGCCGATATGTGAGAAATCCGGCCCCGATTGGTCCCGGTAATCAAACCGGGAGCGCACGCTGCTATCAATCAGGAAACCATGTTTTGCGAGAATTTCGATGCTGTTGGGTCCCACACCATAGCGCCCTGCCCGATAGATTATTGGTCGCTTTCCTGTCCGGTCCTCTATCCCGTCACTCAGGGCGGCAATTTTCGCCTCCTCCAATTCTTTCGGAAGATTGCCAGCATAGCTGTTGTATGGACTGGTTTCCTCTTCAAAAGGTGGATTGACCCACGGGTGCAGGTGGACACCAACGGATGCATTATTTGACGCCGATACAGATTTCAGAAACGCCGCAGCCTCATCATTCTCTATGATTGAATAATCGACGAAATATATGGGTTTTATATCATATTTCTCAACGAAGGATTGAAAGCGTTGGAGCTTTCCAACGGATAGAGTCGTGTGACCAGTTCGTTTAAATGGGCCGTCCCAGTCAAATTCTTCTTCAGTATCTACGCTGATCAGAAAACGGCGGCCAAAATCTGCGGGAAGATGCAAATGTCTGTTCTTTTCAAGGCTGCCAGAGCCCTGTTGTGCATTTGAAAACATCACGGCCCCTCTTTTAGATCGCACTGCCTTATTCGACTATTCGAATTCCGTTTCCTTAACACCAATTTCGCTAGTCGTGGCGGCTGGCAGGGTCAAGGCTATCCTCTCATCCGATATGGTGAGCGTACCGTTGGCCGACTTTGCCAGATTGCGCACCAGGCGGAGCGAAAATCCCAATCCCAAAAGCGGAGTATCGCTGCCATCACCCTCTATGCCGTGGGAAGGATCGAGTAATTGTTCTTCCGATACACCCTGAATACGGGAAGGGCGAGAGAGGCTAAAATAGTTGACCGGCTGTGAACCTATCCGAGTCCGCAAATCCGCTCGTAATTCTTCACCATTCTCACAGGCGATAATTGCTGCGGATAGCAATCGGGCAAAGATCCGTTCCACGGATTCACTTTCCAGAGCAAAGGGGCGGACCGGTTCGGCCTTGGTCATGTGCAGATCGACCGATTTACTCTCGGTCAAACTTTGCAGACGCTGGGCGAGACGCTCCATAAGCCATTCAGGTTCGGTTAGACCGGACTGGCTTTCCATCTGACCCGCATCGATTTTCGCCGCGATGTCCAGATCTTCAAAGCCGGTCAGCAGTCTCTGCGCTTCATCCATGATACTGCGTGACAATGTACGATATTCAAAAGACGCGGGGCCGAACAGCTGCTGTTCGATGATTTCGCTAAAGCCAATAATCGCATTAAGCGGCGTACGTAGTTCATGTATAAGCTGCTGCAATTGTTCGCGCCGCTCTACATCAAGACTGTTCTGACGGGCATCTTCGGCGGCATTCGGGCGCCTCATGACACCGCGATACCCTTTGAAGCGACCGGTTTCGTCGCCAAAATACGGAATGGCTGACATCCGCCAGTCCCCTGCTACAATTGGTGCACCGCATAAACGCATCCGTGCATTTTCCAGCGGCATTCTCTGGCGAAAGGCCGCTGCGCCATATGCATCAGGACCAGGCCCATCATCGAAGGTAGGTTCTGCAATTGTTACTCCCACGATAGCGCCTTTGGGTGGCCCCTCTGCCCAAATGATCGTACCGCTATCGTCGGTTTCAAAGTTAATCCCGTCTATAACGTCAACAAAATAGCTACGATGCTCTGCATCGGTCATGGAAGATTGGGCTACTTTTGCTTCACGATTACGCTGATAGTCTTCTATTCTTGCAACCAATGTGCTGATTTGGGATGCATCATCCGGCTTTTTTTCCGGTTCTCCACTATCTTGAGCATCCACGTCTTCGACCATGTCGTCATTTGCCGATATCAGAGGCGCCGAATTGTCTGCTCCTCCCCACGCATCGAGATTCAAGACATCTCTTGTAAGCGGACCCAAATCCGAACGGGCCCGCAAGCTATTGTTTCCCCGGGGCGACAACTGAGGAATTACATCAACCCATTCCTCATCCTGAAGATCTGCCGCAGTTATCGCCGCATCGCATACAGCATCATTGTCGGCACAAAGATAAACCAGCAATGGTGCGGACCTTAAACGGCCGTTTAGTGCCTGTACCGCGGCAATCCGATCTGTTTCATCCACGCGCTCATGCAAATCACGCAGCCGCGTGAGACCAGATTGCACGTCATCATTTACCAGACGTCCGGGTTTTTGCGCCATCAGGTCGGCGACCTGACGCCATTGCAGCGCGGCAGCATTACCCTCTGGCAGAGAGCCTTTGAGCACTGTTTTCAGACGATCATCGTAACGCAATGGCAATTCCGGAGTGAAGGGTTTAGATGGGCTTGTTAACAAGTTGATAACCCCAACATCCAGATATCGTAACCCCCGAATATGTCGCGTCACAATGTGGGACAAGTGGGCAGCTGTTGCTTGGTGCACTAATTATATTATAAGAAGATATCGATTCGCGAACGGAAATTGCAGAGATATGCCCGACATAAATTTGGACGAAATTGACTTACAGATTCTGGAACGGCTGCAGAATGAAGGGCGTGTTACCAATGTCGAATTGGCCAACAGCGTCGGACTAACTGCTCCCCCCTGTCTGCGGCGAATGCGCGCGTTGGAAGACAGTGGGATCATCACAGCATATCATGCAGCGATTGATCCGGCAAAAATGGGCTTTACGATCACTGTCTTTGCCATGGTCAGCCTGAAAAGCCAGGCAGAATCAGATTTGAAGGCGTTTGAAGAGCATATCGAACAGCTTCCCGAAGTCCGCGAATGTTACATGCTGAACGGCGAGATCGATTTCATGCTCAAAGTTGTGGCAAAGGACCTTCAGGAATTTCAGGACTTCCTGACCAGCAAATTGACCTCCGCACCCAATGTGGCCAGCGTGAAAACGTCTCTGACCATCAGATCCGCGAAAAACCTGCCGGGCGTCCCGATCGGAGAGTAAAAGCAGCAGAAAAAAAGGGCGCCAAAAGCGCCCTTTTTCTTGATGAAGATTATACTGCTTAACTAGCACTCGGCTCCACAGGAGCAGGTGCGACACTGGCTGTACCCGCCGCTTGCTGATCAATCCACAAAGACCAGAAATTGGCAATATCTTTTCGGGTGCCGGTGACGCCTGAAAATGCCTGCTTGGCGCCATCCCAGTTTTGCTGCCCAACGTGAGAAATACCAAGACCCACTTGAGCTCGTGCGGAATCTACACCGCCTTTGCTAATAGCCGACTGATAAAGCGAAGCGGCTTTGGCGTAGTCTCCGTACCCCAGCAGGGCATCGGCGGTCGCCAGAGCGATTTTGCCATTGGCAGACTTGGCTGCATCACGTTCGGAAGCACCGAGACTGGCTTTGTCAGCAGCAACTGAGCTGCGCGCAGCGGCCAAAGTCTCTTTCACGTATGAACTGGAAGAGGAAACGTCCCCTTTGGCCAACCCTTCTTCCAGAAGAGAAACAACTTCACCTGGCAACCTGCGTGGATCAGCAGCATCGGCATATTCAAAATAATCCCGTTCGCTCTCCATTGCATCAGCTTTGCGCATCAGCCGCATAAGCTCCAAATTTTCTTGGTTCGAGAGTTTTGGATTGGCCGAATCACGATAGACTGACAAGGCGGCACGCCAATTTTCGCCTGTCGGGTAAGCTTCAACAAGCTTGTATGTCCACTTACCGGCAGCACCATTTGTATTATTCTTCATCGCAATACCGGCACCGCGGCGATACCAGTCTTCAGATGCTTTGCCGCCTTTAGCCTTCTCCATTTCAATGGCGCGGTCCAACGCAGCAAGCCCTTCTGGGAACTTGTTTTGTTTAAAATTAGCTTCAGCTATCAACGCTCCGACATTGTTGTTGGTATAACCGGCGTCAACGGCCTGTTGGAGCGTTTGCGCGGCTTCAGCATAGCGCCCTGCCCCATAAGCGAAATTGCCAGAGAAGAACAGGAAGGAAGGCTGTTGTTCCGCCGGGGTCTTCCCACTGGCCAATGAGGCATTAATGCCTTTTTCCTGCAAGCCGGTATCCTTCAAAGTCGAACCCAGTTGAATGGCCAGCTGCCCGGCAATAAACTGGTCATCGCCTGCAAGAGGTTGAGCTAGCAAAGCTTCTATTAGTGGTTTGGCCGTTGCAGGTGCTTCACTTGCCATAGCTTGCTGAATCTCAGCGACCTGGGGGCGGATTTCCTTACTGATTTCAAGCTTGGGCGCTTTGCCCTTTTTCTTTTTCTGCGCGTGCGCCTCCTGCGGCACAGCAGAAATGGCTAATGTTCCAGCAGCAGCCAGAGCAACGGCCATAGAAAAATGAGATAGAAAACGCATAAAATTCCTCCGAATAAAAACTTTGTGTCACCGAACCCGTATCGGATTTTCGAATATGGTTGCACCATAAACTGTCTTGGCTTTATTACCAAGTTTCACATGCTTTTATAGAGTGAATCCGCTGAATAGTTGTTGAACGGAGAAACTTGTAACCGCCTCTGTGCACCGACAAAATGTATAAGGGTGTAAATTCCCCAACTATGAGGTTAGTTAAACGTGATTGCCATTATCTCACCTGCCAAGTCGCTCGATTTTGAAAGCGAACTCCCTCCTTATCAACCAACTGAAGTACGTTTTCCGGATGAGACAGCACGATTGGCCGGAGCGATCTCAAACCTGTCGAAAAAGAAACTGAAGTCGATCATGCCCGTTTCGGACAACCTGATCGATCTGAATCATGGGCGCTATAGCCGTTTCTTCGATCAACCCGAACGTCCAGCGATCTATGCCTATAGCGGCGATGTTTATACCGGTTTTGAGGCCCAGAGCCTAAGCAAAGAAGGGTTGCACTTTGCTCAAAGCCATCTGCGAATCCTTTCGGGTCTGTATGGCTTGCTCCGTCCCCTTGATTCGATCAGGGCTCATCGCCTTGAAATGGGAACGAAATGGGCACCGCGATACAAAAAATTGACCGACTTCTGGAAAGACAAAATCGCGAAAGAGCTTGCCGGAGATTTGGAAGGATCAGAAGAGCGCGTAATTGTAAATCTGGCCAGCAATGAATATTGGGCAGCAGTCAAACCGCATACGAACAAACTGAACGCCCGGATTGTCGAAGTCGATTTTCGCAAAGACGGGCCGGATGGACCGAAGTTTATCAGTTTTGAAGCCAAACGAGCCAGAGGCATGATGGCGCGGTATATCTGTGAGCACCATCTGCAGGATACTGAAGCACTTAAGGGCTTCGACAGCGATGGATACCAATTTGATGCCAAAAACAGCACCAAGGACAGTCTGCGCTTCGTGCGCTCATGAACAGCAAAACTGCGGTTGTAGTGGGAACCTCAGGCGGCATCGGGCGCGCCATGGCCGATGCGCTGGAACAGGAAGATGAATTTGATCGGATAGTTCGGTTTTCGCGTGGAACGGATAGCCCGGTAAAGCTTGATTTGACATCCGAAGATTCGATCCAATCGGCGGCTGACTGGTTGCAGGAACAGGATATCAAACCGCATCTGATATTTGTCGCAACTGGGCTGCTTCATAATAAGGAAAACGGGCCCGAAAAAAGCATGCGGGAGCTGAATACCGAATGGGCGCTGGAGAATTACCAGATCAATGCCATGGGCCCGGCCCTGATTGCCAAACATTTCCTGCCGTTAATGCCAAAAGACAAGATCACGAAATTTGCAGCCATATCCGCCCGCGTTGGGAGTATTTCTGATAACCGGTTAGGCGGATGGTATGGATATCGGGCTGCAAAGGCGGCATTGAATATGATCATCCGTAATCTTTCGATCGAATGGGCACGCAAAAACAAGCGCAGCATCATTGTTGCTTTGCACCCCGGTACTGTTGATACCGGCCTCAGCAAGCCATATCAGAGCAATGTTCCACCCGGCAAACTGTTTGACCCCGAACGCGCAGCCGTGCAGCTTCTGGACGTTCTCGACGGCCTGAAACCGGTCGATAGCGGCAAGATTTTCGCGTGGGACGGGGAAGAAATCAAACCCTGAATCGAGCGGCCAGTTTTTCGTGTAAATTCGACCCGAAAAGCTGGCTTTTAAAAGCTGCTTCCCCTAGAAGAATCGACAGAAAAAATCCTATGAAAAAGGCCCGTTTGTGAACGAACAAACCACAGCACCAGAACCATCTGATATTGAACCAATTGATATCGTCGATGAAATGAAATCGAGCTACATGGACTATGCCATGTCGGTCATCGTCAGCCGCGCTTTGCCCGATGTTCGCGATGGCCTGAAACCCGTCCACCGGCGGATTTTATTCTCTTCTCAGGAAGGCGGCTTCGTCGCCGGACGCCCCTATCGCAAATGTGCCAAAATCGTCGGTGACGTGATGGGGAACTATCACCCCCATGGCGACAGTGCCATTTACATGGCTCTGGCCCGAATGACGCAGGACTGGTCAATGCGGGTGCCGCTAATCGACGGTCAGGGCAATTTTGGCTCCATGGATCCGGATATGCCTGCGTCCATGCGCTATACCGAAGCGCGGCTCAACAAGGTTTCAAACAGCCTTCTCAACGATCTCGACAAGGATACGGTCGATTTCATCGACAATTATGACGGCAGTCGGCAGGAACCATCGGTTTTGCCCGCACGCTTCCCCAACCTGCTCGTTAACGGGGCGGGCGGTATCGCTGTCGGCATGGCAACCAACATACCGCCGCATAATCTTGGCGAAGTCATCAATGGTTGCCTTGCCTATATGGATAATTCGGGGATTACAGTCGATGAACTCATCGATATCATTCCCGGTCCCGACTTTCCGACAGCGCCCCTGATATTGGGGCAATCTGGCGCGAAATCGGCGTATAAGGAAGGGCGCGGCTCGATCATGATGCGTGCGCGGCACGAAATCGAGGAAGGCCGCGGCGACAAGCGTTCAATTGTTCTGACATCCATTCCCTTTCAGGTCGGCAAGTCGGCACTGGTGGAAAAAATTGCCGAAGCAGCCAAAGACAAGCGCATTGAAGGCGTTTCCGACATTCGTGACGAGTCAAGCCGTGCCGGTGTGCGGGTAGTCATCGACTTGAAGCGCGACGCGACTGCTGACGTGGTGTTAAACCAGATCTGGCGTTTCACCCCTGCCCAATCCAGTTTTCCGGCCAATATGCTGGCCATTCGCGGCGGGCGTCCAGAAGTGCTCAATCTGCGCGATATTATCGAGGCATTTGTCAAGTTCCGCGAAGAAGTCATTACCCGGCGGACAAAATTTGAATTGAACAAGGCGCGTGAGCGGGCTCATGTCTTACTCGGTCTGGTTGTGGCCGTCACGAATATGGACGAAGTGGTCCGGATTATCCGTGGATCATCGACGCCAGCGGAAGCGCGCGAATCCTTGCTGGCCCGCGAATGGCCGATCGCTGAAATCGCCGGCTATATCAAGCTGGTTGAAGCCATAGAGACTGAGGTTGAAGGTGATATTTACAAGCTTTCCGCCATTCAAGTGAAAGCCATATTGGACCTGCGCCTTCAGAAACTGACAGCCCTTGGCCGTGAAGAAATTGGCGATGAGTTAAAAGAGCTTGCAGCCGCTATTGAAGAATATCTCTCAATATTGGCTGATCGTGTAAAGCTTTATGCCGTGATGCGCGAAGAGCTGGAGGCGGTGCGCGATGAATTTGCAACGCCGCGTATCAGCGAAATTACCGCTGCCTGGGATGGTCTGGAAGATGAAGACCTGATGGAACGCGCCGAAATGGTCGTCACTGTAACCCATGGCGGTTATATCAAACGGACGCCCCTCGATACTTTCCGTGCACAGCGACGCGGCGGTAAAGGCCGTGCCGGGATGGCTACCAAGGATGAGGACGCGATTACTGAATTGTTCGTTACGTCCACCCATACGCCGGTGCTGTTCTTCTCCACCCATGGCAAGGTTTACCGCCTGAAGGTTTGGAAACTGCCAGAAGGCGGACCTCAGACCAAGGGGCGGCCGATGGTCAACCTGTTACCATTGGCGGATGGTGAAACAATTTCGACCGTCTTGCCACTGCCGGAAGACGAAGCGGAATGGGGCAAGCTGCATGTCATGTTTGCGACTGCCAAGGGCGGCGTAAGACGTAACAGCATGGACAGTTTCACAAACGTTCCATCCAACGGCAAATTTGCGATGAAATTTGATGAGGATAGCGATGATCACCTGATCGGAGTGGAATTACTAACGGACAATGACGACGTGCTGCTGGCAACCAAAAATGGCAAGGCCATCCGCTTTGCCGGCGATGCTGTTCGCTCTTTCCAGAGCCGTACATCCACGGGGGTCCGCGGGATTGCACTGAAGGGCGATGATGAGGTTATCTCCCTATCGGTATTGCGTGGGTTTGAAGCCACGACGGAGGAACGCGATGCTTATCTGAAAGCCGCGCCGTGGAAAGAGAATGAAAACACTTCAGAACTGCCTCCTGAACGTCTCGCAGAATTTTCGGAAACCGAGGATTTCATCCTTACTGTATGCGCCAACGGCTATGGCAAGCGCTCAAGCGCCTTTGAATATCGCCAGTCCGGTCGCGGTGGTCAGGGCATCCTGAACATCGACAATATCAAGCGTAACGGTACCGTTGTCGCGAGCTTTGAGGCTAAAAATGAAGAGCAGATCATGCTCGTCACCGATCAGGCTAAGCTTATCCGTATGAAAGTCGCGGATATGCGGGTGATTGGCCGCAATAGCTCTGGTGTGAAGTTGTTTGACGTCTCACCGGGTGAGACAGTCGTCGGTGCAGCCAAAATCGATGAAGAAGATGAGCCGGAGAATGAAGCCGAAGAGCTGGTTGCCGAGGAATTGGACGAAGCGGATGGTTCCACAGAATCCGGCACAGAAACCGAAACCGGGGATGATCCCGAAACATGACCGCCAGCGCACCGAGCTTTCTGGTTAAAGACGGTGCGCTGAGCTGGCCTGAAATATCGGATATGCGGCAACGTATTTATCCGCCGGAAAAGTTGATCCACACGCCGATGCACGGCATCGAATGGGCGCACGCGCAAAGACGGGTGCTACTTTATGTGCAGGACGAGGTCAGAGCTGTCGCCGGCATCCACGAGCGCGAAGTCCTTTGTGATGGCCAGAAAACAAGAGTTGCCGGAATTGGCGGCGTCATGACCGAACCCGAGTTTCAGGGCCAGGGTTATGGAAAACAGGTGATGCTTCATCTCATGGAACTTTTGAAAACCGAAGCCAGTTGCGCATTCGGCCTCCTGTTCTGCGAAGATCATAATGTTGCTTTTTATGAAAAACTGGGATGGACCCTGTTCAAAGGCGATATGGTCGTTGAACAGCACGGTGTCACCGGCCCGTTTGCTTTCCGAAATACCATGGTCTTGCCGATAAACGAGCCGGCAAATACAACCGGCCATATCGATTTATGTGGGCTGCCGTGGTAGCTTTGGTAGCCATCAGGGGATTGAGGAGAGGGTTATATGTCAATTGTTGTCACGCCATCAGGTCAAGCTTGCGGGGCTGTTGTCACCGGACTGGACCTTTCCACTCCATTACGTGAAGAGCAAGTGGCAGAAATCCGCGCTGCCTGGTTGAAATATCACGTGTTATCTTTCCCGGAACAAAAAATGTCCGACGATGATCTGGAACGATTCACTCTCTATTTTGGCGGATTTGGACATGACCCGTTTTTCGATCCGATTAAAGGCCGGGAGCATATAGCCGCCATAAGACGCAATGCCGATGAGACCTCACCGCTTTTTGCCGAAAACTGGCATAGCGACTGGAGTTTTCAGGAAAAACCGCCCGCCGGCACTTGCCTGCTCGCGGTCGAAATTCCACCTGTTGGCGGCGATACCCTGTTTGCTGACCAGCATGCTGCACTAGATGCCATGCCCCAGAAGATGCGGGCAAAGCTGGAAGGCAAGACGGCTATCCACAGCGCCCAGATGGCCTATGCACCTGACGGCGCCTATGGCGAAAAAGATGAGGGGCGCAGCATGGCGATCCGCCCTGACGAATCAGCACGAGAAACCCAGGTTCACCCGTTGATCCGTGAACATCCCGAAACCGGGCAGCTCGGCCTGTTCAGCTGCATGGGCTATATTATCGGCTTTGAAGGCATGACGCAGCAAGAAGCCCTGCCCTTGCTGACGGAACTATATGCATGGCAGAGCCGCGAGGATTTTGTATATCGCCATAAATGGGAGCCTGATATGCTGATCATGTGGGACAATCGATCGGTATTGCACTGCGCAACGGGCGGCTATGAAGGCCATGACCGGCTGCTGCACCGGACAACAATTGCCGCCAGTGCCTGATTTTAGGGGTTCGGGATCGCCATCTCTTTGCGCAACGTCCGCACCACACCGGTTACAATCAAAAATTGTCCAACATAGTATAGCGGCCAGATCGTCCAGCCCGGAATGGCAGAATTCTGAAGAAAACCCATTTGCGCAAAAATAAACAGATCAGAGACAATGAATAGCAACGCGCCAATCCCCACCCGATAGCGGGGAAAGCTGCTGGTCCAAGCCATCGCGGCCATGACCGACAGAAACAGGTTGTAAACCGCAAGCCCCAGCGCTTCTGAACGATCAAACGGCAGCGACCAAGCGATGAACATAGTGATGGGAACCAACAATAGTGCAAAGGCTTTCTGACTGAACGAGGTCTGGGGCCGCCGATGCCGCCAATAGAGCGCTATCGCTATGCAATGCCCAACAATGAAAGCCCCTGCCCCGGCCATAAGATCAAATTCGATCAGCATGTCGCCTAGCGCACCGAAAACCATGACGGCCGCGATCAACTTGCCTTCAAAATTATGCGCCCGCCGTAGGGCGTAAACGGCCAGAAACCCGACACCTGCCCCCTTCCAGAACATCAGATACATGCCCGGAATATTGCCATCTTTCACAAAGAAATAGCTGATACCGAACAGCAGGCTAAGCAGCAGATAGGGCCGGGACTCGATAATCGCGCGTTTCATACCGACGGCCTATCATGCTCGCTCCCTCTCTGCCAGATTGACTTTTGTAACTATCGGCAACACAGAGACGCCATGACAGATGTTCACATAATTGGCGGCGGACTCGCCGGATCAGAAGCAGCATGGCAATTGGCAGAAGCCGGCATAAAAGTTCGCCTTTCAGAAATGCGCGGAAGCGGCGACATGACGCCTGCGCATCAGACAGACGGACTTGCAGAACTGGTCTGTTCCAACAGCTTCCGCTCGGATGATGCTCAGAAAAACGCTGTGGGCTTGCTTCACGCTGAAATGCGGGATCTTGGATCCATCATCATGGGTGAAGGCGACAAGCACCGCTTGCCCGCAGGTTCTGCACTGGCCGTGGATCGTGATCATTTTTCCGACGGCGTCACCAAAGCACTGAGCGAGCATCCGAATATCGAGATTGTCCGCGAACGGATTGACCAGCTGCCCGACAGCGGCCTGACCGTCGTAGCAACCGGCCCGCTCACCGCCATGACACTGGCCGAAAGTATTGGCGCGGCGACCGGTGAAGACTCCCTGGCCTTTTTCGATGCCATTGCACCGATTGTTTACAAAGACAGCATCAATATGGATATCGCGTGGATGCAGTCGCGCTGGGACAAGGTCGGCCCCGAAGGAGACGGCAAGGATTACATCAATTGCCCAATGAACCAGGAGCAATATGAAGCCTTCATTCAAGGCCTGCTCGAAGGCGAAAAGACAGATTTCAAGGAATGGGAAAAGAATACGCCCTATTTCGAAGGCTGTATGCCGATTGAAGTCATGGCGTCACGTGGTCCTGAAACCCTGCGTTTTGGCCCGATGAAACCGGTTGGCCTCACCAATGAACATACCGGCGAGAGCGCTTATGCGGTGGTACAGCTGCGGCAGGATAATGCGCTCGGCACACTCTGGAACATGGTTGGTTTCCAGACGAAGCTAAAATATGGCGCGCAAGCCGAATTGCTGCGCACCATTCCCGGCCTTGAAAACGCCGAGTTTGCCCGCATGGGCGGGTTGCACCGGAACACGTTTATCAACGCGCCAAAATTGCTCGATAAAGAAATGCGTCTAAAGAAAGCGCCACATATTCGCTTTGCCGGTCAGATTACCGGTTGCGAAGGCTATGTCGAAAGCGCTGCAGTTGGCCTGATGGTCGGCCGCATGGTCGCGGCAGAGGTCAAAGGCGAAGCATTTGGTTATCCACCGCAGACGACTGCTTTCGGTGCGTTGCTTTCCCACATCACCGGCGGCGCCGATGCCCGGGACTATCAGCCAATGAACGTCAATTTTGGACTGTTTCCGCCTTTCGAGCAGCGCGTGAAAAAGAAGGAACGGAAAGAAGCCTACACCGCCCGCGCCCGAAAAGATTTTGTAGACTGGCAGCAATCATTTCAAAATGAGCCGGAGGCCGCCTAGCATTTGCATCGAGATGCCGTTCGCTTTGGCCGGGTGCTTCTAAACTCGGATCGGGTCAGTTGCCCGTTTTCATCCGCGTCTGCGCCAGCAAAACGATCACTGGTTGCAACTGCCCATTCTTCAAAGGTCAGCAGGTTGTTACCGTCCCTATCCAGCGCTTTGAAAGCTTTCGTGCGGCTGCTCATCAGTTCAAGCCGGGTTATAACCTCGTCACGATTACGATCATAGCGGTTGAACCGCCGCTCCTCACGAGACGCTTTATAAGCTCTGGGCGGCGTTGGCGGCGGCGGCCCCGGTGCCAGCGCGGTTTCATCAGCCTCTGGCAAGCCTTCCGATTCCATCGGTTCGGGAGGGGGCGGCGCGTCCGGAATCGCCACTTCCTGACTGTTAGCGCCAATCCACAGGAATAGTCCCGCCGTCATCAACAACATCATACTTCCGGCACCAGCGACATATCTTTTCATGTGCTGGCCGCCCTTTCATGCTGTTCTTCCTGGTGTTAACAGCCGGTCACGCCATGCCAGATGATCTTACTAGCGATCGCCGGACGATAAAGATCGGCTGTTAACGATCCTTTTTTTACATCACTTTGCGTCAGTTTACAAAAAATTGAGAGTGGTCGACCGCTTCTGTCAAAACTCACCGGATCATCGCTACTATATAGTTGGATACATTTATTGAACGCCTGCCCTCGCATTTTTTCATCGGAACAATGGCGGGCAAAGTCCCAAAGGGCCCAAGCTTGTGCGGCTTTCCTTTGTTTCACGCTAAGGGGACTGGAACCGCCGCTGGCAAAAGAGAAAAGTCCTCCGCCCCGTTTCTCCGCATATTGATCGAACTGTCGATCGTCCCACGGAAAATCTTCGAGCAAATATTCCCACCCTTCCAAAAGATGCAGCAGTGGCGACAGATCAGCTCCCTTTTGCTCTGCCTGATTAATCAGTGCCACCAATGGCTCGCCGGTTGGGCGTTCAGTTACAGCCTTGGTTAAAATATCCCGCCACCAGGTTAACCGCATTTGTCCAATCAATATTTCCGACGTTGACCGGATAACGTCGGCAAATCTGGCGTCCAATGCAAAAACAAGGGCATAGCGTTCGCGATCAGGCTTCTTTGCATAGGCCAAAACCAGTCGCCGCAAAGGATCAAGTTGTAAAACCGCGTCATTCATGCCGGTGCCGTCCACAGTTTTCCAACGAAAATCAAGGTAAAGATTGCTTTAACCATAGCCCTTGGTCAGCCGCTAACCCTTTTCTCTCTATCAGACACGCTGAATTGAAATCCACCGGCGTGAATTAATGACGCATAGATCAGAGGCCAGGGGCATGGTTGACAAAAACGAGATGAAATCGCGAGTGTCATTTCTTCAAAGGCTGCGCAAAGACGCCGCCGGTAATACATTGGCAATGGCGGCTGCGGCTCTTTTCCCTATTGCAGGTCTGGTCGGCGGCGGTGTCGACATCGGCCGTGCCTATATGGCGCAAGCGCGGCTCCAACAGGCATGTGACGCCGGAGTTTTGGCCGCGCGGCGTAACATGACCCAGGATACTTTGACCGCGGATGACTTGAATGAAGCCAACAAGTTTTTTGCATTTAACTTTCCGGAGGGGTCTTTTGGCTCAACCGCCTTCGATGCAACAATTACAGACAGCGATGGCACTGAAGTTTCAAAAAACAAGGTGACCTTTACAGACGGCGCAGGTGTTCGGGTCGTCAATGGCGAGGCGCAAACCACAATCAGAACGACATTGATGCGCGTTTTTGGTTACGAGAATATGGTAATACAAACAGATTGTACCAGTCGTCTTGATGTCGGTAATGTCGACGTGATGATGGTGCTCGACGTAACAGGTTCCATGGGCAACACTGTGACAGATGGAGGCACCAGACTGGATGCCTTGAAAGTAGCAGTTCAAGACTTTTACGGAATATTGGGACCCGGTGGAGGTGTTTCAAACGAACAGATCCGTTACGGCTTTGTACCCTATTCCAGCACCGTCAACGTCGGTGAGATCCTGTATGATGCTGATCCAACCTGGCTTACCGGAGGTACCTTAGGCGATCGGGCGACTTACCAAACCCGTAAAGCAACATTCGAAGTCGAGGACAAAACCGCTCCTGGGTACACCATTGTTGAGAACGAGTTTGTTGAATCGCTAGCTCAGCTCGATGGACCGGAGTGCACAGACCGGTATGCAGATAACCTCAATGTAGAGACCTATTTTGTTCCCAACCCATCCGGTGATCCCCTCCTTATTTCCGAGACAAGATCCGGAAATATTAAGACGCGTATCGTAGATAGTTTTGAGTATAGGTCTTGGGATGGCAGCACGGATGCGCCACCTGCTGGAGCCGTTGGCTCTGCCTTTTGGCGTCAATGTGAACGTACGCGTACCAGAACGACCGAAGAGATCCCTGTTGTCCAGGTTGACAAATGGCAGCCAGGAGCTGTCCGCATCACGGATTGGTCTTATGATGCAGAGACTCACGATGTTTATGATTATGTTCGTTCCATCAAGCCGGCGAATCCTGCGGCGCAGAACCCCACGACCGACGGTGAAGACCTGGAACGCTGGGACGGCTGCATCGTTGAGCGCAAATCCAATACGTCCATAACCACGGCCACAACTGCCATCCCGACGGATGCGCTTGATCTGCAAATTGATTTGTTGCCAACGGATGCAGATTCCAGATGGGCTCCATTCTGGCGAGACTTAAAATATGATCGTGCAGATACAAATACAGCAACGTCAGGGTCAAAAATTTCTTTGAGCGGAGATTCAGCAGCCTGCCCCGCACCCGCCCGGAAACTGCAATCTTACGCGACCTATGATGATGGTTCGTCAAATGATCTGGAAAGCTACATCTCCGGATTGCAGGATGGTGGTTTCACCAACCATACCATCGGCATGATCTGGGGCGCTCGCTTGCTGTCAGAGGACGGATTGTTCAAGGCTGAGAATTCAACAGCACCAAATGGTTTCAGCATTGGCCGGCATGTTGTGTTCATGACCGACGGTAACATGGTAATCCGGCAAACCAACTATGGTGCCTACGGCTATCAAAAACTGGATAGCAGTATCGCGGCAGCAAATGCTGGCGATACAGAGTTGGCTGCGCGGCAAGCCCACAGGTTCCAGTTAATGTGCGCTGCAGTCCGGGCAAAGGGTTGGACCGTCTGGGTCGTTCAATTTGGCACTTCCACCGTGTCTGCGAACATGTTGGCCTGTGCCAGCAGTCCCGGTAACGCCGCTGCGGCAACCGACAGAGCAACCCTGCAGGCTGCTTTCTCGAACATTGCACAGAAAATCGGCGGATTGAGGTTGTCAAACTGATGAATATACAATCGAGACTTTCTCGCCTGAACCGCGACCAAGAGGGCGCAACACTTATGGAATTCGGCCTGATCGCCGGCCCCCTGATCGTGTTGCTGCTCGGTATCATGGAGATTGGCTATCAAGGCTATATCGACACTTTGTCAAAATCCGTGATGCACAAGGTCGCACGGCAGGCCTCGGTTGGCGGCAAAACCGAAGACGACATCAAGGCCGACGTTATTAAGGGATTGGGTCCGCTTCTGCTGAAAAATGCGACAGTCGATGTCAAAGTCCGTAGCTACTTTGAGTTTACCAATATCGGTAAACCGGAAAAGCTGACCACTGATCTCAATGGCGACGGCAACCTTGATAGCGGAGATTGCTATCTTGACGGCAATGATAACGGGGTGTTTGATGTGAATACCGGCAGTATCGGAACCGGTGGTCCCGACGATATTGTGAACTATGAAATCACCATCAATTCTCCGCGAATATTTCCGCTGGCTAGTATGTTTGGCGGCAGCAAAAGAATGACCAGCTACAACGCTACGGCCGTCCGGAACCAGCCTTTTGGTTCCCAGGTTGCCGACCCAGAATTGTGTGAGCCGTGATATGAGCAATATTTTGAGAAAATTTACGCCAAAGAAAATCATGCCTGACAACCGGGCAACCCGGTTTTTCGGTAAACTCCATCAGGACAAGAGCGGCCTGGCGCTGATCGAATTTGCATTCGTTGCGCCGTTCATGCTGACGATCGGCCTTACCGGAATGGAGACCGCCAATCTCGCTGTTGGACATTTGCAAGTCAGTCAGGTCGCCATGCTTGTCGCGGACAACGCCTCACGTGTCCGCAATACTATTGATGAGGCTGACATTCGGGAAATTTTCACTGGTGCCCATCTGACTGGCAGCAGCATCGACTTTTCGCCCAATGCCAGAATTATCCTGTCAAATCTGGAGCATAATGGCTTGGCTGGTGCGGATGAAGGACAATGGATCCGTTGGCAACGTTGCTACGGCGGCAATACAAGCTATTCATCCAGTTTCGGCGCTGAGGGCGATGGAGAAACCGATGCGTCTCTGGCCGCAGGTATAGGACCGACCGGCAAGAAAATCTCGGCGACGCCTGCGTCAGCTGTCAACTTTGTCGAGGTCATATACGACTACAAGCCTCTGATATCAGATCGCTTTTTTGGAAATATTGTCATCCGTTACGAAAGTGCTTTTGTGGCGCGTGAACGCAATGACCATGCGATGCGAAATGCCAGCAGTATTCCGAACGGGCAGAAATGGTTATGCAACCGTTACGACGTCATAACCTGAGTTAGAATCTAACGGTAACATACCTTCTTTGCGGCGACGATAATCCGATCGCTGTCGATCAGCGCTGCTTTTTCAAGATTGGCGGCATAGGGTAACGGAACGTCTTCGTTTGTCACCCGCGCAACTGGTGCATCGAGATCGTCAAAACCCTCTTCCATACAAACCGCGATAATCTCGCTCGCGATGGAACAGGTCGGCCAGCCTTCCTCGGCAACCACCAGACGGTTGGTTTTTGCCAGACTCTGCAAAACTGTTTCTGTATCCAGCGGACGCAATGTGCGCAGGTCGATGACTTCTGCATCAATACCCTCACCTGCCAGCGTATCGGCAGCTTCAAGCGCCAGACCAACGCCTATCGAATAGCTGACAATTGTAACATCGGCGCCTTCCCGCATGATCCGTGCTTTACCGATTGGCAAAACATAGTCGTCCAAATCCGGAATCTCGAAGGACCGTCCATAAAGCAGCTCGTTTTCAAGAAAAACCACCGGATCGGGACAGCGGATCGCCGCCTTTAACAACCCTTTGGCATCGGCCGCATCATATGGCGCCATCACAATCAGACCCGGAACACCGGCATACCAGGGCCCATAGTTCTGGCTATGCTGCGCGCCAACACGGGACGCAGCACCATTAGGGCCGCGGAAAACAATAGGACAGCGCATCTGTCCACCAGACATATAATTGGTTTTTGCTGCCGAGTTGATAATCTGATCGATAGCCTGCATCGCAAAGTTGAACGTCATAAATTCAACAATCGGTTTCAGCCCGCCCATAGCTGCACCAGCGCCAATGCCTGCAAAACCGTGCTCAGTAATCGGCGTATCGATCACACGCTTGCTACCAAATTCATCCAGCAGGCCTTGAGTGACCTTGTAGGCGCCCTGATATTCAGCGACCTCCTCACCCATCACAAAGACACTGTCATCCGTGCGCATTTCCTCTGCCATGGCATCACGAAGCGCTTCGCGAACAGTAATGCTGGTCATGGTCGTGCCTTCCGGAACGGCGGGATCATCGGCGCGAGATACCGGCGCCGCTGGAACTGGCTGAGCTATTTCCGGCGATGAATCTGACTCAGGCTCCGGTGATACTTCGGCAGCGGAAGACGGCACAGGTGATGCACCTTCCTCCTCATCCTCTCCGGTCATCTCGGCGATCACTGCACCAACCGCGACACCATCTGTACCCTCTACTACAATAATCTTCGAAATCACGCCTTCATCGACGGCTTCAAATTCCATCGTCGCCTTGTCGGTTTCAATCTCTGCCAATATGTCGCCAGAGCTAACCTCGTCACCTTCCTTGACCAGCCATTTGGCCAGTGTGCCTTCTTCCATTGTTGGCGAAAGCGCGGGCATTTTCAGTTCAATCGCCATCAATATTGTCCCACCAGAACGTCAGTATAGAGTTCGGACAATTCGGGTTCCGGGGATTCTTCGGCAAAATCTGCCGCCTCCAGCACAGTCTTGCGCACCTTCTTGTCCAGTGCTTTCAAATCTTCTTCTTTAACCCCTTGCTTCATCAGCATGGCTTTCAGTCTTTCGATCGGGTCCGATTTCTCACGCACATCCTGCACTTCGTCGCGGCTGCGATATTTTGCCGGGTCTGACATGGAGTGGCCGCGGTAGCGATAGGTTTTGAGTTCCATCAACACTGGGCCTTTGCCAGCACGCACATATTTAAGGGCTTCTTCAACAGCACCGCGCACCGCAAGAACGTCCATACCATCCACTTGAACACCCGGGATACGAAAGCTTTCACCGCGACGATATAACTGGTCTTCGGAGGAGGAGCGGTTGACACTGGTGCCCATCGCATATTGGTTATTCTCGATGACGAATATGACGGGCAGCTTCCACAACTCCGCCATGTTGAAGCTTTCATAGACCTGCCCCTGGTTGGATGCACCGTCTCCGAAATAGGCAAGACAGACACCGCCATCTTCCTTGTATTTATGACCAAAGGCCAAACCGGTACCAAGAGAAACCTGCGCACCGACAATGCCGTGCCCGCCATAAAAACCATGTTCAACAGAGAACATGTGCATCGAGCCGCCCTTGCCCTTCGATATACCTGACGCCCGGCCCGTTAGTTCGGCCATGACAATATTCGGATCGATACCGCATGCAAGCATGTGACCATGATCGCGATAGCCGGTAATGACGCTATCCTTGCCCGGTTCAATCGCAGATTGCAGGCCAGTGACCACAGCTTCCTGACCGATATAAAGATGGCAGAAACCGCCAATCAGACCGAGGCCGTACAGCTGCCCCGCCTTTTCTTCAAAACGACGGATGAGCAGCATTTGCTCGTAGAAATCCATAAGCTCAGCTTTACTGGCTTTGTAGATGGGCGTTTTGAGAGCCTGCAAACGGCTGCTTTTTCGTGTCGGAACCTTCTTCGGTGCTGCTTTCGGCGTCCGTTTGGCTGGGCGTTTAACCGGAGCCTTTGCTTTTGATGGGGCTTTCTGGGGAGATTTTGCCACTCTTGCATCTTCCTGTATCTTGGGTTTGCGACACCTTAAACAGATAAGATAAAATTCCCAAGCCTTATACGCCGGAAAACGCTACAAAAAATCCGATAAAGCTCAGAGCTTATTTCAACGGAACGATAATCTCGTCCGGATGCACAAAATTACCCTCTTTACGAAGCAATTCGCCCACCAGGTCGGGATCAGCACCATTAGGATCGAGCAATTTCACACGGTTCTTCAATGCGTCCCGCTCCGATTCCAGAGCGGCAAGCTGTGTTCCGCGCTCATCAAGCGCAGCGCGATATTCGCCCCATGCCAGAACCCCAGTAGGACCAAGCACGGCGTAGCCAGCAATGGCGAGAAGAGTCAGCAGCGCAAAGCCCGGCCCAAGCGCCGCTTTGATCAAACCACCAATTTTCTCTTTATGAGCCATATTTCTCTTGAATCAGAATATTGATTCGCTGGCAAGCGCTTTTACACTTTTATTGCGGGCAGATTCCTGCAAACCGGCAAAACGTCTCTAAACCGCGTCCAGTTCAGGAAAAAATGGATCGACCTGCATAATGAGCAACCGTATCCAGTTCTTCCTCAATCCGGATCAACTGGTTATATTTCGCAAGCCGGTCAGAACGTGCGAGGCTGCCAGTTTTGATCTGCCCACAATTGGTTGCAACCGCGAGATCGGCAATGGTCGCATCTTCTGTCTCGCCCGAGCGGTGCGACATTACGGCCGTGTAAGAGGCATTATGCGCCGTCCGCACGGCTTCCAGAGTTTCCGACAAGGTGCCAATCTGGTTGACCTTCACCAACAGGCTATTGGCAAGACCATCTTCAATACCCTGTGACAGGCGCGCCGGGTTCGTCACAAACAGATCATCGCCTACCAATTGAACTGTATCGCCCACTGCATCGGTCAAAAGTTTCCAGCCTTCAAAATCATCTTCTGCCATGCCGTCTTCGACCGACTTGATGGGATAGTCTTTGCACAGCTCTGCCAGATAGTCTGACATTTCAGCAGGCGACAATATCTTGTCCTCACCTGAAATATGATATTTGCCATCTTTGAAAAACTCGGTTGCCGCGCAATCCAGCGCGAGCACCACTTCATCTCCTGCCTTGAAACCTGCCTTCTCGATAGACGCCATGACAAAATCCAGCGCATCGCGGGTTGATCCCAAATTAGGTGCAAAGCCGCCTTCATCGCCAACGGCCGTGGCCAGTCCTTTTTCCGACAGACCTGCTTTCAGTGTGTGGAAAATCTCTGATCCCCAACGCACTGCTTCCGCAATACTGTCGGCGCCGACCGGCATGATCATGAATTCCTGAAAGTCTATCGGGTTGTCAGCATGCTCACCGCCATTGATGATATTCATCATTGGTACGGGCAAGACGCGGGCAGATACACCGCCGACATAACGATAAAGTGGCAATCCTCTCGCGTCAGCAGCTGCTTTGGCAGCGGCAAGGCTGACGCCCAATAACGCGTTGGCACCCAAGCGGCTTTTATTTTCCGTCCCATCAAGCTTGATCATGATGGCATCAAGCTCCTCCTGATCTTCTGCATCGATGCCAAGCAAGGCTTCGGTCAGCTCTCCGTTAACGGCTTCAATTGCCTTGAGTACGCCCTTGCCAAGATATTTGCTTTTATCACCATCGCGCAGTTCGACGGCTTCGTAGGCTCCGGTAGATGCCCCGGATGGCACCGCTGCACGCCCGAAACTGCCATCTTCCAAAAGTATATCGACCTCAACTGTCGGATTGCCTCGACTGTCCAGAATCTGGCGAGCGTGAAGATCTAATATAGCGGTCATTTTTTGAGAAGACTCCTGCGGAAGGTTGCGTATCGCAAAGCCCTTATCCTTATGATAGGCTCGTGGCAATAATCAGCTGTTTGTATAACAGTGTCACTTCGGCAATTTACCCTTGAATCATAAGGATTAGACACCATTTAATTTTAAGGGAAAACCGGTCGATAGCTTATCGGCTGCATATTGTTGGCAAGGGTTTTGAGGAAGGAATTTTAATTATGGCCGTCGATCAGGAAAAGAAACCATCAGCGCGCAAGACACCGGCGAAAAAACCGGCTGCGAAGAAGCCAGCAACAAAAAAGCCTGCAAGCAAACGGGCGACTGCTAAAAAATCGACACCTGCAAAAGGTGTTGATGTCAAAAAATCGACAAAAGCAAAACCGTCGGCTCCTCTGAAGGCGGGAGCAACACGCGCCGCCTCTTCAGAAACCAGTGCGGCAACCGATTTGAAAGACCGCGCCATCAACAAAGCCCGCTCGACCGCGAATGACGGGAAGGCCAAAGCTGGAGAAGCCATCGGCACATTGAGCGAAATGATCGAGAATAGCGCCAAGACCATCGACGAGAATGTCGGCGAAAAATACGGCGATTATGCGCGATCGGCAGCCGATTCCGTGTCCTCCTTTGCAGAGAAGGTCAATGCAAAAGACGTCGACGAGATGGTCGAGGACGCGCGCGAGTTCGTTCGCAAAAAACCCGCCGTCGCGATAGGTGCAGCCGCCGTTGTCGGTTTGCTTGTTGCCCGGCTGATTAAGTCAGGGATGGATGATCGCAGCTAAAGCGGTTATCGTCAAAAATCAGTTTGATCGGGACGGGTGATAAATATTGGACGACAAGACCGTGGCCATAGAAGATCCGCCGTCACCGCCTGACAAGGTGGCGGGACCGATAGACATGCCTGCTGCCGATGATCAATCGATTAAATCGCAGATTGACGGGTTGGTGGATGATGTCCGCAAATTGGCAGAGGCAGAGCTCGAATATTACCGGGTAAAGCTATCCGTCAACATGGAGGCGACCAGAACCGTTTTGATTCTGTTCAGCGTCGCCGCCATAGTAGGAATAACCGGCTTGGTTACGCTGATTTTGGGCATATTGCTGATATTGTCACATTATTGGGGACCTGTCGCCGCAACAGGCCTGTTGACCGGAAGCGCTTTGCTTGTGACAACAGTCTTGACGAACATGGCAATAAAACGGGCGCGCAAACTACCTATTGATGAAAATGAAGAATGAAAATGACCCAAAAAAATGATGATATATTCAAGCTGCGCAACCTGGCGATTGAGAAAAAGGAAGCGCGGGAGAATCTGAGCGAGGATCTTTCCGAGACAAAAGAACGCCTGCGGCCTGCCAACCTTATTCAGGAAGCGAAGGATAAAGCGCTGGACCGGGTTCAGAAAACCGGCGAAAGCGCTCTCCAGGGCGTGAAAGACAATCCCGGAAAAGTGGCCTCCGTGGCGGCCGCAGCAACATTGTTGGCGCTGCGCAAACCGATCACCAACTATTTTACCAATCGCCGCGCCGATAATGATGGCGCCAAAACCAATGATGCTGAGGAATAAGCCATGAGCAGATTATCCGATAATATTGAAAAGGCGCGCGCCGCGTCCCGGGAACGGCTCGAAATAGCGAAGGAAAAAGCGGGCGAAGGCACTGGCATCGCTCTCGAAAAAATGTCCGAAAGCAAGGAGCGCGCAGCCGCACTGCTCGGTGACGGCAAAGCCAGGGCAGCCGAAGGTGTAGCCGCAACCAGAAAGATGGCCAAAACCGCCGCTGACAAGTCAGAAGAAACAATTACCAAAAGCCCATTGGCAGTCGTCGCCGGCGGCCTGGCGCTGGGTGCACTGGTTGGCTCTCTGCTTCCCAAGAGCAAGGCGGAAACTAAATATGTCGGCGGGGCGGGCAAAAAAATCAATGAAACCGCCAAAAAAGCCTATGGTGCGGCCAAGGAAGCCGGTCAGGAACAGATTGAAAATCTCGGCCTCGACAAAGACAGCGTTCAGGACCAGATTAAAGATCTGCTTGGCAAAGCCACTGAAGCTGCTAAGAGCGCCGCCGAAGCTGCAGGTGATGCGGTCAAATCGGAAAAATCTGGCAAATAGAAGTTGGGGCACATATGAGCGATCGCAGCAAAATGCATCTGGTAATGGGCGGGCGGGTCAAGGATCCGCGCGGACTGGACTATGAAAATCTCGATCAGGTTGACCTTGTCGGTGTCTACCCCAGCTATGATGAAGCCGAAGATGTCTGGCGCTCCAATGCCCAGCGCACCGTAGACGATGCGGAAATGAAATATGTCATCGTGCACCTGCACAAGTTGCTGGAGCCGGAGCTTCCCACGGAAGACTGATTACGATGATCAGGCGTTTTTAAAACGCCATTGCAGCAGGGGCCGGGTGAGCATCAACCCGGCAACAAAACCGCCAATATGCGCAAAGATCGCGATGCCGTTCAGATTGCCGCGTGTTGCGACGCCAATCATCAACTGAATACCGATCCACGCGAGTGTAAGCCAGGCAATTCGCACGACATGGCCGGGAAATGGTCCAACAGGTTTCACGTCGTTGCGCGCAAATAACAGCGCATAGGCGCCGATGATCGCTGATATCGCCCCGCTTGCGCCGACGACTGGGATGACGGAATCCCCGTTCACCGCAAATTCCGCCAGCGCCGCTGCATATGCACCGGCCACATAAAGAACCGCCATCAGTTGCGGCCCCAAAGCTTGCTCGACAAACCGCCCACAGAACAACAACATCAGCATATTGAATGCGATATGCATAAGTCCGCCATGCAGGAACGACGACGACATGGGCGTCAGCCAGGCCGGCACCATCCCGCTTATGCCGTCAAATTCCGGCAGTCCGTCTCCCAATCGTATAGGGAAAAAGCCGCCGCGCAGGATAGCATCCTGTTCCAGACCGGAAATCCAGAGCAACAGGAAGACCACGACATTGGCGATGATCAACCCGTTGGTCAGCTTTCCGTTTGGAAGGTTCATATCAAATCAGATAAACTCGATTTTCTCGAGCAGATAATATTTGTCGCCCGCTGGCACGGTGACTTCTATTTCATCTCCGATGCTGCGCCCGATGAAAGCGCGTCCGATCGGGCTGTTATAACTGATCTTGCCCACTTTCGCGTCGGCTTCAGCCTGGCCAACAAGCTGATATTTCACCGGCTTGTCATCTTCGTCCAGCAAGGTCAAAGTCGCGCCAAATACCGCTTTATCGCCCGACAGGGTCGTTGGATCGATAACCTGCGCACGACTGAGCTTGTCTTCAATATCGGCAATGGTCGCCTCAACCTGGCCCTGACGCTCTTTTGCGGCGTGATATTCGGCATTTTCCGACAGATCACCATGGGCACGTGCTTCCTCAATCGCATCAACAATGCGCGGCCGCTCTTCCTTAAGCGCCTTCAGTTCGGCTTCCAATTTGGCGTGGCCCTCGGCCAGCATCGGTACTTTTTCTACAGCCATTTTTGGCCTTTCTTCCTTCTATTCGCGGCGGTTTTCTGGGCCGCAGCGTCAAAAATAGTTTCCCGGCGCCCCTCCCTGTGAAGGCTCGCCCGCAGTGTGACAGATTGTCGGGAATTAAGTCTGCGAAGCCTTATAATAAGACTGAAGCGCCCGAACTTCAAGAGTCTCGTCGCGCATGGCCGATATTGCCTCCATTGCCGCGACACTTGCCGTCGCAGTCGTATAGTATGGAATCTTGCCGTTCAGCGCCCCTGCCCTGATCGATTTGGAGTCTTTCAGCGACTGCCAGCCCTCGGTTGTGTTAAAAATCAGATCAACGTCACTATCGATAATCCGGTCGACAATATGCGGTCGCCCTTCGGCAACCTTGTTGACCTTCTCCACCGCGATGCCCTTGTCGACCAGATAATCCGCCGTTCCGCTGGTGGCGATAATCTTGAAACCCAGTTTTTCGGCCAGTCGCGCCGCTGGTTCGATCACTTTCTTATCCGTTTCTTTTACGGAGACAAACAGCGTTCCGCCATCCGGCAGATGATTATTAGCACCCAATTGCGCCTTGCCAAAGGCAATCGCAAAGCTGTTATCAATACCCATGACCTCGCCGGTGGACTTCATTTCCGGTGACAATACCGGGTCGATGCCGGGGAACCGGTTAAACGGAAAGACCGCTTCTTTCACAGCAATATAATCGATATGCCTATCAATTGGTGGCAAGTCTTTCAACTTTTCACCGGCCATCACACGTGATGCGATCTTGGCAATCGGCACGCCAATCGCCTTGGCGACAAAGGGCACCGTCCGGCTAGCGCGCGGATTGACCTCGATCAGATAGACTTCGCCGTCTTTCACCGCAAACTGGATGTTCATCAGGCCGCGCACTTTCAGACCAAGGGCGAGCGCCTCTGCCTGCCGTTCCATCTCGGCAATAATATCATCGCTCAGATTATAGGGTGGAATGGTGCAGGCACTGTCGCCGCTATGGACGCCGGCTTCCTCGATATGCTGAAGCACACCGCAAACAACGACCTGATCGCCGTCACAAATCGCGTCAACATCGACTTCCACGGCATCGCGCAGATACTGGTCGACCAGAACAGGCTGATCGCCGGAAACCTGCACGGCAGTGTTAATATAATCTTCGAGCTGCGCTGGCCCGTCGACAATCTCCATGGCACGACCGCCAAGCACGAAACTTGGCCGGATGAGTACCGGATAACCGATGCGTTCGGCGATTTTCACCGCTTCCTCTTCCGTCCGTGCCATGCCGTTATCCGGCTGTTTTAGCTTCAGATCATTGACCAGTTTCGCAAAGCGCTCACGGTCCTCGGCCAGATCAATCGCATCCGGCGTTGTGCCCAAGATGGGGATCCCGGCGTCTTCCAGCGCAGAGGCCAGTTTCAGCGGCGTTTGACCGCCAAATTGCACGATGACGCCGACCATCTCGCCCTTGCTCTGCTCCACGGCAAGAATTTCAAGGACATCCTCGGCGGTCAACGGCTCAAAATAGAGCCGGTCCGACGTATCATAGTCGGTCGAAACCGTTTCCGGATTGCAATTGACCATGATGGTTTCGAAACCTGCATCGGCCAGCGCGAAACAGGCATGGCAGCAGCAATAGTCAAACTCGATCCCCTGCCCGATCCGGTTGGGTCCACCACCCAAAATCACCACTTTCCGACGATCAGAGGGCTGCGCCTCATTTTCCGGTTCCCCGAAAATCGGCGCTTCATAGGTGGAGTACATATAGGGTGTCTTGGCCTCAAACTCCGCCGCACAGGTATCGATCCGCTTGAACACAGGCCGCACGCCCAGCTTGTGGCGCAGTTCGCGGACTTCCTTCTCGGTCGTTGCACCAGCCATGGCGGCGACGGCGTCGTGAACCAGCCCGTGTCCGCCAGCAACTGCGCGCCCTGCCCCACCCGCGACATGCACGGCATCGACCGCCAGCTTGGCAAGCCGCTCGTCGGAAAAGCCCATGGATTTCAGTTTGCGGAGCGCCTCCGGTCCATTTGGCAGACCGTTGTCCAATATGTCCTGCTCGGCATCGATAATCTCGCGAATTCTCGCGAGAAACCAGGGATCATAATGAGCGATCTCGTGGATTTCCGTATCGCTAAAGCCCTCGCGCATCGCTTGCGCCGCGACCAAAAGGCGATCCGGCGTTGGCCGCGCCAGCTCTGCGGCAATTTCATCTCGCGATGCGCCCTCAAGTGCCTGCACCCGGTTAAAGCCGTCCAGCCCGGTTTCCAGACCGCGCAGCGCCTTTTGCAACGATTCATGGATATTGCGACCGATAGCCATGACTTCGCCAACGGATTTCATAGCCGTGGCCAGCAAAGGCTCCGCACCCTTGAACTTCTCAAAGGCAAAGCGCGGTATCTTGGTGACGACATAGTCGATCGTCGGCTCAAACGACGCGGGCGTTGCGCCGGTAATATCATTATCAATTTCATCGAGCGTATAGCCCACGGCCAGCTTCGCCGCGACTTTTGCAATCGGGAAACCGGTCGCCTTGGATGCCAGCGCCGATGAGCGCGAAACACGCGGGTTCATCTCGATCACGACAAGCCGACCATCCTTCGGATTGACTGCGAACTGTACGTTGGAACCGCCTGTTTCGACTCCGATTTCTCGCAACACTGCCAAAGAGGCATTGCGCATGATCTGATATTCTTTGTCAGTCAGCGTCAGCGCCGGAGCGACGGTGATCGAGTCCCCGGTATGCACGCCCATCGGGTCGACATTTTCGATGGAGCAAATGATGATGCAGTTATCCGCCTTGTCGCGAACAACCTCCATCTCATATTCTTTCCAGCCAATCAGGGATTCATCGATCAGCACTTCGGTGGTCGGAGAGGCTTCCAGCGATGTCCGCACATAGTGGATAAATTCTTCGCGGTTATAGGCGACGCCGCCGCCGGTGCCCCCCATGGTGAAGCTGGGTCGCATAATCGCGGGCAAGCCGATATCTTCCAGAATTTCCAGCGCCTGCTCTTCGCTGTGTGCCACGGCGCTGCGCGGGCTTTCAAGTCCGATCTTGTCCATCGCCGTCTTGAATTGCTCGCGATCCTCGGCCTTGTCGATCGCCTTGGCATCGGCACCGATCATCTCGACACCATATTTGTCGAGCACACCCATTTTGTTGAGCGAAAGCGCCGTATTCAGCGCGGTCTGTCCGCCCATGGTCGGCAGAATCGCGTCCGGGCGTTCCTTCTCGATAATCTTCTCGACAATTTCCGGCGTAATCGGCTCCACATAAGTCGCGTCCGCCATCTCCGGATCCGTCATGATCGTCGCCGGATTGGAGTTGACCAGGATGATCCGGTAGCCCTCTTCTTTCAGAGCCTTGCACGCCTGCGTGCCCGAATAGTCAAACTCGCAAGCCTGCCCGATAATGATCGGTCCAGCGCCAACGATAAGGATGGATTTTATGTCAGTTCTTTTGGGCATCTTGTTCTTATTTCCAGCCTTTTGACCATTTTTCGCAAGGTAGTGGCTCGATTTGAATCATACCACTGGGGTCACGGAATTTTTTACAACGTTTCGTGCGCCCGTTGAACTCAGCCAACAATTGGTCTTTCCAAAAATCAGCAGCAGCAGGATAAGCTTGTGTATCCGTAGAGATTTCTCGGACGTAACTAAGCCGCTGCTTGTCCGTCAAAGCTGGGCAATGGGCCTCAAAGAAACTGCTAAAACTTGCGATGGTCCAATTCCAAAAGGCAGGATTTGAGGGTTTCCCTCCGATACTCTCAGAAAGATTCGCTGATTTTCTACATGTAGAATCTGTTTGGTTTTGCTTGTAATCAAAATTCAGCGACATTGTATAACCGTTGTCCAAAAGCGATATTTCAACTTTTTTGTCTGACGATGACCACTTTAATGAGACGTTTTTTCCGCTGTTTGGAACGTGCATTATAGGAGTATCATGCCTCCACCTTTCGATTGTAACATCAAAAGGCCCAATGTCATGTTTATCGACCTCTGTGCGAGCATCCGCTTCAGAAACAGAAAACATGAACGCCAGACAAAATGACACCAGAAAAAAATGGTATTGAATTGATTTCACCCTAATTTTCCAAATCACGCTGATTTCTCATCAGAAATATAGCACTCACTACCCCAATCCCCCGACAAACTTCTCAAACAGGTAAAAACTATCCTGCGGCCCCGGACTGGCCTCGGGGTGATATTGCACGCCAAAGGCGCGTTTGCCGGTGATGCTGATGCCGCAATTGCTGCCGTCGAACAGGCTTTTATGGGTCTCGACGATCGTGTCGGGGAGTGTCTCGCTGTCCACCGCAAAACCGTGGTTCATGCTGGTAATTTCAACCAGTCCTTCGCTGTCATCCCAGTCGCCACCAACCCGCTGCACCGGGTGATTGGCGCCGCGATGGCCCTGGAACATTTTCACCGTTTTCGCGCCCGCCGCCAGCGCCAGCATCTGATGGCCGAGACAAATGCCGAAAATCGGCATGTCCTTCTCCAGCAGCGCCTTGATCACCGGAACCGCATAGTCCCCTGTCGCCGCCGGGTCGCCGGGACCGTTGGAGAGAAACACGCCTGCAGGCTCCAGCGCCAATATATCATCAAGTGATGTTTGCGCAGGAACAACAGTGACTTTTGCGCCAGCTTTAACAAGATTTCTGAAGATATTCCGCTTGGCGCCAAAGTCCATCGCCACCACATGTGGCCGTTTCTCCATATCGTCTATCGGCGCATAGCCATGACCAAGACGCCAGATACCGCTATCCCATATCTTGGTCTGATGCCCGGTCACCTCAACCGCCAGGTCCATGCCCTCAAGCCCGGCCCAGTCGCGCGCTTTGGCGAGCAGGTTATCAATATCAAACGCGCCATCCGGATCATGCGCGATCACAGCATTGGGCGCGCCGGCTTCCCTGATCCGGCGCGTCAATGCCCGTGTATCGACACCAGCCAGGCCAATCCCGCCATTGTCTGTCATCCACTGGTCAAACGGCTTGCTGTTGCGAAAGCTGCTCGGCTCGGTCACATCCTCACGGACAATGCAGCCCAGCGCATGGGGCGCATCCGCTTCGACATCCTCGTCATTGGTGCCGACATTGCCGATATGGGGAAAGGTAAAGGTGATGATCTGTCCGGCATAGCTCGGGTCCGTCATAACCTCCTGATAACCGGTCATCGATGTGTTGAAACAGACTTCACCGACCGCAGAGCCGGTTGCGCCAAAGCCGCGTCCCCAGATAATAGTGCCATCGGCCAATACCAATATCCCAGTGGCGCCCTTGGGAGCGGCGGGGATGCTGGTGTCGGTCATGGGCATTGTCCTTATCTATGGCGGGAGCCGCATGCTCCTGCGCTTCAAGCAAATTTCGCCGTGCCTAGGTGTAGTTTTTTGCCGTCGCAATCTATGAAAAAAAATAAGTTGCGGCTATGTTGGTAGCTTATTCCAAAATTACGGGGAACGCTATGATTCGCGATGACGTGAAAGCGGCACAAATTGCGGCTATGAAAGCCGGCGACAAGGATCGCACAGCCGCGACACGGGCCATGCTGGCCAAGATCAAGGACAAGGATATCGAGCTGCGCACCAAGGACAGCAAGCTTGATGATGATGTCATGGTGACCGATGTGCTGCAGAAAATGGCGAAGCAACGGCGCGAATCGATTGAGATGTTCGAATCAGGTGGCCGCGATGAATTGGCCAAGGGCGAGAAGATGGAACTTGCCGTGATCGAGGAATTCCTGCCCGCGCAGCTGAGCGAAGCCGATACGGCAGCGTTGATTGATGGCATCAAGGCTGAACTCGGAGCGGCATCGATGAAAGACATGGGCCGCGTAATGGCCGAGCTGAAATCCCGCCACGGCAGCGAAATCGACATGAGCAAGGCCAGCGGTCTGGTGAAGGCTGCGCTCTCCTGATGAAGGAAAGCTTGTGGCAGCGCTATCTCAAATGGCGGCTGCGCAATGTTGAAATTGTGGAATGCGATGACAATGGCCTGACTCACCGTTTTCGGAAGAAAACGGCCCATTTGCGGTGGAATGATATCGAAAAGGTCCATGCGTTCAAACGGGATCTGGTAACCGTCGATTGTGTATGTTTGGCTTTCACGTCCAAAGATGGCATTATCGAGATAGCGGAGGATGCCGAGGGATATTCAGAAGTTTTGGAGAGGTTGGAAAAACATCTTGGCGTAACGCCGGAATGGATGCTCACAGTCATGTTTCCGGCATTTGAACCCAATCTTACGCAGATTTACCCAGTGGGCGAAGCCTCATGACTCTGTCTCCCCAATGGCTTGATGAACTGCGCAGCCGGACGACATTGTCCACGCTGATTGGCCGGACGGTGAAGGTCCAGAAGGCAGGACGCGAGTTTAAGGCCTGTTGCCCGTTTCATAACGAGAAAACGCCAAGTTTCACGATCAACGACGAAAAAGGCTTCTACCATTGCTTTGGTTGCGGCGCGCATGGAGATGCCATCCGATGGATGACGGACCAGCGCGGCCTCAGCTTTATGGATGCGGTGAAGGATTTGGCGGCCGAGGCACAGATGGAAGTCCCCGCCCCCGATCCGCGGGCCGCGCAGCGCCAGGAAGCCCGGGCGACATTACATGACGTCATGGCGGCAGCACAGGATTGGTTCGTTACGCAGTTTAACGGGATTGAAGGCGCGGCCGCTCGTGAATATCTGAAAAATCGCGGTATCTCCGAGAACACCATCCGCGAATTTGGCTTTGGTTTTGCGCCAGATTCACGTGGTCGGCTCAAGGAAGCCCTTTCGGTTCACGGGATTGATCAGCTGGTTGAGGCCGGTTTGCTCATCAAGGTTGATGACCGGGATCCCTATGATCGTTTTCGCGGCCGGTTGATGATTCCCATTCGTGATCCACGCGGACGGGTTATTGCCTTTGGTGGCCGGATATTGGGCGATGGTGAGCCCAAATATCTCAACTCGCCTGATACGCCTTTGTTCGATAAAGGTCGTACACTCTACAATCTCGACAAGGCTTCACCGGCATCCCGCCAGACCGGACGAATCTTGGTTGTCGAAGGCTATATGGATGCCATTGCACTGGCCCAGGCCGGTTTCGAGGACGTCGTCGCACCGCTGGGTACTGCGCTCACAGAACATCAGATCGAACGGATCTGGAAAATGGTTGAGGCGCCCATCCTCTGCTTTGACGGGGATAATGCCGGTCAAAAAGCCGCCATGCGCGCTGCGTTAAGAGCGTTACCAATATTGCGTCCGTCCCACAGCCTGAATTTCATCGCGCTGCCGGCAGGGCAAGATCCTGATGATCTGCTGCGATCAGAAGGGCCACAAGCATTTGCAGCTTTAATCGACCAACCACAAATGCTCGGCGACAAGATATGGCAGGTGGAATTTGAGGCCGAACCGCTCAACACGCCGGAAACCAAGGCAGGTCTGAAAAAACGACTATCCGACCATGTTCGCGATATAGCCGATCAGGATATCGCGCAGCATTACCGCCAGGATTTTCAACAGCGATATGAAGAGGCCTTTTTCAGAAGGCGTGACAACGCCCCGGGTCAGAAACAGTTTGCACGTTCGAAAGGCGGTTTCAAATCTCAATATGTTTCGTTCAAGCCAATGGACGATACCAAGTCCGTTTTGATCGATGGCCATGACCTGCGTATCGCAAAAGCGATTTTGGGCGGCCTGATCCGCCACCCTTCCCAGATTTCCAAGCATTTTGAAGAACTAACCGTGCTGCGGTTGGCCGATTCGCAGATGCAGGTATTGCTATCGGAGTTGATACATGCGGCAATGAGCAAAGAAATGCTTGATATGCAGGGCCTTCTTACCATATTGGAACAGACAGATTGTTATAATGTCGCAAAAGGGCTGTTACGGGCCGATGCGCTGAATTTCACTTTCAACCGCAAACTGCCAGATAATGCCCCGTCGGACGATATCGAACGGGCGCAGAATGATTTGGCAGAAGCGATTAAGGTAATCACTGCGCGACCGGGACTGGAAGCGGCTTTGGCGGAGGCAACACGGCGGGTGCAGGATAATCTCGATGAAGAAAGCTATGCGGAGCAACAAAGATTGCGGCAGGCAAAGCAGGAATTTCATGACAGATTAGTTGAAATCACCCAGGTCGATGACATCGTGTGAATTGTGTGAACTTTGAAGATTAGTTTTTAAAATAAGGGCCCTGAGACTTGGCAAGCAAAGCAAAAAAACCAGCGGTAACAGAAGATGCGCCGCTCATTGACATGAATGAGTCCGGTATCAAAAAACTTCTCACGAAGGCAAAGAAACGAGGCTACCTGACCTACGACGAATTGAACGAAGCCATGCCGCAGGACCAGATGTCCAGCGAGCAAATCGAAGATGTGATGTCGTCCATATCCGATATGGGCGTGAAGATTGTCGAAAATGATGACGAAGCTGCCGAGGAAATGGGCGGCGATGAAGTCGAGTCCATCGACGGTTCCGACAAGGATAAGAAAACAACCACCGCTGCCGCTCCGAAAAAAGCAGCTGGCGACCGCACCGATGATCCAGTGCGCATGTATCTGCGCGAAATGGGCGCTGTCGAACTGCTCAGCCGCGAAGGTGAAATTGCCATTGCCAAGCGTATCGAGGCCGGCCGGGATACAATGATCTGGGGCCTTTGTGAAAGCCCGACAACCTTTAATGCGATTATTGAATGGTCCACTGCCCTTAATGATGGTGAGATGCAGCTGCGCGAAATACTCGACCTTGATGCGATGCTGTCAAAAGATCCTGTGCCGGAAAATCTTGAAGACGAAGATGATGATGACGGCGAAATCAGCGAAAAAACGGCAGGCCCGTCTTTCAAGGATGATGACGAGGTTGAAGACGAACCGGAAGCAGCCGAAGGCGAAGGTGACGATGAAGACGAATTGACCGAACGTCGGACCAAGCGCGTTGTCGAAGAAGAGGAAGAAGATAATACGCTTTCTCTAGCACAGATGGAAGAAGCCCTGAAACCAGAGGCTCTCGAAAAATTCGCAACCATCACCTCCGTATTCAAGAAATTCTCGAAATTGCAGAACACCCGCATGGAAGCCTTTGCGGTTGGTGATGATTTCCCTGCGGCGTCAGAGAAAAAATATCATAACCTGCGTGAAGAACTCACCGCTTTGGTCGAAAGCGTCCAATTTCATGCCAACAAGATCGAATTTCTGGTTGACCAACTTTACTCGTTCAACCGCCGGTTGACGGCGCTGGGCGGCCAGATGCTGAGGCTTGCAGAGCGGCACAAGGTACCGCGCCGAGCCTTTTTGGAAGGCTATGTCGGCCATGAACTGGATGACGGCTGGCTGGCCAGCATGGCCAAAACCGACAAGAAATGGGCGGCCTTTGCAGAAAAGGAAGCAGTATCTGTTGAACGGATTCGCGCAGAAATCTCCGATATATCGGCCGCAACCGGAACATCGCTCGGCGAATTCCGCCGTATCGTCAACATGGTCCAAAAGGGTGAGCGCGAGGCGCGCATTGCCAAGAAAGAAATGGTCGAAGCCAATTTGCGGCTCGTTATTTCCATCGCGAAAAAATATACCAACCGCGGCCTGCAGTTTCTCGATCTGATCCAGGAAGGCAATATCGGCCTCATGAAAGCGGTTGATAAGTTTGAGTATCGCCGCGGATATAAATTCTCGACCTATGCAACATGGTGGATTCGTCAGGCGATTACCCGATCAATTGCCGATCAGGCGCGGACGATTCGTATTCCGGTCCATATGATTGAAACGATCAACAAGCTGGTCCGCACCTCACGCCAGTTCCTCCACGAGCAGGGCCGTGAGCCGACTCCTGAAGAAATGGCAGAGCGTCTGTCCATGCCGCTTGAAAAAGTGCGCAAGGTCATGAAGATCGCGAAAGAACCGATCAGCCTGGAAACACCAATTGGTGATGAAGAAGATTCGCATCTGGGTGACTTTATTGAAGATAAGAATGCGATCATTCCTGTGGACGCCGCCATTCAGGCGAATCTCAAAGAGACTGTGACACGGGTGTTGGCAAGCCTGACACCGCGTGAAGAGCGGGTTTTGCGGATGCGTTTCGGCATTGGCATGAATACCGATCACACACTGGAAGAAGTCGGGCAGCAGTTTAGCGTGACCCGGGAACGTATTCGCCAAATTGAGGCAAAGGCATTGCGGAAACTGAAACATCCAAGCCGCAGCCGGAAAATGCGCAGCTTCCTGGATCAATAAAACGCGGTTTTCCGGGGTTTTCGACCATTTCGATACTATGGTTTGCACTTAGCTAACGCGGCGTAAACCGGGTATTTAGGTTTATGCGCTAATCACGAGTTGTAACGCGATTTGCCGGGCATCAAACGTCAGGCAAGTCACCGGGAACTCTAACGTGATGTGAGCGCAATGCCAGAAACCAGTTTAATACCATCCGCGCGACCATCTTTGGTGGACCATGTCGCCGAACATGGCACGCAATCTGCCAGCTATATTGAAACGATCGAGAGCGATTTCACGGCGTTAAGCGGTGCGGATATTGCTGATATCGCTCATTTTCTTTGCGTTCTACACGGCCGCCACCCCGGCGTAGTCGATCATGCCGCTACCAAGACCGCTGATGTTGTCGCCCGCGAATGGCTTGTGGAAGCGATGGACGGTTTTTCCGCCGAACGCGCTTTTCTGACAACTTTGACTGTCGCCGCCGGACCGATATCGGGCGTGCGCACTGAAGACCAGAGCAATGCAACGGTGCTCGCCCAGCGCAAGGCGCTTGAGATGCTCTCACAGTCTGACCGCAACGGCTGTGCCCTGGGTGCATCCTTTGCCCTTGTTCTGGATTGGCAAGCTATCCGGCCATTGCTTGAAAAGGTCGCCATAAAACTGGGTATAGAACCCAGAAAAGCGATTTTACCGTCAGCGGAAGCAACGCATGTTCTGAACACTGAGCTGTCGCAATCCAGCGCAGTTGAGCGCGCCATCAATTTTGGCGTGGATCAGATATTGACCCAACATCGCGGCCTTTGGCAGCTCCTTGAAGCCCGCAAGAATGCGCGTAACGCAAGCTGACCGGCAACATCGCGCATTTGTTTGATTAACTAAATGATTAACTTGCCTCAAAACGGCCTTTTCCCTATCGCTATTCCATTGACGTTTACGGCAAGGGAATATGGAATATGCGTTTTGACGGTACCAAAGATTATGTAGCAACCGATGATTTGAAGGTTGCGGTCAACGCTGCCGTGACGCTTCGGCGCCCATTGCTTGTAAAGGGCGAGCCCGGCACCGGTAAAACCGTTCTTGCACATGAAATTGCCAAGGCTACTGGCGCGCCATTGATTGAATGGAATGTAAAGTCCACCACGAAGGCTCATCAGGGTCTTTACGAATATGATGCGGTTGCACGGCTTCGCGATGGTCAGTTAGGCGACGAGCGTGTCCATGATATCTCCAACTACATCCGCCGAGGTAAACTCTGGGAAGCCTTTACCAGTAAGGAATTGCCGGTCCTGCTGATTGACGAGATTGACAAGGCGGACATCGAATTTCCCAACGATTTGTTGCAGGAACTCGATCGCATGGAATTCCATGTTTATGAAACGAAAGAAACCATCAAGGCCGCGGAACGGCCGATCGTGGTGATCACGTCCAACAATGAAAAAGAATTGCCCGACGCATTCTTGCGCCGCTGTTTCTTCCACTATATCAAATTTCCGGATCGTGAGACGATGCAGGAAATCATCAATGTCCATTTCCCTGATATTCAAGGGGTTTTGGTCAAAAAAGCGATGGATATTTTCTACGATGTTCGGGAAGTTCCAGGCCTGAAAAAGAAACCGAGCACCTCGGAGTTACTCGACTGGCTGAAGCTTTTGCTTTCTGAAGACATGCCGCTTGAAGTGTTGCAATCGCAGGACCCAAGCAAAGCCATTCCGCCACTGCACGGGGCCTTGCTCAAGAATGAGCAAGACGTCATGCTGTTCGAACGCTTGGCATTCATGGCGAAACGCGAAGCGCGTTAAACGGAGCGAACCAGATGTTCTTCAACTTCATGGACGAGCTAAGAGCAGCGGGAATAACCGCTTCGCTTAAAGAACATCTGGTGCTTTTGGAGGCGCTGGACAAGGAAGTTATCCAAAGCCGTCCGGAAGAATTCTATTATCTGTCTCGAGCAACTTTTGTTAAAGATGAAGGACTTCTGGATCGCTTCGACCAAGTATTCTCAAAGGTTTTCAAGGGTATTGAAACCAGTTACGGGATGCAGGAAGAAGATATTCCGCTCGACTGGCTGAAAGCCGTTGCGGAAAAATATCTGTCCGAAGAAGAAATGGCCGAAGTCAAGAAACTTGGCAGCTGGGACGAGATCATGGAGACGCTGAAAGAGCGTCTTGCCGAGCAGGAAAAACGCCATGAAGGCGGCAGCAAATGGATCGGCACCGGTGGTACTTCTCCTTACGGTAACAGCGGCTTTAACCCCGAAGGTGTCCGGATCGGTGGTGAAGGCGGTCAAAAGAAAGCCATCAAGGTTTGGGACAAGCGCGAGTTTCAGAATCTCGACAACACCAAGCAACTTGGCACACGGAACATCAAGGTCGCCCTGCGGCGGTTGCGGAGATTTGCCCGTGAAGGCTCTGCCGATGAGCTGGATATCAACAGCACCATCAATGGAACCGCCAAAAAGGGCTGGCTCGACATCCATATGCGCCCTGAGCGGCACAATGCGGTAAAGCTTTTGCTTTTCTTGGATGTGGGCGGATCGATGGATCCTTTTATCAAGCTATGCGAAGAACTTTTTTCCGCTGCGACTACCGAATTCAAGAATCTCGAATTTTTCTATTTTCATAATTGCGTTTATGAAGGTGTGTGGAAGGACAATCGCCGGCGTTTCTCAGAACGGACAAATACATGGGATATCCTCCATAAATATGGCCATGACTATAAGCTGATTTTTGTCGGTGACGCGTCAATGAGCCCTTATGAAATCACGCATCCCGGCGGTTCCGTCGAGCATTTTAACGAGGAAGCCGGCGTGACCTGGCTTAATCGGATGACCAATACTTATCCCGCGACCGCTTGGTTAAATCCGGTACCGGAAAAGCAATGGGGTTATTCTCAGAGTGTCAAAATCGTCAAGGAATTGATGAATGACCGTATGTACCCGCTGACGCTGGAAGGTTTGAGCGACGCTATGAAGGAATTGACCCGCAAACACGGGTCATAAAGCGCTACGCTTCAACCGCCAGCAAGGTTGTTCCCTGGTATTTTTCAGCCGCTGCATCAAAAAGGTCCGATGGTTCAAACTGCCGATCTTCGACCACCACCTCTTTCAGGCCTGAAAGTTTAAACGTGCCTAGTTTCAACTCGCGAGGCGGTTGCCCTTCCCTCTCGATCGTGACAGCATCAACATGCATCTCATCATGACGAGTATAGAGAATATGCGGCGCAAGGGTAACCTGCATTTTGTTATAAGTGGCAGTCACACATTTTTTCAGCGCAACGCCTTCCAAAAATTCTTTGTTTGGTAGCATGGCTGCAAGATATCAAAAATAGAGGACGACGCAACAGAAATGTTGCATTGCAACATTGCCTAAACCGGCCAACTCACTTTCGAATATCTCTTACATATGGTAAGATTTCGCAGAGGAGGTCCCCCATGCATAAAATATTCCTGCCCCTGACACTGCCGCTATTAGCCGCAACTGGCCCGGCAAATGCAGCTCCCAAACCCGCCAAATGTTTGGATATTGTCGAAAATATTGACTTCGACAAAACAGACAAACCAAAGATGCGTACGCTCGACAGAGAAGCGCCCGCAGCAATAATTGCTGCGGTTGACCGGCGGGTGGATAATTGCCCAGTGCTTGTGGTGCTGGATGACCAACTGGCTGGCGAGCCGCGCTGGACCGCTCCTGAAACCCCGCCGATAGCAAAGAGGCTTCCGGCCTTAGGGCGTTAGGATATCAGTAAATCAGATGATCCTTTAACATCTGTCCCCACATCCGCTCCTCAGGAGCAGCTATGGCTTCCAGATCGTTGGCGATTGCCGATGGATTATCAATCCATTCGCGCAGCGCAGGGCCGCCATTGATTACATCAAAGGCTAGCTTCCCTTCCTCATATTCATAAGCAAAGTCCCGCCATAGTTCGTACCCGAAGTAGAGCTTGCTGATGGCTTTCAGCGCCAGTGCCTGCAATCGCCACGGACGGAAAGCAGCGTGATCGTAAAATGGCCCCTCCGCATGAATTTGGACGCCATTACAAAGCAATCCGACATGTTTATGGAAAGTTGGCTCAAACCAGCATTCTCTTAACGCGCAGCCTTCCAGCCATTGCGGCGCCTTGCGCTGCATTTCGGCAATAACCGCTTTGGCATCAATGTCTGGTGCGCCAAAAAGCTCTAACGGACGCGTTGTTCCACGCCCTTCCGATAATGTCGTTCCCTCCAGCATGACGGTGCCGGCATAGGCCCGCGCCATTGACAGGTTCGGTGCATTGGGACTGGGATTGATCCAAACGCGATCGGTCGGCCAACCGAAGCCTGGGCCCTCTGGCTGCCACCCCTGCATTTCAATCACGCGATAGTCGACATCAAGATTGAAATGGCTGATAAACCAGGCGCCCATTTCTCCCAGGGTAAGGCCATGGCGCATCGGCATTGGTGCAGCACCGACAAAGCTCTCCCAACCTTCTTCCAGCATCATGCCTTCTATGGGGCGACCGGCGGGATTGGGGCGATCAAGTACCCACACGGTTTTGTTCTGCTCCGCGGCTGCTTCCAACATATAGAGCAGAGTCGTAATGAAGGTATAAATCCGGCAACCCAAGTCTTGCAGATCGATGATCAGAACATCAAACGTACTCATCGCTTGGCCCGTTGGCCGGCGGGAATCTCCATACAGGCTGAACACTGGAATTTCGTGAACTGGATCCACATAGTCCGGCGATTCAATCATGTTGTCCTGCTTGTCACCACGCAGACCATGTTGCGGGCCAAAAGCGGCGGTGAGATTGATATCGTCACACCGCGCCAAGGCATCGAGCGAGTGAGTTAGGTCTTCGGTGACAGAGGCGGGATGAGCCAATAGTGCCACCCGTTTACCGGCAAGCGGCGCTCGCAATTCCGGCTCGGCGAGAAGTCGATCAATTCCAAATTTCATAAATTACCTGCTGCCTTCAGTTGATGTGAAAAGCAATCTTTGTGATGGAAATCTGGCTTTCCCGGAGGATGAGACAAAGCCCAATAGGATTTGGGGCCGCTATTTTCGGCAATTACAGCCGAAAAAGATGCGTTGAGAGGAACCTCCCCCCAGATATCCGGCAACCCCAGCGTAATTTCTACAGCAACATGAGAATCGCTTATATCCAGAGAGATATCTGGTGGCGTTGGCAATTGCAGATTCCTCATGCCATCGCGATAATTTGAAAACTGATAGGCGGCCCAACGACTGGAAGGCGAAAAGTTAAACTCGCAATATCTGTTGGCCAATGATTCTTGCAGGAATAGCTCGAAACAGGTGGTTTGCCACAGTCCGTCAGTGCGCCGTGCTTCTGTCCATTCCGGCAGATCAAGATCATGAAGCAAGCCTTCGGCATGGTATCTCAGCCACAGGCTTTCGTGATCCTTCCATTCATAGGTCAGTGAAATTTCGTCCACCACAGAGACAGGCGTCAAAGGATGGCATTGCAGGTCTAAACGCATATTGCGAGTTTCCTCTGCTGCATGTAACGAACCACTCCATGACCAATTATCAATCTGATCTCCTCCGCTTACTGAATGATCGCGGCTATATCCACCAATTAACCGATGCGGACGGGTTGGATGCTGCTGCATCCGAGACGATTATACCTGGATATATCGGATTTGATGCGACGGCACCCTCTCTGCACGTCGGTAGTCTGGTCCAGATCATGATGCTGCGCCGTATGCAACAGGCTGGCCACAAGCCGATTGTGGTCATGGGCGGCGGCACAACTAAAGTGGGTGATCCTTCTGGCAAAGACGAGAGCCGGAAGATGCTCAGTGCGGAAGATATTAATGAGAATATCGCGAGCATCAGGCGGATTTTCGACAACTTCCTGACATTTGGCGATGGCCCGACCGATGCAGTGATGATCAACAATGCTGATTGGCTTGATGCCCTGCAATATGTTGATTTTCTGCGCGATATCGGACCGCATTTCACGATCAACCGGATGTTGACATTCGACTCGGTAAAGCTCCGTCTCGACAGGGAGCAACCCCTCACCTTCCTGGAATTTAACTACATGATTCTTCAGGCATATGATTTTCTGGAACTGTCCCGGCGTAACGAGTGCCGGCTGCAGCTGGGCGGGTCTGACCAATGGGGCAATATTGTAAACGGCATTGAGCTCACGCGGCGTATTGACGGCAAACAATTATTTGGTCTGACAACACCGTTGATTACCACCGCCGATGGCGGAAAGATGGGCAAAACAGCCAGCGGAGCCGTGTGGCTGAATGCTGACCAGCTTGCTCCTTACGACTACTGGCAATTTTGGCGCAATACACAGGATGCGGATGTTGGCCGGTTTTTGAAACTTTTCACCGACATTGATCTTGATGAAATCGCCCGGCTCGAAACGTTGCAAGGTTCCGAGATAAACGAGGCCAAGAAAATCCTTGCCGATGCAGCAACGGCCATGGCCCATGGCCAAGACGCGGCTAGAGATGCGGCGAGCACGGCCCAACAGACGTTCGAGCAAGGCAATGCTGGCGGCGATCTACCGGTTTTTGAAGTGGCCGACGGTGAAATTTCTATCCTCAACGCATTAGTGAGCATTGGTTTTTGTGCGTCAAAGGGCGAAGCCAAACGGATGGTAGCAGGCGGCGGTGCGCGCATTGATGATGAACCCATCAAGGATGCGGGCGCGATGATCGCTATCTCAGACGGTGATATCAAAATTTCCGCCGGTAAGAAGAAGCACGGTCTTTTGCGACGCCCAGTATAAAAGTACGGATTTTTGTGACGCTGGTTTACCTTTTATTGGGGAAATTAGGTTAATTAAGGGTTTCATCAATCGACGGAGCGTCCTTAATGCCAAGCGTATCGAACAAAAAAATGCCCGAATTACGCCGCGCAACGCGTTTTCCGGTTGATTTCGAAACGATTTGCGAAACCCGCAAGGATGGTGAGTTTTCTGTTAAACTGAGCAACATTTCCGCTCATGGCTGTCAGTTTATTCACGAGGTTGAACTCAACAAGGGTGACCGTGTTGTCGTTCGCCTTCCCATAGCAGGCCGTATCGAGGCATTTCTGGTATGGTCCCATAGTGGGCGTTCCGGTTTTGAGTTTGAGCGCGTTATCCGCGAGCCGGATTTTGTAGCTTTGCTTGATCAGATCGGACATTCCGAACCAGGCCCGGCCTAGCCGCTGCGGATCAAGCTGACACCCCAATCTCTTTCAAACAGATATAGCGCAATACGAGCGGCCTGACCGCGTTCGCTGCTCAGTCCGCCGTCTCTATCCAGTAACAGCCGCGCGTCGTCGGTAGCAGCCGAAATCAGCTGCGATATCTGGTCCGGCGTTGCTATCCGAAAGCCGGCATCACCGGATTGCCGCGTACCCAGTAACTCGCCGGCGCCGCGCAGCCTTAGATCCTCTTCGGCGATCTTGAAACCGTCATTGGTTTCCCGCAGCAAAGTCAATCGAGCACGCGCCGTTTCACTAAGCGTGTCACCGCGCAGCAACAGGCAGTTGGATTTAACATCCCCCCTGCCCACACGGCCGCGCAGTTGATGCAATTGCGCCAAACCGAACCGATCGGCTGCCTCAATGATCATCAGGCTGGCATTGGGGACGTCGACGCCAACTTCGATAACGGTAGTTGCAACCAGGAGTCGGGTTTCGCCGCGCTGGAATTTTTCCATCACGGCGTCTTTCTCAGGCCCTTTCATGCGCCCGTGAACAAGTCCGACCTGATCGCCAAATCGCAGTTTCAGGGCGGCCGCGCGCTCTTCTGCGGCAGCCAGATCGCTTTTCTCGCTCTCTTCCACCAAAGGACAGACCCAATAGGCCTGACCACCGCCCGCGATATGGCGACCGAGCCCGTCTACCACTTCAGGCAAGCGGCCATCTGAAATAACCCGTGTTTCGATGGCCTGACGCCCTGGCGGCAGCTCATCAATCCGCGACACATCCATCTCGCCATATTGGCTGAGCGTTAGCGTCCGCGGTATCGGCGTGGCTGTCATGGCCAGAAGATGCGGCGTATTTTCCGCTTTTTGGGTGAGCATCAAGCGCTGCGAAACGCCAAATTTATGCTGTTCATCGATAATCGCCACCGCGAGCTTCTTATACTGCACCTTCTCCTGAAAAATCGCGTGCGTACCAACCAAAATGTCGATCGAACCATCGGCAAGCCCCATCAGGGTAGACTCGCGAACCTTTCCCTTGTCACGCCCCGTCAGGATCGCAAGATTAACAGGGAGCCCGGTGAGAAGCTTTTGCAGTCCTTCAAAATGCTGCCGCGCCAGGATTTCCGTCGGCGCCAGAAAGGCGCCCTGATAGCCGGCCTCAACCACGCCCAGCAATGCCATCAACGCAACCAGTGTTTTCCCTGACCCCACATCACCCTGTAAAAGCCGAAGCATTGGCGACGATTGTGCCAGATCGCCCTCAATTTCCGATATGCACCGCTTTTGCGCGCCGGTCAGCTCGAAAGGCAGCTTGATCTGATCCCGCAGGCGCCCGTCGCCTTGGATCGGAATGCCTTTCTTGCGGCGATTGCTTGCGCGGACAAGCATGAAAGCCAGTTGATTGGCAAAAATCTCGTCATAGGCGAGTCGGTCGGTATTTTCGGCATCTTCCCGGCTGTGCAGAGATACAATGCTTTCCCGCCAACCTTCCCATTTCTTGGACTCGAGCAGGCTCGGTTCAATCCACTCAGCCAGCTGCGGAGCCATATCCACGGCTTGCGTGACCAGCTGCCCCATCCGCTTATTACCCAGACCATCAGACAGCGGATAAATCGGCTCAACCAGCGCAATGTCCTTTTCTTCCGCCAATTCCAGCACATCAGGATGCAGCATCTGCAGCTCGTCGCCATAGCGCTCCAGCTTGCCCGAGATGATCTTGCTTTCCCCGAGCGGCAGCAATTTCTTTGGCCAACCGGTGTTCCGTCCAAAAAAGGTCAGGCTGATATAATTACCCTGCGCGTCAGTCGCCTGCACACGAAACGGGCTTCGCGGTCCGCCGCTCCGATAGTCTGCCGGCGTCACTTCCGCGATAATCGTCAGGCCGACATCCGCATCGTCCAGCTCCTGCACACGTTTGCGCCGCATCCAATAGCTCGGTTTATGATAGAGCAGGTCCTTCACACGCGTCAGGCGCAGTTTCTCCAGTGGCTTGGCAAGCGCTTTGCCAACACCTTTGAGCGACTGTGTTTCGCCAAATAATGGATTGAGTATCTCGGGCCGCATGTCTATCCGCCTTATACGCAAGCGGGATCAATATACCAGACACAGTCCCTGTGCATTGATGCAGTCACTAAGCAAAGATTCAGGAGCAGATATGGAACGCGAAGTCAGGCTCAAACGGCTCCATTTTCGCAGCTGGCACCGGGGCACGCGGGAAGCCGACAATATGATCGGCGGCTTTTTCGACAAATGGGGGAAGACCTGGTCCGACGCGGAAATCGACTGGTTTGAAAAATTGCTTGAGGAAGAGGATGTCGACATCATGGCCTGGGCGATTGGCAAGCAAACACCGCCGGAGCAGTTTCAGAACGATCAAATGACAGCCATGCAACAGCTAGACTATTTTGATTTCACCAAGTGAAAACCTTCAAGTTAAGAATGATATAGATTCCATAAGTGTCTTATTTAGATAAATTATTATCCGCAGAAGGCGGAATGACGCTTGCTGGTGTAACAGCGGGATATCGCCCCTATTGTCTGGCGGATATTGCCACACAGTCCGGCAAACGAACCGTTTTTGTTGCAACTGATGATGCAGCGATGAGTGCGGTGGCAGAAGCGGCGCGTTATTTTCAACCGGAACTGGACATCATTGAATTCCCGGCTTGGGATTGCCTGCCCTACGATCGTGCGTCGCCTGCTTTGCACACGACTTCGGAACGTTTGGCAGCCCTTTACCGGTTAGCGGCCCCTTCCTCGGGCGGCCAGCTTGTGATCACGACTGCAAATGCCGTCACACAAAGGGTTTTGACTCCGGAGCGGGTAAAAGAACTGGTCACCCGACTGGCACCCGGCACGGTGATTGAGCAGGAAAAACTTGTTTCCTTTCTCTATGCCAATGGCTTTGTGCGGGTCGATACAGTTGCGGATAGCGGCGAATTTGCTGCGCGCGGAGGGCTGATTGATCTGTTTCCTCCGGGCGCCGACAAGCCGCTGCGTATCGATCTCTTTGGCGACGAGATTGACACGCTGCGCCAGTTTGATCCCGCCGATCAGCGCACTATCGGGAATATCGACGGCTTCGATCTGTTGCCTGTTTCAGAGGTCTTACTGGACAAAGAGAGCATCACCCGTTTCCGAACCCGTTATCGGGAGCTGTTTGGTGCGGTTGCTACCAGTGATCCGCTCTATCAATCCCTTTCGGAAGGTCGCCGGCTTTCCGGGATGGAGCACTGGTTGCCATTGATCGAAGAAAATCTGGCGAGCTTCTTTGATTATCTTGCGGAGGACGCGCTGGTTTTTCGCGATGCAGCAGTTACTGCAGCTGCAGACGCGCAATTTTCTTCTATTCAGGACTATTACAAAAACCGGCAAGAAGCCGATAAGGCAAATTTATCGAGCTACCGCCCACTAGAGCCGGAAATGCTTTATCTGGAGCCCTCAGAATGGCAAGAACAACAGACCGACGGGCCCATTCACATCATGAGCGAGTTTGATGAACCGGAATCATCGACCGTTCTATCTCTCTCCGTGTCTTCGCCTCGCGACTTCTCACCCGAACGTGCGCGTAACGAGAATATTTACAAGGCTTTGGCTGTACATCTGAATACACTTACAAAAGCTGGTACAACTCCTGTTGTCGCAAGCTACAGCAAAGGCTCTCGTGCTCGGCTTTTTGACCTGCTCAAGGATCATGACGTCAAGACGGCGGTGCTCTGTGATGACTGGAAAACCTGCAGTACAACCGAAGCGGCGGTTGCCTTGACGATATTGCCACTGGCGGCTGGTTTTCGCACAGACAGTCTGGCTTTGCTCACCGAACAGGATATTTTCGGCGATCGGTTGGTGCGTAAGTCAAAACGGCGGAAAAGCGGTGACGCGTTCCTGGCGGAGCTTTCGGCACTCAGCCAAGGCGACCTGGTTGTGCATCTGGAGCATGGCATCGGCCTATATGAGGGGATTGTATCCATTCCGGTCGGAGAAAGTCCGCATGACTGCGTCTCTCTAAAATATGCCGGCGGTGACAAACTGTTTGTTCCGGTGGAGAATATCGACGTTCTAAGCCGATATGGCGAAGGTGGCGAAACAGTCGTGCTTGACCGCCTCGGCGGAGAAGGCTGGCAGCGGCGCAAATCCAAGCTCAAAGAACGCATCAGGGCGATTGCGCATGAATTGCTCAAGACCGCCGCTGCCCGGGCTCTGCAACCAGCAACTCCGGCGCGGATTGAAGCTGGTGATATGGCCGGTTTTGTTGACCGCTTTCCTTATCAGGAAACGGACGATCAACAACAGGCCATAGAGGAAGTCCTCGGCGATATGGGATCGGGCAAGGCAATGGACCGCTTGGTGTGCGGTGATGTCGGCTTTGGCAAAACCGAGGTCGCCATGCGCGCTGCCTTTGCCGCAGCCATGGCTGGTATGCAGGTGGCCATTATTGCTCCCACCACTTTACTCGCACGTCAGCATTTTACGAATTTTGAAGAGCGCTTTCGCCCCTTCCCCCTCAATATTGGACGATTGTCCAGACTGGTACCGGCTGCAGAGGCCAAGAAAACCAAAGAAGGTATGTCCAATGGTAATATCGATATCGTCATCGGCACTCATGCTTTGCTGGCCAAATCCGTGGAGTTTCAGCGCCTTGGGCTGATCATCGTAGATGAAGAACAAAGATTCGGTGTCACCCACAAAGAGCGATTGAAGGCGATGAAATCGGACGTCCATGTCCTGACCCTCACCGCAACGCCAATCCCGCGAACCTTGCAAATGGCGATGACGGGTTTGCGTGAACTATCGGTTATTCAGACACCGCCTGTAGATCGGTTGGCCGTGCGTACATACGTCATGCCTTGGGACCCAGTTCCTCTGCGCGAAGCATTGATGCGCGAACATTATCGCGGCGGGCAAAGTTTCGTCGTCGTACCGCGCATTGCGGACCTGCCCGATATTGAAGAATTCTTGAAAGAATATGTCCCTGACATCACTTATGTTGTTGCTCATGGCCAGATGCCACCGGCGCAGGTCGAAGAACGCATGTCAGCCTTCTACGATAAGAAATACGATGTCCTGCTGGCGACAACCATTGTCGAAAGCGGACTGGACATACCCAGCGCCAACACCTTGATTATTCATCGTGCCGATCGCTTCGGCCTTGCGCAACTCTACCAGCTACGCGGGCGGGTTGGACGATCCAAGACGCGGGCCTACGCCTATATGGTCACACCAAAGGACAGGATCATCACCGAAAAGGCGGAAAAACGCCTGAAAATCCTTGGAGACCTCGATAGTCTGGGTGCGGGCTTTGAGTTGGCCAGTCATGATCTCGACATTCGCGGAGCCGGAAATCTGCTTGGCGACGAGCAATCCGGCCATATCCGGGAGGTAGGTTTCGAGCTCTATCAATCGATGCTGGAAGACGCCATATTGGAAGCCAAGGCCAAGGGCGCCGGACTGGACGCAGAAACCGAAAGCTTCTCGCCACAGATTACCGTCGATGCGCCGATCCTGATCCCCGAAAACTACGTCCCCGATCTATCGCTCCGCATGGGTCTGTATCGGCGTATGAACGGACTGGATAGTCATCAGGAAATTCAGGCTTTTGCAGCAGAAATGATCGATCGTTTCGGAGAATTGCCGGTCGAAACCGACAATCTGCTCAAGCTGATGGAAATCAAACTGAACTGCGTCAAAGCCCATATTGCCAAGATTGAAATGGGCCCGCGCGGCGCATTGGTTAGCTTTTATAACGACAAGTTTCCTAATGTTCCGGGGCTGCTGGCCTATGCCGAGCGCCTGAAAGGTACCGCCCGGATCAGGCCGGATAACAAGCTGTTTATCGAACGGCGATGGCGCGATCCCAAGTCGCGGCTCCATGGCCTCACACAGCTGACCACGGGATTGTCAAAACTGGCGCAGCAAAAAACGGGCTAGTTACTTCTTAGCGCAAATATCTCGAATTCCTCTGGCGATATAGGGCCAGACCGTAGGAATCCTTGGAAATATTCGCAACCTTCCCGGGCCAAGCTTTCCAGCTGTGCCTCGGTTTCTATACCTTCGGCAATGACCGCCAGATCAAGGCTGCGCGCCATGTTAATGATCGATTTCACGACGACCTGGTCTTTCGTGGATCCACTAATATCACTTGTTAGACCACTATCAATCTTCAGATAGTCCAGCGGCAGATTCTGCAAATAGGCCAAACTGCTATACCCGGTCCCGAAATCGTCGATGGCGATCCGGACCCCCTGCTCTCTCAGCGCCGCAAGACGCTGTGCCGCGGTGGACAGATTCCCTATTAATTCAGACTCTGTGATTTCAAGTGTAGTCCGCTCCGCGGAAAAACCGGACGCAGCAATATTGTCCATAATATTTTGTGCAAAATCTGGGGCAGCTAGATCCCCTGCCGTGACATTGACCGACAGCCGCAGAAACGAAAGGCTATCCGGCCATCTGGCCGCTGTGGCGAAAGCGGCGGCATGAATGTGCGATGAGAGGAGTTTCATCAGACCGGCCCGTTCGGCCACAGAAAACAGCGTAGCGGCACCCAAAAATCCCAGTTCAGGATGATTCCACCGGGCAAGTGCCTCGGCACCGATCAGCTGTCCGTCATCCACTTTAATCTGTGGTTGCAAGGCAATCGTTATCTCATCGCGCTCCAGCGCGTGGGCCAGGTCACCTTCCAGCTTCTGCTCCAGCAAAATATTTTTTTCGGATGACCCACTGATTTTAACGGGCACAGCATCAGACACCATTGTCTCTGCCAAGGCCAGGGTCGCTCGTCTAACCAGCAGCGTTTCATCTGATGAATCTCGTCCAACCGCAACGCCTGCGCGCGCGACGAGTCCGATTTTACGGCCTTCAATAGAAATAGGCCCGAAATTGCGGGCTAAAAGCTGCTCTGCATAGCTAGCCAATTTTCCTGCCATATCACCTGGATCGCCATCCAGTGTCTTCGCGACGACAAAATTTTGGCCGTCCATTCTGGCAACCATGCATTTGTCGGATGGCTCATCAATAGTCTCGGCAATCAACCGCTGACCGGTGCGGCGCATGATTTCATCGCCAATAGATCGCCCATAGGCCGCATTGATCGTTCCGAAATTTTTGAGACCGATGATCATCAGACCAAGATTTTCACCTCGCTCCAAACGATCCCGTATCCAGCTTCGCGCCGCTGATCCGTTGCGCAGGCCCGACAAAAGATCGCGATCGGTCCAGCTGTGGCTGCCCTCTTCTGCGGCGACACGTTCCAGACGGCCGTGAATATAATCACCGGAAACATGCAAATGATGGATAACTTTGTTACCATTCAACAAATGAGACACTGCGGCCTGTGGAGCTCCGGTGCGCAGCCGCCCAAAGGCACCCCGAACCCTGAACCGCTCATCCGGCGAGAGAATACGGTAAATGCCGGTCGCGGGATAAGTATCAAAATCTACATTTTTCACATTTTCCCGCAGTTGATCGCTGATCCAGTTTTGCTGCAGTCCCGTTTTGGAAAAAGCCCATTTTTCCTCAGCCTGCGCAAGTAAGCTATTGAAATTCTGTGTAGCCTCCGAGCCGCCACGAATATTTTCTACATAGCGATAGGCAAAATTTATGGCCGGCCCGATGTCCGCGTGCGGGTTGGAAATATCGAGAAAATGGGTGGCCCCGGCGTCATGGCACTTAGCCGCGATATCATTATGCATGGCTTGATCGGCAAAAGCGAGGATTGCGATACCGCTATCATCCACTAGTGCAGCAATATCCGAAATCGCTTTCAAGCCATCATCAACGGCTTCGCGCAGGTCGATAACGGCAATCAAGGCGTTCGAAGACAAAAAACGTCCCGCCAGTTCATCCCGTCGCCGAGCCGAACTGACGCGCCAACCCATCGCAGAAATTCGTGCTGCCATAGGGTCACGATCATGAAAGGACAGCAAGAATAAATGCTTGGCGTCCCTTTGACCGGAGATAGGTGAGGATTCCTGAATGACTTGCAATACCCTTTTATTCCGTAGTGGGGGCGCAAACCGATACCCAGTCCCCCTATTCTTTTCCATAGCGAGCAAACCTTTATAGCCCGTTGCCTGCCTCTAAACAAAACGCTAGGATTTGCGCCAAACCTGCAATGGAAAAAACATAATGCTCGACGGATTTGGCCGCAAAATAGACTATCTGCGTATCTCGGTTACAGACCGATGCAATTTCCGCTGCCAATATTGCATGTCCGAAAAGATGACGTTCATGCCAAAGAGCGAGCTGCTGACTCTGGAGGAAATCACGCTGATAGCCGAACGGTTTATCGGCCATGGGGTTAAGAAAATTCGCCTGACCGGAGGAGAACCACTGGTCAGACGTGATATGAGCGATGTGATCCAAAGGCTTGGACGTAAAGTCAAATCAGGTGAACTGGAAGAACTCACACTCACCACCAACGGGTCGTTGCTGGAAGAATATGCAGATCATCTGGCAGAGCATAATGTGCGCCGGATAAATGTCAGCATGGACACGCTTGATCCCGACAAATTTGCGGAGATTACACGCGGTGCCGATGTCCATCAGGTGCTTTCCGGCATCTCAGCCGCCCGGCAAGCGGGTATAAACGTAAAGATCAACATGGTTGCCCTCCGGGACTTTAATCAGGACGCGCTGATGCCCATGGCGGAATATTGCGCGAAAAATGGTCATGACCTGACGGTTATCGAGACAATGCCCTTGGGTGACGTCGGCGCGGACCGGAAACTGGAGCATATTTCAGCAGAGGAATTCATCGCCCCTCTATCAGATCAATATTCTGTCAGCCCGATCGAGCACAAGAGCGCGGGCCCCGCCCGTTACATGGCGGTGGAACCACTGGGATTGCGGCTTGGCATGATTACGCCGCTCAGCAATAATTTCTGCGATAACTGCAATCGTCTGCGTCTGACCACAGATGGCAAAATATTTATGTGCCTTGGTCACAACGCGCATGTTGATTTACGCGCCGCCGTGCGCAATGAAGGCATTGAGGCTGTTGACCGGTTGCTTCAGAAAGCTTTGAAGCTCAAACCGTTACGACATGATTTTAATGCGCAACTAGACGGGTCCGCAGAGATATTGGAGCGTCACATGAACGTCACGGGCGGATGAGCGAATCAAAATGGGCACTTGTCGTGTCCCCTACCCCGCAGGCACAGGAGGCGGGAAACAAACTGCAGCCTTTGATGGACTGGGTTCCGGTTGAAGAAGCGGATCAAGCTGTCGTTCTCGGCGGTGATGGCTTTATGTTGCAGACATTGCATCAAATGCTCAACCGGCGAAAAATCATGCCCGTTTATGGAATGAACCTAGGCACCGTCGGTTTCCTGATGAACAACTGGCACGAAGACGATCTGGTCAGGCGCATCGAAGGCGCACGGCCGTTCAAGGTCCGCCCGCTCAAGATGGAAGTCGAAACAATTTCCGGCGCCAGTTTTGTGCTCCCGGCGATTAATGAGGTGTCCCTGCTAAGAGAGACGCGGCAAACCGCAAAACTCGAGATTCAGGTCAATAACCGAATCATGCTGGAAGAACTGGTTTGCGACGGCATATTGATCGCGACACCAGCGGGATCGACCGCCTATAATCTGTCTGCCAACGGACCGATATTGCCGCTGGGTTCAAATTTACTGGCCCTCACGCCGATCAGCCCGTTCCGCCCGCGGCGTTGGAAAGGGGCGATTTTGCCGGACAAAATGCCGATCAGCATAAAGGTGCTGAACGCCGAAAAACGGCCTGTTAGCGCGGTTGGCGACCAGCAGGAAGTCCGCGACGTCGCCCAGGTAACCATCTCCATCGACCGCAACCAGACACTGACCATGCTGTTTGATCCAGAACATGCATTGGATGACCGGATAGCAATGGAACAATTTGTCGTTTGATGGCTTGCCGGGTGCGAATGACGTTGCTATAGCCGCGCTCGTTGTGATGCAAATCGCTTCTATTCCCCGGTAGCTCAGTGGTAGAGCAATCGACTGTTAATCGATTGGCCGATGGTTCGAATCCGTCCCGGGGAGCCATTTTTCTCTCAGAACAAGACAATGAATATATGCGGGTACGGTCGCGTTGGATCGATCGCGCGCCTATTTCTGCGCCCACTTGATCTCGAACTCGAACGATGAGCATCCGCCTGTTTTTCACATGGAAAGCCGGTTTTGTTTTCGATACTCGCGACTAGAAATCCTTTAATATCAGTTAATTAACAATGTAATTGACTTGAGCGAGCGTGACCTTTCGCAAACGCCCACCAAACCGCATCACCATTTCATATTTGCCAATGTCAAAGAGCCAAGCCCAGTATAACTCATGAGACGGGTTGTAGGAAAGTAAAGGAATGTCTGCTTTATCCCGAAAGCGGACGTTTGATGCCATTTGTTTTACGGCAGATTCTTGTGGTGGAAACCGGGCGGCGTTCTCAGTCCAAAATCGCTAAAGCAATTCAAGCTTGCAAGTAACCTTATCGCCCACCACGATGCCCTCCGTCTTGCGCACCGAGGCTTTAATGGGAAGCACATAGGCATTCTCATCAATTCCTGGAAATATTGACGTCTGCCAAACGGTCTTGCCAATCTTTGCCTCTACCTTCACCGCGCCCCAACCGCGCTTTGTTGGCAGCCCGAGTTCAAGTCGCGCGACGGTTGCGTGTGCCTGAATCTCTTCTCCAACATCATCCGGTACCGATAAAAAATGATAGTTGCCGCGACGATTTTCGCTTGTCCAAGTCCAAATCTCGTTGGTTATCGTATAGGCAGGATTTGACATCGAAATACCTTGGCAGACTATCAGGGGTAGGCTTCAAACGCTTCGGTAGCGTCTAATTCGGGGCACCATGTTGGCCGATGCTGGTTTTGCACCGTGCTTGAAAGTTCGAAGGCCGATGGATCATCGAGGCATCCGAGGGACACTAGTCGCATCCCGGGATATGCTTTCGGGTTCACCCAATGCACATTGGAATAGCATTTGGGACACAGATATCTTTTCACCCCCGGCCATTTGGGCATCTGGGGATCGAGTTCAAGGGCATCTGACATCGCCACAACCTCTGTTTCCGGAAAAACCGCAACGGCGTTTCCCACGGAACCTGTCATTCGCTGGCAATAGTCGCAGTGGCAAACGAAACATCGAAGCGGATCGCTGGCCAATTCTATCGACACGGTTTTGCATGCACATCGTGCTGTAATCGGCATTTTTTGCTCCTGCTTGGATCTTGAAATTGGGCTCTGGACCGGTGTTGAACCAATGTTCAGTCCGGCAGCCAATCTGCAATTGCTTTCCCAATCTCTGCAGGCGAATCTTCCTGGACAAAATGGGTGCCGGCGACAGATACTTCGCTGAGATTTGGCCATGAACGCACCATATCTCTCACAGGTCCGACAATCAGGGCGCCCGGTTCGGCGTTGATAAAGAGTTTCGGAATCGGTGTTTCAGCCAGCCACGCATTATACTGGCCGACAATTTCAACAACATCAGCCGGTTCTCCTGCGATCGGGATCTGGCGTGGCCATGTCAGTGTCGGTCGGCGATCCTCACCGGCATTGGCAAAGGGCCTACGATATTCGTTCATCTCTTCGTCGGTGAGCTGACGCATGATCGCGCCCGGCAAGATGCCTTCGACAAACATGTTGTTTTCAAGAACCATCTCTTCGCCAGCAAGTGACCGGAATCCTCCAAAAATATCCGCAAAGTCTTGGGGGAAACTGTCCCAGCTGGAAATGGGGGCAACGATGGCTTCCATAAACGCAATAGCTTTGACCGCATCCGGGTGTTGATGCGCCCAGTGAAACCCTAACCCTGATCCCCAGTCGTGAATGACAAGCGTGACATTCTCTTTCACACCGAGCTGATCAAGCAATGTGAACAGATATTTGCGGTGCTCCACAAAGCTGTATCTGTCCGGTCCGCTATTTTCGAGTTTTTCAGAGTCCCCCATGCCAATAAGGTTAGGAGCAATCAGGCGGCCGCGCCCGGCAAGATGCGGCATGATGTTGCGCCAGAGATATGATGACGTCGGATTGCCATGCAGGAAGACAATCGGATCACCTTCGCCTTCCTCGATATAGGCCATTTGCTTGCCGTGAACCGTTTCGAATTTCTTCCTGTCGCGAAAGCTGGTGGCCATTTTTGTATCCTTTTGCGCATGTCGAATCGAAAAACCTTGTATTGGAACGATCATTCCAATACAAGGTTTTATATATGCCAAGGCCCATATCTCAGTCTCGCACCGATCTTGTTGATAACGCTCTTGTTGCGTTCTGGAACATCGGTTTTCATGCGATATCAATGGACGATCTGGTGCGCGAAACGGGGGTTAGTCGTGGTTCGATTTATAGTGTGTTCAAAGGAAAGCGTGAGCTCTTCCACGCTTGTCTTGATCGCTATCAGGAAGCGGCAGTAACACCCAAGTTTGGACAAGTTGAAGCAGAGGGCGCGAGATTGTCCGACATCAAGCAGTTTTTAGAAGACGGAATTGCGAGCCAAGAAGCTCTTGATGGCCCCATGCCGGGATGTTTGGTGGTTAACACGCTCGCGCAGCTAGACCCCGCGGACGAGGATACCAAGCGATATCTGGAGTTCCATACCAACCGTCTTACCAAAGGATTTCGGGCAGTGTTTGAGCGCGAAAACGCTTTGACCGGCGCATTGAGCGATCAGGAAGTCGCTGCACTTGCCGAGTTCACGACCACATCCGTTCTGGGTCTTTGGTCCAATTCGCGAAAAATTGCCGATGGAGACGAAATGCGTCGATATGTAGACATGCTGATGAGTTTGATTAGGGCAAAGCTGGGCGTGGAGTGCCCATAGTGATTGCTAGTTCCAACCAATACCCGCTTATGCGCCCATAGCTGACTTTAACTCTCGCCCCCAGATCACTCACCCAAATTGCTGCCAGAATATCCGGCCAGCCACATAGAGGATCAACAAGGCTGTCAGACGCCGGATCCAGTGTTCCGGCAGCGCCTTGCTGGCCAGAAAACTGCCGATCTGTCCGCCCACCAGTACGCCAACGAATAAGGGCCAGTAGGACAATAGCATGTCGACCCCCTGCCCCTCCTGTCCCCAGGCTGATTTCATCAGCTGACCGATTAACCCGCTTGCCGAATTGACGAGAATGAAGACACTCGCGGTCGCGGCTATTCTGCGGCTATCTGACCAGTTCATCAGCAACAGGATCGGGGCGAGAAATATGCCGCCACCAATGCCAACCATGCCGGACAGAAAACCGATGCCGCCACCAACTATTGGTGCGAACCAGCCACTGCGCTTGGTTGCGAGCTGTGAACCGACAACCTGGTTTCGGAAAAAGGGCTCTGTGAGGAGCAAGAGAGCGGCAACAGTCAAGGAAAGACCCAACAGGACGAGAAAACTGTCCTGATCTATGGCCAGACGCCCTCCTAGCCAGGCCGCAGGCACAGATAACAGCAGGATCGGCCAAATCCTCTGCCACTCGATCAGTCCTCGTACCTGAAAACGTAACGTTCCGCCCATGACGACGATGATGTTGCAGATCAGCGCAACAATCGGCAGCAGTCGATAGTCTATATCGGCCAGAGCCAGCAGCGCGATATAGGTCGAACCACCGCCGAACCCCACTGACGCATAGAGTGCCGCTGTCAGCAGGAAGAGTAAAGCAAGACCGGCAATGCCAACCGCCATATCAGGTCTCGCTCGGCATGCTGCTTACAATATCAATATTTGCCGTGACAATGCTTGTATTTCCGGCCCGAGCCGCACGGACATGGCGCATTTCGGCTCACCCCGTCAAAATTGATATCGGCGGGAGCTGCGCCACCAGACTGCCGTGGCGGCAGCGCAGTCGAGACCGTACCCAATGTGCCGCCGTCAATATCGTTGCTGTCATCTTCGCCGGTCAGCGGATCAATATGCGTGGTCAGGAAATCGGGCAGTTCCGGCAATTCCGGTACTTCAATTTCTTCCTGGCGATGGAACTGGCTGACGGCGATGGTTTTCGTCACGCTTTCGCGGATGACTTCCAGCATGCGTTCGAAAAGACCAAAAGCTTCTTTCTTATACTCATCCAGTGGTTTCTTCTGGGCATAGGCGCGCAGGAAGACAACCTGCCGCAGCGCATCAAGCGTAGCCAGATGTTCTTTCCAGTTATGATCAAGCGATTCCAGCAGAATTGATTTTTCAATCTGCACCCAGATTTCCGGATCAATCTGTTCCACTTTTGCGTTAAAATCGGCATCGGCCAATTCGGCAATCCGTGTTTCAAGGATCTCCGGCTCAACCGCATCTTCCTGCATCCAGGCATCGATATCCGGCGTAAGGCCAAATACCTCTTCGACGCGCTTCTTGAGCATGTCGATATCCCACTGCTCAGGGTAGCTTCCGGGAGGACAGCTGTCGGCAACGACGGCATTGGCGGTCTCAAGCCGCATATCCTCAACCACATCGCCAACCGTCTCGGCATCCATGATTTCAGAGCGTTGCTCGTAAATCACCTTGCGCTGGTCATTCATCACGTCATCATATTCGACAACCTGTTTCCGCGCTTCGTAGTTACGCGCTTCGACCTTTTTCTGAGCCGTTTCAATAGCTTTGGAGAGCCATTTACCACCAATAGCCTCGCCATCTTCGAGGTTTTTGTTCATCATCTTGGCGAACATTGTCTCAGTCCCGAAAATCCGAAGCAAATCGTCTTCCAGACAGAGATAAAAACGACTGAGGCCAGGATCACCCTGACGACCCGAACGACCACGCAGCTGATTATCAATACGGCGACTTTCATGCCGTTCCGTGCCCAGGACGAATAAACCGCCTGCTGCGCGCACTTCTTCACGCAACGCCCGGACTTCTTCTTCAATCTTGGCAACGGCCTTGTCCCGCTCTGGACCTTCCTCCATATCGGCGAGTTCCTGCTCGATACGAAAATCAATATTGCCACCCAATTGAATATCCGTGCCGCGGCCAGCCATGTTGGTCGCGATCGTCACCGCGCCCGGAGCACCCGCTTGCGCAACAATGTGCGCTTCCTGTTCATGAAAGCGGGCATTGAGGACATTGTGCGTCACGTCTTCCTTTTTCAGGAAGTCTGACAAAAGCTCTGATTTCTCGATGGATACAGTGCCCACCAGAACGGGTTGGCCCTTATCGCTATGTTCCTTGATTTTCTTGGCAATGGCCGCGAATTTATCGAGCGTATTCTTGTAAAACTCGTCATTTTCATCAAGCCGCTGGATGGGCTTGTTTGTAGGAATGGTTACGACGTTCATCTTGTAAATCTCGAAGAACTCCGCCGCTTCCGTCTCTGCAGTACCGGTCATGCCTGACAGCTTTGGATACATACGGAAATAGTTCTGGAACGTGATCGATGCCATTGTCTGGTTTTCAGGTTCAATCTGAACACCTTCCTTGGCTTCAACCGCCTGATGCAGTCCATTGGACCAACGCCGACCATCCATCATACGACCGGTAAATTCGTCGATAATGACAACCTTGCCATCCTTGACGATGTAATCGGTGTCCCGCTTTCGCATGACATTGGCCATCAAGGCCTGATTGAGGTGATGGACAACCTGCGTATTTTCATAATCGTAGAGATTATTACCTTCTAGCAATCCCGCCTCTTCGAGCAGGCGTTCCGCTTTCTCCGTTCCATCTTCGGTTAACGATATCTGGCGACTTTTTTCGTCCTTTTCATAATCTTCTTCATCAATATGCTGAACAATCTCGTTCACCGAAATATAAAGATCTGACTTATCGTCCGTCGGGCCTGAAATGATTAGCGGCGTCCGGGCTTCGTCGATCAGGATCGAATCCACCTCATCGACAATCGCAAAGTTGAAAGGCCGCTGCACCATCTGGGCGCGGTCATGTTTCATATTGTCGCGCAGATAGTCGAAACCGAACTCGTTGTTCGTGCCATAGGTGATATCGGCAGCATAAGCCTCGCGGCGCTGCTCTTCGCCGATATTGGGAATGATCGTTCCGACGCTCATGCCCAGGAAGTTATAGACCTGGCTCATCCACTCACCATCACGGCGAGCAAGATAGTCGTTCACGGTAACAACATGGACGCCCTTGCCTTCAATCGCGTTGAGATAACAGGCGAGCGTAGCGACGAGCGTTTTACCCTCACCGGTCCGCATTTCGGAGATTTCACCGCGATGCAGTACGATGCCGCCGACCATCTGCACATCATAATGGCGCTGGCCCAGGGTCCGTTTGGCTGCTTCACGGACAACCGCGAATGCCTCTGGCAGAATATCGTCGAGCGTTTCGCCATTGGCCACCCGTTCCCGGAAATACGGTGTTTTCGCCTTTAGCTCATCATCGCTAAGTGGTTCGATTTCTGGTTCGAAAGCGTTGATTTTATCAACCACTTTCATAATGGATTTAACGTAACGGTCGTTAGAAGACCCGAATAGGGATTTGGCAAAGCCGCCGATCATGATGATTTCCGATATTTCTTTAGGTATTGAGCGGGTTTAACGCTCATTCTTGACTGCATTTAGGGACGATTGGGGACAAATCAACGTAGGTGATCGTCCGAGCAGGCGACTACGGCGCGCCTTCTTCATGCTCCAGCTTGTCGCCATTGGTCGACTGGACCGGCAATACTGGCCAGTCAGCTTTAGTATCGCCTCCGCCTCGTGAGCGCAGCGCAAGGGCCGTATCGCTGTGGATGAAGCCTTGCGTGGCGTTATCATGATCAGCTGGTGCCGCCAATTCCGTCTCAGAAGCAACCTCATTGCCGGCTGTTTCTGTTGCCATAGCAGCAGCCGGCGCATTAACGCCCACTGCATTGAAAAGCAGCAACATAAAACTTGCAATATAGACGTTCATCAATAAGCCCTGTGAGAAGAACTTCGCTTTAGCAAACCAATAGATAAAGGCAAGTTAAGTGTCAGAAACCAAATCACCCCTTGCCCCAGCACATACTCCAGAACTTCCAGAAATTTCGGGCGTCACCTGTCGCATCGCTCAAGCGCGATACAAGGAATGGGATCGCTGTGACCTGACCTATGTCGAACTGGCCGAGGGTACATCTGTCGCAGGCGTACTGACCCAGAGCAAATGTCCGTCAACAGAGGTGGAATGGTGTCGGAAAGCCCTGCCCGGAGGCAAAGCAAGAGCACTGGTCGTCAATGCTGGTAACGCCAATGCCTTTACAGGCGCGCGCGGCATGGAGGCAGTGCAACGGATATTGTCGCTCACCAGTGATTATTTGGGCTGCACGGAGGAAGAGATATATGTGTCTTCTACCGGCGTCATTGGTGAACCATTACCAAAAGATCGCGCAGAGGCCGGCCTGAAGGCGGCTTTCACATCCGCACCTTGTGGCTGGGAAGATGCTGCGTCGACGATCATGACCACCGACACCTTTCCCAAAATGGCAACCACAAGCGCAATTGTCGGTGGGAAAACGGTATATTTGAATGGTATTGTCAAAGGCTCAGGCATGATCGCGCCGGATATGGCGACGATGCTCGGTTATATTTTCACGGATGCGACTGTTGATGCCGGTTTACTGCAGGAAATGCTGAATGCAGCGACCGCAAAAAGCTTCAACTGCATCACGGTCGACAGCGATACATCGACCAGCGACACTGTTTTGGCTTTTGCCACAGGTCAAAGTGACACCCCTGCCCTGACATCGTTTGAAGACGCTGGTGCTGATGCGTTTCAGGCAGCCCTGAGCGATCTATGTATGCAACTGGCCCATCTCGTGGTCCGCGATGGCGAAGGTGCGAGCAAGTTTATCGAAATTGCCGTTACGGGTGCGCAAAGTGACGAAAGCGCAAAACATATCGCGTTGTCGGTCGCCAATTCCCCGCTCGTCAAAACCGCAATTGCCGGAGAAGACGCCAATTGGGGCCGGGTCGTCATGGCAGTCGGAAAAGCTGGTGAACCGGCAGACCGTGACAGGCTATCCATCGGATTTGGCGGTATCACGGTTGCCCGCGACGGTCTGGTTGTACCCGATTATGACGAGGCTCCGGTTGCCGAGCACCTGAAAGGCGACGTAATTGACATCAGCGTCGATATCGGGATCGGTGACGGGAAGGCCACAGTCTGGACCTGTGACCTGACCCACGGATATATCTCAATAAACGCCGACTACAGGAGCTAGAATGACCGAAATCATATTGCATCACTATGAGAATTCCCCATTTGGGCAAGCGATGCGGCTTGCGCTGGGTTTGAAGGGCATAGACTGGAAGTCGGTGCAACAACCTGACATCTGCCCCAAACCTGACCTCAGCGTTCTGACCGGCGGATATGAACGCATACCTGTGCTGCAAATCGGGTCGGAAATTTATTGCGACACGGCGGTCATTGTTGACGCGCTGGAAGCGCTTAAACCCGAACCAAGCCTCTATCCCCAGCCACTTGGCTTCGCCGGTCGGATGATTGCTTTATGGTCGGGCGGCCTGTGGTTCATGCCAGCAGTCGGGGTCGCTCTGGGCACCAACCCTGAGATTGTCAGCGATGAATTTTGGGAAGATCGCGCTAAACGGTTCGGCATGGATCGCCGGAAATTCCTGCCGATGGTGCCGCATCTGACAGGGCAGTTTGAGGCCGGCGCAGCGTTGGTTGCCGAAACCCTGGCCGATGGACGGGACTATATCAGCGGCGACACAGCCGGTCACGCAGACCTGATGCTGTACATGAACATTCGTTTCGCCAGCTTTGCAGGCAAAAAACCGTCCGACTTCGGCAGCAATGTCGCGGCCTGGTATGGTCGCATTGACGGCATTGGCTACGGTAATTTCGAGGAATGGACGGGTCAGCAAGCGATCGAATATGCCCAAGCATCAGAGCCGGTCAGCAGCGGTTCCGTGGATCCGGCATCCGGCTTTTCCGCTGGTGATAAGGTTTCCGTGAGAACCGAGACGCCTGATCCTGCAGCCGTTATCGGAGAGTTGGTGGATCTCAATGATAGAGAGATAATCATCAAACGAGAGGATGAACAAGTTGGCGCACTCCATGTTCATTTCCCGCGGCTAGGGCAGATATTGTCGCCCGCATGAGCCATTCCAGCCTTCATCTGTCGGTGCAGAATATCCTAAAGGATGTAGCGAAAGAGGTCGTACTCCCACATTATCAGAACCTCAAAACCGCCGATATTGAGGAAAAGGCACCCGGCGATCTGGTAACCGTGGCTGACAGGCTGAGCGAAGAGATGCTCAGCGAAAAATTGGGTACTCTCCTGCCCGATGCAGCTATTGTGGGTGAGGAAGCCAGCGCCGCCAACCCATCGGTCATGGATCATCTGGTTGACAAGCAGGCCTGGATTATCGACCCGATTGATGGAACCGGAAATTTTGCAGCAGGTAAACCGCCTTTTGGAATGATTGTCGCGCTGTCGCAGGAAAATGAGACTGTCGCTGGCTGGCTCTATGATCCTCTGCAAGACCGGCTTTGCTATGCTGCGAAGGGGCAAGGTGCCTTTATCAATGGTGAAAAGCTTAGCGTATCAGCCGATCCGGACGGAAAACCCATAGCCGCTCTGGCCACTGGCTTCATGACGTCAGAGCAGAGAGACAAGCTTCTTCTCGCGGCTGACGGACATTATGAAATTGTCGATATTCCGCGCTGTGCAGCCGAACAATATCCGCGACTGGCGCTGGGCACCAACCACATTTCAACCTTTGAACGCAGCCTGCCCTGGGATCATGCTGCTGGTATTTTGTTTCTGAATGAAGCGGGCGGGAAAGCGGCGCGCTGGAACGGTGACGCCTATCGGCCTGCAGATCGCAAAACCGGATTGCTCGGGGCCTCATCACCGCAATTGTGGGATGAGGCCGCCGAGCTTCTGGGGGATGTTTTTATCGATTAAGCTGGCCAATATTAGGAGGGCAGGCTTTCTTCCAGCCACGATTTGAGCTGACTTTTTGGCGCTGCACCGACTTTGGTTTCTACCGGTTCACCATTGTTGAACAGGATCATCGTTGGAATGCCGCGCACACCGTATTTTCCGGGCGCATCCGGGCTGTCATCGATGTTGAGTTTGGCAATTGTCACCTGCTCACCCAATTCATCGCTGATTTCTTCCAGCGCTGGGCCAATCATCTTACAGGGGCCGCACCATTCTGCCCAGAAGTCGACAAGCACGGGGCCGTCGGCTTTCAGGACATCTTGTTCAAAACTCTCGTCAGTAATTGCTTTGGTAGCCATAGGGAATCTCCTTTGCTTGTTTGAATATAATCTAGGCCCGCACAGCCCATTGCTCAAGTCTCTGCCCGAAAAGGATTTTCATGGGCGCTCAAAGCTTGGCTTGTTGCTGGGCTTATGCCGTTCGATCAGATCGTCGGAAAGCTCCAGCAGGGTGGGACCATGCGTGTACAGCAGGGCGGCTTTAGTGGGGCGTCCGGGGAAAATCTTTTCAAGTGCGGTGACATATGCAGCCATTTGGCGCAGATAAGACAAAGGCGCATTGGCAGCTTCTTTGGGCACTGCGCGCCCCGTTTTGAAATCAATGACGGTGATCAAATCATCAGTGATCAAAAGACGGTCAACGGTGCCCGAAATCACATGCTCGTCAACCACTGCCGCGATCGGGGCCTCGGCAAAGCTGCCGGGAGAGAACAGCTCTGACCATGCGGGATTGCCCAAGACTGACAACACCGTCTCAATAAGCGCCCGACGCTCTGCCGGATCACTGACCTGTTTTTGCTTGGCTAGCCAGCGGTCGGCGACATCCGCTCGGTTTTCAGGCGCAATATCGGGCAGTCGCTCGAACAGGCTATGAAGCAGTTTACCGCGTTCGGCCGCATCGCGCATCGCCTTTGCCGGCGGCGGGTTCGCAGCATCGTCCGGGCCCATATCCGACGGCGTCAAAGGCCGCGGCGGTCGGGCCTCTTTTGGGGCTGGTGCAAATAACCATTCTGGCAAGGCCGCCTGCTCTTCATCTGGTAACGGCTCGGCGGCCTTGGTCCTTCGTCCCGCTTTGTCTGGTGCATCACGCCCCGTATATGCTCGCTCGGCAATCCAGCGCACGGAATCCGTTTGCTCCTTTCCCAACGCAGTCAAGCCATGCTCCACAGCGTGATACCAACTGGACTCCGGCACGACACCTTTGGCTTTTGGCCCCAATGTCCCGGTGACGACGAGATGTTCCTCCGCGCGGGTCATGGCGACATAGAGCAAACGCCAATGCTCTTCCCGTTCCCGGGAATCTGCCACAGTGGCATAGGCGTCCAGCAATCCGATACGTTCGGCCTTGCGAACCGGTACGACAGGATATTCGAGGTCATCATCCGGTCGCGTCGGATCCGGGATATCAAAGCCGCCGCTTTTCTTGTTCGCCGGGTCAAATGTTGCGTTGGCAAGAATGACCAGCGGTGCTTGCAGGCCCTTGGCCCCGTGGACAGTCATCAGGCGGACTTCATTGCCGCCCTCCAGCTGGTCCCGCTTGATCTCGACATCGCCGCGATCAAACCAGTCGAGAAAGCCCTGCAGCGTCGGAATATGGTCTTGTTCAAAGGCTAGCGCGGTATTGAGCAATTCCTCCAGCGGATCGAGCGCGGCATGGCTAAGGCGCGCTGTCAGTTTCTTGCGTCCCTGCATCGGTCCGGAAACAATGGTTTCCAGAAACTGGTAGGGCGTATTGAAATCCGCCATATTCAACAGGACACGCAAAGGCTCGACATGCTGTTTCAGCCGGTCCTGCGTGCGCAGATATTCCCACAGACTTTTATCCTTGTGCGCCTCCCCGCGATAACCGCGTTCCAGCAAATCATCCTGCGACCAGTCCAAAAGCGGAGACACCAGCAGCGATGCCAGATTGAGATCATCTTCCGGTTGCAAGACAAAGCGGATCGCGGCCAGCAGATCCTGCACCACCAGCGGTTGGTTGAGGCGGATCCGGTCTATGCCCGCGACGGGAACTTTTTCAGCAAAGAGCCGCGCGACAATAAGGGCGCTGAGATCATCCCGCTTGCTGACAAGGATCATCACGTCCTTCGGCTCAAGCGGGCGATCCTCGCGGTTCAGCCAAAGCGCTGCTTCGGGTGAGAGCCATTCCTTAAGCTGAATCGCAAGCCTTTGGGCAAAAACCCGTTTTTCGTCACTTAGCCAGGTCTCGTCATCATCCGTATTGCTAACCGCGCCATGGGCAACGGGCCTCCAAGTCGTTACGCTTCCCGGCTCGCCCGCATAGTGGCTCTGATGCGCTGGTATGGCCTTATCGAGGCCGAGTTCCTTTTCTCCGACATGCTCCAGTACCTTGTCGACTACCTCCAGCACTGGCGGCGTCGACCGGAAGCTGCGGTCCAGTGACAGGTCACTGAACGGCCGTTCCGACGCTCTTGCCCGTGCAAAGAAATCATCACGCGCTTTGACATAATTATGCGGGCTGGTTCCCTGAAACCCGAAAATCGCCTGTTTGAAGTCACCGACAGTGAACAGGGTTCGTACTTTGTCAGCGTTCGCGCCCAGACCTGCGAAAAACTCGCCGGCCAGAGCCCGGACAATATCCCACTGCGCCAGATTGGTGTCCTGTGCTTCGTCGACCAATATGTGGTCGGTGCGCTGATCCAGCTTGTAGCGGATCCACTCGGCCATATTGCCCTGGTTGAGCAACTTGGCGGTCATCCGGATCATATCGTCAAAATCGACCACGCCCTGCAGTTTTTTTGCGTCCCGATAGCGATAGTAAAAGCCGCGACCAGCATTCAGCGCCCCTGCAAACAGATCGGCATAATCAAACAGCGCCTTCGTCTCGATCAACTGGCGGCAATGATCGTACATATCGACGCTAAGTTCATGATAATGCGGTGCGGCCTTATCCAAACCCTTTGGCACCGAGCGCCACTCGCCATCGGCCTTGGCCCAGATTTTGTGGAGCTCGGGCAATGTTTCTGCCCGATCGACAGGACTGGCGGCGATCCATGTACGAATTTTGTCGATATACCCGGTCGCAGTCTTGGTGCCCCAACTGGCCAGCGCATCCGCCATGTTCTGCAGTGCCGTGATATCAAAGACCTCATCGCTGCACCGCTGCTCAAGCCAGCTTTGCGCATCGCCATCAATCGGCAGCCCGAGCAATCCGCGAACGAAAGGAAGCACGCCGCTGGGCAAGCTTTCCATCGCGTCGGCCTTGGACGCGCAGGTCATCAGATATTTTTCGGCTTCCTCTTCCCCCATCCGCACGCTGAGCGCCTGAATCGCCTGAATGATCGCGGTATTGCCCGCCGCCTCTTCGTCCAGCAGCAAATCGCCTAGCGCCTGGCGCGCCAATAGCTTCTGGTCGCGCTCTTCAATCGGTTTGAACAGTGCCGGAATCTCGGCCTCTTCCGGAAAGCTCGCGAGCAATGTCTGGCAAAAGCTGTGGATGGTCATGATCCTGAGACCGCCGCCACGCGCATCCAATACGCGGGCGAATAATGTCCGGGCATATTCCCGTGTCGCGGGGTCAACCGGCGCGCCGATGGCGGAAAGATCGGCGGCCAGTTTACTATCATCAAGCCGCACCCAACTGGCCAGTTGCCGGTGGATCCGGTCGGCCATTTCGGCCGCCCCTGCCTTGGTGAAGGTCAGGCATAATATATGTTCCGGATTCACATTTTCGCGGAGCAAAAGCCGGAGAACCCGTGCGGTCAGCACCTGTGTTTTGCCAGTACCAGCAGATGCACTCAGCCAGATATTGTCATCCGGCTGCACCGCCTCATTCTGTTTGTCGGCCAGCGGAAAAAGCGTCGGCGTTTCACTCATGCTCGCCTCCCTGCTCCGACACGTCGGCGCGGCCGTACCACTCTTCAAGCCGCATCAGCTGATCATAGTCCGCGTAAGGCGCATATTCCGGATGGAGCTTTGCCACCATAGGTTCATCGCCATGGATATAACTGTTCACCGCCTTGGTATATTCCGTCACAGCATGATCGACCATCTGATCAGCTTCTATCTTGTCGGGACTGCGCGGGTTGGTCGGCGTCGCAATATAACCAAAGCTGTTTTTGCCGCCCTGCTTTGCCAGTGACCAATATTCAAAGCCGCCTGTTTTGCCGGACAGGCCGCCAAAATCGCCTTTTTCAGCGATTGCACCCAACAATCCGAGCTGCAGAGCAAAGCCTTCCTTCACGGCTTTGTTGGTCGGCGGACCTCCGGTTTTATAGTCGACAATGGCTAGACCACCGTCGGCCATGCGATCAATACGATCGGCTATACCGAACAGATCAACATCGGCGATTCTTGCGACACCCTTCTGTTCCGACTTCAGCGGCGCGCGCCCGTCTGCGCGCTGCTGCGCCACGGTATCGGCAATCCATAAAAGACCTTCCATCAAACGCGGCGCCCATAAAGTGCGCATCAGGGGATGCGAAGAGCGCTCATTCAAGAAGCCTTCAGCGCGTCGTTTCAGAGCGTCAGGATCATAGCCATCCTCTTTCGCCCATTTGTCCAATATGTCATGGATGATCGAGCCGCGCCATGCCGGGCTTGGCTCAGCATCAATCATATCGAGCGAGCTCAGACGCATGATTTTGGCTGCGTAAAAAGCGAAGGGGTCGGCAATCAGCCTGTCTACATCTGTGACCGATAATTTCACCAACCGCTGATCCGCAGTCGGCTGCGGTGCGGGCTGTTCGATCCGGATGGGTTCCTCCGGCTGATCGATGCGCCGCGCCCAATCCTGAGCAACAGGATGGTCTTTCAGGTTGGGACCGCACATTGCTTTCAGGCGGAGCAGGAAGCGCGAGGCAATGGCCGGGCCGGACCCGTCACGCTGAGCCCGCGTGAGAATCACTTTTTGCGCGCCCATGGCGCCAACGAGATCATGCGCCGACAGGCCGATTTGCCGTTCCTGCGCCGGAAGCCCCAGGGATTTACGCACCATCGGCGCCAGCCATGGATCGGGCGTTATCGCTTGCGGCCAGCTGCCTTCATTAAGACCGCAGCAGATAACCAGGTCAGCCTGTTGCAGCCTCGCTTCGAGCAGGCCGTAGAGCGCGATGCGAGGATGTCCGCCATAAGGGGGACGCACGGGCATATCGGCCAAAAAGGTCTCAAAATATCCGGCAATCTCGGGTGCCTGGATATTCATCGGTCCCAAGGCTGCGCGATCTTCCATATCGGAAAGAAAGTCAGCCAGTTGGCGGCCTGCCGGTCCGGCCCAGACCTGGCCGTTGGTCAGCAGGTCCGCCAATTGACGGATTTCTGCCAGCATCTCGGTCCAGTTCATGGCTCCGCTCAAGGCTTCTGCCGCGGGCGCAAATATTGCCCGCACATCTGTCCACCACGGACGCAAATTGTCTCGCAGGCTTTTGGTGCGGCGATCTTCACTTTGGAATAGGCTGTCAATTCCAGCCAATCCCGGCGCTGGCCGGGGACCGCGCATTAACAGATCCAGTTTACGAACTTGGGTAAGCCAGTCCAAACGTCCTTCCCCTGCCCGCACCAACGGATGTTTCAGCAATGCGAGAAACTCAGCCGGAGGAAATCCGTCTGTTGCGGCGGACAACAAGGCCAGGAAGAATATGCCTTCCGGTTTTTTGGACAACGGCTGTCCCGCTGTATCGTCCGCATTGATCATCCAGCGCTCGAGATGCGCAGATATCCGGCCTGCCAAGGCCCGATCAGGCGTGATTATCGCAACGCGGCGTTCCGGTGTCTCCAACGCCTCACGCGCCAACAGCGTAACAATCTGCGCCTCTTCGGCACTATTACGCGCTTCCACTGTCTGCACGCCGGCCAGACTGCGTTCATCACTATCCAGCGACTGCCAGCGCGATGTCAGCTTCGGGATAGCAAAGGCATTGCTGAGTGCCCGGCTGCGCTTTGCCGCCGCTCCGCTGGTTCCCGTCCTTGGCCAGCGCATGATCTCGCCGCGTGCGATGGACATACGTTCGAGCAGCAATTTCATATGATATTGCGGATGGGTTTCCTGTGCGCGCTCAGTTTTGCCCGTCTCGGCATCGGGTTGAAACGGGCCAAGCATTTCCCATTCTTCATCAGCCATGACCATGTCGAGGTCCGGCAAGACCACCATTCCTTCTGGAAGGAAGGCAATGGCCCGCAAGAAACGCGCAATGGCTGGAGCGGAGGTGGTGATACCAGCAGCGACCACAAAATGATTGGGTGGGGCCGATTTCCATGCCTTCATAGTTTGATCGAACAGGGCATTGCGCCGTGCCGCTTCATCCACGGCGCCCATATCCGTCAGCTTTGCCTGCCATTTCTCGGTAATCACGCGAAAAAACGCGAGCGCATCCTGCCAATGGCCGGACAGTTCCGGTTCCACATCAATATCAAAAAGATCCTTGAGTGCGATTTCCTCGACCGTCAGTTGATCCAGCGTCCGGGCAAATTCGCGCGCCAGCCGCAGTGCTTCCTTGGACAATAAAGTCCTGCCCTTCGCCGCACTTTCCCTTTCAATCAGCTGGGCCAGCATCAGCAGGCGATCCAGCGGATCCACTGATGGTGCTATGTCGAGAGCCAGCTCGCCCCGATCCAGCGCAACTCCAATGGATTCGTCCAGCTCGAGATCACCAATCACCGCCATTTGCGGTAACAGCAGCCCGTCTTCGCTGAGCCTAACGAAAGCATTATGGACGGCACGGCGCGCCCGATTATTGGGTAGGATTATGAGACCCCGTGCCAAACCTAATGGGTCTTTGGCAAACCGGTCAATCAACCCCTGTGCAAGGGCATCGGCAAAGCCGCCATGCGCGGCGATATTGTAAATGGCGGGCTGAAGCCGCTTGCTCATGCGGGACTATGCACGGCTCATAGCCTGTTCCGTTGGCGCGATTGCGTCAGGCGATCCGACTTCAAACCAGCTGCCTTCATGTACCAGTCCAAATAGCCGCCCTTCTTCGATCGCGCGATCCCACAAAATATTGGTCGAAAACGGCCCCTCGGGTGCATCGCGGAGCAGACGTTTTGATAGAAGCTGGATGCCAGTGTAAATAAAAGGCGCCTGACGGTCCGGCAGACGGCGGGACACCCGGCCATGGTCATCAAGCTTGAAATCCCCGGCGCCCTTATAATTGTGCGCGGATGTTTGCGGAACCAGGAGCAGCAGCGCGTCCATTTCCGCGTCATTCCAGCGCTCTTCCAGCCGCTGCAGGCTGTTAGTAGGGCCATCGGTCCAAAGATTGTCGCTGTTGATCGCAAAGAACCGGTCCTCATCAATCAGAGGCTCGGCCTGCACCAGTCCTCCACCGGTTTCCATCAACTGCGCGCGTTCGTCGGAAATCCGGATGTCAAAGGGATAATTGACGGATTTGAGATGCGCTTCCAGCGCGTCGGGCAGATAGTGGGCGTTGACGACAACCTTCATCACTCCCGCTTCCCACAATTTGTCGAGGCAATGGTCGATCATCGCCTTGCCCGCCACTTTGACGAGCGGCTTGGGCCGTGTTGCGGTCAGCGGGCGCATCCGTTTGCCAAGGCCAGCCGCCATGACCATTGCCGTTTCAACCTTGCTCATGCCGGCGATGCCGCAATCGGTTTGTTGCGGATATCCGCTGGAATATTTCGATCAAACCAGTCCGCGACCGGTGCGAGATCCGGATGAGCCAGATCCTTTTCAAGCAACCGCCACATGCGGGGCAGGAAATCAAGATAACGCGCCTTGCCATCGCGGACAAAAAGCCGCGTGAATATGCCGATGATCTTGGTGTTCCGCTGCGCTCCCAAAATCGCATAGTGGCTGCGAAACTGTGCGGCTTCATCTGCGGATTGTCCGTCCAGGTAATAGTCGATCATCGCACGCTCCAAATCGTCCGAAACATCGCGCCGGGCGTCCTGCAACATCGACACCAGATCATAGGCGACATGCCCGGCCAGTGCATCCTGAAAGTCGAGCAGGCCCAGACGATTGTCATCCAGCAACATGATGTTTTCGGCATGATAGTCGCGAAGGACCGTTACAGGCGATTTTTGGGATGCGATTACCGGCTGCAAAACCCCATGCCAGGCATCGACAAAACCCGCCGCGTCCACATCCAATGCCTGCGCCGGGCAATACCAATCCGGGAGCAGGTTTACTTCCCTCAGATATTGCTCCCAGTCGTAAGGCGCTATGTCGGCCGCCGGCTTCTCGTGCAGCGCCTTTATCAGGTCCACTGTTTGCCGATAGATTACTTCTTCGTCCTCGGGATGGTGATCAAGATGCTCCCGCATCCGGTGGTCGCCAAAATCCTCCAGCAGAACCAGTCCGTGGTCGAGATCTTCGCCGAAAATTTCCGGCGCGGCGAAATCCTGAGCCTTCAGGTGGCGCGCAATATGAATGAACGGGCGCGGGTCTTCGTGCGGTGGCGGTGCGTCCATCAAAATCGCCTTGCGGTCACCGGCAACAACTCGAAAATACCGGCGAAAAGAAGCATCGCCCGCCACGGGCAAAATCTCTGCGCCGCCCCAGCCATGATTGTTCAGAAAATCCTGCGCCGTTGCAGGCGGTGTCATGTTATTGGCCATCTGTCTTTCCAAGCGGGACCAGCCGTCCAAGTCAACTGGCGAGTGTCATCATTTTCGATTTCAAGGGTAAGCTGCAGCGCATCGCTCCAGAAAGAAGCCGGCATACGGTCCGGCCATTCCGCGATCATGGCACCGTCCATCAGGATATCATCCAGGCCAAGTTCCTGAACTTCATCAGGCTCCTCGATACGATAAAAGTCCACATGCGCGACCGGAAGCCTGACCTCCGGCGGATCATACTGCTGCACAATGGCAAAGGTCGGGCTCGGTACGTCATCGCCGAAGCCGAGACCGCGCAATATGCCGCGTGCCAGTGTGGTTTTCCCTGCTCCCAAAGTGCCGGTCAAAGCGATCTTGTCTCCGGGGCGCAAGGCCTCCGCAAGCTTTTTGCCCAGTACCAACGTCGCGGCTTCATTATCCAGTATCAACGGCATGCCCTGTCTATTGCCCCACTGTTTATTGCCGCGGCAGGTGAATGGTGACCAGCGTTCCCTGACCCGGTTCAGAGGTCAATGTCAGCTCGCCGCCATGCGCCAGCATCAGCTGCCGGGCCAGCGGAAGCCCCAGCCCCCCGACATTCTCCCCAGTCTTGTTACGCGACCGGGCGAAACTGTCGAATGCCTTCGATTGCTGACCAGCGCTCATACCGGGGCCATCATCGGAAATATGGATGACCGCCTGTTTCACGTTGCCGCTGCCATTGATCAGCAGGCGTCCGCCGTCGCCGGTATAGCGGATGCTGTTATCGATAATTTGCCCGATTGCCTGTGACAGTCTTCTCCTGTCGGCCAAGGCTGACCCCAGAGTGTCATCCAGCTGCAATTCCATCTCGATGGTCTTGGCCTGAGCATCATCGGCGAACTGCGCCGCGACATCCTCGACCAGCTTGTTCAGGTTCACCTTCTCCTTGGCAATGGGAAGGGCACCTGCTTCGCTTTGGCTAAGGTCCAACACGTTATCAATCTGCATACCCAGACGTTTTACCGATTGCAGGATCGCCCGGGCATATTCATGGCCCTGCTCCGTAAGGGGCCCGGCAACCTCGTTATCCAGCAATTCTGCAAACCCGCCAATCGACGTCAACGGCGTGCGGAATTCATAACTCATGTTGGACAGGAAAGATGCCTTGATTGAATCCGCTTCGACCAGCGCTTCATTGCGTTCGCGCAGGGCCAACTCAATGCGGCGACTGTCGGATATGTCGAGCATCGTAAACAGCGCATTGCCGTCCGGCAACGGGATAGCAGCAAATTCAAAACGGCGCCCGTCGACAAAGGATATCTGTCCGCTTTGCTGTTCGCGCTCGGACGTGGCCGTACGCACCATCGCGCGCACCTCGGATATCCGGGCGGGCTGTTTCAGTTGCATCGCCATTTTCTGCATCAGGGAATCGACGCGCGGATGCTTGCCGAGATCCTCTTCTTCCAGATCCCAGGTACTCGCGAATTGATGGTTCCAGATATTCAGCTTTCCATCAGCAGAGAAGACCGCGACGGACTCAAATAGATTGTCGAAAGTCGCGGTGCGCACACGCAGCAAAGTGTCTCTGGCACTGGCCAGCTGTACCTGCTCGGTCCGGTCTTCTATGATCATCAACAGACCGCCATCAGGTGTCGGATTGGCGATCACACGCAAATGGGTGCCGTCCGCCAGTAACCAGTTCTCCTCGATCGAACCGGTGGACTGGAACCATTGGGTCCGCTCCTCCCGCCATTCGGGAAAATCGCGAACTTCCGGAATCCGGTTCATCTCGCGCATCCGGTCCAGCACCCTTGGGAATTCCGGACGCTCGGCAATCCATTGTTGCCGCATGGAGAATATGCGCTGGAACGGCAGGTTACAAAATTGCAGAGACTTGTCCGCATCAAACTGCACCACGGCGGCCGATATCTTGTCGAGCATATCGCGCTGTGATTCATTAAACCGGCGCTGTTCCTTGCGCGAATCTATCAGCTCCTGAATATCGATCGCATAACCGGCAATGCCCGACTTGCCGAGCGGCACGTCGACCACCTGCGTCGTCCGGCGCTGCCCGCCAATAGTGGTTGCAACAACCCGTTCATGCGGCTCGCCCTTCTCCCTCGCCTGAGTCGCCGCATCGGTCGGGCTCACACCGTTTATTGTCTCAATCAGCTCAATGCCTTCTTCGACCACCTGCGCGCCATCACTGGCGTCCACAGCCCTGACATAAGCGCTGTTCACCAGTGTGAGCTTCATATCGGGCGAACGATGCCACATCGGCATCGGCGCGGCCTCGATCAAAGCCGACAAGGCATCAAAAGCGGCATGGGCTTCTTCATTCTCTGCACGCAGTTCATCAATCTGGCTTTGACTCTCTGTGGCATCGAATATCCATAAAAGCGCGCTGCCATTGGGCGCGATCTGCTGATCCGCCAGACCGCCCCGGATCAGCAGGGATTTGTCCGACCCGATAACCCTGATAGCGCGGGTGAAGCTGCTTCCCGATTTCTGGGCAAGATTAACATCCTGCGTGAGTGCTTCCATATCCTCACGGCTCATCCCGGCATTCTGGCTGTATAATTCCGAAATATGTGATGGCAGATAGTCAAAACCCAGCCAGTGCATCAGTCGCTGCGATGCCTCCAGCTTTCCGTCAGACCTGACCAATAATGGCAGAGCCGGCGATGTTTCCAGCAGCCGGCCCAAACGACCCGATTGCCGCAAGGTTGATTCCGCCTTTTTCTTCATCGCCAGACCGGTCCACACCGCCCATGCGGACGCAGCCAGCCATGCGGCGAGAATCAGGCCCAATATGACAGCGGTTAAATCCGGAACGTTCGACATTAATACAAGCGATTAGACGGTTCGGGCAGCCGCGAAAAGCCCCTATTCTTTATGGCTTAGAAAAGTCGGACAATGTGGGTTATAAAGCAGCCGAAAATTCATCGGAGAATCCCATGCCTATAGACGAAAGCCGGACCTTCAAGCCGATCAACATCGCCCTTTTGACGGTGTCCGATACCCGTTCCATCAAGGAAGACACGTCCGGCGACATCCTTGCAGAGCGCATTGCGGACAAAGGCCATAACCTGATTTATCGCAACCTGATCCGAGACGACAAATCAAAAATTGTCGCGCAGCTGCATCAGTGGATCGATGAAGAGGTGGTCGATGTGATCATTACCACCGGTGGCACCGGGTTAACTGGGCGCGACATAACACCTGAAGCACTCGATGCGGTGAAGGACAAGGATATTCCCGGCTTTGGCGAATTATTCCGCTGGCTCAGCTATGACAAGATCGGGACATCCACTGTCCAGTCCCGCGCCTGTGCCGTGGTATCGAGAGGCACGTATATTTTCGCACTGCCCGGCTCTAATGGTGCGGTAAAGGACGGTTGGGACGGCATATTGGCTACGCAGCTCGACAGCCGCCACCGGCCCTGTAACTTCGTCGAACTGATCCCGCGATTGCTGGAGCAATAGTTATTTGTTCTATTTTTGTTCTCATGCTATAGAAGATGCATGGAACAGGAAAAAAGGCCGTCTTTGCCTGCGCTGAAAGGGCGCGGCGCGGTAACCAACAGCGACAGTAGCCGATTCAATTTGCCAAGCCGCGAAGCCGATGGCGACTGGTTGGACGAGCGTAAGGCGCTGGGCGACGGACCTACCAAGCTGCGCACCGAGGTGACGACTGAGGCACCCCGATCGATATTGAGCTTTAACGCTTCACCGGATATTCCTTTTGACCGGTCGATCAATGCCTATCGCGGGTGCGAACATGGCTGCGTCTATTGTTACGCCCGCCCCACCCACGCCTATCATGACCTGTCACCGGGACTGGATTTTGAAACCAAATTATTTGCCAAGCCTAATGCTGCGACCTTGCTGCGCGAGACCCTTGCCAAACCCACTTATCGCCCAGCTCCTATTGCCATCGGCACCAACACCGATCCCTATCAACCGATTGAAAACCGCTATCAGATTACGCGCCAGATATTGCAGGTCATGCTGGAAACCCGGCACCCGGTCGGCATCACCACCAAGTCCAACCGCGTGATTGATGATATTGAGATACTGGCTGAACTGGCCCGTCTGCGACTCACAGCCATCGCTATTTCCGTCACGACATTGGATGGATCCCTGGCGCGCATACTAGAGCCGCGCGCGCCCTACCCGGCCAAACGGCTGGAGGCGGTTCGCAGGCTGCGGGACCTCGGCATTCCCGTGCATGTCAACATCGCGCCGGTCATTCCTGCCATCACCGATCATGAAATTGAAGCGATAGTGGCCGCTGCCGCAGAACATGGCGCACAGAGCATTTCCATCATCCCGGTGCGCCTGCCGCATGAGGTCGCGCCCTTGTTCGAACAATGGCTCGAAGCGCATTTCCCCGACCGCAGACAAAAGGTCATGGGTATCATCGAGTCCCTGCGCAGCGGCAAGAAAAACGATCCCAATTTCCACAGCCGTATGAAAGGAAAAGGCCCTTGGGCAGAATTGCTGCACCACCGCGCCTCTATCGCCGCTCGAAAAAACGGTCTGGGGAAAACGAAATTCGCTCTGAGGACGGATTTGTTCCGGCGGCCGATTGTCAAAGGCAGTCAGATGGAATTGTTCTAAACCATTAGAGACCTTCCGGTTTCAAATGCTTTGCGAACCAGCGATCCATTTCCTGGCGCACTCTGAACTGATGTTCGATAAGAGTATGTGATCCACCATTGATCAGCAACAACTCATAGGGACGATTGAGTGCATCAAGTTTACGCGCCATCGCAATGGAATTCCATGCCTCCACACGCTGGTCGGCTGTGCCATGCAGCAAATAGACAGGCGTTTTGGTCGACAGCTTTTCTGGCCAGAATAATGGCGATAAAGATGTTAAGGCCGCGTCCTTGTCTGCGGTATAGGATTCGACTACATCTGGATAAACAAATTCATCAAACTCCGCACGGCGCTTGGAGTTGAGATGATCCGCGCGCGCGCCGACAAAAAATGCTGCATCTATGGCATCAGTAGCAGCCAGCACTCGATAACCAAGCCCGCCGCCACGGGAGAAACCCCATAGTCCGACCTTCTCAGCATCGGCTTCCGGCAACTCCTGCACCATTTTCATCAGGTTCAAGAGATCGGCACGATCGCCGGCCCCCAAATTGGGCTTTCCTTCGCTGCCCCCTTCCCCGCGAAATGTCGATGCAACAACAATATATCCTTGCTCTGCCAACCGATGAAATTCAAGAATCTCGAAAAATGTAATCTTGCCCCATTTCGCGACGCCGCCATGCGCAAACAGAATGATCGGAAGAGGCTTCGTTACTTTCGATGGGCGAACCAAGAATGACTTTATCCGCAAACCGTCGCTCAAATATTCAATCCGTTCCGCCCGAACAGTCTCACGACTGGCGTAGCGATCATATGTCTGCCGCGGAAAAAGTCGCTTCATGTGAACTGCGTGCCATGCCGGATCCGGGGCCTTGTCCGAAAAAGCCAGCCATTTATCATAGCTGGCAAACGGAAAATCATAGGCTTCGCAAGAGACGATAACACCGTCCCCTGCGGATGCAGACTGCGCGCCCGGCATGACTAAAATGAAAGCGAGGGTGATCACTACTGCTATTCGCGACCAGCAATATCGCATATTTCAAATTCCCATAATTTGTTATGATATATCATCAGTATTCTGTTTTAATTGGCCAATCAAGCCATACGCACATCTAACCATCGAAAAATGACTGACCCAAATCCAGTCCATACCGAAACTTGCCTTTCCTTCGGCTGATGCCAGGGTTACATTTCCTCATGACCGAAAAACAAAATGTTACTTACGCCAGCTATCTTGCGCTAGACACCTTGCTGTCGGCCCAGCACCCGAAGTCGGATAATGATGACGAGATGCTCTTCATCATCATCCACCAGACCAAGGAATTATGGCTGAAACAGATTATCCGTGAAATGCATCTCGCGATTAATCAAATTACCAATGACGCGTTGATTCCGGCCTATAAGGCGCTCGCCCGGGTCAGCCGGATACAGGCGGTGATGACGCTGAGTTGGGATGTGCTCTCAACCATGACGCCGAGTGATTATAGCCGGTTTCGGCACGTGCTTGGAGAGAGTTCAGGGTTTCAGTCCGACCAGTTTCGGACGGTTGAATACCTCTTGGGGCTGAAAGACAAGGGCTTTCTAAAATATCAGGATGACCGGCCAGAAGCAAAGGCCGCGATGCAAAAGGCATTGGAAGCCCCCAGCCTTTGGGACCATGCCATTGCCGCGTTGGCCCGCGCCGGCTTTGATATTCCCTCTACCATTCTCGAACGTGATTTCAGTATATCGCACGTTCCCTCACCAGAAGTGGAAGCCGCTTTCCTTGCAGTGTACCGTGATACACAACGCTATTGGGAGCTTTATCAGCTGGCCGAAAAGCTTGTTGATCTAGATGATGCCATGGCGACCTGGCGGCACAAGCATGTGTTGACGGTGGAGCGCGTTATCGGCGGCAAAATGGGAACCGGCGGCACCGCTGGGGTTTCCTATCTGCAATCTACCCTGTCCAAGCGCGCCTTTCCCGAACTTTGGTCAGTGCGGACTGCCCTATGAGCTGGAAACCGCTCTTTTCAAAAGCCCTGACCGCCGATCCTGATCGCCTGCATTTCGCCGCGCATAGCCATCACCTTTGGCCGGATGCGGCTTATGGAGGCCATATGGCGGCCTGTGATGATGCTATGACACTGGCGGATCACAAATGGGACAAGATAATGGGGCCAGTATGGACAGAGGCACAAGTTCGTGTCGCCGCCGAACTCGCCCTACCCGATCCGGGCACCATTGCCTTTGCTCCCAATACCCACGATTTTCTCATCCGTATCCTATCCGCCATCCCGGTCCGTCCGGTCCGCGTTCTGACAACCGATGGGGAATTTCACAGCTTTCGGCGACAGATGGATCGCTGGTCGGAAAGCGGAGATGTCATGGTCGAAGTGGTCCCTGCAAATAAGCTGGCAGAAAAAGCGCAGTCCGGCGGCCATGACCTGATCTTCGCCAGTCAGGTGCTGTTTAACTCTGGCACGGTGCTGAACGGAATCGATGAACTGGCTGGACTAGCGCGCCCGGAAGGACCGTGGGTGGTCATTGACGGCTATCACGGGTTTATGGCGCTTGATACGGATCTATCCGCAGTTGCGGACCGGATATTCTACCTGTCCGGCGGCTATAAATATGCGATGTCGGGAGAAGGTGTCTGCTTCCTACACGCTCCGCCCGGATACGCACCGCGGCCGCCGGTGACTGGCTGGTACGCCGCCTTTGACGATCTGGCGCTGCCGCCCGGCGAGATTGGTTATGCCCCGGATGGTCGCAGGTTTTTGGGCAGCACTTTTGATCCGTCCGGCCTCTACCGATTCAACGCGGTGCAGAAGATGTTATCGGAAACGGAACTATCTACTAGCAGGATATCTGACCATGTCAGGGTATTGCAAAAGCAGTTTTTGAAACAAGATCCGCTGCCGAACATGCACCTGCTGAACCCGCTTGACGCAGCACCCCATGCCCGGTTTCTGGCGTTCAAGGGCGAGAATGCAGCGGCCCTGCACGCAGCGCTTGCGGAACGAAACGTCGTGACCGATGTCCGCGGAGATGTTCTGCGCATCGGTTTCGGCCTCTATCATGATGCGGATGATGTTGACCATCTGCTGCGGTTTTTTGCCCAAATTCAGGCGCTGGAATAGCTTTTGAACTTTCAGCTTGCGCCCGATCATCCTAACTGTATTATATTAGCAATACAGTTAGGATGTGATTATGCGCTTGGTCTTATCAATTATCTGCCTGTTCACGCTTGTTTCCCCTGCGGCTGCCCAAACCATCAAGCTCGACATCGATATTTCACAGGCTGAACACCTGCTTGAAATTGCCTGTTCGAATGCGGAAATTGATGAAGCGGAATGGGCCGCATCAGAGCAGTTACAGGCACAATTGGCCCACCATAGGCAGTTTGCTGAGCGTTTCTCGTTTGAAAATTACATGACCGGGTTGCGGCGCATTTCACGCTGCGAAACTCCATCACCGGACCCGTTCCGGTTCTCCACACTTGTCGAACGCCGCGACGAAATGCGTGATGCCATCGATTTTCTGTCGCGAAATCGCCAGCAACTAAGCGCACGTGTCACCGAACTCCTGAAACCCTATGTTCCCGAGGACTATATTTTTGAGGGCAAAGTCGTTCTCGCCGGAGCCAGCTTTTCCTGCGGCGGATTTCAAAAGGAGGGCATCTTCTTTATCGACATTCCTTGCTTGGCCGCGGATATCGAAGGCGAATATGATGCGATCATAAGGCTGATCGCCCATGAAACCTATCATTCCATGCAGAGCAGTTTTGCCTATCCCACGTCACCGGGATTGAGCGAGATTAAAACACAAGCTGCGGCCTATGACTTCATGTTCGAGCGTTTGGCGATAGAGGGATCCGCATCGCATATCGGCGACATGCGGGACATCAAGGGAGATGGCAGATATTCGAATTTTTCCCGTTCACTGGCCCGAAGAAACTTCCGTCATCTGGAATATAATTTCCAACTATTCGACTATATGATCGAAGCGATCGGCCACAAACCGGCAGAAGTTGAAAACCGGTTTCCGGAGATATACGGTCTGGCCTTTGACGGCTCGTTCGGTGAACATTCCTATTTCGTCGGACAACAGATGACAGCAGAAATTGAACATAGCTTCGGTGCTTCGGCCATCGCATGCCTGTTAAAATTGCCGTTCGAGAATTATATCCTCGCCTACCAGCATGCGCTGGAAGATGGTGATAATCTTGAAAAATCAGCAAAATTTTCCACCGCGACAATGGCAGTTGCGAATGACCGACGAACTGACAGATCAGGCGAGGCGGATTTTCGGAAATGTATTTCTGAGTAATGGGTTTTTGAAAACTTCTGCTTTGGCTGAAACGGCTGAGCAGTTGGACTTAAATATTTTCACTTTCCACCGTCAATTCAAGCCGCAACTAATCTGGCTCCGAGTATCTGTTCATGCTTCACAAAATAAGAACAAGTGAGCTTGAGTTGGGCATGTTTGTCCATTCGATGGATGCGTCGTGGCTTGAGAACCCGTTCTGGCGTCCACGATTAGTGCTGAGAGAAACCGAACAGATTGAAAGACTTGTCTCCAACGGTATCACTTGGGTAACAATCGATGATACCAAAGGCAAAAGCCCGCAAAAGCCTTTGGAGCAGGAGGCAGCTTCGGTAAAAGCAACGGAGCCTGAACGCTCTCAAAAGCCCGCGACAGTTTCGAAACGATCAGCCGGGACCGCTCTAAGGTCATATGTACCGCCAACGGAGGAACAGCGTTTCACACGCCTTTCACCACGTGAACGCGCAGCGGAGGTACGCAAGGCATCAGGCGCTATCAAGCGCTCAAGAACAGCGGTCATGAACCTTTTTGAAGATGCCCGTCTTGGAAATGCGGTCAAGTCCAAAAAACTGGCCCCGTTGGTAGAACAGATATCCAATTCGGTGAGCGTTGATCCGACAATCATCCTCAATATAGCGAGGCTGAAAACCAAGGACGAGTACACATATCTCCATTCGGTAGCAGTATCCGCGCTAATGATTAACCTGGCTCGCAAAATGCGCCTACCGGAAACCCAGATTAAGGATATTGGTATGGCCGGCATGCTTCACGATGTCGGCAAGATGGCCATTCCCGACAATATTTTATCCAAGCCCGGCAAGCTGGATGACAACGAATGGGAAACCGTTCGTAATCATCCGCAAAGAGGACATGAAATTTTGTCCGCATCGGAAGGCGTATGCGATATCGCGTTGGAGGTCTGCCTCAGGCATCACGAAAAGATGGATGGGACGGGATATCCCGGGAAACTGCCCGCCGATGATCTGAGCATTATCACTCGCATGTCATCTATCTGCGACGTTTACGATGCGATCACGTCACAGCGTCCCTACAACACGCCTTTGTCGGCATCACAGGCTCTCGCAAAAATGCAGTCCTGGTCAGGACATTTTGATCAGCTCATCCTTCGTGATTTTGCAGACAGTCTTGGCGTTGTACCGATTGGAACCCTTGTCCGTCTAAGCCATGACGAATTGGCCATAGTGATTGGCGAATCGCCCTCAAACTATGCCGCGCCTGTCGTGCGCACCTTTCAGGCGCTGGACAAAGACCGCTCCATCACTCCCAAGGACATCGACACCGGCAGTGAAAAATCCCGAAAAATACTGACGATTGAGGAACCGGAAGATTGGGGTTTTACTGATTGGCCGGTCTTCTCGGCAGAACTGCTGGCTGCAAAAGTCCCCGATTGACGGGTTTAATGAAGAGAAGTCTTTTTCACAACAAAGCGCTCTTGAACTCAAGCCTCCGCCAGACTTTTCAGCTTATAATCCTTATACTCATCGCGAAGCGCGCGTTTCAGGATTTTGCCGGTCGCTGTGTGCGGCAATTCGTCGATGAATTTCACTTCGTCGGGCAGCCACCATTTGGCAACCTTGTCGGTCAGATAGGTGATTATCTCATCACCAGTCACATCGGCGTCAGGTTTTTTGACGACGAGCAGCAAGGGCCGCTCGTCCCACTTCGGGTGATAGACACCGACCGCAGCGGCTTCCGCGACGCCGGGACAGCCCACGGCGGCATTTTCCAATTCGATCGAGCTGATCCACTCGCCGCCGGACTTGATCACGTCCTTGGCACGATCGGTGATCTGCATTGTCCCGTCGGGATGGAGGACTGCAACGTCGCCGGTATCGAACCACAGATCATCCTCAACCGCTTCTTCATCGGCGCGGTAGTAGCGCTGGATGATCCAGGGGCCTCGGATTTCCAAGGTTCCACTCGACTCGCCATCGCGCGGCAGGACATTGCCATCGTCATCCACAACCCTGAGTTCGACACCAAAGGGAGGCCGTCCCTGTTTACAGATCACGTCGACCTTCTCGTCAAAGCTCAAGTCATCCCAGTTGGCGGGAAGCGAACCTGCGGTGCCGATGGGCGAGGTTTCCGTCATCCCCCAGGCATGGGCCACCCGCATGCCGTTTTTCATGAGCCGCTCGATCATCGACCGCGGACAGGCCGAACCGCCGATGGTGATGACCTGCAGCTCGCCATAGTCGCCGCCATTGGCGTCCATATCGGCAAACATCGACAGCCAGACGGTCGGTACGCCAGCGCTATGGGTAACGCCCTCTTCGCGGATCAGTTTCCACAGAACCGGCGCCTCGTTGCTGGCCGAAAAAACCATCTTCGCGCCAACCGCCGCACAGGCAAAAGGCAGTCCCCAGGCATTGGCGTGAAACATCGGCACGACAGGCAGCATCACGGAGCGCGTCGCGAGGTCCATAATATCAGGCTGCACCTCGGTCAGGGCATGCAGGACATTGGAGCGATGTTCATAGAGCACGCCCTTGGGATTGCCGGTGGTGCCGCTGGTATAACACAGGCCGCAAGGGTCATTCTCATCGACATCAACCCACTCAAAATTTCCGTCTTCGGCATCAACCAGCTCACGGAAAGTTGGATAGTCGCCCTTCTCTCCGTCAAACTGGATATAATGTTCAACCGTCTTCAGCTGCGGTTTCAGCATTTCGATGATAGGAGTGAACATCTTATCGAAAAGCAGGACCCGGTCTTCGGCATGGTTGATGATATAGACCAGTTGTTCTTCAAAAAGCCGCGGGTTCACGGTGTGGAGAATGCCGCCAATACCCGCAGAGCCGTACCAGCTGATCAGATGATGGGCATGATTCATCGCGATAGTCGCGATCCGGTCGCCCTTTTTCATACCAAGCCGTTGCAGCGCCTGAGAAAATTTCCGCGATTCTTCACCAATTTCACCCCAATTGGTGCGGGTGAGCGACCCGTCGGCCCAATAGCTGACAATTTCTCGTGTGGAATGTTCACGCGCTGCATGGTCAATCAGATTGGTGATTTTGAGCGCGCTGCCCTGCATAGCTCCAGCCATTGGTCTCTCCCGATAGTTATTGGCTGTTTTTTTGACAGAAACGGCTCAGCTTACAAGTCTTAAATTGGGCCCTGAATTGAGTCGTGCATTGGAATTGCGATGACGAACTGGCCGCGAACCGCTGGCAGGGCCCAAGCGGATATTCTCCAGTCCAGTAATATGGCTCAGTGTTTCAGCCGCTTGCGCATCCAGCTGAAAAGACCGGCCAAGGCAGATTTGCGCTACTTCTCCATCAAAGCTGGGAACCGTCGCGATCAACTCGCTCTTGCCGCCTGCCAATGGTGCGAGAAAATTCTTCAGCTCCTGCAGCGCGTCGAGATCGGCAACCTCCAGCTCCATCCGGGTCCGGGTGGTCTTTTCCAGACCGTCCATGGCCTGCGCCCGCCTAATCGCCACCCGCGGACTTTCGTCATCAGACCGCTGATCAAGTTCGACATTGAGCAGCGCACAACTGCCTTCCTTAGCCATATCCGCCAGCAATTCGCATTGCTCTTCCTCAAAACAGCTGCCGGAAAACTGCCCGCTGCTGTCCGACAGATCCACAAGCACGAACCGTTTGCCGCGCTTGCTCTCCCGCCAGCGCACGCCCTCGATGAGGGCTGCCATTACCGCAGGCTTACGTTGCCCCTCGGCAATCGGTCCCTCTTCACACAAGGCTGCGTAGGTCATGGCCCCGTGAGAGGAAGTTACCGCCTGAAACTGCGTTACCGGATGAGAAGCGAAGTAGAAGCCGTAAGCATCGCGCTCGCGCATCATGATTTCGCTAAGATTCCAGTTGCTGTTCGCTGGCAGCCGGATGGCCTGCATGTCACTGGCTCCACCCTCACCGAAAAGGCCGCCCTGCCCGCTCGTCCGTGCCTCTGCCGCACTGTTAGCGACGGAAAGCAACATGTCCGCCCCTTCATAAACGGCAGCGCGATTGGGTTCCATTTCATCAAAGGCGCCCGCGGCGGCAAGACTTTCAATCTGCCTTTTGTTCATGCCCGACGGATCGACGCGATTTGCAAAATCGTCCATCGACTCGAATGATCCACTCTCGGCACGTTCGGCGACTAGCGACTGCATCGCCTTCTCGCCGACATTTTTAAGCCCCGCCAAGGCGTAGCGCACGGCGAGCAGTGCACCCTCCTGCTCTTCAACCGCAAAAGATGGCCGGCTTTTGTTGATCGATGGCGGCAATATCGTCACGCCGAGCCGCTTCATATCATCAACAAAAATGCTGAGCTTGTCGCTCTGATGCATATCGAAACACATGGAGGCGGCGTAAAATTCATGCGGATAGTGGGCCTTGAGCCAGGCGGTCTGATAAGCCAGCAAGGCATAAGCGGCCGCGTGGCTTTTGTTAAAACCATAGCCGGCAAATTTGTCGATCAGGTCAAATAGCTCGTTAGCCTGTTGGCTTTCGACGCCATTTTTCGCAGCGCCTTCGACGAAAATACTGCGCTGTGCATCCATTTCCGACTGGATCTTTTTACCCATCGCACGCCGTAGCATATCGGCTTCACCAAGCGAATAGCCGGCAATAACCTGGGCGGCCTGCATCACCTGTTCCTGATAGACGATGATCCCGTAAGTCTCTTTCAATATATCTTCGAGCAGCGGGTGCGGATAAGCCAGCTCGGCGCGCCCGTTCTTGCGATCTCCGAAAAGTGGAATATTGTCCATCGGGCCCGGCCGATAAAGCGAAACGAGAGCGATGATGTCGCCAAAATTCGTGGGCTTCACTGCCGCCAGCGTCCGCCGCATACCTTCAGATTCGAGCTGGAACACTCCGACGGTATCGCCTCTTTGCAGCAACTCGAACACTTTGGGATCGTCCCAAGCCAATGCCGACAGATCAACGTCGATATTGCGCTCGGCGAGCAACTCCACTGCCTTCTTCAAGACGGAAAGCGTCTTCAGCCCCAAAAAGTCAAACTTTACCAGACCCGCCTGCTCGACAAATTTCATATCAAACTGGGTGACGGGCAAATCCGACCGTGGATCGCGATAGAGCGGGACCAACTGGTCCAATGGCCTATCCCCGATGACCACGCCAGCAGCATGGGTCGAGCTATGACGCGGCAGGCCTTCCAGTTTCATCGCCAGGTCGAACAGGCGCTTCACATCGGCCTGCTTATATTCCTGCGCCAGCTCAGAAATACCGTTCAGCGCCCTTTTCAGATCCCATGGATCTGTTGGGTGATTGGGCACCAGCTTGGTCAACCGGTCCACCTGACCATATGGCATCTGGAGAACGCGGCCGACGTCTCGCAGAACCGCTCGCGCTTTCAATTTACCAAAGGTAATGATCTGGGCGACCTGACCTGTGCCATATTTCTCCTGCACGTAGCGGATCACTTCACCGCGGCGGGTTTCGCAGAAATCGATGTCGAAGTCAGGCATCGAAACACGTTCCGGGTTCAGGAAACGTTCGAACAGCAGGCCCAGTTTGATTGGATCAAGGTCGGTGATCGTCAGCGCCCATGCGACCACTGAACCGGCACCAGAGCCACGCCCCGGACCGACCGGGATATCCTGTTCCTTTGCCCATTTGATGAAGTCTGCGACGATCAGGAAATAGCCCGGGAAACCCATATTGACGATGACGTTGATTTCAAAATCAAGCCGGTCAAAATATTCCTGCCGCTCTGCTTCTTCCATTTCACCAGCATGGGCAAGGCGTTCCTCAAGCCCCGCTGCCGCGTCGCGGCGCAACTGTTCAGCCTCACCAGCGAGATCGCCCGCCAGACTGGGCAAAATGGGATCTCGGCGTGGCGGTGAATAGGCGCAGCGCTTTGCTATCACGAGCGTGTTTTCAAGCGCTTCCGGAAGGTCGGAAAATAAATCCTCCATCACCATATCGCTCTTTATCCAAAGATGCGGAGACGGTTTGTCGCGGTCATCATTCTCGACATAGGCAGACCCGGCGATGCATTTCATCGCATCATGGGCTTCGTGAAAACCGGGTTCGGCAAAACAGCTTGGATTGGTGGCTACCAGCGGGATATGCCGGTCCATTGCCAGTGTAATCAAACCAGACTCAGCTGCCATTTCAACTGGATCATCGCGGCGGGATAGTTCGATATACAGCCGGTCAGGGAAATATTGCTGAAGCCGTGACAAATAGGCCTCTGCTTCCGATTGCTGTTCTTCAGCAAGCAACCGGGTTACGCCCCCTTCTCCGCCACCGGTTAATGCCAAAAGGCCGGCATTATGCTGTTCCAGCATCTCAAGCGGAATATGGGCATCGAGCTCTGTCGGGCGCTCCAGATGAGAAGCCGACACCAGTCTGCAGAGGTTTTGATAACCATCTTCATTCTGCGCATATAGCGCGATCCAGTCCAATGCCGGTTTATCGCCCGCACTGCTACCGGGCCGCGCTACCCTCAAAAAACAGCCGGTTATTGGTTGAATGCCATTGGCTCGGCAGCCGTCATCAAAAGCCATCGAAGCGAAAAGCCCTATGCGGTCCGTGAGCGCAATTGCCGGAAATCCACGGTCCTTGGCCACTGCACCCATCGCCTTTGGCTCCATCGCGCCGTCCAGAATGGTATAGGCCGAAAAAGCACGCAGATGAACGAACGGAGTCTTGGACATGTACTAAGCTCTAGCGTGGCAGAAGAGTTTTGACCACGACCAGATCGAATCAACGCGACCTATCGACCGGTTTTCCACAACTAGTTTGGATTTTTCCTAAAGGAGCGCTTCAATCTCGCTTTTAAGCTGCTCCGGCTTCACCGCTGGTCCGTGGCGAGCCACGACATTCCCGTCGCGATCAACGAGGAATTTGGTGAAATTCCATTTAATTCGTGAACCCAGCAGACCAGATTTCTCAGACTTCAGATAATTCCACAAGGGATCGGCATCCTTGCCGTTGACATCAATCTTTCCCATCAAGGGAAAGCTTACATCATAGTTCAGCGTACAGAAATTCTTGATTTCTTCTGCATCACCAGGTTCCTGATTGCCAAATTGATTGCATGGAAAGGCTAATATTTCCAATCCTTTATCTGCATATTCTTTGTGCAACACTTCCAAGCCTTCATATTGCGGCGTAAACCCGCATTTTGAAGCGGTATTTACGATCAGCAGCACTTTACCCTTATATTGGGAAAGGTCCGACATCGAACCGTCAGCTTGTTTGACTTCAAATTCTGTAATTTGCATAGATGCACCCCGTTCTTTGCAATTTTGATCCCCGATATAAGCGTCAGATTGGTAGTCGCTTGCTAAATGTCAAAGCCTATATTGCTAAGCGCTGAAAACACTAACTTAATATCCCGTCATGAAGCCGAACAACACGGTCCATTTTTGCTGCCAGGCGCTCGTTATGTGTTGCGATCAACGCAGCACTTCTCTCTTCGCGAACCAAAGCCATAAGTTCGGCCAGCACGATATCCGCCGTTGTTTCATCGAGGTTTCCGGTAGGCTCGTCGGCCAAAACCAGTTTTGGTGCATTCGCCAACGCTCTTGCTACCGCCACACGTTGTTGCTCACCGCCTGACAGCTTGCTGGGTTTGTGATCCAACCGCTCACCAAGTCCCAAGCTGACGAGCAGTGATTCGGCACGCTCTTCGGCATCTTTCTGAGAAATGCCGGCGATCAGCTGCGGCATCACGACATTTTCCTCGGCTGAAAAATCAGGCAGCAAATGATGAAACTGATAGACAAAGCCAAGCAACTCCCGGCGGATCCGCGTGTGGCCGCTGGCCGACATCTGTGCCGTTTCTTCGCCATCCAGCTTGATCGACCCTTCAAATCCGCCTTCAAGTAAACCGACAGCCTGCAGCAGGGTCGACTTGCCTGAGCCAGACGGCCCCAACAGCGCGACTATTTCGTTGGATCTGATATCGAGATCAACGCCCTTGAGCACGTCAATCTGCACATCGCCCTGCTTGAAGCTGCGTTTCACGTTGCGCAGTTCAACGACCTTGGCTCCGATATCATTCATAGCGAAGCACCTGCACAGGATCCGTGCTTGCAGCCTTATAAGCGGGATATAGTGTCGCCAGGAAACTGAAGAGAAGCGCCAGCATCGCTATGCCAAACACTTCCATCGGATCCGTTCTCGCCGGTAGTTCCGTCAAAAACCGTATCGACGGATCCCACAGGTTCTGACCGGTTATCGTCTGGACAAAGTTAATAACGCTTTGCCGGAAATATATGGCGATAAAGCCCAATATTATCCCCGCAGCGATGCCCAGTGCCCCGATGGATGTACCAACAGTCACGAATATCCTCGTCAACGAGGCCCGCGATGCCCCCATTGTTCGCAATATCGCTATGTCACGCGTTTTGGCGCGGACCAGCATGATCAACGACGACAGGATATTGAACACGGCGACCAATATGATGATCGAGAGGATTACGAACATCACAACGCGTTCGACCTGCAAGGTCTCGAACAGAGAGGCGTTCATGGATTGCCAATCTGTTATCTGCGCGCGCCCATCTACTTTTGGATAAAGCGGGGCAATGATGTCCTGAACATTTTCAGCATCATTTGTCTTTAACTCAATCATCCCGATTTGATCGCCCAACAGCATCAAGGTTTGCGCGTCTTCCATCGGCATAAAAACAAAAGCTTTGTCATAGTCATATACGCCAACCTCAAAGATCGCAGAAACCTCGTATGATATTTCGCGTGGAACTGTACCAAACGGCGTTGTACGACCGAGAGGGTTCATAATCGTTATACGATTTCCTAACTGTGCTCCCAGTGTTTGGGCCAGCCTGCTGCCTATCGCGATGCGACCACTGCCAGGCGAGAGAGAATTAAGGTCCCCCGCTACTGTCTTGCCATCCAGTGTCTCATTATTCAGAATATCTTCGACCAGCATCCCGCGGACCAAAACGACTTCGACGCGGCCGTTATAAATGCCCGCCAAAGGACTCTCGATTAGTGGAGAAGCCGAAACCACCCCTTCCGTTTCGCGCACATCCTCCAGCAAGTCACGCCAATCAGGGAGCCGGCCTCCATAGCCTTGAATCACGGCGTGCCCATTCAGTCCGACAATCTTGTCGAACAATTCCGCACGAAAACCGTTCATTACGCTCATGACGACAATCAAAGCGGCGACGCCTAGCATCACCGCAACAAGACTGATGCTCGCCACGAGAAAAATAAAGCCCTCGCCCTTGCCGGGCAGAAGATAGCGTTTTGCGATGACCCATTCATAACGGGATAGAAGCATAGGAGTTTGATCTTCCTGAAAAACTATTGTGGCTTTACGGTTGTGGAGCGGCGCAGGCAAGAGTGATGCTGGCTAAAATGCTGTTGCTATTATGACACAAGCCTGAACCAATATTGCACATTTGTGAAAATTTGCATGACAATAGCGGCCATCGCGATCAGAGTTAGTTACAGAATCAATCACCGCTTAATGGTCATGGTTCAGGGATCCTTTCTGGTTCCGCCGCATGTTGGGGGACAAACGGCGTTGAATAAGACAGGAAAACAGGGGGACGATATTATCGTCACCATTTTCGCCCGGAGTCAGAAATGGCTCCGGGCGTTTTTGTTTCCAGTCTGATTGCCGGCATTCTCAACCTCTTGAAATCGGAAAATATGACAATATCTTGGTCAGGCGAGATGCCTTTATGGATTTCGCACTACAGAACCGGACGCCATTTTGGGTCCACCATTTTAATTGCTCATAAGAGGATAAAGATATGAACCGTTTTGATTTTACCCCCTACCGCCGCTCAACCGTTGGTTTTGACCGGTTGTTTGATCTGCTCGAGAATAATGCTCGGGCCCAGCAATCTGAAAACTATCCCCCTTTTAATATCGAACGTAACGGCGATGATCATTATCGAATCACGCTGGCCGTTGCAGGTTTCAAGGATGACGAAATTGAAATTACCGCGCAGCAGAATCTTTTGCTCGTAGCTGGTAATAAGGGCAGCGACGAAAATGAAGGAAAGCAGTTTCTGCATATGGGAATTGCCAACCGCAACTTCGAGCGCCGCTTTGAACTTGCCGATTTCGTCCGTGTCGATAACGCCGTATTGAGCGATGGCTTGCTGGTCATTGATCTGGTGCGCGAAATTCCGGATGCGATGAAGCCGCAGAAAATCGCCATCAATACTGGCGACAACGTTACCAAGATTGATCACAAACCTGAAAAATCAGAGGATAAAGCTGCGTAAATCGGCGTTCCAAACAGTATCGAAGGCAGCCAACCATCTTTGGCTGCCTTTTTTATTTTGGATCAGCAAAACTCATGAAAATGGGGCAGCCGGATGAGGATCCGACTGCCCCTGACACCCGCGTGGTGTCACTCTTGACGAAATTAGCCCGGGTCGCAAATGGCCAACTTCATTCAAGAATCCGCATTGGCAATGTTGGAAAGGACGGCGTGATTCAATATTCGCACCTTTCCGCTTTCAACCGAAACAATGCCATCTTCTGACCAGGTTGAAAGTTGCCGATTAATATGTTCCCGCGACATCCCGGCAAAATTGCCCAACTCGCTTTGACTCAAATCCAGTTTTAAACGCCCCTCTTCTGCGCCGACGACTGACAATCTCAATAGGTAACGCGCCAACCGCGGTCCTGATGTATAGGCCCGATCGCCTTCTATCATTGTATTGGCGGTCCTGATGCGGTTTGCCATTACCTTAAGTAACCGTAATGCCATATTTTTATGGTTTTTCAAAATTTCTTCAAAAGCTGCCCGCGTAATGGTCAAAGCTGTTGTCGGTGCGATCGCAGTTACACTGGCAGTTCTTTCACCGCCATCAAGCAAGGCGATTTCGCCCAGCACCTGGCCTGGCTCGGCATAATCCAGGACAATCTCATGGCCATTGCTGGCGATCATGCTGGTCCGCGCATTGCCCGATAATAATATCAGTAATGAGTTTCCAGGATCACCCTGCATGATCAATTCATCCCCTTTTTCATATTGCACGAAATGCCCGCGCAATATCAAATCTGCCAATTCCGCTTCATCACAATCAGCGAATAGACTATGTTCTGCCAGTATTTCTGCAAGGTCTTCGGCCTTCACTAAATTCGCTCCATCCCAGTATCTTGCGTCTGTTAACTGGTTGATAACCAATTATCATGGCTTGAATGTGACAATAGTCACTTGGTGTAAAAAGGATTGGATAAATTAGACAAGTCGGCTTTGTTTTACCGCCGCTGCGATAAAGGACGCAAAAAGTGGATGCGGATCAAAGGGTTTGCTCTTTAGTTCCGGATGATATTGCACGCCGACAAACCAGCTATGGTCAGGACGCTCTACAATCTCGGGAAGCTCGCCATCTGGCGACATTCCAGAGAATATCAATCCGGTCTTTTCCAGCCGCTCAACATAGCCCTTGTTGACTTCATAACGGTGGCGATGCCGCTCGCTAATCACATTAGATCCATAAATCTCGCTGACTTTAGAACCTTGCTGCAAACGGGCCTCATAAGCACCTAGCCGCATGGTACCACCAAGATCACCACCCGACTCGCGTTTTTGCAGGCCTTCTTCCGTCATCCACTCGGTAATCAGACCTACAATCGGTTCAGCCGTTTCGCCGAATTCTGTTGTCGAGGCCTCATCTATGCCGGCCTGATTGCGTGCTGCTTCGACACAGGCCATTTGCATCCCAAGGCAAATACCAAAAAATGGCACATCATGCTCGCGTGCAAATCGCACGGAGCCAATTTTACCTTCGCTGCCCCGTTCGCCAAACCCGCCGGGCACCAAAATCGCATGCAAAGGCTCCAGATTGGCAGCCAGATCACTCTCATCTTCAAAAAGCTCGGCATCAAGCCAGCGCACCTGCACTTTGACCCGGTTTGCCAATCCACCATGGAATAGCGCCTCTTGCAGTGACTTATAGGCATCCTGAAGTCCCACATATTTGCCGACGACGCCAACGATGACTTCGCCTTCGGGATTCTCGATCCGCTCCATTACATCGGTCCAGCGGGTCAGATCCGGCTCCGGTGCATTAATGATCCCGAATGCGTTCAGGACTTCCCGGTCGAGGCCTTCTTCATGATATTGCAGCGGCACGTTATAAATACTGCTGGCGTCAAGCGCCGGGATCACAGCTTCTTTTCGGACGTTACAGAATTGCGCAATTTTGGCGCGTTCACCGTCCGGCAAATCATGTTCACAGCGGCAAAGCAATATATCCGGCTGAATGCCCAGAGACGTCAGCTCACGCACGCTATGCTGCGTTGGCTTGGTCTTAAGTTCCCCAGCGGCCGCGATATAGGGGACCAGCGTTACATGGACTGAAATCGCATTGGCCCGTCCCACCTTGTTGCGCAGTTGCCGAATCGCCTCAATAAACGGCAGGCTTTCAATATCGCCCACCGTGCCGCCAATCTCACACAGCACGAAGTCGATGCCGTCGAGCTTATCCTGGGCAAATTCCTGAATAGCATCGGTAACATGCGGAATGACCTGCACCGTGGCACCCAGATAATCGCCGCGGCGTTCCTTGGTAATGATCGACTGATAGATTCGCCCAGAGGTCACATTGTCCGATTGCAGCGAAGGTACGCCGGTGAAGCGTTCATAATGCCCCAGGTCCAGATCGGTCTCGGCACCGTCATCGGTCACATAAACTTCGCCATGCTGATAGGGCGACATCGTTCCGGGATCAACGTTCAGATACGGGTCCAGTTTGCGAATTCGCACCGAATATCCGCGTGCTTGAAGAAGCGTGCCGAGGCTCGCTGCCATAAGACCTTTGCCTAGTGAGGAAACCACACCGCCGGTAATAAAAATATATCGCGCCATGGGAGGAAAGGCTTAAGGCGTAACGAACCGAAATGGCAAGCGTGCGAATCCGAAAAAACGATATTTATTTTCAATCGGTACTAAAATTTACGTCCCGATGCGCGCCATCATCAGTTTATTTGACGGCAAACCATATTTTATGACGAACAGGGGTTACTGATCCAGAGGAACCGCACCTTCTGCAGGTGCTTCTTCTTCCGCCGCTTGCGCTGCTGCTGCCGCCAGCGGATCATCACCTACCAGAGGCACCGCATCAGCGGGCGCAGCCGGAGCCACCGGAATGCTGGTATCACGCTCCAGGGTCTGGTCAATTGTCGAAGGCTGCCCCTCGGACGCGGCAAGAAAAGCCAGCGAAATGGACAAAGCCACAAACAGAACCGCCAATACCGTGGTCGTCCGAGTCAACAAGTCAGCTGCGCCGCGTGCGGACATCATGCCTGACGGACTGCCACCAACGCCCAAGCCGCCGCCTTCTGAGCGCTGCATCAATATAACGCCAACAAGAGCAGCTGCGACAATGGCCTGAACAACGGTGAGAAATAGAAACATGAATCAAATCCGAACGTAGTGATTTATCTTTGTGCAGCGCACATAGCGATTGGATGGTGCGAGTTCAAGCCGTGAAACAGCTTGTCTCGGTACTTGCCTGGGCTGCTTGATCCGTCAGGCTGCGGCAGCGGCCTCAATGATCGGTCCGAATTTCTCGCCTGTCAGGCTCGCCCCTCCAACCAGGCCGCCATCTACGTTCGGAACAGCGAGCAATTCCGATGCATTGCCAACGTTCATGGATCCACCATAAAGAATGCGAACCGCATCCGCACCATCGCCCATCAGCGCACTCAGCTTGCTGCGAATGGCCGCGTGCATTTCTTCGACATCGGAGGCTTCCGGTACCCGGCCCGTGCCAATTGCCCAGACTGGTTCATAGGCAATCGTCAGCCATCCGGCGTCTGCATCATCGGGAAATGATCCTTCTAACTGACCGCAAACAACGTCAATCGCCTGCCCTGCATCGCGCTCTTCTTCAGTTTCACCGACACAGATGATGGCGCCCAGTCCGGCAGCATGAACCGCTTCGGCTTTAGCTTTAACATCGGCATCGGTTTCATGTTGGTCGGCGCGGCGCTCGCTATGGCCCAATATCGTCATGGTGGCACCGGCCTCGCGGATCATTGCTGCTGACAGGCAACCGGTATGTGCACCATTACTGGCAAAATGGCAGTCCTGTGCACCAATCGCAAATCCAGGAACAGTCTCTGTCGCCAACGCAATCAAGGTTACCGGGGGGCAAATCGCGACATCAACATCTTTATGGTTTTCGGCAATGCTGGCAATATCTGCAACGTCCGATAATTGTTCACGCAGGCCATTCATCTTCCAATTGCCAACGATATATTTGCGATTTGCCATATTCTCTCCGCTCCTTTTCAATTTCTGCTTCTGCGCTAACAAATTCTGATCGGCCTGCCAAACGCGTTTAAGCGAAATATCGTTTGCCCAGATGCCTTTCGACTTGCCCAATGCCCTTTTGCTTGAACGAAAAACACAAGCCGCCTAAAGCATCAGCAAATATATTTGCCCTAACAGAATTGCAGCATTTTCATGATCACATTTTTCCGCAATATTTTCTCGTCGAAAATCGGCCTGTTCCTCACCATGTGCTTCGTAGCCCTGATCGCGATTGCTTTTGCATCGGCCGATGTCACTGGCACAGGCGCCTTTGGCGGTGTCACCGGCTCGGGTACGGCCGCGACAGTCGGCGATTCCAAACTGACAACCTCGGAGCTCAACCAGTCGGTAAACAATGCCTTTCGTGCAGAACAACGCGAAAATACGGGATTGGACCTAAAAACCTATGTTGAAGGTGGCGGTTTTGACAGTATCCTGGACCGGTTAGTCAACAGCTTTGTCATTGCCGATTTCGGCAACAAATATGGCATGACTGCAGGCAAACGACTGGTCGATGGTGAAATTGCGAGTATCCCTTCTTTTCAGGGCGCCGATGGTCAGTTTAGCGAAGAAAATTTCCGCCGTGCACTGCAGCAACAAGGGATCAAAGAGCAGCAGCTTCGCGATGACTTTACCCGTAACTTGCTGGCGGACCAACTGCTTCCGGTTGCGGGTTTTGGCGCGTCTGTACCCCAAAAACTGGTGACGCCTTATGCCTCCTTGCTGTTGGAAGCCCGTCAAGGTCAGGTTGCCATCATTCCGTCGGCAGCTTTTTTAGAAAATGTGAAGCCTGCTGATGCTGCCCTTGCAGCTTTTTACAGCAAGAATGGATCGCGCTACACCATCCCCGAACGCCGGTCGATCAGCTATGCCTTGTTTTCCAAAGAGCGGTTTAACGAAACAGTAAAACCGACCGACAAGGAAATCGAGGGGCAATATAATCTCGACAAAGCCAAATATGCGGCCAGCGAAACCCGCAACATAGATCAGGTCATCTTGCCGACCGAGGCAGCAGCCAAAGCGCTTGCCGACAAGGTTGGCGGCGGCATGTCGATTAGCGCCGCTGCTGAATCTGTTGGACTTTCCTCCGCTGAAATGGGATCTGTCAGCAAAACCGAATTGGCGGGAACAACGTCGCAAGCCGTTGCCAATGCGGTTTTTTCAGCGCCTTCAGGTGATGTTACCGAACCAGCACAAAGCGCCTTGGGTTGGCACATTGCCAAGATTAACGACATCCGGACGGTGCCGGCTCAAAGCCTGGAACAAGTCCGTGCGCAAATTGTCGCTGAACTCAGCCGTGACAAGATTGATGAAGCGCTGGCTGAACTGACCGTTAAAATGGAAGATGAGTTTGCCGCAGGCTCATCATTAACTGATGTTGCCGAAGCGGAAGAGCTGAAGATTGAATCAACTCCAATGCTGCTTGCCAATGGGCAAAATCCTCAAGACCCCAATTACAGGCCGATACCTGAGATGCAGCGCATATTGCCGGTCGCGTTCCAATTGGATGATGATTCCGACCCACAGGTCGTGGAAATCATACCGGGTCAACAATATGCAATCATGGCCGTGAGTGAGATAGCCGTTGCAGCTCCACCACCGCTCAATTCCATCAAGGAGCTGGTAGCGCGTGACTACATATTGGAACAGGGATCGCAGAAAGCCAAAGTGGTTGCTGACAATATCGTAAAACAGGTCAGTGATGGCACTTCGCTGTCCAAGGCTATGGCGGATGCAAAAGTGAGATTGCCAGCGATCGAGACTGTGAAAAGTACACGCGCTGAGCTGGCCCGGCAGAGCCAGCAAGGTAACGTTCCACCGCCCCTGACATTGATGTTCAGCATGGCGGAAGGTACCGCCAAGAGTTTGAAGGCTCCTCAGAACCAGGGCTGGTTTGTTGTTAACCTGAACAATATTGACCGCGGCGATGCGTCCGAGCGAGCAGATCTATTGAGCGCGACAAGCGGGCAGTTCAAGCAGGTATTCGGAAATGAATATACCGAACAGTTCATCAACGCGATGAAAGCCGATGTCGGTGTGGAAAAGAATGAGGATGCTCTGACAGCCCTCAGAAACCAGCTGACCGGCCGGACTAGATGATCCGTTCCCAGCCTTTTCCGGACTGATCATGCGCAGCTTAAACATCGCCGCCGCCCAAAATGCCTTGGACGCCGGAAAGCCTGCCCTCATCTGGCGCAAGCAGGTTGCGGATACAGAAACACCGGTATCAGCTGCATTGAAGCTGATGGAAGCTGAGCGCGGTGATTTCCTGCTCGAATCTGTGGAAGGCGGCGAAACCCGTGGGCGTCATAGCCTTATCGGGCTTGCCCCCGATCTTGTGTTTCGCGCGGATGACGAAAAGGCGGCGATCAACCCAAACTGGCTAACCGATCGCGAAGCGTTCGAACCGGAACAGGCGGGCAGTCTTGATGCCTTGCGGACATTGGTCAAGCGCTGCCAGATGGACGTCCCGGAAGGGTTGCCACGGGCGCTGGCCTGCCTTGTCGGCTATTTTGGCTATGAAACGATCGGCTTGGTCGAAAAGCTTCCCAGAGCTCCACAGTCCGAACTGAACCTGCCCGACATGCTGTTTGTGCGCCCCACCGTGATCGTGATCTTTGACCGGTTGGCAGACGAGATGTTCCTGGTCGCTCCCGTATGGCCGGAAACAGCGGGAGATGCGGCGGACAAGATATCCGCTGCCGAGGAACGGCTGGATGAAGTGGAGCGGCAGATTGCTGCCAAGGTTCCGCCGCTGGCCTCCGAAACCCCGAATATAGATCCGGAGAACATGGCCTTCGAACCGAAGCTGCAACCTCAGCAATATGAAGACATGGTGCTCAGCGCCAAAGACTATATCGAGGCGGGAGACATATTCCAGGTGGTATTGGCGCAGCGTTTCACCGCGCCCTTTTCCCTGCCCCCGGTAGAGCTTTACAGAGCATTACGGCGGATAAACCCCTCACCTTTCCTGTTCTTCCTCGACCTGCCCGGCTTTGCGCTGATCGGGTCCAGCCCGGAAATATTGGTGCGTGCCCGGGACGGTGAAGTAACCATCCGCCCGATTGCCGGAACCCGGCCGCGCGGTAGCAACGCGGCACAAGACAAAGCCAATCGTGACAGCCTGCTTGCCGATCCCAAGGAGCGGGCGGAACATCTGATGCTGCTCGATCTTGGTCGAAATGATGTCGGACGCGTCAGTACGGCCAACAGCGTAGAAGTCACTGACAGCTATACGGTCGAATTTTACAGCCATGTCATGCATATCGTTTCCAACGTCGTCGGTGAACTGGTACCGGACAAGGACGCGCTCGACGCGCTGTTTGCCGGTTTCCCGGCCGGCACGGTCAGCGGTGCCCCGAAAGTCCGTGCCTGCCAGATTATCGCGGAACTGGAGCCTGAAACCCGCGGCGCATATGCTGGCGGCGTTGGTTATTTCTCTCCCGATGGCAGCATGGACAGCTGTATTGTCCTGCGCACCGGCATCGTAAAAGACGGCATACTGCACGTACAGGCCGGCGCTGGTATCGTGGCAGACAGCGATCCCGCCTATGAACAACGCGAATGCGAAGCGAAGTCGGGCGCTTTGCTGGCAGCCGCAAAAGAAGCGGTTCGCCGCGCGCAAGATGTGGGCTTTGGGCAGTAGAAAGGCGAGTATCAGTCAGTGTGGGAAGTTCGGCAATATCGGCGCTGCGAAATGTCGAACTTTTGTGTCCGCTTTTGGCGCAAAAGCGGACTCCTCAAACTATGCCAGAGAAGCTAGTTTTCTTTAGGGTTAAAAGTCCAAATCCAATCGCAATGCAAATGTTCTTTCTGCACCCAGGCGCGAAAACTCATCGCCGGTTGCGCTTACATTAAGCGACGTGAAATATTGTTCGTCAAACAGGTTCCGGACATAAGCGCTCAAACGCACACCTTCGACAAACTCGTACCCGATGCGGGCATTCACAAGAATGCGATCACCAAAATAGTTAGCATCGAAATTTTCATTGCCTTGGAAAATTCTTGACTGGTAATTGGCGTCTACACCGCCAAAAAGTCCAAAATCACTGTTGTACGATATGCCCGCATTAGCTGACCAGCGCGGCGCGAATGGGAAACGATTACCGGAGAAATTATCCTGATTTGCTTCGCCGATCGCCATGTCAGGGTCAAAATTGCCGTTGGGGAAATCATCAAACTCGGTGAAAGAATATCCTAATCCACCATAGATTTCGATCTCAGGCGTGAATTCAAAACTGAGATCGGTTTCAAAACCATAGAGCGTCGAGCTACCGGCATTCTGTGTCAGACCGAATGTCGGAAACTGCGGAACCGGGATGCTGACCTGTTGATCAGACCAGTCCGAATAGAAGATGTTCGCATTCCATTTCAGGCGTCCATCCATCCAGGTGCTACGCATGGCGAACTCATAGTTCCAAAGATATTCGGGATTGAATTCATTGATACTGCCATCAACGACAAATATCTGTGCGCCGCCAGATCGATAGGCGCGCTGGGCCACCAAGGAGAGATTGAAATCATCATTGGGAGACCAACGAATCCCACCTTTGGGTAGCCATGCGTCGAAACTGGCTCCGACCTGCTGGGTTGTGGTGCCAGCTTGGCTTACCAGAAGTTGTTCCACAAAGGGAGGAAGCGCTGGCAAAGGCGGGTTGGCGATGGCGGTTGTTGCCACAGCCACAGTGTCGGTCTTTTCATTGTCATAGCGTAGCCCAAAGAGCAGATCGATTGTATCTGTCAGCGCAAACTCACCGTCCGTGAAAAAGGCATAGTTTCGGGTATCGGCTGTATTCACGGCTGCACGGCTGATAAGAATACTGGCCGGAAATATCGGTCCCAATATTCCTGCAGAAATAATGAAGTCATCGTCAAACACGTTGTGGTTATCGAAATAGTAGAATCCGAACAACCCCTTGAAACGTTCCGATTGATATTTCAGGCGCAGTTCCTGGGAGAAGGTTTCATCGGTTCCTTGCCGATCAAGAAATCCCAGTGATGCCGGTGAATTGTCAAAATCCTCACGGCGCAAATAGTCTGTGTTCTGGTAGGTACTGATGGATTGCAGGTCGAGACCATCTGCAAGTCCCAAGCTCACATTGATCGACTGAATAAAGGTATCAGTTCCTTCTGCACCGGCGAAATCATAGGCAACTTCCCGTGCAACACTTCCAGCGTCAAAACTGCCGTCCGCCTGCTGCCCAGATAGCGGATTGACATTGTCCTCACCGGCAAAATTTTCTGAATAGGAACTGGTGGTGATAATCTTGAAATTGTCCGCCGGCTCCATGAGCAATTTTAAGCGCACGGTCTTTAGCTCTGTTGCATCGGCCACTTCATTGAGGAAGGTGTTGAAAATAAAACCGTCGCTTTCACGGTAATTGGCTGCAACACGGAAAGCTAAGCTGTCTTCAACAATCGGACCGCCAAAAGCCGCCGCAATCTGGCGTTGGCCATTGTTACCAATCTCACCACGCGCACGGATATCCCATTCATAGGTCGGGTCCTGTGTACGCACGTAAATGGCACCGGCCAGTGCGTTCCGTCCAAAATTGGTCGACTGTGGCCCACGATATACCTCAACTTGCCCTAGATCCCAGCTATCCAAGGGTCCGAAAAAGGTTGTTTGGTTATCGAGCGGGGAATCATCCACGTAAACAGTGAGGGTCGCACCGCCGCCAGCGATTCCACGCTGGTCAATTCCGCGAATGGAGAAACCCAATCCGCCGAACGAAGAGCTGACATTGGGAATGCGGTCGACAATGTCGTAGAGATCAGTGATCGGTTCACGGGAAATCTCTTCGGATGTAGTTACATCAACACTTGAGGTCACATCCTGCAGCGACTGCTCAAATTTTTGCCCTGTGACAATGATGACATTGTCGCCGCGATCCCCGTCCAGCACTTCAGATTGATCAGTTTGTGCGACATTTTCCTCTGCGGCGTAAGCATTGGAAGCCATAGCAATTGCAAGTGCAGCAGCAGAAATGGACTGGACGAAAGTTTTTAACATGGTTTTCCCTCAATCGACAAATGAGAGCGATTCTCAATATCACTCGAGATGCGCTTTATTAATAATGATTCTCATTTACAAGAATAAATTTGAAAGCTAACAGAGTGTACCGAACTCGGGAGTAAATCAGGAAATGTGGGTTATAGGCGGCGTGGCCGCACAGATTGCGAGCGTTGCGGCATTGCGTGAAGCAAATAGCCGATCATCGAGATCGGCTTGGCTTGTTGGCGGAATTTCACTTTACGCGATTTCGATCTGGCTCATTTCACAGCAATTGGGTTTCGAACTAGGCCTGACTTGGGCGCTGGTCACGATTTCAGCGATTGCCTATTTCCTGATCTTGCATCCCTTTTTGCGTGCACAGGAAATCGGCCATCAACGGATACCGGCACGGGTCAAAAAGATGCCTGCACCGCCGTCCGGCTCCAAAGCGCGCCTTGCATTGCGATTGTTTTCTGCAGGACCACTTTATTTGATCGCATCATTGGGACTCAGTTTGCTGATCGCAACGAAGCCCTGGGCGATTGAAATTACGCGCCTGTTTACCGGTGGTCTTTTGGTACCGTTATTTTGGTCTTTCGGGGCCCTGCACGCTACAGTGGACCCTAACCTGTGGCGCGTCGCCCTTGCTCCTGTTCTTATCACTATTTTTTCAGCGGGGGTGCACTTCTTGATATGACCACAGAAACGCAAACGGACGATTCAGCAATCGAAGGCAGCAATAATCCTTTTGTCCGCCGGATGATCGACTCTCATTCGGTACTTGGTCTGGCCTTTGCCGCGCTGATATATATTGTAAGCCTGTCCGGAGCACTAACCTTGTTCGTACCGGAAATCTCGCTTTGGGAAAATCGCGATACGGTTACGTCTTACGAGACGTCACCATCCGCGGTCGCTGCTGCTATGGAGAATGCCGAAGCTGAATTGAAACCGGGTAATGAGATTTTGAACGTCATCGCCTATGCTCCCGATGAGTTTAAACCTTATCTAACGGTTCGTCTCAATGAGCGCAAAGATCAAAAATCCCAACTGGAAAGCACAGACTGGGTTGCCGATCCACGGACCGGTGCGCTGGTATCATCCGTAGAATCACCCTATGCCCATGTGATAGAAGACCTGCATACAATGCTGCATCTGCCGCGGCCCTGGGGTCGCTATCTGGTTGGGTTGTTGGGTGTGGTCATGTTCACGCTCATCCTATCAGGTATCTTTGCGCATCCCACCATATTCAAAGACGCTTTCAAACTTCGTCTGAAACGCAATGCAAGGATTGCCTGGACAGATATGCATAATCGGCTCAGTGTCTGGGGTCTGCCTTTCCATCTGGTAATCACGTTCACGGGAGCATTCTTGGGTGTCGCGGGCATCACGGTCGCGGCATTGGCCATGCTTGTCTATGAGGGTAATCAAGAGGCGGCAATTCAAGTCATCCAAGGTCCTCAGGCTATTCAAGGCGCACCACCTATGAGCGACTCCCCCAATTATATGGCCATGCTTGAAAACTCGGCTGGCGAAGGGCGAACATTTTCTTTGTTGATATCCAACAATCCGAAAGACAGCGGCAATACGACAACTGTCGCTTATTACGAGCAAGGAATCCTTTCAGCACGTACCGCCGATATTTATCGCAACTCTGGAAAGTATCTCGAAAAATTTGGCGGTTCCGACAGCGCGGCCGGCGCCCGGGCATTTGGAATGGTACAACCGCTCCACTATGGGACTTTTGGAGGCTATCCGATCAAGATATTGTATTTCGTCCTGTCGCTGGCGCTGACTTACATCACCAGCACCGGCATGATGATTTGGTTCAAGCGCAAGAAACAACAAGGCCAGCCACGCCCAAGACATGAGGCAGCATGGCGCGGCATGACCACGGGTTTGTCGCTTGGGCTAGCTGGATGTGCTGTCGTTGTTGCGGGTGGATTGTCAATTCCACTGGAACCACTCTTCTTTGCTCTGTGGTTTGTATCGTTGCTTGGGACATGGTTGAGCAGCAATGTAGAAACGCTCGTTCGTTATCAATATATTTTGACTGGCCTGCTTTTGGTGGCGGCATCTGTGTTGCACCTGCCAACTGCACTGGCCACCGGTGCCGGACAGGTTACCATGCTGGCGATTGATGCCTCGCTTGCCATCGGCGGCATATTGTTTATCTGGATTGCCGTTCTGCGTCTTTCACATAATCAGGGTGTACATAAAGAGGAGCTGCTTCCGGCCGAATAAAACGTCCGCTTTCGGGGTGAAACGGGCGCCATATTTTAGCACAAAGCTCGAAGAACTCTGGCCTGCATTGACCGGATCGCGCCCTATTCCAGCATCTTTGGCGCTTCTTTCTGAAGCTTTTCCTTCAACTTGTTAGCGAACATGGCGAGCAGGGGCGGCAAATCAAAAATGGCGTAAACCTCGTCTTCGCGAACCTGCATCTCACCGCCAATACGCTGCCCCATCACTGCCAGTGTGCAGTGCATCGTGTCCTCTTCCCAATGATGGTCCGTGACCGTCGCACCTGGCACGCTCTCGCCCAGCGTGTGCACGCCTGCACCAATGCGGCTGCGCGCTTCGGCTAGCCCCAATTTATGTGGAATGTTGACGGTTACCGGTTGGCCCATATTCTTGTCTCCCGAACCTTGACCTTATCACGCGGATTTTGACCGTCAAACGATCTGCTTGATAAGTGCCAGAAAAACTTGGCCTGCGAGGTTTTTGGCATTAGGCAGCATCCATGATTTTGGTTATCGACAATTATGACAGCTTCACCTTCAACCTTGTCCATTATCTCATGGAACTGGGGGCCGAGGTTCAGGTAGAACGAAACGATACACTGAGCGCCACCGAGGCTCTTGCAACCGGGGCTGATGCGTTTCTGATTTCGCCCGGCCCATGTACACCCAATGAAGCCGGCATCTCGCTTGATCTGGTCGCGGCCTGTGCCGATGCGGAAAAACCATTGCTCGGCGTTTGCCTGGGCCATCAAAGCATTGGTCAGCATTTCGGCGGCAAGGTGATCCGCGGCGGACTGATGCACGGCAAGACTTCACCGGTAAAGCATGACAATAGCGGCGTGTTCGCAGGATTACCCTCCCCTTATACGGCCACCCGCTATCACTCGCTGATTGTCGAGGATATTCCGACTTGCCTGCCGGTAAACGCCACCGCCGAAGACGGATCCGTCATGGGTTTTCGCCATGAAAGCCTGCCCATCCATGGTGTTCAGTTTCACCCCGAAAGCATCGCCACCGAATATGGACACGACCTGCTCGCCAATTTCATGACACTGGCCGGGCTGACACCTAAACAGATCGCATGACCGAAAAAATCATCTTCACGCCTACAGAGGAAGACCTGCGCGCAGCCTATGGCCTGCATCTGAAACAGATGGGCTGGAAGCGGCTGGGCTATCTGCTGCTCTTCGGTTTGGCGATTGGCTTGGCCATGGCGGCATATGATGGCTTCGAAAATCTGCCGGCAGCACTCGGTCTGATCGTCGGCATGACGATATGGGCCGGGATTGTTGCGCTAGCGATGACCATCCTGGTCCCGATATGGTGGGTCCCGCGCCTGTCAAAGAAAATTTATAAACAGCAGAAAGACCTGCGTCTGGAGACCACCAGCTGGTGGGACGATGACAAGCTTTATTCCGGCAACGAGCAAGGCCATGCCAACCTGACCTTTGCCGACATGGTCAAATGGCGGGCGGACGACAAAACCGTTCTGCTTTACCGTTCCGATCATATGTTCAATTTCCTGCCGGCCCGGATATTCAAGGATGAGGCGCACAGGAATGGCCTGATCCGGCGGCTGCAGGATGCCGGTGTACCGGGGGAGGAGCAATCATGACGACCTTACCAGATCCAGCCATCGCGCTGTCCAGTGCAGACGCCCGGACCGCTTTTGCGGCGATACTGGAAGGCAAAGTCGATGGCGAAGCGATTAGTAGTTTCCTGGTCCAACTGGCTGACCGCGGGGAAACGGCCACGGAAATTGCGGCGGCGGCGCAGGAAATGCGGGCTCGCATGATTATTGTTGAGGCACCTGCAAATGCAATTGATGTATGCGGAACCGGCGGGGATGGCAGCCACAGCCTTAATATTTCTACCGCCACGGCTCTGGTCGTTGCGGCCTGCGACATCCCGATGGCCAAACATGGCAACCGTGCCGCATCAAGCAAATCCGGGGCTGCTGACACGCTAGAGGCTCTGGGCCTCGATCTGGCCAAAGCGGCAACCGGCGGCGAGCAATCCCTGCGCGAGATTGGCATCGCCTTTTTCTTCGCCCCCAATCACCATCCCGCGCTTGGCCCGCTGGCTCCCATTCGCAAGGCTATCGGGCGGCGAACGATTTTCAATCTGCTGGGTCCGCTCTGCAACCCTGCCCGGGTCAAGCGGCAGCTTATCGGCGTTGCCTCTCCTGACCTGGTGGAAACCTATGCCGAGGCCGCCGCGCAGCTTGGCTATGACAAGGTGATGGTGGTGTCCGGCGAAGAAGGTCTGGACGAGCTTAGCATTTCCGGACCGTCCAGGCTGGCCATAGTCGAAGGGCAATCGATCACCCACAGCCGGATTACGCCGGAGGATATTGGCCTGTCCCGTCACGATGCCGATGCTATCAAGGGCGGTGACGCCGAATATAACGCCAAAGCGCTGAGAGCGCTGTTGCAGGGCGAACCTTCCGCTTATCGCGATGCCGTATTGCTGAACAGCGCCGCCGCTTTAATGGTCGCGGGTGAAGTCGATAGCTGGGAGGCGGGAGTTGAAGAGGCAGCTGAAGCACTCGACAAGGGTCTGGCCAATGCCTTGCTCAATTGCTGGATCGCTAATCAATGAGGTACGGGCAATGAATAAACTGACCGAAATATGCGCGGCCAAACGCCTGCATGTCCGCAAGCGCCGTGCTGATATTTCCTCATCCTCCATGCACGATCAGATGCGGCATCAGGCTGCGCCGCGCGGTTTTGTCCGGGCCATTCAAGAAAAGTCGGCAACCGGCTTCGCACTGATTGCAGAGATTAAGAAAGCCAGTCCCTCGAAAGGGCTGATCCGTGAGGATTTTGATCCACCGACCCACGCACGCGCCTATGAGGCCGGTGGTGCCGCCTGTCTTTCGGTGCTGACCGACATGCCCTATTTTCAGGGCGCAGACGAATATCTTGTGGCCGCCCAGGCGGCATGCGCCCTGCCCTGCTTGCGCAAGGATTTCATGATTGATCCATGGCAGGTGGAAGAATCCCGTGCGCTGGGCGCCGATGCGATTCTGATTATCATGGCCGCTCTGGACGATGCTCTTGCCAGTGAAATAGAAGCGGCAGCGATGGAATATGGCATGGATGCGCTGATCGAGGTGCATGATGAGGTGGAGCTGGAGCGCGCGCTTAAACTGAAATCAAGGCTTTTGGGCATCAACAACCGCAACCTCAAAACCTTTGAAACCAGTCTTGAACAAACCGAGCGACTGTCGAAGCTAGTCCCCGATGACCGGATCATGGTATCCGAAAGCGGCATTTTCACGCATGATGACTGCCAACGCCTGTCGCAATCGGGCGCACGGGCCTTTCTGGTCGGAGAATCGTTGATGCGGCAGGATGATGTCGAAGCGGCGACACGGCTGCTCCTGACAGGTAGCCCGGAAAAGGGATAAGCATAGATGAGCAAACTTACTCATATTGACGGCGACGGCACAGCGCATATGGTCGATATTTCAGCCAAGAACGAAACGGTGCGCGAGGCCCATGCCGAAGGTTTTATCAGCATGAACCCGGATGTGCTGGAGGCCATCAAGGCCAACAGCATGAAAAAGGGTGATGTGCTGGCCACGGCCCGCATTGCCGGGATCATGGCGGCAAAGAAAACCAGCGATCTTATCCCGCTCTGCCACCCGCTGGCGCTGAGCAAGGTTGCGGTCGATTTCGATCTGCAGGATGATGGTATCAAGGTACGGGCGATGGCGCGCTTAACCGGCAAGACAGGGGTTGAAATGGAGGCTTTAACAGCCGCTTTAACCGCACTTTTAACAGTGTATGACATGTCCAAAGCGATGCAGAAAGACATGGTGATTAGCGATATTCGCCTGCTCTCCAAATCAGGCGGAAAATCAGGAGACTGGACCGCAGAATGAAGCCGCTGCTGCCCCTGGAAGAAGCGCAAGAGCGTTTGATTGCCATGGCACAGCCTATGTCTTCTGAAACCATTGCCATCGGCGATGCGCTGGGGCGCTATCTTGCGGAAGATGTCATCGCCAAGCGCAATCAACCGGCGGCCGATATGTCGGCGATGGACGGCTATGCCATCCGTTTTGAAGATCGTGATGGCCCCTGGCAACTGGTTGGTGAGTGCAAGGCTGGAAGCCCGCCCTGCCCGCGCATTCAAGCGGGTCAAGCGGCACGCATATTCACAGGCGCTCTGATGCCGGAGGGCGCCGATACGGTTGTCATGCAGGAGAATGTCCATCCGGAAGGCAATAATATTGTGCTCACCAGCGATCCTTCCCCGGCCAAAGGCCGTCATGTTCGTTTTCAAGGCGGCGACTTCAAGGCGGGGGATGTGGCGCTAAAAGCTGGCATTCAGCTTAATGCTGCCGCTCTGGGTCATGCCGTCATCGCCGGTTCCGGCAGTATCAGCGTGGGCCGCTGTCCCAAAGTCGCGATCCTCTCAACCGGCGACGAACTGGTCGCCCCCGGCACGGATGCACAGCCGCATCAGATACCGGCGAGCAATGATGTCATGGTCGCCGCCATGCTGTCGCAGCTGCCGGCAAAAACCCGTTCGATCAGCCGGATAAAGGATGATCTGGATAGCCTGTGTGAAGCGCTGGAAAGCGCCAGCGACCGCGATGTCATCGTTACCATCGGCGGGGCATCGGTTGGCGATCATGATCTGGTAGCTCCCGCCTTTCAGCGGCTTGGCGGACAAACCGATTTCTGGAAAATCGCGATGAAACCGGGCAAGCCTCTCATGGCGGGAAAGCTCGGTAATAGCCTTGTTCTCGCCCTGCCCGGCAATCCCGGCTCTGCTTTTGTCACCGCCACATTGTTTCTGTTGCCACTGATCCGCTATCTGGCGGGCGCGCAGGAATATATGCCTGTGATGCAAACTGCGGAGACGAGTACGGTGCTCCCCTCCACCAGCCAGCGCGCCGAATTTCTCCGCGCACACATTAATCGCGACGGCATCACTGCCTTTGACAGTCAGGACAGCGCCAAGCTGTCGATACTGGCTGCCGCCAACGCCCTGCTCTATCGCCCCGCACATAGCCTGGAGCAACATGTCGGCGCGGAGGTTTCGTATATCGCCATCTAAAATGCTTGACTTGGCACGGTTTGTTTCATAATTGTTCCGTATTCGTTCCCGATAAGGACATGAAACATGCTCACACCGAAACAACATGAATTGCTTTGCTTCATTCATAACAGTCTGGAGGAATCAGGCGTATCCCCATCTTTTGAAGAGATGAAGGATGCATTGGGCCTGAAGTCAAAATCAGGCGTTCATCGGTTGATCAGCGCGCTGGAAGAACGCGGCTTTTTGCGCCGCCTTCCCAACCGGGCACGAGCCTTGGAAGTGACCAAGCTGCCCGAAGGTGGAAATTTGAAACCGGCTGCTTCCAACGTGGTCAATATTGCGTCCGAGCAGGCCCCATCCGCACCGATGAAAGAAATTCCAGTTGCTGCCAATGACGTGATCGAAATTCCCCTTCATGGCAAGATTGCAGCAGGCGTTCCGATCGAAGCCCTTGAAGGTCAGTCTGCACTCAGTGTTCCGGCTGCGTTGCTGGGCTCCGGCGAGCATTATGCGTTGGAAGTTTCCGGCGATTCGATGATCGAAGCGGGTATATTGGACGGCGACTATGCGCTTATCCAACGCACGGAAACAGCGCGTAACGGCGAAATCGTCGTTGCGCTGGTCCATGATGAAGAAGCTACACTGAAATATCTGTTCAAGGATAATGGGCAGGTTCGCCTTGATCCCGCAAATCCAGCCTATGAGCCACAGATATTTGGCGCAGGTGAGGTGCGGATACAAGGCAAGATGGCCGGACTATTGCGACGCTATAACTAACGATAGCTGGGTACAGTTTTATTCAGGGCTGCCTTTGATTTCTGCCGCTATTTTGGAAGTTTTCTCTTTCGGCTGCATATTTTTGGGCTCAGTGAAGCGCGTCCATTGATGACGCCCGGAACGGCCCAAAACGGTTGCAATCTTTTGGTTCTCTAAATCTATAGTCATACCGCCAACCTGGCCCAATAAAATACGATCCGCCTTAAGCCAGCGAGGCTGACAACTGGCAGGGAGGCGCCGTTCGCTGATCACAATATCGGCACGCCGGCAGGCCGCTGACAGCGCCATGGCCGGAATATAGTAAGAGCTGCGCGTTGCAACGATCACCCAGTCTCGGCCTTCCCCCTCCATGATAACTGTGCAGCTATCTGCATTACACTGCGCATTGGGCCAGTCCTCTAGGGCTATTGCCTCTCCGTCAACGCCAGCATTTTCTAGCAACATGTCGCGAATGAAGTTACCGCTGCGTGTGCGAAGCATCGCCAGCTCCCCCGCGTCATTGCGGATCCCGACATGACGACCATCTCCGGTAATGTAGAGATCAGGAGCGCGGGTCGTGGCTATCATCAGGACACCAATTGCTATAGGTGCAAGACCGCAGATACGCCAAGACTGACTCCACAGGGCCAACCACAAGCCACCGGCAATCACTAACCCAAACGCGGCCAGTGGCATGGTCGGCAACATGGTCACTGATCCCGGTCGACTGGATACATAGTGGGCCAACACCAGCAGACTGCTCAGCGCCTTTTCACATAACCACCAGAACGGTGCGCCCAAACCAATCGTATCAAGTAGCAATGCCAATGCTTCCAGCGGCATAATCACAAATGTTGTCAGCGGAATAGCGATGATATTGGCCAGCGCGCCATAAATGCCGGCTTTGTGAAAATGGAACAGAGCAATGGGCATCAATGCCAGCTCGACGACCAGACCAGTGAGGAAAAGCGCCAATATGATCCGCCCCAGTCGCCTGAGAAGGGCTTCCTCCCGTCGTGCGAACAATGCCTGTATTCTAGGGTGTTCGTGCATCGCAATAATCGCGGTGACAGCGGCAAAACTAAGCTGAAAGCTCGGTCCGACAAGGGATTCCGGCCAGATGATGAGCACAAACAGGGCCCCTGCCGCGACCATGCGCAGGGTGATGGCACTGCGCCCCATGACGAGAGCTATGAGAACCAGCAATGCTGCGACACATGCTCTTATCGTTGGCACCTGCGCGCCCGTCATCAATGTATAACCCAGCGCTGCCACTGCTGCGCAGCCCGCAGCCACCAGAGGCAGCCGAAAACGCAGCGCTAATGTTGGAAATAGCGCCAAAATACGCAAAACTAACAAATAAACTGCACCGACAACCGCTGTTACATGCAGGCCGCTGATCGACAAAAGGTGCGCCAACCCACTGCGCCGCATGGCTTCTGCATCTTCGTCACTAATAGCCCCGCGATCGCCCGTGGCGAGCGTTGCACCAATCGCCCCTGCCCCGCCCACCATGCGGGACTGGACATGGCTCGACATCTCTTGCCGATATTCCGGCATGGCCGACAGCGGCCCCCAAGACGGCTCCGCTGCCTGAACGATCCGGATTTCTCCCAGCAACTGGCCGGTAGCCCCCAGTCCCATAAACCACGCACGGCGAGAAAAATCATAGGCCCCGGGCAGACTGGACATAGCGGGCGGCATTAACCGGGCGCGCAGTTGAATGATCGCGCCAGTCTGCAAATCGACCGCCGCTTTGTCGATCGGTACATTCACACGCACCCGCGGTGGCAAATCCTGTTTCTCATGCGTATCCAGCGTCAACCGGACAATGTCGCGGGCACTGACCACTTCCACCTTTTCAATTTCTGCATGGAAAGACGCGACCATTGGCCGTTCCAATACTGGCGCTGCCACAGCCCATGAGCGGAACCCCATGAGCGCACAGCCGATGCCTATTAACATCATGAACCAGAAAAACGCATTGCCTACCCTTCCGCCCATATTCAGGGCTTTGACACTTAAGGCCAAGCCGCAAGAAAGTGCGATAAAGGCGATCCAAAGGGCTACATTTGCCAGCAGAAACCAGACCGCGATTCCCGCGCCAACGCCAACGGGCATCCATAAGGCCAGCCGGTCGCGCTCTTTTTCAAGCTGCATTTCCAGGCGTTTGAAAATTTCCAAATTTCCAAGATATTCAGGCAATTGTCGTGCGTGAAACGGCATGCTAAGGGCCTTGCCATTCGAACCGGAAATGGCGGCCATACCTATATCATCGGGCGTTACGCCAGGGCTATTCGGATCAAAGCCACTCTGCATTATTTTTGCCTAACACAGGGAAACACCAAGCGTGAATCTTAATAAATCAGAACAAGTCGTCACGCGTTTCGCGCCCTCCCCGACCGGGTTTTTGCATATTGGCGGCGCACGTACGGCGATGTTCAACTGGCTATTCGCCCGGCATCATGGCGGCAAGGCGCTGCTCAGAATTGAAGATACCGACAAGGCGCGATCCACGCAGGAAGCGATTGACGCGATTCTGGAAGGACTCGACTGGCTGGGTCTCGACTGGGACGATGAACCGGTTTTCCAATCAGAACGCGCGGCGCGCCATGCAGAAGTCGCGCATGAGCTGCTCGATGCCGGAAATGCTTATAAATGCTTTGCGACACCGGAAGAACTGGCCGCCATGCGTGAGCAGCAAAAGGCGGAAAAGAAGCCGATGCGCTATGACGGCCGCTGGCGGGATCGCGATCCGTCCGAAGCGCCCGAAGGCGCGCCTTATGTGATCCGCCTGAAAACCGAGACTGGCGGCAAGATGACCATCAAAGATGCGGTTCAAGGTGAAGTGTCTGTGCAGAATAGCGAGATTGATGATTTCATCCTTTTGCGCTCCGACGGTACGCCGACTTATATGCTGGCTGTCGTGGTTGATGACCATGACATGGGTGTAACGCATCTGATTCGCGGGGATGATCATCTCAACAACGCGTTCCGCCAGATGGCGATGATCCGCGCGATGGGTTGGGCCGAACCGGTTTACGCCCATATTCCACTAATCCACGGCAATGACGGTGCGAAGCTTTCCAAACGGCACGGAGCCTTGGGCGTGGAGGCCTATCGCGACATGGGCATCATGTCCGATGCGATGTTCAATTATCTGCTTCGCCTGGGTTGGGGGCACGGCGATGACGAGATAATTTCGCGTGAACAGGCCATAGAATGGTTTGACCTGTCAGGCGTTGGCAAATCACCTTCGCGCTTTGATGCCAAGAAAATGCAAAACCTGAACGGTCAATATATTCGCGATGCCGATGACAAGGCGCTGGTAGCGCTGACAACACCCTGGATTGAGGACGAGCTGGGAGCAAAATTGACACCGGCTGAAAGCGATTTGCTGGTCCAGGCCATGCCGGTTTTGAAAAGCCGCGCCAAAAACCTTATCGAATTGGCTAATAATAGCCTTTTTCTCTATAAAAAACGACCACTTGACCTCGACGAGAAGGCACAATCTCTGCTAGATGCTGACGCACGGCAGCTGCTTGAATCGATTCATTCGACTTTGACCGACCTTGACGACTGGACGATCCAGGCAACCGAGGACCGGGTGAAGGCCATAGCAGAGGCCGCCGAATTGGGGTTAGGAAAGCTTGCACAACCTATGCGGGCCGCCTTAACGGGAAGTACCAGTTCACCCGGAATTTTTGACGTGCTGATACTCTTGGGCAAGGAAGAGTCATTGGATCGTCTTGCAGATCAAATAAAATAACCTGAATTCTCAGGAGCAGAAAGGACAATATTGTGGGCAACAATAGCGCATCATTTAACCTAGACGGCGAAAATTACGAATTTCCCGTCATGCAGGGAACCGAAGGACCGGATGTCGTGGATATTCGGAAACTTTACGGACAGACTGGTGCCTTCACCTACGATCCAGGGTTCAAATCGACAGCCAGCTGCGAATCTGAATTGACGTTTATCGATGGCGGCGAAGGCATATTGCTGCATCGCGGTTACCCCATCGGTCAACTGGCCGAACATAGCAGCTTCATGGAAGTGGCCCACCTGCTCTTGCGCGGAGAGCTTCCAACAGCAGACGAATATGCGCAGTTCACCAACACGATCACGCGCCACACGATGCTGCATGATCAGTTTTCGACCTTTTACAATGGTTTCCGCCGCGATGCTCACCCGATGGCGATCATGTGCGGCGTCGTAGGTGCCCTGTCTGCTTTCTATCACGACAGCACGGATATCAGTGATCCCGAACAGCGGATGATCGCAAGTCACCGGTTGATCGCCAAAATGCCGACCATTGCTGCGATGGCGTATAAATATGCCGTTGGCCAGCCTTTCATGCACCCGGATAACAGCTTGTCTTATACAGGTAATTTCCTGCGTATGACCTTTGGCGTTCCCGCCGAGCCCTATGAAGTTGTCCCAGCAGTTGAAAAAGCAATGGACCGGATTTTCATCCTTCATGCTGACCATGAGCAAAATGCTTCCACCTCAACCGTGCGGCTCGCCGGTTCTTCGGGAGCCAATCCTTTTGCCTGTATTGCTGCCGGCATTGCTTGCCTCTGGGGCCCTGCCCATGGCGGCGCCAATGAAGCGGCACTCAACATGCTCCATGAAATCGGTCACCCTGACCGGATTCCGGAATATATTGAACGTGCGAAAGACAAGAATGATCCATTCCGCCTTATGGGCTTTGGTCACCGGGTTTATAAAAATCATGACCCGCGTGCGACGGTCATGCAGAAAACCGTCCGTGAAGTCTTTGACGCATTGAAAGTCACCGACCCTGTCTTTGAAGTTGCTCTGCAACTAGAGGAAATGGCTCTGAACGATGACTATTTCAAAGAGAAGAAGCTTTTCCCGAACGTAGATTTCTATTCCGGCATCATCCTTTCCGCCATTGGTTTCCCGACCTCCATGTTTACCGCGCTCTTCGCGCTCGCACGGACCGTCGGCTGGGTTGCTCAGTGGAACGAGATGATTTCTGACCCCGGTCAGGTTATCGGGCGTCCGCGCCAGCTTTATACCGGCCCCACACAGCGCGATTATGTGGAAATTGGCAAACGGTAATCTAGGAAAATATAGAAAAAAGGGAGCTTCATAGCTCCCTTTTTTGTGCCTAAGCGGCGCGTGATGGCAGGCTGAGTTTAAAGGTAGAACCTTTGCCAACGGCGCTCTCGACTGTCAGGCTGCCGTCCATGGCATTGGCCAGACGACGGGAGATGAAAAGGCCCAATCCGCTGCCGCCGTCGCCAGAGCGCCCTAGTCTTTCGAACTTTTCAAATATTCTCTGCTGATCATCTTCGGCAATACCATCGCCCTGGTCACGCACGGTGATCACTGAGAACTCGCCCTCTGAAACAACCTGCAACTTAATGACCGAACCATCGGGAGAGTAACGGATTGCATTCCCGATCAGGTTGACCAATATCTGCAAAACCCTACGAAACTCGCCCTTTACCGGCGTTTCCAGGTCTTTGTCAGGCAAGTCAATTCGGATCTGGTGATCGGCTGCCTTAACCGCGAGCAGGCCAGCAGCCCGGTGTGCCAGATCAACAAGATCAATATCATCTGCGGCAACTGAAAAACTGGTCCGCTGTATTGCTTCGAGATCGGACAGGTCATTGACCAGATCCATCAAGTGGCGACCGGCGGAGGCGATATCCTTGGCATAATCGGAGTAATCTCCACGCAATGGCCCTTCCAACCGGCTACCAATAGTCTCGGCATTGGCGATAATCTTGCCCAGTGGCTGACGCAAAGCCGGGCCCAATTGGGAACCGAAAAGGGAATCGCTGATCAGTTCGCTTTTTTTGATCGGAAGACTTGCCTCGTCTTCATTCTCTTTGGCTTCCCGTTCCTCATCCAGTTCCAGCGCGAAGCGATAGCCGGAAAACAGGCCATCATTGTCAATCAATGGCTGCCCGGACAGGTTGTAGAAGGACCTTTTTCCGTTTCTCTGGCGAACGTGCTGACCGCGCACCGGCTGGCGTTCAGATATTGATTCCACCAACACGCTCTGTTTGGATGGCTCTACAAAGTCGAAAATATCCAGCAGGGATTGACCGATATATTTCTCAACTGCATCCAGATCACCGGGCATGGACAAGGCCATGATACGTAGGGAGGCATCGGTCCGGATCGACCCTCGCCCATTGAGCCGGTCAAAATCACGCTGCCGCCCAGATGCCTGACTGCTTGTCGAAGGCGCAGGCGTTTCTTTCCAGTCAACTATACTGATCCCGACATTGCCATACTGGTCACCAGGTTGAAGACGAATCTCAACCCACATGTTGATCAGGTTGTCTTCATCAGCCGCCTGCACTGGGCGTGACAGGTTCATGTTCAACTGCCTGCTCAAACGGCAGAGATTTGACAATTGTGGCACAGCCAGCGGCCCGCCCTCATAGCCGCCGCAATGCAGGTGAAGGCGCAGCAGCGGCGGGTCCGCCGAGACCAGACGGCCATCACCATCCAGTTGTCCGCGAACCGGCTCGGCCAGATTGCCGGTAACCGGCATTAGTCAGAAAACCCCGGAAGGCCAGCATTTAACTGACGCTGCGCATCTTGGAAAAGTTTGTTGCCAGCCCACTTACTGACCAGTTCTGCGGCCTTCTCACCATCAATTTCGTTATAGGAAGCGGGGGTCAGTAACTGACCGCTAGCGTCCAGCACACCGAAAATCGATATGGCATGGTCTGTCGGCAAATCAACTGCACGCATGGTCAGAACCAGTCGAACCATATTGGGTTCAGCGGTAAATAATATGAGTTGATCAACTGACAGTCCGGAGCGCTTTGCCAGGCGGGCAAGAAAAAGATCCAGCCCGTCATAAAGTGGATGAAGATGATGTTCATCCTCTGCCAACTGATCGACAAGTTGCGCCAGACGGCGTGCGCGGCTTTGCGTGCCAACGCTCTCATCATGTCCGCCCAGCAATTTCTCTGCTGCTTTTTTCAGGTCCGGTCCATCATAACCGGAAAGCTTTTGAATCGCCGCAACCACAGGCCACACAAGTGCAAACAATATTTCTGCAGGAAGACTGGCGATATGAGCATGAATGGAACCGGGCGCCGCATTGTCGCGGCTCTGCGCCACAAGCGATGCCATAGCGGCATCCGCAATCGCCGCATCTTCATTGTCGAGATAACGCGTCAAAACAGCTTCCAGATCGGACTGTGAAATTTTCTGCAAAAGCCGCGCACCCAGTTCTACCCGCTGTACGCTGATGAAAATATGGTTGAGCAGTGTTTTGGTTTCCAGCAAACCCGCATTTTGAAGCAACGGAAAACTATGTCCTCTGTCGCTGTTGCCGATCTCGATAATCGTATCATGTGTCAGGCCAAAGTCTTCGACAGCAATCATGCAGATTTCCGTTTCGATATCCTGCACGATAGACTGCAAATATAGGCGGCCGTTGGACAGCATGCGATCAGACAATATGATGTCCGATTTCGGAAAGAGCGCGGCAGCAAGGTCGTCAGACACAGCGGCGCTTGAACCGCTGATTGCGGCAGCCTGCTGAACAAGGCCAGGGCCCGTATTCTGGTCCATCAAAAAATCTCGCTTCACCATGGGTTTAGCCGTAGGCCAATGTGGTTAATATCTGGCTAAGTGCAATATTTTCTATTTTTGAGATACAGCGCCAGATTCCGAAGAAAAATAGTCGCGTCGTTCTGCAACCAGATAAACCAAACAGAACAAGGCAGCGGTGTAGAGACCAAGGGAGAATGCGCCAAAAGCAGCAGCGATCAATAAAACCAATAGAATCAAAGGGGTATCAGGCCTTATCCAGTTCAATCCGATATCATCCTTCGCCGCGTGAACGAGCCACAAATTACCAATTAGTAGCAGCAATATTGATATGTCAGCGAACAAGGTTGCCGAAGACGCTGTCCGCAGGACCGTAATTGTCAAAACCATTGCGGTTACCAAATAGAATATTGGTGCGGTCCAGTCCGGCTTGTTCAATTCGGTCGAAAACATGGAAATCCGTTTGTGGAGTACCAAAACCACGGAACCGAGAAACAGAAAGCCCAGCGAAGCGGCAGGCCATATGATAAGTCCAAGTCCCAGGGCGATTATCGAGCAGGCAATACTGGCCATCCCAAAATATTTCTTCGCATCGGGGGCCTGCCAAAGTACCGGCATCAGTTTGCGCATCAACGGCCAAACGACATATCGATCGAGGAAATTCTGCTTGGGAATTCGCACCGCACCGAGCCGCCGGTCGGCATAAGCCAAACTCCTCTCGGCATCGATCAGCTGGGACACTACATCGGACTGCATGTCCTCGTCAGATACCAGCTCTCGCTCACATTCCGACTGAACCGCGGTACGAAGCAATGCAGAGCCGACGTCCCAATCATCGGGGATATTCGATATCTCCTCGAGGCGTTTGGCTTTTAAAAGAGCTATGCCGAGCCATCGGTGGCTGAGATCAATCCGCTCAAAACTGTCGTAATTATCTGCATTTGTTACGACATAGATTGATTCAACGGATTTCCTGCTCAATTGAGCTTCAATCGGCTTTGCGGGGAGAATACCATCTCCAAGAAAAATAAAATCGTCATTTTCTGACGCATATTGCCCCAGATCGCTGGTATCGCGGACAATCTCGGCATCAATATTCTGGCGCTTCAGGGCATCAACATATTGCAGCAAAGCCCCGGGCATAGTTGGGCTCAGCAATATAATCTTCTCTGCACCCATATTTCGGACAGATCTTACTTGCTGTTCAATGACATTACCATCGAACAGCGGCAGCATGCCAGCAGGCCCATGCCCCACTTCATGCTCGGTCGATACGGAGATAAGGGCCAGTCTCAAAAATAAATCCCAATTTGCCAGTCAACAGACGTGAGCATCATATAGGATTTACCGCCATGGCATCAAAGCGATATCTTCATCTATTAGTGCGGATATATGTGGTGATTAGTCGCGATGATCTTCGATCGCGGCAATAGCCCGTTCGAGCTTTTTTAGCACTGTCGGTTCACCCGGAGCAGACGTAACCGCTTCTTCCGCCAGATCCAGTACATGAGTCGCACCGAAACTGGCCGCCAAGCCCTTCAGGCGCAAAGCAGCATATTCCCAATTGGCATCACAACGTGCGCGGTGAAGCAAGTCGACCTGCCGTTTTGCACTGTCCAGAAAGGCGGTACGCAATTCCGCGATGAGTGACTGATCGTCACCAACTGCGGCGGTTAAAGCCGCGTCGAGCGCTCCATAATCGAATGACATGGGCATTTCTTACGGTGCCATGGTTAACTTATAGTTTCTCTGACCGATTTTTATGGTAAAACCGACTCATGACAGGTGGATCGAAAATTATCGGAATCAGACGTGACCGGGGTGAAGAACCTCATATGGAGCATGTCGAGTTTGACGAAACAGATGGCAGTGATGCTCTTGAGCTGAGCGAAGACGAGGGCAGCCATGCCGTTGAAAGCGAAGCGGATCAGGAGCTTGACGAGGTCAGCAGCGATGAAGAATGGAGTCATTATGCCGATGACGATATCATTCGTACGTCGCGATCTCATTACATTGCACCGGTGCTGTTGGGTCTATCCATAGCGTTATGGACCGCCTTCTTCGCGTGGGCCAATCGCGACATATTTACCACAATCCCGACGATGAAGGGCGGGATTGACCTATTGTCTCAATATTGCCTGCCAATTGCGACCTTCGCTATTCTCTATCTGCTCTACATGCGCAACAGTACCCGGGAAGCCAAGCGATTTGATGGCGTTGCATCATCTTTACGAATGGAATCCGAGCAGCTGGAATTCCGTTTGAAGACGGTGAACAACGAACTGGCGATGGCGCGTGAATTCCTTGCCGGTGAAACGAAAGAACTGGAAACGCTGGGCTCTCAATCGTCGACAAAACTCAACGAAGCAGCCAGCAATATCAAATCGGCCTTGAGCGATGGCCTGTCCAAGATGAAGAAATTGGATACGGTGGGCGATACCGCTTACAAGAATCTCGAACAATTGCGTGAGCATCTGCCCTTCGTCATTAGCACAGCAAAAGACGTGACCAATCAAATTGGAAACTCCGGTCGTGCTGCCCAGACCGAAATGGCTGCGATGGTCAATACATTGAGCCGGATTGGCGATGTTGGAACGGCGGCGAAAACCAGCCTTGATGAGCTGACCAAACGTTCGGAAGATTCGCTGTCCAATCTCGAAACGACCGCTGAAGCCATAAAAGAACAATTGACCAAGCAGCTGACTGAGACGGAAACAGGGTCGACCCGTATTGCTGACATTTTGAAAAACACGTCTGCCGACGTCATCGCTGCTTTGCACAAGACCCGCTCCGAACTGGCGGTTGAAACTTCCGAAAGCTCTGAGGCGATCAAGAGCGATCTGGCGAGCATAGAAGAAACCCTGACCCTGGTAGGCAAAACGGCTGATGATGAAGAAGCGCGGTTGAAGGAACTTGTGGCTGAACTCCATCAAAGCGTGGCGGATATCTCGACCAAAGTGGAAACGCTCGACAATGAAAGCGGCGAAAAAACCGCCAAGCTGGCCTTTGCGATGACTGCGCTCGAGCAGAATAGCGACGCACTCAAGAAATCCATCGAAGAGGGCCATGGTACTGCTGATCAGATGATCGAGCGCGTCGAACAGCTGCTTGTCGCTCTTGATAGCGGCGCGCGGGAGCTGGACGAAACATTACCCGCCGCGTTTGACCGGATGAACGAAAAATCCGAAGCCAGTTCTGCCATGTTCAGCCGCATGACTGAAGAAGCCGAAAAGGTCGGTACGGTAACCAATGAAGTGACCGCCAAAATTGAAAAATCGGATGAGGCTATTGAGGAGCAGCGCGCGAAACTTGCCAAGCTCAGCGATGATGGCATTATTGCGACCGACAATGTTCTCGGTAAAATCGAAGGGCTCGCGAAAGAATTGCAGGAAGTCCGTGACCAGAACGAAGCTCTGGCCGAAAGCGCTGGCGAGAAGCTGGTCAGCGCCCTGCTGCGCGTAAAAGAGACTGCTCGCCAGGCATCGGAGCATTCGCGCGAGGCATTGGAAAAATCTATTTCAGGATCTGCCGAGACGTTTGAAAAAGTCAGCGAAGAAGCGCTCACCAAGATTGTGGATGAAAAAATCTCTTCCATCGCGCCGAAACTGGAATCGGCAGTGTCCAAGGCAGTGGCGACCACGGAGTCTACCGCTGGTCATTTGACGGAGCAACTTGCTGCCATCGAAGACATGACCACGAAATTGGAACAGCGCATATTGTTTGCCAAGGAAAAGGCGGAGCAGAGCAGCGACGAGAATTTCACACGCCGCGTCGCTTTGCTCACCGAATCCCTCAATTCCACGGCGATCGACGTCACGAAATTGCTATCCAATGAAGTAACCGATACGGAATGGGCCGCTTATCTGAAGGGTGACCGCGGTATATTTACTCGTCGCGCCGTGCGCCTGCTTGATACCGGAGAAGTGCGCGAAATTCTGACGGAATATGACAATAATTCAGAATTCCGTGAGCATGTGAACCGCTACATCCACGATTTCGAAACAATGCTGCGCGGCGTACTTGCGACCCGCGATGGTAGCGCAATCAGTGTGACGCTGTTGTCATCGGATATCGGCAAACTCTATGTCGCCTTGGCTCAAGCTATCGAACGGCTTCGCAACTAAAAGCTCATCACTTTCGGGTTACTGCTGTTCCAGTCTGTCACGGCTGCCGAAAAAATCTATGTCATCAACGGTGATCCATTGATTGGTGTAGTTGAAATAAAACAGGATAAAGGCAAACGTCGCCAGTAATGTTGTAAAGGCCAATGTCCGGCCCGGTCTGAAATTGACCGGCGCTCCATCTGCCTGCCCCTTCACCATTTCTGTGCCCGTTTCCGAATGGCTGCGTATGCCAAAGGGCAATATAATAAAAGCCGATAGCACCCAGAACAGCACATAAATGGCGAGAATCGAAGTCCAGTCCATTGACGTTACGCCTCAATAACCAGAACCGAAACAACCGGTTTTTTGCCAGTCCATTCAGTTGCGCTGCGCCTAACCAACAAACGTAACTCTTCTGAAAATCTGTCGATATCACCTACGGGCTTTTTGAATTTCTTCATTATCGTCTCATACATCTCGTCGAGAAAATCTTCCTCATCTTCTTCCAGCGGAACACCATGTAAACGCAGCATGGGTTGGCTCATGATCTTGCCCCGTTCATCGAGACCGACGGCCACCGATATGCTGCCATTATAAGCAATTTTCCGACGTTCGTTAAGTGTCTTGCCATCGGCCGGTATGATCACATCGCCATCAAGAACCAGGCGCCCTGTCCTCTCCTGACTTATGATTTTCGGACCTTCTGGTGCAAGCCGTACGACGTCGCCATTTTGCTGAAAGATATTCTGCGGAACGCCCTGCTCTTGTGCAAAGCGTGCCTGTTCTTTCATATGGCGGATTTCGCCGTGCACCGGAACCAGTATCTCTGGCCGGATCCATTCATACATGCTGGCCAGTTCCGGACGCCCGGGATGCCCGGAGACATGAATATGCTCCTGCCGGTCCGTGATCATCACGACGCCCTTTGCGGCAAGCTGGTTCTGGATGCGGCCGATAGCAATTTCATTGCCAGGAATTTGTTTGGAAGAAAACAGCACATGATCACCTTCGGTCAGTTTGATCTTATGGCTGTCGCCAGCGATCCGCCCCAAAGCCGCTCTCGCTTCACCCTGCCCGCCCGTTGCTATAATCATGATTTCATCGCGCGGAATGTTCATGGCTTCATCGAAATCCACCGTTGGCGGAAAATCCTTTAGATAACCGTTCTCGCGAGAGTTTTCGATCATCCGGTCGAGCGAGCGCCCGGCGACGCACAGCTGGCGACCGCTATGTTTTGCAACTTCGCCAAGCGTCTGGAGGCGTGCTGCATTCGATGCAAAGGTCGTTACCAATACCCGGTTTTCCAGGCCTTCAACGACCCGCATCAGGTTGCGATAAACATCGCCCTCCGACCCGGACGGTGCATCGTTAAAGACATTGGTGGAATCGCACACCATTGCCAATATACCCTCATCACCGACCGCTTTTAACTGCTCCGTTGTTGAGGGGACGCCAAGCATTGGTTCATCATCCAGCTTCCAGTCCCCGGTATGGAAAATCTTGCCATATGGCGTGTCAATCAGCAGCGCATTGCCCTCGGCGATGCTGTGCGCAATTGGCAGATAGCGGAAACCGAAGGGCCCCAGATCAAAGCTGCCTTCATTGGGAATGATGTTCAGCTCTACATCATCCTCCAGGCCAGCTTCCGCCAGTTTCCGGCGGATCAGGCCCGCCGTAAACGGTGTTGCATAGAGCGGAACATCCAGCTCTCCAGCAAAATAGGGAATGGCGCCGATATGATCCTCATGGCCATGCGTCAAGACAATGCCCAGCAGGTTCTTCGATTGCTTTTCGATAAATTCAAGATCGGGCAAGACGAGGTCGATGCCCGGATAGCCGGGATCAGCGAAAGTCATGCCCAGATCGACCATCACCCATTTCCCGTCACAGCCATAAAGGTTGACGTTCATGCCAATCTCCGCTGACCCGCCGAGAGCCAGGAAGAGAAGTTCATTTTTTGGTTTTATCATTAGGTGCTGGTTGCTCTCTGATAGAGGATTAAGAGTCCGCGCAAGGTAAGGTCGGACTCCAGATGGTCAAATACGTCTGTATGTGCATCAAATAACACAGACAATCCGCCAGTGGCGATAACTGTGGTAGGGCGGCCGATCTGCGCCTTGGTCCGTTCGACGAGACCTTCAATCATCGCCACATAGCCCCAGAAAATGCCGATCAGCATCTGGCTTTCGGTTGTCCGTCCGATAACATTGTCATCTTCCGGCGCTTCAAGGGCGATACGCGGAAGCTGAGCGGTTTTCCCGACAAGAGCATCCAATGACAGGTTTATGCCCGGCGCGATGACGCCGCCTTTATACGCTCCGTCATAATCTGCGACATCAAAAGTGGTGGCGGTGCCGAAATCGATGATTATTACGTCCTGCTTGTACTTTTCATGAGCCGCTATGATATTGAGAACCCGGTCTGCGCCAACCGTGTCGGGCTGTGCCACATCCAGCGCCACACCCCATCCAGCTTCACCACGCCCGGCCACCAACGGTGTCACGCCGAAATATTTTTCCGATAATACGGTCAGGTTATGCAGCGCTCTTGGTACAACAGTGCCAATTATGACGGCATCAATGGCGTCGATACCCAACCCTTCAAGATCCAGCAATTGCCGAAGCCATACAACATATTCATCCGCAGTGCGCCGCGGATCGGTTGCAATACGCCAGCGCGCCTTAACCTCGTCTCCGTCAAAAAGCGCAAATACGACATTGGTGTTGCCGGCATCTATCGCGAGCAGCATGATTGATCCTTCCTTTTAGCCGACATCAACATCACCGGCATGTATCTCGATAAGCGCTCCGTCGGCCTTTCTCAAGCGCAGCGCTCCCTGATCGGACAATCCTGCATATTCGCCTTCCACACGCCCGCCCTTTTCATCACTCGTTGACAAGCGCGTTCCCAAAGGATGCGCTCGTTCTTGCCATGCTGCCAGAATAGCAGGCAGGCCTGACAGTCTCCATTCGTGCACAGCATCAGCAAAATATTGCGCCAGCGTCTCCAGAAAGCTTGCAGGAGTCAGACCAGCTTCGGCTCCTTCTTTGTGGAGGCTTGTAACAATACGCCCTTCGACCTGCGGAGCGACGGCGATGTTCACGCCTATGCCAACAATGACAGCCTCACCCGACCGTTCCAGCAAAATACCGCATATCTTATGGCCAGACACCAATATGTCGTTGGGCCATTTCAGCCTAACATCGTCGTGCGGTACGTGAGCGCTGATCGCCTTGTGCACCGCCAAAGCAGCGACAAACGACAAGGTCGATGGTTGAGGATCTTCGGCACGGCACACGACCATGGTGCTGCAATAGAGATTGCCTTCCGGGCTTTCCCATTTGCGGCCGAGACGTCCAATTCCGCCGCTTTGTTTTTCCGCGCGAAGCCAGAAACCTTCATCAGCACCATTCAAGGCGCGTGCCTTCATATCCGCATTGGTCGATGCGGTCTCGGCAACTGTTTCTATATGAAAGGTCAGAATAAAGCCTGAGCCGCCGTTGCTGTAACCGGTGCCAGCAGCGGAATGGTGAGATATCCCAAAGGCGACACAGCCAGAGCCATCAATCCGATCAATCCATTCTCGGTCTTGTGGCCCGTTTTGGCAATCTGACCGGCTGGATCATCGAAATAGATGATTTTGACGACCTTGATGTAGTAGAAAGCACCGATCACCGATGCCGCAATACCGATTACCGCCAGCGGCAACATGCCTGCTGCAACGGCCGCATCAAAGACCAGGAACTTGCCCCAGAAGCCGAATAATGGCGGAATGCCGGCCAGCGAGAACATGAACACGGCAAAAGCAGCGGCCAGTCCCGGTCGTGTTTGTGACAGGCCGGCAAGGCTGGATAATGATTCCAATGGTTTGCCTTCCGCGTCACGCATTTCCATGACACAGATGAAGCTGCCCAGCGTCATCGCGACGTAGATGATCAGATAGAAAAGCATCGCAGAGATGCCCTGAGCCGTACCTGCAGCCAGGCCAATAAGCAGGAAACCGACATTATTGATCGAGCTATAGGCAAGCAGGCGTTTGATATTCTGCTGACCAATGGCCGCGACTGCGCCCAGCACAATGGACGCGAGTGCGACAAAGACAATGATCTGCTGCCACGTCGATGTCTGGCTGCCAAAGGCGTCAATAATCACCCGAACCGTCAGAGCGATAGCCGCTACTTTGGGTGCACTGGCGAAAAAGGCGGTTACCGGTGTCGGAGCGCCCTCGTAAACATCCGGCGTCCACATATGGAACGGGACGGCACTGATCTTGAACGCCAGACCCGCCAGCACCAGAACGACGCCGATGAGCGGTCCGGTCGACAGATCGCCAGTCAACGTATCCGCGATAACCGAAAAATTGGTTGATCCAGCAAAGCCGTAAACCAGTGAAATCCCGAACAGCAACATGCCGCTGGCCAATGATCCCAATACGAAATATTTCAAGCCGGCTTCAGAGGACCGAACATCATTGCGGATGATACTTGCCAAAACATAAGCGGACAGGCTGTTAAGCTCCAGTCCGATGTAGAGTGTCAACATATCCACGGCCGATACCATCATGCCCATGCCCACGGTCGCAAACAGGATCAGCACCGGATATTCGGGCCGATAGGTACCACTGTCTTTAAAGAAACGCGGCGCGATGATCAGCGAGACAATCGCTGCAAAATAGATCAATAACTTCGAAAAACTGCCAAACCCGTCCATCCGATAGAGCCCGTAAAAGGCATCACCGCCAAATTCAAAGGACGGATTGGTCAAAAATTCCAGAGCGTAGGCCGAAGAACCAAATAGCGCGGCAACCGCCAATATGCTGATGAGCCGCGCCGACTTGACGCCGCCCCACGCAGCGACAAGCAGCAATATCATGCCGCTCACCGACAAAATGATCTCGGGCAGCGTGAAAATCAGTGAAAGTTTGTGATCCATCAGTGCGACTCCCCGTGGCCGGTTTCGGCTTCATGGCCCCTGGGTACCGCGGTTGCTTGCCCCATTTTCAAATGCGCATCCCCTTCTGGCGCTGCGCGGTCAATACGGGCGACAAGCGTCCCGACATCCCCGCGAATTGGCGCCATGAAGCTCTCCGGATAAACGCCCATCCACATAACCACCGCAGCGATCGGTGCGAGCAAGGCCATCTCACGAGCGGACAGGTCCGGCATGGCCTTGACGTCCTCATGAACAAGTTCGCCAAAGGCCACGCGGCGATACAGATACAGCATATAACCGGCACCCAATATGATGCCGGTCGTCGCAACCAACGTGACCCAGCTATTCACTTTATAGAGCCCTACAAGCGACAGGAATTCACCAACAAATCCGCTAGTTCCGGGCAGACCGATGGATGCCATTGTGAACAGCATGAAGAGCAGCGCATATTTCGGCATGTTGATCGACAGCCCGCCATAGCGGTCGATTTCCCTCGTGTGCAGACGATCATAGATCACGCCAACGCACAGGAACAGCGCGCCGGACACCAGTCCGTGGCTCAGCATGACGATGATGGCGCCTTCAATGCCCTGACGGTTGAAAGCGAAAAGCCCCAATGTCACGATCGCCATATGGGCCACTGATGAATAGGCGATCAGCTTCTTCATGTCCTGCTGCACCAAAGCGACGAGCGAGGTGTAGACGACGGCCACCATAGACAGCGCGAAGACCAACCAGATAAATTGCTCTGATGCTTCCGGGAACATCGGCAGTGAGAAACGCAGGAAGCCATAGCCACCCATTTTCAGCAACACGCCCGCCAATATTACAGAGCCGGCGGTCGGTGCCTGAACGTGCGCATCGGGCAGCCAGGTATGGACCGGCCACATCGGCATCTTGACCGCAAAGCTGGCAAAGAAGGCCAACCAGAGCCAGGTCTGGGCCTCAGGCGCAAAGTCATAATTCAGCAGCGTCGGAATATCGCTGGTACCGGCATCCTGAACCATCCACAGCATGGCGATCAGCATCACAACGGAGCCAAGCAACGTGTAAAGGAAGAATTTGTAACTCGCGTAAATCCGGTTTGCGCCGCCCCAAATTCCGATGATCAGATACATCGGGATCAGGCCAGCCTCGAACAGGATGTAGAACAGGAAGATATCCTGCGCCGCAAACACGCCTATCATCAGCACTTCCATGAACAGGAAGGCCGCCATATATTCGCCAACGCGGTTTTGTATGCTTTCCCAGCTCGCGCCGATACATATCGGCATCAGGAACACGGTCAGCATGATCAGCATCATCGAAATGCCGTCTATGCCCAGGGCCCAGGCGAAGTTGCCAAACAGCTCAACCCGCTCGACATATTGCCATTGCGGCCCGCCAATATCGTAATTGGCCCACAGGACGATACCAAGCGCAAATAGCGCCAGGGTCGTGACAAGCGCCAGCAACCGTGCCGCTTGCGCATTCAGGAACAGACAGATGATCGCGGCCAGCATCGGCAGGCCCAACATCAGCGACAGGATCGGGAAATCAAGCTGGTTCATCAGTTAGCTCCCCGCACGATAAGCCACGTCACCGCAGCCGCCAGTCCAAGCAGCATGACCAGCGCATAGCTATAGAGATATCCTGTCTGGAATTTCTTCGCGACTCCCGCACCGCTAGCCACTACTGCCGCGACACCATTCGGGCCAAAGCGATCAATCGTACCTTCATCGCCGGTTTTCCAGAACAGCCGCCCAAACCAGAAAGCAGGACGTACGAAGATAAGATCGTACAATTCGTCAAAATACCATTTGTTGAAGAAGAAATTATAGACCGGCTGAAAGGTTGCGGCCAGACGCGCTGGACGATCTTTGCCGCGGAAATACATCAGATAGGCCGTCGTCAGACCGATGAGCATCGCGACTGTCGAAGCGAGTTTTACCCACAGCGGAACCTCGTGAATTTCATGCATCAAATGGCGGTCAAACGCCAGACTACCTGCCCAGAAGCGGAAGCCCTCGGTCGCATCGATAAACTGATTGTGGAACAGAAAGCCTGCCGCAACCGCACCAAAGCCGAGAACAACCAATGGGATCAACATAGAGAATGGGCTTTCATGCGGATGATAACCGCCGGTGGAGTCTTCCGCCGTTTCAGGTGTCTTGTGAACGCTATGCTGAATATGCTCGGACTGGATCCAGCGCGGCGTGCCCCAGAAGGTCAGGAACATCAGGCGCCAGCTGTAAAAACTGGTCAGCAACGCCGCGAGAACGCCAATAGCAAAGGCAAACTGGCCGGTACTTGAACCACTTGCAAAAGCAGCCTCGATAATCGCGTCTTTCGAATAGAAACCAGCAAAACCGCCGAGACCGACAATACCAACACCGGTAATCGCCAGCGTCCCCGCCATCATCGCCCAGAAGGTTAACGGGATTTCTTTCCGCAAGCCGCCATAATAACGCATGTCCTGTTCGTGATGCATGGCATGGATCACCGAACCGGCACCGAGGAACAACAGCGCCTTGAAGAAAGCGTGCGTAAACAGATGGAACATCGCCGCGCTATAGGCACCAACACCGGCAGCAAAGAACATATAACCGAGCTGTGAACAGGTCGAATATGCAATCACACGCTTGATATCATGCTGGACCAAACCGACGGTCGCTGCAAAAATCGCCGTGCAGGCACCAACCACTGTCACAACCGCCAAAGCCACTTCGCTGGTTTCAAACATGGGCGAAAGACGGCAAACCATGAACACACCCGCAGTAACCATCGTCGCAGCGTGGATAAGCGCGGACACTGGTGTCGGTCCTTCCATCGCATCAGGGAGCCAAGTGTGCAGTCCCAATTGCGCAGACTTGCCCATCGCACCGATAAACAGCAACAGACACAATATGGTCATCGTATCAAGTCGCATGCCCGCAAATGTAATTGTCGATCCTGCCATCGCAGGCGCCGCTTCCAGAATTTCCGGAATCGATACCGTGCCAAATACAAGGAAGGTACCGAAGATACCCAGCATGAAACCAAGGTCACCGACCCGGTTGACGACAAAGGCCTTGATCGCGGCGGCACTGGCCGTCGGTTTCTTGAACCAGAAACCAATTAACAGATAAGACGCCAGGCCGACCCCTTCCCAACCGAAGAACATCTGAACCAGATTGTCAGCCGTAACCAGCATCAACATGGCGAAAGTAAACAGCGACAAATAAGCGAAGAAGCGCGGTTGATCGGGGTCTTCGTCCATATAGCCCCAGCTATACAGATGAACGAGAGCCGAAACCGTGGTCACAACAACCAGCATGACGGCGGTCAGCGCATCAACCCGCAGAGACCATTCAAAATTTAGATCGCCCGACTGCACCCAAGTCAGCACGGGCACAACTTCGGCGGCCCGGGACAGAAGGACATAGTCGATAAAGATCGGCCAGCTCAGCGCGCAAGACACGAACAGGGCGGCGGTGGTCACGAATTTCGCCGGAACATTGCCAATCACCCGATTGCCAAAGCCTGCGACGATTGCTGCCAGCAAGGGCAGGAAAACGATAAGCTGGATCGTCAAGTCCTTAACCCTTCATCCGGTTGACATCATCAACGGCAATCGTGCCGCGCTGACGGAAGTAAATAACCAATATCGCAAGACCGATAGCCGCTTCACCTGCCGCAACCGTCAGGACAAACATCGCAAATATCTGCCCGGTCATGTCACCCAGAAAGGCGCTGAACGCGACCAGGTTCAGATTGACGGAGAGTAAAATCAGCTCGATCGCCATCAGGATAATGATGATATTCTTGCGGTTCAGAAAGATACCCAGCATGCCCATCACAAACAGGATGGAACTGACCACCAGATAATGTTCAATGCCGATCATAGTTCGACCCCCTTGCCGACTTCTGGCTGCTCATTGCGTGTCGCATCTTGCGGACGTCTTGCGACCTGCTCCTGAATATTCTGGATCCGGACACCGCCGCGTTTGCGGTTGGTTAGAACAATCGCACCGACCATGGCGACCAGTAGAACAAGACCCGCAGCTTCAAATATAAACACATATTTGGTGTAAAGCAGCGTGCCCAAAGCTTCGATATTAGAAGGCCCGCCTGCCGGAGGTCCAACAACAGCCGTTGCTTCGCCCATCCCGCCAGCACTCCATGCTCCGATACCAAATATGATTTCTGCCAGTAATACGAGAGCCAACAAAAGCCCCAAAGGCAGGTTTTTCATGAAACCGGCCCGCAATTCGGCAAAGTCAATATCGAGCATCATCACGACAAACAGGAACAAAACCGCCACTGCGCCGACATAGACTATGACCAGCAAGGCCGCGATAAACTCGGCACCAACCAGCAACATCAATCCCGCAGCGTTAAAAAACGCCAAGATCAGCCACAAAACGCTATGCACAGGATTACGCGCAAAGATGCAAAACGCACCGCTGGCGATGACGATGGATGCGAATAGATAGAAAGCAAATATTTGCATGTTTACGGTTTCCGTAACCCCCTTAGAATCCTGTCAGCGCCTTAACGATAGGGCGCGTCGGCGGCAAGGTTGGATGCGATGGCTCGCTCCCATTTGTCACCATTTTCAAGCAGTTTTGCCTTGTCGTAGATAAGTTCTTCACGTGTCTCGGTCGAATATTCGAAATTCGGTCCTTCAACCACGGCATCAACCGGACATGCCTCCTGACAGAAACCGCAGTAAATACACTTGGTCATATCGATATCATAGCGCGTTGTGCGGCGGCTGCCATCCTCGCGCGGTTCCGCCTCGATCGTGATCGCCTGTGCCGGACAAACCGCTTCGCACAGCTTGCAGGCAATGCAGCGCTCTTCCCCATTGGGATAGCGGCGCAGCACATGCTCGCCCCGGAACCGCGGCGAAATCGGGTTTTTCTCGTAGGGATAGTTGATCGTCTTTTTCTTTTTGAAGAAATATTTCAGCGTCAAAGCATGCGCCAAAACGATCTCATACAGAGAGAAGGCTTTTATGACTTGTGATATTCTCATAACGGCCATCCAAATTTATCAATCATTACATATCCGCTGACCAAGAATACCCAGAATATGCTGATCGGCAGGAACACTTTCCAACCCAGACGCATGAGTTGATCATAGCGATAGCGCGGAACCGTGGCCCAGGCCCAACTGAAGATGAAGAAAATCATGAACATCTTCAAGAACAGCCAGATAATCCCCGGCACAGCATAAAGCGGTTCCCAGTCAACTGGTGGCAGCCATCCGCCCCAGAACAGGATGACGTTGAGCGCACACATCAACAGGATGTTGGCATATTCGCCAAGCCAGAACAGCGCGAAAGACATGGACGAATATTCGGTCTGATAGCCGGCGACCAGCTCACTCTCCGCCTCAGTAAGGTCGAAAGGCGCGCGCGCCGTCTCTGCCATTGAACTGATTAGGAACATCACCGCCATCGGAAAGAGCAACGGATTGAGGCCATATGCGCTGACGGCGCCAAAGATATGGCCTTCCTGCGCTTTGATAATCTCGTTGAGATTAAATGTGCCGGCAAACAGCACGACCGAAATCAGGATGAACCCGATGGAGACTTCATAAGAAATCATCTGCGCCGCCGCACGCATGGCCGAGAAAAACGGATATTTGGAGTTACTCGCCCAACCGGAAATCACTACACCATAGACACCAAGCGAACTGATCGCGAGAATGTAAAGCACACCGATATTGATGTTCGCGAGGACCATTTCCTCGCTGAATGGAATGACCGCCCAGGCCAGCAAAGCCACGGTAAAGGTAATGATCGGCGCCAGCAGGAACAGGCCTTTATTGGCACCTGATGGAATGATTGTTTCCTGCAGGAACACCTTCAGACCGTCAGCAAAACTCTGCAACAAGCCGAATGGCCCGACCACATTGGGGCCGCGGCGCAAAGCCACTGCGGCAATAATCTTGCGATCAACATAGATGATCATCGCCACGGCCAGCATCAGCGGCAAGGCGATCAGCAGAATTAGTGCCAGTGTGGCGACCAACCAGCCCAATTCAGGGCCTAGAAAAGTCGATTGGAGATATTCGGTCACTTATTCTCTCCCAAATCACTCGACGGCGCATGCCGGTTCCAGAACCGAATGAGAAAATCAAACAAAATACCATTTGCCGCAATCCAGATTGAATCAAGGGAACCTTGCAAAATCGCCCTTAGAAGCGCCGCCCTTACAACAGGACTATCTTCTGGACCAAAGGGCATTTGAGCAGATTTAACTTCGTAATAGGTCATCCAAAATGACGCGAAGAACACAAGAACAGCAAGCACATAGAAAATCTTAGGCGCCCTAACGAGAATATCCGGAAGCTGATTCATTCTGCCGCCTCCAGCATATCGTCACCGTGCAGCAATTCTGCCGAACAGCGCTGCATCGTCGCGCTGGCGCGGGCGATGCTGTTGGTGAGGTAGAAATCCTTGATCGGATGGACGCCCTGCCCGCTCGGCTTATCCGGCAATCCGGAAGGCGGTGCCCAATCAAACGACACAAGGCCTTCTTCTGCCATTTCCGGATGATCCTTGAACATCTTGCCGCGCAGCTCTTCAAAACTGTCAAACGGCAGCGTCTTGCCCATTACGTCGGATAAGGCCCTTAAAATGCTCCAGTCTTCACGTGCATCGCCGGGAGCGAAAATTGCTTTACTGGAACGCTGCACCCGGCCTTCCAGATTAACATAGGTCCCGTTTTTCTCGGTATAGGCCGCCGCTGGCAGGATCACGTCTGCTGCATGCGCGCCCGCGTCACCATGATGCCCGATATAGACCTTGAAGCTCTTATCAAACGCCGCATAATCCATTTCATCCGCGCCGAGCGAGAAGAGAAGCTTTGGTTTCTTCGCTGCAATCGCCTTGATGCCGCCATCATAGGCATAGCCGAGCATCAGTCCGCCCGTGCGCGACGCGCCAATATGAAGGACGTTGAAACCATTCCAGTCATCCCGAACCAGCTTATATTTTGATACCAGTTTCAGGGCTGCGCCATGCGCGCCTTCCACACTCAACGCGCCACCGCCAAGGATGAGTGCGGGCTTCTCGGCATTTTTCAAAGCATCGGCTACGGCCTTGGGAAGCTTGGTCAACAGGCTCATATCATCGCCCAGCCACTCCACCGGATAGGTTTGATCCGCTTCCGGACCGATACCAAAGACTTTCGCGCCGCCTTTACGTACAGCCTTGCGGATACGTGTGTTGACCAGCGATGCTTCCCAGCGCGGATTGGTCGAGACCAGCACGATCACATCGGCATCTTCAATGCCGGCAATGGTCGTGTTGAAATTAACTGAAGCCAGATTGGACACATCATAAGACAAGCCTGTCTGACGCCCTTCGAGCATATCGGACCGCATGGATTTCAGCAGCCGCTTGGTCGCATACATGGTTTCGCAATCGACCAGATCACCGGCAATGGCGGCCACCGAACTGCCAGCCTTGACCGCAGCAATGGTCTCAAAGGCCTCATTCCAACTCGCAGGAACCAATTTGCCATCGCGGCGGATATAGGGCTTATCCAGACGACGCTTCATCAGGCCGTCAATCGCGTGGCGCGTCTTGTCGGTCGCCCATTCCTCATTCACATCATCATTGACGCGAGGCAGAGCGCGCAGCACTTCGCGGCCGCGGCTATCGATACGGATATTGGTGCCGACGCCGTCCATGACATCGATGCCCATGGTCTTGGTCAGCTCCCAAGGGCGGGCCTCAAACGCATAAGGCTTGCTGGTCAGCGCACCGACAGGGCAAAGATCAACAACATTGCCTGAAAGCTCACTATGCACAGCGCCTTCAAGATAGGATGTAATCTCCATCCCCTCACCGCGTCCAATCGCTCCGATTTCTTCGACACCGGCCACTTCTTCGGCAAAGCGGACACAGCGGGTGCAATGGATACAGCGGGTCATGATCGTCTTGACCACCGGCCCCATATATTTCTCGGTCACCGCGCGCTTGTTCTCGTCATAGCGCGATCCGCCCTTGCCATAGGCCATGGCCTGATCCTGCAGGTCGCACTCGCCGCCCTGATCGCAAATCGGACAGTCAAGCGGGTGGTTGATGAGGAGAAACTCCATCACGCCTTCACGGGCTTTTTTGACCATTTCGCTATCGGTGCGAATTTCCTGACCTTCGGCAGCGGGCAGCGCACAGCTCGCTTGCGGCTTAGGCGGCCCAGGCTTTACCTCGACCAGACACATGCGGCAATTGCCGGCGATGCTCAGGCGCTCATGATAGCAGAAGCGCGGAATTTCCTTACCCGCAAGCTCAGCAGCCTGCAGTACGGTTGCGCCCTGTGGAACCTCGAGTTCAATACCATCAACGGTGACTTTAGGCATTACGAACTCCCAAATCCAAAATTGTCGCCGAAGAAGAATAATAGCGCCGCCAGAATGACACCCATGGATAGCAAAAACCCGAGCGCTTGTATTCGCGCACGTTTCGAGCTTCTTTCCGGAATAAACTGGCCGAGCATCTCAATGATAAGTTCAACAAGCGAAGCCATCTCATTCCGCCGCCTCCATCACCGGTTCAGCACCGGTATTCTCACGAATACGCCGCTCCAGCTCTGGTCGGAAATGGCGGATCAGGCCCTGAATTGGCCAGGCCGCCGCATCACCGAGCGCGCAAATGGTATGGCCTTCGACCTGTTTCGTGACTTCATGCAGCGTATCGATTTCCTCGATCGTCGCATCGCCGTCGCGCAGGCGTTCCATGACGCGCCACATCCAGCCCGTGCCTTCACGGCACGGCGTGCACTGGCCGCAGCTTTCATGTTTGTAGAAATAGCTCAGTCTTGAAATCGCGCGGACGATATCGGTGCTCTTGTCCATCACGATGACCGCTGCTGTACCGAGCCCAGATTTGAGCGCGCTAAGGCCGTCAAAATCCATTGGCGCGTCCATGATTTCATGGGCTGGCACCAGTGGAACCGATGATCCGCCGGGAATCACCGCCAGCAGATTGTCCCACCCGCCAGTAATACCGCCGCAATGTTTCTCGATCATATCCTTGAACGGGATCGACATGGCTTCTTCGAAGACAGCGGGCTTTTCCACATGCCCAGAAACCTGAAACAATTTCGTGCCGTGGTTATTCTCGCGGCCAAAGCTCGCAAACCAGCTCGCACCGCGTCTCAAAATGGTCGGAACAACCGCGATGGATTCGACATTATTCACCGTTGTTGGGCAGCCATAGAGGCCAGCACCGGCAGGAAATGGCGGTTTCAGGCGCGGCTGGCCTTTCTTGCCTTCGAGGCTTTCAATCATCGCGGTTTCTTCACCGCAAATGTAAGCGCCTGCACCGCGATGGACGAAGACGTCGAAGTCATAGCCGGATTTGGCAGCGTTCTTGCCAATCAGCCCAGCGTCATAGGCTTCCTTGACGGCCGCTTCCATGACCTTGGCTTCGGCAATATATTCGCCGCGTATATATATGTACGCCGCCCGCGCACGCATGGCGAAACCGGCAATCAGTGCGCCTTCGATCAGCTTGTGCGGATCATTGCGCAGGATTTCGCGGTCTTTGCAGCTGCCGGGTTCGGACTCATCGGCATTGATGACCAGAAAGCTTGGCCGACCGTCGGGTGACTCTTTCGGCATGAAGGACCATTTCAGACCGGTCGGAAAACCCGCACCGCCGCGACCGCGCAGGCCGCTTGCCTTCATCTCTTCGATAATCTTGTCATTGCCGCGCTTTATAATGTCGGCCGTATTATCCCAATCGCCGCGCTTCTGCGCAGCTTTCAAATCCCATGACTGAAAGCCATAAACGTTGGTGAATATCCGGTCCTTGTCCTGGAGAAAGTCAAAAGCCATTATTTCTTACTCCTGCGGCCCCAGAGGCCGCCTGCAACCGCAATCGCAACCACTGCCAGCGCAACCCATCCTGCATATCCGTCGAGCAGCATCCTACCACTCCTTCCGGTAATCGTGATTGGCCTTGACCATATCTTTCAAAATCACTGGACCGCCTTCTGGTTCACTGGTCTTGCGACCAATTTGTGAACCGACCGGAATTTCTTTGCCGTCGGCCAGATCTTCCAAAATACGCGTCATGATATCGTAATCGAGATCTTCGTAATTATCGTCGTTAATCTGGACCATCGGGGCATTGGAGCAATTGCCCATACATTCGACTTCGGTCAGCGTGAACAGGCCATCCGGTGTGGTTTTGCCCTTGGCCATGCCTTTATTCTTGCAAGCCGCCATCACGTCATCGCTGCCGCGCAGCATACATGGTGTCGTGCCGCAAACCTGTACATGGAAACGTCCAACCGGCGCGAGATTATACATGGTATAAAAAGTCGCGACTTCATAGGCGCGCATATAGGGCATGTCCAAATAGGCCGCGACATATTCGATCACCGGAACCGGTAGCCAGCCCTGTGTTTCGGTATCCGCACCAACCTGGCGCTGGGCGAGATCAAGCAAGGCCATAACCGCCGATTTCTGGCGGCCTTCCGGATATTTCGCGATCTGCCATTTGGCGAGTTTTTCGTTCGCTGGCGTGAATTTGAAATCGCCCCATTTAGCGCGCACTTCAAGTTCATCAGGTATGTTTGGAGCTTCAGCCATCTACATCACTTTTGTTTCGCGTATCAAAACGCGCTTCCCCGATTTCGTCCCAATGCTTTGAGAAATATATGTTCAACCAGAAGCCAGCGGCAACCAGACCCACCATCATGGTCAGCAAGATGATATTCCAGATCATGTTTTCAGGCCGCCACAATTCCCAAAGCAGCATGATCGCCACGATTACAAAGACCGTTGCGCCGCCACCGAGCCGCCATCTTTTCGATGTGTCGGGAGCGTCAGCCATGGTGCAACCTCCGTTCGAGATAACGCCCGGCATATAGTCCGACAACCGCCGCGAAGGCGGTCGACAGTGTTTCTTTCAGGCTGACTTCACCATGAAACGCCATAAGATAACCCGCCACAAGCGAAGCAAAGCCAGCGAACGCGGCAATAAAAATGATGATCTCGCGACCGATCACCGGTCACACTCCCCGAACACGACATCCATCGCGCCCAAAATGGCGGTGGCATCGGGCAGCATATGGCCCTTGGTCATGAAATCCATTGCCTGCAAATGCGAAAATGCAGTTGGTCTGATCTTGCAGCGATAGGGCTTGTTGCTGCCATCGCTGACCAGATAGACACCAAATTCGCCCTTCGGGCTTTCGGTCGCCACATAGACCTCGCCTGCGGGAACGTGGAAGCCTTCGGTATAAAGCTTGAAGTGATGGATCAAGGCTTCCATCGACTGTTTCATCTCGCCGCGTTTGGGCGGGACCACCTTGCGGTCGCTGCTTGCCACTGGTCCATCGGGCATTTCATTCAGGCACTGGCGCATGATCCGTGCGGACTGGCGCACTTCCTCTACCCGAACCATGAAGCGGTCATAACAGTCGCCGCGCGTACCAACTGGCACATCAAATTCCATGCGGTCATAAACGTCATAAGGCTGCGACTTGCGGAGATCCCAGGCAATGCCGCTGCCACGGATCATCGGGCCGGAAAAGCCCCAGCGCACCGCGTCGTCCTTGGACACGGTGGCAATATCCACATTGCGCTGTTTGAAAATGCGGTTATCGATGACCAGGCTCATGGCATCTTCAAAGAAAGACGGAAACTCGTCCAGCCAGTCGGCCATGTCGGTAAGCAGCTTCAGCGGTACATCCTGATGCACGCCGCCGGGCCGGAACCATGCGCTGTGCATACGCGCGCCGCTGGCACGTTCAAAAAAGGCGAGACATTGCTCGCGAATTTCGAACACCCAGATATTGGGCGTCATCGCTCCCACATCCATCACATGCGCACCGATGTTGAGCATATGGTTGCAGATGCGTGTCAGTTCCGCGAACAAAACTCTCAGATATTGGCCGCGCAGAGGCACTTCGATATCGAGCAGCTTCTCGATCGCCAGCACATAGCTATATTCCATCGCCAGCGGAGAGCAGTAATCCAGCCGGTCAAAATAAGGCAAAGCCTGCAAATAGGTTTTATGCTCGATCAGCTTTTCGGTGCCGCGGTGGAGCAAGCCGACATGCGGATCAACTCTTTCGACGACCTCACCATCAAGCTCCATCACCAACCGCAAAACGCCGTGCGCTGCGGGATGCTGGGGACCGAAGTTGATTGTGTAATTCTGGATTTCCAGATCACCAACCGTGGGATCAGCCTCGTCTGCAATACCATCCATTTCGTCGAGATAGTCAGCCATTATTCCTTGGCCCCCTTATCATCACCATCTTCCGACTTTTCATCGCTTTTTTCATCACCGGGCAAGATGTAATCCGCACCCTCCCAGGGCGACATGAAGTCGAAGCTGCGGAAATCCTGCGCCAGTTTCACCGGCTCGTAAACCACACGCTTGGCTTCTTCGGAATAGCGCATCTCGACATAGCCTGTCAGCGGGAAGTCCTTGCGGAACGGATGGCCCTGAAAGCCATAGTCGGTCAGGATCCGACGCAGGTCCGTATTGCCGTCGAATAGCACGCCGTAGAGATCAAACACTTCACGCTCGAGCCAGCCAGCCACTTCCCAGATATGCGTTACGGTTGGTACCGGCGTGTCCTCGTCGGTTGTCACTTTTACACGGATGCGATGATTTTTGGTCAGGCTGAGCAGATGATAGCAGACTTCGAAACGCTCGGGGCGATCCGGATAGTCAACACCGGCAATCTCGACCAGCTGTTGATATTCATGCTTGGTCCGCAATTTTTCCATCACATCGGGCAGCTTCTTGCGGTCTACGGTAAAGCTGATTTCATCATAGGCTTCGACCGTATCAAGAACGGCCGCGCCCAGGGATTTCGCGAGAGTGGCAGCAACGCCTTCGTTGCTGGACATGGTTGGGGCCCCGTTTGCCATATTAACGCTCTAGTGTCCCGATGCGGCGGATCTTCCGCTGCAATTGCATCACACCGTAAAGCAGCGCCTCCGCCGTTGGCGGGCATCCCGGCACGTAAATGTCAACCGGTACGATCCGGTCACAGCCGCGCACGACCGAATAGCTGTAATGGTAATAGCCACCGCCATTGGCACAGCTGCCCATGGAAATGACATATTTGGGTTCTGACATCTGGTCATAAACCTTGCGCAAAGCGGGTGCCATCTTGTTGCACAGCGTTCCTGCCACGATCATCACGTCAGATTGACGCGGACTGGCACGGGGAGCAGCGCCGAAACGTTCCATGTCATAACGCGGCATATTGACGTGAATCATCTCTACCGCACAACAGGCGAGACCAAAGGTCATCCACCAGAGCGAACCGGTGCGCGCCCATTGGAACAGGTCTTCAGTGGACGTGACAAGAAAACCCTTGTCATTCACCTCTGAATTCAAGTCTTTGAAAAACGCCTCGTCCGGCTGCGTATTTGGGGCCATTGGCGTACCATCAGCATTCAGAATAACGTTGCTGCCAGTTTCTACTCCCAATCGAGCGCTCCCATTTTCCATTCGTAAATAAAGCCGACCGTCAGGATGAACAGGAAGATCATCATCGACGACCAGCCGGTCCAGCCAATCTGGTCGAGTGATACGGCCCAGGGGAACAGGAATGCTGCTTCCAGATCAAAAATGATAAACAGGATGGCGACGAGATAAAAGCGCACATCAAACTGGCTGCGTGAATCTTCAAAGGCAGGAAAACCGCACTCATATTCCGACAGTTTTTCAGGATCCGGACTATGCGTGCCCGTCAGTCGTGATACCCCCATGGGCAGAAAAACAAACAGGGCAGAAAGGCCAAGAGCCACTGCAAGGAAAAGCAGTATTGGCGCATATTCGGTTAGATCGACCACAAAAGACTCGTTCCTCTAAAATTCAGGGCCGCTTTTAGGGATAGGCTCACCAAGCTGCAAGGGCCAAATGGCCAGAATTGGCGCTATCTATTGCTGTTTACATTGTTACAGCAGCGACCTCGCCAGAATTTTGTGCAACTTGCTGTGCAGTGCCTCGTTCGCGGCCAATATTTCACGCTGCCCGATCGGTTGGTCGCCGCCGGTATAATCGCTCACGAAACCGCCGGCTTCACGGACCATCAATATGCCGGCCGCGACATCCCAGACCTGAAGGTCGGCTTCCCAGAAACCGTCATAGCGGCCAGCAGCCAACCAGGCGAGATCGAGCGAAGCTGCACCATTGCGGCGGATTCCCGCCACTTGCGGTGCAATGGAACCGAAAATGCGTGACCATTCGGCCAAGTCGCCATGCCCCTTGAAAGGAATGCCCGTGGCGATCAGCGCCTCGGACAGGTCGCGCCGAGCCGAAACCCGCAAGCGCTTGTCACCGAGATAGGCCCCCTTGTCCATTTCCGCCCACCATGTCTGGTCGGAAACCGGCTCATAAATCAGACCGCTGGTAATCTTGCCCCAGCCCTGTCCATCATAGGACCGTTCTTGCACAGCGATGGAAATCGCAAAATGCGGTATGCCGTGAAGGAAGTTGCTGGTGCCGTCGAGAGGATCAACAATCCAGCGCGGTTTGCCTTCTTCAGCTTCAATCATGCCGCCTTCTTCAAGCACAAAGCCCCAGCCCGGGCGCACCTTCATCAGCTCATCATAGAGAATGCGTTCGGATCGCATATCGGCTTTGGATACAAAATCAGCCGGGCCTTTTTTGGACACCTGAAGATGCTCTACTTCGCCAAAATCGCGGCGCAGGCGTGATCCCGCCTTGCGCGCGGCGCGTTCCATGACGGTTATAAGGGCGGAATGTGCTGGCATGTAATCCTCTTGCTATGCCTTGCCGACATATTCGCGGGCATAGACATCAACAATGATCCGCGTCCCGGCCGAGATAAATGGCGGCACCATGACACGTACGCCATTGTCGAGGACCGCAGGTTTGTAGCTCGACGAAGCGGTCTGGCCTTTGACCACCGCATCGGCCTCCACAATTTCGGCTTCAATCTGGTCCGGCAACTGAACGGAAATCGGTTTCTCTTCGTAAAGCTCAAGCTGAACATCCATACCGTCCTGCAAAAACTCAACCGCATCACCAAGCAAATCTGCAGGTAATGTAATCTGCTCGTAATTTTCCTTGTCCATGAAAGTCAGCATATCATCATCGGCAAAAAGATACTGAAACGTCTTGGTATCCAGCCGAACCTTCTCGACTGTATCAGCGCTGCGAAAACGGACATTGGTCTTGCGGCCATCCACCAGGTTCTTCATTTCAACCTGCATATATGCGCCGCCTTTGCCGGGCTGGGTATGCTGAATCTTCGCGACCTTCCACAGGCCGTTTTCATAATCCAATATGTTGCCGGGACGGATATCTACACCGCTGATCTTCATGGAACGTCTCGCTTTCGGAAATCTTGTGTTGCGGCCCTCTATAACGGCGAACGAAGATAGGCAAGCGCAGCGAAGACCGGATATGGCGATTTCATACAATACATTCCCCTAAGCACGATCTACGCGCCAGTTAATGGAAAATGTCCCGGATCCGGTGTCGCCCGAAGAAACAACTGCTCCCGCTGCTGGTTTATTCAGCGGGACCGAAGCACCTGTGCCCACTTCGTCACCGGCATGCCATGACGGCTTTTTGAGCGAAATCGAACGCATGCCGCATTTCGGAATTCCTTCGGAAGAGAGTTTCGTGAGAAATTTCCTGAGAGGACGTAAGGGACTTTTTGTCATCAGGCCCTGAACGATTGCGGCTTGAAATCTGCCGTTATGTCTTTTTCATACAATACCGCGCACTGACATCAATGTAACTAACGGATATGGCGCAAGCAGAAATCCTGAAACCCGATCGAAACAAGCCCCCAGAAGAAACGGACCCATGCGATCCGGTTGCGTCTGGCCTTTTCGGCTATTCCATTAGTGATGGCATGGTGCGTTCCACTATACCGCTCCCTGAATATGTTAGAGATTTGGAACAACTGCCAAATTTTGCACCACCTTCCAAAGACCAGTTTTTGGAACAATATGTTGAATCGAATATTGGGGTGAACGAAAGCTCTTCCTGAGCGCTATCCGTTCGATGGTCTAATCCGCCAATATTTCATTGAAACGTTTGACAGCATGCGCCGGACCTTGCGGATCATTCCATACCGAACCGCTGACCGCCAGAAAATCGGCACCTGCATCAACCAGCGGCTGACAGTTATCCGGTGTAATCCCCCCAATGGCAACGCAGGGAATTTCCATGATCGTTGACCACCATTTCAATATATCGACCTCTGGCCGGTGATGGGTTTCCTTGGTCGTGGTGGGAAAAAACGCACCAAAAGCAACATAATTGGCACCGCCCTCCCCGGCCTCCATCGCCAGATGCCGGCTGTCGTGGCAGGTTATGCCGATTTGCATCTGATCGCCTAATTCAGCCCGAGCATCTTTCAGGTCGCCATCGCCCTGCCCCAAATGGACACCATCGGCTGCGAGACGTTTGGCCAAATCAACATCGTCATTCACAATGAAAGCGACATCATGCGCATCGCAAATCTCTTTAAGTGGTTCAGCCAAACCTTCCGCTTCGCCGTGGTCGACATCCTTCACGCGAAACTGGAAAGCAGCAACAGGCCCCGCTTCCAACGCCTGTTGCAACCGCTCCGGAAAGTCACCACCGACATCAAGCGGTGAAATCAGGTACAGTTGGCAGGATGGTATAGTCATGGTTGTTACCCCTCAATTATCCCGAACAATGCCGAGTAGAAACCCGTCCCATTTTTTTGAACCGACCGTTTGAATAGCCGTGGCATCGACGAGAGGGTGGTCTTGCAAAGCGCTGTACAACGCCCGTGTGCCGGGCACTTTGGGATCAGAACTATCGGCATTGATAACCTCACCCTCTCGAACGACATTGTCAAAAACCAGCATGGCTCCGGGGCGGGAAAGACGAATTGCATGTTCCAGATAGGCCGCATAATTTTCTTTGTCCGCGTCAACGAAAACAAAGTCGAACCGGGATGCATCACCCGCCTCCAACGCTGCGAGTGATTTCACCGCCTCACCGACTATTATTTCGACCTTGGGCGCCAGCCCGGCTTTCTCGATATTGCTTCTGGCCAGCGCGGCATATTCAGGCTCCAGTTCCAGCGAAACAAGATGACCATCCTCCGGCAACGCACGTGCCAGCGAGATGGCTGAATATCCGCCCAGGGTTCCGATTTCCAATATGCGCTTTGCACCTACGCCGCGCGCAAGCAGCTCCAGCATCCGCCCCTGAGTGGTCGAAACATCTATGGCAGGAAGGTCTTCACGTGCATTGGCAGCCAGACAGGCGTCGAGCGCCGGATCGTTACCGATCAAATGCTCGACGATATAGTCATCCACATCTGACCAACTTGGATCGGACTTTGCCAAATGCTGTTCCCTTATACTTTGACGGTCGAAGCCTTGTGGATCTGATCAATGGCGGTGCCCAGCGACTGGTCAAATTCTTCGTCGGTCATGGAATGACGCAGATCCTGCAGCAAAGCACGAGAGAAACTTGCGATCATACCACGGTTTTTGGCCAGTTCGGTGCAAGCCTCATCGCGTGAAAACCCGCCAGAAAGGGCAACTACACGGGCCACCCGGGGATGGTCGACAAGCGGCGCATAGAGATTGGCTTCGGCCGGGATCGACAGTTTCAGCATGACCTTGCGATCTTCTGGAAGCGCATCAAGCTGCTTCGTGATCTCTTCCAGCAAGATGGCGTCGCATTGGGCGCGCTCGGCGCTCTTTATGTTCACCTCAGGCTCAATCATCGGCATCAGGCCGTGATCCAGAATCTGGCTGGCGACGTCAAACTGCTGTTTTACAATCGCTGCGATTCCGGTTGCTGAAGCGAGATTGATAACCGAACGCATCTTTGTACCAAACACATCTTTTGTTTTGGCACGTTCCAGCAATTCGCCAAGACCGGGATTAGGCTTCATCATCTGCACGCCGTCAGCTTCGTCTTCCAGTCCCTTGTCCACTTTCAGGAATGGCACGACACCGCGTTCCCAAAGCAATGTGGGTACCGGCTTTCCGTCTGCTTCGCCGTCCATGGTTTTTTCAAACAGGATCGCGCCGATGACTTTTCCGCTGCCAAAGCTCGGTGCGGTCACGATACGGCTACGCATCCCGTGAATGAGAGCGAACATCTCGTCATCATTGGAATAGGCATCTTCATTGACACCATAGCCTTTAAGCGCTTTCGGCGTAGACCCCCCACTCTGGTCCAAAGCCGCAATAAAGCCTGCGCCATTTTCAATTTTGTCCATCATCTTCGGATCATGCATGAAATTCGTCCTCGTTCAGTTAGATTGTTCGACGAGGATATCGATATCCCGCCATATGATACGTTCATTGGGAACCATGGTCCCATAAAGGTCTTTGTCTTCAATTCCGTCCGGAGCCCCGCCCAAACGGGTATATAGGCTGCGGGCACGGTCATTGCCGACCACCACATGCAACCATATTCCTTTGCGGCCATTTGCCTTGGCTGCACGGGCAGCTGCGGCAAGCAGTTTGCGACCAATGCCCTTGGACCGACCCTCGCTGCGAACATGGAGATTATCGATATAGGGCATCTCTTCATCCCAGACCGCAACAAAGCCCTGAACCCGATCATCTTCGGCTACCAGAACGATGTCCTGCCGACCAATCTCAGCATTGCGCCAACGCTCTGCCATCATTCCGGAAAGTTGATTGTCCAGCAGGTCTTCAGACAAATAATCCCGATAATTTTCCTGCCAGCTGCGCGCATGGATTTCGGCGATTACCGGCCTGTCTCTATCTTCTGCAGGCCGGATATTCATCGTTGCAGGGCCTTTACGCCCGGCAATTCCTTGCCTTCCATCCATTCCAGAAATGCGCCGCCAGCGGTGGATACAAAACTGAAATCATCGGCAACGCCGGCATGATTAAGCGCAGCAACCGTATCGCCGCCGCCTGCAACGGAGAGCAAGGAGCCTTCCTTGGTCAAAGCCGCGGCTGTTTGTGCGAGCGCGACCGTCGCCATGTCGAAAGGCGGTGTTTCAAACGCCCCCATTGGTCCGTTCCAGACCAGGGTTTTGCAGGTTTTCAGGACATCGGACAGGGCTTCGACAGCCGCTGGCCCGACATCAAGGATCATTTCATCGTCGGCAACCTCATGCACATTGACGGTGCGGGTTGGCGGATTGGGAGCAAATTCCTTTGCGACGACCACATCATAGGGCAGATGCACCGTACAATCGGCCTTGTCCGCCGCTTCTAGTATCTCATTGGCCGTGTCGGTCAGGTCATGCTCGCACAGTGATTTGCCGACATCAACGCCGCGCGCCGCCAAAAATGTGTTGGCCATGCCGCCGCCGATGATCAGATGGTCCACTTTCTCAACCATTTGCCGCAAAACGTCGAGCTTGCTGGAAACCTTCGCCCCGCCAACAACAGCGACCACCGGATGCTCTGGATCGCCTAGCGCCTTATCAAGCGCGCTTAACTCCCGTTCCATCGAACGTCCTGCATAGGCTGGCAGATGTTCGGCCAGACCGGCGGTTGTCACATGTGCCCGGTGGGCAGCGGAAAAAGCGTCATTGACGTAAAATGTGCCAAAAGAAGCAATTGCCTTGGCCTTGCCCGGGTCATTTTTCTCTTCACCCGGCGCGAAACGGCTGTTTTCAACGACCACGATGCTACCATTGGGTAAAGCATCGATAGTATCGCGATCTGGCATTTGCATGAAGCCGACGTCCCGGCCCAGCACCTTGGCCAGAGGCGCGACCACGGGTTCCAGCGAATATTTCATATCCGCCTTGCCCTTGGGTCGCCCGAAATGGGCCAGCAACAACACTTTGGCACCGCGATCGGCCAGCTCTGTCACGGTCGGCACAACGGCTTTCAGCCGCGTATCATCCGTAACCTTGCCGTCCGCCATTGGGACGTTCAGATCCACCCGGACCAGTCCGGGTTTCCCTGACACGTCACCAAGATCATCCAGTGTTTTAAAGCTATTACCAGCCATTGCTCAGAACCTTTCTGTTTAGAGCAATTTTGCCATGACGGTCGCGGTATCGATCATCCGGTTGGAGAAACCCCACTCATTGTCATACCAGCTCACCACGCGGGCCAGCTTGCCGTCCATGACCGATGTTTCCAGGCTGTCGACCGAGGAACTGGCCGGCTGATGGTTGAAATCGCTGGAAACAAGCGGCTTGTCCTCAAAGACGAGAACACCGTTCATAGGCCCGTCAGCTGCGGCTTTCAGCGCTCCGTTGATTTCCTCAACGCTGGTATCGCGGCCTGGCGTGAAGACCAAATCGACCAAACTTACATTGGGAGTTGGTACACGAACCGAGGAACCATCGAGCTTGCCGTTCAACTCCGGCAATACCAGACCCACCGCACGAGCAGCGCCTGTTGTTGTCGGGATCATGTTAACCGCACCGGCGCGGGCCCGGCGCATATCGCTGTGCATCTGATCGAGCATGCGCTGGTCATTCGTGTAGCTGTGAATCGTGGTCATGAAACCGCGCTCAATGCCGATCGCGTCGTTCAGCACCTTGGCAACGGGCGCGAGGCAGTTTGTCGTACAAGATGCATTGGAAACAATGACATCCGATGACGTCAATACGTCATGGTTCACGCCATAGACGACTGTTTTCAGGTCACCTTTTGCCGGTGCAGAGATCAAAACGCGTTTGGCGCCTGCATCAATATGGGGCTGCGCCGCTTCCACCGACTGGAAGAAGCCCGTGCACTCCAGAACGATATCAATACCCATTTCGCCATGGGGCAGCTTGCCTGGCTCGCGTTCCGACGTAACGGCGATTTTCTTGCCATTGACTATGATGCTGTCGCCATCGGCGCTCACTTCGCCCGGAAAACGGCCGTGGACGCTGTCATATCCGAACAAAAGCGCGTTAGCGTTCGCATCAGCAAGGTCATTGATCGCAACCAGCTCAAGACCGCAGTCAGGGCGCTCCAATATAGCACGAGCGACCAAACGGCCAATGCGGCCAAATCCGTTAATTGCTACTTTTGTCATAAATGTTGCTCCTTTGAATTCCAGTTTCTTGCTGTTTTCAGCCCAGTTTTGCTATAATTTGTGGTGTAATCGCCTCTGCGGTGAGACCAAAATGTTCGAACAGGTCATTAATCGGTGCGGATGCGCCAAAACTGTCTATGCCGAAGCGCAGGCCGTCCAGTCCGGTGTAACGCTCCCATCCAAAGGTCGTTCCGGCTTCAATGGAAACCCGTAATGTTCCGGACCCGCCGAGCAGCTCCGCTTTATAATCATCGGATTGCGCATCAAATAACTCAGTACAAGGCATCGACACGACATCTGCCCCAACGCCATTTGCCTCCAGTTTGGCCGCAACATCCATCGCCAGCGATACTTCAGAACCCGTGGCGATCAGCACAACGCGTTTAGCGTTCTCCGCCGGTTTCATTAAATAAGCGCCTTTTTCACAATGGTTTACGCTGACGTCATGGCGTAACGGCGGCAGCCCCTGACGGGTCAAAGCCAGCGTCGAAGGCCCTTCCGACCGCTTGATAGCCAGGGCCCAGCATTCCGCTGTCTCGATTGCATCGGCCGGGCGGAACACCTGCATATTCGGCATGGCCCGCAGGCTTTGAATATGCTCAATCGGTTGGTGTGTTGGTCCATCTTCACCCAAACCGATGCTGTCATGGGTCATCACATAGATCGCGCGTGTGTTTTGAATGGCGGAAAGCCGCATTGCACCACGGCAATAGTCGGTAAAGACCAGAAATGTGCCGCCATAAGGGATGATACCGCCATGCAGCGCCATACCGTTCATGGCCGCCGCCATGCCAAATTCGCGGATGCCGTAATAGATATAACGCCCAGAATAATCATCTTTGGTCAACGGCTTGGTCGAATCCGTCTTGGTATTGTTTGATCCGGTCAAATCAGCGCTACCGCCCACCATTTCCGGCAACGCAGCTGTAATCGCACCCAATGCCATTTCAGAAGCCTTGCGGGTAGCGACTTTGGGTGGATCTTGTGCCAGGCTATCAAGATAGTCCTGCATCGCACCACTGTCGGGCAAAGCGCCAGACATCCGACGCTCAAACTCTTCAGAAAGAGTATGAGCTTTCAAACGTGCTTCCCACTCCGCCCGTTTTACCGCTCCTTTTTCACCAATTTGTCGCCATGACGCCAATATATCATCTTGAATTTCAAAAGGTTTTTCATTCCAACCCAATTGCTCACGGGTTGCCGCTATTTCCTCTTCCCCGAGCGGAGCGCCGTGGGTTGCGGAGGTTCCCTGCTTGTTTGGAGAGCCGTAGCCAATTATTGTCTTACAGGCGACGAGTGATGGTCGTGGATCGGCTTCCGCTTCTTTGAGCGCCTTGCGAATATCGTCAAAATCATGGCCGTCACAGGACACCACATGCCAGCCAGAAGCCCGGTAACGCGCCGGAATATCCTCGCTAGTGGACAAATCCGTGCCGCCATCAATGGTTATACCATTATCGTCCCACAAAACGTTGAGGCGGCCCAGCTGCAGATGTCCGGCCAAACCAACCGCTTCATGGTTGATTGCCTCCATCAGACAGCCATCACCCGCGATAACCCAGGTTTTGTGATCCACCAGATCATCGCTGAAATGCGCGTTCAAATGCCGTTCGGCAATCGCCATGCCGACGGCCATGGCAAAGCCCTGCCCCAAAGGTCCGGTGGTTGCCTCAACCCCTTCCAGTTTGAAATTTTCAGGATGGCCGGCACAAGGTGATGATAATTGCCTGAAATCCTTGATATCCTGTAATGTGGGACGCTCATAACCGGTCAGGTGTAGAAGCGAATAGATCAGCATGGACCCATGACCCGCAGACAGGACAAACCGGTCGCGATCCGCCCATTTTGGCGCTTTCGGGTCGAATTTCAGGAAATCGCTGAACAATACGGTCGCCACATCGGCCATACCCATGGGCATACCCGGATGGCCGCTATTGGCCGCTTGCACCGCATCCATCGACAATGCGCGAATGGCATTTGCCATGGTTTTTTCGGAAATTTTATCGGAAACGGCCATGTTTTTCGGATCCCCCAGCAGTGATCAAATTATGGCAACGATGGAATATTGGAAATCTACCGATTCGCCATTTTGACACACCCTTTGATGGCCTGCGCTCATATCGTCAAGGCTGCGCTTCACCGATCTAGTGTTTACGCAGCGGCCCGAGATTGTTACCAATGAAACACAATAACTTATAAGTCGGAACCAAGTCATGGAAAACGAACGAGTGATCCTCGCGATCGGCCGCATAGAGCGGGCGCTCAGTCGCATAGAAACGGTCAAGGCAGCCACAACTGCCCCACAGGTCGATCCAGAGCTGGAAAAACGGCACGCGGCCCTGAAAGAAGAAATGAAACAGGCCATTCATACGATTGACGGGCTGATTGCCCGGCAGGAGCGCTAATATGGCACAGGTAAAGCTAGAAATCGGCGGTCGTTCGTTCATGGTCACCTGCCAGGATGGCGAAGAAGAGCATCTTGGCAAACTGGGAGCCATGGTTGACGCAAAAGCAGGAGAAGCTGGCGATCCTGCTGGTCTGACAGAAAGCCGGATGCTGTTGTTCACATCCCTTTTGCTGGCGGACGAACTTCATGCCACAAAAAATGCCGACCACAATGAACCGGCACCACAACCTGCAATTCCACCCGCTGGTAAGCCGCAGAAAACCAACGATGCTGAAGATGAACGCGTACTCCTTGCGCTGGAAAAACTGGCAGATCGCGCAGAAGCCTTTGCGAACAGCCTTGAGCAGACCGCCAATGTTCCCTAGATAGCTGTTGACGGGTACTGCCTGGCACGAGCCAGAAGCGAACATCCCTGAGGCGATATAACATCCAAGGGAGCTGTCCCTGCTCGGATTGCGGACTTTTTGGAAGTCGGGTTCGAAGCATATGGCGCCCACCTGACGTAATTGGCGTCAGAGGATTTTCCGGTAAACGACCCTGGTGGTCCCGTCACCTTTCTCCAAGAAAGATTTATCTTTGAATAACTTATCAGATGAAAAGAAGAAACTACGTGAAGAGCATAGGCGGCGACGCGATGCTTTTTACAGCCAGTTGGATGCTGCGACAAAAGGTCTGGCGTTCCGACGCCCTCCCTCGCCTTTGGCCAAACTGATTGAACAGAGCAATATCGTCGCCATGTACAGCGCAATGGGCTCTGAAGCTCCTACCGCCAAGCTCGCTGAATATTGTATCGAGATAGGAAAAATCATCGCGTTTCCGGCAGTTACAGGAGATTCCCCCTTGGAGTTCCGGCAAGTCGACACCATGGAACTGCTAGAAGCTGGATATCAGAATATTGCGGAACCCAAGGCCGATTGTCCAGTCGTGGTACCAGATCTCATAATAACCCCGATGATTGCTTTTGATCGATCAATGGGCCGACTCGGCCAAGGCAAGGGCCACTATGATCGGACCTTCGCAAAACACCCTGATGCAACCCGAATTGGCCTTGCCTGGTCGGTACAGGAAGCTGATAATATCCCGATGCAGCCTCATGACGTCACTTTGGACATGATCGTGACAGAATCTGAGATAATTCAACGAGTTAATATGACGTCATGACGACAGATCCGGACAAGAAACAGCCTTACAATCCACCAGATGCACCCAATTGGCGCGCTCCTGTTGGTGTGATTTTGATGCTGGTCTTCATTTTGATCTGGAGCGGTATTGTTGTTAGCCTGATCGACTGGATCAGCGATCTGAATTTCTGGTTGCAGCTACCGATCTACGTAATCGCCGGGATAATCTGGATATATCCCATCAAACCGCTACTGCTATGGATAAATACCGGGAAATTCCGTTCCTGAACCGCCAATAACCTCTTTTTGAGGCAATGGCGCGAGTGACGAGACTTGAACTCGCGACCTCCGGCGTGACAGGCCGGCGCTCTAACCAACTGAGCTACACCCGCTTATGCACCGGCATGTTCGCCGGGATATGCAGTGGAGAAGCGCAAGTATAAGAGCTCTGCCTGACTGTCAACAACACTCTTGCAAAGATTCAAAGAAAATTTGCTTCCCGCTTATTGGGTCGCTGATTTGATTGCGAAATTCCGGCAAGCCCGATGACCAATCTGGCGTCAACTTGACCCAACAGGCCAATTTGAAACCACGGTTTTGCGAAGCCCCCATTTCGGATGAAAGCGTTACACAGTTTAACATATGTTACAAATCGTTACAGTTAAAATGGCATTAAGCAAACGTTACATTTCCTGCTGAAATATATGTTATATATCTGTTTTTTATGGATTTTATTTGAATTGACGGCAACGACTTTTTGACGTCATCTTTACGAAATATTTGCCTTTCTCCTGCATATCAAGTTCATGAATTATGTAGGAAAAGCATGTTTGACGGGCTGTCTTCAGCCTGTTGGCGCGATAGCAAAACGCGGTGCCATGACGCTGGCCGCCACGCTGTCCGTCATGACGCTGGGGACAGTGGGAATGTCCGCGGCCAATGCCGCTGGCACGATAGCTGGCACGGATATTCTCAATACCGCCCAAGCGTCCTACGATGGCCCCGGCGGTCCTGTCGTTATCGATTCAAATACCGTAACCATTACAGTGGACGAACTGCTTGATGTAACAGTCGCATCAGCCGACCCGGGTGACATTGCTGCAGATAGTGGTGCCACACAGCAAGTTACAACCTATCAAGTCACCAACACTGGCAACGGCAATGAAGCCTTTACGCTCACAGCCGATACAGCCAAGGGCGGCGACGATTTCGATACCAGTAACGCCGTTATCTATCTGGATACCGACGACAATGGTGTTTTTGATCCCGGTGTTGATACGATTTATTCGCCCGGCTCAAATGATCCGGTATTGGCACCAGATGCTAGCATAAACGTCTTTATATTGTCGGATATCCCGGTGTCCGCAACAGACGGGCAACGCGCAGAAGTCGAATTGTCCGCCGTGGCTAATACAGGAAGCGGCACGCCTGGTACCAGTTTTGCCGGTCAAGGTGATGGCGGCGGTGACGCCGTTGTCGGTTCAACCGGCGCCGACGGCGAAGCAAGCAGCTTCTTCTTGATACAGGCGGCGCAGGTCGCGCTGGTAAAAAGTGCGACTGTGACCGATCAATTTGGCGGCAATCAGCCGGTTCCAGGTGCGACTATTACCTATCAGCTCGTTGCTACAATCACGGGATCAGGCAGCCTGACCAACCTGAATATCACCGACGATATACCCACTGACACGACCTACACGGCAGAAAGCATCACTCTGGAAGGCGGAAACCTGACCGATAGCGATGCCGATGCTGACGCCGGGTCATTTGACGGCAGCGAGATTGCAGTCAGCCTGGGCACGGTTCCCGGCGGCCAGACCCGCACCATCACTTTCCAAGTAACGATAGATTGAGGAAAATCGGATGAAAATCAATCTTTTGAAACGTTTAGCAATGATTGCAGCCCTAGCAATTCCGGGGATCACACCCGGCGTGGCCATGGCTGCCAATAATGTCGCGCTTTCCAGCGATGTTTTTGTCGAACGCAAGATCGAGAACGCGGACGGACAAACTTCCGTGATGTTGGAAGAACCCAAAACGGTCATTCCAGGCGATAATCTCGTCTTCGTTGTCAAATATAAGAATGTTGGCAGCACGCCAGCTACCGATTTCTCTGTCACCAACCCGCTCCCCAAAGCGGTCGCGTTCAATGGAACGTCTGATGGCACCGAAATTGTCTCCGTTGACGGAGGCAAAAACTGGGGGCCGCTTTCGGCTCTTACATATACGCGCGCAAACGGGGAGGTTCGCCCTGCCCTGATGAGCGACGTAACGCATATCAAGTGGAAATTTAATCGTTCTCTTTCAGTGGGTTCGGAAGGAAAACTTGTATTTCGCGGGACAGTAAAATGACCGCAAACCGTATCGGATCGCCGCGGGGGTAAGGCGATCCACAATAGAGTGAAACAGGAGTACAGTAATGACCAGTAAACTGAAACTTCTCGTTGCCACAGGCACTGTTACTGCCGCAATGCTGGGTGCAAACCCGGCATTTGCTGCAGGAACGACCGCAGGCGACGCGATTACCAACAACGTCACCGTAAACTATCAGGTTGGCGGCGTATCCCAGACGGCTGAAACCGATTCAGACACGTTCACAGTCGACCGTAAGCTCGACCTGACCGTTTCGGAAGCCAATGGTGCTGCCCAATCGGTTACGCCAGGCCAGACGGCAGGCGCGCCTAATCCGGCCTTCCTGACCTACACGGTGACCAACGATTCAAACGATGTCGTCGACTTTGAACTGAGCGCTGCACAGCAAACAACCGGAGCCGCGACACCATTTAGCGGCACCGATGACTTTGATGTCACGGGCTTGCAGATATTCGTCGAATCCGGCGCAACTCCTGGATATCAGCCGGCGGAAGACACCGCGACATTCATTGACGAGCTGGCTGAAGACGCCAACGCAACCGTCTACGTTGTCGGTGATATTCCGCTCAGCCTCGCGACGGGTGACGCAGCCGGTATCACGCTGACAGCAACCATCAAAGAGGGTGCTACAGGCGGAACTCTGGGCGGCGATTATACCGTCAATGCAACCAATACCGAAGATGGTACTGTTAACGCAGCGAATATCGACAATGTCTACGTCAATGCATCGGCATCGGACACGGATAACTTCGTGATTTCCGCCGCCAATGTCAGCGTTGTGAAGTCCAGTTCCGTATTGTGGGATCCGGTAAACGGCAGCACCAACCCGAAATCCATTCCGGGTGCGGTGATCGAATATTGTATCGCCGTGACCAACGCGACGGGCAGTGCAACCGCCACCAGCGTCAGCATTTCTGATGATATTTCCGCTCTGGATCTGTCATTCTATGCAACGGCGCCGGTATCCGGACCAGCCACCATTCCGGCGGCTAACGGTGTTCGTTCTGCCCTTGCCTGCGATGGCACGGGTGTAAATGCCGATGCAGGTACTTTGTCAGAATCATCCGGTGTTATCACCGGTGATCTCGGCGATGTCGCTGCCGGCGTTACCGAAACGCTGCTCTTCCGGGCAACGGTCGACTAAAGGTCAAGGATTGCGGCGGCTTTCCGGTCATTCGGGAAGCCGCCGCCTCCCCCCTTTTGGATGCGTTGGTTAACCAATCTTATTAAGCCAGTCAGCCTGGCATTTGCTGCAGGGGCGATGATCGCGCCTGCCTCTATGATTCCTGCGCACGCCCAAAGCTTTCCCCTTATTACCAATGTCGCAGAGGCCGAATGGGACGTTGGCAGTACGCGCTTGCAAACCCCGTCCAATCGCGTCGATATTCAGGTTGTCGCACCCCCAATTGTGCCGCCTGAGATCACTTTATATCGTTTTGATGATCCGCCAGGCGCGGAACAGCTTAATCTTCCGGGAACAATCTGCAGAGGCTCTGGCGGCAATGTCCCGGTTGAGCTACGCGGCGCGTTCGCTGGAACCAATACCAGTCCGGCTGCTATCGCCCCAACGAGCAGCATCCGCGCTGGAGAGCCCCTAATTGTTTCAGTTCTTGCCCCAAACAAGAATCTGAACAGTGCCGCTATCGATAGTTTCGATGTTGTCCTCACGACGCCTTCTGGCGACCGTGAGACGATCAACATCATCGAAACCGAGATTAATAGCGGTCGTTTCGTTGGCATGATCAATACCGCAGCGATACCGCCCGCGCCGGTACAGAGCGATTGCGTTCTGTCTGTGCAGCCCGGCGATATGCTCAACGTTGGTATTGATGAGGTCAGCGGTAGTGCCATTGGCACAGTCGAAGTCGGGATATTGATTGATCCCTTTGGTGAAACCTTTGACAGCGGCGATGGTGCCCCTGTCGATGGCACACGGGTAACGCTCATAGACGTTGCCACGGGCCTGCCAGCTGAAGTTTTCGGCGATGACGGTGTCTCTGTGTTCCCCAGCACAGTGATTTCCGGCGGATCCGTGACCGACAGCGGCGGCAACGTGTATAATTTCACTGAAGGCTTCTATCGCTTCCCGTTTGCCCGTCCCGGCCAGTACCGGCTGCTGATCGAGCCGCCAACGCCCTATACGGCGCCCTCGGCGGCCACGCCTGAGGAGCTTGACGGCTTCCGGCGAACGGACGGCCTGCCCTTCACCATTGTGGATGGCTCTTATGGCGGGATCATCACACTGAATGATCCGGCGCCGGTGCGCGTCGACGTCCCGCTCGACAGACCGGGAGTGCCGATTACCCTCACCAAGGAGGTATCCACCGCGATTGCCGTCCCGGGTGATGCCCTCCAGTACCGGGTGACCGTGCAAAACAGCGATCCGGTGCGCACAACCGGCGCAGTTACGATTGAGGACCAGTTGCCGAACGCGATGCGCCTGCGCATCGATACTGTTCGCTATAATGGCGCTCTTGTAACGCCCATTGTGCAGCCCAACGGACAGAATTTCTCTGTCACTGTCCCTGCTTTGCCCCCAGCAGGCAGCGGATTACTCACCTATTTGGCTGAAGTCCGTCAGGATGCCAGCCCCGGAGATGCGATCAACACGGCCCAGGCGCGCGACAATCGCGGCGCCGAAAGCCCTGTCGCCAGTGTGCCCGTTCGTATCGAACGCGATGGCATTTCTGAAAGATTCACGATTATCGGCCGCATTACCGACGGTGGATGCAGCGTTGACCCTCGAAAAGCCTCAGGAATTGGCGGAATTCGGGTCATGCTGCAAGATGGTACCTATACGGTCACGGACGAAGACGGCCGCTATCATTTTGAGGGCATCAGGCCCGGATTGCACGTCGTTCAGGTCGATCCATCGACTTTCCCTGCCGATATGGCTCCGATTAACTGCGCGCAAAACACGCGCGCCGCCGGCAGCGACATTTCGCGCTTTGTCGAAGGTCGTGGCGGCGCGCTGAAACGCGCAGATTTCCGCGCCAAAAAGGTAGCTGCACGCGAAGTAACGACTGCCGAAAAATACGAGAAACCCGAAATTCTCTCCGATCAGGAAGCTGCTGGTGCCGAGCGTAACTGGCTGGCCGGACAGGCACCGGGCATCGGCTTTGTTTTCCCTGAAACCGGCTATAACCCGCGGGTTAAGTCCCTGCGAGCAGCAGTAAAGCATCGCAAGGGCCAACGAGTCGAACTCTCTTTGAACGGCGAAAAGGTCAATCCGCTATCATATGAGGGCAAAGAGAAAAGCGCCAATGGATCGGTACAGATTAGCATTTGGCGCGGCCTGGACATTAAAAACCGTAAAAACACGCTCACAGCGCGGGTTTTGGACAAGAATGGCAAGCTGGTCGAGGAACTGACCCGCGACGTCCACTATTCGGCCAGCCCGCTCAACGCGGAACTGCTGAAAGACAAATCCGTTTTGATCGCAGACGGCGTAACCCGGCCCATTTTGGCCGTGCGTCTGACCGACCGTGACGGCCGCCCTGCCCATCACGGCGCAACCGGAGACTTCAGCGTCCCTGCCCCTTACGCCCCGGCCATTGAGGTGGATGCACAGCAGGCAAACCAGCTTTCGGGCCTCGAACGCGGTGCCCCAGTATGGCGCGTAGAGGGCGATGAGGGCATTGCCTATATCGAACTCGCGCCGACAACGGCTTCCGGTTCTGTCAGCGTCACATTCCCGTTCCGCGATGGCGAAGTATCGCGCGAACAGCGCATTGAAACCTGGCTTGATCCCGGTGATCGTCCGTGGACCGTGGTCGGCTTTGCCGCAGGAACCGTGGGTTTCAACACCCTCGACGAGCGTCTGGAAGATCTGACCGAGGATGATGACAATATCAATCTCGATGGCCGTGTCGCGCTCTACGCCAAAGGCCGTGTCACCGGTAAATGGCTGATGACGCTGTCTTACGACACCGACAAAGAGGAAGATGAAACCCGCTTTGCTGGTGTCATTGATCCGCGCCGTTATTACACCGTTTATGCCGATCGGTCCGAGCAACGCTACGACGCCGCATCGGTGCGCCGACTCTATCTAAAACTTGAACGGCCGCAATTTTACGCATTGTTCGGGGATTATGAGACCGGCATCAACGAACCGGAACTCGCGCGCTATCAACGCGCCTTTAACGGGGTGAAGGCCGAATATCGCAATGACCAAGTCAGCGCGCTGGCCTTTGGTGCGGATGCCGCCAATCGTTTCCGCCGCGAGGAGATTCAGGGCAATGGCCTGTCCGGTCCCTATGCCCTTGCCGCCCGGGACATTATCGCGAATAGCGAACGGATCACGCTGGAAACCCGCGACCGCCTGCGCTCCGACCGGATTGTCGAGCGCAAGGAACTGACCCGTCATATCGATTATGATATCGACTATCTCGCGGGCACCTTGCGTTTTCGCGAACCGATATTGAGCCGCAGCAGCGGCCTCGATCCGCAATTCATCATTGCGGAATATGAAGTCCTGGGCGTTGGCGGCCGTGATCTGAACGCCGGTGGCCGCTTGACCTATCAGTCCAAGGACCAGAAGTTGAAAATCGGAACGACCTTTGTCCATGATGAGGATGAAAGCGTCAAAAGCGACCTGCTGGGCGTCGATATTCGCTATCGCCCCAATTTGCAGACCGAATTCCGGGCAGAAATAGCCGCCACAGACAATGAGGCGAAGCTGGACAATGTTCTGGACGGCACGGCCAGTACCAGTGACGGCGCCGGAGACAGTGCGACCGCTTGGCTGGTTGAAGCCGAGCATCATGGCTCCAAATTTGATATATTGGCCTATGTTCGCCGGCAATCGGCAGGCTTTGGCCTGGGGCAGCTTAACGCAGCCGAAAGCGGTACACGCAAATTCGGTATCGATACGCGGGTGCGCCTGAGTGACAAGCTTTCGCTCGCAGCCAGCGGCTATCAGGAGAATTTCCTGACCACGGGCGCCCGTCGGCGCTCCGGAACCGCAGAGATTGAATATCGCAGCGACGATACGGCTTTGCGCGCGGGCGTGGTCCATGCCGAAGATCGCCTATCCGATGGCACGGTCAATCGCTCCACCCTTGCCCGCCTTGGAGCCACCCAGAAATTATTCGACGGCAAGCTGGAGCTGGATGCGCAAACCGAATTCGCATTGGGCGGACAGGATGAAAGCATCGACTTCCCGGCCCGTCACAGTGTCACCGCACGCTACGCGATCACCAATGACATCAAACTGGTCGGTACGTACGAGATTGCCGATGGCGAGAATATCGATGCACGCACCGCACGCATCGGCGTCGATGTCGCGCCCTGGGATGGTGCCCGCGCCGTGGTCAGCGCCAATCAGCAGGAAATTACCGAATATGGCCCGCGCACCTTTGCCGCTTACGGCCTCACTCAGTCTATTCCGCTCGATGACAAGTGGACGATCGATTTCTCACTCGATGGCAATGAAACCTTGGGGGGTTTTGACCGCAGCGATGTGATTAACGACGAACAGCCTGTCGCTTCCGGTGGTTTTCTGGGCAATGATGGCTCGTTGACGGAGGATTTCGTCGCCGTCACTGCTGGTGCAACCTTCCGCACCGATGATTGGAGCTGGGTATCGCGGGCAGAATATCGTGATGGCGATATTTCGGAACGCTATGGTTTCACCTCTGCCGTTTTGAAACAGATCGGTGAAGGCAGTGCTTTGGGGGCATTGGGCAGCATCTTTGTCGCCGAAGACGAAACCGGCACCAGCACAAGGGTGATCGAAGCGGAAGCCAGCTGGGCCCATCGCCCGGCGGACAGCCGCTGGTCGTGGCTCGAAAAACTCGAGTTCCGCGAAGACCGCGTGCGCAATGCGACCGCGGGCACGTCCGGTCCGATTGGCGGTGCGCCGCTTCTCGTCAACGGGGATGTGACTTCTCGTAGAATTATCAACAGTTTAAGCGTCAATTATACGCCGATTGACGCGGATGACGGAATTTTCACGGAATCCGGAGAATATAGCTTCTTTTGGGGAAGCCGCTATGTTTTCGATAAATTTGGTGAAGATGATGTCAAAGGCTGGAGCAATGTGGTCGGGGCGGACGTCAAGTTCGACCTTTCCGACACCATTGACATCGGCGGACAGGCGACTGCGCGAATAGGCACGGATTTCGATACGATTGCCTATAGCGGAGGACCGAGCATCGGGATCACACCGTTCAAGAATGGCTATATCTCGCTCGGCTATAATGTGGTGGGTTTTGAAGACCGTGACTTTGAAGAAAGTCGCTATACCAGAGATGGTCCCTTCATCACCTTCCGCCTGAAATTTGACCAGCAAACCTTAGGAAGTTTGGGGCTTTAAGGGGTGAGTTGCGTCTAAAATCCGCTGCCTTTCAGTCGGCGGATTATTATAGAGTTGTGCTCCGCACTTGATGCGGAGGCGATTGGTATTGTGCTCCGCACTTGATGCGGAGCCTGGGGTTAGCTGTTGCGCCCTGCCAACCTGGGCTCCGCATCAAGTGCGGAGCACGATGCTCTGTGTCTAAATTGCCGAGCGATTATCGCAAAACCAGCGCTTTGGGGAGTGCCGGAAACTGCAACAATCAATCAGCAAACAATAAAACAGGTGTTTCGAGCAAATGCTTGAGCGCTTGCACATAACTGGCGGCATCATAGCCGTCCACGACCCTGTGATCACACGAGATCGACAGATTCATAAGCTTGCGCGCCTGAATCTCGCCGTCAATGATCATGGGGCGCTCGACAATCTTGTTAGGGCCAATAATGGCAACCTGTGGGCGTTGAATCACAGGTGTCGTCGCGATACCGCCCAAAGGCCCCAGAGACGTCAATGTTAGCGTCGATCCCGATAATTCGTCAGCCTTTGCGCTGCCATCGCGCGCAGCAGCCGATAAACGGCCGATTTCTGCCGCCAATTGCCAGATATTCTTGTCCTGTGCATCCCGTATAACGGGCACCATGAGGCCTTGTTCGGTCTGTGTGGCCATGCCCAGGTGCACAGCGCCATGACGCGTCACAAGGCCTGCCTCGTCGTCATAGGTGGCATTGAGCATCGGAAATTGCGGCAATGATTTGCAAATGGCGACGATCATCAGGGGCAACATGGTCAGCTTTGGCCGGTCGGCGCGATTGGCATTGAGGTCCGCGCGCATGTCTTCCAGCGCCGTCATGTCAATTTCATCGACATAGGAAAAATGCGGAATATGGCGCTTCGATTCCGCCATGTTCTGCGCGATCTTGCGGCGCATGCCGATGACCTTGATTTTCTCGTCATCGCGCTTCTGGGAAGCGCCAGCGGGACGATAGCCCTGCCCGCTGCCATAGCTCAGATAGGCATCCAGATCGCTGTGCCGGATATGCTCGCCCTGCGCTTTCACCAGACTGAGATCGACACCCAGATCCATGGCGCGTTTGCGCACGGCGGGGGTGGCGAGAACCTTTGCCGAGGGTGTGGAATCTGCTGCCATGACGTCACTTTTGGGTGGTTCCGTAACGGTTTTGTAACCTTCGGGTGTTGGCGCGGGAACTTCGGCTTCGGGCTTGCTTTCTTCTTTTATTTCAATCTCTTGAGGCGACGTCATAGCGTCGCTTTCGGCCTCTGCGTCACTTTCGGAAGGCACCGATTCCGCGGCACTTCCGTCACCTTCCGCCTCAATCTGAACCAGCATCGAACCAATCGCAATGATGTCACCCTCTTCCCCGGCAACAGCCACAATCGTTCCCGACACCGGCGCTTCCATTTCAACGGTTGCCTTGTCAGTCATCATATCGGCAATCTGGTCATCTTCCTCGACCCGATCCCCAACCTTCACATGCCACGCAACGATCTCCGCCTCGGCAATGCCCTCGCCAATATCCGGCAGGTTGAAAGTGTAAATGCTCATGATGTCAGCTCCCCGACTATCTTTTCCAAAGCCTCGCCAATCCGGACCGGTCCCGGGAAGTAAGCCCATTCCAGCGAATGGGGGTAAGGCGTATCAAATCCGGTAACCCGCTCAATCGGTGCCTCAAGATGATAGAAGCACCGCTCCTGCACTAGAGCGGACAGTTCAGCGCCAAATCCGCTGGTCCGCGTCGCCTCATGAATGATCAGGCAGCGCCCGGTCTTCTTCACCGATGCCTCGATCGTCTCGATATCCAGCGGGACAAGCGTCCGCAAATCAATCACTTCCGCATCAACGCCATGCTCTTCAACCACTGCATTGGCGACATGCACCATCGTACCATAAGCAAGAACGGTGACAGCCTCGCCTTCCCGTACGATGTTCGCCTTGCCAATCGGAATCTTGTAGTAGTCCTCGGGAACCTCTGAAGATTCAAATTTCGACCAAGGCTCGACCGGCTTGTCATAATAGCCGGTGAATGGGCCATTATATATCCGCTTGGGCTCAAAGAACATCACCGGATCATTGTCTTCAATAGCCGAAATCAGCAGCCCCTTGGCATCGTAAGGGGTAGACGGAATCACCGTCTTCAAACCACAAACATGCGTAAACATGCTCTCCGGCGACTGACTATGCGTCTGTCCCCCAAAAATGCCGCCACCAAAGGGCGAGCGCACCGTAATCGCGCTGGTGAACTCAGCCGCAGACCGATAACGCAAACGCGCCGCTTCGGACACAAGCTGGTCCAGCCCGGGATAGATATAGTCTGCAAACTGGATCTCTGGCACAGGCCGCATCCCATAAGCTGCCATGCCGACGGCCACACCGATAATACCGCATTCGCTGATAGGCGTATCGAAGCACCGCGTCTTGCCATGCTTTTCCTGAAGTCCTGCTGTGGCCCGGAAAACGCCACCAAAATAGCCGACATCTTCGCCCATGATGACAACATCGTCATCGCGCGCCATCATATTGTCCAGGCCACTGTTAATGGCTTCTATCATGTTCATAGTTGTCATTATCTAGATGCCTCCGCATCTGGCCATTTGATTTCCCGTTCCTTGTTCGCTTGCTCGCTCTGTTCTTTAAGATGCCAAGGCATTTCTTCAAACACATCCTGGAACATGGTTTCAAACGGCTGGTGCAGACCATGACCCAAAATGCCGTTTTTCTCGGCTTCCTTGGTCGCCACTTTCACGGCTTCAATACAATCTTTGTCGAGCGCTTCATGCTGCTCCTTGCTCCAAACACCGCGATGGATCAAATGGCGCTTCAATCGTGTAATCGGATCGCCCAAAGGCCATTCTTCGCGCTCCTGCGCGCTGCGATAAGCGCTCGGGTCGTCAGACGTACTGTGTGCTTCCGCCCGATAGGTGAAATGCTCTATCAGCGTCGGACCGTTATTGGTTCGTGCCCGTTCGGCTGCCCACTGGGTGGCAGCATAGACCGCTAATGGATCATTGCCATCCACTCGCAACCCTGCAATGCCATAACCTGCAGCCCGTGCCGCAAAGGTTGTTCGCTCTCCGCCGGCGAAACCTGAGAAAGAAGAAATCGCCCATTGGTTGTTCACAACGTTCATGATGATCGGTGCGTTATAAACGGTCGCAAACGTCATGGCACTGTGAAAGTCGCCTTCCGCAGTTGATCCTTCGCCACACCAGGTCGCCGCAATACGCGTATCGCCTTTGGCTGCACTGGCCATCGCCCATCCAACAGCTTGTGGATATTGGGTCGCCAGATTTCCGGATATGGAGAAAAAACCCAACCGGCGCGAACAATACATAATCGGCAATTGTCGACCCTTCAACTTGTCTTCCCGGTTAGAGAAAATCTGGTTGATCATGTCCACCATCGGATAACCGCGAACAAAAAGTATCCCTTGTTGCCTGTAACTAGGAAAACACATATCATCGCTATGCAGCGCCATGGCTGCCGCAACTGAAGTCGCCTCTTCACCCGTAGATTTCATATAGAAGCTGGTCTTGCCCTGTCGCTGCATGCGGTGCAGCCGGTCGTCAAACGCTCGAACTTGTGCCATGGTTTTCAGCATCTTGAGCAGCGTGTCATCAGAAAGCTTCGGATCCCATGGCCCAACTGCTTTATAGTCTTCATCCAGCACCCGGACCATATCATACACCATTTCACGCATGATTGCCGGATCACTACTGACATCGGGACGCGGTTGATCACCTGCGCTTGGTATGTCTACATCGCTATAATCAACTGTATCACCCGGGCGATATTTCGGTTCAGGAACATGCAGGGATAATGGCGGTAAATTGGTTTTGCTATTGTCGTCAGCCATCCAAAATCTCCTGCTTCACTACATTGTTGCAGCGCAATATTTATTTCAATCTTTTGTTATAATATTTCATCTTTCCAAAAAGGTCAATATATCTGTCCTATGCCGCTGGACTAAAAAAGGGGCGCAGATATCTGCGCCCCTTTTCCACTTTATGTTGAGCGATGTCTACATTCAGAAGCGCACAGACATATTTACGACTGCACGGTCATCGCGGAAGACTTGCTGCCCCATCCGGGTTTCAATAGCCGCACCAAAGCTCAATGGACCATTGGTCAGGTTAAATCCGCCTTTCATCTCGCCATAAGATGCATCTTGCAAACCAATGGGCAATGCAAACGGCAGGTTTTCTGCATCCAGGAAACGCACACTAAAGTTCGTGTCATTTCCGGAAATCCGGTTGACATAGTCCAGCTTCATCTCAGGCTGGAATGACCAACCCGAGGCAAAACCCATTTTGGTGCTGCCGGATATTTTCAATCCGACTTTGGCTTCCAGACCAGAACGACTAATCTCATCCACAGCCATAGCGAGACTACCAGCGCTATCACGGAACCCACTAACATCGTAGGATGAAAAGCCGATGCTGGCACGTGGTGTCAGTAGCAAACCATCTACATCGATGTTGTAGCCAGCTTCAACCTCACTCGCGAATGTCAAGGAACTGGTATCCAGACTGCTGAGAGCGACTGCACCGGTTATCCTGCTGTCCGAGTCAATCCGGGAATGTGACATCGACGCTTGCCCGCCGATATAGAAATTACCGCCGAGACGATAATTACCGTAGACAGACGCTTGGTTGGTCTCAACATTCGCCAGACTTCCGCTGACTTGTTGAGCACCGTCAGCATAACCAAAGGCAGTGCCGAGAGTGGCGCGATCATTCAAGCCAAATTCCAGGCCCATGGCAATATGCCAGCTTCCTTGTTTGTCTTGCGCACCATTACCACCAAATGCCAATGCAGACTGATCATATCCAGCCGACATAAATCCACTCATGTTCTCAGGTAGTTGCACCGCATTCCAGTTGGACGACTGGTAGTTTCCGGCAAAGCTTAGCTGTGAAGCTGAGCTATTGGTGAGTTCGCGACTGCTCAGGACTCCCGGAGCACCGATGATCCTGATCTTGCCTTTCACACCTTCTTTGGCACCAAGCAACGACAGACGATCGGATACCAGATTACGCATGGCGGCGCCTTGTTGCTGATCGAGTGTCGTCGTCCGCCCGGCTTGAGATGCCGAGAGATTTTGGAAGGTCGCACTTAACTGACTGGCTTCCATAACATCAATCAAACCGAAGACGTCGGACAGATCGTTGTAAGAGCTGCTTCGAGCGCCGTCTAGCGCACTGGCAAATGCCAATGAAAATGGGTTGATAATGCCATTTCCGCTGAAGAAATCAGAGAAACGGATAGCCCGCATTCTCGCGGTTACGTTATTGGGACCATAAATCAGCTCTGGATAAAGTACACCAATCCTTCCAACAACGTCGTCAAAGGTGTTTTCCACACCACCTTCGGCTGTGACAATTTCAAAGGTTTGACCAAACCTCGCACTGTTGCGGCCGAAGGCATTGACTACCGCGGCGGTACCTCCCAAGGAAATGATACCAAGATTGTCGGCATCACCAAGTACAGCCAGCTTGTCATTGCCGGTCCGGCTAACGTCAAAAATTGACAACGTGCCGGAAGCAAGGATGACATCCCCCGCGATTGTTAAGGTGCCGGTATCACCAAAGTCGCGGCCTGGCGCTATCGAGCCATTTACAGAGGTCAGGAACGTGGGATCGAAAAGGCCATTCCCGGTTAGCAGCCCAACACCAAGAAAAGCCTCACCCGTGGTAAGAGTACCGCGAAGATCAAGCCAACCGCCAGTCTGCGTATAATCTCCCCAGACTTTCAGGTTACCTCGCCTGCGAATATCAAGCCGAGCCGCGCCCTGGATATTTAGACGATCAATTGTTACGTCATCACGTAGCCTTGTTGCGCCGTTGGCTGCCAATGTAACTTCGTAATAGCGTGCTCGAACACCAGCTGATGGATCAGCGACTACGTTGTTCGGGACGAAGTTCCGGCTCCCCGGGCCACCTTCAATAAAGACGCTATTCGGAGTGCCTTCATCAAACTCGACGCTTAAGGTTGAAAGGTCGAGACAGTCATCAAGGAAACAAACATTCCCAAATTTCGGTGTGTCGCCGGTGACGCCCTGAGCTTCAAAACCCGGCAGAGCATTTACGAGGTCTCCATCGACGCTGATGGCATAGTTCGGATCCATATCCTGAACCCAATGACGTGGGTTCATCCAGTTGCGCGTGCCGGCACGACTGGAAGCATAGACATAACTGTTGTTTGCAACAATCTGATCCCAGAACAGATAAAGTGGCTGATAGAAACTTTGCGTGCCATAGGATGAGAATGGTTGGAATGTCAGTTCCGGATTGGGGTCATCCTCGCTTCCGAAAAACCTCGAACCACCAGACAACACGGATGTAATGACCGGTTTGTCGAAAAGCTCGTCAGCAACCAATGCGCTCCCAGAATCCCCGCCTGCTGTTGTTCCTTCGCGCGGCAAGGCAGCTCCGTCATACAGATCAAAATCGAACAAGCCATTTTCCGGATCAAAAACCGCTTCTCCCGCCGGACTATCAAAATCCGTATTATAAAGGGTCTGCGGCAATGCCGGATCACCAGGTCCAAAGAGAAAATTATTCCTATCGTCCAGCGAGCTGGCGGATGAGATCATGTTTTCTGCAATACGACGGCGAAAATCAATGCCGAGATTGGAGCCATCGGGCCCCAGTCCTCTCGCTCCATATCCGTTTATTACGCCGTGCGTTTCTTCTCTCAATGGCGAAAACAAAAGTGTCCAGGTTGGGACACCGTCAGCATGTGTATCAAGCGTTGCGAGCGCGACATCTGCCTCTAAAAATCCGGTGGGTATGGAGCGTTCGTCATACCAGACCTGCTCAACATTGTAGATGTTGAAATCCACGTCCGTCTGATTTGCGGTACCGCCATCAAGTCCAACCCAACGACGAACGGCAGGAAGATTATCAGCGCTAAAGCCAAAGGCAATTGCCGTTCCACCTGAGGCAAAGCCATAGCTATCCGCAGCTTGGTCGTTCACGCAGTGGGCCGCAAATATGACCGTGCGAGGGTTAATCAAACTGCCGGTGCACAAACCTAAGCCAGTTGTATTTTGATCAGGCCGCACCGTCATCTGTCCCACGCCCGTCACATCAACAATATTATCGAAAACACCTACCGGGGGCGGGTCGTCCAATGTGAGATCATCCCGAATGACAATACTGGGAGCATTTTCAACCATTACGGGGCGGGATTGGGCGGAAGTGTCCGCGATACTTGGTCCCGTCTGCGCTTGAGCCGGCACAGCCAATCCGGCAAGACACGCTGTTGAAGATGCGGTTATAAATAAAGAACGGCTAAAGACAGAAAACGACATTCAAGCTCTCCCTAAGAGTTGGTTGAACTAATCGAAACTACTGTTTTAGGAACCCCTACGACTCGCTAAGACAGTACGAATATCACATTTTATTGTAAAATTGAATTGCCGCGATGCAATAAAGTTGCGCAGCGTTATGCTGCAGTAACCAGCTGCAGTAATATTGCACTGTAGTTTGGGATTACCGCCTAAACGGCAACAGGCGCAGAAATATGAGGTTGCGGGCTATAGTCCAGAACATCAAAGTCAGTAATCCGATAGTCGAAAACAGATTCCGGTTTCCGCAATATTTTGAATTTGGGGGAGCCAGTAGGCTCGCGCGATAATTGTTCTTCGACAAGCTCTGAATGGTTTAAGTAAAGATGCACGTCGCCGCCATTCCAAACCAGTTGCCCTGGTTCAAGATCACACTGCTGAGCGATCATGCGGATCAACAATGCCGCCGAAAATACATTGAAAGCAAAACCCAGCCCGAGGTCGCAACTGCGCTGATAGAGTATCGCCGATAGCTTGTCACCTGATACATAGAACTGATATGTTTTATGACAGGGTGGCAAAGCCATCTGATCCAATTCAGCGACGTTCCAACCCGTAAATATATGGCGACGAGAACCGGGATTGTTTTTCAGCCCGTCAACGAGCAATTTTATCTGGTTGATACCTTTCTCTTCAAGACGATAGAGCCCCTCACCGGCCGGCGTGTAGCGCGGCCAATCAACCCATTGTTTGCCGTAGACCGGGCCCAAGTCACCCCATTGCTTAGCAAACGCATCATCTTCGATGATCCGCTGTTCAAATGCATCTCGGTCGATTTCTTCACCGGTTTCTCTCCGGTACTTGTCCAGCGGCCAGTCGGTCCAGATATGAACTTTTTGTTCTACCAGCGAACGGATGTTCGTATCCCCGGTCAGGAACCAGAGCATTTCTCTAGCTGCGGTTTTCCAGAACACCCGCTTGGTAGTCAGCAGCGGAATCGCATCGTCAGCCAGATCAAAACGCATTGTCGCACCAAAAATTGCCTTTGTTCCCACACCGGTACGGTCCACTCGTTCATCACCCTGCGTCCAGATATGCCGCATCAGATCGAGATATTGCTGTTCATAATGCTCACTGGGAATCACACGCTTGCTCCATGTCAGTAGCGATCGATGCTATACAGCTCCACGGTTATCCTCAACCGGACAAATCATAATAAATTGGAACACTTCCATGACCATAGGCTTCAATCAGCATGCCGCCCATCGCTCAACTCATAGTCTAAAAGATCGTTATGGCTGCTGCATCGCCCAGGCTTTAAAATCACCAATGATCATTTTTTTTGGTGACTCAAGACAGCTAAACACGCCGTTTAAAATGGCAGCGAGAAACTGACGCAAATCAATCAACGCATAAGGAGAACGATGGGCGTCCAAACCTTCACTGGACAAGATTTGCATCATATCCTGATGGGACAGCAGTTTAACGATTTGGCTCCAATCCGCTTCTTCTTTTAAGGACATAAGGTTAGACAATTCAACAATCAGGAAACATTTAAAGTCCCGGCTATCCTCTTCCTGAGCACCCAGCCCAACACTGGCAATTGCCGACAAGAAAACGTCTTCAAATTTCACAATTTCGTTTACACTTCGATCTGGTGTGGATCCGATTTCCAGGCAATCCAATGCCAAACCAATCAAGAAAAGCTCACGCCATGAATAGGCAACGCCCTTGCCTTTTCCGGTATTAGCACCTGCAGGAAACCCAAGTCGTTGAAAATGCTGCAATCGCCCACGAAAGGCCACTTTTTTAGCGCTGGCAACATTATGTTTGGTGGATAAGATATCCAGTATCTCAGCATAGGTAAATTCCACTATTTCCCCCTTGAACAACAGCTGCGGATCTATCTTACAATGATGAACATCATTGTTCTTGTTTTAACCTTGTAATCGCAATGCTGAATTGGAGTTCCGGTGGCAAGAAGCATCACAACCAAAATGGTTCAATCCAATATCAGGCGCAACCCGCTTTGAAATCAGGTAGGATAGAATTGGGGACAAAATATTCGCATCTGGTCGCTTAAAAGCAATATCTCCCAAAAATAGAATGTGATTTGCCGGACTTAAGAGTGAATCTCTTCATTCTTTGCTCCCTCTGAACAAAAATGATCATTCGCAGAACCACTGCGCGAGCCGAGGGTAAACTCGACTCTGTACTCAAAAAACATAATTTTTTGGCCGATTTCCAAAGGTTGACCAACAAAGATACAACCCGATACAATACCAATGACGCGTTAACCTTATTTTGATTATCGCCTCTTATTGCGACTATATGACCACGCGCGTTCTAATCGTCGATGACCGGCCTACAAATCTCAGGATTTATGCCCAGTTTGTGACCATGATGGGGGAAGAATATTCCTCCGTCACATTTGCTGATCCATTGGAAGCGCTTGAGTGGCTGAATAGCAACAACGCAGAACTGTTGGTTGTTGACTACAGAATGCCTCAGATGAACGGCGCAGAGTTCATCAAAAAAGTCCGCAAAATGTCTAAATGTGGTGATGTGCCAGCAATCGTGATAACCGCTCATCAGGACCGCGAATGCCGACTTTCCGCGCTGGATGCCGGTGCCACTGATTTTCTGCAGAGCCCGGTATCGCATGTGGAATTTTGCCGGCGCGCGACATCGCTTCTGACAAAAAGCCAAAAAAGCGACAATCTGAGAAAACGGGCGTCCGAGATCGAAAGGAAACATGCCGCACTTTCCGATATGCCGGATAGTAACGCGCCAGCAAACAAAAGCATGCTGGAACAGATCATCGATACAATACCCATCATGATCAATGCCACCGATCGGGCCGGTCGCTGCTTGTTCACTAATGCCTATCAATCGGCACTTTTTGACAAAACGCCGGATGAGATGGTCGGCCGAGATTTTGGCGAAATACTGGGCCCTGGCCTAGCAACAAATTCAAATCGCAGAAACGAGATAGTGCTGAAGTCGGAACAACCGATCCCACATTATGAGGAAAAATTCTCCAGCGATGGCGTTGAGCTTATTTTTCACTGCAACAAGTCTCCGCTGCTGAATCATAAGGGCGAGACAATCGGTGTATTGACTACTGCGGTCGACATCACGGCTCGCAAGTTTGCCGAAGAACATCGCACGCATCTGGCCTTGCACGACATGCTGACCGGATTACCCAATCGTGCGCTGCTGGCGGAAAAAGTGCGCAAAACAATCGACACCTGTCAAAAAACCGGTCAGGAATCTGCTCTACTGCTGCTGGATCTCGACCGGTTCAAAGTCATCAATGATACACGCGGCCACCACAGCGGTGATACATTGCTGCGGGAAGTTGCAGAACGGTTGCTCGATATTATCGGACCGGACGATTTCGCGGCACGTATTGGCGGTGATGAATTCGCCATTATTCTTGGCAAAGTCAGCGGACCTGATGCGATCAACTCACGCTGCACAAAAATATTGAAAGCAATTAATGAACCATATTCCATAAGCGGAATCGAGCAGGTCATCGGAGCCAGTATCGGCGTTAGCTTGATTCCGAATGATGGCGACGAATATGAAGAATTGCTGAGGCTCGCTGACCTCGCGATGTACGATGCGAAAGCGAATGGCCGCAACTGTCATCGTTTCTTCTCCGAGGGCATGAACCAGATTGCCCAGGCAGATGCATCGCTTGAGATTGAATTGCGTGATGCCTTAAGTCAGGATCAGTTCGCACTTGAATATCAACCAATAGTCGATGCCAAAACATTAGAATATGTAGGTTTGGAAGCACTACTCCGCTGGGATCATCCAACGCGTGGACGCCTGCTGCCGGTGCAGTTTATTCGCGTTGCAGACGATACGGGAATAATGGACTCCGTTGGCAAATGGGTAATAGCCGAAGTATGCAGCCAAATAAGGCGATCAGCAGATGAAGGTGTTGATCTTCCGCGTGTTGCTATCAATGTATCCCCGCGTCAGTTTCAGAATCAGAAAATCTGCGAAGAAGTGTTGAAGAACATCGAGTTGAACCAGATTGATCCTTCGAAGATTGTGATTGAGATTACCGAAGAATTGCTGCTGAATAACAATGATCATGTCAGCGATTCTTTAATCAGATTGCGCGAGGTTGGGGTCGGAATTTCGATAGATGACTTTGGAACCGGCTATTCCTCGCTACAATATCTAAGAGATTTGCCAGCCAATTGTTTGAAGATTGACCGTACTTTCATATCGCGGATTGAACATTCTGCTGCAGACCGTGCGATTATAGGTACAATTTCCCATCTCGCTCATGCGTTGGATATGCGGGTTATTGCTGAAGGCGTCGAAAATGATGCCCAGCTTGAACTGCTCCAAGCGTCAGGATGTGACGAGATTCAAGGCTTCAAAATAGCACGACCACAGCGTGCGTCAGACTTGTCGAAGTTGTTCGGACTACAACAGAAACATGTTGCCGGTTCGGCGGAGGGATAGCGGCATGCTACCTTTCTTGCAAAGCAAGCGCTCCACCAAGCACCGCAACACGCACAAACACGCCCATCATCACCGTCATTCACATCACAGCGATTCTGCCGAGCGCGGTCGTGACCGTGAGCGGGAGATGATCATAAACCGACTGGTTTTGATCGTGATCGCGCTAACCGTCACCTATTTCCTTGACGGGAATGCAGACCTGATGCTCGGCTTTCAACTGCACCTTTTAGGCAGCCTGGCGATCTTTATCGCTTATCGCTTAAAGCCTGGGCCAAGCAACAGTCGACGATTGGCGGGCTTGGTGGTTGACTTCGGTGTGTCGACCTATTTGTTTGAAATTGGCGGCGGAGCAGTTGCTGCGCTCTATCCATTATATCTGTGGGTAATATTAGGCTATGGCTTCCGCTTTGGTATCAAATGGCTTGGCATTGCGGCTGCGCTAGGAACAATGTCATTCGGTTGGACTATATATTCCGTGCCCTACTGGCATCACAATTTATCCCTGTCTTTAGGCCTCTTGGGTGGTTTGATCGTCGTTCCTGCATATTGCTCGACCCTGATTATCAAAATATCCAAAGCAACCAAAGAAGCTGAAAGCGCAAATAAGGCGAAGAGCCTGTTTTTGGCAAGTATAAGCCACGAACTGCGAACGCCGCTGAATGCCATTATCGGGTACGGCACACATTTGCTCGACATGAAACTGCCTGAAGCACAACAACAGATGGTCAGCACCAGCGTGTCCGCTGGTCAACATCTGTTACATCTGATCAATCAGTTACTGACCTTTGCAAGATCGGATACTCAGGAAGAATTACCGGAACCAAAAGAGTTCAGTATCGTGGATGTCATGACAGATGTACGTGACATCTTGCAGTTGGCGGCGGCGGAAAAAGGTCTGAGAATTCATCTAGAAGCCGAAGCGCTGAGCGACCAAGCTGTTGCGGCGCAGCTTGACCATATCCGCAATATCCTGATCAACCTGACCAGCAACGCCGTAAAGTTTACGGAAACAGGTACGATAACGTTAAAGTGCGGGATTGAAGATGATGTCTCTGAAGCTCCCGTATTGTGGTGCTCAGTCACTGACACCGGGCCGGGCATACCCGCCGAAGCGCATGAGAAAATATTCGGCGTTTTCCAACAAGCAGATGACAGTATTATTGATAACTTTGGCGGCACGGGTTTGGGCCTTGCTATCTGTAAACAACTGGCGATGCAGATGGGCGGCGATATTGCGTTGGAGAGTACTGTCGGAAAGGGCAGCACGTTTACCCTTGCTTGCCCGGTTGAACCGGTCGTCGACGTCCAGGTTGTTCCCAATCCCGAAAGCTATCGAATATTGTCGCTGGGATTTGGTCTGAACGGACCGGACATTGAGCAAGAGGACGAAGGATCTGTTGTAATTGAGCATATTCAATGTGCTCCAAATGACCGTTTGGAATCAATCCTTAAAAACCGCCCACTCTCTTCATACGACATGGCTCTTCTCGATGAAGAAATCGCGGAACAACACAAAGATGACTCGATATTCTGGAATCACTTTCGCGAGGCCAAACTGCCACCTGTCCTACTCTCCAAAAGTGGCAGCAAGAGCCTGGACGAGATCAAACTGCGGGCCGCTTTCGCATCAGTATTACCGGCATCTGCAGACTTTGATACCGTGCGCAGCGTTGTTCAAATTGGTTGTTCTTTCAGTCGTATCGGCAAGAAATTGGAAGACAACCCTGACCGCATCATTCGAACATCTGCTTCGCTCAAGATATTGGTTGCTGATGATAATCGCACCAACCAGATGGTCTTGCAAACCATCCTTATTAATGCTGGCCATGAAGTAGTCGTTGTTTCTGATGGCGAGCAAGCTCTTGATGAACTGGAGCAATATTCCTTCGACATCGTGTTTCTGGACGTCAATATGCCCAATATTGGTGGCATAGAATGCTGCAAGCTCTGGCGCCAGATAGAAGGTCCTCGTCATCATATCCCGATCATCGGCCTGACTGCCGATTCTACGTCGGAAACAGAGAAAAAATGCCTTGATGCCGGCATGGATTTACGGCTCACAAAACCAATAGAAGCAAGCGTTTTACTTGACACCGTTGCAGAACAGACAGGCAATTTCCATAAGGCAAATGAAGTGCAAGAATCGCTGCGTGATGATCCATTTAATGTAGTTCAAGTCATCGGATCAGAGTTGACAGATGACCCTCAACCACCAATTGACGCGGGGCAGATGGATTATTTGAAATCCATAGGCGACGAGGCGTTCGTTCAGTCAATCATAGATGCATATGTTGAAGACGCGTCGGACATTATGAGGGCCTTCAAAAAGTCGGTTGAAGACGGCAAGGTAGAAGATTTTCGTTTCCATGCTCACGCTTTTAAGAGCGGTGCCAACAATGTCGGCGCAAAAAAATTATCTCAAATCTGCAGCCACCTGGAAATCATAACGGAATCAGAATTCACGCAAAAGCGATTTGAATATCTCGTACAAATCGAACAAGAAGTGTCACTCATCAAAGCTTTCTTGAACGATCCGGAAATGGCTGAAGACGGCAAGACCGATAATGGGTATAGTGCAGCAGGCTAAGCTTGTAGCTAAACAGTCTTGAGCGAGCGGGCAATTCGACGCTCTTGCGCATTTGCAAGGCGTTCCATTTTTCTTACATCGACCTCATCAAGGTAAAGTGCCGTTTCTGCCCACATCTCTGTAATTTCGAGCAATTCATCGATCGTTACGGGATTGGCGAGGCGACGCGCTTTGTAGACAGCACGTTCAGCGTGGAACCGCTTCCGGTTTTGCTTGGTATATTCAATAATGGCTTGCTCGCCCTTACCGTCCTCCGCGAGGATATCAATCACGCCCATCTCATAGAGCTGTTCGGCGGTGAATAATTTTCCTTCGAGAATGAACTGTTCTGTCTCTTTGCGGCCGAGACGCTGACGCAGATAACTGTAGGCACCCATACCGGGGAAGAGATTGAATAAAATTTCGGGCAGGCCCAGCCTTGCACTTCTCTCGGCCACCAGAATGTCAAAAGCCAAAGCATGCTCAAAACCGCCGCCCAACGCATCACCCTGCACCAAAGCCATGGTAATGATCGGGGCGCCAAAACCTGTGCTGTTCGCATATTGCATATGCACGCAGGTACGGGCGTATTTCTTTAAAGCACCCAAGTCGCGACGCCGAATACAGTCCGCAAAATGTTTCAGGTCGCCGCCGAGATTGTAAATGCCAGGGGTACGCGATCCACAAACAAAATAGCGCATTGGGTCCTCGGTATGGGTTCCATCCATGGCATAATTTGTATGAATCCAGTCTTGGACCATCTGGATTTCATCGCCCAATTCATATGTGTAGCTGGGGCGAGATTTCTGGTTCATATAGCACCAGAAAATTTCATCCGTTTTGTCGAACCGCAAATCAATTTCATTGAAGTTCTGTTTGAATATATCGTAGCCAAGACCACGGTGCGGTGTGATCAGTGTTTCTGTCGCGTCGAATACGAGATCAGTCTCAGCATCGTTTACGGCTTGGCTTCGTAAATCCATATACATACTCTCCACATAATCGGGGCTACGTCGAAACTCTGACGTAACAATTTCCGAAGTGCTTGAGAGATATTTTTATGGCACGCCCCAAAAAGAAGCAAGCAAAAGTCCTTAGCTTAAATTACATCCTTAATGGACCAAAAAAAATACCAGTCTTTGGCGATGCTTAGTGGTAAATAAGTTTTTGTAAAATCTAGTAAATTTTTAGACCAGTATGACTGTTTTCGACAATATGGCTTGACCTTTTCGGCCAATCTTTCCCGGATAAATTACAGTTTCTTTCGATACTATCTATCCGGCATCAGCCTCTGAGCCTGCAGATGCACTGATTAGACCACGATAAGCACGGACAGCCGAACGCGTTCCTTTTGTTACTTCAAACACGTCTTCTGCAATCGGCATTGCAACATTATACTTTTTGGCCAAAGCCATGACCGTCGGCGCACTTTTGACACCTTCAGCAACCATCAGCATTTCTTCTATAATATCATCAATTTTGCGCCCCTTGCCAAGCTCGACACCGACATGCCGGTTTCGGCTCAACGGGCTCGTGCAGGTGGCGATCATATCCCCCATTCCCGTCAGGCCGGCAAAAGTCTCGGGCCGGCCACCCATGGCCACTCCTAATCGCGTAATCTCTGCCAAACCGCGAGTGATCAGAGCGGACCGGGTATTGTCCCCTGCCCCCAATCCATCCCCCATGCCAACGGCAATGGCGATAATATTCTTCAGGACTCCGCCCAACTCGCAACCCAGCAAATCGGTATTGGTATAGACACGAAACATTCCGGAGTGGAAAAGCTGCTGGAGTTGCTTGACGATAATCTCGTCTTCCATTGAGATCACGCTGGCGGCCGCCTGCCCGGCCATGATTTCCCGCGCCAGATTGGGGCCCGTTAGAACGCCCACAGGGTGGCCAGGTAAAACGTCTTCGATGACTTCAGTCATACGTTTGCCAGTGGAAAGTTCCAAACCCTTTGTCAGGCTGATGACAGGAACCCATGGTCGCAAGTAGGATTTGGCTTCTTCTAGCACATTGCGGAAATTGCTGGACGGAATCCCCATAACGAGTACGTCAGCGTCAGAGACAGCCTCACCGATAACGCCCGTGGCTTCCAGTGCTTCCGGCAACGCGGCATCAGGCAAATATTTGCTGTTTCGGTGATTGTTATTAATATCGTCGACAGTGTCGCTGTCTCGGGCCCATATCTTTATCGGAGCATTGCGCGAAACCAGTGATGCCACGGTTGTCCCCCAGGACCCTCCGCCCAATAGCCCAACGCGCAATTTCATAGCTTTTCCCCAAATTTTATCGCGACTCCTCTTCTTGAGAAGTTCTATGTGGCTAAACTGGCTGGAAATTTAATGTTTTGCAAGAAATGCCCGGTGTACGGCAGCAGTCTCTTTGGGTTTTTCGATCATCGGAATATGGCCGGTCTCCTCGAAAATAACGGCTTCACTATCCTTGATACCTGCATCCAGCACCGCAACACAGCTAACATCAATCAACCGATCATGGCGCCCCCAGATAATCAGGCTAGGCGCCGCTACCTCGCCGAGGCGATCATTGAGAGGATGATTGATACCGGCACCGGCAATTTGCCAGAATATTTTGTCGAGAACTTCTCTATGGGCTTCGGCCTCTGCAAAGAATATTTTCTTGAAGTTCTTTGGCATCGGCACTGGTTTATAAGAAACGAAAGCCATAAGCCGATCAACATCGGAGACGTCGCTCAGCGCCAGGGAATTTTCTCCCTTTTCCGCCGCAATTGCCAATTCGCTCTTCACGTCGCCCATGACGCCAGCATTGTTAAACAAGGTCAATGATGCAACTTTATCCGGATATTCCATTGCAAATTGCAAAGCGATAAATCCGCCCATGCTATTGCCGCCGATATGACATTTGGGGACATTGATAGCGTCCAGAAACGCACTCAGTCGATGGACCTGCGAGAGGATATCATAGTCACGATCCAGAGATCGGTTGTTCTCACCAAAGCCTGGCAGGTCCGGTGCAATCAAACGATGATCCTTGGTGATATGCGGTGCGTAGATTGACCAGTTATCCTTGTCACCACCAAAACCATGCAACAAAACGAGTGGCACACCCTCCCCTCGTCCACCTTCCAGATACGGCCAGGCATTGTCACCGACTTTGACGGATTTTTGCCGCATTCCTCCCCGAAAGCGCAGCGAAGCTGTCATGAGATCATAAAGCGCCTTCGGAAACACGAAATAGGCGACCAGTACAGCCAATATTATGGCGCATAAAATATATAGAATGATCATCATTGCGAAATTCCCCCGTTCGCACTTCTGGTCGCTATTTTGTCAATATGCGATCCATCCAGTCAGTCATATCCGTCAGCACCGCATCTTTTTCCGGTTCATTAAAAATCTCGTGAAAAAGTTCCGGATAGATCTTCAACATTTTTTCGCCGGAGCCAATATTCTCATTGAGAAACACCGACCCTTCCGGCGCTGTTAGGCTGTCTTTTCCGCCGTGCAGCAGCAATATCGGTAATGTTATTTTGGCGGCGTGGCTTTGCACCAATTCCATATTGGTCATCATTTCGGCTGCCAGCCGGGCACTGATCTTGGTACCGGACACCAACGGATCGGCCAAATAATCCGCGACAACCTTCGGATCGCGGCTAACTCCATTGGCATCCAATGCCAAAACGCCCATTGTGGGCGCCAGTTTTGAGAGAAGTTTACTGAGCCCTTTCATGACTGCAGAAGGCTCTTCCGTCGCTTTAATCGCAGGACCAGACAACACAGCTGCCGTGAAACGAGACGGATTTTTGAGCAGGTAGGTCGCACCAATTAAACCGCCCAAACTATGTCCGACCAATATCAGTGGTAGCCCTTTTTGTTCCGCAGGCAATTGTTTGATCAGGCTATCCAAACCATCATGATAAACTGAAAAGTCAGGGACGAAACCATTTGCTCCGTCTGACCTTCCATGCCCCCAATGATCAAGGGTTTGAACGGCAAATCCGTGTTTAGTGCAATGATCCGCAAAATATCCGTATCGCCCGCTATGTTCATCATAGCCATGAACCAATATAATGACCGCTTTCGCAGCAGTTTCCGGCGTCCAGCTTTGGCAATAAAGCGATGCGCCCGCCGCTGCAGAGGACTCGGCCAGCGTCAATTTGCCTTCGTCATGCCTCAAGCGATCTTCCTCTTCATCGCAACCACATGATCATGAGCCAGTTCGTTTTCATATTCGAACAATATACGATCCAGCGTCTGGCTGATTTTTGTCTGAGTCCGCACCATTTCAATTTTCGGCCAGGTCGTCCGCTCGCCAAGTTGTATCAGTTCACTAATTTCTTCCACCGACAAATCGCTTAGTATTTTAGCCGGACTCCAGAACATCGTCGGCCGGATGATGTTGATATCGCCGGTATAGTCCTGATTAATGACGGATAGCGTCATATTGGCCATACTGTTCAAACGCGGAAAATAGGATAGCGGCTTCTGCATAATTTCGACATTGGCGTTGAGCCAAGCCTTCATCGTCGAAGTCGTTGCGTTCCGGATCGCGGAAATCGGAGTCCTCTGCTGCTTCACATCAGTCGCAAAGGGCGTGATTAGCGGATTTGCTTGACTGACAATATGGTGATTAACCCCATAAAGCCGGCCCAACCGTTTTGCCGGCAAGTCATGGGTTACAGAACCGTCAACCCATTTGCGATTGGGAAGATAAGGTTTACGTTCCCCTTTGTGATCCTTGGCTGCCAATGTCACAGGAGGATAAACGCCCGGTACGGCGCAAGAAGCCATAACCGCTTCCCGTATATAGACATTGGGTGACGCAATAGCGTTCAAAAGGCGTGATGTTTGGTGCTTTTCCGCTGGAGCGATCGAAACATTCAAATGTCGCCCGGTCAGTTCATAAGCCTCCTGAAACGTCAGATCCGGGATCATATTGCTGATACGCTCTCGGATCTCATCTATTTTCAGGCGCCTTGTGCCACCGAATATGCTCAACCCGGTCTGCGAGGCTATTTCATCACTGCCTTCAGTGACTAGGTTTTCGGGTTCAAAAAATGGGGGAATCTCATGATCCACATGCGTGCTAATCAAAGCGCCAACGATAGAACCGCCACTGGAACCCGACATGATGTGCGGCAATAGCCCTTCCGACCACAAAGCTTTCACCACGCCCATATGGAAATACAGAAAGGCGCCTGAGCCGCTCATTAAAAAGGCAGAGCGACCGTAGCAATGTTGCGCCCGACGAAAGAAATCGAGTTTCTCTTCAAAGGGAATATCATCAACCTTGTCACTCGCCAGATATTCCAGCGAATTGACAATGGCATCCACATAATCCTGGATCAGCTGCTTGGTACCAAATTTGGCTTTTTGGTGCAGGCGGTCATTGCCCATACCATCCATATTGCCGTGGATACCTTCATTCAGTGCATAAAGCAGGCCCGCATTATCCTGGGCTTTCCAAAGCTTTGACAGGCGTTTCAAACGTCTGCGAATAGAGGCATTATCAAAATGCTTGCTATCGTCAGAGGCCTTCCACTTGTCGACACCAGTGGAGCGATCGTGGGCGGCTGCGGCATCAGACCAGTCGGAATAATTTTCCGCTTGGGCCATCGCCTTTTCCATCTTCAAAGTTGTATTCAAAATCATAATTTACTCGCTTACTGTCAGACCGAATACACGCATTGCTGAGGAAAAACACCCGTTAACGGGAAAATTAGGTAGTTATCCACTACTTATTTGGCCTTATTCTTTGGTGCTCGTCTCGGCGTCTTGGATACCCGGCGATACATGACCGAAGCATCTTTGGGTTGCGGTGCCTTTTTGGCGGGCGTGGTCCTTGCCTTCCGTCTGCCCGCCGCTGGCTTTGCATCCCTAAGTTGGACAAAGGCGGCCTCAATGCATTCGCGGAAAAATTCAATGTCAGGCATGATTTTTCTGTCGGTTGTAACCGCAAAGGACATCGTTCCATTGTAGCTGGGTGTCGCGATAAACAAGCCCATTCCATTACCAAGCGGCGCCATGCCATATTGATGCGTAAGTTTCGCACCATTCATATACATCGGCATTTGCGGTCCCGGCACATTGGAAATGAAGACGTTGCTCATCTTGGGAGCGAAACGCTCACTGGTCAGGATCTTAGCAACGCCAGCCATAGTCGCACCGGGAATATGCTGGGTAAGGTCCGTCATGATCCGTGCACTCAAACCAGATTTGGCGGCTTTCGTTTCCCTTGTCGTATTGCGCACTGCTTCCAGTCGTTCCAGCGGATTGGCAATATTGGTCCACAGATTGACTGTCATCGCGGTAATCTTGTTACCGGGTGTATTTTCCTGACCATCCCGCTTTCGTGCATTGACCGGGGCTACACCCACCAGCGTTTCTTTTGGCAGTTCCTTATGTTTCATCAGATATTTACGCAGTGCGCCGCTACAAATGGTCAGTACGACATCGTTAATTGTCGCACCCTCCACTTTGGTCCGCATCGCCTTTAGCTCGTTCAAATCGAAACTGACAGCATCGAACATTTTGTGCGGTGAAACTGCACCGTTGAACCGGGTCTCGGGAACAGTGAGTCCACCCACTCCCCCATCACTGGAAATGTTTTTCTGCGCTGCATCCCAAAGGGTAGGAGTTAGCTTTAATACAGCGTTGGCCAGCTTAACGGGTGACGACAGATTGCTGGAAAGGGCACGGTTCATGACATCCGACGAAGACGGCACATCACCATAGTCCCAATCGGAAGACGGCACCTCTATCGCCGGTGTGCCCTTGGTATCCATGTCGCTGAGCGCGGTAAAAAAATAAGCAGCCGAGGCACCGTCAATCGCGGCATGATGCACCCGTGTCAAAATTGCATAGCTACCCTTGCCATAGCCTTTGACCCGATCGAGCCCTTCCACGACATACATATCCCACAAGGGTCGATTCATATCCATCGGCTTGCTAAAATGGCGAGCCACATGAATGCAAAACTGCCGCCAATCGCCTGGCTCCGGCAATCGACCATGGGAAATATGCGCTTCGATATCGAAATGCTGGTCTTCTACCCAATAGGGATGATCAATATCAAAAGGCAGCCGGTAAAGCTTACGTTTGAATACCGGGGATATATGAAGCCGACTGCGGACATGATCGATAATGTCCTTAAATCGCACCTTTTTAGTAGGCGCAGTCGATGGATCATAGACGTAGACCGCCATAACATGAGTCAAATTTTCCGGTGTCTGGATATAAAGGAACTGGGCGTCTTGGGCACTAAGCTGATGCAACATATATCGTTCCTCTAAACCTAAATATCTTAGTCAAAAATCTTGTCAGCCAGGCTAAGCACCTCAAGCCTCGATTTTTCCATTCGGCGCGACAATGCTCGGAATTTGCGGAGCAAAGCCTTTCGTTTCGCTATGGTTTCTTCGGTTGTTTCGCCGGTTAAATCCTGACTGGCAGCCATCTTAAAGCCATTTTCAAACAGAATCTTGCCAATGGACGCTTCGCTGGTGATGCGCCGCAGCAAATATGCCTGCCGCCCCTCTTTCAGAGCCTCTTCGACACAATGCTTCTTGTCAATGACCTGCCCTGGCTCCAACCGGGACAATATATCCAGCACTACCGTGTAAGATTCCACGAATGGCAAGAACACTGCGTGACCAATAAGCGGTTGAAACCGGTTCGTCAGACTCTTGAGCATAACGCCGCCCTGATCGAGCTTCATCTGCCAATCCGGGCAAGCACGGGTCAATTCTGCTTTGAGGTTTTCGCGATATTCGTCCTTCGGTGGATAGAAAAACTCAAACTTAAACAGGTCTCGTAACCTGTCTGTTTCATCCCAAAAAACATCCGCAGCAACTTTATCCTTATCTTCCCTAGCCTTAAGCAAAGACATTTCGATAATTGCCTTGTCCAAGAAATGATGGACGATTGAATTGCGATAATAGCTTGCCAGTGGATGTTTTTCGGGCTGGATAGCGTAGACAGTACTCGATCCCTGATCGTAGCGCACAAACAGGCCACTATTAACCAAGGTATCGACAACCCTTTGAATGCCTTCCAGATTTTGCCTGGTCAGATCATCGCTGAACCGAATATTGCGTTCCTGCGCCCATTCCACGAAGAAGTTAATCACAGCGCGCAATTCATCGGCCGTCATAGCGCGGGGCGCAGTACCCAGCAGACTGAGGCACATGAGTGAAGTCAGCGTTAGAGGCGTGGCCCGGTTGGCCTCCACTGCCACTTCAAAGGCAATTTTGGATAACCCAATACGATCATCAGGCTCCGGGGCATTGCCAACAACAACCGGCTTGCCAAAATCCACATAGACCTTGCCCATAGGTTCTCGCAGGCTACGTAGATAACCCACGAACCAGCTCAGCGACTCTGCCTTTTTGACCCGCCCTGTTTGCTCGGTCGCATATTCCTCGACATCACGAATCAAGTCGAAACTAGTCACGACCGGGATGATATGGACATTTTCAATGTCATTCAGATTGGCGCTATCCATGACATATTTGAGCAAGCCGTAGCGTGGCGGCATCAGCTTTCCGAGCCGTGAGCGCGTACCTTCAAAAGCCCAGGTCATCGGGAAGCGCTTTTCCAATAAATAGCTGACATAGTGGCGGAGGACGAGCTTGTAGACCGGGTTATTTTCGAAGCTGCGGCGAATAAAAATCGTGCCCGCGCGTCGCAAGACAAACCCGAGCCCAAAGAAATCAAGATTAATCCCACCAAAAACATGCACCATCGGCAAGTCATTTTGGTACGCTAGATCAGTGGGCGTCACGCCATCAATATAGGTTTTGTGTGTGAAGAGCAGCAAGGTGGGATGGTCGCGCATCGTCTTGCGCAGGCGCGCAAGCTCATTTTTGTCAAACACGATTTCATCTTCATAGCCCTGCGACAGCATGAAGCGATCCAGCCGGGCCTTCATATCGATGAAAAACGCGCTGGGCCGGGCTATCAGCTCCTTCATATATTTGCCGGCCTCTTCGTAAAGAGCCGATTCCGGCTTATCCAGGTCGGTGGCGAGCTCTGTCATCGCTGCACGAAACTTTGAGCTGGTGCGCAATCCATCAGCCACAAACCGGGGTACTTTATACCGTCGCCCTCGAAGGCCGCGTTCTTCTATGTCGAGAACCAAACCAGCCTGACGCGCCACAAATCCGGCAAACTCATTCTCATCGTCGCCCTCGGCATGCAGCGCATTTTGATGTTCAAATCGCTCTCGTAATTCGCCGATAGTGGCCGGTTGCCCAGTCAAGCAATGGGCGCGGCGCTTGTTGCGAACCAGTATCATGCGAGCCCGAAAGCTCCCGGGCGTCCGGGGATCGCCAAAAAGAGCATGCCGTTTTTTGAGAGCCCGGCTCTTCTCGAAATTCGGTATGCGCCAGGCAATACGGACCGGTATCACCATTGTATCAGGATCAGCATCCAGTTTTCGGCCCAACTCCTTCAACCGCAATCGGGCGCGCTCATCGGATATTGGAAGGCTGACCCAGTTTATCTCCCGGTCCGGACCGCCTTCAGCCAGCGACGTATGAAGCCAATCCAGCAGATGACGTCGCTCCACCCGGTTACGGGCATCAATGACAAATAGTTTGGGCCCCTGTGTGAGTAGAGGTACCGCCTTTGCTATTGCCTTCGATTCATCCATTCCGGCTCCCTATTTTTTCGTTTTTATCGGCTTTTTGGCGGGTGACTTTTTGGGCGCAGGTTTTCTCGCTGATGTGCCGCCGGCCGCTGCTTTTTTAACAGATGGCTTTTTGACCACAGGCTTGCGCGTTGCAGATTTCGGTGCTGTTTTTCTAGCAGCAGGTCGAGGAGTTGCTTTTGCGGCAGTCGCTGTTTTTCCGACCGTCGGCTTTCGGGTCGACCCAACCTTCTTCGCAGCCGAAGCCGCTTTCTTGGGAACAGCCTTTGCTTTTGACTTGCCGCGACCAACCGCCTTTGCAGTGGATGTTCGCTTCGACGCTGTCTTGACGGGTGCGGCCTTCGTTTTGACGGGCGCGTGCACGGGTTCCTCATCCTCTTGCCCCAAGGCCTCCAGGAACATGCCTCGTACCTCGGCAACATGAGCATCAAGCGTTGATTTTTTCCACTTGTTGGTGTCGACTGGCGGCAAAATATCGACTTTCACCGTGGCCGGTCGCATCACAAATTCATTTTTGGGAGCCACATCGCCAGCATTGTGGATAACAATCGGAACCATAGGGACACCAGCTTGCATCGCCAGATGGAAAGCACCTTTCTTGAATGGCCCCACTTTCGGCGACAATGTCCGGGTCCCTTCGGGTGCAATACAAATTGATTTACCGTCAATTTTGATCGCATCAATCAATGGCTCCATCGCTTTGATCGCATTGCGACCATCGGCCCGGTCCACAAACACGGTTCCGGCCATTTCCATGACCTTGCCGATAATTGGCGTATCCTTCACCTCTTTCTTGGCAATGCCGCCAACATCTTTACGTACCAGCTTTGCCATGATCATCACATCGGCTTTGCTCTGGTGGTTAAAGACAAAGATGCACGGCCGATTGACCCAGAGATTTTCTTCGCCAGTGATATCCAGTTCCACGCCGGTAAGTGCCGTGGCGATGTCACCAAATAATCCGGTCGAAAAGTTGGTCGCCTCCCGCTGAGATCCGGTTAAGGCCCAAATCGGCAATCCAGCAACAAAAGACGTAACTAGCGAACCTGTGGCATATATCGTTCTGAGATAATCAACCGGCTTGCCTTGCCCGCGGCTGTCAAATTTCTGCAGAGGCCAACCACGTTCCTTGGAAATTTCAGTAAGCTTGCCGTTGGGATTCAACGGCCGTGGTTTACCGACCCGCTCCAACAACTCCAGATCATCATCACTATCTGAATAGAAATAACTCTTGCCCAAATCCAGCTTGTGCTCTTTCGCAAGCCTTTCCGCAGCGATGACCTTGCCCTCACCAAAACAAAGTGGGCGAACTATATTCCCGGTAAATTCTCCATTTTCGACTTCATATTGCGAGCACAAGACATGCTCGATATTCAGATCCCGCGCGGTGGGTTCAATCTGGTAAATGGTAGCCGACGAAACGATCGCAACAGTATGACCCTTCGCAATATGCGCTTCAATAAGTTCACGGGATTCCGGGTAAACTTTGCGCGCGATATGTTTTTCATAGAGCTCTTCGCCAAACTCGAAATAGCTGTCCTCGGTTACGCCTTTCATGAATTTCGAGGCAGCTGACATCAAACCTGAAAAGCCCATGCTTCCCATGCTGTATTGGGCCATTACATTAGCAGTTTCGACCAGCTCTTCCGCAGTCATCTCCCGGCGCTTGATCTTTTCCCATAACATGGCTGTGGCAGAGTAGCCGGCGATAATTGTGCCATCAAAATCAAACAGCGCACCAATATGCGGTCCGTCAGGCGCCTTTAGCACGTCCTGCAAATGGGAATCCCGATCAGCCATATTAACCCTCAAATAATCCAGACCCACCCGGCCTTAAATCATCCTGCCAAAAAAATACTGCGTTTCCCAGTCTTTATTGGTCAAAATGGATATTAGACGACAGAGCAGACCACTTTGTCCGGATATGAGGCAACTAGCAGAATTCATACACCGACGTAGAATGCTAGCCTCTTGCGCTCTTAGTGATCCAGTTTGGCGGAGAGACAGGGATTCGAACCCTGGGTACGATCGCTCGCACAACGGTTTTCGAGACCGCCCCATTCGACCACTCTGGCACCTCTCCGCACTTGGTTGGAAACCATGGCTTGAGCAGCCATAAGCGTCGAATCTGCGGCGCGCTTAGACCATGATTTGTGATTTGCCAAGCGAGAAACAGCGATGATGAACAAATGACCGGTGCTTGCATCTGTACCGGAACTGATTAGATTAGAACTATGGCTCAAACCAAATATCTTGCGTCCACCAATCCGCTGCCAAAAGGCACGCCGCCCGTGTTAAATGCGAATTTCACGATAGGCGACGTGGTAAAACATCGCTTATTTGATTTTCGCGGCGTGATTTATGACATTGATCCGGTCTTTGCTAACAGCGATGAATGGTATGATGCCATTCCAAAAGACTTGCAGCCTTCAAAGGACCAGCCATTTTATCATCTATTGGCCGAAAATGCAGATAGCAGTTATGTGGCCTATGTCAGTCAACAGAATCTGCTCGAAGACGATAGCGGAGAGCCCGTTATGCATCCCGAAGTCGGAAAGATGTTCAAAGCCGAAGATGACGGCAAATACAAGCTGCACCGGATTCACCGGCACTAATCCTGTCGAAGAACTAGGATTTGATCTTCCAACCTTTTGAGAGCAGAACGTAGCAAAGGGCGGTCAGCCCGATATTAATCCCCAGCAGAACAAAAGAACCGACAATTATCGGGGAATCGGCTGCGCCCAGAAACCCGTAGCGAAAACCGGAAATCGCGTAGAAAAACGGATTGAAGTGACTAAACGCCTGAAATGTGGGGGCCAGCCTGTCAATCGAATAGAATGTCCCTGATAGTAAGGCTGCGGGAGCCACAACAAAATTGGTCACAGCTGCCGCATGATCGAATTTTTCCGCCCAAATCGATGTGAGAACACCAAGCAGCGCTAGCATTGCTGAGCCCATAAAACCGAACCATAGCACGGCCCACCAATGATTTACGCTGACATTAACACCCGGCCAAAGTGCCATGGCCAGCCAAACAGCGAAACCAACCAGTGCTGCCCGGGTTATTGCAGCTCCGACGAGGCCTGCGAGCAATTCGCCGACAGACAATGGCGGCATAAGATAATCTACAATTGTACCTTGAATTTTTCCGACCAAAAGCGAAAAACTGCTGTTAGCGAAGGCGTTCTGAATCATCCCCATGCAGATCAGGCCCGGTGCAATGAAATCAGCAAACGGCACCCCCAGGACAGTGCGATCGCCCCTGCCCAATGCTACGGTAAAAATCACTAAAAATAGCAAGGTAGTAATCGACGGCGCCCAGACAGTTTGAAGCTGCACCTTAAAAAAGCGGCGTACTTCCTTCCAGTAAAGCGCCAGGAAACCTCCCCAGTTGACGCCACGTATGGCCGGCACACCGGGCTCGGCATAAGTTTGTGGAATAAACTCGGATTGGTCAGAATTGTTATTTTTAGGCTGGTCTAACATAGGCTTTTCGCCTATCTGCTCCGGACAGCAATCACAACCCATATTATCTTGGCCATTCGCATATGATTGAATATGCGGCGACAAGACTTATATTGGGCGCAGCAGTGGAACAGATTAGGATTTTGCATGGCTTGGACCGACGAACGTATCGATCATTTGAAACAAATGTGGGAAAAAGGCCTGACAGCGAGCCAGATCGCCGAAGAATTGGGCGGCGTTAGCAGGAATGCAGTAATCGGCAAGGCGCATCGCCTCGGCCTGAAATCCCGCCCATCACCAGTGAAAGCCAAAGCGAAGACGGCAAAGGGCGATAAACCGGCGCCCAAGCCGAAAAAGGCAGCGGTCAAAGCGACCAAGAAACCCAAGCAGAAAGAAGAACATGTCGCTCGCCGCGCGATGCCGCCACCAACGCCCGCTGCTCGCACACATGCTGCGCAACAGTCCAAAATGCCGAAGCCTGACGGACCCAAAATCGTATCCGTTGGACCTGGCGGCTTTTTGCGTCAGGGCCCTGGTGATCAGCAGGCACCCATTCCGCCCGCACCGCCGCGCCGTCTGGTTCCTGCCAAACCCAGTGAGGAAATTGCTGACAAAACCAGTCTGTTGGACTTGAACGATAAAATTTGCCGCTGGCCGATGAACCATCCTGGTGAACCGGACTTTCATTTCTGCGGTGAAGAGGTCAATCCAGGCTTCCCATATTGCGTAGAGCATTGCGGCAGAGCATTTCAGGCACAGTTGCCACGCGGCGCACGGCGTGCACCGCCACCACTGCCCTTTGGTGGCCCCAGAGTTCGTTGAATCAGGCAACAAGACGTTATTTTACAGACCATTTGGCAGGAGGCCCAACAAGCCTCTTGCCAGTCTGACTCTCACACTCTTATAGGATCATTATGTCTGATGATCTTTTTGGCGGTGATCCGCCAACCAATACAAAATCCGGTGAATATGATGCCTCTGCAATTGAGGTATTGGAGGGGCTAGAGCCTGTCCGCAAACGTCCCGGCATGTATATCGGCGGCGTTGATGAGCGCGCGCTGCATCACCTGGCAGCAGAAGTCATCGACAACAGCATGGACGAAGCAGTGGCCGGCCATGCTAGCCGCATCGAGATCACACTTGATAGCAACAACCGTTTGACTGTCACTGACAATGGCCGCGGTATCCCGGTTGATCCCCATCCCAAATTTCCGGATAAGTCAGCGCTGGAAGTCATTATGACTACCTTGCACTCAGGTGGTAAGTTTTCGGACAAAGCCTATGCCACGTCAGGTGGCCTGCATGGCGTTGGTGTATCCGTTGTCAACGCCCTGTCCTCTGACACTGTTGTGGAAGTGGCGCGCAACAAAACCATCTATCGCCAATCCTTTTCACAAGGCAATGCTGTTTCAAAACTGGAAGAAGTGGGCAGCACGCCAAATCGGCGCGGTACCAGTATTTCTTTTGTTCCAGACACCGAAATTTTTGGGGAAGGTAATAAATTCAAGCCGTCCCGCCTGTTCAAGATGGCTAGGTCCAAAGCGTATCTCTACGCGGGCGTGGAAATCCGCTGGAAATGTGATCCAGAACAGGCCAGCGAAGAGATTCCCGCAGAAGCCGTATTCCAGTTCCCTGGTGGGCTTTCCGACCACTTGCGTGAACAACTGAGCGGGCGGGAATGCGTCACGACAGATTTCTTTGCCGGTAATCAGGAGTTCCCGGACAGCGCTGGCAGGGTCGAATGGGCCATCACTTGGCCGATCTGGACCGATGGCAGCTATAGCTGGTATTGCAACACCATTCCGACACCCAATGGCGGCACCCATGAAACCGGGCTGCGCAACGCGTTGGTCAAGGGCATGCGTGCCTTTGGTGAACTGGTGCAGGTAAAGAAAGCTGCGCAACTCACGGCCGATGATATCATTTCAGGCGGCGAGATGATGTTATCTGTATTTATCCGCGAACCACAATTCCAGAGTCAGACCAAAGACCGGCTCACCTCTCCCGAAGCGGTAAAATATGTCGAAAATGCAGTACGTGATCATTTCGATCATTTCCTGACGGATAATATGGACCGCGGCAAGGCGCTGCTCGGCTTCGTCATGGAGCGCATGGAAGAGCGTTTGAAACGCAAGGCCGAGCGCGAAGTTAAGCGCAAGACCGCTACCAGCGGGCGCAAAGTCCGCCTGCCCGGCAAGCTTACCGATTGCTCTGGCAATGACCCGGCCGGAACCGAATTGTTTATCGTCGAGGGCGACAGTGCTGGCGGTTCTGCCAAACAGGCACGCAACCGAAAAACGCAGGCGATCCTGCCGATACGCGGCAAAATCCTCAACGTTGCTTCGGCCGCTAGTGCCAAGATTTTTGCCAACTCGGAAATTGCCGACCTGACGCTGGCATTGGGCTGCGGCACCCGCAAAGACTGTGATCCGGACAATTTACGCTATGAGCGCGTGATCATCATGACCGACGCCGATGTCGATGGCGCGCATATCGCAACGCTGCTGATGACCTATTTCTTTCAGGAAATGCCAGAGCTTGTTCGCCAGGGTCACTTGTTTCTTGCCCGACCGCCGCTCTATCGCCTGACCGCTGGCGGCAAGAGCCTCTATGCGCAAGATGACGAAGCGCGGGCCGAAATCGAGAATGGACCGTTCAAGGGCAAAAAGGTTGAAGTCAGCAGGTTCAAAGGCCTTGGCGAGATGAACCCGGGTCAGCTTAAAGAGACCACCATGGATCCTGATACGCGTTCTTTATATCGTGTGACTTTGCCGCAGGAATATGAAAACCGGGCGGTTGTGAAGGATCTGGTCGACCGTCTGATGGGCAAGAATCCGGAACACAGGTTCAACTTCATCCAGCAAAATGCGGCCAGCCTTGATGAGGAAGCCATTGATGCCTGACCGGTTTGTCCGGTTCTGGCTTTTCGCAGCACTTGTCGCTATGTTTTCTACAGGGGTTCCCTCTCCGGCAAGGGCGGAACAAATGACAACTGTTTCTTCTGAATATCAGGACCGCGCGTCCGAACTTCTCGAAATTCTCAACGGATCACAAAAAGAGGAGAGCTTTTTTGCAAGCTCGTTTCTTGACGCGATACCTGTAACGCAGTTTCGAGCGCTGGTGACACAGCTCCAAAACCAATATGGCGAGCCATTGTCCATCGCCCGTATCATCCCGGCAAGCAAACAAGATGGCACCGTCGAGATTTCTTATGCCAAAGCCACCTTGGCAATGCGAATGGTTCTGGATAGTGCCGCGCCTTATCCAGTGATCGGACTGCAGGTCACCGGTGCCAATATGACCGACGACAGCATCGACAAGATCAAGCGGGAGATGGAAGCACTCCCTGGCGCTGTTGGGTTCGAGATCGCCGAAATCGGTGCAGATCAAGCAAGCATCATAGAATCACTAAATGCGGATCGGCAATTTGCCATTGGCTCCACATTCAAACTCTACGTCCTTGCTGCACTCTCAACCAAAATAGCCGATAGCAACCGAAGTTGGAGCGACGTTGTTCCTCTTTATAGAAAATCTCTACCGTCCGGAATTTTGCAGGATTGGCCGGATCGAACACCGATGACGCTGCAAGCCCTGGCGACACTGATGATTTCCGTGAGCGACAATACAGCAACAGATATATTGATGACCGAACTGGGTAGTAAGGCGATCGATGATCTGGTCTATAAAAGCGGTCACAGCACGCCGGAAAAAATGCTTCCGATGTTGAGCACGGTCGAATTTTTTGATCTCAAGATGCCCGGTAATGCCGATGTTCGTAAGCTCTATATTGGCGCAAGCGATGGTGAGCAACGGGACCTGCTGAACAGATATAATATTGGCCTTACGCCGGAATCGATTGAAATCAGCAACCTTGCCAATAAACCACAGCATATAGATACGATTGAATGGTTTGCATCGCCTTCCGATATAACAGGCCTATTGAAAAAGATCGATAATATCGAGGATCCGGTCGTGAAGAAAATCCTCAAAATCAACTCTCTGATTCCACCGGGCGATGCGCTGCGATGGAACTATATTGGTGGCAAAGGCGGTTCTGAGCCGGGAGTGATATCCCTCTCCTTTTTGACCAAGTCGAAATCGGGCAAGACCTATGCGGTTTCAGGAAGCTGGAACAACAGTGAAGCGCCTGTCGACAATGACCAATTCACTCTGATAATGAACCGATTGTTGAATCTCGTCGCCGCTCGTTAGATTTTCGGATCGACGTTCAGCCAATCATCACGCAGCAATCCAAAAATCAAACTGTCTCGGATTCCGATATGTGTTTCCCATTCCTGCCGCAAATGCGCTTCCTGTTGAAAGCACAGAATCTTCAGCAGCTTGATTGAAGGCAAGTTATCAGGATCAACATCTGCGTAGATGCGCCGAAGACCAAGTTCTTCGAAGCCATATTGGATTACCCTGTTAACAGCTTCTCGCGCTATTCCCGTTCCCCAAGCAGAACGGTTCAGAATATAACCAATTTCTCTAACATTCGGTCGGCCTTCCGATCTTATAAGGACAACCCAACCCAGCGCCGTATCGTCTTGGACTGTAGTGATCGCCCAAGTTCGCCAGCGCGTGCCTTCGCAATTCTGGGCCACATAGTCCCGCGTTTCCGCGACTGTTTCATGCGGTCCGCTAGACCACCAGCGCATCAGTTCTTCATCCGCAAAAACGGGATGAAGAACTTCAGCGTCATCGACACGCAAAGGACGCAAACGCAACCGCTCCGTCGGCAAAATAGGGAAGGTCATGCTGTTAGCGCAGCGACCAGTGCCTTGACCTTTTTCTGCCGCCATTGGGGAAGCGGGGCCACCAGCCAATAGCCGCGAGAGGATTTGCTGTCCTCTCCGATAACTTCTACCCGTCCTGCTGCAATATCCTGCTGTACCAACATCTTGGGTACCCAGGCATGCCCAAATCCGTTGGCAGCGGCCTCTATTGCCAAACCACCATCTGCCACGCGCATCAAGGTTTCTTCACCTTCCGATATAGGACAGCCGGGCCAGTCAATTTTCTGTCCGGCCTTCCCGCCGGGAGCAGCCACTTTGACAAACATCGTGTCACCAATGATCACACCTTCATTATCGCCGGGACCATCTGTCAGGCCAATCGCCACATCCAGATTGGCTTCGGTAAAATCCGCGCCGCCTTCTGATGCAACCAGTGCGAAACTGACATCTTTGTTGTCCTGTGAAAAGCTTGCCAGCCGTTCATTCAACCACTTCGCGGTCAAATCGCGCGGAGCTGCAATTGTAAGCTTATGGGAAGACTGACCGGCCTGCATAGCCCGCACCGCATCTTCAAATTCCAGAAAACCGGATCGCAGTGCGTCGAGGCCAGCGGCCGCTTCGTCTGTCAGTTCCAGTCCTTTTGGAGTGCGACGAAACATGACAACGCCAAGCATGTCTTCCAGCGCACGGATTTGCTGTCCAACGGCAGCCGGTGTCACCGCCAGCTCATCAGCCGCCCGTGTAAAGCTGAGGTGCCGAGCGGCGGCATCGAGCACACGAAGCCCGTTAAGCGGCAAATGCGTACGCTTCATTGCTCTACAGTAGGTGCAGTAAGAGGGAAATGAGGAATGCGAACTTCAAAAGCTTCTGGTTCTTCTCCTACGAACATGAAGTGTCCCGCCATCGCGCCGCTTGGCGTGTTGAGCGGACAACCTGATACATAATCGTGCGACTTGCCGGGCTGGATAATCGGCTGCTCACCAATAACACCATCGCCATCGACCCGGTGCAGGGCACCCCGGGCATCGGAAATTCGCCAATGTCTGGTCATCAATTGAACGGCGCTATCGCGTTCATTCTCTATGCGAATATGATAGGCCCAGAACCAGCGCAAACCGTCAATGTCCGATTGTTCCGGTAAAAATGTGACCGACACCCGAACGGTCACACCGTCGGTAGTTTCTGAAAATGGGAAGAACGCCTGCATCATCTTCTTACAATAGCGTCAAAGACCAATAGACGAAAGGGCCTGATCCAAATCTTCAACCAAATCGGCGGGATCTTCCAGGCCTACATTGATCCGCAGCATGTCTTCGCTAATCCCGATTTCCAATCTCGCGTCTTCACCCAAGCCATGATGGGTGGTCGACGCGGGGTGGCACATTAACGATCGACTGTCCCCAATATTGTTCGAAATATCTATCAAATTCAATGCATTAAGAAGCCCATGGGCCTGTTTTCGACCACCACCCACGTACAGCGAGAAGATCGGTCCTGTCGCTTCCATCTGGCTCATCGCCAGATTATGCTGCGGGTGGCTGGGCAGACCGGGATGCAATATTTTCTCTATCCGCTGCTCCAAAAACTTGCCCACCTCAATGGCATTATTGCTCTGTTTGCGAATCCTCAAGTCGAGCGTCTCGAGTCCCTTCAGCACGACCCAGGCATTGAAAGCACTGAGTGTGGGGCCCGTATTTCGGGTAAACGCAAGCAAGGTTTCCTCGATAAACTCTTCGCTGCCACATACCGCACCGGCCAGCACACGCCCCTGCCCATCCATCATCTTGGTGGCGCTATAGGCAACAACGTCAGCGCCGAATTCCATCGGTCGTTGCAGCACATTGGTGGCAAAAGCATTGTCGACAACGCTGGTAATGCCTTTGGCGCGCGCCAAATCACAGACTGTCCGTAGATCAATAACATCCATGGTCGGATTGGCTGGCGTCTCAAAGAAGAAAATTTTGGTCTTGGGCGTGATGGCCTTTTCCCAATTCTCGATTTCGCGGCCATCGATGACGGTGGTGTCGATACCGAATTTCGGTAAAAGCGTGTCCGTTAGCCAGCGACAGGAACCAAAAAGTGCGCGGCTGGCCACGACATGATCACCCGTCTGCAACTGACACAACAAGGCGGCCGTCATTGCCGCCATGCCAGAAGCCGTGGCACGGCATGCCTCTGCGCCTTCCATCAATGCGATCCGTTCTTCCAACATTTGCACCGTCGGATTTTGCAGGCGGCTGTAGGTCATGCCTGATTGCTCACCGTTGAACCGTGCAGCGGCGTCTTCAGCACAATCATAAGTATAGCCAGAGGTCAGGAACATCGCCTCCGACGTCTCCCCAAATTCGCTGCGCATGGTGCCGCTACGGATGGCTTTAGTGGCGGGGCGCCAGTTTTTCGTAATCTCTCTGTTTTGGCCGGTATCTCTTTTCATGTCTTTTCCTAAGCCTGTTGACGCTTAACTGGCAAGCCGCGCGACGACGGCATCGCCAATTTCCTTCGTGGAAGCGCTGCCACCCAGATCATGCCCCAATATGCCCTGCTGCAATACATCAGCGACGGCCCGCTCAATCCGTACAGCTTCTTCCTCCAACCCGAAACTGTGGCGCAGCATCATCGCAGCGGACAATATCATTGCAGAGGGATTGGCAATGCCCTGCCCCGCGATGTCAGGCGCGCTGCCATGAATAGGCTCATATAGGCCTTTCGTTCCAGTACCCAGGGAGGCTGATGCCAGCAGACCGATCGACCCGACACACATGCTCGCTTGGTCAGACAGGATGTCACCAAAAATATTGCCGGTCAGCATGACATCGAATTGACCAGGATTGCGCACCAGCTGCATTGCCGCGTTGTCGACATACATATGGCTGAGCTCGACATCGGGATAATCGGCACTGACTTCATTTACGACTTCGCGCCAGAGCACCGATGTTTGCAGGACGTTGGCCTTGTCTACGGAGCAAAGTTTCTTGCGACGTCCTTGAGCGGCCTTGAAAGCGACATGTGCGATGCGGCTGATCTCTTCCTCGTCATAGGCCATGATATCATAGCCTTCCCGCAAGCCGACATCAGTAGTCCGCTGACCCTTTTCACCAAAGTAAATATCACCGGTCAGTTCCCGCAAGATCAGCAGATCGATTGCACCGGCAATATCCGGTTTCAACGCTGACAGGTTTTCAAGGCCAGCAAAGGCTTTGGCCGGGCGCAGGTTCGCAAATGTCTGCATTTCCTTGCGCAACCCCAGCACCGCTTGCTCAGGACGCAGGTGACGGTCCAGATCGTCACAGTCGGGATCACCAACAGCCCCGAACAACACGGCATCGGTGGCCATCACCAATTCGAGTGTCGCCGGCGGCAATGGATGACCGTGGTTTTTGTAAGCCACTCCGCCGACATCGGCTTGATCCAGCTGCAGATCGTGCAGCCCCATCGCTTCTAACACGCGCAAGGCTTCCGTCATGATTTCCTGACCTATGCCGTCGCCGGCGAGTACCGCAATATGCATGCTTTTTCCTCAACTCTTTGCGCGCATCCCTGCCGCGCCTGAAGAGATTAGGCAACCACCCTTTTTAAGCGATCCACCAAAACCGTGCGGGACGCCATGACGTCATTGCGACGATCCTCGAAAAAATGGCGCTTGAGGAAAAATCCTGTGACTTTCAAACCGTCAAAAATATCTTTCCAGTCCGGGGTAGCGGGTTCCTTCAAAAAAGTGGGCAGTGGCAGAAGCTTGTCCTTGTAAACTTGCCCCGCCCCCAGACTAACCGCCGTCGCACTTTTGGGACTGATGAACACCAGGTCATCTGTACACCCCGTCACGGTACATTTTTCCAGTGACAGCCCAAATCCCAGTTCGGACAGCAGAAGTAACTCATAACGCACAAGAGCGACTACCCATCCCTTAGCAGATGGCGCACCGCATATAGCGTCCAGCAATGCTGAAAGCGCACTGTGCAGCTGCGGGTAACTATGCTCTTCAGGAAGGATTGCCGCTGTTAACGCCGTAACCCATTCGAGCGCAGCGCTAGCGAGCGGTTCACCAAGATAAGCGCCGCGGCTTTGCTGCAGTTCAGCAGTCATCGACGCCAGTTGATCCTCTGTTCGTGCACGATAGTCGGCCTGAACGATGTTCGACGGAATAAGAACGGGCCGCATTGTCCGCGATCTCGCGCCCCTGACATATCCCGCCATCAAGCCATTTTCGGGCGTCAAAGACCGCACGACCGCGCCATGCTCGCCATGCTGGCGGACTGAACAGATGATCGCGGAAGTGCGCAGACTAGCCATGGAAATAGTCATACACTTTCTGCGCCACAGTCGCCGAAACCCCGGGCGCGCCTTGCAGATCTTCCAGCGACGCGTTTTTCACCGCTCGTGCCGTGCCGAAATGCAGCAACATCGCGCGCTTTCGCGCAGGACCAATACCTGGAACGTCATCCAGAGAACTATGGCCAATAGACTTGGCGCGCTTCTGGCGATGGGCACCGATCGCATAGCGATGTGCTTCATCCCGCAGCCGCTGAAGATAGAATAGAACGGGGCTGTTTATTGGTAGGTTCAACTCGCGCCCATCCATGAAGTGGAACGTTTCGCGCCCAGCGTTGCGATCCGGTCCCTTGGACACGCCAATCATGTTGACATCCTCAACCCCGATTTCTGCAAGTGCATCCTTGGCAGCACTCATTTGCCCCTTGCCACCGTCAATAAGTACAAGATCGGGCCATTCGCCCTTCTCACGATCAGGGTCTTCTTTCTGTGCCCGCGCGAAACGGCGTTCCAGCACCTCGCGCATCATCGCAAAATCGTCACCTGGTTTGGTGTCGGGGTTTTTAATGTTGAACTTGCGATAGGCACTCTTTCGAAAACCTTCCGGGCCAGCGACCACCATGCCGCCGACCATATTCGTGCCTTGAATATGACTGTTATCGTAGATTTCGATGCGATCCGGTACTGTATCAAGCTCAAGCAAATCGACCATCTCGCGCATAATCTTCGCCTGTGTCGATGATTCTGCAAGCCGGCGGTCAAGCGCTTCTTCTGCATTGCGACTTGCTTGTTTGAGCAGTTTTAAACGATCCCCGCGCTGGGGTCGGGATACGCTGACTTTATAGTCAGCTCGTGTTCCCAAAGCCTCTGCCAGTAACTCCTCATCGGGCAAATCCCGGTCTAGCAACACGAGCTTTGGCGGCGGCATACGATCATAGAATTGCATCAGAAAACTGGAGAGAACTTCCCCAATCTCAACATTATTGGTGTGCGCCGGGAAGAAGCTGCGGTGCCCCCAATTCTGACCCCCACGAATGAAGAAAGCCTGTATGCAAACCGTCGATCCTTTAGCCGCCAGCGCGAATATATCAGCATCTGGAAGACCAGCTGCATTCACCGCTTGATTGCCCTGAATGAAGGTGAGCGCCTTTAATCGGTCACGATATAGAGCCGCCATCTCGAAATCGAGTTGCTCAGAGGCCCGTTCCATCTGGGCGCCGAGCTTTTGTTGCACCTCAGTCGATTTGCCAGAGAGAAAATTCCGAGAATCCTCAACCAGCTCGGCATAATCTTCCTTGGTGATCCGATCGACACATGGCGCCGAACAGCGCTTGATTTGATAGAGCAAACAGGGCCGCGAACGGTTGTTGAAAAAGCTGTCCGTACAGGACCGCAGCAGGAAGAGTTTCTGCAAGGCGTTGAGCGTCTGGTTTACCGAACCGGCACTGGCAAAGGGACCGAAATATTTGCCCTTGGCTTTCTGTGCCCCTCGATGTTTCTGGATACGCGGAAAATCATGATCTTCGCGCAACAGGATGAACGGAAAGCTCTTATCGTCGCGCAACAGAACGTTGTAAGCTGGTCGAAATTTCTTGATCAGCTGCGCTTCGAGCAGCAACGCTTCGGCCTCACTGCCTGTCGTCACAATTGTCATTGACCGGGTCTGCGCAACCATCCGCAACAAACGGTGCGGCAAGCGATTCATCTGGACGTAGGAACCAACCCGGTTTTTCAGCGATCGCGCCTTGCCCACATACAGCACGTCGCCGCGACTGTCCTGCATCCGGTAAACACCGGGCCGCGTTGGCAGGGTTTTCAATGTTTCGCGGATGGCGGCCATGCCGGTTTCGAGATCCGGTGTCTCGTTACCGCGCACTGAGTAGGTGGCCTTTTCTTCGTTAAAACGGTCGGGAGATTGCGGGCCGGACATAGAATATATCTAGGCGCTGGCGCTGATGATTACCAGCACCCAGTCCAAACCAAAATTACCTTATCTTAGTTAAGCTTTGTACCGAGATCACTGATCGTTTTGTCGATCATTGACTTGTCTGCTGCCGCATCATGTTTAGCAGCGATCAGGTTCTGGGCTGCGATTGTTGCCGCTCCAGCAGCCTTGGCACGAACGTCGGCAATCGCCGAACGTTCTGCAGCAGCGATCTTGTCTTCCGCCATCTTCTTCCGACGTGCAATCAGGTCTGTAGTCGCTTTCTTCGCGTCTGCGACAACCAGTTCTGCTTCGCTTTCGGCTTGTGCCAAAATTTCAGCTGCTTCGTCATCGGCCGCCCGCAAACGGGATTCATATTTCGCGCGAAGCTCTTCGGATTCTTCCCGTAGCTTCTTGGCTTCATCGAGCTGTTCGCGAATATCGGCGATTTTCTTGTCCAACGATGCGCCGATCGCGGCAGGAACTTTTTTCCAGAGGACCAGGCCGATAACCACCAACATCGACAGCGAAACAAATACGGTTGCATTGAAGATCCCAAATACGGAAGGCGTAACATGCTCTTCACCAGCACCTGATGCCAGCATTGCAATGTCAGTCGGAGCTGAAGCGAGAATAGCGAAATCAACCATGTTTCAAAGCCGCCTTTGTTTCCTTCAAAGCTGCCGCTTTGGTCACTTTCGCGCCAGAGATTTTAGCAACCATATCTTGTGCAACTTCCGCTGAAACGCTTTCAATTTCTTTCAGGGCTTCGTCGGAGCGTGCCTTGATATCCGATTCTGCCGCTGCCAGTTTCGCGGCAATATCGGCATTAGCCTTGGTTTTGCGCTTCTCGGCAGCTGCATTGGCTTTCGCCTTGCTGGCTTCCACCACAGCTTGGGCCTCGCTACGGTCTTTTTCCATTTTGACCCGATAGCTTTCTTCAAGCTCGTCAGCCTTGGAATTGGCTGTGCGAGCCGCTTCCAGATCGTCTGCAATCCGCTTATCCCGAGCATCAACCGTGCCCTGGATTTTCGGAAACATGCCTAAACCGATAACAAGGAATGTGAACCCGAAAGTCAGCAAAAGCCAGAAAATCTGAGATCCATAGGTTGCGGCAATTTGATCAATTTGTGGCATCGAACCAGAGGCTCCAATAGTTTGAAACAGCGGAGCGGCGTTTCTGCCGCCCCGCCGGTTTCATATCATATGTTAGGCAACGAAAATCAGGATCATTGCGACAACAAATGCCAGCAGACCCAAAAGCTCGGCAGCCGCAAAGCCGATGAACAAACGGCCCTGTTGGCCGTCAGCAGCGGATGGATTGCGCAGTGCGCTTTCCAGGAAGCTTCCGAATACGTTACCCACACCTACGGCGGCTACACCGGCACCAATTGCTGCCAGACCTGCGCCCAATAATTTTGCTGCTTCTGCGTCCATGATAATAACTCCTGTTCAAAAATATCGTTTGGAAATAAAGTCTTGTTTCAAATCAATGCAGGTTTTCTGCATCATTTATGTAAAGCGATGTCAGCAGCGCAAAGACATAAGCCTGCACCACCGCCACCAGCAATTCGAGGGCGCTGATTCCTATCATCAGCGCAAAACTTGGGATACCAACCAGCACGCCATATCCGGCACCGGCGTTGGTGCTGTTGATCACAAACCCGGCCAGAACCTTCAGCAAAATATGACCTGCGGTCATAGCGACAAAAAGCCGCAGCGCGAGGCTGAAAGGACGAACCAGAAAGGACAACAGCTCAACGATGAAGATGAAAGGTATCATCGGAAGCGGCGTCCCGTGCGGGATGAACAGCGAAAAGAAATGGAGCTTATGTTTGGCAAAGCCAACAATCAGCACAATTGAGAAACTCATGATCGCCAATACGCCGGTCACGGTCAGATGGCTTGTAACGGTGAAGGGGTGCAATCCCAAGACGCCTACCGGCAGCAGGCCGAAAACGTTCGAAAACAGGATAAACATAAATAGGGAAAACACATAAGGCGCATATTTGCGGCCAGCGGGACCGATATTGGCCTCCATCATATTGTCGATAAAGCCTGTAAAACCCTCAACCATCATCTGCCAGCGACCAGGAACCAGCTCCCGCTTCATGCCGCCCAGCATGAATACCCAGAGCCCAGCGACTGCAACCAGCATCCAGACCGCGCTATTGGTAAACGCAATCTGCTGTCCGCCTAATGAAAAGCCTTCCAAAATCGTCTGTACCTCAAATTGGTACATTGGATCGATTTTACCTTCTTCAGTCGCCACGCAAGGGACCCCTGTTTTCTAAACGGTGCGCAAAAGTCATTTATGCTTCTTTGCGCTCTCGTTTGAGAGTTTAATAATATTCCTGAATGCCACGATGATCCCCAGAAACAGGAAAACCAAAAGAAGCCATGGCGAGGTCCCGATAAAATGATCAAGCACCCAGCCGACCAAAGCACCGCCACCAATGCCTGCAATCAAATCCGCCAAAACCCGATTTCCGAGCCGATAATTATCATCGACCCCTTTTTGGGTTTTGCCTGATCTGACCGCTTCTTCTGATGTTGCCTGATCGATCCGCTTTTTCAGCGCCTCTATCTTTGCATCATCGTCCATCAGATTTACCAGGTCCATTCTCTGCCGTGATTCTTTGTAAAACTATTGAAAATCAGCGGAAAAGCCGATTAATCTGGTTCTACTCACGACAGCGAGCAGCCCCGCTAACCGCGCCCGTTTAGAAAAGCGGGTGCGTCAAGTCAACAGCGATGCTGCACTGCAGAAAATTCGATAAAAAATCAGTGATTTGAAACGAAAAAGGGCACGCCGATTTTGGCGGCGCGCCCTTTGTAATAATAATATCTCCAAATGACCTTACGGGCAGCGCGAGTCACGCGTTGGCGCGGCCGAAGTTCTGGTCTGCCAGCTGCCATTGGGTGCCTGATATTTCTCACCGGCCACCGTGCGCATGATCAGATTGCATCCCGAGGTAAAAGCAAACTGCTCCACCGTCGAGTTGGTTTCCTGAGCCTTGCGGGTATAGGCCGCCTTGCGCTTGATGTTCAAATCTTCGACCATGGCTTTTACCGATGCCGATGGAGAGCTCACATAACCGAGATAGCCATCAGGCTTCTCACCAATTGCGCCAGAAGCGCGTGCTGCTGCATAGGCTGGATCGCGCTGTGCCATGACCGGCGTCGCAACAATTGCGGTCAAAGCCAAGCCACCAACGATGGCAGCCGCCTTATTTTTCCGTATAAACTCAAACATCAGAAAATCTCCGCTTCACTGTTAATCAAATCCTTCGCATCGCCATCCAGACGATACACGACCTCTTGTTTGATATTGATATTCAGGTTGATCACGATGGGTTTATCTGGCGCAGAAACCTGCACACATCCTGCCAGAACGGCACTTAGCCCCAAGGCGACACCAGATATCAGGCCGGTTGTCTTCCTATTCCTCATAATTTGTCGAATCGCATTTTCAGACCGATCCGTCAATTGGCATATCTTATGGTTCATTATCGCTTTCCCGTGGCTGAACAGTTGATTCAGAATTGTTTTCCAACGCCTTTGCAGCCTCTGCAGCCCGCTCTTCCTGCGCTCTAAGCAGGGCTGGTAAATTCTGCCCCACAAGTATTTCTGGTTCATAAAAGGCCTTTGCACTGCTCATCAGCTGCATGAAAGGCGCCTGAATGCGGACATTGAATTCAAGGGGCACCTTGGCAATTTGCTTCGTGAAGAAATTTTTGCTCGCACTATCACCTTGCTGCAGCCCGGCAAATTTCACTTCGGTGATAATCTCACCATCAATAGCACCGTCCATGCCGATCGTTAGCTGCTCATATTTAAGCGATTTCAACGCGTTAAATGCGAAGTTTGCGAAGGTTCCCATATCTTCGTAGGTCAATTCACCAATATAGGATAGCGAGCCGCCGCCTTTGCGCGCCACCAGATACCCTCCGGCAATCCGGCCGCCATCCTGATCAAAGACCATTGGCAATTTCCCATCAAAAACCCCCGAAGCCGTGATGTTTTCAAAATCAAATTGTGTCAAAAACTGTGCAGCATCGACACCAACAACGGTGAATTCCAACCGCCGCTCCGCGTCCTCACCCAGATCAAGGATAGTCGGTTCGAGATAAAGCATTCCGCCAGCAAAGGGCCATTGGCCGCCTTCCACCTGCATTTTATAATCAGGTAACAGACGATAGAAAAGCTGGCCATTAAAGGCCGCAACACCTGGATTGACCTCTGCCATCCGAACAAGCTGCCCCTCCGTGGTTTCGAGACCAAGCAAATCGGAAAATTCTATTACCCCGGACAGTCCGGTAACCGGTCCAAAGGCTGCGGCGAGATTGATAGAGTCCGTCTGAAATCTGCCCGTACTGCGGACGCCATCACCGGCTGCATCCCAATTGATTCTTCCGTTACCCGTCACGGTGCCGTCGACATTGGCAATCACACCAAGTGTCAAAGGCGTCAGCAATTCTGGCTGCAAACGGTCGTCAAAGGTTAACCCGGAAACCTCTATCACGGCCTCGCCCGTACTGCTGTCCAACACATGAAGGATGTTGACGGCGGCCACCGCACGCTCTGTAGTTGGTTCCCGCAACAAGCCTTCAGCGGTAATTTGTCCATCAGCAAATTTGATCTGGACATTTTTGCTGATCAGCGGGCGAAAGCGTTCAACCTGCTCTTCGTCCCGCACACGCAGCTGTGCGTCAGCCAGGAACGCGCCATCGAGATAGCGCCAGTCACCCTCAACATCATTTAGTAGCAAGGGAACGTTCGCGATCTGCCCCTGTGCGCCGGTGATTTTGCCGGTGATCGTTTGCCCGAAAGCGGCACTGAGGCGCGCCATGTCAAGTTTCGTCATGCTGTCGGCTGTGCCCATGCGGAGGGAAAGATCCTGTGCCGTGACACCATTGGCCATGGAAAAACCAAGCGCACCGCTGGACAGGGCAAGTGGTGTTCCACCAACAGTACCATTCAGATCAAAAGACGGCGCGCGGGCCGCGACATTGAGATCGCCGCCCTGGCTGGACACGATGCCGCGACTGTTCTCAGGACAAAGCCGTGTGCGGGTCGGCCCAGCGACAAAAGACGCTGAGCGCAAACTGGCAAATTGCAAATCGACACATTCGCGGAACAGGGAAAAGCCCCCTCGCCCACCAAAACTGCCGTTAACCGGTACCTGAAGACCTGTAATCCGGCCGTCTGGTAGTGGGCCGGACAGGATCAAGCGACCATCGAAATTCGTTCCGCCGCCGGGAGCAGGCGCAAAGCTGAGGCTTGGAATATTGAGTTTCGCGGTTCCGGCCTGATAAGCGGCCATATTTACGCTGCCGGCAAAACCGCGTGAGAGGCTGCCGTCATTCAAATCTATTCTGGCGTCGGGGAAACCGCCGCCATTGAGCAGGAGATCGCCTTGCGCGAGCATCCTCACATCATCGCCGACAAAGGTAAGCAAGATCGCGTTATCCAACGCCATCTCTCCACCGGAACGGGAAGTTGCATTTAGCGCATTAATCGCCAATTTGGTTCCCGCCGCTCCTGTATCAAATCGGACATCGCCGGTTAGATTGAGAGAATTGCCCGCGTTACGAATCGCTGTAGCCAGCTTTGCCGCAATGGGTCCGATCGGCGTCCCATCCGTCGACGTTGCCAGCCGTGCCGTTTGCCCGAGCATGCTGGTGGATAATTTTGCTGACCGAATTTCAGGCGCGCCCTCAAACCGCGCTGTTATCGGATCATCGCCATAGCCAATTTGAAAAGGTCCACTAACCCGCGCAATGTTCGATCGACCATAAGGTGAAGCCACTTCATTTGTTGTCAAATCGATATTGCCACTGCTGCGGTCTAGATCGCCGTTAAAGCCAATTGTCGATTTTACTTCCTTGGCACTATAGTCGGCGTAAGCCAGTGGTCCGCCCGATATACCGGCATCGCCTGACCAGCTTGTAAAATCCTGACCCAGTTCCAATGCAAGCTGAACGCCTATATCTTTCGCTGACAAGTCCAGATCGGGACATTGCACATCGGGAAGGCGCAATGGACCATTCAAACGGGGTTTGCGCTGGCTGATCGCAATCTCCCCAAAATAACTGGGATCGGAAATCAAGCAGCCGCCCAAATTCAGGCTTTTGCTCAGTGCAGCGAGCTCACCTTCAAAGCCGTCATGCAAGTTGCCAGCGCCGTTTAACGCCAACCCAACCGCACCAAAGTCGCTATCGATCCGCAGTTGCGCGCTTTCTACAGTCAGTGCAATATCAGGCAGCGCGAGAGGACTATCATCTTCCGGATCCGAAAACTTGTCCAGTGCTCCAAGGGACAGTTTACCGTCTTGCAAACGACCAAATGCCTTGACCCCTGTTGCTCGAACCCAGTTTATTCCGGCCCCGCCTGTCCCCACACTATTTCCGATTTCCACCAGGTCCGCTGTCAAATCAGGCTGCTGGGGATCGCCAATTACCAAATTGCGGATGACCTGCTTTCGCAAACCGATATCTTCGATCTCGTAACTCGCCTCTATGTCCAGATCATTGAGCTGCGAGCGGACGAAATTATCGGCAATAGTGATCCGACTGAACCACAAGATGAGAAAGCCGACCAGCAACAGAAACAGGACCAGATAGACAAATAGCCGTCGCCCCAATCGGCGCCCTATCGGACCTTGGTCGGTTTCTTCCTCCATGGCGATTGAAATGCAGAAGTCTAGCTTAAGTTGCAATGTACAAGTGCGCAGGACGAATAGTTTTTACGTCATTTTTTTGGAATTGGACATATTCGGCCAATTCAGCGGGTTAATGGGCTTTCTTATCTCATTTCCCGACAAACAATCTATAGTTCGGCCATGCCCGCTCTGGATAACGCCCAAAACTCCAAACGAAAAACAAAAGGCCATCACGGCGAAGGCCATCGCGCCCGACTGCGTGAACGCTTGCTAAACGGTGGCAGCGAAGCACTTCTGGATCACGAGCTCGTCGAATATCTGCTTGCTCTAGCCATCAGGCGACAAGACACGAAACCGTTGGCAAAGGACCTTATCGATACATTTGGTAGTCTGTCCGCGGTGCTGACTGCCGATGGGGAGTCGATAAAGAAAGTGCCTGGAATGGGCGAGAAAAGTGCAGCAGCTATCAAAATCGTCCAGGCTGCTGCACTCCGCATGATCTCCGAACCCGTCCGTGAACAACCGGTTCTGACAAGCTGGCAAGCGCTACTTGACTATCTTCGCGCGGATATGGCGCATCTTGTCCACGAAAGAGTTCGGGTATTGCATCTTAACAGCAAAAACCGTTTGATCCGTGATGAGCTGGTCAGCGAAGGCTCGATCGATCAGGCGGCGATCTACACAAGAGAAGTCATCAAACGAGCGCTGGAACTCGGGTCTGCGGCGATAATATTGGTCCACAATCACCCAAGTGGTGATAGCACACCCAGCCGTCAGGATATCGCCGTTACCAAGGATATATGCGATGCCGGCAGAAAACTCGGCATTGCGGTACATGACCATATCATCATCGGTATCGACGGCCACACATCCTTTCGATCAAAAGGTTTGATCTAGTACCGCTTTAAGCACCGCTATCCTTGCCAGTGATCAAGCGAATGCCGAGTTGCAGTGTGAAATAGGACCATATCCAGTTTACCAACACTGCTATCCGGTTTCGCATCCCGGAGAGAAAACCGACATGCACCGCGCCCCATAGCCACCAGGCCAAAGCGCCGTGTAATTTCATAAAGCCAAAATCAGCCACAGCGCTTTTGCGGCCTATGGTCGCAAGACTGCCTTGGTGTTTGTACTGGAACGGCGCAATCTGCTTGTCGTCCAGAAGCTGTTTTTGGATATAGTTGGCGACATAGACCCCCGCTTGCTTGGCGGCAGGAGCCAGTCCCGGAACCGGATTGCCTTCCCACGCATTGCTACCTGCCGTATCGCCAATAGCGAAGACATTCTCGTGGCCTGCAATCCGCAAATAGTCATCCACAGCGACCCGCCCTGCTCGATCGGTTTCGGCATCCAGCCATTTACCGGCAGGAGAGGCAATCACTCCGGCGGCCCAGAGCACCGTTTCCGTCGCAATTTCCACATCATCGCCGATTTTGACGCGGTCAGCGGCAATATCCGTCACGCGCGATTTCAGCCGGATATCCACACCCAGGTTGCCAAGCGAAGCCGCTGCATGCGCCGACAAATCTTCAGGAAACGCTGGTAATATCCGGTCGCCTGATTGCACCAATATGATCTGCGCTTGAGCTGGGTCAATTCTACTAAACTCATCCTTCAGCCCCTGATGGGCCAGTTCGGCAATCGCGCCCGCCAATTCCACGCCGGTAGGCCCTGCCCCCACGATGACAAAGGTCAGCAAGCGTTTCACCCGCTCCGGATCATTGGATGATTCTGCCCGTTCAAAAGCGCGTAGCACGTGGGCACGCACAGACACGCCATCTTCAATGGTTTTCAGGCCGGGTGCATAAGGGGCCCATTCATCCTTGCCGAAATAACTGTGCGAAGCGCCGGTGGCGAGAACCAGATGGTCATAGTCCAGGCTGTTCTGCCCATAAGTCAACGTCTTCGTTTTGCTGTCAACGCTGCTAACCTCACCCAGCAGCACCCGCACATTGCCGTCATTGCGAAACAATCCCCGGATCGGGGTAGCCACATCGGCAGGTGACAGCGCGGCTGTTGCAATTTGATAAAGCAGTGGCTGGAACAAATGATAGTTATGTCGGTCAACAAGCGTGATCCGCACAGGCAGGTTTTTTAATTTGGCCACACAGGCCAAGCCACCAAAACCGGCACCCGCAACGACAATATGCGGCCAATGTTCGGGTACATCCTCATATTTGCGATCAAACAAAATATTATGTTCCAGCCAGTTTGAGATCATCCGGTCGACAGATAGATAGCCAGCGCCAAATATGATCATCAATCCAAAGAGCAACATGGGATAAAGTGTCAAATCCGGATGCAGCCCCATTACCGCCAATGTGCTGAGAGCGACTATCAACGCAAAGCCAGTTAGCGGAATAACCATTCCGACAACCAGCAGCAGGGCCAATCCAATGGCTATGATTGGATCAATGCCAGCAAAGCTCTTCACGGGCAGAAAAAGCTCCGCCTCTGTCATGCTTGTCATACCGGCAACAACGAGCAAGGTTACCGCCAGCCATATCCGAATGATCAGCAGCCAGGCCAACGCAGCCTTATCCGTCAAATATTCAAAAAAGCGCATGATGGGATCAGCAAATGGCAGAGCGCTGCCGCTCAATCCTCCGGCCACGGCGCGATCGAAGGAAAATCCTTTTGCCCCGCGCAAAACAAACCAACCCAAAATAGCGATCAGCCACAAATTGAGATCGGTCGGAACATACTCAACCTGACTCACCACGAGCAGCATCAATATGGCGAGCGCGGCTTCCCGGGTTAACAGGCCGATCAGGAGCAATATCGGCGCTACGATTTCGATGGTCACGCCAATCACCGCCGCAGTCTCTGGCGCCATCCACGCAACGGGGTATTCGAACCGTGCAAGGCTCAGCGCCGTATCCCAATCTGATAGTTTCACGACACCAGAACGAAATATCGCCTGCGCGACAAAAAGCCGGACAAGCAGATCGAAGACCGGGCTGATCAAGCCGATTATGGAACGATAGGTCTTCACCCATATACGGAGCGTTACCCGCAAAAAAGGTGACAGGCGTTCTTCTTGCAGCATGGATTGATCGACAGTCATTTCATGATCCCCTCATCACCTTATTCGCGCTATGCCTGTTTAAGTTACACCACCTCAACACGCTCAAATATCGTCTTAATATAGAAACATCGGCATACCTTCTATCTGCACGAGATTGGCCCGATATTCGCGCGCATCGTAAAGACCAGATACGTTAACGCCTTTGGTTCCGCCCAGCAGCGTCCCAATAGGCACGACACCGTAGTTGCCATCTTCAAGGCAAACCATGTTCGATGTGCGGCCTTCCTCGATCAGTTGCACCGCCAAGGCGCCAAATGCGAATCCGACCATCCGGTCCATTGCATCCGGCTCACCAGCCCGCATCAGGTAGGCGAGTTCCTGAACAATTGTCCGCTCGGGCGACCGTGCCTCAATTTCTCTCGCCAATTGCGTGCCAATGTTAACGCCGATCCGATTGGTGTTGGATTTGCTCATCTCGCCATCATCCGTATCGCTACCAGCCAATTGAGCCCCTTCCGATACAAGGCAGATGGCGTAGCTTTCCGGATTATTCGCCTTGTCTTGCAGCAATAAGGGCAACAGCACATCAATATCCGCAGGAACTTCGGCAATTACAGTGCGGTCTGCTTGGGATAAAAATCCGGACAACAATGCGGTTTCTCCGGAACGGCGTCCAAACAGTTCTATAACCGCGATCCGTTCGTGGCTGGCCACTGTCGTCCTGAGCGCATTTATAGCGGCGACGGATCGGGTGACGGCGGTTGAAAAGCCGATACAATAGTCGGTACCGAACACATCATTGTCCATAGTCTTGGGGATTGAAATGACATTGCGTCCCAAACTGGCGAGATGCGCCGAAAAGCGCAATGTTCCATCGCCGCCCATGGTGATCAGCGCATCCACCTTCAGCGCATCGAGTATATCCAGAACCTTTTGTGTTTGGTCACCTTCGCTGGTGTTTCTGGGGTCGCAGCGTGAGCTGTGCAATATGGTTCCGCCCTGCCGATCAATACCCCGCACTGCATCTCTATCAAGCACCATCGCCGAATTTTCCAGCGACCAGGGATCGGTTGGATCTGTTTCCAGTACCCCTTCCCAACCGCGGCGCAGTCCAATGACATCCCAACCGCGCTGCCAGGCTGCCATCGCAATCGAGCGGATACATGGGTTAAGGCCAGGGACATCGCCGCCGCCGGTTAATACTGCCAGACGCATATTTTTCTCCCCAATGAACCACGTTGCCGACTCATAATGTAGCTGCTAGCGGGTCCGCAAATCTCTGGTCATGCTATGATCGGATTAAACCAGCTTTTTTAGTTTCAAGGAAAGAAAAAATGATCCCGCGCTATTCTCGCCCCGATATGGTTGCCATTTGGGAACCTGAATCCAAATTCCAGATCTGGTTCGAGATAGAGGCGCATGCGACCGATGCGCTGGCCGAACTGGGCGTTGTACCGAAGGAAGCGGCGGCTGCGATTTGGGCCAAAGGCAAATTTGATGTCGCCCGGATTGACGAGATTGAACGCGAAGTAAAGCATGACGTCATCGCCTTCCTGACCAATGTTGCTGAAAATGTCGGTGAAGAGGCCCGCTTCATGCACCAGGGCATGACATCAAGCGACGTACTCGACACCTGTGTGGCCGTCCAACTGACCCGCGCCACGGACATATTGCTCGATGATATGGACAAGTTGCTCGCGGCGATCAAAACCCGTGCTTACGAGCATAAGCTGACCCCGACCATTGGCCGCAGCCACGGGATTCATGGCGAGCCGGTGACTTTCGGTATGAAACTGGCGCAAGCTTATGCCGAGTTTGAACGGAACCGTGAACGACTGGTTTTGGCGCGCAAGGAAATCGCGACCTGTGCAATATCAGGCGCGGTGGGCACCTTCGCCAATATCGACCCGAAAGTCGAAGCGCATGTTGCCGAAAAAATGGGACTGGAAATCGAGCCGGTATCGACACAGGTCATTCCCCGCGATCGCCATGCACAGTATTTTGCGACACTGGCTGTTATTGCTTCTTCAGTGGAACGCCTAGCGGTCGAGATTCGCCACTTGCAGCGGACCGAGGTTCTGGAAGCGGAAGAATATTTCTCACCGGGACAAAAAGGTTCGAGCGCGATGCCGCACAAGCGCAACCCGATTCTCACCGAAAATCTGACCGGACTTGCCCGGATGGTGCGTAGCTATGCCCTGCCCGCGATGGAAAATGTCGCTCTATGGCATGAGCGGGATATCTCTCACAGCTCAGTCGAACGGATGATCGGTCCGGACGCCACGATCACATTGGACTTCGCCCTCGCTCGTCTGACCGGCGTTGTCGAAAAACTCCTCATCTATCCGGAACGCATGCAGAAGAATCTCGACCGGATGGGCGGGCTTGTGCACTCCCAGCGCGTGCTGCTGGCACTTACACAAGCAGGTATCAGCCGCGAGGACAGCTACCGGATCGTTCAGCGCAACGCGATGAAGGTCTGGGAATCAGATGGCGAAGTGGCCTTGCTTGACCTGCTGAAAGCTGATCCCGACGTAACGGCAAAGCTATCGTATGAGGAGTTGGAAGAAAGCTTTAATCTGGATTATCATTTCAAGCATATCGACACGATTTTCGATCGGGTTTTTGGCAGCTGAAGTCCGAGACAAAAAAATCCGCCATGTGATCCAGAACGGCAACACTCTGGTCACTGGTCGAAATTACGGGTAATGTGCATGAAATGGGTAATTGAGGGTTCCGAATGCAATTCATAAAAACACTTTTCTGGGTTATATTGGCGGTCATTTTGGTGGTGTTTGCTGTCAATAACTGGTCACCAACATCGGTGCTGATTTGGCAAGATATCCGTATCGACACGAAACTGCCCGTCCTCGTTATTGGCGCGTTTCTGTTGGGTTTCGTTCCTTTGTGGATCCTTCACCGCACATCAAAATGGCGTCTCAATCGCCGTATCAAAACACTTGAAGCAGCTGCCCGCCCTGCACCGGTGCCCGCAACTACGACAAGCTCTGCTACCAAACCCTCGCCGGCCGCGGCTCCGCTGGACTTGGGTAAGGAACAAATCTCCGAACCTGCGACTGCGGTTTCACCGATTACCGGCGACGATAAGGCTGCAGGCACATGAGTAATCCCATATATGTCGCGCTTGATACGCCCATATTGGACAATGCGGTCGCACTCGCCAAATCGATCAACGGCCATGTCGGCGGATTGAAACTCGGCCTCGAGTTTTTCTGTGCCAATGGCCATCACGGGGTTCACGAAATTCAGAAAATCGGCTTGCCGATTTTTCTAGACCTGAAACTCCATGATATTCCGAACACGGTCGCCAAGGCTATGCAGGCGATTAATGTCCTTGAGCCCGCCATAGTCACGGTACATGCTTCCGGCGGACGGGCGATGATGGAAGATGCCAAAGCTGCGGCAGGCAGTAATACCAAGGTTGTCGGCGTTACCTTGCTAACCTCTCTCGATCAAAATGACATGGGCAAGATCGGTTATAGCGGCACTCCGCATGATCAGGTCGAACGCCTGGCCAATCTCGCCGCCGAAGCCGGCCTGGATGGCATTGTCTGTTCCGGCAATGAAGTAGGCGCGGCCCACAAAGTCTGGAAAGAGGGCTATTTTGTTGTACCCGGCCTGCGCCCTGCCAACGGCAAGGCTGGCGATCAGAAGCGCACGGTAACGCCCCGCGCAGCCCGCGATAATGGCGCCAGCGTCCTGGTCATAGGCCGCCCGATCACGGCTGCGGAAAATCCCAATGCGGCGGCGCGATCTATAGAAGCGACGCTTTAAGCCAACCAATGAAAACCCAAATCAAAATATGCGGCCTGTCCGACATCACGACGATCAACGCCGCTGCTGATGCCGGTACCGATTATATTGGCCTTGTCCACTTCGAGAAAAGCCCGCGTCATGTGTCTCTGGAACGCGCAGCCGAACTGCGTGAAGCTGCTCCGGAGTCATTGAAAATAGTATTGTTGCTGGTCAATGCAGACCCGAAGCTGACCGGACATGCAATCAACTTTGTCCGCCCCGATGTCATCCAGTTTCATGGCAGTGAAACACCCGAATGGCTCAAACTGGTGCGCGATCAAAGCAATGTCGAGATATGGAAAGCCCTCGGCCTGCGCGACAAAGCAACGCTCGCAAAAAGCAGTCGATTCGATGATGCTGCTAACCGGCTGTTATTCGATGCTCCCGCAAAGGCCCTTCCCGGCGGAACAGGAACGAGCTTTGACTGGTCTGTCCTGAAGGGGCATGATCACAAATTGCCATGGGGTCTCGCCGGTGGTTTGGATGCCGATAACGTTGTGAGTGCGATGAAAGCGACGAGTCCTCCACTCGTCGATGTTTCCTCGGGCGTAGAATCCGCGCCGGGCGTCAAAGATGTGGACAGAATCGCTGCCTTTTGCCAAGCGGTTCGCACATATGACGAAACACGATAAACTCTCGAACAGCTTCCGCAATCAGCCCGATGAACGTGGCCATTTTGGTCAGTTTGGCGGGCGCTATGTGGCCGAGACCTTGATGCCGCTGATCCTTGATCTGGAGAAGCATTATCGCGCCGCGCAGGCTGATCCTGCTTTTGCGGAAGAATTTGATGACTTGCTCGAACATTATGTCGGTCGTCCAAGCCCGCTCTATTTTGCCGAACGCCTGACCGAACATGTCCGGAAAGAGGCGCCGGAAGGCAAGGGCGCACAAATCTGGTTCAAGCGTGATGAGCTCAACCATACCGGCGCGCACAAGATCAACAATTGCATCGGCCAGATATTGCTCGCCAAGCGCATGGGCAAGACCCGGATCATTGCTGAAACCGGCGCAGGGCAGCATGGCGTGGCGACGGCAACCGTTTGCGCTCGCTTTGGCCTGCCCTGTGTCATCTATATGGGCGCAACCGATATTGAACGGCAGAAACCGAATATTTTCCGGATGCGGTTGCTGGGTGCAGAGGTTGTACCCGTAACCAGTGGTTCAGCGACGCTCAAGGACGCAATGAATGACGCTTTGCGCGACTGGGTCGCCAATGTGCATGACACGTTCTACATCATCGGAACCGCCGCTGGCCCGCATCCCTATCCCGAGCTGGTGCGCGATTTCCAAAGCGTGATCGGTCGCGAAGCACGGGCACAGCTGCTCGAGCGCACCGGTCGCCTGCCCGATCTTTTGGTGGCGGCTATTGGTGGCGGTTCTAATGCCATTGGTCTGTTTCATCCGTTCCTTGATGATCCAGACGTCGAAATGCTGGGTATTGAAGCGGCGGGCCATGGTTTAGAAAAAGAACATGCCGCATCGCTGGCAGGTGGTAAGCCTGGCATATTGCACGGTAACAAAACATATTTGCTGCAGGATGAGGACGGCCAAATTGACGAAGCCCATTCGATCAGTGCGGGCCTCGACTATCCTGGCATTGGCCCTGAACATAGCTGGCTGAAAGAGTCAGGCCGGGTTCGCTATGACAGCGTGACCGATACCGAAGCGCTGAGGGCGTTTCAGCTGCTCTGCGGCACCGAAGGGATTATCCCCGCACTAGAGCCTTCCCACGCTATTGCTGCTGTTGCTCGCGAAGCCTTGAAGATGAACAAGGACCAGATCATTCTAGCCAATCTATGTGGCCGCGGAGACAAGGATATTTTCACAGTCGCCGAGGCTTTGGGTACGGAAATATGAAAGTAAGCCAAGACGAGTTCAAGCTGCATTTTCTTGATGCCTTATCGCAAGCAGCAAATGCCATGGGACTAGAGTCGAGCTTGGATTCGAAGATAGAATTGCATCTGTTCGGTACGACAGATTGTTCTGTCGAAGAAGCTGTTTCGCGTTTGTTTCTGAGCGACGATATATTCTACTCGTGCATCGATGTTTCTGTTCATCCCAAGCGAGGACCTAGCGTGTTCTTTGTGCGAGCAAGCGGCCATCCACCATGCGGATGGCACAAAACATATCATGCAAAAACAACTGGACCCTTTAACATAATGACACCTGCATGACACGCTTATCACAATCCTTCCCAACCGACCGCGCCGCCCTAGTCGCCTTCGTAACCGGAGGTGATCCGACCGCAGCAAACACCGGTGCAATCCTAGACGCACTCGTCGAAGGCGGTGCGGATATCATAGAACTCGGCATGCCCTTCACCGACCCGATGGCCGATGGCCCAGCCATCCAAGCCGCGAATATCCGCAGCTTGAGCGCAGGTACAAAAACCGCAGACATATTGAACATCGCGAGTGCTTTTCGGGACCGCCATCCCACGGTGCCGCTCGTGCTGATGGGCTATGCCAATCCGATGACGATACGCGGAGCCGACTGGTTTGCCAAAGCTTGCGTTGACGCAGGGGTTGATGGCGTAATCTGCGTTGATATTCCGGTGGAGGAAGATGATAGCTTGGGCGACGCGCTGCGCGCCGAGGATGTCGCAGTGATCCGTCTCGCTACGCCGACGACCGATGCCGAACGCTTGCCAGAAATCCTGAACAATGCCTCGGGCTTTCTCTATTATGTTTCTGTGGCCGGCATAACCGGACTGCAGCAGGCCGCACAGGCTAGCATTGAAGAAGCGGTTGCGCGCCTAAAAACCGGAACGGACCTGCCCGTCGCAGTCGGCTTTGGGGTTCGCACACCAGAACAAGCCGCCGATATCGCCCGCGTTGCCGATGGCGTTGTCGTTGGCTCGGCGATTGTCGAGATCATCGCCGAACATGGTTCCAATGCTGCGCCGCATGTCAAAGACTATGTAAAATCACTTTCTGATGCTATCAGAAGCGCACGCTAAAATATCTGGGGAATTGACGCATGTCTTGGCTTAGCAATGTCCGTAACAAGATCGCTTCGATCACCAAAAAGGAAACGCCGGATAACCTCTGGCACAAATGCAAAAAATGCGAAGCGATGGTGTTCCTCAAGGAATATGAGGACAATATGCATATCTGTCCGAAATGCGAGCATCATGGCCGCATCGGGCCGATGACCCGTTTTGAGCAGATCATGGATGAGAATAGCTGGAAGATAATACCTTTTTCAGCGGTCCCGGAAGATCCGCTGAAATTCAAGGATCAGAAAAAATATACCGACCGCCTGAAAGCCGCACGGACCAAGACCGAAGAACAGGACGCTTGGGTGAATGTTACTGGTACGATCGAAGGACATAAGTGCGTAGTTGGTGTTCAGGATTTTGCTTTTCTAGGCGGCTCCATGGGGCTCGCCGTTGGACAGGCTTTTGTCGATGCAGCCAATCGTGCCATTGAAGATCAATGCCCACTTATCTGTTTTACCGCTTCAGGTGGTGCGCGGATGCAGGAAGGCACCCTGTCTTTGATGCAGATGCCTAAAACAACAGTCGCTATTTCAATGATGAAAGAAGCCGGCATCCCTTATATTGTTGTTTTGACAGATCCAACTTCGGGCGGCGTTATGGCAGCTTATGCAATGCTTGGAGATGTTCAGATTGCAGAACCTGACGCTACCTTAGCATTTACGGGGCGACGCGTGATTGAGAATACTATCCGTGAAAAATTACCTGACGATTTCCAAACTTCGGAATATTATTTCGATCACGGTATGCTGGACATGGTTGTTCACCGCAAGGAACTGCGCGCAGAACTGGCCCGCGTCATGAGCTATCTCATGGCCTGGAAAACAGCGGCTTAACCCAGCCGTACCCATTCATGGCAGACGGCGCACGCTCCGACCATCCGGCGGTTCAGAAACAGCTCGATCGGCTTTCGTTGCTATCGCCCGGCCGCGATGTGCTAGGGTTGGAGCGGATCAAAGCGGTCATGGAGCGCGTGGGCAATCCGCATCTGAGTCTGCCTCCGGTTTTTCATGTCGCGGGGACAAACGGGAAAGGCTCCACCTGCGCCTTTTTGCGCGCGGCGATAGAGGCGGAGGGGATGAAAGCACATGTCTATTCCAGTCCGCACCTGGTTCGGTTCAACGAGCGGATCAGGCTGGCCGGGACACTGATCGAAGATGAATATCTCGCGGCTTTACTAACGCACGTTCTCGACGCCAGCGAAGATATCAATCCCAGCTTTTTTGAAGCGACCACAGCGGCGGCCATGATCGCCTTTGCCGAAACATCCGCTGATGCCTGCATTTTGGAAGTCGGCCTCGGCGGGCGGCTCGACGCAACAAATATTGTGCCTGCACCTGCAGCGACGGGCATGGCAGCACTTGGCATCGATCATGAGGCTTTTCTTCTTTCTCCCGAAGGCGGAACCCCAGCCGATCCGATGGTGCGCATTGCATGGGAGAAGGCAGGCATTGCCAAATCCGATGTCCCCCTGCTCACTCAAAAATACCGTGATGATATGGCGAAAGTCGTGGCGGAACATGCCGCCGCCACCCACGCAAAATATTTGCCGCGTGGCGAAAATTGGGACGCTGCGGTCTATGATGACCAGATGCATTATCGCGATGACAGGGGCAAACTGACCCTGCCCTTACCCGCCTTGCCCGGCCCTCATCAGGCGGACAATGCAGCTCTTGCGATCGCCATGCTGCGCCATCAACACAAAATAGAGATTTCCGAAGCAGCCTTTCGCGCCGCGATGGGCTGGGCGAAATGGCCTGCGCGCTTGCAAAAACTGTCACCGGGTCCGTTGCGGGACATTCTGCCAAGGGACACCGAAACGTGGCTCGATGGAGGGCATAATGTAAATGCCGGCGAGGCTTTGGCGGCCCATTTCGACAGCTGTGCCGACAGTTCCATCCACCTGGTTCTCGGCATGCTCGCTAACAAAGACCCTGCCGCGATTGTCGGACCGTTAAAACCCAAAATCGCCAGTATCACCGTTGTGCCTGTCGAGGGTCACGAAGCGCATGAGATGGCGGATTTCATGGGCTCTGAAGTGCTTGTTTCAGATGCTCCCAATGCTATTGAAGCTTTGAAGGTCATCGCCAAGCAGAAGCCCGAAACCGTTATGATTGCGGGATCTCTCTATCTGGCTGGCACGGTTTTGGAGTCTAATCGGCAATTGCCGGATTAAGTTGTCTTCGGAGCTTCCTCTTCAATCGCATGTTCGGTACCCGCAGTACCTAAGGACCGGTCCACCAATCCCGACCGGATCATCAGCCAGAACATGATAACCCCGGGCAAGGCGGCAAGCGTCGTCAAAAGGTAGAAGTTGACATAGCCCATCCACTCAATCAGCGACCCAGCCGTCGTTCCGGTTAGAAATCGTCCCAGAATACTGGCAGCCGCCGAAAGCAAAGCGAACTGGGTTGCCGTAAAACTCAAATTACAAAGTGCAGACAGATAGGCGACCACGGCGACGCCGCCGATACCACTGGCAAAATTCTCAAAACCAATGGCCGCTGCCATAGCCCAGTTATTGTGGCCGCTTGCCGCCAGTCCGGCGAACGAGAGGTTGCTGACGGCCATTAAAATGAGACTCAGCATAACTGCTTTCTTCATACCCAATCGGGAATAGACGATACCGCCTACGAATATACCGATCAGAAAGGCGATGAAACCAAGACTGACATCATAAAAGGCAATCTCGTCATTGGTGAAACCGAGGTCCTCGAACAACAGCCGGAAAGTCAAATTTGCTAAAGTGTCGCCAATTTTGTGGACCAGTACGAACAACAAAACGACAGGCGCGCCGGAGCGTTTGAAAAATTCTACCAGCGGACTGACATACGCAATCGCCGCTTGTATCGGTCCTTTGAGTGGCTGCGGCTCCTGACGCCGAGCAGGTTCACGCATGATCAGCCCGACAAACACAGCAAACAGCGCGAACAACGAACAGACATAATATGCGATCGACCAGTTGCTGCGCGCTGCAATGACAAGCGCAACCGCACCCGCCGTGGCTGCGCCAATGCGCCAGCCATATTGCGACATCCCTGAGCCGACACCCAATTGTTCGGGCTCCAGCAATTCGATGCGATAGGCATCAATCACGACGTCAAAGGTTGCCCCCGCAACACCAACCAAAGTCGCGGCCACGGCGACCGCGATTATATCGGCTTTGGGATCCAGTGATCCAAGATAGATGATCGCGGCCATTGCCAGTGCCGCAGTCAGGATCAGCCAGGACAAGCGCTGGCCCATTCGGCCGATGATCGGAAGTTTCACGACATCGATAATGGGAGCCCAGAGCCATTTGAAATTATAGGCAAGAAACGTCAGGGCAAAGGCCGTAACAGTGGATTTCTCGATCCCCGCCTGCGCCAGGCGTGTTGTAAGAGTTGCTGCTATCATCGTCAGCGGCAGCGCCGAAGAAATGCCGAGGAAGAAGGCCGATAACGGTGCCGCTTCACTATAGGGTCTGACACCAGCGGGTAATATTTTACGCCATCCGATGTCTGCTGTTTGTTCACTCACGCCATACTCTCCCTCGAACTGAGAGAAACACTAGCGGCAAATGCTTCGAATGCCAGTCAGATTTTTTGAGACAGCTTAAATATCGAGCAACTTGGCGCCCACAATCGTGCCTGCGCCGGGGCGCTGGACGATGATCGCATATTTATCGGCCCCGGTGACATTCAGATCCGCATTTGACAGCTTGACCTCCATCGAGGTGCCGTCCCAGCTGCCCAGGCTACGCTCACTTTTTACTACATTTGTGTAATGCAGCTTGCGTCCGCCATTTTCGCCGCGACCGACTTGTACGGTTTCAGAGGAGCTAAGCGCGAGCAAAGAAACCCCAGCCATGTAGCGAGATTGCCCTCTGATGGTAACGGTCACATCACCATTGTCATCGCGATTGGTCACGATCACAGGACCGGCGCTGTTTTTCGCCAAACGGACCAGCGATCGTACATCGCCTTCACGGGAGCCGACGGCTCCGCCACCGCCATTGACAACCATCTGAGGTGTATAAACACCGGAACCAGCCTTACCTTTGGCGGCATAGGTTCGCTGCAGCCGGGTGTTTTCTTCCCGCGCCAGCGTATCTTTCCAACCAAGGCGATCCCAATAGGTTACAGGCCGCGAAATCACCAGCAGGGAGTCATCTTTTGCTAGTCGGGATGCTAACATGTCTGCAGGAGGACAGGATGAACATCCCTGACTGGTGAAGAGTTCGACGACGACCGGGGTAGGGGGAACCGTTTCGTCGCCAAAAGTTTTCGCGGGTGTAGTTGCCTGCGCAGATGCCTCACTTGATGACTGGGCGATTTGGGCACCCATAAAGCCCGCAAAAGCAGCAGCTGCAATCATTGCTGGCAGTATTACTTTACGCATCGAGAGACCTTCCTAACAAGTAACTATTCTGTCATTCGCGCCCACCATCCTGCAGGTTACAGATTGCGACAAAGTTTTTTTTCCGCCATGCGCAAAATCATGACCGATAAAGAATCAGGTAAAATCTATAAGGCCAAACCAACGCGCGGTGCAAAGCAGCAGCCAGCAAAGGCCAAGCCTGTCGAAGCACCCGTGCGTGAGGGACAGCGCATAGCCAAATTGCTGGCTCGTGCCGGTGTTGCATCGCGCAGGGAAATTGAACGGATGATTGGTGACGAACGGATTGCCCTCAACGGAGTGACTGTCGAACACCCTTCCTTGTTGCTGAAAAACCTGACCGGGATTACCGTCGATGGCAATCCCGTGGCGGAACCTGCGCCTGCCAAACTGTTCCGGTTTCATAAACCCAATGGCTATATCACTGCCGAACGCGATGCTTCGGGCAAGAAAACCATTTATGATGTGCTGCCCAACGATATGGAACGCATCATGCCAATCGGTCGGCTCGATCTCAACACCGAAGGCTTGTTACTGATGACCACGGATGGCGAGTTCAAGCGCGAGATGGAACTTCCCAAAACCGGTGTTGAGCGGACCTACCGCGCACGCACTTTTGGTGACATTACACAAAATCAGCTCGAGGAACTATATCGCGGCATCACCATCGAAGGCATGCATTACGGTCCGATCGAAGCCAATCTGGAGCGCCGCACTGGACGAAACCAGTGGATTGAAATGACCTTGACCGAGGGCAAAAACCGCGAAGTCCGCCGCGTGCTCGAACATCTTGGTCTAAAAGTTTCGCGCCTGATCCGCACCCGTTATGGGCCGTTTATACTTGGTGATCTCGCCAAGGGTGAGATTGACGCTGTCCGCCGCCATGATTTGGTCAAGTTTCGGAAGACTTTAAAATGAGGTTTGGGGAATAATGCGAGTTATCGCAGGCGACTGGCGCGGACGCAAACTTGTTGCGCCTAAGGGGGAGACCACCCGTCCAACCGCGGACCGTACCCGCGAGCGGCTATTTTCTATGCTTACCAGTCGCTTGGGCGATTTTGCCGACCTGCAAGTGCTGGATCTGTTTTCAGGTTCCGGTGCACTCGGCCTTGAGGCTTTGTCGCGCGGCGCGGCGCATTGCACTTTTGTGGAGCAAGACCGTGATGCGTTAAAGGCTCTGGAGAAAAATATCGAAACGCTGGGTGCAAAGGCCGACATCCGCATAGGCTCCGTACTTGCGCTTGGTCCGGCGCGAACGCCTTATGATCTTGTTCTGATGGACCCCCCCTATGAAACCGGGGCCGGTGCAGTGGCGCTCGACAAGCTTAATCGCCATGGATGGTTCGCGCCGTCAAGCTGGATTGCTATTGAAACGTCTCGCAAGGAAGAGGTCGACGTCAAAGGTTTCACGTTGGAAAGTCAACGCGATAGCGGCAAGGCTAGGCTCCATATTTTGCGACCCACCTAGTTGCCTTGCCGCCTCAAGAGGTCAGCTATTCGCTGCCTCAAAAGCAGATGCAGTTTCCTGCTCTTGATTTTGTGCGTGGGTATAAAAGGTCGTCGTCGCCATCAAAGCGGTCGCGAGGATCGCACTAAACATCAATCTTTTACTCATTATCGATTCCAATTCTTGGGAGGATTTTCTGTTGATCGCTATTTGGTGCAGCGCAACATGAATTACAACCTGCACCTTGGGTCATGTCAAAAGTGATATTGGCCTTGCCGCCGCTTACGATGTTCCCTAACTGTTCACCTGTGACCGATGCTTCGAATATACCCGCCGAGAGCGATCCACCCTATGTCAGGGGCCTGAATGCGCCGCAGCGCGATGCTGTGCTGACAACCGAAGGACCGGTTCTGGTTCTGGCTGGTGCAGGCACAGGCAAGACTGCTGCTCTCACGCGGCGGCTGGCGCATCTGATTTACTCCCGCAAAGCGTGGCCATCAGAAGTTCTCGCGGTGACATTTACCAACAAAGCAGCGCGCGAGATGAAAGAGCGGATTGGTGCGATTGTCGGTGATGCGGTCGAAGGCATGCCTTGGCTCGGCACATTCCACAGCATCGGCGCCAAAATGCTGCGCCGCCATGCCGAACTGGTCGGACTGCAGAGCAATTTTACGATTCTCGACACAGACGATCAGTTGCGCTTGCTCAAACAGTTGATTCAAGCCGAAGAACTGGACGAGAAACGCTGGCCTGCGCGGGCGCTTGCCGGACTGATCGATCAATGGAAAAATCGCGGGCTAAACCCCGCTGATCTCGATGCCAATGAAAATGAACGCTATGCCAATGGCCGCGGTCAGGAATTTTATGCCGCCTATCAGGCGCGGCTAAAAGCTCTCAATGCCTGCGATTTTGGCGACTTGTTGCTCCATATTCTCAACCTACTCAAAACCGATCGGGAAATATTGAAGCTCTACCAAGAACGCTTCAAATATATTCTGGTCGATGAGTATCAGGACACGAATAGCAGTCAATATCTCTGGCTTAGGCTGCTCGCGCAGGAACGCAAGAATATCTGCTGTGTTGGCGATGATGATCAAAGCATATATTCATGGCGCGGCGCGGAAGTGGCCAATATCCTGCGCTTCGAAAAGGATTTCCCCGATGCCAAGGTCGTCAAGCTGGAGCAAAATTATCGCTCTACGCCGCACATATTGGCTGCTGCCTCTGCGCTGATCGCTAACAATAGCGGACGCCTTGGTAAAACCCTGTGGACCGAGGAAGAGGACGGTGACAAGGTGCAAGTCACCGGCGTTTGGGATGGTCCTGAAGAAGCAAGGCGCACTGGTGAGGAAATGGAAAGCCTACAGAACAAGGGCGTTTCCCTCAACGACATGGCGATTCTGGTCCGTGCACAATTCCAGACACGGGAATTTGAGGACCGGTTTATCTCCATCGGTATGCCGTACAAGATTATCGGTGGTTTTCGCTTTTACGAACGCGCCGAAATTCGCGACGCCCTCGCCTATCTACGTGTGATAACCCAGCCGGCAGATGATCTGGCCTTTGAACGGATCGTCAATGTGCCAAAGCGTGGGCTTGGGGATAAAACTGTGGAAAAAGTCCATAGGTTAGCTCGAGCGCAAGGGATTCCGCTGGCAGCAGCAGCGCTCAGCATTTGCGATACGGACGAATTGCCGGCGCGGGCGAGAACCACGCTTCAGGAATTAATGCGCAGTTTCGCCAGATGGCGTACCAATGCCGATGAAGTGCCGCATGCAGAATTGGCACGGATTGTTCTGGATGAATGTGGCTATACCACCATGTTGCAAGCCGATCGCACACCTGAAGCAGCTGGGCGGTTGGAAAACCTCACCGAGCTGACTCGCGCGATGGAGGAATATGAGACGCTCGGCGATTTTCTGGAACATGTCAGCCTCGTCATGGACAATGATGCAACCGATCATGAAGCCAAGGTCACGATCATGACCATGCACGGCGCCAAGGGCCTGGAATATGACCATGTCTTTTGTGCCGGCTGGGAAGAAGGCGTGTTTCCGTCCCAGCGCAGCTTAGACGAAGGCGGGATTGCCAGCCTCGAGGAAGAACGCCGTCTCGCCTATGTCGCGATCACGCGAGCGAAGAAAAAATGCACTATTTTCCACGCAGCTAACCGGCGGATCTATGGGCAGTGGACCAGCTCCATCCCTTCCCGCTTCATTGGCGAACTGCCAGCGGAACATATCGAAGAAGAAACCAGTATGATGGGCGGCGAAAGTCTGTGGCGTGCCAACTGGTCGGAACGTGCCGATCCCTTCGCCGATGCCGCGCGCGGATCAACACGAGGACCCGGATGGAAACGGGCGCGCAGCACGGGCAGTTTCGATAGTACACGCAAAAATATCAAGGAAGCCAGGCGAAGCGCAGTCTCCCTTGGCAACAAGGGCCGCGACGATGTTGCCGTAGGCATGCGCGTTTTCCACACCAAGTTCGGTTATGGCGAAGTGAAGGAAAAAGAGGGCAACAAGCTGGAAATCGAATTTGAAAAAAGCGGGCAAAAACGTGTTCTTGATAGTTTTGTAGAAGTCGCCTGAAACGCACCAAGCTGAAGATACGGAGAAGATCATCATGAAAATCGCCATTATCGGCGCCGGTCTGTCCGGGCTGGCTTGCGCAGACCCACTGGCAGCGGCGGGCCATCAGGTTCAGCTGTTTGACAAGGCGCGTGGACCAGGTGGCCGCATGTCAACGCGGCGCGCCCAGACTGCAGCAGGCGAATTGCGTTTTGACCATGGGGCGCAATATTTCAGCGCTCGGGCGCCCGGCTTTCAGGCCGTTGTCGAACAGTGGCAAGAGAATGAGCTAGCCGCGAAATGGCCAGCGGCGGGCGATGAGGCATGGGTCGGAACACCGTCAATGAATACGCCGGTCAAAGCGATGGCGACTCATCACGATGTCACTTGGTCTATGCGGATCAAGAGTCTGGTGAAGCAACAGGACCACTGGCAGATTCGCGGAGAAGACGGTGCGTTGGAAGTACTTTTTGACGCCGCGGTCATTGCAGTCCCGGCAGAACAGGCCGCAGACTTGCTTGACCCGCTGCACAGCCGTTTTGCCGACACAGCGCGCAGCACTGTTTCCGATCCCTGCTGGACGGTCATGCTGGCCTTTGCCGAACCTCTGGCGACCGACATAAGGATATTAAAAGACCGTGGAGCTATTGGCTGGGCCGCCAGAAATAGCGACAAGCCGATGCGCGAAGGCGCAGATAGCTGGGTCATACAGGGTTCGCCGGATTGGTCGCGGGACCATCTGGAAGATGATTCGGAGCAGGTATGCGAGGCTTTGATCAAAGAGTTTACCGACAACCTTGCAATGGAATTACCGGAGCCGATCCATGCCGTTGCCCATCGCTGGCGCTATGCGCGATCGGGCAGCGCTGGTGTGGAAGCGCTTTACGACAATGAAGCCAAGCTAGGTGTTTGTGGCGACTGGTTGCTTGGTCCCCGCATCGAATGCGCATGGCTCTCTGGCAATGCGCTCTCGCAAATGATGCTGGGCTGACGGTTTACCGGACTAGACTGGCACTTTTCGCCATTCGCCAGAAGGCAAATCGTCCAGACCCCATTCCCCGATACGCCAGCGCACCAGCCGTAAAGTCGGATGTCCCACCGCGGCGGTCATCCGGCGCACCTGCCGGTTTCGCCCTTCCCTAATAGTGAGCTGCAGCCAGCAATCGGGGACAGTTTTGCGATAACGGACCGGCGGATCGCGGGGCCACAGATCGGGTGCATCAATGCGCTCAACGTCAGCTGGCCGGGTCAAACCATCCTTTAGATGCACACCTTGCCGTAACTGATCAAGGCTGCCTTCTTCAACATTCCCCTCAACCTGCACCAGATAGGTTTTCGGCATCTTGTATTTGGGATCGGCAATCCGTGATTGCAGCTTTCCATCATCGGTGAGCAGCAACAAACCCTCGCTATCCCGGTCCAGCCGCCCGGCGGGATAAACGTCAGGCAAGTCGATATAAGCGGACAGAGTCGGCCGGGTGGTTTGCGTGCCGCGGTCGGTAAATTGCGACAGCACTCCAAAAGGCTTGTTGAACAGGATCAGTTGCGACATGGCACGTCTTTGGCACTGACCGTGCCCATCGGCAAATGATTAGGTGTTTGTCCGTGGCTCTTTATATCAACACGAACATCGCGCCTTACTAGCCAATGGCACCATCTTGCCAATCCAGTACGGTCAGATAATTGGCCAGCCGGTTTTGCTCCAGCTTGGCGATCAGGGCATTATCATGAAACGGGACGAGCAGATCACTTAGCGGACCAGCCCAGGGCGCATCGACATCGAACAATATGCCGAGCCCAAAGACCGCGGGAATTTCGGCATAGGCCATAACGCGTCCATTGGCTTCCGCTTCGTTGATAAAGTCGATAACCGCGCATTTCACGCCGTTGCGCTCACCGCCTTCATGTAAGGCCCAGCCAAAATGACCCATTCCGCGCATACCCTGTTCGCGAAACAATCCTGAATGCCCGGGTTTTGCACCGCTATCCATGCAGTAATCATGGCGATATTCATCCGGTATGGCATCGGGCGCATAATACATATCGCGGTGAGCCGCGGGCCAGCAAACATCATGCATGATCGCAAAGAACGGTTTTTTGTCCCGGGTGCTTGCCGCCTCAATGGCTTTGAGTTCGTGATAGACCGTAAACCAGTTATGGTCCCCATCCACCAGCCAGAGATCGATATTCTTAAGCTTTGAGAACGCGTCCAGACTTGGCTTTGCGATATGCGTGACCTTTTTGTGGGCAGCCACCCAGTTCAGAAACTCAGGTTTTGGAGTTGGATCTATGCTGTAAAGATGACCATCATTCGCCTCGGCATAGTCCGCCAATATGCTTGTCATCCCGCCATATTCCGCACCGATTTCGGCAATTTTTGAAACACTGGCGATTTCCATCGCATTGACGATAACATCGGAAAATTCCGACATCGAATGAATCAGGAGATCGGGCATATTCAGGCAACCTTTCGTGCTGCGATTTTGGGAGAATTACTCAACACTGTCGGCCGAAAAACGAGGTTGAGCATCAATGACTCACCGGTTGTAACAGTAGGTGGCGGAACGAGCATGAATGCATCTTTCCTGCCGCAACGGTGAAGTCCGGGACCATTTTCCGTCATGCCTTCATAGACCGGATGTGCCGCAATCGCGTCATCATCGATTTTCTTCGCCATGAAATTCTCGATTTCCTGAAAATTGACTTCCTCTACCTGAAGCCATTCGCAGACTTGTCCCAGCATGATCGCAATATTGAACCGCCCGTTGCCGGCTGGAATCAGGGCTTGATAGTAACCATCACCCGTTGGGTAAGCATCAATTTCCACCTGAATATGCTCTTGGTCGTCGGCGAGCATAACCGGGATTTTCATACCCCCGCTCTGGAAATCGTTTTGCCGCAAATCAAGCCCGAAGCGATTGCCGGTAAACAGAGGAAGCAAAGCTTCCATCCCTCTCTGCTTTAATTCCCCAGGCAAATAAATCCGGGAGATGTTTTTAGTATAGAATAGCCCGCGGCGTCTTATGCCCTGTTCCGCCGATTCCGGATCGATAAACTTGAGCATGTCTTTTGTGCCCAGATTTACGTCATGATTGAAATTTTCAAAGATCCCGATCTCCCGTTCAACGGGCAGGAACAAGAGACGTGAAAGACAAGCTGTCGCCATTTGACGGGCGCAATCGCTGTCCCATGAGCGCGGCGTCGTCGCCCAACCGTGGCCGATTTTCTCAATATAGCTTAAACAAGCCGCTTGCGCCTGATCACGCTCCTCACTCTGTTCTCCCTTGATATCGGCCGTGTCGCGCTTTGGCTCTCCTGTCTCGCTATAGCCAAGAACGGAACCATTGGATTGCGTGCTGAGCTGCTCCAGAACTGCAATAGATTCGCACAGAGCGTTGAGTGCACTATTGTCATAGTGGCGGATATCGATGAGGCCTTTTTTATCGAGATCGGTGATCATCAACTGACGAAGGAGGAGATAACGACCAGATATGTCGAGACCCATTTCGGAATTGAGCACCGGTTCGATCACATTCTGGACCGACCCATTATATCCCAGATCAACAAAAACAACGGAATCACTGTTTTCCACACCATTATTTTCAAGATGCGCGACGAGTCCGGCTCTGAATTTTCTGGAACGGGCAACGATTTTTTTGACGTTTTTCTGTTTTAGAACCTCACGGATAAATGCCTCGGGTGTTCTGATACCAGCCAGCTTCGCTATCTCGTCTTTGCCGAAAAGCAGTTGTCGGCAATAAGCCGCTTGCCGCTGGCTTGAATATGCATCTTTCTTGTTGCTCGTTGCTTCGGCCATCAAAAAGGATTTGATCGCATCCTTGTTCGCGAAACTGGCTGCATTGGCGGTGAAGCGACTAAGTTCGACCATCGCAACTTGGTCAGCATATTCCGGATAGATTTTCGTGAAAGCCTGTGCCGGTAGATAGCCATCTCTCAACAAGAACAGCAGTTTGGGCTTCTTTCCTGTCTTTGCTTCAATGTCCTTTGCCTCTTCTGCGATCCAGCGAGAGAAACCCTGAAATATCGGGCCCAGTACATCATGACCAAATTGAAAGGTCGGATCATTTTCTTGTCGCAGCGAAATCTGTGCGCGATGCGGCTGTAAAGCCGGGGAGACTTTACGGATATCTTTATCCATTATGGTCGCCGCCACTGCTTCCAGTCTCAGTCGTTCGGAGGATTCATCATCAAACTGCTCGAAATGGACACCGTGAATTCCTAGTTTCGCAGGAGCGTTAAAGTCGGCTTCAAGATTGTCACCCAGATGGAGGATCTTGCCTGGCGAGATTCCCAGGTCAGCAAGCACGGGTTTGAAAAGGCCGCCTGCCTTGCCCATGCCATATTCGCAGGAACAGAAAATCCGGTCAATTTTGTCAGCGATTTCCGAACCGGCTGCCTCTGTTATCAACCGGCGAAGCAACGGTTCTGGCAAATATGTATCTGAGACGACGATGACTTTCAGGCCGCGACTCTTGGCCCGTTCTATCAAAGTACTGACTGGCTGAAAGGCGAAGCAATGCCGAGCTTCCGCCAACAGCTCTTCTTCAACGCATTGTGAAATGCGCGCATCATCGGCGTCCCGAAACATTTTTTGATAAATTTCGGCAATCGTGACGTCATTCTTATTCGCATTGAGAATGAGCGCCTTACGCGCCCGCTTCTCCGCCAGAACACGCAATTCCATGTTGCAGTTCGGGATGTCGAGATCGTGAAAAACGTCCGTTGGCCGATTCACATTGCGCCAGATCAGCGTATCAAAACAGTCCAGCGACAATATTTTTATGTCTTCATCCAGGTCGTCCAGAAGCGTATCAATTTCCCAAGCTGCAACGGTTTTCTTCATAAGTTTCGGTCCTCTTTTGCGGATCTGACCATCCTTGGCGATCCTGCCTCACCGCCATGCAAACACAGACGCAGGCGCGATATTTCGATATCTTGAGCCAAACAGAGCAAAGCCTGTGCCAGTTTTGGTTGCAGGCGTTGGAATGGACCATTTGCCGGCTTTTTCCCGGTTGAGAGGCTAGCAAAGCAGTCGTTTCGGCAAAAAATTGCCACCTACCGGAAAGAATTTGCCGCTTTCCACTGTCTGCAGCTATTTGAAAACCAACCGGACTTGATGAAGTGACTTTTCCGGGTTCGGGCTTTATTGTTGATGATTATCCCGCCCGCTTTTGTATAGGGCAGATATGCATTTGACCGATTTCAACGCCGACAGTTTTCTGCAGGATTATTGGCAAAAAAAACCATTGCTGATCAAAAATGCGTGGCAATCTTGGAAAGATCCGCTGGAGCCTGACGATCTGGCCGGTTTGGCATGCGAAGAAGGCGTTGAATCACGCCTGATCACGCAGACGGGCGCAGCGGGTGGTTGGGCGCTCGAACACGGTCCGTTCCCTGAAACACGTTTCGGCCAGCTCGGCGAAAAATATTGGACGCTGCTGATACAGGCCGTCGATCACTATGTGCCGGAAGTAGCCGCGCTGATGGAGCCGTTTCGCTTCATCCCCAACTGGCGGATCGATGATGTGATGGTCAGTTACGCAACCGAAGGCGGCGGCGTTGGCCCGCATTTTGATCAATATGATGTTTTCCTGATTCAGGGCTTGGGCCAGCGCAGGTGGCAGGTAGGCGTTTCCTGTGACGAGGACACCAAATTAATGCCGCATGATGATTTGCGACTGCTCTCCAGTTTCGACGCAACTGATGAATGGATTTGCGAACCCGGCGACATACTTTATATCCCGCCCGGTCTAGCGCATAATGGCGTCGCTATTGGTCAGCACTGCATGACATACTCGATCGGCTTTCGCGCCCCGTCGCGCAGCGAACTGATCGGTTACTGGGCCGATGACCTGCTCGCGGATATGAAGGACGATGACCGTTATAGCGATCCCGCACTCAAGCTACAGGATAATCCCGGGGAGATTGAATCGGCGGCTATCGATCAGCTGCATAAAATGGTCATGGAAAAAATCGGCGATCGAGAAGCATTCGCACGCTGGTTTGGCCAATATAGCAGCACACCAAAATATCCCGATGTCGACTGGCGCGCCGAAGAGGCCGTTGACGTGCTCCAGATCAGGGAAAACCTCACCAGTGGTTTGCCCCTTTGCCGTAATTCTGCCAGCCGTTTTTCCTATATCCGGCAATCGGCCGGTTCAGTTCTGCTATTTGTCGATGGTGCATGCTTTACCTGTGCCGATCAAACCGGCGTTTTCGCTGAGAAACTATGTGCAAGGGATCGCGTGGAACTGGATGAGAAACTTGTCGGTTCGGATGATGTTCTGACCCTGGTTTCCAAGCTATGCAGTCAAGGCAGTCTGGTATTCGATCACAACCGTTAAAGCATAATGTTGAGAGGATATTTTCCGGTCCAAATCGACTTTCAACTTACGATTACGATCCAGATCAGAATTTAACATTTTCGGCCAGCGCAGTTATCTTTTGCCGAACTCCCTATTGTCGAACTCCTTAAAAATGCTATATTTATGTTGGTAGGGTCATCTTCTGTGTTGCGGAACACGGAAACTGTTTGTTTGAGGCAGCCTAGTGATTATTGACCTGAGGAAATCCGATCCCTCGACGCGTTTCGAAGCGGATATTTGTATTATTGGAGCAGGCGCAGCGGGTATTACGCTGGCGCGTCGCCTGGATAATCTGGGCAAGAAAGTTTTGCTGCTGGAAAGCGGCGGCATTGATTTTGAACCTGATGTTCAGGCGTTGGCTGATGGACCATCAACCGGCCATGACTATTATCCTTTGGTGGATTCACGGCTGCGGTTTTTTGGCGGAACCACTGCCATCTGGGGTGGGCGCTGTGCGGAGTTTAACCCGATTGATCTCGAACGCCGGGACTGGATATCCCATAGCGGTTGGCCGATCTCGTTTGATGATCTCAAACCTTATTATGATAGCGCGCGGGCACTGCTTGATTTGCCGGCGAATCAATCGCCTGAGGATCTTTGGGAGCAGTTCGGACAACAGCCCCCTGCTTTCGAAAAAGAGGGCCTGACAACGGATTTCTGGCAATTTACACCGCAAACTGAACGCTTTACATTGCGCAAATGTCAAGATCTGGTGGACAGTCAGAATGTGCACATCCTGTTACACGCGACCGTCACGGCCATTGAAACGGGCAACGACGGTCAACAGGTCAACGGACTGTCCGTTACTGACATTTCCGGGAAAACCGCCGCCGTCTGCGCACAGCAATATGTGCTCGCGGCAGGCGGGATAGACAATGCGCGGCTGCTTCTTAACGCCGATATCGGCAATGGTTATGATCAGGTCGGTCGCTACTTCATGGAACATCCCCATGCGCGCGGCGGTCAAGTCAGAAAGGGGCAGTTTTGGCAGCTACTGAAACTACTTAACGGACGGATGCGCGACTCCGGCGGAGATGTTCATGCAGCGCTGATACGTCCCTCCGACGCCATGCAGCGGCGCGAAGGAATACTTAACAGCGCCTTCTCACTTGCCGTCAGACAGCAGGCAAAGGCAGACATGATCGCGACGATGAAAGCCTATCATGGCCTGAAACATTCCCTCTCCCCTACCCAGTCGAACCGGACGCTGTGGCTCAATATCAAAAGAGCCGCCATGCGCGCCCATGAAGTTGTGGATCCGCTTCGTCCGTGGATGCTTTTGGGTTTTGGCTGGCGTCTCAGCGCCGTGGTCCGGGCGGAGCAGGCCCCTAATCCCGCAAGTCGGGTAAAACTGGCCACGGAGCGCGACGCGCTGGGCATGCCGCTGGCAGAACTTGACTGGCGTTTTAGCGATATCGACAAGCATAGTGTCAAAGTCATGATGCAGGAATTTGCCAAAGAGCTCGAACGGCTTGGTATCGGAAAATTTGATCCGGCCCCATGGCTGGAAGATACCGAAACACTTTGGACCACCGACCGGCTTATCTCTACTCATGCCCATGGCGGTTATCATCATATGGGAACGACCCGGATGTCAGGATCACCGCGCACCGGTGTTGTCGATGCGGATTGCCGTGTGCATGGATTGCATAACCTTTATGTCGCTGGCAGCTCGGTTTTTGCAACGTCAGGATGGGCCAATCCGACACTGGGTATCATGGCGCTTAGCCTCAGATTGGCAGACCACTTGATTCATCGAGAGGCAAAGGCAAGCCCAAGCATTTCGATGGCAAACGTGTGAACCGGATCAGCCCGCAACAATTGGCTCGCCAAGATCCAGCATCTTGCCATTGGTGACGATCACACGGTCACCAAGCTTGACCTGCTCAAACAGCAACCGGGCAAATTCATGGGGCACGCCAATGCAGCCGCGTGTCCCATATCCCCATTTCACTTCAGCGGCATGAATGGCGATACCGTCATTGGTTAGGCGCAGCATATAGGGCATCGGGACATGATAGATGTTGGAGACATGATCCTTGCTTTTTTGGGTAATCGGAAAAACACCGGTCGGCGTCGGTTTCAGAGCATCGCCGAATTTTATTACCGTCGCCCCAATTTCATAGCCATCCCTGAAAACTGACAGTGATTCAGCCTTCAAATCGACGGTAATAACAATCTCACCATCTGGCACGCCTTCATCATCCCATTTATAATAGCCATGCACAAATGGCTCATCAATCTGAAGGATACGCTTGACGACAAAAGGCGATGCCGGTTTCGACTGTATCGCAGAAACCGTATCCACAGCATTCGCCACCGGTGGAATATTTATTGCAACATCCGTAGGCGGAACAGTTGCGGCTATAGAGGTATCAAGCGGTTTCTCGGGCGACTTGCTGGACAGTTCGCTTGTAGACTGAGTAGCCGGTGTCTCAACGACAATAGCCCGGGTAGCTCCCAGAGTCAGGAGTGCAGCAAGTCCAACTCCTGCCAAAAACAGTATCGTCTTGCTGATCCGCATTGCGATATCATGAGTCATGTCCAAAGCCCCTCAAACGTTAAGAAGCTGTTTACCAAAATCAAAAACACGCAGCCATCACGGATTTCGGCCTGTACCGCTGGGAGACGGAGAAACAGGAAAGATTAAAAAGCATCGTTAAAAGCTGCGCTGACCATCTATTGGTCTACCGGACCGCATACAAAACTCACTTGTGGCAAGCAGCTGACAGAAGCAGTTGCACAAGACTTTTGATCCGATATAGCAAAACCATGACCTTATCAGCAGCAGATGCCCAGACACTTTTACAGGATAGCGTGACAGCCCTGCGGGCCGGAAACGCGGTAAAAGCGCGCTCCCTATTGGAAGAATTGCAACAGGCTGGCGATGCGATCGATCCGCAATGGCTGCTGATGGCCCATGCCTGCCGTATGCTGGGCGATGACGAGGCGGAAGAAGCGGCCCTGCAAAAATTGCTCGCGATAGACAAACGCCATCTGGCGGCTTTGCTGTTGATGGGCGAACTAAAGGCCCGTCAAAATGATGACCGTGCGGCTAATGGTTTTTACAAAGCCGCCCTGAATATGGTTAGCGTCGGTGCCAGAGTAACCGATGATCTGCGCCCCAAACTAAAACAGGCTGAAGAATTTCTCGCCGGTGCACATGGCCGTTTTGAAAACTTTCTCTTGCGCAAACTCAACGAAGCCGGTCTCCAGGGCGATGACACACCAAAACCAGTGACCAATGCCATTGACATGTTGATGGGCAGACGGGAGATTTTTCACCAGAAACCATCAATGTTCCATTATCCCGGAATGCCGCAGCGCGAATTTTACGAACGGAATGAATTTCCTTGGCTGGAGCAGTTGGAAGCGGCCATTCCCGATATGAAAGATGAGCTGGCCGCTGTACTCACAAGGACACAAAAATTCTCACCCTATGTCGAGTCGATTGCCAATCGCCCTCGCCCCAATAATCCTTTGCTGGATGATTCAAGCTGGGGAGCTTTTTATTTCTGGAAAAGCGGTGAAGAGATTACCGAAAATACCGCGCAATGCCCAAAAACCGTATCAGCGCTGGGCGCTGCGCCTATCCCGATCATAAAAGAGCGTTCCCCAATGGCACTCTATTCAGTGCTGGAAGCAGACACCCATATCGCGCCACATTATGGTCTGCTCAATACACGTTTAATCTGTCACATACCGCTTATTCTTCCGGCCGATTGTGCGTTGCGTGTGGGTGGTGAAACACGGCCGTGGAAAGACGGTGAAGCACTTATCTTTGATGATTCTTTCGAACATGAAGCCTGGAACCGCAGTCAAGAACGGCGCGTGATATTACTGTTTGAAGTCTGGCGGCCGGAAATTTCCGAGACCGAGCGATCCGCGCTGACCACCATATTCGAAGCAATCAATGAATATCAAAAACCAGTGAATATCTGATCCACTTCGAACATTAGCGGTAACGATCATCTGGATACCATGAGCGGTTGTTGCTGGCTGTGCTTGCTTCGCGATCCAAATAAACCTTCGGTTTGTCACTCCATGCAAACGGTTCAGCCGAATTCCACACCCGATTTGCATAAAAATTGTCATCTTTGCAAAGAAACAACAGCTAATTTGTGTGATCAAATAAAAATTTGCTGTTCTCGCATGCTTACGCTGCGTAAAGTCATCCGAAATAATTGATCTTCAAAGAAATCCAGCAACCATCGCCCAGACCGCACCTCATCCTTTTGCGATAGCCAATTACCGCTATTTGTGGTTCTCACGACTGGCATCCATGTTCGCGCTCTATGCGATGATGCTGATCCTCGGCTGGCAAGCCTATAATCTGGCCCGCGAAGATATGGGCATAGGCGCATCGGCTGGCATATTGGGCCTGCTCGGTTTGCTACAATTTGTGCCTCTGTTCATTCTTACTCCTTTAGTCGGGTGGGTAGCTGACCATATGGATCGGCGCTGGATTGCACGAATTGTGCTGGGCGCTCAGGCCGCCATTGCGTTGGTCCTCGGATTGCTTACAGTTTCCGAACAGATTACTCTCTGGTCGATTTATATCATCGCCGTTTTGCTGGGAATATGCAGAGCTTTCCTTGGACCAGCGGTCACGTCGCTTGCGCCTAACCTGGTACCAAAGGAGTCTTTGCCCCGCGCTATCGCCCTTTCGACCATCGCATGGCAGGTTGGCGTTATCGCAGGGCCCGGTATGGCAGGGCCACTCTACAAAATTGCGCCCGCCCTGCCCTATTTTGTCTGCGCTGCGCTTTATGCGCTGGCGACGCTGGCGATCTTCATGATCGGTCCGGTTACGCGTAGCGCAATCGACCGCACCAAAGGCCCGCTGCGTCAGGTGATGGACGGCATGTCCTATGTCTGGACCAACAAGCTGGTTCTGGGGGCAATTACACTCGACCTGCTGGTGATGTTTCTCGCCGGTGCGACAGCAATGATACCGGTTTTTGCCAAAGACATATTGGGGGCTGGCGAGATTGGCCTGTCACTCCTGGCGGCGTCTCCCGCAGTTGGCGCGGTTATTGTCGCCGGCATATTTTCCTTTGCTCCGCTGTCACGCAATGTCGGCAACATGATGTTGATAGCCATGGCGGTCTTTGGCATTGGAACGATCGGTTTCGGGCTCAGCACGTCCCTGCCCCTTTCGATGGCCTGCCTCGCTCTGTGCGGAGCGGCCGATATGTTCGGCGTTTATGTACGCAGTTCCCTGATACAACTGCACACGCCCGATGATCGGCGCGGCCGGGTCAATGCCGTCAGCCAGATGACAATCAGCGCATCCAACGAACTGGGTGATGCCCTGTCTGGCGGGCTCGCTGTTTTATTTGGCCCTATTGCAGCCATTGTCGCAGGCGGCGCAGGTGCTATAGTAGTGACAGGAATTTGGTCGCGCCTGTTTCCACAACTGGGTGCGGCCAAGACTTTTGATCCCCCGGAGGATTTGGAGAAAGACCAAAACCAGACGGCTAGTGCCACATGAACATGTCTAGGAGAACAGACCAATGATCGCCGATAATATTCTCGAAACCATCGGAAATACGCCGCATATTAAGATGCAGCGCCTGTTTGGTGGTGCCAATGTCTGGATCAAATCAGAGCGATCCAATCCGGGCGGATCGATCAAGGACCGGATTGCGCTGGCGATGATCGAGGATGCCGAGAAGTCCGGAGCATTGAAAGCTGGCGGCACGATTATCGAACCGACATCCGGTAATACCGGGGTCGGCCTGGCCATGGTCGCCGCAGTGAAAGGATATAAACTGGTTCTGGTTATGCCGGAATCAATGTCGCTTGAACGGCGCCGCCTGATGCTGGCTTATGGTGCCAGCTTTGATCTCAGCCCAAAAGAAAAAGGCATGAAAGGTGCTATCGAACGCGCACAGGAATTGATCGAATCCACGCCAGGGGCTTGGATGCCACAGCAATTTGAAAATCCTGCGAATTTCGAGATTCACAAACAGACCACAGCGCAGGAAATACTGGCGGATTTCAAAGATGACCCGCTAGATGCGATTATTACCGGTGTTGGCACCGGAGGTCATATTACCGGTGTAGCCGAAGTGCTGAAACAGGAATGGAGCGGATTGAAAGTCTATGCCGTCGAACCAGCCGGTTCACCCGTCATCAGCGGCGGCCAGCCCGGCCCCCACCCCATTCAGGGCATTGGTGCCGGTTTCATTCCGGGCAACCTGCATACACAGAGCATCGACGGGGCCATTCAGGTGGAACCGGCAGATGCAAAAGCCATGGCGCTTCGCGCCGCAAAAGAAGAAGGCATGCTGGTCGGCATAAGTTCCGGCGCGACAATGGCTGCCATTGCCCAGAAGCTGCCGGAACTTGATGACGGGGCCAATATACTGGGCTTCAACTACGATACCGGTGAGCGCTATCTGTCTGTACCAGAGTTTCTGCCCGAAGAATGAGCTCCATCGAAGTCAACACATTCACCTATCATCATGGTGATCTGGAACTCGCGGGCTATATGGCCCAGCCGAGCCGCTATCCGCGCGCCGGCATATTGATTGTTCCGACCATCGCTGGTCCGAACAAGATCATGTTCGAACGCGCACGCTGGCTTGCCTCACAAGGATATGCTGCGATGGTCTGCGACCTTTATGGTCAGGGTGAAATTACCGACCACCGTGCGGCTTCGTCCATGGCCAATGCGCTTCGGGCGGATCCCGAAAATTATCGGGAACGATTTCGCTGCGCACTGGACGAACTCCGCACACGATCCAAGCTCGCGAACCATCGCATCGCTGCGATCGGCTATTGTATGGGCGGAGAAATCGTCCTAGAGATGGCACGCGGCGGCGAAGACTTGGCTCTGGTGGTCAGCTTTCACGGGTTACTGGCGACGCCGCTTCCGGCAAAAAGGGGAGCGATCAAGGCACGGATACTGGTCTGCCATGGCAGAGCGGACCCTCTTGTTCCGCCAAAACAGGTAAGGGCTTTCCTGGAAGAAATGGATATCGCCGGTGCCGACTGTCACATGCACACATATACGGGAGTAGTGCATGGCTTTACCGACCCCTTAAGTGACAGCAAGCCACTCGATGCGGTTGCCTATAACAAGTCGGCAGATCAGCAAAGCAAGGCTGCAATGTTGAGTATGTTCGAAGAGCTTTTTTAAAAAAAACGCCGGGCAAAGCGCGACCCAGCCCGACGTTTTAAGGCAGACTGTTATTAATCGGGTTTGCCGTCGCCATCGTCATCCAACAGATCGGGTTTACCGTCACCATCAGTATCCCAGGCGTCTGGCTTGCCGTCGCCGCTGCGGTCCCATGCATCCATCGTGCCATCACCATCGGTGTCAATTGTTGGCGCAGGAATTTCGGATTCCATTGGCTCTTCTTGTGTATCCTGGGCGGCAATCGCGCCAGTGGCCATGGAGAAACCGACACCAACAGTTATCAAGTAAGGTGTCATCCTTCGCACTGGCTTCAAAGTCTTTTTGGAAGTCATTGCATCTACTCCTAATGCAGATCATTCCCCTGTCTCACGCAGTAATGTCCCGCCGCCACCCGCAAAACAAGAGGGCAGCGGCTAGACGAGACAAAAACAAGACTTTGCGGCGGTTTTTGAAAACTGCCCGATATCCAGCACTATCTGCCGCTAAGCAAAACAGACCTAGGCGACTACGAACATCTCAGGTTCGAGGCCCATTATTGCTTCGCTTCCACCTTCGATTTTGCGGCGCAGCGAACCAGTGTCAGGGAAAAAGCGTTCGGAGAAATATTGAGCGGTCACCAGCTTGCTTTCGTAAAACTGTGCATTGTCTTCACCCGAAGCCAACGCTTCCGAAGCTGCTTTTGCCATTCTGAGCCACATCAGACCCAGAGCAACAATGCCCATGATATGCATGTAGTGATGGGCGCCTGCCCCGGCATTATTCGGGTTGGCCATAGCATTTTGCATAAACCACATCGTCGCTTTCTGAAGCTCGCCATTGGCTTTTTCGAGACCTTCGGCAAAGCTTTTCAGTTTGTCGTCACCCTTGGCTTCTTCGACCTCTTTGGCGATCACAGCAAATAATGCCTGCACACCGCGGCCACCATTTTGCGCCAGCTTTCGGCCAACCAGGTCCATCGCCTGAATACCGTTGGTGCCTTCATAGATCATGGCAATACGGGCATCACGGACATATTGTTCCATACCCCATTCGCCAATATAGCCGTGCCCGCCATAAACTTGTTGAGCATTGGTCGCGACCTCATAGCCCTTGTCGGTGCCATAGCCTTTGATGACAGGCGTCAGCAACGACAACAGGTCATCCGCCGACTGGCGTTCTTCTTCGGTCTGCGCCTTGTGAATCAGATCAGCCTGAAGTGCACCCCACAAGCACAACGCCCGCATGCCTTCGGTAAAGGCTTTTCCATCCAGCAGCATCCGGCGCACATCGGGATGAACAAACAAGGTGTCCGCTTTTTCGTCGAGATCTTCTGGCCCTGTTAGCGCCCGTCCCTGACGCCGGTCGTTGGCATAGTGAACGGCATTTTGATAAGCGACCTCAGCGATGCCCAAGCCTTGCTGACCTACGCCTAGACGCGCGACATTCATCATGATGAACATGGCCGCAAGACCTTTATTCTCTTCACCGACCAGATATCCGGTCGCGCCGTCATAGTTCATCACACAGGTCGAGTTTCCGTGAATGCCCATTTTATGCTCAATAGATCCGCAGGACACCGCATTCCTGTCACCAAGCGAACCGTCTTCGTCGACGATGAACTTCGGCACGATAAACAGAGAAATACCCTTAACACTGTCCGGTGCGTCCGGTGTCTTTGCAAGCACCAGATGAATGATATTGTCGGACATGTCATGTTCACCAGACGAGATAAAGATTTTGGTCCCGGTGATTGCATGAGAACCGTCGGCATTGGGCTCGGCCTTGGTCCGGATCAGTCCCAGATCTGTACCACAATGCGGTTCGGTCAGGTTCATTGTACCGGTCCATTCACCCGACAACATTTTGGGAACAAACTTGGCTTTCTGTTCGTCACTGCCTTTGGCCAAAATGGACGAGATCGCGCCGTGAGTGAGCCCGGGATACATTGCAAAAGCCATATTGCCACTGGCCATATATTCTTCAAATGCCATCGAAACGATATGTGGCAGGCCTTGGCCACCAAATTCTTCTGGCCCGGACAAAGTACCCCAGCCTGCCTCGCGATATTGCTTGTAGGCATCCTTGAAACCGGTGGGTGTCGTCACACTGCCATCTTCGTGCCGCGTACAACCTTCTTGGTCGCCGACCTGATTGAGCGGGAACAGCACGTTTTCAATAAACTTGCTGCCTTCGGTCAAAATGGCATCAATCATTTCAGGCGTAGCATTTTCGAAACCCGGAAGGTTTGAAAAGCGTTCAATTCCAAGAACGTTGTTGATGATGAATTGCGTATCCCGGACGGGCGCTTGATAATTTGGCACTTTTTATAACTTTCTCTTAAATGGGAATAGCCAGATAATACTGGCAAATTGTCCTCTAACTTTGTTGTACTTTGGCGTCTTTCACAGCCTCTTGCACAATCTTTATAAACTCGGTCAGTTCTTTAATCGAACTGTCTATGTCGCTTCGCTGTTGCTTAAGCAGGTCTACTTTTTCCTGGCATCGATCAATCGTCACCTTCATTTGCGTAATTCGCCCGTCACCAAGATCATAAAGATCAATCATCTCGCGAATCTCGGTCAGGCTGAAGCCGACGTTTTTAGCGCGCATGATCCATGCAAGACGTGCCCGATCACGTTTTGTATAGATACGAGTCAGACCTTTGCGATGTGGTGCGATAAGGCCTTCGTCTTCATAAAAACGGAGCGCACGAGCCGTGACTCCAAATTCCTCGGACAGATCGGAAATCGTAAAGGTTTCGCGATTCTTTAAGTCAGGCGTATCAATCTCGGCATGGTTAAGCGATTTCGACATGCCTCCTTGTAGCTTACGCTAACGTAAACGTCAATACTAACCACTGGGACATAAGCTATCGATTTCACGACCGCGGGTTGATCGTGCTACCGCGTCCCCTTCTCCCACCAAGTAGAAACTAACGCCGTCGAGAACCGCCCGTGGCGTGCAATAGCTCGCACAAGTTTCTGGCAAATTGCCCGGGAAGCGAAGAGAAACGCCATCAAAACTTGCGGTAAAACCACATCTTTGTTCGCTGTCCAAAATTATCTCAACGTCTTCGCCTAACCGTCTAGCAGCCCCCAACCCTTCGCATTTGCTATCTGGTCCAAAAACCGCGAGTAGGCCAATCTGATAACCGGCTTTATCATTACCAACCGCGCAAAATCGATCTTCTCCCAGATCACTTTGTCTCTCAAAGGCTCCTGATAAACTAACGTTGCGAACATCTGGAATAACGCCCGCTTCGATCGCCGCTCTTTCCAGCTCTGAAGGCTCGTCTGTCGAAACTACAAGAGGTTGATCGGATTCTGTACCGGACTGATTGCAGGCAACCAATAAGCACGCGGCCAGTGCAACAACCCTGGGTCTCATTCGATATGCTCCAAGCCGTCCTTTCCCACTATGCGGTAAAAACAGCTCGGGACTCCTGTATGGCAGGTCGGTCCAGCAGGCTTGGCCCTGATCCATACAGCGTCTTGATCACAGTCAATGCGCGACTCGACAACTTTCAGGATATTGCCGGACGTCTCACCTTTTTTCCACAGCGCCTGACGGCTTCGCGAATAGAAATGCGCGACACCGGTTTCTACGGTCAAATGAAGCGCCTCGGCATTCATAAACGCCACCATCAGAACATCGCCTGACGAATCGTCTGTGACAACGGCGCTTATCAAACCGTTCGAATCATATTTGGGATCAAGCTGCGATCCAGACTCGCGGTCGGTATTTTGATTATCGATCATTCGCTTGAATTAGGGTTACCGACCACTACATGCAACGCAAAACCGGTCTTTCCGTAGTCAAGTCTGTGAAACGCGACAAATATGATATTTTTATGACCAAGGGGGAAGACAAACCCGGGAATCAAATCTATATCCCTGCCATCCCCTGCTGGCGTCATTAAGGCGCGTATATTTTGGGCAGCAAACAAGGTGCGATATGCTTACAACCCACCCGTTTGAAGATGACAAACTACGTGAAGAATGCGGTGTATTTGGTGTCGCCGGAGTTGAAGACGCCGCCGCGATGGTTGCTCTGGGCCTTCATGCCTTGCAACATCGCGGACAGGAGGCAGCCGGAATCACATGCCGCAATGGCCGCGAATTCTATAGTCATCGTGCCCTTGGCCCCGTGGCAGGCAATTTCGATAGCCAGGAAGTCATGGACAAGCTGCGCGGCGACTATGCTTGCGGCCATGTCCGCTATTCAACTACCGGTGCGGGAACATTACGCAACATTCAGCCGCTGGAAGCAGATCTTGCTTCTGGCGGTTTTGCTATCGCTCATAACGGAAATATTTCCAATGCACTGAAGTTACGACACGAGTTGGTGCAGAACGGATCGATATTTCAGTCAACCAGCGATACCGAAGTGATCATTCACCTGCTGGCGACATCAAAATACCGGACACTTCTGGACAAGTTTATCGATGCTCTCAGAAAGGTGGAGGGCGCCTACTCACTCATTTGCATGACACCGGAAGGCATGATTGCTTGTCGCGATCCTCTGGGCATCCGGCCTTTGGTGATAGGTAAAATTGGCGATGCCTATGTTTTCGCATCAGAGACAGTGGCCCTCGACCTTGTCGGTGCAGACTATGTCCGAAGCGTTGATGCCGGCGAGTTGATCGTAGTCTCCAACGGCGAAATGCGTTCGCATCGACCATTTGGACAAACAAACCCTCGCCCCTGCATTTTCGAGCATGTCTATTTCTCGCGTCCGGATTCCATCGTCGATGGCTCGTCAGTTTACAGCGTACGCAAAGAGATCGGTGCGCAACTCGCCATCGAAAACCCCGTCGACGCAGATTATGTCATACCCGTTCCAGACAGTGGAACACCCGCTGCCATCGGTTATGCAGAACAGTCAGGCATCCCATTTGAACTGGGCATCATTCGGTCCCACTATGTCGGCCGCACTTTCATTCAACCCGGTGACGGCGTCCGTCATCTTGGCGTAAAACTTAAGCACAATGCCAACAGACCATTGGTAAACGGTAAAAAGATTGTCCTGATCGATGACAGTATCGTGCGTGGAACCACCAGTCTGAAAATCGTCCAGATGATGCGCGAAGCTGGTGCCGCAGAAGTGCATATGCGTATCGCCAGCCCGCCGACCATGCACAGCTGCTTTTATGGTGTGAACACGCCAACACGGGAAAAATTGCTGGCTGCGATGAAATCGGTGGAGCAAATGTGCGAATATATTCAAGCAGACAGCCTCTCCTTCATTTCCATAGATGGACTTTACAAAGCCGTTGGTGAGGAATCACGTCAGGAAGTGGCGCCACAATATTGTGATGCCTGCTTCACCGGCGCGTACCCAACACCGCTCACAGATCAGGAAGGTGGGCAGCAGCCTGATCAACTTACCCTGTTAAATGAGAAGGTGGCGGCAAAAGAAACACCTATATTGGTCGAGCAAGTTGGATAGGTTTGAAATTTAACAATGAGTTTTGAAAATCAACTGGCGCTGGTCACCGGCGCAAGTCGCGGTATTGGTGCTGCTACTGCTATCGCTTTGGCGGCGAAAGGCGCGCATGTCATATTGACGGCTCGCACCGCGCAAGACCTGGAAGAGATAGAAGAGAAGATTCACCAGGCCGGCGGACATGCTACTATTGCGCCTCTGGATCTCACCGATGGGGATAGCATAGGTCGCCTCGCTCATGCCATCTCGGATCGCTGGGAAGCGCTTGATATTATGGTCCTCAATGCCGCCATGCTTGGGGCTTTAACACCCGTTCCAGCCATTGACGGGAAGGAATTCAATAGTCTTTTGACACTCAACCTGATCGCACAGCAAGCATTGATCGCTGCGTTCGATCCGATGATGCGCAAGAGCGAAGATGCGCGCCTACTCGCGATCACCAGCAGCGTGGGCCGATCTCCCCGTGCCTTTTGGGGTGCCTATGGAGCCTCCAAAGCTGCGCTCGAAACGCTGGTCATCAGCTATGGTGAAGAGATGCGCAATCTTGGCAAGCTACGCACCGCGATAATCAACCCGGGCCGAACGCGAACCAATATGCGGGCAAGCGCTTATCCCGGCGAAGACCCGCAATCGGTCAAACCGCCCGAGGCCGTGGCAGATCGCATGGTTGAAATTCTCGCCAGCGATTTTGAAACCGGCGAGAGTTTCGATATCAGTTAGCGGCAGCTGTTTCTGTCGCTGCACCATTTTCTGAATCCAGATAGGCTTTGATCGCATTGAAAAAGGCAATGCGTTGAGCGCCCTGCTCCTCCGGGGTCGCGCTAGGCCAATTGCTGTTACTGGCAACAACCAGTTTGCGCGCAGGATCGATGAAAATACCCTGTCCAAAAATCCCCTGCCCGGCAAAGCTTCCATCATCAAAAGTCCACCATTGGTAACCATAGCCGCGGCCTAGAACGTCGATATCGGCCTGTTTGGTTCCGGCCTTGGCAAACCATCCATCCGGTACGATGGACTCGCCATCAATCATACCGCCATTCATTGCGAACTGGCCGAAAAGCGCATAGTCCCTGACGGTCGCAGAAATACAGCAACCGCCGATTTCCTTGCCGCCTTCATTCAGCAGCCATTCCCCGTCCTGTGACATGCCATAAGGTACCCAGACCTTTTCAGAGAGATATTCAGATATCGTCTTGCCTGTCGCCTTGGCTACCAGCACACCAATGAGATTGGTTTCACCTGTATTATATTGCCAACGTGTGCCGGGTTCTGCTTCGCTTTCCAGCGTCTTCATATACACGATAATCGGATCAACACCGTCAACCGGCTTGGTATTATTGAACAGCGCTACATCGGATTTGGGATCGGCATAATCCTCGTTCCATTTGACACCGGACGTCATGGTCAAAAGTTGCTCGACAGTCACCCCGTCATAGCCGCTACCTTTTAGCTCCGGGATATAATCTGTCAGCGGATCATCGATTGACTTGATGAAGCCGTCTTTGATTGCCGCGCCGACCATTGTTGACACCAAGGATTTCGCTACAGAAAAAGATGTCCAGCGATCATCCTTGCCGAATTCCATCCGATATTCTTCCAACCGGATTTTACCATCCTGCAATATCACAATGCCAGCCGAACGCTGATCAGCCATATACTGATCTACAGATAGCATCTTCCCATCCACCTCAAACTCTTTCGGGAACGCTTCGCCCTGCTCCAGCACTTTCGGTGCATCGCCAGCCGCGATCGTGTTTGATGGAACGAGCGTATCCATCATACGAAAGGCTTTGTTGCGCTGATCGTCTGTCCAGAACAGAATGTTCTTGTCTGTAGGCAGTCCAGCTGCATCAGCAGCTACTTCCTTGACCTTCTCACAACCCGGCAGCGCCAGACATAGTCCAACACCCGTCATTGCCAATGTCAATTTTTTCCCCAAACTCATGGTCCACTCCTGTTTTTCATTTTTCTTTTGTTAAAGTAACTTGCGAGACATTGATACCGCCGCCCCTGAAGCCGCCTTCACAATATGTAAGATAATAGCGCCAAAGCCGAACAAAATGCTCATCAAATCCCGCTGGTAATTTGCCTTGATCGACGACCGCATCGAAACGCTCGCGCCAGATTTTCAGCGTTTCCGCGTAGTCAGGACCAAAGTCGCGGTGATCCGACCATGCCAGTCCGCGCTCTTCTGCAAGCGCCCGAAACCGCCTTTCCGAAAGCAACATTCCGCCGGGAAAAATATAGGTCTGAATAAAGTCAGCACTGGCGGCATATTGTTCGAAAATATCATCGGCGATGCTGATATATTGAATGGCAGCATGTCCACCTGGTTTCAGATTGCGCGCCACGCAATCGAGAAAGTCAGGCCAGTATTTCTGCCCGACCGCTTCGACCATCTCAACGCTGGCAATCGCGTCATATTGTCCATCTACGTCACGATAATCCTGAATCAGGAAATTGGCCTCCGGATGTTGCTTGCGCGCCCATTCGGTTTGCTCGTCGGATAAAGAAATACCGGTTACGTCCAGCCCGTGGTCTCGCGCCAGTGTTCCCGACAAATATCCCCAACCGCATCCGATCTCCAAGACCTTCTGACCGGGCTTGGTATCGAGACGGCTGGCTATCGCCGCAACCTTCTTCGCCTGCGCTTCGTCTAGCGCTTCTGCTTTTCCTTCCGCATCTTCGAACAATGCGCTGGAATAGCTCATGCTTTCGTCGAGCCACAGGCGGTAGAAGTCATTGCCCAGATCATAGTGATATTGGATATTCTGCCGGGCGCGTGTTTTGTCGTTATGTCGCCGCGAATGGCGCATTTTGGCAATAAATCGAAATATACCGGCAGCCCGCCCGGTGTCTTTCAATCCAGCACGGTTCCGCGTGAATAGATCAAACACCGGCACCAAGTCCGGACTTTCCCACTCGCCGAGTTCCCAGGCGCGATACCAGCCAACTGAACCGCTATTCACCAGACGCAGCAAAGCTGTCCAGCTATGGAGGGTGATTTCCGCCATTGGCCCTTCGCCGCGTCCACCAACAATGCGAGTGGTGCCATCGGGCAATTTGCCTTCAAACGTGCCATGATCCATGCCGGCGTCGATCCGGTCCAGTATCCGGTGAAAGCCCGGCGCGGTCAGGCGCGCGAACAATCCGCCCCCTGTCCCGAAGCGCTTACGCGCGTCAAGCAGGTGTTTGCCTCGTTTTGGTGCCTCCGCATTCATGATGCAAATATGGACCAGTGGTAACTGCTTGGCAATGCGGAACTATCCGTATTAATGACTAACAATTCAAGACCCCGGAGCCGCAGCAGAGCCGGCCAATATGCCGCCATCAATGGTCATTTCGGTGCCAGTGATATAGCTCGCCTCGTCCGAAGCCAGCAGCACAGCAACAGCCGCCACCTCTTCGGCCTCACCAAAGCGCCGCATCGGCGTATCCTTTACCATCGCTTCAATCGCGGCCTCGCGCTGCGCGCCTTCACCCAACATCGGTTCCCACATCGGTGTCATGATTGCGGCGGGATGAATCGAGTTACATCGGATATTCAATCTCAGCTGCGCGCAATAGAGCGCCACCGATTTGCTGTGGTTACGGATGGCAGCCTTTGAGGATGCATAGGCCGCAGCACCGGGAATGCCCACCATACCGGATCGTGAGGAGATATTGATGATCGAACCGGCGCCCTTTTCCTTCATCGCGCGAATGGCATAGCGGCACCCCATGAAGGTGCCATCGAGATTGACCCGGTGCACCGCGCGCCAGTCTTCGAGCGAGGCATTTTCCGGGTCATGTGGCGCAATGCTTGCCTCAAACCCGGTAACCCCGGCATTGTTGACGACGACGTCCGCCGAGGGATGTAGTTCGGTCAGATGACCCCAATCCGCTTCCTTTTCGACGTCGAGGACGAGGGTGGGACTTCCCAATTCCTGTCCAGCCTGCGCCAATGTTTCGACATCCTTATCGGTCAAAAGGACCGACGCTCCCTCGTCTATAAAGGCCTTGGCAATAGCTTTACCAATGCCGCGGGCAGCACCGGTGATAACGCAAAATTTTCCTGATAGTCTGTGCATAAAAGATCCTGAATATAGGTGTCAAAATATCCAGCCCGGCGGACTGAAGGGTTTCATTTTGATTTGCCCGAAGGCGACCTAACTATTCATCGACCTGATATCCTATTTTCGATTGTTCGGATGAATAAGCATATATTTCAGCCATTTCAATCCTTTCCCTCACTTCACTTGCGCATAGGCATCCAGCGCCCGCGCGCGCGCCTCTTTGTGCGCAATGATTTTTGAACGATAGCTCGGCGGTTTAGCCCCGCTTTCCTCGGGATCATGGATATAGGGATCGCTGATATCCGCCAGTTCCGGCACCCATTTGCGAATATAGTCTCCTGCATTGAATTTTTCCGATTGGGTAAGCGGTGCCATGATGCGGACGAACATATTGCTGTCGACTCCGGTTCCGGACGTCCACTGCCAATTGACGCTGTTCGACGCAAAATCGGCATCAACAAGCGTGTCCCAAAACCATTTCTCGCCTTCGCGCCAGTCGATCAGCAAATGCTTGATCAGGAAGCTGGCCGTGATCATGCGCACGCGGTTGTGCATCCATCCGGTCGCCCACAATTCCCGCATACCGGCATCGACAATCGGATAGCCGGTCTGACCGCGACACCAGGCGTCATAGTCCTTGCGGACCTTGGGCTCAGACATGTCGCGCCACGGGAACGCGCGGAATTTTTCACGATAGCTTTCCCCGCCATATTGCGGGAACTGCTGAATGACATTTTGCGCATAGTCTCGCCAGACAATCTCTTTGAGATATGTTTCAATCTTCGCACCCTGCCCAGCCAACCGGTTCCAGATCGCGGCCGGACTGATTTCTCCGAAATGCAGATGCGGAGACAGGCGGGACACCAATTGTTCGGATGGCAAGTTACGGCCTTCATCATATTGGGCCGCTTTATCGACAAATGCCTCAAGACTGTCCTGCGCGCCTTGCTCACCCGGCGTCCAATGGTCGGCAAATCCTTTCGCCCAATCCGGTTTGGTTGGAAGCAAATTCCAATCATCCAGAACATCACTGTCGGGCCAGTCGTCCGGCGAATCCGGTGCCTTTTGCGGGACAATCGCTGGCGCCGGCGGCATCCGTTCGCGCAGGGATTTCCAGAATGGTGTGTAGATTTTATAGGGTCCGCCACTACCGGTCTTCAATGTGCCAGGCGGAAGGAGATAATTGCCGTGGTGCAGAACGAGTTCAGTATTATCATTCAATTTGGCCCGTAATTCCTTCTGCGCGTTGAGCCACCAAGGCTCATAGTGATGCAGCGCGTGGATCTCTTGGGCACCGCGTTCCTGAGCGAGTTCAGCCAGGATATCGGCCGCTTTGCCGCGACGCAGGATCAACCGAGATCCTTTGGCCCGCAAATCGGCATCGAGCGATTTCAGACTGTGATGCAACCACCAGCGCGATGCACCGCCCATTTTGCGATGCTTCGCCGTTTCGTCATCGAGGATATAGATCGGGACGACTGGGCCTTTAGCGGCGGCGGCCGCCAATGCTGCCTGGTCAGCAAGCCGCAAATCTCGGCGGAACCAGAGAATTGTAGGTGTCGTCATTGATCACCTTTGGCGGTTTCCCCTGTTCCCGGCTCTGCATCGTTCGGTATTACAGTGGTTATGGCGAAACGGTCCTGAACCAGCGGGCTGCGAAACCGCATGTCAGAAATGTTCAAGGTCACACCGTCTTCAGATGCAGCATCCTTGTCCTGTTGCAAAACCGGCATTCTCGACCAAAACAGAAACGCATCTACATCTGAATCTGACCTTCTGGCTTTATCAACCATGGCCTGCGTTGCATCATTCTCTATCCATTCACCTTTCCAGTAAAAAGGTTCCGGATCGAGGAGATCAAACATCCCTTCGCCATATTTGGCGTCGACACCTTGACCCATTTGCCACAGCATTTCCCGCCGCCAAAAAGTAACAGGTACAGGATTGGCAACCACCTGATCTGGTTTCTGCCCTATACGCTGGGTCACCGCCAGTTCAGTGTCTGTTTCCGCTTTGCCGGTAATCAGACCATTGGCAAAAATATAGGCACAGATCGCTGCAAAGCTTATCCATGCCGGCCGCTGCCAGTCATCCCTGCCCTTTTTCTCACGCCGCCTCGACATCCAGACACCCGCGATCATCGCCGCCCAGATCCAGATATCGATAATGAAGATGCTGTCGCCATAAAACCATTGCGAGGAAAAGGGTTCGAGCAAGCGAATGCCATAGCTGTTGAGCCAGTCCAACGCAGGATGGCTGAGACAACCGATATAGGCCAAAGCCAAAAGCCAGCCCTTGTGAATGGGTAATCGATCTGCTGGCCGTTTGCCGCGCCTGGTCTGCCAGCCATCAAACCACAGCATGATACCGGTGAGGATCAGTGGCAGGATCGCTATCGCAATCGGACCATGCGTAATGCCCCGACGCATGGCAAGATGCTGATGGCCGCCAAGCAGCGGCGCAAACGCATCAATATCGGGAAGATTCGCGGCGATAATCAAGGTCGCCATACCCAGACCGGTTTTCTTTTTCAGACCGAGTTGGCCAATTACAGCCCCGGCAAGACTATGCGTGAGATTGTCCATGCGATCGGCGGCCTAGAGCAGGTCGAGAAAGTTGACGATTGATACGCGAAACGAGGGTGAAATTCGGTTGAACTGTTTCATATCAGCGACGAGATTTCCGTTCAGAATCGTCCCACCCCATAGCGTGACGAACAGGACTGAAGCCTTAAACGCATGCTGGCAAAGCAAATCCTACATTGCAAGCATCAAGTGCTGGAAAAGGCTGCTAGAGTTCCGGACCGTCTTCGGTCACAGTCCAGGTCTGGCCTTTGTTGAGCAGCGCCTGCAGATCCGCCTTCTTGCCTTCTGCCGCCTGCGCATTTTGCTCGACCACCGCCGCTTCGAAAGTGGGACGCGGATCATCATAGAGCACACCGATAGCCATCGGGAATTCCCCGAACGGCATTTCAATCAGCATATGCGCGACAGAACGATTGGTCACGTCATGGACGATCACATTGGCCGCCTGCCAGTCACCATCGACCACATCGACGACTTTCAACGACAGCGTTTCACGATCCAGCGTAATGCCCTTTTCGCCTTTTTCAAACAGCATCGGCTCACCATCGGCGAGCAGGAGCTGGGTAGAAGCGGCGGTTTTCTTAGCCGCAAATTCCTCGAATACGTCTTTGTTGTAGACGATACAGTTTTGAAAAATCTCGATAAAAGCGGCACCCTTGTGCGTATGGGCGGCTTTCAGAACATTGGTCAAATCCTTGTGCACGTCAATGCCGCGGGCGATGAACCGGGCGCCGGAGCCCAGTGCAAAGGCACAGGGAGAAGCGGGTCGATCAACCGAACCGTAAGGCGTGGACGGGCTGCTTGTACCAACACGTGATGTCGGGGAATATTGCCCCTTGGTCAGACCGTAAATCTCATTGTTGAACAGCATGATCTGGCAATCCAGATTACGCCGCAACAGGTGCATGGTGTGATTGCCACCGATGGACAGCGCGTCACCGTCACCGGTAATGATCCACACATCCAGATCGGGATTAGCGAGCTTCGCGCCAGTTGCAATGGCAGGCGCACGTCCGTGAATGGTGTGGAAACCGTAAGTTTCCATATAATAAGGAAAGCGAGAAGAACAGCCGATCCCACTGACAAACAACGTATCTTCCGGACGCACGCCGAGGTCTGGCATCGTCCGCTGCACCGCTTTCAGAATCGCATAGTCACCGCAACCCGGGCACCAGCGTACTTCCTGATCGGTTTCCCAGTCTTTCAGCGTCGTGATTTTTGTCATCTCGTTCATGACAGATTCTCCTCAATCGCCGCTTCAATTTCGGCAATGGTAAAGGGCTGGCCCGATACTTTGTTTACAGGCTTTGCATCGACCAGATATTGATCGCGCAACACAGTTTTCAGCTGCCCGGTATTCATCTCCGGCACTATCACCCGGTCATAGCTTTTCAGCAAATCGCCGAGATTTTTCGGCATCGGCCAGACGTTACGAATATGGATATGACTAACGTCCTTTCCAGCCTCCACGGCACGGCGTACCGCCTGATGGATTGGTCCAAAGGTTGATCCCCAACCGACAACGGCCAGCTTGCCGCCTGCTTTGCCCAGCGCAACATCCTGATCGGGGATGCTGTCGGCAACGCCCAAAACCTTGTCGCGCCTGATTTCGGTCATCTGCTGGTGATTGGCTGCGCCATAATCGATATGCCCGGTATCAATGCCTTTTTCGATGCCGCCAATCCGATGCATCAATTCCGGCGTGCCCGGCTTGATCCATGGCCGCGCGAGTTTTTCGTCGCGCGCGTAAGGCTTCAATCCGTCGGCCGGCATTTTGTCCAGGAAGGTCGTGGGAAACGGTTCTAGCGTATCGACATCCGGAATCTTCCAAGGCTCAGCCGCATTGGCAATATAACCATCGGTCAGCAACATAACCGGCGTCATATATTGCACCGCTATCCGCACCGCTTCAATCGCACATTCAAATGCATCGCCCGGCGAACGCGCCGCGATGACCGGCATCGGCGCATCACCATTGCGGCCGTAAATGGCTTGATACAGATCCGATTGCTCGGTCTTGGTCGGCAGACCGGTAGAAGGCCCGCCACGCTGTGAATTGACAATCACCAAGGGCAGCTCGGTCATGATAGCCAGCCCCATAGCTTCGCCTTTCAGCGCAATGCCAGGACCGGATGAGGACGTAATGCCCAACTTACCAGCATAGCTCGCACCAATGGCGGCCGCGATCGCCGCAATCTCGTCTTCGGCCTGAAAAGTTGTGACGCCAAATTCTTTGAGCCGCGACAAGTGATGCAGGATCGCCGAGGCCGGCGTAATCGGATAGCCGCCGAAGAACATCGGCAAGTCTGCCAACTGTGCGCCCGCAACCAGACCTAATGACAGGGCTTCTGCGCCCGTCACCGTGCGATACTCGCCCGGTGCCGACGGAGCAGCACCCACTTTGCGTGTCGTCAGATGACCGCTGCCCAGACCGTCACCGGAAAGTTCGGCGGTTTCCCCATAAGCATGACCCGCATTCAGCGCGGCAATGTTGGAATCAGCCACATCGGGCAATTTCGCAAATTTGGTCTTGAGCCAATCAATAATCGGCTCACGCTCGCGCTCGAACATCCACAGCGCCAGACCCAGCGTCCACATATTTTTACAACGCAGTGCTTCTTTGTTGCCCAGTCCAAAGGGCTTCACCGCTTCGAGCGTCAGCGCAGAAATATCCAGCTTGAGCAATTGCCACTTGGCCAAAGAGCCGTCTTCCAGCGGATTATTTTCATATTTGGCTTTATCGAGATTGCGTTTCCCGAATTCACCCTCGTCAGCAATAATCAAACCGCCTTCACGTAAGGCATCGACGTTGGTCTTCAAGGCAGCGGGATTCATTGCGATCAGAACATCAGGCTGGTCGCCCGCGGTCTCAATGGCGCGGCTGCCAAAGTTAATCTGAAAAGCGGAAACGCCGAAAAGTGTTCCTTGCGGCGCCCGAATTTCAGCAGGAAAATCAGGAAAAGTCGCGAGGTCGCTACCTGCCAATGCCGTGGACAAGGTAAACTGCCCGCCGGTAAGCTGCATGCCATCGCCGCTATCGCCAGCAAAGCGAACGACGACATTCTCCGCATTCGCCGGCTGGTTATTGTCTGAATCGTCCTGTTTAAGCGCCGTAGCCATAAATAATTTCCGTACCCAAAACTCTTTAGAAGATGCGGTAAAGCACTTCTCCCCTCTGCTTCAAACCATAAAAACTACTAGGGATAAAGTTTTTGTTTGAAACGGGAGAAATAGATTGCATCTTGCCTAGTGAACCCCGGCTGATCTACTCGCCACAAGATCAGTAGCAAATCAATATGCAACAATACGGAGATAAGAGGATGACGACGGCTTTTGTGAGACCCGATGCCCAGGCGATGCTGGCGATGCTGGAAACGGCCATGGAGGTCCCGATGGACCAGATGGAGCCAGCTGCTGCGCGCGAAGCCTATGTGGGCATGCGTTTTCTGGTCGACGCAGAACCGACAGAGCTGGCGGTTATCAAAGATCTGACCTGTCCGGGGCCCGCTGGCGATATCAAGCTGCGCTACTATGACAAACAGGCAACGCGAGAAAAAGGCCCTGCAATCATCTTCTATCATGGCGGCGGTTTTGTCATTGGCGATCTGGAAAGCCATCACCCCTATTGCACGGAAATGGCAGCACAAATGGATCTACCGCTGATCGCGGTGGATTATCGGCTTGCGCCGGAAGCACCCTTCCCCGCTGCACCTGATGATTGTGAAGCCGCCACCCGGTGGATCGCAGAAAATGCCAGTAGCACTCTTGGCATCGAAATAGATGGTCTGATCCCCTGCGGCGACAGCGCGGGCGGCAATCTGGCGATTGTGGTGGCACAAGACTTCGCGAAAAAACCAGCGGCAGTGCCGGTTATTGCACAGGTTCCCATCTATCCTGTCGTCGACAGTACGGCGTCCGAAGGATCAATGCAGGAATTTGCGGAAGGCTTTTTATTGACCAAGGATTCAATGGACTATTTCATGGGTCATTATGCCGGGGTCACCGGCGACGTGCGCTGTGACCCTATCCACGGAGATCTGCCCAGCAGTCCGCCTACGGTGCTCATCACAGGCGGTCTAGACCCGCTCCGGGACCAAGGTCGGGCCTATGCGGCCAAGCTGATTGAAGCCGGTGTTCCGGTGACCTTCATGGAAGCCAAGGGTAATATTCACGGGCTGATTTGCCTGCGCAAGGGCATTCCCTCCTCCCAACAGGATGTTGATGGCATTTGCGACGCCCTGAAAGCGACCTTGGCTGCTCTATGACCGATTTCAGCCACCTTCCCTATCGTCCCTGCGCGGGAATCATGCTCGCCAACAGAAATGGTGAAGTCTTTGTCGGGCAGCGCCTTGACGCCAAGGAGAGCAAATATCCCAATGCCTGGCAAATGCCGCAGGGCGGAATTGACGAAGGTGAGGAGAGCGAGGCGGCAGCAATACGCGAGCTGGAAGAAGAAACCGGCATCACAGAGAATTTCGTGCAGATCATCGCCCGCAGTGCCGACGAATATCTCTATGATCTGCCAGATGAGTTACTGGGAAAAATCTGGAAGGGAAAATACCGGGGTCAGCGTCAATACTGGTTCCTGATGCGGTTTACAGGCGAAGACAAGCATGTCAATATCGCCACGGACCACGCGGAATTCTCGGATTGGCGGTGGGCCGATCCATCAGATTTGCCCGAAATGATCGTGCCATTTAAACGAGATCTTTATCGCGCAATATTAAAGGAATTCGGACCGCTGATCTGAGTGTAAACTGGAATAGTCACGGGAATATAGTATGTTGCAGAAGATAGTTTGGCCGTTTTCAATAGCGGCTGCTGGCATAGTATCGCCAGCGCAAGCGGCTCTTCCTGAACCGGTAAAGGCCATGATTGAGGCCGCCATTGCGTCCGGCAAAGACGCGGAGGTAAGATCCGTTGTTAAGTTTGCCAAAGTCGCGAATCCCGACGATGTTGCCGAAATTGATGCAATGTTCGCAGCATATACCGCAAAGAAAACACAGCTCGCAGCAGCCGAAAAAAAGGCAAAAATGGAAGCGCCCTTTTTCGAAAACTGGACGGGTGAAGGAGAGCTTGGCGGCTTTCGCAACACCGGTAACTCCAGCAATGTTGGTATAAGCGGCGGTATCAAGCTCGCGAAGGATGCCGTCGATTGGCGCCTGAAATTTCGTGCACGCGCCGATTATCAACGTAGCAACGGGGTGACCAGCAGAGAGCAATATGCAGCCGCGCTGGAACCAGAGTATAAGATTGATGACCGTCTTTTCATCTATGGATTGGCGCAATATGATCGCGATCGCTTTCAGGGCTTTTCTTCACGCTACACGGTCTCTGGCGGGATCGGCTATACCGTGATCAAAGAGAAAGACATTTTCCTAGATGTGAAAGCCGGACCTGCCTGGCGGCTCACCGAATTTACCGAAGGCGGGTCGGATAGCAGTATCGCCGGCTTGATCGGTCTTGATCTGGGCTGGCAAATTGCCAAAAATCTGAAACTGACTCAGGGCGCAGGCGCAACGTTAGCCTCGGATGCGCAAAGCCTGACGAGCGCCAATGTGATATTTTCTTCCGGTACAAATACGCTGACAGCTACGACCGGACTGGATGCCAAGATTAACGGAAAGCTGTCTGCACGCCTTTCTTATGCGATTGAACATGAGACTAACCCGCCCGATGGACGCGAAAAAACCGACACGCTTAGCCGTGCTACCTTAGTTTACGACTTTTGAAATAGATCAGTTAGGCTTGACGTCGTCGGCCTTCTCATCGCCGACTTTCGGTTTCGGAGTCACCGCCTGAGCAGACAGAACAGGAGTCTTTTGAGAGGCGGTTATAGCCGAAGACAATTGCGCTGTTTGTGGACAACGGGTCCGGCACAATGTTTCGATCCGCGACAGATTGATTTTGGCCTTTTCAACTGCACCGCGTTGAACCAGCGCTTCGCCCTGTCCTGCCAATGCATCCAGATTATTGGGATCCAGGATCAGTGCCTCACGGTAGAATCTTATGGCTTTACCCGGCAGTTTCTGAACCCGTGCGATCTGGGCCATAGCAATGAAGGCAGACCCGTTTCGTGGATCAACAGCCAAGGCGGTCTCATAGAGGTCTGTGGCCAGCTCCAGATTACCCTTTTTCTGAGCGGCTTCTCCCTGCTGCATATAAGCTACCGAACGCGCCTTGATTTCCACATCTGCTGACTGGCCAAAACTGGCACTGGAAACAGTGGCTAAAACCAGGGACATCGCAAGGGCGGCGGGTGAAAAACGCATAATTAGCTCCAATAAAGACTCAGGCTTTCTAGCAGAGCCACCTGCACGTTCGGTGAACATGCCGGTGCCTGTCATGATCTGCTATCACAATTTTTCGAGGCAGGTAAAATAAAAGCCATCCGTTCCGTCTTGATACGGGGTGAGTAGAGTTCCTTTACGATATGGCCGCCCTATCGGCAAATCAACCTCTATATCCCGCCATTCCGGATGGTTTTTGACGAAACTCTCGGTTTGGTCGCCGCCTTCAGCATCCAGAAGCGAACAAACCGCATAGACAAGCTGGCCGCCCGGAGCGACCATGGCACTAGCCAGTTCCAGTAATCGCGCTTGCAATTTTACCGTTTGATCAAGTCTCTTTGGCGTCATCCGCCAGCGCAGTTCAGGATTCCGCCGCCATGTACCGGTTCCCGTGCAGGGCGCATCGACAAGTACGAGATCACATTTATCCTTGAACGGAGCCAGCGCTTCATCCTCTTTTTTTGGTGACAGCAGCAAGGTTTCAATATTATTGGCACTGGATCGGCGCAAGCGCGGTTCAATGCGGCTCAGGCGCCCACGATCCGTATCGGCCGCAATGATGCGGGTCTCATCCGGCAACTGTGCCGTCAACCCCAGAGTTTTGCCCCCTGCCCCCGCACACATATCCAAAACCAGCTTGGGTTCCTTTAGCAGGCAGGCTGCTACTATTGCCTGACTGCCCATATCCTGAATTTCGATCTGGCCACTGTTATAAGCCTTGCTATTCTCGACGCTTGTCCCGGTCGGCAAGCGATAGGCGTTAGGCAAAGGCAATGTTTCGATTTCCGGCCATGCGCCCTTAATCGCCCTAGCATCGCCCTTTTTGGGATTCAGCCGGATATCGAGTGGCGCGCGGTCAAACAACACCGCCTTCTCTTTTTCGTCGATCAACGCAGCAAACCGGTCCGAAAGCCAATTTGCTATAGAAACTCCACCGGCTCGTGCTTCATTTTCCGTAAGCGCAGCCGGTCCATAGGCTGATCCATCGAACAAATCCCGCAATTCGGGTTGTTCCTCCGCCAATCCAGCCATAGCGGCCCGCCCACTCTCCGGTCGATCGCCAAAGCGTCTAATAGCCGCGTAGATATGCTCACGGACAGCTCGACGGTCTTTGGAACCCGCATATCGTCGTGCCTTGAAGAATTTCTTGGCAATATTGTCGGCTGATGCGCCATTATCCCGTGCTGCAACAATGACTTCGTCCAGCAGTTCAATAGCCGCTTGGAGGCGCGCCGATGGAGTCATTCGGCTATGCGGCTATCTTTGTTCAAACAGTGAAACTGCGTTTGGGTATCAGCACCGTATTGCTTGGTCGCATCCTCAATGGCTATGACCGCATAGTCTTTACACGCGGCCACGGTCTCGAAGGGCTCAATCGTCCACAGGGGATCGGCCTGATCTCGCCCTTCCGGCCAAACCAGCAACAGCAAAAATATCTTCAATTCTACCATCAACCGGTCCCTTTAACGTGTGGGATAATTGGGTGCTTCCCGGGTGATAGAAACATCATGCACATGGCTTTCCTGCAGACCGGCATTGGTAATGCGGACAAATTCGGCATTTTCTCGCAAATGCCGCAATGTATTTGAGCCGGTATAGCCCATAGCCGCCTTCACACCGCCGACCAATTGATGCACGACATCGCCAGCCGGACCTTTAAACGGCACTTGCCCCTCAATACCTTCAGGTACCAATTTCATCTGATCTTTGATATCCTGTTGAAAATAACGATCGGCGGATCCGCGTGCCATCGCCCCAACGGATCCCATGCCGCGATAACTCTTATAAGCGCGTCCTTGATAGAGGAACGTCTCTCCCGGCGCTTCTTCCGTTCCAGCCAGCAGAGACCCGACCATGACTGATGATGCGCCAGCCGCCAGCGCCTTGGCGACATCGCCGGATGTACGAAGGCCGCCATCGGCGACAATGGGTATGCCTGATTTGGCTGCTTCTTCGGCGCAATCCATAATTGCCGTCAATTGCGGTACGCCTACGCCAGCAACCACACGGGTCGTACAAATCGACCCCGGACCGATACCCACTTTGATGCCATCTGCGCCAGCATCAATCAGCGCCCGCGTTGCAGCAGCCGTGGCAACATTTCCGGCAATAATCTGCGTCTGATTGGAGCGCTTCTTGACCTCCTCCACCGCTTTCGAAACCATTTTGCTATGACCGTGCGCCGTATCGATGACGACCAGATCACATTCCGCATCAATTAGCGCTTCGGTCCGCTCCAGACCTGCATCGCCAACCGTTGATGCAGCCGCTACCCGCAAACGCCCCGAACTATCCTTGGTGGCATCGGGATAGGTCACCGCCTTTTCAATGTCCTTGACGGTGATCAGTCCCACACACCGATAGCCGTCATCAACCACCAACAGTTTTTCAATGCGCCTATGGTGGAGCATTCTACGGGCTTCTTCCTGACTGACGCCTACCGGAACCGTGACCAGATCATCCTTCGTCATCAGTTCGGAGACAGGCTGCCGCGGATTTTCTGCAAAGCGGACATCTCGGTTGGTCAATATACCAACCAGTTTTCCGCTCGTTTCCACCACAGGAATACCTGATATCTTGTTTTGCGACATGGTTGCTTCGGCGTCTGCCAAGGTCGCATCCGGCGCTATGGTGATCGGATTGACAACCATACCGGATTCAAATCGTTTTACCTGCCGTACCGCAGCAATTTGTTGCTCCAGCGTCAAATTGCGGTGAAGCACACCAATGCCGCCCATCTGGGCCATGACAATAGCCATGTCAGCCTCTGTCACGGTATCCATCGCTGAAGACAAAACCGGAATATTAAGTCCGATTTCCTTGGTCAGCCAAGTCTGGGTATTGGCCTGGCTTGGAACAATATCGGACGCTCCGGGCTGCAACAGAACATCGTCAAATGTAAGTCCGGTTCGGATTTCTCTGCTGCTCATGGAAGGCCACTTTCTGATATGCTGAATTCGATTCTGTGGCGGCCCATGTAATCAGTTCTGCAACTATTCGCCAGCACTATTCGTCCCAAGTTTCCCGTCATATTTGAAAGGATAGGAGTCGACGCTACCGAAATAGCGACCCAGCGCAACATGGAAGTTCGCATCGTCTGCGGCGCCGCCCAACAAAAGTGTTTCATCCACTTCATCATCAACATCGTGATAGCGACCACTCAAAAAACTATCGAGACGCTCCTGATCTGAAAAAGCGCTGGTTATCATGAAGGCCGGGATATCTTTCTCCAGGAAAACATAGCCATCCTGGCGCTTCAGAAAAGCATTGGCTTTGTCGGTCTTGTCTATTTCCCGATCTTCTGCAGCAGCGACTTTTTCAAGATCCTCGTCCAAACTCGTCTTACCGCGTCCGACAATCGCCAGCAGCTTACCATCTGGTGCTAAAGCCACGGTGTCCACATTGAACACAGCGACAAGATCTTCCAATGGGAAACTAGGATCAGCGGCAAAGGCTCTGGCGCCAAGCAATCCGCTTTCCTCCGCCGTGGTCGCTAGAAAATAGATATCCCGATCCGAGCGATCCTTTACCAGCCGCTTGGCTGTTTCGATCAGCAGCGAGATACCGCTGGCATTATCGACCGCGCCATTGCAGATTCGGTCTACGGTGGGCTCCCGGCGACATTCACCAAGATGATCCCAATGACCAAGAAACAGCACGGCACCGCTGCCTGGTTTGCGTCCGGGAATTTTTCCAATGACATTGTGGGATTGATAGGATCGCACCCGGGTACTGGACGTCAGATCTGCATAGACGCGCGTTTCCACTGGACTAAACGCGCCCGAAGCCGCATCTTTGAACAGTTGTTTGTAGTCGACACCAGCTTTGCGCAGCAGCTTTTCCGCCGCCGCCTTGGTGATAATACCTTCCATACCGGCATGATATCCCTCAGCGTCGATATTGGTGCTGGCGCGGCGAAAGCGCCTGGCCAGACGGGCATAACGAGCCTCACTACCTGCAATTGAGATGACTCCCCATGCACCAGCGGCCAGGACTTTTGCTTTGCGTTCACGATAGCTTGGGAAATCCTCGGTTCCAATTGGCGAACCCACAAACATGAAAGCCAATTTGGTCGACACGGCGTCTGCCAGTGAATCGGTGCTCTGGTTACCATAGCCTACGTGGACGATGGGGACATTGGTCGATCGCCCTGATTGCATGGAAGAGCGCAAGATGATCTGATCATCATCAATCCGAATGGTCTTTTCCCGCTCGCCCTTGAACCTCGTAAAGCGCACAGTCTGCTCCAATGGCGTCCGATCCACCAGAGCTACTGGCGCATACCAGGTTGACGATCCGGCTGCGGGTACCAATCCGGCCTGCTGCCACTGCGTTGCGATATATTGAAGGGTCTTGTTCTCTCCCTCCGTCCCGGGCTTCCGGCCACCGAAATCATCGCTCGCCAATATTTCGATATGAGCGCGCAAATCCGTTTCTGAAATATCCTCCGCATGGGCCGTCATTGAGAACGAAGAAATCAGAGCGGCAACGGTGACATAAAAACGCATGAAATGTGGTAACCTTGTTCTTGAGGGGAATATTCGCTTTTTCCTTGGCATTATACGGCAAATAATCAATGATAATCAGACTTAAAGATGGAGGGCTTCACAGATGGAATTCACAGCCGCATTTTTCTTTTTCCTGTTGGTGATCATATATCTCGGCGCGAGCATCAAGATTGTTCGCCAGGGCTATGAATATACGATCGAGTATTTTGGTCGCTTCACCGCCATCGCAAAGCCGGGCTTCAACTTCTATCCAGCATTTTTCTACCGTGTAGGCCGAAAGGTCAACATGATGGAGCAAGTACTCGACATACCGGGTCAAGAAATCATCACCAAAGACAATGCGATGATCTCCACTGACGGCGTGGTATTCTTTCAAGTGTTGGAAGCCGCCAAAGCCGCTTATGAAGTCAATGATCTTTATAACGCCATCCTCAACCTGGTGACCACCAATTTGAGGACCGTGATGGGTTCAATGGATCTGGACGAAACGCTATCCAAACGTGACGAAATTAACGCGCGCCTGCTCACTGTGATTGATGATGCGACGACCCCTTGGGGCATTAAAATCACCCGCGTCGAGATTAAAGATATCCGGCCGCCACAGGATATCGTGAACGCCATGGCACGGCAGATGAAAGCGGAGCGTGAGAAACGGGCTAATATTCTGGATGCCGAGGGTGCACGGGCTTCCGAAATCCTGCGGTCAGAGGGCGAAAAGCAAGGCGAAATCTTGCAAGCAGAGGGTCGTAAGGCATCTGCTTTCCTCGATGCCGAAGCGCGTGAACGCGAAGCGGAAGCCGAAGCTAAGGCGACCAAAATGGTGTCCGAAGCGATCGCAAATGGAAATGCTCAAGCGATCAACTATTTTGTCGCACAGGACTATGTCAAAGCCGTCGAGAAATTTGCAGTCTCACCCAATGCAAAAACCATCCTGTTTCCAGTCGAGGCGACACAGCTTATCGGGACATTGGGTGGCATTGGCGAGCTGGCCAAGGAAGCGCTGGGCGACAATGACGGTGCCGTGACACCGCCGCCCCGCCGCAAGGGTCCGTTTGAACAATAAGGCGAACAGATATGGATATTATTGAACAGATAATGTCGCTGGAATCGCATTATCACTGGCTGATAATTGCACTCCTGTTAGGCATTGGCGAGATCATGGTACCGGGCGTGTTTCTTATATGGCTGGCAGCGGCAGCCGCGGTTACAGGCTTTGTTGCGATGTTCGTCGACATCACCGTCGCCGGTCAATTCACCCTGTTCGGTTTACTCTCGTTAGCATCGGTTTTCTTTGGCCGCCGCTGGTATTTGGCCAATCAGGTTGAAAGCGAAGACCCATTGCTCAATGACCGGTCCGCGCGGCTTGTCGGCCAAACCGTTACGGTGGTCGAAGCGATCAGCGCAACCAGCGGCCGCGCAAAAGTTGCCGACGGTGAATGGCCCGCAAAAGGACCGGATATGAAAATAGGTACCACAGCGCGGGTTACAGCTGTAGAAGGCGGCGTCCTCCAACTCGAGGCGCTGGAGGACTAGAACCACTTATTCGCCTAATTGAGGCAGGCCTTATTTCTTGAAGAAACCCTTGGCCATGTCTGTGATGTCATTCAGCGGATTGCCATCACCGTCACGGTCCAGAAAACCGCCGACTTTACCAAGGATACCATCCTCACCGCCGAGTTTGTCCATCAGACCGCCTTCGCCATCCAGACCCGCTTTTTCAGCCATGGCGGGCATCAGGCCTTTTAACTTCTCCGCATCGACACCGGCTTCTGCTGCAGCTTCCTTGATCGCGGTTGCTTTATCAACGCTGCCATCCTGCAGTTTCGTGAAAAGCGCTTCTCCGCTGGATTTCAATTCATCGGCCGACATGCCGACTTTCTCGGCCAAGCTGTCCAAATTCACATTGTCGGGCAACATGCCCAGTGCATTGTCCAAAAGTCCCATTGATCGTCTCCTTCGTTGATATTAGCGGGTCAGCTTACCGGCCATGCCGATAATATCGTCGAGAGGGTTTCCGTCTCCGTCCAGATCAAGCAATGATCCCAACCCGCCAAGTCCGCCAGAAGAGGCTTTGGAACCACCACCCAATAGCCCTCCAATAAGGCCGCCCAAGCCGCCTCCGTTGCCTGAATTGTCACCGCTTTGCTTCGCCATATAGCCAGCAACCATCATCGCAACGATGGGCAGCATTTTCTTGAGCAAATCACTACTAATACCGGTTTGCTGTTCTGCACCGGCAGCAACTGTACGGCTGACTTCTTTCGATCCAAAAATCTGACCGAGAATTTCATTGCCCTGGCTCACCGGTGTAGGCTGGCTGCCTAGCACACTGTCGAGCAGCCCGCCACCGCCCAGCTGTCCCAATAGACCACCCAGTCCATCCAAACCCGTGGGTTGTGCCTGCGTTGTTTTCTTGAAACCGCCCAAAATGGATGGCAGTAGCGCCGCAGCCCCCGCTTGAGCCACGCTTTCGTTCACCCCCAGCTCGCGTGCCATTGTTTCGATGCCACCAGATTGCTGCAAAACATCCAAAATATTCATCACCGGTCTCCTTTAATCCCAAAAATTTCTGCTTTGATTCTGTTCTCAGAGGCCCTTTGTACCAGATTTTTCCCCGCCTAAACGCGCAACGGGAAAGCTTTACCAGTGTTTACACTCGGGAAACCTTTAAATCGGCCGAAATTCGGCTTCCGGTATTTGACTCTGCAGGCTGTAACACCGAAGAAACCATCGAAGGGGCGAATGACAAGACCCAAGGAAACCAAAGAGGAGCACATCATGAGCATATTTGGAAAAATTAAAAACGCAATTTTCGGTGGTGAAGCAAAAGCCGCTGAGCCAGAAGCTGCCCCGGCGGCAGAAGCAGCGCCAGCGGCTCGCGCAGCCATTACCGAAGTGGATGTTACTGCACGGCTCGACAATATTCCAGGATCAGACAAGCTGAACTGGCGCACATCGATTGTGGACCTGATGAAGCTCGTCCAGATTGACGCGAGCTATGAAAACCGTAAGGCGCTGGCACAGGAACTCGGCAATGCGGGCTATAGTGGATCGGCAGAAGACAATATCGCGCTGCACAAGCGCGTCATGTCCGAAATTGCAGCCAATGGCGGCATTGTTCCGGCTGAATTGAAAGACTGATTATTCAGTAGTTTGCTGGACGTGATGTCCAAATGATCTTAGGCGGGGGCTATGAGCGATCATAGCCCCCTTCCTTTTGCCGAAGCGCCCAAAAACTGCCGTCGGTGTCCAAGGCTTGTGAGCCTGCGCAAATCGCTCCGAAAAGATCAGCCGGAATGGTGGAATGCACCTGTCCCGGCCTTTGGAGACCCCGACGCATGGCTAGCGATTGTTGGTCTCGCGCCAGGTAAGGAGGGCGCAAACCGGACCGGCAGAGCCTTTACCGGTGATGCATCCGGTGATCTGTTGTTCGCTACGTTGGACAAGGTCGGCCTGTCCGACGGCGAGTTTCAATCCCGCGCAGATGACGGTGTGACTCTAAACGGCACAATGATCCTAAACGCCGTCAAATGCCTGCCCCCGGAGAACAAGCCCAATGGTGCGGAGATTAACAACTGCCGCCCCTACCTGATCAAGGCGCTGGATGGCTTGCTCAACTTAAAGGTCATCCTCGCACTTGGCAAAATTGCTCATGACAGCGTCATAAGGATGACAGGCAGCAGACTGGCGGACCATAAATTCGCGCACGGTGCGGTACATAGCTTGCCCGGCAATCGTATCCTGATCGACAGCTATCATTGCAGCCGGTACAACGTGAACACCAAACGATTGACGGCCGAGATGTTTGAAGCGGTTTTTAGAGCTGCACTGGCGCAAAACTAGCGATCCTCAACCAAACGCCCGTAGAGCTCCGGCCGGCGATCTCGGAAGAATCCCATGCCTGCACGATGCTTACGTGCCTGTTCCAGATCAAAGGTCGCCACAAGCACGCCGCTCTCGTCTGCGCCATATTCCAGCACCAGATCACCCCATTCATTGGCGATGAAGCTGTGGCCATAAAAGCTTTGCCCTTCTTCCTCACCAATGCGATTGCTCGCGACCACGGGCAAACAATTGCTGACCGCATGCCCCTGCATCGCGCGCCGCCACATCCGGCTGGTGTCGAGGTCGGCATCATAGGGCTCGGAACCGATCGCGGTCGGATAAAACAGAATTTCAGCGCCCATCAGCGCCATCGCCCGCGCGGTTTCCGGATACCATTGGTCCCAGCATATTCCGACGCCGATGGTAGTTCCGCAAACATCCCAGGTCTTGAAGCCGCTATTTCCGGGGCGGAAATAGAATTTCTCTTCATAGCCCGGGCCGTCGGGAATATGGCTTTTGCGATAGACACCCATGATCTCGCCATCAGGATCAATCATCGCGATGCTGTTATAATAATGCTGGCCATCCCGTTCGAAGAAACTGGCAGGGATCGCCACACCCAGTTGCTTCGCAAGTTTTTGCATGGCCTGCACCGCCGCATTGTCTTGCGCAGGTTTGGCGAGTGCGAACAGCGCTTCATCTTCTGTCTTGCAGAAATAGGGACCGGCAAAAAGTTCCGGCGGCAAAATGATCTGTGCGCCCTGCTCGGCTGCTTCAGCCACATGCGCGCTGACAGCCTCGATATTTTCCGCTTCGCTGCCGTTCAAGGACAGCTGCAAAGCGGCAACGGTGATATTCTGTGTCATGATGTGCTCATAGCTTGATGCCGAAACGAGCCGCAATCGGAATTGTCGCGAGATAGAGGATTATCGTCACCAATATGCCGGCAGACAGAGAAGCCCAGAAATTTATCCCCTGACGCAACATGGCCGGGATGATGAGAAACATCGGCAGGCTGGGAATAACGTAAAAGAAAGTCGCCTGCACATGCCCGGCGAGCAGCTCCGTATCGCCTGTGTCCCGCCACAACCAGATCATCGCCAATATAGAAATCAATGGGAGTGAAGCGATCAGCGCACCCATGGCGGGATAGCGGCGGGCGATGATCGCGACGATAGCCACAATCACACCCGAAACTATCGCCCGGACCGCAAATTCACCCATATTTCAACATGACGTCATGGCAGCTTTTTGAACAAAAGGGTCATACGATCAGACTCGCCAATTTCAGTATATTTGGCTTTGTCCGTATCGCCCTCAGCATAGCGTGGCGGCAGGGTCCAGACACCTTTGGGATAGTCCGCCGTATCTTTGGGGTTCGCATTGACTTCGGACTGTTTAACCAGTTCAAAGCCATGCGCCTCCATGAATTTCACCACGGTATCAGTGCGCAAATAGCCTTTATTGCCATCGGCATAGCTAAACGGCGTGCCGTCCTTCGCGCGATGCTGAATAATACCAACCATACCGCCATCTTTCAGCATATTGCGCATCACCTTGATTTCGCTGTCCGCCAGGTTCCAGCGCATCAGATTGTGCATCATCCGCGGAATGATGACGTAGTCTGCGGTGCCATTGGCCTCTTCAGGAACCTTGTCGGTTGTGTAGGCAGAAAATTTCGCGGCTGGCATGCCGGTCCATTCGGCTACATCATTGGGAAATTTGGTTGGGAAGCCGCGAATACGTTCTTTTGCCTCGTCTCCGAATGGCAGGGGATTCGGCGCAAAGGTCAGTCCGATAAACTTGCCTTTTTCTGCGACATAAGGTGCCAATATCCTGGAGTACCAGCCTCCACCGGGAACATATTCGACGACCGTGTCGTCGGGTTGGATATCAAAGAAACTGATGGTCTGGGCCGGATTGCGATACTTGTCACGAGCCTTGTCCTCTGCACGGCGTTCATGCGTGATGACAGTGCGCAAATTTGTTTCACCTGACGCACCATCTTTTGCATGATTTTTTGCGGAAGCCGGAGCAAGGGTCAGTGCTCCAAGCGCCGTCACTGCGCCAATCATAATCCATTTCTTTTTGGTCATCATTCCTCTCCTTCGGCAATCATTCAATGAGAGAGGCTATACAGATTATCGCCTCTCCTAAAGACTAAGATCGTTTCTTGAATAGCAAGGTCATTCGGTCGGATTCGCCAATAGCCTGATATTTCGCTCTGTCTTGATCCTTGTTCGTAAGGACAGGCGGCAATGTCCACACGCCTTTCTCATAGTCTTTTGTATCTTTCGGATTGGCATTAATCTCAGACGAGTCCACCAATTCAAAGCCGTTCAGTTCGAATAGCGCGATAACCGAATCCTGCTTGAGATACCCCTTTGTTCCGTTTGACATTGCATAAGACGCATCAGCATTTGCACGATGCTGGACAACGCCGATCATGCCATCATCAGCAAGAATGTCTCGCAAGGCGCGCAATTCGGAATCGGCGCGCGTTCCGTTGAGCATGCCGTGCAGTGAGCGAAAAATCACTACCCGGTCGATCTTGCCTTTCATCTCGTCCGGCACCTCGTCGCTTTCAAAAGCGGCAATTTGATCGGCAGGAATGCCGGTCCACCCTGATGCAGCGTCAGGGAAACGCTCCGGCCAGCTTTTCGAGCGGCCTTCGCGTGCACGGCTGGAAAAATTAATGCTGTCGCTATTGCCATTCACCGCGACATATTTTCCATTGGCGCTGAGATAGGGCAATAATATCCGTGTGTACCACCCTCCTCCCGGGCCATATTCCGCAACGGTATGGGTCGGTTTTACCTGGAAGAAAGCGAGAGTCTCAGCCGGATTACGATAAACGTCGCGGGCATTGTCATCCTTACGCCGATCATGATTGATTACCGCCGTCAGGTTAGCATCACTTTGCGTCACGCCAGCTTTGGCATCATCTTCCGCCAGTGCGGGCGCTCCTGCGGCTGCCAATAACGCGGTTGCGACACCAGCAAATAAAAGCTTCTTTGTCATTCTTTCAGGCCTTTCAGTTGGGGATTATCTCTCTGATAGAGAACATAAATCAGCTGCACAGACATGCAAAGCAGTTTATCCAGAGACGTCTTCTATCACCTTGAATTGCTTTAAAACCTTCGGCCGCGGATAGAGTTCATCCAGCGCAATCGACTTGCCGGTATCCTGAACGATACGGACATGTTTGCGGCTCAATTGACGTGGCTCATCAACGCCGCAGCTGTGGGCCAGCACTTCAACCTCGTGAACAAGACTTTTGCAATAATTGGCGACCTTGACCTTTTTGTCCGACGGATCAAGCCCTCGCTGCAACCTAGGATCATGGGTTGTGATGCCGGTAGGGCATGTATTCTTGTTGCATTTCATCGCCTGAATACATCCTAGCGAAAACATGAAACCGCGTGCGCTGTTCACGAAATCCGCGCCCGCACAAATGGCCCAGGCCACCTCGCTAGGCGTAATCCTTTTGCCTGATGCGATAATCCGGACGCGCTGCCGCAAATCATACTTGTGCAGGATATCAGAAAGCATCGGCAGACTCTCATCCAGCTGCAGACCGACATTGTCCATCAACGGCATCGGCGCGGCACCGGTCCCGCCATCACCGCCATCAAGCGTGAAGAAATCCGGTGCACTCTCTATACCGCGACGATGAATTTCCTCGCAAAGGCTCTCTATCCAGCCATAGGCACCGACCACCGCTTTAATGCCGGTCGGCTTACCAGTGACTTTGCGGACGTGATCAACAAAATCGAGCATGTCTTCCACGCTGTTGATTTCTGGATGGCGATTGGGAGAAATGGAGGCCTCGCCTTCCGGGATGCCGCGTACTTTTGCAATTGTCTCGGTGACCTTCGCGGCGGGCAGGATACCTCCCTTTCCAGGCTTCGCACCTTGCGACATTTTAATCTCGAACATACGGACTTGCTCGTGATCCGCTATCGCTCGCAGTTTATCGTCGTTCAAACTACCGTCATCATTGCGCACGCCATATTTGGCGGTACCAATCTGAAAGACGATGTCACAACCTCCCTCGAGATGATAAGGTGACAAACCGCCCTCACCGGTGTTCATCCAGCATCCTGCCATTTTGGCTCCATGAGACAGTGCTCTTACCGCCGGTACAGACAGCGCACCGAAACTCATCGCAGAGACGTTGAACAGTGATTTGGCTTCAAAGGGTTTCTCGCAATAGGGACCCAATGTGCATGTTGCGGTTTCCGCAGCATCTTTTTCCAGCGTCGGAAACGGGCAATTGACGAAAATCGGGGTGCCGGCCGGATCAAGGTTTTTTGTAGAACCAAAAGCAATCGTATTGCCCGTACCTTTTGCCGCGCGACCAACCCATTCCCGCTCAGCCCGGTTGAAGGGCATTTCCTCACGGTCCATGGCGAAGAAATACTGCCGGAAAAATTCACCCAGACTGCTGAACAGATGACGGAACCGGCCGATAACTGGATAGTTCCGACGCACGGCATCTTGCTTTTGAGTTATGTCGATGACGAACAGGACGATCACGCCGGCCAAACCAAGGCCGAGCAAAAAAACCAATATATATGTGAGCGTGCTCAAAACACTCAAAATTCCATCAGCCATCAGCCGTCCCCTCAATCATATGGAAAGAGGTTAGCATTTTGCTCCCCTCAAACATAGTTCGTTTGAATCGGATTAAGGTTACAGAAAATCAGGTCTGGGGGATTTGCTGCGAGATACAGTGAAAGCTCCCGCCGCCATGCAGCAACGCTTTGCTGGAAAGGCCAATGGCTTTGCGATCAGGAAATAAATCCGCAATAGAGTCGACAGCAGCCGCGTCAGAATCGGCTCCATATTGCGGCACCACAACAACGGTGTTTCCGATATAGAAATTCATATAGCTGGCAGGTGCAATGTCACCGTTGATTTCATACATGCCAACTGAAGGGATGCTGATCACGTCAAGACCAGCCGCAGTTGCGCGACTGGCCGCTTCGTCAAAAATATCGGCATTGGGATCATCAGCGTCGCTGGTTTGCGGAATCGCGACTTTCCCCGGTGCTACAAAGCGCGCCAGATTATCGACATGGCCATCGGTATGATCAGCGATCAACCCATCGCCAAGCCAGAAAATATGCTCAATATTCAACGCTTGCCGTAACTTCTGGCGCGCCTCATCCTTGTTCATATTATGATTGCGATTGGGATTGAGCAGGCACTGTTCGGTGGTGAGGAGTTGGCCAGTACCATCTCCATCAATGGCGCCGCCTTCCAATATCCAGTCATGCGAGGAGATAGGCAGGCCTGCCTCTGTAGCAAGACGCCGCCCGATATTCTGATCGCCCGCCATCTCAAACTTTCGGCCCCAGCCATTAAAGCCAAAATCATGGGCCAGCCTATCCCCACCGACCGTTATAATCGGCCCGGTATCACGCAACCAAATATCGCCAAAAGGCTGGTGCATGACTTCGATATTGTGATGAACCAGTTCGGACGCTCGTTTGACATCCGCTGAGTCCCGACAGACAAACTTGACCTGCTCGCCATTGCCATCATCACAAACGGCATTGGCGAAGGCGGCAACTTCATGCTGCGCCTCCGCCAATTGCTCAGGCCATTCATTCGGATTGCCCGGAAAGCCGATCCAGACCGCTTCATGCGGCTCCCATTCGGCTGGCCATCTCATCATATAAGCAAGCGGTTAGAGATCAGGCCCCGGCGCGACTCTTGTCACGGATATCACGAAATTCGTCGCCTTCATTCCAGTTCGGCCAGTCTTCGGTCATCGCCAGCATTCTAGCAACGGTATAATAGACCTTCAGATCACCCATCACACCGTCCCAGTTCCAGTTCGGATCAAATTCGTCTTTCGGTCCATGGTACTTGTTCTCGGTATAATCCTGGCTGATCGCTTCACCAGCGGCCCGGCCACCTTCAACAAGGTCTTCACCACCTTCGAAATAAATCATCGGCACGCCGAGTTTCGCGAAACTGAAATGGTCGGAACGATAGTAAAAGCCTTTTTCAGGTGTCGGCTCAGCCTCGGCAGTTCGCCCGTCAACGGTCAACGCACCTTCCAGATAGCGATCGAGCTGCGATTTGCCTTTGCCAACCACTACGACATTTTTTGCAGGACCAGCCATGCCAAAGGCGTCCATGTTCACACCGCCAACCGTCTTGTTGAGCGGATAGATTGGATTCTCGGCATAATATTTTGATCCGAGCAGGCCGGATTCTTCCGCCGTCACCGCCAGAAACAATATGCTGCGATCCGGTGCGCCTGCCTTGACATGCGCTTCGGCGAGAGCGACCAATGCGGCCGTGCCGGTGGCATTGTCGACAGCACCGTTACAGATATCATCACCGTCAGGTGCTGGCTTACAACGCCCCAGATGATCCCAATGCGCTGTATAAAGTACATATTCATCAGGTCGGGTCTTACCCTTGATCATGCCGATGACATTCTTGCTGTCCATTTTACTTATATCATTTTCAAATGACATGGATGCAGTCACGCCTAATGGCATGGCTTTAAATTCCTTGTTCTTCGCGGCTGCCATCATTGCTTCCAGATTCTGACCGGCGCTGGCAAAAATCTTTGCAGCGACATCCTTCTGGATCCATCCGTTTGCCTTTGTCTGGTCAGCGCCACCATTGGCTGACTGCGCGTAGAATTGCGGTCCACTCCAACTCGATTCCACAACATTCCAGCCATAAGCCGCCGGAGCCGTGTCATGAATGATCAAAGCCGCCACAGCGCCCTGACGTGCCGCTTCTTCATATTTATAGGTCCAGCGTCCATAATAGGTCATCGCCCGGCCACCAAAATCACCTTCCAGGCTTTCGGTACCGAAGTCGGGATCATTCACCAAAATGACGACCGTTTTCCCTTTTACATCCACGCCTTCATAGTCATTCCACTCACGCTCAGGCGCGTTAATGCCGTAGCCGACAAAAACCATCTCGCTATCCGACACGTCAATTTTCGGCTGTTCCTGATAGGATGTGACGACCATTTCAGGACCATATTTGAAACTCATGTCGCCGGTGCCGCCCTTGATCGTCAGGTCGGATACGTTTTTCGCTTTTATCTCGACCAGCGGAACATCCTGAAACCAGCTATCACCGTTGCCTGGCTCCAAACCGGCTTCGGCAAATTCTTTGGTCAGCAGAGCAAGCGTTTTTTCTTCGCCAATAGTGCCCGGTGCACGCCCTTCAAAGGCATCGGAAGAAAGCTCCTGCGTAATGTCGCGCATCGTATCGACCGATAATTCCGGTGCAGAGACCTCTGGCAGTGGGACAGCATCTTCAGCATCATCCACCTGTATTACACAAGATGTCAAAGCCAGCGCCGGTATCAGCGCAAGGGCAAACCATTTCTTTTGCATTTCAAGGTCCTCATATCAAACTATGCCTGACGGCTATTGGGGGTTTAGTGGCAGAGACCGTGGGCAAGCGCAAGCTATGCACGCTCCCCATATAGTCTGAAATACAGATTCGTTCTTGCGTTATTAATTGCTCATGCCGATAGTGCATTATTCATTCAGTTTACAGTATTGTAATATCAGGGGGCATCATTGCTAAACATTTCTAAGCCGCTTTTTGCGGTTTCTGTATTCGCATACACTTTTTCAACTCCAGTTTTCGCCAATGACCAAGCCAAAATATTCGGTTCGATGCCAGCAGTTCAGAGTATCAGCCTTTCCCCTGACGGCACTAAAATAGCCTTTATCTCACCCGGCCCAGGCTTGCAGACAGACCTCTATTCCATAGATCTGAATAAGGGCAACGAGCCAGTCCGTGTAACGACCTCTTCAGGTGATCCGGAAAATCTATTCTGGTGCGGTTGGGTTTCCAATGAACGTCTGGCCTGCAAAATCGGAGGATTGGAAAAATATGCCGGCGATATCTTAGGGTTTTCGAGCATGTTTGCAGTCAATGCTGATGGCAGCAAGCCTATGCTTCTTAGTAAACGACCGCCACGAAATGCGATTGGTTATAATTTAGGCGGCGGCAATATTATCGATTGGCTGCCGCAAGATGATAACATGATATTGATGACACGCTATCATCTGAAAACAGGTGCTGCGGGAACACTTATCAGAAATCTCGATGAAGGCCTGGCCGTCGAAAGAATCGATACCATCACCGGCAAATCGAAAATGATCGAGCGACCGAAAGATGAAGCGGTCGAGTATATTACAGACGGTGTCGGCAATGTCCGCATCAAGGGGAGCCGGATTAAGAAAGGCAGCACGGAACTGGATAGCGGTCAAATTCAATATTTTTATCAATCCGACAATGATTGGCGATCTTTAGGAAGGCTCGATTATTCGAATCGTAGGGGGTTCAACCCTTATGCGGTCGACCCAAAAACCGACCGTGTCTATGGTTTTGCGCCGTATAAGGGGCGCAAGGCACTGGTATCAATAGCGCTGGACGGTAGCGCTGAACAACAGGTCGTCTTCGCACATGACCAAGTTGATGTAGATGCATTGATCCGGATTGGCCGAAACCAGCGAGTGGTCGGGGTCAGTTATGCCACCGACAAGCGGAAAGGTGTTTATTTTGATCCAACACTCGAAAAGTTAGCGAATGCGCTCGGCAAAGCATTGGGCGAAAATTATTCAATTCAATTCGCTGATGCGAGCCTGGACGAAAATAGGTTGCTAATCTGGGCTGGCTCGGACGTTGATCCGGGACAATATTTCCTATTTGACAAGACAACCAAGCAGTTAAGGCCATTGTTAGGTGTTCGACCATCGGTTGAAAATAATAATTTGGCGGAAGTGAAGCCGATTTCTTACCCAGCTGCCGATGGCACAATGATACCGGGCTATTTGACCATGCCGGTTGGTACTGCCGCCAAAGATCTACCCGCGATCGTCATGCCGCATGGTGGCCCAGGTGCACGAGACGAATGGGGATTTGATTGGCTGGCACAATTTTATGTTAGCCAAGGCTTTGCAGTACTACAGCCTAATTTCCGCGGTTCCGCCGGATACGGAGAGGAATGGTACAAAGAAAATGGCTTTCAATCCTGGCGTACATCTATTGGTGATGTCAACGACGCAGGAAAATGGTTGATCTCTCAGGGGATTGCCAAACCGTCTGCCCTGTCAATCGTAGGTTGGTCCTATGGTGGATATGCGGCGCTACAATCGGCAGTACTCGATCCAGATTTATTCAAAGCCATTGTCGCCATCGCGCCGGTGACTGACCTTGCTACTCTTAAAAGTAACTCCAGGGCTTATTATAGCGGAGCAGTCACCCGGGAATTTGTTGGCAGTGGGCCACATGTACGGGAAGGCTCTCCTGCTCAGAATGTCGATAAGATCAAAGCCCCCGTTATGCTTTTCCACGGGGACTATGATCGCAACGTGGCGATAGAACATTCCAATCTAATGAACCGCAAACTGAAATCGGCAGGCAAGCAAGTGACATATATCAAATATGAAAAACTCGCACATAGTCTTAGAAACTCACAGGCACGTCAAGACATGCTCGAAAAATCCGCGTCTTTTCTGCCCAAGTAAAATAGAAACAAGGCACAAAAAAGGGCGGCTCCAACGGGCCGCCCTTTTTGGTATATATCGCTGAACCAATTAGCGTGAGTAAAACTCGACGACCAGATTTGGTTCCATCGTCACCGGATAAGGCACCTCGTCCAGCGTTGGTACGCGAACATAGGTTACTTTGTCAGTGCCGTCCGGCGTGACATATTCTGGAATTTCGCGCTCTGGCAGGCTCTGTGCCTCGATAACCAGCAGCATTTCTTTTGCTTTATCGCTCAGCGAAACAACATCATTTGGCTGCACTTTGCGCGAAGCAACATTACATTTAACGTCGTTGACGCGAATGTGGCCGTGGCTAACCAGTTGGCGAGCAGCAAAGATGGTTGGAGCGAATTTGGCGCGGTAAACAACCATGTCCAAACGCTGCTCCAGCAGGCCGATCAGGTTCTGGCTGGTATCGCCTTTCATGCTCGATGCTTCTTTATAAGCACGCTTGAACTGTTTCTCGGTTACGTCGCCATAATAGCCTTTCAGCTTTTGCTTGGCGCGCAGTTGAATGCCGTAGTCAGACAGTTTGCCTTTGCGGCGTTGACCATGCTGACCAGGGCCGTAGTCGCGGCGATTGACGGGTGATTTGGGGCGACCCCAAATATTTTCGCCCATACGGCGATCAAGTTTATATTTCGAGCTGGTACGCTTTGTCATTTCACTGACTCCTAATTTGCTGTTTCAATTCGTCCCGGAATGCACCGAAAATCCGCTTGGATTCACGCGGCTACCGCTTCACCGGGGTGCGGAGCCAATTGCAAGACGCGGCCTATGACGATCTAGTGCGCGATTGTCAAGCACCTGCAGCCCTAAAAATCGCTCCAAAATCCCCATCATTACTCGACTTGGGTGGTCGCAGTGATTAAAGGCGCTGACATGACAGAAACGACGACGCTTCCTCCAATGGAAACCATGACAGATGTCCGCGAACAAGTGGACCGAATTGACGGCGAACTTATTGCCCTGATGACCCAGCGCTTTGCCTGCATGGACGCCGCTGCGCGGATTAAACAGGATCGCACTGCTGTGCGTGACGAGGGACGAAAAGCAAAGGTTCTGGAAAATGTGAAACAGCTTGCAAGTAGCGCAGGCATTCCGGTTCCGACCATGGCCGCGATTTGGGAAATGCTGATAGAAACGTCGATCAGCTACGAGCTCGAAAAATGGGATCAGATGCGAGACAGCTGATCTGTCAAAAGCTCATTTTTTCACAAATGGCTTTTCCAGAGAGCTGATAACACCGCGCCACGTCTGAACTTCTTCATTGGTCCACGCCGGTTTGGTGATCATATTGCGGAGCGTCACTTTCGTCGCTGGTGCACGATCAGGCGGATAGAAATAACCGGCCTCTTCCAGCGCCCGTTCCAGATGATCGTAAAAACGGTCCAGTTCGATTTGCGGAGCCGGTTCGCGCTTTTTCGTCTCAATTGTCGGCTGCACGGTTTCGCCGCCATCCAGTTTCGACAGCTCATAGGCGATTAAAATCACTGCTTGAGCCAGATTGAGTGAACCGAATTCCGGGTTTATAGGTACGGTGATGATCTTGCGGGCGAGCTCGACATCGACCAATTCCAGCCCGGACCGTTCCGGGCCGAATAGTATCGCGCATTTGCCGCTGGCGGATGCCATGTCTTCCGCCGCTGCTGCAGGGGTCAGCACTTCTTTGGTCATACCGCGTTTACGAACCGTAGTGGCATAGACATGCGAACAATCCGCCACCGCTTCGGCGGTTGTCTCGAAAACCTGAGCGTCCTCTAACACACTATCTGCGCCAGCCGCAGTGGGACCAGCGGATGGATTGGGCCAGCCGTCACGAGGATCCACGATCCGCATGTCGGTGAACCCGAAATTCAGCATAGCCCGGGCCGCCTTGCCAATATTCTCACCCAGCTGTGGCTTCACCAGAACGATGATCGGCTTGCCGGTGCTCATTTGCCGCTGGTATCGCCGATACCCACATCTTTCACGCTGCCGGCGAATTCCTCAAAATCCTTGGCCTCGGTAAAATCCTTATAGACCGACGCAAAGCGGATATAGGCAACGCTATCGAGTCCCTTAAGGCCTTCCATGACCATCTCGCCGATGCGTTTGGACGGAATCTCATTCTCTCCGCTAGTTTCCAGCTGTCGCTGGATACCTGACACCAGTTGATCCATCTGCTCCTGCGCAATCCCGCGCTTGCGGCAAGCCAGAGAGACGGACAAATCGATCTTGGACCGGTCAAACGTCTCCCGGCGGTCCTCGCTTTTTACCACCGTGATCTCGCGAAGCTGTATCCGTTCAAATGTTGTGAAACGGGCGCCGCACCCCTCACATTGCCGCCGCCGCCGGATGGTCGTGCCATCTTCGGTGGGCCGGCTATCTTTTACCTGACTGTCATCATGGGCACAAAAGGGACAACGCATAAAGGTCCGTTCGCTTATTCTGGGTAAATCGGAAAACGGTTGCAGAGTTCCTGAACGCGCTCTCGTACATTGGCTTCGACGGCTGGATCCCCGCCTTCACCCTTTTCGCGCAGGCCATCCAGTACGTCGGCAACCAAGTCACCAATCATCTGAAACTCCGCAGGGCCAAAGCCGCGCGTTGTACCTGCTGGTGAGCCCACGCGAATACCGCTGGTTTTCATAGGCGGCTGAGGGTCATTCGGGATGCTGTTCTTGTTACAGGTGATACCAGCGCGTTCGAGCGCTTCGTCAGCGTCACGGCCCGTGATGCCCAGCGGCGAAAGATCAATAAGCGCCAGGTGCGTATCGGTTCCGCCAGCAACGACATCCGCGCCACGTTCTTTCAGGCGAGCCGCCAGTACTTTCGCATTCTCGATGACCGCAGCCGAGTAGCTGGCAAATTCGGGGCGCAGCGCTTCGCCAAAAGCCACCGCTTTAGCGGCGATAACGTGCATCAACGGACCTCCTTGCAGGCCTGGAAACACTGCTGAGTTGATCTTCTTGGCAATCGCCTCATCATTGGTCAGCACCAAACCACCACGCGGACCACGCAATGTCTTATGCGTTGTGGATGTAACAACATCGGCATGATCAAGAGGATTGGGGTGATAACCGGCAGCGACCAGTCCCGCAAAATGCGCCATATCGACCATGAAGATCGCGCCGACCGCATCTGCAATCTCACGGAACCTGGCAAAATCGATTTGGCGCGGATAGGCAGAGCCACCAGCGATAATCAGCTTTGGCTGGTGTTCTTTGGCCAGCGCCTCAACTTCCGCATAGTTGATCAGATGATCATCTTCGTTGACGCCATATTGGACAGCATTGAACCATTTGCCCGATTGCGCGGGCTTCGCGCCATGCGTCAAATGGCCACCCGCATCGAGAGACATACCAAGAATTGTATCGCCCGGTTTGGTCAACGCGAGCATCACGGCGCCGTTTGCTTGTGCCCCTGAATGCGGCTGAACATTGGCAAAGCCACAATTGAACAGCTGTTTCGCCCGCTCGATGGCAAGTGTTTCAACATCATCAGATGGCGCACAGCCCTGATAATAGCGGCGTCCCGGATAGCCTTCTGCATATTTGTTGGTGAATACGGAGCCTTGTGCCTGCAAAACGGCCTTGGAAACGATGTTCTCAGAAGCAATCAACTCGATCTGATTTTGCTGGCGCGACAATTCCGCATTGATTGCACCGGCGACCGCGGGATCACTCTCATCAACCGAAAAATCGAAAAACCCGGTCGGACGGATATCCTGTATATCTGCGACATTACTCATTACGCTGCTCCTTCGGTCTGTGGTGCGGACAGTTTATCAACGCGGCGCTGATGCCGGTCTCCGCCAAATTCGGTGTTCAAGAAATTGCTTAGACAGTCTTTTGCCATCTCGATACCAACCAGACGCGCACCCATGGCGATAACATTCGCGTCATTATGCTCGCGAGACAGTTTCGCTGAGAGGCCTTCAGAGACCAGAGCGCAGCGGCAAGCCGGATTACGATTGACGGCAATGGATATGCCGATGCCGGAACCACACAAGGCAACACCGCGCTCCGCACTTCCCGATGCAATGGCATCGGCGAGTTTATAGCCATAATCAGGATAATCGACGCTGTCCGTCGTCATTGGGCCCAGATCGTCAACTTCATGCCCGGCCTCCGCAAGCCACTCCACCAAAGCGACTTTCATGTCGATAGCTGCATGATCAGAAGCAATGGCAATACGCATAAGCTTTGTCCTCAATATCCAGACAAGAATCGAATGCCCGCTATCTAGTAGACGTTATCCTTATGCGCCACCAAATATTGCCCTCTCTGGCTATAAATTTACGATAGACAAATAGCAGACTTCACAAGAGACTGTAATGCATGAAAAACAACACTGTCAGCGGCACGGAAGGCTATGCCAGCCAAGCCCCTTTCCTCTTGGAGCAATATGAAAAACTCTCATTTGAAGAGAGCTACGCAGCAGCAATCACTTACTTCCCTCGAACGCCGAGCAAGATATTGGATATTGGTTCTGGTACGGGACGAGATGCCGCTTGGTTCGATAAGAGAGGCCATGACGTTATTGCCGCCGAGCCCACAAAAGAAATGCGAGAAGGCGCAATCCGGCTTCACCCTTCACCCGACATCAGCTGGCTGGATGACAGCTTACCCGATCTGGAAAAAATCAGAAGTCTGAACGAACAGTTCGATTTCATATTGATCAGTGCCGTCTGGATGCATCTCGATAAAGATCAAAGAGGTACCGCGATGAAACATGTGTCCGCGCTGCTCAAGCAAGATGCACGTTTCTTTATTTCACTGAGACATGGTCCCGTTCCCAAGGGTAGACGGATGTTTGCGGTTTCAGCGGAAGAGACAATGGAACTGGCATCGTCGTTCAAACTCGTCCCAATTTACAATGAGCGAACTGAATCTCTATTGCCAAACAACAAGACGATGGGTGTTCGGTGGACAAAACTGATATTTGAACGCCAGGCCTAGCGTCAAATTTCCATCTGACTGCCCAGCTCCACCACGCGGTTGCTGGGAAGTTTGAAAAATTCCATGGCGGTGGCGGCATTGCGCAGCATCCATGCAAAGATTTTCTCTCGCCAGATCATCATCTTCGGCCTCTCTGACGGCAACAATGTCTGCCGCGAAAGGAAGAAACTGGTGGTCATCATGTCAAAGTCCATACCGCATTCCTTGACCTTTTTAAGAGCCGCCGGGACGTCCGTTTCCTGCATAAAACCATAGTTCAGAATGAGTCGGTAGAAACCATCGCCGAGATCTTTAACCTCTATGCGTTTTTCCGATTCCACATAGGGCACATCTTTGATGTTGACGGTCAAAATCACCACCCGTTCGTGAACCACTTTATTATGTTTGATGTTGTGGAGCAAAGCGGACGGAACACCGACCGATGCAGAGGCCATGAAAATTGCCGTTCCGGGAACCCGGGTTGCGCTGTTCTTGGCGGACTTGGTGAAGATTTCAATCGGCATCGCCGCCTCTGCCATATTTTCCCGCATAATCTTGCGTCCCTTGGCCCAAGTCGTCAGCAACAGGAAGGCGAAACCACCGACCATTAGCGGGAACCAGCCGCCTTGCGGAACCTTGGTCAGGTTTGCCGCAAAATAGGCACCATCGACGAGGAAGAACAGAGCAAGCAGAGGAACGGCATACCACCATTTCCACTTCCACAGTGTGAAAACCAGAACTGCAAGCAAACATGTATCGATCAGCATAGCACCAGTCACCGCAATGCCGTAGGCAGACGCGAGACTGCTTGAACTCTGGAACGTAAGCACCAGGATCAAAACCGCGATCATGATTGTCCAGTTGATCACCGGAATGTAAATCTGCCCAGCTTCGGAAGCACTAGTATGTTTGACTGTAAGCCGGGGGATGAAGCCCAGTTGAATCGCCTGATGCGTGACCGAAAATGCACCGGAAATTACCGCCTGGCTGGCAATGAAGGTAGCCATGGTGGCCAATATGACCAATGGCAAGCGCAGCATTTCAGGGGCGAGCAGGAAAAACGGGTTCTGGATTGCTGCCTCGGCGCCTGCCTGATCCAATCCGATGATCATCGCGCCTTGGCCGAAATAGTTACATAGTAAAGCAGGCATCACGAAGCCGAACCATGCAATACGCATAGGTTTGCGGCCGAAATGCCCCATATCCGCAAATAACGCCGCAGAACCGGTCACGGCCAACACAACCGACCCCAAAGCCAGAAAAGCCTTGAAACCATCGATCAAGAAAAATTGAACAGCATACCAAGGGTTCAACGCGAGCAGTATTTCGGGTGTATGGAATATTTGCGTCAATCCCAAAATCGCGATGACGGTGAAATAGACGAACATCACGGGTGCAAATAAAGCGCCGATTTTTGAGGTCCCCCGCGACTGAATGACAAACAGGAAGACCAGCAATCCCACCGCAATCGGAATAACCATGGGCTGCAGGCCGCTATTGACCACCGTCAGCCCTTCAACGGCTGACAAAACCGAGATCGCCGGTGTGATCATGCTGTCACCGTAAAATAGCGAAGTCGCAAAAACGCCCAGCAATATGGCGACCCAACCGAATTTCGATCGTCGCAACGCCCCGGATAGCAAGGCAACCACAGCGAGACTGCCGCCCTGCCCCTTGTTGTCCGCGCGCATCAATATGGTCACATATTGTATCGCGACGACCAGCGTCATGGACCAGAAGATGAGGCTGACCACACCCAATACGTGGATCTTGTCCAGCTCAAGTGGGTGGGCACCGACAAATGTTTCGCGAAAGGCATAGAGCGGGCTGGTACCGATATCGCCGAATACGATACCAATCGCACCAGCGGCCAGCTTTGCAACAGCGCTTCCCTCTTGGCGCGAACCGTGAGGCTGGATTACGCGATTGCGTTTCCGTTTCGGTTGTGACGTCGATTCAGACATTGATTGCCGTTTTGGCGGTCCCCTGATTGGGTCGAAATGGTTGCGCTAGCCCCGCACATCTGTTTCGACAAGCGCGCGCGATTAGCATGGGCCTCTATAGCACGCAACCAGAGCCGCAGATATGCCGATCAACCTCCTGATATAACTATGTTTTAGTTACCAGCAGGTGGGCTTTGAGGCATCGGCAGCGTGGGTTGCATTTTCTCCATAGCCGCCAAACGCGACTCGAGATCCTTACGCCATGGCGCATCTTCGGCGCTACGTTCTAACAACTCCGTCCAGATCGTACGTGCCTGGTCAATCTTGCCAGATTGCGCATAGGCCATGCCAAGGAAAAACGGCGGTCCGGGGTGCTCAGGAGAAATATCGGCTGCTTTCTGAAACGCAAATTGGGCAGCAGGGGTGATCACACCATCGGCATGAACAACTATGGCATTGCCCAGTCCGACCCACAGGTCGGGATCGTTAGGATGTTCCTTGACCCCATTACGCAGATAATTGGCCGCTGCACCATGCCGGCCACTGCGATTCAAAGCGTCTGAGAAAACCAGCCATTCCCGCGCCGTGCCAAAACGCTGGCCCATATCCTCACGCGATGTAATACTGGCTTCATCGAAACTATTGGGCTTTTCGGTCGGTTCCACCGATACACCCGCCATCCCTGGATTGGCCTGCCAAGCATAGCCCGCAACGCCGAGCAAAAGAGCTGCTCCGGTCAATTCAAAAGCGGTCCGCGGCAATTTCCCCAAAAATACAAGCGCAGCGAAAAGTACGATTATCATAACGAGTAGAATGAGCCAGCCCATCAGCCTGCATCCTTCTGATCTGTTTTGCGCCGCCGAAAAAGCCCGCGTGCGAGCCATATGGCAAGTATCAATAATACTCCTGGCGCAATCCAAAGTGGCCAAGTTACCGCATTTACCGGGGGATTGTAGGTTACCCAATCACCATAGCGCTCAATGAGCCAGCTGCGCACCTCCTCTGGCGTGGCACCAGCAGCAATGCGTTCTCTCACCTGACTGCGCATATCGCCCGCCATCGGGGCATCACTGTCCGCAATCGACTGGCTCTGGCATTTCAGGCAACGCAATTCTTCCATCAATGAGCGCGCTTTTTCCTCCTGTGCCGGGTCATCCAGCTGTCGATGGGCATAAGGGGAGGCCGGGAGCGCGTTTTGAGCCATAACAGGTGCCGTGAACAGCAAGGCGAGCAGGCAAAGGAATCTAGTCATCCCGCTTTCTCCAATATATCAAGCAGTTCCGCAACATCTTCCTTGCGGATATCGCCGATATGCTGATGTACGATGACACCATTGCCATCGATTACGAACGTCTCCGGAACACCGGATGAACCGAGTTCCAGTTGCACCGCGCTGCGCACATCTGTCCCAATCCGGACATAAGGATTGCCCCATCGGTTGAGGAAATTCGCGATATCCTCTGGCGTATCGCGGCTGGCGATGCCGTTGATCGATACGCCTGCCTGCTCCAGTGCAAGCAGCTGCGGCGCCTCTGCAATACAGGGCAAACACCAGCTTGCGAAAATGTTGAGTAATTGCGGTTTGCCGGTAGCCAGATCAGTAGTGGTCAAAGCCGGGCGCTGCTCAATCGCCGCAGGCAGCGCAAATTCTGGGATCGGTTTGCCGATCATTTTCGATTCAATGATATTATCCTTGGGCCTCATCAAGCCGCCTGCGACGATCGCAAAAAACAGGCTGAACAACACCAACGGAATCCAGAGCAGCCAGCGGTTCATATCACGGCCTCAGCATAGGCTCTCTGCTGCTTCTGACGGACCGCGCGGCGCAAACGGCCGACCATCGCCAGCAACCCGCCCAAAGCAATCAACACACCGCCATACCAGATCAGCGTCACAAACGGTTTCCACCAGATACGCAATTGCCATCGCCCTTGCTCGTCGCTGTCACCAAGAACGACATAAAGCTGTCCGTTCCAGCGGGTCAGCAGAGCCGCCTCGCTAGTCTGCATCTGGGCAGAGGCAAACATCCGGTTTTGCGGTGCGATCTCATGAATCGCTTCGTCTTCATATTGCGCTGTCACGCGCGCTTCGAGTGCAGTCCAGTTGGGACCGGCCACGGGTTCAATAGCCTGGAACTTGATCTTCCAGTTGTTGACCATGATTTCGTCACCGGGCGTCGCAGCCACCAGTTTTTCTTCAGTGAAGCTGGTTTCTGACGCCATCCCGACCAGTGCAACAGCCACACCAAAATGCGCCAGAACCATGCCATAAACATGCATCGGCGTGCGGCGCAGGTTGCGATTCCATAGCGGCGCAAAACTCGCCACGGCGATACCTGCTGCCAAGGCGAGACCCAGCAAGGGCAGAACTGACATTGATGAGGTGAATATGACCAGCGCAAACAGCGCTGCTGCCGTCAAAAAGACTGGAATCGAAATCCGGTTAAGCAACGCTTTCGCCTGATCACGACGCCATCGCAGGAGCGGCCCGGCAGCCATTATCGCCACCAGAATTAATGCCAATGGCCCTGTCGCCAGATTAAAATATGGTGGTCCGACAGAGATCATCTCATCGCTGAATCCTTCTACAACCAAGGGGTAGAGCGTCCCGATAAAAACAATACCCAATATGGCCGATAGCAAAAGGTTGTTTGCCACCAGGGCACCTTCCCTGCTGACAGGTTCAAATTGGGAACCTTCTTTGACAGTACCAACGCGCAGCGCAAACAAAGCCATCGCTCCACCAATATAAATGGCCAGCAGGGCGAGAATGAAGCTACCACGTTCCGGATCAACCGCAAAGGCGTGAACGCTGGTAAGAACACCAGAACGTACCAGGAAAGTGCCGATCATCGACATAGAGAAAGCGACAACTGCGAGCATCAGCGTCCATGCGCGCAAACCATCACGTGTCGCCAATACCGTAACCGAATGCAGCAAAGCTGTGGCAGCGAGCCAAGGCATCAACGAAGCGTTTTCAACCGGATCCCAGAACCACCAGCCGCCCCAGCCCAGCTCATAATAAGCCCAGTAACTGCCGGCTGTAATGCCCAGTGTCAGGAATACCCATGCGCCGAGCACCCATGGCCGCATGGCCTTGGCAAATTCCGGCCCGACATCTCGCGTGATCATGGCTCCCACAGCAAAAGAGAACGCGATCGATAGACCAACATAACCGATATAAAGCGTCGGCGGATGCAGAGCGAGCCCAATGTCTTGCAATAGCGGGTTAAGCCCCTGCCCGTCTGCCGGAACCGGGAATATCCGTTCGAACGGATTGGAAGCAATCAACAGATAGGCATAAAAACCAATGCTGATAAACGCTTGCGCGCCCAAGGTCGTCACCAAAGTCTTTGTTTTGAGATTGCGTTCAAAAATACCAATACATGCGCCAGCAAGCCCCATGATGGCGACCCAGAGAAGCATTGATCCTTCGTGATTACCCCATGCGCCAGAAATCTTGTAGATTAACGGCTTGATCGCAACGCTATTGGCGACGACGAGCTTCACCGACATGTCGGACCGCACAAACAGCCAGACCAGCAGCAGAAAAGACAAGGCTACCAACACGCCTTGGGCGATGGCCACCGGCCTGATTGCTGCAAAAAACTCGTCCTGACCTTTGACCAGACCAATGGTGCATAAAGCAAATTGTAAGAACGCCATGCTGGCAGCGAGCCAGAGCGCGATAAGACCTGCTTCTGCAATCATTCGACCAGCGTATCCGTTCTCGTAATATTACCAGTCATATCAATGCCTTCCAGCTCGCGCGGAATATAATTTTCATCATGCTTGGCAAGCAACGTGTCAGCAACAAATAGACCGTCGGCAGTCAGCTTTCCGTCCGCTACGACTCCTGATCCTTCGACAAACAGATCTGGAGTAATGCCAGTATATGTTGCAGGCTGAAATGAAGCACCGTCGTGAACCGTGAATGTTACGGTTACACCATCATCGGCGCGTTGGATGGAGCCTTTTTGAACCATGCCGCCAAGGCGAATTGCTTGACCCACCTCAGGTTGCTTTTCAACGATATCTGAAGGCGTATAAAAATAATTCGCCTGGTCCTGCAGCGCGAACGCCGCCAGCAGACCCGCGCCGACCAAAGCGACCAGCGCAAGCACCGCCAATGCCAGTCTTTGATGTTTTGCCTTCATTTACGTTTACTCAATTGTTTCGCTTTTGCTTCTGCCCTGCGCATGGCTGCATAGCTGCCCCAAATGACGATTGCCGTGCCGAGCAGCACTACCGCATAAGATGCGATTACAAAAGGCCAGTGATTCATTCTGCAGCCATCCTTTTCAGCCGCGCTTCGACTTTGGTTTCCGCCAAAATTCCGCGCATACGCATCAATACGATTGCCCCGAACAAAAGACTGAATCCAATAACATTTACCAGCAACGGCCATAGAAAAGCGCTATCAATGGAAGATCCTCCCACCGTAATACTCGCTGGCTGATGCAGGCTATTCCACCAAACGACCGACCGGTTGATTATGGGAATGTTAATCGCGCCAACGATACCAAAAATTGCGGTTACCCGTGATACACCGCCTTTTTCGCTACTTGCAAAGGCCAGCGCAATATAGGCGAGATACAGAAAAAACAGCACCAATACTGATGTCACACGGCCATCCCAGACCCACCAGGTACCCCAGGTCGGTCGCGCCCAGATTGATCCGGTAATCAACCCAAGGGCGGTAAACAAAGCACCCGGAACAGCCACTGCACGCGCCGCAACCGCTGCCAGTGGGTGCCGCCACGCGATCTGCACGATACTGGCGATCGCAATTGCAGTCCAGCCGCCCATAGCCAGCCAAACAGTAGGAACATGAATATAGAGAATGCGAACGCTGTCACCCATCAAACGGTCGGCAGGAGCGTAGAATAAGCCATAGGCGGAACCAATGGTAATCAATGCCAGGCCAAGGATCAAAAACCAAAGCGTCAACGGTCTGGCAAGCGACAGAAAGCGGGTAGGATTTGCGTAAGCGTGCATTTAAAAAACGGTCATTGCCTCTTGCTACTGAGCGACCAGTAGAATCTGATTTTTTGATGGCAGAACTGCAGCAAAGCGACAAGTGTTTTTCTGGTCAGTTCGCGATCCACCAACTCCCTCCAAATTGATGATCCAGAAAACAAAAGTTAAATAACTGCCGTTAGCGCTATCGTAACCATGTGCCATTAAACCCGGAACTTCAAAACCGGAATTAACTTATCAGTGGGGCTGAGGTTAAAGAATAACTATGGCAGTCAAAGGTTTACTCAAGGCGTTTTCCAATGGTTCATCGGCTGAATCAATATCCGTCATTACATCTGAAAACCATTCCAGACGCCTGGAAGTCCTGGATGACTTTGAACAAGCAGGGATAAACTGGCTGTGGGCAACCGATGCAGAGGGCCGTTTTGTCTATCTTTCCGAAAAAGCAGCGGAAAACCTGAACAAGCCGGTTGATGAAATATTGGCACAGCCTTTAACGGCGCTTTTCGAGAATGATCCGGACAATCCAGATGAGAAATCAGATCGTCCGCTTCACTACCAACTCAGCAGGCGCAGCAAACTTCGCGACCTCGTCGTCCGGCGGGTGCCAGCGACATTGAGTCAGGACGACCATCCAACCTGGTGGATGATATCGGCCCATCCAAAGTTTGATGATTCAGGCGAGTTTCAGGGATATCGCGGGAGCGCCAAGGATATTACGGTCGAGTATCAGCGCAAGCTTGAAGATTCACGGTTAGCAGAATTTGACTCCCTGACCGGCCTTGCCAATCGCCATCGCATGGACTCTCAGCTCACCGGAATCTTGGGTGCATTTAAGGCTGCCAACCGCAGCTGCGCGATCATGATGCTTGATCTGGACCGGTTTAAGCAAGTCAATGATACAATGGGCCATCCAGCCGGTGACGAGTTGCTTAAGCAAGTTGCCAAAAGGATGCGCACCATCATCGGTGATCGCGGTGAGATCGGACGATTGGGCGGTGATGAATTTCAGGTCATTTTACCGGACCTGGATGATCGCGGGAAGCTCGGTGAAATCGCTGAAAAAATAGTGAAAATTGTTTCACAGCCCTATCCCATTGAAGATAAAAGCGCGGTTATCGGTACATCCATCGGGATCGCCGTTGCCCCCTATGACGGTGTTGAAAAGGACGAACTGGTTCGCAGTTCTGATCTTGCGCTATATTCTGCGAAAAATTCAGGACGTGGCCAGTTCCGCTTTTACTCCGCAGATCTGAAGGATGAAGAGGAAGAACGCCGGCTGCTGGTTGAAGACTTGCGCGATGCTCTCGATAATGACCAACTGGAACTGCATTATCAACCGGTGGTCCGCACCGATGATCATATGGTGGTCGGATTCGAAGGGTTGATGCGATGGGTCCATCCTGAGCGGGGTGCAGTTAGCCCAGGCGTTTTCATTCCAATTGCGGAAGAACTTAATCTTATCAATCAACTGGGCGAATGGGCGCTGCGCAAAGCTTGTACAGATGCACTGCAATGGCCCAAATCGGTCCGCATTGCGGTCAATGTATCGGCTGTTCAATTTGCCAATAGCGGCTTCCCGGAAATTGTAATGAATGCCCTTGCATCCAGTGGGCTCGAGCCTGAACGTCTGGAACTAGAACTGACCGAGAGCGTGTTCATGGGCGATAGTGAAACCATCGACAATACGTTCAAAATTTTGAAGGAGCTGGGCGTCCGGCTGGCGCTTGACGATTTTGGTACTGGCTATTCATCGCTCAGCTATCTGCGATCGGCACCATTTGACAAAATCAAGGTCGACAAGAGTTTCGTCGATTCCTGTACTCAGAAGGACAAGAACAGCGCCAAGATCATTGCCGCCATTGTCAGCCTGTCCGAAGCGCTGGGCATGGAAACCACGGTCGAAGGTGTCGAGGCCTTTGATCAGTTTGACCTCGTATGTTCAAAGGGCGCTCGCTATATTCAAGGCTGGATTTACTCCAAGGCTCTCAAGCTTGAAGAAATCGAGGAAAATCTGGGAACCGGGCTTTTCAAAATTGAGCCCGATGGTCCCGACTTATACCGGCCCGACAGGCGCACGGTATTCCGCCGAATTGGCGCCATTCATGAAGATCATAGATATGATGTTGTCATGCGCGATCTTTCCAAAACCGGTGCCCGGTTTGAAGGTTTGCTCGGCGTTCCTATCGGTACACAGTTGGTACTTGACCTAGGCGGCGGGCAATTGGTTATCAGCACCGTCATAAGGGTAAAAGAAGCAACGGTCGCGACCGAGTTTGAAACACCATTGGTTAGCGATGGCGCGGGCGGCTTGTGTACCCGCCACCGGGTCTCGCCCTATGACTTGGCAGCAGCAGGAATGCCACTGGCGGCTTTGCCACCGGGCAATTATCCGCTTGCTCAAAGCGCTTCAGAGCAGACGAGCAAACCCAAGTTCATGCAAGTCGCAGTGTAAACCGAGGCTACCTACTGTCCCTGTAAGGGCCTCGACCTGGTAAAAAGAAAAAGACCTAACGGCCTATTAGCGCCCGAGCCATATTGTCGGCGACTTCTGCCGATGGCAACTTACTCGCTGCGCTTTCTTTCCAGATTTTTGTCAATCGTGCAGGGATTTTTGCAACCCGCCTATTGACCTCATTAACGTCGCTGTCGCCTAGATATTCAAGGCCGACGCTGATGATACCGCCAGAGTTGATGACATAATCGGGCGCAAACAGAATATCGCGGTCAAAAATCCGCTGTCCATCTTCCGGTGTCGCGAGCTGATTATTGGCACCACCAGCAACGATTGGAACGTTAAGCTGCGCAATTGAGACCTTGTCTAGAACCGCACCCAAGGCATTGGGACTGAAAACATCTGCTTCAAGACGCATCACATCGTTCAGACCGACGACGGTCGCACCAATCTCCGCAGCTAAACTGGCCGCATGATCCTTGTTGATGTCCGCAATGCTCAGCCGCGCACCATCTTCGGCCAGCAAGCGCGCCAATCCCCCGCCGACACTGCCAACTCCCTGAATCGCAACATGGATATCTTCCATGCTATCGCGGCCCAACTTGTGCTTCACCGCAGCCTTAACACCAAGATAGACACCCATGGCCGTAAATGGTCCCGGATCTCCACCAGCGTCACTTTGATCACTCACCGGCAGTCCAGAGACATATTGTGTCTGCTTGGAAACCTCGACCATATCGGCCGTGCTGATGCCAACATCTTCCGCTGTTACATAACGGCCACTCAGAGAATCGATCATCCGCCCGAAAGCGGCCATCATTTCTGCCGATTTGGTACGATTGCGATCCGCCAATATGACTGCTTTGCCGCCGCCAAGGGGCAGCCCGGCCATCGCGTTCTTGAAACTCATCCCGCGCGACAGACGCAGAGCGTCAGTTACAGCGGTTTCGCGATTCTCATAGTGCCAAAAGCGTGTGCCGCCAGCGCCGGGACCCAAGTGGGTGGAATGAAGGGCAATAATGGCGCTGAGACCGGTTTCAACATCGTGAAAAAAATGGACAGCTTCATGGCCGTCAAAATCTGGCAAATCCCACATTACCGACATTGGCAAAACCCCTCAATTGATGAGTAACATAATTTGGTAGAAACGTAATAATATTACAAAACACTTTTGTCACCCCAAGATATCCTCGGAACCCCTAACCATTTGAATATATGAGATATGTGATTTTGAAAATGGGGCGACCGAGGGGTCTCGAACCCCCGACCTCCGGTACCACAAACCGGCGCTCTAACCAACTGAGCTACGATCGCCATAATCGCAAGGCATCAAACTATGTGCTGCGCCGGGCTGCATAGGGATGCATGGGGGCAGCCGTCAAGTATTTAGCGCACCTGTCGGCGATCATTTATCGCGACATATTATCAAAGCGCATCACCGCGCTGACGATGGACCAGACGCGCCGGCTGGCGGGCCGCATCGACCAGGGCCCGTTCCTCCACCAGAGCGCTTTGCATTTCAACAGCCATGTCCAGCCTGAACCAGCGTGTTTTCAATTTCACTTGCCCCTGCACCTGTGATGGCGCCAGAAAACCGGCGGGAAATGGTTCTGCCCAAAAGTCATTGAGGCTACCATAACCGGTCTCCGTCCGCCGCCCAAGAAATTGCCGGGTTTGCACAATATCGGGATTGTTCGATAACATCGCCAGCAAGACAGCCTGTTCCGGGCGGAGCGTATTTACGTTGATCGGCGACAAATCAGTCGTCGGCAAAGCGCAGAGCCAAGGCGCAAGTCGGGCATATATATCACTCGTCATGCCTTTTATCGTGCGCAACTCGCTAACATCCATCATGATAGCATTGGCGGTGCGATAGGGCGTCTCCAGTTGCACGTAATATTCATCCTCTGCGCCCTGCGGAAATGGAACTGTATCGCTATCGATCCAGTCGGTAACCGAATCAGCGATTTCAACCGCCTGCCCTTGCGGGATTTCGAGCAACTCCATCAAACGGACAAATTGCGTTTGCCCTTCCGGTCGAGCCGAAAACACCGCGTCAGTCTGACTTACCAGACTGTTGATGTTAAAACAGTTTCCGCCATCGGTGAGCGCTGCGGTGATCAATCCACCAGGAACCGGAAACTTACGTTCCTGACCGTTCCAGCCGCCAAGATTGGTCGTCCGGCCGGGCGAGAGACTGACAATCTGTTCGGCCGATTGCATGCCGATGGACTCTGCAGCGATCAGATACGCTTTGGCCTGGCTGAGCTCGCGTGCATTGGATGCCAGCTTGGTCGCGCCCGCCAGCCGGTCGATCCCATGGGCGGCCAGCACGGCGATGACCGCGACCAGAAGTAGAACGGTCAGCAGCGCGGCACCCCTCTCACTTTTTTTGGCGACGTAAACCGGCTTCATAAATAACCGGTCCCGATCAGAAAGACATGACGATAGTTTCGCCCATTCTGATCAAATCGCATTTCGACCGCGCGCGGTAAATCGCTGAGCCTTTCCGTCTGCCAACGACTAACCCACTGCCCTCTCTTGTCGCGAAAACGCAATTGAAGCGCGCTTATACCATCCAGCAAGACGGCAGGCTCGCTTACTGCACCGCCATCGGTTGCTTCATATTGCAGGCGTTCCAGCCGGCCGTCATTCAATTGATAGGACACACGCTGCATATTGGAGCGCGGCTTATTGTTGATATTGCTCTGTCCGCCGCGGGAGAAGGATAAAAACCCGCGGCCCTGCGACCCGGTTTCGCTCACAAAGGCGGCAACCCGATCCCCCTCTTCATTGCGATGCGGCCGCGGGAGCGCCTGACTCAAATCCGCCTCCATCAACGATATGAACCGCTGCATCTGCGCCATGTCGCTGAGTTTGGCGTCGGTAACTTCATTACTGTTCACTGCACCGCGCAAAAGGACAACACCGGCAACAGACAGCAGCGAAAAAATGAACAGGGCCACCATCATTTCCACCAGCGTGAAACCGCGCTCTGCACCAGTACTATCGCCGTGATCGAGATTTGTGTCTGCCATGGTTAGCTTTTCTATATCCCGATTCTGCCGGACCGCAAAGAGCGGTTGCAGCATGCGAATTTTCATTTAGTCTGAGCACCATATTAGGAATGAGTTCGGACCGTTTGATGACAAATCAAAACACCACCTCTGCCGACTATCTGGTCGCGTTGGGCAAGGTACAGCGCTATCCCAGCAAAAGCGTTGAACTTTGCCTGCTGAAAAATTTTATTGGTCGAAGCGAATGCGAGGAGCTTATCCAGCGCATTGACGAAAAGCGCCGCCCATCAACAATTGCCGATGCCAACGGCGATGACTATTTTCGCACCAGCGAGACCTGTGATTTGGATCATGATGACCCATTTGTATCGGCAATGGATGAAAAAATCTGCAACTTTGCCAATATTGACCCTGCCTTTGGTGAACCGTTGCAGGGACAACGTTATGCGGAGGGGCAGGAATTCAAGGCCCATACAGACTATTTTGATCCCAATGGCCAGGACTTCGAGAAATTCTGCGCTGAATCTGGACAACGCACCTGGACATTCATGATCTATTTGAATGAACCGAGTGCTGGTGGGGCCACGCGCTTCGTCAAACTGAACAAGAAGTTTGTGCCAAAGACTGGCAGCATATTATGCTGGAACAACATGGGCGCCGATGGCAGCGCCAATGATCTGACCCTGCATCACGGAATGAAAGTGCGTAGCGGCACCAAATATGTCATTACAAAATGGTTCAGGGAACGGCCCTGGCCGTGGGCGAGTTAGGTCATCAATAATGATTAGATTGCAGTATATTTCATGAAGATAACCCGTTATCGCCCTGGCCCGGGGATGTTGGTTTCCGCCGCCTTTATCGGTCCTGGTACGGTTACCGCTTGCACCCTGGCCGGCGCGAATTTCGGCTTTGCATTGATATGGGCGCTGGCCTTTGCCACCGTGACCACCATCATTTTGCAATCGATTGCCGTTAGGGTCGCGCTAGTTTCTCGTATGGGTCTCGCCGAGGCAATGATGCAAACGGTCGCTTCACCGCCCCTTCGGTGGCTGGCGGCCTTGCTGCTTATCGCTGCCTTGGCTCTTGGCAATGCGGCTTACGAGGCCGGCAATATATCTGGCGCATTGTTGGGTCTCGAAGCGCTTAACGGCAGCTTTTCTGACAACCGCAGCCTTGCAATTGGATCCATCGCCTTGCTTGCCGGAGCCCTCATCCTGTTTTCCAAACCGCGCTGGGTAGAACGGATATTGATAGCAATGGTGCTGTTCATGTGTGTGTCCTTCTTGCTGACATTCCTGATCACTCGCCCCGATATGGCGGCAATTTTTAACGGCTTCATTCCCTCCGTTCCCCAAGGCGGGCTGTTAACAGCCATTGCGCTGATTGGCACAACAATCGTCCCATATAATTTGTTCCTTCATGCCGCGAGTGTTCGGGAACGCTGGAAACAGGAGGATGATCTAGCCGAAGCACAGACGGACAGCGCTTTTTCCATCGGTCTCGGTGGACTTGTTTCGATCACCATATTGGCAACAGCGGCGGCCAGCCTGTTCGGAAGCGGCAAAGAGATTTCCAACGCAGTTGATATGGCTGAGCAGCTAAATCCGCTGTTCGGCAGTTTTGCCAGCGCTACGCTAGGTGCCGGGCTGTTTGCCGCCGGGTTAACCTCGGCCATTACCGCGCCGCTTGCTACTGGATATATTGTGCAGGAGATTTTTGGCAAATCCAGCACTGGTGCATCACGTATCCCGTTCAGGATCGGCGCGTTGCTTGTCATCTTGTCCGGCACTTTCGGCGCATTGCTGAACTACAAACCGGTGGAGATCATCTTCGTTGCGCAGATAGCCAACGGATTGCTCCTCCCTATCATCGCGTTTTTCCTTATCAAACTGGCCAATGACAGGGCCTTACTTGGCGGTCACGTCAATGGCTGGAAGGGCAATATTGCCGGAGCGATTATATTGGCGGTCACGACCATGTTGGGCGTCCGGCTCATCGCACGGGCCTTGGGATGGTGGCCATGACTTTCTCGATCGACCTCAATGCTGATCTGGGAGAGGATGACAGCGCCGAAGCCATGGCGCGCGATATTGCCATTATGGACGTTGTTTCCAGCTGCAACATTGCCTGCGGTGGTCATGCCGGATCGGCAAAAACGATGCGAGCCATGCTGGTTGCCGCGAAAGAAAAAGGCGTGTCAGCTGGTGCCCATCCCTCTTATCCCGACCGCACCAATTTCGGTCGGCAGAGCATGACTATTGAACCTGCCACATTGAAGGCCAGTTTGCTGGAGCAGGTGGAGGCAATCAAGGCTGTAGCGAAAGACGTAGCGGCAGATATCACGCATCTGAAACCGCATGGTGCGCTTTATAATGATGCGCAGGACGATGAAATACTAGCGGACATCCTGGTCGAGATCACCCACATGGAAAATCTGGCACTGGTCAGTATGGCAGAATCTGCAATACATGAAAAAGCCGTCAAAAACGGCGTTCGTTTTATTGCCGAGGCATTTATTGACCGGCAATATGCGCAGCATTCTCGCCTCGTTTCTCGCACGGAAGCAGGAGCCATTATCGCCAATGATACCGAGCGCGTGAAACAGGGACTGGCTTTGGTCAAAGGGCAACCCATCATGGCGGCCGGTAATACACCAAAGATAATCCCTGCCGAAACGCTATGCCTTCATTCCGACAGCGACGGCGCACTGGAAACCGCTAAGGCAATGCGGCGCGCACTGGAGCTTGAAGGCATATCCATTGCGGCACCGGAAGCGTGAATATTGTCGACATTCACATATGCGATGACACCCTTTTTTGCCAATTGGGCGACCTCGACGCCGTTCAAGCCGCGAGCTCTGCCTTAAGGCAACAAACCATGTGGCGGGAGATTGTTCCCGGACTAGAAAGTGTTGCCGTACAGTTTGACCCTGGTCAGATCACACCGGATAAAGCGTCCGTCCTGCTTCGTGAACAACTACAACAACCGCTGGCCGCTGCAGTGCCGCAAATAGAGCCCATCACAGTTCCGGTTTGTTACGACAAAATATTCGCCCCCGACCAGGAATGGATAGCCGAAAAATTGGGAATGTCCCCTGCAACATTGATTGCATGGCATAACAATTTGTCGTTTACTGTGACGATGCTCGGTTTCATGCCCGGTTTTGCTTATCTGCGATGCCAGGAGGAAATTGCCAAGATCGGCAGATTGCCAAAACCCCGACAGAAACTGGAGGCTGGTTCGATCGGTATCATTGGCAACCAAAGCTGCATCTATTCTTTCAGCAGCCCGGGTGGCTGGCCGATTATTGGCCGCACACCTGTTAGCATGTTCCGCCCCGAGAACACTCGCCCCGCACTATTGTCTGCCAATCAGGTCGTTTCGTTCAGATCGATTGATATAGCCGAATTTGAGAAAATTGCCGAAGAACAATATTCCAGAGAACTGGACGAATGAGCCTCGGTGTTATCAAACCCGGTTTGCAAACGACTCTGCAGGGCTCTCCATTTTCCGGCCATAGGCATCTCGGCATGCCCGCAGCCGGAGCGGCAGATTGCCTGTCCCTCGCCCTGGCCAATCATCTGGTCGGCGAAGCTGCAGGTGCGATTGCGATCGAAATCACTCTCGATGATGCCAAATTTGTGGCCGAAAAACATAGTGCTATGGCTTTAACAGGCGCCGCCTCATTTTTCCGCATCAACGGCGAAGATCAGCCATTGCACAAACGTACCGATATAAAGCCCGGCGACGAGATTCATATCGGTCCGGCAGATCAGGGGTGCCGATCCTATCTCGCTGTTGCTGGGAAAATAGACGCCCAGCCTCTTTTGGGCGGTCAATCCACCTATCTCGGTGCCGGATTGGGAGGTTTTCATGGTCGCGCCGTGAAGGCGGGTGACAAAATCCAATGGGCAGGGAATTCTGAACCTGATTCGACGGATACGAAAACACCCATCGAGTTGCGCCCCAACCTGTCCGGAAAATATATCATTCGCGTGACCGCCGGGCCCGAAATTTCGGCCTTAACCCTCTATTCTCAAAGTAAATTATTTGAAGAAAAGTTTCAGGCCGGACGACGAACTAATCGGATGGGGCTCAATTTGCATGGCATTGTTCTCGAAATGGAGAATGACGATGAAATGCAAAGCGCACCGGTGTTTCCAGGGACAATCCAGTGCCCACCGGACGGAGAGCCTTTTTTGCTCGGACCAGATGCGCAAACAACCGGAGGCTATCCGCGAATAGCCCAAGTCATACGGGCCGATCGCCACCTGATCGGGCAACTGCGCCCAGGCTCGGAAATCCAATTCGTGAAAATCTCAAGTCTGCGGGCAGCGGAAATTTATCGCCAGAAGCTGTCGCTTCTCACGCCATGGCTTGGTGCCGTTAGCTTGTGGTGAGCAGAGGCCCTAAACCTCTGCAAACACAACTTAGTTTTTCTTGAGTGACAAACCGCCGAAACGCTTGTTGAAACGTGCAACCTGACCGCCAGCATCCATAAGGCGCTGGTTGCCGCCAGTCCAAGCTGGATGCGATGTCGGATCAATGTCAAGCTGCAAAGTTTCGCCCTCTTTGCCCCAGGTAGAGCGGGTTTCGAACACAGTGCCATCGGTCATCTGGACCTTGATCATGTGATAGTCAGGATGCGTATCTTTTTTCATTTTTTGCTCCAAAGCGGGCTGGTTTCCGACCAGTTCCCTAAGCGTATAATAGAATGCGAAGCGGCGCATTAACTGCCGCCGCTCCAAAGTGCAAGATTCTTTTGTCGTCTATCCTGCCAATTATGAACTGGGCGGATCAGCAATCATGGCTGTAAAACTGGCCTCGGCGGCCAATTTGTCACCAATCATCGCTTTCCCTGAAAATTTGCAGACCCGAGGACGTTTCTGCACAAATTCAACATTGAGCGACAACAAGCAGCCTGGCTCCACGGGATTCCGGAATTTTGCCCCGTCAATGGCCATAAAATAGACGAGCTTGCCAGAACCAACCAGTCCAAAGCTTTCCATCGCCAAAACGCCGGCAGCCTGGGCCAAGGCCTCGACAATCATAACGCCTGGCATGATCGGTCGTCCGGGGAAATGCCCCTGGAAGAAGCCTTCATTCATCGTGACGGCTTTCACCGCACGAATCGATTCGTCTTTGACCAATTCTTCCACACGATCGACCAGCAACATGGGATAGCGGTGCGGCAACACCGCCATCACCTTTGTTACGTCATAATCCAGCGATTCAGACATAGCGGTTATTAACGACCGGAAGGTTGTTCAGTTGCGGCCGGCTGCTGTGCCTGTTGTTGCGCCTGACCAGGCTTCCATCCAGCTGGCGGTGTAATCGTCGCGGAAGGAACCAGCTTGTTGAGTTCCGCTACGATGGATTCGGTTATGTCAACATAAGGCTCACGTGCGACAACAGCTTGTGGTTGCAGTACGAGATCAACATTTTTAGCCTTCATCGCCGCCTTGATCGCGTCGTTCAGTTTCATACCGACCTGCTCTTCCACATAAGCTGTCGCCAATGTGACACGCTGTTGCAGACGAGCAAGCTCTTGCTGGCCAGATTGACGCTTCTGTTGCAAGGCCTGTGCCTGTGGTTGCACCGTCTGCGCTGTAGCACCTGGCTGCTGAACCGCTGCGTTGTAGGCATCGACCAGAGGTTTCAGTTCTGTCTGTAAAGCCGTTGCACGCGCGTTGGTCGCATCAATATCTGCCTTATAGGTTGTTTTCATCTGCTCCACGGCCGTCCGGTAAGCTTGTGACCGAACAACTGCCGCTTCATAATTCGCGACGCCGATGCTGGTTCTGGACTGCGCAGCCGCCGGCGAGGCGACAACCGCTGGGACAGACAAGGTTGCAACGGCCAATGCCGCCGATTTCAAAAGTGTCTTGGTTGAAAATGTCATTAGAATTGTGTTCCTACATTGAAAGTAAATAGCTTAGTATCATCGCCGGGCTCTTTCAGCAAAGCGCGGGCGACATCAATCCTGAATGGACCGAATGGGGAATTCCAGTTGACACCTATGCCAACGGAAACACGGGGACTGGCAGTATCGCCAAAGAAGCTTTCTGTGAATGTGGTGGCGACCGGAAATGGATTACCGTTGGCGTCAGTGGCTTGCGGTGTAATAATTGCGTTGCCATTAGGATCTGTTCTCAAGAAACCCAGAGCATTATCAACAAAGACCGGATCCTGAATCTGCACGCCATTTGTATCAAGAACAGGTGCACCATTGCTATCAACACGCCCTATTGTTACGCCAGCACCGTTCGCGTCGCGTTCCTGAAGCCTTCCGACAAACTGAGGATTTTGCAAAATCGGCGTAGTGACCTTAAACACCGCACCGGCGTCAACAAAGATCGAAGGCCTCAAACCTAGCTCACGGGCTCCAGAACCAAGGGGAATTTCTAATTCAGCCCGCGCCAAATAATATGCCCGCCCGCCGATAGCGTCATCCGTGCGTTGATTTTCGTTGATGATGATCTGGTTAAATGGATTGCCATTATCGTCCAGCGCAGGCTGCGTAAAGTTTCGAACAACCCGAGGACCAACCCCGCGAATACCAAAGCCACGAATTTGCGGTTCACCAAGGAAAAAGCGGTCAGTTAAGCGGATATCATCAATCCCATCAGCCGCACTGCCCCGATTCTCCAGCGGATGAATATACCCGGCCTCGCCGCTTATCGAGAAAATGAACTGACCAAATGGGCGCCAATATTTCGCCGCATTAAGGCGTCCCCTCAAATATTTGACGCTGCCTCCCAAACCGGCAAAATCGAGACTGCCGACGATAGTTTGACCGCGCGTTGGGCGAACTCGGTTATCGCGATCATCATAGATCAGAGACGCGCCGATTGAGGAGGTGGTACGTTTACCAAGCGCATCGCATAGAAAACGGCCAGCAACCAGAGGATCACAAGTATCATCAGCGCTGTTGCCACGAGTGCCATCACTATTAGAGTCAGTGAAAAACAAATCTCTATCCAAGGTCACGTCGTCGAAACTGAGGCCGTAGCGTAGTGAAGCAGATAGATATTCGGTGATCGGCACGCCCGCACGTACCTGGAAACCCGTTGTCAGCTGCTCAAATGTCGTCTCACGGTCATTGCCGACAAAGTTGAAGCTGTTCAAATCACGGCGAAAGACATCGACGCCAACCGCAATATTACGATCGAACAAATAGGGTTCTGTGAATCCAAATTCAATAGCTTGAGAGAAACTGGAATAGCTCACACTTGCCCGCAGTTCCTGACCTTTACCGCGGAAGTTGCGTTGACGGACAGAGGCCTGAAGAATGAAGTTCTCAACACTGGAGAAACCAGCCGACAGCTGCAATTCACCAGTTGCTCGTTCTTCTACATTAGCTTCCAATATGATCCGGTCGGGTGCACTGCCCTGCTTTTGTTCGATTTCCAGTTCGTCCTGGAAAAAGCCAAGAGACTTGATCCGGTTGGCCGAGCGCTTGACTTGAAAACTGTTAAACGCATCACCTTCATTCAGCCGGAATTCGCGGCGGACCACTTTATCGACGGTCAGCGTATTACCATTAATATCAATGCGCTCTACGTAGACACGATCACTCTCGGCAACCTGAAAGTTGATCCCCATGGTCAGGGTGTCTTTATCGCGCGTAAATTCGGGTCGGACGTCGGCAAAAGCGTAGCCAAACAGGCCAGCTGTCTCAGACAGGTTTTCAACTGTGTCTTCGACTTGCTTCGCGTTGTAAAAATCGCCCTCCTTCATCGGTAGAAGCGGGGTCAACGTTTCTGAAGTGAAATCTCGAATTTCGCTTTCAACTGTAACGTCGCCAAATTTGTAGCGATCACCCTCTTCCACAACATAAGTTATGATGAAGTCTTTTTTGTCCGGTGTCAGCTCCGCCACCGCCGAAATCACCCGGAAATCCGCATAGCCTTCGGTCAGGTAGAATTGGCGTAGCTTCTGTTGGTCAAAAGCTAATCGGTCCGGATCATAGGTGTCGCTCGAACTGAAAAAACGATAAAAACGGGCTTGTTTTGTTGCCATTTCGCCGCGCAGCTTGCCATCCGAAAACACCTCATTTCCGATGATGTTGATCTGCTGAACCTTGGATTTCGGTCCTTCATTGACTTCAAAAACAATATCAACACGGTTTTGGTCAAGTTGAACCATTTTTGGCTCAACACTGGCCGCAAACCGGCCCTTGCGTTTGTAAAGCTCAACGATACGGGCCACGTCGGCGCGCACCTTGGAACGAGTGAAAATCTGTCGCGGTGCCAAGCGGATTTCCGGACGGATTTTGTCCTCTTTGATCCGCTTATTGCCTTCCAGCAATATCCGGTTGATCACAGGGTTTTCAACAACTTCGATAACAACCGCACCGGCATTGTTACGGATGCTGACATCCTTGAACAATTCTGTTTCGAACAGGTCCTTGAGGGCCTGGTCGGCAGCTTCCTGCGTGTAGGTCTGCCCGACCCGCAGCTTCATGTAAGAAAGGACAGTTCCCGATTCCAGCCGCTGAGAGCCATTTACCACGATAGATCTGATCGTGTTGTCGACAGGCAGGACGGGCTCAACCTCCGGCGCTTCCTGTGAATAGGCTGGCACCGAAATGCCTGCCAATATGGTACCACTCAACAACATGGGCAGGAGCCGTTTTTTATGCTTCACAGACAAACTCGCTTTCACGCCTAAAACTCAAAAATACTAACCAGTGCATAAATGCACCAAGTTTTGCGAAACCCCCTGCCCCAACCGGAGCGATCAATCAATGGTCAATCAACAGGCTGTTAACCAGAGATTGCCCTGAATAATCCAAAAGAGGCTAAATCATTAAACGTCACCACCAACATGAACATTACCACCAGTGCAAAACCCGATCGAAATGCCCATTCCTGAACCATAGGATTAGCAGGCTTTCGCCGGACTGCTTCTATGGCATAGAACATCAAATGCCCACCATCGAGCATGGGGATTGGCAGGAGGTTGATGAACCCTAAGTTAATTGAGATTAACGCTACAAAGAATATGAATGAGCTCAAACCAGCAGCAAATTGTTCACCGGAGACTTGAGCTATTTTCAACGGGCCGCCTAGATCTTTGACCGAACGCCTGCCACTAATCACCTGCCCAAGCGTTGTGACAATCACATCAACAATTTGACCAGTTTGCTTGGCCGCGACAATCGGCGCTTCGGTAAAGTTCACTTCCCGCATTTTTCGGGGCGGAAAAGGTAAACCCATCATACCAATTTCATATCGGTTCCCAAATCTGTCTTGCTCGTATCGAACGCCAACTCGACCAGTCAGATCAACTTTTTGACCATCACGCAAAACTTCAACTTCGACCGTTTCATTTGGACGGATTGCTATCTGCTGCGCCATTTCTTCGAATGTCTCAATGTCACGACCAGCAAAGGTTACAAATACGTCACCTTCCTGAATTCCCATTTGTTCAGCTGCGGAATTGGCAGCCGGCACGAAAGCTACGGGCGACCTGTAAGGTTCTCCAAAAGTCAGGGCGAAGCCCGCTAAAATCAAAATGGCGAAAAGGAAATTAATCGCTGGCCCTGCAAAAACAATCGCAGCCCTTTGCCATAAGGATTTAGATTGAAAGGTTTGATTGCGTTCTTCCGGAGGCAGCTTCAGCCAATCGTCGCCGGGTGTACTGGCAGGATCCATATCGCCAGCAAACTGGACATAGCCGCCAAGTGGCAATGCGCAGATTTTCCATCTGGTGCCGCGCTTGTCATTCCAGCCGACCAGTTCCTTGCCAAAACCGATGGCGAACGTATCGGCCTTTACACCGCACCAGCGTCCGACCAGATAGTGCCCCATTTCATGGATAAAGACGAGCACACCAATAGTGAGCAAAAAAGCAAATAAAGTCAGCAATATGCCTGGATTTTCGGTCAAACTCTAACATCCTCAATCATGGCTGCGGTTCGTTCCCGCGCTTCTCTATCAATCCCAAAAATATCCGCAAGTTCATTGGGTATAGGCGGGCTATAGCTGTCAATAATGCGCGATACAATCTCAGTGATTTCCAGAAACTGAACATCTTCCTTCAGGAAGGCTGCAACCGCAATTTCGTTGGCTGCATTCAATATGGCCGGAACCGCACCACCAGCCTCTATCGCGTCACGCGCCAGCTTTATCGCCGGGAAGCGATCATGGTCAGGCGTTTCAAAGTCCAAGCGAGCGATTTTGGCCAGATCAAGCGGCAAACAGTTAGTTGTCATGCGTTCTGGCCAGGCCAGCGCGCTGGCGATCGGAATGCGCATATCCGGCGACCCCAACTGCGCCAATGTGGACCGGTCCTTATACTCCACCATGGAATGAATAACCGATTGTGGATGGACCAATATGTCAATATTCTCCAAACCAACCGGAAACAGATGATGGGCCTCGATCAGCTCAAGCCCCTTGTTCATCATGGTGGCACTATCGACAGATATCTTGGCACCCATGTCCCAATTGGGATGCGCCACGGCCTGCTCTGGTGTGACCGACGCCATCTGTTCTCTGGACCATGTTCTGAAGGGTCCGCCGCTGGCCGTCAGCGTAATCTTGCGAACCTGATCAACGCGCCCGCCCTGTAAGGACTGGAAGATTGCATTATGTTCTGAATCCACCGGTAGCAACGTTGCGCCGGCCGCCCTGGCCTGCGCCATCATCAGCGCGCCGGCGGAAACCAGAGCCTCTTTATTAGCCAGCGCGACTGTCTTTCCGCACTTCAAGGCCGCCAGTGTTGGCGGCAAACCGGCACAGCCAACGATTGCAGCCATTGTCCAGTCAGCACCCAGCGCGGCAGCGTCAACCAGCCGTTCCGGCCCGGCGGCAACTTCGGTTTTTGTGCCGGTTAGCAGGTTTTTGAGGGCTTCATACTGATTGCTATCAGCGATAACGGCAATCTCAGCGTCAAATTCAATGGCCAGCTTCGCCAGTTCTTCAGCATTACTATTCGCGGTCAGTGCAAGAATGCGATATTTGTCACGCTCCAGACGAACAAGGTCGAGTGTGGATGTACCCACCGAACCAGTGGCCCCGAATATAGAAACAGTTCTGGGTGATGCGTGGTTCATTGGCCGCCAAATAATATGATGATCGCAACAACAGGTGCGACCGGAATCAGGCCATCCAGCCTGTCCATGACTCCGCCGTGGCCGGGGAATATAGTGCCGCTATCTTTGACCCCTGCCTGCCGTTTCATCTGGCTTTCAAACAAGTCACCCATTTGAGCGAGCACAGCCAGCGGAATGCTCAGCAGGACCAGACGGAACGGCAGTTGAAAGTAAACGTGCAGGACAAAACTGAACAAAGCTGTCACAATCACGCCCCCGATCAATCCCGCCCAGGTTTTGTTTGGGCTATATGTTGGTGCCAGCTTTGGTCCGCCGATCGCGCGGCCGGAAAAATAGGCACCAATATCCGTCGCCCAGACTAATGCCAGCGTCCAAAACAGAATGAGCAACCCGTTATCAGTTCCTCGCAGATACAAGACAGATAGTGCTGGTAATCCAGCATAAATTATCCCTAGAGATAATTTTATCGAGCGGTCAAAAACCGCGATGAACATCGCCGCGCCGAGTAATAGTCCCAATGCAAGAAACGACGGTCCGGCAGCCAGATATGACATGATCGCAAGTGGGACTGACAGGGCATAAAGGGCAAGGCGCTTATTCTCCAGTCGCCCTGTCAGTTCAGCCCATTCAGACATTATGCCCAGTGACATTAATATCACCAAAAACCACAAAGCGTGCCTGCCAATTTCATGGTTACCCACTACAAGCGTAACGACCGTTACTGCCACCAGTGCAACGCCGACAATGATCCGGGTCAACAGGTCATTCGGCGGCTTTTTTACAGGACTGGCGGGATCGTTCATGACTCAACGTCCGCCGAAACGGCGTTCCCGGTCCCCAAATGATTTCAAAGCGCGCTGCAGCTCCCTTTTATCAAAGTCTGGCCATAGGGCATCGGTAAAATAGAGCTCGGAATAAGCCGCCTGCCAAAGCAGGAAATTGGAAAGGCGCAATTCACCAGATGTACGGATCAAAAGATCAAGCGGTGGCAGTCCGGCTGTATCCAGGGCTCCAGACATATGGCTAATGTTAATCTGATCTGGCTCTACATCACCCCGCTTCACAGCCTCAGCAATATTCTGCACCGCCCTAAGCATTTCGTCCTGTGCACCGTAGTTCAAAGCAATGGCGAGCGTCATCTTGTCGTTGTCAGCCGTCCGCTCCAGCGCATTGTCAATCAATTGCACAATATCACTGTCGAGTGCCTTGTAGTTTCCAATGACCTTCAGGCGAATGCCGTTTTCGTCAAATTCATCAATGTCCGACTGAATATATTGGCGGAGCAAACCCATCAAATCAGTGATTTCATCAGCTGGCCTGCTCCAGTTTTCTGAAGAGAAAGCATAGAGGGTCAGCGCCTCGATACCCATTTCTCCTGCAACCCGAACAATGCTGCGAACAGTCTCGACACCCTTTTTATGGCCCATTGCCCGGGGCAAATGTTTCTTTTTTGCCCAGCGACCATTGCCGTCCATAATGATCGCGACGTGACGCGCGCCATAGGTCAGGTCAGCTACGTGTGATCCCTGCGCATCTGGATCGATCGATCCTTTCTTGGATGGCGCCAGCCTCACTGTGTGAGGATTTCCTGTTCTTTGGCAGATGACAGCTTGTCTGCTTCTTCGATCATCTGGTCGGTCAGTTTTTGAACCTCTGTCTCCAACCGTTTCTTGTCATCTTCACCGATTTCCTTCTTATTCTCATCGGCCTTGATGTCATCCATGCCGTCGCGCCGGACATTGCGGATTGCAATCCGTGCTTTTTCAGCAAACTGACCAGTCATCTTGGCCAGTTCCTTACGGCGCTCTTCGGTCAGGTCGGGAATGGGCAGCCGGATATTTGGGCCATCAACCATAGGATTAAGACCCAACCCTGCGGACCGTACGGCTTTTTCTACCGGCTGAATATTGCCCTTGTCCCAGACTTGAATAGACAGCATGCGGGGCTCTGGCACGGACACTGTTGCCACCTGGTTGAGCGGCATCTTTGCGCCATATACTTCGACCGTGATGCTATCGAGCAACGCCGTATTGGCACGCCCTGTCCGCAATCCGCTCAGATCGTGTTTCAAAGCCTCAAGAGAAGCATTCATCCGCTTTTCAAGGCTGCCTTTATCATATTGTGCCATCGCTCAATTCTCCCAATATCTATTCTGTTGCACCGACGATGGTCGCCGTACCGCCACCGCCAAGGACGGTCGCCAGATTGCCTTGCTCACGGATGGTAAAAACAACAATCGGAATATTATTTTCACGGCACAGCGCGACAGCGCTGGCATCCATCACCTTTAAATTGTCAGTCAGCACCTGATCGAAGCTCAGCGCATCATAGCGCGTCGCATCCGGATTGGTTTTCGGATCAGCGTCATAGACACCGTCCACGCTAGTCCCTTTAAACAGAGCTTCACAGCCCATTTCCGCCGCGCGCAAGGCCGCGGCCGTATCGGTCGTAAAATACGGGTTACCGGTGCCGGCCGCGAATATCACGATTCGCCCTTTTTCAAGATGCCGGACGGCTTTGCGGCGAATATAGGGCTCGCAAACGCTTGCCATTGGAATGGCTGACAAAACCCGTGTGTCACACCCCATTTGTTCGAGCGCATTTTGCACGGCAAGCGCGTTCATTACTGTGGCCAGCATGCCCATATAGTCCGCGCTGGTCCTATCGAAACCTTTAGCCGCTGCCGCCAATCCGCGGAATATGTTCCCGCCGCCGACGACCAGACATAACTCATAACCCGCTTCTTTCGCAGACTTCACTTCGGCCGCGATCCGATTCACGGTTTCCGGATCGATCCCGAATTCTCCGGACCCCATCAACGCCTCGCCAGAAAGTTTCAGCAAAATGCGTTTAAACGCTGGTCTTTTCATGCAAACTCCATCCCGCTAACTGTCATGTATCAGCACCAAATACGACAATGGCGCAGACCATAGATAGTCCGCGCCATTGCGCCAAGTGTTAATGCGCCCAACTGTTATTTGGACGCAAATTTGCGTATTAGCTGCCGAGAGTGGCGGCCACTTCCGCTGCAAAATCTTCTTCTTTCTTCTCGATGCCTTCGCCAAGCTGGAAGCGGACATATTCAGTCAGCTTGATTTCAGCGCCAGCATCCTTGCCTGCCTGCTCGACAACCTGAGCGATTGGTGTCTTGTTATCCATGACGAAAATCTGGCTCAGCAATGCATTTTCCTTGGCAAATTTTGCCATCGCACCATCAACCATTTTCTCAACGATATTGGCTGGCTTGCCGGACTCGGCTGCTTTCTCAGCAGCAATAGCGCGCTCGCGCTCCAGCATGTCCTGATCCAGACCATCAGCGTTCAGCGCCAATGGGAAGGCCGCAGCGATATGCATGGCGATCTGCTTGCCCAATGGCTCCAGAACGTCTGCGCCCGCGGTGCTTTCCAAAGCAACCAGCACGCCGATTTTACCCATTGTAGGCGTCACGGCATTATGGACATAAGGCACAACGGTTCCGCTGCTGACTGCAACAGTTTTCATCCGGCGGATCGCCTGGTTTTCGCCGATGGTCGCGATATTGTTGGTCAGGGTGTCCTGAACCGTACCGCCAGTAGGATAGTCTGCCGCTGCCAGAGCTTCGACGTCATCGCTGCCCAGGCCCAGAGCGACATCGGTCACGCCGGTCACAAAGGATTGGAATTGCTCGTTCTTGGCAACAAAGTCGGTTTCACTGTTCACTTCAACAGCAACGCCTTTGGTACCGGATACAGCCACGCCGACAAGACCTTCAGCCGCGGTACGGCTAGATTTCTTCTGAGCGGCAGCAAGGCCCTTGGTGCGCAGCAAATCAACCGCTGCTTCCACGTCGCCATTTGTTTCGTTCAATGCTTTTTTGCAATCCATCATGCCAGCGCCGGTGCGCTCGCGCAGTTCTTTCACTGCTGCTGCGGTAATAGCCATTTTTTTGTTCCTCAATTTTCGTGTGTGAGAATGATATGTTCTTAATAAAATGAAGGGGCAGCACCGATGCCGCCCCGCCATTTTTCTATGCGGTCAATATATGACCACACCAAGACGCTTCAAGCTTAAGCCTTTTCGTCGGCTTTCTTGTCGTCGTCCTTTTTAGCGGCGGCTTTTTTAGCCGGCGCCTTTTTGGCCGGAGCCTTTTTCGCAGCCGCTTTCTTGGCTGGCGCTTTTTTGGCAGCTGACTTTTTGGCCGGTGCCTTTGTCTCTTCAGCAGGCTTTTCTTCTGCTGGTTTTTCTTCCGCGGCAGGAGCCTCTTCAGCTGCAGGAGCTTCAGCGGGAGCCGCTTCGACAATCTCTGCAACCGCAGCCGCTTCACCAGCAGCCATTGCACTTGCATTGGCTTCGCTGGACACAATCGCTTCTACCGGTGGAGCAACTTCTGCACCCAGGTCTTTGCCTGATGCAACAGCCGCTTCCTGACCGCCCTTGGTTGCAGCTGCAGCCACGGACTCACAGTAAAGACGAATGGCGCGTGCCGCATCATCATTGCCGGGAACCGGGAATGCGATGTTGCTCGGGTCGACGTTGGAATCCAAGATCGCAACAACCGGAATGCCCAGAACATTGGCTTCCTTGATGGCGAGCTCTTCCTTGTTCGCGTCGATTACGAACATTACGTCGGGAATACCGCCCATATCACGGATACCGCCCAAAGACAGTTCCAGCTTGTCGCGCTCACGCGTCATCTGCAGAGCTTCTTTCTTGGTGAAGCCAGCCATGTCACCGGAAAGCTGCTCTTCAAGCGTCTTCATCCGGCGAATCGAGTTGGAAATGGTTTTCCAGTTGGTCAGCATGCCGCCGAGCCAGCGATGGTTGACGAAATGCTGGCCGCTCATCCGCGCTGCTTCTGCGATAGGCTCTTGCGCTTGGCGCTTGGTACCAACGAAAAGAACCTTGCCGCCGGAAGACACTGCATTGGCAATGAAATCAAGCGCGCGAGCGAACAAGGGCACGCTCTGTGAAAGGTCAAGAATATGGACGCCGTTGCGGGCACCGAAGATATAAGGTTTCATCTTCGGGTTCCAGCGGTGGGTCTGGTGGCCGAAATGCGATCCGGCTTCAATCAATTGCTGTAGGGTGACGACAGGGGCCGCCATAGTACTTCTCCTTATCCGGTTATGCCTCTGGAAAGCTGAGAACCTCAAACGACCTGAAAGGCCGGTATCAGCACCGGTATGAGCGCTTTCCATGTGGAATGAGCGTGCCGTTAGAGCGATGCGCGGGGAAATGCAAGCCTAAACTTCGGAAACGCGGCAAGACAGGACTGATTGGCCTGCCTTCATCGTTAAGCATTCCTGATTAACTGCCCGGGCCTTGCGCCAGTTGACTGGTCAAATCTACGGATCACTTCCCCTGAAACAATGGTGGCGTCATAACCGGTGGCGCGCTGATGAAGGCGCTGACCACCCGCCGGCAGATCACGTACGATTTCAGGCAGGTGCAGTTTCAGGCCGTCCAGATTGATAACATTGATATCAGCCTTGCCCCCCGGCTTCAGCAAGCCACGCTCCGGCAGCCCGACCGCTTTGGCCGCTTTGTGCGACAGCATATGTACCGCCTCGGCAAGGTCAAAACGCAGATCTCCCGGATTTTGAACAAATTGCGTCAGCAAAAAGGTTGAATAGCTGGCATCGCAGATTGCGCCATAATGCGCGCCGCCATCGCCAAGGCCTGGGATACAATGCGGATGACTGAGCATTTCATGCGCACTATCGAGCGTCGCATCTTCGTAGTTGCCCAGCGCAGCAAGAAACAAGCCTTTGCCTTCGGTTTCGAGCAGCCGGTCATAGGCAATTTCCTGTGGCGAGCAACCTTTCGCCTTCGCCTGCCCAGCCATGCTCATTTCCTTTGGCGGGGCATAATCTGGCGGATCGTCCAGCGGGAACAGCCAGTTCCAGTCCCGGGCGAGCTCGTTAAACGGGTGGCCTTTTTCAAAGTCTTCAGTGATCAGGGCTTCCCGCAACTCCGGATCGCGCATAGCAGCGACCTGTTCCTCTACAGACAAGTGGGCAATTTTGGACCAACTCGGGCAAAGCACGAACGGATGCACCGTCAGTTCCAGGCCCGCAATCAGGCCGATAGGGCGCGGCATGATCTGCGCAGTGGCCTTGCCGCCGCTGGCATTGGTCTGGTCTATCATGTCGAGCACCTTGCGCCAGCGCGGCGGGCCGTCATTCCCTGAGGCCAGAGTGAAAGTAGCGGGGCGGCCGCTTGCCTCGACCACCCGCTCAATCACTTTATACTCTTTGTCCCAACCGACAAAGGCATCGAGGACGACCTGAAACGTGCCGGTCCCGGCATCGGCCATCCCACTGCAAATCGCTTCCAGTTCCTGAACATCTGCTTCGAATGTCGGGATGCTGCCGCCATCTGCCGTTTTGTGAATCGACAATCGCGACGTGGCAAAACCCAGCGCGCCTGCTTCAATTGCTTCCTTAGACAGCTTGCGCATCAGCGCCAGATCATCATCATTGGCCGGTTCTCGAGAAGCGCCGCGCTCGCCCATGGCATATACCCGGAGCGGAGAATGCGGCAGATAAGCGGCGACATCAATATCGCGTTTGCCCTTCGCCACAGTATCCAGATATTCCGGAAATGTTTCCCAGTTCCATGGCAAGCCATCCGCCATCACGACACCGGGTATATCCTCCACCCCTTCCATGACATTGATCAGCAGATCATGGTCGTCTTTTCGGCAAGGAGCGAACCCGACACCGCAATTACCCATTACTGCGGTTGTTACGCCGTGCGAGGATGAAGGACTTAATTCTTCCGCCCAGATGCACTGCCCGTCATAATGGGTATGCACGTCAATAAAGCCCGGCGTCACAATCCGGTCAGTGGCATCAATTTCTTCGCGGCCGCGGCCGTTGACCTCTCCAATGGCAGAGATTTTACCATCGGAAACAGCAATGTCACCTTCGATAAGCGCGCCGCCACTGCCATCGGCAATAGTGCCGCCCCGGATCACCAGATCATGTTCCATAGTCATCTCTCTCAACCTTTGATTACTTGCATCAGACCGCCAATAAGAGAGCCCAGTACAAAAATGTATATGGGCGGCATGCTGAGGTAAATCCACAGCAACCGCTTTTCCGATGCCTTATGATAGCCCAAAGCATAGCCCACGCGCATGACGGGCCAGACTAGTCCAATCCCGGCAGCCCAGACCGGGTTGACCGCGTAAGCGAAGAGCCACAACCCGGGCAGAAACAGAACCAGATGCTCAAGTGTATTATGATGGGCACGAACATAACGTTCATATTCCGGAGGGCCGCTATGCGATGGCGCTTCAATTTTGAATCTGCCCCGGGCCAAACCGGCCATCAGCAGAGTGAAATAGTAAGCCAACAGTGCTAGCGCACTGACGATTACAACATAAATATGAGGGTCTACCGACATTCACTCTCTTTCTTTCGATAGTCCGATCATAGAGGGGGTGAAACGGAAGACCATTATGTAATTGGATAAGGTCGGCCCTTTGAAAACAGACCAAGCCTGACCATTGCACAACTTGACAGGGCGTGAGCTGCCCCGGCTCCGAGATTTCCGCATTAGCAGCAGGATGTAACCTTTTCGCCGCTTGATGCGTATTTCAGGCATGTTTCAGATAATATTTGACAAGAGAACATATTTAGAACATTAAAGGTTCATAGAAAGAACATACGGGATTTTGACATGCTGACATTCGCTATTGCCACCTTTTTTGCCCTCGCCCTGATTGGCGCAGTTCTGACCATCGGGATGATGTTTCATACTTATCAGGACAAGATAATGGCGGTGATAGTTGCGGAACTTGGCGAGAAGAACGTCAGTGCACCTGCTATATCGCAGCGCAATCGTAGCTCAGCGGACAAGGCTTACCGGACTAGCCCGCACCGCCGGACTGTTCGGACAGTTCCTTTGCGCGCTGCCGCTTGACCTTTGCGTAGCTACGGATGCTGAACGGAATCAGAATGATATAGCCGATACTGATCACACTTAATGTTATCCACGGATTGTTGATAAGCGCGACACCGAGAAGAGCGAAGCCTGCAAGAGCCTCCAGACGGATGTTCTTGCGTAATCGGAGTGAGGACCAACTATAGGTGGCTGTGTTGGAAATCATGAGGAAGGCGATGAGCACAATCCATGGCCCAACCACAAAATAGTGACGGAATAGTTCCTGATCAGTAATCACCCAGAGATACAAGGGCAGCATGGCAAGACCGGCAGCAACTGGAGCGGGAATACCCGTTAAAAACCCAGCCGACTTGTGCGGCTGATCTTCGTCATCAATATGAGCGTTAAACCGGGCTAGCCGCAAGGCGCAACCCACGGCCATAGTCAGGGATATCACCCAGCCAAATTGCGGCATATGCTGCAGTGACCAAAAAAACATGACAAGCGCCGGCGTAACGCCAAAAGCGATTACGTCAGAAAGCGAATCGAGTTCCGCACCAAAACGGCTTTGCGCATTCAACAACCGGGCGATGCGCCCGTCCAGTCCGTCCAATATGCCGGCCAGGACAACGGCGCCGGCAGCCAGTACCCAATTTTCCAGAAATGCAAAGCGCACACCGCTGAGACCGACGCAAAGCGCCAATGCCGTCACCGCGTTCGGTGTAAAGGCTCTCAGCGATATACCCCGTTCCGGTCGTTTGGTGTGCTCATTATCTGCCATTAACTAGAGCGGGTCCTGAACAGTTGCCTTGGTCGTCATTGACCAATGCCTTCAATTTCTTTCACTTGCCCGATTTCAGCAATAATCGTTTCTCCGGCAATGGTCCGCTGTCCCAAAACCACATTGGGTATTGTACCCTTCGGCAGGTAAACATCGACGCGGCTGCCAAAACGAATCAGGCCAATACGCTGCCCGACCGCGACAAAATCGCCCTCTTTCACAAAGGACATGATCCGCCGTGCGACCAGTCCGGCAATCTGGGTAAAGCCAACCTTCAGACCATCATTGCGTTCGACCATGAAATGCTGGCGTTCGTTTTCGTCACTGGCTTTATCAAGATCAGCGTTTAGGAACTTGCCTGATATATAGGCCTGTCGTTTCACGGTACCTTCAATGGGTGTGCGGTTGATATGCACATCAAAGACGCTCATGAAAATTGAGACGCGGATCAGTTCCTCGTCGCCCAGGCCGCCCTCGCCCTGCAGTTCCAGCGGTGGCACGACCGGCATGATCAAATTGACCAACCCGTCCGCGGGCGCAACAATATATTTGTCGTCCAGAGGCGTGACCCGTTTCGGATCACGGAAAAAGGCCAGCACCCAGATGGTAACGCCAGCCATGGGCCATGCCAGTGTTTCCCATGCGAAAAAAGCAAAGACTGCAGTAATGGCCGCCGAGATGACAGCAAATTTGCGGCCTTCGGGGTGGACCGGTGGAAAAGACCATTTGGCTTCGCCAAGGCCTTTGTTTGAATATTTTTCTATCGCCATGCATGTTCCTTAGAAGCAGTGTCATGCTCTGACAATACTCCTGCAGCAGTTTTGCAGGATCAATGACGAGAGTTTTGAACAGATGGTTGAACATATTGCGATCTTTGCTAAGAGATCGTCATCTTAGATTCCTCCCACCGAATGCTTCGATAAACATTGCTTGCAGGAAAGAATAATTTCTATGTCTAAAATTAAGGTCAAAAACCCGGTCGTCGAACTTGATGGCGATGAGATGACACGGATCATCTGGCAATGGATTCGCGAAAAGCTAATCGAACCTTATCTGGACATTGACCTGCATTATTATGATCTCGCCATTCAGGTGCGCGATGATACCAATGACAAAATCACGGTTGATGCCGCCAATGCAATCAACAAACATGGTGTTGGCGTAAAATGTGCAACCATCACGCCAGACGAAGCACGGGTTGAAGAATTCGACCTCAAGCGGATGTGGAAATCACCAAATGGCACCATCCGTAATATTCTTGGCGGTGTTGTTTTCCGTGAGCCAATCGTAATTGATAATGTGCCCCGGCTCGTACCGGGCTGGACTGACCCAATCGTGGTTGGCCGTCACGCTTTTGGTGACCAATATCGCGCAACAGACTTTAAAGTCCCTGGCCCGGGTAAGCTCCGTCTGGTTTTTGACGGTGACGATGGCACAAAGATCGATGAGGAAGTGTTCCAGTTCCCATCTCCTGGCGTTGCCATGGCTATGTATAATCTGGATGATTCAATCCGCGACTTTGCCCGTGCTTCGATGAATTATGGCCTTAATCGCAACTGGCCTGTCTATCTCTCCACCAAGAACACGATCATGAAAGCCTATGACGGACGCTTCAAAGACCTGTTCGAGGAAGTGTTCGAAACCGAGTTTAAGGATAAGTTTGAAAAAGCGAACATCCTCTACGAACATCGCCTGATCGACGACATGGTCGCCGCCGCAATGAAATGGAGCGGCAAATTTGTCTGGGCCTGTAAAAACTATGACGGTGACGTTCAGTCCGACACGGTTGCACAGGGCTTTGGTTCACTTGGTCTGATGACGTCAGTGTTGATGACGCCGACCGGGAACACAGTGGAAGCAGAAGCGGCCCATGGCACGGTTACGCGGCATTATCGGCAGCATCAGGAAGGCAAAGCGACCTCTACCAATCCTATTGCTTCCATCTTTGCATGGACTCGCGGCCTGATTTATCGCGGCAAGTTCGATGATACGCCAGAAGTCACGCGCTTTGCTGAAACGCTCGAGAAAGTCTGTATCCAGACCGTGGAAAGCGGCAGCATGACGAAGGATCTCGCGATCCTCATCGGTCCGGATCAAAGCTGGATGACAACCGAACAATTCTTTGAAGCGGTTCGCTCCAATCTCGAAACGGAAATGCAAAACTGGAAATAATCAGGCTTTCGGCGACTGGATAGCCTCTCGCCCCAGCCCCATTCCGATGACGGTACCGGGAATCCGCCGCAATACTGGCACACGGTTCAATATCCGTAACGGCAGAAACGGTTTTTCAATAGCTTCATTGCGCGCAAGTAATGGGGCAATGAATCGGTCTTGTGCAAGTTTTTGAACGGCCTGCATACGTTTGACCGGTTTTATACGGCGTCGATAGATCTGCTCCAATAACATATCAGGATTCTTTCCCTGAGCCATGGGTGCGGCAAGAACATTTGCGGCCGTGACGGCGTCTTGGACAGCAACATTAATTCCGACACCGCCAATAGGCGACATAGCATGCGCTGCATCGCCAATGACCAGCAAGCCAGGTCTATGCCACCTCAGCAGCCTATCTAGAGAAACTTCCAGTGTCTTGACCTGCGCCCAGTCTTCTATCTGATCAAATGCGTTGGCTAGATCGGGTACCAAGGTCTTAAGGCTGGCTCGGAATTTCTCGATACCTTCTTGACGTACCGCATCAGCCTTTCCTTTTTCGAACACATAGGCGCATTGAAGATATTCACCGCGATCAATCATTACCATGAATCGTCCCGCGCTGATGGTTCCGGCCAGATCGCCGGCATAGTTATGCGGTTTGTCGACCCGGAACCAAAATACATCCATCGGTGCTCCAATATTCTCTATTGGAAACTCCGCTTTTTCGCGCAGAACAGAGCGTCGCCCATCAGCCGCAATTACCAGTTTCGACCGCAGAATTTCGCCCGAAGAGGTCAGCACGCCGCTTACCCGGTCTTCACTGTCATAGTCTAGGTCGGTGGCTTCGGTTTTCATGCGAAGTTCAAATCCCGGATAAACGGAAGCCTGAGTCGCAATAAAGTTGAGCAAGTCCCATTGTGGCATCATCGCGATGTACGGCGCGGCAACCGGAAGGTGCTGCATATCAGCGATCCGCATGATCCTCCCAGCAACCCGAACAGAAAAACTGTCCAGTCTGCTGTGCGGTATTTTCAACAGTTCATCGAGCAGTCCCAATTGGTGGAACAGTTCAAGTGTTGAAGGGTGCACCGTGTCACCACGAAAATCTCTCAGAAAATCAGCGTGCTTTTCTAGAACAGTCACTTTCAAACCGGCCCTGGCGAACAGCAACCCTGTCATCATACCCGCCGGACCGCCGCCAACGATCAATATGTCACTGCTTATGTCATCCATGATGGTGCTTGCTCAATTGATAGTGCTGACAAATACCATCTTTCGCGTATAGATGACGCCATGTCCACTCCACTCGACAATCCCGCATTTATCGACGCTATAGTCATATTGGGAGCGGCGGGGCTTGTCATTCCCGCCTTCGCGCGTTTCAGGATCACACCGATTATCGGTTTCATTCTGGTCGGGATTCTGCTTGGCCCTTCGGGACTCGGCGCTCTGTCAGGCCAATATGACTGGCTCAAGTTTGTCACGATTAATGATCGGGAGGCGATAGAACCCTTTGCCGAGTTCGGGATAATCCTGCTGCTATTTTCCATCGGCCTGGAACTTTCATTCAAACGGCTGTGGTCGATGCGGCAACTCGTATTCGGTGTGGGCGCTGCAGAGTTGACCATCTCCGGTTTCATCATTGGTTTTGTTCTTTATCTGATAGGACAGAATCCCGCCGGTGCACTCGGCCTTGGCCTAGCCTTGGCGTTGTCATCTACGGCTCTTGTGTTGCCGATGTCCGGCACAAAAACCCCCGTGGGTCGCGCCGCGCTAGCCATGCTCCTGTTCGAAGACGTTGCCATCGTGCCGATCATCTTTCTGCTCGGCGCCCTCGCACCTTCCTATGCCAGCGGATCGTCTTGGGAAGAGTTGATAAACACGCTTATTATTGGCGGAGCAGTGATAATTGGGATGCTGGTGCTTGGACGACTATTATTGCCGCGCATTTTTGCTCAAGCGGCACGAACAAAAAGCCCTGAGCTGTTTTTATCCGTCAGTCTGTTGGTTATCATCCTCGCCAGCCTTGCAACAGCCGCGACCGGTCTCTCGCCTATCGTAGGCGCACTTTTGGCCGGACTGCTTATCGCCGAGACCGAATATCACGGCGAAGTTGAAGTTATCACTGCTCCCTTTAAGGGGCTCGCACTCGGTGTATTTCTAATCACTGTCGGCATGCAGATCGATATTCGCGTCATTCTGGAAAACTGGGCCAGCCTGATCACAGCTGTTGTCGGGGTGGTACTGGTAAAGGCAATTGTAACCGGCGGCTTGCTGCGGTTTGCTGGTGCACGGCCGGGTACAGCCACGGAGGCTGGCGTATTGATGTCCAGCCCCTCAGAAACCACCTTGATTGTTCTGGCAGCCGCCACCCAAGCGCAGCTTATCCAGCCACAAACGGCCGCTTTCTGGCAGATTGTCACGGCAATCGGCCTTACGATCACACCCCTATTGGCCAGGTTTGGCCATGATATGGCCAGGCGGATTGAGTTGCGGGGTGAAAATATCGAAGCCACCGATGATCAGGTGATCGATGCCGAAAAAACAATCATCATCGGTTTTGGCAGGGTCGGACGGCTGATCGCGGACATGATGCAGGCACATGACCAGAACTATCTGGCGATAGAGTCGAATATTGATGTGGTGGCGGACGCCCGGCGGGACGGTTATCCGATTATCTTTGGGAATGTAGCGCGCAATGAAATGCTGGATCGGCTGCGACTTGGGCACGCTAAGGCGCTCGTATTGACGATGGACGAACCGGTTCTCTCCGTCCAGGTTGTGAAGAAGGTTCGCGCATGGGTTCCCAATTTGCCAATTATTGTACGCGCCCGGGATACAGAGCACGCGGCCGAGCTTTATCAGGCCGGTGCCACCAATGCGGTACCTGAGGCACTGGAAGGGTCTCTGCAGTTATCAGAGGCGATACTGGTGGAAAACGGCGTCGCCATGGGCCCTGTCATTGCGTCCATCCATGAGAAACGGGATCAGATTCGGCACCAGATCCAAAAAGACGGTGATCTAGAAGTTGGACCAAAGCTCAAATCATCGGCTTTGGACGATAGCGCCGTTCCTGCGACAAAACTCAGTCCGCAAGAATAGCCTTTATTGCAGCAATAGCATCATCGGCTTTGGTGCCATCCGGTCCGCCGCCTTGCGCCATGTCAGGGCGACCACCACCACCTTTTCCGCCGACAGCTGCGACAGCAGACTGAACCAGATCAACTGCATTATGAGAGCCGGTCAGATCATCCGTTACGCCGACAGCCACTGTGGCGCGGCCATCGTTGACCGCGATTAGGGCGCTGATACCGCTGCCCATTTTCTTTTTTTCTTCATCAATCAGGCCGCGAAGCTCTTTCGGATTTAGGCCAGTTATCACCTGGCCGCTAAACGAAACATCGCCAATGACTTCCACTTCGTTCTTTGCGGAGCCGCCACCATCTCCGGCCAGTGCCAAAGCCTTTTTCGTTTCCGTCAACTCGCGATCGAGCTTCTTACGCTCTTCCACCAACGCGGACACCCGCTCGGCTGCCTCCTCGGGAGAGGCTTTCAAGGTAGCGGCAATGGATTTCAGCTTGCTGTCCCGTTCGCCTAACCACAATCGGGCTGCTTCGCCGGTCAATGCCTCGATGCGACGAACACCGCTCGATACTGCCGATTCAGAGACGATTACCATCAAACCGATATCTCCCAGCGCATTGACATGGGTTCCGCCGCAAAGCTCAACCGAATAGTCGGTATCATCTTCCACGCCCATGGAAAGAACGCGCACTTCATCGCCATATTTCTCACCAAACAAGGCCAGCGCACCAGCGGCAACCGCATCGTCCGGACTCATCAAGCGGGTCACTACCGTGCTATTGCCCCTCACCTGCGCATTTACATCAGCTTCAACCGCCTTGATTTCAGCGTCTGTCAAAGCAGCCGGATGAGAAAAGTCAAATCGCAGACGGTCTGGCGCCACCAAACTGCCCTTTTGTGTCACATGATCGCCCAGATGGTGTCGCAGCGCCTTATGCAGCAAGTGGGTCGCGCTATGATTGGCGCGCAGTTCGGTCCGGCGTTCCGAATCGACCACCAGATGGACGGTATCACCGACGGCAACCGCTCCGTCATCTATTTTCATTTGGTGTGCGTGAAGGCGGCCAAGCGGTTTGCTTGTATCGGCAACACTGGCCGAGAACCCGTCCTGCCCAGACACCATACCGCTGTCACCCATCTGACCACCGCTTTCACCATAGAACGGTGTCTGATTCGTCAGCATTATGACTTCATCACCGGTGCTGGCAGACTGAATTTCTTCGCCGTCCTTGACTAGCGCAATAACAACACCATCACCGGATTCCGCGCTATAGCCCGTGAATTCCGTGCTGCCTTCGCGCTCAGCGATGTTGAACCACACGGTCTCCGATGCCTGATCTCCAGATCCCTTCCAGGCGGCGCGAGCAGCGGCCTTTTGTTCTGCCATGGCAGCATCGAAACCATCGCGGTCGACACCCAGCGATTTGGCCCGCAAAGCGTCTTCGGTCAGATCATAGGGGAAACCATATGTGTCGTAGAGTTTGAAAGCGGTAGTGCCGGGCAAGACATCGCCGTCGTTCATATCGGCAATCTCCGCATCCAGCAGCTTGAGCCCCTTGTCGAGCGTCCGGCGGAAATTGGTTTCCTCCCGCAGCAAGGTTTCCTCGATAAGCGGTTTCGCGCGGATCAGTTCCGGGAACGCATTGCCCATTTCGCTGGTCAGAGCCCCAACCATCCGATGCATCAGCGGGTCCTGGGCGCCCAGCAAATGGGCGTGGCGCATGGCGCGTCGCATGATCCGCCGCAGCACATAGCCGCGACCTTCATTGGCTGGCAGAACGCCATCGGCCACCAGAAAGGATGAAGCGCGCAAATGATCGGCGATAACGCGGTGACTGGCCTGATTGTCCCCTGTCGTTTCGGTGCCGGTTAAAGAGCCGGATTGCGCGATCAGTGCCTTGAACAGGTCAATTTCGTAATTGTCATGCGTGCCCTGCATCACGGCCGCGACACGCTCCAGCCCCATGCCGGTATCAATTGATGGCTTTGGCAAATCGATACGATCGCCGCCGGCATGTTGTTCATATTGCATGAACACCAGATTCCAGATTTCCACAAAGCGATCGCCGTCCTCATCCGGGCTACCGGGAGGGCCACCCAAAATATGATCGCCATGATCGTAAAATATCTCGCTGCAAGGACCGCAGGGACCAGTGTCACCCATGGACCAGAAGTTATCATTGGTCGCGATCCGGATGATCCGTTCTTCCGGTAGTCCTGATATTTTACGCCACAAATCAAAGGCTTCGTCATCAGTATGATAGACGGTCACCGTCAGTCGATCGGCGGAAATTTCCCATGTCTTGGTAATTAATTCCCAAGCGTTGTGGATCGCCTGCTCCTTGAAATAATCGCCAAAGGAGAAGTTACCGAGCATTTCAAAAAACGTATGGTGCCGGGCAGTGTAGCCGACATTATCAAGGTCATTATGCTTGCCGCCGGCACGAACGCATTTCTGGCTTGATGTCGCCGTCGGGAATTTGCTCTTCTCAGCGCCCGTGAAGATATTCTTGAACGGCACCATGCCGGCGTTGATGAACATCAACGTCGGGTCATTGTGCGGAATCAGCGGAGACGAAGGAACAACTTCGTGTCCCTGCGCCGCAAAATATTCCAGAAAAGAGCGTCTTATGTCGTTGGTGGTAATCATGAAATCGACTTAGGCGAGGCCCGTCCGGTTTACAATCCCGTCAATTGATCAATCAGCAAATTCTGATGCACGATCATGCATAGGCATAAGGACCGCCTTTTTCGAGCGCAGTCTTATACTGCGGCCGTTCATGAATGCGTTTGAGCCATGCCTGCAAATTCGGGAAACGATCATCCAGACCAGCGCGTGCCTGGCTCGCCTCTAGCGGAAAGCTCATCATCACATCGGCGGCTGTAAGTTCGCTACCCGCAAAATAAGGGCGAGATGCGAGTTCGGTCTCAAGCCATGATAGCAGGTCCTCTACCATACCCATTATCGGTTTCTTTGCCGGCCAGCCCAGAAATCCTAAGCGGTTAATAACAAGTGTGCCGAATAGCGGCGGCATCATCGATCCTTCGGCAAAGTGGAGATATTGGGTGTAAAGTTGCGCCCCGGTCCTGTCCTCCGGCGCCCCCAATGTGCCACCCGCTTTCCTGACAAGATATTCGACAATAGCGGCCGTCTCGATAATCACCTGACCATCATCTTCGATCATCGGTGATTTGCCCAGCGGATGGATTGCTTTCAAACTGTCCGGTGCGCGTTGTGTCTTCGGGTGCCGTTCATAGCGCTTGATTTCATAGGGAAGCGCCAATTCTTCCAGCAACCAGAGGATGCGTTGGGACCGGCTGTTTTCGAGATGATGGACAATGATGGTCATGAATTCCCCTTTTGAAGTGATCGCAAATTTACCAGCTCGATGCTCTACTGCACCCAAAGTTCACACAAATCACACCAGGAAGACCGCAAAAAACGTGAACCCGTCAGGTTTTTCCAACTTTTGACAGGAAATTGTTGGATAGCAAATGAAAAGGGCCGTCCTGACTATCGGGGGACAGAAGGACGGCCCGGATGCCAAGGTCCGTCTCGGGGAAAACGGACCGGCAAAACTTGAATTTTGGAGAGAAGGATAGGGGCGGATCTAGCCCGCCCCTGCACCTATTTTATTCGGCATCAGCTTCAGCGTCGCTATCGGCCCCGACAGGCCCAGTCATCATCTCATCGGCAATTTCTTCTTCATTGCCGCGAATTTGATTTTCCAGCTTGGCCATCATTTCCGGATTCTCAAGCAGGAAGCGTTTCGAATTTTCGCGCCCCTGCCCAATACGAACGGAATCATAGGAGAACCATGCCCCGGATTTTTCGACCACACCGGCTTTGACGCCAAGATCGATAATCTCGCCGACTTTGGAAATGCCCTGCCCGTACATGATGTCAAATTCCACTTGCTTGAACGGTGGTGCGACCTTGTTCTTGACCACTTTCACACGGGTCGAGTTACCGACAATATCATCCCGTTCCTTGATCTGCCCGGTGCGGCGAATGTCGAGACGAACCGACGCATAGAATTTCAGTGCATTACCACCCGATGTGGTTTCGGGGTTGCCGTACATCACGCCAATTTTCATGCGCACCTGGTTGATGAAGATCACCATGCATTTGGAACGGCTGATCGAACCGGTCAACTTACGCAGTGCCTGACTCATCAAACGCGCCTGAAGGCCAACATGGGCATCACCCATTTCACCCTCAATCTCAGCGCGTGGAACCAATGCAGCAACCGAATCGACAACCAGAACATCGATCGCGTTTGAGCGAACCAACGTATCGGTAATCTCAAGCGCCTGCTCCCCTGTGTCGGGCTGGGATATGATGAGTTCGTCAATGTCCACACCAAGTGCATTGGCATAAACAGGATCCAAGGCATGTTCGGCATCGACAAAGGCTGCCGTGCCGCCTGCTTTTTGCGCTTCGGCGATGACATGCAACGCCAATGTGGTTTTACCGGAACTTTCCGGACCATAAATTTCGATTACACGACCCTTTGGCAATCCCCCGATGCCAAGTGCGATATCCAGCCCCAAGGAACCGGTAGAGATCGACTCGACCTCCATCGCCTTGCGGGAACCCAGCTTCATGGCCGAGCCTTTACCAAAAGCGCGATCAATCTGCGCCAACGCGGCGTCAAGCGCCTTTTGTCTGTCTGATGAGTTCAATTGATTATCCGATTCTACGACTTTTAAATTGCCGGCCATTTGCCTGTCCCCTTCGCTAAATGCTTGTACACTATCAATCAATGATGGATATGATGTACCGCATTTGTTCTACTAGAACAAGAGTGGAACATAATTTTTTTAAAATCACATAAAATACAATTTATTTAAGTACTTATGTGTAATATTAAATGCTATTTAGCATGTTCGGCCAAAACTTCTCCTACGGCCTCGGCGATTTGGGCAACGGAAAATGGCTTGGGCAGGAATGCAACATTGTCGAGATCAATGGACTTGCGCAATTGCTCCTCGGCATAGCCCGACATAAACAGGATTGGCATATCGGGATATTGCGCGCGCACTTCTTTGGCCATGGCCGGTCCATCCATGTTTGGCATGACCACATCCGATACGATCATATCGAAAATCTCCTCGCCCTCGCCCAACGCTTCGATATGTTGCAGTCCTTCTTCGCCATCACTGGCCGTAACAACTGTATAGCCTTGCCGGGTCAACGCCCGTTCAGCGACAGCACGGACCATGTCCTCATCCTCAACCAGCAGGATGTGACCGCTGCCCCATAGCTCTTTCTTCGCCACGGCCTTCAGCGGCTCTGATGACGGCAATGTTTCCTGATCGGAAACCTGATGTACGGGGAAGTAGATAGAGAAAGTGGCACCTTCGCCGGGTTTGGAATCGGCAAAGATATAACCGCCTGACTGTTTGACGATTCCGTATACCGTGGACAGGCCAAGCCCGGTGCCCTTACCGACTTCCTTGGTTGTAAAAAACGGTTCAAAAATCTTGCCGATCACCGCTGGAGGAATACCGTTGCCCGTATCCGTGACAAATAGCGCTGTATAGTCTCCAACCGGAAGAATATCCCGTTTCATGGCCCGCACGTCGGACGGAGCGATCATTTGTGTCGTGATCGATATCTTGCCGCCATTAGCACCGCTGGCATTGATGGCGTCGCGCGCATTAACACCCAGATTGATGATCACCTGTTCCAACTGCCCCGGATCGGCGCGAACCAGGCCAAGATTGCGACCATGCTTCACCTCCAGTTCGATGCTGTCATCAAGCAGGCGCTTGAGCAGATTGGATACGTCAGCAACCACATCGGGCAACTGCAGAATTTGAGGCCGCAATGTCTGCTGCCGCGAAAAGGCGAGCAATTGCCGCGTCAAACCAGCGGCGCGATTGCTGTTATTCTTGACCTGCTGAATATCATCATAGTCACTGTCACCAGGCGCATGCCGGAGTAACATCAGATCACAATGACCAATAATCGCGGTCAGGATATTATTGAAGTCATGCGCCACACCGCCAGCCAACTGGCCGACTGCCTGCATCTTGGTCGCCTGCGCCACCTGACTTTTCAATTTGGTCTCTTCGCTATTATCCTTGATCGATAGCAGGACCGCTGCATCACCAAGCCCGCGAATCCCGGCCATGCCCAAAGCGACCGGATCATCTCCACCATTGCGCAGCCGGACCGCAAGATCGCCGGACATGGAAGGACCGCTGGCATAGCGCCGGACCGCGTCTGCCACCGCCGACTTGTCATCCCGGATCATCAGATCCCCCGGATAGAGCGGTTTCTCTCCCTCCTGGACACCAGCCACTCTGCCAAAGGCATTGTTGAAAAACAAAAAACGCCCATCACGGTCGGTCAGAGCCAATCCTAGCGGGAGCAAGGACAGCATCGATTCGACTTGCTCCAGTGCCTGACCGCGCTCGATTGCGCCGCCGTCATCGTCAATGAGCAGTATCAGCGCCGGACCTTTTTCCTGTTCGCGGTCCAGCGGGATATGGAACAGGCGAACCGGTGTACCATGTCGGCCATCACGTTCGAAAAAGATCGTACCCTTGTCATCAGACCGCAGGAAATTGATAAAGTTGCGGCCGGATATATTGGCTTCTTCACGGCCTGTGGCTCTTAAAGCAAAACCCTGGTTGGAAGCCCTGATCCGGCCCTCGCCGCCAATAACGGTCGCCAGCACGCCCGCTCCGGACAGCGCCCGGCCTGTCGCACCCCCGACCATGCGGATCGTGTCGTCCAGTACGTCGTTGCGGCGCTGCGGCTTGAATTGCCACAGCAGATATTCATCGCCCTGCCCCGCACGCACAACCTTCGCATTATATTCCGCCACCCCGCGCTTCAGCCCTTCGGCATAGCCGCGGCCATCTCGCCACGCATTCCGGCCAGCGGTGGTCAGCAACTCATTCCCGCCATCCTGTAGCGGCAACTCCGGCGGAATCGCCGGACCGTTAAACCATTTCGTGAAAAGTTCATTGGCGCAAACCAGGCGCCCGGCGCGATCTGTAATGGCCAGACCAATTTCGGATTGATCGGCAACCAGCCGAGTGACCGCCCAATCGGCAATTGATGCTGTTTCTTCATCTGCTGCCGCATTTTTCGGACGCAGGAAATAGACCACTGCACCGGTCGTTATTGCCAGTGCCAGGAAAGCCAAAAGCAGTGCCGTGTTCTGAACCTGCCAGTATAACAGCCCGAGCGACACCGAAATCGCGGCCACCAAAATCACGATACGCATCCGTACATCATTGGCCGTCTTGCGCGTGCTGGGGTTCAACAAACCGATATTATCGCGGGCTTCACTTGCCATCAAAATCTCTATCCAGGCCGAGCTTCTCTATCCGCCTCTTCCACTTTCGGGCCGTCCACCATCGCCAGCCAAAAGAGCTGATCACATAACCAATCCCGCCAAATATGATCCCCAGCAAGACAAAGCCAAAAAAGGTCACGCCGACTTCCCGAATAATCCATGTTGTCCATTCAACCAGACCATTGACCTGGCCATCCCCTGATATGCCGCTGGCAATACCATCCATGCGTAGGACAAATCGGCCCAACTGGTTCGCAATTGCCAACCAGAACGGATAGGTAAAGGGATTGGTGATGAATGTCGTCACGGCCGCGATTGGAACGTTTGCCCGGATCGGCAAAGCCAGGAACAATGCCACGAATGTCTGGCCGCCCAGTGGAACCACAAATCCAGTAAGCAGACCCAACGCAACTCCGCGCGGTACCGACCGCCGCGTAAAACGCCACAGATCAGATCGCAGAAACCGATGGGCAATCGGCTTGAGATAGCGGTTATTGGCCATCCCGGCGCGGGTCGGCATTTTTTCTGCAAACCAGCGGTAAAACCGCTTGATCGTGCGCGCGCCCCAATCTTTGTCTGGTGAATTCGGATCAGCCATGTTCGCGTAACAACCGCCCCTGTTGACGTTTCCAGTCGCGGTCCTTTTCAGTCGCCCGCTTATCGGGGGCCTTTTTACCTTTGGCCAATGCCAGCTCAATCTTGGCGCGGCCCTTGCCATTGAAATAGATGGACAAGGGCACAATCGTCATGCCCTTGCGCATTACGGCGCCGTAAAATTTGTTGATTTGCCGACGGTTAAGCAGCAACTTACGCGGACGCTTCGGTTCGTGATTATGGCGGTTGCCATGGCTCCATTCGGGGATATTGGCGTTGATTAGCCAAACCTCGTCATCTTTCACCTCGGCATAGCTTTCGGCAATAGTCCCAGAGCCGAACCGCAAGGACTTGACCTCTGTTCCTGTCAGCATGATGCCCGCTTCAAACTTCTCATCGAGATGATAGTCATAGCGCGCACGCCGGTTCTCGGCGACGACCTTTTGTTTGTCAAATTCAAGAGGACGCGGTTTCGCCATCAGATCAAACCGGCTCCCTCCAGCGCGGCATCCACGGCTTTGCGGGCTGCATCGGAAGGCGGCGTCATCGGCAAGCGCAAATCAACCGGAAAATCGTCGACGACCCGGGACATGGCATATTTCACGGGTCCAGGCGACGCATCGGCGAACATAGCTTTGTGAAGCGGATAGAGCTTGTCATTCAACTCACGCGCTTTTTCATAGTCGCCCGCAGCGCAAGCCGCTTGAAATTCGGCGCACAGTTTTGGCGCAACATTGGCTGTCACAGAAATGCATCCGGCACCACCAGATGCGTTAAATGCGAGAGAGAGTTCATCCACGCCGGACAACAGGCAGAAATCATCATCACAGGCAAGCCGGTGATCGGTAACCCGGTCAATTTCACCGCTGGCATCCTTTATTGCAATCACACTTGGCAGTTTGGACAATGCCGCCACCGTTTCCGGCAATATATCCGTCACGGTGCGCGCAGGCACATTATATAGCACCAGCGGCAAGTCATTTTTCGTCGTCAGCGTCTCAAAATGAGCGTAAATGCCTTCTTGGTTGGGCCGATTATAATAAGGCGCCACAACCAGACCGGCTGCTGCGCCGCATTTTTTGGAAAAATTCAAATGGAGCAAGGCGTTGGTGGTGTCATTGGAACCGCAACCGGCAATGACAGGCACCCGTCCGGCGGCTTGCTCAATGCACACTTCGATAACGCGATGATGCTCGGCATTGGACAAAGTCGAGGACTCACCGGTGGTCCCACACGGGACCAGACCGCTGCTACCTTGCTCTATTTGCCAGTCTACCAAGGCCCGAAATTCACCTTCCGCAAACGATCCGTCGCGAAAGGGAGTCACCAGGGCCGGAATTGAGCCGGAAAACATGGAAATACTCCTTTAAATTTGGCTAAGAAATTGCCAAGGCTTACTCAAGCTTAACAATGATATAGTTCTTCGTTCAGCGCCTGATAAGGAGCCTACCCCCAAAATGTCCAGTATGGTATCAAGAATTATTCTCGCAAGCCTGCTTTTAACACCAGTAACATGCATGGCTGCAGAGCAAAGCGGCGGTGCGACACTGTCCGACCCCACTGGTGGAAATGCCGTACTCGGCCTGCAACGCTGGCGTGTTTTGACGCAATCCGACAATTATTCTTTTGAAGATTATGCCGGTTTTCTTGTCACTTATCCTGACTGGCCAGACGGCGCGCGTATGCAGCGCAATGCAGAGCAGGCCATTGATATCAACAATTTCTCCGCTGGCCGGGTGATTGCCTTTTTTGACCGCTTCGCACCGCTGACCAATGCCGGGGCGGCAAAATATGCCGTTGCCCTGCAATCCAGGGGAGAAACGCTGAAAGCCAATGCGATGGCGCAGCAGGCCTGGCGTGGCGGTACATTGACCGACGAAGATGAAGCAGCCCTGCTCAGCCGGTTTAGCTCCGCCCTCACAGTGGATGATCATGATGCCAGGATGGATGCGCTTTTATGGGCACGGGCAACACAGGATGCAGCCCGACAGCTCGGTTTTGCATCATCCGGGCGCCGCGCGGTTTTTGCCGCCCGCCTGGCGCAGCTGACCAACGCACCGGATGCCAATGCGAAAGCCGGAACCGTCAATAGTCTGGGCCAGTATGATGCCGGCTATATAGCCGACCGAGCGCGCTATTTGCGTAACAAAGGACAGAGTTACAATGCGCGTCAGCTTATGGCCAATCGGCCGGTATTGAGAATTCGGCCCACCAGCGATTCCCAGATCGCGACCTGGTATGATGCGAATCTGATCAACGCCCGCGCAGCATTTAACGACCGGCAATGGACAGTCGCTTATAACATCGCATCGAAAGTCGACGATGCCTATGCCGGGCCAACGGATATTGCAGCGCAGAGCAGCCGGATCCGTGACAAATATTCCGACCTCACCTGGCTGGCCGGCAATGCCGCCCTCTGGGGTCAACGTAATCCGTCCAAGGCGGTCGCGATGTTTGACCGTTATGCGCGTTCCTATAACAGTCCCAACATCCGCTCAAAAGGCTATTATTGGGCTGGTCGTGCAGCCGCCGAAGCAGGACAAACCGCTGAGGCAAAAAGCTTTTTTGAGAAGGCCGCGGCCTTCCCCGATCATTTTTACGGTCAGCTGTCGCTGGAACGTTTGGGCCGATCCCTTCCCACATTTAACCGGAAACCGGCCATCGAGATCACTAACGAAGACCGGCGCACCTATGACCAGAGTCCTCTGGTCATTGCCACAAAGGCCTCCACACGGACTGGGCCATGGAAAGAACAAATTCGTTTCCACCGCGCCTTGGCCTATGAGGCCGACAGTCCAAAAGACTATTTGTTGATCAGTGACTTATCAAAGCGTATCGGTGCCCGTGATCTTGGCGTGATCAAGGGAATTAGCGCGCTTGGCGCAGGCGTCGGCCCCATTGATGAAACCTCTTTCCCGACCATGCCGGTTCCTTCCGGTCATCAGAGCAGATGGACGATCATTCACGCGGTCACGCGGCAAGAAAGCCAGTTTGCACAAGGCGCGATCAGCCATGCCGGTGCGCGCGGTCTGATGCAGCTGATGCCCGGCACTGCGCGAGAACAATCCGGCAAAATAGGATTGTCCTATAATCTGTCCGGCCTGACCGGCGACCCCCAATATAACATCCGGCTGGGAAGCAGTTATTTTCAGCGGATGTTGAGCTATTATGGCGGCAGCTATCCACTGGCCGCTGCGGCTTATAATGCAGGGCCCGGCAATGTGAACAAATGGCTGCGGCGCAATGGCGACCCGCGGCAAGGCGGTATCGACTGGCTGAAATGGATTGAAGACATCCCGATTTCCGAAACCCGCAATTACGTCAAACGCGTGCTGGAAAATGCAGTCGTCTACGACACAATGAATCCGCGTGGTCCGACGATCAAAAGCGATACACCGCTGACCCGCTATATCGGGAAAAATTATAAAGGTTGATGGGAAGGTCCGCTTTATTGCGGAAGTAGACACTAAAGAGACATCGCTTCAGCCAATGTTTCATGAAACCATCTGATCGGTTCCTCTGCACCCGGTCCTTCGGCCAACGCACCGATTTCAAACGCAGGCGATTCCAGTCCGCGTTGGTTGCGCTCACAAATCCAAACGTCTTCGGTCTGAAAATCCCCGGTTTCAAGCGGATGCTGCTTCCAGTTGTCGGATGAGATTATGTCACTGTCACCATTGTAACCGGGAATAAATTTGCGTTCGTCCCGTGATTGTCCTGTGCCAGCCCAATGGCGGACATGAAGGAGAGAACGTGAAGGAGAAACGGGTTCAAGCCATGACAGGCTAAAACTATAGGGCGTCGCGGTAATCAGTATGTTTGGGAAAAGGAAATAGACACCGCCAAATTCAATATTTTCAGCTGATTTCACCGGTTTTGACCACCAATCAGCAAATTCCTTACGTATTTTGGCGGGTAGCGAGTGGCGGACGCCTTCTTCATCCATCGCATACCAGATCATGTGGTCGCCATGTCGCTCCCAGATATTTTCATCAGGCGTTGGTCCACCAAGCGTATTCTCATGCAGATAGGCCAGATGATAGCCGTCAATCGCGTTCTCGACGAACACCTTCCAGTTGCACTTCATGTCGTAGGTAAGCGATTTGCTTTCCCGCAGATCGCTTGCACTCAAATCATGAGGCCAGGCTTTATCGGCGATAGGTGCGATCCAGCTTTCAAAATCTGCCTGGGGATCGGGGTGAACAAAAATCATATCCTGAAACACACCAACTGATGCAGGCTTTAATCCCATCTTTGAGCGATCCATATCGGGAAAGCATGATGACATGTTCGGTGCTCCACGGAGTTGGCCGTTCAGACTGTAGGTCCAGCGATGATATGGACAGATCATGGCTTTACCGATATTCCCTTCGCCTCCTTCCACCAATAGTGTCCCGCGGTGACGGCAGATATTGTGATATCCCGCCAAGGAACCATCGGCCAGCCGGAGTACCAGAAGCGGATAATCTCCGCACATAAGCGCTCGAAAATCACCTTCTTTTGGCAGATGACTTCCCAGTGCCGCAAAGGACCAGCTGTTGGAAAAAATTTTCGATTTCTCGCGCTTCTGCCAACTCGTTTCGACATAGGCTTTGCGAGGTAGTAATGTCATCGGCTCATTCCCTTTTCAAGATTGTCTACCAAAGCCAGGGCGGCGGCCCTGGATGCACCGCGCAGACGGGACATATCGCCGATCAGGGCAAAGCTATCGACGTTGAAATAGATGCCCAGGATTCCAGCAGCACAGGCTTCCACCCTGTCTGATGCCGCTTTTTGGAAATCCTGTCTTATGATGCCTGCAATCACGTCAAGAGATTGATCCATCCAGTCTCGCAGTCGCTTGGCAAGTTGCTTGTCCTGCGCTCCTCCGGCAATCAGCGCCTCCGTTATCAGAACCTGTTGGGAGTCGCTGTAACGGGAATCGAACAGATATTCGATCAGCGCTTTGGTTTTGTTCTTTTCGGGAAGGGCCTTGGTCAGTGCCGCCCATTGATTATCGGAGCGTGCGAAAAACCGCTCAATCAAGGCCAGCACAAGATCATCCCGATTGCCGACATTGTGGCGGATTAACGCCCGTGCCAGGTTCGCTTCTTCGGCAATCCTTTCCAGGGTTGCACCTTCTATTCCATAACGGGCCACACAGCGCTCAAAAGCCTGCAGAATTTGTTCGCGGCGTTCTTCTTTCAGTGCAGGACGCGGCATGGAATCTCCATTAAATTATCAACATTGACAATTTAATGTAACTCTATATTCCAATATTATCAAGTCTGATAATTTATGATTCGGAGTAAAAATTTGGATTTCCTGTTTGAGAGCATCGACCCCTCTTGGGTTGAATATTGGGATGCCATGATCAACGACTGGTTTTTCGTCGGTGCGTTGATCTTCCTCGCGCTGGAATTCGTTCGCTATCGTATGAAAGGACGTCTCAGCTGGGATATCATCGGCGACACGATTACCAACTACATCACACTTGCCATGTTCATTGGCATCAATTTTCTGGTGCTAGGCGGGCTTTACTATGTCTTTGTTTACGGATCGCAGGATTTTGCGCTGTTCGATATTGATACCAATCTGGCCACGATCGCTATCTGCATCGTCGTCGCCGATCTACTATACTATTGGGAACATCGCTGCATGCACCGGTTCAACTTTGCCTGGGCGACACATAGCGTTCATCATAGCTCACCGCATTTCAACATTTCCGTGGCCTATCGCTTTGGTCCGATGGATGGGCTTTGGCCGATGTTCGGGACCGTGATCATGGTTGTGCTCGGGTTCCATCCGATTGTCGTCGCTTTTGCCGAGATCATGGTGCAGCTGTATCAAACAGCCTTGCATACGGAGACGATCAAGAAACTACCGCGCCCGGTTGAACTGATCTTCAATACACCTTCCCATCACCGCGTCCATCATGGCTCAAACCCTGAATATCTGGACACCAACTATGGGGGAATATTCATTGTCTGGGATAGGATGTTTGGCACCTTTGCCGAAGAGAAGGCGCCTGTCGTTTACGGTCTTGTCAAGCCGATCAACAGCAACAATCCATTGATCGCCTTTTTTCACGGCATTTATCGCGTCGCCGAAAATGTCATCACAGCAAAGGGATCGCGCAACAAGCTCGGCTATTTCTTCGGTCCACCGGAATTTGAACCGGATAAAATCGCACAAGACCGATCATCGCACTAACAAATCTGAAAAACGGATATTTCCATGCCAACGAATAAACAACGTATCGCTGCCGTTGCTGCAACCGCAGCCATCGTCCTTGGTGGAGGTTGGCTTGCCAGTCTGATATCGCCTGCCAACGCCAGCGGTACAGATGCTATTGCGGCGGAAAACACTGGGCCAGTCTGCTCTCAGACCAGGCAACAAGAACCATCGGAAAAACCGATTCAGGTTTCACAGCAAGAAGAGCAAGTGCAGGCACCTTCTGGCAGGACAATGCAAGTGTCGATCAACGGCATTCGCAATAGTCACGGCAAAATCTACATCGCGTTATTTGATAGTGCGGAGGCGTTCAATAGTTATGATTATGATCGCGCTGTCGGGTTTAAGGAACCCCCGGCCAAGGAGGGCTCCTTGACCGTCGATTTCCCGGATCTTGCCGAAAAGCCTTATGCCATTTCGGTATTCCATGATGAAAATGGCAATCAGAATTTTGACCTATCAGGTGGATATCCCTCGGAAGGCTACGGCACTTCGCACGCAAAAAGCGCCTATGATGAACCAAAATTTCATCAAGCCAGCCTTAAGCCAGGTTCAATAGGTATCAGGCTGCACTATTTGCGTTAGAAGTGATGTCCGTTTCTGCACCCAAACGGACATCGGCAGTCCAAGAACTGCGTTCAACCGCATTTACGATCCCAACATCCATTAACCCCATTGCCCCCGCCGCATCCCTCGCCTAAATCTTTCAACATGAGTATTTTTACTGGCAATCATTTCTTTCTGCCCGTCATTGCAATTGCTGCATTGGCGGCCACCACTCCATTGGCAGGGTGCAAACGAATACCCGATGCTGATGCCAACCGTCCGGAAACCGCGCTGGCCTATCCGCCGGCGTCTCGGCCGGTATCCGAACTTGCTGGCAATCAATGGTCGACCGAAACCGCACGCGACAAGGTTGGTGAAGCGGAAGAAATCATGAAGGCTGCGGGAATCGAACCCGGCATGACAGTTGCTGATATTGGTGCCGGTGAAGGCTATTATACTGTCCGCTTGGCTGAAAGAGTCGGTGCCGAGGGACGGGTATTGGCACAGGATATCGACAAGGACGCAATAAAACGGCTTGCCGATCGAGTCGCTCGCGATGCGCTGGACAATGTCTCCATAAAGCTGGGTGCGCCAGATGATCCGCGCCTCCCCGAAGACAGCTTTGACCGTATTTTTCTGGTCCATATGTACCATGAGGTGCGGGAACCTTACGCTTTTCTATCACGCCTGCGTCCTTCCATCCGCCGGGATATAAATGGTGGCAACTATGATGGCGGCGAAGTGATTGTTGTCGATGTCGATCGCCCCTTTGTCCAGCATGGTATTCGGCCCAAACAGCTATTCTGCGAATTTGAAGCGGTTGGTTATCAGCTGATCGGCTTTATGGAGCGACCGGAACTTGGCGGCTATTTCGCACGCTTTCGCCCGGTGGGCAAAGCGCTGCTGCCGGGCAAGATCAAGGCTTGCGAGTTAGAAAAGTAAAAAGCTTCGTATATGTATTTGAGCCCGCAAGCCCTGCACCCGGGCATTATGCGTGTTCAATTATATATATACTACAGGCGCTTAACTAGCTTTCATCACCCATTTTCAGAGCAGCAATAAACGCCTCTTGCGGGATACTGACATTGCCATATTCACGCATTTTGGCCTTACCCTTTTTCTGCTTGTCGAGCAGCTTCTTCTTTCGGCTGATATCACCGCCATAGCATTTGGCGGTCACATCCTTACGCATCGCTGCGATTGTCTCGCGGGCTATGACCTTGCCGCCAATCGCCGCCTGCACCGGGATCTTGAAAAGATGGCGCGGGATCAAATCCTTAAGCCGCTCGCACATATGACGTCCGCGTGATTCGGCAGCTTCACGGTGGACGATCATACTGAGCGCATCAACCGGATCGCCGTTGACGAGAATGTTCATCTTGACCAAATCGCCCGTCCGCAGACCAACCTGATGATAGTCAAAGCTCGCATAGCCGCGCGAGATACTCTTCAACCGGTCATAGAAATCGAACACGACCTCATTGAGCGGCAACTCATATACGACCTGCGCGCGGTCTCCGACATAGGTCAGATTCTTCTGCACGCCCCGCCGGTCCTGACAGAGTTTCAAAATACCGCCGAGATATTCGTCCGGGCAATAAATGGTCGCCTCAATCCACGGTTCTTCGATATGGGAAATTTTCACGACATCCGGCATATCGGCGGGATTGTGGAGAAATTGCTCTGACCCGTCATTCATAACCATCCGGTAAACCACAGACGGCGCAGTGGTAATCAGATCGAGATCATATTCGCGGGTCAGGCGTTCCTGAATAATTTCCAGATGCAAAAGGCCAAGGAAACCGCAACGGAACCCCTGTCCCAGCGCGGCACTGGTTTCCATTTCAAAGGTAAAGCTGGCGTCATTAAGCCGCAGTTTGCTGATGCTTTCACGCAGCTTTTCAAAATCCGCGGCATCGACCGGGAAGAGGCCACAGAACACGACGGATTGCACTTCTTTGAAGCCCGGCAATGCTTCTTCCGCTCCGCCTTTAACGGTAGTAATCGTGTCACCAACTGCTGTCTGGGATACTTCCTTGATCTGCGCTGTGATAAAACCGATCTCACCCGCAGCCAATTCCGGCAATTGCTCAATCTTCGGCCGCATACAACCAACCCGGTCAACCAGATGCTCGGTGCCCTGCGCCATGAACTTGATCCGCTGTCCCTTAGTCAGCACACCGTCAATCACACGGACAAGAATGACAACGCCCAGATAAGGGTCATACCAGCTATCGACCAGCATGGCCTTCAGCGGCGCATCGCGGTCGCCGCCCGGTGCCGGTATTTTCTCGACAACTTGTTCCAATATGTCTTCGATACCAATGCCGGACTTGGCGGATGCCAGCACCGCTTCGGAAGCATCAAGACCGATAATCTCTTCAATCTCGGTACGGACCCGCTCCGGCTCCGCTGCAGGCAGATCGACTTTGTTCAGCACTGGAACAATCTCGTGATCATGTTCGATCGACTGGTACACGTTGGCGAGCGTCTGCGCTTCAACGCCCTGTGCCGCATCAACCACCAGCAACGCGCCTTCGCAGGCGGCCAGGCTGCGCGACACTTCATAGGCAAAATCGACGTGGCCCGGTGTGTCCATAAGGTTCAGCTCATAAGCTTCGCCATTTTTAGCAGTGTAGTTGAGCCGCACCGTCTGTGCCTTGATGGTGATACCGCGTTCCCGTTCGATATCCATATTGTCGAGCACCTGCTCGCTCATCTCGCGCTCGGTCAAACCGCCAGTATATTGGATCAGGCGATCCGCTAGAGTGGATTTGCCATGGTCAATATGCGCGATGATCGAGAAATTACGAATATGGGAACGTTCAGTCATGTCCGCGCCGATAGCAGGGGTTTTCGCCGCTGTCAGCAGGGAAACGCGCAAAATGCACGCCGCCTGAACATAGTCGTTCGGACGGCGCGCATATTTCTACATTATCGGAGAAATATCACCCGAAACTAGTTACCGCCGCCAAGAGGAATGCGGAAGCCGACATTGAACAATGATTGCTCACTCTTCACGCCCAAAGTCGCGGGCAACAGATTGACATCATAGTCGCCGCGATCCGTGGCACGATAAGTATATTGACCGAAAAGCTCAAAGGACGGGCTCAGTCTGTAAGTCACACCAGCTATACCCTGATAGGCGAACCGGGTCTTCTTATCATCAACCACATCGATTCCCGATGGCGCATATTCGACATCCTGTCTGGTAAAGCCAACGCCCGCGCCCACATAAGGCACGAGACTTTCACTGATCTTGAAATCATAGAGAGCATTGGCAAACAGACCATAGTTTTTGATCTGGCCGTCATCGGTGCTCAATACCGCACCTACGGTCGGATTGGCCGCATTGGCGGCACCACGGGTCAGTATCGCGGAATCCAAGCCGTCAATCACGGTTCCACCAACGGCTAAATCCCGATGCAAATCAACATTGGCCTTGTTGTAAAAGCCTTGCAGTTCCACCCGGAAGCCATTGTCAAAACGATAGCCAGCCAACAGATTTAGATCGAGACCGTTATTGAGCTCTGTCGTCCAATCGAGATCAGTACCCGATGGAATAGCGTCAAAGTCGGCTGTAGCCGCTACATCGCCTTCAAATTCTCCGCGATTTTTTGAATCACTTGGTAAATTCAGTCCTGCCGATGCACCTACATAAGGCTCTCCGGCATGTGCGGCACCGCTGAACGCAAGAGACGTTCCTGCGGCAAGGACTGCAAATAGTTTATACGAACTACGCATATTCAACTCCAAACCCCTGTTCGGTGTTGCCCCGCTCGCGTGAATTGGGCATGCGCCTGATTATTTCAAGAAGATGGCAACTCGGCCCATCGCAAAATGGGCCGATTTTGGGTGATTCTATCACCGTTCGTCGTAAATTGTGGCACCGGTGCATCACCAGCGCTGCGGGTTCGCGGACTGCCGCTGCTAGTAGATTCCGCCCTCATCTTGAAGGAAGTCAGCATCATTTTGTGCTGGCCGGTTGCGGTTGTTGGCATCACGTTCGCGTGCTGCAAGTTTCGCGGCTCTTATTTGTGCCTTTTGGGCTTCCAGACGTGCCAGCAGTTCTTCCTTGCGGATGGATCGCCTTGGTTCGGTTTCCGGTTTGAACACGTCCCAAATCACAGCCGACCTGGGGTCATCGGACGGCCAGCCGCCAAAGACCCGCTTGCCACTCTTTCGGTCCACCCGGACCATACGGATACCGCGCGGCGCAACAAACGGCGTTTTTGGCATTCCAGCCATGGCTTTTTGAGCAAATTCCTTGAAAATCGGTGCGGCCAAAGTACCGCCCTGGGCATAGCCGCCCATATTAGCAGGCTGGTCAAAGCCCATATAGACACCAGCGACCATATCTGGGGAGCCACCGACAAACCACACGTTGGTCGGACCACTTGCTGTTCCGGTCTTGCCAAACAGCGGACGGTTCAGGCTTTTCAGATTCTGCGCGGTACCGCGGGTTATCACACCTTCAAGAATATTGACCATCTGATAAGCCGTCATTGGATCCATAAGCTGTTTCCCGGCCGGACGCGGACGCGGCATTGCCTCGCCGTCCCAATCATCCCGATTACAATCTTCACAAATCCTTTTATCGGCGCGGAAAATGACTTTGCCCTGTCGGTCCTGCACGAAGTCAATGACAGTCGGCTGCAACTCCCGTCCATGATTTACCAGCATGGAATAGGCATTGGTCAGTTTTTCAACGGTCGTATCACCGGCGCCAAGCGCAAAAGCCAGGTAGGGTTTATAATCGCCTATACCCATTGTCTTGATGGTCTTTACCACGTTGTCCATTCCCGCATCATTTGCGGCGCGTACGGTCATCAGGTTACGGGATTGCTCCACTCCCCAACGCAGCGTTTGCTCTCCTGCCCCGCGAGAGCCGCCGAAATTGCGGAAACATTTGCGGCCGAGCGCCGCCGATTGATAAACACAAAAGGGACTGTCGACAATGATGGTCGCTGGCGTCATGCCTTGGTCCAGCGCGGTGGCATAAACAAACGGCTTGATTGTGGAACCCGGTTGGCGCTCTGCCTGCGTTGCGCGGTTAAACGAACTCATTCGGTCATCAAACCCGCCCTGCATTGCCCATATCCGGCCGTTGCGAGGGTTTTGCACTACCATTCCGCCCGAAACCTTGGGAACATTGCGCAGCACATAGCTGCTGCCTCCGGCCGGGCTTACCGCGATAATATCACCTTCGGCCAGCTTACTCGGCGCGTTCCCGATGCGCCCGGTTGTGCCATCGGTAAATCCGATTTCAGCACCATTGCCCGAACGGTTCAAAGCAACCGCGATGCGCCAGTCAGCGTGGTCGGTATTGATGAAAGTTGAGGCCAGGCGCTGCGCCCACTGATCATCCATCTCGATCTTGTTAATCGGTCCGCTCCAGCTTTTGCCGCGACTATAACGCAGCAAGCCATTGCGTAGAGCAACCTTGGTATAATCTTGCAACTCAGGGTTCAGCGAAGTGCGAACCCACAGGCCTCCGGAATAGACACTATAAGGCCCGGCTTCTTCATTCTCGCCAAATTGCTCAATCAACTGGCGCCGGACTTCCTCGATAAAATAGCCACCCACACGCTGAAAGCGCGCACCGCGGGACCGGATCGCACCCAAAGGTTGGGCAACTGCCAGATCATGCTGCTCCTGCGTGATCCAGTCATTGTCCAGCATCCGACCCAATGCCCAGTCGCGCCGATTGATCGCGCGCTGTTCGTTATTTTCAGGCCGATAGTTGGACGGCCCTTTCGGCAGGATCGCCAGATACGCCATTTCATGCAGTGCCAGCTCATCTACGTCCTTGCCAAAATAAGCCTGGGCAGCGGCCTGCACACCATAAGCGTTCCGGCCAAGGAATATCTGGTTGAGATAGAGCTCCAAGATCTCTTGCTTGGTCAGAACCTCTTCAATCCGGTAAGCCAGCAAAGCCTCCCGTACCTTGCGGCGATAGGAAACTTCATTGGTCAAAAGCAGGTTCTTGGCAACTTGTTGTGTGATCGTGGATGCACCGACCGGCCGTCCGCTGCTTGAGATATTGGTCACAATCGCTGTTGCAATGCCGGGATAATCGAGACCGCCATGTTCAAAAAATGTCCGGTCCTCTGCGGCCAGATAAGCGCGTATCAATAGCGCAGGATATTCGGCATATTCCAACTGTACCCGGCGTTCACGGGCATAGCTGTGAACCGGCTCGCCATCATAAGCGCGCACCATTGTGGGCAATGGCGGCTCATATTGCTGAAGGGTCTTCGCATCAGGCAGGTCGCGAGCGAAAATAACCCAGATCAGCAACCAGCCCAGCAAGCATAATGCGACAAAGGCCAGAAACAGCCGAAACCAACGATTTTCCCACAGTTTTTCAACACGATTGAGAAAACCGCCAGTATTGCGTTCCAGCTTGTAGGCAAGACTTTCGGGCGCGCTAGTGCCTTGATTATCGGGTGTATTTTCGACCATATACTGCGCTATCTAGCAGTATCAGGAGCATTTTCCAGAGAATATCGACGAAAAACTTTACCGACACATGATGTTACAAAAGTCAGTGTTACGATATCCGCTATTTGGACCCCGCACCAGAGCTTTGCGATCCGCGCTGTGCCAGTTTCCGCGCGAAATGTGCTTCGATTGCGTTGGCGATACCAATGGCAACCTTCGACTGGCCGGCACGGGAACTCAGCAGTTCGACATCCTCTTTGTTGGTCAGATAGCCACTTTCAAACAAAACCGACGGTGTGTCAGGCGCTTTCAATACCACCAGAGACGCGAAGCGATGTGGATTGGCGCGGAACTTTATCATCCGCTGCCCTTCGCGGATCAGCAGCTTTGCAAAATCGGCGGATACATTCATCGTTTCGCGCTGTGTCAGGTCGATCAATATCGATGATACGTCGCGATTGGATCCGCCAAGATTGACGCCATTGATGATATTCGACCGATTTTCACGTGCGGCCAATTTGGCCGCTTCCCGGTCCGATGCCACTTCGGAAAGGGTATATACGGTAGCGCCAGCGGCTGATTCATTGCCTGCAGCATCAGCATGGATAGAGATGAACAGATCCGCATCCAGCCTGCGGGCGATGCCGTAGCGCTCCTCGAGCACAAGATATTTGTCACTGTCGCGTGTCATCGCCACACGCACCCGGCCACTGGCAACCAGCTGATCGCGAACAGCACGTGAAATGGCGAGAGTGATGTTCTTTTCGCGCTGACTGCCATGCGGAGAAATCGCCCCCGGATCATGGCCGCCATGGCCCGCATCGATAACAACCAGCGGCCGGCTTGGGTCATCAGGACCACTGATTTTCGGGAGATCCACAGTGTCTTGCGGTTTTCCGAGGGGCACCTTCACGCTGTAGGTTTTCTTCGGGGGTTCGGCCCGGAATTTAACCGGCGGAAAGAAGGTCTTACGCCCCTTCTTGATCGCAGCACCGCCAACTGATTGCATGCTAAGTTTCAGGCTTTTTCCATCGGCGGAAAAACCGCCTCCCGTAATGACTGCAGGACGATCGAGATCGAAAACGATCCGCGCTGTATTGGGGTCATACTGCCCCTGACGCACGGATTTTACCATGCCTTCAGCGTGGCCGCCACGCCCGGCTTTGCCGCCTTTAATGTCTACGGCAATGCGATCGGGACCAACTAGAGAGAATGTCGACGCACCCTCCACCAGACCGTCGAAAGAAACAGTTATCTGACCATCGCTGCTATCAATACGGCTTACAGAGCCCGCGTCTGCAGGGTTCAGGGCCAATAGCGAGGATGCTAAAATTGCTGCGAATGGCATGGCCGCCTTATGCAATGTGCCAGCCATGTCGGTCCAGTTAAAATTCATATCGGCGGCATCATCCTCGGTTTCCCACCACAAAACGCGGTAAAAACCCTATTAAGGATAAGCCTATAAGCGCCGGTAAAATGACTTGGTTAACAGCATTTTTACTATATTTACGATGAACTTAGCCCCTATTCGCAACGATAGTATGCCGGTGGTCCGATACGGTGATAGTTTGTGTTGCCGATTTGCTATTGCGGTGCTAGCACCCCATCTGTGTCGTCAGAAATTTTTAAAAACGGCACGAGCTAAGCTGGATGTTTATCCAGCATATACAGGTTGAAGCGACATGAGGCATGACATCTCCGGCTCCGAAACTCTTCCACAGGGAAGCGTTTCTATGGACGGAAAGACCCTGGCTAACGGCCCGGGCCATGCATTTGTCGCAGACACATTTTTTTCAGAGATATTTGAAATTAACCGGATGACGCCGCCCGCTCCCCCTATTTCGGCAGCGCGCAAGAAGACGTCGTCCCTTTTATATTGCATGGTCCCGCCGGGAGCATTCCCGCCGCATCATGCCAGGAGTATATTGAATGACAACGCGCATGTTAATCGACGCGCGCCACCAGGAAGAAACCCGGGTGGCGGTCGTAAAAGGGAACAAAATTGAAGAGTTCGATTTTGAATCTTCCGAACATAAACAGCTAAAAGGCAATATTTATCTAGCAAAAGTGACGCGAGTCGAACCGTCGCTACAGGCCGCTTTTGTGGACTATGGCGGAAATCGTCACGGGTTTTTGGCCTTTAGCGAAATCCATCCCGACTATTACCAGATTCCAAAAGAAGACCGCGAACGCCTACTCGCCGAGGAAGCGGAGCATGCCGCCGAAGAAGCGGCCCTGCGCGCGCAAGAGGAAGAGGAAGAAGATGCGCCCGCGGACATGGTGCGCAGCGAAGCGACCGAAGAGCTCGATACCGCACTGGTCGAAGTCGAGAAAGACGAAAGCGTCGATACAATTGATGTCACCGAAGGCGAAGTGCCAGCCGAAGATACCAATGGCGATGACAGTGACGACGACGAACATGGCGACGAAGATGGCAGCGATGAGGAAGACGGTGAAGCTGAAGACGAAGCCGACGATGATACCGATGCATCGGCAGACAGCGACAAAGAAACCGAAGCCAAAGGTCGTAACAGACGCGGTAAAGGCCGCAACCGCGGACGTGGTGGTCGTGGCGGCAAAAACGTAGCCAAAGCCAGCGATCAGGCGCGCCAGAAGCGCATGGCACTGCGCAAGCGTTACAAAATTCAAGATGTTATCCAGCGCCGCCAGGTTGTTTTGGTGCAAGTCGTTAAGGAAGAGCGCGGCAATAAAGGCGCGGCTCTCACCACCTATCTGAGTCTGGCCGGCCGCTATTGTGTACTGATGCCCAATACGTCTCATGGCGGCGGTATCAGCCGGAAAATCAACAATGCCGGTGATCGCAAGCGGTTAAAATCGATCATCGCCGATCTTAACCTACCCAACACAATGGGCTGCATCGTTCGCACTGCAGGCCTGTCGCGGACCAAACCGGAAATCAAACGCGACTTCGATTATCTTGCCCGGCTGTGGGATGAGGTTCGGGAGAATACATTGGGTGCAGTCGCTCCCAAGTTGATCCACAGCGACAGTGATCTCATCAAGCGCGCCATCCGTGACATCTATAATCGCGAAATTGAAGAAGTGCTCGTCGAGGGCGCAGATGGCTATACAGCGGCCAAAAACTTCATGAAATTGCTAATGCCCAGCCACAGCCGCCGCGTAAAAAGCTATGCCGACCCGGTATCGCTGTTTCAGCGCTATGGTGTCGAAGATCAGCTTTCGGCCATGTATCAGCCCGAGGTTCAGCTGAAGTCCGGCGGTTATCTGGTGATCAACCCGACCGAAGCTTTGGTGTCCATCGACATCAACTCTGGTCGTTCCACGCGGGAACATGGCATTGAAGCGACAGCGGTCAAAACCAACCTGGAAGCCGCCGCGGAAATTGCGCGCCAATTACGACTGCGTGATATGGCTGGACTAGTGGTTATCGATTTCATCGATATGGATCGTCACGGCAATATCCGCAAGGTCGAGCGCGCGATGCGCGACGCGTTGAAAAATGATCGCGCGCGCATTCAGGTGGGCCGGATTTCCAGCTTTGGATTGCTGGAGATGAGTCGCCAACGTCTGCGTACCGGCGTATTGGAAGCCTCAACCAAAGTTTGCCCGCATTGTGAAGGTACAGGACTTGTTCGTACGGCGTCCTCTTCTGCCCTGTCTGCTCTACGCCTGATCGAAGAAGAAGCGGCCAAAGGCAAAGCCAAACAGATTACGCTGACGGCCAGCCAGGAAGCCACAATCTATGTGCTGAACAGCAAGCGGCACGAGATTGATGAAATTGAAAAACGTTACGGCGTTTCAGTAGAGATCACACCTGATGGAGAAACTGAAGGCGCGCGGATGGAAGTCAAAGGCTCTGGCGGCCCTCCCAAAAATGTTCCGAAATTCGAACCGATTGTCGATGAAGATGATGACGATATTGTCGACGCCGCTGAACTGGATGAAGAGGCAGAAGAACGTCCCCGCAAGCGGCGGCGGCGGCGCGGACGTCGAGGACGCGGCGGAGATCGTAACAACGAAAGCAAGGTCGAAACAGGTGACGGCAACCAAGCCGCCGATAAACAGCCCGACGAAGACAGTAAAACGGAAACCGCTGAGCAAGGCAGCGATGATGGCGAAAAGCCAAAATCGCGACGCTCCAGAGGTGGACGCAACCGGAAGTCGGATGATGAAAAAGCAGCAGAGACTGGTTCCGATGACAATGCTGAGGTAGCGGAAAAACCGAAGCGGACCAGCCGCTCACGCAAGAAAGCGGAAACGACCGTTGATGAAACGGACAGTGCACCAGCCGCCGATGACGGTGTAGCGAAAGACGACGAAGAGAAACCAAAGCGTCGCCGCGCACCACGCAAAACCAAAGCTGCTGAAAAATCAGATGCTGCGGCGGAACCGACCGGTGACGCGAAGGCGGAAAAACCGGCGGCCAAAAAGACGACCCGCTCGAGGGCCAAAAAGGCTGATGCGGACGGCGTGGAGGCGGCTGAGAAACCGGCCAAGAAGGCCCCCGCCAAAAAGACAGCAGCGAAGAAGTCGGCTGCAAAAAAAGTTGATGAGAGCGCTGTAAAGGAAAGTAAGAGCACTACAAAAACCGATGATACGGCCGATAAAGCCGACCAGAAGGCGGAATCGCCGCGCGGCGGATGGTGGCAACGGACCTTTGGTTGATTGTTGGCGATTAATTGCTTGAATATGGGCCTCTGCGTATACAGAGGCCCATAACCCTATCCCGACCGTTTTACCAATTGACGAACAATTTCCGGTTTGTAGAGGAATAGATAGATTTCATCGCAGGTTCACTCTGTTTGTGGTATTGGACAAGCGAATTTGCCAGAACTTCATCCAGAGGACGTCCCGAAGGAAATCTATGTCATCGCCGAATGATACCAAGCGCCAACCGTTTGCTCACCTTTCTCTCTCCCGCATCGGACAACTGATCACCGCGTTTCTCGCGATGGTCGCGATCACCGTTCAACCGGTAGCCGCACAATCCATTCTTCGCGATGCCGAGACTGAAGCGCTGTTCAGCGATATGGTATCCCCTCTGGTCGCAGTGTCCGAACTGGATGCAAAAGATGTCGAAGTCATCCTGATCAACAGTAGCCAGATCAACGCCTTTGTCGCGGGCGGACAGCGCATGTTTTTCTACTCTGGAACTATCGAGGCCGCTGACAGTGCGGTCGAAATCCAGGGGATCATGGCGCACGAACTCGGTCATATTACCGGCGGTCATATCATCCGCTTTGATGAAGGTATCAAGACTGCAACCGGCATTACCATTCTCAGCCTGATCCTGGGTGCCGCCGCCATTGCCGCAGGTGCTGGCGATGCAGGCGCCGGGATATTGGCCGCAGGTCAGCAGGCGGCAACCGGCAAGTTCCTGGCTTTTAGCCGTGTGCAGGAGCGGGCAGCAGACTCCGCTGGCGCACGCTATCTTTCCGCCGCCGGGATTACTGGCCGGGGTTCGATTGATTTCTTCAAAAAACTGCAAAATTATGAGTTCCGCCTCGGCATTCCGCAAGAAGATAGCTATGGCCGCACCCACCCGCTCTCCGGCGAACGTGTGACGCTGCTCCGAGACGTCTACCAGGCCGACCCGGCATGGGACACGCCACCAGATCCGGAAATCGAAGAACGTTTTCAGCGTGTTAAGGCAAAATTGCTTGGTTTCACCAATGAACCGACGACCACGTTGCGCAAATTCCCGGAAAGCGACCAGAGTATCCCTGCCCGTTATGCGCGCGCCTATGCCTGGCATAAAAGCGCTTATCCCGACCGCGCTTTGCTTGAGGTCAGTAATCTCCTCAAAGATGCGCCGAATGATCCCTATTTTCTGGAACTGCACGGCCAGATCCTGCTGGAATCCGGTAGACCGCAAGAGGCTATCGCCTCACTTCGAAAGGCCGTACGTCTGACCAATAACCAGCCTCTGATCGCCAGCCTGTTCGGCCATGCACTGATTGCAACGGAGGATGAAACGCATTTTGAAGAGGCAGAGCGGGTCCTGAAGGCCGCCGTGGTTAAGGACAACCGTAATCCTTTCGCCTGGTATCAACTAGGCGTTGTCTATTCCCAACAAGGCGATACCGCGCGCGCGCAATTGGCGACCGCAGAAAGTGCCCTGCTGCAGCGCAATTACGGCAGTGCGATCCGCAGCTCGCAAATCGCTATGGCAGGAATCAAGGAAAACACACCGGAATGGATCCGCGCGCAGGACATATCTCTGATCGCGAAAAATGAATTTGAACGGTCAGACCGGCGTCGTCGCTAAGCTGGTTTGCAAGCAACGCTGACAGGCAAAATCAAAACTCCCCTGTAACAATTGTGGACAAAGGGACGAAGCTTCGACAAGGAGGCTTCGTCTTTTGGAATGGAAGAACGTGGAAAATACAAATAGAAAGTGGATGATTATGGCAGGTGGCGGTTTGGCCATAGCAGCGGCTGCAGCCGTCTGGTTCATGCAAACAGGCGGAACGTCCGCCAGCGACGAAACTGCGCGGGCCGCACTGGCAGCGGGCATTGACGGCAAACAACAGGCGGCCATCGAGGCAATTGTGCGCGACTATATTCTCAAAAATCCGGAAATCATTCCCGAAGCTGTTGAGATATTGCAGACCAGACAAAAGACTGCTGCAATTGATGAAATACGCTCCGATATCGAAGCGCCTTTTGCGGGAGCGGCTTTTGCGGGAAACCCCAATGGTGATGTTATCATTGTCGAATATTCCGACTTTGCCTGCCCCTATTGCAAACAGACGACGGCCGATATTGACCGGCTGTTGAAAGAAGACAAGAATATCAAGGTTGTGTTTCGCGAACTGCCTATCCTCAGCGAAGCGAGTAATGACGCAGCCCTGATGGCATTGGCGGCCGCCAAGCAAGGGAAATATTACGCCTTCCACAAAACCATGTTCGCTACGGGACGCCCTACCCCATCAACAATCGAAAGCGCGGCCAAGGAAGTCGGCCTGGATATGGCCGCAGCCCGCAAGTTTATTGCGACGCCAGAGGCTCAGCGGGAGTTACAGAACAACATCGAGGTCGCCCGGAAGCTTCAGTTTACCGGAACACCGGCCTTTGTGGTGGGCAATCAGACCGAAGTCGGCGCGGTCGGCTATGATGGTATCAAGGATATGATCGCCAAGGCACGCGGGTCTAAATAGTCCGGGGTTTGACGCCTGGTTGAGGGTGAGCGTGTCGGGTAAATCGCGGGGTGAGAGCCGGTCGCGCCCGGTATCAGCCATTCTCGACGCTTTCCCACAAACCACGCTTTGTGATAAAAACTGGCCAGCTCTTTCTCAGTTTTGAATATCATCCCTGCACGCTATTCTTGCACTTGCGACTATGAGAATTGTGTGAACTTTGAGCGGCAGCCGACTGGATAAATATCGCTAAAAGGACACAGTAAACATTGTAAACTTCGCCGCCATTGGCTTTTCAGGCGGTTTCCGACCGTCCCTTGAAACCTTGAGCCACCACATACCATTCGGATGAACCCTTGCGGCTTGCAGGCGGTTTGGCATGTTTGACAGTCTTGAAATGCTTTTTGAGCATGGCCAGCAATTCATTGTCAGTCCCGCCGGCCAGGACCTTTGCGACAAAGGCGCCGCCTTCCTGCAGGTTTTCAATCGCAAAATAGGCGCCGGCCTCCACTAGACCCATTGTGCGCAGATGGTCTGTCTGCTGATGCCCGACAGTGTTGGCAGCCATATCAGAAAGGACGAGATCAGGCGCACAGCCCAGCGCATCCATCAATTTGTCCGGCGCGCTGTCATCCATAAAATCCATTTCAAAGATGGTGACGCCTTCGATTGCATCGACCGGCAACAGATCTATGCCAACAATCTTTGCCTGCGGAACGAACTTGCGGATGACCTGGGCCCAGCCACCCGGCGCAATTCCAAGATCGACGACGGCCTTGGCTTTCCGAACAAATTTGAAACGCTCGTCCAGTTCCAATATCTTGTAAGCCGCACGCGAACGATAGCCATCCGCTTTGGCCTGTTTGACATAGGGATCGTTGAGCTGTCGTTCCAACCAGCGCGTCGAACCGATTTTCCGGCCTTTTGCGGTTTTCACCCGCTGTCGTTGTCCAGACCTGCCCCGGCTCATGGCGATTTCCTCTTCATTATCGCCGCACTCTTTCGTTCGAGGACATCAAGGAACGCAAGATACCTTCCCTGATCCCGCGATCAGCTACACCAACCCGGCTTGCAGGCCAGATGTCCAGAATGGAATCGAGAATGGCACAGCCGCCAACCACAAGATCTGCACGCTCTTTGCCGATACAGGGTATCGCCGCCCGTTCCTCCGGAGAACATGCTGCCAGCATTGCACTGATGTCGCGCATTGATTCGGCCGGAACAATCAAACCATCAATGACCTTTCGGTCATAATGCGGCAGTTTGAGATGCAGGCTGGCCAGCGTGGTCACGGTGCCGCTGGTGCCCAGCAAGCGAAAATCACTATTGTTAGAAGATGGCAAGCGACTGGCGAATTCTGCAAAACTGTCTGTGACCCGTGCGCGCATATTGGCATAGGCCTGTTCGCGCGCCTTCGCATCATTGCCATCGTATTTCTCGCTCTCGGTCAGCGAGACCACACCCCAGGGCGCGCTGAGCCAATCGATGATCTCAGGCGCCGCTCCGGATGTATCAACGAGCACCAGTTCTGTCGATCCGCCGCCAATATCGAATATCAGGGCTGGCCCCTCGCCCGGCTCCAGCAAAATCTGGCACCCAAGTACGGCAAGACGCGCTTCTTCTTCGGCGGTAATGATATCAAGCGCAATACCGGTTTCATTCCGCACACGGTCGATAAACTTGTCACCATTGCTCGCCCGTCGGCATGCTTCTGTCGCCACGGAACGCGCCAGTGTTACATTGCGACGTTTCAGTTTGTCGGCACAGATGGAAAGAGCCGCAACAGCCCGGTCCATCGCGCGGTTGCTAATCCGCCCTGTCTCGACCAAGCCTTCACCTAGCCGCACGACGCGGGAAAAGGCATCGGTCACGATAAAACCATCAGCAGAAGGTTTTGCGACCAGTAGCCTGCAGTTGTTCGTACCTAGATCAATCGCCGCATAAGACCGCAATTTGGGCCAGCGAGCACCATTATTTCGATAGGGAGGCGCATTTCGACTCCCGTTTTTATGTGTCGCCGCATGTTTCGGGCGGGCCGTCTTTGCCGGTTTTCCGCCGTCCTGTCGTTGCGGCGATGGGGATGATTCATCCACCATAACCGTTACTCTTATATTTCTCCGGATCGGGTAATACCGCCGGTACTTGACTGTAGAGATAACCCCGGGGCGTTCGATGTGCAAGAGTTTAGCGCTAAACGCCCCACCATCTCGCGGTTTTGAAAAACCTTGACCAGCTTGCATGCCGGGCCTATTGCGCGCCCCGGTACTCCCCTGTCGTCTAATGGTAAGACTACGGACTCTGACTCCGTCAATTGAGGTTCGAATCCTCACGGGGGATCCAAAACAAGCAATGTCTTGAGGAATATCTATATTCGAACGAGAGTCGGTTGTTTGATTTGCAAACGCCTTTAAGGACAGCCCAATCGCAGTTTTGACGCCTGGCGGTATGTCGGTGGCACATGATTCCGTAGAGGCAGTTGTACTTCCGGTAGCCCCGATCACCTGCATACTGATATGCTGCTAGCACCAAAAACTTCCTTCAATTTTTCGGAATTCTGCACTACACGGCTGGCACATGAAATATGCCATCTAAATCAGGAAAGAGGAGACAATATGCTCAAGTTCAAAACCCTAACAGGGGTGATTGCTTTGTCGGCTCTCGCAGCAGCCTGTTCCGGTGGAGGATCAGAATCCACTCCGCCAGCAGACACAACCGAATCAAAAGCATCAGAGCCAGCGTCAGAAGTAACTGAAACGACTGCTGCGCCTGCTGATTCTGGAACACCCGCTGCCGACGACATAGCAACGCTTGATGGTGTTGAATATGCCAGCCTGACCGGCGACGCAGAGGCCGGGAAAAAGGTATTTACCAAGTGCCGCACTTGCCATGTCACCGACCCAGGGGTGAACCGCATTGGTCCATCAATGGCAGGAATTATGGGCAATCAGGCAGGTGCAGTTGAAGGATTTAACTACACTGATGCCAATAAGAATAGCGGTATTACCTGGACCGAGGAAAAAATGTTCCAGTATCTGGAAAAACCGCAACGCGTGATTCCAAAGACAAAAATGGTCTTTGCTGGCCTGCCGGATGCACAACAGCGGGCGGACGTAATCGCCTATCTGAAAGACCCGAGCTAATTGTCTGCCCGTTGTATGTCTGGAAATGGGTCAGGATTTTTTCCTGACCTCATCTCTTACATCTCTTTGGGCGAGCTCACACCGACGCCAGACGTCAATGCGTGCAACCGCTCTGCCTTTTGGCAAGAAACGGCATGTGGTTGAGAAAAGTTTTGGAGGCCCGAGCCGGAATCGAACCGGCGTACACGGATTTGCAATCCGCTGCGTCACCACTCCGCCATCGGGCCGGAGAGGGGGCGCAATTGCTTCGCTTTGCCGGCAATGTCAACCCTAACTTATCCCGGTGTGCGTTTCATGATGTTACGCAAAAGTTGCTATCATTGGAAAAACGCCGAAATCCGTCTTGGCTGCGTCGGCAAGTGCGGCTAGAAGCTAACAGAATATTTCCATACTGTATTGCGTTAATAATACAGAGATGGCATGGTTCGTTTTTGAAATATACTAATACACATCAAGGGTGGTAAAGTGGGTCACGAGAACTTCAAGGAAATGCGCAAAGCGATGGTTGTCAGCCAGCTGCGGACAACCGATGTCAGCGACCCTCGTGTCATTGCCGCGATGAGCCATGTTGCACGGGAAGATTTTGTGCCTGCCGCATCACGCAGTGTCGCCTATTCCGACCGTGGTGTTACCATTGGCCACGGGCGCGCATTGAACGCGCCACTCGCCACGGGGCGCCTGCTGAATACGGCCGAATTGAAAAAGGGCGACAGTGTTCTGCTGATAGGGGCTGCGACAGGTTACACCGCTGCGGTAGTCGCACAACTTGCGGGTTCGGTCGTCGCCGTAGAGCAGTCATCAAAGCTTGCGACTAAGGCGAAAAACAACCTGAGCGAACTCGACAATGTCCAGGTTGAAAAAGCGAGCCATAGTGATGGTTTTGCTGAAAGCGCACCTTATTCTGTGATCATTATTGACGGCACCGTTGATGCCATATCGAACGCGCTGGTCGAACAACTGCAACCGGAAGGCCGGCTAGTGGGAGCGATCATGGATAACGGCGTCGCGCGTCTTGTCATCGGGCACAAGGCAGGTGGCACTATTGGGTATCAATATTTCGCAGATTGCGGTGGCGTCGCCCTGCCCGGCTTTGAACAAGCCAAGAGTTTCAGCTTCTAAGATGCGGGTATTCTTGCAAAACTTCCCAGGGAGACGTTTTTCAATGTGTAAGCGCCATCTGTTGCTTAGCGCCGTCGCCGTTGCGACGTTCTCTACTCCTGCCCATGCTGACACTCTGCGTGAAGCTTTTGTCGCAGCCTATAAAACAAACCCGACATTATCGGGAGCGCAAGCGGGGCAACGCGCGGAAGATGAGAATGTTGCTATCGCCAAAGCCGATGGGCGGCCGAATTCAGGGTCCCGCTTCACTTTTCAGGAAAATTTTCTTCGAAACTCGAACAGTTTTAATGCACCTCTTCGGCAAGCAAGCGCAGGGGGTGAATTCAATGTACCGATCTATTCCGGAGGCAGGGTAAAAAATGCTGTGCGTGCTGCTAAAACGCGGGTTGTCGCCGGTCAATTTAGCCTGCGAGGTACCGAGGCCAGCCTGTTCAGCAACGTGGTCGCAGCCTATATGGATGTGATGCGGGATGAGGCCGTTGTGCGGCTCAATCGCGCCAATGTCGGTGTTCTAGCCGTCAACCTGGAAGCGACCAGTGACCGTTTTGAAATCGGTGATCTCACGCGTACCGATGTGGCCCAATCCGAATCGCGCCTGGAAGTTGCCAAGGGAGAATTGGAATCTGCACGCGCAAACCTGATCACGAGCAAAGAAAATTATATTGCCTTAGTAGGACAGGTCCCTGGTGAGCTGCAATCACCACCACCACTTCCCAATCTACCAGAATCACCCGATGAAGCCGTAGATATTGCTTTACAACACAATCCCGACCTGCTTGCAGCCAAAGAACGAAGCGCAGCATCTGAAATCGATATCAAAACTGCAAAAGGCGCGGTCAAACCTACAGTCGAGGCCTATGCTCAGGGTAGCTATGTCAATTTCCTTAACACGCTCGGCGGCAATGTTCCGGGCGTGAACTTTGTTCAAGAGCAATCGAACGCAGAAGCTGGTGTGCGCATGACTGTTCCAATCTATCAGGGTGGACGGCCAGCGGCGCAGGTGCGACAGGCACAGGCGCGATCGGGTCAGGCTTATGAACAGCTTATAGAGACAGAACGCAACATCATCGCGCAAACACGCGCCGCTTATTCCAGCTGGCGCGCATCCGAGCGAGTTATCCAGTCGTCGGAGCGAGCCGTGGCAGCCAGCGCGCTCTCCTTGGAAGGCGTCAGAGCTGAAAATAGCGTAGGCAACAGAACGATCCTCGACATTTTGAACGCGGAACAGGAATTGCTCAACGCACAGGTGCAATTGGTAACAGCGCGGCGCAACAGCTATGTGGCAGGCTTTACGTTGCTGGCTGCCATGGGCCGTGCGGAAGCTCGTGATCTGGGCCTTGAAGGCGGCCCACTCTATGACCCGCAAGTCAACTATGACCGAGTTAAAAACCAGTTCTACGATTTTCAATCGGACCCAAATCCTGAACCCCAGGCGACCCGGACTGTAGATACACCTGCACAAACGGCTGACATAGAGCCCTTGCCGGAGTCGAGAGAAAGCGAATAAGACCGGGCGGCTAACGGTTGCCGATCTAGAGGTTAATGCGCTAAAGAGATTGGACAACTAGCGGCTTTAACATTTTTTGAGTTTGGGGCTTTTGCAAATGGCAGAACAAAATAAAGAATCGTCCATGGAAGAAATTCTGTCGTCGATTAAGCGAATCATTGCCGAGGACAAGGCGATTGACACAGACCGCTCTGCCGAAAAAAATGAAGATACTGAGCAAGGCGAAGATGCTGCATCGCACTTGAAGCCTGTTCCCAACAACGTAACACCTATAGCACCGCTGCCAAAAAATATTGCGACCAAAAGCAGTAAAACCAAGAAACCTACTGTGCAGACAACCGGTGATGATGACAGCGTTCTCGAACTAACCAATGAGGTGAAGGACACCGGACCATCCTCGGCTCAAGGTGTTTTCGGAGATCGCCGCAAGGAAGAACGGTTGATTAATGATCAGAAGCTCGATTCTATGCGTCAGTCCTTGTCAGCGTTGGTCGCTATGGAGGGATCCAGCACCCCGGCTCCAACAAACCCCAGTCATGGCACCTCTCTGGAAGACCTCACCCGAGACCTGATGAGACCAATGCTAAAAGAGTGGCTGGATGAGAATTTACCAAAGCTGGTCGAGGAAATGGTTGCTCGTGAAATTCAAAGGCTGAATGACAAGTAATTTCAATCCCAATTGCTATAGCGCGCAGGCCTGCTAAACCGGCGTTTATGAACAATCTATCCAAAGCATCATGTATCGCCTTGTTGATCACAGGCGCGCTTCTGTCCACCCCCGTGGCTCTCGCTCGATCAATGACAGCAGAAGACCTCGCCACGCTGAAACGCGTTGGTTCTGTGACTGTTTCGCCCGATGAGAAATGGGCCGCTTTTGGCGTAACTGAAACTGATCCGGAAAGCTATGAACGCTCAAAGGGGCTTTACCTGCTTGACCTCACCAAGCCAGATGCAGTTCCCTTGCGTATTGCCGACAAAGCGAGCGCAAGTGAACACAGCCCTTCCTTTTCTACTGATGGAGGTTTGCTCTACTACCTTTCCGATGCCAGTGGAATAGAACAGCTTTGGAAGGCTGCGATAACTTCTGATGGACAGGAGGGCGAACCGGTGCAGGCTAGCAACCTCCAAGCCGATATCGCTGGCTTCAAACTATCCCCTAAGGGCGACAAGGTTGCGGTCTGGGGAGATATCGCCAAAGATTGCCCGACATTTGGTTGTGGTAAAGCTGAAGGTGGTGATGGTAATAGAGCCCTGCCCGGTCCTGGTACAGGCCGTGAATATGGAAATCTGTTCGTGCGCCACTGGTCGAGTTGGGAAAAGCCCGGCAACTACAGCCGGATTTTTGCCTTTGATTTGCAAGATGGCAAGCTCACCGGCAAGGGAACTGCACTAGATGGCGAGCTTATAGGCGATAGTCCGTCAAAACCCTTTGGCGGCGGAGAAGAAATTTCCTGGTCTCCAAGTGGAAGGGGCTTGGCCTTCACACTGCGCAAAGCAGATCGCAATGAACCCAAATCAACCGATCTCGACATTTACGGCGTCGCCCTTTCCAGCGGCGAACCGAAACTCATGCCAGGAAACGGAGACGCAACAGATACCTTGCCTGCTTTCTCTCCGGATGACCAATGGCGGGCCTGGGCGGCAATGGAACGCCCGGGTTACGAAAGTGATCGCAAGGTCATCAAACTGCTCGGCAAAGGTGAAGAGGAACCCAGGATACTAACCGGCGACTGGGATCGCTCTGTCAGTTCGATCACATGGACACCGGACAGCAAGGCGCTGATTGTGACGGCTCAGGAAATTCTCGACTATGCAGCCTTTCGAGTGGACATTGCCGATGGCAAGGTCACTCGTCTGACCGGAAGTGGCAGTGTCGGAAATATCACGCCGTTAAAAGACGGATCGATGATTTTCACCAGAAAAAGCCTGCAAGCACCGGATGATATCTATCGCCGGGATGCTGATGGAAAGGTTACGCAGCTTACCAATATTAATGGCGAGAGGCTGGCGGAGATTAGCAAAGTTGCTGTGGAACGCTTTAGCTTCAAAGGCGCTGGAGGCCATCAGGTCTGGGGTCAGATCATCAAGCCGAAAGGCACCAAGGAAAAGCTACCGATGGCGTTTTTGGTGCATGGCGGGCCGCAGGGCAGCTTTGGCGATAGCTGGTCTTATCGCTGGAATCCCAAGGTCATGGCCGCCCAAGGCTATGCTGTGGTGACAATCGATTTCCACGGGTCATCGGGCTATGGTCAGGAGTTCATGGACAGCATCAATCAGGACTGGGGCGGAAAGCCGCTTGAGGACCTGCGTTTGGGTTACGAAGCGGCACTGAAAGTTGACAAACAGATAGACGGGACACGATCCTGCGCACTGGGTGCCAGCTATGGCGGCTATATGATGAACTGGATTTCTGGCCAATGGCCGGATCGGTTTGACTGCATCATCAACCATGCCGGCATATTTGATCTGCGCAGCTTTGCCTTTTCCACCGAAGAATTGTGGTTCGATCAATGGGATCATGGCGGCCCCTGGTGGGAACGTGCTGATCCGGAAAAATGGAATCCGATCCAGCATATCGACAAATGGAAGACACCGACCTTGTTCATCCATGGCGAGAAGGATTTCCGTATTCCCTATACGCAGTCAATAATGCCGTTCACCTATGCACAGGAACGAAACATCCCATCCAAGCTTTTGATTTTCCCGGACGAAAATCACTGGGTACTCAAAGGCAAGAATAGCATCCAATGGCACAATGCGGTGTTCGACTGGATGGGCCGCTGGACCAAGGAAGGCCAAAGCGAATGAGCTTTTTTCCCACCGAAATTGACGGCGACACCGTAATCGTCACCCTCACCAACGCGCCGCGCAATACGTTGTCGACTGAGTTGCTCAACGAGGGCACGGAAGTATTCCGGAAGTTGTCACAGGACAAACCCAAAGGTGGCGTGGTGCTAACGGGAGCGGGCGAACATTTTACCTGCGGCATGGACACCAAAATTGCAGCATCCCTCGATGAGACTGGGCAAAAGCAAGCAATTGCTGCGATCAACGCTTATGCCGCATCGCTCCATCGCCTGCCCTGCGCATTTGTATGCGCGGTCAATGGTAACGCCATTGGCGCTGGCGGGATCATGATGTTGTGCGCTGACTGGATTTATGCCGCCTCTGGCCACTATAAAATCGGACTGCCCGAGGCCAAGGCCGGACTGCCCTTCCCGCCCGTGCCGCAAGCGATATTGGATCATTGGCTGGAACCCTCATGGCGGCGGCGCTTGGCACTGTCGAGCATGTTGCTGAAACCCAATGAGGCCATTGGTGCTGGCATGGTCGAAGCGACCCTGATGCCCGGGGATTTAATCGAAAAGTCAGTGGCAAAGGCGCAGGAGCTAAACGCACAACCGGGATTTGCAGCCTGCAAGCGGCAATTACGCGCCAAAGCCAATGCCGAAATTGATGCAATTTTGGCTTAGAGCGACGCCCCCTCTCCCATTCCCTCGTCATCCTGAACTTGTTTCAGGATCTATTGAGAGGGAGCGCCTTGTTGCACGAGATCCTGAAACAAGTTCAGGATGAAGATATTACGCGCATAACGGGTGTTGAATAACCTGACGGTCGCTGGCAAAGGCAGCGCATGACATTAGATAAAAATTTCGACCCGGCGGCCATTGAAGCGCGCTGGTATGCACATTGGGAAAAATCCGGCCAGTTTCGCCCTGAACGCGGCGATGCGGAGCCATTTACGATCGTCAATCCGCCGCCCAATGTCACCGGAAGCCTGCATATTGGCCACGCGCTCGATAACACGTTGCAGGATATCATCATCCGTCACGAACGGCTGAAGGGCAAGGATGCGCTTTGGGTGGTCGGCATGGACCATGCCGGCATTGCGACCCAAATGGTTGTCGAGCGGCAGATGGAAGAACGTCAGGACAAGCGCACCAACTATACGCGCGAAGAATTTGTCGAAAAAGTCTGGGAATGGAAAGAGGAATCCGGCGGTGCGATCACCGGACAGCTCCGCCGTTTGGGCTGTTCAATGGACTGGTCGAACGAGCGGTTCACCATGGACGACGGCATGAACGAAGCCGTGCTCAAGGTGTTCGTTGATCTCTATAATGATGGCTTGATCTATCGCGACAAGCGGCTGGTCAATTGGGACCCGGCGTTGAAAACCGCGATTTCCGATCTGGAAGTCGAAACTACGGATATGAAAGGCAATTTCTGGCATTTCAAATATCCGCTGGCTGATGGCGTAAAACTCGACAATGGACAGGACTATATTGAGGTCGCGACCACGCGGCCCGAAACGATGCTGGCCGATATGGCCGTCGCCGTGCACCCCAGCGATGAGCGCTATAAAAGCGTCATCGGCAAAGAGATCGAGCAGCCGATTACAGGACGCCGCTTCAAGGTTGTTGAAGACGAACATGCCGACCCAGAACTGGGTAGCGGCGCGGTGAAGATCACACCGGGCCATGACTTCAACGATTTCGAAGTCGGGAAGCGCGCCGGTTTTGCGGCCAGCGAGATGCTCAACATGCTTGATGGCGAAGCCAATGTTTGCCAATCGGCCGACGGTCTGGTGCCGGACGAATTTATCGGCCTTCACCGGTTCAAGAAAGACGGCATCGATGGCGCGCGCGAACTGGTGGTGCAGCGGATGAAGGAACTCGGCTTCCTGATCCCGCATGTTTCTAAAAACAAGGACGGTGAGACGCAAGAGCATGATGCCGAGCCGCGCACCATTGCAACGCCTTTTGGCGATCGCGGCGGTGTGGTGATTGAGCCTTGGCTGACCGATCAATGGTATGTCGATGCCGAGACATTGGCGCAGCCAGCGATCAAGGCCGTCCGCGATGGCAGTATCGAGATTGTCCCGAAAACCTGGGAGAAAACCTGGTTCAACTGGATGGAAAATATCCAGCCTTGGTGTGTGTCGCGCCAGCTTTGGTGGGGGCACCGGATACCAGCCTGGTTTGATGAAGCCGGTAAAATCTATGTCGCTGAGGATGAGGCAACCGCGCAAGCACAAGCCGGCGAAGGTGTCGCGCTGACCCGCGATCCCGACGTTCTCGACACATGGTTCTCCTCTGCCCTCTGGCCTTTCGGAACGCTCGGATGGCCCGAAGAAACCGAAGACCTGAAGCGCCATTACCCGAATGATCTGCTGATCTCCGGCTTTGACATACTGTTCTTTTGGGATGCGCGAATGGCGATGCAGGGCATACAGTTTATGAAGGACGTACCTTGGAGGCGGCTCTATCTGCATGGGCTGGTGCGCGCCGAAGACGGCTCGAAAATGTCCAAGTCCAAGGGCAATGTTGTCGATCCGCTCGGCTTGATTGACCAATATGGTGCAGACGCCTTGCGTTTCTTCATGGCGGCAATGGAAAGCCAGGGCCGCGATATCAAAATGGATGACAAACGGGTCGAAGGCTATCGCAACTTTGCGACCAAGCTCTGGAACGCCTCGCGCTTTTGTGAAGTGAATGGCATTGGCGCGAGCAAAACGCTCCGCGCGCCACAGGCCAAGCTGCCGGTCAACCGCTGGATCATTTCCGAGGCGACCGAAACGCTGGCCACCCTCGACAAAGCGTTGGGTGACCTCCGCTTTGATGCAGCCGCCAACACCATTTATCACTTCACCTGGGACCGGTTCTGCGACTGGTACCTGGAGCTAATCAAACCACTGCTGCAAGGTGATGATGCGGCTGCGGCAGATGAAACGCGGGCGGTTGCCGGTTGGGTGCTCGACCAGATCATTGTGATGCTGCACCCGTTCATGCCGTTTATCACAGAGGAACTGTGGCACAGCATGGCTTTCGAAACCGGTGGTCGGAACTATGATCTGATTGTCGCGAAATGGCCGGAACCGAAAGCGGAAATCGATGCCGATGCCAAGGCAGAAGTCGACTGGCTCATCCGCCTGATCTCGGCAACCCGTACAGCAAAGGTCGAACTCAATATCGCGCCGGGCACGAAGATGACTGCCCATGTTCGTGATGGCGATGATGCCCTGCAGCAGCGGATTGAGCGGCAGGCATCTGCTCTGGATCGGGTTGGTCGTTTGGAGAGTTTCTCCTTTGATCCAGCACCTGAGGGCGCAACCGCACAGATTGTTATCGATGGTGCTACCTATGTCCTACCGCTGGCCGGTGCGATTGACATTGATGCCGAAAAAGCACGTCTCGGCAAAGCGCTGGAAGGCGTGTCCAAAGAAGCCAAGTCTCTCGAAGGCAGGTTAGGCAACGCCAATTTTGTTGAGAAAGCTAAACCGGAAGCGGTCGAAAAAGCCCGTGCCGATCTCGCCGACAAAAGCGCGGAAGCGGAACGGCTGCGGGCGGCGCTTGCACGTTTGGGTTAGCCGCTAACCGCCAGATCCGTCATCTTGAACTTGATTTAGCATGGTCAAGACGGTCTGGTTTTGGCCTTGCCCTAATTCGTATCGCCGCGCCGCATTTTCTCAGCCGCTTTTCGCATTTCCGCCGCACCTTCGCGCATCTCGGCGGCACCGCGGTGAAACTCGGGCGCTTGTGCCAGCAGTTCATCTGCCGTCATGTTGCCTTGGTTCCACTTGTTCCGTTTGGCGGCTTCAGCCTCACGAAAGGCCGCATCACTTTCCAGCCGGTCGGCATAGGCTTCCATCTTGTCGGCGCCGCGCAGCATTTTGTCCGCGCCTTTTTCCATTCCGATCGCGCCCTTTGCCATACCGGCGGAAACCTTGGCTTCGATCTTCTTAGCCAGATTTTCGCTCCATTTTTTGTCGAACTTATGCTTGCCATCATGCGCCTTGCTAGCCGCAAACGGGATCACGGACGTCATGGCAATCAGTGCCAGTCCTGCAATTACTCCCGTGAATTTTGCATTTGTCATTTCTGTTCTCCATCCAAACTGACCGGGCATCATGTCCGGCCCATTGACTACAGATGTAATCGAATGGATCGAACGCGCTATTGGTCTTCGACCAACAACCTATGAACAAAGATAAAAGTTGGCCTGGGGATTAACGCCCCTGACTTCTCCAGCGCTTGATAACCCGTTGGATAATCTCTTCCTCGCCGCCGTTTTCGCGCCACAGTTCGCTGAACATCGGATCTTCCGACGCAGGACGGCGTTCTTCGACCAGCGTATCAAGCGATACGCGAATGGGAATCGCGACACCCTCACCGCAGCAAATAACCTCCCGGTTTCTCAGTGCAGGAATGGAGTCGAGAAAACCGCGTGCACCCTCTGGCATGGCGGCTTTCACGAAGGCTTGGTCACGATCGTTGTTCAGACGCATGGACAATATGGTGCCGCATTGCGACAATACGCCCTCTGCCAGATCCGACGGACGCTGCGTAATCAGGCCCAGCGAGACGCCATATTTACGGCCCTCCTTTGCAATCCGGCTCAAAATATCGCGGACACTGCTGTCGCCGCCGACATCATCATTGGGGATGTAACGGTGGGCTTCCTCGCAGACCAGCAGGATCGGACGCTGGGGTTCATTTTTTGCCCAGATGGAATAGTCGAAAACCAGACGGCTCAAGACAGCGACCACAGTCGGTGTAATCTCCGAAGGTACGGCTGATACATCGATAATCGAAATCGGTTTGCCGTCGGAAGGCAGGCGGAAAATTTTCGACAGGAAGTCTGCCATCGTATCGCCAACCAGCATGCCGGAGAACATGAAGCTGTAGCGTGGATCGGCCTTGATCTCGTCAATCTTGGTCTTCAGCCGCATGTAAGGCGCCGAATTGGTGGACTTGTCCAGTTTACCCATTTCATTTTGGATGATCGTCGTCAGATCAGACAACAGGTAAGGTACCGGGCTATCCACGGTCAGCTTAGCCACACCCTGCGCGGCCTGGCTCTTGGCCTTCGCGGCCAGCAGACATTTTGCGAGAATGTCACAATCCATCTGTTTGGCATCACCAGTGGATTGCACAAATACTTCGCAATGCTCGCGAAAGTTCATCAGCCAATAGGGCAGATTCAGATTGTTCACATCGAACAGGCGTCCGTTACTTTTAAAGGCTGCTGAATATTCACCGTGGGGGTCGATCATCAATATGTGACCCTCTGGCGCGATGTCGCAAATCTTGTGCAGGATCAGCGCGGCCGATGTCGATTTACCGGTACCGGTCGATCCCAGAAGCGCGAAATGCTTGCCGAGCATGGCATCGACATATAGCGCACCGCGAATGTCGTCGGTGGGATATACCGTACCGATTTCAACATTGGCGCGGCCATCGGATGCGTAAACCTGTTTCAGATCAGCGGTCGTAACCGCGTAGATCAGCGAACCGGGAACCGGATAACGGGTCACACCACGGCGGAAATTATAAATATGACCGGTGAGCCGTTCTTCATCGCCCTCGCCCAGAAAGTCAATTTCGGCAATGATCAGGCCGGCCTGACCTTCGTAAAGTTTCTGCGTGCGGATGTTGGCGAGCAACCATGTCTGTCCGACACGGATTTTAACCTGACTACCGACCTGCCCAGCCATTTTTACGGTTGCGTCGGGATGTTCAGTCAAACTGCCCAGAACCGCTGCATCCATGACGATGCGAGAGCCTGATCCGGCAATTTCAATGACTTCACCAATCTTGTGCCCTTCAGACCGCTTCGGCGTCGCTGTTGGCTCAGATGTGGCCACCGGTTCGGCCGCTACGTCATCATCATCGGAAGGAAGCGGGCGAGCGGCTGGAAAACTATGAGAACCCATATCAGACATGAAGGCACAATCCTGTATTGTTTATCTACCGGCAGGATTAAGCCATCATGGTTAAGGAAGATTTACCGGCGTTTCAAAAAGGTAAACTGTTGGCGAACTATGCCTTTGCGTCAGATTTTCCGGAACAGATAGCCTGCGGCCCAGCCCAGAATGACGGAAATCAGAACCGCCAAAAGGCCGTAGATAAAACCGTTTTCCTGTGACAGGTTAGTGATGAACCGTCCCAACCCGATTTTTTCGATGGTAATGTCTTTGATTTCAGCCGCTTCAACGCGGCCATCAATGATCAGGAACGTCTCGGCAGAATATTTACCAACGGGCACACTGGCAGGTAAATTGATGCGTGCCTGATAAAGGACGGAATCAGTAATTTCGACGCTGTTGGGCAGATTCTTGTACAATCTGCCGCGCGTGTTCAAATCCACCAGACCATCGGTAAACCGGTCCAGTTCCTTGCTGTCGATGGCGCTGGCGGGTGACAATTGCAGATGATCGAGACCAAGTTCATAAATATCGGCCGTCTTGTCATCGACAATCTCTTCCACCGGCCGCGAGGAAGCAACGGCATAATAACCGGGGGCGGAGCGAAATTCGCTGCTTGCAGCGTTGATCCAGATTCCCGCTACCTGCTGCTTTTCGCGCAGTACAATAGATTCTGTCGGGCCTTTGAGCACGACGACAATATCGGCCTGATCACGGTTGGGCGTGCCGGGTGGATAAGTGATCGCACCAAATAACAGCAGCTGCGCGCCGTTAAAATCACCCTGGATACTGATCTTGTCCTGCGACACATCAGGCACCAGAACCGGCGTGTTCGCCGCGGTCAGAAACAGGGCACCAAGAGCGCATGATATCGTCGCGAATTTTGATCTCAGCCCGGTCATAACAACTGCACCGTGTAAATCTCGTCCGGCTGGAAACCAAGCCCCAACGCCATGCGAATGGCAACCAACAACACCATGACAGCCAAGGCCAGCCGCAGATATTCCGGCCGCATCCGCTGCGCAAATTTCGCGCCAAGCTGCGCGCCGGTGACACTGCCGATCAGCAGCAGACTGGCCAGAACGATGTCTACTGCTCTCGTTGTCATGCTGTGCATCATGGTTGAGGCAATGGTGACAAACAATATCTGAAAAAGCGAAGTGCCAACCACGACCTGCGCGCCCATGCCGAGCAGATACAGCATCGCCGGAACCATTATAAATCCGCCGCCAACACCAAGTAGCATTGTCAATATCCCGGTCATCAGGCCGAGCACGAAAGGCGCGATGGGCGAGATATAGAGCCCGGAACGATAGAAGCGCCATCGCATCGGCAGGTTCGCGACCAACGGATGATGCCGCCTTTTGCGCGCTGGTAACGGCTTGCCGGAGCGAACCGCCTTGACGCTGCCCCAGGATTCTTTGGCCATCATTGCGCCGATACTGCCGAGCATCAGGACATATAGTACGGAAATTACGGTATCAATCTGACCCCAGCGCTGTAGAATCTGGAACAGGCCAGTGCCTATCAAGGTACCAACAATCCCGCCAACCACCAAGATTGCTCCCATCCGAAAATCAACGCCCTTCCGGCGCATGTGGGCCGCAACCCCGGAAATACTGGCACCCGTAACCTGTGTTGATGCCGATGCGGCAGCGACGGTTGGCGGAATGCCATAGAAGATCAAAAGCGGCGTGGTGAGGAAACCACCACCAACACCAAACATGCCGGACAGGATACCCACCAGGCCGCCGAGCAACACGATAACAAACGCATCGACCGACAAATTGGCTATTGGGAGGTAAATATCCATATTTCCAAGGACTAATCCCTTTTCGTTACAGGATAAAGGGACTTGACCTAACTATGGTCAAGAATCTTTGAGAAACCCGAAACACAAGATCATCAAAACCCCGTTGCGACAGTTACGGCCAATCCGGAATCCGGCAGTGCATTCCCGCCAACTCGCTGCCGCCAATCTAGTGAAAGTCGCGTATCCAACTTACCTAGCGGGATATGAAGATTGGCCCGCGGTCCGATATCGACGCGCGTCAATCCTTCTTGCCCTCCAGCCCAGATCCCGGCCCCGGCCGTAACCTTATAGTCACCGCGCGCCCATAACCTGCGCTGTAAGGTCGCCGAAGCATCAAAAAAATAGCTGCTATCATCGGCAAAGACAAAACCTGCCTGCCCATAGGTTTCCAAATTGAAATCGGCCAACAGCCTATCCGGCCCGGTTCCTCCCGCCAAGTAGACCGATGTCCCGCGATTGCGAAAATTCTTTGCACCTAGCCGTTGTTCAGCAAATACGGACAAGGGCAGCTTGGTGATAGGCTTGGCCCTTATACCGATCGCCAATTCCTCTTCACCAGCGGTGGACAGGGCAGTCGACAGGCGAACAAAAGTCGATAGGCTGCGCCGCTGGTTCCCCGCCAGTCGATAGGCCACAATGGCTCCTGCCTGGCTCCCGCCATATTGTCCGCCCGGCGATTGCGCAATTGGTGCCGCCGCGCCGAACTGTGCCAGACCGTTATTTTGCCTAGCAAAGGCCCAGAGGTAGCCAGATAGAGGCTTTGATGACGGAAGTAAGCCGGCAGCTCTTTTGGAAGCCGAAACCTCAATTGGTGATATTGACGGTATCGACTCCCCAACACCCTTGGAGTTGGGCGGTTTTAACGGTTCAGATTGTTTTTTCACGAGTAACGCCCTTTGTAGCCATTTGCCGGAAATGCCCGCCACCAAAGACGGCGCCTTTTGGAAGTGGGCCTGTCCTTGCCCTCGATCACCTAGCGGTTCCGGCTCACGGCTGATTAAGGCAATTTTATCAAAAACAGCCGGTGGCGGGATCAAGGGTTTGACGGCGTTTTCACCTTGCGGCACGCTAGCATCAATTTTTGCGGCCATTGCTGGCTGCAAATTCGCAGAGGGAAATATCGCTTCCCAAACAATCCGGACCGCTATCCAGAAGATAGCAATAGTGGAGAGCGCTCTCAAAGGAGCACCTTTATTGATGGACATGGGTTTATTGGCTCCGGCGGATGTTTTCGGTTGCTCTTAGCCGCTTGACGTTGGCAGTATCGGGATGAAAGTGGTTTGTTTTTTCCCATCTGGCCGGAGCACCGGAAAGAATTTGCAGATACTGAACAAGCGCACGCTTGGCCGCCAATATGTTGATCATATTGGCTACAAATGTTCGAGGAACCGAGAGCAAGGCTTCGCGCAATCCGTAAAGCGCAAATACAAAATAGCCTTTGATTGCCAGTCGCCACAACAAAAACAGGGCATTGAACGCAAGCATGGTTTTCAGCAAACCAGAAACCGGTCCGGGCTGATAAAAGCCGGTCAGGCCGACAACATATAACAATCCCGTCAACAGAATTGCGATGTAGGCCAATGCCAGAATTATGGCTGCGAAACTGGCTTTGCGATCGCGCAGGCGCATCCAGTTTTCACGCCAACAGGCTTTCCATCCGAGCCGATCCCAGCCTGACAAGGCGATGCCGATCATCCAGCGGCTTTTCTGTCTTATCGCATCTTCAAAATTGTCCGGAAAAAATTCCTGTGTAGCCACCCATTGACCATGTCGATCTTTGAGCCGCGCAAAAATTCCGCGGGCGTCGCCTTCGGTAAGGTTGATGCCAAGTTCGTAATCCTCAGTAAGACTGGACGCGTCAAACGGGTTGCCCTGGGTTCGGGCGGACAGCTTACCGAGAGCACTCCGGCTGAAAGCACATCCCACTCCTGCCGCCGGGATGGATACACCAAGCGCTTCTCTCAACACCATTTGTTTGCCGTGCAGTTCAGCAAACTCGTCGCCATAATGACCCGCCACCCATGTCGAGCGCGAAGCGCGGCGCGGAATGACCGGTATCTGTACAAGTGATGCGCGGTCGATCAGATAGTCGAACAATTCCAGAGCATTGGGGTGCACAAGATCCTCCGCATCCTGAAGAATGATGGCCTTGTAGCCGGTCGATTCAAGAATCTCGTCTTCGCATAGTGCTCGCCACAATCGGTTCAGACAATCCGCTTTGGACGTCGGGCCATCATGGTCGCAAATAATGATACGGATGTTCCGCGCACCGGCCGCCACATCCGCTACCGCCGCGATTGTCTCATCATCATTGGGGTAGCAGCCGACGTAGATACGATAGTTGCCCTGACCCCATTGCACCAAACATCGTCGCAGCATGATCCCTATAACCGCGGCCTCACGCCATGCCGGCACAAATATGGCAAGCGGTTGATCCTGGTCCGAAGACGGCAGTTGCTCGACAACGGCACGATCATATTGGCTGTAGATCAGGAATTTTCGTTTCGCGGAATGAACAATCCACATCATGTCAAATATGATGTCGTCAATGGATCCGATGATGAAACACAAGCTTGCGAAAAGCAGCAATTCCTTTTGTACGACCTCAACAGCCGGTAGAATATAATCATTCATTTGTTGCGACGCCCCCGTCGTTTCGGCAATATTACCAGTCCAATTCCTCGCCCGAAACAACAATGCTGCAACCGCTGCCTGCGGAAATGAGCCTACCGAGATATATCTTTATGTAACATAATGTAACATAATTCAAAGCAATTTATTGAAAAACCAGACAATGCGTGCTGGACTTGCAAGACGGATCAGGCCATCATCTCAAAAAACAGATTTAGGAGATGATATGAGCGCAACCCAGGCCCAGGGCTCGCCCACCACGAATACCGGACAGGCATTTGGTACGAGTGGTTATCGAAACTACGTTCTGTTTTCATTACTTGTTGTTTACACGCTCAACTTTATCGATCGCGCCTTGATTGGCGTTATCTCAGAACCAATCATTCAGGAATTTCAGCTCACGGACTTGCAGTTCGGCTTGCTTTCGGGCTTTGGATTTGCCCTGACCTATACGCTTTTCGGAATTCCGATCGCACGGTTTGCAGAGCGATATAATCGAGTTCGCATCATTGCATTCAGCGTCATCTTCTGGTCGGTCATGACCGCACTATGCGGGCTTGCAGGAAGCTTTCTTGCCCTTTTGGTGTTTCGTATCGGTGTTGGAATCGGTGAAGCAGGTTGCACGCCGCCAGCCAATTCGATCATCGCAGACTATTTTCCACCGCGAAGCCGGGCGCGAGCGCTCGCCATTTATGCGATGGGCGTTACCCTCGGTAGTGCATTGGCGGCGGCTTTTGGCGGTCCGATTGCAGAGATTTTTTCCTGGCGTGAGGCGTTTATAATATTGGGTTTGCCGGGCGTTCTCATTGGCCTGGTTGTTTTGTTCACGATCAAGGAGCCACCGCGCGGCTATTCTGACCCTCCCGGCACGCCGCAGGTTGAGAAGCTGGGCTTTGGCGAAACACTGAAAAGACTGAGCGGAAACCGCAGCTACTGGATCAACGCCTTGGCTGCGACGATTGTCGCCTTTGTTGGTTACGGAGTTTCCAGTTTCCAGGTGTCGTTCTTTGTTCGTGTGCATGAACTGAGCATTGCCGATGCCGCCCTCCAGCTGGTTCTTCCCGTATCGCTCGCAGCAGCGGCCGGAACCTTTGGAGGAGGATATGCGATCGAGAAGCTGAGTGGTCGCTTCGTCAACGCCGTGGCCTGGGTCCCAGGCTGGTCGCTTATCCTGTCGCTGCCGCTCTATTGGATTGGCTTTTCAACAAACAGCCAAGCGACGGCATTGGTCATGCTGATCGTAGCCGCCTTCCTGCACTATACCTATCTGGGTTCGCAATATACGATTGCTCAAGGTGTGGTCGATGTCAAAGCACGGGCGACGGCAATCGCCATATTACTGTTCGTGGTCAACTTGATCGGATATGGCCTTGGCCCTCTGTTTGTTGGAGCGATCAGCGACTATCTGTCCGCATCCTATATCGGTAGCAATGCCGCTTTGGGTGGTCAGATGACACTGGAACTCTGCAAGGGCACCGATGCGGACATTTTGGCCGCGGGCAGCCAGGCGGTACTGGAAGCCTGTCGTCAAACTACTGGTGAAGGTGTTCGGGATGCACTGCGCTTTACAGCCATGATTTACGGGCTTTCCGGCCTTGCTTATCTATGGCTCTGCAAGCATCTGCAAAAAGACCTGCTCGCCAAAATGAACTAAGCGCTCAGAGAAAAATTCCGAAGAGTACCTGTGTCCAAGCCTGAACCCTGGCAGCTGTCAAAGGCAAGCTATCCCTTTTCCAATGTCACCCAGACGCGCTTTGGCGATATGGACCTGCTCGGCCATATCAACAATGTCGCGATGGCCGATCTGTTCGAGAATGGCCGGGTCCGCTTCAACCGGTCCATGGGCATGGAAAACCGCGCAGAGGGGGATCGTTGGCTGATCGCTGCGGTGCAGATCAACTATCTGCGGGAAGCCCATTTTCCTGAGGATGCAGAGATTTGCAGCGGCATTGGACGCATCGGTAACTCGTCATGGGATATCTTGTCGGCTGCCTTCCAGAAGGACCTGTGCGTCGCCACCTGCACCACGACATTGGTGCTGACCAACCCGGAGGGTGCCAAGCTGATTGACGGCGAATTCCGGGCCGTGCTTGAAGCCCAGATGGTAAGGCGCGACTAGGCTCTAGTCGTTAAAGTTGGCCGCGCGTTTCTGCATGAAGGCCATGACCGCTTCTTTCTGATTGGGCGCCCTGCCCACCTTGTCCTGCTCGACGCTTTCCATCATCAGGATCTCGTCTTCGTTCATGTCCGGCAGCTGGTTCATCAACCGCTTCGCGGCCTTGATCGCATCGGGATTCTTGCTCGCAATTTCCGCCGCCAGCTCCATTGCCTTTGCATGCGGATCATCGGCAAGATGCGACACGAAGCCCAGCTCTTTGCCCTCTTCGCCAGAGAAAATCCGGTTGGTGTAGGTCAGCTCCCGCAAGATATCATCCCGCACAAAGCTCCGCCAGGTCGAGTAGCTGCCCATATCCGGGATCAGGCCCCAGCGCATTTCCATAATCGATAATTTGGAATCCGGCGTGGCAATCCGGACATCCGCAGCCGAGGCAAATTGTAGGCCGCCGCCGACACAGGCACCATGAATGGCCACGATTACCGGCGCGGGAAGCCGCCGCCATTGCAGCACGACATGCTGATATATATTGGCATTGCCGTAGCTGCGGTCGACCAGACTGCCAGTCGTGCTCGACTGCGTGAAGCTGGCCATGTCCAGCCCCGCACAAAAGCCTTTGCCATTGCCCGACAGCACAATCGCCCGCACATCCTTCATCTCGGCAAGCTTGTCGGTCGCATCGATGATCGCATCAATCTGCTCCGGATCGAGCGCGTTCATCTTGTCCGGCCGGTTAAACCGGACATCGGCAATATGATTTTCAACCGAAATGGTGACGCGTTCTGACATGATTAGGCTCCCGTATTTCTGGGCTATGATTGGATTCGTTCAGTTATTCAATCGCCAGTTTAATCGCTCGATTAACCAACGGCAACTGGTCATTGCCAAAATACATCCGCTCGCCACCTTGATAAGGCACAAAAATGCTGGGCGAGCCATAGGCGCCGCGAGCAATTGCTTCCTCGGTATTGGAGCGCAACCTGTCCTTCACCGCCTGTTCCTGCGTCTGCGCAACCAGCGCCTCACCGTCCATACCGATTTCATTGGCAATTGCCGCCAATACCGCCGGATCATCCAGATTGCGCTGATCGGTATAATAAGCATTGAAAGCCGCAGTCGCGAATTCATGCAGCGCCGGTTGATCGTCTTCCAGCGCGCAACATGCGCGCATTGCGTGCACGGATTTCACCGGATGATGTTCGCTAGGAAAATTCATCGGCACACCGGCCAATGCCGCCCAGTCTTTCATCACCCGAAAGCTGTGCACGAATTTCGGATTATCGGGATTTTCGCGCGCGGCATAGACGCTCTGGTTCACGGCGTTGAACACTCCACCGACAAGAAACGGCTTCCAGATAATGTCCGCGCCGTTTTCTTTGATGATCGGTTGGATATTGTGGAAGGCCAGACAGGTCCATGGGGATGAAAGATCGAAGTAAAATTCAACAGTAGTCATGCTCATTCCTTTATTCCGAATAATGTCTTGCGCACTTCGGCATCATCCTGTGGATTGCGATTGATCTTGTCACGGCCCAGCGCCATGCCGCGCCGCAGCCCTTCGCGTTGCTTTAATATCTCGTACCAGCGCTTCACGTTCGAAAAATCCGCCAGATCAATTTCCTGCCGCTTGTACGTTTGCACCCAAGGGAAACAGGCCATGTCCGCGATACAATAATCCTCTCCCGCTAAATAGTCATAAGTACCAAGCCGTCGGTCCATAACCCCGAATAATCGCAATACCTCGTTACGATAGCGCTCGGTTGCATAAGCGATACGCTCTGGCGCGTAGAGTTTGAAATGCCCATGCTGCCCCATCATCGGGCCGAGCCCGCCCATTTGCCACATCAGCCATTCGGTTGCGGCAATCTGGCCGTGCAGATCGGCAGGCAGGAATTTCTCTGCCTTGTTCGCCAGATAGAGCAGAATCGCTCCCGTCTCGAAAACACTGACCGGTTCATCGCCTTCGATCGGATCATGATCGACTATCGCCGGTATCCGATTATTGGGGCTGATTGCCAGAAACTCCGGTTCAAACTGCTCGCCAGCGCCAATATTCACCCATCTGACATTATAATCGAGCCCACATTCCTCCAGCATCACACTGATTTTCCAGCCATTGGGCGTGGGAGCAAAATAAAGGTCGATCATTGCAGGTTACTCCACACAGAAAGGAGACAAATTATACGCGATATGGGGCTGAAATTGGATTGAGTCGAGCGATCTCGATGATGAATGGAAGTCGGGAATCAGATACGCGCATCACAAGCATGCGCCATGGTTGCACAAAAGCAGCGCTCCAGGACAGAAAATTTGTGGAAATTTGCATCTGGAAGGAACCCTGCAACATTTTTCTTTCGGAGCTTCTACTTGTGCGCGCAAAAGGGAATATCGGTGTTTGGAGATGGTGATCACCGTGCTAGAAACACTAAATCTTGCTCAAACAACGCAGGATCAGGCGGGGGCAGGAAACCGAAAATGAAAAAATTGCTGAATGTTCTAAAATGGATCGCATTCCTGTTTCTTGGTATCGCAGTCTTTGTCGGAATATTGGCATGGTATCTTCACACCGATATTTCAAAAGAACGAAAAACCCGACTTCAAGATTCAGAGCATTATGTCGATGGTGCATTTGTAAATGAGGAGCGTCAGGCCGAAAACGAGCTTGGCATGGATTTCCTTGAAGAACAGTTTTTTGGCCAGCAGCAGCGAGAACCGGAAGGTTCCGTTCCGGTAACCCCTATAGATGCCAGCGATTTGCAGAATAGTCCTCGACCGGGTCTTCGATCTACCTGGCTTGGGCATGCCAGCGTATTGGTGGAAATTGACGGTTATCGCATTTTGACCGACCCGGTGTTGTCGCAACGAGTGTCACCTTTCCAGTTTATCGGGCCCAAACGAACGCACAAAGCACCGCTTGAGCTGGAACAACTGACTGGTATTGATGCGGTCGTAATTTCCCACAATCACTATGATCATCTGGATGAAGCGACAGTCCGGCATTTGGCGACCCAAGGTACCAAGTTTTTTGTTCCACTGGGGGTGGGACAATATCTTGAAGACTGGGACATTCCTGCGACTCAGGTGGTAGAAATGGACTGGTGGCAAAGTGCCAGTATCGGTGAACTCACGATTGTCGCCACGCCCAATAGACATTATTCAAGTCGCGGGTTGCTGGACAACAAAGCGACGCATTGGAGTTCCTGGGTAATTTCGGGAGGAGCTCACAAAGTTTTCTACAGTGGTGATAGTGGTTATTCCAAACTGTTCGCCCAAATAGGAAAGCGGCTGGGTCCATTTGATTTGAATATCATAAAAGTGGGTGCTTATGGTCCCGGTCAGTCGTGGAGTGATATTCATATGACGCCAGAAGAGGCTGTCCAGGTCCATTTGGATGTGGGCGGCAAACGCATGCTTCCGGTACATTGGATGACGTTTAATCTGGCTCTTCATGATTGGGATGAGCCGATCGACCGTGCCCTGAAAGCTGCCACCGACAAGAAAGTTGAAATACTGACGCCGACTATTGGTGAGGTGGTTGAGGCAGATCAACCGCATGTGAACATAAAATGGTGGCGGGATGTCGATTGACAATGCGGACACCGGACTCCCTTTCCTCTGCACGTGGCCAGGAAGTGAAATTTGGCTTGCCTAGTGGGAGGTATTGCCTAACCACATTGCCAACTGAAAGCGATTGGGGATCGGAGGCTTGGCGTGAGTGATACAAAAACCGTAGAGCCAGGCAGCACCAACAAACCGACCCAGGCACCCCCCACACCGGCAGAAGAAGCCGGCAAGATTGATATTAGTTTCTCACAAGGTCTGGCCGCATTTCTGGCGGCCAATAATATCTCGATAGGTTTTACCTCTTACCAGACCGGTCGGCTTTATCTGGCCGGTCACGGGGCAGATGGAAAGCTGGCGTTGCATGAAGCCCTGTACCCCCAGGCCATGGGTTTAACCGGCGACGCCGATCGCATTTACCTAGGCACGCTGACCCAGGTGGTTCGCATGGAAAATGTGCTGGCACCCAACCAGTTGGCAAATAATGCACATGACAAGGTCTTTGTTCCGCGAAATATGCAGACCACGGGCAATGTCGATATTCACGAAATCGGTATCCGCAAAAACGGTCATATTATCTTCGTAAACACGCGGCATAGCTGCCTGTGCGAACCTAGTGTAACGCACAGTTTCAAACCCATCTGGAAACCGGATTTTATCTCCAAACTGGTGCCAGAGGACCGCTGCCATCTCAACGGATTGGCGATGGTCGAAGGCGAACCCAAATATGTGAGCGCTGTTTGCCAGTCCGATGTGGTTGATGGCTGGCGCGATCGCCGGCAGGATGGTGGAGTTATCATTGATATTGGCAGTAACAAAATCCTGACCGATGGGCTGTCCATGCCGCATAGCCCCCGCGTATATGATGGCAAGGTCTGGCTGTTAAACTCTGGCACGGGCGAACTGGGATGGCTGGACCCCGGCGATAACAGCTTCACACCCTTTGCTTTTTTCCCGGGTTTCTTAAGAGGGCTGGCTTTTCACAATGAGCATGCCTTTGTGACATTGTCCAAGCCGCGACATGAACGCTTCGAAGGACTGGAGCTCGACAACAGGATGAAGGAAAAAGATGCCGACCCCTGGTGCGGCATTCAAATGATATCCTTGGGCAGCGGCAATATTACTCAATGGTTGCGTTTCGACGGTGCGATTACGGAGCTGTTCGACATTTGCGTCCTGCCGGGTGTAAAGAATCCCATAACCCTTGGCCCCAGCTCGGTAGAGATCAGGGACTTCATAACCATCGAAAACCCTGACAGGCCGATCTGAGCTGTTTGATCACATTCTTGCGGCAGTAGAGCGATCCGGTGATCAGTCAGAATGGATAACCTGAAAATAAACGCGTTGCGATTTTGACATTGCAGGATCGCCCTGTTTCTATGGCTCTGCGACCATGTTCTTTCAGTTCAGAAACGGAAAAGCTGCAATGACAATCTCTCTCCGCGCCCTGCCCCTTCAGCTCGCGCTGATTTCATCCGGACTGCTGGCAACAACCCCTGTCCTGGCACAAACACCGCTACAGCGCGCGCTTGCCGCGACGAAAAACGGTCCAACCTATTCCTATGATATCAGCTATGTCACAAGCGAGATCAACGCCGCCGGACGGATCAACCCCACCCGGCCTGTTGGACAGCGGGTCAAAGTTTCAAGGCCGGCAAAATCGACCTGGACAAAAGAATTCAAGAAGGCCGTCACGGAAATCGAGAATAATCGCTATAAAGGCTTTTGGTGCAGCGAGATGGCCAAAAGCATTCCGGCCGGCGCACGGCTTGTCAGCCAGACAGCCACCACCGCAACCTATGCGTTCAAACCGCTGCCAGATCCCGAAGAAAAGGCCAGCAAGAAATTCGTCAAACATCTTACAGGGCAAGTCACGGTAGACAAAAAGAACCCGGCAATACTGACTTACAGCTTGCGCGCACCGAAATCTTTCAAACCAGCCATCTTTGCCCGGATCAGCAAGTTTAATCTGCAGACAAGTTGTGCGAGGGCACCGGACGGACGGACCTATGTGAAAACCTCCAAAATCACTATTGCAGGTTCCGCCCTTGGCAAGAGTTTCGACGACAACGTGACGCGAACCCATGGCGGCCTGAGGCGGGTATCTCGATAGAAGCATAGCCCCTTTGGCGATTATCAAATAACGCCTCATTTGACTCCCCGATTCAAGGCTGACAGGTTCGGAGCTCTATTGGGGAGACTGCAATGATTGGCCCGGAACTTTTTGACTTCCTGCGGGAACTGGAACAAAATAATGACCGCGAGTGGTTCAAGGCGCACAAGAAACGGTATGAAGCGGAAGTGGTCGATCCGGTCACCGATTTCATCGTCAACATGGCGCCCCGGGTTGCAACCATCAGTCCGCATATAACGGTTGATCCCCGCCCCAATGGCGGCAGCCGTTTTCGCATTTATCGCGACACGCGTTTCTCGAAAGACAAGAGCCCCTATAAAACCCATGTCGGCTGCCAGTTTCGCCACGAAGCAGGCAAAGATGCTCATGCCCCCGGATTTTATGTCCATCTTGGCCCCGGAGAAGTCTTTTTTGGTGGCGGTGTCTGGGGTCCGCAGGGCGAAGCGCTCCGCAATATCCGTCAACGCATTGTCGACAAATCTGCTCGCTGGGAAGAAGCGATCAAAGACCTTGATCTTCGAGGCGATCAACTGGTGCGCGCACCCAAAGGTTTCGATCCCGACCATCCCTTGATCGACGACCTGCGCCGCAAAAGCTTTTTTAGCATGCAGGACGGCGATGAGAAGCTCGCGACATCAGACAGGTTTGAGGACGCGGTTGAGGCGCAGTTTAAGAAGGTTGCGCCGCTTATGGGTTTCATCGCCGATGCCATGGGCGTGGAGTTTTAGGCACTTTTCGCCAAAAGAAAATGAGTGGTGGTTGGCGATTTTAACGTTCCATCATCTTGCACATATTGGTGGACCGCATCGGTCATTTCCGCGATAATTGTCTCAATCAATTCATCTGCCGTGTCATCTTCCGGATCGATGACCGGTTGCAACGCGCCATCGGCATCTGGACGGCCAAGAAAGATTACATCGAACAGCACAAAGTCGCGCACCGCTGGCAAAGTCGTTATCATCTCCCGGCGCTCAACCGCTTGTACGTCAAGTCCAGCTTGCTCGGCGACCGACCGGATTTCCTCCGGATCGCCATAAGAGAACGGCGCGATCGGGACAATATCGCTGCCGAGGTTGCGCGCCAATATATCCTCGAAAGCGCCAAAGACCGGATTGCCATCATGCGCCGACGTCCAGACAGCAGCCCCCAAACGACCCCCGGGCTTCAACACCCGTGCCGCTTCGCGCAATGCCAGCATTTTATCGGGGAAAAACTGCAACCCCTGCTGACATAGCGCCACATCAAAAATGTCCTCATCAAAGGGTAATTCGAGAGCGCTCGCGACCTGAAACTTCGCACGCAGCGCATAATCTTTTTCCCGTTGCAGGGTTTCCGCCTTGGCGATCATTGGTGGTGCAACATCTACTGACGATATTGTTGCCACCTCAGGCAAATCAGAAAGCTTGCGGGAAACAACACCCGTACCACAGGCAATGTCGAGACAGGCACCCGAAGCCGCAACAGCTTCGATAAGCGGATCGGACCAAGGCATGAACAGCCCCTCCGATAGATAGCTTTCATATAGATCCGGCGGTGTTCGTCCCGCGATAAAGTCGCTTATCAATGACATTGTCGGCTCCCATCTCCCGTCCGTCATCTAACATATATGATATTGGGAAAACAGGCGCACCGACACCGGCGGTTTTCCTGCCGGATGATCCAAACAGTTTTGTCAGTCGCTCCTATGGAAGTCCATGATAAACTCACTGTCATAGGAGATTACTATGGCCGTCGAGACCAAGAGAAGTTTTTGCCGTTTTTGTCATGCCAGCTGCGCAATGCTGGTGGATGTTGAGGATGACAAGGTCGTTGCCGTGCGCGGCGACAAGGAAGATCATTTGTTCAACGGCTATACCTGTATTAAGGGTCGTCAGCTCACCGATATGCACAACCTGCCCAACCGGATGATCACCAGCAAAATCCGTCAGGAAGATGGCACGTTCAAGGATATTGCAACAGCCGACGCCCTGGCGCTGGCTGGCGCGCAGATGAAGCAGATGGTCGAGAAACACGGCCCGCACAGCATCGCGGTCTATTGCGGCACCAATGCGTTTCAGAACAGCGCCGTGCTGGGCACATCCTATGCCTTTGCGCAGGGCGTCGGATCGCGCAACTGGTTTACAAGTGTCACGGTCGATCAACCCGCCAAGGTATTCACCACCGCCCGCTACGGCATGTGGATGGGCGGCGGCAATGCCTTTACCGAATCCGATGTCGCGATGTTTGTCGGTAATAACCCGATCGTCTCGCACTATTCCGGCGGCATGCCGACATCCTCTCCGTCTCGCGGCCTGCGCGATGCCAAGGAACGTGGTCTGAAGGTGATCGTTGCCGATCCGCGGGTCAGCGACATGGGGCGGCTGGCAGACGTTTACCTGCCCGTAAAACCGGGCGAAGACCCTGCCCTGCTCGCTGGCATGCTCAATGTCATCTTTGCCGAGAAACTCTATGACCAGAATTTCGTCGCCGCCCATGTTGATGGCGTTGAGGAACTGGAAGCCGCCGTCAAACCGATGACGCCTGATGTTGCGGCACAGCGTGCCGGTGTGGATAAGGAAGAGCTGGTCAAGGCCGCCCGCATGTTTGCCGGTGCCAATAAAGGCCGCGTTGTCACGGGGACAGGCCCGGAAATGGCGGGCAATGGCACATTGACCGAATATCTCGTCGCCTCACTCAATATCCTGTGCGCGCGTTTCAATCAGGAAGGCGAGAAAGTATCCGCCCCGATGGTTTTCAATCCGCTCAGCGGCGTGCCCAAAAAAGCGCAAGTCGCGCCCCCCACCCCTATGTTCGGCGAAGGCTTTGCCAAATCCCGTATTCGTGGCTTGGGCATGTTGGGCAAGGAAATGCCTTGTAATGTGCTGGCCGATGAAATCCTCACCCCCGGTGAAGGCCAGATCAAGGCGCTGATCTCGATTGGCGGTAATCCCGAAATAGCTTTCCCCGATCAACAAAAGGTCCGCCGTGCACTGGATGAATGCGAACTTTTCATCCAGATCGATCCATGGATGTCTGCCAGCGCCAAGCGCGCCGACATCATCCTGGCACCCAGCATGTGCCTGGAGCGTGAAGACATCAACAATGTCTCCGATGCGTTCACGGAGGAGGCCTATGCCCATTATACAGAAGCCATGGTCCCCGCCCCCGGCGACACGATGGATGAATATGAAATGCTCTGGTGGCTGGCCAAGCATATGGGCATCAAGATGAACTATCCCGGTGGCCCGGTTTCAATGGACGAATGCCCCGACAAGGCAACAGTTCTTGACTTGATAACCGAAGGCTCGTTGCTGAAACCCAGTAAGGCGAAAACAGATGCGGCGGCATTCGAACGCAAGGGCGCGGCGATCACTTATGACGAGTTGCACCCGGTTGTCGGCCCTGCTGACCCGGACAGCGAAAACCGTTTTGATCTCAATGCCGGAGCTATGCCGAGCGAACTGATCGACTATGCGGCCAATGATCCGGTGAAAGATGGCTTTGACTTCCGCTTGATTTCCCGCCGGTCGAAGCATCGCTATAACAGCAACGGCCATCCCTTCCCGAAACTTGTCGAGAAAATGCCGACTAATCCCGCCTTTATCAATCCCGATGACATGGCCAAGGCAGGCATCGATGATGGCGCGATCATCGAAATCACCTCTCCCACGGCATCCATCTTCGGCATGGCGAAAGCTGATGAAAAAGTCCGGCCTGGTGTCATCTCGATGAGCCACGCCTTTGGCGACAGCGAGGCGGGCAAGGATGATGTGATGACCAAAGGTGGGTCCACCAACCGGCTTATCGTGGACGATGACCGGATCGATCCGATTACCGGGCAGGCGGTGCAAAGCGCGATTCCAGTGCGGGTAAGTGCGACTTGATTCACCAAGTCAGGAAATTGGAGTAACCCTCTCTCGTTCCGGCCTTTGAAAAGTCTTCAATTGACAAGCGAGCATCTGCTTGCAATAAATATATCCACTGGATATATAAGGACCACTATGACACCATATGACATGATCCGGGAAAGCATTTCCCAAACCGTTCCATTTGCCAACCATACCGGGGTTGAGCTGATTTCAATAGAAGATGGCGTGGGTGAAGCATTGCTGCCTGCGCAGGACGTGACGCTCAACCATATTGGCAGCCAGCATGCCGGTGCGCTGTTCACGCTCGGCGAAGCGGCATCCGGTGCCGCGATGGCGGGAGGTTTTGTATCGGTGCTAATGTCAGTAAGACCAGTGGCTGCTAATGCCTCCATCCGATATGTAAAAGTGGCCAAGGGTCCGATCCGCGCTTTTGCGAAACTGTCCCAGCCAGCAGAAAATCTGCTGAGCGCGCTGGATGAAGCTGGCAAGGTCAAGTTTGCCGTGGAAGTTTCCATGCGTGACGAGACTGAAGAAGAGGTCGCGAACATGCAAGTCGACTGGCACGTTTCGAAGGCAGCGGCTTGACTAAAAAAACGCGAGATAACTATCATCACGGGGACTTGCGCCAGGCGGTGCTGGAACTTGCACGCAGGCGCATTGACGAAGGCGATGCAGAGAAGCTGAGTATGCGATCTCTTGCCACCAAGATCGGCGTGGCGCACCGCGCGATTTACAATCACTTTGCCGACAAGGACGCATTGCTGTCAGCAGTAGCTGCTGGTGGTTATCATGAGCTTTCCGGTCTTCTCGCAAAGACCAGGAATGCGGCGGAATTTGTCCACACCTATGCGACATTCGCACTGAACCACCGTCACCTTTACACGATCATGATGAACCGCAGTTACGCCCAGTTTGAAAATGTGCCCGAGCTACGCACCGGTGCTGATGCGATGATCGCTACATCGATAGCCGTACTTGCGCCGGACCAAGGCAGTGACGATGACAAACGCAGGGCTGTGATGCGTTACTGGATGCTGGTGCATGGCGGGGTCGGGCTGCATAGCTCGGGCACGCTCAAGGCCCGCCCGGACGAAGACTTTATCAAGGAGCTGCTTGCGGTAGCTGGCTTGGGTCCCGCACCCGACGAAGCTTCGCAGGCGCTCTGGTCCACAGAAAAGGAGTCTCCCGAATGATTCAGAATCAAGCATTCAACTTATTGAAATACCTCTTGATAATCTTTTCCATCGCCACACTCCCAGCTTGTGCAAACGCACCGGCAACCTCTGATACTGAAGCGCCCGTAACACTCATCATTAACTTCGAGGCGAGCGATGAGGGGTTAAAGGAATTTTCAGAAATAATGGCCGGTGTGTCCGAGGCCATGGCTTCGGAGCCGGGATTTGTCTCCGCAATCGTTTATCGGAATGTTGAAACACCCAATGTCTTCGTGCTTCAGGAAGTGTGGGCATCAAAAGAGCTTCATGGTGAACATTATGATCGGATTGTTGCATCGGGCGATTGGGGCCATATCAAAAGTCTTTTGAAGGGTGAGCCGGTCATGGGTTATTATACTTCAGACTCCACCGACCAATAATTGTTTACCGGCCAGGCGGTCGGGATCTATGCTCCGGAACTGCTTTGGACAATCTGCGCTTGGCAAACGGGATAAAAGTCGGGACACGATCACGATAATCGCGATAAGGTTCTCCTATCTCCTCAATTAGGTCCGCTTCCTCAAACGGTGTCGCCAACAGGATGTAAGCAAAGGTAGCCCCTGCAAAAACCAGATGACCGACCGTGAAATGCGGCGCCATGAAGGGCGCGGCCATCCAGCCGAGGCTGATTGGATGACGGACCAATGCATAAAGACAACGTGCGGTCATGTTGGCAGGCGCGGGCTTCGTATCCCGGAAATTCTGCCAGGCCTGCGCAAGTCCCAGAAAACCAAAATGGCCAAAGTGAAATGTCGCCGCGACCATCATCGTCCATATGCCGGCATATCCGGCATAGATGAAACCGGCCGCCAGCCCGGACTCCACATACCATATCGTAATCGGAATGGGCTGCCAGAACAAGACAAGCAATGCCGTCATAGCCACAGTCATATACAGATAGGTTGCCCGTTCAATCGGCGCCGGAATGATCCCGGTCCACCATCGCTTGAATGACGTCCGCGCAGTAATCGAATGGTGCAGACCGAAAAGCGCGATCAGGCCAGCATTGCCTAATATGGCGGGCCAAAGCGCAACGGATGACGAATCTCCTGCGCTTTGGCCGCTTATCCCCTTCGGCACGCCAAAGTCGATCAGAAAACCCATAATGTAGACAAGCGCGGCCATGCTCAGGGCATAGGCGCCAAGGGCGTAAATCAGCATCAGGCTTTTACGTATCATATCCGTATTCCTTTGGGTCGCGCCAGACCTATGCCCAATTTTTCTGGTGATTCGCGTGGGTTCTCAGATAGGCGCCGTGATCGAAATAGGTGTCATAGAAACCGGTATCGAGCTTGTGCGCCTGAAGATACATCAGCGTCAGTATGGCCGGCACTTTGGCAGGGAACCGGCCAAACGTGTCCTGTACATATTGCGCCATAGTCGCCACGCAATCGATGAACTCGTCATCGATCGGAGCCGCGCTTCGGCGCACGGCGTCGGTTTCTTTATAGTGGCCGGGCGTATTACTGTTGAAAGGGCCGCCTTTACCAAATTTGCGTTCAACCACTGACTCTACTGCAGCGCGCATATCCTTGAAATGGGGCTGGCAATGCCCCTCCAATATGCCCTCCAGTCCAGTTACGTGCGGCAACGGCTGATCCGGCAACATGTCAAAGCGAAAGCCCAGACCGGGGACATCCGGATCACCGCTGGCGCCCAGCACGCTGAACGGGTTGAGACCGTCATACATCCAGCCGCCAAGCCCCATGGCCTGCAACATGAGTGCACCGGCATAGCAGGAACAGGACAGTTCCACCGTCACTTCATTCGCGCTGACCTGCTCGACATAAGTCATTGGGTACGGGTTCTCCAGATCAACCAGATGTTTGAACTTCTCCAGACCTGGGATCGGACGATTATTCACATCGTCATAGATGCACACGCCACCCTGAACGAAATAGCACAAAGCCATGATGATATGCTGCGCGAGATCGGCGACCGGAAAGATCATCGTGCTGCCCGGAACATTGGCGCACCATTCATTGTGCATTTCCATATGCTCAGGCCGCGTGGGTATGTTCAGACGGCCATCGGCAATCTTGACGATCCGCGATTTGTGCGCGTCAAGATAGGCTTTGAGATCCGTCTCGCCATTGGGCTTGGTCGCGCTCGTCGCTGGCATGTCGCGGGTGGGGAGGAAATAGACGCCTTTGTCGTCAGTGTAGAAAAACTCCGTAATCTGGAATCCTGCACATGATGGGAAAGTCCGTCCGCCCGCAGCACCGGCATAGTTGGGGATATGCGGCAGATAATTAGGGTTATGGGGGATCAGATTGGACCAGCCGGTATTGCCTGCAACCGTTGTGAGCAGCAACATTTGCTCCAGTTCAGACAAAGCTTCCGGCTTTTGCTTGGACGTATAGGCCAGCGGACCATTCGGGATGGATGCGCCGCGCGCAAATCGGCGTGACCGGCGACCGTGAATTGCTTCGATCAACGGGAAGTTGACCGCATCGAAAAGCCCCTTCGGCATATCCGGAACGCGATCCAACAAGATATTGCCTTTTGACTTCAGGGTCGCACCGGCGGCGCTGGCGCCAATGCCAGCAAGCATTGTTCCAGCACCCAGCATCGAAGCGCCAAGAACCTTACGCCGCGATGTTCCAAACCGTGTTTTCACTTCATGAGGGGGCATGATTTTTCCTTCTAAATTTTCGTTAATCTCATATGTATCCAGTGGATACTTAGTAGCTGCAGAACAACGTTTCTGTCAACATTCATGATTACTAGGGGATTTTACCACCTTAACCATGACCATATTTCAATGACTTAAAAGCTTATTTTCAACATGTTAGCTGAGTTGACCCCGACAAGATGCTACTCCACCTCAACAAATCATTGTCTGGTAAATTAAGACTTGACCAAAATTTCTAACAAGCTGTGAAATATTCCGGAATAGAGCAGCTAGCAGATAGATATGTGGGGATCGAAGGGCAGTATTTGGCGCCCTGATTATCAAATGCCAAATTGATCAGACGCAGTTGACAGCCACTTTGCCAAAAGAACGTCACGTGATCGCGGGGCAGACCAGAGGAAATTCTGTGGATATGCTTCAAATTGTTACAGGTGAGGACCGATGCTAACCTTCGATGAAATTGCCAAATTAGATCAATGTGACAACCCGGCCAGACTATGGAAATATATTCTGAAAATCGCTCGAAAATATGGATTTCGAGCCACTGTATATGCTTGTCCGCCACCGCACAGAAAGCCAACGCACCCCGGTACCATCATAAGATATGTTGGTCTCTCGAATGAACAGTTCCAGAAATTCGCGATCGCAGGACTGATCAAACAAGGTCACATCACAACCGAGAATAGTCTTTTAAAAGGCTCGGCATTTCGCTGGACAGAAATCGCTGACTTGACGGACAGTGGACAATTGTTTGAAAATCTGAAGCAAGATGCCAATAGCGCAGATATTAACGAGGGCTGGATATTTCCTGTCTTCGGACCGCAATCCCGCAACGGACTAACCTCCTTTGGCAAGCCCAAAAGCGAAAAATTGATGACCGACGGCATCGGGTCACGATTCCACATCTTTGCGCAAATGGCGCATTTACGCTTTTGTCAGCTGACTCCTAATCTCTACGGAATAGACAAATCGCTATCCAAGAGAGAAATGCAGATCATCGCATGGGCCGCCAAAGGAAAATCAAATTCCGAAATCGGTACAATTCTACAACTATCAGAAAGCTCTATTGATAGTTATATGCGGCGTGCCTTTACCAAACTGGACGTGCATGACCGCACCTCGGCATCGGTGAAAGCAATCAGCATGGACCTGGTCAGGACATAAGTTAGCCAAGTCTGGCGCATGTCAAAGAGTATTTTTCAGACCAAACCAATCATGGCGCTGACGCCAGACAATTGTTGAGCCAGGCAGCGACTTGCTGTTTGGTTTTCTCACTGGCAAGATAACGAAATTTCGGCGCTGTATAGCGATTGAAATTCTCAAAAATTGCATCGTGTTCAAGAAGGTAATCCACGCATCTCTGGCACAAAGAGTTCGGCCTCTCCTGGCGTATTGCTATCCCATCAATAGTTGTTGGCTGATCCTTTTTTTCCGAAACATATATGTCCAGCAAAATATCCCAGAGAGGATCGCCAAATGTCAGGCCTGTGAAATATTCGGCTCGCAATTTGTTTTGCTCAGCGATATGCGCAGCGAAATTGAGATGGGTGACATCGGAATAACTTGAGTTGTCATTACCTAGAACACTCTCTGTATCTTCTTCGTTCAATATGTCCTCCCACAAACAATTGACCCCGGTATTTTCAGAAATCTTAAAGTATAGAACCACTGATAGTCACGCCCCGAGACCACGTGACAAGACTTTCCGATGAACAGGTCCCATGGTTTTGGCCGCCGATTTTGATATCATAGCGCCGCTGTCTTTCCTCTATCACTATTGTCAATCGACCATGTGGTCATCGCCGTGCCATGAAGCGATATTGGGAGAGATAAATAGATTGATGGCAATGGATGCAGCTTATGTTGCGCAAATGAAGCGCCTGATGGAGTGGGAAGCATCGCGCTCTGCCCCGCCTGACGGTTTTCCGCCTCTGCCTGATCTTCCGGCGGGCCGCTATACCTCTCAGGAATATTATAACCTGGAACAACAGCATATCTGGAAAAAAAGCTGGCTATTCGCGGCGCATATTGATGAAATCCCGGAACCTGGATGTTTCATGAAATGGGAAAATACCGGGACTCCGGTTATAATTGTTCATGGTATGGACGGTGAAGTACGGGCGTTTTACAACACATGTCGACATCGCGGAGCGCCGGTTGTTACAGAAGAAAAGGGCCGCTCGCCGCGTTTGATGTGCGGTTACCATAACTGGACCTACAAGACCGATGGCACGCTGGTCGGCGTACCTGAAAAGCAGGATTTTCCGGCCGATTTTGACTTTAGCTGTCGCAGTCTGATCCGGGTTAAATGCGAGATGCTGGGTAATGTAATCTTCGTGAACTTTGATGATGACGCAATGCCGCTAAGGGAATGGCTTGGACCCGTCTGGAATGACTGGGAAGAATTTCAGTTCGACAAGATCAAACTCGCCGCGCGCCACTCCTTTGACCTCAACTGCAACTGGAAGGTGGCGATGGAAGCCAATATGGAGGTCTATCACGTGCCCTTCATCCATCCCGAAACCGTCGCGCCACTGGTCGATAGCAAGCGCAATGTGAACACCATGTTCCCCAACGGTCATGCACGGATGCTGGCTCCGGCGCCGCAGGAAACCGACCGCGAACATGTCCGGGCCGTTGACTCACCCCCGGAATGGCAAGAGATTGATACGGTCGGCGAACTGGGCCGCACCTGCACGCAAAGCTACACCATGTTCCCCAACTGGGTGTCACCACTATCCAATTATTTTGTACCACCTTTGGTTTTCTGGCCGACCGGGCTGAATACAACCCGGTTGGAACTCGTCACGATGGCGCTGGACTGGGGGGACGGTCCAGCGCCAGACTTGTGGACGGTACCGGACGAGAGCAAGCCGAATGGCAGGGATATGAGCCCGATCATCCTGGAAGACACGCAATTTGGCGAGATGATCCAGAAATCCATGGAAAGCGACGGGTTCAAGAGTGTGCCTTTGAGCTATCAGGAAGCGCGTATCTACAGTTTTCATCAGACCTGCGACAAGATGATCGGTCTGGATAACGTGCCGGACGAGCTCGCAGTGGAACAGGTGATCGGTGAAGAATGGGTCCATCCCAATGATCCACGCGTGACCCAAATGGAGCAATTGCAGGCGGCGGAGTGAAAATCTGCGGATGATGCCGCTAGTGATGGAACTGGGTAATCAAGCCTCTAGCTATTCCCTTCGCCCTTCCCTAAATGCACAACCATGCATTTCTTAGATCAAGCCAAAATATATGTGAGCTCGGGCGCGGGCGGCCCTGGTGCTGTCAGTTTTCGGCGTGAGAAATATATTCAATATGGCGGTCCGGACGGCGGCAACGGCGGCAAAGGCGGCGACATTATCTTCAGAGCGGTCGAAGGTCTCAACACCCTCATCGACTTTCGCTATACCCAGCATATAAAGGCACAGCGCGGCAAAGGTGGCGCTGGCCGCAATCGCACCGGTGCGGGCGGTGAAGATCGAGTCATCCAAGTACCGGTCGGCACGCAGATTCTGTCCGAAGACAAGGAACATGTGCTGCTCGACTTCACCCGCGAAGGACAGGAAGAACTGTTCCTCGAAGGCGGCATCGGTGGCCGCGGCAATGCCAGCTATAAAAGCGCGACCAATCGCGCGCCCCGACAGCACCAACCCGGTGAACCGGGCGAAGAAGCGGCGGTCTGGCTGCGGCTCAAACTGATTGCCGATGCGGGTTTGGTTGGCCTGCCCAATGCAGGCAAGTCGACGCTGATCAACTTTGTCAGCAATTCAAAGGCCAAAGTGGGCGCTTATCCCTTTACTACTATCCATCCACAATTGGGCGTCGTCCAGCACAGGGGCCGCGAATTTGTTCTCGCGGATATTCCAGGCTTGATTGATGGCGCTGCCGAAGGGGCCGGCATTGGAGACCGGTTTCTCGGTCATATTGAGCGCTGCAAAGTGCTACTCCACCTGATCGATGCAACCGGCGATGATCCTGTAGCTGCCTGGAAAACCGTGACCAAAGAGCTGGAACAATATGGTGGCGGTTTGTCCGAAAAACCCCAGATTCTAGCACTCAACAAGGCCGATCTGCTTGATGACGAGCTAATGGACGCAATTGCTGATGACCTGCGTGCCGCAGGCGCAGCGGAAGTGTTGCCACTATCAGGTGCGACGGGCCAAGGCATGGATGCAGTACTTGACAAAGTACTTGAAGCAGTCGGGACAAATAGCTCAATCGAAAAGGCTGACCAACTCGCCAGCGATAGCGATGGCGATGAGGAGGAAAAAGCAGACTGGTCACCGCTGTGAGCTTGCAGGATAAGAAGAAGATTGTCGTAAAGGTTGGCTCGTCACTTCTAATCGATTCCGATGGAGCGGCGCGGCGCGCTTGGCTGGAAACACTGGTTACGGACATTGCAAAGCGCCACCAAGCTGGCGCGTCTGTGATTATCGTATCGTCCGGATCCATCGCATTGGGTGCACGCAAACTGCGGTTTGAAAAAGGCGGACGCGCCAATCTGGCTGATGCTCAGGCGGCAGCATCAGTCGGACAAATTGCCCTCAGCAGCCTGTGGTCCGAATTGCTGGCAAAACACAACATCACCGCCGCGCAGATGCTGCTGACACTGGACGATTTGGAAGATCGCAAGCGCTATCTGAACGCCACGGCGACGCTTGACCGGCTGGTCGACAAACGCGCAGTACCCGTGATCAATGAAAATGACAGCGTTGCGACGGATGAAATCCGATTTGGTGACAATGACCGGCTCGCTGCACGGGTCGCTCAGGCAGCCGGGGCGGATCACGTGCTTTTGCTCTCCGACATTGATGGTCTTTATGACCGAAGCCCGCATAGCACCGATAAGGGCCAATTGATCGATACCGTCGAGCAGGTCGACGAGCGTATATTGGCCATGGCTGATGGCAGCTCTTCATCCGGCTTGGGTTCTGGCGGCATGACGTCAAAACTGGAAGCGGCACAAATTGCCAATATGGCCGGGATTCCGCTGTCCATCATATCAGGACGCGATGATCATCCGCTGCAACGCTATGAAACCAACGGTATAGGAACCCTGTTCAAAGCGAACGGAGGCAAAAATGCCCGTAAAAGCTGGCTTGGCGGCCGGCTTACGTCAGCTGGCACTATCACGGTCGATGCTGGCGCTGCCGCAGCTCTTCAAGATGGTGGCAGTCTCTTGGCGGCTGGCATCGTCTCGGTAACCGACGGTTTTGCGCGCAGTGATGTTGTCGATATTACCGATCCCAATGGTCAGGTGATTGCACGCGGGCTGGCCGAATATGATGCACTGGACTGCGTAAAGATTATCGGGCGGCGCAGCTCGGAACTCGAAGCCTTGCTCGGTTACGCTCCGCGCAGTGCTGTCGTGCACCGTAACCAGATGGTGCTGGTGTGAAGCGGGGCATGGACAGGTAACCGCATGCGGACGAAACCAACTCTGGCAATCACCGGTGCGACCGGTTTTGTGGGTAGCCATCTGCTCAACCTAGCGGTGCGCGCCGGTTTTCCCGTGCGCGCCCTCACACGCCAGACACAGGATGACCGCCCCAATGTGACGTGGGTGCGCGGTGCGTTGGATAACCCGGCCAGCCTTAGCGTGCTGTGCACGGGGGCAGATGTAGTGATCCACATTGCCGGAGTAGTAAATGCCCCAACGCGAGAAGGCTTTGAAGCTGGCAACGTCGCTGGCACCTTGGCGGTCGTAGAGGCGGCCAAGAAAGCGGGATGCAACCGCCTCATTCATGTCTCATCGCTCGCGGCGACCTTGCCAAAGCTGTCTATCTATGGCGATACCAAGGCCAGAGCGGAAAAGATCGTCGCATCCAGCGGACTCGATTGGACGATCATCCGGCCTCCTGCCATTTACGGGCCCGGAGACAGGGAAATGCTGGAGCTGTTCAAGATGGCAAAAACCGGCTTTATCACCCTGCCCCCTGATGCCGACGGGCGGCTATCGGCGATCCATGTTGACGACCTGTCCCGCGCTCTGATGACGATCATTCCAAAACATGAAGATCTGACTACCCAGATTTTTGAGGTGGACGACGGCAAGACCGGCGGCTGGACCCAGACCAGCTTCGCCAAAGCCGTCGGATGGGCAATCGGCAAACGGATCAGGCCAATAGCAACACCAAGATTTCTGTTGGAATTTGGTGCAAAAGCCGATCGTTTTTTCCGCCGTGACAAGGCCAAGCTTACCGAAGACCGCGTCAGCTATTTCTGTCATGATGACTGGACGGTCGATCCCGCCAAGCGCCTGCCGCCCGAATTATGGACGCCGCAAATCGAAACGCGGCAGGGGCTCAAAGACACCGCAAAATGGTATCGGCAGAATGACTGGCTCTGACGCCTCCTAAAATCACTAGCTGCCATCTCCAGCAAACGAGCGCATAATTGCGGCTGGGAGAAGATGTTATGGGAAGCAATGCTGCGGTGCGCGATGACGTGCCCACTTATGATTTCGACATATATGGCGAACCGGCGATCAAGGCTGATGTGCATGATGCCTTTCTGGCACTGAAAAAAGAAGCACCTCCCCTGTTCTGGACGCCCAAAAATGGTGGGCACTGGATTGTCACTGACGGCGACATGATGATCGACTTGCTGCGCAAGCCGAGTATCTTTTCCAACGAGAATTTCTCAATTCCCCATATCGAGAACATACCCAAAACAATCCCGCTGTCTCTCGATCCGCCAGAACACCGCCCCTATCGCCAGATGATGCGGCCGTTTTTCGAAAAAAAGGCAATTGCACCCCTGCAAGATCGGATTCAGCAATGGGCAGACAGGCTTATCGGTGCGGTCAAGGCGGATGGGAGTTGTGAATTTATCGATGCGGTCGGATCGCGCTTTCCGGTATCGGTTTTCATGGAAATGCTGGGACTGCCGCTTGACCGGTTTGATGAATTTCGAGCTCTTGTGGACGAGAATTTTGCGCTGGCCGGGACACCCGAAGTCGCGCAGGTTCAACAGAAAATCGTCGCGATGCTGGCGGATTTTGTGAAAGAACGTCAGGCAGATCCAAAGGACGATATGATGAGCCATATCATCCGATCTGATATTGATGGGCGCGCCCTGTCTTTCGAAGAATTACTTTCGATCGCGCATCTGCTATTTCTGGCGGGACTGGATACTGTGGTCAATGCGCTCAGTTTCAGCATGAAGCATCTCGCGATAGATACAGCGTTGCAGACCAGAATTATTAATGATCCAACCTGCATCCCCGATATTACCGAAGAATTGCTGCGCCGGTATAGCTTCGTCAATCTGCCCCGTCAGATCAATGAAGACACGATGCTTGGCGGCCAGAAACTGTCCAAAGGTGAAAAGATCATCTGTCCGCTTGCAATGATCGGTTGGGAGGACAAGCTCAACGAAGATCCGATGACTGTTTCGGTGGATCGCAAGCATTATCGCCATGGCGCTTTTGGCTCGGGCATTCATACTTGCCTGGGGCTGCATCTCGCACGGATGGAACTGCATATTTTCTATGAGACCTGGTTCCGGAAGATTGGCCGGTTTGGGCTGAACCCGGACAAACCGCAGGGCGCGATGCGTGGTGGTGTGGTTTGGGCAATTGAGGAACTCTGGTTCAGCTGGAAATAGAATGACCTTAAAGCAACGGTCCAGCAAACTGTTCTGCGAGATATGTCACGAAAGTCATTGATAAACCGAGAAGAAATACTCGGTATGCCAAGCCAAGATAGCGATATTTCTTACGCTCCAGCACGATACCCATTTGATAAATGTCGCGCAACATCGTGCGATAGACCGTCTCTTGATCAACGAAGTTTTCTGTCAAAAGCTGATCCTTGAACTCGTCTTCGGATATTTTTGAGAATGCCCCGAAAAACAGCATATTGGGGTTGGCACCAGCCCGTATCTTTGTTGCCGGCATCACGGCAATCGCGGCCAGGCCAGCCGCGCAAAATGCCGAAATCGCTAATATCAGCAGAGGCAAGGAAAAGCTGCTCGCATGGCTTTGTCCAATGGCCAGAGTAAAAACCACGAATGTCGCACCAATCAGCATATTGGCCTTGTGATCGGCCATCAGGCTGAGTTGAACATGATGTTGCTGGGTCGTGCGCAGCAATTGGATGACTTCATCCGGCCATTTTCGGTCCTCGGTCATGTTTCACCCTCCGCACAGGCGCGACCCGATGCGCCGCGAGAGTGACATAATCGGCGCAATTGGGCAAGTTACGGCGCATATGCCCATCCTTGTGCCCTGTTTCGGCCTTATTCGCTTGCCAATGGGGGCCTCACATTGGCAAAGGTTGTTTGAAGAAACCGGGCCGGAATATTGGGGAATTAAACATGGCAAGTCGCAAAGAAATTATGGCCAAGGTGGAAGCCTTGATCGGACCATTCAACAATAAGGGCGTCGAATTGAAAGACGACACCACCTTTGCAGGAGATCTGGAGTGGGACAGCCTGACGGTGATGGATTTTGTCGCTGCAGTGGAAGATGAATTTGACATCATCATCACCATGAATATGCAGGCCGAAATCGAGAATGTCGGTCAACTTGCCGATGCCGTTGCCAAGTTGATGGATCAATAACACCATTATCGTCATGCTGACCCTGTTTCAGAATGACGAAAACACGAGAGTATAATGACCGATCTTCTGAGCAAATATGATCCCCTGATTCAGGAACGCGAAACCCTGCTTGCAACGGGTGTGAAAGACCCCTTCTCCCTCGTCATGGAAGAGGTGAAGTCACCAACGGTCGCCATTTGCAATGGCAAGGAAACCATCCTGCTTGGCACTTATAATTATATGGGCATGACCTTTGATGATGATGTCCAGCAGGCGGGACTGCAGGCGCTCAAGGATTTTGGCTCCGGAACAACAGGCAGCCGCGTGCTCAACGGCACATACAGCCCACACAAGGATTGCGAAGAAGCACTCAAAGAATTTTACGCGATGGACCATGCGATGGTCTTTTCCACTGGCTATCAGGCAAATTTGGGAATTATCTCTGCGCTGGCCGGCAAGGGTGATTATGTTATTCTGGATATCGACAGCCATGCGTCCATTTATGATGGCTGTTCCATGGGCAATGCAGAAATTGTCGCGTTCCGCCACAATGATGTCGAAGCACTGGAAAAACGGCTGAAGCGCCTGCCCGCAGACGCTGGCAAGCTTGTCGTGCTTGAAGGCGTCTATTCGATGCTTGGCGATGTTGCACCGCTCAAGGAAATGATCCGTATCTGCAAAGAAAATGGCGCAATGACCTTGGTTGATGAAGCGCACTCAATGGGCTTTATCGGTGAAAATGGCCGCGGCGTCTGTGAAGAACAAGGCGTTATCGACGATGTCGATTTCATCATTGGAACGTTCAGCAAGTCAGTGGGAACAGTCGGCGGATTCTGCGTCTCAAACCATCCAAAATTTGAAATCATGCGGCTGGTTTGTCGCCCCTATGTGTTCACGGCCTCTCTACCACCGAGCGTAATGGCGACTGCGAGCACCTCGATCCGTAAGCTGATGCACAGCGGCAACAAGCGCGCGCATTTATGGGAAAACAGCAAGAAACTCCACAAAGGCTTGCGTGATCTGGGCTTTGAACTCGGTACGCCTGAAGCACAAAGTGCGATTATCGCGGTTATCATGCCGGACCTCGAGCGCGGCGCCATGATGTGGCAGGCTCTGCTAGCAGAAGGCCTCTACGTCAATCTGGCGCGTCCACCAGCAACACCGGCAAACATGACCTTGTTGCGTTGCTCACTTTGTGCCGAGCATACGACCGAGCAGGTCGACCAGATCCTGGGCATGTTTGAAGCGGCTGGCAAAGCGGTTGGAGCGATCTGATCCTCCTTGTAGGAGATACGAATGACTAACAGCCTCCTAATCGAACAACGCGGCCCGATTGAAATTCTCTCGCTCAATCGACCGGACAAGCTCAATACGATGAACGAAGACATGATCTTCGCGCTGCAGGACTATTTTCGAGGGCTGCAGGACCGGCATGATATCCGGGTTGTGCTCTTTCGCGCAGAGGGACGGGCCTTTTGCGCAGGCCTTGATATAGGTGCCTGGAAAAATGATGGCTCACGTGGGCAGGTTCAACATATCTGGCGGACGCAGCGATCCATCGCCACGGTCATGCAACTGATGCGGCAATGTCCGCAGCCGATCATATCATTGGCTCAGGGCGCAGCCTGCGGTGGCGGTTTTTCTCTGCTGCTCGCCAGTGATGTCCGTTATGGCGCACCCAGCCTGAAAATGAACGCGGCCTATATCAAAATCGGCCTTGGCGGATGCGATATGGGATCGAGCTATTTCCTGCCGCGGCTGGTGGGATCTTCGCTCGCATCGGAATTACTTCTGACCGGCCGTTTCATTCATGCTGAACGCGCCGAAAAACTGGGGCTAATCAGCGAAGTTGCTGACGAAGACAAATTGGTCAGCACCGGTCTCTCTCTCGCGGAAGAAATGCTCGATACAGCGCCCATGGGCCTGCGTCTGACCAAAGATGCTCTTAACCGCAATATCGACGCTCAGAGTTTTGAAGCGGCCATGGCGATTGAAGACCGACAGCAAGCCATGCTCAGCATGACCGAGGACAGCCGCGAAGCCGCCAAAGCCTTTTTCAGCAAACGCAAGCCAGACTATAAGGACCGCTAGATCGATCGCTTAACGATCGCGATTTTCGGTGCCCTGCCCTGCCGTAATGAAGAGTGCGGTTGCTTCTCCTTCCACGTCTGCCGTGTGCCAGACTCCGGGGGGATTGATCGCATATTCGCCCTCCCCGAGCGCGATTTGTCGCACCGACCCATTATCCATTTGCTGAATGAGGGTCATTTCACCTTTAATACACATGACAACTTCAGCACCGACAGGATGCATTTCCCATACTGTCCACGGTTCGGTAAAATAGTGTAGGGATACTAAGCGCCCCTCTGCTCCATCATTGGCATGACGTTCACCATAGGCCTGATACCAGGCCGGATCGCCAGTGAAAGGAGGTTCGGAAAATGCTGTTGCACCTAGCCCCAGATGTATCGGGTTATTGGTTAGTTTATCAGCCATAGTAGCGCCTCCCTGAAATACCGACGCATATTCTACCCTATTTAATCGCACCACCGGCAATTAATCTTGGTAACATCGTGAGCGCCCCCAGTATCGGCCATTTGCGCTGCCATGGCTTGATCACATAATTCGTCCCGGCATGGCGGTTGATCTTCCATGCAAGGTAATCAATCCCGCCAGCATAGGTTCCAGACGCTTTTGCCAGCCGAGCCAGAGTCAAGAGTTTGCCATTCCGGCGCAGCACCTTCCAGCGTTGCTCCGCTTCTGCAGTCGACATCTCGTCAGATTCTGATGGATCCTGATCTTGCAGGGTTACCATGGTGGCGAGACCAAAACGTTGATAGCGCTCCGGATCAGCATCAACGACGGAGCCAGGGCGATTGGCTCGTTCGGCCCGTAACTCTGCCCCATAAGTCAGCTCGAAACCCCGATGCCAGATCAGTATGGGCGCCTGCGGCTGACTTCCCAGCACCGGCAATGTGAGCTCAAACAGGGTCACGGGCGCTCGGGCAATCGCCGCAACAATTTTTTCACGCGCTGCCTTGTCGGCACTCCAGACCAGACGGGACGGCTGCGCAAAGCGCGCCCATACACTCACAGCGCTAGCCTCCAGTCCGTTTAACCTGTGAAAATCCTCTTCGCTCAGCACTGCAATTTTAGCGACCAACCCATCATGTTCCGCCGGAAAGACATTCGGCGGCAGCAACTTGTTAGCCCGGACCAGCCAGCTTTTGCCGTAGGCTGATTCATAGCTGGACACGATCAGATAGAAATCCAGCATCTGCCCCTCTAGCTCGGTCGTGCGAAGACAAGAACCATAAAAGAGTACAGCGCGGGACGCATCGCCATATTGCGCAGCGACCGCCTCTGCGAAAGCAGATACACGAGGATCAACCGGCTCTGCCAGCTCCTCTTCTACAAGGGGTTTCAGATGATTCACCCGGCGGATGATAGCCTAAGCAGCGAGGCGAAGGAAAGATACCGGCTTGGTTGATTTCAAAACAATCGGCTGGCCTTCCTTTGCGCGGAACAGTTCGCCATCCATAACAACGTTGCTATTCTTACCTTCAATCCGGATCATGTCACCCTGCTCGAGATGAATACCTTTTTGCACGGTTTTACCGAGCCGGCCAAATAATACCGACAGGATGAAACGAACCAGCACCATCGGTTTCTGGTCGATCGCCATGAATTGCAGGCGTCCGCGCTTGCTCCGTGAACGTGTAAACCGGCGCATCAACAATAGTTTTTCCAGTGTCGTTACGATCAGAATTGCAAAATTGCCTTGATATTGCCCCTTTTTGATCAGCGAAATACTGATCGGCGAGGGCCGGTTCGGTAGAAACTTTGCTCTTATTCCAAACAGAACCGAAGCCAGCGCCGCAAAAACCGTCAAAACATGGGAAGCCGCATTGGGCAGGCCCAAAGGATAAATTTTGTGACGGCAATAAAGAATAAACTCGGACAGGCCAGCGCCGCCAAGGAACATGCCGAGGACGACCTTGCTATCTTTGTTGCCATCAGACAAGGCGATCAGTTCGCGGTCGACCAGATGCTCATGTAGATCATGTTTTGCCATTTCGACAATACGTTCCAGCGCCTTTAATGGATTACCCTCTGCGCCAAGGTCCAGGGCGATCAAGTTGGTTTTGCCATTGGGCAGTACGGCAACTGGCGGCGGATTGTCGCCAAAATGCCCGCCCTGATACAATTCGGTGAGAGCGGCCTGAACGGTGCCATCACCACCGTTAATCACGAGAACCTTGGGTTTCACTCTGGCGATGGTTTGCAGCGCCTTGGTGATCTCATCAACAGCATCCACCTCATAGTGGAAAACATCGCAGTTTTTGACGCAATAAGAGCGCACTTCCGGCAATATCGCACGGTTACCCGTGGAATTTGGATTAGAAAGTAGCGCTACATTGGCCATTATTCGATTGCCTGTTTCTCTTTAATATCTGCCCATCACAGATATTTCATTTTGATACTGATAGATTTCACTTCGTCACCGACCGCAAATTTGGTCTTCTTGTAACTGGGTTTCCCCAGGTTAAAGATATTGATGCTCGGATTGTTCGACATACCGCCACCATCTTTGGAAATATCGGTCTTGCCATTGCCATTCACGTCATGGCGCACGGCAATGCCATACATCCCACTGGATGGGACGGGCACGCAAAAGGTCATATTGTTGTTCTTTGCCGGCGCTTCAATCCGGTTGATCCAGGCGCCTTTCTTTAGCCATTCTGCCTTGGTCCCGCGATAACTTTGCACCCGGATTTTTCCGGATGCCGCCTTGACGCCACTTATATTCACCAAGACGGCAGGACCATTTCCGGCCTGACATCTGCTCAAATCATTCGAAATTTTCTGTCCAGCGGTCGCTGCCGATACTGGCATGGCCAAAAGGGCGGTTGAAAGCGCAAAAGACGCAGCAATTTTCAACATGACGAAAATACTCCTAGTCGTTATACCCGCGTTCAAACTGCGGCGGATAGAGAATCAACCCCCTGATATAAATGTGGTTATGAAAATGATTTGCGGCAGAAACATGGTAAGAGGGCGACGATAAGTTGAAATTTCTCAGTTCCACTGATCGCTACATAGCCCGTTTGATCGCCGTTCCGCTGTTTAGCACGCTGGTTATCGCCGCGATGTTGCTCGTACTCGAAAAGATGTTGCGGCTATTTGACTTTGTTGCGGCAGAGGGCGGACCGGTCAGTGTGGTTTGGCGAATGCTGGCCAACCTTATTCCAGAATATCTCTCACTCGGAATTCCTATCGGCCTGCTGCTGGGAATATTACTAGCCTTTCGAAAACTGGCCCTAAGCTCCGAACTGGATGTTTTTCGGGCGGTTGGTCAGGGATATGCCCGTCTTTTGAAAGTGCCGTACATGTTCGCAGTGTCACTGATGCTGGTGAATCTTGCATTGGTCGGATTCATCCAGCCGCTGTCGCGCTATTATTATGAAGAACTGCGCTTTGAATTGCGCTCCGGTGCGCTGGGAGCGTCGATAAAAGTCGGTGAATTCACCAATTTGGGCTCCAGAATGACGATGCGGATCGAAGAAAGCCGTGATAACGGAACCAAATTAAGCGGTATGTTTGTCCGGGCTGAAAACAAATCCGGTCAAATCGTATCCGTAACCGCAGAAAATGGCCAGTTTCTGGCGACTGATGATCCCGATACAATCATATTGCGTTTGTCTCAAGGTGTGCTGATCCATGATGCGCCAACTTACGAAAAACCGAGGATATTAAGCTTTAGCAGCCATGATCTTCCTATCGACCTTCCGGATATCGAAGCCTTTCGATCGAGAGGTGGTGCAGACTTGGAATACACAATTCCGGAGCTTGTCAGAGTGGGACTGGATCAAGATCGCTCCGAGACCGAGCGCAATCAAAGCCGCGCAAACTTCCATTTCCGGATGGTCGAAGTGGTCATGATGTTGTTGATGCCGCTATTGGCTGTGGCCTTGGCAATACCGCCAAAAAGATCCAATTCCGCGCTTGGTGTCTTCATTTCGATCGTAATGATCGTGACTTATCACAAGGTCAACCAATATGGCGAAGACTTGGGAGCGCTCGGCATTGTTGACCCCATTATCGCTCTGTGGGTTCCATTCGCGCTGTTCGGCGGGCTCATTATCTGGATGTATCATATGGTCGCGAATGTTCCAGGCGGACAGCCAATCGCTGCACTGGAAAAGGCTTTTTCAAAGTTTGGCGGTGTGTTCAAAAGCATTCTCAATTTCAATCGAAAGCGCGCCGATGTTCGGGATTAGACCTAATGGCCTCAGCGACATGAACGGAGACGCATAGACATGGATTTTTTCCCGTCGCGAACGCTCGCCCTTTACATGGCAAAAATGCTGATGTTACGAACCTTGGCCGTGCTCGCGCTTTTGGTGCTGGTGCTGCAGGCGCTGGACCTACTCGGTGAAAGCGGGCGCATTCTCGCGCAGGAAGGAAATGGGCAGAGTGAACTGTGGACTTACGTTACTTGGCGGGCACCACAGCTCATCCAACGTTTTTTACCCTTTGCAGTGCTGTTGGGTACAATCATAACTGCCGCGACGCTAAACCAGAATAGCGAAGTTATTTCGATGAAAGCTGGCGGACTCTCCGCGCATCAAATTCTGGCGCCTTTAATCATTACGAGCCTGTTCGTCGCCATTATATCTTTTCTGTTCAACGAAATTGTCGTGGCACCGGCTACAGCCAAGCTCTCAGCCTGGGAGAAGGTTGATTATGGACCAGTACCGGCCGCGAGCAATGTCCGGACCAACGTTTGGGTCAAAGACGGAGACAATCTGATCAACGCAAAGACCGTGACCGGCCGCGGTACGGATGTGGTTCTGGAAGACATAACTGTCTATAACCGGACCAACAGCGGCCTGCGCAACCTGATGCAGGGTGACGAAGCACGGTTCACTGGGTCATCCTGGACCGTGACGGGGGTGACACAGTTTAACGTGCTGACCGGCACGGAGGAAAAAAGGGACAGCATCACAGTCGGCGATACTTTGCGCCCTGACCAGTTCACGCTTGCCGATGTTAAAGCAGATGGCTTGTCCTTCCCGCAGTTGAGATCCGCTATTGCGGAATTGAAAGAGGCGGGACGGCCAACAATGGCGCTGGAGGCCAGTCTATGGCACAAGATTTCAGGGCCCTTGTCTGCGGTATTGATGCCGCTACTTGGCGCAGTGGCCGCTTTTGGCCTGGCGCGATCAGGACAGTTATTCGTCCGCGCGGTACTCGGGATGGCGCTTGGCTTTGCCTATTTTGTCGCAGATAACTTCTCGCTGGCCATGGGAACAATTGGCGCCTACCCGCCGATATTGGCGGCCTGGGCGCCGTTCATTCTGTTCTTTCTGATCGGCGAAACAGTACTGATAAGAACTGAAGAATAAGCTTAGTTGGCGGCGGTTGACTGGCTCGACGCCGCGTGACCAGAACTGCCCCGCACCAATCCCATCACCAGACCCCATAAGCTGGTATGATTGGCCCGATAGTAGGTCGATCCTTTCGGCAACGCTTCGGCAATACGCCGATGTGCCTCACCCAGTCCATGATAAGGAACGCCCGGCAACAAGTGGTGTAACGCATGATAGCGCAGTCCAACTGGCGCCCACAAAGCTGGCAGAAGTCCGGGAGGTGGAACATTGACGCTGTCGAGATATTGCTCGGTCACACTCATGACTTCGCCATCATTTTCCCAGAGATGAGCAACCAGCGTGCGAATCTGGTTGAGCACCACCGAGCCCGCGGCAATCGCAACAGCAATCAAAAATGCTCTTAATGGCAAAAACCCGGTAGCCACGGCGGTCAAGACAACAATGGCCCAGATGCTTGCCGCAATTTCCTGCGCATACCACTGCTTTTTAAACTCGCCCTCAGGTGGACGGCGACGGAATTCCGGATTGATAATCAGACCGGAATAACGCTCAACAACCAGTTTTCGAAGTGGCGGAATCACTGCGGATAACGGCGCCAGCAGCCCATAGCGAATAAACAGACCAACCGGGGCCAATGCCGATACCAGCACAAACAACGGCACAGTGTAGGGTTTCATAAGGGCCAGCGGCAAATATTCCGGATCTTCAACGGTACCATAGCGCGTGCGAGCATGGTGGAGATTGTGGATCCCTTCGTACATGAAAGACGGAAGCAATAGCGGAACACCTATCAGGGCATTCCAAGCGAAGCGGAAACCTGGCAGCGCACCACGTCGGATATGGGTCAGTTCATGAATGAAGCTGCCTGCCCGATACAGCGCCAGAACCGAGACAATAGCTGACAGTATTGCTAAACCGATATTGTCCAGCATGACTGCGGCAACCATGGCAGCATAGCCAATTACAGTGGAAGCTAGCAAATCGGACCAATAGATCACCGGGCGAGCGGCATTAAGGTCACGCGTGACTTTCGCGGCAGTGCGGATCAGCTCATTGTCATCAAAAGCCGGGGCTTTCGCGGCGTTTGTAGCCTGAGGGGGAGAATGTTTCATAATATCCTGTCTTCGTAATGTGATGCCTACAGCAGTACATCATGGCGAGATGATGGCATTGCTATGGTTTCTCGCTCCGGCCTTCAACACAGACGAGACAGGCCCAAGCGCTTGACATGCTAGTCTGAATAACGCCACAGCATGGCAAAGCTAAGTGCAAATTATCACGCAAAAGGTGCAAATAATTACAGTGTCGTCGCATATAATCATAAAACCCGTTACCACCAAGGCCCAGCTCAAAAGCTTTGTCGAACTCGCCTATCGTTTAAATGCAAATGATCCGCATTGGGTGCCGCCTCTAAAATCTGAGGTTTACGCACTTCTGACTCCCAAAAAGAACCCTTTTTTTGAACATGCAACGGTCCAACTTTTCCTCGCAGAACAAGATGGAAGAATCGTAGGCCGGATTAGCGCACATATCGATCATCTGGCTTTGAAACAGCCCGTCGAACAGGGCTTGGGACCCGGCACAGGCAATTGGGGTCTGCTGGAAGCAGAGAATGAAGCGACGACAAAAGCATTGATCACTGCAGCGGAAAAATGGTTGAAAGAACAAGGCATGCATCGCATCATCGCCCCCATGAGCCTGTCTGTATGGGACGAGCCCGGCCTGCTCACCATGGGGCATGATCATAGCCCGACCGTGATGATGGGGCATCATAAGGCAGAATATCAAGGCTGGATTGAGGCAGACGGTTACAAAAGCGTAAAAGAACTGATCACCTATGATCTGCCCATCACAGACGGTTTCCCGCCGCTCATTGAACGAATTGTGAAATCGGGAGAACGCAGCAGCAAGCTGAGATTGCGCAAAGTCGATAAGAGACATTTTGACCGCGATGCCAAAATCATCATGAATATCCTCAATGATGCCTGGTCGGACAATTGGGGATTTGTTCCGCTAACAGATCATGAGATTGACCATGTTGGCGTCAAATTGAAGCCGATTGTATATGAAGACCTGATCATGATCGCCGAGCTGGAAGGCAAACCGGTAGCTTTTATGATGTCGTTACCCGACCTCAATGACCGAACTAAAAAAATGAAAGGCAGTTTGCTGCCGTTCAATTGGGCTAAACTCCTTTGGTGGCTTAAGTTTCCGACGTCGCCGACCATGCGCGTACCGCTAATGGGTGTCGTCAAAGACTTGCAAAACAGTCGGATGGCCAGTCAAATGGCATTTATGATGATCGAATATATCCGCCGAGAAGCCGTTGCTAACTATGGCGCGACGCGCGGGGAAATCGGATGGATATTGGATGATAATAAGGGAATGGTGGCAATTGCCGACGCCATCGAGTCCAAGATCAATCGGGTCTATACACTTTATGAGAAAGCAATTTAACCGACCCATTCATCCCGGTTTCAGCGCAATCATATTAGGCATCAAAGCAACTCTGCCCCGCTTTTTTCAAGAGAAAATCATATGATTGCTTTCAAAGCTGCTTCTCACCTTGTTCTAGCCGCTGCGTTAGTAGCCCTGCCCATTCAGGTTTTTGCAAAAAAACCAGAAAAATGTTCCGCCGAAATGAAGTATGTGGGCCCGGCTCCGATTTCGGTGGCGATACCAACCATGGTTGCAGCATCTCCAAGGCCATCACCAACGGATCATGGCGCTTTTGCAGCCTTGTTCACGGATATGCTGACAAAGTCCAAAGCAACCAGCTTGACTGTTGCGCTGGCCAATCAAACTGGTTCCATCTGGACCAAAACACAAGGTTTGCAGGATACTGAAAAACTCCATTATTGGGCCAGTGTCGGCAAGAGCTTTACTGCCATAGTTATCATGCAGCTGGTTGAAGATGGCCGCCTGTCACTGGATGCCAAACTGTCTAACTGGATTGATGGCGTGCCCAATGGTGACTTGATCACCGTCAGAATGCTGCTCAATCACACCTCCGGCCTTTACAGCGCAAATGAAGATCCGGACGTCGCCAAAAACGAACCGGCAGCGCTCAGCCTGAAAGACAGTATCAGAATCCTCAAAAAACACGGTCCACTTTTCTGTCCGGGGCAATATTGGCGTTACTCCAACACCGGCTATCTGTTTCTCGGTGAAATTGCGGAACAGGTTTATGGACAACCGTTATCACAGATTATTCAGAACAAGATCATCGATAAAATTGGTCTTAAAAACAGCTATATGGTCAAGGTAGATGATAATATATCAGACATAGCTGGGCCTCGACCAAGTGACGACCAAAAGTCTGATATCCGTACACCAGGCGCGGCCGGACCAATAGCTGCAACATCTTCAGATATGGTTCTTTTCTGGCGCGCATTTCTAAATGGGGATCTGGTTAGCCCTGACACGCGCGATGTAATGTTTTCGACCCTCTACCCTATGTTTGACAAGAACATGTTTTACGGGCTCGGCGTCATGGCCATGCGAGCACCAGGGCCTAAGGGTGAACCGGCTATCTGGATTGGCCATGCAGGCGGAATGCCGGGGATAAAAGCTTTTGTAATGATCGACCCGGCATCACTCCAATATGCCGCCGTTGCGCTGACGGGTGACGGTCCGGCCAGCGCCGTGGCCTATAACATGTTGCGGGAGTGGCAGAGGGCATCAACTCCTCAGCCAGAAAGTTAGCCTCCGGACACAAAACGCTGGGCTCCATCACGCACCATTGCGTCAATCCCGCGCATCCAAAGGTCATTGTGCCCGCCATTCTTAATTGGCTGCGCGATTTTAGGCTCTTTGGCAGCGTCAAACAGTCTTTGTCCCATCGCAAAGGGTATCAGTTCATCATTCGTGCCATGTATCCAGATTAGCGGCATATCAATTTGATCTATCCGCTCGATGGAACGATAACGGTCTTTTATCAGCAGTTTCGCCGGTAAGATCGGGAATTGTCGCTGGGCCATCTCATCCATGCCAGTATAGGCTGCTTCCAGAATGAGCCCTGACGCTTCGTTGCGGGATGCGAGCCATATGGCCACACCGGTCCCCAGAGACTGAGCCGCAATGACAATCTGGTCAGCACCATAGCCCTGGACGAGCAACCAGTCATAATGGGCCTGTGCCGCCGCGTAGAAGGCCTCTTCGCTCGGCACGCCGGGATTGCCGCCATAACCCGGATATCCGACAGCCAGCACGCCTGCGCCATCTTCCGCTATCGCCTGATAAATGGGCAAGCGCACCGCTAGCGAACCGGCATTGCCATGGAAGTGGATGACAACCGGTTTCGTCGCATCGGCAGGAGGGCGCCACAGAGACAATAGTTCGGCGGCGCCTTTTGACGCTATTTTTACAGCTTCAAAGTCCGCCTCCTCCAATTGTTTTTCTGAAAGAACAATTTGACTAGGAAAATAGAGCAGATCACGCTGGAAACTGTAAGCCAATGCCACGATTGCAAAATAGAGCCCCGCAGAAATGGCCAGACTAGCCAGCAAGGCGCGCATCAGATGTTGAGTTCAATCCAGGTTGGTGCATGATCGCTGGCCTTTTCTCGCCCGCGATGTTCTTTATCAACGCCGCAACGGGTAAGCTGATCAGCAGCCGGAGGGCTGAGAAGCAGGTGATCAATCCGGAACCCCTGATCGCGCTGCCAACCACCGCTGCGATAGTCCCAATAAGTCCAGATTTTGCCTGCAGGATAAGTAACACCCAGCGCGTCCGTCCAGCCGTCATTAACGATCCGCTGATAGGCCTGCCGACTTTCCGGCTGCATCAAGGCATCATTTTCCATCGCCTTAACCGAAAACACGTCATTATCGCGCGGGATGACATTGTAATCACCTGCCAAGACCGCAGGAATTTCCTCCTGCCAGATTTCAGCCGCGCGATCACGAAGGCGTTTCATCCAGCGGAGTTTGAAATCGAATTTGGGACCCGGCTGCGGATTGCCATTAGGCAGGTAAATACTGGCCACGCGCACTGTTTCGCCATTCGCACTCTTCACATTGGCTTCAAGGTAACGGCTATGTTCGTCTTCCGGTTCGCCATCAAGGCCGCGTTTGGTCTCTTCGGGTTGCTGATCCCGGGTCAATATAGCCACACCGTTAAAACTCTTTTGGCCATGCCAGATGGCACCATAACCAATTTTCTCAAATTCCGCCGCTGGAAAGCCCTCATCCTGCGTTTTGATTTCCTGCAGACAGGCTACATCCGGCCTGGTCTCTTCGAGCCATTCGAGCAAGCGCGGCAGCCGCGCTTTTATGCCGTTAATGTTAAAACTGGCTATTCTCACCGATGCAGCAATCAGACAGAAAAGCTGGAGCCGCAACCACAACCAGAGGCCGCGTTGGGGTTTGTCACCTGAAACGCACTACCACCCAGGGACTCAACAAAGTCCACTGCACTTCCGCGAACGAGATCAAGACTGACTTCATCGACGACCAGCGTCACACCGGATTCCTGAACAGCAACATCATCAGACTCTACTTCTTCAGCCAAACCAAAACGATATTGAAAGCCCGAACAACCGCCACCTTCCACCGCCAGACGCAATATCGCCGGTTTCTCTTGCTTGTCGGCAATAGCGGCGACGCGCTTGGCCGCGTTGGGAGTCAGGATGATGTCCTGGGAAGAGGTTTGTTCTGCTGTTTGGGTCATGATCTTAAGATAGGGATTGCATAGCTCACTGTCAAAAGAAGCTGGGAATTAAAAAGGGCCGGTAAGCGTTTCAGCGTCACCAGCCCTCTTAAGCACCCTCTCCCAAAGGTGTATCGGAATGAAATTACTCGGCCGGACCACCAAGTGCAACGCCCGGCGTCGCCTTTTCTGCCAGCAGGAAATCATTTGATTGCATGAACGGGACCGGGTTAACCGCTTCGCCCGCGATACGCACTTCATAGTGCAGATGGCTACCGGTTGAACGGCCGGTAGATCCCATAAAGCCTATAAGATCGCCGCTCTTTACGCGGGCATTGGCTTTGACATTCAGTCGCGACATGTGACCATAGCGTGTTTGAATTTCATTGCCGTGATTAATTTCAATATAGTTACCATAACCGCGAACCCATTGGGAGCGGCCAACAATGCCATCGGCTGTCGCATAGATTGGCGTACCCACTGGTCCAGCCATATCAATGCCCTTATGACGGGCGCGGCGACCTTTGAAGGGATCAGACCGGAAACCAAAAGAACTGGTTAGTCTATAATTTTCAACGGGTTTGCGGGAAGGAATGGTCAGTTTGACGGGTTGCTTTTTGCCTTGACCAGACCATTTGTTAAAAAGGAGCCGAAAGGCCGGATCTGCTTCACCCAGGACATTGTCGGAGCTATCCGTTTTGCCTTTGAGGACATCAAGCGGAAGACTTGATTCCGCATCCGCCGCCTCGGCTGCCATTGCTGTGGAAGAAAAAGTTATTGCCGATCCTAAAATCGCAACTGCTGTGACTTTTTTCACAACCCCTTGATACAAACCTACTACACTATCGGTCATAAACTGATCGAATCCTGCTACTACGAACCAAAAATACATCCCGGCTCTGTTTTTTTGACAGAAAGTCTGCCCCGTTCCTGTGAGAAAAGAAGTAGGTTTATTTTGGTTAATTATTCAATACCAAGATAATATTCTTGGGTTAAACCGGCTGCAAGGCGCGCTGAGTCGTTGAATGGAGGCTTCAAGCCGCCGCTAAAGTGCGTTTTTACAAGATTTTTCCAGTGGCGATGAGGGTCGGTTTTTTGCCGTTCACAGCAATATTCAAACCATTTTGTTCCAAAAAAGACGTGATTTATCTCGTCGTGATAAATACGATTTAATACTTTCGCGGTCAGCAGATCACCCTGTGTCTTGAAGCGTTCGACCGTGTCTAACGTGATATCCAAACCACGCGCTTCCAGAACCATCGGGACGATCGCAAGCCTTGCGGAAGCATCATAGGCTGTCTCTTTTGCAGTATCCCAAAGGCCGTCATGAGCCGGCAGATCACCATAAAAGCTGCCCATTTCACGCAATCGCCGGTCCAAAAGTACAAAATGCATCGCTTCTTCAGCGCCAACACGAAACCAGTCGTCAGCAAATTCATCCGGAAATTCGGCTCCAAATCGCCCGATCATGTCAAAGGCCAGATCAATCGCGACAAATTCGATATGGGCCAAAGCGTGGATCAGCGCGATGCGCTTGGTCACCGACGTTCCCTTGCCTCGCCGCGGCATCTGACCCGGCCGAAGCAGTTCAGGACGACTGGGTCGGGCTGGCACGTCGGGCATTGGTACACCGAAATCCGGCTCCAACCTACCCTGCCGCCATTCTCTGGTGGCATGGCGAGCGGCCATGACCTTTGCGGCTGGGTCCGCCGTCATGAGCACGTGCCGCACAGCTTCGCCCACCGATGGCTTCATGGCTGTTGCAATGTTCAAACTCGAGATCCTTAAACGGCCTGCACCGCTGCGAGCACTTCTTCGGCATGCCCTTTAACCTTCACTTTCGGCCAAGACTGCAAAACCTTGCCATCCGGTCCGATCAGAAAGGTCGAGCGGATGATGCCCATATAGGTTTTACCGTACATCTTTTTTTCCGCCCACACGCCGATTTTCTCAAGAAAATCGGTGCTTTCGTCGGACGCGATATCAACGGTCAGTTCCTGCTTGCTGATAAAATTCTGCTGACGTTTTGGACTGTCTGCGGACATACCAAGCACTGCGGCGCCTGCTTTTTCAAATTCCGGCAATAAAGCGGAAAAGTCTTTTGACTCGGTCGTACATCCCGGTGTGCTGGCCTTGGGATAGAAAAACAATACCAGCTTCTTGCCGTGATAATCAGATAGTTTCACCGTGCTGCCATCAGGCGCGGTCAAATCCATATCGGGCATCTGCTCGCCAGCTTCGATCATATTATGTCTCCTAAAATTTCATGAGGGTCCGGCCGCAAGTGCCGATTCCATTCTTCAATAACGCATTGCCGGGCCGCGTCATACCCGTTCAAAAGGGCATCCCAGTTTTCCTGACCCGCCGCTTTCGCAATCAACTCACGGCTTGTCTCCGGCGGATAGTCGCAGGTCGGCGACATTAATCGCAAAGCCACCAGCAACCGCGTCATCAGTTCATGAGCGGCAACCATATTTTCGTTCAAATGTCCGCCAACAACCAACCCGCGAGCAGCCAATCCCAATTGCGGATGCAGGGCCTCTCCGGTTTTGAGTTGAAGGAAGTGAATGATAAATTCCCAGTCCACCAGACCACCCTCCATAAGCTTGGTATCCAGCGGTCCTTTGGGTGGTTTATGTTCGACAATATCCAGTCGCATTTTGCGCACAGCCTTGCGCAAGGTTTCCGGATCCCGCTCTTTCTGCAAAATAGTGACGATCTGGTCCTGCAACTGATCGCAGGCCGCTGGGCTACCATAGACCGGACGGGCCCTCGTTAGTGCCATATGTTCCCAAGTCCAGGCACTTTCCTGCTGATATTTATAGAAACTTTCGATCGTTACAGCCATTGGACCTTGCGTTCCGGAGGGCCTTAGGCGTGTGTCCACTTCATAAAGCGGTCCTGCCGCGGTGGGTACGGATAGTGCCCCAACGATACGCTGCGCCAGCCGGTTAAAATATTGCGTTCCACCCAAGGGGCGTCGGCCGTTGGACTCTGCGCTGTGGTCCCCTGTAAACAGGAAAATCAGGTCCAAGTCAGATGCATGAGTCAAGGCTTCCCCACCCAATCGACCGAGCGCAAGCACCAGTATTTCGCTGCCTTCAATCTTGCCGTGAGCTTCTTCAAATTCCGATATAGTAGCATCGGTGAGCACCCGGATCGCGGCTTCTGCAACACGGGCATAGCCAGCAGCTATCGCCAGCGGATCGTGACGGGATTCGATAAGCTGGGTACCCAGAGCAAAGCGCTTCTCCCCCACCCGCGCCCGCACCCTGTCGAGCAGCATCTGATAGTCATCACCGTCTTCGCGACGGGCAAATTGCTCTGCCAGCTCATCAACAGACGGCGGCAGATCTAAGGCGGTTGTATCGATCAATCCTTCAAATAATTCGGTTCTGCGGGACAATTCGTCAGCCAGAACCGGCGCATGACTCAAAATACGGCTGAGCATTTCCCGAAGCCCCGGGCGGGCCTCCAGCATACGAAAGAAGTTGATTGCGGTCGGCAATTTGTCAATCAGGCTGTCCAGTCGAATGAGAGCCTGCTGCGGGTCCGGCGATCCGGCAATAACCTCAATCATATCCGGCAATACGGCTTCGAAAGACTCCACAGCCGCGGGGCTTCTCAGCGCCGTGACTTTGCCACTGCGCCACCGCTTGATTTTATCGGCGAAAATACCGGTTTGTGCGACACCTCTTTTTTCCAGCGCCGCCACCAAAGCCTGATCGGCTTGCGGCAACACATCGCTGTCGTCGGAATCGATCAATTCGTCATAAATCGCGCCAACCGCCTCGACAGATGGTTCCAGCAGAGCCAACAGATCAATGCCCTGATGCAATCCATGAAGCTTCGCCACCCGGTCCATCCCAGCCTCATCATCAGGTAGGCTATGGGTTTGCTGGTCATTGACCATCTGCAGGCGATGTTCGATGACGCGATACAGTTCGTAGGATTCAGACAATGTCGAGGCCTTGTCTGCTTTGATCCTTCCAGCATCTGCCAATGCGCTTAACGCCTCTCGCGTTGCTGGCACCCGCAGTTCCGGTTCACGTCCGCCAAAAATAAGTTGGTGCATTTGCGCGTAAAACTCTGCTTCCCGGATACCACCGCGCCCGCGCTTCAGGTCATAGCCGAGTCCAAATTTTTGACCAGCTGCATAATGGTCGCGAATTTGCACCGAAACCGCGCCAATATTCCGAATAGCACCATAGTCCAGCGAACGCCGCCAAATAAAGGGGTTGATTGTCTCCAGAAAATAACGACCCAAGTCCGCGTCACCGGCCGCAAATCGCGAGCGAATAAACGCCGCCTGCTCCCAAGCAAGCGCGCTGGATTCATAGTAGCTGATCGCGGCTTCAACGGGCAATGCGACTGGACTGACTTCCGGCGATGGGCGCAACCGCATGTCGACGCGGAAAACATAGCCATCGGCATCCCGGGTATTCAGCGCATCGACCAATTGCTGACCAATCCGGCGCGCGGCATCGCTTGGTTCTTCGCGGCCACGCGTGGGGATTTTTTCCGGATCGTAGATAAAAATCGGATCGATATCGGATGAATAGTTCAGTTCCCGGCTGCCATGCTTTCCCAGACCAATGACAGCAAAACCAGCGGCGTCGGCATCTGGATAGCGAGTAGCATAAATATCCGCTAACGCCTCATCCAGTGATCGGTCAGCAAAATCCGAAAGTTGCGTGACCACATCCGTCAAACTTAACTGTCCCGCCAAATCACCAATTGCCAAGGTCAGTGCCAGCGCCCGCTTCTCCCGCCTTAGCTTCTGGCGAACATTTTCAGCATTGGTGCCCGCTTCCTTTACAAATGCGAACGCGGCTTTCAAATCCTCTCCATCCAGCAACGCCGTAAGTTCCGGTTGAACTTCCATAGCCATGCACAGATAAGGCGCATGTTCCTGCGCACGCTTCATAGCGTCTTTCAAACTCGTCGGTTCAGGCAAGCCTTTGATCATTGGCGAAGATATTTCCCGCGGAAATTGCTGGCAAAGGTCGCAAAAACTCCACCTGTAATAGCCTCTCGCATTCCAGCCATAAGCGACTGGTAAAAAGCAATATTATGCTCCGTCATTAACATGGCACCCAATATCTCCTTGGATCGGATCAAGTGATGCAGATAGGCGCGGCTGTAAGTCTGGCAAACCGAACAGGTGCAATCTGCATCCAGTGGCTCCAGGTCTTCGGCGAATTTTGCATTGCGAATATTGATCGGCCCAGTAGCCGTGAACGCCTGCCCGTTGCGGCCAGACCGGCTGGGCAGCACGCAATCAAACATATCCACTCCGCGCTCCACTGCGCCGACGAGATCATCCGGCTTGCCAACACCCATAAGATAGCGCGGCTTATCTTCGGGTAGTTGACCCGGTGCGTAGTCGAGTACACCGAACATCGCCTCCTGCCCTTCTCCTACGGCCAGCCCACCAATCGCATAGCCATCAAAGCCGATTTCGATGAGGGCCTGGGCTGAAGCCGCCCGGATGTCCTTGTCGAGAGATCCTTGTTGAATGCCGAATAGAGCGGACTTTGCAGCATGCTCTTCACCGCTGTCAAAACCATCGCGGGATCGTTTGGCCCAGCGCATGGAGCGCTCCATAGACAACATGGCTTCCTCTCGGGTCGCGCCATTTTTTGTGCACTCATCAAACACCATGACAATGTCGCTACCGAGCAAGCGCTGAATTTCCATCGATCGCTCTGGTGTCAGCATATGGCGAGACCCGTCGAGATGACTTTGGAATTCCACGCCATCTTCACTCATCTTCGTAAGGTCAGAGAGGCTCATAACCTGATAGCCTCCACTATCGGTGAGGATAGGCCGATTCCAGTTCATGAATTTGTGCAAACCACCGAGCTTAGCAACTCTTTCAGCGCCGGGTCGCAGCATAAGGTGATATGTGTTTCCGAGGATGATATCGGCGCCCGTAGCGCGAACCGTATCCGGCTTCATGGCCTTGACCGTGGCCGCCGTCCCGACTGGCATGAATGCCGGTGTGCGGATATCTCCGCGCTGCATCGTAATTTTTCCGGTACGCGCCTTTCCATCCGTGGCGTCGATCGAAAAAGAAAAACGGTCGGCCATTAAAATCATCCTAATCAGCGAACTAAGGTTCGAAAAAACAAAGAATTTTGCGTTTTTTGCCTTATGGTGTAACCAAGGGACCGTTCTGTACGAATCCCTCAATAACTGTGCAGGATGGTAGCAGTTTTTCAAAGACCAAAATCGGGAGTATTTTATGACGAAGACAAAGAAATTAGGTTCAGCGGCAACCGCGCTTATCGCAGCCGCTGCTCTTTCCGCCTGTTCCGGCGGTGCCAGCGAAGCAACAGAAGGCGCTGAAGCTGCAGGTGAAGAAGTGACCGAAGTTGCGGCCGCTGAAAAAGAAAAATGTTTCGGCATCGCCAAAGCAGGCGAAAATGATTGCGCCGCTGGCGAAGGCACAAGCTGTGCCGGTACATCGGTTGTCGATTACCAGGGCAACGCCTGGAAATATACAGAAGCAGGCGAATGTGAACCCCAGGGCGGTTCGCTAACCGAAGTGGCCGACAATGATCCGCCAGTGCCGGTAGCTGCTGAAGGCTAAGGCTTTAACATACCAGAATTTAAAAGGGCGGTTCCTTTGGAGCCGCCCTTTTTCTTTCAGCACAATTATTCGCGCTTGACTATAGCCGGGTAGACACTGAGGGTCGGCTTCATGACAAAAACCCCCAGCTGCTTTACCTTGGCCCTACTTGCTGCTTCTATTCTTCCTGCCCAGGTTTTCGCACAGGAAACCAAATTGGAGGATTTCTCATTTCCTAATGTTCCGCCATCTTCTCAAAGCACTCCCCAAGCATCTGGCTCCGAAACAGATCAAAATCAGCAGCTAGCTGCGCCAAAGAAACCCGATGTCAGTGTTCTGAGGCGCATTATGAGCACGGCCCCCAAAACCATAGTCATAGAAGCAAAGCATCGGGATGACCTGCGAAGCTGCGAGGCGACCGAAGGTGAAGCGATGATGATTGCGCTTTATAATTGCTGGCCACTACTTGAAGGTTTCCAAGCCTATAGAGAAGCGAAGGAGATTGCCCGTGATCATCGCAGGTCTCGACGAGCTTTGATGCTGGAGAAACCGGAGTATCGCGGTTCGGAGGAATATCAGGCCAGTCTGGAAGCAGAATATGATGACGCAATAAAATCTGCGAAAAAGATAGAGGCTCTTGCTGGAAAAAGAGAATATCCAATGCAAGATATGCTCCTCTTCCTTGCCAATCTGATACAGTCATCTATCGCCAAAAAGCGGGATGATTATGAGACGGCGCTAGCAAGTGTAGACAATTCAATCATGCTGTTTGAGACCACTAAGATTACCGAACCAGATTTTGTAAATCTGGAGGCGCTGCAGAGAGAACGGGCACAGCTGCTGGACAGAATAACCCAGGCCAGCGAATAACTAGCTCTTATCTGGTAGCAGAAGGCTTGAATCCCCGTAGCTGTAAAATCGATATCCCTTTGCAATCGCGTGGGCATAAGCCGCTTGCATAGTCTCGAGCCCCATCAGCGCACTGACCAGCATGAACAGAGTTGATTTTGGCAAATGGAAATTAGTCATCAGGCCATCAATGGCGCGAAACTTATAGCCGGGCGTGATGAAAATATCGGTATCCCCCGCAAAGGGCTGGATAATGCCATCTTCTCCGGTCGCACTTTCCAGCAGGCGCAAGCTGGTCGTTCCGACGGCAATTACGCGGCCACCATTCTGCCGCGCCTGATTGAGACGATCAGCAACCTCGGGTTCGATTCGACCCCATTCGGAGTGCATCCGATGATCATCAGTTTCGTCCACTTTCACCGGAAGAAACGTTCCTGCGCCAACATGCAAAGTAAGTGTTTCTTGACCCACACCAGCCTTGCTCAGGGCTTTCATCAAACCATCGGTAAAGTGCAGCGCAGCCGTTGGTGCCGCGACGGCTCCTTTTTCACGGGCAAACATTGTCTGATAATCTTCCGCATCGCGTTCGTCGATGTCACGTTTGCTCGCAATATAAGGCGGCAGCGGCATGCTCCCTGCTCTTCCCAGCAGAAGCTCGACAGGTTCGTCACCAAGAAAGTGGAGCAGAAAACTCCCGTCGTCATATTTTTCTTCGGCCCGCGCTAGAACGTTCTGGCCAAAGTCTATGACATCATCAATCTTCAGTCTTTTGCCGTTACGAATAAAAGCCTGCCAACGCCTCAGGTCGACGCGCTTATGTAATGTCGCACCTATCTTCGCCTCGCCGCGACGCCCCTCCAGCTGAGCCGGGATTACTTTGGTATCGTTGAAAACCAATATGTCGTTTTTTGACAGCAACTTTGGCAGTTCGGAGACGAGATGATCTGACAATTGCTCCGACCCGCAAACACTCAACAGCCGCGCGCTGTCTCTCGGTACAGCGGGCCTTAACGCGATATTTTCCTGCGGAAGCGCAAAATCAAAAAGATCAACGCGCATAGAGAAAGCCTAGGGGTTAATTGGCGCGTTCAGGTCGTCGATCGTGATCTCTTTTTCAGCTATTGGTGCAAAAGACCTAGGCGCTGGCGGTGCTTTGCCGTCAGCCGCAATCGAAGCCTGCAAAATCCTGCTCGGGCTCGCTGGTGGCTCGCCGCGATTGATCGCATCGACATATTGCATGCCGGCAGAGACCCGGCCGAAAACCGTGTATTTTTTGTCCAAAGCAAAGCGTGGATAAAATACAATGAAAAATTGGCTATTCGCACTGTCTTCACTCTCGGCGCGAGCCATGGATACTACGCCTCTCAAATGGGGGAATGCGTGGAATTCAGCTTCTAGGTCAGGCAGCTCTGAACCCCCTGTACCGGTACCGGTAGGGTCTCCGGTTTGAGCCATGAAGCCTTCAATGACTCTGTGGAAAATAATCCCATCGTAAAAACCCTGCCGCGTGAGCGTCTTGATCCGTTCTACATGGTTGGGGGCCATGGCTGGATATAGCTGTATTGTGACCCGTCCGCCGGTGGACAAGTCCAAATGTAGGATATTTTCCTCTGCCGGCACAGACGCCGGAGCCGGTTCAGCGGGCACCGCTTGTTCCTGTGCCGCTGCGCCAGTACTGATCATGGCGGCAGCAAAAAGGGAAACAATATATTTGCTTAGCATATTAAACTACTCACCTATTCTTTGGTCATTTCGGCGGCGCTTATCTGCCCGCCCAATCATAATATTGCTGCCTATTGGACGAGATATGCTTTCGCCGCAATGAACTGCTTGTCAAAACCCGATTTTCATCTTTCCATTGCCCGCTTATTGTTCGCCCTTCAAGCCAGTTTCTGCCACGCGGGCAACCACTTCTTCACAGACTTTGGGCGATACAAATTTATGAATTTCGCCGCCATAAACAGCGATTTCCTTCACCAGACGAGATGCAATTGGCTGCAAGGAGACATCGGCCATCAAAAACACCGTTTCAATTTGATCATTCAGTTGCTGGTTCATGCCGGCCATTTGATATTCATATTCAAAGTCGGCAACGGCCCGCAACCCACGTACGATCACGCTGGCACCCTGCTTTTGGGCAAACTTCATCAGCAATGCATTAAACGCGACCACCTCAACCGCATCACCCAAGTCTGCTGTTTCGCGGCGAACCATTTCCAGCCGTTCTTCGAGCGAAAACATGGGGGATTTCGAAGGATTGGTTGTCACACCAATTACCAATTTGTCTACCAGACGCGTCCCGCGCTGAATGATATCCATGTGCCCAAGTGTGACCGGGTCAAAAGTCCCAGGATAAACACCGACTCTCATATTACCTTCCCCCTTGGTTCACTGGTACCGCGACTAGCGGTCCCGCTGCACCGTAAATTCTGCGATGGCACGAAGCAAATTGGCTTCCTCACCATGGCCGTTTAAATGCGACTTGGCTTGATTGACCAGCATTTGCGCCTGGTCTCTTGCACGATCCAGTCCCATCAGACTCAAAAAAGTCTGTTTGCCAGCTTTTTCGTCTTTATGCAGCGCTTTTCCAGCAACCGCTTCGTCACCCTCAACATCCAAAATGTCATCGGCAATCTGGAAAGCGAGACCAAGATCATGAGCATAGCCTCGCAATCCCGTCCGCCCTTCAACCGGGACGCGGCCCAATATGGCACCAATCTCGACACAGGCACTTATAAGTGCACCTGTTTTCAACTGCTGCAATCGCGTGACAGTCGGCAAATCAAATGTCGTGGTTTCAGCGACAAGATCCATCATTTGTCCTCCCGCCATGCCTGATGGTCCGGCCGCTTTGGCCAGACAAGCTACCATCTCGGCCCGAACAAACGGATCGCTATGGGTAGCGTCATCCGCCAGCAATTCAAATGCCAGCGCATGAAGCGCGTCCCCTGCCAGAACAGCCTGTGCTTCGCCAAACGCCTTGTGCGCAGTCGGCTTCCCGCGCCGCAAATCATCATCGTCCATGCAGGGCAAGTCATCATGTATCAGCGAATAGACATGTAATGCTTCCAATGCTGTCGCAGCCCGCAAGGCGCAAGTTTCATCGACATTGAACAGGCGCGATGTTGCCACAACCAATAACGGCCGCAGTCTTTTACCGCCGCCTATCGCAGCATGGCGCATTGTTTCAAAAAGCTGTGCGCGCGCATCATCCGGCACCATCAGCAGCAGATCAAACTGTTTATCGACCGCTGCTGCTACACGGTTCATTTCCTGCTGCAGGTCCAGATTATTGTTGGCAGGCACCTTCAGTCTTCGTCAAAGGCAGTGACGCCTTGAGCCTTGCCATCGCGGTCGAGGGTGATTTTCTCGATTTTTGCTTGGGCGTCTTCCAAACGTTTCTGGCAAAGTGTGCGAAGCTTTTCGCCCTGTTCATAAAGTGCGATAGACTGATCCAGCGGCACATCGCCGCTTTCCAGTTTTCTGACAATATCTTCCAGACGCCTGAGTGCATCTTCAAAATTCAAATCTGCTGTGTCGTCCGACATGTTTTGGGCACTTTCATTCATGGCCATTCCAATGACGGTGCTTTGGGTTTCGGTCAAGGCCTCGAAAGCTCAAATTCGTCAGTTTCGATATTCTGATCCCAATCTGGCTATTTTTCAGCATGAAGTTTACGGTCTCCTAAAACAGGGGAGTACATTATGTTTATCGGGCACTACGCACCGGCAATGATCGCCGCAACCCATCCAAAGGCACCGCGCCTCGGCACATTGTTTGTTGCGGGGCAACTTGTCGATTTCGGCTTTTTCGGACTAGCGATTTTCGGCATCGAAAACTTCCGGATCACGCCTGGGATGACAGTTATGAACCCGTTGGATCTATACGATATGCCCTATACACACAGCTTGATTGGCAGCGGTGTTTGGGCTTTGGGCTTTGCATTACTCATCTGGCTGATCACCCGCAACAAAACCGGTGCCATCATCGGCGGCCTTGTGGTCTTGTCCCACTGGCTGCTCGATCTACTGGTACATGCGCCGGATCTCACATTGGCAGGATCACCGCCCAATCTGGGTTTCGGACTTTGGAACTATCCGGCCATCGCCATGCCGCTTGAGCTAATACTCACCTTTGGTGCTCTTGCATTTTATGTATTTCGAACACGATCAACTGCTCCACGATCTAAACTGGCCTTAGTACTTCTGGCCATATTGCTACTCGCTTTTCAGTTATTTAACTGGTTTGCTCCCGAACCGGAAGCCGCTGACCAAGCAATGATGATAACAGCATTGATCGCCTTCGCCGTCGCATCAGTTGCCGCGGCATTTGTAAGCAGGACGCGGACACTGAAACACGCCTAGGAATTAAGGTCCACAAACAGGAAGCACTATGACCCAATTTGTCATCGCCTATATTATCGCAGCCGTCATTTTCGGCATCCTCGATTTCCTGTGGCTCAGCAATATGGCGAATAGTCTGTATCGCCCCGTAATCGGTGAAATCATGGCAGACGAGTTTCGTAAAGCGCCAGCACTGGCCTTCTATCTGATCTATCTGTTCGGAATCATATGGTTTGGAGTCAAACCCGCACTTGCAAATGGCCAATGGACTACTGCATTGCTTAACGGCGCCCTATTCGGTGGCATTGCCTATGCGACTTATGATTTGACCAGTCAGGCAGTGCTTAAGGTGTGGTCGACCAAAATCACCCTCTATGACATCGCATGGGGCACTTTCGCGACAGGTGTTACAGCTGCTCTAACGGCTTATTTGGTACTAAGGTTCGTGAAAGCCTGAGACTGGATATTGCCCTCAATATAGCAATGTCCAGAAATCAGCTATTTATCAGTGCTTCCCTCACCAGAGTCGTAGTTGATCTGCAAATTTAGCAATATCGCTTTGACTGGTGGCAAAAGGATCAGACAAACGAGCGAACACAGCACGATGCCTATGATGAAAGCCAATATCTTCGCAAATATGGTATCGGCCGACTGAACCAGCACCAAAATTATCGGCGCAAAAACAATCATCGTGAAAAAACCTACGAAGAAGGCGGGGCCATCAGCCGTATCGGCTACAGTTAAATCCTGGCGGCAATTTGGGCAATTGTCATGAAATTTCAGATAGCCTCTGAAAAGCTTTCCCTGTCCGCAATGCCCGCATTTCAGCTTCATACCTGAATTTATCAAGGCAATCACTTCGTCTTCCATGCTCTGTTCCTACCCATCTGTTCGAGGTCAGTCGGTCTGATCACCATCTCTTTGATCAATTTTTCAGTGGTGAATTGGCTCGGCCAGTAGGGGGCGGAAGGCCGAGCCGTTCACTGCAACCCGGAAGGCTACTGCGAAGATCATGACAATCACTTGCTGTATTGTGGTCAGATCACTTCATCGCCCGTCAGATAGGGTTTTTCTTACACGGAATAAATGGACTTTATGGAATATTATTGTTGACAGAAATTCATTAATAGCGACAGCTATCAACCATGCACCCGATAAACGAAATGTCAGTTTTTACCGAAGTCGTGCAGTCAGGCAGCTTCATTGAAGCGGGCCGCAGACTTGGACTGACTTCATCCGGCGTCAGTAAAAAAATAAGCCGGTTTGAGGACCGGCTCGGCGTCCGACTGTTTAACCGGACAACACGTACCTTATCACTCACCGAAGCTGGAAACGCCTTGTTTGAGCGATGCGAGAATATTCTGACTGCCATCGAAGATGCCGAAGACACGGCACGGAATATGAGCACGGTGCCAAAAGGTGTATTGCGGGTCGCTGCCTCCGATGCGCTTTCGTTGCAAGTCCTGGTGCCATTTCTCAAGACATTCTCACGGGATTATCCGGAAGTTTCGGTTATGCTGCTACAAGGCGATGGCGGGATTAATCTGTTGAACGAAAGAGTTGATGTTGCGTTGCTATTTGAACGCCCTGTGGAAACCTCATTCATCGCACGCAAATTGATTGATGATCCTTGGGTAGTTTGTGCTTCACCGGAGTATCTTGAACAGTACGAAGCTCCAGTCACACCGCTTGACCTTCTCGGCCACCGCTGCCTGACAATCCACGCCAAAGGTCAAACAAACGATCAATGGACATTTGATGGTGACGATGAAGCACAAACTGTCCGCGTCAACAGCATTTTTTCCGGCATTGGCCTCACAGTAAAAGCCGCTGCATTACAAAATATGGGGATCGCTCGCCTGGCGCACTTTCTGGTTTACTCCGAAATAGCGACGGGAAAGCTGCAACCCATTCTTACAGACAGGACGAAAAACGAAGATCGGGCGATTTATGCCGTTTACCCAAACCGGCAACACCTTCCCTTTAAGACCCGTGTCTTTGTTGATGCGTTGCATCAGTATATCAATAGGAATTTGATGGCCCCATAGTGGCTATTACTGGTCGGTAGTTTTACCAATATCCTGCATCCTGGCGGGAAGCAGCGATAATATTTCCTGCTGACGGTCTGCGGTGGCGGATGCCCATTCCCCGATTTCCGACAAGGTGCGGCCGCAACCCACGCAAAGGCCGCTCGGCGCATCTATCGCGCAGATTTTTTTGCAAGGGGATTCCATGCGGGATTCTTCAGCATGTTCGCGTCGCTCTGACAAGGTCAGCTTTCTCTTAAAAAACCTTGGATCAAGGCCAAGATCACGTTGCCAACTGCTCATCAATTTGCATCAAACGCTCTTTACCAAAATACATCTCACCATCAATGTACATGGTCGGAATGCCGAATGCACCTCGCCCGACAACATTTTCGACATTGTCCATCAATTCCTGTTTGACTGCCGGATCCTGTGTCTTTGCAAAAAGCTCCTCCGCATCAAAACCGCCTTCTGCAAGGATTTTACCAAGCACTTCTGTGTCCGTAACGTCCAACTGCTCTTCCCAAATTGCAGGCAGCAATGTTTCGATAAAGGTTGCACGCTTTTCTGGTTCCAGCGCGACAAGCATCCGCTGCAGGCTAATGGTGTTGAATGGGAAATGCGGGTTCATCTGAAATTTGGTCATGCCATGTTTGGCGATGAAGCGGTTCATTTCCAGCATCGCGTAGGCGTTCTTGCCCTTCACTTCCGCGTCACGGATAAAAGGTGGCGCATTGCCGGTTAGCTTGTGCATTCCGCCAAGAAATGCCGGCAGCACTTCAATTTTGGCACCATGCTTTTCGGCCAATGCCTTTAGCGGCTGCCAGATCAGATAGGCATTCGGGCTTACAAAATCGAAAACAAGTTCAATCGTCTTGGTCATCTGGGTGTCCTTATCATTGTGCCTGTGTACGGGAACGGATCATCACCATTTTTCAGCCCACGGTCGGACGTCCATTTCAAAAGTCCAGGCGCTGCGTGGTTGCTCGTGTAACATCACATAATTCTGTGCCAGATCATCCGGATTGACGACGCCGTCATTGGCTTTGCGCTCCTCATAATCCGGCAGCATGCCTTTGATCCAATCGGTGTCCACGGCCGCGTCAATCACGACATGGGCGACATGAATATTTTGCGGGCCCATTTCGCGGGCAAGGCTTTGCACCATATTGCGAAGTGCGCCTTTCGCGCTGGCAAAGGCTCCAAAACCGGCGGCTCCGCGCATGCTGGCGGTCGCGCCGGTAAAGATGATCGAACCATGGCCACGTTTCGTCATGACGCGCGCTGCTTCACGTCCAGCAAGGAAACCGGCAAAAGTTGCCATTTCCCAGATTTTCAAAAACTTCTGCGCGCTGGTGTCGAGGATTGTCATCGGCACATTGGCGCCGACGTTAAACACCACGCAATCCAGCGGGCCGATATTGGCTTCGATGTCGGCGAACAAGGCCTCCACCTGATCTTCCTTGCGGGCATCACAGGAAAATCCGTGGGCCTGCTTGCCGGCGCTGCGAAGCTCTTCAACCAGTGGCTCCAGTTTCTCGCCACCGCGCCTTGCACCGCAGACAGTGTAGTCTTTTTCGGCGAAAGCGCGCATGATCGCGCTACCGATGGCATCACCAGCACCGATAACCAAAACCACTTTTCCCATATGACATCCCAACTATCGAATCATTTTCAGTTTCAATATGAAACCATGTTCTGATGCTTAAAGCAATGCAGTGTTGGAAAATGACAATTCGCACTAGGCGGAATCGGGACTGCTCGTTAAAGGGTTTTCATGACACAGACATCTTCGCGCACCGCCGAAAAAATTACACCAGAAATTGTCGCTGAACATGGCCTCAATGAGGAGGAATATCAGCGCATATTAAACGCGCTCGGTCGCGAACCGAACATCACCGAGCTTGGTATATTTTCGGTCATGTGGTCCGAGCATTGCTCTTACAAGAGCTCGCGCCTGCATTTGAAGAAACTGCCCACGACAGGCCCTCAGGTGATTTGCGGTCCGGGTGAAAATGCAGGTGTAATCGACATTGGCGACGGCCAGGCCGCGATCTTTAAAATGGAGAGCCATAACCACCCGTCCTACATTGAACCCTATCAAGGTGCGGCAACTGGCGTCGGCGGGATATTGCGCGACGTCTTCACCATGGGCGCGCGTCCTGTGGCCAATTTGAACGCGTTGCGATTCGGACGGCCAGAACATCCGAAGATGAAGCATCTCGTCAAAGGCGTGGTTGCTGGTATTGGCGGTTATGGCAATTGTGTTGGTGTCCCAACCGTCGGCGGTGAAACCAATTTCCACGAAGCCTATGATGGCAATATCATTGTCAATGCGATGACCGTTGGCGTGGCAGATGCGGACAAGATTTTCTATTCAGCCGCTAGCGGTGTTGGCAACCCGATTGTTTATGTCGGATCGAAAACCGGCCGCGACGGCATTCATGGTGCGACCATGGCCAGCGCGGAATTTGATGATGACAGCGATGAGAAGCGCCCCACCGTTCAGGTCGGTGATCCGTTCACGGAGAAGCTACTGATCGAGGCCTGTCTGGAACTCATGGCGTCCGACGCAATTGTCGCCATTCAGGATATGGGCGCAGCCGGTCTGACCAGCTCCAGTGTCGAGATGGCGACTAATGGCGAGGTCGGCATCATTCTCGACATGGACAAAGTGCCGTGCCGCGAGACGGAAATGACCGCTTATGAAATGATGCTGTCCGAAAGTCAGGAACGCATGTTGATGGTCCTGAAACCCGGCCGCGAGGAAATGGCCGAGGCGATCTTTACCAAATGGGAATTGGACTTTGCCGTGATTGGTGAAGTGACCGACACGCGCCGCATGGTGTTGACCCATAAAGGCGAAACGGTGTGCGACATTCCGCTCGGCCCACTCGCCGATGATGCACCGCTTTACGACCGGCCGCATCTCAGTCAGGAAGAATATAGGGCACATGTCGCAACCAAACCGCTCGGCGATGTTCCGGAAAGCACCGACATTGGCGCGGACCTGCTCAAGATGATGGCAAGCCCTGCCCTCGCCTCACGCCGCTGGATCTGGGAGCAATATGATAGCCAAGTTGGCGCTGACACCTGCCAGCGCTCTGGCGGCGATGCGGCTGTCGTTCGCGTCCATGGCACCAACAAGGGCCTCGCCATCACCACCGACTGCACGCCGCGCTATTGCAAGGCTGATCCTGTCGAAGGCGGCAAGCAGGCGATTGCCGAAGCCTATCGCAACCTGACCGCTGTCGGCGCGAAACCACTGGCGACAACCGATTGCATGAACTTTGGCAATCCCGAAAAGCCGCATATCATGGCGCAATTTGTCGGCTGTATCGAAGGCATGGCGGAAGCTTGTGAAGCGCTGGATATGCCGATCGTATCGGGCAATGTGAGCCTGTATAACGAGACCACTGGTGCCGATGGCGTAAGCCATGCGATTTTGCCGACCCCGGCTATTGGCGCCGTGGGGTTGATTGATGATCTCGATAAAATGATGACCATTGGGTTCAAGAATGATGGCGATTACATCGCTACAATTGGCTTCCACTATGAGGAGCTGGGCCAATCGCTCTGGATGCGAGAAATTCATGGCAGCGAAGACGGAGCTCCTCCGACGGTCGATTTGAAAGATGAAAGCCTGACGGGCCGTACGGTCAGGCAGTTGATCAAGGATGGTAAAGTGACGGCTGTTCACGATGTCAGCGATGGTGGACTTGCCGTCGCGCTAGCCGAGATGGCGCTAGCAGGCAATTTGGGTGCAAAAGTCCAAGATATGACCAGCGCTTTTGCCTTTAGTGAAGCGCAAGGCCGCTACATTGTGACCTATCGCAACGAGGATGACCTAGATCCAGAAAAAGTGCCATTCACCAAAATCGGTAGAGTGAAAGGCGATGCGCTTGTCTTGAACGGACAGGCTGTTCCTGTCGCCAACCTCCGCGAAGCCAGTGACAGTTTCTTCCGCGACTGGATGAAAGACTAGCCGCTCAAGCGTTCAACCCAACGCTGTCCAGAAACGGCGACGAAAATGCATCGCGCTCTGCCGCGTCGGGCAACAGCAATTTTCGCACCTGATTCCAGCGATCCACGCTGCCGCCATATCCGCGTCGCACGCGGGCCTTGGTAAGGTCATGCATCTTGCCCCAATGCTGGGTGAACGGCATCCCTGCCGCCTCCAGCCGCTGACCGGCCAGCGTAATCAGCTTGCGCGTCGCAGGCGTGTCGATGCCGTCAATATCAATGACACAGCATGGATCATAGCGCGTGAATGCCATCATACCGGGCGATTTTTGCGCGTAGCGACATGTGAACACGACCGGAGCGCTTTTGTGGACGAGGAATGCCTGACGCATGATTTCGAGCGCGGTTGTTACCTGCGCAATCGGTACGGCAAAACCGGAACTCGCAATCCCCTCGCGCGCGCTGGTGAAGCTGTATGTTTCGCCGGGCAGCCGCCATTCATGCGGCCGGTCGGAACGCACCTTCAACTCTGCCTGGATCAGCAAGCTCGTGGCCGTATTGCGCAGGTCCGGGAACATCTTGATCGCCGATGCAATCAGGCGCGGTAGATCGGTTCCCGGTTCTGCTTCGGATTTCAGGTTATAATCCGGTCGGTATCCCGGCGGACACAATTCTTTGTAGCGCACCGTCGTATACCCGATGTCCATTTTGTTGGGGTCAAGGATTACCTGGAAAAAATAAGGCCTACGGGTCTGGTCCGGCAAACCTGACCCACGAAAATCAAGCATGTTCAGCGCGCCTTGCAGTTGGCCATAGGGAATATGGAGCAGAGACGAGTTGAGCAGATAGCGTCCTGTAGAACGCAGCATCACGCTATGGACAATACCAAGAGCGCCGAGGCTGACAATCGCAGCATCAAATTTGGCATCATCCCGGACCAGTGTAGCGCCAAGCTTGGCCGCGAAGTTTGCCGTCATCACGGGTGCTCTGGCCGGTTCGATCCACAGATTCTGGGTGGCGGTAAGAATTTGAATGCCCGCAACTTCGCTTTCCATCGCGCCAACGTCGATTGCCGATCCATGCACTCCGGTTCCAATGGCGCCCGCTATCGTCTGGCCGTTGCTCGCCCCCGATGTCCGCAGCGCACGACGACGCGTTTTGGTTTCTAGCCGCTCGTTAATCTTGGAAATATTGGTCCCGCACTGCACCAGGTACAGGTCATCGACCGACGTGGCGCTGTTCACATCGACATCATTCGATCCGACCTTGAATGTCCAGTCGAGATTGGCAGTTTCCACTATCCAACCGTCCCTGACGGCAGGGATATCAGAGAAGGACCAGCGTGATCCGCAAGCCCGTATCTGCACCCCCGCTTGCAGGGCATCAGCGATAATGCCTTGTAACCGCGCTGCCGTTGCCCGCATTCCCGACATGGTCGCCCGCGTCGGGTTTTCATTGTGAACCCTCAACCGCTTGGCAATCGGTACCTTGATATTGAAGTGATGGTTCACCCATTCAATATTATTGTTCACCTGGATTTGATTGGGGGGCATCATGTTTCTCCCGTCCGGCCGAATGTCGCGGACTATTCGTCGGTACTACCTTCATCTGAAGGCACTTTGGCACAGTAATATTCGATGGTAGCGGGTTGATAGAAACCCAAAGTCAGCACCGTGATCAACGATTGCCCGAAGTTTGTCTTAACCCGCACCTCATCGATCAGGTTGGTCTGACAATCGGCAACGTTGCGTGGCTGGCCCCGGGGAAGCAGATAGGCCTTGCTGTTTACTATCGCATGCTCACCATCGGGGTTCGGCCGCTCCACGACAAGCCGATGCTCAGCGCAGCCCGTTAGCAGCACCGAGCTGACCAAAATGAATGAAAACCGTATTTCCATGATACTGTCCCCTCTCAACACCGTCGGCCCATTATTGAACTCAAAGGTTTGAAAAATCGGACGACCCGGATTGTTTATCGCTTAAACACAGGACGATCACAATGGGGGATTTCTGCCAGCTGATCTGGGGTAAAACTGATAATTCGCAAAATGCCGAGGCAAAAGGGCGTCTACGATCAGTTTGGGCAATTACATCAAACACAGGACAGCGATATGACGGAGCTACACTGGACAGAGATCGGCAAGAACGCGCTAATACTGATACGCGACTTGTGCGTTTTGGGAATATTGGCTTTTTTCCTGTTTTTCCCAATCGAATTTGGAGAACAATTGGGAAAGACAAATATTGGCCGCTTCAGTGCATTCGGGGTTGAGGTCGAATTGCAAGCCAAAGAGGTTCGCGATCAGGCAGAAGCCGCCAAAACAGAAGTTACCGCGGCACAAGAGGCTGTCGATCAGACGCTTTCCGACCTGAGAACATGGTCCCGAACCAATCCACAAATCAGATTGCGCGCCAATCAGCTGGAAGAAAAAGTCATGCAGTCGTCAGAAAGACTGAACAAAGCGGAGATGGAGATAGAAAGCTCCGTCAAAGGTTACGACATACTGGTGAAAAAAATAGAAGCAGCGCAATAGCCGCCCCTGCTACCTTAAGCCGGCTGACCCAACAAGTTATAGGGATCAATTCCCTGCGCTTCATAAGCGGCATGGGCCTGCTTGTAATAGACCGGTTCACTGATATTCAAAAAGGCGCGTGCTTCGTCGAGCGGCATGGCCAGTATCTTTTCAATATCATAATAAGCCAGCCTCTTGGCCGCCTTACCAAGTTTTTGACCCTCGCGAACGGCTTTCAAGACGGGAGCATCGGACGGTGCCTGCTTCTTCATTTCCAGTGCACCGGCATAAGCAATGAATAGAATTCCAAGATTGGGGTTCTGACCATATGTGAAGGCCAGCACGCATTGTTCGCCCAAAGCATCGCGGCCATAGCCGGTCAGGACATGCAGCAAATCATGCGTATCGCGCATCCGGTCGCCAAACCATTCGGTAACATCGTTGCGCTTTTCATAGTTCGCGCCGTAGCGGTCAAACTCAGCCACCAGTCCGGCAGCGGTCAGGCCTTCTTTTTCCATGAAACGAACATAGGCCTGCCCCAGGCTGTCGGCAGGAAGCTCCCGCAGCTTGTCATGATTATCTAGCATGGTTGGCAAATCGACATTGCGCTCCATCAATTCCTGCGCATGCGGACTTTTCAAAAAGCGCTTGGCATTGCGAACAAAGGCTTTGCCCGCCAGCGCTTCAATAATGTGGAATACTTCCGCCGTATCTTCCTTGTCCGCAATCAGGTTACGGAAATGACGAAACGCCTTGACCGGACGGATGCCCGGCGTGGAATGCTCAAGATTGAGAAGAGGCATATCCGCTGGAGAGATGGCTTGGGAAGAAGTCGTCATAAAATGAATCGCTTTATTGTCTATTGTTATACGCCTGATAACGACTACTGACATTAATGTCAATAATGATATTTTCTTTCCTACTATGCAGCTCATGGCTATGACAGCGCAGACCAATCCGGCTCACGCATGCCCGGCAAAATCGGGTGTGATTTGTGTGAACTTTGGAATTTAACATTCGCCAAGGAATCAGCGATGAAACCCCATGATACCCTGCCCTATACCGAGTTGCCGGACTATTCCGACGAGGAACGCGTGGCACGATCCAGAGCTTTTTATGACAGCCTGAAATTGCGGCGCACTTGCCGCTATTTCAGTGATGAAACCATTCCGCGTGCTGTGATCGAGAATGCATTACTGGCTGCTGGCACTGCGCCAAATGGTGCCAATCATCAGCCATGGCATTTTGCTGTCATAGAGTCTGTGGCCAAGAAAAAGGCGCTGCGCGAAGCCGCCGAACAGGAAGAGCGAGAATTTTACGAAAACAAAGCCAGCGACGAGTGGCTGGAAGCACTTGGCCCGCTCGGCACCGATGCGGACAAACCGTTTCTTGAGATAGCGCCCTATCTTATTGTCATATTCGGTCAGCGTAAGGGCGGCATGATGCCCGGCGAGATGAAGCAAAACTATTATGTCAACGAAAGCGTCGGCATAGCCGCCGGCATGCTGATCACCGCGCTGCATGATGCCGGTCTCGCTACCCTCACCCACACGCCCAATCCAATGAAGTTTCTAAACGAGCTTTGCGAGCGGCCAGCCAATGAGAAACCAATGATGGTACTGGTGGTCGGCAAGCCTGCCTCAGATGCCACTATCCCCGTTCATGCGACATATAAAAAACCGCTGGATCAAATTGCCAGCTGGCTTTGAAAATATCTATTCCATTCTGGTTGACCCAGCGAAAGAGATAAAATGAACGCCCCGGAAACCACACGCTATTTAACCCTGGACGCTTTGCGCGGCTTTGCTGTCATGGGTATATTGCTGATGAACATTATCGCCTTTTCCATGCCGGAAATGGCTTATATGAGCCCCTCCGTTTACGGTGGTACGGACACACCAGATGTCATCGCCTGGTTGCTGTCTTTCCTCTTCGTCGATGGCAAGATGCGGGGGCTGTTCACCATCCTGTTTGGTGCGAGCATGATGCTGGTCATCGAGCGCGCTCAAGCCAAGGGAGAAAATCCGGCGAAGGTCCACTATTCGCGCATGCTCTGGTTGGCATTATTTGGTTTAGCGCATTATTTTCTGATCTGGTGGGGCGATATCCTGTTTCTCTATGCGATAATCGGTTGCGTCGCATTCCTGGTGGCCCATTGGGACAGTAAACGGCTCATACGTATTGGATTGCTCATCTATTGCGTAGGGTTTGTAGTCTTTCTGCTGTTCACGGGCAGCCTGATCTACCTGCAAGCTCTTGCAATAGAGGCTGGGCCCGGTTCCGCCATGGACATGGAATATCAGGAGGCAATGAAAGACATCGCGACCAGCGCATCTGCACTGACCAAAGATATCGCCATTCATCAGGGTAGTTACACAACTATATTTGCGGACAAACTCGCCGAACACTGGTGGGGTCCAATCGGTATGGTGTTGATGAGTTTTCCAGAAACTCTGCCGTTCATGATGATCGGCATGGCGCTTTACAAAAACCGCTTCATGACCGGTGAATGGCAAACGGCGCGCTACAAGAAATTCGGCATCGGTTTCACGTTCATGGGACTCCTGCTGCTGGTTCCATTGGCGGCCTTGATGATATTAAATCAATTCGATCCGCTGATCGACTTTAACAGCAGTGTCGCCTGGTCGATGCCATCGCGCCTGATGATGACAATTGGTTATGCGGCCTTGTTCATTTTGCTGATCAAGGCTCTCTCTAACAATCCCTTGCTGCACCGGATCGCAGCCGCCGGACGCGTGGCCTTTTCCAACTATATCGGCACCAGTATATTGATGACCTTTATCTTTTACGGCTGGGGCCTGGGTCTTTATGGTCAGATAGATCGTGCCGAACTCTATCTATTCGTGCCCAGCGCGTGGATTATCATGCTGCTCTGGTCCAAACCGTGGCTGATGCGCTTTCGCTATGGTCCATTGGAATGGCTGTGGAGATCGCTGTCACGGTTTGAGATTCAGCCATTGAAAATCAACAGATCTTAAACAAGTGCGTTTTTGCTATTGCGATCTATTCTCATTAGCCTTATACGAGTCGTGTAAGGAGCCCAAATGGTTGTTTGTGTCTGCAATGCGATAAAGGAAAAAGACCTGCGAGCCGCGGTGCGCAACGGGTCTGAGAAGCCGAGCGAAGTCTATGCCGAACTCGGACGGAAACCAAAATGCGGCCAATGCCTGTCGTTTGCGCGAACCATTATCGAAAACGAAGTTGCGACCGCTTAGCATTCTCTTTATCAAATCATTGAAATAATTGGCTTTTCTTGGGAACAAGCCCTTCCCTACAGGGCTGCGCTCGTGTATAGCGCTAACTAACAGATTTCCCCATCGAAAAGGATTACGCCATGAAGGGTGACGCAAAGGTCATTGATTATTTGAATGAAGCGCTGAAAAACGAACTGACGGCGATCAACCAATATTTCTTGCACAGCAAGATGCTGGACAATTGGGGCGTCAGCAAATTGGCCAAGTTTGAATATGAAGAATCCATCGACGAGATGAAACATGCCGACAAGCTGGCTGAACGGATCTTGTTCCTCGATGGCCTGCCCAACTTCCAGCTACTGGGTCGATTGAAAATCGGCGAATCTGTGGAAGAAATCCTGAAAGCCGATTTGGCGCTGGAGCACGAAGCACTACCACCTCTAAAAGATGGCATAGAATATTGCGAAAAAGTACGCGACTATGTGACGCGCGATCTGTTTGCTGAAATTCTCGAAAGTGAAGAAGAGCATGTCGACACGCTAGAGAAGCAGTTTGACATGATCGAGCGCATGGGCATCGAAAACTATGTCCAGTTGCAGTCAGAACCGGCGGAGTAAATCATTCAGCCCTAGCCGAGATGGTTGGTAAGACCGGTTGAACGGCGTCCAGCCTCAGCAGGCTGGCGCTGTACTACCGGACTCGTTTCATGCTCCAATATTGGCATTGTTTCCTCAAACAGGGGGCGCAAGCCAACAACCTGCTCTATTATTTCGTCCGGTGTCTGTTGATGCTCAACACATTTACGTGCGGTCATTTCGATGAGTTCGGCCAAAGCGGCCAACCGGATCGCGCCAAATTGCAGCGACTCTCCTTTTAGCTTGTGCGCCGGCATGACGACCTGGGCTGCGTCCTTGGCGCGTAGAGCAGCTTCGATCTTGACGATCGATTGCGCTCCATCTTCGCGGAAATAGCCCAATATGCGAACAAAATCAGGCCCAAGCGAAGATCGCGTTTCGCTATAGACCGCCCAGTCAATCAGTTCGCTATCAAGCTGCGTCAAAGATCATATCCCTAAGAGAAACAAATGAAACATACTCTTAGGCGAAAGTTTAGAACCCAAACTGTAAAGACTTGGTTATCAACATGGAAAAATAATTAACCATAACGCGGAATTGATGGAATGAACCAAGCTATCAATCTTTGTCATGATATGGGTTTTTGGGAGATCTTATGATCAGCCGCACCGGCACACCGCCAAAACCCAGCTCGCGGCGGATACCATTGATGAGATATCTGCGATAACTCTCTGGCAAGTCATCCACACGCGTTCCGAAAATCACAAATGAAGGTGGTCTTGTCTTGGCCTGCGTAATGTAACGTAGCTTGATCCGCTTTCCACCCGGTGCCGGCGGCGGATTATCCTCGATCGCATCTTCAAACCAGCGGTTGAGTTTTCCCGTCGCAACCCGCTGCGACCAAATCCGCCGGCTGTTGAATGCCGCTTTCATCAGCTGGTCGATTCCCTTGCCGGTAAAAGCAGAAACAGCGATAAGCGGCACGTCTCGCACCTGTGCCAGACCATCGTCCAAGGCAGCACGAATGCCGTTGAAGAGCTTGCTCGGCCCCTCCGCGACATCCCATTTGTTGATCGCAATGACCAGACAGCGTCCTTCTTGAATAGCCTGGTCAGCGATACGCAAATCCTGCGCCTCAAGTCCTTTTGTGGCATCAAGCAGAAGCACGACGACTTCAGCGAAATCTATCGCCCGCTTGGCATCGGCGACCGACAGTTTTTCCAGCTTGTCATTGACCTTGGCACGCTTGCGCATGCCAGCCGTGTCAATCAACCGGACCCGCCGATCCGGTTCAATGCCATCAAGCTTTTCATCCTCGGTCAGCGCATCATCATGCCAGACCCATTCGACAGCGATACTATCACGGGTAATCCCCGCTTCAGGGCCAGTAATCAACCGGTCCTCGTCGAGCATCTTGTTGATCAATGTCGATTTACCCGCATTGGGTCGTCCCACGATGGCCAATTTAAGGGGAGCCGCTTCATCAACCGGTTCGTCCTGTGCTGCGGCCTCAAAGGCCTCAACATAAGGACGCACTGCCTGAAACAGATCAGCAATGCCGTCACCATGTTCTGCGCTCAGCGCAATCGGATCGCCAAAGCCCAGAGAATAACTTTCCAAAATTCCGGATTCTGCAGCCCTGCCTTCGGCTTTGTTGACCAACAATATGACTGGCGTTTTGGAACCCCGCAACCAGCGGGCAATTTCTTCGTCGAGCGGTGTCAGACCCGCTCGACCATCGATAACGAACAAGGCCAGCTCCGCCCCGGAAACCGCCATTTCCGTCTGATGTCGCATCCGTCCGGGAAGGCTCTTTGCATCTTCATCTTCATAACCGGCTGTGTCGATAATGTTGAACTCTAGCCCCAGCAGATTGGCTACGCCCTCGCGCCGGTCACGTGTCACGCCAGGGCGATCATCGACAAGCGCCAGCTTCTTGCCAACGAGCCTGTTGAAAAGCGTAGACTTGCCAACATTGGGCCGCCCGATAATTGCAATATTGGGCAGCATGGAGCCGTTCCCGTTCCTTATCTAATATCCTTAGCGAAACGCCGAAATGCGGCCGCTATTGTCTAATATGTAGAGCATTCCGTCCGCTACGATTGGAGGCAGGGATACGCCTTGCTTCAGATCAAACAAGGTCGTGCTGCTGCCTTCTTCCAATGAGACAGAAACCAGATCGCCTTCGGTGCTTGCGACAATCAGGCGATTGCCAGCCAATACCGGGCCAGTCCAGTTGATCGGATTTTTCTTCTTTTCTTCGTTGCGGTAGGCCGCCAATTGACTGATCCACCGCACTTTTCCGGTCGGCCGGGCTATGCACAAAAGCTTCGCATCGTCGGTCAGCACAAATACCCATTCTCCGGAGACCACAGGAGTTGCGATGCCAGCGATGTTCAGCTCCCAGATACGCTGTCCCGTGACCAGTTCGTAAGCCGCCATCCGGCCGCCCTGCCCCAATGCGAAAACACGTCCGCGATCAATGACCGGGTCAGCATCAATGTCCGACAGGGTAGCAACAGATGTTGAAATGCTGGTCCGCGCCAGTGCATCATTCCAGAGATTACGTCCATTTTCATAGCGATAGGCCGTTAACTCACCGGATGAATAGCCGGCAATGACAGTGCCCTGCGCCGCTGCGGGTGCAGCAACACCAAAGATACCGGCCAGACCAACAGTCCCAGCCTCATTCCATTGCACCGCACCATCAGCCTGACTCAGTGCATAAATCTGGTTATCCTGAGTCATGACATAGACATTGCCATTGGAGATCGTCGGTGCTCCGCGTAGCGGACCCGCTGGCCGGACTTTCCAGACCTGACTACCATCCGCTGCATTGAGAGCAACGACATCACCGACCCCATTGGTGGCATAAACCATTGTCCCCGCAGCGCTGGCACCTCCGCCAAAGCGAGAAGGCTTGCCATCGCTTTGCACTTCGATTTGCGTCGACCAGACTTTCGCGCCGGTTTTGGCATCAAAAGCATGTACCATGGCCCGGGTATCAACGACGAACAGACGTCCACCAGATACCACCGGAGCAGCGGCCAGCCGCTCTCTCTTGTTGGTTCCACTAACGTCAGCGGTCCAGACACGCGTTGAAGCCGAGCCCAACGCAACATGTCCCACCGATTTCCCGGCATTACCTCCAGACTGAGCCCAATCAGTATTCGCGCGAGGTGCCGGAACAATAACCGAGATACCAGCCAAGGCTGGATCTACCTCAGCACCGCTTTCGCCGGTCAGAATGTTGGTCCGTTTACCCAAGGTCGGTGTGTCGTTTTTCTTGTCGTCTCCACCACCCAAAACGGCGCAACCGGACAATAAGGAAACAGCTAACAGTCCAGCACAAAACTTGGAGATATGCTTGTTTTTAACCGAAATCATTACTCTGTCTCTCCCTCACTCGCTGCCGGTTCTGCTGTTTCGGCGGCGGGATTAATCTCTCCATCGGTGTCCAGTTCAACCGCGTCTATTCCTTGTACACCAGCCATCTGCAAAGCACGTGACCGGATCGTTGGTGGCACATTGTCATCCTTCGCAAGTTGCGCAAATAGCGGTCCTGCCAGATCTGTCTTTTCCAAATTCAAATAGGACAACGCAACCATTTCACCGGCACTACCAAACCATGGATTGCCTGGCACCGCGAGCGGTTTCAGCCGGTCGATCACTGCCTGTGGCTCCAGCGTGTCAAATTCAGCTGTCGTCTGACGGATGAGCGCAAGATCACGAAATGGTTGTGGTAACTCTGAATCATCTACAATCGCCTGATACCCGGCAATGGCAGCTTTCGCGTCCTGTTTCTCCAGCGCAATATTCGCCTGCATCAGTTTAGCTGCGGCTTTATATCCTTCCTGATTCGCTTCTTCCAACGATTTCAGGGCTGTTGCCGCGCCATCAAGGTTATTCCGCTTCACGCTATCGATAGCAGCGACATATTCCTCACTGCGCACCCCAGATTCTTCTTCCAGACTGTTATTATAGAATATCCAGCCGGCCAGCGAGGCCAAGCCGACGACAACAGCCACACCAATTCCGATGCCATAACGGCGCCCGAAATTTTTCAGATCGTCCTCTCGAACAGCATCATCCACCTCACGCATGAACACCTGTTCCTGACGGTCTGATTGTTCTTCCGGGGTATCTTTGTCGTCTTTGGCCAACCTGGCCTCCTTCAATCTCTATTCTTTAGCAGGAAGCATCTATGTACCTCCCAAAAATTCATCGCTAGTCCTTTAGCGATGGCTCATGAAAAGTCCAAATATATCGTCCATTTCCGAATGCTGAACAATTGGTTGTTAAAACACGGGTTTCATATCATTTTTTAGGTTGATAAAGTTGATCAGGGCCTGGAAAACTGCGGTTTCGAACTTCCTCTGCATAGCTTTCTGCAGCCTGTTCGATATTTTCCGAAATATTGTGATAGCGTTTCACAAAACGCGCGGTGCGTTCGAACATTCCCAACATGTCTTCTGTCACCAGCACCTGACCATCACACTGGGCCGAAGCCCCTATGCCGATCACCGGTACTTCGACGCTTTTGGTCACGGAAATGGCAATCGGCTCCAGCACGCCCTCAGCAACCATTGCAAAGGCACCAGCGTCGGCTACCGCGGTGGCATCGGCGAGGATCTTTTCATGCTCCTCTTGGGTGCGGCCTCGTGCAGCATAACCGCCCAGTGCGTTTACGGCCTGTGGTGTCAGACCGATATGCGCCATGACCGGAATACCGCGCTGCGACAGGAAAGAAATAGTGGAAGCCATCGATTGGCCGCCCTCCAGCTTCACCGCTGCGCATCCGGTTTCCGCCATGATCCTGCTGGCTGATTCAAACGCCTGTTCCGGTGATTTCTCATAAGAACCGAAAGGCATATCGACGACAACGAGACTGTGATAGCTCCCTCGCACAACTGCAGCGCCATGATTACACATCATATCAAGGGTAACCGGTAAAGTGGACGGCAAACCGTAAATCACCTGGCCGAGCGAATCTCCCACAAGAAGCATGTCGCAGTGCGCATCGAGCAATTGGGCTGTACGGGCGGTATAGGCGGTCAACATGACCAAAGGCTCTTCCGTTTTGCCCTCAAACTTTCGGCGTTGAACGGCCGGAACCGTCAACCGTTTCAACGGTTTAGGAGTCGGATTGGCACGGCTGGTCGAAGTGTCGAGTGTGAATGTTGTAGACATGACAGATTACATAACTCCCACGATGCAATAAGGCCAGCGTTGCGTTTATTCGGAAAATGCGGCATCAAATAGGTCTCTCGCGACTCACCTTCACATTCCACCTCCAAACTATTGGAATTCCCTATGACATCGGCCCGAAAGCCGCAGTCCATATTGCTGTTCGTCGCGTTCATTGTGTTTATCGACATGATGGGAATCGGCTTGATACTTCCGGTCATGCCTTCGCTGATCACCGATCTAACCGGCGCCTCCATTGACCGTGCTGCAGAAATTGGCGGTTGGTTGCTCTTTGCTTACGCAATGATGCAATTCCTGTTTGCTCCAGTGATCGGCGGTTTGAGCGACCGTTTCGGCCGGCGACCTGTATTGCTGACAACATTATTCCTGCTGGGACTCGACTATGCGATCATGGCCTGGGCCCCTGATCTGGTCTGGCTATTCATCGGCCGGATCATTTCCGGTATCATGGGTGCGAGCTGGGCGGCAGCGAACAGCTGTGTGGCGGATGTTGCAAAGCCGGCAGAACGCGGAAAATTTTTCGGAATATTGGGCGGCGCAGGCGCTTTTGGTTTTGTCATCGGGCCGGGGCTTGGCGGAATTTTGGGTGAATATGGAGATCGCCTACCGTTTATTGCTGCATCGATATTAGCGCTTGTTGGCACGGCCATTGGCATCATGATTCTCAAAGAAACGCTGCCTCCGGAAAAACGCAGAAGCTTCTCTATTACGCGCGCCAATCCGTTGGGTAGCGTCATGCAAATGTCCAAAACACCGTTGGTAATCGGTTTTTTATCCACGATATTCGTACTCCAACTGGCTGCCCAGGCCCAGATTGCCGTATGGGCTTACTGGCTGATCGAACGATTCGACTGGAGCAAATTGGAAATTGGGTTCAGCGTAGCGCTGTTCGGAATATTGTTGGCCCTTGTCCAAGGTGTTTTAACCGGTCCCGTGATATTGCGCTTCGGAGAGAGACGGACGGCCTTAGTCAGCCTGATGTTCGGGATGCCCGCCTATCTCTGCTTCGCCTTCGCCCCGTCCAGCGGGTTCGTCTATCTTGGTATCGTTATTGGCGCCGCTAGCGGCTTCGCCTTTCCGGCCATGCAGCAGATGATGAGCACGCGTATTGAGGAGGATGCACAGGGCGAATTACAGGGTGCGATAGCAAGCATCATCAGCCTGACGTCAATTTTTGGTCCAGTAATGATGACTGGCATATTTGGCGCTTATGCAGACAAACAGGGATTTTACTTTCCTGGCGCTCCTTTCATCGTTGGAACCGTTTTAATGGCGGTGTCGGTAATCATCTATGCGGTCACTGTTCGGCGTCATTATTCCGCAAGCAGCTGATCAGCGGCCTGAGATGCCTCTCTCGGATTATCACTGAACAATCCATCAATGCCCGTCGCAAGAAAGGTATTTATTTCCGCCTTGATATCGCCGTTGGCGGATGCTGTATCGCCACCTTGAAACTCGGTGGGCAGAAATATATTTTCGATGCGGAACGTCCACGGATGCACCACAAGCCCTGCTTTGTGAGCGTCGGAAACAAGGCTGGTCGGATTTCCAAGACGCCCCGACATCTGGCGCGGAATCACAAGGTTTTTGGATGGTCCTATTCCATCGGCATATTCGGCTATTTCCGCCAGACCATTGCTCGTCACCATGTCTGTGTAACGAATGCCCGGTAGATCAAAAGGGCCGCCCTGATCGGCGACCAACTGAACCAGACGAATGTCGGTCTTTGCATTGAGCGCCCGCAAGTTGCCAACTTCGAAAGACTGAATGAATACGGGATCATCAGCATCGGCAAAACCATATTGTTCGAGCAATGCGAGCATCGGTTCCCCATGCGCCAATCCAATAGCACTGAAATATGAAGGATGTTTGGTTTCAGGATAAACGCCAATCCGCTCGCCTGTTTTCGACTCATGTGCCTTGAGCAGCTTTAGCACTTCTTCAAAAGTCGGAATTTCAAACTGACCATCATATTTCATGTTTTCAGGCCGCACCTCCGGCAACCGCTCTTTGGCGCGCAGAGTCTTCAACTCCGCCAGCGTGAAATCCTCAGTGAACCAACCAGTATAGTCTCTCCCGTCTATGGATTTCGTCGTTTTACGGGCCGCAAATTCTGGCTTGTCAGCCACGTTTGTCGTTCCGCTTATTTCATTCTCATGCCTGGCAACCAGCACACCGTCTTTTGTCAGAACCAAATCGGGTTCGATAAAATCAGCGCCGTAATCAATCCCGCGTTGATAGGCCTCCAACGTATGTTCCACTACGTTGCCGCTAGCGCCGCGATGCGCGATCACAATGGCTGGCTGACCTGATAATGTCGGTGCAGGTTTGACTGACATGTCACTATTCTCCGATTGCGGACTGCATGCACTCACGATGACCAACAGCAAAAGCGGTAAAAAGATACGTCCAAACATCAAAGGGATACTTCCACGCCCTTCCAGAAAGCAATTCGGTCCTTGATCTCGCTCGCGGCCTCTTTTGGTTCCGGATAATACCAGGCAGCATCGGGATTCGTTTCAGCATCGACCACCAAAGAATGGTAAGAAGCGGTGCCTTTCCAAGGACAAAAACTGGTCGTGTAGCTGTCTGTCAGCATATCCGCCTTTACAGCGCCCCGCGGAAAATAATGGTTGCCTTCAACCACCACGGTATCATCGCTTTCGGCGATTACTGCTCCATTCCATTTTGCCGTAACCATCTTGCTCTCCATTGCTTCAAACCCAGGACCATAGTCACCAGAACAACCAGCGGCATCCATATCCATATAGCTTCCGACTGTAACACTTTCATGCCACGTGCGGAGATAAAATCCGATATGCCGATAGGTGACACTGCGATAGGAGTCATAGGCGCAAAATGGCGGGTTTCATCCCACGGCCAGAACAAAGCCGCACCCAATCCGCCATTTGTCAGGGTATCTAACAACCCGTGTGACGCCATCGCGATAAACAGGAAAAAACCTGCCAGAAAATAGCGCTGTGGGCGGATTAGCACGACCGCCAATAGAGCCAAAGCGGCGGCGAAAGCCATCGAATGGGTTGCTCCCCGATGCCCCCAGTTATCGGCATAATCGATCCCGAAACCAAAGCCTATGACATCCGCATCGGGCAGCATCGCAAAAACGATACCCGTCACGATTACCGGAGCTGACAGGCGACTGCGACCCAGCAACAACGCCCCGGCAATCGGAACGGCCGCGTGGGTCATTATGGTTGGCATCGAATATGCTCTAGCTGTTACGCGCTGTCAGGCCTGCTGCCTCGTAATCTGCGGCTTTAAAACCGACAACTAGTTCGTCACCATGCTCCAGAACCGGGCGTTTAATCATGCTGGGGTTTTCCGCCATCAGCATTATCGCGCTGTTCTCGTCGATATTTTCCTTCATCATGTCAGGAAGCTTCTTGAAGGTGGTACCACGCTTGTTGAGCAGCGGCTCCCACCCCACCTGCATCACCCATAGTTCCAGCATATCCTTGGTAATACCGGATTTCTTGTAGTCATGAAAAACGTAATTGATACCGTTTTTCTCCATCCAGTTGCGTGCCTTTTTGATCGTGTCGCAATTGGAAATCCCGTACATTTTGGTCTCGTTACTCATAATCATCACCCTATTTTTTCTGCGCAGCCAACCAGAGACAAATGTCGCTCACGGGACACCGGTCGCATTTCGGACTCCGGGATGTGCAGATTTTCTTGCCAATCTGAATAAGCCAGAAATGTCCATCTTGCAAAGCCCAATCGGGGTTTCGTTCTTCTAATTGTCGCGCTGTTCTGTTGGCGACCTGCGCATCGGTTCATCCATTACGATTGGAAAAGCGGTCGGAACGTAAAGAAGGACAAATATGATCATCCGGAGCTTTCTAACGTTTCAGAAGCACTTTCCGGAACCCTATTTCTCCGGCTTTATGTCGAAATGCAGCACATCCTCGCGGGTGCCAAGACCCGTGTAAAGCGTGATAGCGGGGTCATCACCATGATCTGCCTGAACAAACACAACCCATGCCCCTCGTTCCACCGCGATTTCACGCAAGGCATCAATCAATCGCGTCGCGACATGCTGCCGACGATATCTTTCCAGCACCGCCACGTCATAGAGATATATTTCGGATCGCTCCTGCTCGAGCTTTTGAATTTCATAGGCGGCAATCCCGCCTACCACCCTATCATCAACAAGCGCGACCAAGCCGATGAAATGATCAAGGGTCAGCAACTTTTCCAAATAATCCTTGCTGGAAGCCTTGGGATCATATGTTGCTTTGTCTTCGAACCCCTGGCCAAAAACGTAAAGTAGTTCGCGGGCAAGCTCTGTATCTGCAGGAGCCAATTGCCGGATGACGGCTGGGGAAGGGTTATCCATCAATCAAGCCTCCGTCCGATCGTGACAACCGGTTGCACCTCATATCCCAGCGCTTTGTAAAACCCGATAGCCTGTTCATTATCGTCCCGCACCATCAGCTGGATTTTTGGTGCATCGCGTTCACTCAGCCACTGCTCGGCTGCCGCCATAATCATCCGTCCCAATCCCTTCCGCCTGTCATCCGCCAAAACACCGAGATAATAGACCCAGCCGCGATGGCCATCGTCACCGACCATGACAGTTGCCAACAGTTTTCCGTCCTCCTCGAGGCACAGGATATCAGATGTTGCACCATCAATAGCGCGTTTGAAATCGGCATCAGCATTATTCCATGGACGGGTCAGGCCGCAGGCTTCCCAAAGCGATAGCACCGCGTCACGATCATCCGCCCCGGCCCGGCGTGTTGGAGGATGGATATTCAAGGTGCCTGCTTTCCGGAAGCCTGTCCTGTCTGACAATCGCCGCGCACCGGACAGTTCGCACAATCGGGACTGGAAGGTCGACAATGGGTCTGGCCCAGCTTTTTGACCAGCAGATGATGCTCGTCAATATCCGCTGCCGACCAGCCGGGCGGCAGAACCGGCATCAGGACATCAAAGCTGCGCGTCGTATCAGCTTTGGGCGGTACCAGACCCATGCGCTGGATGACCCGGCGATGATGCGTGTCGATAACCAGCGCCTTGCGCTTCAGCGTGCTGTTGCTCATCACGCCCGCACTTATCTTGCGCGCAACGCCGGGTAAGGATTCCAGCCATATCATGGCTTCTGCGGTTGTCATATCCGTCAGATGAGACAGATTGGCGGCCCCGCATCGGCTAGTGATTTCAGACAGGCAATCCTTTAGCCGACTTGCCGAAAGGTCAGGAAAAGTCTGATTTGCGAGATAGTCCGTCAGCGTTTCCAGCGGCAGCCCTGCAACCGCCTCCCAACTGCTGAAATCAGCCAATAAACGATCTGTCGAGGCGTTGGATATTGCGGTTTTCGATCGCGCGCCGATCACGCCCTGCACCAGCGTCCAAACCGGATCGCGGCGTTTGTCCGCCGGTCGCACAATTCGTCCGAACTGGGCAATGAGTCGCCGCTGAACACAGCATAACGTGTCGGTTCGGGTGTCGGTTCCAAGAGACAGTTGCATCACCGGAACATGCGTTGCCAGTTTGTGAGAGGCAAGGCTCATTCTCCCGGCCGTCTAAGCTGAGGCTGTGTCCACATAGGTTACGAAACTCATTTTATTGCCATCAGGATCACGCGCATAACCCCCGTAAAATTCTGGACCATAGATGGGACGCGGGCCCGGCGCACCTTCATCACTGCCGCCATGTGCGAGCGCCGCCCTATGCGCCCTGTCCACTGTGTCAGCGCTATCAGCATAGAGACCCGCCGTATGGCCATTGCCGCAAGCGGGTGGCTCCCCATTTTGGGGTTTCGAAACCCAGATTCGGAAACCGCTGGGCATTTTATAACAAAATGTCATGCCAGGATAATCCGCTTCCAGAGTTGCACCAAGAACCGGCATCACGGCGTCATAATATACATGCGATCGTTCAAGATCGCTGCTGCCCAGCGTTATATATTCATTGGTCATCCGATCATCCTCCTCCGCCACGGAAAATACATTCTCTGTACCTGCATTCTATATCACGCCGGTCCCGTGTTTTCCCAGATCAAATGTCGACGATAATCTTGCCGAAATGCGCGCCTGATTCCTGATGCCGGAAAGCATCGGCCAGGTCCGCCAGCGGAAAATGCTTGTCGAGCACTGGCTTGATTCCATTGGCCTCAATCGCGGCAATCATATCGATCTGCTGCGCGCGGCTGCCGACCGTCAGGCCCTGCACGCGAAGGTTTTTAGCCATGAGCAAGCCGGTCTGAACCGGTCCCGCAAAACCGGTCAACACGCCGATCAATCCGATATGGCCTCCAATGCGAGTCGCCATCATCGACTGGTCGAGCGTCCCAGGCCCGCCAATTTCGACCACGCAATCCACACCCTTGCCGCCGGTCAGCTCCAGCACTTTTGGTCCCCAGGCCTCTACTTCCTTGTAATTGATCAGATGATCGGCGCCCAAGTCTTTGAGCCGCGACAGTTTTTCGTTGGATGAAGAAGTCGCGATCACCGTCGCTCCCGCTGCCTTGGCAAATTGCAGTGCAAAGATGGACACGCCGCCCGTGCCCTGCACAAGCACTGTGTCTCCGGGCTTCACACAACCATCGACGAATAACGCACGCCAGGCGGTCAGGCCCGCACAGGTCAGCGTTGCCGCTTCGGCTGCGCTATAGCCCTTGGGCGCGTGGGTCCATGATGTCGTAGGTCCGACGGCCTGTTCCACTGCATAGCCGTCAATCCCGTCTCCGGGCACACGCTGAAACCCGCCTTCCGGTGGCGGGCCATCAATCCAGTCGGGGAAGAAGGTAGAAACCACTGCATCGCCGACTTTAAACTCGGTGACGCCCTCGCCCACTGCCGTGACCTCGCCAGCCCCGTCCGACATCGGAATGCGGTTCTCTGCGGTCGGCAGCATGCCTTTGACCACCGCATAGTCATGATAGTTAAGCGATGATGCGCGCAACCGCACCGCAATTTCACCCGGACCCGAAGCGGCAGGATCTGGAAGATCAACCAGTTTGAGATTGTCGAGCGAGGCGGGGGCTGCGAGTTGAATGGCTTTCATGGTGTTCTCTCCTGCAATGTTCATATTTTCCGTTATGAGTGGTTAGTTATTTTGGTTCTTGATCACTTGCTGCCGAACAAATTCTTCGACTGTCATTCCGGCTCTTTCGGCCCCATCTAGAAGCTCATGATCAAATGCCAGATCAAGATCGTCTTGGCCTTTTGGTTCTGGCAACCAAAGTGAACTTGAACGGTACGGAAGTTTGCGAGCTTGTCGCAATTCATATTCACTTTGTTCCCAATCGCCTCTGATATTGGCAAGCCAGTAATTACAATAATATCTGAGGTATTTGGCTTTGTTTGATGTCTTGCCTTGCAGTTCACTTCTGATGATCGCAAACTCATTTTGTGCTTGCGTCAACTTCTCTTGCAGAACAAGCATTGTTGCGATTTCGGCTCGACCATATTTAGACATTGGCGCATTTCGGCCGCGGATCAGACGAGACAGTTTGTCTGTCTCCTTTATCGCAGCAATTGCCCCTTCTGGGTCGTTCCTCTCTTTCGCCTCAATAACTTGCCAAGCCCGATAAGCGATAAACGGGACCAACGGAACAAAGAGAATAATCAATGCCAAAAGCCGCAACCATTTGGGTCTTTGGGGAGAACCGTCCTTGGGCTTATCGTTTCTCATTTGCACTCTACATAAATCAAACGAACGCCTGGTGATAACTGCTGCAGCCGCTTGCAGCGCGAAATATATCCTAAGAATATCCTCTGGATATTCATTTAACTGAAATCACTCCCACTCAATCGTCCCGGGCGGTTTCGACGTATAGTCATAAACCACCCGATTAATCCCCTTGACCTCATTGACAATCCGCGTCGCCACGCGCGTCAGGAAGCTGGCGTCGAACGGATAGACATCTGCAGTCATACCATCGGTGCTGGTCACCGCGCGCAGGCCGCAGACATTATCATAGGTGCGGCCGTCCCCCATTACGCCGACGGTCTTGACCGGGAGTAACACAGCGAAAGCCTGCCAGATCGCATCGTATAGGCCGGCATTTCGGATTTCTTCCAGATAGATAGCGTCGGCTTTGCGTAAAATATCGCAGCGTTCCTTGGTCACCTCGCCGGGAATGCGGATGGCAAGGCCCGGGCCGGGGAACGGATGGCGACCAACGAAAATTTCGGGCAGCCCCAGTTCGCGGCCCAGCGCGCGGACCTCGTCCTTGAAGAGCTCACGGAGCGGCTCGACCAGCTTCATATTCATGCGCTCGGGAAGGCCGCCGACGTTGTGGTGGGATTTGATCGTCACGCTGGGACCGCCGGTAAAACTGACGCTTTCAATCACATCGGGATAGAGCGTGCCCTGTGCAAGAAAATCAGCGCCACCGACTTTTTTCGCCTCAATCTCAAACACATCGATAAAGGTCTTGCCAATAAACTTGCGCTTCTTTTCCGGATCCGTTTCGCCTTTCAGACCATTTAGGAACAGTGTCTCGACATCGAGATGCACCAGCGGAATATTATAATGGCCCTTGAACAGGCTCACCACCTGATCCGCCTCTCCCTGACGCATCAACCCGTGATCGACAAATACACAGGTGAGCTGCTCGCCAATCGCCTCATGGATCAGCACAGCCGCGACCGCGCTGTCAACGCCGCCCGACAGGCCGCAGATTACCTTGCCATCGCCGACTTGCTCGCGAATTTCCTTGATCTTGGCCGCCTTGAATTCCGCCATAGACCAGTCGCCGGCACAGCCGCAGACATGGCGAACGAAATTGGCGATCAACTTGCCGCCATCGGGTGTATGAACGACTTCTGGATGAAACTGCATGCCGTAAAAGCGCTTTTCATCATCCGCGATAATCGCGAAGGGCGCGCCTTCTGTGGTTGCAACGATCCGGAAGCCGGGGGCAAATTCGGTGACCTTGTCGCCGTGGCTCATCCACACCTGGTGCTTTTCGCCGACCTTCCAAAGACCGTCAAACAGGACGCAGCTTTCTGAAATCTCGATAAAGGCACGGCCGAATTCACCGCTCTCACCGCCTTCAACCTGGCCGCCCAGTTGCGTCGTCATCACCTGCTGACCATAGCAAATACCGAGGACCGGAACACCGGCCTCCAGAAAAGCCTGCGGGATGCGTGGACTGTCTTCTTCTGTCACACTGGCCGGGCTGCCCGAAAGGATGATCCCCTTGGGCTTCATTCGCGCAAATGCTTCTTCGGCACTGTTGAACGGAGCAATTTCCGAGTAAACTCCGGCCTCGCGGACCCGGCGTGCGATAAGCTGCGTGACCTGAGAGCCGAAATCGACGATCAGGATGGTTTCTTCATGGGCAATAGACATGAAGAGCGCTTAATCTGGCACGGAGAAAGAGTCTATAGATTGTGGCGCGGATTATGAACTTTGTGCTCGAATTTAAAGCCGCGCGAGCAACTTATCTATCTGTGCTTGCTGATCGGCACTCGCGAACGCCTTGAGACTCTTTATCACCCGCTTTGCTTCTGCCGTCTGTCCATTGGCAGCCAGCGCATTGGCCAGATGCCAGCGAATTTCCAGATTGCCTGGCGCACGGGAAGAGGCCTGCCGCAGCAGTTTCAACGCTTCGGCCTTATCCTGACCCGATTGCAATAGGGTCCAGCCCAACGTGTCGAGCACATTGGGATCATCAGGCGTCAGCGCGAAAGCGGCGCGAGCAAAACTCACAGCCTCCGCCTCATTTCCCAACTCTAACTGCACCAACGCGCTGTTGTTCATGACAATCGCATTGCCGTCGAGACCCGAAGCCCGCAGATCGGCGTAGATAGATTCGGCCTTGCTCCATTGCTTATTGGCTATGGCCTGTCCTGCGTCGGTCATTTTCAGTGCGATATCATTGCGCCCCTGTGGTATTTGCGCCCGGCTTTCAAAACCAGCCGCCAGCGGGTCGTTTTGCAGTTTCCCCAGTCTGGCCGCCAAAGCCAGCAATTGCGGGGTGGCGTTGGCGCGTTGCGCTGCCGATTTTACGAGTTCATATGCTTCGATTTCATTTCCCACTGCTGCGAGCGCAGAACCCAGCACCGTGGTGCCTTGTACGTGACCCGGCATGCCGACCAAGAATTTGCGCAGGCGCTCAATTGCCTGCTCATGATTGCCCTGCAAATAGGCGATTTCTCCGCGAAGCAGAGCAGCACCGGGTACATCATCCAACGCCTCACCTGCGCCCTGAGCCAGATCATGAGCCCGGTCGATATCGCCATCATTAAAGGCAATTTTGGCCATCAGAAACAGCGCCATCGGATGGCCGGGAGCCAGCTCCAGAATCCTTTTCAAATTGGCCCTCGCAGCCTTTGCGTTACCTAAATCTGCATCGACGGCGGCAACCGAAAAAAGCGGCGTTATGCTGTCGGGATAGAGTTCAAGTGCCTTACCAAAAGTGTCCTTGGCGGCCGGTAAATCCTGACGCATCAGCGCCAGTTGGCCGGACAGCAACAAGGCATCAAGCTTTTCCGGATCATGTTTGAGCGCAAGGGCAGCGGTACGGCGAGCTGCGCTAATATTGCGTCTATCCACTTCATAATTTCCGCGAAGCGCCAGAAGCCCAGGATCATTGGGCGCGGCGGCAAGGCCATCTGACAACGCGGCCACGGCTTCTTCTTCTCGGTCCAGCGCAAGCAGCGCCTGTGCCTTCACCCAATAAGCCAGGTTGGCATTTTCAGGGTCCGGGTTCTCAGTCAGGGCCAGAGCACGTTCCGGCATGTTGCGCAGCAGCAGCGCATGAGCCATCAGGCTTTGTCCTTCCGCGTCATATTCCGCATTTCCAGCCAGCTTCTTCAAAGCCGCTTCCGCACCAACACCATCGCCAAGGCGCAGCAGTGTTTTACCGTAGAGCAAGTTGGCCGCCGGGTTGGCGGTATCGTCCTTCAGCGCAGACATCAGATAGATGCGAGCCCCGCGAAAGTCATTTTCAGCAAAAGCCGCTTCTGCATCTGCCATCGGATCATTGCCGTCAGACGAACAGGCGCTAAGCACAAGCGAAAGGGCAAGCAAAGAGGTCGTTACGGTGGATTTTGACACAAGTTTCATGACCTTTGAATAGCCCCAAAAGCCTTTAAAAAGGGCTAATCCGCATCATGCCATAGCGGCCAATTGCAGATAAAAAGAAACCGGCCGATAATGAGCTCGCCCGGTTCCAGTACTCTGATTGAACTTAACGCTTATACAGCAAGCTTTTTGCGGCGGCGGCGTGTGCCCGCCCAAAGTCCGCCCACGGCGAGGGCCAGTAAGCCCAGAGCACCCGGCTCGGGTACTTCCGATGCAATCTTGTCCAGGTTGAAATTAATATCCCAGTGCCGAACGGCATGACCGTGCGGGTTCAGGATGTTCAGCCAGGCCGAACCGCCAAAATTCTTGTTCTTGTCATTGGCACCATGACCAAATTGCAGTGTGGTGTTGCCGGCAAATGGATCGTTCGGGTTCACGGTATAAACCGCACCGTCAATGCTGATCGTACCAGAACCGTTGGTGAAGAAATCAATATCCGGCGTATCGGTGACAGGATTAAAATTGCCGCCGCCATTCTTATAATCGAAATTAGTACCGTCGATGGTTTCCAGGAAATTGCTAAAGTTCAGGTCCAGCGTTGCGACCTGCCCCGAACCGTTAATGGCTGTACCGGTCAGTGTCGCCGTCTGCGCATCGGTATCATAGCTGAATGTCGTACCATCCTGAAAAGAATAGCGACGATTACAACCCCGGCCGGTATTGCCGGTGTAAAGACCATGCTTACAGGACCCGCCAGTATAATTGGTCGCTGCATAGTCGATAACCCCTGCCGAAGCCGGCGTTGCGTAAGCAGCTGCGAGACCGATGGCGGTCAGTGTTGCTATGGAAATCTTGCGCATGATGTTGTTTGCCCCGTTTTCTATCTTTTCATCATCCGGGTCCCAATCAGTTCAACGTTAACATTTGAACAGACGAGATCCGCTTAATGAAAAGATAAGCAGAACATATGCCATTTTTGAAAAAGACTTATATTACAGATAGCTGGTTGGTTAAATTCTTGTTAACCATGTCATAAATGTAATCATTATCGACAATAAAGCCTTTAGAGATGTGGTTAACCGGCCGCGGCAAGTTCTTGTTGGGCCCGATCCCGCAATTCCGTTTTCAGGATCTTGCCAATATGGCTGCGCGGCAGCTCTTCAATCAGGTGCAGTTCCGACAGGCGCTGGGTCTTGCCAAGTTCGGAATTGGTTGCCGCCTTCAATGCTTCGAGATCCAGCGATGCGCCGGGTTCCACCACCACGAATCCGACCGGTGTTTCTCCCCATTGCCTGGAGGCAACGCCAACGACGGCAGCATCAGCGACACCCGGTTGCGCCATCAACGCTTCTTCCAGATCACGGGGATAAATGTTGAAGCCCCCTGATATAATCATGTCCTTGGATCGGCCCATCAGCGTGATGAAGCCGTCCTCATCGACTTTGCCGATATCGCCCATCCGCTGCCAGCGGTCGCCATTTTCATCATACCAGCTGGCCTCCTCGGTTTTTTCCGGCTGGTTCTGATAGCCGCTCATCATGGTCTGCGAGCGTCCAACCAGTTCGCCCATCTCGCCAGCGGGCAAGCGGTTGAGGTCTTCGTCCACCGTGATCACTTCGCTGCCACCCCAAGCGATGCCGACCGTGTGCAGCTTGTCAGGATGCGCATGCGCCAGCAGGATGCAGACAACACCCCCCTCGGTCATGGAATAAATCTCGATAAGACCCCCGGGCATACGCTCCAAGACCTCGGCCTTCAGTTCCGCCGAGAAGGGCGCACTGGTGCAATATTTATGAGTGAAGTGGCTAAGATCATAGTCGTCAAAATCATCAAAATCCATTAACCGCTGATATTGCACCGGGACCAACATGGTATGGGTCGCACGGTTTTCCTGCGCCAGCTCCAGCCAGCGCTGGCAGTCAAACTTGCGCATGAGAATCGATGTCCCGCCATAGGCAACGGTCGCGACAAAAATACCAAGTGTCGTGTTTGAATAGAGTGGCGTGGAGAACAGCGAGACCTGGCCGGGTTGACCGTAGCCGGAGTTTTCACCCACCGCCATCTGATACCAGCGCATCTGGCGGCTATGGACAATGCCCTTGGGTGTGCCGGTGGTGCCACTTGAATAGATGATGTTGAAGGGGTCTTTGGGACCAACGCCCGGATCGGTAGGCTTTGTGCCTTCTGCCGCCATCCAATCATGCATCAATGGCGCGCCTTCTTCTGCGGCATCCATCATGATATGCTTTAGCGGAGGCAAGTCGATGCCGCTTTCGAAAAGCTCGGCGCGTTTGGCCCTATCGACAAATAAATGCATTGCGCCGCTGTCAGCCATCATGTTGGCGAGCTGCTTAGGTGTGGCGGAAGTTGTCAAAGGGGCCGCGCAACCGCCCGCAACAATGGCGCCAAGATAGGCGATAGCGTAGCGGATGGTTGTCGTGCCCAGAATCGAGACCGCTTGCCCTTTTTCCAACCCATCTGCCTGAAGCTGGGCCGCCGCCCTGTTGACCAAAGCCGCAGTTTCCCGCCAGTTCAACCGTTCCTCACCATCGTCTAGGGCGATACGGTCCGGCTGGTTTACAGCATGGGCATGGATGAGATCGGATAAGTGGCCAAAAGGTTGGTCGAGATAGGCGATAGGATCAATTTTTGTCATGCTGCGATGTTTCCTGCATCGCGCGCGAAAATGCAATCCGCCATTTCGCCAACCATCCGGAACATTACCTATTGTTTCGGGATGCGGATAACGGGAAACCCCGCTCGACTTGGCGCGAAAGCGGTTCTCGTTTCTGACTGGACCATCAATATCGCCACGGCTCAAAGATACGGAAACAGCAGACCAATGCCGATACCGCCCCTTCCCGAGCTGCCGTCCATTCGCCTCGGCCAGCAATCAGCGAAAATGCATAGCTGGATACAGACCCGGCTTTGGGCTCAGGTTTTGGTCGCATTATTGCTCGGCATTGCGGCCGGGTTGCTGCTCGGCCCGGAAGGCGGCCTGATTTCAGCCGAAACGGCGCGCTGGCTGGGCGCCTGGCTCGCACTTCCCGGCCAACTGTTTCTGGGCCTTATCGCAATGGTTTTGATCCCGCTGATATTTGCCTCGATCATCGGCGGTCTGACCGGCAGTGGGTCAAGTGAAGCGCTGCAACGGATCGGGCTGCGCTTTGCCGGTTTCGTCCTCGCGACCACTTTCGCCGCTGCTGCCATCGGTATCACGCTTGCCGATATATTGCGTCCTGGCGCAGGGCTGGCCGGTTCATTCCGGGTTTCAACCGGTACACCTGTCCCGAACGGCGAAGCGACCACATTTGATCTCGGCAAGGCGCCAGAATTGATTTCGGCGATCCTGCCCGACAATCCCACCGCGTCTATCGTGCAGGGTGATTTGCTGGCGGTTGTCGTCCTCGCCCTGCTGGTCGGTATCGCCGCGACACAGGTAACGCGAGACCGGATAGAGCCGTTTCTGTCTGTGCTCGACGCCCTATTGTCCATCTGCATGACCATCGTCAAATGGGCGATGTTCCTCGCACCCCTGGCTGTTTTCGGCATGATGGCGCAGCTGGTCATGCAGATAGGTCTCGATACACTCTTAGCTGTATCCGCCTATGTCGGTACCGTCCTGCTCGGTTTATTGCTGCTTTTCCTGCTGTACCTCTCCATCCTGGCCATTTTTTGCCGGATAGGGCCCATCACGTTTTTCAAGAAAGCGGGGGAAACCTTGCTACTCGCTTTCTCAACATCCAGTTCAGCAGCTGTCATGCCCAGCACCGTCCAGTCGGCGAAGAAGCTCGGTGTACCACGGGACATCGCAAACCTCGTTGCGCCATTGGGGGCAACCATGAACATGGCCGGAACGGCTTTGTACCAGAGCGTCGCGATCCTGTTTCTTGCGCAAGTGTCCGGCATTGAACTTAGCGCAGGCCAGATCATGGTGATGACTGTAACATTGGTCGCCTCTTCTATCGGCGCTCCCGGAACGCCGGGGGTCAGCATCGCAATTTTGGTCAGCGTTGCTGCTGGATTTGGAATCCCCGCCGACGGCATGGTCATCGTGATGGGCGTCGACCGGATACTGGATATGAGTCGCACCAGCGTCAATGTCGCGGGTGACCTGACCGCTAGCACCCTGTTGCGCAAAGTCGCCGTTCTGGCTGCGAAACAACCAGCCGAACAAAGCATTTAGCCTCTACAACATGGTTTTCGAAACAAGTTCACCCTCTCAAACAAAGGACAAGAAATGACAAACTCCCCTATCCCAACCAACTGCTTGGTCGTTGTGGCCACTGGTGCTGAAGCCAAGCTATATCGCAATATCGGCGGCGAGGATGGTATCAAGCTGCGTGCAGAGAGTACGATCAATCCGAAAAACCTAAGCTCAGAGGGCCCATCGGGGTCCTATGTTGCCGATTCCTCACCAAAAGAGACCGATGAAGCGACTTTCTCAAAGCAACTGGCGCATCATCTCTATAGCCTTGCGAGCACCGGCGGTTTTGACAGTCTCGTCTTGGCTGCGGATCCGGATAGCCTGGGCGAGATGCGGCCGCTATTGCACAAGGAAGTGACCGACAAGATCGTTCTGGAAATGAGCAAGACGCTGACCAACTCGTCGATCAAGGATATCGAACGAATGATTCAGAATAATTAGGGTCTGAAATCCCGCGAACGGGGCCAGACTAACCGGCGACCAGTCTGACGAACGTGCTTTCGACCCAGCCGCTTTTGCAGGGGCCGTCATAGTTACGCTTGGACCGCACCGGCGAAGACACACCGCAATCCTGTGATCCGCCGGTTGCGGCACCGTCAGCGTTTGGCTTTGCTCCTGCCGCGGTGTCATCATAAACGATGCCCAGCCATTGCTGGTCATGGCTGCGGGTGCAGATGTGGACCAACTGGCCCGCCGACAGGCTGTCCTTGCGTTCTGCGGCATCAAAAGGCGCGATCAGGACGTCAAGTTCAGCTTCCCGCAAGCCGGTGACACGGCCCATCGCCTGACAGGCATCAAAGCGAGGTCCGCCTTCACCAATACGCACCGGACGTTCACCGGGATTGGCACCAACCCGCTCCGTCCGGCCCGTGGGATTGGCGGTATCGGTCTGACTTTCCTGCAGGTCATCGCTGACTTGGGTTGTCTCTGAACAGGCGCTGGCGGCAAAACAAATCAGCACGGCGGGGATCAAGCTTCTCATCATGTCTATGGTCTAGACCAAAATACCGGCTTTTGGAAAGATTCGAATGAGGGCATGCCTCAAAGCACAATTTGCGTCTGGGTCACAACGGCAACCAGTGTTCCATCTTCCAACGATAACCGCGATTGCCATACAGACTGCCTTCTACCGACTTTCAGCGGCACGGCTTCGCCATAAACAATCTGCCCCTCTGGCGCGGCATTGAGGAAATTTGTCTTGCTTTCCGAGGTAGTGGTGCCGCTCGATCCTTCGGGCAGATTGGCAAAACCACCAAAAGCGCCCAGAACATCGGCGAACGTCATCACTGCGCCACCATGAATGGACGGCGTGCCGCGACCATTGCCTGCGGTACAAATATCTGGCCGAACCAGCATCTCGCCGCGGATTTTCTCCTTGGTCATTTCGGTGATTTTAATGCCCATGGTTTTGGCGAAAGGGACGATATCGGCGGGGTTACTCATATTTTTACGCTCTTTATCAGTTTGGTTCACGCGAAGACACTATCTTCTTATGGTTGTTCACAATAGGCTTGCAACCCTCTTTAAAGGTTAGAGAGCCGAAGTTCTTTAAAAGACCAAGTGGCAAGTGCATAAAGCGAATATTTCACCAGAATTTCTTCGCATTGTTCGCGCCTTCGCGCGAGAAAAAACTGGCAATTGTCCGGATATGTTAAGCATTTGAAAAATCAGTGAAATAATATGTCAAAATCTAACAATTTGCTTGGGTTTATCGGACCAAATCGCTATCCTGCAGACATGAGTGAAAACACAGAAAATAACAGCCCGGAAGGCACTGAAAACGCTTCCGACAGTTCCAACAAAAATGAATATGGTGCCGATTCCATCAAGGTCCTGAAAGGCCTTGATGCGGTTCGTAAACGGCCCGGAATGTATATCGGTGATACCGATGATGGCTCGGGCCTGCATCATATGGTGTTTGAAGTATCGGATAACGCGATTGATGAGGCTTTGGCTGGTCATTGCGACCTGATTCTGATCACCCTGAACGCCGATGGCAGCGTTTCTGTCGAAGATAATGGCCGCGGCATTCCTGTAGGGATGCACAAGGAAGAAGGCGTAAGTGCAGCAGAAGTTATCATGACTCAGCTCCACGCAGGCGGTAAGTTTGAAAACACTTCTGACGACAATGCCTATAAGGTTTCCGGCGGTCTCCACGGCGTGGGCGTGTCGGTTGTAAACGCGCTGTCCGAATGGCTGGAACTCAATATCTGGCGCGATGGTAAAGAGCATAATATGCGCTTTGAGTTTGGTGATGCTGTGCGCTCACTGGAAGTCATCGGTGATGCCAATGGCAAAAAAGGTACGCGGGTTACCTTCTTCCCTTCTCCTGCAACCTTCAAGATTACCGAATTTGACTTTGAAAAGCTCGAGCATCGCTATCGCGAGCTGGCGTTCCTTAACAGTGGCGTCCACATTCTGCTGCGTGACGAACGCCATGAAGAGGCCAAGGAAATTGATCTTTTCTACGAAGGCGGCATTGCGGCCTTTGTGCAATATCTGGACCGCAACAAGACCGCTCTCGTGCCGGACCCCATTGCCATTCATGGTGACCGTGATGATGTCACTATCGACGTCGCGCTGGAATGGAATGACAGCTATTATGAAAATGTGCTGTGTTTCACCAACAATATCCCGCAGCGCGACGGCGGCACCCATTTGGCGGCTTTCCGCTCGGCTCTGACGCGCACGCTGAATAACTATGCCGAAAGCTCTGGCGCGCTCAAGAAAGAGAAGGTCAAACTGACTGGCGATGACATGCGCGAAGGCCTGACCGCTATTGTGTCGGTAAAACTCCCGGATCCGAAATTCAGCTCGCAGACCAAAGACAAGCTGGTCTCTTCCGAAGTGCGCCAGCCGCTGGAGAGCCTGATGGCTGACAAGCTCGCAGAATGGCTGGAAGAAAACCCGCAAAATGCCGCGATGGTTGTCCAAAAGGTCATCGATGCTGCTGCGGCGCGTGAAGCTGCCAAAAAGGCGCGTGAATTGACTCGGCGCAAGGGCGCGATGGATATTGCTTCCCTGCCCGGCAAGCTTGCCGATTGTCAGGAACGCGATCCAGCGAAATCGGAACTTTTCCTGGTGGAGGGTGACTCTGCTGGTGGATCGGCCAAACAGGGCCGCGACCGCCATTATCAGGCGATCCTGCCGCTCAAAGGTAAGATATTGAACGTTGAGCGTGCGCGCTTTGACCGGATGCTCTCTTCCAAAGAAGTCGGCACACTGATTCAGGCCATGGGCACAGGCATTGGCCGTGAAGATTTCAATATTGAAAAGCTGCGCTATCACAAGATCGTGATCATGACCGATGCTGACGTCGATGGCGCGCATATCCGTACCTTGCTGTTGACATTTTTCTATCGGCAAATGCCGGAGATTGTCGAAAACGGGCATCTTTATATTGCGCAGCCACCGCTGTACAAAGTCGGCAAGGGCAAGAGCGAGGTCTATCTGAAAGACGATAACGCGCTCGACAATTATCTGGTTGAGGCCGGTTTGCAGAATATGATCTTACAAACGGCTGAAGGCGCACGGTCCGGTGAGGATTTGCGCAATCTGGTCGAACATGGTCGGCGTATGCGCTCACTAATGACCTATGTGCCGCGCCGCTATGACAGCACCATTGTCGAAGGCATGGCGCTAACCGGCGCGCTTAATCCGCAACATGGCCCCGCCGAGCGGCAAGCCGCCGTTGAGGCTGCCGCCGCCTGGATGGACGCTGTGGACGAAGAAGGCCGCTGGTCGGGCAGTGTTTCCGAAGAAGGTGGCTATTTATTCGAGCGTCTGTGGCGCGGGGTCACAGATCATCACATTATCGAAGCCAAATTCCTAGAATCGGCTGAAGCGCGCAAGTTGCATAGCCTGGCATCCGAACAGAGCGCCACTTATGCAACCGGTAGCCGCCTTGTGAAGGGCGCGGCAGAAGATAGCGACGATGATGGCAGCGCAGGATTGGAAGGCGTATTGATCACGCGGCCATCCGAATTGCTGGACGCCGTATTGGCCGCGGGACGCAAAGGCCTGTCCTTCCAACGCTATAAAGGCCTGGGAGAGATGAATGCCGAGCAACTTTGGGAAACCACGCTGGATCCCGAAGTTCGCTCTCTGCTACAAGTGACGGTCGAACAGGCGGACGTGACAGACGAGATCTTCACCAAGCTGATGGGCGACGTGGTCGAACCACGGCGGGAATTTATCGTCGACAACGCGCTGAACGTCGCCAATCTGGACGTTTAACTACAGTTCCGGCCACATTGGGCACAATAGCTTCGTTTTTTGATTATGGTTTGATATCGCATACGTAAGTAATGCGTTAAAACCATTATCGAAATTGTAGTTTTGGGAGGTCGTATGCCAAGGGCAGGAAAATTTGCGTCTCGTCTATACGCATATTTTTTGTTGATCACCGGACTATCGCTGCTCACTGCCTGCGCTTCGGTGCAAGATGCTCCCTTAGAGGTTGGCCAGAATAATAGCATACCCAAGATCATCGCGATCGGTGACATGCATGGAGACTATGCCCCTTATCGAGCGCTGATGCTTGAAGCTGGTTTGATGGATCAGCAAGGCAACTGGATCGGTGGTGATACCATCTTTGTACAAACGGGTGATATCCCGGATCGTGGTCCTGACACCCGCAAGATCATCGAAAGCCTGCAATTGCTCGAACAGCAGGCGCCTTCTTCCGGCGGCAAGGTCATTCCGATGGTCGGCAATCATGAAGCCATGAATGTGTACCGCGATCTGCGTTATGTCCACCCGGGTGAGTATGCTGCTTTCGCAAATGAAAATTCCGAAGCGATCAGGCGCGATCACTATGCTACCCATCGCTCGGATATCGAAGCCAGATATCGAAAAAAGTCCCCAAAGCTGACTGTTGATCAAATCAAGATCGAATGGGAGAAGAATACGCCCTTGGGCAAGCTGGAACACCGCGCCGCGTGGAGCCCAACCGGCTATATTGGTAAATGGGTGGCGCGTAATCAGGTGGTGACAAAGGTACGAGGCTATTTATTCGCCCATGGTGGATATAGTCAGGAATTCAGCTGCTTTTCGCTTGATGAAATGAACATCGCGGCTGAAAAAGCGCTTCGCAAACAGGATCGATCACGCGACAATATCCTGCGCCACAGATTGGGGCCGCTCTGGTACCGCGGCAATGTTCGCGGCCGCGAGGATGAGAAGGGTTTCGATGCTGATAGGGAAATCGATATGGTGCTGCGAACCTATGACGCCACCCACATCATCATCGGTCACACACGCAATGAAAAGGGCATTCGGGTCAGCCGCGACGGCAGGCTAGTCCAGATCGATACCGGAGCTTCGGCCCACTACGGCGGTGTGCCGTCATTTTTGCGTGTCGAAAATGGCGAATTTTTTGCTCACACCAAAGACGGATTCACGAAACTGAAGGTCTCTGTAGCGGACCCTTCTTGAAAATATCCCTTACTGGTCGACGAATCACGCAACAAAAGCAAATCTCAGTAAAACCTATTCGGTAATTTCCAACCCGACGGCATCGGCCATGAAGCCGTAGATATCGGAATATTCCTCGATCAGTTTATCGGTCGGCTTGCCGCTACCATGCCCTGCCCGCGTTTCTATGCGGATCAGATGTGGTTTCTCGCCGGTGTTCAAAGCCTGCAATCTCGCGGTATATTTGAAGCTGTGCCCCGGCACCACGCGGTCGTCGGTATCAGCGGTTGAAACAATTAGCGCCGGATAGTCCGTGCCATCCTTTATGTTGTGATAGGGCGAATAGCTCAGCAGCTTCCGAAAATCCGCTTCCTTGTTCGGATAACCATAGTCATCGACCCAGTAACGCCCCGCGGTAAACCGGTCGAAGCGCAACATGTCCATCACGCCCACAGCCGCATGGCCCGTAGTAAACAGGTCCGGCCGCTGGTTCATCACCGCTCCCACCAAAAGCCCGCCATTGGAGCGTCCCTCAATCGCCAGACCATCCTTAGGCGTGATGCCCTCAGCGATCAGATATTCACCCGCCGCGATAAAATCATCAAACACATTCTGTTTGTTCTGCAGACGACCGCCATCATGCCATTCCTTGCCATATTCGCCGCCGCCGCGCAGATTGGCCGAAGCATAGACGCCGCCTGCTTCGATCCAGGCCATTTTGGGCGCGCTATAACCGGGCAGAACCGAGATATTGAAACCGCCATAGCCGTAGAGCAATGTCGGTGCGCCCTTACTCAGGTCCAGATCCTTTTTGTGCACCAGAAACATCGGAATTTTCGTGCCGTCTTTGCTGTCATAAAAACGCTGCGACACAGCAATGCTATCGGGATCAAACGGTATATCCGGCTTAGCCCATACAGTGGGTGTCCCCGCATCACCAAAGCTGTAAATAGTCGCAGGCTGATTGAAGCTTTCAAACGCGAAATAGCCTGCGTCCGCCTTGGCCGAACCGTCCAACCCTTTGACCTGACCCAGCCCAGGTAAATCAACCACACCCTTGGGCGTACCATCCAGCGCAAACAGCTCGAGCCGGCTCTTGGCATCGTCGATATAATCCACTGCCAGTGTATCGCCGACCAATACCGCGTCATCAATCGTCGCCATATGCTCCGGCACGACCTCTACCCATTCCGGGGTTTCAGCACTGACATCCGTTTTCATGACCCGCAGGCGCGGCGCGTCCATATTGGTCATGAAATAGAGCGTATCGCCAACACCATCAATCAGCGACCAGTTATGGTCAAAACCGGTCACAAGCTTGCGCGGCATAATCTCATCAGCATCAACCTTGACCAGCGTGATTTCATAGCGATCGTCGGTTCCCGAAGAGGAAGTAATGACCACCCATTGCTTGTCCGAAGTAACCGTAGCCGTGTGACTCAATTCCGGTTGATCGGGGGTAGCGTAAACCTTTATATCCTGGCCCTGCTCGCTCCCCAGAACATGCACATAGATGGTGTGATTTTTATTCAGCGACTGAAACGCTTCACCCTCTTCCGGTTCGGGAAAGCGGGAATAGAGAAAACCGCTATTGCCCGGCATCCATGCAAGATCGCTGAATTTAACCCACTCCACTGTGTCCTTCATAATCTCACCGGTTGCGACATTAATGACCTTCAGGGTGCGCCAGTCGGAACCGCCGTCCTGAACCGCATATGCCAACAAACTACCGTCGCCCGAAGGCTTCCATTCCGCCAGCGCCGTAGCGCCATCCTCTGACCATTCCGCTGGATCGATCAGCACGCGCTCTTCGCCATCTTTGCCGTCCCGAACGTAAAGTATGGCCTGGTTCTGGCCGCCACTCTTGCGCTCGAAGAAATATTTTCCGCCTGCCTCAACCGGCGGCTCAATCTCGTCGTAGTCAAAAAGCGCCGTCATTGATGTTGCAAGTGGTTTACGGTCTTCCAGCGTCACCAGATATGCATCGGTCACCGCATTTTGCGCCTTCACCCAAGCCGCGACCTCGGCATCTTCCCGCACATCATTTTCCAGCCAACGATAGGGATCGGCAATAGACTCACCAAATTGTTCTTCAATCACATCGACGGTCTTGGTTTTCGGGTAGGTCAGAGCATCATCCTTCGCTTCTGTTTCGGTTTGGGCAAGAACTGGATTGGAAGTGATTGCCGTACTGCTGGCCAGTGCCAGAACAAGAAGACCGGTGATACGCATAAAATTCCCCGAAAACTGTGAAACACAAAGAAAAGAGGCCGCGAGCTTATCGCCCACGGCCTCTATTATCAATTGAAACTGTCTTTCAGATGAAGCGGCTTATGCCTCTTCGAAATCTTCTTCAGCATTCTGGTCTGGACCACTGTCCTGACCTTTTGCTTCTTCGTTACGATCCACCAGTTCAATCACTGCCATAGCAGCGGCGTCCGAATCGCGGAAACCGGCTTTGATAATCCGGGTATAACCACCGCTACGGTCGCTATAACGCTCGGCCAACTCACCAAAAAGCTTCTTTTCCTGGGTCTCGTCCATCAAACGCGCATGGGCAAGACGACGGTTGGACAAGCCACCTTTTTTCGCCAACGTGATCAGCTTTTCTACATAAGGCCGCATTTCTTTGGCTTTAGGCAGGGTGGTCATGATCTGCTCATGCTTGATCAGTGCCGCAGACAGGTTTTTCAGCAAAGCCTGACGGTGAGCACCGGTCCGCTGCATACGGCGGCCCTTCATTCTATGACGCATATTCTATACTCCATTTTTGCCGACCCTTCCGGACGGGAAACCGGTTCCCACTTTCCCTGAAGGGATCGGACGTTCGTATTGGGGCCGTATGAGGTACCCCGATGCAGGCCGATTTGCGGGTCGGCCAGTTTCCCGTTTAACCCAGCAGCTCTTGCTCAAGCTTCTTGGCCATTTCCTCGATATTTTCAGGCGGCCAACCAGGAATATCCATTCCCAGACGCAGACCCATGCTGGACAGCACTTCCTTGATTTCGTTCAAGGATTTGCGGCCAAAGTTAGGCGTACGCAGCATTTCTGCTTCGGTCTTCTGCACCAGATCGCCAATATAAATGATATTGTCGTTCTTGAGGCAGTTTGCGGAGCGAACGGACAGTTCCAGCTCGTCGACCTTTTTGAGAAGGTAACGGTTGAGCTGGTTGGCGTCGCTTTCCTGCTGGCTTTGCGCTGCGGCCATGCCGATAGGCGATGACACGCTTTCCAAAGCTTCTTCGAAATGCACGAATAACTGCAACTGATCCTGAAGAATGCGCGCTGCATAAGCAATGGCATCTTCCGGGGTTACGGTGCCGTCGGTGTCGATGGTGAGGTTCAGCTTATCAAAGTCAAGCTCCTGACCAACACGGGCATTATCGACTTTGTAAGAAACCTGACGGATTGGCGAGTAGAGCGAGTCAACCGGGATCAAGCCGATGGGTGCGTCTGCTGGACGGTTAGCAACCGCTGGAACATAGCCTTTGCCAACATTGACGGTCAGTTCCATGTTGAAGGACGCGCCTTCATCAAGGTGACAGATTACCAGATCAGGGTTCATTACTTCGATGTCGCCGGAAACCGCAATATCGCCTGCAGTCACTTCTGCAGGACCTGTTGCAGAAAGCTGCAGACGCTTGGCGTCTTCGCCTTCCATCTTCAGAGCGATCTGTTTGACGTTCAAAACAATGTCAGTGACATCTTCACGCACGCCGGGGAGCGACGAGAATTCATGCAGTGCATTTTCGATCTTGATCGAGGTAACCGCAGCGCCTTGCAGCGATGACAGCAAAACACGGCGAAGCGCGTTACCAATGGTTAAGCCAAAGCCGCGCTCAAGAGGTTCTGCTACAAAAGTAGCTTTACGCTTGGGATCACCACCGGATTTTATATCGAGAACATTGGGCTTCTTCAGTTCTTGCCAGTTCTTCATATTGACAGTCATGGACTTCCCCTAGTGAGTTCAAAGAGTGGGTTGGACCGTTACCACTCCGAATTACCAAAAATTGGAAACTACCGGCCGGATAGTTCCCGTAAACTTGCGCGGCTTAGACGCGGCGACGTTTGGACGGACGCACACCATTATGCGGGATCGGCGTAACATCGCGGATCGAGGTAATGGTGAAACCGACAGCCTGCAGCGCACGAAGAGCGGACTCACGGCCGGAGCCAGGACCTTTCACTTCCACTTCCAGGGTGCGAACACCGTGGTCAGCTGCTTTTTTGCCAGCGTCTTCCGCTGCAACCTGCGCCGCGTACGGCGTAGATTTACGAGAGCCTTTAAAACCCATCATGCCCGCAGAGGACCAGCTTATCGCATTGCCCTGTGCATCGGTGATGGTGACCATCGTGTTGTTAAATGTGGCGTTGACGTGCGCGACGCCTGCCGAAATATTTTTGCGCGCGCTTTTCTTTATGCGCTGCGGTTCGCGTGCCATGTGATCAATTCCTACCTAATATCCTGAAGAGACAAGTTCCAAAATTCTGGAGACCGTCTTATTTTTTCTTACCGGCAATAGCCTTGGGCTTGCCTTTGCGGGTGCGTGCATTGGTATGCGTGCGCTGACCGCGAACAGGAAGACCTTTACGGTGACGAAGACCGCGATAGCAGGCCAGATCCATGAGACGCTTGATGTTCATTGCGGTTTCACGACGCAAATCACCTTCAACAGTCAGATCCGCGTCAATGGTTTCGCGAATCTGCAAAACTTCCTGATCGGAAAGGTCCTGAACCCGACGGGCGGGATCGATTTTCAGTTTTTCTACAATTTCAGCCGCTTTTGTGCGTCCGATACCGTGAATATAGGTAAGCGCAATGATAACGCGCTTGTTTGTTGGGATATTTACCCCGGCAATACGTGCCAATATTTTTCTCCTGCTCCACAGAGACCGATTCGCCGGCCTCTATCTCATCGCTAAGCTGTTAAAAACACATCCAAAACGCACAAAACCAGCTGACGCCACGAAAGCGTTGCCGGTTGTGTTGGATTTCGAATACGCTCCAAATAGGGAGAGTCGCTGGCGCTGTCAATAGCGGTTTCAGCGGCGAACAGCGCATCCGCCTCGATATTGGCCAATATGGTCAAACGGCCCGGCTCCGCTTTCTTGTCCATATCCATTTTGGATGTAATAACGATGGTCATTCGGGCATCATTTGATGCGGCTATGCCGAGATATCAGCCGCTTTGGTCTGATCCCCCAATTGGTAGAACCCTTCCGCCGAAATGCGTTGTGCCAAGCGGTGCATGTTCTTCATGGGTCCCGTTTTCGCTGTGTCAATAAAGGCTTCCCATTGTTCTCGCGTCTGCCATTTGGCTATTGTCAGGATAATCTGAGGATCATCTGCAGCCTCTATGCAAAAGCTGCCCAACGCCCCTTCTACCGTTTCATGGATATGGTTTGTCGTCTGCTGCCAACTCTCCAGGAAAGCATCCTTGTTTTCGGAGGGGACAGACCATTTATAGATAACGTGAAACATCGGACCTTGTAGACTCCCGGCTGATGTCAACTTGGCGATTGAGAAACCTTAATGGCACAATTCTGCCTCAGCCTCCGATATTTTTGGAATATGACCCGCCGGAATGGTCCCGGCGGGCCGATGATCCGTCGAAATTTTAAACCACCCCGTAGGCCAGCATCGCGTCGGCGACTTTCTTGAAGCCCGCGATATTCGCGCCCTTCACATAGTCGACATAGCCATCGCCCTGATCGCCATATTCGACGCACTGACTGTGGATGCCTTCCATCAATTCGGTCAGCATGGTGCCCAGACGCTCGTGGTTCCAGCTGATACGCTCCGCGTTCTGGCTCATTTCCAGGCCAGATACTGCTACGCCGCCAGCATTGGCCGCCTTGCCCGGTCCATACATGATCTTCGCATCGTGGAAGACATGAACACCTTCTAACGTGGTAGGCATATTCGCGCCTTCCGACACGGCTTTCACGCCATTGGAGACCAGCATTTTCGCTTCGTCTTCATTGAGCTCATTCTGTGTCGCGCACGGCAATGCGAGATGGCAGGCCACGCTCCACGGACGCTGTCCTTCGTGGAAGGTCGCGCCTTTAAACTCATCGACATATTCAGACATGCGTCCACGGCGATGGGTTTTATGATCTTTGACCCAGTCGATCTTCTCTTGGGTGAAGCCGTCGGGATCATGAACAAAGCCGCCGCTGTCAGACAAAGTAAGAACCTTGCCGCCTTGCTTGGTAATTTGTTCGGCTGCGTGGGTTGCAACATTGCCGGAACCGGAAATCACGGCCGTCTTGCCTTCAATCGTGTCCTTTTTGTGCGCCAGCATATTCTGCATGAAGTATACGGCGCCGTAGCCGGTAGCTTCTGGCCGCATTTCACTGCCGCCATATTCACGGCCCTTACCGGTCAGCACGCCTTCCCAGCGATTGGTGATCCGCTTGTACTGGCCGAACATATAGCCAATTTCACGGCCGCCCACGCCGATATCACCCGCAGGCACATCGGTGTCAGGACCAATGTGGCGATACAACTCGGTCATGAAAGACTGACAAAAACGCATGACTTCTGCGTCAGATTTACCCTTGGGATTGAAATTGGCGCCGCCTTTACCACCGCCCATGGGCAAACCGGTCAGCGAATTTTTGAACGTCTGTTCAAAGGCCAGGAACTTCAGCACGCTTTCTGTCACGCTGGGATGAAAACGGATGCCGCCCTTATAGGGACCGATGGCATTGTTATTCTGCACCCGCCAACCGCGCTGAACACGGATATTGTGATTGTCATCTTCCCAGCAGACGCGGAACGACACCACCCGGTCAGGTTCGGCCATGCGGCGCAAGATCTGCGCGGCGTGATATTCTTCCTTGTCCTCGATAAACCCGTAAATATCTTGGGCGACTTCCTGCACCGCCTGGATAAATTCGGTTTGCCCCGGATTGCGCTTTTTCACGCCTTCCATGAATGTTGGAAAATCTACATGATCAGAAACGGCCATCGTCTTACTCCCCCTAGAGTGATTATCTGCGCGCCCGCGATCAATTGCGATGTCCTCGAGTCGCATTTGACTTGGGCATCATATTAACGGCAAATTATTCGATTGGTAAAGCTTTGATATTTGGCCCGATTTATTCGGCTTGCTCCGCTTCTTCGGGTTCGCCCTCTGGTTCCGCCTCCGTTTCTTCTTCCGGTGCAAAAAGCGCTGCAAGCCGGGTTAGCTGTTCGCCAATAACGCCATCGACCGCCGGCGCGATTTGATCGACCGGGAACTCCATGTAACCACCGACTTTGTAGACGAAGGATATTGCGGTGCTATCGCCATCGGGGCGTAGGCCAATAGTAAGCGTGCCTGTCACCGCCTCCCCTTGCAATGGGCCAAGTGCGCCGGACATCCGCAAGGCTTTGTTGTTCTGCGCAAACACGACCCGCATATGCTGCACACTGCCTTCAGCCGATTTGATATTGTCTTCGCTTGCCGTGCGCAGCAGCTCACAAAAACAGCCGCCGGCCTGCGGCACCAGATAGAAATTTTCGGCATTACCGGAAAAGCTATGCTCGCCATTCCACCAACGGGCTGGTGCGATGATAGTTTTCCATACGACTTCGGGAGCCGCATTCACCGGAGCGGCATGTTTGACGGTAAAGCCGTTATCCGCGGTATTAGTAACTTCTGCCTGGACGGCAGTGGAGCTGAGCGCAGCTGCCAATGGTAATATGAATCGGAACAATCTGTGTCTCCCCCTGTTAAGCGAGAGACTAGTCGGCGTCCTTGTCACTGGCAATATCTATCAGCCAAAGCTGACAAACGAAATCAGTCCAGAGCAAGCACTGCTTCAATGGCGCTGCTGACGGTATCCATGCTGCCCATGCCATCAACCTTGGTGACTATACCGCGCTCCTCATAGATGGGCAGGATCGGTGCCGTCTTGGCGCGATACTCATCCATGCGGGTGCGAACGGTTTCTTCATTATCGTCCGGGCGGCGTTTAAATTCATTAGAACCGCAGACATCGCAAACATCTGCATTGGCAGGTTGCTTGAATTTGTCGTGATAGCCTTCGCCGCAATTGCCGCAAGTGAACCGCCCGGTAATGCGTTCCACCAGTGCGTCAACGTCCACACCCAGTTCAATAACATGATCGAGCTTGCGGTTTCGAGCCGTCAATATCTCATCAAGCGAATGGACCTGCGCCTCGGTACGGGGATAGCCATCAAAAATAACGCCTTGATCGGAACCAAGTTCATCAAGCCTATCGCCAATAATGCCGGAAACGACTTCATCGGGAACCAACTCGCCAGCGTCCATCAATGCTTTGGCTTTTAAGCCAACCTCTGTGCCAGCCTTAACCGCTGCGCGCAGCATATCGCCGGTGGACAGTTGGACCATGCCATGCTCGTCTTCGAGAAGACCGGCTTGCGTACCTTTTCCGGCACCCGGTGGTCCCAACAGGATGATGTCCATAAGTTACTGTCCCCTATAACCTTACCAATCCCGGAGGAAAATTATTAGCGTTTGCGGCGGCCGCCTTTGAGTTTCGCTTTTTTCAGCAGATCGCCATATTGCAGAGCCAACAAGTGGCTCTGAATCTGGGTAACCGTATCGACGGTCACGTTCACGATAATCAGCAAACTGGTCCCGCCCAGGAAGAAGAGCGGCAAATTGGTTTGCGCCATAATATATTCCGGCAAAACACAGACAAAAGCCAGATACGCAGCGCCAACAACCGTAATACGGGTCAATACATAATCGAGATAATCCGATGTATTTTTACCGGGCCGGATGCCAGGCACGAAGCCGCCATTTTTCTTGAGATTATCGGCGGTTTCTTCGGGGTTAAAAACAACCGCCGTGTAGAAGAAACAGAAGAAGATAATACCGGCTGCATAAAGTGCCATGTAAAGCGGTTGCCCATGCGCAAGATATTGGTTCAACGCGATAATGAAGTCACCGCTCGCGCTTTCTCCTGCAGCTGTATTTCCAGCAAACTGGCTAACCGTCAGTGGCATCAGCAACAGCGAGGAAGCGAAGATCGGCGGGATAACACCGGCTGTATTGACCTTCAGCGGCAAATGACTGCGGTCCGCCTGCATCACGCCATTTTGCGTGGCGCGCTTGGGATATTGAATGAGCACGCGTCTCTGTGCACGCTCCATGAAACTGATGAACAGCACCAGACCAACGACCATCGCGATCAAACCAACAATGGTCAAAGCGCCAACAGAACCAGTCCGGCTGCCTTCCATGAGATTGCTGACGAAAGTCGGCATCTGGGCGACAATACCGGCCATGATGATAAGCGAGATACCGTTACCGATACCGCGACTGGTAATCTGTTCACCCAGCCACATCAGGAATAATGTACCGCCGACCAGGCTGATCACCGCACCAATACGAAAGCCCATACCGGGATTCACCACAGCTTGGAGGCCGGATTGAGAGGCAAAGCTCTCCAGCCCAACGGCTATGAAATAGCCCTGGATCGCCGTCAGACCAACCGTACCATAGCGGGTATATTGATTGAGCTTTTTGCGGCCCGCTTCGCCGTCTTTCTTGATCGCGGCCAATGTCGGTGACAAAGCGGCGGCCAACTGCACAACAATCGATGCGGTAATATAGGGCATGACACCCAACGCAATCAGGCTCATCCGTTCAAGCGAACCGCCGGAAAATGTATTGAAAATATCAAGAACACCACCGCGTGTCTGGTCATATAGATCCGCCAGTACGACTGGATCCACACCAGGAAGTGGTACGAAGCTGAGCAGCCGGAAAACCACCAACGCACCCAGTGTAAACCAGATACGTTTGCGGAGTTCGGTTGCTTCTCCGAATTTAGCCAGGCTCAAATTTGCTGCGACCTGATCGGCTTTTGATGCCATTTTAGTAGTTCCTTGCCCCGCCGTTCATGAAGCTATTCCTGCTTCAAATCAATGCATCGATCCCATATCGGATGTTGCTGCCCGAAAAACAAGGCTCTTGGGCATCAAGCTGAGCCGATACGGATAAAAAGAAAGGCCCCGTCTATGCTCTGAAGCTTAGCGGGGCCGTTGATTAGTCTAAATCAATCTTTCTTTTTGGCCCTGTTGGCGGCCTTTTTCTCTTTAGCCGGCTTGGAAGGTGTTGCCTTCTTTTCGCCTTTTGGACGGTGGGCCGCTGCACCAGCAAGAATTTCGACTTTGCCGCCCGCTTTTTCCACCGCTTCGATGGCTGCTTTGGAAGCGCCAGCAACAGCAATAGTGATTTTCGCCTTGATTTCACCTTTGGCGAGCAGACGCACACCGTCTTTGCCGCCACGGGTCAGACCGGCTGCGTTCAAAGTTGCCTGGTCCAGCGTACCTTTGTTGGCCAGCTTTTTAGCGTCGATGAACTTCTGGATCATACCCAGATTGACTTCAGCATAGTCGGCGCCGAACGGGTTGTTGAAACCGCGCTTCGGAAGCCGCATGTGAAGTGGCATCTGACCACCTTCAAAGCCGTTGATGGAAACACCAGAGCGAGACTTCTGGCCCTTTTGACCACGTCCGCCGGTTTTGCCTTTGCCGGAACCAATGCCTCGGCCAATACGGGTACGCAATTTGCGTGCGCCGTCATTATCTTTAATTTCGTTCAGTTTCATGTCGTGTACTCGCTTTCGCTTTTATTCGCACGGTTGTCCTCGGGCTTTACCCTTCAACAACCTCTACAAGGTGGTGCACCTTACGGATCATGCCGCGCACTTCCGGGGTGTCTTCCAATTCGGAAACACGGTGCATTTTATTGAGGCCCAGGCCGATCAACGTCTTGCGCTGTTCTTCCGGGCGACGGATTGGCGAACCAATCTGCTTGATTTTTACTTTAGCCATTATGCCTTACTCCGTAACTGCTGCAGCTTCGGCCTCAGCCTCAGCTTCAGAAGCGCCGCCGCGGCCAAGCAGATCGGCAACTTTCTTGCCGCGCCGCTGGGATACAGCCTTGGGGCTGGTCTGTTCACCAAGCGCCACGAAGGTTGCCCGGATCATGTTATAAGGGTTGGATGTTCCATTAGACTTGGTCACCACATCGGCAACACCAAGACTTTCGAAAACCGCACGCATAGGACCACCGGCAATGATACCGGTACCTGGAGGCGCCGAACGCAAGGTCACGTTGCCTGCACCAAACTGGCCTTTGCCGTCATGGTGAAGCGTACGACCTTCCCGCAATGGAACGCGAACCATTTTCTTTTTCGCAGCGGCTGTTGCTTTGGTAATCGCTTCAGGCACTTCGCGTGCTTTACCTTTACCAAAACCGGCACGACCTTTGCCGTCGCCAACCACAACCAATGCAGCAAAACCAAAGCGCTTACCGCCTTTAACAGTTTTGGAAACACGGTTGATGTGAACCAGTTTCTCGATCAACTCTTCGCCCTGATCCTGATCCCGGCCACCACGACCACGGCCACGACCGCGTCCGCCATCACGGCCGCCGCGTCCACCGTCACGTCCGCCACGGTTTCCACCACGACCTTGACGCTCTTGTTTTTGCTCGGCAGGAGCAGCCTCAGCTGGTGCAGCTGATTCCGGCGCTTCTGAGCCTTCGTTCTTTGTTTCTTCAGCCATGCTTAAAACTCCAATCCGCCTTCACGTGCAGCGTCGGCCAAGGCCTTCACACGTCCGTGATACAGAAAACCGCCACGGTCAAAAATTACTTCGGTTACGCCCGCTTTTTTCGCTGCTGCTGCAACGCGCTTGCCAACATCGGCTGCGGCAGCGCTATCGGCACCCGTTTTTACCTTGGACGCCTTGTCGATTGTTGAAGCAGCGGCAACAGTCTTGCCCTCTGAATCATCAATGACTTGCGCATAGATATGACGACCTGTGCGGTGCACAGACAAACGAGGTTTTGTGAGCCCGCGCTTCCGCAATTTGGTGCGAACGCGTTGCTGACGCCGTTTGAATAGAGAAATATTAGCCATGGCTTATTTCTTCTTCCCTTCTTTGCGGAAAACATATTCGCCGCGATATTTAATGCCCTTGCCCTTATAAGGCTCCGGTTTGCGCCAGCGCCGAATTTCTGCGGCAACCTGACCAACCTGCTGTTTATCAATACCCGAAATTTCGACCGTGGTCTGATCCGGCGTCTTGATGGTGATACCTTCTGGAATGTCGAAATCGACATCGTGGCTAAAACCAAGCTGCAGGTTAAGGACTTTGCCCTTCACTGCCGCACGATAACCAACCCCGGTTATTTCAAGAACTTTGGTAAAACCTTCGGTTACACCGTCGACAAGGTTCTGAACCAGCGTCCGTTGCATGCCCCAGTAAGAGCGTGCGCGTGTGGTTTTGTTTGCTGGTGTGACCAACAAACCGCCATCGCTCAACTCATAGCTCAGATCATCAACCATAGGGGTAGAAAGTTCGCCCTTTGGTCCTTTGATCTTGACCAGGCCGTCTTCCATCGTGGCGGTAACGCCGTCAGGAATGCTAACTGCTTTTTTGCCGATACGAGACATTAGAACACCTCTGCGAGTACTTCGCCGCCAACATTCTGCTGGCGCGCTTCCGCGTCAGACAAAACACCTTTTGGCGTCGAAACGATTGTAATGCCCAGGCCATTGCGTACTGAAGGCAGCTCCTGAGAACCGCTGTAGATACGACGACCAGGCTTTGAAACGCGGGCCACGTGGCGGATAGCCGGCTCGCCTTCAAAATATTTCAGTTCAATACGAAGACCGGGGTGCTTGTTCACCTCTTCTTCGCTGTAGCCGCGAATATAACCTTCGCGCTGCAGAACTTCGAGAACAGCACCGCGCAATTTGGAAGCAGGTGAAACCACACTGTCCTTACGTGCTTGCTGTCCGTTACGGATGCGGGTGAGCATATCACCCAAGGGATCGGTAAAAGCCATATTATCTTCCCTTTACCAGCTGGATTTCGTTACGCCGGGGATAAGGCCTTTGTTAGCCATATCACGCAGCTCAATGCGGCAGAGACGGAACTTGCGGTAATAGCCGCGCGGACGTCCTGTTGTTTCGCAGCGGTTACGCACGCGGGTTGGATTACCGTTGCGTGGAATTTCCGCCATTTTAAGACGCGCCATCAAACGCTCGGTCTCGTCAAGAGACTGATCGTTGGCCATCGCCTTCAACTTCGCATAACGGCCGGCATATTTCTTAACCAGCTTCTTGCGACGTTCGTTTTTATTAATGGAACTCAGTTTCGCCATGACTTAAGTTCTCTTCCTTTCTTGCGTGTCTCCGAAAACCGGAAACTTAAAAAATTGTCTCTCGCGGATTATGCCGCTGCTTGCTCTTCTTCTTCCTGCGGGAACGGGAAACCGAACAGTTTCAGAAGCTCGCGAGCTTCGTCATTCGTTTTCGCGCTTGTCGTCACGATAATGTCCATGCCGCGCACCACATCGATGTCGTCATAGGCAATCTCAGGAAAAATAATCTGCTCTTTAATACCCATGGCAAAGTTGCCACGACCATCAAAACTCTTTGGATTCAGACCACGAAAGTCACGAATTCGCGGCATGGCCACGGTAATCAGACGATCGAGAAATTCGTACATCCGCTCACGGCGCAATGTTACTTTACAACCAATCGGCATGCCTTCACGCAGCTTGAACGTCGCGATGGACGTCTTGGCTTTGGTAATGACAGGCTTCTGACCAGCAATCAGTTCCATTTCAGCTGCCGCTGTCGTGGCTTTCTTCTTGTCCTGGCTACCTTCACCAACGCCCATATTCAGTGTGATCTTGGTGATCTTTGGCACTTCCATAACATTGGAATAGTTGAACTTTTCCTGCATCGCTTTGACGATCTGATCGTCATATTTTTTACGCATGCGTGGCAAATATTTATCAGCCATCGACTTTCTCCCCGGATTTCACGGCCACACGGACCATCTTTCCGTCTTTCTCTTCAAAGCGAACCCGTGTCGGCTTGCCATCTTTAGGATCAGCCACAGCAACCTTACTGATGTGCATTGGCGCTTCACGGCGTTCCAGACCACCTTGCGGGTTGGCCTGTGTCGGTTTGCGGTGACGCACAGCAACATTGGCACCAGCGACGATCACTTTATCGTCTTTTGGCATAACCTTGGTCACTTCACCGGATTTGCCTTTGTCCTTGCCGGACAGAACAACAACGGTGTCACCCTTTTTGATCTTTGCATTGGCCATGATTATAGTACCTCCGGCGCAAGGCTGATGATTTTCATATGCTTCTTGGCGCGCAGTTCGCGAACCACAGGGCCAAAGATACGCGTGCCAATTGGCTCCTGCGCATTGTTGACCAAAACAGCGGCATTGCTGTCGAAGCGGATAACCGAACCGTCTTTGCGGCGGATATCTTTCTTCGTGCGCACGATCACGGCCCGGTGAACATCACCCTTCTTGACCTTGCCGCGCGGGGCCGCTTCCTTGATCGACACAACAATAATGTCGCCAACGCCAGCAAACCGGCGCTTGGAACCGCCCAGCACCTTGATACACTGCACGCGTTTGGCTCCGCTATTGTCAGCGACCTCCAAGTTCGATTGCATCTGGATCATGGATCCATTTCCTTCTTCATTCCGCCCCGAATATTCGGAGCACAGTTAAACTTCGCTAGCTTCAGCTTTCGGCTTTGACTTCGCCTTCGTCTTCAGCGGTAATTTCAGCAACCTTTGGCGTTGCAGGAGCAGCAGCAGCGCCAACCCGTTCCAGCACCTTCCAAGTCTTCAACTTGGAAATCGGTTTTGTTTCCTCGATGCGCACGGTTTCACCAGTGCTCATCTCGTTCTTTTCATCATGCGCATGATATTTTTTCGAGCGACGCATAATTTTTCCGTAAAGCGGATGCTTCACTTTGCGTTCGACATTGACGACAATAGTCTTGTCGCCCTTGTCTGACACTACTGTGCCGGTGAGAATACGTTTTGGCATATCGGTTCCTTACGCCTTTTCTGCGACGGCGGCTTTCGCGCGCTCGTTCTGCAGGGTTTTAATCTTCGCAATCGTGCGACGCACTTCGCGTATCCGACTTGGCTTTTCGAGCTGGTTGGTCGCAGACTGAAAGCGCAGGTTAAATGCCTCGCGCTTCAGTTCGACCAGATCGGCTTCAAGCTGATCGTCGGTTTTGGTCCGCAAATCTTCTGTCTTGCTCATGTCCTTAACCTTCCAAATGTGACGTATCGCCAAGGCGAGCCACAACTTTTGTCTTGATAGGGAGCTTCATCGCCGCACGCTCGAAAGCAACCGCAGCAATTGGGCCAGGAACGCCATCCAGTTCAAACATGATCCGGCCTGGTTTTACCCGACAAGCCCAATATTCGACCGAACCCTTACCTTTACCCTGACGCACTTCAGCAGGCTTCTTCGAAACCGGCACGTCCGGGAAGATGCGGATCCACAAACGACCTTGCCGTTTGATATGACGTGTAATCGCACGGCGAGCCGCTTCGATCTGACGCGCGGTGACCCGTTCTGGCTCCATGGCTTTCAGACCATAAGAACCGAAGTTCAGCGTCGTACCGCCTGGAGCCTTTCCTTTAATCCGACCCTTGTGAGCCTTCCGGAATTTTGTTTTCTTTGGTTGCAGCATGATGCTTTACCTATTCCCTAAAAATCAACGAGAGGGGCGGACGCCGGAAGTTTGCGCTTCCACCATCAACCGATCCTGAGCCATCGGGTCGTGACCCAATATCTCGCCTTTGAAAATCCAGACCTTGATACCGATAATGCCGTAAGCGGTGAGCGCTTCATGTTCAGCATAGTCGATATTGGCGCGCAGCGTATGAAGCGGCACGCGGCCTTCACGGTACCATTCAACACGGGCAATTTCTGCTCCGCCCAAACGACCACCACAAACAATTTTAATACCTTCGGCACCCAGACGGAGAGCGGACTGAACAGCGCGCTTCATCGCCCGGCGGAAAGCAACACGGCGGATCAACTGATCACCAATGCCCTGTGCAACCAATTGTGCGTCAACTTCTGGCTTGCGAATTTCAACAATGTTCAAAGACACATCACTGGAAGACATTTCACTGAGCTTGCGGCGCAGCTTCTCAATATCCGCACCCTTCTTACCGATGATAACACCGGGACGGGCGGCATAGATGGAAACGCGGCAGGTTTTGGCCGGACGCTCAATTACAACCTTGGAGATCGCAGCCTGTGGCACGGTTTCCAGGATATATTTGCGCATCTTGATGTCTTCCATCAAGAGATTGCCGTAATCAGCACCTTCCGCATACCAGCGGCTGTCCCAAGTCCGGTTAATCTGCAGGCGAAGCCCGATAGGATTACTCTTTTGACCCATGGTTTACGCCTCTTCTTCTTCGTGCTCGCGAACAACGATGCGAACGCGGCTAAATGGCTTGATGATCTTGGCTGAACGACCACGTGCGCGGGCTTTCCAGCGCTTCATGGTCAGGCTTTTGCCAACACTGGCTTCCTGAACGATCAATGCGTCAACATCCAGATTATGGTTGTTTTCTGCATTGGCTATAGCGGAAGCGAGAACCTTGCTCACATCCTTGGCCATGCTCTTTTTTGAGAAGGACAGGATGCTTAAAGCCTCTTCCGCTTTCTTGCCGCGGATCAGCTGTGCAACAAGGTTCAGCTTCTGGGCAGAACCACGAATGGAATTGCCAACAGCCAAAGCTTCATTGTCGCCAACGCGGCGGGGTGATGATGCCTTACCCATTATTTCTTGCCTTTTTTGTCAGCGCCATGGCCGTAATAGTTACGCGTCGGAGCGAACTCGCCAAGCTTGTGGCCAACCATGTCTTCATTCACGGAAACCGGAATGAATTTCTGGCCGTTATAAACGTTGAAAGTAAGCCCGACGAAATCAGGGAGGACTGTAGAACGACGCGACCATGTCTTGATCGGCGAGCGTGCACCAGCTTCCTGCGCGTCTTGCGCTTTTTTCAGCAGATGGAGGTCAACAAATGGACCTTTTTTGATGGAACGAGCCATGCTTACCTCTTCTTCTTAGCGTGACGCGACCGGATGATCATCTTGTCGGTCGTTTTGTTCTTACGGGTACGAGCGCCCTTGGTTGGCTTGCCCCATGGCGTCACTGGGTGACGACCACCGGAGGTCCGACCTTCACCACCACCATGCGGGTGATCGACAGGGTTTTTCGCAACACCACGTGTCAAAGGACGACGGCCCTTCCAACGCGTGCGGCCAGCTTTACCGAAATTCTGGTTGGAGTTGTCGGGGTTTGAAACCGCACCAACCGTGCCCATGCAATCGCTGCGAATATAACGCTGCTCCCCTGAGTTCAGGCGAACAATGACCATACCCCGGTCACGACCAACAATCTGGACATATGTACCAGCAGAGCGAGCAATCTGACCGCCCTTGCCTGGCTTCATTTCCACATTGTGGATGATCGTACCGATTGGCATTTGCGACAATTTCATCGCGTTGCCTGGCTTCACGTCAACTTTTTCACCAGCAATGACCGTGTCACCAACAGCCAGACGCTGAGGCGCCAGAATGTAGCTTAGTTCACCATCATCATATTTGATCAAAGCGATAAAGGCGGTCCGGTTAGGATCATATTCGATCCGTTCAACGGTCGCCGAGATATCGAACTTGCGGCGCTTAAAGTCCACTTTACGATATTTCTGCTTGTGACCACCCGCGATACCGCGTGAGGTTACGTGACCTTTGTTGTTGCGACCGCCAGTTTTGCGCTTGCCTTCAACAAGCTTCTTGACGGGCTTGCCTTTCCAAAGGCCGCTCTTGTCGACCAGGATAAGACCGCGTCGCGCAGGACTTGTCGGTTTATAGGATTTTAAAGCCATCTTAAATTCCCGTGGTGATGTCGATGGTCTGGCCTTCAGCCAAAGTCACGACAGCTTTTTTAACATCGTTGCGAGTGTAGGGGCGACCCTTCCACTTCTTGGTTTTGCCCTTTTGCACCATCGTGTTCACGCCTTTGACTTTGACATCAAACAACGCCTCGATAGCTGCTTTGATCTGCGGCTTGGTTGCGGTGTTCGCAACTTTGAAAACCACAGCGTTATTTTCGCTGAGCAAGGTTGATTTCTCGGTGATGTGTGGGCCGACAATTACGTCATAGTGACGAATGTCCACTGCTTCTTTTTTAGCCATTGAAGCGTGCCTCCAGCTTTTCAACCGCAGCGCGTGTCAGCACCAGGGTTTCATGGTTCAAAATGTCATAAACATTGGCACCAGCCGCTGACATCACATTGACGCGTGGAATGTTGTTGGATGCCTTAGAGAAAGCATCGTTCACATCATCACCATCCATGACCAGCGCTGATTTGCCAAAACCGAGCTTCGTAATATTGGCCAGAAGAGCCTGTGTTTTGGCTTCTTTCATTTCAATATTCTCAAGCACGATCAGATTGTCGTTCTTTGCCTTGTCAGACAGCGCCATTTTCAGACCCAATGCACGAACTTTCTTGTTCAGCGAAGGGTTGAAGTCACGCTTGCGCGCACCGTGGGCTTTACCACCACCAACAAAGATAGGAGCACGACGGTCACCATGACGAGCAGTACCACCGCCCTTTTGGTTGCCGAACTTCTTGCCGGTACGGGCAATGTCACTACGCTCACGCGTTGGACGGGCGGTGCCGCGTGCTTTTTCACGTTGCCAGTTGACGACGCGGTGCAAAATGTCTGCGCGCGCTTCAAGACCGAACACGTCATCGTTCAAATCGATGTCGCCCTTGGCTTTTGCGTCGAGGGTTTTCACTTTCAATTTCATGGCTTAGCCCTCCTTCCCTGCATCATCTGCAGCATCAGATTTCTCTTCTGCTGGTTTTTCTGCGGGAGCCTCTGCAGCTGCTGCGATTTCTTCATCGGTAGGACCGGCAGGCGCTTCATGCTCTGCATCCGCTTCAATCATGCCAGCAGGCGCATCTTCCGTCGCTGTTTCATCCGCATTACGGCGCATGGCACCAGGGAATGGAACACCTTCAGGCAGAGCCACTTTCACAGCATCTTTAACCAGCAACCAGCCACCTTTGGAACCAGGAACACTGCCACGTACAAAGATCAAACCGCGAGCGGCGTCTGTACGGACGATTTCCAGATTTTGCTGCGTGCGATTACGCGCACCCATGTGACCAGCCATCTTCTTACCTTTGAAGACTTTACCAGGATCCTGGTTTTGACCGGTAGAACCATGTGCACGGTGAGAGATGGAAACACCGTGGGTTGCCCGCATACCGCCGAAGCCCCAACGCTTCATGGCACCGGCAAAGCCCTTACCCTGTGTCACACCTTGAATGTCGACCATCTGACCAGCAATAAAGTGGTCAGCCGTTATCCGAGCACCAACGGGGAGCAAACCTTCTTCGCTCTCAACCCGAAATTCGGCAACACGTGCCTTTGGCTCGACTTCCGCTTTTGCAAAAGCTTCACGTTGTGGTTTGTTTACATTTTTCGCTTTACGGGCACCTGCACCAAGCTGAACAGCAAAATAGCCATCCGGATCCTGTTTGCGGGCTCCAACAACCTGACATTCTTCCAGGGAAAGAACGGTTACCGGCACATGCCGACCATCTTCCTGAAACAAGCGGGTCATCCCCATTTTTTTCGCGATCACGCCAGTACGCACGATCATTTCTCCTTACAGAGGCCCGGTCGCGGAATTGCCAGCGGGCGTGTTACAAAATACAAAGCCCCGAATTTTCGAATATCGCCCCGTCCGGGCTAAAGCGTCTGATTGATCCGAAGACCAGTCAAACTAGACGGGGGACACATGACCCAGCATGAAACTGGCGGTTTCCCATGTCACCGTCGCTCCATCCGGAGCAACGTCGTAACTCACATTAAGCGAGCTTAATCTCTACATTCACACCTGCAGCAAGGTCGAGCTTCATCAAAGCATCAACAGTTTGCGGCGTAGGCTGCACGATATCGAGCAACCTTTTGTAAGTCCGGACCTCAAACTGTTCACGCGACTTTTTGTCAACGTGTGGGCCGCGGTTTACGGTAAATTTTTCGATGCGCGTTGGCATTGGGATCGGTCCACGGATAAGCGCGCCAGTGCGGCGAGCTGTGTCAGCGATATCGCCGGTTGCCTGATCGAGAACCCGATGATCGAATGCCTTCAAGCGTATGCGAATATTCTGCGTTTCCATAAGAACCTATACCAATGTCAAAGAGCCAAAAATAAACCGCCCCGATTTTCTCTCTCAAAAAGAAGCCGGAGCGGCGAAAAACTGGCCGCCCGAATCAGTGACCCGGGCGGCGATGCAGTCCTATATTACTTTGTTACGGTGCTGACAACCCCAGAACCGACGGTGCGACCACCTTCGCGAATAGCGAAGCGAAGACCGGAGTCCATGGCGATTGGTGCAATCAACTTCACGTTAATTGTCACGTTGTCACCAGGCATAACCATTTCCGTACCCTCTGGCAGGATAACTTCGCCGGTCACGTCCGTTGTACGGAAGTAGAATTGTGGACGATAGTTAGCGAAGAATGGCGTATGACGACCACCTTCGTCTTTCGACAACACGTAAACTTCTGCACTGAACTCGGTGTGAGGAGTGATCGAACCAGGCTTACAAAGAACCTGACCACGCTCAACTTCTTCACGAGAAACACCACGGATCAATGCACCGATGTTATCGCCAGCTTCACCGCTGTCGAGCAACTTACGGAACATTTCAACGCCGGTAACGGTTGTTTTCGAGGTATCTTTGATACCAACGATTTCAACTTCGTCACCAACATTCACAACACCGGTTTCAACACGGCCGGTAACAACCGTACCACGACCGGAAATTGAGAACACGTCCTCGATTGGCATCAGGAAGTCCTGGTCAACCGGACGGTCTGGCTGTGGGATGTGCTCATCAACAGCAGCCATCAGTTCAAGAATTTTCTCTTTACCGATATTGTCGTCACGGCCTTCAAGAGCAGCCAGAGCAGAACCAGCAACGATAGGAATATTGTCGCCATCGAAGTCGTAAGAAGAAAGAAGTTCACGAACTTCCATTTCAACCAGCTCAAGCAGTTCTTCGTCGTCAACCTGGTCAACTTTGTTCATGAAAACAACAAGAGCAGGAACGCCAACCTGACGAGCAAGCAGGATGTGCTCGCGAGTCTGTGGCATTGGACCATCAGCTGCGTTCACAACCAGAATAGCACCGTCCATCTGAGCCGCGCCGGTGATCATGTTTTTCACATAGTCAGCGTGACCTGGGCAATCGACGTGCGCATAGTGGCGGTTGTCGGTTTCATATTCAACGTGTGCCGTTGAAATGGTGATGCCGCGCTCACGCTCTTCAGGCGCCTTGTCGATGTTCGCGAAGTCTACGGCTTCACCGCCGCCAGATTCAGCAAGCACTTTCGTGATCGCTGCGGTCAACGTGGTTTTACCGTGGTCAACGTGACCGATGGTGCCGATGTTGCAATGCGGCTTATTGCGTTCAAACTTCTCTTTTGCCATTTTTTCTTACCTCTAATTTCTATCGTCTTGATAGTCTGTGCCGCGCTTTGGCGAGACTATCCAAATCTGTCAACACCCTTTTAACCTCTAGGCTTTTTTCTTGAGCCAGAACCAAAAGGTAAGCGCGGTTACTCGTAAAAAGAGCAGCGGCGATTAAGCCATCTTCTCCTTCAATTCTTCTGCGACATTATTCGGCACTTGCTCATAGTGAGAAAATTGCATCGAATATTGTGCACGGCCCTGCGTGAATGAGCGCAACTCGTTCACATAACCAAACATATTGGCCAGCGGCACCATCGCGTCCACCGCCTGAGCGATACCGCGCGTGTCGGTACCCTGGATCTGGCCACGGCGAGAGTTGAGATCGCCGATCACGTCACCAAGATAGTCTTCCGGCGTAATCACTTCGACTTTCATGATAGGCTCAAGCAGCTTGATACCAGACTTCTGGGCCGCTTCACGCATCGCAGCGCGTGCCGCAATTTCAAAAGCCAGCGCCGAGGAGTCGACATCATGGTAGGCGCCATCATAAACGCGGATGTTAAAGTCGATGATCGGAAAGCCGATCAAAGAACCGGTTTCAGCCGTTTCACGCATGCCTTTTTCGACAGACGGGATATATTCCTTTGGAATGTTACCGCCCTTGATTTCGTCTTCAAAGGTAATGCCTTCACCGCGTTCACCAGGCGTGACTTCAAACTTGATACGCGCGAACTGACCGGAACCGCCGGATTGTTTCTTATGCGTATAGTCAACTTCAACAGCCTTGCCGAGCGATTCACGATAGGCAACCTGCGGTGCACCAACATTGGCTTCCACCTTGAACTCACGCTTCATGCGGTCGACCAGGATGTCGAGGTGAAGCTCGCCCATGCCCTTGATGATCGTCTGACCGGATTCATGGTCGGTCGATACCCGGAAGCTTGGATCTTCCGCCGCAAGACGATTAAGCGCAACACCCATCTTCTCTTGGTCGGCCTTGGTCTTTGGTTCAACCGAAAGCTCGATAACCGGATCCGGGAATTCCATCCGTTCCAGGATGATCGGATCTTCTGCGGCACAAAGCGTGTCACCGGTGGTGGTGGTCTTCATGCCGGCCAATGCGATAATGTCGCCCGCGAAAGCTTCTTCAATGTCCTTACGGTCATTGGAGTGCATTTCCAGGATACGGCCGACTTTTTCCTTCTTGTCCTTGACCGAGTTCAGCACGGTGCCTTTTTCCAACTTGCCGGAATAGATACGGGCAAAGGTCAAGGTACCAACGAACGGATCGTTCATGACTTTAAAGGCCAAAGCCGCAAAAGGCTCGTCATCGCTTGATGGACGCGTGTCTTCGGTTTCACCGTCCAGCTTGACGCCTTTAATCGCGTCAACGTCCAGCGGGCTTGGCATATAGTCAACAACCGCGTCGAGCAGTGGCTGAACGCCTTTGTTTTTGAAGGCCGAACCACAAAGCACAGGAACGAAGCTCTGGTTCAGCGTACCTTTACGGATGAGCGACTTCAGGGTCGCTGCATCAGGCTCGGTACCTTCCAGATAGGCTTCCATCACATCATCGTCCTGCTCCACGGCAAGCTCGATAAGCTTCTCACGATATTCAGCCGCCTCGTCAGCCATATCCTCAGGGATTTCACCATAAGTATATTCAGCGCCAAGGTCTTCGTTCTTCCATGTGATCGAACGTTGGTTGACCAGGTCAACCAGGCCAACCAGGCTCGCTTCGATGCCGATGGGCAGATATAGCACAGCCGGGGTCGCGCCGAGACGCTCTATGATCGAGTTCACGCAGAATTTGAAATCCGCACCGGTCCGGTCGAGCTTGTTGATGAAGCACATCCGCGGCACTTTATATTTATCAGCCTGACGCCATACGGTTTCAGACTGTGGCTCCACGCCGGCAACGCCGTCGAAACAGGCAACCGCGCCATCGAGCACACGCAGCGAACGCTCAACTTCAATGGTGAAGTCAACGTGGCCTGGTGTATCAATAATGTTGATCCGGTGCTCTGGGCCCTTGCGATCTTCCGCATTCCAGAAACAGGTGGTCGCAGCAGAAGTAATGGTGATACCACGCTCTTGCTCTTGCTCCATCCAGTCCATCGTCGCCGCGCCATCATGCACTTCGCCGATCTTGTAGGACTTACCCGTGTAATACAGGATGCGTTCCGTTGTGGTCGTTTTACCGGCATCAATATGGGCCATAATGCCAATATTGCGATATCGTTCGAGCGGATGGCTGCGTGCCATAGTCTTTACTCCAGAATTAAGGGGCCCCAATTAGCGCCGCCCCTATAGTGAAACGGGCCAGCGATGACCAGCCCTGATTAGTTACAAATACAACAATGTGAAAAGCGCAGGAATTTACAGAGGCTCTGCAACCCCTGCGCCTTTATATAATGTTACCAGCGGTAATGTGCAAATGCGCGGTTGGCTTCGGCCATCTTGTGCGCATCTTCCCGCTTCTTCACCGCGTTGCCGCGATTGTTGGAAGCGTCCAGGATCTCACCGGACAGACGCGCCGCCATGGTGGTCTCGCTACGTGCACGGGCAGCAGCAATGACCCAGCGGATCGCAAGAGCCTGAGCGCGCTCGGGACGCACTTCGACAGGAACCTGATAGGTTGCACCACCAACACGGCGAGAGCGGACTTCGATGCCCGGCTTCACATTGTTCAGCGCATCATGGAACATCTGCAGCGGATCTTTTTTCGCTTTGGCTTCCACGCTGTCCAGCGCGCCATAAACGATACGTTCTGCAACAGATTTCTTACCATCCTGCATCAGGTTGTTCATGAATTTGGAAAGGACCTGATCCTTAAATTTTGGATCAGGAAGGATTACCCGTTTCTCGGGACGACGACGACGTGCCATATTATATAACTCCTATCTGACCGATTACTTAGGACGCTTGGCGCCATATTTGGAACGGGATTGCTTCCGGTCCTTAACGCCTTGCGTATCAAGAACACCGCGCAGCACATGGTAACGCACACCGGGAAGGTCGCGAACACGGCCGCCGCGAATGAGAACAACGCTATGCTCCTGAAGGTTATGACCTTCACCTGGAATGTAGCTGATGACCTCACGCTGGTTGGTCAGGCGAACCTTGGCAACCTTACGCAGAGCGGAGTTTGGTTTCTTTGGAGTCGTTGTGTAGACACGGGTACAAACGCCGCGTTTCTGCGGGTTAGCTTCCATGGCCGGCACTTTGGACTTCGTCTTCTGTGGCACCCGCCCTTTACGGACGAGCTGATTAATCGTTGGCATAAAGTCTTCACCTTATTGGATCTAGATAAACTAGGGTTACTCTCACGGCCAAATCGCCGAAAGTGTTTTGCCTATGTAAGTTTTCTGCGGGCCTGACGGATCACACCGCAACAGAAGCGCGGCCCTTAGCGGGGATTCGGGTGGGGGTCAAGGGGTGGAGTAATGGTTGGAGGGTTACAAAAATTAGCTATTCTTCTTCAGAAACAGCATCCAACTGATCGGCCTCCCAATCTTTGTATGTTTGTTTAGTCCCTTCAACTTTCCAAGTCGTGGGGCCAGCTGTAGCGCGCCCCTTCACAATAGCGCCTGCAGCACTTGTGCTACTAAATCCATAACTGTCAGAAAAAACGCGATGGTCACCTTTCTCAGTTAATACACCTTGATCCACTAAGTCGTTGAAAAGGGATTGGTAACTAGAATGGCCGCCTTCAGCACCAATCCAATTCAACCGAGCACCCGAACCTGCCTGCACAACAAACTGCTCATCCAATAACATAGCCCGAGCCTGAATTTCGAGCTCCGGTACTTTTGTAACAAAGCTGACCGCATGATCCCCGGTTTCTTCCGGAAGCTCGACAGAAGGAAGCCTTCTGCTCTCAGAGAAAAAATCATAACGTAACGCCGGTAGAACCAAATAAGTGTTTTCCAAAAAATCATCCATATGCGCACGAGCCGCTTCGCTCAAAGTGCGCTCCGGAGGAGATTGTTCATTATCCAATGAAATTTTTCTTAACCTAAGAGCATCACTTATCAGTCTGCTTTCTAGATACCGAGCATGCGCTTTGTTTAGTGGTTCGCCGTTGGAAGTAATGCAGATAGCCTCCGACCACCAATCTTTTTTAGCTGCATGATTTTTCAAGCGCGCTTTAACATCGTCAGTTTCGCCGATATACAAAAGGGGGCGGTCATCTTTTTCACCTACTAGCAAATAAACACCGGGCCTTTCAATCTCAGGCCGCAGCATTGTCTTAGGTAATTGGGTGCGATTTATTACCAATACATGCCCAGTCCATTGAAATGGAATAGTAGCAGTTTTCATACCTTGAGGGTGACCATCAACGAAGAATAATTCTATCGAACGTCCTTTTGAAGTCGAGCTCATAGATTATTCTCCACGATGAAACTTGCTGCTGAACCAAAAGCTGAATGCTCATGTATATAGCTATGCTCTGGACTCTGGATCAAGCTTGGAGCGACGGATTGGCCGGGATTGTCACCCATGAACATACAATCACACACCCTCCGCCCCCAGCCCTTTCAACCCGCCACCAAAGCTACCCAAATAGCGACAAAGAAAGACGCGCCGCCCATCATCACAAAACTATGCCAGATAGAATAGCGAAAGGGCTGCGCCTTGCGGGCATAGAAAATCGTGCCGAGAGAATAGAAGACACCGCCCGCCAACATGGCCCAAAGCGATAAGCCGGGCAGCTGCGCCATCATCTCGGGCACGCCGATAATGCCCATCCATCCCAAACCGAGATAGGAAGCCAGCGACCATCGCGAATCCAGATTTTTTCCGAATATCTTGTACAGCATCGCGGGAATGGCCAGCACCCAGACAATCGTTAGCAGGAACAGGCCAAACGCCGTATCCGCCAGCACGAAAAGCGGTGTAAAAGTGCCCGCGATAGTCAGATAGATCGCAGCATGGTCTATCCGGCGCAGTGCCAGCCGCCGGCCATGAAAAGGCGACAAATGGTAGAACATGGAAATGACGTGAGAAAATGCCACGCCGATCACATATGTGCTCACCGCCGCTATCACCGCCGCACCGTGACCAGCAGCCTGAATGAACAAGGCCACACCGGCTATCAGGATAAAAACCAATCCTATCCCGTGAACAATAAAATCGGCGTGGCGTTGTTGTCTATCGGGACTGGGGTACATCAGGTCACAATCATTTGAGATGGGCATTGGAAGTGGGATCGCGGTAACAGCATATTTATTGCACTCAGTCACTCCCTAACCGATGTGACAGGCACGAAACTTGGGAAATGCTTAGCCTAAGGCAACCGCAGCTACCCCGGCTCAGCCCATTGTTTCGCAGGTCTGACAGCTGCTACGTGATCCACAGGCGCAGGATATAGGCGATGATGCTAAGGACAGAGATGCTCATCGCCCAGATCGCGGCCATCCAGGCCAGCCGTTTCCATAGGGGGGCATCGTCGGCGGATTGTTCGCCGGATTGCTTTTTGGGTAGCGCCATTAGTGATAGCCGTCGCTGCCGACCTTGCCGCGGAAGACCCAGTAGGCCCATCCGGTGTAGATCAGGATCAGCGGCACGGTCAGCACGACGCCGACCAGCATGAATATCTGGCTGCTTTCGGGGACGGCTGCGTCCCAGATGGTGATCTGGTCGGGCACGATATAGGGGAACATGGAAATGCCCAGCCCCGCCATGCCGAGGAAGAACAGGCCGAGTGAAATCAGGAAGGGCGCGGCCTCCTGCTTTTTATAAAGTCCGCGGAACAGGAAATAGGTCAGGATCACCACCAGCAGCGGTACTTGCGCTGCGAACAGGATGTTGGGCATTTCAAACCAGCGGGTCCAATATTGCCCGGCGAGGAACGGCGTGTAGAGGCTGACCGCTGCCATTAATACCAGCGTCGCAATCGCGGCCGGTTTCGCCAGCCGATAGGCCGTATCCTGCGCGCCATCTTCGGTTTTCCAGATCACCCAGGTCGCTCCCAAAAGGGCATAGCCCGCAACCGTCCCGATGCCGGTCAACAAGGTGTAGGGCGTAAACCAGTCAAACCAGCTGCCCGCATAGGCGCGGTCCGCGACCTCGACGCCCTGCAGCAACGCGCCCAATATCATGCCTTGGGAAAAGGCGGCGGCAATGGAACCGCCGGTGAAGGCAAAATCCCAGAAGGCCCGGTGGCCCGGGTCGCGCCAGCGAAACTCAAAGGCGACCCCGCGAAAGACGAGGCCCAGCAGCATGATGATGATCAGCGGATAAGTCGCTGGCAATATGATGGCATAGGCGAGCGGAAAGGCCGCCAGCAACCCGCCGCCGCCCAGCACCAGCCAGGTTTCATTGCCGTCCCACACCGGCGCGATGCTGTTCATCGCCTGATCGCGCGCATCGCCCACTTCAAAGGCGGGAAACAATATGCCAATGCCAAGGTCAAACCCGTCCATCACGACATAGGCAAAGACGGCAAAAGCGATGATGAAGGCCCAGATGACGGTCAAATCCATGATCTACTCCCCTGGCTTTTGTTGAGAGGCGGCGGGCTCAAAGGCCAGCGCATCCTTCTGGGCTGGTCCCGGCGTAATACCGGCGGTGCGGACCGGGCCGGTCTCGGTCGCCTTGACGCCCTTTTCACCCGGCTGCGGCACTTTGCTCATCAGGCGCATGATATACCATGTGCCGATGCCAAATACGAAGAAATAGACGATGATGAAAGCGATCAGAGATGCGGCGACAGCGGGGGCCGCAAGCGGAGAAACACTGTCTGCCGTGCGCAGCAAACCATAGATTGTATAAGGCTGACGCCCTACTTCTGTAGTTATCCAGCCGGCAATCACCGCGACAAAGCCTGATGGTGCCATGATGATCGCGACCTTGTGCAGCAGGTGCCAGTCATAGAGTTTCCTGCGAACCCTTGCGAACAGGCTCCACAGCCCGATGCCGAGCATCGCAAAGCCGATTCCGACCATGATCCGGAAGGACCAGAAAACCATGCCGACGGGCGGCTCATCCTCATCCGGAATTGTATCCAGACCGTCGAGCGGTGCGTTCAGATCATGCTTGAGGATCAGCGACGACAGCTTGGGAATCTCGATCTTGTAGTCGACCCGCTTCTCCTCGCTGTTCGGGATGCCGAACAGGATCAGCGGCGCGCCATCGGGGTGGCTGTCATAATGGCCTTCCATGGCCATGACTTTCGCTGGCTGATGCTCCAGCGTGTTGAGCCCATGAAGGTCGCCGGCAAAAATCTGCACCGGGGCGACCAGGGCCGCCATCCACATGGCCATCGAGAACATTTTACGGGCATGGGGATTGGCTTTGTCTTTCAGCAGATGCCAAGCGCCAACACCGCCGACGACAAAGGCAGTGGTCAGATAGGTGGCCATAAGCGTGTGGAACAAGCGATAGGGAAAACTGGGGTTGAACACGATGTCCCACCAGCTGTCACCGGGAACAAACTGGCCGTTGGCGGCAATCTCATGACCCGTGGGCGTCTGCATCCAGCTGTTCACGCTCAAGATCCAGAAGGCGGAAATGAAGGTACCGATCGCCACCATCAGGGTCGCGGTAAAGTGGAGCTTCTTGCCGACCTTGTTCATGCCGAACAGCATGACCCCCAGAAAACCAGCCTCCAGGAAAAAGGCGGTCAGTACTTCATAAGCCATGAGCGGCCCGATAACCGGCCCGGCTTTATCCGAGAAAACGGCCCAGTTGGTGCCGAACTGATAGGACATCACAATGCCGGACACCACGCCCATGGCAAAGGTCACCGCGAAAATCTTCAGCCAGTATTTGAAGAGATCCATGTAGATTTGTTTGCCGGTTTTGAGCCAAAGCCCCTCCAGCACCGCCAGATAGCTGGCCAGACCGATCGAAAAGGCCGGAAAGATAAAATGAAAGCTGATCGTAAACGCAAATTGTATGCGGGCCAGCATTACGGCATCAAACTGCTCAAACATCGTCGATTGTCCCCTTTTGGGTGGATCGAATTACAAATGAGTCGGCGCGTATTTAGCGATCACGCCGCTCTTTCACAATGTCGGCGCGCTTGATAAGTAGAATATTACAGTTGCATGACGCGCAACCGGGACAAGGACAGGAACATGTTATGAAGATACTTAAAGCGGCTCTATTCTGCGGCGCATTTGCGCTTTCAACCCCTGCAATGGCACAGCCTGAAGGGTTTGAGACTGGCCCCGTCTTTGAGGATTTTGGACCAAAGGCGGCGGTTCAGACAGATGATCCGCTGGCCAAGGACAGCCGGTTCCAAATTGCCTTTGATGTAGCCAAGAAAGCCGATCCGGGCAGCCTGAACCGGACCATCGAAAGCGCGGCGCGGTTTATCAACATGCATGTCGCAGCAGGCATTCCTGCCGAAAATATCAGGCTCGCCATCGTGGTTCATGGCGGCGCTTCGGTCGATCTGACCAGGCAGGATATATATGGTGCGCGCAATGAAGGCACTAGGAACGGCAGCGCAGAGGCAATTGCGGTTCTGCAAGAACATGGTGTCACGTTCCATCTGTGCGGCCAAAGCGCCGCGGCCCACAAAATTGCCAATGCTGACTTGTTGCCAGGCGTGAAAATGGATCTCTCGGCGATGACCGCCCATGCGCTGTTGCAACAGTGGGGCTATACGCTCAATCCTTTTTAGGGGAACTTGATGTTAGGAAACCGGTTCCTCTTCATTGGCCATGGCCTTGCGCTTACGCAGGATTTTCATAGTCATTAACCCGGCCGGTGCAGCCAGTGTGACGACCCCGAAAGCGATCCAGAACACATCGCCCAAACCGCCATAGCCTCTGATCAGCTCACTCAGCGGATCCCAGATGAAGCGTATCGCAACGACCCACAGGACCAGGGCGACATAGATCGCAACCTTGTCTTCCAATACGATACCCAGTCCGGCCAGTCCGCCATCATTGGCACCTGATTTACCGCCAGAGGCTTCCCGAAACCGCTCTAGCTCCGCCTCCGCTTCTTTCTGACCGGACTGCGCCTGATCCAGTTCGCGGCGCAAGCGCACCAGCTCGCGCGCATTGCTGGCCACCTCTCCTGCCTGTGCTTTTGATGCGGCGGTCAGCTCACCCAGCTCAGCTTCCATGGCCGCACGTTTGGCACGCTCACTAGCCAGTTGCTGACTGGTATCGGGCGTAGCGCTTTCTATGATGCGGTCGATAACACTGGGTGCGAGTGGATCAGCGGAATAGCGGCTGAGCCAGGCCTTCCAGTCATCCGTACTGCCCTTTTCCTTGAGCCGTGCATATTCCGCCAGACCAGGACGGTCCAGAAGCTCGCCAATGCGCGTGAGGATATTGAGCCAGACGAGATTGTCGGTCCCCTCGGCACCTTCCTCCAGGACTTCCGCCTGCACCGACCGGAATTCGAGTGGCAGCTGACATTCGCGCAGCTGTACCGCGATCAGTCCGCTGCGTTCCTTGCCAGTCCGTGCTTCGTTGCGAACCCAGTCGGACTCGACGGATTCTTCGGTCCAGAGCACCAGCAGAGCCTTGGCGGCTTCAATCTCGCGTTCAATTTCGCGGTCAAAGGATGAACCCGCACCAATGCCCGCATCGAACCAGACACTGACCTTCAACGCCTCCAGATGATCACGGATGGCGGTGCAGCGGTCCCGGTCATTTCTAGAATAACTGATAAAAATGTCCGCCATATCCGCCCCTTATCCCTTTATGCTGCTGCGCTTTATAGTCTATTGCTGCGGGATACGGCAATGTAAAATCACGACCTCGAAACGCCTGTTCTCTTGACCCGGTTTGAATGTTCTATAAATTAGAACAAACCATGAACATAATCGATTCGAATATAATTCAAAAGTTTAGTGTGGATAAGTCACAAATGCTGAACAGTGTGACGGCTGACCACTTCACTTTTGGCGCCCGGACTATTGATGTGGCGCTTGCCGGAGAAAGCTCTCATCACGGCTTGCCGCTGGCACAGCTCCATGAAATCCACGCAGCCGAACCTGAAGACAGCAGCAGCGCCGCCGCTTTATCATTGCTCCTGGCAACGCGTACTCAAATGGTAGCGAAGACGACAGACCGGCCGATTATATGGGTACGGGACCGGGGAGAAGCCCGGCGACAGGGACGACTTTACCCACCCGGTCTGGCCGAATTGGGAATTAATCCCGATCACATAATTTATATCGACGCCCCGGATAGCATCGCCGTGCTGCGCGCGGCTGCCGATGCGGTACGCTGTGCACCTATAGGATCGGTGATTGTTGAACTGGCGGGCAAGAATCCCAAAGGTCTTGATCTGACCGCGACGCGGCGCCTGTCTCTTTTTGCCAAAAAATCCGGCGTGACAACTTTCATGCTGCGCAACAAAGCCGCACCTATGCCGAGCGCCGCTTATAGCCGCTGGCAGGTCGCCGCAGCGCCTTCAAAAGCCCTCGCTGCCAATGCCGTCGGTCATCCTGTCTTTGACATTACGCTGATGCGCCATCGCGGCGGACTGGATGGCCTGAATGCCCGTTTGGAGTGGAACCGTGAAACAAGAAGCTTTCAGGAAGCGGCGTATATTGGCGCTGTTCCTGCCGTATCTGGAATCAGAACGGATCACGAAAAAATACGCGTACGCGCCTGACGCGCGCCTACCCGCTCCCTTTGCGCTCATAGAGAAAATCAAGGGTGCCATGCTATTGATGGCCGTGGACCGGGAGGCGACGTATCTCGGCCTTGGCCCCGGCATGAAGCTCGCTGATGCACGGGCGCGCGTGCCTGATCTGAAGGTTTTTGATCATGATGTGCTGGCTGATGCCGCCTTGCTGGACCGGTTGGCCGATGCCTGTTTGCGCTATACCCCTATGGTATCGGTCAGTCCGCCTCGCACCTTATTGCTCGACATTAGCGGCTGTGCGCATTTCTTCGCTTCGGAAACCGCGCTGGCGCAAGATGCCGAGGACCGGTTCGATCAGGCCGGGTTTAGCTTGTCATGGGCACTGGCTGGCACACCCGATGCGGCGATCGCGCTCGCCCATCACGGCTTGCGGGAAGGCGCAGAGGCGCAGCTGCCGGTCTCTGCCCTCGCCATGGATGATAAAACACATCGCGCGCTCGAACGAGCCGGGCTGTATCATATTGGTGATCTGGCCGAACGGCCCCGCGCAGCTCTCGTCGCACGTTTCGGCTCTTTGCTGGCGCTGCGGCTCGACCGGATCATGGGAATTGAAGACCGTCCGATAGACCCGATCCGCAAGCTCGCCAATGTCACAACCGAACGCCGCTTTGCCGAACCCCTCACCCATGTTGATTTTGCGGTCAGTTGTCTGGAGGAGCTTTTTGTCGAAGCGGCGCGGCAGCTGGAAGAGCGCGGCCAAGGTGCACGGATGGTCCACATGATGCTGTTTCGCTGCGATGGTGACATCGCGCGTCTGGCGATCGAGACAGCGCCCGCCACCCGCGACCCCGCTTTGTTCAAACGCTTGCTGAAGGAGCGGATCGAGGCTCTCAATGATCCACTGAATCCCGGCTTTGGTTACGATCTCATCCGGCTATCCATAGTCGCTACCGATGCGTTGGAGGTCGAACAATATCGCCTGGAAGGCGGTGAAGACAAACAAGGCAACCAAGCCGCATTGATCAGCCAGCTTAGCGTCCGGCTGGGACGAACACAAGTGCAGCATTTCATGCCGGCCGACAGCCATATTCCCGAACAGGGTCTGCTCGCCTTGCCCGCTCTCGATAGCGGCCCGCCCAGGGAATGGGACAAGCCCAAAGCCGGAGAGCCCCCTTTGCGTCCCCTGCACATGTTTGATCCGCCACAGCATATTCAGGTCCTTGCCGAAGTGCCAGATGGCCCGCCCTATCGCTTTACCTGGCGGCGCAAGGTTCACCGGGTCAGCCGCTATGAAGGCCCCGAGCGCATCGCTTCGGAATGGTGGCAAAGGCGCGATGGGCAACAGGCCGGAAAAGGTGGCCTGACCCGCGATTATTATCGGGTCGAGGATATCCGCGGGCGACGCTACTGGTTGTTCCGGCATGGCCTTTACGGATCGGAAAAAGCCAGTCCGGACTGGTATATTCATGGCCTGTTCGCGTGACAGGCCCGTCCGAGCCCATTTTTGCCGAACTGTGCGCAGCAACCCACTACAGCTTTTTGCGTGGAGCCTCTTCCCCCGCTGATATGGTGGCACAGGCCATGCTGCTGGGCATGACCGGCATCGGTATTGCCGACCGGAACAGCGTCGCCGGCGTCGTCCGCGCCCATGTGGCCTTGCGCACCGCCTATGAAGATGCCGCAGAGGAAGGCATCGCCCTCCCCGACTTTAAACTGGTCGTCGGTGCGCGGCTCGTCTTCACGGATGAAACCCCGGATATCATTGCCTACCCAACGACGCGCCATGGTTGGGGGCGGCTCTCACGCTTGCTCTCCACCGGCAATCTGCGCGCCGAAAAGGGCGATTGCTTCCTATATGAAACAGACCTGTTTGAATGGGTGGAAGACATGGTGCTGGTCGTCTTTCCGGAGCAAAGCGGGGCAGTGAATGATATCGGCCCAGATGATTTCTGGTTTCGACTCCGCGCCCTTACTCCTCATCTATGGATCGGTGCTACCATGCCACGCACCGGATGCGACAAGCGCCGGCTGGATGAACTGCAAAATCTTTCGCAAGCCACTGACATCCCGTTATTAGCCACCAACGATCCACTTTATGCAACACCGACGCAACGCCCGCTTCATGACATCCTCACCTGCATTGCGGAAAAAACGACCATCGCCAAGGCAGGCCGCCTGCTCGCCGCCAATGCCGAGCGGCATCTGAAAAGCCCGCAAGAGATGATGCGGCTCTTTGCCGACTGTCCGGACGCGATAGCAGAAACCCAGAAACTGCTGGCGTGCATTGACTTCACCCTGGACGAACTCAGCTATCATTATCCCGATGAACCCGTGCCCAAGGGCTGGACGCCGCAAGACTGGCTGGAACATCTCAGCTGGAGCGCGGCGCATGAAAAGCATCCTGAAGGTATTCCGAGCACGCTCCGCTCAAAAGTCGAAGACGAACTGCGCCTGATCCAGAAACTGCAATATGCGCCCTATTTTCTGACCGTCCATGACATTGTCAAATATGCACGGTCTAAAGGCATATTATGTCAGGGACGCGGTTCGGCCGCCAATAGCGCCGTCTGTTTCCTGCTCGGCGTCACCTCGGTCGATCCGATGAAACATGACCTGCTCTTCTCCCGCTTCATATCGGAAGAGCGCAAGGAACCGCCCGATATTGATGTCGATTTCGAACATGAACGCCGCGAAGAGGTGATCCAGTATATTTATGACCGCTATGGTCGCCACCGCGCCGGTATCGCCGCCACGGTCGTCCATTATCGCTCCCGCAGTGCGATCCGCGAAGTCGGCAAGGCACTGGATCTGTCCGAAGATATAACTGCACGGCTGTCGAGCACTGTATGGGGCAGCTACTCAAGCAAAGCCCCTGATAGCCGGTTCAAGGAAACAGGTCTTGACCCTGATAGTCCCGACATTGTTCGTCTGGGCGATCTGGTTCGCGATATCCTGCAATTCCCTCGACATCTGTCGCAGCATGTTGGCGGTTTTGTCCTTACCCAGGACCGGCTTGATGAAACCGTGCCGATCCATAATGCAGCGATGGAGGACCGCACATTCATTGAGTGGGACAAGGATGATATTGATGCGCTTGGCCTGATGAAGGTCGATGTGCTGGCGCTCGGTATGCTGACCTGCATCCGCAAGGCATTTGACATGATGCGCGATCACAGTCTGGGCGATTATGCCCTTGCTACCATCCCGCAAGAGGATGAGGCGACCTATGATATGCTGTGCCAGGGCGACAGCATCGGCGTATTCCAGGTCGAAAGCCGCGCGCAGATCAACATGCTCCCCCGTCTGCGTCCACGCGAATTTTATGATCTTGTCATTCAGGTCGCAATTGTTCGGCCCGGTCCGATTGAAGGGGACATGGTGCACCCTTATCTACGGCGGCGGTCCGGTGTAGAAGCCATCACGCTCCCCTCCCCCAGGCCACCGCATGATCCGGATGAGCTACATTCGGTGCTCGGCAAGACCTGCGGCGTCCCGCTATTTCAGGAACAGGCGATGAAGCTCGCCATTGTGGCCGCGGATTTTTCAGCCGCTGATGCCAACAAGCTGCGCCGCGCCATGGCGACTTTTCGCAATGTCGGGACTATCCACCATTTTCAGGAAAAGATGATCGAAGGCATGGTCGCGCGCGGGTATGAGCGCGATTTTGCCGAACGCTGCTATAATCAGATACAGGGCTTTGGCAGCTATGGCTTCCCTGAAAGTCATGCCCAGTCTTTCGCCATATTGGTCTACATCAGTTCCTGGATTAAGTGCCATCACCCGGCGGTCTTTGCTGCTGCCTTGCTCAACTCCCAGCCGATGGGTTTTTATGCACCCGCCCAGATTGTCCGTGATGCAAGAGAGCATGGCGTGGAGGTTCGGGGCGTCGATATCAACCATAGCGATTGGGATAATAGCCTGGAAGATGTGTCAAGCGGCGACCATCCCCACGCCCTGCGCATTGGTCTGCGCCAGATTGATGGTTTCCGGGAAGAATGGTCCAAGTTGATGGCCGCAACCCGTCCATTCCAGTCGATTGAGCAGCTGGCCCACCAAGCGAAACTGCCTGCCCGCGCGCTACGCTTGCTCGCGGATGCCGATGCCTGCCGCTCCATCGGCCTCGATCGGCGGCAGGCGCTTTGGGAAGTACGGCGTACGCCATCAAATACCCTGCCCTTATTCGAAGTGGCACAAGCACGCGAGCAGGCTGAAGAAGAGGATGCACGCTTGCCCGCCATGACCAAAAGCGAACATGTCGTCACCGACTATCAGAGCATCCGTCTGTCGCTGAAAGGTCATCCGATGGAGTTCCTGCGCGATAAATTCCGCACCATGGGTGTGATGAGCTGTGCCGAAATAGCCAAGGCCAAAAGCGGCAGCTTCGCTCAAGTCGCCGGCGTCGTCCTAATCCGTCAGCGACCCGGCAAGGGCAATGCAATTTTCATCACGCTGGAGGATGAGACCGGAATATCCAATCTGCTGCTCTGGGCCAGCCGGTTCGAAGCCATGCGCCGGCCCGTCATGGCGGCACGATTGATGCTGGCATCCGGCGAGATCCAGCATAGCAAGGAGGGCGTGACTCATTTGATGGTCAGCAAAGTCGAGGACTGCACCACCATGCTCGATACAATTGCCGAGCATGAGCAAACACCTATATCCATGGCAAGAGCCGATGAAGTTAATCGCCCTGTCTATCGCAACGAGGACAGGCAGGCAGAACAGCACAAAGCAAGAGCGCTCCTGCCCAAACCCAAATATCCCCGCAGTGGCCATCCGCGCAACGTCAGGATATTGCCCAAATCACGGGATTTTCATTAGGCAATATAGTTATGCGAACCTGAAATCGATTCTCAAAACTGTAAAATACCCGAACCCAAATCTCATCGAATCGGGTAGAACGCCTCTCGTTTCCGACGAGTTTCAGCCATTTTTCGCTTGAACGCGCTGGCTGGTCTGCTGAACGCTAACTTCTGGAATGTCGCCCGATAACCACCATTTTTTAATTAGGCAGGGGGTTAACGATGGAGTTGAGTAAGATGAAAAAACTACCAATGATCGCGGCTGCCTTTGGCGCTGCAACTTTGATTGCCGCCCCAAGTTTTGCGCAAGATGCCGGTGCTGAAGCGCCGGAAGAAGGTGCAGCAGAAGCGGCTCCTGCCCCAGAGGCAGCACCTGCAACCATTGATACCGATGGTGATGGCGTAATGGATGCCTGGGACCAACGTGGCGACGGTAAGCCTGATAGCTGGGACACCGATGGCGATGGTGCCCCGGATGCTTTTGACCAGGATGGTGACGGCGCGCCCGATCCTAAATAGTCAAAGCATATAAGGCCCAATCAGCCTAAACTGTGCCTAACGTGCGCGGCCAACTTGAGCAATTCTCCCTCCCTGCTCGGTTGGCCGCCATATATCTCTGACAAGGAAGAGAGCTCATGAAAAAACTATTTAAACCAGCATTGATTTTGACGCCCGCAATATTTGCGCTTGCTGCTTGCGATGCACCGCCAGCAGAAGATCCGGCCGCTGATGGCCTGGAAGATGGCACGGGAATGGAAGCTTCACCAATGGAAGAGCCTGTGGACACGACACCTATGGATGATAGCGCGCCAGCAACTGGCGGTCTTGAAGGCGGTGCGACACCGGCGGACGAACTATTGCCGGAAGCAAGTGAAGCTATTCCTCCGGTTGGCGAAGACGGCGCAACTGATGATGCGACAGAATCTTCCACCGCTGAAAGCGAAACGGAGCAATCCGAATAAGTCCGATGTAACCGGGCATAGGGTCGCAACAAATGCCCGGGGATATTTCGGGGGTGGAGAACAGCGCTAACACTCTTTCACAGAGGTAAGACCGATGACAACACCCCCAAATATCTCTCAAATGTCGCTCAACGATATGCTCTCACGTGACATGTCGGGCGACGAAATTCAGGGCATCCAATCGTACCTTCGGCACTATGGATATCTTCAGGATCGGTTTGGCACGCTGCATGACGGCGAATATGATGATGCCACCGAGAAAGCTATTCGGCTTTATCAATGTTGTTTCGGTTTGCCTGCGACCGGCAAAGTGGATCAGGCGACACTCTGCGAAATGGCGAAACCCCGTTGCGGGTTTGTAGATATCCCTCCGATGAGCGCGGCGTTTACAGCAGTTAGCCGGTGGGAAAATTCAGACCTTACATATAGGTTCAACAGCTTTTCAACCAAGATGGCGCGAGCCGATATTGAGCGCGATGTCGCCGCCGCTTTTACCCTCTGGTCCGAACAGTGCGATCTTCGTTTCTCCGTCAGCACCGATGGAAATGTCGATATTGAAATCGAGTTCGCTACCGGGGAACATGGCGATGGAAGCCCCTTTGACGGAGCATCCGGCGTATTGGCGCATGCCTATTTCCCGCCGCCCAATGGCGGACCACTGGCAGGCGATACGCATTTTGACGATGATGAAAACTGGACCTGCAATCTGAGCGACACTCAGGGCATCGATTTCCTGACTGTCGCCGCGCATGAATTTGGTCATGCCATTGGCCTGGGCCATAGCCGTCAGAGAGGAGCACTGATGTTCCCCAGCTATTCCGGCCCGCAGCGGTTTTTGGCTGCTGATGACATCGCGGGATGTCAATCACTCTATGGCCCGCCAACGACAGCTGGGACTTCCGATTGCCCTTCATAATTGATCCGATGCATCAAGCTCTGGTCGCAGATTTAATCCCCTCACCTTGATTCTGTAACTTTCCGGCTCGATTTGCCGAATAATGAACATTCGGCAAATTTCGCGTCTGATGCATGTTTATGCTATTGGGGCAATCACAAGGTAGAAGGAAACAGCATGCATATTTTCAAATCAGTCGCGATTCTGGGTGCAGCAACAACACTCGCATTTAATCCAGGATCGGCTATCGCCGCTGGTGGCGGAGGGGGTGGTGGATCAGCGCCCAGCAACAGCGCTCCGAAATATGACGCGTCGGCCGAATATCAAAAAGGTATTACTGCCCTAAAAGCCAAAGATCATAAAAAGGCAATCCGATCATTCAAACGTTCACTTAGCGTCGCGCCGCGCAACGCCAATGCCCAATATCTGCTTGGCGTCAGTTATATTGGACAAGGCAACTACAAAAAAGCTCGCAAGCCACTGGAAAAAGCGGTCAAGTATAATAGCAATTTAATCGAGGCGCATCGCGATCTCGCGATCACTTATCACAAGCTTGATATGGCCGACAAAGCACAGGCTTCTCTCGGTAAGCTGACAGCCAAAGACAGCGCCTGCGGCAATAGCTGCGCACAAAAGGCGGAACTGACCAAGGCAATTGCGAAAGTCAAAGCGACGATGAACGGCGGCGGTTCTGCCAGCTATCAACCGGCCGACAGTATTGAATTTGCCAGCACCGGTAACGGCGATCTGGCCTATATGGGCGCTGTCGCATTGATCAATGAAAAGAAATATGAAGCTGCCATCGCAGAGTTGCAGCTGGCATCGATGACCTTTGGCCCGCATCCGGACATCCTGACCTATCTCGGTTTCGCCAATCGCAAGCTGAAGAATTTCGACCTTGCTGAGCAATATTATCAGACGGCATTGGCTGTTGCCCCCGAACATCGCGGAGCCACGGAATATTATGGCGAGCTGATGGTCGAACGCGGCGATCTTGCTGGTGCGAAAAAGAAACTGGCCAGACTGGAAAGCCTGTGCAGTTTTGGATGCTATGAAGCAGAGGAATTGCGCCGGTGGATCGGCGACGCGTCCGTTTCTTAAAATATAGCGCAGCGATCAGTTTAACCTGTGCAGCGGTTGCGCATGCCGCTGATCGCCCGCTTATTCAGGCCATGGCATGGCTTGATCCGGCCCAGCATTTCATTGCGTTGACCACTGAACCAGAGCGAGAAGCTTTGGCACAAGACGAGCAGATGCTGGCGGGTGAAGCCTTGTTTCACACACCGACATTGCTGGGCGGTCAGGCCGCCAAAGCAGGCTTGTCCTGCGCGAGTTGCCATGAAAATGGCCGTGACAACCCGGCTTTCCAGTTTCCCAACGTTTCCGGGGAACCTGGAACTGCAGATGTTACCAGCAGCTTTTTCAGTTCTCATCGCGGCAACGCAATATTCGATCCGGTAAAGATTCCGGATCTTACCGTTCCTGGGAAGATCTCTCGCGCCACGGATAGCAACGAGCTAGAAAAGTTCATCCGCGATCTCATCGTGGAGGAGTTCAATGGACAGGAGCCAACACCAGCGGTTCTTGCTGCTCTCGCCCATTATGTGCGTTCTTTATCGACAGCATCGGCCAATAACCGGGTAGCATTAACAGTCGAAAGCCAACTGATGGCAGTGGACCGGGCCGTGCTCGCTGCAAAGGAAGCACACCAAAAGGGGCTCTTGAAGCTTTCCCATTTGCTGCTCGCTTCCGCACGCCATCGGTTGGGACTGATCCACGAACGCTATGCCGGTAAAAGGCTGAACAAAGAACGGGATGCGCTTGTATCGTCCAGTCGGCAGCTTGGCACATTGCGGGATACCAAGAACAGCTCGGACTTCAACCAAGCCTTGCGTCAATGGGAAAACGGCTATCGAAAGACCAGAAAGCTGGTCGCCGATAAGCAACATCTGTCGCTATATGATCCAGAAATGCTCAAGGCTGCGTTGAAGAAAACGGCGAACTAGCGCAAGTCATATTACAAAGAAAAACGGCCCGGAGATTTGATCCCCGGGCCGTTTTTATTCCGTCTGTAATCCAACGATTAGCCAAACTGGTTCATCGTGTTGTCGGCGCCGCCCGCTTTCAGGGCCGCATCACCAGCGAAATATTCCTTGTGATCATCACCAATGTCGGAACCGGCCATGTTTTGATGCTTCACGCAGGCAATGCCCTGGCGAATTTCTTCACGCTGAACGTTGAGAACATAACCCAACATGCCTTGCTCACCGAAATATTCCTTCGCGAGATTATCGGTCGACAACGCAGCCGTGTGATAGGTCGGCAATGTGATCAGGTGGTGGAAAATACCAGCCCGTTTTGCTCCATCAGCCTGGAATGTCCGGATACGCTCGTCGGCATCAGCAGCCAATTCGGTCGCATCATATTCCACGCTCATCAAGTTCGCACGATCATAAGCGCTAACGTCTTTGCCTTCGGCTGCCCATGCATCATAAACCTGCTGACGGAAATTCAGCGTCCAGTTGAATGATGGAGAGTTATTATAAACCAGCTTCGCATTCGGCATAACTTCACGAATCCGGTCAACCATGCCGGCAATCTGCTCAACATGTGGTTTCTCGGTTTCGATCCACAGCAAGTCAGCGCCGTGCTGCAGTGACGTAATGCAATCGAGCACACAGCGGTCTTCTCCGGTTCCGGCGCGGAACTGGAAGAGATTGCTTGGCAGACGCTTCGGACGCATCATCTTGCCATCACGGTTCAGGATAACATCGCCATTTTGCGCCGTCGCCGGGTCAATTTCCTCACAATCGAGGAAGCTGTTATATTGGTCGCCAAGATCACCAGGCTCATTGCTCACTGCAATCTGTTTGGTCAGGCCTGCGCCCAGAGAGTCCGTGCGCGTAACAATGATACCATCTTCAACGCCCAGTTCCAGAAACGCATAACGACAGGCGCGAACCTTCGCGAGGAAGTCTTCGTGTGGCACCGTGACTTTACCGTCCTGGTGACCACATTGCTTTTCGTCAGACACTTGGTTTTCGATCTGAAGGGCGCAAGCTCCGGCTTCGATCATTTTCTTGGCGAGAAGATAGGTTGCTTCTGCATTACCAAAACCGGCATCGATATCCGCAATGATCGGAACAACGTGGGTCTGATGGTTTTCGACTTCGTTCAGTAGCCGTTTTTCGTTGACCATGTCACCAGCTTCACGTGCCGCATCGATATCGCGGAACAGACCGCCCAGCTCACGGGCATCTGCCTGACGAAGGAAGGTGTAGAGCTCTTCGATCAGTGCAGGTACAGATGTTTTCTCATGCATGGATTGATCGGGAAGCGGACCAAATTCGCTGCGCAAAGCGGCAACCATCCAGCCGGACAGGTAGAGATAGCGGCGCTTGGTATTGCCAAAATGCTTCTTGATAGAAATCATCTTCTGCTGACCGATAAAGCCGTGCCAGCAACCCAGCGACTGGGTGTAGTTGGCCGGATCAGCATCATAAGCAGCCATATCTTCACGCATGATTTTTGCGGTATATTTGGCGATATCGAGGCCAGTGTGGAAACGGTTCTGCAAACGCATCCGGGCAACGGCTTCAGAGTCGATACCGTCCCATGTTCCGTTCTGTTTCTGGATCAGCGCGTTCGTCTGATTGATATATTCTTGATATGACATGGTCATGCTCCTTTGAAAATTCGGTAATTCAAGCGGTGTTCGTGAATCGTTGTTCACGAAAGCTATGCCCCGTTGTACGCAGCGTAGGGCCGGTCACGAAGCGCTGTGAAGTTTAACTGTAACGCTTTACAAAATATTGTTGTATAGTTGTAAGAACATTACAAACAGTGCGAGTCGAATCTATGTGCAGAGCCCATCATGTCCAGTGAACGCCCGGTCTATATGGGCCCCCGCCTGAAAAGGCTTCGTCGTGACCTTGGCCTCACGCAGGCGGACATGGCCGCCGATCTTGAGATATCAGCCTCCTATGTCGCCTTATTAGAGCGTAATCAACGTCCCTTTACGGCCGACATGCTGCTGCGCCTCGCGCGCACCTATAAAATCGATATGGCAGAGCTGGCGGGCGATGGCGGAGAGGAATATACCGCGCGGCTGGAGGCGGTCCTTAAAGACCCGATGTTCGCGGATATTGACTTTCCGCAGCTCGACACCGCGGATGTCGCGACCAGCTATCCTGGTTTTACCGAAGCGATGCTGCGCCTTTACACCGCCTATCGGGAAGAACAGTTGGCACTGGCTGACAAGGATACCAGCGCCCGTACAGACGGTAGCAGTGTCGATCCGGACGCTGCCGATCCAGTTGCACAGGCCCGCCGATTTCTTGCCGCTCGCCGCAATAGCTTTTCCAATATTGACGACGCCGCCGAACGCCTCGCCGAGACCGTAAACGGACAGGACAGCATGATAGCCCATCTGAAGGACAAGCACGGCCTGCAAGTACGCCGCCTCCCTTCGGATGTCATGATGGGCGCAACCCGGCGCCTCGACCGCCATCGACGTCAGATATTGATCGACGATCAGCTGGATAACGCCAGCCAGATGTTTCAACTGGCTCTGCAATTGTCCTATCTGGAGTTGAACGGCGAAATCGACGCAGTGCTGAAAGAGGGTAGCTTTACCACGGAAAGCGGTGAACGGCTGACCAGGCGCGCCCTCACCGGCTATGCCGCAGCGGCTTTACTCATGCCCTATTCCGCGTTCGCCAAAGCGGTCGAAACACGTCACTATGATGTTGAAGCCCTTGCCCGCCAATTCGGCACCAGTTTCGAACAGACCGCTCACCGTCTGACCACACTTCAAAAGCCCGGTCAGGAACGCGTGCCGTTTTTCTTCATTCGCGTGGATCCTGCCGGCAATGTTTCCAAACGATTGGACGGCGCCGGCTTTCCTTTTGCCCGTCACGGCGGAGCCTGTCCGCTGTGGTCGGTGCATCAGGCCTTTCGCAGCCCGCGACAGGTGATTACCCAGTGGCTGGAACTTCCTGATGGGGAGCGATTCTTTTCGATTGCCAGAACCGTGACTGCTGGCGGCGGCGCTTTTGGCACACAGCGTGTTGAACGCGCCATCGCGCTGGGCTGCGCGGCAGAACATGCTGACCGTCTGATCTACACTCGCGACCGACCAGACATCAGCCCGGAGAGCGCCACGCCCATAGGCGTCACCTGCCGGTTATGTCATCGCACAAAATGCCGAGCCCGCTCGGCACCGCCCATTGGCCGGCAGATTTTGTCCGATGACTATCGGCAAGCCAACACACCCTTTGGCTTTTCGCATAGTTGAGTGGTCGGAAGAAATCTAAGGTTGTATGATAATTACCGCCCCGTCGGGCACCACTTCCCAGATCTGTTCAATCTCTGCGTTGCTCAATGCGATACAGCCATCGGTCCAATCCGATTTCATCGGCGGTCCGTCCCGGCCGTTGGGTTGACCGTGAATAAAAATATCACCGCCCGGTGATTTTCCTCTCGCTTCGGCATAAGCGCGGTCAGCCGTGTTGGGATAGGATATGCGAAGGCTCAGATGATAGCTGCTGCCGGGGTTGCGACCATTGATGGTGTAGCGCCCTTCCGGCGTGCGCTCATCGCCCTCAAAGCGTTTATGGCCATCCGGTGCATTACCAAAACGGATGCCTTCATAACGGGCGATTTCTTTTTGATCGCTGAACAGGACCAATGTTCGGTCGCTCTTGTCGATCAGGATACTGTCTGCCTTGGTCCCGGCTGGAATGACCGGAAGCGTGATCGCGCTATCATCTGCCTGCTGCCCCCTATCCGCGTTTTCGGTGCCGGCAACACATCCCCCGATAGTCGCCAGTACCACAAGTAAGGCAAACCTAGTCTGCAAAGGGATCGGTCACCAAAATCGTGTCTTCCCGCTCGGGAGAGGTGGAAACAAGCGCGACCGGGCACTGGATCAGTTCTTCCACGCGCTTGATATATTTGATTGCCTGCGCGGGAAGATCGGCCCAACTGCGCGCACCAGCGGTGGATTCACTCCAGCCGGGCATGCTTTCATATATCGGCGTCACCGCTTCCTGATCCTGATGATGCGGCGGCAGATAGTCATAGGTCACACCATTGAGATCATAACCAACGCAGATTTTCAGCTCTTCAAAGCCGTCGAGAACATCCAGCTTGGTCAGTGCGATACCGCTGACCCCGGATACTGCCAGAGCCTGCCTGACCAGCACCGCATCAAACCAGCCGCAACGCCGTTGCCGTCCGGTATTGGTGCCAAATTCATGGCCCCGCTCGCCGAGACGCTGACCGATGTCATCGGCCAATTCCGTTGGAAACGGGCCTGACCCGACACGCGTCGTGTAGGCCTTTACAATGCCAAGCACATAACCGGTTGCCGACGGCCCAATGCCAGATCCACCGGCGGCTGTGCCAGAGATAGTGTTGGAGCTGGTCACGAACGGATAGGTCCCATGGTCCACATCCAGCAACACGCCCTGTGCACCTTCGAACAATATCCGATCACCGCGTTTGCGCGCCTCGTTCAGCCGTTTCCAGACCGGTTGCGCATATTGCAGCACCGAGTCGGCAATCTCTCTCAGATCGGCCAGCAATCGTTCCCGGTCCACGGGCTGCTCGCCAAAACCGGCGCGCAAGGCATCGTGATGGGCGCAAAGTCGATCCAGTTGCGGCCCTAGATCATCAAGATAAGCGAGATCACATACCCGGATCGAACGACGCCCCACCTTGTCTTCATAGGCCGGCCCAATGCCGCGCTGGGTGGTACCAATTTTGCCCTTCCCGCTCGCATTTTCGCGCAGCGCGTCCAGATCGCGGTGGATCGGCAAAATCAAAGGGCAGTTTTCTGCGATGCCAAAGTTATCGGCGTTAATCGCCACGCCCTGTTTGCGCAGCTTCTCAATTTCATCACGCAAGTGCCAGGGATCAAGAACCACACCATTGCCGATAATCGACAATGCCCCGCGGACAATACCAGAAGGCAACAGGGAAAGCTTATAGACCTCGCCATCCACAACCAATGTATGGCCCGCATTATGACCGCCCTGGAACCGGACCACGACATCCGCGCGTTCCGACAACCAGTCGACAATCTTGCCTTTGCCTTCATCACCCCATTGGGCACCGATAACCGTTACATTGGCCATATCTGAACATTCTTCCTGTTAAATTGCCACCGGCTTTTTGCCATCCAAATGATGGGTACAACCCAAAGTAGCCGCATCATCACTGTCTGAAAGGGCCGCAACCGTGCGCCATCCCTCAGCCCGCAAAGAGGCTGCAATTTCGATGTCATGCCCTAGCGGCAAGAACAAAATATCCCTCGGCTTTGCACTGAAGCCCGCATCAATCAGCGGGCTGGGATAGAGCGAAAAGCCAACCGCATTTTCAGTCCCACCATCAGATGCCGGTATTTCATAACTACCACCGCGTCCCATCGCGCCGACAAAACCCTCTGCAAACAGCGTAAAGCCAAACCAGTTTTGATATTCAAAGCCGTGCCGCTCGGTCGGATCAAGAGTCAGATTTGCCTTGTCCTCGATATTCGCAGCAATAGCAGCGATGCCATCCAGCCGCGATGCCAACAGATTGTCGCTGTCAAAAGATCGCATCTTGGCCATGGCGTCGTCAAAAGGCCCTGTCGCTTCAATCAGTGGCAAGTAGCCGACGGCACCCAGCTCCGTGAGACCGCCAGCATCTTTCATATCCAGTTCGCTGCGCACCTCGGCCGCTTGTGCAGCGCTGAGAGGCAAAGGCCCGGCAGACAGGATATCGACCAGATCCGGCATGGTGAAATCCACCGTAATGCCGGTCAGGCCAGCCCGGCTTAACGCCTCGATTGCGACCGATACAATTTCACTTGCCGCCGCGACGCTATCGGTTCCGATCAGTTCTGCACCGATTTGCAGGCGGCTACGCTCCGGGCGCAATTGACCAGAGCGCAGCTTGAGGACTTGCCCGCTGTAGCTGAGGCGCAATGGACGCGCCGCTTCCGACAGGCTGGTCGCCGCGATCCGCCCGATCTGCATCGTCACATCGGGTCGCAGCGCCAAAGTCCGCTGCGAAATCGGATCAACAAAGCGCATCAGATCGCTTTTCGCCGATCCGGTCATCCGACCCGTCAGCACATCTTCATATTCGACCAAAGGCGGCGACACCCGCGCATAGCCATGGCTGGCCAACGTATCGAGTACATCACGTTCCAGCCGCGACCCTGCTTCGGCATGGGGCGGCAGGGAATCGTGAAAGCCTTCAGGCAGCAAGTTAGACAGCTTTTGCATAGACTTTCGTCTCCATAGCCTAAGCACGCGCTCAGGCCACCGGTTTTTTGCCCTTCTGTTTAGAAGCGCAGCGCTTTGACCGTTTTCACGCCTTCAAGCTGGCAAACGGCCCATAGTACAGGTTCTTCCACAGGCGAATCGATGGAAAGCAGCAATACAGCTTCTCCTCCAGGTGCATCTGCACGGCGACCCAGATGGAAGGTGCCGATATTGACCCCTGCCTCGCCCAATGTGGAACCGACGCTTCCGATGAAACCGGGTTGATCCTGATTGACGATATAGAGCATGTCGCCTTCCAGATCAGCCTCAACCTTGATGCCGAACATTTCGACAAGACGCGGACCGGAAGAACCGAACAGCGTTCCTGCGACCGATTTTTCGCCTTCATCCGTGGTTACCGATACGCGCACCAACGTATGATAATCACCCTCGCGGTCATGCCTGACTTCACGGACATCAAGGCCGCGTTCTTTTGCGAGATAAGGTGCGTTCACCATGTTCACAGAATCACTATAGGCGGCCATCAGGCCAGCCAGAACAGCGGCAGTGATGGGTTTTGGATCGAGCTCGGCGGCTGCGCCTTCAACTTCTACCGAAATGCCTTTGAGAGAACTGCTGGACAGCTGGCCGATCAGAGACCCCAGCTGATTTGCGAGCACCATGTAAGGTTTGAGCTTCGGTGCCTGTTCTGCCGAGAGACTAGGCATATTTAGCGCATTTTCAACGCCCCCATTGACCAGATAGTCGGCCATCTGCTCGGCCACCTGGATGGCTACATTAACCTGTGCCTCGCTGGTCGATGCGCCCAAATGTGGCGTACAAATAAGGTTCGGCGTTCCAAAGAGCGCATTTTCTTTTGCTGGTTCTTCCGCATAAACATCCAGTGCCGCGCCGGCGACATGGCCGGATTCCAAAGCCTCTTTCAGAGCCGCTTCATCAATCAAACCACCGCGGGCACAGTTGATGATCCGCACGCCCGGCTTGGTCTTGGCAATGGCTTCGGCCGACATGATATTGCGCGTCTGGTCCGTCAGCGGCGTGTGCATGGTGATAAAATCAGCACGTTCGAGCAGCTCGTCCAGCGTCACTTTCTCGATGCCGATCTCAACCGCGCGTTCCGCGGTCAAAAACGGATCATAGGCAACAACCTTCATGCGCAGACCAATGGCCCGCTCGGCGACGATCGAGCCGATATTGCCGGCACCAATCAAACCCAATGTCTTGTTGGTCAGCTCGACACCCATGAACTTGGATTTCTCCCATTTGCCAGCCTGAGTAGAAGCATCGGCAGAAGGCAGTTGGCGGGCCAGTGCGAACATCATCGCAATCGCATGTTCAGCGGTTGTAATGCTATTACCAAATGGCGTGTTCATCACCACCACGCCTTTGGTCGATGCTGCGGGGATATCGACATTGTCGACACCTATACCGGCGCGACCAACCACTTTCAGGTTGGTTGCAGCTTCCAATAGTTCTGGCGTCACTTTGGTCGAAGACCGGATGGCAAGACCATCATAGTCGCCGATAATCTGCATCAATTCTTCCGGCGTTTGACCGGTAATTTCGTCGACTTCAACACCCCGCTCACGGAAAATTTCGGCAGCTTTTGGATCCATTTTGTCGGAAATAAGTACTTTTGGCATAGAAAATCTCTTTTTGATTTCCGTCATCCCGCAGAAGCCGGGATCTCCATTTTTTTGGCGCTGTTATACGAGGAGATTCCGGCTTCCGCTGGAATGACGCGATATATTAAATCTCGGCTTTGACCTGTGCATAGGCCCACTCGATCCAGGGCAGCAGACGGCGGATATCTTCTTCCTCAACGGTCGACCCGCACCAGATACGCAAGCTTGGCGGCGCATCACGGTAACCGTTAAAGTCATAGCCGATATTCATTTCTTCGAGCAGACCGGCGATCTTCTTGGGCACGGCGGCTTTTTGGTCATCATTCAGACCATCATACCATTCACCCTGAAACATCATGCAAACGCCGGTATTGGTCCATTTTGCCGGATCACTGACCATGTTGCGGAGCCAAGGCGTGGCCTCGATCCAGTCATGAACGACTTTCGCATTGCGATCCGCCCGTGCATGCAATTCTGACAAACCGCCAATGGACTTCGCCCATTCCAGCGACGCAATATAATCTTCGGTCGCCAGCAAGGACGGCGTGTTAATCGTCGCACCTTCGAAGATTGAACGATTAAGCTTGTCGCCTTTTTTCACACGGAAAATTTTTGGCAGCGGCCAGCTTGGGCTGTAGCTTTCAATCCGTTCAATTGCTCGCGGACTGAGGATCAGCATGCCGTGACCGGCTTCCGATCCCATGACTTTCTGCCAGCTATAGGTGGTGGCATCGAGTTTCGCCCAGTCCATAGGCTGCGCAAACACGGCGCTGGTGGCGTCATTGATGGTGACACCATCACGATCGTCAGCAATCCAGTCGGTATCCGGAATTTTAGCGCCTGATGTCGTACCATTCCAGGTGAAGACAATATCATCACCCTTGTCGATCTGGGTCAGGTCGGGAATTTCACCATAATCGGCTTCGAGGACCGTGAGGTCGGCTGGCTTCAATTGCTTGACCGCATCCTGAATCCAGACATTGCCGAAGCTTTCCCAAGCCGCGACCGTCACCGGACGCGCACCGAGCATATTCCACATCGCCAGTTCAACCGCGCCGGTATCGGACGCAGGAACAATGCCGATCAGATAATCATCGGGAATACCCAGCAACTCGCGGCTGAGGTCGATGGCATATTTCAGTCGGCCTTTACCGGTAGCGGAACGATGCGAACGCCCCATGGCAACAGTATTCAGTTTGTCGAGAGACCAGCCGGGAAATTTGGCGGTAGGGCCCGAAGAAAAATTCGGGCAATCTGGACGCAATTCAGGCGTCGGAACGGTAGTATCTGTCATTTCATGCTTCTCCTTACAGAGAGCTCGCGCGGCGTTGGGACCGCGTGGCCCGTCGCCGCAATGGTTGTTGCAGCGCAGCAAGTCAAGCGGCAATATTTAAGCTTTTATCAAAAACGGCATTTTTCAGATGATCCGGCCCGGACATCGGGAGAGAAAAATTCCGTTTGTCGCAAAACGCATCCTTTTTGGCTGAAAAACAGGTATAGCTAGGGATCTTCAGCTCTGATTTAGGATCGCGTCGTCAAGCAGTTCTTATGAAAAAGCCATGTGTACAAGCGCCAGTTACGCGCAATTTTTTAATTCTGGGATTTCTGTCACTGGCGCTGAGCGCTTGTGGAATCCCGGACAGCAAGAGGCCGTCCGGCGGCGTCAAGATTGATCCCAGTCCCAGCGCCAGGCAATGCTACGGCGAGCTACGCAACGCCGGTGTCCGCTTTTCTCCCCTGCCCAACCAGAATTTCTCCGGCGGATGCAGCCAGATCGATGCCATCACCATGCTGGACGTTGGCCGCAGCACGGAGATTTCAAACCTTGGTCCGGTGCGATGCGAGCTGGCCAACAAATTTGCCGCATGGACCGAATATGCGGTCAGACGGGCTGCACGCCAATATCTGGGTAGCGAACTGGTGAGGATCGAAACCATGGGCAGCTACAGCTGCCGCCGTGTGGCGGGATCCAATCGTCTGTCCGAACACGGGCGGGCCAATGCCATAGATGTTTCGGGCTTTGTTCTGGCCGATGGTCGGCGCATTACACTTACCAAAAACTGGAACAATGGACGACAGGAGAAAAAGTTCCTGCGGGCAATCCACAAAAGCGCGTGCCGACGCTTCGGGACCGTGCTGAGCCCTGATTTTAATGCTGCACATTCCGACCATTTCCATTTCGACATGGGCGGCAACGGCTATTGCCGCTAAACTGATATTTTTCGATAAACCATTAAGTTCATTGGCAAGTCACATTGCTATGCTCTAGGGCAGAGCTATGACAAATAAAGATTTACACGACCGCCGCTTCTATCGTGCAAAACAGGAAGCAGATTTCGCCAAGCAACAGGCCCTAAGCACCCCCCAGACCGAAGACCCCGCCTATACACTCGCTTTTCAGGATAATGATTTCCTGCTGCGAGAGGAATTGCGCCCGGTTCGGTTCCAGTTGGAACTGCTCAAGCCTGAAATGCTGCTTGACGAGGCCGGTATCGGCTCGACGCTGGTCATGTATGGCTCCGCGCGCATCCCCGAACCCAGCAAGGCTGATGCTCTGGTTGAGGCAGCCAAAGATGAGGCCTCGCTAAAAACCGCCCAGCGGCTGAAAGAAAAATCGAAATATTATGATGAAGCGCGCAGACTGGGGCAGTTGGCCAGTGACTGCGGTATCGAGGAAAATGGCAAACGGGACTTTGTTGTCTGCTCCGGTGGTGGTCCCTCAATCATGGAAGCCGCCAATCGCGGTGCGACCGACGCGGGAAAGGAGTCCATTGGCCTTAACATCGTCCTGCCGCACGAGCAGGCACCCAATGAATATGTGACTCCGTCTCTCAGTTTCCAGTTCCACTATTTCGCACTGCGCAAGATGCACTTTCTGCTACGTGCCAGAGCCGTTGCGGTATTCCCGGGAGGGTTCGGAACATTTGACGAGTTTTTCGAGCTGCTCACACTCGTTCAGACTGGCAAGATGGAGCCCCTGCCCATCATCCTGTTTGGCAAGGATTTTTGGCATCGGGTGATTAATTTTGACGCTTTGGCCGAAGAAGGCACGATTAGCGCCAAAGACCTCGACCTATTCCAGTTTGTCGAAACAGCTGATGAAGCCTGGCAGATTATCCAGGATTTTTACGATCTCGACTGCGGCTAGTCGCTCACAGAAAACTTAACTGCAAAGGCTTATTCCGCAGCAGCTGCTTCGTCCGCCGCCACGGTTTCTTCCGCCACTTCGGTTGCGGCAGCATCGGCTTCGGCCTCGGCAACAGCTTCACCCTCTGCTGGTGCTTCTTCGGCGGCAGGTGGCTCAGGATAAGGCAGGTTTGAGCCTTGTGCATTCATATAGGCGATTACGTTGGCGCGATCTTCAGGCTTGCTGAGGCCGGCAAAGGTCATTTTCGTGCCGGGCGCATATTTCCGCGGGGAAATCAGCCAGGCATTCATATTGTCGAAATTCCAGTTACCTTCAACGGACGACAGAGCATCACTATAGGCAAAGCCGGCAACATGGCCGTGCGATTTGCCGAACGAGTTCCACAAATTTGGTCCAATGCCATTGGCACCGCCTTCATTGATTGTATGGCAGGCAACACATTTCCTGAATACGGCCTCGCCCGCTGCAACGTCGGCCTTGGCGAGCATCATGCTCATCGGCACTTCTTCCGCACCGCCGTCTGACGATTCTACACCTTCAATTACGAAACCCATCGTTTCCGGACGCTCGTTCTTGTCAGCGTGGAAATATTTGCCGCTGAGGATCGAAAAACCAAGCGCTGCAATTCCGCCTGCCAATACCCAGCCAGCAATGGTGTTGTTATTGTCCATCTTGTCTAAAATCCCTGCGTTACCGACAGGAGCAGCCTGTCAAAACTTTGGGCTTTCTCTAATAAGACCGCCGGTTCAAAGCAAGACCTCAATTACACGTATAGATGCTAATATTGTTGCGCCAGTTTCGCCAAGTGCGATCAGGTCTTGCGCAGACGCATTTTGTACGGCAATCGCGACCTTTGACAAACGGGTGCATAAAACAGGAAATGATAGCGTCATGAACAGCTTCCCGCGCAACGCCCTGGCCATGGTCGATAAAATGACCGCAACGGCAGCAGAGGCTCCTGCCAAGACGATCGCGTTTCAAGGCGCACCAGGTGCCAATTCCCATCTGGCAGCCATGGAATATGCCCCGGATTGCTTGCCTCTGCCCTGTTTTTCATTTGAAGATGCACTTGATGCGGTGAAGCAGGGCATAGCCGGATCCGCAATAATCCCTATTGAGAACAGCCTGCATGGAAGGGTTGCTGACATCCATTTCCTGCTGCCCGAATCGGGTCTGCATATTGTTGCGGAGCACTTCATGCGAATTCGCCACTGCCTGATGGCGAAATCCGAAGACGCAAAGATCAAAACTGCAATGAGTCATCCGCAAGCACTGGGTCAGTGCCGTCACTATCTGCGCGCCCGTGACATTATTCCCGTCGCCTACGCGGATACCGCCGCGGCCGCAGCTTATGTCGCGCAGCAGGAGGACCCTCAAGCTGCCGCGATTGCCCCGCCGCTCGCTGCAGAGATTTACGGCCTGCAACCTATTGCCAATGCGATAGAGGATGAAGATCATAACATGACGCGCTTTGTCCTGCTCGCCTCTGATGCTGTAATGCCAGAGAGCAATGGTCCTGATGATTTTCAGTTAATGACCACCTTCATCTTTGAAGTAAAAAACATCCCCGCCGCACTCTACAAGGCGATGGGCGGCTTCGCGACCAATGGTGTCAACATGACAAAACTGGAAAGCTATCAGGAAGGTGGCAGTTTCTCAGCCTCGAAATTCTACGCTGATATAGAAGGCGGTCCTGGTGACCCGGCAGTTGACCGGGCTCTGGAAGAATTGCATTTCCACTGCAACGAAGTCCGCCTGCTCGGTACCTATCGACAGGGACGACCGCGCTCCTAGTATGACCGGTCACTACGCAGAGGAAGCGCAGACCGGTCTCTACATCTTATAAACGATCTGGAAACCTAGTTCACAGAAGGGGCAGCGGCCCTGGCCATCAAACCGTTGGAATGGGCAACACCAGGAACAACCTTAACTCTCCAACCAAAGGGCAAGGCATATTCATCGGCCTTCTGTTTGCCGAATTCATGGTAAGATAGACCGCGAGCGAAACGATGCGGTCCCTGCTTCATGGCTTCCGGGCTCCGTCGCAGGCTTTTATGATTGGGATCATTGTCCTTATCCCCCAACAGCAGCAGGACGTTTTTGCTCAACGCCGCCTTTAATATCTCTTCAGAGATACCAGCCCCCGCCAGTCCATAAGGATATACTTCTGCCACATCGGGCCGCGTGTACCAGCCTGCATTGGCGGCGATATACTGTTTCACCGGCGCATCGGGTTTATAATAAAGATACCGGTGCACAAATTGTGCGCCGGCCGAGTGGCCGTAAATGCTATATTGCGTCTGCTGGCTTCCAACGGCCTGTTTCACACGATCGAAAATCGGCTCAATGGCGCTGAAGGACCAGATGGATTCATCTTGCCGTCCTTCAGTTTCTTTCCGGAAGACATTGCCGAGATTATAGCCCGCGGATTTTGGAAAATCCCGCTGGGAAAATTCCGGCGCAACAACGATCAGGCCGTTTTTCTGAGCAGGCTCTCGCCATTCCCTGAGATAGCGGTGAGGATCGCGCTTATTGCCGTGCATCATGAACAGGACAGGCGCGCGCGACAAATCAATGCCATCAGGCAAATATACCCAAACCGGCAAATCGGGGCCCGCCCACCTTGTGAAGACAAACCGGTTAATCTCTCCGGATTTCAGCGCAAGGGTTTGCGAAGTTCCGGTTGAGGTGACGCTGTGGAAAGGCTGCTCGGCTGGTCGCTCAGTAGCTTTGTTGCCGGACGGTGCGGCATCGGCAAAGGCAGAGAAGCCACCACCCGATATGACGAACAAACTGCTTACCAACGCAAGATATCGGACGTTCATCGGCATATCCTTTCCCGAAAAATTTTATGACCTCCAAGCCCCTGAAGGATAAGGCCTGGAGGTCATGTCCGGCCATGATCGCCCCCGCAGACGGCCGGTCTGTTTGGTATCGCTATCAGAAGCGAACGCTTGCACCGAGGAAAAACTCACGGCCAACGGCATCATTCACGTCGTTCGTGATGTTGAGACTGCTGCCTGAATCAGTGCCTGTTGGTATGAGTGGACCGAAATTATTGAAGATATTATTCACGCCGCCATAGATTGTATAACGGTCATCGGGACCGAAACGATAGCGTGCGTAAACATCATGAAAGGTTTCGTCACTCACGCGGAAGAAGCGATCGTCGTCAGGATTTGCAGCGTCATTACTGTCTATACCACCTGCTTCATAGTTGAGCGTGTAAGTCATTCGGAAACCACCGTTCCGATAACCCAAGCGCAAACGAAGTTCGTCTTCACCATTATCGATTTCTCCCAATGGTGTATCCAACACCGTTACGCCGCCAATACCGGTGAACGTCGTTTGATCCTTGAAATAGTGGGAATAGCGGAAGTCGATATCGAAACGGCCGGGGATAACCGGTAGTTCAATACGGCTCCACCGCATCGTGGCATCGATACCCTCGACCAGCTCGTTATTCAGGTTTTCTTGAAAGTTAATCACCTCATCAACACTGCCGTCCAGAGCGTTTCTGGTGATCACGTCGCAGAAACGGTTGTTCGGAAAATCGTCCGCAGCATAGCAAAGATCAACGGTATTTTGCGTGCTGACTGAACCAATCGCATCTTTGATGCTGATCCGGTAGTAGTCGGCCACAAAGGTAAAGTTTGGAATAGCCGACGGAGTGAGCACGAAACCGGCAGTAAATGTATTCGCGGTTTCTTCCTGAAGATTCTGGTTACCGGCATTTGGACCCTGCGTAGCACCTGGCGCATCAAAAGCATCGGGCACACCGGCTGCATCCTGATTGTCGGGATCGGCAAAATAAGCCTGAATTCCAGCCTCAGTCAGACAGTTTTGTGCAATGGTAGCAAGGTTTGCATTCTCTCCACCTGGACTTGATGGTGCTGAAATGCCGGTTCCATCCGGATTCAAACCCTCGCAAGGGTCCTGAAGATCATCGCCGTCAGGCCGCGCCGGCGAGAAAAACTCGGTAATGTTTGGCGCACGCTGAGATCGCGAAAATTGTGTGCGAAATCTTAGATCATCGTTCATCTGCCAAACAAGTCCGGCATTCAGGCTGAAAATCGTTCCGACGGTAGAATATTCAGCGATGCGAGCGGCACCGCTGACATTTATGGTTTCAAACAACGGAACATCAATTTCCACAAAACCTTCTACAACGTCATAATTTGCCGTGATACTTGGAAAAGTAGAGTGGGTCGTAACGAAGACATCATTGGTTGTCGGATCACCATCGACACCGCCGACCAAATCACCATCACGGTCCCCTCTCGTGCTTTGCGTTTCCCGGCGATACTCAACACCGGCAGCAAATTTCACATTGCGGTCATTTATAGAGAAAAGATCACCATTGATTGACCCACCAGCCGTAAACTGGGTTCGTTTTTGCGAAGCGTCACCCGTGTAGCTGATATATTCTGCGGCTTCGGGAGATACACTTCCTTCGCCAAAAAGATTTAACGGCACACAGCCATTTTGACGGGCGGCTGCATCGGCGCATTGAAAACCACCCGCACCATTATCTTCGATGTCCAGAGCAAAATCTACATTTTGAAGATTGATCTCACCCACATTAATTGCCCGTTGCTTCCATTCGCCATAGGTCGCGAAAGCGTTCCATCTGATTGCATCCGTCAACTGGCCATCCAGATCACCCATTAAGCGGATCGTTTCACGGCTGTTGATGCGTTGCTCTTCGCCAACTTCCGGAAAGGATCTGATCCACGATACGGTACCGCTTCGCGTAACCTCAACTTCCGGCGGGATGAATGGATGGTCCGAAGCCATTCGGCGAACATTGAATACGTCAGGCACACCGTTTAAAATGCCGTAAGATTCTCCACTGCCGGCATCTTCGATGCCATTGCGACTGACTGTGTCTACATCGGAATAGAGTGCAGTCAGCGATGCAGTAACCACGTCGGAGAACTCATATTTTCCATGAAAACCAAGATTAAGTATTTCGCGTTTCGAGCGCAGAGACTGGCCCAAACGATCATTGATACCATCAAAGTCTCCCAGGAAATCTTGTCCCGGCTCGCGATCAGCGGGCAGACGACCAAAACCACTAGGATCATCACGCGCTACGTCATTAAACCACTGACCATCTCTGAACCAGGCATCACCTTCAAAAACACCACCTGGAAGATCGGAATCGAACGAAGGTAAAATGCAATGGCGGTCAGTATTATCGGGATCACAACCCGGCGCATTTACTTCATTGGCGAAGGAATCCCGGGAAGCATCAGCTGGATCATCAAATTCCAGCGCAGCCGCAGCTAAAGGACGACTGGAATCGATCAAAATCTCATCCTCATCCCGATAGCTTGCACCGAGCAGAATATAACCACGGTCATCTGCAAATCTGGTGCCATAGAGACCTTCGAGGCGCAGCTCTTCGCCGCCGCTGGCATCGGGAGCCGAAAAGCGGACATCGAGATCGATGCCTTCAAAAGAGTCTTCGAGAATGAAGTTCGCAACACCTGCGATAGCATCAGAACCATAAATCGCGGATGCACCGCCGGTTGTAATTTCCGCACGCTTTACGAAGCCTGCTGGAATAGTACCAAGGCTGACCCGATCACCATTGCCCGAGTTGGACACAGCCCGCTTACCGTTAATCAAGACAAGCGTTCTGTTATCTCCCAACCGCCGTAAACTAATCGTGGAAAGGCCATTATTTTGGATAGAGTTGTTGCTGTTCTGAACCGAAACGCCATCACCTACACCAGGAAGCTGCGTGATGATTTCCGCCAGATCCGTCTTGCCTGTTTCTTCAATATCATCTGCGCTGAATACCTGTAGCGGGATAGACGATTCTTCGGCTCGCCGTTCGATACGCGACCCCGTAACAACAATCAGATCGTCGCCTGCGCTTGCCTCAGCCTGTTCCGTGTCCGGCACCTCTTGAGCCAGAGCCGGGATACTGGTTACCGCCACTAGTACGGTTGAACATTTTAGTATGTTACGTAACTTTATCATCTGATATATCCCCCTCGAGACAATTTTGTTGCACAATCCCAGCTGTTACTGAGCCATTGTTCCTCCGACCCCGGTCTGACATCATAAAAAATGACTTCAAATTCATAATTGGAATGATACGATGCGAAAAACGCAAGATTCTGAAAAAGGACATTTTTCTTGGAACTAAAGTGGCTGGAAGATTTCATTAGTGTTGCCGAGAAGGGACACTTTGCCCATGCTGCAGAGGCACGGTTCGTTACTCAGTCCGCTTTAAGTCGTCGTATTCAGGCGCTGGAGTCGTGGATTGGTACACCTCTTTTCAACCGCTCAGCTCACCCCATCAAGCTGACACCCGCGGGGGAAGATTTTATCAATACCGCCAGAAATATTGTCGATCAGTGTTACGAAGCGCGCGCGGTTGCGAATGAATATTCAAAAATCGGTAAAAACAGCATCACGATTTCCAGTCTGCATACTTTGGCGTTAAAATTTGTACCGGAACTCATAAATTCCTGGCATGGGGTCACCTCGCCATTTTCTACCCTGATCATTGCCGAAACCCGTGCGGCCGAAGACTATCTGACCAGTCTTCACAACGGGGCCAGTGATTTCTTCATCTCATATCATCATGACTCGATCTCGTTCGATTTCGATCCGGTACAATTCCCTAGTATCGAAATTGAACGCCACCACTTGCGTCCATATCAAAGCATCGATTCTGCTCCGATTGATCTAAGGGATGATGGTTTCGAATCCATCCCCTATGTGGCCTATTCCAACACGTCCTTCATGTCCCGCATTTTTGAGCAGTTGCTTGGCAAAGCGCGTTTTAGAAAGAGACTAAACATCGTGTATCGAGCAGCTTTGGTTGAAAGCATATTGGCGGCAACGCAAAATGGATTCGGAATATCATGGTTGCCAGAAACCGTTGTTCCCGGAGATCCCGCGGAGCAAGGACTGCGTCTCGTGCCAAGTAATCATACGACAGACCTATCTATTCGTATCTACTGTGCCGCGAGTAATGGAAACCCCATCGTTTCTGATATTTGGGAAAAGCTCAAGCAGCCGGACTGACAAGCTTCATCACTCCGTTCCCGAAGAAGCGCTTTTTTTTGAACATCAGCCGATGCGCTGAACGGTAAATCGCGAGGAAACAAGTGCGCCATTCTGTTTCGATATCTGTTGTAAACCGGCAGTATCACTGATGGAAACCACGGATCTGATATTTTCGTTTTCGAAATGAATGGCAACCTCCTCGTCAATCGCGAAGGCTGGAAAGACTGCCTCACTATTGGCTAAGAAATCTTGAAATATTGATTGCCGGCCAGGGTTTACATCATAATGCACACAAACACTGCCGTTCAAGAACCCGTACCCCTGTAGTGGAGCGAGCTCCGACTTCACCGAGTCCGTAATATTCCAATCAAACATGATATTGAGACCAGCGCTCGCACCGGCAATTATCACGCCTGCTTCATAAGCATCGCGCAAGGCATCCACGACACCCCATTCCTCAAAAATCGCCATCAGATTACGGGTCGATCCTCCGTCTATAAAAACGATATCGACGCCGGCAAAAAACAAACTGGGATCACCCGTCGGGGGATTAAACAAACTGAGTACATGGGGCACTGCATCAATCCGCTCGGCCAGCGTGAGGAATTCAGTAATTCGATCCTGCCGGTCACCTTTCGCAGCGCCCACATAACAAACAACAGGATTTGTCTTTTTCGACAGAGAGACAAGTTTTTTCGCCATGGCGGGTTCGGCATCGTCCGCCACAAACAGCGACGCAGAATCGCTTATGCCAAAAAACTGTCGGGAAACAGCTGTCATGGAGCAACCGCCTGCATCAGCTGCGCGCACAAGATCGCGCCATAAGTGCCCAAAGCATAACCAAGCACCGCGAGCAGGACCCCGACGGGGGCGAGCGCAGGATGAAAGGCCGCCGCAACTACAGGTGCCGACGCTGCACCACCGACATTCGCTTTGCTGCCCACCGCGACAAAGAAAAACGGAGCCCGGATCATCTTGGCGACCACGATCAACAATATGCTGTGGAACAACATCCAGATGAACCCGACGAGGAAGAGCATCGGCGCATCAGCCATTTGGAAAATATCCATCTTGGTGCCGATAATGGCCACCAGCAGAAATATAAGAACAGTTCCGAACTTGGATGCACCCGCTCCTTCAAGGTCGCGCGCCTTGGTAAAGCTGAGTGCTACGCCCAAAGTGGTCGCAATCACCACTATCCAGAAGAATTTACCCGCCAGAAAACTGTCAGTAAAAGCAGGTATGGCTTCGAAAGCACCGGACAGAAATCCACCCAAGAGATGAGATAGACCGACCCCGCCAAAAGCCACCGCGAGCAACAGCATGATTTCCGATGTGGTAGACGTGCGTTCAACAGACAGGGTGAAATTCGCCATCTTGTCTCGCAAATTATCTATCGCACTAGAGTCTGCCTTTAGCCAGCGGTCCACTTTCTCAACATTACCAGCACCATAAAGTAGAAATGCCATCCAGATATTGGCAATGACGATGTCGACAGCGACCATGGCGCCGTAACGCTCTGGATTATAGCCATAGACTTCCAGCATCGCTGTCTGATTGGCACCGCCGCCGATCCAGCTGCCGGCCAGTGTTGCAAGACCGCGCCATACCGCGTCAGCCCCTTCACCACCAACAGTCTCCGGACTGAACGAACCCACGATCAGGATCGCGATAGGCCCACCGATGATGATGCCGATCGTGGCGGTGAAAAACATGATGAGCGCCTTGGATCCAAGGCCCATAATGGCTTTGAGGTCGATGCTCAATGTCATCAATATCAAAGCTGCGGGCAGAAAATAATCCTTGGCCACCTGCCACAAACCGTCATCGGCCGATGCCACAATACCAAAGCTGCGAAGCAGTGAGGGGATCAGGTAGCAGAGCAATACGATGGGAATGAAAACGAAAAACCGATCCCAGAAACCACCCCGGTTTTTGAGAAAAAACAGGATACCCAATATAGCGCAAAGGACACCAAAGCTCGCGACATTATCCAGTGGCAATGTCATTGAGCGGTCTCTTCACTAACCTTTTGTTCTTCCGGAACTTCCTGCTCCTCTTCTTCCTTGGTATCTTCTTCCTCTACCTCAGGCTCTATCGGTGGCAGAGCAGGTTGATAGTCTTTATCGAGGACATGTTTGGCATACCAGGCAAGTTCTGTATTGATCTTGAACAGCTGGTTAAAGGGCTTGCGAAAACCATGCGGCTCACCCTCGGCAACATAGAGGCTTGTCGGAGCACCGGCCGCCCGGACGCCCCGGTACATCATGATCTGCTGGGTAGGCGGCACCCTTACGTCGTTGCCACCGTTGAAGAACAAGGTCGGTGTTTTCACTTTCCACGCATCTTTCAATGGTGACTGGGCGATGTAACTATCCAGCGGCGCATTTTCCTGCCACGGGGCACCGCCAAACCAGGGCGTGCGATTGTGGCGTACGTCACTCTCCCCGTACATGGATATCCAGCTTGATGCTCCCGCGCCGGATGATGCCGCCTTGAACCGGTCGGTAAAGGTGATCAGCTTGTTGGTCATATGGCCGCCGGCGCTCCAGCCCATCTTCACCAGCCGGTCTGGGTCAGCAATACCCTGTGTGACCAGGGCATCAATACCGTCCAGAACATCGAGATGCGAGTTGCGGAAATAGTTGCCGACCATGTCGCGCATGAAGGCATCGCCGTAGCCGGTTCCGCCTCGATGATTGGGCAGGAAAACCGCATATCCCTGCCCTGCGAGAACACTGGCATATCGTGAGGTATTCCAGGATCCAAATTGCGAGGATGAGCGCGGACCGCCGTGCGTGATTGTGACCAGCGGATATTGGTCATCGGCCCGGTAACCGACTGGCGGTATCAATAAACCTTCAATCGGCGTGCCATCTCTTGCCGTCCATTGAAAAACCTGCTGGTCGGGAAGCCGGACATGTTTTGTCCATTCGTCATGGATCCCGCTGACCTTTTCAAGCGGGCCACCTTTCCTCTTTATGTGAACTTCACCGGGACTCCGCGCATCCGTAAGCAGCATGATATGCGTGTCTGTTTCCGGATTGTAGCGCCAGTCTCCCAGCGCATGATCGCCCTCGGTAATCGGTATCAGCCGATTGCTGCGCAGATTCAGTCGAAACAGATTGGTGCGAACACCCGTATTTCCCAATATGAAGATCTCCGAACCTTCCCTGTTCCATGCGAAGTCCAGAACTTCCATGGGCTCGTTCGGCAGCAACAATTCCGGCTGTGATGATCCTATCGCCTGAACAAACAGGTTGTCTTCATAATAACCTTCACCCTTTTCATTGACGGTGGCGATGAAAGCGAAGCGGGTTCTATCAGGCGACAGCTGCGCTTCTGCCTCGTGATATCCATTATCGGTCAGACGGGTGTCGCTACCCGTCGCAACATCGCGCAGCCACAATTCCCGATGGTGGCTGGCATAGCCCGCCCCCTCTGGCATGCGGCTATAGATAATCTGGCTATCATCGGCCGACAGCGAAAAATGGCGAACGCTGAACGGGCCGGCCAGAACCGGCTCCGATATCTTCTCGTCCCTCTGGTAACGCCAGAGTTCCATCGGAATGGAAACATCATAAGGCGCTATTTCGCGCGCCTTGTCTTCCTTTGTTTTCTTTTCGTCACGTCGCATCCGAAAGTAAATCGTGCGACCATCATTCGTCCATTTGAAATCTGAGACATTCTCCGGATGCTCGAACAATTTGGTCAGGCTTTTGGTCTCGATATCGTAAAAATAGGCGGCAGCCTTTTCATCATCTTCACGTTTCAACGTTGCCACGAAACCGGAACTGTCTGGGGCCCATTGTGCGGCCGACAGGCTATCATCCTCAATCTCGTTGCGCGGAATTACCTGCAAGTCTCCAGTTTCAACATCAATCAGGTTGTAAGCATCAACCCGCTCATTCTCTGCCCAATCCACCGCCGATTGGACCATGATGATTTTCTTGCCGTCCGCAGAAAGCATGGGGTCATCCAGCCGCGGCATCTCGATAAACGCAACCGGACCTACCGTTGTTTTTTCAGATTTCTCGGCTGCCTGTAGCGGCGTTGAAACAGTCATGCCGACCCCCAACAAAAGAACTGCCGTGGAACTCGCAACGCGTAAGTTTCTGATGATCGCCATGCCCCTCACCCTTCTTTATGTTCAAAGAATTGTCATGATGCATACAAATGCCACAGGTCGCCAATTCATAATTCGAATGTCATCATGCGTTTTCGGCAAGATCAGACACTGGCGATGCCGCTACTCAGTTGATTCTTGCCCGCAATAATACGGAAAATTCCGAAGTGGGTTGGGGACGTGCAAATACACCCTTGGGATTAATGCAAATATATGTGACCGCCGGATCGTAGCCGCTCACGGGTTCATAGCCACAGTCCGCGAAAGATACCGGCATGGTCGGCTGATTGGAGAAAGCGACGTCATTATTGTAATCAAGGCTTAATGTGCTGCCATTGTCGACAAACACGATCGGGTCACTGCCGGGGAAATTGTCCGGTCCGCCATTATCGATATCATCGTTCAGAAAAGCCATCTGACTGGGCAACTGGTCGATGATGAAGACGCTATCTTCTCCACCCGGCCCGCCGCCGACATTCTGGACGACAATTGTGTAGATAATATCTTCGCCCGGTATGGAAAAGCCGCTGCTGGTGCCACTGCCCGTATAGACGGAAGAGGTTTTGATGACGTTCAACTTGGCCGGATCAATTGATGACGTACGCCCAAGTTCGGTAAAATTGCCCTGACAATTGCCTGGGCTGCCATCAGTCGCTCCCCAATTGGGATCACCAACATTGTTGCCCAGTACGCTCGTGCCGGCGGAGCCTCCACTGACAACCGGTGTGATCGCAGCGCAGGTCGCACCAAATAGTCTGATTGCACCGCCGCCGCCACCGCCGCCGGTACCATGGGCGAATTGATCATTGGCTTCATCACCGCCTTCGCCTCCGGCAACCCGGAAAACAGGAGATCCAGATATACCGGTAATTACGGAGAGTGCGATTGCCCCACCCGCGCCGCCGCCGTCCGAACCATTGAAATTATCCGCAAGGGCCGACAGGCCGTCCGCAATCATCCGGCCGCCATTACCGACAAGCCGGTCCACCCGGACAAAGACAAGCCCACCACCGCTGCGATCGCCGCCGCTTTCGGCCTGCGATACTTCCGATCCCGATCCACCGCCGCCGCCCATGAAAAGTCGGTTGTTGGGTGAATAGTCCAGGGCTTGGCCGCCAAGGCCGCCAAAATTACCGTCATCGTCACACAGGTCCAGTTCACGACCACCCAGACCGCCGGCACCAATATTGCCGCCACCACCGCCGCCGGCATCGGTAATATTTCCGCCACCACCGCCATTGCCATTATGTCCGCGTCGGGCCTCATGAGCAGATGCGCCCGGCACGACACCTTCGCCCTTGTTGCCAGTCCCCGCCTGCATGACGCCGGTATAGTTGAATTGATCCGACCCGCAGCTGTCAAAAGGCGTTGATGTTGCGAGCGCACCGCCACGAAATCCCCGACCTGTCGCATTGATATCTGCGCCCAATGTCAAAGTCCCGACCACATCAAATGCTACCACACCGCCAATTCGTCCGTTCCAGGCCTGTGGCACGACCGCCTGGTTCAGGTTCAGGCTGTCAAAAACCGGCACGCTGACCATCTGTAAAGAGCCACCAGTGGAAAATGACACCGTTGGAGCATCCGATAGAGTGACCGTGTTTCCGGAAACCGAAACGATTTTGACATATTCGAAGCGCCCGGCGCTATTATATGCAGTAATATCGCCATGGGCGGCATCGTCAGTTCGCGTGACGGAGGTCCCTTTCATCTGCACTATCAGTGCCCGGCTATTTGCGGTGAAACCACTGCTGCTGGATAGCTGGACAGTTGTCGAAGAGATTGAGACCACCTGGGCATAGCTGTTTATCACGGTGCCGGAAGGAATATTGGTGGTCTGCGCAAAAGCCGCTGCATAAGGATGTACAAGAACCGCCAGCAGGCCGGTGATACATATTCTCCAGATCAATGCCCTGAGACTAAACAAGTCTTTCAATCCCCCGTTACCAAATCTTCCTCAGAGAATCAGAAACGGTTGTTTCAAATCGAAATTAATCCAGATTTGGGCGATATATGCAGTGGTAACACTGCGGACGTCCGGATTTTTTCAATCCGTCATACAGATTGCCGCCAAATTCTAGGCGCCGCGCTGTCCCAATACCTCGTTCTCCACTTTGATCCGGTGGCGCAGCAGAACCGCGTTCAGGATTGAGAATACAAGCGCTACCCAGGGCAGCCCCATAAGCAAGGGCACGATGGCGATTTCCAGCACCACAACCAGATAGTTGGGGTGGCTGATATATTTATATGGGCCGCGCTTCACCCGATCAAAATGCGGTGCTGAGATGATCCGCGTTGTCCACCACCGGCCGATAGAAGCCAATGTCCAGACGCGCAGAACCTGCGTGCCGACAAACAGCCCGAGCATGATCGGATTCAGATCTCGCAAGGGATCGACCAGCAAAAAGATGATCGCCAGCCATGCACTGTGGAGAAAGATGAACCAATGATAGTGATCAGCGCCAAATTCCTCCCCGCCTTCGAAGAGCAGCCGCTTGGTATTGCCATTTGCATAGACCAATTCGGCAAGACGCTGCACAACAATGTAGATCAGAACCCATGTGACAAGGGTCGGGGGAGTCGTAAAAATTGCGCCTAAACCATCCATCAATCTGATCCCGCCGGGTCCAATATTCCAAGCACGGATGTAAAGCCGGGACCAAGCGCTGTCATCAGGACAGGTTTCTGAGGATTATCCTCTAGCAATTTTTCGAGTACGAACAGCACCGTCGGCGATGACATATTGCCATGATGTTTCAGCACCTCGCGAGTCGCCAGAATGCCCGGCAGTTCCGGTGCGAAATAGTCTTCCAGAGCCTCCACGACGCGGCCGCCACCGGGATGACAGGCCGGCTCGCTCATTTCCGATTTTTCCAGACCATGTTCGCTGAGGAACTGATCGCAAAACGGCGTGAAATCCTTTGCCACAAAGGTTGGAATGTCGCGCGCCAGCACAAGGTCAAATCCGGTTTCACCAATCTCCCAACCCATCATGTCACGTGTATCCGGCCAGGTTTTCTGATCAAATGCGCGGAAAGACGGGTTCGCGCCCTGCCCGTTCCTTCCAGTCAGGACAGCCGCCGCACAACCGTCGGCAAACAGCGCTGTTGCAATCATGTTCTTCTTGTCAAACTGGCTGTAGTCATATGACAGGCTGCAAAGCTCCAGTGAAATCAGCAAGACATTCTGGCCGCCATTGGCATCCGCCAGGTCATTGGCCAGTCTTGTACCCAATATGCCGCCCGCACAGCCATAGCCGAAGACCGGCACGGTCTGCACCGACTGGCGAAAACCCATGGTCTCGATCAGCCGGCTTGGAATAGACGGCGTCATCGTGCCCGTCGTTGAAATCATGACGATCGCATTGATATCTGTCGGTTTCAGGGTCGCTTTTTCCAGGGCCGCCGCCGCCGAACGCTCTGCCAGCGCCCTGCCCACTTTATCATAAATTTGCGCACGCTCAGGCCAACTGCGCTGCTCCAGATAATAATCCGGTTCCCGCGCAATGTAGCGATGATCAATCCCGCTATTGCCGAGTATCTGCTTCAATCGGGTAGGCAAAGCCGATCCGCGCGCCTTGGCCAGCACGTCCAGAACATCCTCTTGGCTGATCCTGTGGTCTGGAAGGGCGGTCGCGATGGATTTCAGTTGGGACATGGGACTAATTCGCGCTGCATGGATAAGCTGTTACACATGGCCGTTTCAGATACAAAAGAATAATCGGCATCCTGCCCGAACGGACGTATCAACGAAATTCCCGTTGCGAAGACAAGAAGATGGGCTAGCATGGCAAAAACGGGGAAGGCTATGGCGACCACCGGATTAGATTTGGCACTTGTCGATACGGTTTTGCGGTTGCTCACCATGGGTGGGCAGATCATGATCATTGCCGTGCTGCTGACAAGCCGGACCCGATGGGACCTGAAAATATCGCTGTTGGGCGTGCTGATCAGCTCAATGGCTTATTTGATCAATTCATCAATTACACTGGCACCGCCCTTTCCATGGCGCAGAGCCATTGATTTTCTTTCGATATCGACAACTGTCTGGGCATGGATATTTGCGCATCAGCTGTTCGAGCGCCGCATTGCCAAGCCATTGCTGATCGCCGTACCGATATTGCTTACGATATTGTGGATTATTGCGGTCAACATGCCGGACAAACAATGGTTCACTTTCTATGCGATCCGTTTCCTCTCCCTCGCACTCGTTGTTCAGTTGATCATCATTGCCCTGTCCGGGCGTGCCGATGACCTGATTGAAAAACGGCGACTAATCAGAATGTTTTTGCCCATATTTGTCGGGCTAGAGGTGGGAGGCGTCCTAACCTATGAACTTTTCTTCGGTCCTACGGACAATATACCAGCCGTCTCTGCCGCCAATGCCACGCTGATCCTGATCCTGGTTCTGGGAGCAGGTATGGCGGTGCTGGCTGCGGATGGAGATTTGTTTGCGAAGCTAGCCAGAGACAAGCAGCCGGTCCGTCCTGTTTTAAATCTCTCACCATCGGAAACCGTCTTGCATGACAAGCTGATCAAAGCGATGGCAGAAGGACAGTATCGCGAGCCGTCGCTGACCATAGCAACATTGGCTTCCAAGTTGGATACACAGGAACATCGGTTGCGCGCGCTGATCAACAAACAGCTCGGCCATCGCAATTTCTCTTCCTTTCTCAACGGCTATCGAATCACCGAAGCCAAGGAAAAACTGTCGGATCGCAGGCATGTTGACCTGCCGATTCTCACAATCGCGATGGATTTGGGCTATGGATCGCTCGCACCGTTCAATCGGGCCTTTCGCTCTGAAACCGGCCAGACACCTAGTGATTTTCGCAAGGCAGCGATTGATCAAAACTGAAATAGTCTGATCATTTTCAAAATTGCACAGCATTTTTCAGCATTGCAGAGAGATGGATCAGCCTTTCTGTCACTTTGCCTTCATCAAACAAACATTGCCTTTGATGGAGAATGACATGCCTGACCTATTTGACGCCATAGTAGACCATATGATTGGTGCCTTCACCTTTGACCTGGGGCGCTATCTGATCGCGGCGGGTACATTATCCTTGCTCCTGTGGGCTTTCAGCAAATGGAGTGCCGCCCGGCGTATTCAAATCCGCAAGGCCGGCGTCGGGGACTACAAGCGCGAGTTTCTGTCATCGATGCGTACAGTCCTGGTTTTCGGGCTGACCACCATCAGCACGGTATTGCTGGAAGCCTCCGGCTGGATCTCGGTCATGACTGGCGAGATATTCTGGCCGCTTTTCATCGTGCAGCTTTTTGCGATGATTATTGCCCATGATGCCTATTTCTATTGGATGCATCGCTGGCTGCATACGAAAACGATGTTCCGTTTCTCCCATTTGCATCATCACAAATCACGCACGCCAACACCATGGGCCGCCTATAGCTTCTCGTCATTCGAGGCGATGGCCGAGGCAGCCTTTGTACCCCTCTATCTGTTCCTGTTCTCACTCTTTTCCGCTGGCATGTATCCTTTTGCGATCTTCCTGTTCCTTGCCCATATGATCATCCGCAATGTCATGGGTCATGCAGGCGTCGAACTGTTCCCCGCGGGCTGGACGCGCAATAAATTTGTCGGCTGGATCACCACGACCACCCATCATGACCTGCACCATAGTCAGGGCAGCAGCAATTTCGGCCTCTACTTCACCTGGTGGGACCGGATGATGGGCACCGAACATCCTGACTATGAAGCGCGCTTTGATGCCGTCGCCAAACCGGTCCGCCTTTCGGTCGGAGCTACCGCCAATATCTGTATCGCTGCCTTCTCGTTGCTCGCAGTGGCAACCACGGCCAGTCTGATTTGATGTTGCAGGACAGCAAAGCCTATAATTTCCATGCCAATTTATAGGTTTTGCTGGTAGCCAGGTATTTAAAATTTCTCCTATACAATTGTTATTATTACATTTTTATCAGTTTCTTGCATTTTTTGTGCACTGCAACATTTTTCCTTGACTTTAACGTAAGCCTTCCCTATTTGTGCACTGCAACAAACAAATGGAAGCAAAGATGGCTGATACGAAAACGACTGATACAAAGGCTGTTCCGGCTGCTAACAAGCCCGCCAGCCTCTCTGCTGAAGCGGCTTATGCTGCCGCTGCATCCGCAGAACCTGTAACCGCTGAAGAAGCGCCTGCTCCAAAAGCAGCCGCCACACCAGCACCAAAGACCGCAACAACAACCGCTCCGGCTCCTGCCGCGAAAAAGCCGGTTGCTGCTGCAACAAAAACAACGGCTTCAAAACCTGCTGCAAAGAAGCCTGCAGCAACCAAGGCGGCTCCTAAAAAGACTGTTACGAAGCGCAAAGCCGCTCCGAAACGCGCCGCAACAACCGCGAAAAAGACTGTTAAAAAAGGAACGACCAAAATGACAACCGCAAAGAAAACCACCGCAAAGAAAGCACCTGCGAAGAAAACCGTGAAAAAAGCTGCCCCAAAAGCAGCAACCACAAACAAGAAAGCTCTTCAGGACATGGCTGCTAAATTGCAGGCGCAGCTTGAAAAGCTGACCGCAACCGCTCAGGAACGCGCTAAAGAAGTTGCTGACCGCGCTGTTGAAGTTTCCAAAGACGCTGTTGAATTCAACCGTCTGAACGTTGAAACCCTGGTTGAAAGCGGCAAGATCACTGCTAAAGGCGCTCAGGAAATCGGTAAAACCAACGTTAAATATACTCGCGAAAACTTCGCGGAAGCCAGCAACGTTCTGAAAAGCTCTTTCAATGTTGCTACGCCAAAAGATTTCGTTGAAATGCAAGCTGACTTCATGCGCAGCAGCCTGGACCGGGTTATGGACCAGACGTCAAACAACATGGATGCTGTGACCAAATTGGCCGGCAAAGCCTATCAGCCAATCGCTGATCGCGTCAGCACCATCCGTAAGGAAATTCAGAAAGCCGCTTAAGCCGCTTTCATCGTCATGCAAAAGGCCGTTCCCCCGGGAGCGGCCTTTTTCTTTTGCTCGTCTCGGGTCGATTTATCGTAAAATCATCGCCAATTGATCAATCCGCCACTTGCCCTGAAGGGTGAAAATACCATATCCTGTTCGACATGACTGAAGTAGAGATTCTCTCCCCCACATCAATTGACGCCGCCGCCCTCTTTTTCAAAGGCAGCGAAGCGGCAAAATTGCGCGAGCAGATGGCCGGGGATGATGATGATGGCGCCGACAATAGCGGCACCGGTGACAGCGATGACACCGATCTCGGCATCGCCACCAAAACACGGACCAAGACCAAGAAACCCAATCCCTACAAAGTCCTGCTGCTCAACGACGATTACACACCGATGGAATTTGTCGTGCTGGTACTCAAACGCTTTTTCCAGATGGATATTGATGAAGCGACCCGGGTTATGCTCCATGTCCACCAGAAAGGCGTCGGCATTTGTGGGACATTCAGCTATGAAGTGGCGGAAACCAAGGTCACGCAAGTCATGGATTTCGCGCGCAAAAACCAGCACCCCTTGCAGTGCACTTTAGAAAAAGCCTGACCCGACACCAATTATATAAGGAAATAGATATGTCAGAGACCCCGGTAATTACCGTAGATATTGTCTCGGACGTGGTCTGCCCTTGGTGTATCATTGGCTTTAAAAAGCTCGAACAGGCCATGCAACGCTTTGAGGGCAAAGCGGAATTCGCCCTCGCCTGGCATGCATTTGAACTCAACCCGAACATGCCGCCCGAGGGGCAGGATATTAACGAACATATGGCGCAGAAATATGGCGCTACACCGGAGCAAAGCAAAGCCAATCGTGAGCGGTTGCGCAATGCTGGCAGCGATCTCGACTTTGAGTTCAGCTATCATGAAAATATGCGGATGGTGAACACATTTGACGCGCACCGCTTGCTCCACTGGGCTGGGGAAACCGGCAAGCAGACCGCGCTAAAACTGGCTTTGTTCAAGGCCCATTTCACCGACGGTAAAGACGTCAGCGATCATGAAATATTGACCGAAGTGGCTGTTGCCGTCGGTCTGGATGAAAAACGCGTCCGCAGCCTGTTGGCCAGTGATATGTATGCTGCCGATGTTCGCGCCGTCGAAGCGCAGTGGCAAGACCGTTTTATCTCCGGCGTTCCGGCGTTTATCTTCAATAAGAAATTCATGGTCCCCGGCGCACAGGACAGCGACGTCTTTGCCCAGATTATCGAGAATAAAGTATTGGCGGCGGCAGCCTGAACCTACTTGTTCGGCAATCTCTTGGGCGGCAACGGAAAGAAACCAGACGTTCGCTCGATATAATCCACATAATCCGGCCGGTTCTTGCGCAGCGCATATTCCAGCATGGGCGCGCCGCTCCATTTGGTTAGCGTGAAGCTGAGGAACAAAGGCCCGATGATCGCTACCCACGCCGGCCAACCGACTTGCGCCGCGACCAGCCAGATGCCCCACCAGGTACAAAAGTCACCGAAATAATTAGGGTGCCGGGTATAACGCCAAAGCCCGGTATCCAGCACCTTGCCTTTGTTCGACGGATCCGCCTTGAACGCCTTGAGCTGCGCATCGCCGATCGTCTCGAAAGCGATACCGATGACCGCGAGCACTAGCCCGATTATCGCCAACGGCCCAAGGCCCTGATCACCCGATAGCAATATCCCGATTTGAGCCGGCAAACAGACCATGAAAAGCAGCGGAATCTGCAATACCCACGCTTTTATCAAAGCGGTTTTTGCAAAGCTCCAACCCTTTTTCTTCATCGCCGTGCCGATGATCTTGGTGTAGCGCGGATCCTCGCCCTCCTTGCTCCAACGCAAGTAAAGATGCGTGCCCAGCCGCACGCCCCAGGTAACGGTCAAACCAAAGATCGTCCAACCCAACCAGCCTGTATTTCCCACTTGCCAAATCGATGCGCCCGCCATGATCGCCATGCCATAGGCCCAGAAGGCATCGATAAAGGACACATCACGGATTTTTATGGAAACCAGCCAGAGAATGATCATGACCGCGACCAGCAGAACAAGATTCAGGCCGAGGGCTGCAAGCAGCGTCATCCCTTTTCTCCCGGTTTCCCCGCGCCCGGCTCCGCGTCGGGATTGGTATGGACGATATCATCCATGGCTTTTTCCGGGAATTTCGGCGTGACGCTGTGATAAAAACTGCTGACCTTCGCCATGTCGGCTTCATAATCGCCAGTCACCTCAATCTGCGGCCCAAGCCCACCGGTTTTCTTGGCATAGTCCATCATCCCGATGATCAGCGGCACCTTGGCCTTCAGCGCAATATAGTAGAAGCCCGTGCGCCATTGCCGGACGTTGCCGCGCGTCCCTTCCGGCGGAATGGTCAGTATGAAGTCATCGCGCTTCTCAAACTCCGCGACCATCGCATCGACCATGTTGTTCGATTTGGACCGGTCGACCGGAATACCGCCCATTCGCCGCATCATGTCGCCGAATGGCCATTTGAACAGCGTATCCTTGCCGATCCAGTAGGACTGGATCTTCAGCTTGTTGGTCAGCCCGAAAAAGTAGATGAAGTCCCAGTTGCTGGTATGCGGCGCGGCAATGATCACGCATTTGCGCGGCGCCGGGTTTTCCTGAACGGCTGTCCACCCGGTAATAGTGTAGACGAACACGGAAAAGCGCCGGACAATCTCCGACAGCCAGTTTGGTTTGATTTTATTGTGCACGCTTCCCCCGTTTGCGATCCCGCTCGCAGCTGTGAAATGACAATAGGTCCATTTCCCCCAAGCGCAACGGCAGATGTGCCCCGCCAATTACCCGCGGTTCAGCTTTTGGCAATCCGAAATGTCTAGATTTTGCGTCTATGGCATCTGGAGGGACAGCATTCATGAAAATATCACCGCTATTGGCATCAGCCACAATCCTCTCAATACTCGCTATACAGCCCACTATAGCACAAACAGGGCAACCCGCTGAAACACCGCGCAATCCTCAGGTGGACTATGCAGGCTTTTTGCAACTCACCGAACAGCTATCCGAATATCGTACCGGCCGGCTGATCGATCTGGATCGTTTTAACATAGTGGCAAAGCAACCAAACGCTGTCATTTTGGACACCCGTTCCGCCGCGGCCTTTGCGCAGGGTCATATTGACGGCGCGATCAATATTCCGTTCTCCGATTTCACCGAAGAAAAGCTGACCAAGATATTGGGCGACAAATCGCGGCCGATCTTGATCTACTGCAATAATAACTTTCGCGACAATGTTCCGCCGATCGTTCTCAAACGCGCACCATTGGCGTTGAATATCCCAACTTTTATAAACCTTTACGGCTATGGCTATGAGAATATCTATGAACTGGACGGGGTGACCCATATTGCCGATCCGCGCGCGAATTGGACCGGAGAACCTTCTCCCTTCACGCTGGATGCACAATCTTTGCGCAGTCCTGCTACCTTGGATGCGACGCGCGCCAACTAGACGGTTTTTCAAAAGTGCCTTGCCAGATTCCGCGCTTGGCATCCTCCGCTTGCGCTTCTTCGGCCCCGTAAATGACCTGATCAAAGCTATCAGATGATATCGCGTGGCCTTCAGCAACCATGTGAGCACCAAGATCTTTGTCGTCGCTGACGCACGTTACAATCGTTCGCCCATATTGATCCCGGGCATGAACATCGCAGCTATACTCGCCCGCACCCAAGCTCTCTTCCAACGCCGCGCGTGCCTGTTTGCCGCAAGGCCAATCCTGCCCCGCGGCATTTTTGCATGATTGGCGATATTCCGGCGCATCAATACCGTAGATGCGATATTCCATATCAGCATCCCGGAAGCTGTCTCCGTCTATTACGCTAACCTGTTTGCCATTGATGATGATGATTTCCGCAGGATTGACCCAGCGCATCAGAACCCATGCGCCACCAATAACAGCCAGGAACAGCAATGTGGTTTTAAATTTACCGAAATATTTGCGAGCCATGCCTGCGAGACTAGCGAATTGCCGAAGTCACGCAATGATGATCAGAGGGTGATCAGGAAGCCGCCATTTTCAGCGTCGGATATTTCGATACGATATGATCGAATACGGCTGGATGCAGGGCCTGAACAAATTCGCAGCCATAATAATCACCCTCTACCCAGCAAATTTTGCTTTCTATCGCGGCAAAGGAGGGCAAGCCCATGAATATATTCTTCTCACCGGTCAACCGGGTCATACAACGCATGCGAAACCCGGACAGCGACAGGTCGATAATCATCGCTTCAACCCGGCCCAATCCCGGTTCGCGGACTTCAGCAGAAATCTCAACCCCGGCACGCGTGGAAACCCGGTGATCACCGCGCTTGATACGCTTACTTGGCAGTCCTTTTACATTGCTGTCGCTCATGAAATTCCGAACCTGAAAATGACAAGATGATATTGCTGTCGATGATGTCTCAGCTTTTTAAAACCAACGGACATCTTGTCTTATTCAAATACCAGCAGATGATTAGGCAAAGGTTAATAGCTTCCCTGTTTTGCATGGTTAACAGGTCCGCGCGATACTTGCGATATTTACCGGTCTTTCGAGGTTTTCGCCGTTAACCAGCACTGGCTTTTCAAAACCTATTTTGGAAATATCCGGGCCAAACCGCTTTCCTACACATGTTTTCATATGATAGATTTTGCTCGGCTCTTTCTCAATTCTGAATAAATTTCCGCTCCACAAAACGGGGTGTGAATTGTGTGAACTTTGAAGCAGGCCAAGACTTCTAGCCAAGCGATCGCGCCTATTCTGAGCGCTCGGGGGGAAAGCGAAAAAGGGCGTGTGACCTGTGTGAACTTTGGATCACCAACCGCACCGGTATTTGGCGGAAAGTCAACGAAACCATAGCATCAATCTGACCCGCAATCGGTTTGACAGAGATCAGCCTCTTCATCCTCCAGCTCGATCTGGATGGTGATATGGTGAATGGCGAACCGTTTTTTCATCGATGCCTGCACATCCGCCAGAAATCCTTTGCCAGGATGGCCTCCCGGAATGACCAGATGCGCTGTCATCGCTGTTTCACTGGTGCTCATCGGCCAGATGTGCAGATCATGAACAGTTTCTACACCGGGAAAATCTGACAGGGCATCAAAAACCTCTTCTACATCAATATCCCGCGGGACGCCCGCCAGGGACATACGCACGGCTTCCGATAGTAACCCCCAAGTGCTCCAAAAGATCAACGCAACGATGAACAGACTGATCAAGGGGTCGATCCAGTTAAATCCGGTATAGAAAATCGCAATCCCGCCAACGACGACACCGGCCGAAACACCCGCATCTGCCATCATATGCAGAAAAGCTCCTCGAATGTTGATGTCTTCTTTCTGCCCGCCCAGGAACAGCATCGCGGTTCCGAAATTGATAATGATACCGATAGAGGCAACGATGATGACAGTCGTGGAGGCTACTTCGCTGGGGGCACTGAATCTTTCTATCGCTTCCCAGGCAATTGCGCCGCAAGCGACCAGCAGAAACAGTCCATTGAGTAAAGCGGCCAATATGGACGACCCACCAAGACCATAGGTAAACTGTCTGCTCGGCGGCCGCTTGGCAAGCTCCGCTCCAGCCCATGCAACAGCAAGTCCCAATACATCGGAAAGATTATGCCCGGCATCGGCCAGCAGCGCCATCGAGCCTGACAGCACCCCGTAGGTTACCTCGATTATGATGTAGATAATATTGAGCGTAATGCCGAGTGCGAACGCGCGGCTAAAATTTGTCGGCATATGGCCGTGCGGACCATGGCGATCATGATGGCTGTGGAAGATATGTCCGTGATGATGGTGATGGCCGGACATCCGCGCTCCGATAAATTACTCAATGACTAGTCATTAAATACACGGATTTATCAGAGCGGTCTATGATTATTATTCAATGTTTTCTGTATGTTATATCATATGAGCGATATGTTGTCTGCAATTAGTCAACAATCAGGCCGATGGCGAGATAGATAATGATCGCAGAACCGAAGCCAAAGATCGTTGCGAGTACGAAGATGATACGCAGCAGATTGGCGTCCATGCCGCTCCAATTTGCAAGGCCGGAACATACGCCCATCAGCTTGCCATTGGCCTTGTCGAGTTTCAGTTTATTTTTCACAGGATTATTCTTCCGTTTGTTTGATGAAATGGGTTCAGGCCAGCTGGTTGGCGTGGAACCGGTGGATTTGTTCTTGTCAGTCATCAGATCACCATTGAACCGGCGTTGTTGATGGCTGGAGCGATGCTGGCGCTCACAAAAATCGCAGCTGAGAAAAGAGCGGCAAAGCCAGCAAGAAATTTATTTTGAAGTTCGTAGGTCATGATATTTCCTTTCAGGGGGTTTGGAGAAAAATTAGATTACCAGAGAGCCGGCATTGTTGATCGCTGGTCCAACGCTGGCACCGATGAAGACGGCGGCAGAAACGAAAGCGGCGAAAGCGGCGGTGACATTGTTTGAGACATTGGTGAACATTTTTGATTTCCTTCTAATTTAAAAACTGGGCTTCGCGGTTGTGTTAGCGAAGATGTCTCATACTCTGCACAGGCCGTGCCAGTTTCATGTTATTCTATTTTTTCAGATACTTATGTCGATTCACCACCCATTGTAAAATTGTCTAAAACCATTATTTGGTATTAATTACTAACTTTTAGCATTATATGAATAAGAAATGAACAAGCCTACCCCAGCTTGCGAATTTTCTTCTCATCATATCGCTGCACGGCTAGGAGTGACGTCCTGTCATGACGATTTCCCGGCTCACCCTGCAAAATTTCAGAAACTATCCGCAGCTGCGCTTGGAGACTACGCCCGGCTTTGTCGTGCTGAGCGGGGAAAACGGGGCCGGCAAGACCAATATACTGGAAGCGGTATCGCTACTATCGCCGGGGCGTGGCTTACGCCGAGCGGCACTTAAAGACATCGCCTTTGAAGGCGGTGCTGGCGACTTCGCGGTAGCAGCCGAACTGGACGATGTTCAACTGGGCACCGGCACCAGCGCCGAATATCCCGAACGCAGGAAAACGCGTGTCAATGGTGCCGCCGTACCCACTAATGATCTGGCGCAATGGCTATCGATATTATGGCTGACCCCGGCAATGGATCGCCTGTTCATGGAAGGCGCCTCGGGACGGCGGAACTTTCTGGATCGCCTTGTTACTGCGCTGGAACCCGGTCATGCCCGTAACTGCACGCGCTATGATGCCGCGAGGCGCGAGCGTAATCGGTTGTTGGCCGACGAATATATGCCGGATGCGGAATGGCTGGACGCGCTGGATGGGCAGCTTGCGAATTTTGGCAGCGCTCTGGCAGAAGCCCGCTTTCGGATTACAGAGGCTTTGAACAAGGCCCTTGCGATGACCGATAACGGACTCTTCGCTGCAGCCCGACTCAATCTGGATGATGACGAGTTGCGCAACCAGTCAGCTTTGTTGGAGGCACTGAGGGCAAGCCGCCAGGCAGACCGGGCCGCGGGGCGCACATTGAAAGGACCACACCGCGCTGACCTGACCGTCTTTCACCGAGCAAAGGACCAGGCGGCGGAAAAATGCTCAACCGGAGAGCAGAAAGCTCTGCTTTTCTCGATCATATTGGCACATGCCGACCTTATCACCGAACAAAGAGGAAGCCGTCCGATCCTGTTGCTCGACGAAGTGGCGGCCCATCTGGATCCCCGACGCCGCGCAACACTGTTCGGGCAGCTTGCAGAGAAAGGCGGGCAAGTCTGGCTAACCGGCACCGAACCGGGTTTGTTTGAAGATGTGCCCGATCACGCCCTGCATTTCCAGGTCGCGGAGGGCAGAGTTACAAAGCGTTAACCAAGCATTTTAGCACGGAATTTGTGCCTTTCAGGTAGATCGGCTCCATGCAGATCGCTGCCAAAAATATCACGCCAGACACCCTGGTTGAGCTCCTCAAGAAACTGGGCGGTGCGATCATACCTATCTTGCTGGTGCTGCAGGCAATATTCTTCCCTGCCATGGCTCGTGCGGCTGACGGTTCGCAATCAGCATATTTGCAATGCGTTCCCTTCGCCCGCGAACAGAGCGGTATCCAGATCTACGGTGATGCCCATACGTGGTGGCGACAGGCGCGCTTTGCTTATGAGCGCGGCAATGCTCCTCGGCCCGGCGCGGTCCTCTCGCTCAAGAGCCACGGCAAAATGAAGCTCGGTCACGTCGCTGTAGTCAGCCGGATCATCGATGATCGCAATATCTTGCTGGACCACGCCAACTGGTCGCCGATTAACGGTCGCCGCGGGCAAATTGAGCGTAACGTGGCCGCTGTTGATGTGTCAGAAAACGGCGACTGGAGCCGCGTCAAGATCTGGTATGCGCCGATTGGAGCGCTCGGTAAGACCGCCTATCCGGTAAATGGATTTATCTACCCGAATGAAAAACCGAGTGATTTTCGGAAAAATGCGGGCAGACAATGGGCTGCGACAACTGCCGTTCACCGGCCCAGGGCGCCCAATCGCAATCTTTTTGCCCGAAACATGAAGTCCGAACTGGAACAGCAGGCACAACGGGAACAGCTGGCAGAAAACCGGTTAGATGAGGCTCAGCCAACCGATCTCATCGGAGAATTGCTGGACAGAGTGGGCAGCTAAAGCCAGAACGGCTGCAGTGCCATCCGCGCTGGAGCAAAAGATGAATGACAATCCCCCCATCTGCCTTATCATTTTAGCCGGCGGCATGTCTCGCCGTATGGGCCGGGAAAAAGCGACTATCCAACTTGACGGACAGCGGTTGATCGACCGGGCCATAGCACGATACCAGCCTTCGGTAGACCGGATATGGCTATCAGCGCCCGATGATTTTCATACCGGCCTCGATATCATCTCGGATGATCCCGATATGCCGGGCGGCCCGGTTGGTGCAATTTTTACGATCGCAGCGCAGTTGCCAATATTGTGCCCGGAAGCGACAGGCTTCGTCACAATACCGGTAGATGCACCTTTTGCGCCTGATGATATCATATCGCGACTAAGCTCGGTTTCCGGCTGCTCAGTTGCGCAAGGCCCTAGACGCCTGCACCCGGTTTTTGGCTACTGGCGCTGCGATATCGTCAATAGTGTGCGGGGAACACATGATGTCGGCGAACGATCTCCATCGCTGCACTGGCTGGTCCGGCAATGTGATGCGAAGTTGGTAACATGGCATGATGAAGACGCATTTATCAACATCAACACGCCTGAGGATCTGGCTGCTGCGGAAACCCAAATATAAAAGCCGGCGCATGAGGGGGTGCGCCGGCTTTCATTTTCACTGCCTGACAGAGGAACACTATCCCTCTGCGACCCATTATTTCAGGCGGCGAATTTCTTTTTTGGTCATTGATGTCATCAACTTGCCATCGGTTTTGGTCAGTGTTTCAGCCTGAACGCGGCGCACTTTGCCTTTGTAGATGACCAGTACATCGCCGTCATCAGCAACACGGTTGACCTTGGCAACGCTTGAACCCGAAGCATCATAGAGGCGATCATTACGTTCTGCGTCAGCGGCAAATGCTGCAGGAGCCGTCAGCGAAAGCGCGGCTGCTCCAAGGATGATAGAAGTAAATTTGTTCATAGTGAATCTCCAATGAGAGTTAGGGAGGATGCAAAACCAGTATGCTTACATAAAAGTAAGTTGCAATGTGAAATGTTGCACCCGCGAGTTGCATTTTTGCAATTGACCTGCGTTTATTGCAAAAAGTGCGAGTCCCGTAATATTGTTGCGCAACTGGTCAATGTTGTGCCAACCTTCTGGCAATGATCACTATGGGGTATTTTATGAAACGCTTGGTTTATCTATTCGCGCTTGCCGCATTGCCGGCTTCGGTACACGCACAAGACAGCAAAGAAGCTGAAATCCTTATGGGAATTGATGCGCGTTATGATGAAACCGCGAGCGTGGCTCGACAGATCTGGGAATGGGCAGAAGTCGGCTATCAAGAAGAAAAAGCCAGCGGCCTGCTGCAACAAAGCCTGCGCGTGCAGGGATTTCAGATTGAGGCGGGCGTGGCAGAAATCCCGACTGCCTTTGTTGCGGAATATGGCAATGGCGGTCCGATCATTGCCATCCTCGCTGAATTTGATGCCCTGCCCGGCATTAATCAGGACGCCGTTGCGACAAGATCACCTATCGCGGGCAAAGACGCTTCTCACGCTTGCGGTCATAATCTGTTCGGGGCAGGATCGGTGGAAGCCGCTATTGCCGTGAAGAAATGGCTCGACGAAACCGGGAATCCCGGAACGATTCGCCTATACGGAACGCCGGCTGAAGAAGGCGGTAGCGGAAAAGTCTACATGGTCAGAGCGGGCTTGTTCGACGATGTCGATTTCGCCCTCCACTGGCATGCTGATGACGAAAATTCGGCGGCTGCACGGACCACATTGGCCAATCGGTCTGCCAAATTCCGTTTCAAAGGCGTGTCTGCTCACGCGGCTGGTGCTCCGGAAAAAGCGAGATCTGCGCTGGACGGCGTCGAGGCATTCAACCTTATGATCAACATGATGCGCGAGCATGTACCGCAGGATTCGCGTATCCACTATGTCATTACCGAGGGCGGAACTGCGCCCAACGTCGTACCCGATTTCGCCGAAGTCTTTTACTATGTCCGTCACCCCGATCCGGACGGCGTTGATGCGATATGGAAACGCCTGGAAGATGCCGCCCGCGGCGCTGCATTGGGCACTGGTACCAAAGTCGATTGGGAGGTAATTCACGGTAACAACCCGTTGCTTGTCAACGAACCGTTGGCCAAAATGGTGGATGCCAAATTACGGCAGATTGGCGGCATAACCTATACGCCCGAAGAGCAAAAATTCGCCGAGCGCATACATGCAAGCTTTGACAATCCGAAACTGAAACTCGGCAGTGAGGCCGAGATACAGCCCTATGATGTGACCCTTGGTTATGGCTCTACCGACGTAGGTGATGTGTCTTATGCCACCCCGACGGTCGGCCTGAGCACCGCAACCTGGGTTCCGGGAACCTCTGCCCATAGCTGGCAGTCGTCGGCAGCCAGCGGCATGTCGATCGGGTTCAAAGGCACACAGGTAGCCGCAAAAACACTGACCCTTGCCGCAATTGAGCTTTATACCAATCCCGAATTGCGGACCGAAGCCAAGGCCGAATTCGATAAAGCACGGGGTCCGGACTATAAGTATAAGTCGCTGTTGGGTGACCGAAAACCACCGCTCGATTATCGCAAGTAGGAAGCCGTAGAGTCGACTGCGCCCCTTCACCATAGATTCTATCGAGGTCGGTCAAATCCGAAGGGACGTGCTTTTTTTGGGTTCTGAGACCGCTCAACGGCCGGAAGACGAATTGGTTATCCAGCGTCTTCAGACTATTGTGGATCTATGGCTTTGCCTGTCCCCCTTCGTCCATTGGCGCGGCGTATACGTAATCGCTTCAGCACCTATGGCCTTTCACAGCTTTCCCGGACGATATTACGGGAAGGGTTGACCTACCTTGCTCCGGCCAAGTTGATAAGGATCGAGGACGCGCTGAAATCAGTCAGCCGCGTCGAAGGAGACTTTGCCGAGTTTGGAGTGGCCTTGGGCGGCTCAGCCATTCTCATTGCCAGTCAGTGCGGAAATCGCCAGTTTCATGGCTTTGACGTTTTTGGCATGATCCCCGAACCGACCTCTGAGAAAGACGATCATAAATCGAAATCCCGGTACGAAACCATTAAATCAGGAACATCATGCGGTATCGATGGCGATTCCTACTATGGTTACAGGGACGATTTATTCTCGGACGTCAAAGACAGTTTTGCCCGCCATGGGCTAACGGTCGGTGAAAATGGTATTTTTCTGCATAAAGGCTTATTCGAAGATACATGGCCAGGCGTTAATGTGGACAGACTGGCCGTTGCGCATGTCGATTGCGACTGGTACGAACCTGTCGCCTATTGCCTGAAGTCTATCGCGGTGAAACTGGGTCCGGGCGGCGTGATTGTGATTGATGATTTTCACGATTACGGCGGCTGCCGGATAGCTGTTGAAGAATTCCTATCCCTCAACCCCCACTATGATTTTGAAGACGGCCCCAATCCGATTTTGCGGCGCCAAGCCTGACTCTGCAGATCGAATTGGGGCCGTCTAATTTACTCCCACCAATAAGCTGACCGTTTCCGTGCTCCGGTCACGACTTCGTTCATAGTCACCGGATCGTACATCCGGCCATTGACCATGACGCGGTGGATTTTGTCACTGTTGCGGATATCGTCGGTCGGGTCGGCATCCAGCACAACCAGATCGGCCAGCTTACCGACTTCCAGCGATCCAATCTCATCCGCCATGCCAAGTGATTTGGCGGAATCAATCGTACCGGACCGCAGCGCCTGTAACGGCGACATGCCGCCACGAACGAAGGACCAAAGTTCCCAATGGGTCGCGATACCGGCTTGTTGACCGTGCGCACCGATGGATACCAACACACCCTTGTCCGCCAGCTTCTTGGCTTCGCGGGCATTATCGTCATCGACAAAATCCTCTTCCGGTGCCTTGGTCCGGCGCACGTTAGAAGCGGCCAACTGTTTTGGCGGCGTGTGCGTTAGCAGCGGATGCTTGAACACATCGGTCGCCTGCCGCCAATATGGGTCACCGGCGAGACCACCATAGCTGACCACTATTGTAGGCGTGTAGTTGGTCTGTGATTGCGAGAACATTTGGATGACATCGTCGTAGAAAATATCCAGCGGGATGTTATGTTCCAGCGTAGAGTTGCCGTCAGCAATCAATGCCATATCCATGCCATAGAGCGATCCGCCCTCTGCCACGACCAGCATGTTCTCCTGACGCGCGGCTTCGACAACCTGCTGGCGTTGTTCCCGGCGCGGCTGATTATAATTTTTGACGCTGCTGCCGCCCTGCGCCTTCAGCCGCCGGACATGGTCCAGCGCATCATCGAGATTGTTGATCTCTGCATAAACGCGCGGCGCTTTCGCTCCATATACAATCTCGCCGGTTGAGAAGATACGTGGCCCGATCAATTGCCCGGCCCGCTGCATTTCTGCTGCCACAAAAATCTCGCTCGCCCTGCTGGACGGGTCATGAATGGTCGTGGTGCCCAGTGCCAGATTCTGCATCAGTGACCAGTTTTGCTGCGGGACCAATTCATCCGTTCCCTGAGCGCCATGGGCGTGCGCATCGATATAGCCCGGCACAATGGTTTTGCCTGTGACATCAACCACGGTTGCCCCAGCTGGAACAGCAATATTGCCACGTCTCCCGATAGAGATGATCTTGTTGTCCTTGACGACAATCGTGCCATCCTCAACGACCCCGCCCTGATCATCAGCCATCGTGATCAACCGCGCGCCGATCAAAGCGACCACCCCAGCGGGCTTGTCGGCGGCGACAGTTCGCTCCAGCGAGACGCCGCTGGTTGGCGGAGTGAATTTCGGTGCGTCTTTCCCTGCTGGCGCATTGGGAAAAAGAGCGCTGGTCTTCGCGGTAAAGACTTGCGGTCCAATGCTCCAATGGAGTTGCTGCCCGTTTTGCGACCAGTGTATGTAGTCTGCACCACCCTTGCTGACCCGGGTTACCGGCAGCGACTTGCTGTCCGGAGCAACTGCAACGGCCTGCGTACCGGGAAGCAAAGGCATGACAAACACTTCGTAATTCTGGCGGAAAGCGACATATTGCCCGTCTGGTGACACTATATAGTCATTAGCCAATTCGCCGGTTGCATGGGTACGCTTCGCTTCGCCTTTAAGGTCGCTGCTCATCAACACGCGTTTATTGTCTTTCTGCGCCATCATGAACACACGGTTGCTGCTCGCGCCATATTGGGGTCCTGCAGCCCCTTTTGCGACACGTTCGGGTGTGCCGCCCGATGCAGCGACACGGTACACGCCATCTTCGACCGAATAGTCGGGGGAGGTTAGATATCCGCCGCCCTGCATTTCGAAAATGATCGTGCGGCCATCAGGGGAGAAATGCGGCCGGGCGTAATGACCGGGCCGATTGGTCACGACACGAGCCGATCCGCCGGAAGCACTCACCGTCTTGATCCGACCAAGGTTGCTATCGGACCACTCGACAAAAACAATCGACCGGCCATCACGGGACCAGGACGGGAACAGCTCGCGTTGGCCATTGCTGCGGGTCAGGCGCCTTGCCGCGCCACCACCCATTGGCTTGATGTAAAGTTGCCCAAGGCTTTCAAACACAACCTGTCGGCCGTTAGGCGAAACTTCAGCAAAGCGCGGCATCTTTGTGGTGAAGCTATCGGGCGCTACAGTAATTTTGGGATGCGGAGCATCTGCAATGCCGCGCGTGTCATTGATAGCAAACGGGATGATCGATGCGCCGGAACCATCGGCGGCAACCTTGCGGATTTTTCCGCCGGCCCAGAAGACAATGCTACGACTGTCCGGTGTCCAATCCATGTTGGGATAAACCCCGGTGACAGCCCATGTCTCCTGCACATCCTGATCCAGATCGTTATAGACCTTGCGCTCTATTCCGGTGGCGAGGTCTTTTACATAAAGCTTGGACTTGGCCCGCTCACGCCGGACAAAAGCAATGCTCTTGCCATCTGGCGATGGTGTCGGCCGCACTGACCCACCGAGACCCGATACAGCGGTCGTAATCTCACCGGTTTCCAAGTCATATTCCTCGATATTGAACAGGTCCGTATTGGAATCCTGCGCATAGATAAACTGACCACCAGGCGTGATATTGCGAGTATAATAAAGCGACTTGCCATCGGGGGCATAAATGGGCTCGCCCAGCTCTTTTTGGTGCTGCTCATTAGGCTTTTTCACCAGAACAACCCCTGCTCCGCCCGAAACATGGTAGACCCAGACTTCCCCGGTTCCGAGTGACCGGCCGGTGGTGAAATGTTTCTTGGCAATGATATACCGGCCGTCGGGGCTCCAGCTCGGCTGATAGAGCAGGCGGAATTTCTCTTTTGTTACCTGCCGCTTTTCGCTACCATCGCGGTTCATAATCCAGATATTGTCACCGCCACCGCGGTCCGAGGTAAAGGCGATACGTTTCCCGTCAGGGGAGAAACGCGGCTGCACTTCCCACGCCAGCCCTTCAGCAATACGAGTGGGCGTTCCACCTGCAATCGGCATCGTATAAATATCGCCAAGCAGCGCAAAAGCGATGCTATTGCCATCGGGACTGACATCAACATCAATCCAGCTGCCTTCATCGGTCTTGATCGGCACCTGTTTGATGGTCGCACCTTCCGGCGCATTGACGTCCCATTTGTCCTCTTTCGCTTTATCATCAGCAGGTTCGGCATAAGCCTGTCCTGCGAAAGAAATGGCGGCCAGCGCTGTGATCAGATGATATTTCATGAGGACTCCCAATGACTTTATTTTATGTCTTAGATAAACAACAAAATTATCCGGATGAACAGGGAAATATTGGCGGCAATATCTGGATCAGATACGACTATTCTCGTTTGCCATAGCCAGCATAGACAAGGCATGCCGCTTTGCGACTGCCATATGGTCCTGCCCATAGCCTCCGCCAAGAGTGCTAGCGACCGGGATACCGCGGCCCCGCGCTTGCCGAATGACATAGCGTTCACGCGCCACAAGCCCCTCGTCGGTTAGCGCCAGACGCCCCAGTCTGTCGTCCCTATGAGGATCAACGCCTGCTTGATAAAGAACCAGGTCTGGCCCAAAGTCACCGATCAGTGTCGGCAAATGGTCCGACAATATGTCAAGATATCGTACATCGTCCGTACCATCTTCCAGTCCGATATCCAGAGTAGATCGGGCCTTGCGCACCGGGAAATTCCTTTCAGCATGGACAGACACGGTCATTATGTCACTGCGCCCGGCCAAGAGTGAAGCCGTGCCGTCACCTTGATGCACATCCAGATCAAGGATCAATATCCGACCGGCGTCGCCCTCGGCGATCAGCCGGTTGGCACTCACCGCCAGATCATTGAACACACAATAGCCAGCCCCGGTATCAGCAAGCGCATGATGACTGCCCCCTGCACTGTTGGCCGCATAGCCATAGTCCAGCGCCAGTTTCGCGGCCAGCCATGTCCCGCCAGAAGTATATCGCACCCGCTGTGCGATCTCTTGCGAAACCGGGAAACCGATCCGCCGTTCTTTCTCAAAGGGCACCGCAGCCGACAAAACCTGATCAACATATTCGGGATCATGTACGGCTTCGAGCCATTCACGTTCCATCGCATGCGGCGCGTAAACGGTGTGCCGGTCTGACAACTGTTTCACCGCGTCCATGACCAGCCGGTATTTGTCGAAAGCAAAACTGCCGCGTGTGGGTGCCGGCGCGACATAGTCACCATGATGAACGACATGCAACATGCGGCATGTGTTAGAATAACGCATGCAAAAATGACACTGTCCCTATCGGCGTATCGGGATTAAAGCCGAAATCACCTACGACATATCGACCGACGTTTTCCAAAAATGAAAAGACACGATCATAGCCAGTAAGAGCAAATCGCCGGACAAAGGGCTCGCTGTACCCAGCGGACGCTTGTCGCGCTTTGCCCGCTTCGGGACGATGGCAACGGCAATTGGCGGAGGCATGTTGCTGGAGGGAGCCAAACGTCTGGCCGAAGGCGAACGTCCGAAGATCAGCGACATGCTGCTTACGCCTGGCAACGCGATTAAGCTAACTAATCAACTCGCCAATCTACGCGGTGCGGCGATGAAGCTGGGGCAGATGCTGTCAATGGATGCCAGTGATTTCCTTCCGCCAGAACTTTCTGAAATTCTTGCCCGACTGCGCGCCGATGCGCAATATATGCCTCAAAAGCAGTTGCTTAAAGTGATATCCTCTCAATATGGATCAGATTGGCAAGACCGGTTTGAAGATTTCCAGATGAGGCCCGTTGCCGCCGCTTCCATCGGTCAGGTCCATCGCGCCACCACGGCTGATGGCCGCGATCTTGCCATCAAGGTGCAATATCCCGGTGTACGGGAAAGCATTGATAGCGACGTCGATAATGTCGCATCGCTTATCAACCTGTCCGGTGTCGTGCCCAAATCACTCGACATCGCCCCGATGCTCTCGGAAGCCAAACTGCAGCTGCATCAGGAAGCCGATTATGAGCAGGAAGCGGCCTATCTCAAACGCTTTGGCAAACTGCTGAAAGATGCACCGGACTTTCAGGTACCGGCATTGCACAAAGATCTCACGACCGGTCATATCCTTGCCATGTCCTACATTGATAGCGCGCCTATCGAGTCCATGGCGTCTGCATCTCAAAGAGAACGCAACCGGATAATCAAACTGCTATTCAGCCTGATGCTCCGCGAATTGTTTGAATTTCGGTTGATGCAAACCGATCCTAATTTTGCCAACTATCGCTATAATCACGAAACGCGGCAACTCGTGCTGCTAGACTTTGGTGCGACCCGAGCCGTGCCGAAACGTGTCGCCAATCAATATCGCAAGCTGGTGATCGCCGGAATGGCGGGCGATCGCGAGGCAGCGCAGAAAGCAGCGATCAAAATCGGCTTGTTCGATGACAGTGCAGCGGACCATCATCAGGAGGCCATCATGGACATGTTCGAGATGGCCATGGCGCCGTTGCGTAAAAAAGGTCCAATAGACTTTTCCGACAATGCAATCGCGCAGGATCTGCGCGACGAAGGGATGCGTTTTGCCGCAGCGCGCGATTTCTGCCATGTCCCGCCGGTTGATACGGTTTTCATTCACCGCAAATTTGGCGGTATCTACATGCTGGCCAACCGTCTGAAAGCAAAAGTCGATGTCGGCGCGTTGCTGAAAGACTATCTCTAAGCAACGAGTACTAGACTGGCATCAGGCGATAGATCGGATATGTCCCATAGCCTTTGGCAAACTCGACATTCCCGACATAGCGGCATTTGAACCGGTCAGACGCTTCCAGGATCAGGATCGCCGCGAAAGGTTCCGTCACAAACACCGCGCCAGGCGGAGTAACCGGTTCAATCCGCGCGGCGCGTGAGACTTCAGTACCATAAAAGGTCGTATTTCCGGTGATCAGATCCTTAGTCTGATAGGCGGGGCCATAATGGACGCCGATCCTCATGCCGCTGCTCTCGGAAAGCCCCAGCAGGCCATAGTCAAAATCCTGCAAAGTTTCTTGCAGGGCCAACGCAATCTCGGCTGCAACCGGCGCATCCAGGGTGATTGCCAACACCGCATCTCCCCAGCTGTTTTTCGCCAGAACCTGGTCCGGATAATTGTCCAGCACTGCTCCCATCCGTCCCATCACACCTTGCCAAAAGGCCGGTAGTGCCGCTTCCGCAAGTTTCGAGAAACCCGGAAAGTCGGTGAACAAAAACGCCGCCAGACCACGGCTCAGGTCATCTGTATCAGGTTGTTCGGGCCAGCTCAGATTGCGATCAATTGCGTCCGGTGCGATAACTGTAGTGACGCCGCCATAGTCACTCCAAGCCTTGACATCGGCGCCGGTTCCGGCGGGTCCGTCAACCGCCACCCCATCCCACAAAGCCAATTGCTGCGGAGATGTACCGAGATAATCCGCCCGCAATTTCGCCATGCCCATGGCGACTTTACTGGCATAACCAAATTGCGCCGGATCGCCGACATAGTTCATTTCGGTGGCGAAATGCACACTCGTCGCAGCGGACAGACAATTTTCAAATCGTGCGAGCCACCCCCTTCCGGCAGGCATTACCGACTGCTCGACAAAATCGTCTTTCAGAAATGGCAAGGTGAGATGCAGCTCCCCGCCACGTGCCAGTATCGCTTCGGCCACCAATATGTCCGCACCAGCCGCCAATGAGCCATAAGCAAAGTCGCCATTATGCTTGTCCAGAAATACATCAATCGGGTTTCGCAAAGCCGCCTCAGTTGCAGCATCTTCAAGAAACATATGGCCGCAATAATGAACCACGGTGGGCGGTGATATCGGGGCAAGCACGGCATTTTCCCGATCAGCATCCAGCCCCAATATGCGTGCAAGCAAAGCAAGCTGGCGATTGGTGCTCGACTTTGCGCCGCTATTGGCATCGGGCAACTGGCTCGCCATGTATAGTGCAGCGGCAGCCTCATCGACCCGCTCGTTGATCAACAGGGCTTCGGCCAGTGTCGCCGCATCATAATAGTCTTTCGGGTTCGATATTTCCCTGAGCGCAATGATTGAGGAAGCCAGCGCTTGTGCCTGCTTCTTGCGCCCGCTTATCAGGGCAAGACTGGCGGCATTGATGCCTGGATAAGCGTCACCACTATCCTCATAAATCTCTGCATAAGCCCGGTAGGCGGATGACAGCGCTTCATCACGATCATCACCATCCGGCATGACCAACGCCGCATCTTTCAATATCCGCGCCGCGATAGAACGATGATGGGCATTGGCCGAGCTATGCAGACCATATTCTTCATACAGTTCCATCGCCTGCTGCCCGTCGCCCATGCGAGCGAGTGTCAGGACCAACAAGTGTCGCAACTCTGCCGATGTGTCGCCATTTTCAATCGCCACCCTGGCGAGATCGTAAGCAAGCAACAAATTACCTTTGTCGATCGCTTTTTTGGTTTCCGTTACACTTGCCCCCATGCAATCCCTCCTAGTTAAGTTTTGCAAATGCCGCAAATTATGGCTTTAGTCATTATCTTGGGTATAAGGTCGGCTATGTGATTGGGAACGCATGACGGCTACGCCGGAGGGGAACGGGGAAATATGGGGCAAGAACCAGCGACTCAGCTGTTTATCAGCCATCATTCCAGTAAATTGCCTGTCGCGCTGGAACTCGAAAAATCTCTGGCCAAATATGGCGTGACCTGCTGGCTGGCCCCGCGCGATGTTGAACCCGGCGAGGCATTCGATATGGCAATAAAACGCGCCATTGATGAAAGCTGTGCAACGCTGCTTCTCTTCTGCAGCAAGTCAGACAAAAGCCCGCATGTGAAGCGCGAGCTGATCCTGGCGGATTCGTCACGAAAGGCCATTATTCCCGTACGGCTCGAAGAACTTGCCCCGGATGAACTGGCTTATCATCTTGCCAGTTCGCAGTGGATCGACTGGCTGGAACAGCGCGAGAGCACAATTGAACGGGTTGCTGCCAAGGCGCATCAACTTGCTGGCACGGTCCAGAAAACCATGACTGTCGACGATCTGATCGAACATAGCGGCAATGAAGAGGCGGGCGAAGCCGAAGCTCCAGAGCCGGAACTGGAGCCGGAGCCCGAGCCGGTTTATGAAGACTATGATGATTGGGAACCTGAAAAGCCACAAACCAATTGGCTGCCGATTGTCGGTATCGCCGGGCTTTTCGTGGCTTTAGTCGCTGGCTTCCTGATCTGGACCACTATGAGTGCAGACGAGCCTTTGCCGCCGGTTGATCCTGTCGAAAATCCCGCCGAACCGGTGGACGACGATAAGGCCGAAGAACCGGACCCTGAACCAGTAGCAAAACCGGTCACTCCAAAACCGCTGCCGCCCGACGGGCCGAGTTTCGATTGTGCCAAAGCGTCGCAGCGGATTGAATTTCTAATCTGCAACACCCCGGAACTTGCCAAGCTCGACCGGACCTTGTCGTCCGTTTACAAGAACGCAATGTCCGCTGCTGGTCCGAACGCTCCCAGGCTTCAAAGACAACAGCGCGCATGGCGCACCGAAACACGAGACACCTGTCCTGACACCGCTTGTGTAGCCACGATTGTTCGGGAACGGATCGCAATTTTGCGGGCCATTGCTGCTGGTAATCTGGACGTGCCGCGCGACCCGCCCAGGCCGGAATACAGGAGCGAGTTTAGCGATGCATTCAACAATGATGGTGAGCGCGCTTTTCAGGAAAATGTGGCCGTGCCTGTTGAACGAAGCCCTAATTAAACAAAGGGTGTCTCCAAACGCCATCACATGTCAAACAGACAGGCAATGGCAGGACTAGAAACCACCGCAGCAACCGGCACAACGACATCCAGTCGTTATCCGAATTACGTGCTGGGTGTATTGTTCATTGTCACCATGCTCAACTTCCTTGATCGTCAGATTATTTCCATTTTAGCTGAACCAGTAAAGCGGGATCTAGGTCTAAGCGATACGCAAATCGGGCTGATGACCGGACTCTCATTTGCCATTTTTTATACCACTCTCGCCATCCCGGTGGCTGCTCTGGCCGACAAGTGGAACCGCAGCCGGATCATAGCCATTGCCATTGCAATATGGTCCGCCATGACCGTTGCCTGCGGCCTCGCGACCAATTTCATTCAGCTTTTTCTGGCCCGTGTCGGAGTCGGCATCGGTGAAGCGGGTTCGGCGCCCGCTTCCCATTCGCTGATTGCCGATCTGTTCCCGCCTGAACGTCGCGCGGGCGCTCTGGGCATATTGGGCATGTCGGTGCCAATCGGTGCATTTATCGCTTATGCGGGCGGCGGCTGGATTGCCGAAAATTTCAGCTGGCGCGTAGCATTTTTGATGGCCGGGTTGCCGGGGATCATTATTGCGGTGGTGATTTGGTTTACGGTTCCCGATCCCCGCGGCAACGTTTCGCTGGCCGCAGCTTTCAAACCTGACCCAAGCAAAACCAAATTGAAGGACGCATTGATCGAACTGTCCTCAAAGCCGGCCTACTGGCATCTGGTTGCGGCTGGTGTGCTGGTGCAGTTTGTCTCTTATGGACTGGCAAGCTTCTATGGCGGTCTGTTCGTCCGGGTCCATGAAATTGGTTATGGCGAACTGGGTTGGAAACTTGGCGTCATGGTTGGTATATCAGGCGGGTTCGGGGCATGGCTCGGCGGCCGCGCTGGTGACTATTTTGGCAAGCTGCGCCCGACGCTACCGCTGCTCGTCGCAGCGTTGGTCATGGTGGTTTCAGCTCCTGGGATGATTTGGGCCATATATGGACCAAGCGCCAATGTCGCAGTGGTGCTGCTGGCTATCCCTACTTTTGCTGCGACCTTTTACTATGGTCCCAATTTTGCAGCGCTGCAAAAACTGGCCAGCGACGAAACCCGCGCAATGGCCGTTGCGATCTATCTGCTTATCGCGGGTATTATCGGTCTAGGCGTTGGGCCGGTATTTGTCGGCATGTTATCAGACATGTTTGCCAGCGAACTCGGTGAGGCCGCCGCCCTGCAACGCGCCCTAGCGATCCTGGCGCTTTTCAATATTTGGGCAGGCTTTCATTTCTGGCGTGCCACCCGCACTATGCCTGACTGATTATCTCGGGAAGGCACAGTCCCCAGAACAAAATCGGTCATTCCCACTTTAACGGTTTCACTTCTCCGATACGCTGGGTAGGAAAGCCGGATGCTCGAGAATCTGCTCCCGCTCCTGAAATCAACCTTTGGATTTACCGCGTTTCGCGGCGTACAGGATCACGTCCTGGCACGGGTGATGGAACGCAAGAATACGCTCGCGGTAATGCCAACCGGCGCGGGCAAGTCGCTATGCTATCAACTGCCGGCAATAGCCAATGATGGCACGGTTGTAGTTATCTCTCCGCTTATTGCCCTGATGCACGACCAGTTGCGCAGCGCAGAAGCGGTCGGCATTCGCGCCGCGACGCTCACCTCGGCCGATGACAATCGCGCAGAGACCATCGCGCGGTTGAAGGCGGGTGAACTTGATCTTCTCTATGCCGCACCGGAACGCGCATCTGGCGAGCATTTCAGAAACTTGCTCGAACAGACGAAGATTTCGCTTTTTGCGATTGATGAAGCGCATTGTGTCTCGGAATGGGGACATGATTTTCGGCCCGATTACCGCTTGCTGCGACCTTTACTCGATCATTTCGCTGATGTTCCGCGCCTCGCGCTGACCGCCACGGCAGACAAACACACCCGCGATGACATTTTGGTGCAGCTTGGCATCGAGCAAGATGGCCTGATCATTGCCGGTTTTGACCGACCCAATATCCGTTACAGTATTTCTCCGCGGAAAGGACTTACGCGCCAGATCACTGGTCTTGTCGAGCGCCTTCCCGGCCCCGGTATCATTTACGCGCAGACCCGCAATGCTACGGAAAAAATGGCGGATCAGATTGCGAGAACGGGTCGCAGCGCCCGGGCTTATCATGCAGGTCTGCCGCCAGAGGTGCGTCAGCGCAATCAGGCCGATTTTGTCGCTTCGGAAGATATGGTGATGGTCGCGACCATTGCCTTCGGAATGGGTATCGACAAACCCGATGTACGCTTTGTCGCCCATGCTGGTTTGCCCAAATCCATCGAAGCCTATTATCAGGAAACTGGTCGCGCGGGCCGCGACGGTGATCCGGCTGAGGCACATATGTTCTGGGGAGCAGAAGATTTCGCCAAGGCGCGGCAAAGACTGACGGAAGTGGACGAACAGCGCCTGAACAGCGAACGCACAAGGCTATCGGCGCTTGGCGGCTTGGTGGAAGCGGCGGGATGTCGCCGCGCCATCCTCTTAAAACATTTTGGAGAGGAGCCGCCGCAAAGCTGTGGCAATTGCGACAATTGCCTGAACGCGCCAATCACGCGCAACGTCACCGAGCTGGCACGCAAATTTCTGTCTGCGGTCTATCGTACAGGCCAGAGCTTCGGGGTTGGCCATCTCGAGGCCGTATTGACCGGCAGGCAGGAAGACAAAGTGCTGTCCCGCGGCCATGACCAACTTTCGGTTTTCGACATTGTTGATACCGAGGAAGCACTGTTGATCAAACCGGTCTCAAGATCGCTACTGCTGCGCGACGCCCTGCGCAACACCGAGCATGGCGGGTTGATGTTCGGACCGGAGGCCCGCGCAATATTAAAAGGCGAAACTGAGGTTGCGATTGTCGAGCCACCAAAACGCGAACGCAAGAAACGGCGCAGCGGTTCTTCTCCCAATCCAGTGGGCGATCCGTTGTTCGATGCCCTCCGCGCCAAACGCATGGAATTGGCCAAGGATCAAGGCGTTCCACCTTATGTTATTTTCCATGACAGCGTGCTGCGTGATATGACCGGCTTCAAACCACGCAGCCTCTCCGCGCTGGGCGAGCTGCCCGGCATCGGTGCGGCGAAGCTTGAAAAATATGGGGAAGACTTTCTGAATGTGATAAGAGAGGTATCTGAAGCACAAGAGGAAAGCGTGTGAAAAAGGTTATCGTCTCATTGACAATCGGCGGTCTGTTGCTCGGCAGCGCGGTGCTGGGATATTCCACCAGCTTCGCGGAAGAAAACTCCTCTGTTCCTTTAGAAAAGGTTGAAAACATGTTCCGGAAAATAAACGATAAAGTCAGTGTCTCACCGCAAATCAGCTTGGAAGATATTGCGGCCGCCAAGGCCGAAGGCGTACGCTTGATCGTTAACAATCGCCCCGATGGCGAGGAACCGACAGCGCCCCAGAGCACCGATATCGAAGCCGCCGCGAAGGCGGCTGGAATCGACTATATCGCTATCCCGATTACACATAGCGGGTTTTCCGGACCGCAAGTCGATGCAATGATCGCGGCTCTTGATGGAGCCGAAGGCAAGACACTCGCCTATTGCCGGTCGGGGACACGCTCCACTTTGCTATGGTCATTGGCACAGGCCAAACAGGGCGTCTCACCAGACGAGATTGCACGGCTTGCCGGAAATGCCGGATATGACATCACCCCGATACGCGCAATGGTTGATGCCTTGGCTGGCGGCGCGAGTTGATCCTAGAAATCGTCAATCATTGTCCTATGGATCGGGTATTCAATAGCGATGCATAAGGCGATACTTAAAATCGCAATCTGCAGCATTGCTATGCTGTTATTTGTCGGCGCACCTGCTGCGGTTTCTTCCTCGATGCCAATTGCGATTACCGTTGAGGAACCGACACAAAGGAAAGAAAAAAATCTATCCCATAAATGTGCAAAGGCGCTGGCAAACAAGAGACGATTTCTCTCACAGGTCAAACGCCAAAAATATTCCAGTGAACTTGTTGGTGAGTATTTCACCGGTTTTTACAGCGGCCAATATGGCTGTTCAAAGAATTTTAAATTCGCCCATGAGATTCTAGATAGTCATGTCGGCTATCCAATACGGAAATATGTTTCTCCAAACTACCTTGATTTACTGCTTTCCAACCATCGAGAAGAACTTGCAAAACAACGAGTGAAAGATCTGGAAGGTGCGCTTTTTATCAGAACCTACGTTGGCGCCGATGAAGTGCCTGAGTATTGGAAAATCGAAGAAATTGAGGAACTGCTGCTCTCGAACGACAACTGGAAACTGGCTGCAAATATACTTTTCAGTGATAAGGATTCGGTTCGAAATCAGCTAAGAGACGACTTGCTGATTAAAAACCTTATCGACCCAAAATCCTCCATCTACGACCTTGAAAAAGCAATACAGTTGGTGTCGCATTCGTCGCGTCATAGCTATAGAATGCGCGTGGCTGAACAACTCGCAAAACGGAACAGCGATGTTACTGACGTGCGCACCGCTTTCGAATTGATGCAATGGTACTCACCATTTGTACATCGGGACATTCCGCAAAAGGACGTGAATGCTGCTGAGCCGGTCTTAACAGATATTTTGCGCCTAATGGCTGAAAGCGATGACGCCGAATTGCGGGCCAAAAGCAAAGCTATTAGGCAAACTGACAATCCTCATGCAGAAACTGGCCAGCAATCAGTGGGCGTAGAAAAAAATCTCAAAAAACCCTTTGTGACAATAACCTGGCCAGATCGATTTGGCGATTTCCGAACAATTCGTTCGCCTGATAGTTATCCTTCACGAGCATTGCGTGAGCGTGCAGGTGGACGGGTTCAAGCTGCTGCTTTGTTCAATCCGAATGGCTCTTACGATGGAATGATCATAATATCATCAAGTGGCCGGGCTGATCTTGATAGAGCTACGATGAGAAATCTAGAACGATATAACCGACTGAAATCAAAAACACTCTCAGGCTTTGAAGGGAAATACGTTAAAATTCCAATGCCAGATGTTGAATGGCACTTGCTGGACGAGAAAACAGTTGGCGAAAGCGGTGTATTTATCTCGGATAATACAACTAAAGTGGTTGCGAGAGTTTTTACGCCAACCATAGTCTACTAATTCTTTGTTCCTCAAAGCAGACGAAATTCAAAACGACACTCGACAGCAACTTACATTCATGTAAATACTTGGTTTATGGAAAGCCTTCCCGACCCGACCCTTTATGCGATTCCGTTTTTTGTCGTGACGGTGGCGATCGAATTTTTTATGAGCCGGTATCGCGATGATATCAAATATGATGTCAAAGACATGGCGACGTCACTGACACTGGGAACAGGTAGTGTGGTCGCTGGGATATTGACCGGCGGGCTCGCTGTAGCGGCGATATATTGGGTCTATCAATTTAGATTATTCGACGTCCCGTTCACCTGGTGGGCTTGGGTCCTCGCGATATTCGTTGATGATTTCTTCTACTATATCTTCCACCGCGGTGCGCATCGCATCCGATGGGTCTGGGCTGCCCATGTCAATCATCACAGCAGCGAACATTATAATCTCTCGACCGCATTACGCCAGCCGTGGACCAGCACCTTCGCGCTGACCTGGATATTCTCGCTGCCGATGTTTCTGATCGGCTTCCACCCGGCAATGATCGCCTTTGTTGGCGGGGTTAACCTACTCTATCAATATTGGATCCATACCGAAGCGATTGACCGGATGCCGCGCTGGTTTGAGGCGGTGATGAACACCCCGTCTCATCACCGGGTCCACCACGCCACCAATCCGCGCTATCTCGACAAAAACTATGCCGGTATTTTCATCATCTGGGACAAGATGTTCGGCACGTTTGAAGAAGAGCGTAGTGATGAGCAAATCCAATATGGCATCATCAAAAATCTCAATAGCTATAATGTCTTATGGGCCGTATTTCATGAATGGGTCGGCATGGCTAAAGACTTGTGGACAGCGCCCTGGCGCTACAAGCTATTCTATCTGATCAAGCCGCCTGGTTGGAGCCATGATGGCAGCCGCGATAGTAGCGAAACGATCCGAGCACGATGGCTAGCCGCGCAAAATGAACAAACAATAAGTCACCCTGCAATAGAACAGGGAGATGCTGAAACAAGCTCAGCATGACGGATAAAATGGAGAGAACAGCATGGCAGATTATGATATTATCGTCATTGGCGGAGGATCAGCGGGCAGCGCGGCTGCCGGACGGCTGAGCGAAGATGGCAAACGGTCCGTCTGCCTGATTGAAGCCGGTGGCAATAATAACAATTTCCTCGTCAAGACACCGGGGATGATGCCGTTTCTGCTGAAAAACGCAAACTGGCGGTTTGATACCGTCCCGCAAAAGGGGCTCAATGGCCGCATCGGCTATCAGCCGCGCGGTCGCGGTCTTGGTGGTTCCAGTGCGATCAATGCGATGGTCTATATTCGAGGCAATAAGTGGGATTATGATAATTGGGCTGCACTCGGATGCGATGGCTGGAGCTATGATGATGTCCTGCCCTATTTCAAGAAATCCGAAGGTAACGAGCGAGGCGGCGATGACTTTCATGGCGGTGATGGCCCGTTATCCGTATCCGATCAGAAATGGCTGAACCCCGGAAGCGTTGCCTTTGTCGAAGCCGCGCGCAATCTGCAGCTGCCGATCCGCGATGATTTTAACGGCGCCGAGCAGGAAGGCATGGGCATCTATCAGGTCACCCAGAAAGGCGGCGAGCGTTGGTCCGCGGCGCGTGCCTATGTCGAACCGGGTCGTCAAAGGCAGAACCTGGATATTAAAACCAAATCGCTTGTCGAAAAACTGGTTGTCGAAAGTGGCCGTGTCACCGGGGTTCAGATCAAACGCGGTTTTGGTCGAGAAACTCTCTCCGCCAAGGGAGCCGTTGTCCTTTCAGCGGGCGCCTTTGGGTCACCGCATATCCTGCAACTATCTGGCATTGGTCCAGCCGGGCATCTCAAAGAAAAAGGTGCAGATGTTATTGCAGACAAACCAGAGGTAGGGGCAAACCTGAAAGACCATATCGATTTTGTTTCGGGTTATAAAACCGAATCCAAGGAATTGATCGGCGATTCCCTGCAAGGCACGGTTCGCATGGGTAAGGCAATAATCGAACATCGGATGAAGCGCACCGGTATCATGACTACACCCTATGCCGAAGCCGGTGGCTTCTGGAGTTCCAGCCCCGACGTACCGGCGCCCGATATTCAATATCATTTCGTGCCCGCCATGCTGGAGGATCATGGTCGCGAGAAAGTTAAAGGTCATGGCTTTAGCTGCCACGCCTGTGTCCTGCGCCCCCATAGCAAGGGCACAGTCCGGCTGGGTTCGACCGATCCCAAGGCGCCGCCAGCTATCGACCCCAATTTCCTCGATGATGATCGCGACATTGCGACGCTGCGTGCTGGTGTCCGGCATATGCAGCGGATCATGGAAGCGCCGCCGCTAACCGATTTCAAACCCACCAACCGCCATCCCATCGACATGAGCAATGATGACGCGCTTGATGCACTCATCCGGGACCGCGCAGATACCGTTTATCATCCTGTTGGCACTTGCCGAATGGGCAGTGACGATGATGCAGTCGTTGATAGCCGCCTGAAGTTCAAAGGCTTGGATGGACTCTATGTTGCCGATGCATCGATCATGCCGGAAATTATCAGCGGTAATACCAACGCACCAAGCATCATGATTGGGGAGCGCGCAGCCGACTTTATCAAGGCCGATCTGGCTTAACTGTTCATTGGCTAGGCGAGGATGGTATATCCTTCTTCACCCTGCCCACGGCACATTTGCTTGGAGACACGGGTTTCCTGACCGTCGATTATCGCGACGTCGGTTATGTTCAGGCATTTGCGGCCATTAGGCTCAGTATTCAGAGCGGTAACCGTTGACGATCCCGAGACGCCAGCCCGCGTCGGGCTTTTCCAGGTGGCGGTGGCGCCGACTTCTTCCTTTTCAGTGACTTCCACTGTTGCTGCAACGGCTTCCTTCTGTTCCTCTTCGGTCAGCTGGCAAGCAATTTCGCTGACCAGCACCGCGCCTGCCGCGCTGGAAATCAGAGTTCCGATTTTTCCCAGGCCAGCGGCGTTACCCGCAACGCCCCCAAGCAAACCACCTAACAAACCACCGCGTTTCTTGGCCTTTTTACACTTTTGCGGCCCTTTGGATTTTTTGGCGCTCTTTACCTTGCCGTCTTTTGCGCCGTTTTCAGATTTCTCATCTGCGGCAACATATTCCGGCACCGGATATCCGCCACAACCAGTGTTGAAACAAAACCGATCCTGCAAATAGGCACGATCCTGCTGATAACGTGCTTCCAAAGTACGATAGTCGGCAAGATTGGCGCCATCAGGGTCTGATGCAGCATGTTCCTGCATCATCGCTTTGTAAAAATCGTCCCGGCTTTTTGCAGAATATTCCATCTTGCCAGCCACCTTGGACGTATAGATACCTGATATTTCATTCTGATGGTCGATCATCCGTTGCCGGAACGGGGTCAACACTTCGGCATAATATTGATCGAGCAAAACAGTACAGCGATTGGTATCTTCGGCCTTGTCAAAAGGCGCGGCAATTTTCTGAAAATCCTCACGGCAATCTGGATAACCTTCATCGGTCAACACCGGTGTTGGCGGTAATGCCGGTAAATCCGGTTCGGTCGTTGCGGGGGGGACATAAGCACGATCGGCCGCAGACAGCGGCGGACTATCCGCCGGCGAGCTAGCCTCCTCCTGGGACAAGGCAGGCGATCCGATACCGGCTAGAAAGGACGCAGCGACTAGCGCATGAAATATATTCGGTTTTAATAATGCCATCAGATCGTCCCCTCTAAAATTGCTAGCTTTAAACAAGAATTATCGCAACCTTCGCCTGATCTGGCGCGAGTTGCATAACGTGGTGAAATTGGAAAATATGCTGCCTTTCACACGCTGTCTGTGAAATATCGCACTTCTTGTGACAAAAACATTGTTAGACTATGTTATCGTCCGTCGAACGGGGAAAATGGCCATGAACAGATATTACAAATCTCTGATATTGCTGGCAGCAATGCTGGTCGTTCCAGGAAACACGGCGCCGAAAAATGAACTGAAGATGGATCCCGACAATCCAACCTGCCCGGCTGAACCGAACTGGACGAGCAACGAGGAAATGGTGCTTACGCCCATAAAGAAAAATGATACCAAGATACTACTCGCCGAAGGTGTTGTAGATATCGGCCTGCCGGATCGGCTCAAGAAAACCTTGTCAGATAACCCTGATATCACCGAAATATGGCTCAGATCCCCTGGCGGCCATGCTCGCGCTGGCAATGAAGCTGGCCGAATCATCCGTGAACAGGGCGGATTGATGATCACTCGTATTCCGGCTGGATGGAGCTGTTTCAGCGCATGTAATTTTGTCTTCATGGGCGGTCGCGCCCGGATCATTGAGGCAGATGGCGGTTTCATGGTTCACATGTTCACCATGACCGGTGACAGAAACGCGATTAACTACAGTATTGAAATGGGCACTGACTCCACTGTCGAGTTGATCGGTGAAGTGGAACAGGAGAGCGCTTTACTCGCCACCGAAGATAATGACTTCCTTATTCGCATGGGCGTGTCGCGCAAGCTGCTGAAGGATATCATGTATAAACAAAAGGCCGTCAAAACAGAAGGATCCGACCAATCCACACGGCGGTGCCTTACCAGAGAGGAAGCGATCAAATATAATGTTGCCAATGTAGAATAGCGGCGAACCATTTGATGGCTGGACCGTCAAAAATACATATTACTGTCATCAAAATGGCGCACCAGAATTATATGCTGAAACAACTTTTCCTCATCGTTCTACTTCTCTCTCCTTCGCCCGCTCTCGCTTGGGCTGAATATGCCCATCGCACCATTGCCGGCATTGCAGAGACCAATATCGATTCCACCACCAAAGCGAGGATGAACGATCTGTTTCAGTCAGCCGCCCTGCTCGGCACACCGAAATGCGACCTCAAAAATATAAGCGATGCCAGTGTCTGGCCCGATTGCGTGCGGCGTGACCGGTTGCGCTGGGGCTATACCAGCCCATGGCATTATCAAAATGTCGATATCTGTAAGCCGTTTGATCTGAAAAGCGCGTGCCGCAATGGCAACTGCGTATCGGCACAGATTGATCGCAATGCGGCACTGCTCAAAGACAAGTCCCTGCCCGCCCATATCCGGCTGGAGGCGTTAACCTTCCTCGTCCATTTCGTAGGTGATATGCATATGCCGCTCCACAGCGGCGACCGCAGCGATCGCGGTGGAAATGATGTCAGCGCCGCCTATGGGATAATAGAGGGCCGCATGAACCTGCATTGGCTATGGGATGGGCCGCTGGCAGAACGGGCAATCACCGATGGGCCAGAGATGGTACGCCACTATAGCGCAGAAGAAAAATCTGATAAATCATTTGGAACTACTGATTTTTGGGCAATGCAAGCTTGGCAGATATCTCGTGATTACAGCTATCCGACCGCTGAAGATCAGCCATCCTGCGGCCCCAAACCGACAGCAAGGGGCAAAGTAGACAATGACGAGATCAGCGCCCTGATTCCAATCGCCCGACTCCAGATCGAAAGGTCCGGCTTAAGACTCGCCCGCTTGCTCGAAGAGGCGCTGCGTTAACCAGTTTTTGGCGGATTTTAAGGATATTTGTCAATATTTGGCGGTTTTTGGTAATATTTTTTTAACATTTTTTTCCGCTCTGATTCAACGAGTTGCGGATCGGTGTGCGGCTGGTCACTTAAAAATGGCGGAAAAATACTATCTACATTTTTGTGAATCCCTATCTTTTCATCGACGGAAAGAAACGGTTCACCGTCAATTCAGTAACAAATCTTAGTCTCGTGCGTATCAATTTTGGCAACCAAGAGAAGGAAGAACGATGTATTTGTCCCCGAGATCATTCGTCAACCGTCCTCAAGACGTATTGGCCGAAACCAACAGTCCGCAAGAAGCGGCCGTGCTGCAACGCGGATATCAGCCGATGTACCATCTGGACATCGTCAACCGCTGCCCTGGCTGCGGTAAATCGCACTGGCATGTTGGCCGGTTCAGCGCCGAATGCGCGCATTGCGAAACGGCGCTGCCGCTAGCGATTGTGTCCAGTCAACCGATGGAACCACGCTTTACCGAAAGCTTCAGCAAGACCGCGATGGCCGCTTAACCGGTTGCGCGCTCTATTTTGACAATCCTACGACGCGCCGCAGCCATTGGCTGACGGGGGCAACATAGAGTTGATGGGCTGTGGCACCGTTTTCGTAGGCATAGGCGGAGTAAGCATCTGGATATAGCGCCAGACCGTGATCAGCCTGTTTGATCTCCAGCCATTGTGCAGCGCCAGGTGATTTTCGGTTGATCGTGTCGACAATCATCCGGTGGCCGTGACGGCTTTCAAACTGTTCGTATTCGCCAAATACAACCATGACAGGCGCATCCAGCGACAACCAAGCTGCAAGGAAATTTTTCTCTGCCGCTTGCCAATGCCATACAAATGGACGACCGTAATGGTTTTGGGGATCAGTTCCGCGGATTTTCTGCCAGACGCCCGCCAATTCGGGATGGTCTGAAGCGACTTGATCAGGTGTTTTCTGACCAATCAGATAATGCTGCAAAAAACTAATGCGCTGAAGCATTTCAGGATGAATATCTTCCGGTTTTACAGCACCAGATCGTTCCACATACAGACGTTCAAAATGGATCATGCGCTCCAGATATGTCACCGCGCCACCACCTTGTACGATCACGCCAGCGACATTATTATTCTGTGCAACCAGAGGTGCAGTGGTCGATCCCAGACTGCTGCCCAAAACGGCCACGCGCTGCGGGTCAACCCAGGGATGCTGCTTGGCCTGAACCAGTGCTTCGCGATAGTGGCGAACCTCCGTATCATAGTCGAGCCTGTCACATCCCAGCCCTTCGCTGTCGCCGGTTCCGGAGCGTTCGATCCGGATCATCACCATTCCGGACTGCCGGGCCAGCAATCGCAATTGCGTATCGCGCCCTTCCGGAAAGATTATGCTGTCGCAAGAAACCCATTGGGTCACAAATATGGCGGGTAGCGGTCCAGTGGCCCCTTCTGGACGCGTCACAACGCTGCGTAGCCGCAACCCCTCGCTTGTCGTGATCACGCCATATTCGGTTTCCAGCCCGTCCGTCTGTTCCAACGCAAGATCTGATGTCACCGGCAAGTCTCCGGTCACGCGCGTTTCGGCTTTCAGACTATCTGGATTGGCTCCGGCCATAGCTACCGCGAGGATCAACCCTGTCAACATTCGGCGCATCATCATCCCTTTCATGCTCGTTCGTGATAAGGGCGAATGATAAAGGCGACCAACGCGGCCCAGAAAGGGCGATGTGACGAAGGGACGAAATTTCTGCGCGGAAACTCTCTTACTGCAATGCCCAGCGATACCGATTGCCGATTTTGAAAGTCTGGCCATTATCCAGGGTGAGAATATTGCCCGCTAAGCCTTGGATATTCTGACGCCGCACCAGAACGGATCGGTGAATTCGGACAAAATCATGCGCGGATAAAAGCTCTTCCATTGCGGATATGGACATCCGGTGCAGTATCGGTGAGCCAGATCCGTGCAATTCCACATAATTACCAGCCGCTACAACCCACCCAATCTGATCGACAAGCAGGGGAAGCTCGTTGGTGGAGACCAGTTTCTTTGCTACCGCATGATCAAAGGCAAGGCGCTTCAATATCCAGGACAGTACCAGCATTCCGGCGATAATTGCCGCACCGGGCAGCCGTCTGGTAAGCTCGAACATGATGGTGCTGTCATATATCAGCGTATCCAGAGAAGACATTCCCGCGGCGAAGGCAACGATAATACCCAACTGCACAGGCCAAGAGCCTAGTCGTTTTGCGACTTCAAAACAGACCAGCCACGGGACGATATTAAGCCCGGCCCAGATAATCCCCTCGATCAAGGGTTCTCCCCGTCCGGCCAGCGTCGTGTAAATCACGCAATAGACAGACGAGGCAAGGGTAAGAGTGAATGCTATCAACAGCACCTGCGAGGCCGTCAGGGGGCGAATAAAGATCCTGTCCAAACTATCGCTCAACAAGCTTGGTTCCTTTGTTTGTTACCGCGCTATTTGTATCAGGATCGCCGGTAATTGACTAGATATCCCCAAAAGCTTCAAGCGCCGCGCGAGCAATGGGCTCGCCCCATTCCTGCACGAAATGACCGCCGCCTTCGATCATCATCGGATCGGGACAGCCGTTGATCAGCTTTTGCAGTTTGAGCATGGCGGGAGGACCGAGCACGGGATCGGCATCACCAATCGCCATGAAGCTATCGCCTTGCCACTCGTCTTTCCAGAATACCGCTGCTTGCGTGCTGACTTCGACACCGTCCATTTCCGGTGAAACGGGCACAAGCGCCGGGAATTTGCGTGCACCAGCCTGGTAGCTCGGATCCGGGAATGGTGCATCATAGGCAGCGATTTCCTGTTCCGTGAGGTGCGGCGTACCGCTGGCGATAATCTGACCGGTTTTGAATTCCGGCGTGTTGAGCGCAAATTCTTTCCACGCATTGAATCCATCTCCAGGGGTACGACCAAGACCCAGGCCCGTATTCATGACGATCAGGCGGGACAGCCGCGCTTTGAACCTATCATCAACGGGCAGGGTCAGCCCAATCAAGCCTCCCCAATCCTGCACCACCAAGGTGATATTCTTAAGATCCAGCCGCTCGACCAGTGCGAGGATATAGTTGCGGTGAAAATCAAACGTATAGTCGTCCAGCTCTGTCGGTTTGTCAGAACGACCAAAACCGAAGAAATCGGGCGCAACAACTCTTGCCCCGCTTTCCAGAAAAACCGGGACCATGCGGCGATAGAGAAAAGACCAGCTGGGCTCGCCATGAAGGCAAAGAAAGGTCCGGTCGGCATCTTTTGCGCCTTCATCAATCCAGGCTGCACGTAACCCTTCATAGCCCGGCAAATCATCCGCATAATGAACCGGATAATCAAAGTCGGGAATATCGACAAAACGTTCGTCAGGGGTACGGACAGCGTTGATTGTCATGATTTGAAATCCTCTTATAAGTTTTGATCGGAAACCTGTCAGTCACATCCAGCGACGTCAAGGGCGCAGCGATGCACCGACGGACAAGAAAAACGCGCCAGCCCTTTCGGACCGACGCGCTGCAATCTTTAACTGAAGGCTATGCGATTTAGTCGTTACCGCTGGTCTCACCGCCACTACTTGCTTCTGCCGTTTCTCCGGGGACCGGGAAGCCGCGTTTCTTGAGGATATATTTAACTTCAGGATCGCGGCCACGGAATTTGCGGTATGCTTCTTTGCGATCTGTTTCATTGCCGGTCGCCAATATGATCGAACGATAACGCTCGGCCACTTCGGGATCCCAAACGTTGCCCGCTTCTTCAAACGCTGCCCAGGTGTCCGCGTCCATGGTTTCCGACCAGAGATAGCTGTAATAGCCAGCCGAATAGGCGTCAGACGAGAACAGGTGATTAAACTGCGGCAGACGGTGGCGCATGACGATCTCGCGCGGCATGCCGATTTCGGTCAGCGTCTCGCGCTCAAACGCGTCAGGGTCCGTGACCGGCTCGGCGCGGTTGTGCAATTTCATGTCGACAATCGCGCTGGACAGATATTCCACAGTTGAAAAGCCTTCGTTGAAGGTTTTCGACTTTTCAATCTTGTCGACCAGCTCCTGTGGCATTGGCTCTCCGGTTTCGACATGCTTCGCATAATTGTCCAGAATATGGCGTGTCAGCAACCAATTCTCATGCACCTGACTGGGATATTCCACGAAATCCCGCGGCGTGCCGCCAAAGCCCGGATAGGTGATATCATAATTGAAATAGTGCAGCGCATGACCGAATTCATGGAACAGCGTGGTCGCATCATCAAGGCTGATCAACGTCGGTTTGCCATCGCCGCCCGGCACGAAGTTATTGTTGTTTGAGGCAAAGATGTAACGGTTCTTACCACCGAGATTATATTGGCTGCGATAGGTCGTCATCCATGCGCCGGACCGCTTGCCTTCCCGCGCAAAATTGTCGAGATAGAACACGCCGATCACCTTGTCGCCGCGCTTGACTTCGAATGTTCTGACCTGCGGTTCGAACACCGGAACACTGCCGGTATTTTCGGTGAAAGTCATGCCATAGAGCTTGTTCGCCATGTCGAACATCGCGTCGACCATATTGTCGAGCTTGAAATAGGGTTTGATCTCGGCTTCATCGAGATCATATTTCGCCTTGCGGACCTTTTCCGCATAAAAACGATAGTCCCACGGTTCGATGGTGATTCCAGCGCCCTCTGCATCGGCAACTTCCTGCATATCGGCGACTTCTTCCTTCACTCGGCCAACTGCCGCGGGCCATACCTTCATCATCAGCTCCATGGCAGTATCGGGCGTCTGTGCCATGGTGTCGGCCATGCGGTAGTGGGCATGGCTGTCAAACCCGAGCAACTTGGCACGATCAGCACGCAGCTTCAGAATCTTGGCTATCGTCATGTTGGTGTCGTTCGCGTCGCCATTATCGCCACGATTGATATAGGCCATATAGACTTTCTCGCGGAGATCGCGTCGGGTCGAGTTTTGCAGGAAGGGCTGCATCACCGAACGGGTGTTCTTCAACGCCCAGCCTTCCTTTTCTTGCGCTTCGGCTGCGGCCTTGATGGAAGCAATGAAGCTGTCAGGAAGTCCTGCCAGCTCCGCCTCATCAGTCAGGTAAATATAGGTTTCCTCATCCGCGAGGACCTTGTTCGAAAATTCATTAAACGCCTTGGACAATTCGGTATTTAGGCGGATCAGCTCTTTCTTGTCTTCGCCTTGCAGTTCCGCGCCATTGCGGACCAGCGATTCATACTGCCGCGTGACCAGTCGCTTCTGCTGCGCGTCCAGACCGGAGGTTTCAAGATTGTCATAGACTTGCTTAGTCTTCTGGAAGAGACGCGGGTCGAGTTGAATCTCATTGTAAAAGGCCGAAATCTTCGGCAACCACTCGCCTTGAACCTTGCGGACTTCTTCATTGGAGAGATTGCTGGAATGCACACCCCAAAGTGCGAACACTTCGTTGGCCTTTGAACCGGCCAGTTCCCAGGGCACCATGAAATTGTCGAATGTCGCTGGTTCAGGCTTGGCCAAGATGGCGTCGGCCTCCTTCTTGCCCTCATCCATCAGCGCCTGGAATGCGCCGGGGAAGTCGGAAACCTTCACCTCATCCCATGGCGGCACGCCATCATATGGCCCGGTCCATTCCTGCAAAATTGTATTTTCGGCTGCATCATCAGACGTTTTTTTCATGCCACTATTTCCATTGGCGCTCATCCTGTTGAGTTCTGCTGTCGTTTGCGCTGCCAGGGCGGGGCTACCACCCAGACCAAGCAAGGCCGCAGTCGATACGCCCAGAAAAAATTTGCGGCTGGAAACTGAAAATCGCATAATATGTCTCTCCAATAGACGGGTTATTTCGCCCCGTTCAGGACAAAATACGCCACGCTTTCTTACTCTAGATACCCCAATATAATAACCGTGCACCAAAGGCAAAAAGGTTGCTTTTGAAATCATGTTTTAGACGAAAGGCACTTAGCCGTCGATGAACGACGACAACTGTCCACTAGGCTGCCAGATCAAATTTCTCCGGAACCATCTTCGCCAACATTTTTTGGCAAGCGCTCAGATTGCGCTGAAAAACCTCATGCGCATTCATCGCCTCCAGAAACGCAACCAAGCCAGGCCATTTACCGGCATCGGGTGGTCCGGCAATCAAATCGGTCTGCATCAATTGCGCCGCAATGGCAATGTCCGCGATCGAGAGCCGATCACCCAGAAAATATTGTCTACCGTCAAGTTGGCCTTCAAGATAGTCCCATAGCGGCGGCAGTTTTTCATTCCATGTTATGCGCGCGGTTTTCAGATCGGGTTCCTTACCCGACATGGCGGAAAAGATAATCGGCCGAAAAACACCACCGCCGCCGTTCATGGCCAGAACACTGTCGGCATATTCCTCCAGCCACAAAGCGCGACCATATAGGAAAGGATCATCGGGATAAGCGGCGGGCTGCGGACATTTCTTTTCCAGATAACCGCACATGGCGGAGCTGTCCGCAATGGTACCAGCCGTTCCCTCGGTGCCAATAGACATGTCGCGCAAGGCCGGAATCCGGGCCAGCGGGCTGATCTCAAGATACCAGTCGGGCATCGCCATGATATTGATCGCCACACAATCATAGTCGAGCCCCTTGAGCGCGAGTATCGCCTCCGTCTTGCGTTGGAATGGGGACAGAGGGGATCCGTAAAGGACAATTTCGGCGGTCATTTTTTGGGGCTCTCCATTTTTTGTTATAGCGCCCCATGAGCGTCCGAAGCGACAGGATGTCAAGGATGATTTTGACTATTGCTGCAGAAGTGAGCTTGTCATGAATGACCAAGCTCAAATGCAGTAAAGAGCCAGAACATCATCAACTGATATTAAATCTCAATGAAGCGGGGTAGCCACATGCAGATTCAAGCAAAATACTCGAACTGTTGATCAAAGGTCCTTTCCCTTAAGAACGGTCCTTCTCGTCCTGCAACTCCGAATGTAGCCATATTCTGAACCATTACCGCCAATCGGCGATCAATTTGCTGTTCCACATCAAAACTTGCAAAATCGCTTCCATGCCACCCGGAAGCCTGCTGGTTTTGAACAAGGGGCTCGGCAGCAATTACTCTGAAATCAGCCACATTGCCGCCAATGTAGACATTGGCCTCGCCCGTGCTGAATTCTCCATCCGCAAAATCTATCTGCGGCATGTTCATAAGGCTATAACTGACATCGTTGAAGAAGCCCGACGTTTGCTCGCTGCCGATCACATTTCCGATGTCCATTATCTTTGTGCCATCCTGCATGAAGATGCTCATATTGCCCTGAAAGAGCTTGTTGACGACATCGTTAGCACCATCCAGCTGATCCATGGTTTGCACATTCCAGTCGAAATAGATTTGATCGCCAGAAATATCGGCGAAATTAATGCGGACATCTCCCCTGGCATCCAGATCCAGCAGATTGTAATTTGAAAAATCAAGCGATGAGAGCTCGAAATCATAGTCCCAGAGCAACGAGTCACTGCCGTCCCCCATATGATACTGAACGCTCACACCTCCAATTTCTGTCCGTGCATCGATGATATCATCACCAGCACCTCCTGCGGCCAGACCACCGCCAAAATTGAATATCAGGAGGTCATCATCATTTCCGCCATACAGCTCGTCCATTGCATTGGCACTGCCACTTTCACGGTCGCCACTATAAAGCGTATCTGCTCCATTACCGCCATAAAGCTGATCACTGTCCCCGCCGCCGTATAGAAAATCCTGCCCGTCCCCGCCGAATAACTCATCATCCCCTCTACCCCCGATCAGAATATCATTGCCGCCCAGTGTCGTCAGATGGTCAGCACTAAAGGCACCGACGACAAATTCAGATTCGGCGGAAAACTCAAGGGTGTTTTGGGTATCCGACAATATCTGAAGCGCCAGGCCGCTACCTGACAACTGCGCCAAAGCCGCTCCCGCGCTTTGCGCTATCGATATACTGGTGATGTTGTCGAGAAGGTCACCGGCAAAGGAACCATACCAGTCACTCACCACCTGAAAAAGATTGCCATCCAGGGACCCGTCGTTGAGGAATCCCTGCACCAGGTCGCCCTTGGTCACAATATTGTGGGTTGCATCAACTGCGTCCCAGGTAGCCGGCCTAAAGTCGATCGTCAGGGTGGCCGCGTTGCTAACGGTTATGTCATGATATTCCAGAATACCGGCCGTCGCCGTGCCCAAATTGGCTTGGGTGACGTGGTTGACTGCAAGCAAACCGGCAAATTCCACAATGACACGACCAACATCATCAGCAGCATCGACCAGAGACGTTGGTGCTGTTCCGCTGACACTCCGGGGGCCGCCACCTCCACCCGAACCGCCACCAAAAGTCTGCCCCAGATTACTCATATCATCGAAAAGAGCCCGGATACCGGTATCACCAAAGACCAAAGTGCCTTCATTAATCGCCGAATAAGCGATCGCAGTGGCCATTTGACCGGCAGGGTCAGCCTCGCCTGTGCCCCCCTCAACCCCGTTTTTAAGTCGCCCTATGCCAAGGCCAATTTCTTGGTCAAACAGAGCTGGCAGAATATTTTTTGCCGCAGCTTCCCATTGACCAGCCACTCTGGAATTGTCTTCCTGATACCATTGTTCTTCGCCAAATAATAATGTCGTCAAAAGCGACATACTGTGCCTTTGCATGATCGAAAGATCAGCGCCATGAACCGATATCTGGTTCTGCGTCATGCCCGGCAACTGTTCATATTCCGCGGTTTCATAATCGAGATAAAGACCAAGCCCGGACAAAATTGTTCCTAGAGCCGGTCCCCCGCCCAACATTGTTAACAACGAACCGGATACCCCTGCGATAGCAACCTGAAGGCTGCCGTCCCGAATATGTTGCAACACTTCGCCTTCAACACTGGTGCCTTGAAAATCATATAGCGGTGTGCGGAGGTTAAAATGCTGCATCACCTGGTCAAAAAAGTCGCCAATGGCCTGCCCATTTTCCAGCAGGGTGTTGAAGGTGAAATTACCGTCTGTCAGAATATCGACCAGATCTGCCAACAGTGCCTCATCGGCCGTCACCGCCTGAATACTGTCGGAAAAAGCCTGGGCATAGGCCGCAAGACCAAATGGCATATGGTCGTAGCCATAATTCAACTCACCCGACAGCGAACCGACAAATCCGGCTAACCCCCCGCCCAGGGAATGTCCGACCAGCATCGTCGCATTGTCATGCGGTTCAATTAGATAATAAGGCGTGGAAACACCAGCTACAGCCTTGTAAAATTCAATTGCCAGCTGCGCCTGCCCGCCGCCGGGAAAACCGGCACCCACTGTCCAGCCATTAAAGACATCCGCCGCTCCGGGACTATTAAAGAAGTCCTCTTCAGTACCGCTAAAATCTGGATTGGTACCCCGATAGGAAATCACGTTTTGATCATTCCAGCTATAGGATATCGCATAGAAACCCACTGAACTTGTGATATCAAGACCAAATTGGTCGGTACTATCCGTCTGTATTACAGCGATCCCAATGGCATCGCCCTCGACATCATTTAGTTGGGCATCATAGCCCCGATTATAGGAGTCCATCGCAAGAATGGCGCGAAAAACATTCGAATTCATAAGGCTGCCAGGCTGTTGCATTGCTATCTCCTTGTAAAGTCTCCATCGGTTATTCTACCACTGAATGGTCCTTGAGCTCTCGGTAGTAGGCGACCCGTCTCTGGGTCACGCTGTGGTTTGGTAATCGCACCGTTGAGATCCTTCAGCCATGCGAGTCGATCGCCGAGACTTCTGGTCACCGGATCCTCAGTTCGTTCTACGGAGATGCGTCTCAGCATCACGCCCTCACCGAATGAGGTCGCCAGGTTTTGATTATCCACCTTCACAATGGTCGTCGGGTCATCCAGATCATCAAAACGCACCATCATCGGATAATAGCTTGCCGGCTCGTCCGTACCGGGCCGCTTTGTCCCGTTTGTATAGTAGCGTGGAATCTCATGCCTGCCAGTCAAGGCCAAGGTCCGATCCATACTTATATCGAAACTAGGGTCTTGATTTGTTCTTCTAACTTCTTCTCGAACCTCTTCAAACCGAACCGGCTGGGTTGCCGACATCAGAACATAACCCGCCCAATCGACCGACGTTTCCGACCGCAGCAGCGCAAATAAAACGCCCCGTTCCCCCAGATCGACCGTCACGGCTTCGCCTCGCACCCGGGTCGAAAGCTTGTTGGGTTGTGGTATGGAATTGGGTCCGGCCACAAAGGTCTCCACTTGGATCACACTCGATCCGCTCCGGAGTCCCTCCGGCGTATCGACCGTTACCGTCAGTCGATAGCGATAATCGGGATACCGCTTGCCGCCCGAAAAAGGGTTGCAGCTAGCAAGGGCAAAGACCAATGCTGCACCAAAGGATTTCAGAATGAAACGACGCTGGTTTTTCATCTTCTAAGGCTTCCTTTGAGGGTTCATCGATAGAGCATCCTGCTAAAATCACTCGGTGCCAGATATTGTATAAGCGGATTTGAAGCATCTATCAGTCGCCTCGGCGGATTTGGTACAAGTGTACCTCTCGCTTTACCGACTGCACTCAACCATGGAAGCCGAGCCTCTAAAGTCCGCGTAATTGGATCTTCAGTCCGTTCCACAGAGATACGTTTCAAAGTCACGCCTTCGCCAAAAGCGGCGGAGAGATTTTCATGATCCACTTTCACGACACTAGCCGGGTCATCCAGATCATCAAAACGCACCATCATCGGATAATAGCTTGCCGGTTCGTTCGTGCCCGGCCGCTTCACCCCGTTTGAATAGTAGCGCGGGATTTCATGCCTGCCGGTCAAAGCTAGGGTGCGCTCCATCATGATATCAAATCTGGGACTACGATTGGTCCGTTTGATCTCGTCGCTAATCTCCTCATATCGAACCGGTTCGACAGCCGACATAAGCGCCCCCGCCGCCCAATCGACCGACGTTTCCGAACGCAGCAAGGCAAATAAAACGCCCCGCTCACCCAGATCGACCGTCACGGCTTCACCCCGAACCCGGGTCGAAAGCTTGTTCGGTTGCGGTATGGAATTGGGTCCGGCCACAAAGGTCTCCACCTGGATCACACTTGATCCGCTCCGCAACCCCTCCGGCGTATTGACCGTGACCGTCAGTCGATAGCGATAATCAGGATAGCGTTTGCCGCCCGATAAAGGGTTGCAGCCAGCAAGGGCAAAGACCAATGCTGCACCAAAGGATTTCAGAATGAAACGACGCTGGTTTTTCATGGTCACCCGCTCATTATATATGATGATCATCCATCAATATTATAATAAACACAATAGTGAGTCCTGTTTTGTCAAATAAATGATTTAATAAAAATTTTACTATATTAATATTCGAATTAGAGTTTTATTTGATCAAAAAAAACCTAGTGGTAGTCTATTTCCACGGCATCCGCCGCCTGTTTCGCCAATACCCTCGCCGCATCGCTGTCTGCTCCAGTTGCCAGCGCAACGGCCATCCGCCGATAGGGCCGTGTCAGCGGTTTCCCGAAAAGGCGCACATCCACCTCGGCGCCCTCATTGCCCATGGCCAGGGCATCATCAACGCCGGCATAGGCGAAGTTTTCGCTGGCTCGATCCGCCAAGATCACCGCACTCGCGCTCGCAGGCACGGTCATTGCAATATGCGGGATGGGCAGACCCATGATGGCGCGGGCATGAAGATCGAATTCGCTCAAATTCTGGCCGATCAAAGTGACCATTCCGGTATCATGGGGACGCGGACTGAGTTCGGAGAAAATGACTTCGCCCGTTTTGGTGACAAAAAACTCGACGCCGAACAGGCCCCATCCCTTTCCGTCCCCGGCGAGATTATCGACGACCTTGCGCGCCATATCTTGTGCGGTGGCGAGGGCATCGTCCGCCATCGCCGCGGGTTGCCAGCTTTCCTGATAATCGCCGCGTTCCTGGCGATGACCGATGGGCGGACAGAACAGGATGCCGTCCCGTGTACGGATGGTGAGCAGGGTGATTTCATAGTCAAAGTCGATAAATTGCTCGACAATCACCCGCGCCCGGTCGCCGCGCATATTGTCCACAGCGTAATTCCAAGCAGCTTCCAGTGCATCGGCGCTGTCAACTTTGCTCTGCCCTTTTCCGGAGGAGGACATCACCGGCTTGATAACCAGCGGCAGGCCGATATCATCGGCTGCGGCCCGCACTTCGGCAAAGCTTTCGGCATAATGATAGCGTGAAGTCCTCAGACCTAATTCTTGTGCGGCGACATCGCGAATGGCATCGCGATTCATGGTCAGCTGCGTCGCGCGAGCAGATGGCACAACATTGAAACCGTCCGCCTCCACCTCAGCGAGAATTTCCGTGCGAATGGCCTCAACCTCTGGAACGATCAGATCAGGCTGATGCTTTGCAATCGCGGCGCGCAACTTGTCACCGTCGAGCATGGAAAATACTTCATGCGCATCAGCAACCTGCATCGCCGGCGCAGCGGCATAGGCATCGCAGGCAATTACATAAGCACCGAGGCGCTTTGCCGAGATAACGAATTCGCGGCCCAGTTCACCCGAGCCGAGCAACAGGATTTTTTTAGTGAAGGTCATGAAGGCCTTATGAAAATATCGTCATTTCAGCGCAAGCTGGAATCTCCTTTTGGGTATGCCCAAACCTGGGGAGATCCCAGCTTGCGCTGGGATGACGGCTATTCGATCAAGCCGCTTCGCTGATTAAGCGCCCTCGGCCATCATCTCCGTCATTCGGCGGTTCATTTCTTCCGGACTGACATCTTCAATATGCGTGGACAAGGTCCATTCATGGCCGAACGGGTCTTTCACCCAACCGGAACGATCACCGTAAAACTGATCTTCTACCGGTCGGATTGCAGTCGCACCCGCCGCAACCGCCTGGTCAAAAGCGGCATCAGCATTTTCGACGTAGATCATCAGGCTGCTGGTGGCGCCGCCCCTCGCCTTGGGACCAAGCTTGTCCATATCGGGGAACTCGTCGGCCAGCATGATGTGGCTATCGCCGACCAAAATATCCGCATGACCGATCTTGTCGCCCATCGGCATACGCATCACTTCCTCGGCGCCAAAGGCCGCCTTGTAAAAATCGATTGCCGCCGCCGCATCATCGACGGTCAGGTAAGCGGTGACGCTATGATAGCCGTCTTCTTTCCATTGGGTCATATTTCCTCTCCTCACCAGAAAGTCATAATGTAACAAATTTACATCACTTTTGCGAATTCACCTTTTTAGAATTGATATATCATATCATTTCTTCTAACTGCGTCATCACCAGTTCCCAAAATTAGAGAAGAGTAATCCGTGTCCCATCACAAGTTTCTAACTTCCGCCGCTATTATATTATTGCCTGCTTCCCCGGCATTCGCCCAGTCTGCTCAACAGACGGAAACCGGTGATGATTTTCACAATGACGATGCCATTGTTGTAACCGCGCCCTATGTCGACCGGATTGACATATTGGCGGGGACATCCGTGTTGACCGGTGATCAGTTGACGCAGGATTTGCGCGGCCAGATTGGTGACAGTCTGACCAAATTACCTGGTGTTTCATCGACGAGCTTTGCCCCTGGATCCTCCCGACCGGTACTGCGCGGTTTTCAAGGACCGCGAGTCCGGGTGTTGACCGATGGTATCGGCACGCTGGATGCATCCAATACCTCGGTCGACCATGCGGTGACCATTGATCCGCTGACCGCTCAGAGTGTTGAAGTGCTCCGCGGACCGGCGGTGCTGCTGTTTGGTGGCGACGCAATCGGCGGCGCGGTCAACGTCATCGACAAGCGGATCCCTCGCGATGTCCCTGATGAAGCCTTTCACCTCGATGCCGTCGGCGGCTTTGGCAGCGCGGCCGATGACTGGAGCGTCGGTGGATCTCTGGACGTGCCGCTGACCGACTCTCTGGTTTTCCATATTAACGGCAGCTACCGCAATACCGATGACCTCGACATCTCAGGCTTTGTTCTGGCTCCGGAACTGCGCAGCGAAGTGCTGGAGCAAGTAGCTGAGGAGACGGAAGAGGGTAATCTTGATGAAGCCGCTGAATTGGCTGAAACCGCCGATCAGCGGGGAACGGTGTTCAACACCGCTAGCGAAACCATCAATGCCTCTACCGGCCTTGCCTATATTACAGAAGGCGGCAATATCGGCTTCTCCGTCAGCTATTATGACACAGACTATGGCGTTCCCTCCCGCCCCGGCGCGGAACATGCCCATGAAGACGGGGATGATGACGGCGATGAAGAAGAGGAAGAAGAAGGTCCAGTGACCATCGGCCTCGAACAGATCCGTGTTGATCTCCGTGCCGGGGTTAATCTGGGCGATGGTTTCTTTGAATCACTGAATCTGCGCGCCGGCTATTCCGACTATGAACATACCGAATTTGAAGGCGATGAAATCGGTACCGTCTTTGAGGTAGAAGGCATCGAAGCCCGTGCGGAATTGGTTCAAAATGAACGCAATGGCTGGCGCGGTGTAATCGGCACGCAGTTTTTGGTGCGCGATTTCAACGCCATTGGCGCCGAAGCCTTCGTGCCCAAAAATAGTATTGAAAGCTGGGCCTTGTTTACCGTGCAGGAAATTGATCTCGGCAATTTCGAGGTCGAGGCAGCAGCCCGGTTCGATCATACCGATATCGAGTCCAGCATTGTCAATTTTGATCGCAGTTTCGACAGCTTCTCTGGCGCATTGGGCTTTGCCTATGCCCCTGAAGACAATGGTCTGAGACTGGGCGTCAATCTCTCCCGCTCGGAACGTGCACCATCGGCGGAAGAACTGCTGTCCGATGGCCCGCACATTGCCACGCAGGCGTTTGAAATTGGTAACCCCAATTTCACCACTGAAAAAAGCTGGGGTGGAGAGCTTTATGCCCGCTGGAATTCCGAAGATATCCAGCTCAGCGCAACCGTTTATGCCAACAGTTTTGATGATTATATCTTTGAAACGGAAACCGGTGCAGAAGAAGATGGTTTGCCGGTTTTCCAATTCTTTCAAGAAGATGCGACCTATTATGGGTTTGAAGCCTCCGCATCCTTCGTTGTCGCCCGTGCAGGCGGATTTGCTTTCGTCACCGACGGGGTTGCCGACTATGTCCGCGCGAAAATCAAGGATGGCGGTGGCCCCGTTCCACGGATCCCGCCTTTGCGGCTGCTCGGTGGAATTGGAGCCCAGAGCGATTCTCTCGATCTGCGGGCAGAACTGGAATGGTCAGACAGCCAGAACCGGGTATCGACCTTTGAAACACCAACCGACAGTTTCACGATGGTCAATGCCTCCGCTGCATGGCGGCCTTTGGGCAAAGATGGCGGTGTAACGTTACTCGCATCCGCCAATAATATCTTTGATGTGAATGCGCGTCGTCATGCCTCGTTCACGAAAGATTTTGTACCGCTGGCGGGTCGTGATATTCGTATCAGCGCGAAATTTAGTTTTTAGCCGGAATCGGGATACTCCTGATCCTGCTGAAAACGCAGGATCGGGAGTTACCTTATGCGCAAAATAATCGCTTCTATTGCCCTCTCATCGGCACTCTTGCTGGGCGCCTGCAACACTGTGCAAGGTGTTGGGGACGATATCAAATCCGTTGGCCGGGCTGGCGAACGGGCGATCGATTAATCCATATCATCAGGAGAATTACCATGCGCAAGATTTTGGCATCATTGCTTATTTCATCAACCCTCGTGCTCGCGGCCTGTAATACGGTTCAGGGCGTCGGACAGGATATTGAATCGGTCGGCCGCGCCGGTGAAGACGCGATAAACTAAGCTATTCGGTAGCTTCCAGTTTCGCTCTTTTGCGTTCGGTAAACCACATGATTGCCAGCGATACCTCGTAAAGCATGATCAATGGCAGGCCGAGCAGGAACTGCGACACCACATCCGGCGGCGTCAAGATCGCGGCCAACACAAAGGCTGCGACGACCATATAACGGCGCAGGCCTTTCAGTTGATCGCGTGTGACCAATCCTGCACGGTTGAGGAGCAACAACAGCACCGGTAATTGGAAACATACGCCAAAGGCCAGAATGAACCGCATCACCAGATCGAGATAGTCCCCCATGGCAGGCAAGGCCTCTTGGGTCATGCCGCCGACTTCGCCTTCAAAGCCGAGGAAAAAACGGAATGCCGTGGGCATGACAATATAATAGGCCAATGCTGCTCCGGCAGTGAATAATATCGGTGTGGCAAACAGAAACGGCAGAAACGCCTTTTTCTCGTTGGCATAAAGGCCGGGCGCGACAAAAGCCCAAAGCTGGTTGGAGATGATCGGAAAGGCGATAAAAAAGGCAGCGAACATGGCAACCTTTATTTCGACAAAAAAGGCTTCATAGAGCTTGGTATAGACCAACTTCCCTTCACCCGGCGGGAAAGCGTCGGTTAAAGGCACGACCAACATTCCGAATATCTCATCGGCGAAATAGAAACTGGCGGCAAAAGCGATAGCCAGTGCCACAACCGACCAGACCAACCGCTGGCGCAGCTCGATCAGATGTTCGATCAGCGGCGCTTTGCTCTCATCGATATCGGGCGCGGACTGCTCGTTCATGCGCCCGGTTTTTCTGCTGGTTTTTCTGGTGTATCATCGCCCAACGGTAGATCAGGCTGGTCGCTGTCGCTTTTTTCTTCCGTCGCAGGTGGGCCATCCAATGGCTGCATAACTGGTTCATCGTCAGAAACCGTCGGATGCTCGAGCATGATACGCTCATTCTCCGCCGCCCATTTTTTTTCCATTTCCTGCAATTCCGCCTCGCGGACCATTGCATCAAAACCGGTTCGGAAATTGCCCATAACGCCGCGCGCTTTGGCCATCCAGCGGCCAGCTGTTGCCAATGCGCGGGGCAGCTCTTTCGGGCCGATAACGACGATGGCAATGATCACGATAATCGCGATCTCGGATATGGAAAGGTCAAACATATCTGTGCGCCGCTATCCGGATCAGAATCCGGTCGGCTCTTCTCAGCTGACCGTCTTGTCGGACGTTGCCGCCTTGTCTGCGCTGACATCCGCCGGTTTGCTGTCAATCTGGGCCGAAGCCTTGGCACTTTCCTCTTCTTCGGTAATGCCTTTTTTGAAGGAACGGATCCCTTTGCCGACATCGCCCATCATTTCAGAAATCCGGCCGCGACCGAACAGGATCAGCACCAGTGCTGCTACAATTAAAATCTGCCAAATACTCGGTTGCATCGAAAATCTCCTGATCTATGCGCTCTACTTAAGCGCTTTCCGCCTCATTTTCCAGTGAATCGGCGGTGTCATCATCATTTTCTTGTGCACCATCTTGGTTAAGCTCTTGTTCCAGCGGCAATTCCTCTTCCGCCTCCATCTCCAGCCGTTCCATCGCCAGATCGACCGGGTCCAGCAAACCGGCGGCTTTCAGGTCATCAATGCCCGGCAGTTCCTTGCGGCTTTGCAGGCCGAAATGGGTCAGAAATTCAGCCGTTGTCGCGTAGATAAGCGGGCGTCCGGGTACTTCGCGACGGCCGGCTGGGCGAACCCAGCCCGCTTCCATCAGCACATCAAGCGTGCCTTTTGCCACTTGAACGCCCCGGATCGCTTCGATTTCTGCGCGACTGACCGGTTCGTGATAGGCGATGATTGCTAGCGTTTCCATGCCCGCGCGGCTCAATTTGCGCAGTTCCGCCCGCTCCCGGCGAAGCAAGTGCGACAGGTCTTGCGCCGTCTGAAAATGCCAGCGATCACCGGTTTTCATCAGCGATATGCCGCGTCCAGAATAGTCGTTCCGCAGATCGTTGAGCGCAGCGCGAATATCTATTTCTTCACCGACATAAAGTTGGATATCCGCAATCGTCATAGGGTTTTCCGACGCGAACAAGGTCGCCTCTACCGCCCGCGTGCCTTCATCCATTTCAACATTCATGCCCATGATCAGACTACGATCATCATCCACTGGCTTATCCATCACTGCTTGCTTTCAATTTTAGGGGCGCAAAACTCTCATCCTGACTCAGCACCAATTTTCCCTGACGTGCCAGTTCCAATGCGGCAACGAAACTGGATGCCAAAGCCGACTTTCGTAACTGCGGCGGCGCGCCTGGCGGGAGAAAATCCCTGATATCCGTCCAGTCGATCGCTTCACCAAGCATCAACGACACTCGCGCCAACGCGTCTTCCAGCGTCATTACCATCCGCTGTTTCACGATGTGCACTGGCGGAATATTGCGCAATTTGACCCGGCCATAGGCGGAGATCAGGTCATAATATTCTGCCTGCCAATGCCGGTTTTTGACCACGCGCAGACCTTCCGGTGCCCCGCGAGCAAAAACATCACGGCCAATCCGGTCACGCCCCAGCAATCGCGCGCCGGCCTCCCGCATGGCGTTGAGCCGTTCCAGCCGCATTTGCAGACGCAGCGCCAGTTCTTCCGGCGAAGGATCCACCTCCGGATCCTTGGGCAGCAGCAGGCCTGACTTCAAATAGGTCAGCCATGCCGCCATCACCAGATAATCCGCCGCCAGCTCCAGCTTCAGGCTTTGCGCATCGGCTATATATTTCAGATATTGCTGGACCAGCTCCAGGATCGATATTTCCCGCAAATCGACTTTCTGATTGCGTGCGAGCGCCAGAAGCAAATCAAGCGGGCCTTCCCAGCCATCGATATTAAGCGTGAGCGCTGCCTCTTCCTCGCTAGCGGCTTGGGTAAAGAAAAACCCCTCTTCGTCCGACTCTTCGATAATTTCCGGTCCGTCTGTCATCAGGCCGCCGCCAGCAATGCGTCTCGGCGAGATAACAGCTCGGCCAATTCGACCTGCCCACCGGACTGATTCAATGTCGCCATGGCTTTATCCAGCCGTTCCCGGGATTTGTCGCTAATCTCACCCAGCAGGTCAGCAATGCCGATCATCTCATCCATCCGACCCCAGCAGTTAAGCGCAATATCACAACCCGCCGCGACCACATCACGTGCGCGTTCGGGCACTTCGCCTTTCAATGCCTTCATGTCGAGATCGTCCGAGAATAGCAGCCCGTCAAAGCCGATGGCCCCGCGAATGATATTGTCGATCACCGTTGGTGACAGGCTTGCGCAGCGCTCTGCATCCCAGGCGGTATAGACAATATGCGCGGTCATCCCCATCGGTGCATCCGCAAGCGAACGAAACGGAGCGATGTCGGTTTCCAGTTCTTCGGCAGAAGCGCTTACTTTCGGCAATTCCATATGGCTATCAACCACGGCGCGGCCGTGGCCCGGCATATGTTTGACGACGCTCACCGCGCCGCCCTTGGTCTGGCCGTCTATCACCGCACGACCCAAGGCCGCCACCTGCATCGGATCGCTGCCCATCGCACGGTTGCCAATGGCATCCACAGTGTCCGGCTGACGAACATCGAGCAGCGGCAGGCAATTGACCGTAATGCCGACTTCACGAAGGCTTTCGGCAATCGCCTGTGCATTCAGCCGCGCCGCCTCAATCGCGGTCGCTGGAGCAATGTCGTAAAGCTTGTCAAAAGTCTCCCCCGGCGGGAATTTCGGCCAGACCGGTTCTTGCATCCGCGCAACCCGGCCGCCTTCCTGATCAATCAAGATCGCCAGATCATCGCGGCCATGCAACAGGCGCAATTCGTCGGTCAGCGCTCGCAATTGCCGCTTGGTTTCAACATTGCGGCCGAAAATAATATAGCCCGCTGGGTCGCTTTCCTTGAAAAACGCCTTTTCGTCCACCGTCAGGCTTAATCCCGACATACCAAAAATGACCGGTTTCATGACTTAACTCTACCCAATCCCGCGCATAATATGACTTATCATGCGGAAAATTGGCGGACCGGTAAAGCGGAAAGCGCCGTTATCCACAGCGCGTCCCCGATTTTCGACGCAGGCACCTTGCCGTGCTCACCCGAAGCGCGAAAGGAAACCGATATCTTTAAAGCTTATTGTGGAACGACGAGGCAGCTTTCACCTGCTGCTTTCAAACCGTTGCACACCTGTTGCGCTGCCTGAACGTTCGGAGCCACCGCATTGAGGCGATAGATAGTTCCACCTTCAACCGTGCCTTGCACAATTTTCTTCGGCAAGGCGCCAATGTCAGCAAAGCGCCTGCTGAAACCAGACCAGGCGCTATCAGCCTGCCCGGCGGAACTGAATGCACCAAGCTGAATCATCGCACTGCCGGGAGCTGACGGAGCAACAGTTGCAGCTTTCTTGATCGGAGCCTCTACAGGCGGCGCTGTGCCAAGTTTACCTGCTGTGCCTTGTCCCTCGGAAGCGGCAAAACTCGCGTCGCCTTCGCCTTCGAACTGCTTGGCCTGCGGATCATCAGGGCGTATTTTATAATCGCCTTCCTGTGCCGCGATCAATGTGCCGTCGCCGCTCAGGCCGCCCGCATCGCGGTTCTGCATCCAATAGATGCCGCCGACAATTGCTGCCAGCAGCGCTATGGCCAAACCTACAAACAAGGCGACACGAAGGGGAGAATATTCATCCTCTCCATCATAGTCTTCGGCAGATTCCAGCCAAGGTAGACGATTGTCATCGTCCAGATCCAGACTATCACTATTCACATCAGACATTACTCAAACCCCACAGCAATTCTCGAACGCTCACATTTTGTCAGCGGCACTGACCCCCATCAGCGCGAGACCGTTCTTAATTACTTGCCCTAAATATTTAGCTAAGAAAAGCCTAGCAGACGTCATGGCAGGGTCGTTAACCATGATGATCCGCATTTCAGGCCGATCATTGCCCATATTCCAGAAAGCGTGAAACGCCGCTGCGAGGTCGTTGAGGTAGAAAGCAATCCGATGCGGCTCACGACTCATCGCGGCCGATTCGACGATTCTCGGGAATTGGGCAGCCTGTTTGACAAGGTCGAGCTCTTCGGCGCCAAGCTTGTCGAGATGATCGGCTGAGGGAAGGACATTTTCCTCTTCCGCCGCTTTGCGCAAGGTGGATTGGATCCGGGCATGGGCATATTGCACATAGAATACCGGATTGTCCCTTGACGCCTCAGTTACCTTGGCAAAATCAAAGTCCATCTGCGCATCGGCTTTTCGAGTCAGCATCGTGAAACGCACCGCGTCCTTGCCGACTTCTTCGACCATGTCGGCGATAGTGACAAAATTGCCCGAACGTTTCGACATTTTCTCCGGCTCGCCATCGCGCAGCAACCGAACCATCTGGATCAGCTTCACGTCAAATTTGGTTTTGCCCTCGGTCAACGCCGCCACGGCCGCCTTGATCCGCTTGACCGTGCCGGAATGATCGGCACCCCAAATGTCAATCAACTCATCCGCCTGTTGGGCTTTTTGGAAATGATAGGCCAGATCACCGCCAAAATAAGTCCAGCGTCCATTGGATTTCTTGATCGGCCGGTCCTGATCGTCACCAAATTGGGTCGAACGGAACAGAGGCAGCTCCACGGGCTCCCAATCGTCTATGGTTTTACCCTTGGGTTTTTCGAGCACGCCATCATAAACCAGATCCCGCGCGCGCAGCTCTGCTTCGGCTACATCTGCCTTGCCCGCTTCGTGTAATTCCGCTTCAGAAGAGAAAACATCATGCTCGATACCCAATAGTGCGAGATCGGCCCGGATCATATCCATCATGCCGGCTACGCTCCGTTTGCGAAATATTTGAAGCCAAGCTTCTATTGGTTTATCTGCAAAAGTGTTGCCAAATTCATCAGCAATCTCGTTAGCGATCGGGACTAAATAATCGCCGGGATAGAGCCGATTTTCCCGATCCTCCCATTTTTTAAATTGAGATTCGAGCCAAGGAAATTGTTCAGTGGTAAAGTCGCCTTTGTGCCCAAGCACCTCCATATATCTTAGATAAGTTGACTGAGCAAGAAGATCGACCTGCGCACCCGCATCGTTGACATAATATTCGCGGATCACCTTGTGCCCGATAAACTCGAGCAAATCAGCCAAGGCATCGCCGACGACCGCGCCGCGGCAATGCCCCATATGCATGGGCCCGGTTGGATTGGCCGATACATATTCAACATTGACGGTGACACCCTGCCCCTTGTTAGAGCGGCCATAATCCGCGCCCAATGCCTCGATTTCTTTCAGTTCCGCGATCAAAACAGCATCACTGACGCGCAGGTTTATAAATCCCGGCCCGGCCATTTCTGCCGTTTTGACATCATCAAGAGCTCCGAGTCTGCCGACAATCTTCTCCGCCAGATCGCGTGGTTTCTCTCCTGCTGCCTTTGACAGGACCATTGCAGCGTTGGTTGACAAATCACCATGTGACGGATCGCGCGGTGGCTCCAGCGTCACATTTTTGCGATCCAGGCCTGCCGGCAAATCACCATCGGCAACCAGATCATCTAGCGCTTTATCAATATGTTGCTGGAAAATATGAAACAGCATCGCTTCACCCCAATTTTCAATAGATTATAGAGCCCGGACCCGCCGAGCCAAACGTAATACATGCCCAGAGCTTTGTCGGCCCAAAGCTTTGTTGACCAAGAAGTTTATCGGGTCGCGTTATATTGCAGCTGTTCCGGGCTCAGCTGAAAACCGATCAAAAGTTCAAAAGTTGACCTTGCTACCGCAGCTCGCACCGCTGGATCTGCTAGCGGATCCAGTGCAGCGTCGGGGTCTCCAGGTTTTCTTTTGCGTGTAATGCGTTCGATTACATCTTCTGGAAGCCGAGCAGCCGCCGCATCAACATAGGAGCCCGCTTTACCGGAAGCTGAAGCGCGATATTCGCCATCAGCGAAAGTCAGCGTTACATTTTTAACGCGCTTGGCAACAACGGCAGTCCCACCCTGCACGACCGTCGAGAAATATGGTACGGTAACCGTTCGCGCACCCTGGGGGCGAGAGCGGACTGCATAAACGTCAAACGTGGCTTCGGAATAAATCCGCGCGCCTTCGCTGTTACAAGTTGAACGGACGTTGGTGATATTGGCCACAACATCAATCGCACTCGCATCTGTGCTGTTCACGGGATCAAAAATGGTGACATCGCCTGTATAGTCGGGAACGGCAACTGCGGGACAACCACTTCGGGTTACGCTAACGCCAACGCCGGAGCTGACATCGATCGCGCCATCTTGTGCGCAACCCGCCAATGCCAGAACCGTTCCACCGGTCAATAACAACTTATTGAAACGCCGTTTGAGTATCATGCTTATTCCTTGCCTTTTGTCCCATTTCGCGCAGATTTGACCTGCGTCCTTGTTCAGGGTTTGGAAACCCTTATCTATGCCTTTAAGAGCACGCAACCATCCATAGGATGAACAGACAGGCTTTTCGCCGCCTCCGTTTTTCATTAAGGCTTTGATTATGAATCATGCAGAATCAGGAAAACCCCGTATTAGCTTGCTTGTAGCAGCCCCCCGCGGCTTTTGCGCGGGCGTTGATCGGGCCATAAAAATCGTTGAACTGGCAATCGAAAAATATGGAGCTCCTGTCTATGTACGCCACGAAATTGTCCATAACCGCTATGTTGTGGATGAATTGAAAAAACTTGGTGCCGTATTTGTCGAGGAACTCGATGAGGTACCGGACGGTGTTCCGGTGGTCTTTTCAGCACACGGAGTGCCCAAAGCCGTACCGCACAAAGCAGAAGAACGCGGCCTGGAATATGTCGATGCTACTTGCCCTCTGGTGTCAAAGGTACATCGTCAGGCCGAACGACAGGTTGAGGCAGGACGGCATATTATTTTCGTCGGACATGAAAATCATCCTGAGGTCATTGGAACTTTCGGTCAGGTCGATGAAGGCATGATGACTCTGGTCGAGACACTGGAAGATGTTGCCGCGCTAAAGCCAGCGGACCCGGAGAAGCTTTCGTTTCTGACCCAGACCACCCTTTCCGTCGATGATACCAGGGCGATTGTCGAAGCGCTGCAGGAGCGCTTCCCAAATATCGTGGGACCAAAAGGCGAAGATATTTGTTATGCCACGTCAAACCGCCAGGATGCTGTGAAAAGCATCGCGAAATCCTGCGACTTGGTTCTGGTTATTGGTGCGCCAAACAGCTCTAACAGCTTGCGACTTGTGGAAGTCGCCGAGCGTGAGGGAACAGCTGCCCATCTTATCCAGCGCGCGGACGACATTGATTTTGCCTGGATGGAAGGTGTTGCGACACTTGGTTTGACCGCTGGCGCTTCCGCTCCGGAGATATTGGTGCGTGAGGTCGTGTCGCATCTTGAGGAACGGTACACCGTCGACGAACAAAAGATAAAAACGGCTGACGAGCGCATGGTTTTCAAGCTACCGCGTGGACTCGAAGCCGCCTGATGGCTGTTTATACCAAGGTCAGTGCTGAAGAGATTGAAACCTTCTTGGGCCGGTTTGATGTTGGCACATTAGTATCTGCCAAAGGCATAGCCGAGGGCGTAGAGAACAGTAATTACCTGATTGAAACGACGCAAGATCGGTTCATTTTGACGCTTTACGAGAAGCGTGTCGACCCGGACGATTTACCCTTCTTCATTGCGATGCTCGACCATTTGGCCGAGAAAAAACAACCGGTACCGCCGATGATCGCTGACCGCACTGGTACGAAAATACAAAATTTGTGCGGCCGACATGCTTGTCTGATCAAATTTCTTCCCGGTATTTCCGTGACGATGCCGACTGCGGCACAAGCCCGAGCCACCGGCCAAGCGCTAGGCGGCATGCATAATGCCCTACAAGACTTCAACATGCAGCGCGCCAATAGCATGGACCACGACACATGGCGCGAGCTCGCCGCTGATTGCGGTCCCGGCGGACTGAATGAAATTGCACCTGATCTAAATGATATTGTGGCGGCCGAACTCGATTATCTTGATGCACATTGGCCAGTCACATTGCCACAATCTGTCATCCATGCCGATTTGTTCCCGGACAATGTCCTGATGCTTGATGATGCGGTTACCGGCCTGATTGACTTTTATTTTTCCTGCACAGATGTTCGCGCCTATGACATGGCTGTGACCCATGCAGCCTGGTGTTTTTCCGAAGATGGTGAACAGTTTGACGAAGCGATCTCGGCCGCGCTTCTGGAGGGCTATAGCGATGCATTTGATCTCAGCGCAGAAGAACGCGCGGCCCTGCCTGTTTTGGCCCGTGGGGCGTCACTACGCTTTTTGTTGACCCGTGCGTATGACTGGATCAACACGCCCGCCGACGCTCTGGTAACTCGCAAAGACCCGACCGCTTTTCTCAATCGTCTGAAATATTATCAGACCAATCCAGGGGTCTTCGTCGCATGAGTGATCTCTCTTTTGTCGAAATCGCAACAGACGGCGCTTGCAAGGGCAATCCCGGTCCGGGCGGCTGGGGAGCATTAATCCGGCATGGCAAAACAGAAAAGGAAATCTCCGGCGGCGAACCGGAGACGACCAACAACCGAATGGAATTGCGCGCTGCTATTGAAGCGCTCAATGCGTTAAAGCGGCCGTGCAGGGTCAAACTGTCGATTGACAGCACCTACGTGAAGGACGGTATCACCAAATGGGTGTTTAACTGGCAGAAAAATGGTTGGCGCACCGCAGGAAAAAAGCCGGTCAAAAATGCCGATCTATGGCAAGACCTCATCGAAGCGGTGAAACGCCATGATATCGAATGGCATTGGGTCAAGGGTCATGCCGGAGACGCGGACAACGAGCGCGCCGATATGCTGGCCAGCAATGCCGCGATGAACGTGACTGCCGGCCATTGATGCAAATGTCATCCCGGCGCTGACCGGGATGACGGTAATTGTTTAGATAGCTATGAACTTAGCTGTTATCTTCAACCTCAGCGCCGGGGCCATTTTTAATGATGGAAGCAATTGCATTTTTGGCGCTGGATTTGCTCTTATAACCTTCGGTTGAGAACATGATCTCGCTATTATGTTTAAAGCGAACCCGGAACTCGCCCTTTTTGTCCTTATAAATTTCAAATTTGTGCGCCATATTATCTGTCTCCATTTTAGGCCTATACTGGCCTTTGTCGGTCCGTATCGGACAGGAGATTTATTGCGTCTTAAGGCGCTGAACGCAATGACGAATTTATCAAGCCATCATGACGGCGAAACGCGAAGGATCGTATAGATCGGAATCCAGTCCCTTTACTGCAGCCTCTTTTTCAATACCCAGAAAAATCGATTTCCCCAGTTTCGCGGCGGCCGGTGCTGTCTGAATGCCAAAGCCTCCTTGCCCAGCAAACCAGAAAAAATCGGGCTGCTGGGGATCATATCCATAAACCGGCAATCGATCAGGCGTAAAGCTGCGCAGCCCCGCCCATTTGCGATTTACGCTTTTGATTTCGACGTCCAGTATCGATTGAAAGCGGTCTATCGCCACCGCGACATCCCATTCTTCCGGCGCTACATCACTGGCAACAACCGGTGTTTCGTCATGCGGACTGAGCCAGAAACTACCGCCGGCTTCGGGCTTGAAATAGAAACTGCCGTCCAGTGCCACGACCAACGGCATATCTGGTGCGGACGGCGGATCGGTGTGTAACTGCACCATCGTTCGACGCATCGGTTGAATTTCGATTGGCAACGCGCCTGCAAGACTGGCGATTTCGCTTGCCCATGCACCAGCGGCATTGATTATCAACTTCGCGCGAATGGCATTATCGCCACTATTGATCACCCATCCGCTCTCGTCATGCGCAATTTCCGCGACCTGGGTGTTACAGGATAAGGCGACACCTTTGCGTTTCGCATCACGTATATAAGCCATGTGCAACCCGGCCACATCGATATCGCAGCAATCAGGCTCATAAACCGCTCGATCCCATCCTTGCTTCAGATGAGGCACGACAGCCGTAATATCATCCCGGTCCCATCGAACCATAGATATCCCGCTATCTTTGAACTCAGAGACGAAATCCTCCAGCAGATGCTGGTCACCGGCACGTCCGATATTGACGGCCCTGCGCTTCTTCAAAAAACTGGTCTCGGAAAACCTGGCGGGCGGATGATGGAGAAAATCGTAAGAAGCAGTGGTCAGCGGCTGCACCTGCGGCCCGCCATAGCTCTCTGTCCAAAATGCCGCTGACCGGCCAGTGCTGTGATATCCCGGTTGGTCTTCCGCTTCCAATATGATGACAGAGCAATGGTCGGCTATTTCCGAGGCTATACTTGCGCCCGCAATTCCGGCCCCGATAATGGCGACATCATATTGGTTCATGCGTAAATTTACTCATTGCTGCGGTGCCACCCTATCTAGAAACTCAAAACTGGCTTGCAAGGCAGCATCGCGTACAGGGTCAGCCTCACGGTAGATCTCGTGAGCACATTCTTTGCCGAATAATTTCATCTCGGTATGGGGCAGCAAGTGCACGGCACGTTCTATGGTCGGATGGTCAACCAGTTCGTCCACTTCCGTTGCCAGGAAAAATACCGGGATATCCACTGCTTCAAGATGCCTACGGTTTCTAAGCCCGCGGGTGGAAGAATAAGCCCGCTCTACCCAGCGCCAGCTTGCTGGCCCCAAACGGACATCCGGGCGTTCCCTAAACCAGAAAAATTCATCGGAATAACGGTCGGCGTCGTGAGTCAGCAGACCCTGCCGCAATATCTCAGGCTCCAACGGTTTTTCACTAACTTTCCAGGCACGGCGCTTCTCTCTGCCAAAGGCACAGATCATTTTGGACAGCAGATGCGCGGTCCATTCAGGCATACCCCCGCCGGCTGGTGCCAACATTGGTGCACATAATATCGCGGCATCGGGATGAATGCGCTGTTCGGCCAGCGCACGGGTAACAAGATGACCACCCATGCTGTGACCGATGACTACATGAGGTCCACTATGCCCGCCCCGCCATTGTTCGTAAAAGGCGCTCAGATCATCAACCCATGTCGCAAAGTCATCGATATGCCCGACATGTGGATGCGGACCGCACCGGCCTGAACCGCCCTGCCCTCGCCAATCGAACGAAGTAACATTCCATCCAGCGGCATGAAAATCGTTGAATGTCTCGAGATATTTTTCATAGAAATCTGCTCGACCGGTCATGAACAATATCGAACCGCGAGCATTACTCCTGGGCTGCGACCATTCAAATTGCCGCAACGCCCAACCATCCGGAGCGTGCCAGATCAGCTCTTGCGCGTCTTCAGGGATGGAGCGTCGATCAAATATAGGCGGGTTTAATCGACTCAAAAATGGGCTCCGGCCATGATGGTTACTATTTGGTAAGGCATTTTTCTTAAAGCTGTTTCCCATGAACGGGGAACAACTCATTTACTTGCTCTGGGGCGGCTTGGCAATTGCGCTGATCGTGGCCGCGATCACTGATATCAAGAGCCGTCAAATATCCAACAAGCTGAATCTGGCCATTGCATTGGGCGCGCCGGTGTTCTGGATCGCCAGTGACATGGCTTTTTGGCCAGACATGGTGTGGCAAATTGGCATCGCTACGGTCGTGTTTACCATATTTGCCGGAATGTTCGCGATCGGTGCGATGGGCGGCGGGGACGTAAAACTCCTTACAGCCATTGCGTTGTGGCTCCATTGGCTCACGCTAATTCAGATGTTGGTGATCATGTCCATCGCTGGCGGAGTCCTCACGCTGTTAATGATAACAGCTAAGAAAATCCAAAAAACTGAGGGTCCAGTAAAGGTCCCATATGGAGTTGCCATATCATTTGCAGGGCTTTGGATAATTAACGAACGATATTTTAACCATTTTACTTGAAAGAGAAATCTACCGCCAACGGATCATTCAGGGTGATCGATTCCGGTGGGGCATTCAGGAGGCGTAAGACGTCATGGACAAGAAGAAACTAATTTTGCTTATCGGCGCATTGGTAGTGGCTGCGGTCACAGCATTGCTCGCCAGAAGTATGTTCGCGGGTGCTGCTGCACCACAAGTGGAAGCGAAAAAGGTCGAAGTACTGGGGGACGAAGTTCTCGTCGCTTCGCGCGCCTTGCCCGTTGGCACTATCATTACACCTGATGCCTTCAGCTTCCAGCCTTGGCCGGAAGACCTTGTTGAGGAAGCTTATTTCCAAAAAGAAGGTACAGACATTGAATCTCTGAACGGTACAGTCGTTCGTAACGCTATTACTGCCGGACAGCCACTCACGAAAGGTGCTATTGTTAGCCCCGGTGATCGCGGCTTCCTGGCAGCAGCACTCGGACCCGGCATGCGTGCCGTTACTATTCCAGTTTCTGGCTTGACCGGTGTTGCCGGTTTCGTGTTCCCGGGAGACCGAGTTGATCTCGTGCTAACCCAGACAATTAAGGGTCAAGGACCGGAATTCAAAGTATCAGAAACGGTCATCCGTAATATTCGCGTTCTCGCTACCGATAACCGCGTTACCCAAACAACAAATGAGGCAGGTCAGGCCGTACCGGTGAAAACCAAGTTGGTTACGCTTGAAGCAACGCCGAAAATTGCTGAAAAAGTAGCTGTTGCCCAAACCTTGGGTACGCTGAGCCTGTCCCTTCGTTCGCTTGCTGATAGCACCGCAGAGCTTGAAGAAGCGATTGCCTCTGGTGAGATCAAACTGCCTAAAACCGATGATCCAGCCCAGGAAGCGGCTATGATCAAGTCTCTCGCAACACGGCCGGATTCCAAGAAATCAACCTTCTCAACCGGCGGTGAAGTGTCACGCTTTGAAGCACGCACCCCACCGCAGTTGACCAAAGAACAAAAGCCAGAAGGACCAAAAGTCCGGATAGCACGCGGTAATGCCGTCAATGAAGTTAAGTTTGGAGACAAATAATGGCCATTCAATATGCAAAGCATAACCGCCAAACAAACAAAATATCAGCAAAAAAGGTGATGGGCGCGGCCGTTACTTCCGTCCTGGCCCTAACCGTGTCCGTCAACAGCGCGACACCACTTAATGCTCAATCGGTCAAGATTACCGCACCACAATCCCGTGTTTCGGTTGCTGTTGGTCGTGGCAAGCTGATTACACTACCGGCGCCGATCCAAGACGTTTTCATTGCTGAAGATGATATTGCCGACGTGCAGGTTCGCTCCCAACGCCAGCTATACATCTTTGGGAAGTCAGGCGGACAAACCAGCTTCTATGCAACTAGCCGTTCAGGCAAGGTCGTATATTCTGCGGAAGTTTCTGTTGGTGCTGAGATTTCATCGATTGACCAGATGCTGGGCTTAGCCATGCCAGACGCAAAAATTTCGGTGAGCACAACAAACAACTTTGTGCTTTTAACAGGGACAATCGCTAATCCGGATGATGCTGAAGAAGCAGAAAATCTGGTTCAGGCCTATGTTGGCGATGACACGCGTGTTGTCAGCAGACTAAAAACAGCGACCCCTTTGCAAGTCAATTTACGGGTCCGTTTTGCGGAAGTAGCTCGCTCGCTTGCCAAGAATATCAATGGCAACGTGACGACACGCGATACTACCAATGGTTTTCAATTTGGAGTTAACAGGGGTCGTAACTTCGGGGCGATTACTGATTTCGATACAAGTGGATTCCCCACGCTGGATGCTTCCAGCTTGTTCGGATTACCGGCGGGATCAATTTCCCTGCCATTTAACACGGCCACCGGTCAATTTGTTACGCAAGGCGGTACGGCATTTAACTTCAATCAAGCAAGTGGATTGGATGCCGTCACTGCGGCAGGGCGTCTGTTTGGATTGGATATTGCGACGGCTCTCGATGTATCTGAACGGATTGGTCTATCGACAACATTAGCATCGCCCAATTTAACCACCATTTCAGGTGAAACCGCAACCTTCCTGGCGGGTGGCCGATTCCCGATACCACAATCCTCGGGCTTTGGTGAAGTTAGTGTTACCTACCAGAATTTTGGTGTTAGCCTTTCTTACACACCGACCGTTCTTTCAAACGGGCGAATCTCGATTCGCGTAAAACCAAGCGTATCGGAAATATCCTCGCAAGGGGCCGTTCGTCTCAACGGGTTTGAGATTCCGGCTATCTCTACAAGAGAGGCGGAAACCACAATTGAACTGGGTTCTGGCGAAAGCTTCATGATTGCTGGGTTGATGCAGAATAGCTACAGCTCATCCATTGATAAAACACCGGGATTGGCCGATATACCAGTGCTTGGTAACCTCTTCAAATCGGACGGATATCGAAAGAACGAAACCGAGTTGATGATCGTTGTGACACCATATCTCGTCAAACCGGTCAGCGACAGCGATATCGTCCTGCCCACCGATGGCTTCAAGCAAGCCAATGATTTTGAACGGCTGATTATGAACCGGCACAGTTCAACCGGTACCGGTGATCGCCCAAAACCAAAGGTTGCTCCACCGGTGGCATCGGGCCCTGCACTCAGCAGCATGTCCGCACCAGGCAGCAGTAAAACCGCCAAAAAGTCGAAAAAATCTGGTGGTGCTGCCCCCGGTTTCAGCTTCGATAAATAGTCCGTTTCAGGAGAAGACATCATGCGTTTTGTTTCTATAGCACTTGTAACCGCTCTCGGACTATCTGTCGCAGCATGCGGTAGCACGACAGCCAACCGTACCGTGTACAGCGAACGGCAACCGGTTGTTACCCGGTCGCACTTCGTGCTGGACGTCAACACGGCAGGATCGGGATCACTCCCCGATGCCGAGTTTCGCCGCCTTGCGGGCTGGTTTGATGCCTTGGATCTGGGATACGGAGATCGCGTTGCCATTGACGACCCGGGTTACAACGCCGGAGCCTCGGCTCGCGGTGCAGTTGAAGCCCTGGCCGCTCAAAAAGGATTATTGATCAGCGACATTGCCCCGGTAACCGAAGGCAATGTTCCAAGCGGTGCAATGCGCGTTGTTGTTTCACGCTCAACCGCAGCCGTTCCTGGTTGCCCGGATTGGAGCAACCGCAGCCATACCGATTTTCAGGCTCGTACGAGCGAAAATTACGGATGCGGAGTTAACAGCACAATGGCGGCAATGATTGCCGATCCTGAAGATCTCGTGCGCGGCCAGGCCCGCGATGGCGAAGATCAGTCGGAGGCATCAAAGGCCATTCGTGCCTATCGTAATAAAGCCAAACAAGCTGGAGGCCTATAATGAACGCTCCCTGGAAACCCGGTGCCGTAAACGGACGTGATCCGTTCTCCGCTTTCGTATGCGATGAAGATACGCTGGACCTGCTGCGTCCTGTCGTAGAAGAAATGGGCTGGCCGGTAGACAAGTGCCACAAGGGTGGACTTCGCAACGCCGTGCAGTCGCTTTCCGTTGCGGCGAGCCCCAATATCTTGATGGTCGATCTATCGGAATCTGGCGATCCATTGGCCGACATCAATTCTTTGGCTGAAGTCTGTGAACCCGGAACTGTGGTTATTGCCATGGGTCAGGTAAACGACGTCCGTCTCTACCGCGATTTGATCGTTAGCGGGCTGCAGGACTATCTCCTGAAGCCGTTCAGCCCCGAACAATTGCGTGACGTACTGAGCCAGGCACAAGCCGTGCTCAACGCACCGAAAACCGATGAACAAGCCAGTGAGAAGCCACATGTTTCCACAGCTGTCATCGGAACCCGTGGCGGCGTCGGTGCATCGACTATTGCGACATCACTCGCATGGTTGCTCAGCAACGAAAAAGAGCGTTTGACCGCCCTTCTCGACCTTGATGTTCATTTCGGTACCGGCGCTCTGGCGTTGGACCTTGAGCCGGGCCGCGGACTTACCGATGCCATCGACAATCCCAGCCGTATCGACGGTCTGTTCATTGAACGGGCGATGATCAAGGCGAATGACAAGCTGTCTCTGCTGTCGGCTGAGGCGCCGATCAACTCACCGATGATGACCGACGGAACAGCATTTTTCCAGTTGCAGGAAGAATTTCGTGCTGCCTTCGAATGTACGGTTATCGATCTGCCGCGTGATATGCTGATCAACTATCCGCATCTTCTTGGTGATGTGAACGCGACCGTCATTGTCACGGAACTGACATTGGCTTCCGCCCGCGATGCTATTCGATTGCTGTCATGGCTGAAATCGCATGCAGCGCAGAGCAAAGTGATTGTTGTTGCCAACAAAGTGCAATCCGGTGGTCTGGAAATCTCCAGACAGGATTTTGAGAATTCGATCGAGCGCAAAATCGATATCATGATCCCGGCCGATCCCAAAGCAGCCGCGCATGCAGCGAAATTGGGGCAAGCCTTTGTAGAAGCTGGTAAATCAAGCAAGGCGACCGGCAAGATTATTGCGCTGTCCGAACATATTCTTGGCACCGTCGAAGACGAAGGTGAAGAAGGCGAAGGCAAAGCAAAAACATCTCTGATGGATAAATTTGGAGGGATGAAATCACTCCTGCCATCAAAGAAGAAGAAAGAAGGCGAGACATCCGAATCGTGATGCCCAGCCCGTTTCTTTCTAACATGCAAGGATGCACGTAATGGATATGATGCAGACAGCCATTCTGGGTGGAGGAATATTGCTAGTCCTTATGCTCATCGTGTTTGCTTTTGCCGGCCCTTCAGAGGCTACGGCAAAGGCAAAGCGTCTGGACAAAGTGCGCTTCCGTCATTCGGAAAGCACCAATGCCAAAATGGAAGAACAGATGAAAAAGGCGGTCAGTGCCCGCCGGAAAAACCATCGACCCACCGGCGAAACGCTGTCGAGAATGGACATGCTCGCCATCCGGCTCGACCGAACCGGGCGCGAATGGACCATCAAGCAGTTTTTTTCGGTTTGCCTCGGAATCGCTGTTCTCGTCTGTGCCGGCCTGATCTTTCAGGGAGCGCCCTTGCTCCTTTGCATATTTGGGGGACTGGCGGTTGGATTTGGCCTACCGCATATGATTGTCGGCATCCTGATCAGTATGAGAGTCAGCAAGTTTACCGCTTCATTCCCTGATGCGATCGAACTTTTGGTTCGAGGTCTGCGTTCGGGTCTACCGGTAACGGAAACCATCGGTGTGGTTGCAAAGGAAATTGACGGGCCTGTAGGCGAAGAATTTGCCAAGGTTGTTGACCGGATCAAAATCGGCAGGACAATGGAAGATGCTTTGCAGGAAAGCGCCAAACGGCTCGATACACCAGAATTCAAATTTTTCTGCATCACGCTCGCCATTCAACGTGAGACAGGTGGTAACCTGGCCGAAACGCTGGCCAACCTGGCAGATGTGCTGCGTAAACGCGGTCAGATGAAACTAAAAATCAAAGCCATGTCTTCGGAATCAAAGGCATCCGCCTACATTGTTGGTTCACTGCCATTCATCGTTTTCGCCTTGGTTTGGTCAGTTAACCCAACTTATCTCGCGGGATTCTTTTACGAAGAACGCTTGATCATCGCTGGCCTCGGCGGGCTGACCTGGATGAGCATCGGTGTGTTCATCATGGCCAAAATGGTCAACTTTGAAATCTAAGAGGAAGGTGTAAGGCAATGCCCGATAGTGGTCCAACTTTACTGGGAATAGACGTCCTCTGGGTGGCAACCATTTTGGCTGCCGTAGCAACGCTCGCTGTTGTGTTTGCAATCTATACGGCCGTAACCGTCCGAGATCCCATGGCGAAGCGTGTCAAATCGCTGAACGAACGGCGTGAACAGTTGAAGGCCGGTATCACCGCCTCAACAACCAAGAAGCGCGCTAAGCTGATCCAGCAGAACGATACAACAGATCGTATGCGCGGTATGCTGTCGTCTCTCAAAGTTTTGCAGGACGATCAGCTAAAAGAATCGCAGCAGAAACTGGCCCAGGCCGGTATCCGTTCGAAAGATCTCGCTTACGCGGTTATCTTCAGCCGTCTGGTCTTGCCGATTGTTCTCGGCGGCGCAGCTGCCCTCGCCCTTTATGGCTTTGATTACATGCCCGACTGGACACCGATCAAGAAGTTCGGTGCTTTCGCCGGTGCCTGCATTGCGGGTTATAAGGGCGCTGACGTTTACCTGAACAACCTGATCGCCAAGCGAACCGATCTGGTCCGCAAAGGCCTGCCAGACGCGATCGATCTTTTGGTCATCTGTGCCGAGGCTGGCCTGACCGTCGACGCCGCTTTTGCCCGCGTGGCCAAGGAACTGGGCGATGCCTATCCCGAACTGGCGGATGAGTTCTCACTGACATCCATTGAGCTGGGCTTCCTCACAGAACGCCGTCAGGCTTTTGAGAATCTCGCCTATCGTGTGGCCTTGGAGCATGTCAAAGGCGTGGTCACAACGATGATCCAGACAGAGAAATATGGTACGCCGTTAGCATCAGCCTTGCGCGTTCTCTCAGCAGAATTCCGGAATGATCGGATGATGCGGGCTGAAGAAAAAGCCGCGCGTCTGCCAGCGATTATGACGATCCCGCTGATCCTGTTCATTCTGCCGACGCTATTTATCGTGATCCTTGGGCCGGCAGCCTGTTCGATCTCCGATACGATGATGTAGCTAGAGGCATCAAAACAAAAAATGAAAAAAGAGCGGTCTTCAAAACCGCTCTTTTTTTGTTCGGGATACTGTCAAACCGGCTGTTCAACCGGCCGCGATATCATCAGCAGACTGTTTTATTTTCGCCAGCATTTCTGACAAATGCCGCTGATCATCATCTGTCAGGACAGTCATCACCTTCTTTTCCATTGCTTCTGCTGCGGGCATGATCTGGTCATAAAGGTCGCGGCCATTCTGGCTGAGCATCAAATGATGAGAACGACCATCGGCATTGTTTGGACTGCGGCCCAACAACTGGCGATCCACCAGAGTTTTAACAGCCCGGTTGACTGTCACTTTGTCCATCAGGGTCGCTTCGACAAGCTGTCGCTGTGTCGATGCACCGCGATTTCCGAGAACGGCCATCACCCGCCATTCCGGGATTTTCAGCCCGAAGCGGCTCTTATACTCGCTTGAAATCAGATCGCTCACCGCATTGGATGCGGTGGACAGTTGGTACGGGATAAAATCGTCAAGGTTTGCGGTCATAAGTAATATTTATTCAATTTTGGTGCGAAGTCCAATCCAAAATGTCCTCGGAAAAGCACGTTCGATAATATTGCTACTACTAACGGCCGTCTCTACCCGCGCATCAAACAGATTTTCAACCCGCCCTTCGACCAACAAACGATCATTCACTGCAAAAGCGAGACGGCCATCAATGGTGAATGCATCATCCAGCCGGCGTGTGTTCTGGTCATCTTCAAACTGGCTTCCGATATAGCGCAACGAGACAGACGCACCCGTTCCATTTTTCTTCTCCCAAATCAGGCTGGCAGAAGCATTGTGCTCAGGAATCTGAGCCGGACGTAATCCATCCACCGCCGCTGCATCTCCAGAGGCCTTTACTTCCGCATCAACATAGGAATAGGCGGCACGAGCGGATAAATTATTCACCAGGCTGCCAAGATCAAATTCGGTGTCGATTTCAATGCCCTTGGATTCAATGGAATCCAGATTTTGGCGCTGACGGAAGACGCCTGCCCCGGAGACGAAGCCGACACCTGGGAATAGTCCTGGCCCCGTGTCCAGTGTTACATTGGCAACCGCATCATCCAGTTCGTTGTAGAAAGCCGTTATCCCGATAGAAACAGATTCGCTATCCCAGTCCAGCCCCAGTTCCGCGCCTTTCACTCGCTCTGGCTCGAGCAGTTCATTCGCCGCAGTGGCATCTGGACCAACGCGGAAGGGCCGGAACAGTTCGTTCAACGTCGGCAAACGCCAGCCCAGATAGGCTGCACCGCGCAACGCCAATTGATCGGTCGCATCATATGCAAAGCCGCCGCGTGCCGTGAACTCGGTTCCGTCGCGATTATCAAATTGAGCGTCCGTGCGCACGGAACCCGGGAATGGGTTGATCAATTCAATCTCTCTGCGGAAGCCATCATCGATGGTCCAAAAATCAATGCGGCCACCGCCGGTCAGGGTTAGTGCCTCCGTGGCCTGCACACTGGCCTCGACAAAGGCGCCATAAGTGGCGGTCGAGCCGCCTGCGTTGCGGCTGCGGCGCGGGGTGTCATCGTCGAGGAAGAAGAAATTCTCGTTTGTCTCGCCTTCCGTCCGCCGCCAGTCTCCGCCAATGCGCAGTTCGATATTGTCGCCAACCGGAGGGCGCACTTCGAACCTTGCACCAAGGCCGGTTGAGGGCACATTAAACTGTTCAAACACGCGCCGGACACTGTTGCGATCCGCCGCGACACCGCCAAAGCTCACGTCAAAATTGCGGATCTGAATATATCCCAAGGCCGACCATTGCCAACCAGTATCGAACCGGTTGACCAGCCGAATGCTGGCATCAGCGCCGTCATTATGATTTTCGCTAAACGCAAAGCCGCGTTCGCGATCATCGGTGAACGCACGGACATTGGCCTGCAGTTCGGTATTGTCGGTCAGCGGCGCGACATAGCGCACAGCGATACCGGCCTGCTCATATTCCGCCTGACGGTCGACATCACCGCGCTGGCTTTCGATAATCGGTGTGAAGCCATCACCGCGCGCATAGTTGGCGGAGATGGTAAGCTGCCCCTGCCCCAGTTCGCGGCCAAATAAAAGATCTGCATCGACGCTGTTGCGGCTGCCATAAGCTACGCCCAGTTCGATCAGGTTACCGACATCCTGGCTGAACAAATCAATTGTTCCCGCGATGGCACCTGATCCCTCGCTGCCGCTGCCACCGCCGCGTGTTATGCGGGCTGAACCAAGTGCCAGAGCGTCATAACCCGGCCATGCGACCCAACCGCCAAAGGGATCGGCTTGTGGGACGCCATCGAGCAACAGAACAGCGCGCGATGAAGCGTTACCACCAAGGCCGCGGATAGTAATCCCCTGACTGGTCGGATTGGCGGAACGTGCATCGGATCGGCGAAATTGCTGAAGACCGGGAACCGTTCGCAAAGCATTCTCAATGCGCGTATCTGTGTCCAGTTCGATCACGGTAGTACTATAGGCATCATCCGCGTCCGGCAACGGCAGGCCTGTGACGGTAATCCCTTCTTCAGCCACAGCCGCTGAATCGACGGTAGATTCCGCCATGGCCGGGGCACTGACAAGACAAATGGGCGCTATCAAAGGCAACGCCAAAACTGATTTATTCATTAGACTGTTTTCACCTGTTCGGGCGCTGCGTTATGAAACGCCGCCAGTTCATTGCATGCAGCATCAATCCGCACGAGTTTTGGAAAGGCCGTCATATCGGTTTCAAACCGGCGGCCATTATACATTTGCGGGACCAGACAGACATCGGCAAGATTGGGTGCATCGCCGCCCAAAAACCCGCTTTCCGGCGCCATGGCTTCCAGCGCCTTAAAGCCCTCACTCACCCAATTGCGATACCAGATGTTGATCGCCTCCTGATCCTGACCCATTTCGTTTTTTAGATATTTCATGATCCGAAGATTGTTCACCGGATGAATATCCGCCGCGACTACCAGCGCTTGCGCCAGCGTCCGGCTGCGTTCGAGCGGGTCGCTCGATACCATGGGTGGTTCCGGAACTGTCGCATCAAGATAATCGATAATCGCCAGCGACTGGGTCAAATCGTGGCCGTCAATATGCAGCATCGGAATGAAACCCTGCGGATTGCGCGCAATATAATCCGCCTGTTTGGTGCTGTCGTCGAGCAGATTTTTGCTGACCGATTTATACGCAATGCCCTTTAGGTTGAGCGCGATACGCACACGGTAGCTGGCGGAGCTGCGCCAATAGTCATAGAGAATGATATCTGTCATGGAACGGCTTGTGCAGAGCGAGCCATGAAAATGCAAGTGCAGCGGACTAAACCGATGCGATTTGCCCGCCCGCTATAGTGATATCGCCTTTTGTCGCAATTGAAACGCCGCGACCGGTGCGTTGTGACAGCGTATCCAGCCACGTCTGCCTGTGTTTGAGCTTCGCCGCGACCGCCGGATGTACGTCAAGCCGCATGGCACCGGTTCCTGGGGTCCGTTCCGCCTGGCGCAATAGCATGAGGGTCGCACTCAGTACCTTATCCGCCTGCATTATTTCCAGCACCGAAGGGCCCGTCTTGCGGCTGACCACTTGCATGAAGCCAAAACCGTTAATCGCCGTCCGTTCGCAATTGCCCGTCATATGCTGATCGAATATAGCGCAGACTTCTGTTCGCTCTGCTTTTGCTTGCAAGGTCGGAAAATCGACGCCGGTTGAACCACCAATATCAAACCGCGTAAGCGCTAGCGCAACCTGCTTGGCCGCACGTTTTGCTAACTCAAGCGGTACGAGCGGACCGTCTACGTCAATGACCGTCAGCGCTGGTGTTAAGGAGACCAGCAGACTGCCGCCGTCAAACTCTATGCGGCCGGTTTCTGCCTGTTCCATCGCTTCGTTCCAATCCAAGCTGGCCAGCATATCCAGTTCGTGCGCTTGAACCTTTCGGATCGGCTCACCGCTTGCTTCGATGATATCCAAGAGGTTTGGACCCTGCGTTAGAGCGCTACCAGCATCTACCGGTCTTGCCTTGGCCCGTTTCGATTGTCCGCCTTTTTCGTCCAGGGCCTCACGGACAATTTCGATCCGTATAGTCGCACCTTCGGTCAGACCTTTGGGCAGCGGTTGCAACAGGCATTGCTCGCCGCTTTCCAGCGACACAATACCCGATCGTCCAGCGACCCATTGCTCCGTAAACTGCGCATCGACCACAGAGCCCCGTCGTGCACCCGCCCGCTCACGCTCGATCCGGGCTGCAACCAGCCCACCATCTATAATGCGGGCAGCGCGGTTTTCGCCGATACCGGCCTCATAAAGCCAGCCATTTTGAAAGTCAGGCACCATTGTGTTGGAGCGGATAGCCCGAGGAAATCAGCAGATTACGCGTTTCATAAAGCGGCAGGCCCATGATCCCGCTGAAACTGCCGCTGATTGAAATCACAAAGGCTTCGGCAAGGCCCTGAATGGCATAACCGCCGGCTTTGCCCTGCCCTTCGCCGGACTGGATATAGGCATCGATTTCACTGTTCTCGAAACGTTTGAACTTGATGATACTGTCAGACAATTTGGTGCGTGCAGTGCCATCCGCCGCAATCACGCAGACCGCTGACATCGTGTGATGTCGCCGCCCGCCCAAAAGCTTCATAAATTGCCTCTGCTCAGCCTCATTTTCCGCTTTACCCAAAATCCGCCGGCCCACCGCAACGATGGTATCACCAGCGATTAGAACTTCATCATCGGCACGTTGAACCGCTGCCGCCTTTTCCTGCGCCATGCGAAGCACATAGTCACGCGGCAGCTCACCCTTTAACGGCGTTTCATCAATATCAGGAGAAGCGATCCGGTCAGGCTTAACGCCCAAACGGCCGAGCAGTTCCAGCCTGCGCGGGCTGGATGATGCCAGAACCAACTTCATTTATGTGGCCGCGTCACGGCAGCATCCCGCGCTTATTTGAAGCGATAGGTGATACGACCTTTGGTCAGGTCATAAGGCGTGAGTTCAACGAGCACTTCATCGCCCACCAGCACACGGATGCGGTTTTTGCGCATCTTGCCGGCGGTATGGCCAAGAACCTCATGACCATTTTCCAGTTCGACCCGGAACATCGCGTTGGGGAGTAATTCGCGGATCATCCCCTTCATTTCTAATAGTTCTTCTTTTGCCATTCGGCTTTACTTCATCCCTGTTGATTCGTGGGTTTTTCGATGTGTTGCGGTGCGCCATAACCCCAATTTCTGCAAAAGGGAAGGATTTGCTGCGCAGTGTAAAATTTGTCGACGCTCCGCACTTGCGACAAATTATTACAAACATTGAGTTGAGCATTGCGCCGGGCCACGGCATTTTAGCCATGTTCCCCCAACGCCTCACATCATTAGAGCCTTTCACATGATACAAAACTCCCTCCGGTTTTTCGGGGCCAGCATATTGGCCCTTTCCATCATGAATGCCTTTCCCGTCCTTGCCCAAACAAACGACGAGGATAGCTACAACGAGGATATTGTCGTCACTGCCGAACGTCTCCGCGGGTCAGTAATCACAGAAGTTCCGCCGATTGTGGAGCTCAATGCCGACGATATTGCCAGCTATGGCGTATCCTCTGTTGAAGATCTGCTTGGTGAGCTAAGCTCGCAAACCAGTTCCAACCGCGGACGCGGCAGCGGCCGGCCGATAGTCCTGATAAATGGCCAGCGCACCTCGGGTTTCCGTGATATCCGCGATTTGCCGCCGGAAGCGATAAAGAGCGTCCAGGTGTTTCCGGAAGAGCTGGCCCTGCAATATGGCTATGCACCGGATGAACGCGTGATCAACTTCATCCTGCAAGATGACTATACCGGGCTCAGCGCGGAGACCGAATATGGTGTGCCGACCCGTGGGGATCAGGGCAAGACAGAGCTGGAGTCCACTTTTACCCGCATTGGCAAAAACAGCCGGTTAAACCTGAATATCGAATATGAAACGCAGACCGCGATTACCGAGGCAGAGCGCGACATCATTCAAGACGAGGCCGGTGATTTGGTCAATCTTGGCCGTTTCCGCACATTAAGCGCACCAACAGATACGCTCGAATTCAATGGCAACTACAGCCGTACCTTTTCCAATGGTATGTCATTGGCGTTCAACGGCGGCTATGTTTACAACAAGTCCCGCGCCCTTTTGGGGCTGGCCAGTGGCACATTGGATATCCCGGCGACAAGCCCGTTTGCACAGTCAGCCACGGACGAGACCCTGTTCCGCTATTTCACCCAATTTGGGCCGCTACGCAAAACGGTCGAGACCAACACGTTTCAGGGTGGTGCGGTACTGAACGGTACGTCGTCCGGTTGGCGCTGGTCCTTGACCGCTGACTATGCGCGAGAGGAAACCGAAACCACGACCGACAATAGCGGCGATATCAGTGCACTGCAGGCGGCTATCGACGCAGGCACCGCAGACCCTTTTGACGCAGACTTCGGCGCATTACTGTTCGCTCCGGTCACCGATGAAGCACGGTCAGTCAGCAACACACTTGAGTCCTTGGCCACGCTGTCCGGAACGCTGATCAACCTGCCTTCCGGTTCGGTCACCACGACCTTGCGCGGCGGTTATAGCCGGCAGGACCTCGACAGCCGGGATACCACCGACAGCCTGACCACGCTGAGCAGTCCTGGGCGCGATAATTTCAATGCCGGTATCAATATCGATATCCCACTGGCCGACGAGAATATCGACGTGACCGAAGTCATTGGCGAACTGTCGATCAATGGTAATTTGGGCTATAGTGAGCTTTCCGATTTCGGCAGCCTGGTCGAATTCGGCTTTGGGCTGAACTGGGAACCTTTTGAAGGGCTGGTGTTCACGGCATCGGCCATTGGCGAAGAAGCCGCCCCGACCATCCAGCAGCTTGGTAATCCGGTCATCATCACACCCAATGTCACCACCTTTGATTTTACCAATGGCGAAACCGTGTTGGCCAGCATCACCACGGGCGGCAATCTGAACCTGCCTGCCGAGAAACGGCGGGATATCAAGCTGGCCGTAAATTATCGCCCCGAATGGCTCGATGGCATGACGTTTCTGGGTGAATATATCCGGAACAATAGCGAGAATATTGCCTCTGACTTTCCGTTGCTGACCGAAGAAATCGAAGCGGCTTTTCCTGATCGCGTTACACGTGATGAAACTGGCCGCCTGATCGCCATCGACCGGCGACCGGTCAACTACAGTAATGTCCGCAGCGAAAGCATTCGATATGGCCTGGAGTTTTCCAAACGCTTTGGCCAGCGGCGCGGGGCGCGCGGACCTCGTGGCGCAGGCGGCGGGCGGAGGGCCGGCGGCGGAGGCACTCCTGGCGATAGACCATCAACAGAAAGTAGGGCTGACAAAGGACCACCCGAAGCGGGTCGACCGGAAGCCGGACAGTCTGGCGACCGCGCCAGCCGACCACAGCGCAGCGGTCGTCCCGGCAGGCGTGGCGGCGGTCGCTGGCGGGTGTCAGCCTATCACACTGTTCATCTCGACGAACGCATATTGATCCAGCCCGGCGTTGAAGAGCTCGACCTGCTGGACGGTTCGGCGATCGGATCGACCGGCGGCCAGCCCCGTCACGAATTTGAGCTGCAAGGCCGCTGGTTCAACAATGGCATCGGTTTTCGCATTCAGGCAGAGCATCAAACCGCAACGCGGGTGGATGGTGGGCTTACCAGTTCCGATCTGCGGTTCTCGGATCTGACAACGCTTAACCTGCGCGCTTTCATCAATCTCGATGATCGCGGTACTCTGACCGAGCGGTTCAAATTCCTCACGGGCAGCCGGATCGCCCTTCGCATCGATAATGTCTTCGACGATATTCAGGACGTTCGGGACAGCGACGGACTGGTTCCGCTGAGCTATCAGCCGGGTTTTATCGACCCTATCGGGCGCTATGTTGAGGTAAGCTTTCGCAAACGGTTTTAGCTTCGCAAGACGACCGAACACGCATCATATTCTGCCCCCCGTTACATAAAAACTGTCCCCTGTGATCTGCATCACTCACATGGGCATACTGCAAGCTATCGTCGCCGCTTCAAGAGGGGGAAATATGAAATATACTACTGTAATAATTGGTGTTTTTTTAGCAATCGCGGTGTCACAACCGGTCGAAGCGCGCAAGCGTGGAACGACCAATCAGGAAATAGCTTTGGTCGAAAACCTTCCGGATACCGAGGAATATCAGATCGACGGCAGCTATGTCGATGTCGGCTATATGTATGAAGAAACAAGCCTGTTATTCATTCCGCTGTGGGCCAAGGAAACAACCGAGACGTTCGTGCTCTACACTGAAACCGATGATGGCTATGCGTACCTGCCGCTCGATGAAGCGGAATTGTCCCGATTAAGGGAAACATTGGGTTCGGATCCGACCGAAGGGTATAGCTTTTCCAGATGGAAACATATGTGGGGTATTTTTCCGGCCGGCTTGCTGGTTCTATTGGGAATATATTCAACCCTTTTCGGCAAGAAAGACGAAGAGGAAGAGGCCTAGACCAAACTCTGGCTTCTTATGTATTTATCGAGAGCGTCCCGCAAAGCAGATTTGACGGGGCGCTTTCCTACAGCCTTGGGCCTGTGGTAATATTTCCAAGGCTCTTTCTCAGATTTGAATATTGATATGACGGCGTTTTGCACCTGATCGCAACAGGGTGAGAATTGTGTGAACTTTGAATTGTAGCGATAGCGGAGTTTACTCGAGGCTTGTGCTCCGCACTTGATGCGGAGCCCAGAGTAGACGAGCGTAACAGCCATCCTAGGTTCCGCATCAAGTGCGGAGCACACATATCCAGGTTGTTCGTAGAACTATTCCTTGAAAACGATCCCACTAGCAATGGTGTGATCTGTGTGAACTTTAAGAAAAGCCTCACGTGAAAACCACCCCAAAGGACCTTGTAACTAGTGTCAACTTCGCAGCAAGTCTGCCACCGGCAGCGGCTTACTTCACCAGATGCAGTTTTCGCAAGGCGCGCCAGCTTATGGCCTTCGCGCTGTTCCGTTCAGGGAACCGGCCGGGGGCTTTCGGGTTCAGACCCCAACCGCGCAACATATGGTTGAATGCATGCGCGTCTGCCTCGGCAAAACTCCAGTCGGAACGCCAGGTGATCGACAGGGATATGCTAGGCTGTGATCCGTTTCTGACGAAATGCGGCGCCATTACCGGCACGAAAATCGCTTTGCCAGGATTCAGGTGAAAAGCCTTACCTTGGTCAGCAAATCCATCTTCCCATACCAGATTACGGGGCCCGCCGGTGTGATAGGATTCGTGAGCCTTTGCCGGAGCAAATCTCTCATCACCGGCAGGAAAGACGGTCATCGTTTTTTCACCGCGTAATTGCAGCAGGATATTATGCTCCGGATCGAAATGATACGGCGTCATGGCACCTGGCGAAGACACAAAGATAAAACCTTGCGGCCGCAACATTTTGCCAGTCTTGTTTTCCAATATCGGTTTGATCTCTGCCAGCAAAGATAGGAGCAGTGCCTGATATTCCGGCACTTGCTCGATATTTTTAAGAACCGCCCAGCTTGCCGAGTTCTCAATCATCAAAATCGTATCCGCAATTGACATGCCGTTATCAGGAACATCCTTCGGATCTATGCCCACCGGCAGGTCGCCGGGATTATACTCGACGCTGGCTTTGGGAAGCGCCGTCCCCAGCCTGGCCAAGGCGTCCAGTGAAAGCAGAGCATTTGTTGACATGTCATGATCGAGCAACTGCGGCTGTTCGGGATAGCAGGCTGCAAATTGCTGGCGCATATCCTCGCCAAAAACGGGTTTGCTGAAAGCGTCTTTTCCTACAATCTGGTTCATCGCTGCACCTGCATGATATCGACAATTTCACGGCCTTTTATCTGGGCCATCAAGTCCTCTCCAAAACGCACACCGCGAAACATGGCGTTTCGCGAGAGCCCTTTCAGCTCAATGGAGAAACGCCCGATATGACGGCGTCCCGACCACAAGCTGTCAATCATCGGATGGTCCTGCGCCGCACAACTGTCCATCCATTCAATATCCGGTCTTTCGAGAATCTGGAGATTCTTCCGTTGTAGCAGTACGCCAGGAGAGAAACGGGCAAAGGCATCATCAAAGGCGGTCTTGAAGGAAAAGCTGCCCGGCGCGGAGCAGAAGTTCACCAGCATTGCCAGCGGCTTTCCGTTCAATCGCAGATCATGACGCTCGAGTTGGCCGGTGCTGGCTGCACCGATCAGAGTGTCAACAAAGAAACGGCGTGTATCGTCCGAGCAATCGAGGGCAGATCCCTCCTGCCCCTTCCAGCTTTCCCGCTCCAGTTTAAGGAAATCGGCAATCCATATCTCCAGCCCGGCCTCATCTATATGATGAGAGGATGACAGATCGCCCATCTCGCTCAGCCGCTTGGCCTGACGACGCAATTCCTTGCGCTTTTTGGGCCGGACCGTTTGGGCATAATATGCTTCGGCGTCGAGATCACTCTGCAGCAAAGCGCGGGCTTCGCTATGCACCAGATCGCAGCGGCGCTGTTGCCTCGCGCACACGGCGCGCAGGGCCTGATCCAGTGACCCGCCCACTGTCATGTCTCTGATATGCAGAAAACCCGGCCAGTTCTTGTCATCCAGATGCTTGAACAACGCGGTCCAGAACTGGTTTTCAAACCCGCTGCGGACCAGTGGCGTGCCGAGAAAGCTGTTATGATGGGTCCAGTTCTGGACAAATGGCACCGGCCAGCGGCCAAGTTGCCGACACGGCCCCACCGGCATCAGCCCGAGCAGATCGGACTTGTGAGGAAGGCCAGCCCAGAAAAGGAACAAACTGAGCTCCGGATGGGTGCTGAAATGTTGAATGGCTGGTCCGAGCAACCAGTGTTCGTAGAAGCTGTTGGGCTCGGCCGCATTGCGAGCGAGTTTCTGCCAGGAAGGCAATAAAAGGTCGTCTATCCTCGCGATCGGAACAAGCTCAGCGGAGGCAGAGCTATTCAGGCACACGCGATCCGCGGTTTCATAATGAACCGCTTCATCATTTTGGGTCTGAAACCCGCCTGCATCCATGTCGCATTGCCCTCGTTAACCTGGGCAATTTGGTAGCAAAAAGAGGGTAATAACCGATTAACGACGGTATTTTAGCAATTCCGCCGAACAGCGAGCAAAAGAAAAACCCCGCCGAAATTGCTTCCCGCGGGGTCTTTTAGACCAATATGTCGGCCAATATTGAGGTAGGCCTTATGCCATACCGTGTGCCAGCGCTGCGAGCAGCAACAGGGCAACAATATTGGTGATTTTGATCATCGGGTTCACAGCCGGGCCAGCGGTATCCTTGTAGGGATCACCCACCGTATCGCCCGTCACAGCCGCTTTATGGGCTTCGCTGCCCTTGCCGCCATGATTGCCGTCTTCGATATATTTCTTCGCATTGTCCCATGCGCCGCCGCCTGCTGTCATTGACAGGGCAACGAACAGACCGGAGACGATCACGCCGAGGAGCAATGCACCAAGCGCGGCAAAGCCGTTGGCCTGATCTGATACCGCGGTCACCACGAAATAGACCACAATCGGTGCCAGAACCGGGAGCAGCGATGGCAGGATCATTTCCTTGATCGCCGCCTTGGTTACAAGGTCAACCGTACGGGCATAGTTTGGACGCGATGTGCCATCCATAATGCCTTTGTCATTAGCGAACTGATCGCGGACATCGACAACAACGTCACCGGCAGCACGGCCCACAGCGGTCATGCCCATCGCTCCGAAGAGATAAGGCAATAGCGCGCCGAGCAGCAAACCGACAATCACATATGGATTTTCAAGGCTGAAGCTGACTTGCAGATCCGGGAAGAACTCCTTGAGGTCAGCCGTGTATGCCGAGAACAGGACCAGTGCCGCCAGACCGGCAGAACCAATGGCATAGCCTTTGGTGACAGCCTTGGTGGTGTTACCCACAGCATCCAGAGCATCGGTCTTGTCCCGAACGCTTTCGTCCAGACCAGACATTTCAGCGATACCGCCGGCATTGTCTGTTACCGGGCCATAAGCATCCAGAGCCACAACCATACCTGCGAGAGCCAGCATCGATGTTGCAGCAAAGGCCAAGCCGATCAGACCAGCGAGCTGGAACGCCACGACGATACCAACCACGATAACCAGGGTCGGCAGCGCGGTTGCTTCCATCGAAATCGCCAGTCCCTGGATCACGTTGGTACCGTGACCTGTTTCCGAAGACTTGGCGATCGAACGCACCGGACGGTACTCTGTACCGGTATAATATTCGGTGATCCAGATGATCAGACCAGTAACGGCCAGACCAACCATCATTGACCAGAATAGGGCCATGCCGGTGAATCCGCCAGTGCCGTCAAGGCCCTGGCCGATAATGGCATTCATGTCACCCACGGTGCGCATCGTCACATAATAGATGGCCGGGATAGACAGGACAGCGGTGGTGATGAAGCCTTTATACAAAGCCCCCATGATATTGGTGCCATTGCCCAAACGGACCATATAGGTACCGATAATGGATGTGATGATGCAAACACCGCCAACAATAAGCGGCAGCGCCATCAGGCTGTTGAGCATTGTGTCGCCAACCAGATCGCCAAACAGAAGAGCCAGCAGAACCATAGTCGCGCCAACGGTCACGACATAGGTTTCAAACAGGTCAGCTGCCATGCCTGCACAGTCACCGACATTGTCGCCAACATTATCAGCGATAGTAGCTGGATTACGTGGATCATCTTCCGGGATACCGGCTTCAACCTTACCGACCAGATCGGCACCAACATCAGCAGCTTTAGTAAAGATACCCCCGCCCAGACGTGCGAAGATCGAAATCAGCGAAGCGCCAAAAGCCAGAGCCACAAGAGAATCAATCACTGTCCGGCTCTTGGCTTCGAGTCCCATCTGCGTGGTGAGCACCCAGAAGAAGATGGAAATAGCAAGAAGCGCGAGTCCAGCAACCAGCATACCGGTAACCGCGCCAGCGCGGAACGCAACGGTCAGACCAGTTTGCAGGCTTTCGCTAGCGCCCTGCGCCGTGCGGACATTGGCGCGAACGGAAATGTTCATACCAATATAGCCCGCAACGCCAGAAAGAATGGCACCAACCAGGAAACCGACTGTCGAAATCGGACCAAGGAACAGGAAGACGATAACCGCAACCACAACCCCCACAATACCGATCGCGCGATATTGGCGGTTCAGATAGGCTTGCGCACCTTCCTGAATGGCCGCAGCAATGTCCTGCATCTTTTCATTGCCAGCCGGTGCACTCAGCACCTGGCGGCTTGTAATAAACCCATATAAAACGGCAATTAAACCGCATATTATTGAAATGGTGACAACAGTCATTGCTGTTCTTCTCCCCCTAGACCTTTATCGTGAAACGCCCCTGAATTGGGGCGAGATCGCGGCAACTTATAAAGCGTGAAGCGCATGGCGCAACCCCTGATTTTGCGGGCATTCCTTGGTATTTCAGATAGGCCTTCCATTGATCGATATTGCAAACGATCAGGCGTGTACGAACCCAAGTGGTTCCGGCAAACCAATCCGTTCCCCTTTCTGCACCAAAGACACACCGGATCCGGGTCGACACTGGCCAATACGGGTTACATTTATCGGCAGAACAGTTTCCGGACTGGCGGTTAGCAGCAGTTGATAATCATCACCGCCGGTGGCGGCACTCATTCTGGCATCTTCCCCTTCACCAAACAGGGTCTTGAACGGCACCGACAAAGGAACCTGATCGAGATCAATCTCCAGATTGACACCGCTGGCCTTGGCTATCCGCGAGGCATCGAGCAGCAAACCATCTGAAACATCCATCATTGTACTGACCAAAGACGACAACGCCCTGCCATCATCCAGTTTTGGTTGCGGGCGGTTATGCGCCTTCAACAGAGCAGCCGAGGTCTCTATGTCCGCAGCATGTGCCTTGCCAAGGGCTATCTGTAGCCCTGCCCATGCATCCCCGATTTCACCTGTGACATAGATGCTGTGCCCCGGCGCGGCACCGCAGCGGGCGGGAATGATATGCCCTTTTGCTTCGCCCAAAGCGGTCAGGCCGAGGGTCCGCTTGCCATTCGGTCCCGCCGACACGGTATCACCGCCCAGTAACGGCACACAGAAATGGCCAATAGCCTCTTTCAGTCCGCGAACGAATGCGGCATCCCATGCGTCGTCACCCGTTTGGCAATATCCCATCAATATGCCCAGCGGCTTCGCGCCTTTGGCGGCCAGATCAGACAAGTTTACGGCCACGAGCTTCCACGCGATATCGGTAGGATCGGCATTTGGCAAAAAATGGACATCCTCGACCATCATGTCATGGGTTATGACGAGCTTGTGCCGACCAAAAGGCAATACCGCCGCATCATCAGCCAGACCGCGGGCCGCGGGATGGGTCGCCAGTGTTTTCAACTGGTCAATAAAGTCTAATTCGGTCAATCGAGGCCCCCTTCAAAAAGAAGATGTGCCCCACATCTATTACTAACACTCACACTCCCCTGCCAAGCAGAAACGCGTTGATGTCAGCCCCTCAGCCGCCCCGAACCTGCTTCGCTATTGCGTCCAGCAATCCGTTTATGAAACCGCTGTCCTTTTTGTCAAAAAAGGCATGTGCGACGTCCACATATTCACTGATTACCGTCCCCGTCGGGACATCGTCCCGTGCCATCAATTCAAAGGCCCCGGCGCGCAGAATTTGCAACATAGTTTTGTCGAGCCGCCCCATAGACCAGCCGGATGCCAGTTTTTCAGAGATCAGCGCATCAATTTCGTCGCGCTTTTCGGACACTCCGACAACGATATCGTCAAAGAAATCCACCTCAACCGGGCGATATTGGGCATCCTCAATCTCTGCCCCCAGCCGGTGGTCATGAAATTCTTTCAGCAAGCGCGGGACCGGGGTCTTTTCCATATCATGCTGGAAAAGCGCCTGAACCGCAGCAAGACGTGCGGTGGAACGGGTGTTTGATTTTGCGGTCATGCTGGCTGCTTCATCCGCGGAACACCCACGAAATCCATTTTGCCAATCCGGAACCCGCGTTCACGAAGCAGATCATAGGCCGTGGTTGCATGGAAATAGAAATTGGGCTGCGCAAAACTCAGCAGGAAATTTTCGATAGTGAATGGCATGACGGTTTCTTTGAAACGGAACTCCATTGGTTGTCCGACAAAACCGGCCATTTCTGCTTCGTCAACCGCTTCAAGTCCGGCTTTCGCTTCGTCAAGCTTTTCGTAAAGGCCCTCCCAACTGTCTGGCGGTGCCACCAGGCTGGGGGTGAACACGCCTTCACGCGCAGCCTCTATCGCACCTAGCGAATGCTCACGGCAACATTTCACCTGATAGGAAAAGGGCTGCATGTCTTTAATGAGCCGTGCGCCGATAATGTCTTCGGCAGCAGTGCCGGTCTCTTCACAATGGGCTTTTGCCTTATCCACCAGCGCGCGAACGGCTGCAATGATCTGCAGCTGTGATGGAATAACGGCGTCATATAGTGAAATGGTCATTGGCTCTATCTCTCTGTTGATTACCGGCGCTTGTCCAGCCGCTTTTGCACACTGGCAGCATGAGCAGGCAGTCCTTCGGCTTCAGCGAGGGCAACTGCCGCAGGGCCAATTTTGCTAAGCGCCGCGTCATCACATTCCAGAAAGCTGGTACGCTTCATGAAATCGGTGACCGAGAGCCCCGAAGAGAAGCGCGCGCGCCGTCCGGTGGGTAGCACATGATTGGGCCCTGCAACATAGTCGCCGACGGCCTCTGGCGTATGACGCCCCAAAAATACCGAACCGGCATGGCGCACCTTGTTGAACAAGGCCTGCGGATCGTTACAAGCCAGTTCGAGATGCTCAGCAGCCAGGCGATCGACCAGCGGCATGGCTTTTTCCAAGCGGTCAACCACTATGATCGCACCGTTGTCGGTCCAGCTTTGCGTCGCTGTCTCGCTCGTCGCCAATTCAGCAAGCTGGGCATCGACCCGCGTTGCGACCTCATCGGCAAAGGCCGCATCATCGGTGAACAATATCGACTGGCTGGTCGGATCATGCTCTGCCTGGGACAAGAGATCAGCGGCTATCCAGTCCGGATCATTCTGGCCATCGGCCACGACAACAATCTCCGACGGCCCTGCCACCATATCGATACCGACCACGCCATAAACCTGCCGCTTGGCTTCCGCGACCCAGGCATTGCCGGGGCCGGTAATCACATCAACAGGCGCAATTTTCTCTGTTCCAAAGGCCAAGGCGGCAACCGCTTGCGCACCGCCGATGCGCCACACCTCATCAACACCGGCGATCTGGGCTGCAGCGAGCACCAGCGGATTGACTTCTCCACCTGGCGTTGGCGTCACCATGATGACGCGGTCTGCACCGGCAACCTTGGCCGGGATGGCGTTCATCAACACGGAAGATGGATAAGCCGCTCGGCCACCGGGAATATAAATCCCAGCCCGCTCTACCGCATTCCAACGCGCACCGATGCGCACTCCGGCATCATCGCGATAGTCGCGGTTATCGGGCTTTTGCCCCTCATGATAGTCGCGAATGCGGATCGCCGCCAACTCGAGAGCAATTCGCAGGTTGGGATCGAGACCATCCAGGGCCGCCTCACATTCCGCAACCGACACTTTCCAACCGGTAAATTCCAGATCATGGCCGTCAAATTTCTGCGTAAGCCGGGCCACTGCCTCGTCGCCATTGGAACGGACATCCTTGATAATCGCAGCGACATCCGCCGATACGTCGGCGTCTGCTTCGCGGCGGGCATTGACCAACGCGTCAAAGGAGTCGGCAAAACCGGCATCCGAGGTTGAAAGCCGCAAAGCCATCAGACTTGCCCCACCAGTTCGCGGAATTTCTGGACCAGCCCGGTCAGCTCTTCGCTGCGCATCTTGAATGCCGCTCGGTTCACCACCAGCCGCGCGGAAATGTCGATAATCCGATCGGTTTCCACCAGACTATTCGCTTTTAGTGTGCTGCCGGATTCCACCAGATCGACAATATGCCGTGATAAACCGAGTGAAGGTGCGAGTTCCATCGCACCGTTCAGCTTCACACATTCCGCCTGAATGCCCTGCGCCTCAAAATGGCGGCTGGTCAGGTTGGGATATTTGGTGGCGACACGGATATGCGAGATATTGCCAATCTGATCGGCATCATCCTTCGGCTGCGCCACTGACAGACGGCAGCGGCCAATGCCCAGATCAACCGGCGCATAAAGCTCGCTATAGTTGAACTCTTCCACCACGTCCGATCCGACAATCCCGATCTGCGCCGCGCCATGGGCGACAAATGTCGCCACATCAAAGGCACGCACCCGGATGATCGAGACATGCGCCTGATTGGTGCCGAACATCAGGCTGCGGTTAGCCTTGTCGAAAAATTCCGGTGCAGGTTCGATGCCGACCTTGGCCAGCATCGGCAAGGCCTCGTCAAGAATCCGTCCCTTGGGGATTGCAAAGATAAGGGGTGTGGTCATAGAAGCCGACGCATTAGGGCTTCATACCGGAAAGGGCAATATGTCTAACCAGCAAAAGATACAGGACGCCTTCACCAACCAGATTGAATATTGCCGTTCCAACGGCGCGCCGATTACCGGCCGCATTGTCGAGGCGATTATCGGAGCGCTCGATCAGAGCACCGAATTGGGCCGTCAGGTACTCGGATGGGAAGGCAATCCGCTGGCCGATGCTCTGCCCTTGCGGGTCGCGGGCGGCTTTCACGCGCTACATCTCGCGGGTCAGCATGACCGGCTGTCCGCCATTTATGAAGGTGATGAACAAGCCGCCAATGATGCCGAACAGATCATTGCCACCACGATAGAGACCGACGAGGCCGCGTTGCTGCCATGGCTCGACTCTCCCCCACAGACCAACGAAGCGGGTCGGTCTTCCTCTTACATCGTAGGCCTGCTTTGGTTGACTCATCAAGGCCTGCCACCTCGCTATGAGCTTTTGGAAATCGGGTCCAGTGCTGGCTTGAACCTGATGATCGATCGCTATCAATATGACCTTGGCAGCGTTTCGATTGGTCCTGAGGATGCGTCTCTTTCCTTCGCACCCGATTGGGAAGGACCACCGCCGCCTGATGCACCCTTTACCTTTGAGTCGCTTCGCGGCTGTGACATTGCGCCCGTTGATCTCGCCGATCTTGCGCAAGCCCGTCGGCTTACGGCCTATATCTGGCCCGAACATACCGTGCGCTTCGAACGGATGAAGACCGCCATCGATCTGGTCAACGAGCAGCCACCCCATCTGGAGGGTTCAAGCGCCGACGACTGGATGATCGAACAACTCGCCAAGCCCCAGAAAACGGGCGTTACGAGGGTGCTGGTCCATTCCATCGTCTGGCAATATATCCCCAAAGCCGGGCGTGATCGGATCAAGCAGGCGATGGAAGAAGCGGGGACCCGAGCCACCGCAGAGCGACCGCTGGCCTGGCTATCATTGGAAGCCAATCGCAAAACCTATCGCCATGAATTAATCGTTCGGCACTGGCCTGATGGCGGTGAGCCGGTCAAGCTTGGGGAGGCCCATGCGCATGGCGCATGGATCAAATGGTTGGGAGCCTCTTAGAATCTGACCATTTCCGCTGCCTATAACCGATCCAACTCAGTCACCGTCTTCTCGGTCACCACGTTGCCCGTGTTCAAGGTCGTCTTGGGTTCAAGCAGCACAACATGGCATTCGCCATCCAGCCCCTCGGGACGATGTTCAACCCCACGCGGGATGATAATGAATTCGCCCGGCCCGACATCCACATTACCGGTGCGCAGGCCCATACGCATGGTCCCGGAAACGACCAGAAATAGTTCGTCTTCATCGTTATGATGATGCCAGTCAAATTTGCCTTCAAATTTGGCTAGTTTGACTTGCGCATCATTGATATCACCTGCGACCTTCGGCGACCAGTGATCGGAGAAACTCGCAAAGGCTTCTTTCAGGCTGACTTTTTGTATCGTCATGAATGATAACCTTTTTGTAATTCATCTACCAAGATCTTTATCGCCGGAGCCATGATGGCTGTCTGCTTATAACCTATGAAAGCAACTTCGGATATTTCGGCTCTTGGCCTGATATCACCCGTCCATCGCGCTTTATAGCAATTCAGTTCCACATCACCCTGGCGTCCCAAAGCCGGTCCGACGATCCGAAGATCGAATTCCAGGGTTTCGCGATCAATTGCCACACCCAGTTCCTCGTCAATCTCGCGAACAAGCGCTTCTTCTTCGGTTTCGCCAGCCTCGATCGTTCCGCCAGGTAGATACCAGAGATTATTATCACGAACACGCACCAGCATGATTTGCTCGCCTTTCGTTTCCAAAAGACAGACACAGCGGATCACTCCCCCGGCACCGTCGCCTTGATGGCCATGGCGTGCACCCGGTCGTGCATCAAATCACCCAGCGCCTTGTTGACCATCCGCTGCCGGTTGAGCCGCGATTGGCCTGCAAAGGCGGCGCAGGCAATTTCGACCGTGAAATGCGACTCTCCGCTGCCGTCGTCACCGGTGTGACCCCGATGGCTCGCGCTGTCGTTGATGACATTCAGCGAAGTGGGCGATAGCGCCTCCAACAACCGCTTTTCAATTTCTGCGGCCACTGGCCCTTTTGATTCTGTTTCCATCATGCCTATATAGAAGCTTCACCAGCATTTGCGAACCACCTTCTAAAGCCATCAACCGGATAATCTGTTGCCTTCCTCCGATCCCCAAAAGAAAAAACCCAATCGTTTTCATGGTCGTGTGGAAAGCGAAGGGCGGACCTGCGCGATTGAAGGGTGTGAAGAAAATGGCGAGTTTCGTGCACCCTCTATTTACGGTGCCCGGCACAGCTATGACGGCCCCGGTGAATATCGCTGGCTGTGCCTCGATCATGTCCGCGAATTCAATCAGGGCTACGACTATTTCGACGGCATGGATCAGGAGCAGATTTTCGAAGCCCAGCATCCCATTCGCGGGTGGGACAGCAATCGGCGAATCTATCAAAATGGACCGAGTGATGCACCGGCATGGGCCGATTTTACCGATCCGCTGGATGCAATTGGTGCAAGATTTGCTGCAAGCGTTTCGCGGCCCCAAACACCCGGTCGTGCGATCAGCGCGGGCGATCGCAAGGCGCTTAAGACGCTAGGGCTTGGCGAGGATGCAGAGCGCGGTGAAATTCGCAGGCGCTATTCCGAACTGGTGCGCAAATATCATCCCGACCGCAATGGCGGCAACAGAAGTCATGAGAAACAGTTGGCAAATGTGATCGCGGCCTATACGCAGCTTAAGGAATCACCAGATTTTAGTTAGGTAATTTTAGATAGTGGCTCTGGCTTTTTGTATTTCATAATGAGGCCGGAGTTTTCAAAGGACAAACATGACTGACATACCCAATACCCATCCCAGCGGCAGCGGCGAAACCGTTTTGGACGCACCGGATCAAACCGTTGATGCGCGGGAAATGTTTGGCATTGATCTCGACATGCAGATCCCCTCGTTCAGTGAAAAGGATGAGCGGGTTCCCGATCTGGATCCGTCCTATGTCTTTGATCAGGATACGACTGCCGCAATCCTTGCCGGTTTTGCCTTTAACCGCCGCGTGATGGTGCAGGGTTTCCACGGCACTGGTAAATCAACTCATATTGAACAGGTCGCGGCGCGGCTCAACTGGCCATGTATCCGCATCAACCTTGATGCCCATATAAGCCGTATCGATCTTGTCGGCCGCGATGCCATTGTTTTGAAAGATGGTCAGCAGGTCACCGAATTCCGTGAAGGCTTGCTTCCATGGGCGCTCCAGACACCTACGGCCTTGGTATTCGACGAATATGATGCCGGTCGCCCTGACGTGATGTTCGTGATCCAGCGTGTTCTTGAAGCCGAAGGCAAGCTGACCTTGCTCGACCAGAACCGGGTCATTCGTCCGAACCCGAATTTCCGTCTTTTCGCAACCGCCAACACGGTCGGCCTCGGCGACACCAGCGGGCTTTATCACGGCACGCAGCAGATAAACCAGGGCCAGATGGACCGCTGGAATATTGTTGTTACACTCAACTATCTGCCGGCTGCGACCGAGGCACAGGTCATTCTGTCCAAAGTCCCTGATACGGACGATAAAACGGTGGAAAACATGATCAAGGTCGCCGACCTGTCACGTCAGGGTTTCGTCAACGGAGACATTTCCACCGTGATGAGCCCGCGGACCGTGATCAGCTGGGCCCAGAATGCCGCGATCTTCAACAATGTCGGCTTTGCCTTCCGTTTGAGTTTCCTCAACAAATGTGATGAAGCCGAACGGATGCTGGTCGCCGAATATTATCAGCGGGTCTTTGGTGAAGATCTGCCGGAAAGTGTGGTTGGGGCTTAAATCCGCTTCATTTCGGGTTCACTCATTGATGAACATATAGGTCTCTTCGGTTCACGAGGAGGGCTGAACATGGTTGTCCGAAATTGTTTCTCGCATTTTGTGTGTTACTAGTATAATACAGTAAGTAATGCTGGATAAGACATCCCACCCTTATGCGCCGCGCCGGCGCTGGTATTGGCCTTTTGGCCGCAAAGCGCCCGTGGAAACTATATTCTACGAACCTTATGGCAATGCCCTGCCTCCGCATTTGCAGGACGAACCGCTTGCCCCGCTTAAAAAACCGCGCGGAAAATGGTGGTGGTTCAGTCGCGGGCTGGCGGCGGTTCTGTTTCTCTTCATATTGCTGATCGCCTGGCTGGCGATTACGGCACCATTGTCGAAATCCCTGCAACCGATCGCACCGCCACAAATTACCCTGCTCACCTCTGATGGCCAGCCGATTGCGCGCAATGGTGCGGTGGTGGATGAACCGGTCAAAGTTGGAGAATTGCCCGATCATGTCGTCAACGCCTTTCTCGCGATTGAAGACCGGCGATTCTATTCCCATTGGGGCGTCGACCCGCGCGGCCTTGCGCGTGCGGCATGGAGCAATGCCACCGGCAGCGGCATGACACAGGGCGGCAGCACGATTACGCAGCAGCTCGCCAAACTTACCTTCCTCACACCAGAGCGCAGCCTGACCCGCAAAGCGCGCGAAATGCTGATCGCTTTCTGGATGGAAGCACGGCTGTCGAAGGATGAAATCCTTGAGCGCTACCTGTCCAACGTCTATTTTGGCGACAATGTCTACGGCCTGCGTGCCGCTTCGCTGCATTACTATTATCGCAAGCCGGAAAACCTGAAACCGGAGCAGGCGATCATGCTGGCCGGGCTGGTGCAGGCCCCTTCCCGCCTTGCGCCGACCCGTAACCCCGATCTTGCCGCCAAACGGGCCAAGCTCGTCAAATCAGCGATGGTGGCGGCTGGTTTTCTGGACCAGAAAGAAGCCGATAGTCTGCCCAATCCGATACTGGATGTGCGGGCCAAGAACACGGTTCCTACGGGCACTTACTTTGCCGACTGGGCGATGCCGAGGGCCAGGGCTCTTTCGGAGATGAGCTATAGCAAGCTGACGCTAACCACGACGCTGGATTCGCGGTTGCAGCGGATTGCCAACAATGTTGTTGGCCGCGCACCGCTGGGCAAAGCGCAGGTTGCGCTGGTGGCAATGCGGCCCGACGGCGAGGTCGTCGCAATGATTGGTGGACGTGATTATAAGGAATCCGCCTTTAACCGGGTGACTCAGGCAAAACGCCAGCCGGGATCGACCTTCAAGCTGTTCGTCTGGCTTGCGGCATTGCGCACCGATATCCGGCCGGACGATATGGTCGATGACAGTCCCATCACCAAAGGCGGCTATCTACCGAAAAATGCCGGGGAGAAATATCGCGGCGAAATCACTTTGAAAGAAGCGCTCGCCAAGTCCAGCAATGTTGCGGCAGTGCGTCTGTTCGGCCAAGTCGGCGACAAGGCTGTTATTCGCGAAGCCAGAAATCTCGGCGTCACATCAAAACTGGCGGAGGATGATCCCAGTCTGGCGCTCGGCACATCAACGATGACACTCCTGGAATTGACTGCCGCCTACGCAGGCGTTGCCGGCAACAGCTGGCCGGTCAAACCTTATGCCTTCAAAAAGAAAGAGCAAAGCTGGGTCGAGTGGCTGTTCGACTGGCCGGGCCGCTATGGCAATAACACCCATGAACGGATGGAAGACATGTTGCGTACGGCTGTCAACGAAGGTACGGGCCGTAATGCCCAACTGTCCATTCCCAACTACGGCAAAACCGGCACCAGCCAGAATAATCGCGATGCCCTATTTGTTGGTTATGCAGGCGATCTGGTTGTGGGCGTGTGGATTGGCAATGATGACAATAGCCCGCTTAAAGGCGTAAACGGCGGCGGCGTTCCTGCACGCATCTGGCGGGATTTCATGCGTCAGGCAGTGCAAGGCGCTGGGCCCGTTAGCAAGCCCAAACCAGCCCGCAAGCCGGATCCTGACGGACCGGTCAAACCGTTGGACGTGCCGGATACTGACGATTTGCAGGATGTGCCGATCGATCTTGGCGAATCCGAAATCCGGATCAACGGTGAGGATGGCGTTTCAATCTCCACGGAGATTGGCGGTATTCCCCTTGATCTGCGTCTTGATAATGATGGTATGGCCATCGAAAGTCGGCGCGAAGAGACACCTGCCGCTACGGATCGTTAAGAAGCAACGCTATCCCTACCAAAAAGGTGGAATTTAGACCTTTGATTCCCCTTAAGTTTGCGCTTATGGCTGTTGTCTTCTATGGCTGACCGTTCCAAACTTGATGATCTGAAAGACGTGCTCGGCGGCGCCGCGCGCGCCATGTCCCACGAACCTGAAGTGGAGCTGGCTTACACCGCAGAAGCGCCTTCGCAATCCGGACAACATCTCAAGGTGCCGATGCCGGCACGCGATCTTCCACCCGATCAGGTTGCCCAGGCCCGTGGTTTTGCCGACAGTTTCGCGCTGAAACTGCGTTATCATGACGAAGGCCGTCACCGCAAAAATGCGCCGCAAGAGGCCGTTGCCCGGGCATGTTTTGATGCTCTGGAACAGGTGCGGACCGATGCGCTGGGATCGCGCAATATGAAGGGCGTGAACGGCAATCTTGATGCAGCGCTGGAAATGCGCATGCGGTCGGATCCGATTTCCCGCGCTCAGAATCGCGATGAAGTTCCAATCTCGACGGCACTCGCCTTGCTTGCCCGCGAAAAGCTGACCGGCGAAGCGCCGCCGGAATCGACCTTGAAGGGTGTCGAGATGCTACGCGAGTGGATTGAGGAAGGCGCAGGTGCCGATCTCGATGGTCTAAATCTCACACTCGATGATCAGGAGAGCTTTGCAAAACTCTCCACGCAGTTACTGGAACATCTCGACCTCATCAACAGCGACGATGAAACTTCGGACGCCGATGACAATGATGACGATTCTGATGAAGATAGCGAAGATCAGGACGATGATGGCGCCGATGATGAAGCCACTGGCGATCAGGGGCAGCAGGACATGCGCTCCGAACAGTCCGAGGATGATGCACAGGATAGCGAAAGCGAACTGAACGCCGAAGAAATGGAAGAAGGCGCGGAAGAGGAAATGGGCGATGCCGGTGATGATGGCATGATGCCGGTCCGCCCCAATCGCCCGATGTCCGATCTGCCGCCCGGATTTGACTATGCGCCGTGGACCGAAAAATATGACGAGATCATCAGCGCGACCGAATTGTGCGATGAAGAAGAGCTTACCCGGCTACGCGCGTTTCTCGACCAGCAGCTAACCAATTTGCAAGGCGCGGTAACCAAGCTTGCCAATCGCTTGCAACGCCGCCTGATGGCGCAGCAGAACCGCAGCTGGGATTTCGATCAGGAAGAAGGCATGCTGGATGCCGCCCGCCTCGCCCGCGTGGTCAGCAATCCGGCGCACAGCCTGTCCTACAAGGTCGAACGCGAGACCGATTTCCGCGATACAGTGGTTACTCTGCTGATAGACAATAGCGGCTCGATGCGCGGCCGGCCGATCAGCATTGCTGCGATCAGCGCCGATATCATGGCCCGCACACTGGAACGTTGCGGCGTCAAAACCGAGATTCTCGGCTTCACCACTCGTGCATGGAAAGGCGGTCAGTGCCGCGAAAGCTGGCTGGCGGCGGATCGCCCGGCCAATCCCGGTAGGCTCAACGACCTGCGCCACATCATCTACAAACAGGCAGATGAACCGTGGCGACGGGCACGCAAAAATCTTGGCCTGATGATGCGCGAAGGGTTACTCAAAGAAAATATCGACGGCGAGGCATTGCTCTGGGCGCATAATCGCCTGATCGGACGGCCCGAAGAACGTCGGATATTGATGGTCATTTCCGATGGCGCGCCGGTGGATGATTCAACCCTTTCAGTGAACCATGGTGCCTATCTGGAAAATCATCTTCGCAAAGTCATCGACTGGATCGAGAGTCGTTCGCCGGTGCAGCTAGTTGCGATCGGCATCGGCCACGACGTGACCCGCTATTACAAGCGAGCTGTCACCATCATGGATGCGGAGCAGCTGGGCGGCACTATGGTCGAACAACTGGCCGGACTTTTTGACGAGGAAACAAAATGAACGTAACCGAAGCTGTTAAATCCCGACGTTCCGTCCGCCAGTTTCTCGACAAGCCCGTTGATCAGAAAACACTCCAGAAAATCCTGGAAACCGCAGCCCGCTCACCATCAGGCGGCAACACCCAGCCATGGAATGCCATTGTTGTCGGTGGCGATGAGCTGACGCGGATTGCAGATGCCATCAAGGCCAAAGTTCCGACGGCGCCAGCCGGTGAGAATATGGAATATGACATCTACCCCAAAGATCTGGAAGGGCGCTACGAAGAACAGCGCAAGGGCGTCGGCAAGGCGATGTTCGACTCTCTGAAAATTCCCCGCGAAGATGGTGGCGCGCGGATCAAGCAGATGATGGCCAACTGGGACAGTTTTGGTGCACCAGTGCAGCTGTTCACCTATACCCGCAAATATATGGGGCCGCCGCAATGGTCAGATATGGGGATGTGGCTGCAAACCGTGATGCTGCTGCTCCGCGAAGAAGGTCTGGACAGTTGCCCACAGGAAATCTGGGCGATGTATGGAACTTATATGCGCGAACTGCTCGGCATTGACGATGACCACATTTTCTTTTGTGGAATGGCCATCGGATATCGTGATCCGGATGCGCCCATTAACAATTTCGACGTACCGCGGGTTCCCTTGTCCGAAAATGTAAAATTTGTTGGATTTTAGAATATCTAATCATCTGAATAAAAAAGATTATTTTCTAAACTGTCTCAGAAAGTGACGATCGTCACCCTTTCTGACCGGCTGTGTCGATAAATTACTATACCAGAATCGGAAAATTCGCTTATGGATATTCATGAGGGATTTTTCGGGTCGCAATAGAATAGCTTAGCCGTAATGGATAAGCCTTCTTGGGGTATTGTGGGGAATATATGATCCGTCCGAGAGATTTTCGCTTGCCTATACTGGCATTGCTTCCAGCATTGACACTGGCTGCAACATCATCCGTTGCTCACGCGCAAGGCATGCCCGTGGCACTGCGCGACAGTTTCCCTATTGGTTCAGGCGACGGGACACTTTGCCAAGTTCAGGACAGAAGCCTTGAAAATAAAGCAAAGCGAAGCATTTTTGACCGCACTTGGGCGGTCGTCTGCCGCGATTCCGCGCGTCCGGTCGGTAACGTCTATGCTTTTCGTGCACCAGAAGACAATGTCCTTATCCGCATCGCCAAATCTCGCAAAGATTCGATCACCTGCGGCCAGGACGCAGCGCAAGATAGCATCGACGGCATCAGCCGGAATATCTGCAAACTTTCCAACGAACCGGTCAGCTATTCAATATTCCGGGAAGAGCGCGGTAATGTTACTTATGTCGCAGAGGGCCTGACCGTTTATGACAGTGCAACGCTTTTGGCGCTAAAGTCTGTCATGGCGGACAAGATTATCAAAGGCCGGATCGACGTTGCATCTACGTCTATCGAAGATCCTTTCGCGTTTGCAAGGGTACAGGCGTTAACATTAAAGCCCGAACTGGCACTGGCAGAGGGTTATCGCCGTAATCTGAGCGGCAATTATGCCGAAGCTGCGGCGTTTTTTGAGACCTTGCAACAGCGCACCGCCGGTTTGGATGATCAGGATATCAATCCCGAAGAATATTATATCAATCGCGCCCTGCAAAAATCGAACCTTGGCGAATTTGCAGAAGCAGACGAATTATTTGAACAAGCCCGATCAGTGATATCGGACAATGTCGTGAACCAGAAATTGCTACGTAATTTTGAAGGCATACATCTGCTGAATCAGGGGCGTTATGAAGAGGCAGTCGATCGCATAAATCTGCCCGTCAAAGCGTTGAAAACGCAGCAAGATGCACTGATTTCCAACCTCACCATCACGGCGCCCATTGCAACCCGGTTGAACAGTGACAGCAAAGCATCCAGTTTACTCGGTTTCAATGATGATCTAAAACTCACCCAGCAGGAGCGCGCGGAGATTATTGATGCGCAGGCCCTGCAGTTGATTGGCACGGCCCAGCGCATCAAGGGAGATGCCGATACCGCTCAGCGTTTGCTGACCACCGCCTATAACCGGGCCGTTGCGGTTCGCGACGGACGGGTCACCTCCATCACACGGCTGCGGACACAGATATTGTCGGAACTGGCCCTGATCTCCGAAGCAGAGGGCGAATTTAGCAATGCGGAGCAGCTTCTACGCAATGCTCTGGAGCTGGTGGAACTGCAGTATCCCGAGACCCGCGCCGTCAATGCCGCCAAAGCAAAGCTGGCCAGCTATTTATTGCGCCGCAACAAACAAGATGAAGCACAGCAATTATATCGCGAAGTCGTCGACAGTTCGCTGGGTAAGCGCAGCGCGATCACGGGTATTGCCAATCAGCTTGGCCCCTATTTCAAGCTGCTGAGCGATGATCCGAATTCTGCAGCAGAGTTCTTCAAAGCCGCTCAGGTTCTGGTCCGGCCCGGCGTTGCCGAAACCCAGGCAGCGTTATCCCGAGAGCTTAGCGGCGGCACCGACGAAGCAGCGCGTCTGTTTCGGCAATCCAACAATCTTGACCGCAGCATCGAAAGACTGCGCATGCGCTTCACCGCTTTGGGCAAGGTGGAACAAAATGCAGGAACACGGCGACGCCGTGCCGATCTGGCTGCTGAGATAGAGGAACTGGAGCGAAGCCAGCAGCTCACAATTGTCAGCCTGTCGCAATTTCCACAATATCGTGCTGTTGCGGGAAGCTCTATCAGCCTCACCGATTTGCGGGCATCTATGACACCTTCTGAAGCCTATCTACGCATGGCGATTGTCGGCGATGACATATTCATGCTCTACGCAGATCAAGAGTTTGCCACCGCCTATAAATCGGCCTTGAGTGCCAGTGCACTGGATCAGCAAGTAGACCTTTTGCGTGCCTCCATCTCCGTTTTTGAAAATGGACAATATGTCACTTATCCATTTGACATAGAAACGTCCCGAAAACTCTACAAAGCACTTTTGGATCCCATGGCACAGCGACTGGCATCAAAAAGTCATCTGATCTTTGAACCAGATGGAGCGATGCTGCGCCTGCCGATCAATTTGCTGGTCGCTGATGACAATTCCGTCTCACAATATCTGGAGCGGATCGAGCAGCCAGATGGCGATCCGTTCGACTATACCGGCGTTCGGTGGCTGGGCGGCGATATCAATGTCAGCACTGCGGTTTCCGCACGCGGTTTTACCGAAGCACGCAAGGCCCCAATTTCCGGTGCATCCCGGCAGTATCTTGGCCTCGGCAGTAATCAGCCGGTTCTGGCCAATACCCGAATAGGCGGCGTTCGAGCGTCAGCTAAAGGCCTTGATGCCAGTTGCAATTGGGCTCTCGATGAATGGAACAAGCCCATTTCGGACGCGGAACTTTACCAGGCACGCTCGATAATTGGTCAGAATGGTTCCGAAGTACTTACCGGCACAGCTTTTTCCGATGACCAAATTTTGGCAAAACCCGATATTTCCGAATATCGCATTCTTCACTTCGCTACCCACGGGCTGGTAACCGCTCCGCGACCATCCTGCCCGGCCAAACCGGCGTTGCTGACGTCTTTTGGCGGCGAGGATTCGGACGGTCTATTGGCTTTTGACGAGATATTCGATCTGAAGCTGGATGCTGATATTGTCATTCTTTCAGCCTGCGACACAGCCGGCAAGGCCAGCATCCGCGCTACACGCGAAGCTGGTGTGAGCAGTGGCGGAGGCACCGCGCTGGATGGTCTGGTCCGGTCATTCATTGGTGCCGGTAGCCGTTCGGTGTTGGCCAGTCATTGGCCCGCGCCTGACGATTTCAAGGCAACCGAGCGCCTAATTGGCGGCTTGTTTGAGGACGGAAAAGGACAATCGATCGCGACGGCACTGCGTGTTTCACAAAAAAAACTCATGGATGATCCGATAACGTCGCATCCTTATTACTGGTCCGGCTTTGCCATTATCGGTGACGGATCAAGACCGTTTTTGCCGGACAATCAGACCGCAAATGCAGCAACCACAACATCATCGGCTTCCATCTTGAAATAATGACGGGTTCCGATAGCCATAACGACCCGGTGTCAAACAACCGCGATGTCAAGGCAGAGGCCCGGGGGATATTACAGTCGTTACGGCGCCTGTTTGACCAGCTGGGTCCGATCCGCCTTGGCTCGACGATCCTGTTCCTGATACTCGCCCTCTTGATGGCACGCTTCAGCTGGACGACACCGCTGATCCAGGACGCCGAACGCGCACTCTATGACATGCGGGTTTCCGTCTTCGCTCCAGAGGTGGAGAAAGAAGACCGGGTCGTAATGATCGTGTACAACGAGGACACCCTGAAACTCACGGGTCAGCGCTCCCCTGTCGACCGGACAATTCTTGCACAGTCATTGGAAGCGATTGACGCAGCCAACCCCAAATCCATCGGCATCGATATTCTGTTCACCATGCCGCAGGATGACGACCCGTTGCTAGTCTCGACGTTCAAGCAAATCCAGACCCCGACATTTCTGGCTTATGCCGATCCCAAATATAATCCCGAAATTGGCTTTGCAGAACATGAATTCCTCAAATCATTCCTGAGCGATGTCGAGGGTGATAACCTGAAACCGACCAGCATCCGGCTGAACACCGACAGCGACGGCGTTCAGAGACGCTGGACACCCCAGAAAGCCGACGCACCGCCGTTTATGGCCATGGCTCTGACCGGGCCAAATCCCAAATTTGCAGCGAATGAAGGGGCTATCCGTTATCTTGTTCCGGCAAGTCCGGACATGCCGGTGTTCGATAAATTTCCGATAGAAAGTTTTGCCGATCCGGCAACGGCAGAAATGCTGCAATCTTTCATTGCGGGCAAACATGTGTTGATTGGCGGTGACTTTGTTGATCGTGATCGGTTCGAAACGCCGATTGGTTCAATCACGGATCTGCAAAGCGAGGATGGCAAAATGATCGGACTGGAAGTCCATGCTCACATGCTCGCACAGCTGCTGAATGACGATATCCCGGCCCCGATACCGGCCTGGATACTGTGGGTGGCCGCCCTGATTGTCGCGATCTGTGGCGGGCTTTCTGCGCTCATCATGGGCAATGCGGGAAAAGTCGCCGGTATATTGATCGGCCAGTTTGCTTTTTTTCTGATTTTTCCTTTTGTCCTGCAAAATATCGGTGTCGATACACTCAGCCTGCCGGCCTTTGGCTGGGGCTTGGGTTGGCTGTTCGGCTATGCTTCCGTCAGTGCGGCGGCACGAACGATCAATTCCAAACAGCGTGCTTTTGCGCAAAGTGCGCTGGGTAAATATCTGCCCAAATCGATTGCCGGAGAGATATTACGCGATCCTGAGAAACTGGCCCTTCATGGTGAGAAACGTCAGATATTTGCTGTTTTCACGGATCTGGAAGGTTTCACCAAACTCAGCCACGCCATCGAGCCTGAAATGGTCGCAACGCTACTGAATGACTATCTCGACCGGCTCAGCGATGTCGCCCTGGAATATGGCGGTACGATCGACAAGTTTGTCGGAGATGCGCTGGTATGTTTCTGGGGAGCACCCCTTTCCCTGCCCGACGATGGGGAGCGCGCTGCCAAGGCCGCCTATGCTCTTTATCAAGCCGGCGAAGAATTCAGAAAAAACGTGCCCGAGGGGGTGCCTCCAATTGGCCGTACGCGCGTCGGAATGCATTATGGTGATGCGATTGTCGGCAATTTCGGCGGTGAAGGCAGGATCCAGTACACCGCACTTGGCGATGCAATGAATACCGCTGCGCGTTTGGAAGCAGCCAACAAGCCTTTGGAAACCAAAGTGCTGGTCAGCAAAGAGGCAATGGAACGCACGGGGCTCGACTGGTACCGGCCGATGGGCAAGATAACCCTGCGCGGACGGTCGACCCCGGTAGAGGTATATGAACCTGTTCCCGATTGGGAAGAAAAAGACCGGGCGGCAGTGACAGCCGTCATAGGAGCCCATCAAAAAGGTGATAATGCTTATATTCAGGCACTTGATGCTATGATGAAGCGATATGGTGAAGATTTAGGCTTGGCCAATTTGCTGAAACGACTGGAAAAAACGAAAAATGGAGAGAGCTATGCACTCGGTTGAATGTAAAACAGCTAAATCTGGCAAACTCGTACGCAACATGGGCAAGGCGGCATTGGGAGCAATATTGCTCATCGGTGTCAGCGGCGCTGCAGTGGCACAAAATATGGTTGTTCGTTCAACCGGGCCATCTGCCAAATCCTATCCCGCCGGTAAAAAACTTGCCAACGGTACAAAAGTCACGCTGAAGGATCTGGATAGAGTCACCATACTTGGCAAGGGCGGCACCCGGGTGCTGAAAGGCCCTGGAACATTTTCGCTCGGCAACAGGGCGCGTACGCAGTCCAGCAGCTCGACGCGCCTTGCCAGCTTCATCAATAATCGCGGAAGCAGCCGGGCCAGAACCGGAGCGGTCCGCAGCGCGGGTGTCGGAGTAACCAGTGTTGCACCGAAAAACCCAAATCTGTGGTTTCTGGACGTTACCAAAGGCGGCAAGTTTTGCGTAGCCGATGCCGAAGCATTGGTATTATGGCGCCCGGACTATACCGGGTCCGCCACTGCCAGCATTGTTGAACCGGCCAATGGTACGGTGACCGAAGTGGCATGGCGTAAGGGCAATCCGCTGAAACGATGGCCAAGAGCCGAGGCGCCGCTGGAAAATGGTGCCAGCTACAGGTTGATTGGATCCAATGTCGACAAATCGGTTGAGGTTAATTTTGTGATGCTGAACGAGGCACCACAAAATCTGGACGACGCGGCCGCGGCATTGATTGCCAATGGTTGTCAGAGCCAGCTCGATCTGCTGGTCGAAACACTTGATGACGGTTCTTCGGACAATCAGGACGCAAGTTAACAGGGAAGAACATCTTACGCCCCGAGGTGAGGGTCAGGGCGTGAGGTGAAAATACGGTATTTCCAAAGGGGGGTCGCGCGGGAAATACTGAAAAACGGGGAAAAATATGTCGCGAGCGCGCGCTTCAAAAAAACTGGCTTTGCTGATCTCAATACCGGCAATTCTGTCGACCCATGGTGCTGTCTGGGCGCAATCGGCAGTCGCAGCACCGACAAGGGAAGAAATCCAGCGTGGACTGCTGGGAGAAGCCGAAAAAGGCCAGGCACAAGCTCTGACCGTCGAAGGCGGTGTCGAGCGATCCGCCTGTCCGCTTGCCAATCCTGAATTTGCCGATGTCAAATTCTCCTTGCAGGCGGTCGAATTTGACGGCCTTGGCGTTGTCGATAGCTCAATATTGAAGTCAGCTTATACGGGCTATATAGGTCAGGAAGTGCCGGTTGCCGTGGTCTGTGAAATCCGTGATCGGGCCGCAACCATATTGCGAGGCGCCGGCTATCTAGCAGCTGTACAGGTTCCTCCCCAGACCATCGACGGTGGTAACGTCAAATTTGACGTTCTGCTTGCACGGATGACATCAGTGCAGGTGCGCGGCAATGCCGGATCTTCAGAGAAACTGCTGAAACAGTATATTGACCGGCTGACCAACGAACCGGTTTTCAATATTGATGTTGCGGAACGCTATCTCCTGCTCGCGCGCGATATTCCGGGACTGGATGTGCGGCTTTCCTTACGGCCGGTAACGTCCGCCACCGAAGGGCGCCCCGGAGACGTGATTGGCGAGTTTAATGTGGTTCGCACACCGGTTTATGTGGATGCGAATATCCAGAATTTCGGATCGAAACAGGTCGGCCGGTTTGGCGGATTGCTGCGCGCACGGTTTAACGGGATTACCGGACTCGGCGATGAAACAACGATCAGCGCTTTTTCAACCGCTGATTTCAGTGAACAGCAAGTCCTGCAAGTGGGTCATGAATTTCGTGTCGGCGGTGAAGGTCTGCGTTTTGGCGGTAATTTCACCTATGCTTGGACGGACCCGGAACTGGCGGGCAATTTCGATATTGAATCGGAAACTTTGGTCGCTGGCATTTATGCGACCTATCCCTTCATCCGCAAACAATCCCATAATTTGTTCGGGACCGTGGGTTTTGAACATATTGACCAGAAGACGGATATTCTGGGTACGCGAACGAATGAAGATGACCTGAGCATCGCTTATGCCCGTCTGGACTATAATGCGATTGAACCCGGCAGTTTGTCCGGTCGCGGCGGTTATTCGGCCTTTGAACCCAAATGGGGCATGGCAGGATCACTGGAACTGCGTCAAGGCCTTGGCATATTGGGTGCCAGCAAGGGATGCGGACCAGCCTTTGTTCGTTGTATCGGAGAAACCGTAATTCCCACCCGTGCTGATGGCGATCCAACCGCTTTTGTTGTCAGAGGGCAGGCGAAACTGGATTATCGTCCTACTCCGTTATTGGCATTCACGCTGAAGCCGCGGTTCCAATATTCACCCGATGCGCTGTTTTCTTATGAAGAAATTTCGGGCGGCAACTACACAACCGGTCGTGGCTATGATCCGGGAACGATTATCGGCGACAGCGGTTACGGTCTGCAGACGGAGGTCAGCTATGGCTCGCTCATCCCCGATTCTCCGGATGGCATTGCCTGGCAACCCTATGTCTATTTCGATCTCATGGGAGTGTGGAACAAAAACCTCCCGGGTGATCCCCAGAAAATTTACTCCGCTGGCGGCGGTATTCGCGCAACCATTGGTCGGCAGGCCAGTCTGGACGTGATGGCCGTGGTGCCACTGAAACGCGGACCTTTCGAAACCCGGCGGGACAGCGCCCGGGCGTTGATGACACTGACGGTGCAGCTCGCACCGTGGTCGCGATAGGCAATAGAGGCGGCGAATGATGACCAGAGGCAAGATGATGACAGAGACGACAAAAAACAGTCGGAAAACCGGCAACGCTATGGATAAAAACAGATCCGCGATCAGCAAGCTCAAACTGCTCGCGGGCGGATCTTTCACCGCCGCCGCTGTGGCCCTGGCAACTTTGGGACAAACGGCCCAGGCTCAGGCCCTTGATCCCAATCGTTCCTTTCAGGCCACACCCACCTTTAACCCTGGCGACAGCTGGTCACCTGGCCCCAATGCCGACAATGTTTTTATTTCCGGCTCTGAAGCGATTATCAATTGGGCACCTCTCGATACCGCCACGTTGGACACGACCAACACGCCAATCGACATTCTCCCGTCGATGAGGTCCATTACGTTCAACAATGCAACAGATTTTACGGTCCTGAACCGCATCTTGCCGACACCCAGCTTGGCAGGCGACTTTCGCCCGATCCAGTTTAACGGCACGGTAAATACTCGCGTGAACGGTACTCAGGGTGGCAGTGCATGGTTCTATAGTCCCGGCGGCATTATCGCTGGTGCCGGCTCCACCTTTAACGTTGGTAGTCTGGTTCTGACCGCCAATGATATCGATACTACCGGAGGCCTGTTCAGTTCCACGGGGCAAATCCGTTTCAGAGGCGCGGCGGGCAGTTCTTCCGCCGTCAGTATTGCCGAAACTGCAACTATCAACGCCAATACCGCATTTCCAAATACCAATGACTATGTGGCCTTTGTCGCACCCCGAGTGATCCAGGGCGGCACAGTCGATGTCGCTGGCTCTGCGGCCTATGTCGCTGCCGAGCAAGCTGACCTGACGATCAATAATGGATTGTTCGACATCACGGTCACGGTGGGAACCGCCGATGGGAATGGCATTGTTCACACTGGCACAACCACCGGCGACTCATCAGTGCCTATTGCAGACGATCCAACGACACCGGTTCTCAATGAAGCAAACCGTGATGCACAGGCCATTTACATGGTGGCGGTGCCGAAAAACGCAGCAATAACGATGCTGGTCGGCGGTCAGGTCGGATATCGGCCCGCAGCTTCAGCCAGTATTGTCAACGGTCAGGTGGTCTTGAGCGCCGGATATAGCGTTTCCGTCCAGGGCCCTACAAACAACGCGCAAGTGGTAGTTGCAGATAACCCGGTCACCAATTTTGCCGGCAATGTAGAGTTTACAGGTGGCGATTTTTCGGCAGATGTATCCGCGACGGCAAGCGGTGCCATCAATGGAGTATCAACAAGTACAGGCATCGATATTCAAACTGCCGCATCCGGTGACCGCTATGATCTTGACCTGACTGCGGGCACTGAAATCAACATCGGGGCCGATGAGGGCGGTGTTTTCCGTGTTGCCGGCAATGCAAATCTGCGTGCCGGCTCTGCGGCAAATGGCGGGGCAATCAACCTTGTTGCCATTAACGATCCTACAAGCCCCGACGGTATCGGCGAGATTGATATCGGAGGGAATCTTACTGTCGATGCAGGTGCAATGGGCGCCGACGATTTCTTCACGGTCCGCAACAACGGAGGAACCGGAATCGGCGAGGACGCGATTGGCGGCGACATCTCCATCAACGTATCAAACGGCGGCCGTTTACAGGTTGGCGGTTCATCGGAGTTCTTGACCGACGCGCAGGGCGGGAAAGGAGAAGAATTTAACGGTCTTTCGCAGGGCGGCGATATCACTGTGAATCTTGCCGACGATACCAGCAGCATCAGCCTGTTGGGCAGTGTCACATTCGATACAGAAGCCAGAAGCACCGGCAGTGGTAAAATTGGTGGCAATGGCGTGGGTGGCGTTGGCAACGACGGTATTGCGGGTAACTTTTCCCTCAATCTGCAAGGCGGGACGATGATCGCCGGCGACATCTCCATCAATACCGACGCGCGCGCCACGAGTGGCAGTGACGGAACCGTAAGCCAGAGTAATGACGGCATTGCAGGTAATGTAAATATTGCCATCACCGGGGGAGATCACACATTTAATTCGCTGTCTTCCACATCCTCTGCGGAAAGCAGGGAATCAGTTAGTGCGGCCGGTGAAATTGTAAATGGAATCGCCAATCGGCCGATGGCCAATATCTCGGTCAGCGGTGCCGGCACGTCTTTGACGATTAATAACAACATAGACCTGAGCACCAGCACCAGCGACAAGCAGGTCGGTGATGCTGCAACCCCTTCTTCCACCATATCGGCGGTCGGCACGGGTACCGGCGCAGGTTCCGGATTACTGGTCGCTGGAGGAATCTTTGCCGATATTGAAGGCTCGATTGATCTGATTGCCGATGGCAGCACGGTCAGTTTTGATACCCTGCAGTTATTCGCCACCAGCAGTTTTGATGACGGCACAACCCTGTCCGGCGGGAACATCAATGTTATTTCTCGCAATAGCGGCGTCCTGACCGGCCGAAATGGAGACCTTACTGCAAATGCCCAAATATTTGACTTTTCTGGCCCTGCCTCACCAACTGCTGTAAACGGACGCGGCGGCAACATTTTGATTTCTGCAGATAATTCGTCGATCAACTTCACTGGACGCCTTAGCGCATCGGCAAATGGATTGGGCGACGCAGATCTTGGAAACGGAATTGGCGGAACGATCAGGCTGTTGGTGGACGGTGATGCGGCCTCCATGACGCTGACCGATCTTTCATTCAGCACTGACGGCAGGGTATTTTTTGATGAGGAGGCGGGATTTGGGGGATTTCCCAAAGGCGATGGTGGCTCCGGTATAGGCGGAACAACAACGATTGATCTTTTAAACGGTACATTTGTCGCCGATGACATTTCAGTCAGCAGCGACGGCTCTGGCGGACCGGGTGGCGACAATGTCGGCAGTACGGCTGGATCAGGCGGGACCGGAACGGGAGGCGATGTCGTCGTCAACCTCAATGGCAGCAATGCTACCGTTAATAGCTTAACGATTACCGCAAGCGGGCTCGGCGGAGACGGCGGCTTTGGCGATAGCGGCAATGGCAATAATGGCGGCAATGGCGGAATGGGCATCGGTGGCAATGCTACCTTCAATGCCACATCAGGAACACTGAACGTCAACCAGATCAGGGTGGATGCATTAGGCAATGCGGTTCGCTTTACCTCCTTCACATCGATCAGGGGCGATGGCGGCAGGGGTCGTGGCACAGGCGGCGGCGACGGCGGTGCCGGCATCGGCGGGACAGCAACTTTCAACCTGGATGGCACTTCAGTAGTCAATGCCCAGGAAGTGCTTGTCAGCACCGACGGCTATGGCGGCGAAGGCGGACTGGCTGACTCAGATAACATTAACGGGATGGACATCCCGGGCGGTGCCGGCGGAAATGGCGGCAGCGGCACAGGTGGTAGTGCAACATTCAACAATACAACCGGCACGATCAGCTTCAATCAGTTGACCGTTCAGTCGCTGGGTATCGGCAGCGATGGCGGCGATAGCAGAGGAGTTACGGTTGGTGAGGCCGCCGAAAGTGGCGGCAATGGTGGTACAGGCACCGGTGGCCTTGCAACCATAAACCTGAATCAGGATGACGCCACCAATCCAGTTTACATAATCGACAGCAGCGGAACCGGTGGTGATGGCGGTGAAGGTCTGACCGGCGGTAACGCGGGCGACGGTATAGGAGGCGTTTCCACGCTGAATATTAACAATGTGGCTGTGCAGCTCAACCAGCCGACAATATTGTCCAACGGAACCGGTGGGACCGGCGGCAGAAGCGACGGTATTGGCGGAAATGGCGGAAGTGGCGGTGATGCCCAAGGCGGCGTTGCGAGACTGGAAATCGTTGGCGCTGGCGGCATGTTAACCACCACTGGCGGACCTCCAGTTACCAATAGCGATGCTTTCGGCGGCACTGGCGGCGCGGGCTTTGACGAATTTTTAGCCGATGGTGGGGATGGTGGGGACGGCGGTTCCGCAACAGGCGGCAGAGTCGAGATTGCTGTTCGCACCGGCGCCAATTATGAGGTCAATGGCGGTGCACCGTTCACACTATCGAGCACCGGAACTGGCGGACAGGGCGGTACTGGTGGCTATTCCTATGGAGGTGCTGCTGGAGATGGTGGGAACGCTGGACAAGGAACCGGCGGCACTGCGCGTTTGCTCGCTCAAGGCGGCACACTGACCGGAAATGACGTTACCATCACTGCAACCGGCTTTGGCGGCAATGCGGGTGCCGCTGGCGGTACCGGCATCGGTACAAGTGGTGCAGCCGGCATTGGCGGAATGGGCGCAGGCGGTACATCGACGATAGAAGTGCAGGAAGGCAGCCCGGGCATTATAACGCTGGGCAATGTCGACATGGTCGCGAACGGGTTCAATTCCGGCGACAGTGGCTTCCCAAGTGGTATTGGCGGCCGTATTGAAATCATAGACACGTCAACCGATCCAGCCGGTTTGATCACCCTTGCGTCCCTGACCGCGGAAGCACTGGCGGGGGCAGCACCTGACAGCGGATTCTTCATGTCTGGCAATAGCGGGCCGATCACTGTCACTAATGATGTCTTTATCGACGTGGCCGGAAATGCTGAATTTGCTTATGATGGGAACGGCCAACTGGTGGTTGGCGGCCTGATGGATGTCATGAGCGGTGCTTCCATTCTCGTTTCCCACACAAATAACACAGTGCCCGCAACAACATCTATTGACGTTGCCGACAGCTTTGACGCGCGGGCGCAAAGCGACTTTGATGCCATGACGGGGTCCATTATTAATTCGAATGCAGCGATCACCATTCGCGCAGAGGCCAATGCGTCGGCCGCCGATCTAAGGGCTTTCGACAATATTGATCTTTCCGCCGGGCAAAATGTTATGCTTAACAATGCCTCTGTAACCGGGCCGGCAGAGACTTCTGTTTTCAGTACCGGTATATTGGTTTCGAATGGCATTTATGTCCGGGCCGGAAGCAACGAAGATCCAAGCTTCCCGCAATTTGATCCGCTCTTTAACGCAACATTTACAGGAGACATTTCGTCATCCGGTGCCGTTCGGATTGAATCGGGGGGCAATGCAGTCTTCCAGACCGGTACAAATCTTGTTTCCGACAATCTTCTTTTAGTGCGCACAGGTGATGACATCATCATTCAATCGGGTGCAAGCATTGCTGCAGCCAATGCTCCTGTGGAAACGGTAGACCCCTCTATCCCGTTTCTGAGCGAAAATAACTTGTTGTTGCTGGCTGGTGATATTGGCATGGGAATTCCACTGCTGAGTACGCCGCAAACCCCGATTGCTTCGATCGTTGCCACCGGCAATATCAATGCCAATGATTTTGCCGTGGTGATGACGGCAAATGCCATCGATGGCTTGGGCGGCACGATTTCCGCAGGCTCGATCAGCGCTGACATCAACAATGCGCCTTCCAACGCTATGATAGCCATTAATGGCCAGTCTGATGATAATGGCCTGCTGAGCGCGGGCTGCGTGGAGGGCAATTTATGCCTTGGCGCACTGGCAGCTGACAATATCGTTCAAATCGGTCAAGCTGGCGTTCCAATTCAGGCGATCATCGAGAATGGCGATATTATCGCCAACAGCATACTCGTATCTACCCGCCGTGATATTGTGATGGGTGCTAACGGCGTTCCATCGCGTTTCATTGCCAGCGATGAGATATTTGTGAACAGCACCGAAGGGGATGTGGACCTGCGCGATGCCGAACTGACCAGCGATTTTCTGGGCATTGACGCAGCCGGTAGCCTTCTTGGTTCGGGTTCACTTAACAGTGGCAACGATATTGGCATTAATGTCGGCGGCAGCATCTCGGCGGCCGCTATTGACACAGGCGGTGAACTGACCACTGTCGAGGACCGCGGTGATATGCTGGAAGGGTTTTACTCCGTTCCTGATAGCATGAATGTTGGCATATTGACCGTCGGCGCTGGCGACGTGAATTATGACGCCGGTGGTAGTTTCAGCTTTGATCAGATTAATGTTCCTGACAGCAATATAATTCTGGATGCGCCGGGATCGATCTTCCTGGGATCCACATCTGGCGCACAGAATATTGATATCAATGGCGGCGACATAACGGTCGGAAGCATTGATGCTGGTGTCGACATAACACTGTCTTCTGGCGATTTCATTGACTTCGGATCAGTGGATGCCGGTAACATGCTTGATATCAGCGGCAGCAATATTACCGGTGACCTGCTGGCCGCGGGTACAACCGTGAGGGTTGTAGGCACAGCTGGCCTATCCATTGGTAATGTTATTTCGGGCAACGAAACATTCCTGGAGGGCAATTCGGTTGCATTGGGCGGTGCGGATACGGGTGACAATGGTGACATCCAGTTTACCGAAGGTTTGCGTATCCGCGCTCTGGACGGCGACATCAATATTGGCGGCGATCTGGATATTTCGCGCACCGGAGATTTCTTTGCCTCGGGCGACATCATTTTCGGTGATGTCGATGTGACCAGCAAAATACCTTCTGGACTGGACTTGCGGTCAGTCGGTTCCGTTATATTTGGCAATGTGACATCCGATTCCTTCATCGGTGTCCGGGCCGATGGTAACTTTACTGCTGAAAGCGTAGCCGCCGGTTCGCTCCGAGCCTTCGTTGATGGGTTTGTTGATGTCACGCGCGCCGAAGCCTTCAACAGCAATTTTGATGCTGATCTGGGCGTTGAAATTGGAGAGTTGATCGGTGGTTCGGCCGTGTTGCAGTCTACTGACGGCGATGTCGCGGTGCGTGACAATGCCATGCTCACCGATACAGTCCGCGCCATCGGCAATAATGTATTCCTCCGGTCCGACGGGGCGATGAGAGTCATTGCCACCGCCAATGCCGGGAACATAGACATTGTTACCAGAGGCAATCTCGTAGCCGATGATGCCAGTGCAACAGGTAATATTCTACTCACCAGCCTCGCGGGTAGCGCAGAACTAAATGAGCTAATTATCGTTGGTAGCGGCACCGGATCATCTCTTGCCGGGATCAGTAGTCAGGCGGTTGTTAGTGCCAATGGTAATATTGATATCACGGCAGCCGTTGACGTTGCGATTAATGATACTGTCAATGCCGCCAACGCCCTGACGATCACTGCAGGTAATCTGGTGGACATTCAGGCTCTCGCCACCGGGACGACAATCGACGTCTCGTCCGCGGATATTAATATCGGTTCCACCGGTCAATTGGGTGAGTTTGAACAGACCAATGATATTTTCATTGAGAGCAATGGTATCAATCAAGTGCTTTTGGGCGGCGCAACCGATCTTGGCGGCTACACACTCGATAATTTCGAATTCTCTCGTATTCAGTCCAATCAGGATCTGACGATCTTTGTCGGAGCAACCGGCAACACGACGCCCGATCTCATCATTCAGAATCTGACCGTCCAAACCGGTAGCAATGTGAGTGGGCCGCAAAACGCCAATATCGGTTTCTCCGGAACGCTAACCATTGATTCCGGTCAATCGACGCGGGTTGATGGCAATCTCAACGTCACCAACGCATCCGCTGGTACAACCCTGAACATGACGTCGTTGGACGATCTGAGAATCAACGCTAATGGCGGACTGATTCAGATTACCGACGCCAATGGTGGCTTCGGCGGGATCGGGTTGATGACCCTGACCGCCCAGAATATCTACGCCATGACAGATCAGGCCTTTGCCGATATCGCCGGGCTGGATGTTAGTGCCGTCGATCTGAGGCTGGAGAATAGTGATGGCCTGAACATCAACGACGGGCTGATCCGTGGAGGTATTGCAGAATTTATTGTCGATGGTGACCTGTTCATACAAAATACCGTTCCTGGCGTGTCTTTTGATGAACGCCGTGGTTTCACGGTGGATACACTCACCATCAATGGCCTCAGCGCCGGGAGTAACGCCAATATCGTGATCAATGGCATTGTTAGTGGACGAACCGGGATAGACGGATTGTTGGAGACAGATGTCGCCGTCACTTTTGATGACTTTTCGACCATAAATGGCTGTGTCATCCTTGATCCAGCTAGCTGTGGTGCCCCTCCACCTCCGACACCCACACCTACTCCTACTCCTACTCCTACCCCAACACCCACGCCTGCACCAGAGCCAGAAATTGATGATCCTGTAAGGGATGTGATCGAAGAAGAGGTAACGCCAATGGAAGACGGTTCGGTTGTCAGCGATCCGTTTGAGACCAATCTCATCGAGATCAAGGAAAATGAAGAATATATCGATGATCCGTTGATTGATGAGCCGGTAACCGGAGCGGGCAACGACGATCTGTGGGTTACCGACGGAGCGGCCGGCGAAGAAGAGAATACCGAATGCGCTGAAGGTGATGAAAATTGTGGTCAGGGCGGTCCGGAGGAAGAAAACACGCTTGAACCTGCCGAGTGAATTGACCGGTTGACCTTTTATATCCCAAACCACTAGGCGGTGGATATGAATGACACTACCAACCATCCCTTGAAGCTGTTCAACAGCCTCACCCGCGAGCTCGAACCGTTTACGCCGGTTCATGAAGGCGAAGCCCGCGTCTACACCTGTGGGCCGACAGTCTACAACTATCAGCATATCGGAAATATGCGTGCCTATATTTTTGCGGATCTATTGGGCCGCACCTTAGGCGCTACCGGCCTAAAACTGACCCATATCATCAACATAACCGATGTCGGCCATCTGACCTCTGACGCTGATGGGGGTGATGACAAGATGGAAAAGGCGGCTGCATCGTCAGGAAAGTCGGCTTGGGATATCGCCAAATATTACACCGATGCCTATTGGCAGGACATTGAACGGCTTAATATTCGTCAGCCCGCTAAATGGTCCATTGCCACCGATCATGTGGAAGAGATGATCGACTTTGCAAAAGGCATTGCCGACAAACACTGCTACGAACTGGAAAGCGGTCTGTATTTTGATACCAGCACTGTGCCGGACTATGGTCGGTTAGCGGGCACTCAAAGCGACGATGTAGAAGGTCGCATCGAAACGGTTGAAGGCAAACGGCATCCACAGGATTTTGCAATTTGGCGCAAGACACCCGCCGGAGAAACCCGTCAGATGGAATGGGATAGTCCATGGGGCAAAGGTGCTCCGGGATGGCATCTGGAATGTTCGCAGATGAGCATGAAATATCTGGGTGAGACTTTTGACATTCATACCGGCGGTATTGATCACCGTGAAATTCATCACCCCAATGAGATCGCTCAAAACCAGGCTCATAATTGCTCCGAACATAGCGGCGCCAATATCTGGATGCATAATAACTTCCTGATCGACCGTGCCGGAAAAATGTCAAAATCAAGCGGTGATTTTTTGCGGCTGCAGGTGCTGATCGACAAGGGCATTCATCCGCTGGCCTACCGCTTGATGTGTTTGCAGGCCCATTATCGTAGCGAGCTGGAATTTACTTGGGACAATCTGGCTGCGGCACTGACAAGGTTGAAACGCATGATCATCGGTGTCGAGAACCTAAAAGCTCGCCTTGAAAAAACTGATGCCTCAGCCGCCAATGATCGCGAACACCCAAAAATTACGGAACTGCGTGACCAACTATGGGCTGCAATGGCAGATGATTTGAACAGCGCCAAAGCTATTCCGTTGCTCGAGGAACTCTTGGGATTGAAAAAAATCAACGCCCACCAGCGGTTTGAGCTGCTGAAAGAGATGGATGCTATATTTGGTCTGCAACTTGAAACGCTAACGCGAGAAAATTTGCGTGTTAAACCGGAACAGGTGGTAATTTCTGAAGAAGAGATAGAACGGAAACTGGATCTGCGACAACAGGCCAAGGCGGAAAAGGATTTTGCAGCAGCCGATGCGATCCGCGATGAACTGACGGCGCAGGGTGTTGAACTGATGGATGGCGATCCGCTACGCTGGGAATGGAGCATTTCGATATGAGCAAACCAATAGCTGCTATGGCGTCTCTCGTTCGTCCCCTGGTCGAACCTCATTGTGGTGATCTTGATGTTACCTGGTTCACCAGTACCGAGGAAGCCATAGAGATTGCACCGCATGCCGAAATCGGCTGGTTCGACATGTATGACAAGGAAAAGATGGCGCAGGTGCTGGGTGCCGCGACCAACTTGAAATGGCTCAACAGCATCTATGCCGGGGTTGAACATTTTCCGCTCGACCAACTCAAACAGCAGGGCACGGTTGTTACCAATGGGGCAGGATTGAACAGCTCCCCCATCGCCGAATTTGTGGTCATGGGCATGTTGTCCGCGGCCAAACGGACCGACAAATTGCTGGAACTTCAGGATCAACAGGAATGGCCCGAACAGGCACCGGGCACCGCTGAACTGACGGACGGCAAAGCCCTGATCATCGGTTATGGCGGTATCGGCCAGCAGGTTGCGAAAAAACTGTCTGGTTTCGAGATGGATGTCACCGCCGTCCGAAGAACCGCCAGTGATGATCCCGCCGGATTGGGAACAGAAGTTATCGGCACCGGTGACTGGCAGGCCCGGCTCGGGGAGTTTGACTGGGTGATCGTCTCCGCGCCTGCGACCACAGAAACGCAGAAACTGCTGGGCGCTGATGAATTTGCCGCGATGAAACCGTCAGCCTGGCTAATCAATGTCGCACGCGGGTCACTGGTAGATCAACCGGCGCTGGTAGAGGCGCTGAACGGCAAGGCCATTGGCGGCGCGATGCTGGATGTCACCGATCCTGAGCCACTGCCGAAAGGTGACCCTTTGTGGACAGCAGATAACTGTTTCATCACGATGCACGTTTCCGGCGTCGCCCAAACGCGCATGTTTCAACGCGCTGCCGCCCGTTTTGTCGAAAATCTGGCGCGCTATCAGAACGGCGATGATATGATCGCAGTGGCCGATCTTGATCGCGGTTATTGAGCTATTTATTAAATTTTCGATTGATACGTGACTTACAGAAAAATTTGACTTATCAACCAACAGCATAGGGGTAGGAATGAGTCTTTTTCTGGAGGGGAAAAATCATTCCGGGGTCGTTGCCATAATCTTGAGCAAATACTGATCATACCGATCAGGGAAGGACCCACATGACCAAAGCATCTGATTTATTCGTTGAATGTCTTGAAAATGAAGGCGTAGAATATCTTTTCGGCGTTCCCGGCGAAGAAAATCTCGACATGCTGGACAGCCTGTCCCGCTCCAAGAAAATTGAATTGATCCTGACCCGGCATGAACAAGGCGCTGGCTTCATGGCTGCGACCTATGCTCGGCATACGGGTAAAACCGGGGTTTGCATGGCAACTCTCGGCCCCGGTGCGACCAATCTGGTTACCGCAGCCGCCTATGCACAGCTTGGCGGCATGCCAATCCTGATGGTGACCGGCCAGAAACCGATCAAGAAATCCAAACAAGGCCGTTTCCAGATTCTCGATGTCGTCGACATGATGGGGCCGATTACAAAGTTCACTCATCAACTGGCGTCGGCGGACAATATCCCGAGCCGTGTGCGTGAAGCGATCCGCCTGGCCGAGGAAGAGAAGCCGGGCGCTTCCCATATTGAATTTCCGGAAGATGTCGCGGACGAGCAAACCGATTCGGTTCCGATCAAACCAAGCCTCTCGCGCCGTCCGATTGCCGAAGCCAAGGCGGTGCGCGCAGCAACCAAGAAGATTGAGAGCGCCAAGTCTCCCATCCTGGTCATTGGCGGCGGAGCCAACCGCACCACCACCGGCCGGATGCTGACCCAGTTTATCGAGAAAACCGGTATTCCCTTTGTCACGACACAATTGGGCAAAGGCGTTGTCGATGAAACCAACAAGGAATTTATGGGCTGTGCCGCTTTGTCGGCGAATGACTTTGTGCATAGCGCAATCGAGTCCGCAGACCTGATCATCAATGTTGGCCATGACGTAATCGAAAAACCGCCTTTCTTCATGAAAGACGGCGGCACCGAAGTCATTCACGTCTCAATGAACACAGCGGAAGTTGACCCGGTCTATTTTCCACAAATCGAAGTTATTGGCGACATTGGCAACGCCATTTGGCAGATGAAGGAAGATATTGTTCCTTCCGGCTCGTGGAATTTTGATCACATGTACAAAGCACGGGCGGCTGAAGAAGAGCATACGGCAACGATGGACGACGACATGCGTTGCCCGATTTATCCACCGCATCTTGTGAAGGTCATTCGCGAACAAATGCCTGCCGATGGTATAATCTGCCTCGACAATGGCGTTTATAAAATCTGGTTTGCGCGCAACTACAAAGCGCGTCAGGCGAACACCGTGTTGCTTGATAACGCTCTGGCAACCATGGGCGCCGGCCTGCCGTCGGCCATGGCTTCGGCAATGGTCTATCCTGACCGCAAGGTCATGGCGATCTGTGGCGATGGCGGCTTCATGATGAACAGTCAGGAGATGGAGACAGCGGTTCGGCTGAAGCTGAATATTACCGTCCTGATCCTGAATGATAGCAGCTACGGCATGATTCGCTGGAAGCAGGCCAATATGGGCTTCAAGGATTGGGGTTTGACCTATGATAATCCTGATTTCGTTAAATATGCCGAAAGCTATGGCGCCCATGGTCACCGGATCACCAGCGCGAAAAATTTGCAGGAAACGATCGATAAATGCCTGAACAGCGAAGGTGTGCATTTGATCGATTGTCCTGTGGACTATTCGGACAATGACCGTATCCTCAACAATGAGATCAAGGAACTCAGCGCCAAAATATAAGAGGCCAGGATACAAGAGGATAGCCCATGACAAAACTCAAAGACGTTTATCCGCTTTATCTCAATAACGTAGCCGCGCAGCCGAATACCGACCTGGAAGTCACCGACAAGTTTACCAACGAGGTCGCTTTCCGGACGGCGCTGGCGACACCGGATGTTATTGAAGAAGCCATTGCCGGTGCGGTGGAGGCCGCCGAGCCCATGGCTCGCATGGCGAGCTACGAACGGCAAAATGTACTGCAACACTGCGTCACCCGTTTTCAGGAACGCTATGATGAGCTTGCTTATTCGCTTTGTGTCGAAGCCGGCAAACCCATCAAGGATGCCGAGGGGGAAGTCGGTCGGCTGATCGATACGTTCCGGATTGCCGCCGAGGAAGCGGTTCGCAATTATGGGGAAGTCCAGCCGCTGGATATTTCCGAGCGCGCCAAAGGCTATCAGGGCATGTGGAAGCGCGTGCCGATTGGGCCATGCAGTTTCATTTCACCTTTTAACTTTCCGTTGAATTTGGCGGCACATAAAATTGCTCCGGCTATTGCGGTAGGATGCCCCTTTGTCATGAAACCGGCTTCCAAGACACCGCTCGGCGCGATCATCATGGGCGAAGTTTTGGCCGAAACCGATTTGCCCAAAGGCGCGTTTTCGATATTGCCCGCCAGCCGTGATGGTGCGGACCTGTTCACTGTGGATGAGCGCCTGAAGCTCTTGTCTTTCACCGGCTCCCCCGGTGTCGGCTGGGATCTCAAAGCAAAGGCAGGAAAGAAACCCGTCATCCTTGAACTGGGCGGCAACGCTGCGGTTATTGTTGATCATGATGCTGATCTGGAAGACGCGTTGGAGCGGATCATCTTCGGCGCTTTCTATCAATCCGGCCAAAGCTGTATCGGTGTCCAGCGGATCATTATTCATGAGTCCGTCTATGACAAATTCAAGGATATGCTGGTTGCCCGAACCAAAAGCCTGATTGCCGGCGATCCCAAGGACCGGGATACGTTTATCGGTCCGATGATTTCCGAAGGCGAAGCCAGACGCCTGCATGGCTGGATAGATGAGGCCGTTGCTGGCGGAGCGACGTTGCTGTGCGGTGGCAACCGTACTGGCAATATGCTGGAAGCGACCTTACTGGAAAATGTAGACAGCAATGCGGCGGCCAATCGCGAGGAAGCATTTGGCCCATTGGCGCTGCTTTCCAAATTCAGCGATTTCAACGCTGCACTGGACCAAGTGAACGACAGCAAATTCGGTTTGCAGGCCGGCATCTTCACCCGTGATCTGTTCAAGACCCTGGATGCCTGGGACAGGCTTGATGTTGGTGGTGTGGTGATCAATGACGTATCATCCTATCGCGTCGACAATATGCCCTATGGCGGCGTCAAGGATAGCGGGCTTGGACGGGAAGGTATCCGTTTCGCTATGGAGGATATGACGGAAATTCGCAATCTGGTCATCCGGCGGAAAGTCTAGTCTATCGAATCAGATCGCAACAGAATTGGCCGGGTCGCAATCAAAGTACAAAAAGTGGTAAATCGGCAACGTTTGTATGGTGGGTAAAGCAAAAAAAGTGATGCAAGTCATAGAAATACCGCCATATTCGAGGCTTTTTACCGTTGCATTGAGGTTTCAATGAAGCATAATAGAGGGCGTATTACATAGTTAACGACTTGGGTCGCGTCGAGCTTACAGAGGGGCCTGATCTCCGGATCAGGAAAAGCAACGATGCAAATGGGGAAGAATCTGTCGTGGAGACGTAGCTGGTCCGTGCTGGCCGCTAGTCTATTCTGTTTTGCGCTTGCTGGCGCAGCTCTGTTCATATCTTCTATCGCAACACCAGCACCGGTTGAAGCTGCCCAGGATTTGGCGAGCGGGACCCATATGGGTGTCGCATCTTGCGGCGGCACAACATGCCATGGGCGCCAGGAAGCCGATGGCGAAGTGGTGCGACAGGACGAATTGATGCGCTGGCAGGAAGAATCAACACCCGGGGGCGCTCATAGTCGTGCTTTTCGGGTTCTTCGCGAGCCCCGCAGCATTGCGATGGCCAAGCGGCTTGGGATAAAAGATGCATCCTCGTCCCAGCAATGCCTTGGATGTCACAGTACACCAGCAGCAAAAAAAGGCCCCCGCTTCCAGCTTAGCGACGGTGTTGGCTGCGAAGCCTGCCATGGCCCATCTTCCGGCTGGCTTTCGGCCCATTATGCCGTTGGCGCCAACCATGCCCGCAATGTTTCGCTCGGATTGAAACCGCTGGACAACCCCAAAGTCCGTGCTGACAATTGCCTTGATTGTCACTTCGGCAGCGCAAAAAGCGGTCAGTTTGTCGATCACCGGATCATGGCCGCGGGGCACCCCCGCATTTCCTTTGAACTCGACCTCTTCTCCACCCTGCAGCAGCATCATGACGAAGATGTCGATTACATCCGGCGCAAGGGAAAGACTAACGCAGTACGTTTTTGGGCCGTTGGCCAGTCAATGGCTCTGGAACGTTCACTGAGCCTCTTTTCAAAACCTGCCTTGGCGCAAGAAGGCATTTTCCCCGAATTCTATTTCTATGATTGTCACAGCTGCCACCGCCGCATCTATGACGAAGCATCGGCACGTCCGACGTCCGTCAACAATCCCGGTCGCCCCATTCCAGAGGGTATGCCGCCTTATAATGATGAAAACATGATCATGCTGAGTGCGGCCATTAAAGTCGCAGCTCCGGATATGGCGGAGCAGTTCGAATCCCGGTCCAAGGCTTTCCACGCGGCGATGGCCCAAGGCCGCGGACCGGCTGTCCAGGCTGCTGCCAGACTGAGGCAGACGGCGCGGGTTTTGGCAGATCGTTTCTCTCGCGCCAGCTTTGGCCGAAATCAAACTTTCCAGATCATGGAAACCATCGCCGGACAGGCAATCTCGCCGCGCTTCACCGACTATGAAGGCAGCGTACAGGCCGTGATGGCAATCGATACGTTGCTCAACGGATTGGTGAACGGTGGTCAGGTCAGCGAGTCTGCTGCCTCCAGCCTGCGCGGCCAGATCAACGTGGCCTATAAGGCTGTCGATGATCCCAATAGCTATAAACCGCTGCAATTCCGCCGTGCGCTCGGCAGTGCGGTGAGAACGATAAGGGCATTACGATAATGCGGAACATCCGTTTCATTACTGCAATTTCGGCAGCTGCCTTGATCCTGACCTCTTGCGGTGGCGGTGGTGGCAGCAATGATTTTGGCGGGGACCCAGCCCCCGCACCAGCTCCTGCCCCCACGCCAACGCCAACACCAATTGATGGCAACGGTGGAGCATTTACGCCTCCTGCCCAAGAATCGCTTAGCGTTACGGATGTGCAAACCATCATTGCGCAAGCTGTCGGAGAAGCAACTGCGCGCAACCTGCCTTCGGTTATCGCCGTTACCGATCGGGTCGGTAACGTACTGGCCGTTTTTCGTATGAACGGCGCGGCCGCAACGGCTACTACCAGCATATCGACGTCCGCCGGCCCCAATCCCACGCCCATGGATGCACAGGGCGTGGTTTTTCCCGCTGAAGCAGCTGCCATCGCCAAGGCTGTCACGGGCGCTTATCTGTCAAGTTCCGGAAATGCCTTCTCCACCCGAACAGCAAGCCAGATTGTACAGGAACATTTTCCGCCCGCTCCGACGACTGCTGGTCTTGAAAGTGGTCCGTTGTTCGGCGTTCAATTCAGCCAGCTTCCCTGTTCGGACCTGAACCAGCGCTTCAGTGCTGGTGGAGGAGCCAGCGCACTGATTGGGCCAAAACGCTCTCCAATCGGTCTTGCCGCAGACCCGGGCGGCCTGCCACTTTACAAAAACGGTGTCGTTGTCGGTGCCATTGGCGTGATGGGTGACAGCGATTATGGCTTTGACCCAAATATTCTCGACACCGATGTCGACGATGAAGAAGCAATAGCACTGGCCGGTATACAGGGCTTTGCTCCCTCCGCTTCGATAACTGCAAACCGGATATCCGTTGACGGAACGTCGCTGCGTTTCAGTGACATGGTGGTTGATGATCTCTCACCGTTGCAAAGTAATTTTGCCGCAATTAACGGTACATCTGGTAATCTGGTCCCGGTGACCGGCTATAGCGATGGAACCATAGTCGCTGGTTCGGCTTATGGCACAGAAAGTTCCGGCATCCGTGCATCAACGGCCGCAGAGTTTCAGAACCGCGATGCCTTTGTTTTGACCGACGGCACCGGCACCAATCGCTTTCCAATTCGAGCCGGAACTGATGGCGCCAATGTCACGACCCCGCTCACGGCCGCAGAAACCCGGGCAATTTTGGAAGAGTCCTTTATCATCATGAGCCGTGCTCGCGCGCAAATCCGACAACCATTGGACAGCCGCGCACAAGTTTCTATTTCCATTGTTGATACCCATGGCGAGATTTTGGGCATTGTCCGTTCTCCCGACGCACCGATTTTCGGCACCGATGTATCGTTACAAAAAGCGCGAACGGCATCCTTCTTTTCGAACAGTGTTGCTGCGGCTGACCTTTTGGGTAATCCGGATGGTGATGTCGCGGCCTTTGTTGGACGCGTGCGTACGTTTTTAAATGATCCTAACGCCCTCACCGGAACCGTGGCCTTTGCCGACCGGTCCGGCGGCAACCTGGCCCGCCCCTATTTCCCTGATGGCGAGTTGGGGCGGCCCAATGGCCCCTTGTCGCGACCGATTGACCAGTTCAATCCATTTGCAACCGGACTACAAGTCGCGCTCACCATCGGTAATATTGCTGGCCATCTCAATTTCATTTCCGGCGTTTCGGCAACCGACACAGCGGAACGCTGCACCAACACGCCGGATGCCGTGGCAGGGCAGAACCGTCTTGAAAATGGCATCCAGATTTTCCCGGGCAGCGTTCCGATCTATCGTGGTGACCAGCTTGTCGGCGGCCTCGGCGTATCCGGAGATGGCATCGACCAGGATGATATGATCAGCTTTCTTGGCCTGCACAATGCCGGGCTGCGGGTAGGTGGCATTGGCAATGCGCCAAAAGCCATTCGCGCCGACAATGTCGTGGTTGATCTTGGCGATGCACAGGTCCGTTTACGCTATGTAAACTGTCCGTTTGCGCCGTTTCTCGACACCGATGACCAAAATGTCTGCGAGGGACTGTAAAGAAAGTGCCTGCATTATCCTCCTCTTTCCTGCCGATTATGACGGTGATGTCGGGTCAAGCCGAACAGATGGAAGCTCAGCGCCTCTCCATTGAAGAAATGGAAAGCTCGCTCACAGCTTTGCTGGCAAGCGAGCAGTTTGATTGGATACGTGTCGAGAATTCGGATTTTGACCTTGCTGAAATAGATGCAGGCGCTGGCATGTTGGCCGTCGGCGGGCCCGATCCCGAAGAAGAAGCCGCAGCCGAAACGGCTGAACCACCAGCTACAGATTCCGCAATCGTAGAAACCGAGGCTGCCCAGCCAGAACAATTGGAAATGGATTTTGACGGCTTGGAAGCCGATGAGGCGTTAATCGATGGTCGCCGTCGTCCCGGCGTGCCTAAGGAACTGCCAGACCGCATCACCCAGAATAATCCCGGCGCGGTGAGTGCGCCGCCGCCTGAGGCATTTCCGACCGACGAATTTCCCGTCCCCGACCGCTGGCGGATATTGCAGACCCTATGCCCGCAAAAAGGCGGTGATCAGTCGATCTACAAGGTATTCGGCGCGCTGAAGAATAATTGCAGCAATACGTCCAACCCATATGCACAAAATGTGTTGAAGGGCGACAAGCCTATTCCGGCCGACAAGAAACCGTCCTTCCTGAAGGGCGATGACTGGTTCTTTGTCGTCAACGCGATCTCGGACACCGTCATCGAGCCGCGCAGCTTCCCAATCCCGGTCGGTGTGCAAACAACCGAGCGGGACAATAGCATTGATGTTTTCGGCCGCTCCGGTTCCGAAGTCTACGCCCAAACCTTCATCACTGGTTTCGCCCTGATCAAAGGCTCAACTGCCTACAAACCACCTGATGTGGAGTACCGCCTGACGCTGGCTACGCAGATCAACCATGTGAACGTCCCGGAACGCCGCGTGCTGTTTGTCGAACCTTCAAAAACCTCCAACCGCACCGACTGGTTTGTCGGCGTCCAGGAAGCGTTTTTCGACTATCATATCCGCAACACTTCCGCGCGTTATGACTTTGACAGCTTCCGTATCGGTATCCAACCGATGCAGGCCGATTTCCGCGGCTTCCTGTTTCAGGATAATCAACTCGGTTTCCGCCTGTTCGGCACGCGTGACAATAACCGCGTCCAATATAATCTTGGCGCCTTCGTGCAGCTGGAAAAAGACACGAACAGCGGCCTCAATGATATCACCCAAACGCCTCGCGAAAGCTATATTTTCTTCGCCAATCTCTATCGTCAGGATTTGCCTTTTGTCGGCCTGACCAGCCAGTTCAGCGTCACCTATAATATGAACCGCGAAAAGAACGATATCGAGATTGACGATAACGGATTTCCGGTTCGCCCGGCCCTGATCGGAGATTTACGGGGCCGCGCCTATGACGTCGTGTATCCTGGCTATGCGGTGGATGGCCGGATCGGACGAATTAACGTGACCGGGCAGATTTATGGTGCTTTCGGCGAAGATCGCAACAGCATATTCACAAGCGAACCGGCCAAAATCGCTGCCTATTTCGCGGCGGCGGAAGCAAGCTATGATGTCGACTTCCTACGCTTTCGGGCATCCGGCCTGTTCGCCAGTGGAGACGGCAATCCCTATAATAATACGGAAGCCGGGTTCGATGCCATTTTTGAAAACCCAATTTTTGCCGGTGCTGATACCAGTTACTGGATCCGGCAGACCATCCCCTTTGCCGGGGGCGGGCGTGCAATCAGCATCAATGGCCGAAACGGTATCCTCAATTCCTTGCGGTCTTCCAAGGAGCAGGGGCAGAGCAATTTCAACAACCCCGGTACGATTTTGGCGGGCGTTGGCGTTGATGCCGACCTGACGCCGGATTTTCGTTTGTCGGCCAATGCCAATCATCTGTGGTTCCACAAGACGGAAAGCCTTGAAGCGCTGCGTGTCGAGGGCTCGATACCTAAAGATATCGGCTGGGATTTGTCAGCGGCAGCCATTTATCGTCCCAACGCCAACCAGAACTTAGTTTTCCGCTTATCAGGTGCGGCGCTGCTCCCCGGCAAAGGCTTTGAAGACTTGTTCGATCAAACCGATAAGCGCGATTTCCATTATTCCATTCTCTTCAACGCGATACTGGCTTTCTGATATGCGGTCTCTCAATCTTCTCTCCCGATATAAGCGTTTCTTCATCACTGGACTCGGCGTCGCTGGACTGAGCGTTGCAGGAACACCAGCGCTACTTGCCGCAGGAAAAGAGAAACCTCAGAAGATTGACTATACGTTCACACCACCAGCGCCGCAGAACCAGACATGGGATGCTGCAAACACAAAAAGCACAGGCTGTATATCCTGTCATACAGACAGCGATCAGAAAACCATGCATGAAACGCCCGCTGTCGTGCTTGGCTGTGTCGACTGTCATGGCGGTGATGCCAGCGTTACCGGCGACAATGCCTGGGGCAAGAAAAGCCCACAATATATGTATGCGCTTAAAAAGGCGCATGTCCTCCCCAAATATCCAGAAAGCTGGCATTGGCCGTCTTCCGCCAATCCGAAGCGCAGCTATACATTGCTGAACAAGGAATCACCGGAATTTGTTCGCTTCGTCAATCCGTCCGATTATCGCGTTGCGCGCGAGGCATGTGGCGCCTGCCATATGGAGATTATCGAGGCTTCAGAGCGATCGCTGATGGCCACTGGGGCCATGCTATGGGGCGGCGCTGCCTATAACAACGGCATCGTACCATTTAAAAATTATGTGTTCGGCGAAGCCTATACGCGCAAGGGCTTGCCTGCGACGATCAAATCACCTGGCAATCCGCATGGCACAGTAACGGAAGAGCAAAAGAAGCGCGGTGCCTTGCCCATTCTCTATCCCCTGCCCACCTGGCACACCATTCCGCCGGGCGACGTGTTCCGTGTGTTTGAGCGCGGTGGCCGCAATATCAATACGCAATTTCCTGAAATCGGCTTGCCAAACATTGGCGGAATCATCCAACGACTGGAGGAACCAGGCCGTCCGGACCTGAAACAATCCAACCGTGGTCCCGGCACCGGGCTGCGCGTTGCCATTCCGGCTCTGAATATTCACAAGACCCGGCTCAACGATCCGTTCACCTGGTTCATGGGTACCAATGATCAGCCAGGCGACTATCGTCAATCAGGCTGTGCTAGCTGCCATGTGGTCTATGCAAATGACCGCGAACCCCGCCACAGCCTGATCTGGGCCAAATATGGCCGCGACGGACAGACGCAAACCAAAGATCCAACGATCCGTAACCTGAAAGAGGGTGAGCATCGCGTCGGGAAATTTGGAACCTATGATGCTTCTTATAGCAAAAAGGGCGGCCATGATAAGAAAGCTGACTATCACGGGGACGACCATGATGACGGACATGGGGATGATCACAGCACCGACATAGACCCGGCGAAACGGGAAAAGGGACATCCTGTCCAGCATGCTTTCACCCGCGCCATTCCAACTGCCCAGTGCATGAACTGTCACATGCACCAGCCCAATATCTTCCTGAACAGCTTCCTCGGCTATACGATGTGGGACTATGAGTCCGATGCCCCGCTGATGTGGCCCGGTCCGAACAATACCACGCCGCGGCCCGAGGGCATGAGTGATGAGGAATATCAGAAAACTTATAAACAGCAGAAATATCCTGATGCCGAAGAAGTGCGCAAGATCCTCGACCGCAATCCAGAAGCCGCTTCACCTAAAGGTCTTTGGGGTGATCTTGATTTCCTGCGCAATGTCTATGATCTCAACAGCGAAGCCAAGGACACACAATTTGCTGACTATCACGGTCATGGCTGGAATTTCCGCGCCATATTGAAACGCGATCGCGATGGCAATCTGCTCGATGAAGATGGCGATATTGTCGACAATGATGATCCGGAAAAATTCCGCCGTGAGGACGAAGAGAAATTCGTCGAACCCGGGACTAACCCCGGGAAATCTGTCCACATGATGAGTATCCATGCCGAGGTCGGCATGCAATGCGCGGATTGTCATTTCGCCCAGGACAGCCATGGCAATGGTCTGATCTATGGCGAGGTTGCCAATGCGGTGGAGATAAACTGCAAAGACTGCCATGGTACGGCCGATGAATATCCGACATTGATGACATCCAATCTGGCGGCGCGGCCGAAGGGCAAGAACTTGAACCTGCTGCGCAATGCGGATGGTCAGCGCCGCTTTGAATGGATGCAGGATGCCAATGGCAAGCGTGTGTTGATCCAGCGTTCCATCGTGGACCCAGACCTCAGCTGGCGGGTCAGCTTGGTCAAAGACAGCGTTGACCGTTCGCATCCTGACTTTAACCTGAAATCGGCACGCGCCAAGCTGATGTCCAAGACCGGCGCGGAGACTGGGAAATACAGTTTTGGTACTGGCGTACCCGCTGCTGATCGGGCCCATAAAGATGAAAATATGGTGTGCTTCACCTGTCACTTGAGCTGGACCACCAGCTGTGGCGGGTGCCATTTGCCGATTGAAGCCAACTGGCAAACGGAAAGCCACAAATATGAAGGCGGCACCACACGTAACTACGCCACCTATAATCCTCAGGTCGCCCGTGATCAGATGTTCCAGCTTGGCCGTCACCAGACGACCAAGGGCAGCATTATCGCACCGGTACGGTCAACCTCGGCGCTGGTGCTCTCCTCAACCAATATCAACCGTGAACGCATCTATGTGCAGCAGCCGCCCATATCGGCCATCGGTTTCTCCAGCCAAGCCTTTGCACCGCACTTCCCGCACACCGTTCGCAAGACCGAGACCAAGCAATGTTCCGATTGTCACTTGAGCGAAGCCAATGACAATAATGCCATCATGTCTCAGCTGCTTTTGCAGGGTACAAATTTCGTGAACTTTGTTGGCCTGCATGCCTGGGTAGGCATGGACAAGGGCTTTGAAGCGGTACGTGTGACAGAATGGGATGAACCCCAAGCAGTCATCGGTTCCTATCTGCAAAAATATGCGTATCCCGATTATTGGCGGATGCATGTGGAAGATAATGGGCGCGAACTCATCAACTGGGTGCGCGGCGAGCGGCTCGATGCCAATCTGTCTGGCGAGACCAAAGCTCTGGAAGAATTTGCCAATGTTGTGCAGGGCACCGGGGACAGCGTCCGCTGTTTACAGCTGCGCGGTGAATATATGTTTGTCGCAGAGGGTAGAGGCGGGTTCCGCGCCTATGACGTCGCTTCGATCGGCAATAAGGGTTTTTCCGAACGGATCGTCAAGGCCCCCTTCTCTTCCCTGGGTCATGACACCCATGTCGACACGAAAAACGCGACCTGCATGGCATTGTCGACCAACCAGCCAGTTGCACCGGAACGCAACACGGCCGAGCTCCGCGAGATTAATGAGGAGCAGCCGTTCCATCCGATTTATAATTATGCCGTTGTTACTGACAGCGAAGAAGGTTTAATTCTCGTGGACATCAATACGCTGGCCGACGGCGAGTTCCGCAACAATTTCTTCAAGCGCGCCGTTACCTGGAATGCGGACGGGGTCTTGAACGGCGCCAAGCATATCACACTGGCCGGTCATTATGCCTACATCACCGCCGCGAGTGGGCTGGTTGTCATTGACCTCAACGATCCGTTGAAACCCCGCCATGTCATCACCATGCCGATGACAGATGCCCGGGCGTCAGCCTTGCAGTTCCGCTATCTTTGGGTAACCGATGCTGACGGTGTGAAGCTGTTCAATGTGACAGATATGGAAAAGCCGGTTCCGGTAGAGTCCGGGACAATCCCACTCAACAATGCACGCCGTCTCTATCTGGCCCGCACCTATGCTTATATCGCGGCAAAAGACGAAGGTTTGGTGATTGCCAATATCACCAAGCCGGAAGCACCAGTTATCTATCGCAAGGAAACATTTGGCGGCCAGATGAATGACGCAGAAGACGTCATTGTCGGTTCGACCAATGCCACTCTGTTTGCCTATGTCGCCGACGGCCGGAATGGTCTGAAAGTCATTCAGCTGACTTCTCCAGACAGCCAGCCGAACTATTATGGTTTTTCACCGCCGCCGATGCCGGAACTAATTGCCTTTGCCCGTACCCCCAAACCCGCATTGGCCTTGTCCAAAGGACTGGATCGTGACCGGGCAGTGGATGAAACCGGCGGACAGATGGCCGTGTTTGGTCGGCTAGGCTCCCGGCCATTTACCCGCAGTGAAATGCAGCGCTTTTATCTCAACAGCAAGGGCAAGCCCTATTTCGTGAAGGACGAGGTTGATTTATCGGACTGGATCGGCCCTGTACCGCCAATGCTGGCGCGCCGGTGATACATCGGATAGGCTGACAAAGAAACGGGGACCGGAGCTTACGACCACGGTCCCCTTTCCTCGATACGCGACGCGAGGAATATAGGCTCTCTGTATTCAAAGACAGAATACAGAGGGCTTATCTTAAATCTCCATGCGATCCCATCAGCAGTTGCGATCAATCGCCCGACCGGCAAGCGCACCAACTGCACCGCCAATAATCGTACCTTCGGTCTTGCTACCGCGGCCAGCCACTTCATTGCCCAGCAGTCCGCCAGCAATAGCACCGATTATGGTGCCGCCCGTACCGCGATCACATCCGCGATAACGACGACGATCATTGCGATAACGACGCTTGTCGCGATAATAACGACGCTTTTCACGATAAGCACGACGATCCCGGCGGTCATAATAACGGTCATCCCGGTAATAATCGCCACGACGATAATAGCGGCGGTCATCACCAACATGCTGATAATAGCCGTCGTTATAGCCTTGATAATAACCACCACGCGCTTCAGCGGGCGTTGCGAAGGCCATCGCCGAAATAGCAGCGGTGGTGATGGCGAGTGTTCCTAAAACCTTGTTGATCATTGCTTCTACTCCAAAAGGATTGTCGTGATCCGACTCGTTTGATGCCCGACGAGATTGGTTCTATGTGAAGTGGATTGACCGCTTGCTGAATGTTGGTTTTATCTGAGGTTCATATTCAACGCCGTTTTTATGAACATATTGAAAGTTTCGCTTATCTACCAATGTCTTGAGTGTCCTATTTTTCGCTCCTAACCTTTTGAATGATTGCTGCTACCGCCTTCCACCGATAACTAGATGGCAAGAAATTTTGGGAGAAGCTCATGCAACTGAAAGGCAAAACTGCCGCTATTACGGGCGGCACTGCGGGTATAGGACGCGGCATAGCGGAGATCTTTCTGGCGGAGGGCGCAAATGTCGCGTTATTTGCCCGTAATCCTGAAAAGGGCGCAAAGGTTATCGAAGAACTGAACGTCGGTGATCGCGCCATTTTCATCGCTGGCGATGTCATGCAGCAAGAATCAGTTGAGGGTTTTGTGGACCAGACGGTCGCAAATTTCGGTACGGTCGATATTCTCGTCAACAATGCCGGCGGTGCTGGTGATCTTGCTCCGCTCGTCGATCTGACCGATGAGGCCTTTGATGAAGCGATGAAGTGGAATATCTACGCGACATTCTGGGCAACCCGCCGGGCGCTAAAGCCCATGATCGCTCAGCAATCCGGTCGCGTCATCAATATCAGTTCGACCGAAGGCAAGATGGGCAAGCCAACTTTCGCGCCATATACGATCGCCAAGCACGGCATAAACGGCATGACCAAGGCCGTGGCCCAGGAAGTGGGCACAATGGGCATTACCGTCAATTCCATCTGTCCTGGCCTGGTACTGACCGATCTCATTCTCGATAACGGGCCGACCACGGCCGAAGGTCTCGGCATGACATTCGAGGAAATGATCGACATGTTTTCTCAAGAAAGCGCGCTTAAACGACCGAACACGGTGGAGGAAGTCGCTGCGATGGCATTGCTGCTTGCCTCTGATGCTGGTGCCGGGATTACCGGTGCAGCACTGAGCGTCGACGGCGGAACAGCGCCCTACTAAAGCAATCGCAGTTTCATAGCACCAGCCGCCAGGCGAAACCTGCAAACTGCCTTAAACCCATCCTGTGGGAATATCCTCCGGTTTTACACGAGTAAATCTGGTCCGTTCCTGTGCCTGCAACAGCAGCAAGGTCATGAACAGGCTGATTGGTAATATATCCCAACAATGAAAACCATTTGTTGGTTTATTTTCCCACTTATTAGTTTTCGATAAAACTCTTAGTGATGAAGAACAAGAATAACCTATTGTATTATATAGGTTTATCAAAACTGGCACGCCCTATGCAATGCTATGGACATCTTCGCAAACACAACCGCGAAAAACCAAATTTAGCCCAGAAGGAATTTAAAATGTCGAACGTAAATATCCAAAACCAAGTTGTTGCCGCTTTCGCCGCTCTGTTCTCCGCAGCTGTCCTGATCAGCGCCAGCGTTGGCCCAGCCGTTCAAAACACCGCTTCATTCATCGCTTAATCTCTAACCAGAATTCAAAAGGAAAATTCATCATGACCACCAACGTTCAAAACCAGGTTCTCGCCGCCTTTGCCGCTCTATTCTCTGCAGCAGTAATGATTAGCGCCAGCGTCGGTCCAGCCGCCCAAAATGCCACGTCTCTGATTATCTGATCAGACGACCGGCTCTCAAACCCCAAAGGACTTCATCATGCCCCGTAATTTCACCGCCCAAATCACAGCCGCCATCGCCGCCCTCATCTCTTCTGCCCTTTTTGTTGGTGCCAGCATTGTCCCCGCCACACAAAATGCCGCATCCCTGATCATCTAAATCCCCCTTCCCTTTCCCCCAAATGAAAGCCCGGCCCTGAAGACCATCAGGACCGGGTTTTGCATTTCATTTATGGGCTCGAGCAAACGCCACAGCCCGATCATTTAACGGCAGCGCAATTTTCCGCGATCAATCTCCCGGCCCAAAAGCGCACCACCGGCAGCACCAAGCACAGTTCCAACCGTCCGGTCCCGACCACCATCAATTTCCCGGCCAAGGAGCGCCCCGACGGCGCCACCAATAATCAGTCCCGTCGTGCCGTCCTTGCGCTTGCAATAATAGCGCCCATCACGGCCACGCCAGTAGCGATCCCCGCGTTTCAACCGGCGGGGCTTGTAATAGCGATCATCATCATCGTCCCAGTCATCATCACTGACCCGATAGAAACCGGCGACAGGGCCACCATGATCGGTATAGCCGCCCGCATCAGCTAGTGCTGGCGTAACAGGCAAAAACAGCGCCGCGGCGGTTAGGCTTAGAATCGTTTTTTTCATGTCAAACTCCCTTCGTTATGTCTGATTGTCAGAAATAACGGGAGAAATATGAACAAAACCCAACAGGACTATTCATCCTCTACAATTGTCGCCAGCCGGTTTTTCAGCTGCGACCAATGGTTGATTATTGGCAGGCCTTTAGAAATTTGGTCAGCGCATCACCGGATCCATTAAGGTGCAAGCTGAACTTGTTGCCATTCAGATTTACATAGGCCCGATTGCCCTTGGCTAGCGCTGGAAAAAGCGCATGACTGGCTGGCAGATAAAATTGCGGCATGTGATAATCTTCGCCCTCAATATTGGCCGGCAACATCCGTGCCAGCACGCCGATCGACCGACGATCATCAACCCTGACCGTGAACCCAAAGCGATCTTCTGCGACCAGCTCTTTCGGCGTGGCAATAATCATATTGGCAATGCGCACGCTTCCGTCTTTTTGCTTGCGGCAAGACATTGTCCATAGCTGATTGTCAGTTTCCGGAACCTGAAAGGCGACAAACGGGTTGTCGCTATCATTGTTATAATACCACGTCATCCCGAAAGCCTGCCCCGCATCGGGATAGTGCTCGCGCGATGGAATGTCCGGTCGAACGAGCTCTTCTTTTGCCGATGGCGGATTGGTTGCCTGTGCAAAAACTGGTGAGACGGTCATGGCCAGCGCAGCGGTGGCCAGAGTAACGAAGCGAGAGTATTTTTCTAACATAACCAATAATTTAGCATTGTGAATTGCCCCTTGTTAACCCCGGAATGACTCATAATGGGGTAAATTCACGTAAGATCAAGAAGTCTGGTTTAGCAAGCACGAACGGCCCTAGCGCTATAGTCCGATCAAATGGCAGTTTTGCGCCGACACCCGATTGTAAGACGAACCGAAATAGACTCATATTGGTTCTATTTCTGTTTTTCTGTTTGGTAGGGGCGAGGCCCTGATTACATTATCGGTCGAGACGCAAAGCCGCTGTGACAAACAGTGCGGCACCAAAAAGCTCCAGCGTTTCTTCTGCGAAGCGAACCGCCTCCATCACATCGAGGATCACCGCCAGCCCAATAACAGCCAGGCCAATAGCCAGCGTGGACCGGCCATCATCAGCATTAAACCATGCTACTACCTGCGCCAGATGTCCGCTACGCCAGGCCAGTATCAAAACCAGCACCGGCAGGATCACAGCCAGCCCCGCCGCCAGCAGCAGGAAGCCTTCCCCGGCGGCTGCCCGATAGGCGAGCATCACCAGATCCTGCGCCCCGTCCAGCTCGCCGCCGCCCGCCATTGCGGGCATGGTGAAGTCGAGAAAACGGGCGCCGAAACTGATCTCGCTCAAACAGGCGAGCAAGGCGAGCGCGCAAAAGGCAAGCCCCATCCAGGTGCGAAACAATCGGCGATGAACACCGATCACCAAGGCCGCAAGAAACAGCAGTGCCGCCGTCATTTCGACAACGCCATCCTCCTTGAAAAAGGGCCCGTGACGAAAGTCCACTGACACGGCGGCCAGCGCCAGGATCCCAAGCCCGGCAGCGGTGTAGATCGCCAGTTCATGTCTCAGTGTAAACATCAAGACAGTTTCATGACGGTTTTGTGAAAAGTAAATGGGCCGTGGCGCGAATTACCGGAGGCTGGCTTGAACAAGCCCCATCCTGACCGATTTCAAAAAGCCCCATTTCGACAGGGGCCGCTTTCTATTCTCTTCGTTCATTCAGCGTTTCGGCGATGGTCCCGTAGATCAGACCCAGACCGAAAAAGGCCACCATCCCGATGAATAGCAGCACCGGCCACTGCATCATATGCTCCGACATATCGCATCTCCTTCCATGTCGGACAGCATGGTGGCAGCGACGCGCCGGGATCGCTTTGATCCAGGTCAAATATCGGGCGGGAGACTGTTCGGAAAGCGGCCGGACCCGCAGCAGGACCCGGCCATCGGCGTCCTATTTGTCTTCGGGTTCTTTCCCGCGCAGCGCATCAATTTCGGCCTGACGCTGTTTCAGGTAAAGCTCTCTTGTCGCGATATAGGGATCGTCGGCTTCGCGCAGCTTTCTGAACTGCTCGTCCTGCTCGGCGCGGGTATCGAGCGAGGTGATAATCCCCGCCGGGAGAGTATAGACCAGCTCGTTAAACGGCTTTCCGACCCCGACCGGCAGGACCGACAGATCGACCACCCGGCCAAACAGATCGCGGACAGTCGTCGGCCCGATCAGCGGCAGAAACAGAAACGGCCCCGGCTCCACACCATAATAGCCCAGCGTATTGGCAAAGCCGTTATTACGCTTGGGCAGGTTGAACGGCGGTTTTTTGGCAACATCCACCAGCCCGCCAATCCCGATGGTCGAGTTGATGGTGAAGCGACCCAGTGTCTCCATCGCCTTGCCGGGTTTGAGCTGCAGCAGGTAGTTCAGGAAAACAATCGGCTCACCCAGATTGCTGAGAAAATTGGAGATGCCGCTGCGCACCGGGCTCGGCACGGTATCTTCATAAGCCAGCGCGACGGGGCCGACCACGGCATCGTCAACATCCTGAATAATCTCGAAACTGTCCGCATTCAGCTCCTGCAGCGGGTCAATCTTTGGCGCGCGCGGGCGGGCGGTGACGACGATTTCATTGCCATCGGCCGGGTCAGCCGCAAGATCGGCATCGGGGCTTAAAGGATCGACAGGCAAGAGCGGTTCGTCCAGCACCGGTGGAGGCGGCGCTGTTTCCAGCGGTGCTGGCTCCAATGGTGCCGGCTCCAGCGGCACGGGCCATGGCACCTGGCCGGGCTGGGTTGACGGCTCCGCTTCTCCCGGCGCGATGGCCAGCGCGCCGAATAGCTGCGCCTGTGCCGATAATGATGCCGATGATAACGATGCCGGTGATAGCGACACCGATGAAGCCGGCGCACGCAGATCCTGCACTTCGATCCTGTCTATATCAAAGGAGTGATCCGCAATGGTTGGTGGGGGTGTGGGGGTTGCCGGTGCGTGGGTCAACGCCAGGGCAAGCATAATTTCGGAAAAGCTCAATCCAATAACCTATCTTTGTGCGATCCGTCCCCGGATCAGGAAACCCTTCATCAGTCTAGCCCCGAAACTCTGAGCGTACAGAAGGAGAGCCCCGGGGGCAAGACGGTCTGTCGGCAACCGGTTCAAAAACAGGGAGCGCCAGAAGCGCTGTCAGGTGCCTGCACCGCCTTTCGGGCGGGTCAGCGCCCATGCCAGCAGGAATAGCAGCGCCCAGATACCGTCGATCATCGCGCCGTAAAACGCCCCGCCCTCGGCCAGGCGGCCGCTGGAATAGAGCCATAGCCCGGGACCGAAAAAGGCAAGCTTTTCCAGCACCGCCACCAGCATCAGCGGGCGATAGCGCGCCGGGTCGATGGCGATCAGGATGAAGATCAGCTGGAACACCAGCGCAAGCCCATGAAAACCATAGTAAAATTCCGGATGGGTGATCGCGGGCGGCATCGCCGCGTTAAACTGGGCCTCCCCGAACAGGCCGAGGATCAGGACCGGAATGCCATAAAGGGCGGCAAGCGCGAAGAGGATGCGGGCGATGGAATGCTTATTCAAGTTCACAGTGAAGCCCCCTTTTTGTTGGCATGGTCCGCCGGGAAATCATCCCAGTGATCCTCCCGCGGCGCGACCATGTCAAGCCGCGATATGGCGGCCAGAAGCGCCGAAACATCAGGCTTTTGCAATGTCCCGACATAGCGCCCGGCGCGCATCATCGGGCGAAAGCGGCCCACCCGGATACGCTGAAACAGCTTTTCTAGTGTGACCTTTGACTTTCGTCCACCCGGCCCATCCGAAGCGTCTGGCCCCTCCAGAATGAAATCCCACGCGGCGGCAAAATCCTCCGCACCCGGTTTGCGGCGCAGGCGATAGGCGCTCTCCCGGCTCATCCCCACGCGCGCCGCTGCCTGTTTGACGCAGCGTGTCTCGGCCAGATAGCCAATAAACTCCGCCTGCCGCACCGGCGTCCACCCATCCCGCCGCCCGCGCAGCTCCGCAGGCGTAAAGGCGGGAATGCGGGATATCCGGCGATTCTGCACAGCCGCGCTGCGCGGGTCGGGTTTGGGGGATGAGCGTTGGATTGCCATGCGCCGATTAAGGCATGGAACGGGGTGTGTAGGAAAGCGTTTTCAGAATTTTTCGAAAAAAGCGCAGTGTCACCGCACTCGCTCTAAAGCGCCAGAATGAGCCATTTGCCGTCGAAACGGGCCCAGAATGTGCCGCTTTTCCAAAAGACCTTTGTGTCTTCATAGACCGCATTCAGCGATATGGCCGACTTCTGCTCTGCGTTCAGCACCTGATAGGCCCGGCCGCCCATGATCGGTTTGGCGACCAGACCAGTCGCTATATCGACCGGATTGTTGGACAGGATATCGCGCATATAGGTGGTGAGCCAATCCCGTGACATGCCCTGCCGCTCCGCATCCCGAAACATAGGCGCGTGCATGGCTATCACGCTGTCCACGTCACCGCTGGCCGCCGCGTCCTGCAATTTCTTCACCGCTTCCATCAAGCCTTCATCACCGGCAATTTCCGCTTTCATATATTCTGCCTCAACCGGAGCCTTGCGATGGAACCGCATATCCCTGCTCGCGGTGCCATCGAACTTTGCCTCGCCAACCGTATCGGCATCAGGAAAATCACCATTGTCATCGGGGAAAGCGCCTTTGCAGACCCGGATCACCGAAAAATCGCCGGCCTTGCCATCAAATTCCACCCGGACAAGATTTTCGCCCTGCACCAGCCAGTCGCTGAACCCCCTGTTATGTTTGATCAACCTGTCATCATCTTCATAGAGATAGACATCGTTCAGATAGACTTTGAAACGGCCATCCTCCACATCGATTTGCAGCGCGTGCATGATGTCGCAATCCTGCGCCGTGGCGGGCGCCGCGAGGCCCATGAAAAACATGGTGGCCATGCTGGCCAGAAATTTGAAACGGCTCACAAATCCACTCCCTGAAACCCTTGTCACAGATTGATAGGTCGTTTTCGGGCGTTCTGTCTATGCCGCGGGTCACAGATTAAGGGCGGCGAGCCGGAGCGGGATGATTATCGGCGGTGACGCCTATCGCCCATAATAGGGTTCGCAAGCTATACCATCATTGTCGGCATCGAGACGCGAGCGATAGCCTGGCTCGCCGCGTTGGATGGGTGCGACACCCGCGGCGCGCGCCGCGGCGCAGTTAGGATAATACGCTATGCGGTCCATCTGAACCAATGCCATCTGAGCATCAACACCGCTATTGGCACCATCAGTGGGCCAGAAAAATACACTGCAAAAGATAAGCGCGACCAATTGAAACAACCCAATCTTGTGCAGGCTTTTGACGAAAGATTGCTTGCGGGTTTTGTGACGAAAAAGCTTACTACCAAGATAGGCTCCACCAATTCCGCCAAATAGCGACCATCGGAGCAGTGCCGCTTCACTAACCCGCCAACTGCCCGCTTCGGCCATCAGCTTGTCCCAGCCAAACAGGACAAACGTCACCGCGTTGACCAGCAGCAAAACTAGGATAAAATTGGTGAGCGTGAGCATGTACAGAGAGTATCACGCAGCCGATTAAAGGTCGGTAAAGCCGGTTTTAGGAGCAGTGTGCTGAATTTCGCAGTTAACTGCAATGCCAACCAACATCAGCCAACAAGTAATTTAATCGCTCATTCGTGACTGAATATTAACAAGTTGCTTGATCCGCTTATCATATTTTTCCGGGTTAGTTTTCTGCAATCGACCTAGCAACTCAGTAAGGCCGAAATGCTCATACTTCCGTTTGAATAAGCTCACCGCTGGCAAAAGTGCGGAGAAAACGAGAGCACTCCAAGAAATTAGAAGAATGATGAAATTCCATCCACCCAATATCGTCGAATTAGAATTCCATAGCTCGATGGATACTGAAACCATCAACCAAAACCAAAACGAAATACTTGCAATCAAGGCAGGTATAATCAGGATCAACAAGAGAGTTAGGCGAATAGGAAATGATCGTTTGGGAAACATAAATTTAGGCCGTCCAACAATCCATATACTATATTGCATGGAGTTGAATGCCGCTGGATAACGTAAGATTAGGTGCTGCTGTTCCGCTTGGTTGGAACTTTCAAAATACCCATTAAACAGGCTATCATATCTAACCATTTTGGACTGATGGTAGCTATAAGTGAATGCCAGAAAACTCGTTGCGAGAAGAGCAGCATGCATCGTAATCTCTTGTTTGGGTTTTATTCCAAAGATTTCTGCTTCCGACAAACCACCCAAATGAAGCAAAAACAAAATTATAAATGATAAGGTATAGAGATAAAATATTCTATCACGAGATTGCTTCACATACAGCAAGCCATCATAGATCTCACATAGTGGTATTGAATTTCTGTCATAAGCTGCATGTTCTAGAGCTAGCCTGTACGACAAGGCTTTTGGTGTGAAGGTAAACTGTTTTATAAAACTATTGTCACGACTGCGTTTTGTTTCATTGGACATCAGCAAGCCTCCGTTGCTAGAATCCACAATTCCTTCATTTGAAACATGTTAAGGAAGATTGGCGACGTGTATCAATTCTATAGTGGTCCCGACATCTGATCCATGTGGAGCCAATTCTGCAAGCAACTTAGGACGACCACGACCATCTTCTCCGTCTCGTTTGAATTGACCTGACAGGTGGATGACATCGGTGTCTCCAAATATACTAATAATATCTGGATCATGGCGATTGATCGTCACCTCTGAACTCCAAACACCACTGTCAATCGGTTGCAATGACCCTACATAGAAATAGCCGCTATCTCCTCCAAATATTTTCCCACTTTCTATTACTACCACACCCCCGTTGAGATCCATCTCTGGGTTAGCTGGAGCTAAAAACCTTACAACCCAAAGACCCTCAATCACTCCGCAGCAACCCCCGCCTGCTCAAACATATCTTCACCGTCGTCATCATTATCGGTTTCCTCGATACCGATAATCTTGCCGCCTTTGCGCTGGTCGAAGCTATCCCACACTTCGTTCCAGTTGCCGCGGGTTGCGCCTTTGGAATATTCGGTGGCGCGGGTTTCGAAGAAATTGGCGTGTTCGACACCGTTGAGCAATGGCGCGAGCCATGGCAGCGGGTGGTCTTCGATCATGTAGATCGGGTCAAAGCCCAGTTGGCCCAGACGCCAGTCGGCAATGTAGCGGATATAGCGCTTAATCTCTTTCGCGGTCATGCCGGTCACCGGACCGTCGCTGAACGCCAGGTCGATAAACGCGTCTTCCAGGCGCACGGTTTTCTGGCAGCAGTCGATAATGTCTTCCTTGACCGCCTTGGTCAGGCAGTCGCGCTCGTTCACGAACGTGTGGAACATTTTGACAATGCCTTCGCAGTGGAGCGATTCATCGCGCACCGACCAGGAGACAATCTGCCCCATGCCCTTCATCTTGTTGAAGCGCGGGAAGTTCATCAGCATCGCGAAGCTGGCGAACAGCTGCAGGCCTTCGGTAAAGCCGCCGAACATGGCCAGCGTCTTGGCAATATCTTCGTCGGTATCGACGCCGAATGTGCCGAGATAGTCATGCTTGTCCTTCATCTCCTCATATTCGAGGAACATGGAGTATTCGCTTTCCGGCATGCCGATCGTGTCGAGCAGGTGCGAATAAGCAGCGATGTGGACGGTCTCCATATTGCTGAACGCCGTGAGCATCATCTTGACTTCGGTAGGTTTAAAGACTCGGCCATATTTGTCGTGATAGCAATCCTGCACCTCGACATCGGCCTGGGTGAAGAAGCGGAAAATCTGCGTGAGCAAGTTGCGCTCATGGTCGGTCAGCTTCTGCGCCCAGTCGCGGCAATCCTCACCCAATGGCACCTCTTCCGGCATCCAGTGAATCTGCTGCTGCCGCTTCCAGAAGTCATAGGCCCATGGATATTCAAAGGGCTTGTAGGTTTTACGTGCTTCCAAAAGTGACATTTTTTCCGTTACTCCGCTTTCGTACTTTTCATCATATTATCATATGGGTGTACATCATCTGGCCACCATAGGCCGCGCGTCCTTTATGGTCTTGAAGAAAACAGCCCCCTCCCTAAAGGAGCAAACGGGAGGGGGCAGTGGGCAAACTGCCTATTATTGGCGCCTAATCATTGGCAGGCGAGACACTCGTCATAGTCGGTGCTGCCTTGCGTGGTCATCAGCTCGACCTTTTTCGGATCGAGCGTGTTGTCCGCCTCTACGCCGCCGCCTTTGCTATCGGCCGCATCTTCCTGTCCGGCAAAACCGGCACGCTGGATCGATTTCGAACGCAGATAATAGAGCGACTTGATGCCCAGCTCCCATGCGCGGAAGTGCAGCATCAGCAGATCCCATTTGTCGACATCCGCCGGAATGAACAGGTTCAGCGACTGGGCCTGATCAATATAGGGCGTGCGGTCGGCCGCGAGTTCGAGCAGCCAGCGCTGATCAATCTCGAAGCTGGTCTTGTAAGCATCTTTTTCCTCGGCACTAAGGAAGTCGAGATGCTGGACGCTGCCGCCCTGCTCAAGGATCGAGTTCCAGACATTGGTGCTGTCCTTCGATTTTTCCTGCAGCAGTTTTTCGAGATGCGGGTTCTTGACCACGAAGCTGCCGGACAGCGTTTTATGCGTGTAGATATTCGCCGGGATCGGTTCGATACAGGCTGATGCTCCGCCGCAGATGATCGAGATCGACGCGGTTGGCGCGATTGCCATCTTGCAGGAGAAGCGCTCCATCACGCCCTGATCCGCTGCATCGGGACAAGGTCCGCGTTCCTTGGCAAGCATCATGCTGGCTTCGGACGCCTTGGCTGAAACATGCTTGAAGATCTTCATATTCCACGATTTTGCCAGCGCGCTTTCAAAGCCGAGGCCGCGGGCCTGCAAGAAGCTGTGGAAGCCCATGACGCCCAGACCGACACTGCGTTCGCGGCTCGCCGAATATTTGGCGCGCGCCATTTCATCGGGTGCGCGGTCAATATAATCCTGAAGGACATTGTCGAGGAAGCGCATCACGTCCTCGATAAAGTCCTTGTCGACTGACCATTCGTCCCACTTTTCAAGGTTGAGTGAAGACAGGCAACACACTGCCGTCCTGTCCTCACCCAAATGATCACGACCCGTCGGCAGTGTAATTTCGGAACACAGATTGGACGTGGACACTTTCAGGCCCAGATCGCGGTGATGTTTTGGCATCATCCGGTTCACTGTGTCGTTGAAGATAATATAAGGCTCACCCGTGGCAAGACGCGTCTCGACCAGTTTCTGGAACAGCGAGCGCGCATCAACTGTGCCGCGCACTTCACCGGTCTTGGGTGATTTCAGATCCATCTCGGCACCATCACGCACCGCTTCCATGAACTCGTCGGTCAGCAATACGCCGTGATGCAGGTTGAGAGCTTTTCGGTTAAAGTCACCGGAAGGCTTTCTGATTTCAAGAAATTCTTCGATTTCCGGATGGTCGATATCGAGATAGCAAGCCGCCGAACCGCGCCGCAGGGAGCCCTGCGAAATGGCCAGTGTCAAACTGTCCATCACCCGCACGAATGGGATGATGCCTGATGTCTTGCCGTTCAGGCCAACTGGCTCACCAATGCCGCGGACACTGCCCCAATAGGTGCCAATGCCGCCGCCCTTTGAGGCGAGCCAGACATTCTCGTTCCAGGTGTTGACGATCCCGCCGAGACTGTCGTCAACGCTGTTGAGATAGCAAGAGATCGGCAAGCCGCGACCGGTGCCGCCATTGGACAGCACAGGGGTTGCCGGCATGAACCAGAGCTTGGAAATATAATCATAAAGCCGCTGGGCATGATCCTGATCATCCGCATAGGCATCGGCCACGCGAGAGAAGAGGTCCTGGAAACTCTCGTCCGGAAGCAGGTAACGGTCTTTCAGCGTCTCTTTGCCAAAGTCGGTCAGCAAATCATCGCGCGCGTCATCCTGCACGATTTTGAACCGGCGTTTTTCGACGCTATGGCTGTCCCGTTCAGCCTTCAGTTCTTTCTCGTCATTTTTCTTTGTCGCCGCCGCTTCGGCTTCTGCCTTTTTGCTGACTTCCGGCTCTTTCACCGGTGCTTTTTTGGTTGCGTTTTCTGCCTGGTCTTCGGATTTGTCTTTTGGCGTGTCTAAAATCTCGGCGCCCATGTCACTCTCACTCATATCTCTACCACTATTCCCGGCATCTTCCCGGTTATCTCTAAAATCCATCAAAGCCCCCTTAATCAAACTACCAAACCAATCGTTTCGCCAGCCCTTTGGCCAGCCTTCTGGTGGGTTTAATACCGGGCCATTTGTTCTTGCAATGTTCGACTCGGACAATCTCTTGCGGCCGAGCCGTTTAACATAACATTTTTACAGCCTGGGCGGGCATTTATTTTTGCCCAAAAACCCGAATAAATCGCTTGCGATTCAGGCCAAAGGGAGCCATCCACCGAGTCGGCGTTACTGGCGAGTAATACTATACGTTGGTGTGCCCCCTTGGCTTAACCACAACCTATAGTGGCTGAATCAGAATTATATGCAAGAGGGTAAATGACATTTTAACGACTCTGTTCGTCGTATAAATGAATCGCTTCGTCGACGGCCGATTCATGCTGCAGCGCAGCGACGCGTGGACCTTCTAAGCCTTGACCGGAACGCAATAGGCTGGGTCAAATTTTACAAAAAAAATATCCACAGTTCATGCACAGGTGTGAATGACTCATTTGTGACACCAGATATGGTGTTTGAATGATTCAGCGGACGGAAATTTTATTTCAAAGCTTCCGATTTTGAATCGTACAGCCTCTGTTACAAAGCGGCCAATCCTTCCGCTCGGGTCGTGACGGGATGATAGCCGAGATCGGCCTGCGCCTTTGACCCATCCAATGTACAATCCCGCGACATGACCATTGCTGCATGAGCGGTCAATGGTGGGTCGCTTTTCAAACCCAATAGCCGCCATATTTTTTCCGACGCGCCTCCGATAAAGTCAGCCATGCCCGATGAAATGGACTTGTCCGCCAATGTCAGCTGTCTTGCCTGCGCCATCCCCCCGATCATATCTTTCATGGCGATCGTTCCGTCATCCAGTATGAAATAGGCCTCTCCGCCCCTGCCATTGGTGAGAGCGAGATTTATGGCATGAACCAGATTGTCGATATGCGTGGTTGATGTCATTGCCTTGCCATCATTGATCCACATCCACTTGCCGCTCCTAGCCATGGCTTCGACCATGGGAAGCAAAGTCGTGTCACCCGGACCCCAGATGAAACGCGGCCGCAAAACAATTGTTTCAAACGTGCCGTCGAGATTGGCATCCCGAACGCGCTGCTCTGCCTGCGCCTTGGTCGCGCAATAGGGATAAGGCGAATCCGGCGCCAGCGGAACCGTCTCATCAGCCTCGCGTACATGCTGGCCATGACAGATACCCGCCTCTGTCCCGATATGGATGAACCGCTGCACACCAGCCGCTTGCGCCGCATCCAGCATCGCCTGCGTTCCGAGCACATTATATTTATGCCATGCATCCTTTGGGCCCCATGCTTCGACAAAGGCGGCGCTGTGCAGAACAATCTCGGCATCACCAATATGTTCGGCGGTGATCGTTTCCAGATCGCAGCGCACCGGCTCAGCTCCCAGGTCGCGGATCACTGCATCTGATGCCTCGCTGCGTGACATGGCGGTGACCCGATGCCCGGCCTCAACAAATGCCTTGGTGGCCGCCCCGCCGACAAAACCGGATGCGCCGGTAATAAAGATACGCATATGCCTTCTCCCACATCATTATGCCGCTCGCTTTTGATGCGAACCAGTCTCACCCATTAGCAGATGGCCAGGAACAAACCTATTTTCAGCACAGCTCAACTAGACAGCATAGGTTCATTCGTACCAAGTCACTATCCGTCCATAAATATGTCACATCATAGATGTGATCCCCCTTTTCAAAAGTAACCTATTATATATGCGTAGTTTCTTCAAACTTCAGTCGCATGATATTGCGATCGACCTCGGCACTGCCAATACACTGGTCTACCTGCGAGATCAGGGAATCGTGCTCAATGAACCGTCGGTGGTCGCGCTGGAAACCAATGACGGCGTAACCAAGGTGCGGGCCGTGGGCGCTGATGCCAAGCTGATGATGGGCAAGACGCCTGACAATATTAAGGTCATTCGACCGCTGAAAGACGGCGTGATCGCCGATCTTGATGTGGCGGAACAGATGATCAAACATTTCATCAACAAAGTGCATGATAAGAAAACGGGTCTGCTCAGGCGTTTCGATATCGCCGTATGTATCCCGTCCGGTTCAACCAATGTGCAGCGCCGGGCCATTCGCGATGCTGCGTCCAATGCCGGCGGATCGCGCATCTTCTTCGTCGAAGAACCGATGGCGGCGGCCATTGGTGCCGGAATACCGGTGGCGGAACCCATTGGCGCGATGGTGGTTGATATTGGTGGCGGCACGACCGAGGTCGCCGTGCTATCTTTGCAGGGACTTGCTTATAGTACGTCCGGCCGTATGGGTGGTGACAAGATTGACGATGCCATAGCCTCGCATATCCGCCGTAAACACAATCTGGCGATTGGTGAAACGACGGCGGAAACAATCAAGCATGAAATGGCAAGCGCCGTCAGCCCTGTCGATAACGGGCGGACCATGCACATAAAAGGTCGTGATCTGGTCAGGGGCATGCCGCGAAAGATCATCATTACCGAAGCCGAAATTGCCTATGCGATTGCAGAGCCAGTCGGCCAGATAACCGACAGCGTCCGCAACGCCCTTGAAAACACCGCGCCAGAACTGGCCGCCGATATTGTCGATCAAGGCATTGTCCTGACCGGCGGCGGCGCACTGCTCGGACGCATTGATGAACATATTGCAGAGCAGACGGGTCTGGCCGTGACGATTGCTGATGATCCGCTGACCTGTGTTGCCAAAGGCGCTGGCCAGGCGTTTGAAGATCCCTTGTATCGCGGCGTGCTGATATCTGCATAAAGACATAAGGCAACATACTCGTAACACATCAAAACTTGCCGACTTTCAACATATCCGCCAAAAGGCATCCGGATCGCATCTTTAGACCAATTCCGGAGCCCTGATGACCGTTACGATAAAAACCGCCGACCTGATTGAAAGCGTAGCCGACGCGCTGCAGTTCATCTCTTACTACCACCCGATGGATTATATCCGGGCGCTGGGTGAGGCCTATGAAGCGGAGAAATCACCGGCGGCCAAAGACGCGATTGCGCAGATTCTCACAAATTCACGCATGTGTGCCGAGGGTCATAGGCCGATTTGTCAGGATACCGGCATTGTAAACGTCTTCGTCAAATGGGGCATGGACTGCCGTCTCGACGAGACATCGCAATCGATGCAGGAAATTGTCGATGAAGGTGTGCGCAAGGCCTATCTCCATCCGGAAAACAAGCTGCGCGCTTCAATCCTGACCGACCCCGCTTTCACGCGGCGCAATACCAAGGATAATACGCCGTCCGTGCTCCATGTAGAAATGGTGCCCGGCGACAAGGTTAGTGTCGATGTCGCTGCCAAAGGTGGCGGATCCGAAAATAAATCCAAATTCAAGATGATGAACCCGAGCGACAATATCGTCGACTGGGTTCTCGAAATGGTGCCGCAAATGGGCGCGGGCTGGTGCCCACCGGGCATGCTCGGCATCGGCATCGGCGGGACGGCAGAGCGCGCAGTGCTGCTCGCTAAACAATCACTGATGGACCCGATTGACATGGGACAGCTGAAAGAACGCGGCCCGCGCAATGACATCGAAGAACTGCGCATCACGATATTCGACAAGGTCAATGCGCTGGGCATCGGTGCGCAAGGCCTGGGCGGACTGTCCACGATCCTCGACGTAAAAATCAACGACTGGCCCTGCCATGCGGCGGGCAAGCCGGTAGCAATGATTCCGAATTGTGCGGCGACCCGCCACGCGCATTTTACATTGGACGGCAGTGGCCCCGCCTATCTCGAAGCACCCAAGCTGGATGAATGGCCGGACGTGAACTGGGCGCCGTCGTCTGAAGCGAAGCGGGTTCATCTCGATCAGCTCGACGAAGCGGAAGTGGCCAGCTGGAACCATGGCGACCGCCTGCTGCTCAACGGCAAGATGCTAACCGGCCGCGATGCCGCCCACAAACGGATCAAGGATATGCTCGACAAGGGCGAAGAGCTGCCGGTCGAATTTAAAGGCCGCGTTATCTATTATGTCGGCCCGGTTGATCCGGTCGGCGAAGAAGTGGTCGGCCCCGCTGGCCCCACCACCGCCACGCGGATGGACAAGTTTACCGACATGATGCTGGAACAGGGCCTGCTCGCGATGGTCGGCAAGGCCGAGCGCGGACTTGATACCGTCGGCTCAATCAAGAAACATAAAAGCGCCTATCTGATGGCCGTGGGCGGTAGCGCCTATCTCGTCAGCCGAGCGATCAAGGGATCAAAAGTCGTCGGCTTTGAAGACCTTGGCATGGAAGCAATCTACGAGTTTGAAGTGCAGGATATGCCGGTAACCGTGGCCGTTGATGCTGAAGGTCAAAGCGTCCACCATCTCGCGCCTTTGGTCTGGCAGGAGAAGATCAAGAAAGAGGGATTGTTGGAGAGCGCCTGAACATATGGCCATCATCTTCCGAAAAGTCACCCTTCGCTCTCGGCTTAATCCGGAAACCTGTATTCGGCGGTTGCGGAACCGTAACAGCAAGGCCAAGCTATTGCCCTTTAGCGACATCACCAACAGTATTCTTTACAAGCGATATGTGCTGAGCACTATGCGTCCGTTAGATTGGTCAAACAAAGGATCCGAACCAACATTCATTGGTTTGATCCGTGCCCAGGCTACCGGTTCTACCGTTAGGGGATATATTGTACCTGGTTTGGCAATGTTATTTGTTCCGATACTCCTTCCCCTGCTTATACTGCTCGTCATAATCTGGCTCGGAACGGCTTGGTTTGCGCCATTGGATGTCAGCATGAACCCTGTCCAACACTATTTGACACTCGCCGTTATCACAGTTGGAGTTTTGGCTATTTTGGTCGGTATTACACGGGCGTTTCGTCCTGATCGATGGAATGAGGATCAGTTGATTGAAAAGCTCGCGAGAGTTCTGGATGCGGACATTGCGAAGAACGACGCAACTGGCAGGGGCGAATAATTGGCTGAAGATATCAAACTCTATTCTCCGATGAAGCCAATTCCGCTCGCCAAGGAGCTGAAGGCGGAAATGAAGAAGCGAAAGAAGCGCAAGGGCTATCATGTCTTTGGCAATGGAACCGAACGCAAAATGTTCCTTACCTATCGGCGTCCGGGATTCAAAAATGGAGGGGAGCCTTATTTAAAGGCCAAGATGCGTGAACATGACGGGGGCACTTTGATTGAAGGCAAGATGCGCCAGGGCAAGGCCATGCCGTTCTTCCTGTTCTGGAATGGTTTTGTCGGTTTGTTCTTTCTGTTCTCGCTCTTTTTATGGTTCGTCGATGACGCGCCGCTGTTTTTCAATCTTATCTTCTCCGGCATACCGGCAGTGATGCTCGCTATTGGCCTGACCGCTGCCTACAAGACCCGCAATGATCCGCCGGAAGACCCCGGCACGCCCCAGAATATACTGGATTTTCTTGCCGAAACCGTGGACGCGCGGCCCCTTTGACCTTTCCCATCTGGATACCGGCCGCCCTGCTGGCCGCCCTGTTTCTTTCGTGGCGAATGGCGGTGCAGCAGCGCATTCGTGCGGAAATGTCGGTCAATGCTGCGGCGCTGTCGCGTTTCTTCTTTGGCTGGCCGATCGCCTGCGCGATGCTCGCCAGCTATATGGCCGCGACAGGCCGCAGCGCCCTGCCCCCGCTGGACACATCCTTCTGGTGGTTCGCATGGGCAGCCGGCTTTGCCCAGATGCTGGCGACCAACCTGATCATCATGTCCTTTGGCTTCCGTAATCTGGTCAGCGGCACCGCCTATATGAAGGTTGAAACCCTGATCGTGGCCTTTCTTGGCTGGCTGATTCTTGGCGAAACACTGGCACCACTGGCTTGGTTGGGAATCGCCATCGCATTTCTCGGGATCTTGTCGGTATCCGTCGAAGGCGGCGCGCGCGGTCTGCTGCAATGGCTCCGCGGCCTTAAGCAACCAGCAGCCCTTACAGGGCTCAGCGCGGGGTTCCTATTCGCGCTAACCGCCATCTTCATCAAGCAATCCGCCAATGCCATCCCCGAAGTGGAGCGCACCTATGCCGGATTGATTGTGCTCACCGCGGTACTTGGCTTTCAGGCATTGATGCAAGGGCTATACGTCATTATCCGCGAACCGGACCAGTTTCGCGCGATGCTGAAACGCTGGCGTGTGACGGCACAAGTGGGTGTGCTCGCCGCCACCGCGTCAGCAGGCTGGTTCATTGCCTATGCCCATGCGCCGGTCGCACTGGTCGGCATTGTCGGCCAGACGCAGATATTATATACGCTGGGTTTCGGGCGCTTCTATTTGAAAGAGCCACTGAGCAGGGGCGAACTTACCGGCATTTTGCTTGTCGGGATCGGCGTTACCTTGGCGCTGGCTTCAACCCTTTAGGCATCTGCCCGACTGTTCCGTTTATCTTGGCTCCCGCCACATGGCTTCAAGGGGCGGGCCGCCTTCACCACAGGCAAAAATCTCTCGCCGCTCAAATCCATGATGGGAGTAGAAACCATGATTGTCCGGGTTGCTGTTTTCCAGATAGCAGGGAATGGCCTGGGCATCGCAAGCCTGGAGCACTGGTGCCAGCAGCGCTTTGCCTAGCCCGGTGCCACGCGCACCTTTTCGTGTTCCGATGGTGAACAGATAACAATGGGGCTCGCGGGGATGATGCTTCTCCATGATTTCGCCGGCTGCCATGGCCCGTTTGAGGCCGCCAACATTACCGTGAATAAATTGCCCAACCGCAAAACGGATCATTGCGAGCAAACCCATATTCCCCGATTGATCCGGCGCAAGCCACATGGTTGCCCCTTCATTACCCGCAAGGTGGCAAAATCCATTCCGCGCATAGATTTCGCGTGCGAGTACGCGAAAGGATGCTTGGATGGCCTGTTGGCTGTCGAACATCCATGTGTTTACCGGGTCATCGGCAAAGGCCTCGGCAGTGATGTCGGCGAGCTGGCGCCAATCAGCAGGCGTGGCACGGGTTAGCCCATTGGGCAGATCAATATCCATCAGCTTTGCATCCCCTCAAAAAATCTCTGCACATCATAAACCTCGTCCCCCTCGCTGCGCGGCGCATATTTGTCGAACGCCTTTTTCATTTCGTCATAACGCTCGTCGAAGCGGACGACATTATAACCGTGGCTGACAACATAATATTCACCGGCCTCGATCTGCGGCGCGATGATTTTTGCATATTCCGCCGCGTCCATCGCAACAGGGATTGTCTGATTGGCTTCTGACAGCTCGGACTTCACCCAGCCAGGAATGATGACCCCGGTGGTCAGCCAGTCAGGTGCCTCCCGGCGCAATACATCCATTAAGCCGAATATCGCATGCTTGCTTGAGACATAGGCGCCGCCACCGAATGGGAAGGCATTGAACAGCGCGTTTTCCGAGGCGACAGAATAGATTGCGGAAGGCTTCTCCTCGGCCCGGAAGCGTCGACCAAATTCGGAAATGGCGGACCACATGCCCCAGAAATTCACTTCAAATATTCGCCGCGCTTCCGCCGGGTCAGTCTTGATCACCGATTTCATCGAGCCGCCAATGCCGGCATTGTTGATCAACAAATCCGCCCGACCGTTTTCCGCCCATGCAAAGTCGGCCAGCGCTTCGATGTCTTCCGGCCTGGTCACGTCGCCGACTTGATATTTCGCGTCCACACCCTCTTGAATCAATTGGCTTACGGCTTCCTTTAGCCTGTCTTCGCGTGGTTCAAACAGGATGATCCGGGAACCTGCCTTTCCCATCTCGCGTGCCAGGGCAAAACCGATACCGGTCGCGCCGCCTGTGATGACGGCTGTCTTTCCTGCAAATTCCATTTCACCCTCCCAAAACCTGGCAACTGTCACATGAAAACCACCATGACAAATTATCGCCGGGAATGACTGACAATAGCACCAAGAATACCTATATAAAGGCCATGTATGTTTTCATCATCTTTATCTGCGGTATCGGCAATTTCGCCATGCACAAGGCGATGATGGAGAGCGACCATCCGATGATCACCGAAGCGCGGGGCAGTTTTTCGAAGCTGCTGGGTCCCTATGGCAGCTATATATTGGAGTTCGCAATGCTTGCCGCCGCGCTGATCTTCGCCAATATGGGGATGCTCAGCGCTGTATTCTTCTATGGCATTTACACATTGGCCAACTGCGCCGGTGCATATGTCCTCTTCTCAAACAAACATTAAGATAGAACAGTTTATTGCAGCATCTTGTGAAATTGCACTGCAAAGTTGTTGATCCGACTACAGATGTAGTTTGTCGAAATACGGTATCTCGTGTAACCAACCGGCCATAGCAAACGGACAAGAAACATACGAAATATACAGAGACCTAATTCCGGTAAGGGGGGATTATCTTGAACAAAACCACGTGGTTATCTTTGGCTATTGCAATTTCCGCGGTGCCATCCGCTGCATTGGCGCAAACGGCAACAAGTACCAATAGCAACCTGCAACCACGGACGGAAAATGGGCGTCAGATTTACGATGTCGGACAATTTGCGCGGTTCAACCCCCGCACCGCACTGGATATCGTGCAGCAAGTACCTGGCTTTATCATTGATACTGGTGACGAAGATGCACGCGGGTTGGGACAGGCAGACGAAAATGTCTTGATCAATGGCGCGCGGATTGCCGGCAAGAATAATGACGCTTTCACCGTTTTGGGTCGCATATCAGCTGCCAGCGTATTGCGCGTCGAGATTGTCGATGGTGCAACACTTAGTATTTCCGGTTTATCGGGTCAGGTGTTGAATCTGGTTACCAGCAGTGACGGTGCGACAGGAATAACCGGCAATTTCAAATGGCGACCACAATGGCGACGGGCAGGAAGCGACTGGTTTGACGGTGAGGTATCGGTTAGCGGCAAGATCGGCAAAGGCGATTTTACCATTGCCGTCCAGAATGAAAGCTTTCGCAATGGAGCGCGGGGACCGGAGCGAGTCACCAACGGACAAGGCGAACTGCTATTTGAGCGCTTTGAAACCGGCCAGCCGCAGGCTGATGCTCCAACGATCAATGCCTCCTACAGCCGGACCAGCGATGCCGGATCGGTCTTCAACATCAGTGGTGAATATGGAATCGATCATTTTCGCCAGCGCGTCGAAACTTTGCGGACGCAGGCTGGAGTACCGGATATTTTCGAACTGTTTACCCGCCGCGAAAGGGAATGGAACGCAGAATTCAGCGCAGATTATGAATTTGATCTGGGTGGCGGCCGGTTGAAACTGATAGGGCTGCAACGGCTGGAGCACAGCCCGACCAGGGATTTTTTCAGCCGTACTTTTACCGATGGTGTTACTGAACCTTTCATAAGCGCCTTTAACCGCACAGTGGATGAAGGAGAATCCGTGCTGCGTGCCGAATATGGTTGGCAAACCGCTGGCGGAACCGACTGGGGTTTCAGCCTGGAGGGCGCATATAATTTCCTTGAAAGCGAGGCCGATAGAGGGGGCGATAGCAATACCCGTGTTGAAGAGAAAAGAGGCGAATTCATAACAACTTATGGGCGACCTTTGTCTGAAAACTTAACGCTGCAAGCCGCTCTTGGAGGCGAGTATAGCGAGATCAGTCAAGGCGATCTCACTCGGTCTTTCATCCGGCCTAAAGGGTCTGTTGCCCTGGCCTGGAGACCGGCCGCAGATTTTGATCTCAGTTTCAAATTGTCCCGGGAAGTGGATCAGCTCGACTTTTTCGATTTTGTCGGCTCGGTCGAGGTATCGAATGATGTTCAGACCGCAGGCAATACCAATCTGGTGCCGCCGCAAAAATGGCGGGCTGAACTGGAAGCAACCAAGAAACTGGGCGCGTTCGGTTCTGCCACGGTCACGTTTTTTGGAGAGAAGATCAATGATATTGTCGATACCTTCCCAATTGATGACATACGCGAAGCCCGCGGCAATATTGGCAGCGCGGACCGCTATGGCATTGAACTTGTTTCTAGCCTGTTGTTTGATCCGATCGGTTGGAAAGGCGCGAAGCTGGACATCGAAGTCGAAAGCGTAAAAAGCAGTGTTCGCGATCCGATTACTCTTCGAAATCGGCGGATCGGACAGGATGATCGCTACAGCTATGAGATCACCCTTCGCCACGATATTCCCGATACAGACTGGGCCTGGGGCGCCGGAATCGAAGATTTTGATGATGTCGCAAGTATTCGCCTCGACCAGATCGCAGATTTTGATACGCTGGCCCCCTATTCTTGGATCTTTGTCGAGCACAAGGATGTTTTCGGTCTGACCGTGAACGCCAATCTTGGCAATTTATTCGATCGCGGCGAGCGTTTTGTGCGCACCGATTATGTTAATCGGCGAGACGGACCCATTGACTTTATCGAAGACCGCACACGGAGATTCGGTCTTGTGTACAGGTTGACCATCAGCGGCAGTTTCTAAAGTCTCACAGCGCTGCACATAGACAAGCGTCGACGGCATCCCTACATCCGAGTTATGCCACCAGACCAAAGTACAAAGGGTCAAATCGACCCGCCCATGATCCCGACGCTAAAGCGCTTCCTGCCCTATTTGTGGCCAAAGGATGAACCGGCTTTGCGCGTGCGCATTGTCATCGCCGGATTGCTGGTGCTCTGCGCCAAGGCAGCCGTTCTTTCCATGCCCTTTGCCTACAAGGCGGTTGTCGACGGGATGACTGCCGGAACCGAGGCGGCGCTCACCGTGCTGCTCGCTTTGGTCGCTGCCTATGGATTGGCGCGCTTTGGTCAGGTGATGTTCGACAATCTGCGCAACATTGTCTTCGAGAAAGTCGGACAGGAAGCCGCGCGGCGTCTTGCCACAAATGTCTTTGCGCACTTGCATCAGCTGTCGCTGCGCTTCCATCTGGGTCGACGCACTGGCGAGATTACGAAAGTCATCGAACGGGGAACGAAGAGTATCGACATCATGCTCTATTTTCTGCTGTTCAACATCGCCCCGACATTAATCGAGCTGATCGCGGTGCTGGTCATTTTTCAGGTGAAATTCGGCTTTGGTCTGGTCGCCGCAACCGTCGCAATGGTGGCCATCTATATTACATTCACCCGCAAGGTAACTGACTGGCGCAACGCTCTGCGTGCGGAAATGAATGATATGGACACACGGGCGATTGGCCGTTCCGTCGATGCGCTGCTTAACTACGAGACCGTGAAATATTTTACCGCCGAAGAACGTGAGGGCGAACGATATAACCGGGCAATGCAGGATTGGGCCAATGCGGCGGTCAAATCGGAAAATTCTCTGGGCATGCTCAATATCGGGCAATCGATCATCACCAACCTGACCATGTTCGGGGCGATGAGCTACAGCGTCTATGGCTGGAGCCAGGGGCAGCTCACCGTCGGTGACCTGGTACTGGTCAACGCGCTCCTGATGCAATTATTTCGGCCGCTGGATCTGCTCGGCATGGTTTATCGCACCATCCGTCAGGGTCTGGTGGATATGGATGCGATGTTCAAACTGATCGATACCGATCCGGAAATTACTGACAAACCGGGTGCAGCGACACTGAATGTCAGTACCGGTCAGGTGACATTTGAGGATGTCGCTTTTGCCTATGATGAGGACCGCGCAATCCTCCATGGCCTTAGCTTTGAAGTGCCACCCGATGGAACATTGGCTATTGTCGGACCGTCCGGTGCGGGCAAATCCACCCTCGCGCGGTTGCTGTTCCGCTTTTATGATCCGCAAGCCGGACGGATACTGATTGATGGTCAGGATATTTCCAATGTCACCCAGAACAGCCTGCGCGGCGCCATTGGTATCGTGCCGCAGGACAGCGTGCTGTTCAACGACACGATCGGCTATAATATCGGCTATGGCCGCGAAGGCGCCACCCAGGCGGAGATCGAGGAAGTGGCGCGCGGTGCAGCGCTGGATGGCTTTATAGCCAAGCTTCCTGACGGCTATGACACGCAGGTCGGCGAGCGCGGTCTCAAACTGTCCGGTGGTGAGAAACAGCGCGTCGCCATCGCCCGGACCTTGCTCAAAAACCCGCCCGTGCTGATATTGGACGAGGCAACATCGGCGCTCGACAGCCGCACCGAAGACGAGATTCAGGCGACACTCGCCAAAATCTCGGAACGCCGCACCACCCTGATCATCGCCCACCGGCTATCGACTATCACCCATGCCGACGAGATTATCGTTCTCAACGAAGGCCGGATTGCAGAGCGTGGCAATCACAGGGCACTGCTTGCCGAAGAAGGCCTTTATGCGGAAATGTGGCAACGACAGGCGGAGGACCGGCAATTGGAGCAGGTTGAAGTTTAAGCGGTTGTGCTCCGCACTTGATGCGGAGCCTGGAGTAGACGGGCGTAACAGCCATCCTGGGCTCCGCATCAAGTGCGGAGCCCATCACGCGCAACCTATCACTCCACTTCCAGTTTCTGCCACGCCAGATCGGCAAATTCGCATAGCAGCGGTCTTGTCTCTCGCGGGTCGATGATATCCTCGACGCTAAACTGTTCCGCCGTGCGGAACGGTGATGTCACCTGATTGAGTTTGGCCTTGATCTCTTCCAGCCGGGCCGCTGGGTCCTCAGACGCTTCAATGTCTGCCTTGTAAGCAACCTCCAGTCCGCCTGCGATCGGCAACGACCCCCAATCGCCACTCGGCCAGGCAAAACGATATTGGAAATTTTCCGCATTGGACATCGCGCTGCCCGCAATACCGTAGGCACGCCGCACGATGATACTGGCCCATGGCACGGTTGCTTTATAGACCGCGTTCATCGCCTGCACGCCATAGCGGATCGTGCCGGTGCGTTCGGCATCTTCGCCAATCATGAAACCCGGATTGTCGACCAGATGAACCACCGGCAGACGGAACTGATCCGCCAGCTTTGCAAAACGCTCGACCTTTTCCGATGACTTAGCTTCCCAGCTACCACCCAGAAAACTGGGGTCATTGGCCAGCACCGCCACCGGGTAACCATCCAGCCTCGCAAATGCCGTAATAGCCGCCCTGCCCCAACGTTTGCCCATCTCGAAAACCGAGCCCTTGTCGAAAACCGAGTCCATAATCTTGCGCATGGAATAGACTTGCTTGTCACCGCGCGGAACGGCCGAGAGCAAGGCTTCATCGCGCCGTCCGGCAGGATCGCCCGTAACCACCCGTTCGGCCCGCTGGTTGATATTGCTCGGCAGGTAAGACAGGAATTTGCGCGCTGTGGCGAAAGCCTCGGCCTCGCTGCCAACCTCCTCATCAACAACGCCATTTCGGGTGTGAATCTCGCTGCCGCCCAGTTCTTCCTTGGTCAGGTTGTCGCCAATTGCGGCGGCAACAGCGGGGCCGGCGGCAAATAGTTGCGACAACCCGCGCACCATGATGGAGTAGTGACTCGCCACAGTCCGGGCAGCGCCCATACCTGCTGTCGGTCCTAGCGCCAGCGCCACGACGGGTACTGTTTCCTGATTTTTGATAATATCTTCCCAACCGGGCACTGCAGGGACATAGGTAAAGCCCATATCCTCCAGCGATTTGACGGAACCGCCACCGCCGGTGCCATCAATCATGCGGATCATGGGGATGCCCAGCGTATGGGCCATTTTCTCGCATTGGGTAAACTTGCGGTGCAACGCTGCATCCGCCGCGCCGCCGCGAACCGTGAAATCATCAGCGCTCGCAACCACTGGGCGGCCTTCGATATTGGCACGGCCAAAGATCAGATTGCTCGGGGCGAAATCCTCAAATTCCGCTTTTTCGTTATAGGTCCCGCGCCCGGCAATCTTGCCAATCTCGCGAAATGACCCTTCGTCAACAATTCCGGCTATCCGCGCCCGGGCATCAAGCTTGCCGCGCCCATGCTGGCGAGAAACTTTCTCCTCCCCGCCCATTTTTTCTGCGAGCCGCTGCCGCTCGCGCAGCTCTTCAATTTCCGGTTTCCATGTCATGCGCCCGGTTTAACCGAGTGATTAAGGGAGGGGAAGCAGGAATCTACTCTTCGTCACCATATATGGATACACTTGTTGTACCATCGCTCGTCGCGCGGCCGCGGTACATGCCCGGTGTGTTGAAGCTATAACCCGCCTGGCCCCAAGGCGTGGCGAATATAATGCCACCGGTGCCGCCAATCCCCCCGAGTTCCGCGATCACATCATCGGCGATTTCCTGCACTTCCGCGTCGTCCAGGATAAATTCGCTAGCATGGATCAAGTAACTATAGTTGCCGTCCTTGTCCTTCGGCACCGTGGTCTGCGCCTCTTCGATCGCGGTGGGGAAGCGCATTCGGATGCGTGTGCAGATTTCATGGGCAACACCCAACCGGATAAAATATTCACCGGCACCGGTCGCTGATATCGCGCAGCTGCGATTGTCAGCATAGGTGCCCGCGCCAACTACCGGGCTGTCACCAATCCTCCCCCATCTCTTGCCAGTCATCCCGCCAGTGCTGGTGCCGGCAGCCATATTGCCTTTGCTGTCCATCGCAACGGCCCCGACGGTACCGAATTTATAATCGACATCAGTGACGCTTACCTGCTTGGCCAACACGTCTTCTATCTGTTTGAGACGACGCGGCGTGGCATAATAGTCTGGCGTCACCTGCTCCAGGCCCTGTTCACGGCTGAACTGGTCGGCGCCCTTGCCGGACAGCATGACATGCGGGCTGTTATCCTTGACCGCCCGGGCCAGCAATATCGGGTTCTTCGTTGCTGTGACACCGGCGACGGCGCCAGCAGACAAGTCGCTGCCGTCCATGATGCTGCTATCCAGCTCGTTGGTCTTGTCCCAGGTGAAAACCGCGCCTTTGCCGGCGTTGAAATTGGGATCATTCTCCAGAAGCACTATGGTTGCGGTAATTGCGTCCATCGCGCTGCCGCCGGCTTTCAGAATTCTGGATCCTTCGGCCAGTGCCTTGTTCAAGGCAGTCCGGATTTCTGCGTCTTTTTCAGGTGTGATCTTTTCACGCTCAATCGTCCCGGCACCGCCATGAATGGCAATGGACCAGTTTACTTCCCGATCCGTTTGGGCTGACGCACTGTTGCTGAGGGCCAGCGCGGCCATCGTTAAAACCGGTGCGATAATTGCGAATTTGAACATGATGCGGTTCCTTTTGGCAAAGGTTTAGCACCAATAATCAGAGCCGCAACCATTGTGATATGGTCAATGCGCCACCAAAAATTACCATGGTATTTCGCGCCCGCTATAATCATGAAACATTCCCGTCTGCGCATGATCAAGATTATCGATTACCTCGCGCATTCCGCTCACACTTTCCTGTGGGGTCAAGTCGGCATGAGGACCACCCATATCGGTCTGGACCCAGCCAGGATGCATCATGGTGAGGGTCAGTCCTTCGTCCTTCCACTGGTTGGAAAGCGACTTCCATGCCTGGTTCACCGCCGCCTTGCTGGAACGATAATACATCATCTCACCGCTGTCATTTTCAGCAATACTGCCGACCTGGCTGGAGATCACGACCATCTTCTTGTCATTTGACTTGGCAACATTGTCTTTGAGCGCATTGGCAAGCTTTACCGGCGCGACGACATTGACGTTGAATAGCTCCAACCAGCCATCGCGATCAAATTCCTGCGGACCGAAAATACCAGCATTGTTAATGTAAAGGTCAACCGGCTGGTCGCCGAGTTGGTTCATGAAACTTGCGACACTATCGTCATCTGCCGCATCCAGTTGCATCGTCTTTGCATTGTTGATCGCGTTCAGCTCTGTGGCTTTTTCCGGTTCGCGCGCCGTACCAATGACGTCCCATCCATTGTCTGCATATTGTTTGGCCATTTCCAGCCCAATGCCGCGATTGGCGCCGGTTATCAGAACAGTTCCCATGATTATTTCCTCTATAATATTGTGCTTTTTTGGGGTGCAGACGCAATCGCCCCTCGCACCAGCGGTATGAAACCGCTATATAGCACGGAACGAGCAATATTGTGACAGGTTCCCATCATGACAGCCGATAATCCCTCCCTGCGTCCATGGCGCGATATAGAGCGCCGCAAGAGCCGCAAGATCATGGTCGGTGACGTGCCAGTGGGCGGGGATGCACCGATTACCGTGCAGACAATGACCAACACACTGACCAGCGATCCCAAGGCAACCATTGATCAAATCCGCCGTTGTGAAGAGGCGGGCGTCGATATCATTCGTGTGTCCTGCCCCGATGTCGAGAGCACGACCGCGCTCAAACAGATTGTCCGCGCCAGCCGGGTACCAATCGTCGCGGATATTCACTTTCATTATAAGCGCGGCATCGAAGCCGCCGAGGCGGGCGCGGCCTGCCTGCGGATCAATCCCGGCAATATCGGCAACGCCGCGCGGGTCAAGGAAGTGGTCGATGCGGCCAAAGCCAATGGCTGTGCCATCCGGATCGGGGTCAATGCCGGTAGTCTGGAAAAGGACCTGCTCGAAAAATACGGCGAGCCTTGTCCTGAGGCGCTGGTCGAAAGCGCGCTCGATCATATCAAGATTTTGCAGGATCATGATTTTCACGAATATAAGGTCGCAGTGAAGGCATCTGATGTGTTTTTAGCCGTCGCCGCCTATTCGCAGCTTGCTGATGCGGTGGATTGTCCGCTGCATCTGGGCATTACCGAAGCAGGCGGTCTGATCGGCGGCACGGTTAAAAGCTCTATCGGTATGGGCAACCTGCTTTGGGCCGGCATTGGCGACACGATCCGCGTGAGCCTTTCAGCCGAGCCGGAAGAAGAAGTCCGGGTTGGCTATGAAATGCTCAAAGCGCTGGGCCTACGCACCCGCGGCGTCCGTGTGGTTAGCTGCCCAAGCTGCGCGCGGCAGGGCTTTGATGTCATCCGCACGGTCCAAACTTTGGAAGAACGTCTGCAACATATCCGCACGCCCTTGTCGCTCTCCGTCCTCGGCTGTGTCGTCAACGGCCCCGGCGAAGCGCGCGAGACCGATATCGGCATAACCGGCGGCGGCGCGGGCAAGCATATGGTGTACTTGTCCGGCGTGACCGATCATCATGTCGCTGATGTCGATATGGTCGACCATATCGTGAAGCTGGTCGAAGCCAAAGCGGCCGAGATCGAAGCGGCGACGGAACAGGTAGAAGCAGCGGAGTAATCACCGGCTCTCGCTACTTGAGACTCAAGCCCGCTTTTTCCCACTGATCAGATACGCCATGTCCCAAGCGATCGGGCTAGATTTCTGACGCTCGGCAACAAGGCGCTCCTTTAGACCCTCGGGCTGGATCGTTTCCCGGTCCGCAACACCGGCATCGACCACCCTCGCCACCAAATGATCTGCGAGATCTTCAATCCCTTGATCTCTCGCCGAACCCAGCATGATCATCTCGGCGCGATAATGATCAACACCAAGACCCGCTAGATCGAAAAGTTTCGGAAGGTCGAGACCCATCGTGATCGTTCCCTTTTCTGCTGCAATCATACGCCAAAGCCAGTCATGAGCCTGTCGATGCTGGGGTATCGGCCCCGCCGCAAAGGGCATACCGGTCGCACTATGTTCCTGAAAGATCATCAACCCATCCGGTTTGAGCAAAGCAGCCAATCGCGTGAGCGTTTCTTCTGCGTCCGGCAAATACATTAATATCCGGCGACCGACTATGGCATCGAACGGCTCCCAGTCCGGCAGGCTGCCGGAAAGATCAACATTCTCATAAGCGATGTCGACTTGGCCTGGTTCAGCGGGCTGATCTTTTGCTTCTGCTAGCCGATCCTCACTGCTGTCGACTCCAAGAGCATGACCATTCTTCCCGACCAACTCAGCCAGTTCGCGCGTTAAAAGGCCATTCGCGCAGCCGATGTCCAGAACCCGCATGCCCGGTTTCAAACCGGCATCGCGCAAAAATCGAGATGTTGGAGCGTTGCTTGGATTAATCATAGGCACCCCCTGCTAAATGATATGTTATAACATATTGTTATTTATTTCCAGTTCAAGTGGCTTTTGGCTTGCAACGATACGTGAAGAGGTTGAAAATAACTGACACAGGGGGCCAATCAATTATTAAGTCTGGAACCTATGACGAACACCCTATTCGGCTTCGCCAAAATCACCCCAAAATCCGAACACCGTGCCGACGCGCAGAATGCTATCCTCGCCATTGTTGAGGAAACTCGTGCAGAACCCGGATGCATCGAATTTACCGTTCTAACGGATGCAGATCAGGGACACATCTTCCTCTATGAAGAATGGCAGGATGAAGCGGCCCTGAAAGAGCATCATAGCAAGCCCTATACCAAGGCGGTGATGGATAATTATGATAATTGGCTGGCCGAGCCTTTGCGGTTTGAAACGATGATCAAGCTTATGTGACTGGCTAAGCGCTTTTCTCGCTCAGCGGTTCGGCCTCTGCAGTTAGCCAACTCACAATGTCCAAGAGATGTTCCGGCTGAGAGTCGTTAACAACCTGCCCCGCCAGATCAGCCAGCGACACTGCGGCCAAACTGTCTCGAAACGCCTGCTCTGCAGAAGCAAAGGCAGCGGCGATCTGACAGGGCCGTTTGCAGTCTTCGGGTTTCAGACCACATGGGCCGTTTTGACGAATTTCGGTGCACCGGAATGCTGGACCTTTCCCATCAACCGCGGCGGTAATATCCCATAGCGTAATCTCGTCAGCCGGTTTGGCGAGGCGATAGCCGCCATGCGCGCCGCGTGATGTTTGCGTTATCCCGGCCTTGCTTAAGGCTTGTAGCTGCTTCGCCATATAGGGCGCTGGCACTCCATGATAGCGCGCCAGGGCTTCCGCCTTCAGACCGCGACCGGGGGGAAGGCCATTTAGCAACGCGGCGGCGTGCGCCGCCCATTCAACACCCTTGGAAATCTGCATCGTCTACCTGTTTTCTTCCCTTATTCCGATACTTCATATCCGAATAAGATCCCCGCGGCAATTTCCCGGCTTCATATTGACAATATTTTTTATTCGGATATTTATTATCTGAATTAAAAAGACTCAGATGGGGAATTTGTCATGCAAACCGGAAAACCCGACTTTCTCGACAGGGTGGCGCAGCTACTTGTCCTCGCTGTTGGAATATTCGCACTGTTTTTTGGGATGTTCATGATCATCAGTCCGCTCGACTGGTACACCGCGATCCCCACCGTCATCACCACTGGCCCGCCCAATAAGCACTTTATTCGTGATATCGGGATTGCCTATGCAACTTGCGGAATCATTCTGCTCTATGCCAGCGCCAGCCTTCATATGCGCTGGATGGCCGCTTTGGCTGGCGGTCTGTGGCTTTCCTTGCACGGGATATTGCATATATACGAGGTGTCAGTCGGCATCTGTTCGCCCGCGATTTTCTGGGCCGACGCTCCCGGTGTACTGGGTCCGCCGCTGCTCGTGTTGATCGCAGTCGCTATTCTATTCTTTCGTCAGCGCATCGTGCCAGCAGGCGTGCCCGACCGTCTCTTTTTGGCGATGGTAGATCGGATGTCCCCCGGCGAAAGCGCCTATATCCACGAGGTCGCCAGTGCGCCCGGACACATGCTTGAGAAGTTCAAACATTTCATGCCCGCAAGCAATCACCGTTATGAAGCCAGTGCAGACCTGTTATCTGCCACTCGAATTGGTGCAGTTCTGGTTGAGGATTGCGGACCCTGCGCAATTACCGCTGCGCAAGGGGCATTGGCGGAAGGATTGCCGAGAGATCAGGTCAACGCCATGCTGACCGGCAAGCTGTCCGGCGAAAACAAGCTGGCTTTTGATTTCGGTCAGGCCATTGCGCGGCAATCTGCGGAAGCGGATGAGCTGGGGCTAAGCATCGAGCAGCAATTCGGGCGCGGCGTCCGGCGAGAGCTTGCCATGGCTGCGGCGATGGTCAGGGCCTATCCGGCCATGAAGCGCGGTCTTGGCCTCACGACCGCATGTTCCCTCACGCCGCTGGAAGTTTGATTGCCCTCCTGCTCTTTAGTCCCTAAGAAATTGGATGAATCCAGCGAAGGGACTTTCATATGGCGCAGGCCGAAACGGATTATCTGATTATCGGCAGCGGTGCTGTTGGCATGGCCTTTGCCGATACCTTGCTTGAAGAAAGCGATGCGCATATCACCATTGTTGATCGCCATGGCAAACCGGGCGGTCACTGGAACGACGCTTATCCGTTCGTGTCCTTGCACCAGCCGTCGGCTTTTTATGGCGTGAATTCGACCCAGTTGGGTAGCGGAGAAATCGACACAACCGGCCTCAACAAAGGCTATTATGAGCTGGCGACCGGCGCTGAGGTGAACAGCTATTTCGAAAAAGTCATGCATCAGAGATTCCTGCCCAGTGGACGGGTAAGCTATCATCCCATGTCTGATTATCTCGGAGACGGTAAATTTGTGTCCTTGCTGTCCGGCAAGGAAACCCAGATCAATATCCGCAAGAAAACGGTAGACGCGACCTATTATGGCACCACCGTGCCATCCACCCATACACCGAAATTCGAGGTGAAGGATGGCGCCAAGATGATCCCGCCCAACGCCTTGCCCCAGCTTTGGCAGAGCGCAGGGCCACTGCCCAAGAAATTCGTCATCCTGGGCGCTGGCAAAACCGCAATGGATGTCGGCGTCTGGTTACTGCGCTCCGGCGCGAACGCGGATGATATCGTCTGGGTCTGTCCGCGCGATAGCTGGTTGCTCAATCGCAACAATACCCAGCCCGGTCAGGAATTTTTCCACCAAACAATTGGCGGTCAAAGAGATTTGATGGCCGCTCTGGCGGCGGCAGAAACCGCCGACGATCTGTTCCTGCGTCTCGAGGCCTGCGGCGTGATGCTGCGGATCGATTCGGAAGCCAAGCCAAGCATGTTCCACTATGCCACCATCTCGCAGGGTGAGGTCGATATCCTGCGGCAGATTAAGAACGTCGTCCGCATGGGTCATGTCGAGACCATCGATCAGGGCGGTATGCATCTGAAAGAGGGCGACTATCCGATGCCGGCAGAAACCCTTTACATTGATTGCACCGCCACTGCTGTGGAACGTCGCCCCGTTGTACCGCAATTCCAAGAGGGGCTCATCACATTACAGATGATCCGCGTACCGCAACCGGCTTTCAGTGCGGCGCTGTCTGCGTTTCTCGAAGTCACCTATGATGATGACGAGACTAAAAACCGTTTGGGACAGCCGATCCCCCTGCCCGATGGCATTGATACCTATCCCGCCGCGACGATGGTCAATATGATGAACCAGTTTCAATGGTCGCAGGACAAGGTCGTCAACAAATGGATTACCCAGAGCCGGCTCGACGGTTTCGGAAAAATGATTTTCGGCGTGTCCCCCGATGATGAAGAAAAAATGGCGATATTGGGCGAATTCAGGACCAATGCCATGGCCGCGATGGGCAACCTGCCGAAACTCATGGCTCGGGCAGGTGGATAAGATGTTGAAGCATTTTTTCATTGCTGTGGGACTTACGTTGGCGGCTCCGGTTCTTGCTGCGCCGGGTGCGGATGGTTCTGCGGCAGAGCATCCCGAAGCCAAGCCATATGAAAAGAACGCCAAGGCATCGCAACATGTCGATGCCGCCCTTGCCCGCGCCGTGGCGGCAGACAAGCGTGTGCTGCTCGTCATGGGCGCGAACTGGTGCCATGATAGTCGCGGGCTTGCCGGATGGTTTGAACAGCCGCGCTTTGCCGAAATGCTGAAAACCAAATATGAAGTCGTCTATGTCGATGTCGGTCATCGTGATCGCAATATCGACATTGCCCAGCGATTTGGCATTAAAAAGATCAAGGGCACCCCAACCGTGCTGGTCCTCTCTTCACAAGGCGCTTTGCTCAATCCGAAATCCGCACCCACTTGGCGAGACGCTGCTAGCCGCGATGAAGAAGAAATCTTCTCTTATTTTGATCAGTTTACGCCCGAACTGTGATAGTGAATCAGAGATAAATGGGAAAACAGGTGCCACGCGCGTTGATCTATATTTTTATTGTAATCGGGCTGATCCTATTGGCTCTCGTCTTCATGCCACTGAAGCTCGCGGTCAGCATGGCGGGATTGGAGGGATCGAAATTTTCGGCGCGGGAGATTAGCGGCAGTATCTGGAACGGCCGCATCGAACAGGCACGGCTCGGTCCGCTTGCATTGGGTGATCTCGACGCAGGCGTGCAATTTTTCCCCCTGCTTACCGGCAAGATAAAACTGGATCTGGAACGCCCTGCCAGTGCCGGAGACAGCGGGCTCACGGCCACGATCGGGAAACAGGGTTCTGCGCTGCTGGTGGAAAATGCCACGACGATCTTACGCGTCGGAGAGACGCTCGCGCCCCTGCCCGCTTCCGATATCTCGCTGGACAATATCAGCGTCGCCTTTGCCGGTGGCCGTTGTCAGTCGGCCAGTGGCAAGGTGCGGCTGTCGCTCGATGCCAATATTCCGGGGCTAGACCTCAAACAGGGTCTGCTCGGCAATGCCATGTGCGAAGAAGGCGTGCTCGTTCTGCCACTCACCAGCGGATCGGGCATGGAAGAATTGACGATGAAACTGGAGGGCAACGGCTTTTATACCGCGCGACTATTCCTAAATGGGAATGATCGCGCATGGACAATATTGTTGCCGACCCTGGGTTTTCAGAAGGTTCCCAGCGGCTACGCGATCAAGGTGGCGGGCCAGTTGGGACAAAAGAGGTAGGTAATGAGCAAAGCTGTGAAATTTTCGATTCTTGATCTGTCACCCGTACCGCAAGGATCCGATGTAAAGACAGCATTGGATCGCTCGCTCGCGCTGGCACAACATGGTGAAGCGCTTGGCTTTGAACGGTTCTGGATGGCGGAACATCACGGCATGGCCGGGATTGCCAGCGCGGCGACTTCGGTTGCACTCTCCCATATTGGCGCAGGCACAAAGACTATCCGCATCGGCGCCGGAGGGATCATGCTGCCCAATCACGCGCCGATGGTGATTGCCGAACAATTCGGAACGTTGGAGGCGCTGTTCCCCGGCCGGGTCGATCTCGGCCTTGGCCGTGCGCCGGGTTCCGACCAGCGGGTAGCGCAAGCCATGCGGCGCAATCTCAACACCGACCCAAATCAATTTCCGCGCGACGTCGTCGAACTCCAGGCGCTGCTTGAAGGAGACCCGGCACTCGGCATTCAGGCAACACCCGGTGCAGGCGCGAAAATCCCGCTTTATATATTGGGCAGCAGCCTGTTCGGTGCACAGCTCGCTGCCGCTCTCGGCCTGCCCTATGCCTTTGCGTCTCATTTTGCACCGCAAGCGCTGGACGAGGCGCTGGCCATTTATCGCCGCGATTTCAAACCATCCGCGCAGTTGGCGGAACCTTATGCGATGTGCGGTTTCAATATCTTTGCCGCCGACACGGATGACGAAGCAGAGCATCTGGCAACCTCGATGATGCAGAGTTTTGTAGCACTGCGCACCGGCAATCCGGGCAAACTCCCACCGCCGGTCGAGGGCTATCGCGAAAGCCTGCCACCTCAGGCTCAATCGATGCTCGCCAAGATCATGCAGGGCAGCGCAGTTGGCGCACCGGATGCTGTATTAAGTGGCGTCCGGGCCTTTCTCGACCGGACACAGGCGGACGAGCTAATCGTCTGCGGTTCGATCTTCGATCAAGCCGCTCGCGAGAAGTCCTATGGCTTGGCCGCCCAAGTCCGCGACCTGATCGCCGCCTAGAAAGCCGAGAAAGGCTTGTCCTTGTCGACCCGCACATCCTGCGGCAGTCCAAGCACCCGCTCCGCGATGATATTTTTCAGGATCTCGTCGGTGCCGCCCGCAATCCGCAGGCCAGGTGCCCACATGAAGCTTTCCTGAAAAATTGCATCTGCTGGCGCATGATCCTTGTCGGAGATAATTCCATAATGATCCTGCATCTCGATCGCGCTGTTACAGATATCCTGCAAATGGTTCGCTGTGATCACCTTGCCGATGGAGTTTTCCGGCCCCGGTGTTTCGCCCTTGGACAGAGCTGTCTGCGTACGGAATTTGGTCAGCTTATAACCCTGCGCCGCAACATACCAGTCAGCCAATTTCGCGCGGAAAGCCTGATCACTCATCGATCCGGATGACCGGGCATAGTCCATAATCTCGGCCCAATCCGGTCCCGGTGAACCGCCAACTGCAAGCCGCTCGTTCATCAGCGTCACCAAAGCGACTTTCCAGCCCATTCCCGGTTCGCCTAGCCGGTCGCTGTCGGGAATACGAACGTCGGTGAAATAGACCTCGTTAAATTCGCTGCCGCCTGATGCCTGATGGATCGGGCGCACATCGACGCCTTCCTGCTTCATGTCGACGATGAACATCGTCAGGCCCTTGTGCTTGGGCACATCGGGATCGGTCCGCACCAACAGGATGCCATAGTCCGAATAATGCGCGCCAGAGGTCCAGACCTTCTGGCCATTAATCACCCAATCATCGCCATCCTTGACTGCTTTGGTTTTCAGGCCAGCGACGTCGGATCCGGCGGCGGGTTCGGAGAAAAGCTGGCACCAGATTTCCTCGCCGAACAGCGCCTTTTGCACATAACGCTTCTTATGCTCGTCAGACCCGAAAGCGATAACCGTCGGCACACACATGCCAAGGCCAATGGCGAAGGGCCCGATCGGCGCATCAAATTTCGATTCTTCCTGATTCCAGATGACCTGCTGCATCGGGGACCCGCCGCGCCCGCCAATTTCCTTGGGCCACGTGATTTGCGCAAACTGGTTTTCGGCTTTGACTTTTTGCCAGTCTTTTGCGCGCTTCAGATAGTCATCACGCCGACCGGAACGGATCGCGGCGGCTTTTTTGGGTTCAAGATGCTGGTTGAGAAACGCGTTGGCCTCGGCCCGGAATGCCGCTTCTTCTGTTGTATCTGTAAAATCCATCTTCTTGTCCTTCTCGGGATATTGTCTACTAAGCCGCGTTTTTCGCTTCGAGCGCGGAAACCAGTTTCTCTTTCCATACCGCCGGGCTGCCCGCCTGTACCGCCAGCAGTTTGGCGCGGCGATAATAGAGGTGGCAATCCACCTCCCAGGTAAAGCCCATGCCGCCATGGGTCTGGATATTCTCTTTGCTGGCAAACCAGAAGGCTTCTGACGCAGCCACCCGCGCCGCAGCCGCAGCTTCCGGCAATTCTGCCGCATCGGTAGACAGCGCCCATGCCCCATAATAGGCATTGGAGCGTGCCACTTCATTTTTCACATATATATCGGCCAGCTTATGCTTGATTGCCTGATTGCCGCCAATGGGACGGCCAAAGGCGTGGCGCTCTTTCGCATATTCGGTGGCCATTTCCAGACAACGGGACGCGCCGCCCAATTGTTCGAAGGCGAGCAATACCGCCGCCCGGTTCATCACTTGATCGAGAACCGTCATGCCGTTGCCACTTTCATGGCCCAATCGGGCTCCGGTGGCACCATCCAGTTTGATCTCCGCATGGCTGCGGGTTGGTTCAATCGTCTTCAGCGCGTTGCGGGAGATCCCGTCCTGATCCAGCGCCACTATATATAAGCCAGTGCCGCTACCTTCTTTCGCCAGCACAACGGCATGGGTCGCAATATCGCCATCAGTGACCGGCACTTTCGTCCCGGACAGTGTGCCATCCTTGGCAGTTGTTTGGACCGAAGAGGCGGAGAGAGCACCGGGGCCTTCCGTGGTCGCCAGACATCCGACAATGCTGCCGTCTGCCACTTTCGGCAAAAACTCGGCTTTCTGCTCGTCGGTTCCGGCCAGCTTGATCGCCTCGGCAAAGAAATAGGCAGACGAACCGAACGGCACCGGCGCCAACACACGGCCCAGCTCTTCCGCAATCACACAGAGTTCCAGCATGCCCAGGCCAAGCCCGCCAAATTCCTCTGGAATGGCGGCACCGAGCCAGCCCATTTCTAAAATTTTCTGCCAAACCTCGTCATTATGGCTGACATCGTCATCATCCAGCACAGCGCGCACATGGGCGCTGGTGCACTGGGCCTCAAGAAATTTGCGCGCTTCATCACGCAGGAATTTCTGATCATCGGAGAAATCAAAGTTCAATCTACCAGCTCCTTAAAACTTATTTTCGCGGCGAACAGACACAGCAAATCATCTAACGAATCACTGCTCTAGCTAATTGTCCGAATAGGCCTGATCGAAATTAATCAGTCAATTAAATTCCATAGCCAAAATTTTGCTCTTTCCTACAAATAACCAAATAGGTTATTTCTTGCACTCAACCTCTGGAAAGAAAGATGCTGCCATGAATATCGACACATTGATCGACGACGTCATTGCCATAGAAGGCGATTATTCCAATCATCCCGCTGACCGCGGGGGCCCCACCCGCTGGGGCGTCACTGAAGCGGTCGCGCGCAGCCACGGTTATGCTGGTGACATGCGGCATTTTCCCTACGACGAAGCCGTCGCCATATATAAACGCAGATACTGGCTGCGTCCGTCATTTGACAGAGTCAGCGCACTGGCCCCGCGACTGGCCGGGGAACTGTTCGATACCGGCATTAATATGGGGCCCGAGATTGCAGCCCGTTTCCTGCAGCGGGCGCTTAATGCGCTAAACCGCAACGGCCAGGATTTTGCCGATATCGCAACCGACGGCCAAATCGGTCCGAGGACAATCGGCGCCCTACAGAAATTCCTGGCGAAGCGCGCCGATGGCGGCGAGGCGGTTCTATTGAAAGCCGTCGAGGCTTTACAGGGCGCACGCTACATAAAGCTGGCTGAACAGCGCCCGGCCAATGAAGCATTTCTCTATGGCTGGCTCTCCCACCGCATAGGTTGAAAACCCGGCCGGCCTCCCCTTCTGCAATATAAGGAATCAGAACCATGTCTTTACTCTCGACCCTCATCGGTCCCATTTCAAAAATTATCGACAAGATCATTCCCGACAAAGGTGCCCGTGATCGCGCAATGCTGGAGCTGCTCAAACTTGAAGGTAGCCAGGAAGTGGAACAGCTTCGTATTCAGATATCCGCGATACTGGCTGAGGCCAGATCTCTCGACCCTTGGACCAGTCGCGCGCGGCCGAGCTTTCTCTACGTCATGTATATATTGCTGCTCTGGTCATTACCCATGGGTTTGATCGCGGCAATCCGGCCACAAGCAGCTCATGATATCGCCAATGGCATGAATGCTTATCTTGCCGGTATTCCAGAGCCTCTATACGCGCTATTTGGCACTGGTTATCTCGGCTACACTGTAGCACGGCAATGGGGGAAAATCCGGGGTGTCGAGAAATAGGACGGAAAATGATGAGTGATTGGACAAAGAATCGGGCAGATTAACCGCCTGATTTCTGTGCAATTAACTATTTGAATGCCCAAAAAAGCGACAATTTCAGCCATTTTCTAGGATATCGCACAAATAGGCTTGCCATGCCCGTGCGTTTGCAGATAGAGGGGAAAGTCTAGTTCATTCCAAAGGGGATATTTTAAATGTCTAACGAAACAAGTTTCCGCAAAATGCTGGCAGTAGCTGGTGGTCTTGCTCTTGCAGTTCCTGCTCTTTCCGCATGTGCTGAGCAAGCTGAAGATGCTGCTGCAGCTGCAGAATGTGCCGCTGAATGTGCTGCATGTGCCGCTGAAGAAGCTGCATGTGCCGCTGGCTGTGCTGCTGAAGAAGCTGGTTGTGCTGCTGCATGTGCCGCTGGTTGTGCTGCTGACGCTGCTGGTTGTGCTGCTGAAGCCGCTGCATGTGCCGCTGGTGATGCTGCGTGTGCCGCTGCATGTGCCGCTACTGAGTAATATCAGTACAGCGCATTGGAAAATGCAATAGAAAGGCTGTTTGAGCTAACAGGCCAGATAGCTAAAGAGGGCGTCTCGCTAGTACCCAGAGTGGTACCGGCAGACGCCCCTTTCGTTCAATATGAACATTATCCGAAGGGCGACTGTGTTGCACCCGGCAACAAGTCTCGCTGGTTCTACCATGCGCACAAGCCCGAGGAACGCGAAGAAGGCGAGCATGGCCATTTCCACATGTTTCTGCCGCTCGAGATGTTCAAAGGCGTAAACGCGCTTTACGAACCTCCCAAGAAACTTCCCAATGGCAAACCAACCCAAGGCGTCGTTCATTTCGGCGCACTGAGTTTTGGCCTGGATGGCATGCCATTGAGCTGGTTCACAACCAACTATTGGGTCACTTACGAATATTTCATGCCCGCCGATGCCATTGCATCGCGGCTCAAGCTTTTTTCCATGAAAAAGGCTCCTGGTGATCCGCTCGTCAACGACTGGCTTACTGCCGCTGTGGAAGTTTTTCATGATCCCATCATCGATATGCTGCACGAACGCGACAAACTGCTAGCGGAAAAGAAAGCGGAACTCGGCGACGCGGTGTTTGAAAACAAAACCGTCGAAATAATGTCTCGGACGACATTCGACCTTTAAACAACATCAATCGGAAAAAACTGGTGCGCCCGACAGGATTCGAACCTGTGGCCCCCAGATTAGGAATCTGATGCTCTATCCACCTGAGCTACGGGCGCTTGCCCGTCATTTAACGGGTGCAGGTCGGATAGACCAGCTTCAATTTTGTGCTTCGGGCGGCGTCACAGGCAAAGGCAGTGGCACAACATCAATGCCTTCTTCTTCAAGCTCGGCGACATCGTCTGGAGATGCTGTCCCGTGGATAGGCGCCGCATCTTTTTCGCCATAGTGGATCGCCCGGGCTTCCTCCGGAAAATCGCCGCCAACCCACTCTGATTGCTCCAACATTTCCGCTTGTGCTTTGGCCAGCTTGCCAACCATTTCCTGAACCTCGGCCGGGAGTGTGACCGCTTTCGCCATTGATTGCTCGTTTTCTTTGGAAGCGCCCATTTCAGTAGGCCCCGATTCGACCGATTCAGAGACCGGCTTCACACCAGAGCGCTGGTTGCCCTTAATACCGACATTGGGGGCCATCACCGCTTTGTCGACAGTGTTACAACCGCAACTGGGACAATCGATCAGTCCTGCAGCTTGCTGCTCAGCGTAGTCGCCTGAAGAACCGAACCAGCCCTCAAATTGATGGCCGCCGTCGCGGCATATAAGATCAAACACAATCATAAAGCACCTTTTGGTGACGCAAAAGTCCGGCGATTGGTGATCGCTGGAATGCGGCTGCGTACCTTCGCAATATCATCCAAGTCAATATCGCATGTCGCGACGCCTGTATCCGCATCCATGTCCAACAGTACGTGCCCCCATGGATCGATCACCATTGAATGCCCGTAGGTCGTGCGACCATCGTCGTGCAAGCCGGATTGGGCAGCCGCGACCACAAAAACGCCGGCTTCAATTGCCCGCGCCCGCAGCAATATCTCCCAATGCGCCTCGCCTGTCGGCACAGTAAAGGCAGCGGGTACCGACAATATATCGGCTCCAGCGTTGGTCAGCGCTCCGTATAATGCGGGAAAACGCAGGTCATAACAAACCGAAAGACCAAGTGTAGCTTCTTTCACAGGCGCCGTAACGGCTTCTGCTCCGCCCTGATAGGCAGAAGATTCCCGCCAGCTTTCGCCAGTGTCCAGATCAACATCGAAAAGATGGATCTTGTCATAGCGGGCCACTATTGTCCCCGATGGGTCGATCAGAAAGGATCTATTTAGCCATTTACCGGCGTCTGAATCACTTGGCTTTATCGCCAGCGAACCAAGTGCAACCCAGATTTCTTCATTCTTGGCAGAAGTGCAGGCTTCTTGCAGAACCGGATCCTTCTGCTCTGTATGGATATTGGCAGCTGCCCGGTTTCGATCGCGGTCAACGAGACCGGTCATTTCCGGCGTAAACAGAATATCAGCACCTTGGGCCGCCGCTTCACCGATATGCGCGCGCATTGCTTTCGCATTGGTAGCAGGATCGATACCACTGCACATCTGGGCCAAGGCAACACGCATCTGCGGTCAGGCCGCCAGCAATGCGTCTAATTTCCCTGCATCTTCCAAAGCTGCAAGATCATCGGAACCGCCAATATGCTGATCATTGATGAAAATCTGAGGCACGGTCGTACGGCCGCCCGAACGCTGGATCATTTCCTCGCGCTTTGGACCGCCCATGGTAATGTCCGTCTCTTCAAAAGCGACATCTTTGCTCTTCAGCAAGCCCTTTGCCCGAAAGCAATATCCGCATGTGAATTTGGTATAAATTTCGACTTTTGCCATAACAGCTTTCCAATATGTTTCGATTACCCATGCAGATGGGTCTTATGCCCTGCTAATTCAACTCTGCTCATATTCGGTCAATACTCTCGCCCAACAGAAAACCGTCACCTGATCTGCACCGGACGCCTTTAATATTCTCGCGCAGGCATTGGCGGTGGAGCCGGTCGTGTACACATCATCAATCAGAATGACTGCTCTTCCCTTTAGTTTTGACCGTGCATCATGCGATACCGCGAATGCGTTCTTTACAAGTCTGCGTCGCTCTTTTGCCGACATCGAACGGAGCGGCGGTGTTGCGTCTTTGCGAGCGAGCACGCCCGTTTCCATCGCAATTCCGCTGCGCTCGGATAGGGCCCGACCGATCAGCACGGATTGGTTGAACCCGCGGGACCACAAGCGCCAACGGTGAAGTGGCACCGGGACGACCAAGGCATCCGAAGGAATTTCTCCCAAAAAACGTTCCAGTTGACCGGCGATTAATTCGGCAAAACCCAGACGCCCCCCATATTTAAGCCGCATCGGCAGTAAGCTGCTATTGTCGTCATAAGCCACAACAGCCCGGACCCCGTCATGATCAGGCGGCTTTTTGAGACAGGCTGCGCACTGCGTTCCTGCCGCCTGCTCAAAAGCAAAAGGCCTGCCGCAAGATGCACACCAAGGCTCGGTCAGAAAATCCAGACTATTCCAACAGGACAAACAGAAACGGTTATCTGCTTCAACCGTAACGCCGCAGATTGGGCAACGCGGCGGCAGTGCAAAATCGACAACCGGTTTGAGCAAGGTCGACAAAATTTCCATTTGCCCTTGTCGCTCGTTAAAGGGGTGGGCACAAGGCCGTATGAGTAATACCGACGGACCAAAGGAAATATTTGATCGCAAGCGTAGACGGCGCATCCGTGATCGCGCTTACGACCGGTCTGAAGGCAAGGACTTTTTGGGCCAGATAATGTCAGAAGAAATTCTGGACCGGCTATCATTAGTGAAGCGGGATTTCAAAAAATGCCTGATCATCGGTCAAGCAGCTAATGGCCTGCGTTCTCAGCTTAACGATATGGGCATCGAAACTATTGCCGCAGATGCCAGCTTTTTGGCCGCAGCTTCCTTTGGCGGCGTCCAATGCGATGAGGACCGCCTGCCCTTTGCTGACTACAGCTTTGACTTGGTCATCAATGTCGCAACATTGGATAGCGTGAACGACCTGCCGGGCGCTCTGGCTCTTACCCGACGGATATTGAAACCGGATGGATTATTTCTCGCGTCTTTCGTTGGTGCAGAAAGTTTCACAACTCTCAAATCAGTATTGATGAAGGCTGAGGGCGACCGCGTATCGGTCCACATCCATCCGCAAATCGATATCCGCACGGCTGGCGACCTGATGTCTCGCATTGGATTTGCACTACCCGTGATCGATAGCGACGGTTTGCGCCTGCGCTACAGCACGTTGGACAAGCTCGTCAGCGATATCAGGGATATGGGCGGTACCAATATCCTGAAAGACCAGATTCGTTCACTGCCTCGAAATGTTTATGAACAAGCCAAGATGAATTTTGAAAACGGCGCAGCAGACGGCGGCAAGACAACCGAGCATATCGAAATCATCTACCTATGCGGATGGGCACCCCACCCCGATCAGCCAGTCCCGGCACGCCGTGGCAGTGGCCAGATGTCGTTGAAGGACGCTCTCAACAAACCCGCTTCGGACTGAAACGGGGCTAAAGGACAGTCATCAATTGTGCCACCAGGGGTATATCGGCTGGCGGCATATCCAGATACTGCAATTCCGGCAGGGGCACCCATTTCATATCAGACGATTCCAGGTTTTGCGCTTCACCCGTCCAATCATGACACGTATACAATAACAGCAGCAGATGCTTCTCGCCCAAAGCTTCACTGGCAAAGGCGACAGGTTTCAAAGCGTCAGTCTCTATTGCCAGTCCCAACTCTTCTTTTAATTCCCGCACAAGCGCCTTTTCCGGCGTTTCACCCGATTCGACCTTACCGCCGGGGAATTCCCAAAGCCCAGCCATCGGTTTGCCCGGAGGCCGCTTTTGCACCAGAATATTGCGGTCTCCGTCGATCAGGGCCGCGGCGACCACAAACAGATATGTCGGATTATTTTCCACTTTTTTTTGCGATGTAAGGATTTTGTTAATCCCTTTCTGTGAAATACGGATCGTTCGCAACTTAGCAGAACTTTAGAAGTGAAGAGAGGGATATAATGGAACTGTTTAAAAAATTATATCGTTCGGAACAGGGGGCGACGGCCGTGGAATATGGTCTGATTTTGGCACTCATCGCGATCACCGCAATTGTGGCGATTAGCGGCGTGGCAAATTCAACCGGAAACATGTGGAATACAGTGGCTGATGAAGTAGTCGCAAGTTCCTAAACGGCCGTATGTCATTAAACATTTATAAAGTTTTCTGAATTAGTGTGATCATTATCGGCCCGAGTTTAAGGGTTTGATTGGGTAAGTGAAGTTTGTCAAATATAGGAGACCAGACATGAAACTCGTACGTAAAATGTTTAAGAACGAAGAAGGCGCAACGGCTATTGAATATGGTCTGATCGCTGCTCTGATCGCTGTTGCAGCTATCGTTGCAATGGGTCAGCTGGGTAACACCCTCAGCAACACCTTCAACGAAGTTGAAAGTGAAATGGCTGGTTAATCTTCGGATTAATTTAGAAATTTGGGACGGCAGCCTGCAAAGGCTGCCGTCCTTTTTTGTGCATAAGTAAATCGACTAGAATCAGTAGGTAACAATCTTTACCTTCTGACCTGCGCGAAGGTTGTCGGTAGAGCGCATCCGGTTCAACACCAAGAACCGATCCTTCTGATAGTCGGAATAGGCCATTTTGCGTGAGAGACTGTCAATCGTGTCACCACTTCTGACCGTCACAACATCAATTTTCCGCGGTTTTATTGCGGCAGCCTCACGGGTCGTCAGCCGCTTAACGCTGTCATACATTGGCGTGAAGACAGAAGTCCTGCCTGCAGGTGCCAATGTTGCAAAATGAAAAGCACTGCTTTTCGAGAATTCGTAGGCAAATATTGTCACATCCACCTGACCATTGCGGTTGTTTACCCGGCCTGTCGCATAAGATGCCGGCAGCCCATTGATGGTTGTTCGCTGGATATCACCATAGGCAATATCCTGCCCCTTGCCTGACAAGGCCTTGAAAGCGGAGGAAATATAAGTCGCCATATTGCCGTTATAGGGACCGGTTGTAAATTGCCCTTGGCCGGCGGAGCCGCTAATCGTCACAGCTCTGGTACCGTTTTGCATACCAAACCCATTGGGTACGGTGAATTTCAATTTCAGATCCGGGTGAAGGAAGCTGTTACCCTCTATCACGCCTTGTTTGGGATCATCACCATATAGAACCCCGTCCAGATTCCGCAAAAAGGCTTCGCGATTACGCTTTCCACCCGAAACTCCAAGCTTCCCTGCATTTCTGGCGGCCCTCGATACGCGTTGTACAGGATTGGGATGAGTACTCGCCCATTCGGGAACGCTCCGCGCGTCCCGCCCGGCCACCCGGGCATCAATAGCAGACTGCGCTGCCAATGATTCCAGCATTGTTGCCAACGCATCAGGCGCGTATCCGGCAGACGCAAGATATCGGATACCCAAGTCATCCGCCTCATATTCCTGTTTTCTGGAATATCTCAGCGTTAGCAACTGGCTACCGGTCCCGAAAACTTCCTGACCCAGTTTTCCCAGAGCAGAATCCCCTAAAAGAACGGCTGAACCAATCTGGCCCAATACACCCAAAATGCTATTTCGCCGGGCTGCTTTTTGTCTTTTTTCGCCGTGAAGCGCAGCAACATGACCCACTTCATGACCCAAAACGCCGGCCATCTCGGCCTCGTCATTCATCAAAGCCATTAACTGCCGCGTCAAATAGACATAGCCTCCGGGTATGGCAAAAGCATTATTTACAGGGCTATTAAGCAGCGTCACCGTAAAGTCGCTGCGCGCATCACCCAGTCCTGACTGCACGGCAATATCCTGTCCAATCCGGACGACATAGGCGCTTTGTGGACCGGTATAGGCCCCGCCAAATTCCTGCAATAATTGGGGATGCGCCTCTGCGCCTTTGCGTTTGTCCTTAGCAGAAATAGAGCGCACTTCGCCGCGCTCACCAGATGAACTGCTACCGGCCGATTCAACCGCACCTGCGTCAGCGCCCGAACCACCGCAGGCCGCTAACGACAATATCGCGGCGGTTGAAAGCAATTTCTTGGATATGGTTCTCATCAGACTCTCCTTGCGTCTCAGCCTATATGAGAGAGCAGTTCAACGAAAGGGGAGCGAATGTAAAATAGCGTAGCCTTGGCCCTGTTGAACCTCATCTAACTGTCCAGCATCGTAACGAGAACGCTATATCGTTCCAATTTTCAGAAATTTGTCGCGGCGCATAGCGCGTAGCTCTTTTCGATCCAGTTTCTGAAGCGCCTCAACTTCTTCAACAATCGCTTTGCCCAATGTGGCAATCGACAGGTTTCGATCGCGATGCGCTCCGCCCACGGGCTCTTTCACTATCCGGTCTATCACGCCAAGCTTCTTGAGATTTTGCGCCGTGATTTTCATGGCATCGGCCGCTACGTCGGCTTTGTCCCCAGTACGCCATAGGATCGAAGCACAGCCTTCCGGAGATATGACGGAATAGACGGCGTGCTCCAGCATCAAAACCCGTTCTGCAGCCGCCAGCGCCACTGCACCGCCCGAACCGCCTTCGCCGACAATTACAGCAACCATGGGAACGCCAAGAGACAGGCATTTTTCGGTAGACCGGGCAATCGCTTCGGCCTGCCCACGCTCCTCTGCCGAAACGCCAGGAAAAGCGCCGGAAGTATCGACCAAAGTAACCACTGGCAGAGAGAACCGGTCAGCAATATCCATCAAGCGAATGGCTTTGCGATACCCCTCCGGCTTTCCCATACCAAAATTGTGGCGCAGCCGGCTTTCGGTATCATCGCCCTTTTCATGGCCAATAACGACAAGGCGCATGTCACCAATCTTGGCAAAACCACCGATGATCGCCTGATCATCGCCAAAGTTGCGGTCCCCGCCCAGCGGAACGAACTCGTCAAACAGGCCGGAAACGAGATCCTTGAAATGCGGCCGCTCGGGATGCCGCGCAACTTGGGTTTTCTGCCAAGGCGTCAGATTCGCATAGGTATCGCGGAGCATTTTTGCCGATTTTGCCTGTAATTTGGCAATTTCGGACTCAATATCCAGCGACCCCTCGTCGGCTGTTTCTCTGAGTTCAATAATCCGCGATTCAAGGGCGGCAATCGGTTTTTCAAAATCTAGAAAAGATGTCATTATATTCGGTTAGAACCGCCAGACAAAAACGTCAACGCGTCAGATTACGACGGCTGAGCGGATGGTGGTTATTCACCAATTCCACCAATCGGGCGCTGTCAACGTGGGTATATATTTGCGTCGTGCTAATATCACTGTGACCCAGCAGGGTCTGCAAAGCACGAAGATCAGCACCCCCTTCAAGTAAATGAGTTGCGAAAGCATGCCGAAGGACATGAGGGCTGATTTTTGCAGGGCTGATATCAGACTTAACAGCCAAGTCTTTGATAATCTGAAACAAACGAATGCGACTGATATGCCCCGTGCGAGAGGGAAACAAATATTTTTCATCGGCGTCGACAAAATCGCTCCACCGTTTGACAGCGCTGCGTGCGCGGTCGGAAATAGGTACAAGCCGCTCTTTCCCGCCTTTCCCGCGGATAATCAGGAACGGACGATCCACCATCACAGATTTGCGTGGCAGGGAGACAAGTTCGCTGGCTCTTAGCCCTGAGCCATATAGCAGTTCAATCAAAGCCGACAGCCTGGCGTCGTTCGGCTTTACCTGTTGCGAAGCCATTCTGGTTTCAATGGTTTCGAAAAGCCGCGCGATTTCATCATGCGACAAGACCTTTGGCAAACTGCGCTGCCCGCCGGGACGCGGCAATGCGTCCGAAGGATCATCCTGACGAAAGCCCTCCTCAACCAAAAAACCAAAAAAACGGCGCAAGGAAGACGATTTCCGAGAAACGCTATTGTTTTTCAGATCACTCCAGGCACTGGCGACGTTCTGCAAGGCGCCCCGGTCACTGTCTGCCAGCTTGCCTTTGGCAAAACTGGATGCCTGTTCGAGATCTGACCGATAGGCTGATAATGTATTTTGAGACGCACCGCCTTCCGCAGCCATCATTTCCAGAAATCTATCAATATAGACGGTGTCGTTGCTCATGGGGCCACAACGATAACGACGCCTTGCCCGCTTGGAAAGCTGTCTATGATTCCATGGGTGTCATGTTCGCATCAGCGCTTCGGCAGCGATCATGCGTGCTTCCGCTTCCATGCCCACACTAGACAGCGAACGGGTGATATGGAATAAATGAAGCGGCGACATCGCATCCCAGTCCCGTCCCTGCATGCCGACGGCCGCCAAAAGCGCGACGGTACCGCCCTGCCCGCGCTGCGCGGCAGACCTTATGGCGCCGGTCCATCTGGATGTTTCATCCAGATCAATTTCCAAATCGCTCGAAACGTTTTGGAGAGTCTCGGTATCAATACGTCCCAAGCCCGCCAGCGCAGCAAGAAGAAACTGGCTCTTCAGCTGACCGACACTCTCATCATTATCGCTAAACCCATCAAGCGCCGATGCGTCAACGGTAACGGCCGGATTGGGAGCACCTACAGCGAGCAAAGCCCATCCGTTGCTACCCGCATCTACCTGGTCTGCCCAACGCGCGGCATTACGATCCAACCCTGCCGACAACATCGACGCAATTAAATCGCCGCTGGCATCTTGCAAATTGGCCGATGCCGGAATTTTCGCAGCCGCACGAGCGGTCAGAATTTTTGCAGAATAGGACGTCAAAGCTCCGTTGGAGCGCTCCCAAAGCGCACGCATCGCTTCAATACGCGCAGTCGCTGTTCCGCCGGTATAAGCTTGACGCAACGTCGAGGCGCGTGCTTTCAGATCGTCACTCGCGTCCGGATCATCATAAGTTGCCGAATAAAGATCGACCATGGCCTTGTTAGACAACACGCCGATCGCGGCTGCGGTGTCCGCCGCCTTCATCCGTGAATCTCTGGAAAGCATAGGTGCCCGGGCGCGCCAGCCCTGCACGTGCCGGCCGGCCTGTTCGTATAAACGGTCGGGCGGCTCTACCCCGGTTGCAGATCCCAAACCAAAGCGCCAATTGTTGAAATATTCTATGTCATCCCAGTTTATCGAAACTGCACGTCGCCCTTCAAATCCCGCACCCACTGTTTTTTCAGCGAGCAGATAATCTATACCGGTTGCGGTCTTTTCTCGCGCAGCGATACGCAATAGCGATGAGGCACGGCTTTGTTCACCGGAAAATGAAGCGCAAATCGGGCGGAACATCACCCATGTCGGTGCCTCACTGGCCCTCACCCCACCTTCTACATAAGGACAGATACCAGCGGGGTCTGCGGTTGCCAGATGGGCTTGCATGGCGACAGTATAAAGTCGCGGTGTGAAATTACCGCCATCGACCTTCAATACCAGCCCCCGTGCGGCTTCCGCTTCTCCCATAAGCAAAAGCCGCCACGCGCGTTCGGCAACCCAATCAGCCGGATTGACATTTTCTGGGCTAGCGACTTTGCTCAACAAAGTACGGCGCAGCAAAATTGACCCCCAACGCGAAATAATCGGGCCATGGAGGTTTTTGATGAGATTGGTCAGATATTGACCACCTTCTTCACCAAAAGCATCGGGTGCCATCCCTCCTGAATTCTCGGTCAGCACACCAATTTGCGCCATTGAGCGGCGGGCACCGGGCGCCAGATAATATTGCGGCTGCAACGCATCGTCCAGCGCACTCAAATTACCGTCTTCATCCAGATCTAATATCGAATCAGGTGATCCGATTGCCACATCAGGAGCTGAAGCTGGACCGCTGACGACTGATCCGCCTGAAGGCGGATTAATCACAGAAGGTGCTGCTGGCGTTGGGCCAGGGGCCGGTGTTGGCGTCGGCGCGGGGGTTGGTGTAGGCGCAGGAGCAGGATCACCGAAACCGGGCGGCAAAAGCGATTCAGGGGAACTCTGGCCCAAAACGGGCAAAGACAGCGCGAGAGCAGAGATGCCGGCCGTCGCAAGCGATATATGTTTAAGGCGGACGCGCATCGCTTAGTTCAATTCTCCGCCAATCACTGGTTTTTCGACCGGTTTTACGTCTTGTTCGACATCCATCGATGCCAAAAGGAACATCGCTCCGACAATGGCGACCAGAAAGACGATCAGAAAAACCAAGTTACGCGGCATCTTTGTTCCAATATCTTTCTTTTTACCAAATTTACAGGCGCGGGCGCATTCGGTTTTGCACTCACCACCATCCTCTGTATAGCCTTTGCCTCAATGGACAAAAACATGAAAGACCCTTTTGACCGATCCACCGAAGAATCCGGTGAAGAGTGTGGCATATTAATCGAAAAACCTCTGGTTTTGATCGGCTTAATGGGCGTTGGCAAGACAACCGTCGGCCGCCGACTGGCGAAAAGGCTCAATTTGCCATTTGTTGATGCTGATGAAGAGATTGAAAAAGCTGCGGATCTCAAGGTCTCGGAAATTTTCGATCGGTTTGGCGAAGAATATTTCCGTGATGGTGAAAGGCGGGTCATTGCGCGTCTTATGGAGGACGGCCGACAAGTCATCGCAACCGGCGGCGGGGCGTTTATGAACGAAGAAACACGCGAGCTGATTTTATCAAAAGCAACGGCGATCTGGCTCGATGCAGATATCGATATATTGGTGAAACGTGTCGCCCGCCGCGACACAAGACCACTGCTGAGAAGCGGTGATCCCGAGACAATATTACGGGATCTGGCTGCCAAAAGAAATCCGGTCTATGCGCTGGCTCATCACCACGTAACCGGCAACGATGCGCCGCATGATTTGACAGTAGAAAACATTATCAAGGTGCTGCGTAAATGAACCGTATAGCCGTTAATCTTGCTGGCAATGGGTATGAGATCCTTGTTGAGCCCGGCGCGCTCAACACGCCCTCGGTTCATATCGCACCGCATATCAGCAACGACAGGGTTTTCGTGGTTACTGACACCAATGTCGCGGCGAAATGGCTCGAACCGTTGCAAGCCGATTTGCAGAAATCCGGCGTTAAGGTGATCCATCACGTCCTTCCGGCCGGTGAACATACAAAAAGCTGGGCAGGACTTGAAGAGCTTACCGACTGGCTATTGGCCGAAGGTGCGGAGCGATCGGATACGCTTGTCGCCCTCGGTGGCGGCGTCATCGGTGACCTGACGGGCTTTGCGGCAGCCATCCTGAAACGTGGCTGTCATTTTATCCAGATCCCGACAAGTCTGCTCGCACAAGTTGACAGCAGCGTCGGTGGTAAAACTGCCATTAATAGCCGAGCGGGAAAGAACCTGATCGGACGGTTTAACCAACCGAAATTTGTCCTCATTGACCCCTTGGTGCTGGACAGCTTGCCAGACCGTGAATTGCGTGCTGGCTATGCGGAAGTCATCAAATATGGCCTGATCAATAGCACGGCTTTTTTCGAATGGTGTGAGCAAAATGGCGCGGCGCTGCTAAACCGCGATCCCAAGGCTCTAAGCTATGCCATAACCGAAAGCGTTCAGGCGAAAGCAGATATCGTCGCACAAGACGAGAAAGAACTCAGTGGGCGCCGGGCGTTACTTAACCTCGGTCATACGTTCGGACATGCGCTGGAAGCGGAAACCGGCTATTCCAGCAAACTGGTACACGGCGAAGCGGTGGCCGCGGGAATGGCGCTGGCCTTTCACTACTCCGTCAGACGCGGCCATTGTGACGAGTCCGACGCGCGGCGTGTCGAAAGCCATCTGAAAAGTGCAGGACTGCCACATAGTCTGAATAGCGCTTCGGTCAAAGCCTCAGGCCAGAAATTGGTTCAGCATATGCTGCACGACAAGAAAATGACGGCCGGGAACCTGCCCTTTCTATTGGCCAACGGTATCGGGCAAACCTATCTTGCCGATGATGTTGATTTGGATGACGTTGCGGCGTTTCTCGATCTGGCAGATTGAATTCGCTTGCTAGTCACCGCCCTTATTTGCGCCAGTTATGCCAAAACCCAAATGCCTGCCAGCAAGCATGTCTCCGGCAGCGCGCTGCGCCTCGAGGCGGTCACAATCAAGCTGTCGAAACTCTCGGTCCACTTCGTCGATTAGCGATTCATCCACGTCGATCGCCGTCATAGTCTGACGCGCCAAATGGATTGCCGATTCAAAGACCTCACGCTTTACACCGTCGAGACCGGCCTTTTTGACCTCCAGCAAATGGACACGATCATAAGCGCGTACAAACAGTTTCGCTTCGGGGAAGGACATCTTTATCGCGTCAAGACATTCGGCATTCAGCACCTTGCCATCTATACAAAAAACAATCGCCGCACATTGATCGGCCCCTGCCCCCCGCAACAGATCAACCCGGGTGCCGTCGCCATAGAAAACCTTGCGGCCAAATTTCTGACTCACTCCGATTTGCTGCGGCTTGATATCGATGATTGTGACCGGAATATTAGCCCCGCTGAGCATCTGGGCGACTGTCTGCCCGAACCGGCCATGACCAACCACAATCGCAGAAGCCTGGCCTGCCTGAGAGGGGTCGTCCAGATCGACATCGCCTTCTGTCCGCGCAACATTAAAGCGCTCTACAATCAGCATAAGCAGCGGTGTTGTTGCCATCGAAACCGTAATCACAGCACCAAAAAGACTACTGGCTTCCGACTGGATAAGCAGCGCTTTTTCGGCTTCGGCAAACAGCACAAAACCAAATTCACCGCCCTGACTGAGCAACATGCCCATGCCTAGTGCAGGCAAAGTATCCATGCCGAAAAGTTTGCCCAGACAAAATATGATGACAATTTTTGTCACAACCAGTGCAATGGCCGCACCGAACACAAAAGCGGTATTCTCCGCGATCACGCCGACATCAAGCATCATCCCCACAGCCAGGAAGAACAGCCCCAGAAGCAAGGATCGGAAGGGATCAATATCCGCTTCCAGTTCATGGCGATACGGAGAGTTGGCCAGCATTACGCCAGCGATGAAAGCTCCAAGAGCAGGCGAAAGGCCGATCAGTTCCATCAATGCAGCACTGCCAAAAACTGCAACCAGCCCTGCGACAATGAACAATTCCCGCTCGGCAATCCTGCCGATCAGTTCCAAAGCCGGTTGCAGCACATATCGCCCGGCCAGTATCAATCCGCCAATCGCAACGACGCCCAGTATCGCGGTCATCCAGCCGGATAATGCTCCGGGTTCTGCCGGTGCCCGGGACAATACACCGATAATTGTCAGCAGCGGGATGATCGACAGATCCTGAAACAGCAGGATCGAGAATGCTTTTTCACCGGTTGGCGTATTCAGCCTTCCGGAGGACTGCAGCATCGGCAGCACCTGCGCTGTCGATGACAGTGCGAGCGGCAAGCCAAGTGCAATGGCGGCTCCAAAAGTGAAGTTCGTGGTAGCCATGATCAACAGAAACAGGGCGATCCCGCAGAATACAACCTGGCTCATCCCCAGACCGAATATCGCCTTGCGCAGCCGCATGAGGCGCGCAGGCGCCAGTTCCAGCCCAACAAGGAACAGCAGCAGGATGATCCCGATTTCGGAAAATTCGAGGATCGTCTCCCCCTCACTGATCAGTCCGAAACCTTGCGGTCCGATCAATATACCCGCGATCAGATAGCCTAGAACAGCACCTATCCCGAATTTACGGAACAATAGCACCAAGAGCAATGCCGCACCGAGCATGATGAAACCGCCTAAAAGCAGGTCACCCATATGTGCTTCTGCACCTTCCATACCTATGCCACCTCGCTCGCATTTTCGGCCGCTTTAAAAGCCGCGAGAATCGCATCATAAGGAAGCAATATCGCGGCATGTCGTCCGGAATGATCTTTTGCAGCGCGCAGATGATCCATATTGGTCCATGAACCTGGATCATCGTTTGAGCCATTGAGAAATTTTGCCAGACGATCTCTAGCGACCGCAATGTCTTTTGCAGACTTGCCGATCGCTTCCGTCCCCACAATGGCAGTAGAAGCCTGCCCCAATGCACACGCATTTACCTCTATTCCCAATTGCGCAATAGATCGGTCTTCAGACAATATGATATCGGCAGCCACTCGGCTTCCGCATGTACGAGACCGGACCTCCGCCGTGCCATCGGGCTCTTCCAGTCGCGATTGATGCGGAATGGACACCGCCAGACGCAATATATCCCGTGTATAAAGCGCGTCGCTCATTCTTCTACTTCCGCCATTTCGCGCTGCTCCTCAACGAATTGAACCAGAGCATCACCGCTGGCATTAAGCAATGGGTAAGTGCGGCTATCGACAATCCATTCAGGCCGCGCCTCTGCTGCACCATAGATGCTGTCATAAACCAGCACCACCAGCAGATACGCCAAGGTCGCCCCGATCAGCCCCTTGATCATGCCAAATCCAAAGCCAAGCACACGGTCAATCGGACCGAGCAGCGACTTGCGTGATTTACGCCCAACAGATTTGGCGAACCAGCGTCCCAAAGCATAGGTAACGATCACAATCGCGCAAAAAGCCAATACCGCCGCTCCGCCGTCATTACCAATTGGCGCGATCAGGAAATCCGTGACAGGCGTATGCAAGAACCGGACAGCGAAGATAACCACCACCCAAGCAATGAGGGACAGCGTTTCCTGCACAAATCCGCGAAGAAAACCAAGAACAGCGGCGCCGCCCATCAACGCCAATACAAAAATATCCAGACCAGTCATGAAGACTAGCTAATCGCGGCCAAGCATATGGTCAACGAGATTGGCAAGCTTCGCAAAGTTCACACAATTCACACCCGGGGCAGAGTTTTCTTTGGATGCGGGTATCAAAGCTCTTCCGAAGCCTAGTTTCGAAGCCTCCTTCAACCGCATTGGTGTGTTGGACACTGCCCGAATCTCACCAGAGAGCGCGATTTCTCCAAAGATCACAGCATCGCTTGGCATCGGTTTTTCGGCATGAGCAGAAATCAGCGCGGCTGCGACGGCAAGGTCGGCTGCGGGATCAGTCAGGCGGTATCCCCCGGCCACATTCAGATATACTTCCGCGCCCGAAAAACTGAGTCCACAACGCGCTTCGAGCACCGCCAATATCATGGCGAGGCGAGAGCTATCCCACCCAACGACGGAACGCCGCGGGGTCGCACCACTGGCCAGGCGAACCGTAAGCGCCTGAATTTCGACCAGAACCGGCCGTGTTCCCTCCAGAGCCGGAAAGACAGTGGCGCCTGTCACTTCTTCGCTACGGTCTGTTAAAAACAGCGCTGATGGATTCTGGACCTCGCTAAGGCCCATTTCCTCCATCGCGAAGACGCCAATTTCATCAGTGCCGCCAAAGCGATTTTTGATCGACCGCAATATTCGATATTGATGGCTGCGTTCGCCTTCAAAGCTCATCACTGTATCGACCATATGCTCCAGAACGCGCGGGCCAGCGATGTTACCGTCCTTCGTCACATGCCCGACGAGCATGATCATCGTGCCGTGTTCCTTGGCAAATTTGATGAGTTCCTGCGCTGATGCCCGCACCTGACTGACGGTTCCGGGCGCGCCTTCAATCAAATCGCTATGCATGGTCTGGATCGAATCGATCACCACAAAATCCGGCGCATCTCTCCCAAGCGTGGTCAGTATGTCGCGAACCGATGTTGCAGAAGCCAGCTTCACAGGCGCCTTCCCCAAGCCCAGCCGCCGAGCGCGCAGCCGAACCTGATCCGCAGCTTCCTCGCCGGAAATATAGGCTACCGAAAGGCCAGCCTCGGACAACCGGGCAGAAACCTGCAGGAGCAAAGTTGATTTACCAATTCCCGGATCGCCGCCCATCAGCGTTGCCGAGCCAGCCACAAGGCCGCCGCCTATAGCCCGGTCAAATTCCGCGATTCCGGTTAGCTTGCGTTCGGGCAAAGCTATGTCGCTGTCGAGACCGACCAGCCGAACCTCCCTGCCCCCGCTCTGCAAATTATGCTTGGCCGCAAAGACCGTATCCCCGGCCTCTTCAACCAGCGTATTCCATTCCCCACAATCCACGCACTGTCCCTGCCAGCGATGGGAAATCGAGCCACATTCCTGACAGACATATTTTTTCTTCGGTTTGGCCATAAGAGCTATTTATCAGAACAAATACGGAACACCAGCCTTTTCATTCATTCAGGATTCACGCATCCAAATGCATGTTTTCAGGATGAGAATTTCCCGAAGGCAAATCGTCGCGGCAGCTGGTGTGAGCTTGCTTCTCCCGCCGTTATTGAAAGCAAAGCCGCTGGACCGCGCGGCAAAATTGGTTCTGGCGGCGCGCAGCCAGGTTGGCGTCACCACCGTTTACAGCCAGGCCTATCACGGCATCGGCTATCCGAACGGGGATTTTCCGCGCAAATCCGGCGCATGCACTGATGTCATCATCCGTGCCTATCGTGATGGTCTTGATCTGGATTTACAAAAGCTCATCCATCTCGACATGAAAAAGGCATTTTCGGCCTATCCCAAAATCTGGGGTCTCAAGACGACCGATCGGAATATCGACCATCGCCGCGTCCCGAACATGCGTACCTTCTTCAAGCGCCAAGGCGCAGTCGAGCCATTTTCGAAAGACCCTGAAGACTGGTTGCCCGGTGATATCGTCACGAGCGTTATTGACGGCAGACTTGCACATTGCGGGATTGTTTCGGATCGCAAACTACGAAGCCGCCCGCTGCTGATCCACAATGTCGGACGGGGCACCCGTGAGGAAGACCGCCTCTTTGCGTGGCCAATCACAGGCCATTATCGTTGGGCAGTCTAGCGATATTGGTCCAATTCCACGCTTGCACACTCCCTGCCATCCTGTAGTGAAAAATCATGCGGCAAAAAGAACTCCGACTGGCCCTGATCTGCTATGGCGGCGTGAGCCTCGCCATTTACATGCATGGCATCACCAAGGAAATCTGGAAGCTTGCCAAGGCCAGCCGGGATTTTCATGACGGCCAGAAAAACGATAGCTGCAGTCGCGGTACCTATTACGACATATTGGAGTGGATAGAGCAGGAAAGTACTGTCAAATTGCGGGTGCTGCCCGACATTATCGCAGGAGCCAGCGCCGGCGGGATTAACGGCATATTCCTGTCGCAAGCCATCATATCAGGAGAATCTCTCGAACCGCTGACCGATATGTGGCTGGAAACAGCCGATGTCGATACGCTGCTGGATCCCGATGCGCGGCCCCTGTCGCGCTTCTCCAAATTCTGGGCAGAACCCATTGCCTGGATGGCACTTGGCCGTAAAGGCGGTGCGGTGGAACAAACAGTTTCCAAGGAAGCGCGTGAAGAGGTAAAAATGAAGCTGTCCCGCTTCGTACGGGCACGCTGGTTTGCGCCTCCATTTGGCGGAAAGATATTCTCCGGCCTGATCTTGGACGCACTGGCAACGATGAAGAAGACCAAGCGCGGTCCCAAATTACTGCCACCGGGGCAGCCGCTTGATTTATTTGTCACCGTGACTGACTTTGTCGGTCATCCGGAAAAGCTGCAACTCCATAGTCCGCCAGAGGCTCTGGAGATGGAGCACCGCATCACCATCAGTTTTTCCACGCGGGGCAAGCCGGGCGGCGATATCGCTGATCCCGCCGAACTCGTTTTTGCCGGTCGGGCAACAGCCAGCTTTCCCGGCGCGTTTCCACCATTCACGGTCACCGAATTGGACAATGTTCTATCCGATCGTAATCAGGTTTGGACCAATCGGTCACGTTTTCTAAAGCGGATATTGCCCAATCAAAGCCGGGCTGGCACCGCCAATGATACGGTGTTGATTGATGGTTCCGTTTTGGCGAACGCCCCCTTTGCGCAGGCCATTGAAGCTTTGAAAAACCGGCCAGCGAAGCGGGAGGTGGATCGACGTTTTGTCTATATCGACCCAAGACCGGACCTGGATGTCGCCAAAAGCGACCGGGCGCTGCAACGGCTTCAGGCCGCACAAGAAGCAGAGGACGAAAACCTCCCCGGCTTCTTCTCGACCATATTCGGGGCGATATCGAATATTCCGCGAGAGCAACCAATCCGCGACAATCTTGATGACATATCACGGCGGTCAAACCGGATTATCCAGATGCGGCAAATTACCGATAATCTGCGCGGCGAGGTTGAGCAGAATGTCGAGGCCATTTTCGGCCGCACGCTGTTTCTGGACAAACCGACGGCGGCGCGCCTTGCTGCATGGCGGCGCAAGTCGCGGGACAAAGCCGGTAAGCTCGCAGGCTTTTCCTACAGCGCTTATGGTCATCTTAAACTCGCGACCGTGCTTGAGGACATCGCCCATACGGTGAGGCGGGCGAAGGCCGATTCCAATGTCCAAAGTCATCATGCATTGCGCGAAGTGCTGTGGGCGGAACTGCGTGAGCGCGGTTTTGAGAATATCGCCAAAAAAGGCGGTGCTGGCCCGTCAAAGCTTGCCGCCGATTTCTTTCGGCAGCATGATCTGGGTTATCGCATCCGCCGGCTGCGGTTTCTGGCCCGCCGGTTTGCCGAAGATCTCGATAGCGCACATCCCGATGACTATGCCGTGATCGAGCAGATGCATGATGTCATATACGACTGTCTTTCCCTTTATATTGAGCGTGAAACGATTGAATATCTGGGCGATGACTTTGTGGCACTGGCCAAAAATGCCGAGCATGCACCGGCCGCAATGCTCGACAATCTGGCCAAGGCTCGTGATCTCGTCTCCGCCGATGCTTTGGTCGATGCCAAGCTGGCCGAAGCGATGGCGGGACTGCCTAAGCCGGAGCGTCGGTCCATGCTGCTCGCCTTTCTCGGCTTCCCGTTTTACGACGTCGCCACCCTGCCCCTTTTGCAAGGTGAAGGTCTCGATGAATTTGACCCGATCAAGGTGGATCGCATTTCTCCTGAAGATGCAAAATCGATCCGTCAGGGCGGTGTTGCCGCAACATTAAAAGGCATTGAGTTCAATAACTTTGGTGCGTTCTTTAGCAGGAACTATCGCGAGAATGACTATCTTTGGGGTCGGCTCCATGGCGCCGAACGGATGATTGATATCCTCCTCTCGACCCTCCCCGAAGCAAAGCGCCCTAACCCGGAAAAGACGCTGGCGTTCAAAAAGACATTGTTTCGCGCAATCATTGATGAAGAGGAACAGCGGCTGACCAAGATCGGCCCGCTGATCATCTCGCTTCGCAAGGAAATTGAGCGCGCAACGCCGTAATGCTTAAAAATGACGCCTAGTGTTGATGGTCACCTGTTCCATGGTCCGGCATTTCCAGACTCTTGAATACAGCCTCAACAAATGCGTCGCCCTTAATGAACGCGTCCTTGTTGGTGTCCCACTGAGCGGCAGGCTTCATCGCCTGAATCTGCTCTAGCGTCTTGCCCTCACCACGCGCTTTTTCGACCGTTCCGATAACGCTTTTCATCATATCACGATAGTCTGTCAGATCTGCCTTGGTCGCCATCGGGCCATGCCCGGGAATGATTCTGGTTTCGTCATTCACCATGGTCAGCGCCTTTTCCGCAGCCGCCAACACGCCCCGCGCATTACCGCCGCTATTGATGTCGATAAATGGCAGGGTCACCTTGTGGAAGTAAAGATCACCCATGTGCAGGACATTGGCGTTTTTCCAGAACACGATGCTGTCTCCATCGGTATGCGCGTGCGCCATATGCTTCACATGCACTTCATCGCCATTGAGATGCAGCTTCACGCCATCATGATAGGTGACCACCGGCAGTGCCTCTTTGGGTGATGCCGGGTCATTTCCGTTTCCGCTGGTTTGCTTGCCCGCCATCCGCTCACGAACATTGTCATGCGCCATGATCAGCGCGCCGGCCTTGCCGAAATTCTCGTTCCCGCCGGTATGGTCATAGTGCCAGTGGGTGTTGATCAGATATTTGACCGGTTCTGCGCCCAAGGCTGCAACCGCTGCCTGAATTTTCGGCGTCAATGGCGCGAACTGGTCGTCAATCAACACCGTGCCATCGGGCCCATAGGATACGCCAATATTGCCGCCTGCCCCAAAGAGCACCGCGATACCATCGCCAAGCTGCTCGGTCTTGATCTCCACCTTCGCGAAGCGATCCGTTTCCTGCGCATTGGTCTCGGCACAAGCCGTCAACGCCAAGGGAGATGCGGCCAGTAGCGCCAGCGAGATGGTCTTGGTTACAATATTTTCCATGGGGCTTTCTCCTAAATTCAAGGCCTTGTAGACGAAGTTTTGGCTTTGGCAAAGAACATCAAATGCACCAGCCGGCCGGTATCGTGCGATGTCCCAAAAGCCGTACCGCTATTGTGAAACAGCCAGGGACTGAACAGGATCAGGCGATTGAAACGCATCGGGATCAGCATGGTCCGCTCCCATCTCGCTTTATTTTGCGTGTCCCGGTTCACGACATCTTCGATCAGCGCGTTGATATCCGCATATCCCGCCTTGGTAATGGCAAGTGGATCACTGGGCACGCGTTCCAGCCCGGTGCGTTTGTGACGGAAAAACTCGGTGCCGCCTTTGCAGTGCTCCGGCAACGATAGGTACAGAATGCCGGAATAGAAGGCCGGATCAATATGCACGCCGCTGCGCCCCTTGTCGCCTTTCAGGGTGATCCGGCAGTGGTTGTGGCTCGTTCCATCCGCAGCTCTCACCGGTGCGCCAATTATCTTTGAAACGCGCTCATCCAATCCTTGAATATCCAGCGGTGTTGTCGAAATATGTCCGGGGTAATTACCGCGCTTGAAAGCCGCATCATAGTCCAGCGCCAGGGCTGCCTGACGCGCAGCCAGTGGATCGGACAGAAAGTCATCAATGATCAGTAGTGATGGCAGCATCAATTCAGCCTTTGTAATTTTATTGCGAAGTTTACGATGTGCACAATGTCCTTTAGGGCGTTTGAGCTCCGAGAAAAACAGTTATAAGAAGGCCATATATAATTGATATTTAATGGTAATTAAGAACCCTCTCTATTTGAACGGCAACTGACCCCGATTATCACAATTCTGCGTCTGTAGGACAGAAATTTATGGCTCGCTCTCTGTCTCCCACCGTGTGGCAATCAGGCTGGGGCGCTTGCCGATTTTGTTGAGCCAGTGCCGTAATGGCAAAAGCTGACCGATCAGATTGTCTCCTTCTGACGTCATCTGGACGGGCCGCAAGATGCAATAGATGAAAATATCCGCCAGCGAAAATTCCGCTCCGGCAAAATAGGGAGCTTCCTCCACCCGCTGACAGACTATACCGAGATGCTCCGCGATTTCCGGCAAGGCGGCCTCTATCACATCCGATCGCAATGGAGTCTTCAGAAACCGGTGTGCCAGCCGCGGCATCAAAAGGCCATGTTCGGCAACCGGGAACAGATAGTTGTTCGCCACCGATATCCAGCGATCCATTTCCGCCCGCGCGGCATGATCGTCCGGCTGCAGCGCGCCGCCATTATGGGCGTTGTCGATATATTGGCAGATCGCGACGCTCTCATAGAGATTCAGTCCATCAATCTCGACCGTGGGGACCTTGCGGAACGGATGGCGCTGCCTGTTTTCCTCGCTGCCCGCTGGAGTGGCGGTTATGCCCCAGCTAATCCCGGCCTCTTCCGCCACAGTCTGGACAATGCGGCTATAGGTCGAGAATATCGTACCATGAATTTGAAGTGTCGGTTGAGCCATCAGGCAAGGCTAGTGAGAAAACATGCACCTGTCATCCTCTGACCGCCTATCGAAATTTCAGGCGCTCGCAATACCTTTGGTCAGAATGTCGTTTGCGATTGCCGCCACCTCCGCCGGGGATTTATCCTCCGTCCAGATACCATAGCGCAGCCCCAGAAAGACATTCATGCCCATGATCGCCCAGGCATGGGCCTCATCCATATCATCGCGCAAATCACCCGCCTTGCTGCCCTCCTGTAATCGCTCGGCAATGCGTGCGGCTGTTTCCTCATAATGAGATCGATAGCTTGCAGGATCGACAAATTCCGCTTCGTCGATGATCCGGTAAATTTCCTTGTGCTCGCGGGCGAAGCTCATAAATGCTTCCAGCGCCAGTTTTTCCCGCTCCAGCGCATCCTGCCATTCGGTCATCGCACTGGCGGCGTGGGTTTTGACACGTGCGCTCATGTCTTTCACCAGCGCGCTGAACAATTCATCCTTCGAGTCGAAATAGGTGTAGAAACTCCCCAAAGCGGTTCCGGCCCTTTGGGTAATTCCGGTGATCGAGGCTTCATGAAAGCCTTTTTCACCAAATTCCAGCGCCGCAGCATCCAGCAATTTTCTTTTGGTTTTCAGACCGCGTGCGGTGCGGGGTTGCTTGTCTTTCGATTCGACATGATCGGAATATTCTGTGGCCATGAAGTCACGGCTAACGGCATTTTGCGGGATTGGCAAATTTCATAGTTGAAAGGTGGTTCATGTTTCAGTAAAGGCAGTGTAACGATCTGGAAATGCCAGGCTAAAAAATGTTTAGGAGGAGGTTCCCCATGAGATTTCAACACAGCGTCAGTTATGCAGCTTTGGTATCCGGTTTGGCGACGGCAATGCTCGTTCCAACGGCCGCCCACGCGCAGCAGACAGAAGCGGCCAGCCAGGACACCGACGACGGGACCATTGTTGTCACCGCACGGCGCCGCGAAGAGCGTCTGGTTGACGTACCGCTTTCCATCACCGCGATTAGCGGCGATGATCTGGTCGCCTCGGGCGTGCAGGATATCACCGAGATCGGTCAAGAGGTCCCCAACCTGACACTGGAAGTATCACGTGGGACCAACACCACATTGACTGCCTTCATCCGCGGCGTGGGTCAGCAAGATCCGGTTGCCGGCTTTGAGGCAGGTGTGGGCCTCTATGTTGATGATGTCTATCTCAACCGGCCGCAAGCCGCTGTTCTCGACATTTATGATGTCGAGCGGATTGAAGTTCTGCGAGGGCCGCAGGGTACATTATATGGCCGCAACACCATTGGTGGTGCCATCAAATATGTCTCACGCCGCCTGCCCGACGACACATCGGTCAAAATCCGTGGAACATACGGCTCCTATGATCAGGCCGACCTGATCGTCACTGCTTCTACCCCGATTACCGACAGCCTGCGCATCGGTGCCAGCGGCGCGCGGCTCAGCCGTGGCGGATTTGGCGACAATCTGGTTCAGCAGGGTGTTGAAAATTACAACAAGGACGTTTGGGCGGCGCGCGGCAGCATCGAATATGATGATAACGGATTTTTCGTGCGCTTGTCGGGCGACTATATCCGCGACGAAAGCGACCCGCGCCAAGGGCATCGTCTTATTCCCAGCCTGCTGACCGGCGCACCGGTTCTGGATGATGTATTTGACACACGCGCTGGCCTGACTGTTCCCGATCAACTGGTCGAGGCCTATGGCGGATCGCTGCTGATCGAAGCGCCGGTATCGGACAATATCACGCTGAAAAGCATCACCGCGTATCGCGAGGATAAATCTTCCTCCAATATCGACTTTGACAGCTTGCCGTCGGAGGATCTCGACGTTCCGGTTATCTATGAGAATGACCAGTTCAGTCAGGAGTTCCAGGTCCTGTATGAAAGCGACAATCTGAACGGTGTCCTGGGCGCTTATTATCTCGACGCCAACGCATTTAACGTGTTCGACGTGCTGCTGGCGACGACCGGTGCGCTGCCCTTCGTCAACCTGCCCGGCCTGAACGCCCAGACGCTTGGCGATGTCGATACCGAAACCTGGTCGATTTTCGGCGATTTTACCTATGATATTTCCGATCATCTCAGCCTGTCTGTGGGTGGCCGCTATACCAATGACAAGCGTAGCTCGCGGATTTTGCGCACGTCATTTGTGAACGGCTTTTCCGACCAGTTCGGTGGGGCGGGTGTTCCTTTTGCCGTGACGTCCGATTTTGAAGGGAGCGACACGTTCAAGGAATTTACCCCGCGCGCGTCGATCAGCTGGAAGCCAGATGAAAACCACAATATCTATTTCACCTATTCACGCGGCTTCAAAGGCGGCGGATTTGATCCGCGCGGTCAGAGCAGTGCAACACCGGATTTCAATTTGGACGGCACAATTTCGGCAGATGAGGTTTTCGACTTCCTGCAATTTGATCCGGAAACCGTCGACAGTTATGAGCTGGGCTGGAAGGGGTCTCTGCTCGACAACCGCCTGAATGTCAGCGTTGCGCTGTTCAAGGGCGATTATTCCGATGTCCAGATACCGGGCTCTGTCGGCTTCGATACCGATGGAGACGGTACCAATGACAGTTTTGCGGGCATCACCTCCAACGCCGCCAGCGCTGACGTCAACGGCTTCGAATTTGAAGGGCGCGCCCTGGTCGGCAAAGATTTTGCCGGACCGGGCAGCCGTTTCAATGTCAGCTGGTCACTCGGCTATCTCGATGCCGAATTCAACACGTTTATCGACAATCTTGGCAATGATGTGGCCGATGAACGCGTGTTCCAGAACACACCGGACTGGACTGGCAGCATGTCGTTCAATCTTGGCGTGCCGGTGGCAAGCGGGATGCTTGACCTGATCAGCTCGATATCCTTCCGCAGCGACGCCAGCCAGTTTGAATCGCCCAATCCGTTCCTCGATCAGGATGGTTTTTCTCTGGTTGATGCCAGCCTGGTCTATACCGATGACAGCGATCTGTTCTCGATTGGTGTGCATGGCAAGAACCTGTTCGACAAACGGTATAAAGTGGCCGGATATAATTTCGTCGCCGGTGGGCAAAACGGAGCACCTTTTGTCTCGACCTTGGGTCTGGAGGGGACCCTGACGGCCTTCTTCGGTGACCCCCGGCGCGTTTTCGTCACTGGCGAAATCAAGTTTTAAGCCGGCCGGACGTGGCGAACGACTCCCCACCGGCGGATCGCGAAAAAAGCGATCCGCCAGCCTATCGGGATCACTTCTACCGCAGTGGTGATGATCGGCTGACGCTTTACGCTCGCATTTACGAAAGCGACGGGCCACCCTTGCTGCTGATGCACGGACTGACCCGCAACAGTGCCGATTTTGAGGGGCTGGCGGCGCATCTGGCCGGGAAATATCGCCTGATCGTTCCCGACCAACGCGGTCGCGGACGATCGGACTATGACCCGGATCCGGTCAACTACATACCGGCCACCTATGTTGTCGATATGATGGCACTGATGGACAGTCTGCAGCTCGATCAAATCGGTCTGATCGGTACGTCCATGGGCGGTCTCATGGCGATGATGATGGCTGCCACCGAACCGCGGCGTTTCACCAGCCTCATCCTCAACGACATTGGCCCTGTTGTGGAACAGGATGGTCTGGACCGCATCCAGAGCTATGTCGGCGCGCTCACTCCCTTTGACAGCTGGCCGGAAGCTGCCGATCATTGCCGCAAGGTGCATGGCGACGTGATGCGCGGCTATGATGAACAGGACTGGCTCGGTTTCGCGCAGCGCACCTGTCAGCCACTGCCCGACGGACGCATAAAATTCGCCTATGACCCCGCCATTTCCGAAGGTCTTGGCGGCAACGAACAGACCGCTGTCCCACCAGATCTGTGGCCGGTATGGGAGCAGCTTGATGCCATCCCCACCTTGATCGTCCATGGTGCGTTGACAGACATAATCTCCCCGACCACTGTGGCGCAAATGCAAGATCGCCATTCCGGACCCATTAGCGCAATCGAGATTGCAGATCGCGGTCACGCCCCAATGTTGGACGAACCGGCCGCAATCTCGGCAATTGACGGTTTCCTGCAAAGCCTGGAATCCTGAATGGTGAGCAATGCCCATATTCCCGCTCGCGCTACCTCTCCCAATGTTGCGCTGGGCATGTTGCTGGTCGTCTATATATTCAACTTCGTTGACCGGCAGATATTGGCAATACTCGCTGGTCCGATTCAGGCTGATCTGGGGCTCAGCGACACCCAGATGGGATTACTTGGCGGCATTGCCTTCGCCCTGCTCTATTCTACGCTGGCAGTACCGCTTGGCTGGATAGCCGACAAGACTAGCCGCAGCTGGGTCATCACCCTTTCCCTAGGCGTATGGAGCGGATTTACGGCGCTTTGCGGTTTCGCGCAGGGTTTCTGGTCGATTTTCCTCGCGCGCCTTGGCGTTGGCATTGGAGAGGCGGGCGGAGTTGCGCCGTCCTACGCGCTGATCGCGGATTATTTCCCTAGCGAAAAGCGCGCCCGCGCCCTGTCCATCTATTCGCTGGGCATCCCCTTGGGATCGGCAACAGGCGTGATCGCAGGCGGCTATATTGCCGCCACTGTAGACTGGCGCCTCGCCTTTATTGTCGTCGGGCTGTCCGGGGTTTTGATCGCGCCATTTTTTAAATATCTTGTACGCGATCCAGTCAAGAAACCGGTGATCGCGGAAGCTGCACCTTCACAAGCCCGCTTTGTCGATATCGTAAAAATTCTGGCCAAAAAGCGCGCCTTCTGGTTTCTGGCCTTTGGCGCGGCGTCCAGTTCGATGCTCGGCTATGGCATTGCCTTCTGGCTGCCCAGCCTTCTGCAGCGCAGCTTTGGCCTTGACCTTATCGAAACCTCCCTGTTCTTTGGATCAATATTGCTGATCGGCGGCGTCGCTGGTGTCATTGGCGGCGGTATATTGGGTGATTGGCTCGGCAGCAAAAATAAGGGCGCCTACGGGCTGGTCCCGGCGGCCGCCTTCCTGCTCGCTGTTCCTCTGTTTGCCGCAGGCATCATGAGCGGTTCGGCTACCCTCGCCTTCATCCTGTTCCTGATCCCGCAGGGCCTGGCCTATATCTGGCTGGGACCGGTTTTGTCAGCAGTGCAGCATCTGGTCACCGCCGAAACCCGCGCTACGGCGTCTGCGCTGTTCCTGCTGATCAACAATCTCGTGGGCATTGGCGGCGGGATATTTTTTCTCGGTGCACTCTCCGACAGCCTCGTCCCTATTTATGGCGAGGACAGCCTGCGCTATTCCATGCTGATATCGCTGATATTCTATGTGATAGCCGCCGGCTTCATGGCGCTGGCGGCAAGGCCCTTGCAACGGGAATGGGTCGAGGAAACCGCCTAGCCCAATTCCTCTGCCCGCAAGGCTTTGCGGTCCAGTTTCCCGATCATGGTCTTGGGCAGGCTCTCTCTCACCACCACATCCTCAACCCGCTCATGCTTGCCAAGCTGCGGGTTCAGCCAGTCTTTCAGCGTAGCACCATCGACGTCCATGCCTTCTTCCAAAGCCACAAAGGCCTTCGGACTCTCGCCGCGATAATCGTCCGGCACCCCGATGACGAGCGCTTCCTTGACCGCATCATGCTTGTATAGCACTTCCTCAACCTGGCTCGGGAAGACCTTGAAACCGCCGACCGCGATCATATCCTTTAGCCGGTCGACAATCTTGACGTAGCCATCGTCATCAATCTCCGCGACGTCACCGGTGCGCAGGAAGCCGTCGACAAACACGTCATCATCCGCATCTGGCCGGTTCCAGTAGCCCTGCATGACCTGCGGTCCTGAAAAGATCAGTTCGCCCGGCTCGCCATCAGGAACCTGCTTGGTCGGATCTTCCTTGTCGACCAGCCTGACCAATGTTCCCGGCACCGGCTGTCCGATGGTGCCCGACTTGTTCAGACCCGAATAGGGATTGGCGCTGACAACACCGGAGCTTTCGGTAAGGCCATAGCCTTCGACCAGCTTGGCCCCGGTCTTCGCTTCGAATTTCTTCTTGAGATCCAGCGGCAACGGCGCGCCGCCCGATACACAGACCTTCAGCGACGAGAAATTGGTTTTGTCGATATCCGGATGGTCGAGCAGCGCCTGATACATGGTCGGCACACCGGGCATGGCGGTAATCTGGTTGCGGGTAATGGCCTTCAACGTCTGCTTGGCATCAAAGCGCGGCAACATGACAATCTCACCGCCCCTTTGCACCGTCCGGTTGAGCACCGCGCTGTTCGCAAACACATGGAAGAAGGGCAGCACGCCCATCAGCCGGTCGTCATCATCAATAAACGGATCAATACTATTAATCTGCCGGGCATTGCCGGTCAGGTTCTGGTGGCTAAGCATCGCGCCCTTAGGTGTCCCCGTGGTCCCGCCGGTATATTGCAACAGGGCAATATCCTTTTCCGGATGGATATTGGGCGCAACATATTTGCCGTCATTATCGGTCAGGTCGGCAAAGGGCGTGATCCGGTCATCCTTTGGCTGCGGCGAGTTTTCCTTGCGCCGGAACAGGCGGTAAAACAGCGCCTTGGCACCGGGCAGCGCGCCAGCGACACTGCCAACGACCAGTCGTTCGAGGCTCGATTGCCGCAACACTTCATAAGCGGTCGGGAACACGGCACTGGCCGAGAGCGTAAAAAGAATTTTTGTGCCGCTATCTTCCACCTGATGATTGAGTTCATCCACCGTATAAAGCGGGGAAAAATTCACCACCGTCGCGCCGATAGCCATCGCGCCGTAATAGGCAGTTACATAGTGAGGAACATTAGGCAGGAACAGACCGACCCGGTCGCCCTTTTGAACGTCCAGATCCTGCAACCCTTTAGCCACACGGACAACACCGGCAGCAACTTCGGCATAGCTATATTTCCGCCCCATAAAGTCGAGCAGATTGGCATCTCCCCGCCGTCCGGCCGAGCGAAAGAACATGCCCGGCATCGACAACGGCGGGAAAAACTGATCCCAGTCCGTGGGGTGATTATAACGCGATTTCCAGATAGGAGTGGAATCGGCGGACGGCTGTGTTTCGGGGGTGTCAGTCATTGACATTCATGTAAGTGAATATCGAGCGGCTGACAATGGTGATCGGCGAATTTTGGTCCTTTCCCGAATAGACTGAAAGTTGGAGGCGTTCGCTTGATCCGGGAAGCGGAGCCTTCAGCTATCAGAGCTTGCCGGATGATTTTCGCAAGATAAGTCAATATGGATGCTCTAGGGCGCATTCTCGTTTTCCTGTTCGAGATGTGTTTTCAACCGCTCGATGACCTTTTGAGTGATTTCGATGTCTTTCAGAGACAAGCCACTGGAAAGCGAGTTTACCCAAGGGGTCTGCAATGCAATTGCAGATTCGTACAGCTTCCATCCCTTGGAAGTGAGTATCACGAGATGTGCTCTTTTATGGTGTGGATTTGGCTGGAACTCGACAATGCCTTCTTTCTCCAGGTCATTTGCGATACGTTGTACTCCCTGCCGATGATGCCCCATTGTTCTTGCATGCCACGCTATGGACTCCGGTCGTTCTGCGTTGGCCAATGCACCGAGGACCTGCCATCTGGCACTGGTCAGTCCGAGATCAGCCACGAGCCGGTCACCGGCCGTAATCAATCGGCCATTGAGACGAAAAACATCCAGGATTAGCGCTGTCAAAGCTTCTCCCTCAGCGGTCCATTTTTCTGTCGCCATTGATACTCCTATTTTCTTATTGACAATATGTTGTCAATTAATTTATCCGTATTGTCGATATGACAACATATCACCAAAATAAACGAAATATCAAGGAGCAGTGATAATGGTCGGTTTCAAACCTCTCGATGAAAATTATCCAATTGAAAAACAATTGGGGAACGATGTTGGACCCGTCGTATTGGTCAATCTTTTCACGGTTGACCCCAAAGATCAGGAAGCGTTGGTCGCAGCGTGGAGAAATGATGCTCTCTATATGAAGAAGCAACCGGGATATATCAGTACGCAACTGCATAAAGCCGTCGGTGCGAGCAGCATGTATCTGAATTACGCAATCTGGGAATCAGTATCGCATTTTCGCTCGGCATTCTCCAATCCTGAGTTCCAAAACGCGCTCAGTCACTATCCTTCGAGCGCTGTCACAGCGCCCCATCTCTTCGAGAAAATCGCTGTTTCGGATTGTTGCACAGCCTGAAACAGCAGATCTTAGAAGGAAGAGACATGTCGCTAAAAAGTACCCAATCCAGATATGGATCAGTTGCCCTGACCATTCACTGGTTGAGCGCAATTTTGATTGTTATAGCCCTTGCCACGGGATTCAGAACTGCGAGCACAGTCGATCCCGCTGCAAAGGCTCAACTTCTGACCATTCATGTACCAATAGCGATTTTGGTGACTCTGTTAACAGTCGCAAGGCTGTTGTGGTGGCTCTCTATAGACCAGAAACCTGATCCTGTAGCCGGTGCACCAAACTGGCAACAGTCCAGTGCAAAAGTCGTTCATTGGCTTTTTTACGTTGTGATCCTGGGCATGGCGGCAAGCGGTGCGGGCATGCTCATTCTGTCTGATGCAGGCGCGATCGTGTTCGGGAATGAAACCAGTCCGTTGCCAGAATTTGAAAATTACAAGCCCCGCATTCCACACGGCATAGGAGCGCGCTTCATGGTCTTGCTGCTAGTCGCCCACATTGGCGCTGCACTTTATCATCACTTTATAAAGCGCGACGGCCTTTTGGCGCGGATGTGGTTCAAAGGAACTGATCAATGAAAACGAAAGCTCACACCATCGCCGGGATAATCGGCTTTCTTTCTCGCATCTAAAACGAGTGCGAGCCAATTCGATAGTGTGGTTTATATTGTGGTCAAGAGTCCGGCACAGTAACTTTCGCGTTTTATAGCGCTTCCAGCTGGACCGGCAGACCATCGCGTGGTTGCGGGATTGGGAAAACCTGCCATTTCGGTTCGTAATCCGGTCCGCCGCTGAGCACGATGCGATTCTGTGTCAGCATCGCATGCATCAATATCTTGATCTGCATATAGGCGAAATGCAGCCCCAGACACATATGGGCACCGCCGCCAAAAGGCACCCAGGCATATTTGTGCCGACCGGCGCTGTTTTCCGGCGTGAAGCGCATCGGGTCAAATTTGCTCGGATTCGGCCAGTGCTTTTCCATCTTGTGAACAAATTGCGGGCTGATGCCGATATTGGTGCCAGCCGGGATGGTATAGTTGCGGAAAGTGAATTCCTTGACTGCGCGGCGAGGAATGCTCGGCACCGGCGGGATCAGGCGCAGGGATTCCTTGAATGCCATTTCGGTCAATTCCAGCTTGCCGAGATCTTCATAAGCCAGCGGTTGACCGGCAGGTGCCACTGACAAAAGCTCTTCGCGCAGCTTGTCCTGCCATTCCGGGTGCTTGGCGAGCAAATAGGTCATGCTTGTGGCCGAAGACGTAATGGTGTCATGCGCCGCCATCATCAGGAAGTTCATGTGATCGACAACTTCATCTTCGGTCAGAAGCTCTCCATTTTCATGGGTCGCCAGGCAGATTTGCGTAAATATGTCCTCGCCGCCTTTTTCCCGCCGTTCCTTCACCTGCGGTGTGAAATAGCTCAGAAGATATTCGCGCGCCTTTACGCCGCGCCACATTTTCGTGAACGGAATAGGTTTACGGGCAACGCCGACGGAGGCCTGCACCTCATCGACAAAAGCCTTGTTGATCTTGTCCGCTTCCGGACCCCAGGGAATGCCGAGAATCGCGCTCGCCGCCGTATCCAGTGACAAAGATTTGATCGCCGGATAAAATTCAAATCCGGTTCCGCTCCACTCGGCCACCCGCTCCGATATCCCTTCGTTCAGAACCTTGCAATGATGTTTCATCGGTCCCGGCTTAAACGCGACCGATAGCGCTTTGCGATCCGCCCGGTGACGTTCAAAATCCATCAGCATCAACCCGCGCGGGAAGAGATTGTTGAGGACCGGTCCCCAGCCCTGTTCGCTGGAAAAAATCTTGTCTTTGTTGAACATGACCAGTTCAGTGGCGTCAGCACCGAGCAGCGTGACATTATGCTTGCCAAAATTATAGGTCCGATAGACCGAGCCATATTTTTCGAACATTTGACGCCCGAACGCAATGGGATCCTTGATAAGTTTCAGCGTCGAACCGAATATCGGCATGCCTTCCTCACCTGGAATATGACCAAGCGCTTCCTTGCTGGGAGGTTTCACCCAATGCGGGTTGGCGGTCTCGGTATAGGGATATCCGTGGGCTTGTGCTGCGCTGGCCAAAATAATCTCTCCGAAAATACTCAGTTTTACCGGGTCATACTAACTACTTTCATTAATGTCAGCAAGCATCTGTGTTCATTTCCAATTCAATCCATCAATGTTACAAAATAGGGCAACAGGAAAAGAAACCGGACTCGCGGGGCCAAGCCAGTCTAAAGCAGTGAACACCCGAAGCAGCAGCACGCGATGCTGGGCGGCCGGTGCAAAGAGGGGAATGAACATGGCAGATAACTGGATCAACAGGCTTGCAAAACCAGCCTTGCTGAGCGGAGCGATGCTCAGCCTCAGTGCCTGCGCTTACGGCGGCGGATCATATGGTGACGGCTATGTGAACGGTGTGGGTTATGGCTGCGATCCCTACGCACCATTTGATGATTATTATGCCTGCGACAATGGTTATGGCTATGCCAATATCGGATTTGGCGGCGGCTGGTACGACAGTTTCTACTATCCCGGTTACGGCATCTATATTTTCGACCGGCGCGGATCCCGCTATGCGATGAAGCGCCATCACAAGCGCCATTGGGCCAGAAAGCGCGCTGAATATGGTTGGCGCAAGGGCGGCCGCCGGGGAGAAAGGTGGCGCAACCTGACACCTGAGCAGCGCGCCGAGCGCCGAGACCGCCGAGCAGAACGGCGTCGCAACCTTACACCGGAACAACGGGCGGAGCGACGGGATCGCAGAGAAGAAAGACTCCGCAACCTAACCCCGGAACAACGCGCCGAGCGCCGCGAGCGGAGAGCGGAAAGACGGGAACGCAGAACCGATAATGGTGCCCGCACGGGTCGGGCAGCCTTGCGCGATGGCGCAATACGCGGTCAGCGCAGCGGTGAGGCCAGACAAAACCGGCGCGCCAACCGACAAAACAACGTTGCCCGGTCTGAACGCCGCGCCCGACCGGCGGCAGCACAACAACGCCGCCAGCAAATCAGGCAGCAAGCCAGGCCAGCAGTCCGGACCAAAGCGCGCCCTCAGCCGCGCTCAGTGCCCAGGGAACGTCCGGCGCGGCGATCATCTCGCGGCGATGTGTCCCGCCGTAACGTCAATATTGATTGAGAAAAAAACGGTTCAGTCTCTGACGAAGACGATCTTTATGTCGGGATCGCCAATGGTTTCTTCGGCCTGCGCAAAGGGGATCGCTTTTGAAATCACCTCTTCGTGCTTTATGCGTCCGTCGCAGGCGCATTTGATGACATCCGGCATCGTCGCCCGCGCTTGGGCCCGGCTTATGTCGTAGGTGATACCCTTCATGTACATTGATCCCAACGGGATATTGTCCATCTTTCTCCCGGGCGCGGATACGCCGGTGCAATGACCGCAAGCCGCAGTGGAATTCAGCGCATAGATCAGACCATCCGGCATATTGGATGCATCGACGACGATGGAAAACTGTCCATCAACAGGCATATTGGCATGATATTGCCTTTCGAGCACCTCGGCACCGATCTTCTTTGCCTGCCCCAACCTGTCACTGTCAAAATCCGTATAGACGACGCGTCCTGCACCAAGAGCTAACGCTGCCTGGGCAGCGAACAAACCGACACTTTGCGCAAGACCGCCGACAACAAGAACATCTTCTCCAGGCTGTTTCTCCAGGGGGCCTGCAACCGTCCGATATCCGTCGCTGGCATTGTCAGAAATGGCCGCCGCCACCGGCAGCGATATCTGATCGGGAATTTTGACCAGCATTGCATCTGCATAGGGGACCAGCACATAATCGCTCAATCCACCGCCCCAGTCCTTGCCGCTACTTTGCGCCAGGCCATAAGCCGAAAAAGCCGGAACACTGGTGCAGGCGTTGGGAAAACCAAGCTGGCAATTTTTGCATGTCCCGCAGTTAATCTGGAATGGAACAATGACCCTGTCGCCTGGAACAAATCCATCCACATCATCACCAATTTCGACAATTTCGCCGGCAATTTCATGACCGAAAGCGAAAGCTTCATCCCGCATGGGAACAATGCCGTTTGCTATATAGAGGTCGAGGTCGCAGCGGGTGACCGCCAAGGGCCTGACAATGGCCTGTCCCGGGCTTTCTATTTTCGGCGCGGGCACTTCGCGCCACTCGAACTGCCTGGCTGCCAAAAACGTAAACTGCTGCATGCTGCTGTCTATCATCGAACGTCCTCCAGAATATACTTCACTCCTAAAGTATATTCTGGAGGACAGAAATTTTCAAGGGGGATAGAGTAAGCCCATGTCTGCATCGAAACTGAAGCTATACTGGCGCTTGCAACTGGCTGCGCATTTCCTGCAAAAACGCGCGGATCGCGACCTCCTGGAAAGTGGCAACGTAACCACGGCACAGCTTGGCGTGATCGCAGTTATTGGCAACGGTACCAACGTCACCCAAAAAGATGTGGCTGTCGCACTCGGCCTGAACGAATCAGCCATTACCGCTATGGTCAGACGGCTAATAGGCCTCGGATATGTCGAGCGTCAGAAAAGCGAGCATGATGGTAGAGCCAAGCTTCTGAGCCTTACCGACGAAGGGCATGCAATCCACCAAAACACACGCCCGCCGTTTAAAAAGATAAATACCCGCATAGAGTCTGTGCTGGATGACGCCGAAATTGAAAATCTCGCTGACTATCTGGACAGATTGACCGAAACTTTCCGGTGATGAGGATGGCGGATTGCGAATCTTCCGAAAAGGTGACTTTCGTTTCATGAACATGCGATATCCCCAGACGAGACGGACGGATGATGCGACTAAGTCACAGCCGCGGCGGCAGCACTAACTTGATTCCAAACGAAACTTTTTCGATTTTGGCCAATCGCCTCCATATCGGTTCGAATAATAGTTAAGAGAATTGTAATCTTTTCCCAAAACCGCTAATTTCATTGATGTAAATAGTATCAGGGGCATATCTATGGCTACCGCGTATAGTGACATTCAACCCGATCGGTTTGAACCTGCCGAAGCGCATCCACAACATGGTGTAATCATCGGCGGACCCGCCGCGCGGGCCAAACGCATCGAATATGGCATCCTGCTGTCCTCTATGGTTATCGGATCACTTGGCGCACTTTACTGGACGCTGACCCATGTCACTGGCTGGGTCGAATGGTCTGCTTTCCTGTTTGGCTATGTCCTTATCAACATGGGTGTTGGTATCGGCTATCACCGCTTTTATACGCATCGCGCCTTTGAAGCCGGTCCGAAAATGCGTCTCGCCATTGGCATTATGGCGCAAATGGCCTGCCAGGCTTCAGTCCTGAAATGGGCGGCCGATCACCGGCGGCATCATGCCTTTTCCGACCGTGTTGGCGATCTCCACAGCCCCTATATTGACGGACATGGCAAGAAAATGTCGAAGTGGAAGGGCCTGGGCATCGCTCATTTTGGCTGGCTGTTCGACAACACCACGTCGGATATGAAAGTTTACGGCAAAGGCCTGATCGATGATCCGCAAGTATTGTGGTGTCACCGGCATCGCTGGTCGATTGCCATTTTTTCCAGTGTGGTATTTCCCGCACTATGGGCGCTCGCCTTTGGCGGACCGGAACATATTATCGGTACGATCCTGATCGGCGGGTTTTTCCGCAACTTCTTCTTCCTCAACTTCGTCATGGGCGTGAACAGCGTCGGCCATGTCTTCGGTTCACAACGTTTCAAGACCAAGGACGGATCACGCAATAACTGGTTCATGGCCTGGATGACCTTTGGCGATGGCTGGCACAACAACCATCACCAGCATCCGCGTTCGGCCTATGCCGGCATGATGTGGTGGGAAGTGGACGTGAACGGCTATATCATCTCGCTCTGGGAGAAAATGGGTCTGGTCTGGAACGTTCAGCGCGCACCGAAATATGTCCGCGATGCCGACGGCAACTGGGTGCAGGAGAAAAAGCTGAACGTGGAAGATCAACAGACAAGTCCGGAAGCCATGTCTGAAGATGATGGCGGCCTGATGTTCAGTGACGATCCGAAAGCTGACAACCAAAAGACGACCGCCGAGGCAGTCTAAAACCCTAATCCGGTTTTGTAGATCGTAGCAATATTGTCGCGGTAACGGTTTCGTTACCTCCGGGATTAACCGTGAGTTCCTCCACAGATATGCCGCGGGCTTCCAGCGTTGCCAACCAACCAAACAGGGCTGTCGGCTTGGCGGAATCAATCGCCAATCTGACCATACCGTTGGTCTGCGGATCCAGCCGTCCGACTGCAAAGCCTGCTTCCCCGGCATTTTGGCTGATAAAAACGTCCAACGGACCAGCTACGGGCGTTACCGTCTTGTCTGCCGGTGCGGTCAATGCCGCCACCTTGGATTCAATCCGCGCCTGACTTTCAATGGCATCTGCATAGCTTTTTTCAGCCGACGCATAGGCGTTGATGAAAGGCGCGACGATTGCGTAATATCCGACAACCAAGGCAACCAGAACGCCCAATATCCCGATCATTACCTTCTCGCGCTGACTAAGCGCCTGAAACCAGTCTTTCAGCGCAGCGATCATGGTGCGCGCACCGTAATATCAGCCTTGGATGATCCTGTGGCATCAGTCCGGGGCGTTGCCGTTATCTCAAATCCAGCGTTCTGGAGCGCGATCAGAGCCGGGTTCATGTCTTCATTCCTCACCGCCGTCAGACCCGCCAGAACAGTGCCGTCCTTACGATAGCTGATCCGCTCTATCGAAACGCCCTGGGTCTGCTGAACGGCCGAGAACAGCGCGGATGCTGGCACCGAAAAGGCGATGTTGCCGCGATTTTCACGGATCAGCCGCTCGTTGAGCAGCCGGTCTGCTTCATCCACGCTTTCCGCGGGTCCAATCACCGGTTCAGCCACAGCCAACGCTGCTGTTTCCGCATCCGCTATAGCCCAGTGATACTTCACCAATTGAACAACCGGAATCAGCAAAGAGATGACCAGAGCAGCCACGGCCAGCCAGCCCAGTAGCCGCCTTTGCGGCGCAGTCATCGACCTTTCGGCTCTTTTGGCGAAAGCACCGGAACGCAAGTTCAACGTGCCGCTGTCCGCGGCATTGACGAGCGCCTGATCAACCGATGCTTCTGGCAAAATAGTGACGTTGCCGTCACCAACAAGATGCGCGCGCAAGGATGGCTCATCGGGAATGATCATCTGCTGTGCCCGCAGCAATTTTTCAAAGCCGAAATCGGCCTCCACGACGATGTCTTCTTCGGGCGCGATCAGCCAGCCAGCCGGGACAATTACATCGGAATCAATGCCAAGGGCTTGCAGTCGGACCAGTCCACTGGCGATCACATCCTTGGCAACCGATGCGGTTGCCACCTGCCCTGCGTCATCGGCAACAGCCGCTATATGGAGGTTTTCCACATTGAGGCTGTTTTCCTGCGCCGCCAGCCGGGCTGCAGCCAATGCCTGCTGTTCGGTCATGTCATCAAGCGGTTCATGCCAACGCACGATACCGAGCGACGCGGGCATTAGTGCGATATGGGCAATCGGTTCATTCTCGAGCGAAGGCAGTTTCAGGCCAGCTGCGAGCAAGGGATCGACATCACAGCCTCTGGCTTCCACCGCGCCATCCGCCACAAGCCACCATTGCAGGGCCTGCGCCTCTGCATCCGGAAAAACTGTCACAAAGAGCTTGGATGCCGACATTAGCCGCCTATGGCCCGGATCGATCGACGAATAGAAAGAGACAGCAACGGATTTTGTTCCAACATGACCTCCCCGACTCGGCTGAAAAAATTTATTGCGTCTTTAGCGGTTAGCTAGTCAATTTTGGCCGCAATGTCACCTTTGGCAATCTGGCTATTCCGCGTAAATGTCCGCATTGTGGTCTTCGCCGCCCGGAGCACCGTCCGCGCCCAGTGAATAGAGATCAAAACCCGGCCCATTGCGTCCCGGATTGTCATATTGATACGGCCGCCCCCACGGATCATCGGGAAGCTTCTTGATATAACCGCCCTGCCGATAGCGCGCCGATGGCGGCAGCGATGCAGGCGCGCTCGTCAATGCCGCCAAACCGTCGGATGAAGCGGGATAGGAGAGATTATCAAGCCGGTACATTTCCAGCGCCTGCCCCAAAGTGGCGATATCAGCCCGCGCCTTTTCAACCATCGCACGGTCCTGACTCGGCAAAACGTTGATGACAACCACCGTGGTCAGAAGGCCGAGAATGAAAATGACCACCATCAATTCGACCAGCGTGAAGCCATTGGGCTTCGGTTTCTTCTTGTCACCACGTGCAGTTGGGCGCCCCATGTCGGTGAAGAGATTCCATAAAAGCTTGAGCATATATTTTCCTATCGATCTGGCCCTACAGTCCGGCCAGATTCTGAAGCTGCAATATTGGCAATAATATAGCCAAAATCACCACCGCAACAACACCGCCCAGCAAAACAATGATCAGCGGTTCCAGCAATGACAAAGCGGTGGAATTGAAATTGTCAAATTCGCGTTCGAGATAATCGGCGGCCCGGGCCAGCATCTCGTCAAGCTGCCCCGATGCTTCCCCGCTGGCGGTCAGATAGACCAGCATGGGCGGGAAAACGCCGGTATTCTTGAGCGCCTTGGACAAGCTTCCGCCACCTCTGATCGCTTCCGTCATGTCCTCGCACGCTTTGCGCAGCACGCTATTGCTGATCGTATTGGTCGTCAGCCGCAGCCCTTCCAAAATCGGCAAACGGCTCGCCACCATGGTGGACAAGGTTCTCGCCAGCCGTGCCGCGTTCAAATCCCGCAGCAATCTGCCTAAAAAGGGAATCCGTAGCAGAAAACTGTCAAAACGGTATTTGACCTTTGGTTCTTTCAACGCCCGCCAACCGGCAAAGCCGACAATGAAGATCACGCCCAAAATTGCGCCCCACCAGTTGGCAAGAAAATCGGATATGCCGATGACCAGCCGCGTGACAAAGGGAAGCTGTTGATTCACGTCGTCAAATTGCTCGACGACTTTGGGCACGACGGCAATCATCAAAAGAGCGACCACCACAATCGCCACCAGCGCCAGCACAATGGGATAGGCCAGCGCACTGATCAGCTTGCCGCGCATCTCTGCCTGACGTTCCAGCAGGCTGGCGAGCCTTTCGGTAATGTCTGGCAATGTTCCCGAGTTTTCCCCGGCTGATATCATAGCGCGGTAAAGCGGCGGAAAGCTCGCCGGCTCGCGGCGCATGGCCTCGGCCAGCCGTTGCCCTTCCATGACACCGGCATGGACCGAACCGATGCGCGCCCGGACATGCTCTTTTTCATTCTGGCTGCCAATGGTCCGCAGCGCTTCTTCAAGCGGACTGACCTGGACAAGGGACGACAATTGCCGGGTGAACAGGGTCAATTCCTTGGCACGGAGTTTTTTGGGGCCAAAAAGCGAACGGCCAGGCTTTGCTTCCACGCCCTGCGCGGTTTCCACCTTCACGACATAAAAATTGCGCTCCGCCAGTTTGGCACGGGCCGCATCGTTGCTGTCCGCCGCCAGCCTGCCGGTTTTCTCCCGGCCCTTCGGATCGATTGCCGTGTAGGAAAAGTCAGGCATCAACCTGCTCATCCAGCGCGTCACGGCGCGATATGCGAATTCCCTCTTCTGCGGTGGTTAAACCTTCACGGACCAACGCACGGGCTGCCGAACCCAGATTGGGTTTCTTCAGGAAAGCATGAGCCGCGATGCGTGCTTCATCACCGCCATCATTGATCAGTTTGCGGATAGTTTCATCGACGCGGATCGCTTCAAAAACCCCAATGCGTCCCTGAAAACCGGTATGGTTGCATTTATCACAGCCGACTTCACGGTACACCACAGTGCCGTTGTCAAAACCGAGCAGGGAGGCCAGGCTGCCGTCTGCCTGAATTGGAACGCGGCAATGCGGGCACAGCTTGCGCACCAGCCGCTGGGCAATCACAGCGCGCAATGTAGAGGCCAGCAGAAACGGCTCAACCTTCATGTCACGCATCCGGGTAATCGCGCCTACGGCATCATTGGTATGGACTGTGGAGAGTACCAAATGACCGGTCAGAGAGGCCTGAACGGCAATTTCCGCCGTTTCCCGGTCGCGGATCTCACCCACCATGACAACATCGGGGTCCTGCCGCAGAATCGCGCGCAAACCAGCGGCAAAGGTCAGGCCGACTTTGGCATTCACCTGTGTCTGGCCTATGCCTTCAATAGCATATTCCACCGGATCTTCGACCGTCAGGATATTGCGACTGCCATCATTCAGCTGCTTCAGACCCGCATATAGGGTTGTGGTTTTACCCGAACCAGTAGGACCAGTCACCAGGATGATCCCGTTGGGCTCCGACAGGGCCTCGGTCAAAATCTCGTGGGTTGTTTTCGACATGCCCAGCAGGTCCAGCGATATCGCCGCGCTTTCCTTATCCAATATCCGCATGACGACGCGTTCATTCGCGCGATTGGGCAATGTCGAAACACGCACATCCAGAAGCTTTCCGCCAAGGGTCAAGCTAATCCGGCCGTCCTGCGGTATCCGGCGCTCGGCAATATCCAGACGCGCCATAACCTTGATCCGATTGACGATAACGGACGCGACATGCGGCGGCATGCGCAGTTTTTCCTCCAATACGCCATCGACGCGCATCCGGACAACCAGACCTGTTTCATAAGGCTCTATATGAATATCCGAAGCGCCCTGACGGGCCGCCTCCGCGATAATGCCGTTGATCAACCGGATGGTTGGTGCATCGTCAGCACTGTCGAGCAGATCTTCGGCGCTGGGAATATCGCCGGCAATATCATCCAGTGCGTCGTTGCTGAGGCTCATGTCCCCGGCCATGGCGGCCGCACTACCGTCCATGGCGTAGTGTTCGGACAGGATCTTCTCGAACGCGTCGGGTGATACCAGGTCGACATCAAAGGGCATGGCCAGATAGCGGCGCAGTTCCAGCAAGGCCTGAGGATTAGCACCTTCACGCATCGCAACTGACAGCCGTTTGCCATCTGTCCGCCTCAATAGCACGCCTTGATCGCGCGCGAACGCATAGGGAATATCCAGAAGCGGCGGAGATGTGGGTTCTTCAACCACAGGCTTTTCATCATCGCCGGAAACGTCTGTATCTGTTCCCTTCGCGATTTTCATCAGTCATCCTTCTCCGAACCGGGATTGCTGGGTGAAACCGGAATTTGCTGCAAAGCTTCATTATTCTGTGACTGCGTAACTGCACCCGGCGCATAAATAATCTGATCACCGGGCTGGGTTTCCGCGACCGGAGGCACTGCTCCCATATAGTCACGAACCAGCACATCAATTGACGGTTCAAGCTCTGGATCGCGGCGCAATTGGCGCCCCCTGATATAGCCATAGCGGCGAGCCGAAAACGCCCGGGCATCGGCACGGTCGCGCAGGATTTTCGGCCGGATGAACACCATCAAATTGGTTTTTATCCGTTCTTTGCCACGCGATTTAAATAGTTCGCCGATCAGCGGGATATCTCCCAGAAACGGGATTTTCTCAATCGTGCGACGTTCATTATCATCCAACAAGCCGCCCAATGCGATAATCTCTCCGTCGCCCACCGTGACGGTGGTTTTTATCTCACGCTTGTTGATGATCAGTTCATTGAAGTCATTCGAAACCGGTCCGGCAATCGAGCTGACCTCCTGACGCAGTTCCAGCCGCACTTCTTCCCCGGCATTGATCTGCGGTGTGACCTCCAGCTCGATACCGACATTTTGACGTTGTATCGTCCGAAATGCATTGTCGAAATTGTTGGACAAGGCCTCGCCCGTGGAAACAGGAATTTCCTGTCCGAACAAGATACTGCCTTTGAGGTTGTTGTTCACTGTCAAAGATGGTGTGGAAAGCAGGTTGGAATCGGAATCCCGTTGCACCGCATTGATGATCGTGCCCAGAATCGTATCACCGCCCAGCGTCGTCGCGAAACCGGTGAAGGAGCCGCGCGCGCCCAAAATCGCATCGGCGGCATTTTCCAGCAGCTGGTCGCCAACCGCGCTATTTGTCGTGGTTGTCGTGGCCGTATCGGTGGTGGTGGTCGTCGTCGTGTCAAACTGATCCGCGAGTAAACCGCCGGCGATATCGACGATGTTGGGACCAGCGTTGGAGAAATTGGTTACTGCAAAAGGTGTGTCTTTGCCGCCGATCAAAAACTGGATGCCCAGTTCACGCGCCAGTGAGTCAGAAATCTCAACGATGATCGCTTCTACCGACACCTGTTCCTGACGCGTATCCAGCTGCCGGATCAATTCACCAATCATGCGCTGCACATCGGGATTGGCCGCAACGATGATGGCGTTTGTACCTTCATAGCGTGTGACCACCGCCGGACCATGACGGGCAATCCCGCCACCGGAACTGCCGTTTGTTGATACCGGCATTACCGCAGGCGCAGCACCACCGTTACCGCCTCCATTACTCCCAGATGCCGGTGCAACAGATGACGGAGCCGCGGCGTTTGAGCCTGCGCTACCCTGCCCCATTAACTGCTCAATCACTGGCAGCAATTGTTCCGCATTGGCATAGTCCAGTTGATGGACACGGATTTCGGTGCCGGATTCAGCACGCTGGTCAAGCTCCCGCGCCATCGACACAAATTTGGCCACCGCACTGGGATCACCGCGCAGCGCAATGCTGTTACTACTGTCAATCGCGACAACCGTAACCGGCGCAGCCGTGCCATTGCCGCCTTGTTGAGCCAGTGTTTGCAGCGATGTCGCAATTTCCCGCGCACCTGCATTTCTGAGGTTCACGATGGTGGAAGCCGCACTGTCTTTATCAATCCGGCTGACCAATGCCCGCACCCGGCGGATATTGTCGGCATAGTCGACAATCACCAGGCTATTGGCGTTGCGGTTGGCGGTAATCGCGCCCTGCTTGCTGATCAACGGGCGCAGGGTTTCCAAAGCTGCCGTTGCTTCAATGGATTTCAGGCGGACAACTTCGGTGACAAACTGGTTCGCCGCCGATTGGCGTGTACCAATCCGGGTTGGCTGGGTCGCAGCCCCGTCGGCCGGCTGGATACGATAGGCACCGCCCGTGGTCGGGATGGCGACCAGATTATTTGCCCGCAATGTCGACAGAAAAATCTCAAAATATTCGGAGCGGGACAATGGCCGGTCCGTAACCACCGACACTTTGCCCTGTACCCGGCTATCAACAATGAATGTGCGGCCAGTAACCCGCGCCGCATCCTGCACGAAAGCTCTGATGTCAGCATCACGAACGTTCAGGCTATGCTGGGCAAAGGCCGGGGCCAGTGCCACAGGTCCCAATATAGCAAGGGATACTGCCCATCTGGCAGCCATTTTCGTAAGTGCGTGGTTCATCATTGTGTCCCCATGTTAATTGCCAGGGGAACAGTATCAGCGCCGCGCTCTACTTCTACAGAGAGTCGTGCACCCGGTACAATTCGGCGTTTCAGTGCCGCAATATCGCTGGTCGAGGAGACCTGCTGACCATTAACCGAGACGATGATATCGCCGTCCCGGAAACCGGCAGCCCGGAACAGGGCGCCATCACCGCGTGGTGACACAACGATACCCGTCACTTTGCCATCTGCACTGCGCGGCGCAAGATCGACCGCATTGGCGATTGCCTCGGCTGCTGGCGCAGTTCCAGCAGGGCCTGATGACGAGCCAGAGGTCGCAGCCTGATCCGTATCAAACTCGCCGCCGACGGTTTCTGCCGGGACGGACTGATCCAGATACAGGCTTTCCTTCGTACCGCCGCGATCAATCACAACATGATCGAAATTGACCACATCCAGTTTGACACCGGACATGATTTCCTCACCCACGGCATAGCTTTCCTGCACACCGTCCGGTCCGGCGAGTATTGCCGATCCGAGGCCGGAGCCCTCATTCATTCTGATGCCATATAGGGTGAGTTGCAACGACGTGACGACATTGGCTGTTGCGGCCGGGCCAGTACGATAAAATGGATCGAAACTGCTGAACAGCGCCAACCGGGATTGTGGCGATAAAACCTGCACTTCCCGTGCCTGCCAATCTCCCATCGGTCCCAGTGGCGTTACGACAACCCAGATCAGCCGTATCGCCTGAACCACCACAAAAGCCGCCAGTAAGCCCAGCAAGACCAAATAAAGACCCGGCACGGGTACCTTCCGGCCCTTTGCCAAAAACTGGTTAGAAGATTGAATATCCACGAATCCCCGCACTCTGCTTCCCAGAGTGGCTATAACGCTTTGGTGACCAACCTGCGACTCATTGATGACAGAAAAATTACAGCAAACCGTTTGTGGCCATGAACCCCGAAAGCCAGTCGTCAGAAGTTGATCCCGATGCTCATCGACAGGCGTGTACCCACATCATAACCATTGTTTATGATCCGGGTATCATTCAGCGTCTGGGATTCGCGGTAGTCAGTGCCGAGCAGGTTACGTGCCTCAAACTTCAGTTCAAATTCCTGTCCGGCAATTTCCAGTTGTTCCCGCATCACAAAGTCGATCTGCCAACCGGTCCGCTCGATCAAATCAGGCTGATCCTGAGGTCCACGCGCCGTCACCCGTGGGCTGTTATAGGTCAGCAAAATCGTTTGTTGTGAAAGGCCGTCCTCGGCCTCCATCCCGAATTGCAGATTGGCGACATGTTTTGACTGGCCAGTGAGGCGATCGCCATCGTCAAACAGATTCAGTGCCGATGTAGGTTGAAGCGTTACCGGATTGATCGCTGTGTCGCCGTCGGCAACCTGGATTTCCGACTTGGTGTAGGTGTAGTTTGCCGCCAGCAACAAGCGCCGATCTTCAAAGAATTTACCGCCGAATATGTCATAGAGCGGGAAATATTTCACAAGCTCCACTTCCGCTCCATACAGCCGCGCCTTTGGCGCATTGGAGAAACCGGTGAATAGCGTACCGCCACCCTGAACAAAGGCAACATTCTCAATCGGATTGTCGATGTCCTTGTAAAAGCCGGCAAGTGTAATCCGTTCGCCGCGGCCGATATAATATTCAAAACGACCCTCGACATTGATCAGCTCGCTGTCCTCGAGCAGCGGGTTACCGATGAAGGTCCGGTCGGTATCAAGGTCAAGAAACTGTTGCGGCGCCAGTTCACGAAATTGAGGACGGGCAACGGTTTTGGAAGCTGCGAGACGAAATTGCATGTCATCCGCAAAATTCCAGGTCAACGTACCGGCGGGCAACCAATAATCATTATCCAGACCCGTCGCGACAGAAGCCTGCCCTCCTGTCAGCGTGATGGGGAGGACTTCTTGCTGTGCATCTTCATAACGCACACCGAGATTGAGACGCAGGCCGTCAGCCAGCTCCGCGTCCATCTGACCATAGCCGCCATGGATTTCCAGCTCTGCAGTATAGGCCGGTACAGATGTCTGCGCAGCCACTTCGCGCAGTTCAATCTCCTGCGTGAAGACATTGAGGTCGGACAGCAGGAAATCGATCCGCTGCTGGTCAAATGGGCTGGGCAGTCCACTCGCAGGCACAAAGCGGAAATCCCGGCGCTGTGCATCGCGGTCATTGAGATAATAGCTGTAACCCGCAGTGAAATTGACGGGCACGCCAATGTTGGTTTCATACCCAATGTCGATCCCGGCACCATAGACATCATCGTTCAAGTCGCTGAAGCGGATGCGCGCTGACTCGCCTGGGGATGTCAGATCATTGACGAAATCATTGGCGAAAAGGCGATCAAAGGCATAGCTATATGTCCGCTGATAAGGCGCATCGCGCTTGGAGTTCGCGTAGCTACCGCGCAGATCGACAGAGATCTCGTCAAATTTCAGTTCCCCGACAAATTGCGTTGTGAACAGTTGTCGTTCAAACCAGCTCGTACGGCCTTGATTGAGCAGGGTTTCTTCATCGACGTTGATCGCATCAATGCCCTGCTTGATCGAAGCGTCTTTGACCGTGTCATGAATATAGAGATTGGTGAACCGGAATTTATGTTCACCAACTTCCGCAGACAAGGCCAGTAAACCATTGACGATGATGCGGTTTTCCGTGGTGAGAAAATTGAAATCCTGATCAGGCCGCAATCCGGCTGTGCCGTCAATATTGACGATACCCTGCGATGTTTGCTGCACACCGCCGCGCGTGCGCCAACTATTCTCAAAACCGGCAGTCGCAATGATACCGACAAAGGCATTGCCGACATCTATGGTTGTACCACCGGTGACTTCTGCTGAGAAATTGGCCGGAATATCATTATTCCGCTGGATCAGGGAAGTTTCCGCATTGTTCAGGCTGGCCGCAAAATTCTGCAGATCCAGACTGGTGAAATTATCACCAACTGAAATAGGTACATTCTGTGCAATGGCCTGTCCCAGACCATTTGGGATATCACGAACTCCGCTATCATAACCGAGGATATCGAGATCCGAACCGTCATAGGTGTAACCCAGTTTCCCCGTGGTTTCGCTGTCACCGCTTACACCAAAACTGAATTTCAAAAATGGTTCATCTGGCGTCGCCTTCGTGGTCAGATTGATCACACCACCGCCAAATTCACCGGGATAATTTACCGAATAGCTTTTCTGCACAACCGTGGAAGCGATCACGCTGGTCGGAAAAAGGTCGAGCGGCACAACCCGGCGCAACGGCTCGGGAGAAGGCAGTGGCAGACCGTTGAGCAACGCCAGAGAATAGCGCTCACCCAGGCCGCGTACAAAAACGAAGCGCCCGCCAACAACACTGAGACCGGTTACGCGCTGCAGGGAGCCGGCAATATCGCCATCGGCGGCACGGGCAATCTCCTCTTCACCGAGAACCGAAACAACCTCTGACGTCGCCCGGATCGGGTTCGGGATAAACTTGCCGCGAACGATAATCTCTCCGCTGAAATCACCACCAGGCGCAGAAATATCAACATCTTCTTCCGGAGCATCATCCGCAGAGCCCGGCTGAGCCGCCGCATCCTCTGAGGTGGCTTGTGCCAATGCAGCAGGCGAAAACAAAGCCGTGCTTAAAAATAGACTGGTGACCAAAGATGCCCGCTTCGTCATCGGAATTTTTCCTTCTTATAACTAAAAAAAGGGGATGGCGACCGATGAAAGCCGCCATCCCTTTGTCATTTCGTAGATCAGCCAATTGTGGGGGCGGTCGCGCAATCATCCGCGTAGAGACCGCAGGTCCAACCCTGGAAGCGAGTATCGTTCGCGTCCTGCACGGCGCCGATATAGGAGACATCCTCAAAGAAAGCGTCCACACCGCTGACCGCAAACGGGGTAACCGCATTTTCGGTTGCACCGTTGATAAAGGCGAAAGCCGCTGCGGAATTTGCCAGCGTTGATGTCCCTGATTCAGTGTTGTTGCTGCCGGCATTGAACAGCGTCTGGATCTGGGCAGCCGTGATATTGCCATCATCCACAAATGCCGTTGCGCAGCTCATAAACAGAGATTCGAATACCGGCGGCCCATTTTCGTCCGCCGCTGCACCAGCTGCCTGAATGGTGGTTGCACTGTCGATATCGATACAGGCTGCCGGACTATTGAATACGCTGTTATAGAATTCATAGTCACCGCCACCGCGCAGCAATATGACATGGTCTTGGCCGCTGGAAACAAAGGTAACATTCGCCAAACGGTGACGCTGACGTGGTTCAGCATCTTCATCGCCATTGGAATCCGCTTCCATGACATGGTCACCGCCGCCTGCACGCTGTACGGCGAGCACGAACTGGTTATTACCTTGGTAGCCGGAATCAGAGTCGACCGAGTCATCGTCGATACCGGTCATGACGAGGTTTTTACCATTTACGCGGCCACCAAACCATTCCACGCCGTCATCCGAGCTGTTGTGGACCTGAATATTCTGGAAGAATGTTCCGCTACCAACACCGGCCAAAGTGATACCGTTAAGCTCGTTGCCGGGCGACACTTCGAAACCGGGGTAACGCACCTGCAGGTAAGACATCCGGCCGCTGGAATCGGCTGGTAAGGTCCCGCCATAAACGGCGTTGGATGGTCCCTCCACGATGGCTTCACAGTCGGTACGGGTACCGCCCGGGTTGGACGCTCCGCCAGTCGCACAGTCAGAAATTGGTGCACGGCCCAAAATGACAACACCGCCCCACTGACCGATGCTGTTAACGCCGGTCGTGCCCAGTATATTCTGACGCGACGTCATTATGATTGGTTCTGCAGCAGTACCCTCCGCAAATAGCTGCGAGCCGCGGTTCACCAGCAAGAAATCACCGCCGGATGAACCAAAAATAACAACGCCGGGCTCGATTGTCATGATGCCGGTAGTTCCGCCATCAACGCCAACTTCGACTGCGCCGGAAAAGGAATAGATCGTGCCGTCCCGATTGGGTACGGTCAGGTTACTGGTTATCACACCAGATATCTGACAGTTGCGAACTTCTTCACCATTACCGGTCGTGATTGTCCCCACATTGGCTGTACCTGTCGGACAGTCAGCTGCCGGGCCACCGGTCGGCGGGGTAGGTGTTGGCGTCGGAGTAGGCGTTGGTGTTGGGGTCGGAGCTGGCAGGACAATAGTGCCTTCGCCTGGGGAAGCCACATCATCGGCACCACAGGCCGTTACCGCCATTGCTGCAACACCAGCAAAGAGAACTGAACGAATTTGCTTATTTAACATGGAAAAAGTCTCCGCAGATTACTGATTTCAAACATTTCAGATCAGATGATGTGGAAACGAATCATAGATGCCCCCATCGCCTTCGGACTTGGGCACTAGGCGCGGCAAATGACCCGCCGATGCCGTTTGCATGACTCTTTGGAGACAATAATATTTCAGGATTGTTGCAGTTGCTTTGGAAGCCGCAAAAGCGCTCTGCTTTTTATGCTGCGGTGCAAAAATGCTGCAGTGTAAATATTGTTAAACAAAAAAGGCAGCCATTCGCATGGCCGCCTTTTAATAGTGACAGGATGTCTCGATTTAGCGGGAAGCCAACCGTCCATTCAGATTGTTCAACGCCATCTCAGCCGCCTTGCGGGAATTGACCACCTGGCCATCTGCAAGCACCAGATCAAAGCTGCGATTGCTGTTCATTGCGGCTGTGAACATTTTGGCGGCGTCGCCCGTACGGCCGGTACGCACATAGGCCTGACCGAGATTGATCATGACAGCAGGATCCGTAAGTTTTCCGCTTTCAAGCTTTTCAACAGCCGCCTCGTTGTCGCCGACCATCAGGGCGTCATAAGCAAGCGCACCTTTTTCATAGCCGATTTCACCATCTTGCGCCTGTGCCAATCCGGGCAAGGCTACCATGGCAAAGCCCGTAACAAGGGCGATTTTCTTTGCGTTTTTCATACTCACTCTCCTGCTGCTTGCCCTCTTTATTACACTTTTGTGACTATATTTGCAATATAACTGTAATATTTATGTCATGTGATCGTCATAAAAGTACGGCTTGCAAGCGTCATCGCGCCAGAAAGCATTTTGCTTTCAACGATTTAAGATCTGCACGATTTAGTGAATTTCGTGATGCAGTCCGCTATTGTCCGAATGGCATATCAAGCAATTCATGCAAGTCTTTCAGCGCTTGTTCCTCGCCCGTCACCTTGATCGCCGCCATGCCCAGAGTCGCGGCTGGCTTGCAGTTGATACCGAGATCGTCGAGATAAATGCACTGCGCCGGCTGCACATCCAGAGCTTCGCACATCATCTCGTAGATGCGCGGGTCAGGTTTTCTGATGCCGGCCTTGCTGCTTTCAATGATATGATCAAATCGCGCCATGATCGCCGCGATCGCCGATGCCTTCTCATCATCCAGCGCCATGCCTGAGCCCTTGCCGGATGGGACATTGTTGGTGATACAGCCAATGGTAAAATCCTTGGCCTTAAGTGTGTCGAGCATCGTGACCATCGCCGGGCGGATATCGCCAGCCAGACAGGCGAGTACTTCGCTGCCCTTCAGATCCACACCAATGGCCCGCGCTTCTTCAGCGAACAGTTCATCAAAGCCTGCCGCATCAATTTCCGAACGTTCAAATTTCGCCCAGGCATTGTCATGCGGATTAGTGCTGTTGATTTTGCGCACGCTATGAATCGGTACGCCGCGTTCTGCCTCCAGCCGGTTGAACGCATCAAAGGGTGAAGATGTGATAACCCCACCGAAATCGAAAATTACGGTGTCGTAGTTCATAACATTAATGTTCATTTATTGAGATATTCCAGTTTGAGGCCGGGGCGTTTCCAGCGGGTTTTGACGAGGCGGCCCGATGCCGACAGACAGAGCCATGCATCCATCATGTCATCGCCGCCAAAGCAGATATTGGTGGTGAAGATATCATCGGTGCCGACAAATTCGACCAGCTCACCGGTTGGTGAGATCACGCTGATCCCGCATTCGCCGATGGTGGCAACACAGATATTGCCGCTGTCCTCGATCGCGAGGCTGTCGAAAAACTTATAGCCAGCGGGGCGGTAAACAGGGATGCCCGGACCACCCGGGCCCGCATCGGGTGCCACTTTACCCGGCGCGGTGATGTTAAATTTCATCAGGCGGCAGGTATAGGTTTCCGCAGCATAGAGTGTTTTGCCATCGGGAGACAGGCCGACACCATTGGGGTTTTGCGAGGGAAAGATGACTTCCTCCAGATGACTGCCATCTGCTTTTGCATAGAATATCCCGACAATATCATGGCTGCGCTTGGCATAGTCGATCTTGCCATGATCGGTGAACCAGAAGCCGCCATGTTCATCAAAGACAATATCATTGGGACCGCGCAGGACGCAGTCAAAATCACCGCTTTTGTAAAGCACTTCCACCGCACCGGTTTGCGGATCAATCCGTTCGATCCGACCACCGGAATAGTCATTTGCAATTCCGTGCGGGGTCAGAAAGCCGTTCGCTTCCTGATATTCAAAACCGCCATTATTGCAGACATAGATTTTGCCGTCCGGTCCCAGCGCCGCTCCATTGGGGCCGCCACCCGGCTTTGCAATCACATCCTTTGTGCCATCCGGTGCAATGCGGGTCAGTTGCCCGGCCGCAATCTCGACCAATATGACGCTGCCATCCGGCATGGCAATCGGGCCTTCGGGGAAACGCAATCCATCGGCGACAAGTTCCATTTTTTTCCTCTCAAAATCCTGTCACAGTCATTGCGGGAAAGCAGCGACAAGTCTAGTGCTGTCTCAACCGGTTACAGGAGCAACTATGTCCAACAATTACCCCCCTTCCCTGCAACTCCATATTGATGGCGAATGGATCGATGTTGAGGATCGCGACATCCATCATGTCGTCAATCCATCAACCGGAAAAACCATTTCCGATCTGCCCAAGGCGAGCAAGGCTGATCTTGACCGCGCGCTGGATGCAGCTGGCCGTGCTTTCCCGATCTGGCGCGACACGCCGGTCGGGGAGCGCGCCGCAATCCTCCACAAAGCCGCCGACCTGATGCGCGAACGTGCACCGGAAATCGGCCGGATGATGACGGCCGAGCAAGGCAAGCCAGTGGGTCAGGCAACCGGAGAAGTCACGGCATCGGCCGCCATGTTCGATGTCATGGCCGAGGAGGCCAAGCGCTGTTATGGCCGCGTGCTGGTCCGCCCGACCGGACAGAATAGCTTCGTCAAATATCAGCCGGTCGGCCCCGTGGCAGCATTTAGCCCATGGAATTTCCCGGTCTACACACCCGCCCGCAAACTGGCCCCTGCCCTGGCGGCCGGTTGCTCGATCATTCTCAAGCCAGCTGAGGAAACGCCGGCCAGCCCGATCGAGATGATCCGCTGCCTGCAGGACGCAGGTTTGCCCGCTGGCACCGCGCAAGTCGTGTTCGGTGATCCGTCCGAAGTATCGTCTCACCTGATCGCCTCTGACATTATTCGCAAGATCAGCTTCACCGGATCGGTTCCGGTCGGCAAGCATCTGATGAAACTGGCGACCGAAAATATGCAGCGCACGACCATGGAACTGGGTGGCCACGCGCCGGTACTGGTCTTTGACGATTGCGATATGGACAAGGCGCTCGACCTGCTGGCGATGCAGAAATATCGCAATGCAGGACAGGTCTGCGTTTCCCCCACCCGCTTCTATGTCCAGTCCGGCATCTATGAAAAATTCGCGACGGAATTCATCAAACGCGCCGAAAAAGTGCAGGTCGGCGACGGCTTTGGCGATAATATCGACATGGGTCCGCTTGCCAATCCGCGCCGCCCAGAGGCGATGGAACAACTTATCGGCGATGCCAAAGCCAAAGGCGCAACCGTGCGTCTTGGCGGCGAAGCGATGGACAGCGACGGCTATTTTTACCGGCCGACTGTGCTCACCGATGTCCCGTTGCAGGCTGATATTATGAGCAATGAACCCTTTGGTCCCGTTGCCGCCATGCGCCCGTTTGACACGCTGTATGAAGCGATTGAACAGGCCAATCGCCTGCCGCTCGGCCTTGCCGCCTATGCCTTTACCGAGAATCTGCGTACCGCGAATATTGTCGGGGACATGGTCGAAGCGGGCATGGTCGCAATTAACAATCTCACCGTTAGCCCAGGCGATGCACCCTTTGGCGGCGTGAAACAATCCGGGCACGGATCAGAGGATGGCCCCGATGGCCTGAAAGCCTATATGGTGACCAAAGCCATCCACCAGAGTTGAGGATCAGCAGATGACAAAAGACGCTCCAGCAAAAAGAACCGGCGCACAGGTTCTGGTGGATCAACTGGTGATTCAGGGCACCGACAGGATATTCACCGTCCCCGGTGAAAGCTTCCTTTCCGTTCTCGACGCGCTGCATGATTGCGGCACCATTGAAACCGTTTCCACGCGTCAGGATGGCAGCGCCGCTTTCATGGCAGAGGCTGACGGCAAGCTGACCGGACGCCCCGGCATCGCCTTTGTCACCCGTGGCCCCGGTGCGACCAATGCGAGTATCGGCGTTCATACCGCGATGCAGGACAGCACACCGATGATTCTGTTTATCGGCGATGTCGCGCGTGATGATCGGGATCGAGAGGGCTTCCAGGAGGTCGATTTCACTGCCATGTTCACCCCGCTCGCCAAATGGGCGGCGCGGATCGACAATGCCGCGCGGATCCCGGAATATATCGCGAGGGCCTTTGACACGGCCAGTTCCGGGCGCCCCGGCCCTGTAGTGCTGAGCCTGCCCGAAGATATGCTGCGCGATGTTGTTGAAACACTCGACCGACCAAAAGTGGTCGCACCAGTACAACCAATGTGCGCCAATGCGATGACCACGCTCACCGATTTGCTGCGCGATGCCACCGACCCGATTGCGATTATCGGCGGGGCCGGCTGGTGTGCCAGCGCGCGAGAAAATTTTGCAACCTATGCTGAGCGGATTGGATTGCCGGTCGCCTGCGCATTCCGGCGGCAGGATAATTATCCCAATACCAGCCCGGTCTATGCCGGCAACCTCGGCTACGGTCCCAATCCCAAACTTGTCGAGCGGGTCAAGGCCGCTGATCTCGTCATCGCAGTCGGTGCCCGGCTCGGCGAGGCAACCACCGATGGTTATACGCTGATCACGCCGGACCATCCCGATCAGACACTCGTCCATATCCATCCCGATCCAGACGAACTCAACCATGTCTATCGCATCGATCTGCCGATCTGCGCGGAGATGCACGAATTTGCCGAACAGGCGGCGCTCTGGGAAGATGACCTGCTAAGTTTCGACGCTGGCAAATCTGCCCATGCCGACTATCAGCAATGGACAACGGTGAAACCCACCGATGCGAAACTCGATCTCGGTCCCTGCGTTGCGGCGATGCAGGACATGCTGCCTGCCGACGCGATTATCTGCAATGGCGCGGGCAATTTCTCCGGTTGGTGGCATCGTTACTGGACCTATGGCAATTTTCCCAGCCAGCTGGCTCCGACATCCGGCGCAATGGGCTATGGCGTGCCCGCCTCAATCGCGGCAGCCCTTCGCTTCCCCGAGCGTGTCTCAGTGGTGATTGCAGGCGACGGCGATTTCATGATGAACGGTCAGGAACTTGCAACAGCGGTCCAATATGATGCCAACCTGCTTGTACTGGTCATCGACAATGGCAGCTTCGGTACCATCCGCCTGCACCAGGAACGCGAATATCCCGCAAGGCTGTCCGCCACATCCCTGCAAAACCCGGATTTTGCAATGCTCGCGAAAGCCTATGGCGGATGGAGTGCGACAGTCGAGAGTACAGACCAATTTGCCCCGGCTCTGGAACAGGCCATGCAGCACAAAGGCCTGCGCCTGCTGCATCTGAAGACTGAAGTGGAATTTCTGACCGCCGCCGGCGCCACGGTCAGCGGACTGCGAAACAAATAGAGGCCGGTTGTAACATCGGCCGCTTCAAAAGCGAATATGGCCTGTTAGCGCTCTGATATTTGATCAAAGGAATTCATTAAATGAAACCTCTTTCGCCGCTGCTGATCGCGGGCATGTTATTGGCATCTCCTGCTCTGGCTCAGACCGAAGCCGCTTCACAGGCGGAAGCTGCAACACTTGACCTCAATCATATCGGTTTTGCTGTGACGAAGCTCGACGATACGGCGTCCTTCTTTGTCGACACGCTGGGATGGAAACCGGCGGGCGGACGTCCGGAATATCCCGCAAAATTTGTCACTAACGGAAAAATGTTTGTCACCCTGTGGCAGGTCACTGACTCGGCCAAGGCCGTCACCTTTGACCGCAAGAATAATGTCGGCCTGCATCATATGGCGATCACTGTGCGCGATTTACCTACGCTGCATGATCTGCATCGCAAATTTGTTGCGCATGAGGATGTGGTCGTTGAATTTGCACCAGAATTTCTGGGCGATGGCCCCACAACCCATATGATGATCCGTGAACCATCAGGGTTGCGGCTGGAATTTATTGTTCCAGCAAACCGGATCAAACCAAAGAACTAGGATTTTTGGGCGAAAATTTGGCGTCGGCGTCAAATTGTGTCCGCGCAATCTTGCCCGCAATGACTCAGGTCGCCATCGCCAATATGGCATCCCATTCCGCCTTGGTCACAGGCGCTACCGACAGGCGCGTCTGACGAATAATCGCCAAATTGGCGAGCTTCGGGTTTTGTTTCATTTCTTTCAGCGGCACGGCTTTGTCCAGCTTGCGAATCGGCTTCACCTTCACCGCGATCCAGCGCCCGGTATCATCGAACGGATCCGGGAATTGTTCTTCGCTGACTTCCATTATTCCGACAATTTCCAGCCCCTGGCGCGAGTGATAGAAAAAGACCTGATCCCCGATCTTCATCTTTTTCATATTGTTGCTGGCTTGCGCATTTTTAACGCCGTCCCAGGTGCCTTCTTTTTCCGCGATCAGATCATCCCAACCATATTCATCGGGCTCTGATTTCATCAACCAATATTGTGCCATGTATCGGCTCCTTCTTCACAAGACAGCCTATCAACAATCCTGCCAAAGCCAACAAAAAAGGCCCCGCCGCAGGGCGAGGCCTTTCAAGATTTGTTCGGTTTTATTTTAACCGGGCATCACGACCGTATCGATGGCGTGAATAACACCATTGGTCGCATCCACATCAGCCAGAGTGACTGTTGATTTTGCGCCGGTTGCATCTTCCAAAATGACTTTCTGACCTTCTAGAGACGCTTTCAGCTTAGCGCCCTGTACAGTGGTCAATGTTGCAGTGCCATCGCCGTCTGCAATAGCCTTGGCCACATCGGCTGCGGTCATCTTGCCGGAAATGACATGATAGTTCAGCAAAGCTGCAAGGTCGTCTTTCTTTTCTGGGGATAGCAAAGCACTCAGCTCTGCCGGATCGACCTTGTTAAAGGCTTCGTTGGTTGGCGCGAACACCGTGAACGGTCCCTCGCCGGACAGGGTTTTGCCCAATTCAGCGGCCGTCATTGCCACAACCAAAGTCGACAAGTCTGATTTATTTTGTGCAACACCAACAATATCGGTCGGTTCTGCAGGTTCCACCACTGCGACCTCTTCGGGTTCCGCAGCCTGCTCGCCGCAAGCAACTAGAGAAATGGAGGCTGCACTAGCCAGGAGGAATTTAGAAATATTACGCACAATGGTCCTTTCACTAATAAGTCCCCCATTTTAGCTGAAAGCCCGCACGGCAGGGTGGGGACAGATCCCCGCCATGTAAGGTATTTATCGATGAGTAGAGTGTTAACTGGGGACTTAACGATGCTCCATGAACATGAAATCGCGATCAAAACTTTTCATATGCGCACCGCCGTCGACAAACAATATCTGACCTGTAACACTGCCCGCCCCGGCCAGATAACGCACTGCCGCAGCAATGTCATCGGGTGAGGAAAGCCGTTGCAACGGCATATTGGTCGCCAAGCGGTCCATCTGGTCTTCGCTATAATCCTCAGTCTCCAACGTCAACCCGGGAGCCACACCATTTACACGCAATTTGTCAGCACAGGCGACTGCCAGACTTCGCACAGATTCGGCCAAAGCCTGTTTTGACAATGTATAGCTCAGCTGATCGCCATTGGGATTGCGAACACGTTGATCGACAATATTGACAACCGCTGCCCGCTCTCCCTCTGGCACTTGGCGTGCCAGCAAGGTGGTCAGCATGGTTGGCGCCATCATGTTGATCTTCATGTGGCTTTCAAGCGATTGACCGTTCAGGCTGCTGACATCGTCATATTCAAACAGGGATGCATTGTTCACCAGCAAGTCCGGCATCCGCCCGAAATTCTCACCGACGGCGCCCAGTAACCCGGCCGCCGCACCATCATCGCTGAAATCCGCAACAAAGCCTTCCCAGTGGGTATCATTGCGCTCAAGAGCTTTCTTAAGCCCGTCATCCGGCTTTGCATCGCTATGGCCATGAAGCGCAAGCGCATAGCCCGCATCCGCCAGTTCAGCCGCAATATAGGCGCCCAGACGGCGAACACCGCCAGTGACCAGTGCCAACTTCACCGCGCTGTCACTCATTTACGCGCCCGGGACAAAGTGATCCCGATTGCTTCTCCCTTTTCAGAGATCAGCAATTTTACTATTTTCACGGTAACCCGCAACACGCTCTCATCCTGCAAAAACAGAGTTTCGATAATATGATCCGCCACCGCTTCAATCAGCTTGAAATGCACGCCTTCCGGCAAAGCGGTGGTGGCGGCGTCCTTCAGGTCCATATAGTTTTTGGAGCTTTCAAGCGGTGTGTCCGCTTCATAGCGTTCCTGAATTTTCAAATCTGCCGCGATGGAAATACGCAAAGGTTGCGGCAAATGGGTCTCTTCGGAATAGATGCCGGTCAGGACATCGACCTCCAGATCATTGACCTCTAATGTAAGTGTATCTGTCATAATATGTCTTCACCATGTTGCGGCCCTATTGGCAAGCCATGCAGCCGCTTTGTTTAATCTGGCTGGCTGCTGAGAGCTTCTATCTGGACCACCGCGCATAGATTGCTGTTGGCAGCAGCAGACCGCGTGCTTCTTCCCTTACCGCAAGGTCGCCAACCTCTATCGTGCCGCCCAAATGAGCCAGCTTCTCTTCAAGGAGCGAGCCGAGCGCGAGAGCGGACATACGTACCGCGTAGACGGTCAGGAACAGGCACTTGCTATTCTCATCCAGCAGCTTGCCGCAGCTCTCGATTAGCGGAGCCAAATCTTCCTCGAGCCGCCAGATTTCACCATCCGGCCCGCGGCCATATTTGGGTGGGTCGAGAAGGATCGCGTCATAGCGTCGCTCGCGCCGCACTTCTCTTGCGGCAAATTTCGCCGCATCATCGATAATCCAGCGCACCGGACGTTCCGACATGCCAGAAAGAGCCGCATTATCCCGCGCCGCTGACACCGATTTCTTGGATGCATCGACATGAACCAGCTTTGCGCCGGCCGCGGATAGAGCCAGCGTGCCGACACCGGTGTAGCCAAAGAGATTAAGCGCTTGCGCTTCCTCAACGCCTTCCAGATTGGAACGGATCCAGCGCCACACCGGGTCCATATCCGGGAAATAGGCGAGATGGCGAAACGGTGTGCATTGGGCGGTAAAAGTGACCTCTTCCCAAGTGAGCGGCCATCCTTCTTTGGGAACAGGTCGATTGAAATGCCAGCGCCCGCCGCCGTCATCATCCGAAGCCGGAATAAACTCGCCATCCGCCTGCCATTCATCCTGCGCAGGCGACCACATCGCCTGCGGTTCGGGGCGAATGAACCGATAATCGCCATAGCGTTCCAGCTTGCGGCCATGGCCACTATCGATCAGCGCATAGTCGCTGCGCGGATCGCTGATCATCACGCCGGGCCTTGACGCCGCCTCAACCATCGGCAGGTGTTGCTTTGCCGGTCACAAATGCCTTAACCGCATCATAATCTCCCGGCAGTTTGTCGCATGCCTCTTCCCGGTCAAACAAATCGCCAATCCGGCGCGGCAAGATCGGGCGCGTGCCGGTGGCCCGCTCCACCGCTTCGCGAAACTTTGCGGGATGAGCGGTGGCCAATGTCACAACCGGCACGGACGGATCAATATCGCTTGCCCGTGCTGCGGCCAGACCGATCGCAGTATGCGGATCAATAACCTGCCCCGCCTCTTCCTGTGCCCTGCTCATCGCCAAGGTCATGCTATCGGGGTCGACTCGCTGGCTGGTGAAGAGCGATGCCGCCTTTGCCCGCATGTCCGGATCGATCTGCATGTCACGCGTCTCTTCAAACGCTTTCATCCGGGCCGCAGTTTTGGCGCCGTCACGACCTTCAAGGTCGAACAACAACCGTTCAAAATTGCTGCTGATCTGAATATCCATCGATGGCGCAGCTGTTGGCGTTACTGTTCCAGCAGAATAATCACCCGCACTCAAAGCGCGGTGGAGAATGTCATTCACGTTGGTTGCGACTATCAGCCGTTCCACCGGCAATCCCATTTGCGCGGCCACGTAACCGGCAAACACATCGCCAAAGTTGCCCGTCGGTACAGAGAATGCCACTTTCCGGTGCGGTGCTCCCAATTGCGAGGCTGCATAGAAATAATAAACAATCTGCGCCATCAGCCGCGCCCAGTTGATCGAGTTCACCGCAGAAATGGCAAACCGGTCGGTCACCTCGGTATCGGCAAACATTCGCTTCACCATTGCCTGTGCATCATCGAAGCTGCCGTCAATGGCGATATTGTGAACATTGGGTGCCAGCACTGTCGTCATTTGGCGCCGCTGTACATCCGATATGCGTCCATCGGGATGGAGCATGAAGATATCAACCTTTTCCCGTCCAGCCAGCGCATCAATGGCCGCCGATCCGGTGTCACCCGATGTTGCCCCCACAACTGTCAGATGTCTGTCCTGCCGGGCCAAGAAAGTCTCGAACAACAGCCCGAGCAATTGCAGCGCCACATCCTTGAATGCCAATGTTGGCCCATGGAACAGCTCCAGCAGCCAATGTTGTCCATCCAGCTGTACCAGAGGTGTCACGGCTTTGTGCGCGAAACGGCCATATGCCTTTTCACACAAATCGCGCAGTTCCTCCTCGGTCAGCACATCGCCGATGAACGGCCGCATCACACGAACGGCAATTTCCGAATAGGGAAGCGCGGCCATGTCGGCAATTTCCGCTTCGGTCAGTTTGGGCCAATGAGTCGGCACATAAAGGCCGCCGTCACCAGCCAGACCAGCAAGTGTCACCTGTTCAAAATTCAGCGGCTGTGCACCGCCGCGGGTTGAGATATATTCCATGATGGCCAGCGGGTTAGCGGCCTCATTCGCCAAGGGCAAGTTTTAAGCTTGGTTGGCGGCCTTGTTGCGCCCTCTGAGAGCCAGAAAATAGATGACCAGTGCTATACCGGCAAACAGAAACCATTGAACCGCATAGGCCATATGATTGTTGGGAACATCGTCTGTTGATGGCTCCTGACTTTTTTGCAATCCAGCCACCGGCTCGCTGGCAACAAGGCGCACCATATATTGGCTATCCGGCGCGACAATGCCGTCGACCGGGCCGCCTCCCCATTCCGGATCCTCCGGTGATTTGGACCAGCCAGCAACAATATGCGCCCCAGGCCCCTCGCCTCCCGATGTTTTGCAATGCGCAATATGGGCCCAGCCCGCCTGACCATTGGCGTTGCGGCCGCTAACCGCTCGCCAATCGAGAACCTCCAGACAATTTACCGATGATCGGCGAAAATAGGATGGGTCATCTTCAACAGGAACCGCGGGATAGCTAATGGCGGGTTTATCACGCGCCGCTTCATAACTTGCCAGCAGGCTGTTTTTCCAGTCAGCGCGCTGTAACTGCCAAACGCCTAGTCCTGCCATAGTCGCCACCGCGGCCAGCATCAGGACTGTGCCTATGATTGGCAGGCCTTTCATTTCTCAACACCGTCATCGATACTGCCCTCACGGGCCTGATTGCGATGTTCCAAAATCAGCAATACTCCCTTGGATATTCTGAGAGAGCCCACAACAGCAGCGATAGTGAGCGGAACCCACAACAGCACATGAAGCCACATCGGTGGATAATAGTTAAGCTCCACGATCAATGCCAACGCCAGCACTACCCCTCCGACAATCAATGTCAAAAAGGCGGCCGGGCCATCACCGACATTATACTTGTCGTAATCCAGTCCACACGCGCGGCATTTTTCCGCAAACGCAGTCACACTGCGAAACAAGGTTTTCTGACCGCAATGGGGGCAGAGTCCAAAAAGGGCAGCGGGAAAAACATCCGGCTGCCCTTTTGAGTTTTCGGTATCCGTCAAAAAACTGTCCCAAAAAATGTCCTAGTGAACCGGTGCGCCCCAGCCGCCCCATACATAGACAACAATGAACAGGAACAGCCACACAACATCGACAAAATGCCAATACCAGGCAGCGGCCTCAAAACCAAAATGCTGTTTGGGTGTGAAATGGCCTTTGTAAGCCCGTGCCAAACAAACGATCAGGAAGATCGTACCGACGAGAACGTGGAAGCCATGGAAACCGGTCGCCATGTAGAAAGCGCTGCTATAGTTTATGCCAGCAAACGGGAACGGAGCAATGCTATATTCATAAGCCTGGATGCCACTGAACACTACGCCCAGGATAATGGTCAGCCACAGCCCCGTTATAAGCCCTTGGCGATTCCCGTGGATCAGGGAATGGTGCGCCCATGTCACCGTCGTACCGGAGCATAGCAAAATGAGGGTATTGAGCAACGGAAGCTCAAAAGCATTCAGAACTTCGATACCCTTTGGCGGCCACTGCACAAGCGCCGCAGCACCCTCTTGGCCAATCATATTGGTCGCGATGCCATCGGCAAAATCAATCGGCTGCGGGAACAGGGAATAGTCAAACCATGCCCAGAACCAGCCAACGAAGAACATTACCTCTGAGGCAATGAAAAGGATCATCCCATAGCGGAGATGCAATTGCACCACGGGCGTATGATCACCGGCATGTGCCTCTTTGACCACGTTCGCCCACCATGCGTAAAAAGTCAGGGCAACGGTGGCGACGCCAATTGCAAATACCATCGGACCAAATGATCCAAAGACATCCGGATGCAACCACATTACACCGCCAAACGCCATCGTGAGCGCAGAAAAGGCGCCAAAAAAAGGCCAAATGTCTGGCGGCAAAATATGGTAATCGTGGTTTTTGGCTCCAGCCATGGTTTTATTCCCCAGATTTTATTCGTTACTGTTCTTAGCTATCGCCAGTTGCGGGGTCCACCGCAATGCCGTCTTTCGAGCGATAAAATGTGTAGCTTAGTGTGATTTCTTCAATATCCCGTGTTTCCGGATCATCCATAATCGCGGGATCAACATAATAAAGCACAGGCATCCGCATCGTTTGCCCGGGCTCCAGAAGTTGCTCCGTGAAACAGAAACACTGCACTTTGTGAAAATATTTTCCGGCTTGCACAGGTGTCACGTTAAAGGTCGCAGTACCCACAACCGGTTGATCTGATTTATTCGTTGCAATGTAGATCGCCATGTCACGTGCGCCTACACTAACCCGGTCTACCGGGTTTTCCGGTTTAAATGCCCATGGCAAGGCAGAATTGACATTGGAATCGAACCGAACCGACATGACACGCGACGTGGCCTGAACCGTGGCAGCTTGGGCCGCATCCACCCGCTGAGTGGTTCCGCCATATCCTGTGACCCGACAGAAAATTTCATAGAGCGGCACAGCGGCATAGCCCATACCCAGCATCGCGATACCCATCGCACCCGCCATTGCCGCAATGCGCAGATTCTTAGTCGACATATCTCTGGTCTGGGCGTGGCTCATGATATCGAACTATTTATTTTTACGAAGGTGATAAAGTAAAATAACACGACAAGGAAAAAGAGCAAGCCAGCCATAATCGCCGCCCGCTGCTTTTGCTTCGCCTGATAGGCTTTCTGCTCCTCCGGCGTCATTGCTGCATTTTTGCTATCGATCTTGCTCATGCAAATATCATCCTGTCTGCAACCAGCGCGGCGAACAAGGCGAAAAGATAGACGATGGAGAATTTAAACAGATGCTTCTCTGCTTGCATCGCACTGGGGTTCTCTGTTCTACTGACACCCACACGGAAGGACAACAGAGTGAAGGCCAGGCTCAGCACAATCGCGGTTACGCCATAAACCGCCCCGGTCATACCCATGGCAAAGGGTGCAACAGCGCAGGCGGTAAGTATCAGGCTGTAACCTGCGATCTGTCTGCGCGTAGATTTTCGACCAGCAACGACCGGCATCATTGGGATACCCGCTTTGGAATAGTCACTGTTCACAAACAGCGCGAGTGCCCAGAAATGTGGGGGCGTCCAAAAGAAAATGATCGCGAACAACAGTACCGGCATCAACGTGACGTCGCCGGTAACGGCCGCCCAACCTATGACAGGTGGGAAAGCGCCGGCCGCACCGCCGATGACAATATTCTGCGGCGTACTGCGCTTTAGCCAAATTGTATAAATCACGGCATAGAAGAAAATAGAGAAGGCCAATATCGCAGCACTAAGCCAATTGACCGCGACTCCCATCAGCAGAACAGAAAAGACTGATAACCCTACTCCGAAATGCAGCGCGGTTTCGCGGTCCATGCGACCCGCCGGCAAAGGCCGACCTGCGGTCCGTTTCATCACTGCATCAATATCATGTTCATACCATTGGTTCAGCGCCGCGGATGCACCGGCACCCAGGCTAATCGCCAATATTGCCGTGAAACCGATAATCGGATGAATGGAACCGGGAGCCGCCATCAATCCGCAGATCGCCGTAAAAATCACCAGCGACATCACGCGCGGCTTGGTCAGCGCAAACAAATCCCGTGCGCTGGCCAGCTTGTAAGGTGATGTAGAAGCGGTTGTCATGTCTTTATCAGTATCTCATGTCGTCACTATCGCTATCGTGCCGGCAGCCTTTCAGCCACCGGCAGAATAGATGCAATCAGCAATCCCCGATTACTTAATCTGGGGAAGCGTCTCAAACTGGTGGAACGGCGGCGGGCTGGACAATGTCCATTCCAGCGTCGTTGCACCTTCACCCCAGTAATTCGCCTCAGCCTTACGACCAGCAACCAGAGCCCAGGCGATATTGACAAAGAAAATCAACACGCCAACGGCCATGACCACATATCCAAGGGACGCAATCTCGTTCCAATAGGCAAACTGTTCCGGATAGTCCGGATAGCGCCGCGGCATGCTCTGGTTACCCAGGAAGTGCATGGGGAAGAACAGGATGTTCACGCCGATGAAGAAAGTCCAGAAATGCAATTGACCGAGCAGCTCACTATAATGGCGACCCGACATTTTCGGGAACCAGTAATAGAAGCCGGCAAAGATCGAGAAGACGGCACCCAGCGACAACACATAGTGGAAGTGAGCAACCACATAATAGGTATCATGCAAGTTGTCATCGATACCACCATTGGCCAGCACAACACCGGTCACACCACCAACGGTGAACATGAAGATGAAGCCCAGCGCCCAGACCATAGGGGTTTTGAAGGTCATTGACCCGCCCCACATAGTCGCAATCCAGGAGAAAATCTTGATGCCGGTTGGCACCGCGATCACCATGGTTGCTGCGGTAAAGTACATTTTTACGTTAACCGACATGCCCGTGGTGAACATGTGGTGCGCCCAAACAACAAACCCGACAACGCCAATCGCGACCATGGCGTAGGCCATGCCGAGATAGCCAAAGATAGGCTTGCGCGAGAAGGTCGAGATAATGTGGCTGATCATGCCGAAACCGGGCAGGATCATGATGTAAACTTCAGGATGCCCGAAGAACCAGAACAGATGCTGGTAAAGCACCGGATCACCACCGCCCGCGGCATCAAAGAAGGTTGTGCCAAAGTTCCGATCTGTCAGCAGCATCGTAATAGCGGCAGCGAGCACAGGCAGTGCTAGAAGCAGCAAGAAAGCTGTTACCAGAACCGACCATACAAATAGCGGCATTTTGTGCAGGGTCATTCCTGGCGCCCGCATGTTCAAAATGGTCGTGATAAAGTTGATCGCACCCAGGATGGAGCTCGCACCCGCAAGGTGAAGCGACAATATTGCCATGTCCACAGCAGGCCCTACCGACCCGGTCGTGGCTAGCGGCGCATAAACTGTCCAGCCAGTGCCGGCACCATTACCGGTCCCGCCAGGAACAAAAGCCGATCCCAAAAGAAGCAGGAATGCGGGAACAAGTAGCCAGAAGCTAATATTGTTCATCCGCGGAAACGCCATATCCGGCGCGCCGATCATCAAAGGAACGAACCAGTTGCCGAAGCCGCCAATCATTGCCGGCATAACCATGAAAAAGACCATGATCAGACCATGTGCAGTGATAAGTACATTCCACAGATGAAGCGCTTCATCCATGGATGCACCTGCACCAACCCAGCCGGTCAGATATTGAATGCCTGGCTCAGCCAGCTCCATCCGCATCATCCCGGAAATCGCACCACCGATAATACCCGCGATAATGGCGAAAATCAGGTAAAGCGTACCGATATCTTTGTGGTTGGTCGACATGAACCAACGTTGAAAAAAGGCTGGCTTGTGGTCCGCATCATGTGCGTGATCATCCAAAATCTGGCCGTCTGCTGCAATAGTTGTCATCGCTTGCGTATCCCTTAATTCGCAGCGGCGGCTGCATCCGCAGGCGCGCCTTCTGTTGTCGTGTCATCAGATGCGGTTTCTTCAGCCGCGCCATCTTCACTCTCGTCGGCGGCGACTTCGTCCCCTTTTACAGTTCCACCATTTGCGCGCACCCAGTCGTTAAACTTGTCTTCCGGCAAAACCTCAACAGCGATTGGCATGAAGCCATGCCGCGCCCCGCAAAGCTCAGAACATTGCCCGTAATAAACGCCAACTTCATCGATTTGCAGAACTTTTTCGTTAATCCGTCCCGGAACGGCATCCAGTTTGAACCATGCCGCTGGTATCGCGAAGCTGTGGATAACGTCTGCACCGGTAATCAGCATTTTCACAGGCTTTCCAACCGGAATAACCATCCGGTTATCAACCGCGAGCTGGAATGGCTCGCCGCGCTCGTTTGCTTCCTCTTCGGTCAGCATGTTGGAAATAATTTCGAAGTCACCATTGTCAGGGTAATTGTAACCCCAATACCACTGATAACCCGTCACTTTCACGGTCAAAGCGTCTTCCGGTGCAGGTTCAAATTGCTGAGCCAGCAGGCTGATGGAAGGGACAGCGATAACCAGAAGAATCAAGACTGGAACAACCGTCCAGACAACTTCGATAAAAGTATTATGCGTTGTTTTCGAAGGTTCCGGATTGGCTCCGCGACGAAAACGGATCATGACCCAAAACAGCAATGCGAGCACAAACAGACAGATAACAGTCATGATTGGTAATAATATGGAGTTGTTTATCCATTTGGCTTGTTTGCCAGTTTCACTGACCTGTGGCTGAAAATCGAGACCGCCATCGACCGGCATACCCACACCTTCGGTGGGTTTCATTGGCGTGTAGAGAGCGGGATCAAGTCCTGAAGCTGGTGCCGCTTCGGCTGCCGGGGCCCCTGCATCAACACTTGCCTCAGCAGGTGCCGCCTCAGCTCCTGGAGCCGCCGGCAAGGCATCTTGCGCGGTTGCAACCGCGGGCGTGAGAATCAGGCCCAATGCCAGAATCCATGCTTTCACATAATGAGTCATTACTTGCTCAACCTTATTTTTACCCCAATTTTCGGGCGTTTTCAGCATATGGGCTCACCAGATATTCTGGTAAATATGCCCATTTGGGCAATCGGCCATTGAACCTGAAACATCCCGTTTGACGCGGCTTATAAGCAGGGTTGTCGCAAGCCTCAAGCTACTCTACGCATATTTTTTCAGTTTTTGGCCTTTCATTAGAACCAAGATGAAGCCATTTCTGAAGTACAACAGCAAACAGGGCAGAATAAAATCGTGACTGAAACCGAAATATTGGATGAATTCCGCGCCAGTGATGCGCTTTTGGAAGGGCACTTCATATTGTCATCCGGTCGGCACAGCGCCCAATATCTGCAATGTGCCCGGGTATTGATGGACCCTGCCCGTGGCGCGAGATTAGCCGAAGCATTGGTTGGCCAGATGCCAGCTGATATCCGATCCGCTATCGATATTGTGGTCTCACCGGCAATGGGCGGCGTCATAGTCGGTCATGAAATGGGCAGAGCGCTGGGCAAAGAAGCGATCTTTCTGGAACGCCCCGAAGGCACATTTGAACTGCGCCGGGGTTTCCGTCTGGAGCCGGGTCAAAAAGTGCTGATGATGGAGGATGTCGTAACAACAGGCCTATCATCGCGAGAGGCAATAAAGGCTATTGGCGATGCAGGCGGCGACGTTATCGCAGCAGGAGCATTGGTCGACCGCTCAAACGGTGCAGCCAGTTTTGATGTTCCATTCTTTCCGCTGATCGCTCTTGAAGTGCCATCCTACGCGGATGATGAAGTACCGGCAGAACTTGCCGCCATCCCGACCACCAAACCGGGTAGCCGCAAAGAATGAACGCGGCGTCGAAATTGAGACTAGGCGTCAATATTGACCATGTTGCCACCATTCGCAATGCGCGCGGAGGTGACCATCCTGAACCCATTCGCGCTGCGGCAATAGCTGCAGAGGCTGGCGCTGATGGCATTACCGCGCACTTGCGGGAAGATCGGCGGCACATCCGTGATGACGACCTCTTGGAATTGATGGATACATTGTCCATTCCGTTGAACCTTGAGATGGCGGCAACAGACGAAATGCTGGAGATCGCGCTTCGGCATAAACCGCATGCCGCCTGCATCGTTCCCGAAAAACGGGAAGAACGCACGACTGAGGGCGGCCTGGATGCCGCCAGCCAGCACAACCGGCTATCAGATTTTGTCGGGCAACTGCGGGAAGCCAATATCCGGGTCAGCCTGTTTATCGAACCCGATCCACGCCAGATCGAAGCCGCCATTCATCTCGGTGCGCCAGTGGTCGAATTTCACACCGGTCATTATGCGCATGTCAGCGGCGCGGATCGGGAAAAGGAATTGCGGCGGATTAGTGATGCCGCAGCGCTGGCCACAAAAAACGGTATCGAGCCTCATGCCGGCCACGGCCTGACCTTTGATAATGTCGTGCCGATCGCAGCTATTCCGCAGCTGGCCGAACTCAACATAGGCCATTTCCTGATCGGCGAGGCGATTTTCGGTGGATTGGCGGGAAGCATAAAGCAAATGCGCGCACTGATGGATGATGCACGGTGAAAGAACGATTGGCTTTTGCTGCTACAGCCGCATCAGTGACCGTTTTTTCAGCGCTGTGGACATTTAGTCCTGTTTCCCGATTGCTCAGTAAGGTACTTCCGAACCCGGACAACGGTTTAACTTGGGACTACCTTTGGGATTTTTTTGTCAGGGAAACTGGTCCTCGGGCAGCTGTCCTTGTTGTTCTTGTCGCATCGCTCCACATAATTCGAGAACTGAAACCCAAGCTGGCATGGCTTCTCGTTGTTTTTATCCTCCCGATCATCTGGACAACTGATATGATATTACGGATCGCCCAATGATCATTGGACTTGGCTCCGACCTTTGCAACATAGAGCGCATCCAGAATTCGCTCGACCGTTTTGGCGAACGCTTTGAGAACCGCGTGTTCACCGAAGTTGAGCGAGCCAAAGCCGCACGCCGGCCCTACACAATGGCCGGAACCTATGCGAAGCGTTTCGCTGCCAAGGAAGCCTATTCCAAAGCCGTTGGAACGGGTTTCAAGGCAGGCGTCTATATGAAAGACATCGGCGTCATTAACGCCAAAAGCGGGGCACCGACATTAGCGCTAACCGGCGGCGCGAAGAAACGGCTCGACGCGCTGACTCCAGCGGGATATGATGCGGTCGTTCATCTCACACTCACTGACGATCATCCATGGGCACAAGCATTCGTCATTATCGAAGCGAAGCCTTCGCGCTAGACAGTGAGCCGGTTGGATATGGGTCGGCATGACAATAAAAGAAGAAAACAGGATATGGCTTTAGAAAAGGCGGATGAACCGACAATCAAGGCGGATGATTCCAAAAAAGAGAAAACCGACTGGATCGGTGAGGCCAAAAGCATCGGTCTATTGCTGCTCGCGGTTTTAGCTTTTCATAGTCTGGTAGCAAAGCCCTTTTACATTCCCTCTGTCTCCATGATGCCCGGACTCCTGGTTGGCGACCGTCTGATTGTCAGCAAATATGCCTATGGCTGGTCATGGGTGTCGCCGACATTCCATATATTGCCGCGTATGGAAGGACGGCTTTTCGGCTCTTTACCGGAACGGGGTGACATCGTGATCCTGACTCCGAAGGATCAGAGCAGCGACTATATCAAACGGGTGATCGGCCTACCTGGCGACATGCTGGAAATGCGCGGCGGCCAGGTTTTCCTGAACGGAGTGGCAGTCAAACAAGAAGTTCAGCCGGACCTGAACCTGCCAATTGATGCCAATTCCCCTTGCGGTTCCGAATTTCCCGGCCTGCGCAATACAGACGCCGCCGGCAACAGTGTCTGCACGCTTCCGATCCTCCGCGAGACCCTGCCCAATGGCGTAAGCTATGATATTATCGATCTGGGGCCGCAACTCACTGATGATATTGATCCTGTCATCATCCCGGAAGGCCATGTTTACCTGATGGGAGATAACCGGGATCTGTCTGCGGACAGCCGGGTTGCGAGCCCGCTTGGTCTTAATGGCACTATCCCTTGGGAAAATATTGGCGGCCGCGCCGAATTTATTACCTTTTCGCTGGATGGCACGACCAGCCTCAACCCGTTGAGCTGGTTTACATCTTTCCGCAGCGGAAGAGCGGGCTCAAGTTTGCGGCCCGACCGCGATGAAAGCACTGCCGAATAAGGCTGTCAGTTCTACAGTCGTAGCCCCAGAGTTTCATCCAGACCTGCCATGATGTTCAAGTCCTGAACGGTGCTACCGGCTGCGCCTTTGCCAAGATTGTCGAGCTTTGCCACCAAACGGACATGATCGCCGCCATCATCTGCAAAAACACTAAGTTCGAGCCGATCCGTCGCAGGATCATTCTCGTTCAGCAATAGTTCGCCAGTGCCGCTGCCATCATGCACACTGACAATTGCTGAGCCATCATAGTGATTTTTCAACGCCTCCAGCAGATCATCCGATTTCGCGCCGCCGCCAATGGCAGCCAAGTTCAGCGGAACTTCAACAATCATACCGCGATAGGCCCGCACCACGGCCGGTGCAAAGATCACATCATGAGTGAGACCGGCATGCCGTTTCATCTCCGGCATATGCTTATGCTCTAGGGTCAGGCCATAGCTGCGGAAACCGATATCCGGTTCTTGCGCAAACCGCTCGATCAACGCCTTTCCACCGCCCGAATAGCCGGACACGGCATTAACGGAATAGGGCCAGTCCGCAGGCAACAGGCCGCGAGCAACAAGCGGCGCGACAAGTCCAAGAAAACCTGTCGGATAACAGCCAGGGTTGGAGACAAACCGTGCGTTGGCGATCTTTTCACGCTGCCCCTTCTGAAACTCCGCAAATCCATAGACCCAATCGGCTGCCGTACGATGGGCTGACGAAGCGTCTATGATCCGCGTACGGTCATTGTCGATCAGTGATATAGCTTCCTTGGCAGCCTCATCAGGCAGGCACAGGATTACAAAATCACTATTGTTAATGGCTTCACGCCGGGCGTCCGTGTCTTTGCGCCGATCCTCTGGCAGCCGCACAAGATTAAATTCCTGCCGTGACCCCAGCCGGTCGGCAATTTCAAGGCCGGTGGTTCCGGCCGCACCATCGATGAAAACACTGTGTGCCATGGCCGCTGATCACCCAAGCCGCTTGCGCGCCAGAACCGGCTGCTCAACATCGTCACCAAAACGCGCAACCACATCATTTAAAGGCTCTTCAGCAACCTGCATCCAGTGGATATTCGCATGAATGATCCGGTCACTATCAGCCATTATTCCGACATGATCAGGAAAAAATACAATGTCCCCGCGCTTTAACTCTTCATCTGCCGGAATTTCCGATCCGATGGCCAGCAGCTGCTGGTCCGCATCTCTCGGTGCCGATTGTCCCGTTAACCCCAGCACCATCTGGATCAGACCTGAACAATCAAGACCGTCACCGCTGCGACCACCCCATAGATATGGCGCGCCAATCAGCTGTTCCGCAAATCGTGCCGTGCTGTTCATACCGTCGAAAACCTGTTTGGCTCCGATCTCCTGAACATGGCGAACATGGACATAGCCTTTGCCGGTTTTCAGAAACTTGCCGCACTCACTTGGTTCTCCGCAGGCGAGTTTGGCACCCATTGGCAGGCGCTTGATAACTCCCGCTTTGACATCGGGATCGATAAATATCAGCGCCGCCCGGGCTGAAATCAAATGAGTCGGCTCAGCGGTCTTGCGTTGATGTTGCAAAGCATGGACCGGTAGATAGCCGACATAGCCATCATGATCACAAAAGCCCCAGGCCCAATCGCCGACCACATCCAACAGTTGAAAATCTTCACCATGCAGCAGCTCAGAAACGGCTTCATGGCTTTTGTTGCCCTGTTTGCGGATCATCGCCTTGGGCGCAGCGCAGCGCATCGGTATGGCCTCTGCATAGTGTGGCGCAAATAATTTGCCTGCCAGAGCGATATCCGCCAGATCCCCGCGATGCGCGGTAATCCGCGGATCGAAATCTTCTTCGGGACCGTGCAGCGAAAATTTCGCGCGCGCCGTCATGTCTCCGGCTTTCATGTCCCCGACAATATTCATTTTTATTCAATACCCCATTTACGGCTTTTGCCGCAACTACGCGACGCCCACAGTTTGTGACAAAGCTGTGACAATAGGCCGCCCTTAACCGAGAAACAGCCCGTTGATCAAGCGGCGATGCACCGTGGTTATTTAGCGTAACGTGCTTTCAGGTAGTTCCAGCTCGCCCGCAGACCCAATGCCTCCCCGCCTTTTGGTCGACCCGCTTTACTGGAAGGTCGCCATGCATAGGTATCGAAATGAGCCCACGAAATATCGCCCGGGACGAATTTTTTCAGGAACAGCGCCGCCGTGATGCACCCGGCAAAAGACCCTGTGGCGACATTGTTCGTATCGGCAATAGGGCTCTTGAGACGATATTCATAACGGGACCAAAGAGGCATGCGCCATAGCGGATCATCTTCCTGATCACCGCTGTCGAGCAGGCCAGCGGCCATTTCGTCATCATTACAAAACAAAGCTGGCAAATCGGGACCCAAAGCGACGCGCGCTGCGCCAGTGAGTGTCGCAAAATCAATGATAAGCTCGGGCTCTTCTTCCCCTGCCAGCGTCAACGCATCACCCAATACCAGGCGCCCTTCGGCATCGGTATTACCAATTTCCACCGTTACTCCCTTGCGACTATGGAGCACATCGCCGGGACGTAGCGCATGACCATCGACCGAATTTTCGACCGCCGGTACCAGCAGGTGAAGCTGTACCGGCAATTTTGCTTCCATGATCAGCTTTGCCAAAGCAATGGCATGAGCCGCACCGCCCATGTCTTTTTTCATGATGAGCATACCGGCAGGCGACTTCATTGACAGCCCTCCGCTGTCAAAGGTTACGCCCTTGCCGACTATGGCGATCTTGGGTGCATCCGCCTTGCCCCATTTCAGTTCAATCAGGCGCGGGGCATGATCCCGCATGGCCGCCTTGCCAACGCCGTGGATCATCGGAAAGTCCTTTTCCAGTGTATCTCCGCGGGTGACTTTCAATTCTGCGCCATGCGCTTCGCTCAATTTTTCAACAATGTCCTCAAGCTTGTTTGGCCCCATGTCAGCTGCTGGTGTATTGACCATATCGCGGACCAGAGCGGTGGCCGCTGCTTGACGGACTGCTTCGTCGACTTGCGCAATTTCGTCCTTGACCAGCAAGACACTGGGCCCCTGACGATCCGGTAGCTCTTTATACTCGTCAAATTCATGCTGCGGGATCAGCCAGCCGAACAAAGCGTCTTTGGCGCTGGCACCGGCCAGCCGATATTTGCCTTCCGGCAACCTGCCGCCAAGTTTAGCAAGCGCCCATGGGTCCAGCTTTTTGCGATTGCGGACGCCAGCCACGACGGTGAAATCACCTTGTTCGGATTTGTCGTCTTTGTCCGTTGCCCCGGTAATCGGAAGGATTAGATAGGACTTCGGATTGGCAGTAAATTTATAGGCCTTTACTATGCTGCGAATACTATCCGGCTGGCCTTTGAGCCAATCTTCAAAAACATGTTTATCCAGTATCTGGATGGTTCTGGCGGCTTGGCCTTTGTCGGCCTCTATCAATGTCTTAAAGTCAATCATCGCGTCCCTATAGACGCACAATTGTCGGAACGCGAGTGCCTAATCAGGCAGCGACAGGTTGCGAGTTCAAAGGCTCTGCCTTTCCAGCTTCGCTGGTCGCTCCCAACGACATGCTTCCGGCTTTGGCAAAAACCATCACGCCGTCATCCACCGTCTTGTAGCGCAGATTGACTATATCCTTCGCGTAATTCTGGTTCAGTCGCCAAGGCTTCTTCTGACCCTGCTTTGGCAAGTCAGCAGCGGCGCGTTCTATATAACCGGATGAGAAATCCACAATTGTTTCGGGGATCAGTTTTTCTCCATCGGCCGGATGGGGATAGGCTATCTGCGCGCCCTTGCGGTCCATGGTGTTTATCACTCGGCAAATATACTCGCTGGTCAGATCTGCCTTCAATGTCCAGCTGGCATTGGTGTAGCCAAAGGTCATCCCGAGATTCGGCACATCAGAGAACATCACGCCTTTATAATTGAAACGCGAACCAAAATGGACCGGCTCGCCATCAATCTCAAACTGTGCATGGCCGCCGGAAACCAGCTTGAGACCAGTGGCTGTGACGATGATATCTGCTTCCAGCTTCTCGCCGGATTTCAGCAATATACCGTCTTCGACAAAACGCTCGATATGATCAGTGACGACAGATGCCTTGCCCGACTTGAGCGATTGGAAAAGATCGCTATCCGGCACCAGACAGAGCCTCTGATCCCACGGATTATAGGTTGGCGTAAAATGCTTCATGTCCACGCCCTGCCCCATTTCCTCACGGACCAATTCAAGCAGTTTCTTTTTAAAGCCAGCTGGCTGACGGCGCGCCAGATTAAAGGTAAAGAGCTGATAGAGCACATTGCGCCAGCGGGTGATGCCATAAGCCAGTTTATTCGGCAGGAATTTGCGAAGTGCGAGCGCGAATTTATCCTCTGCGGGGCGGGACACAATATAGGTCGGGGACCGCTGCAGCATGGTGACATGCCCCGCCGTTTCCGCCATCGATGGCACCAGCGTAACCGCCGTCGCGCCGCTGCCGATCACCACAACTTTCTTGCCCGTATAGTCCAGATCTTCCGGCCATTCCTGAGGATGGACAATCGGTCCTGCAAAATCATCAGACCCTTTGAAATCCGGCTTATGCCCGCCTTCATAGCTATAATAGCCGGAGCACATGAAAAGGAAGTTGCACTCTATCTGACTCGTCGAGCCATCGCCATGCGTCAGGCTGACGGTCCATCTCGCCGTTTCACTTGACCAGCTTGCGTTGGTGACCTTGCGCTCATAGCGAATATGCTTTTCGAGATCATGTTCAGCCACCGTCTCGTGCAGATAATCAAGAATAGTCGGCGCATCGGCAATTGCCTTGCGCGCCGTCCAGGGTTTGAAATTATAACCCAAGGTATACATGTCGCTGTCAGAGCGAATACCGGGATAGCGGAACAGGTCCCATGTGCCGCCCAGACGCTCTCGCCCTTCGACAATGGCGAAACTTTTGCCAGGACATCTTTTGGTCAGGTGGACAGCAGCGCCGATACCGGACAGGCCCGCACCAACAATCAGAACGTCGAGAAATTCATTTTCCATATGACCTATTTACTGACATTAATGTTAATTACAAGGCCTGGATATGGAAACTGCATTTACTCCGCCGCTTCGAGCGCAGGTTCAGAATCCTCAACTGTCTGGCTGTTCGGCCCGTAGAACTGGATGACACCATCATCCACAGCTTCGTTGAGCAGAACCTTCTTATCAAACAAATAATCCTGATTGAGCTTCCACGGCATTTTCGTGCTGTTGCGCGGCAGTTCATTGATGGAGCGCTGTATATAGCCGGAAGAAAAGTCGAACAGCTCTTCCTCTTCAACCGTTTCTGACAGTACCGGATTTGCAATCCGTGTACTTGTTGCGTCCATATGGTTGATTAGGCGGCAGGTATATTCCGAGACAATATCGGCCTTCAATGTCCATGATGCGTTCAGATAGCCAAAGACAATGGCCATGTTCGGAATGTCAGAGAACATGCAGCCTTTATAATAGAAGTGATCGTGGAAGTTGATCGGCTTGCCATCCACTTCAAACGCAACCTTACCGGCGACAGCGAGCTTCAAACCGGTGGCCGTAACAATCACATCCGCATCCAGTGTTTCGCCTGACTTCAGCTTGATACCGTCAGCTGTGACCGTTTCGATATGCCCCGTCTTGACGTCCGCCGCACCGGAACTGATCGCCTTGAACATATCGCTATCGGGAACGAGGCACAGGCGCTGCTCCCAGGGACCATAAGGAGGCGTGTAATCTTCTTTGTTATATTTATCGCCCAGTTCTTTCTTGAGCGGCTTTTCAAGCTTCTTGATGATTTTCTGAGGCTTTTTCCGGGCCATGTTAAAGGTCAGGTCCTGCATCTTCACGTTTTTCCAGCGAATGAAATTATACGCCCATTGGTCGGGCATTATCTTGCGCAGGAAATTGGCGAGATGATCTTTGGCATTCCGGGCAAAATACCATGTTGGTGTCCGTTGGAGCATCGTCACATGGGCGGCTTTTTCAGCCATGACCGGAACAATGGTCACTGCCGTCGCACCACTGCCAATGATAACCACCTTTTTGCCGCTATAATCAAAATCCTTGGGCCAGAATTGCGGATGCACCACATCGCCCCTGAAATTGTCAATGCCGGTTATTTGCGCATCATAGCCTTGATCATAATCATAATAGCCGGAACCCATGTACAGGAAATTGGCATGCATAATCGCGTGACTACCGTCTGATTTTTCAGCGGTTACTGTCCAGCGCGCATCTTCACTCGACCAACTGGCAGACAGGACCTTGTGACCAAAATGGATATGCTTTTCCAGATCATGCTTGGCCTTGATCCGGTGAAGATAGTTCATGATCGAGGGACCATCGGCAATGGCTTTCTGCTCGGTCCAAGGTTCAAAATTGAAACCCAACGTGTGCATGTCGCTATCCGAGCGAATGCCGGGATACTGGAACAAGTTCCATGTTCCGCCGATTTCGTCCCGGCGCTCAACCAAAGCGAAGCTCTTGCCCGGACATTTGTCACGCAGGTGCACGGCCATGCCGATACCCGAAATGCCTGCCCCGACAATCAGGACGTCCACTGATTCTACAGGTGCTTTTGAAGCGCCGCCGCTTTTTTCCAACGTTTGCGTTGCCATTTGCCGTCTCTCCCAGCTTTACCTCACTATGCCATTCCCGCGACAAGGTTGCAAATAACAATTTAATCAGCTGATTAACGCTTTAATTCTAAGGCTTATCACTGAAAAACAGCTATTTTTCACCTGCAACATCGTTAATCTGCGAAAGCGCCGTGGATGCTTTCTGGCATCGGGTATCTATACTGCTTGACTAAACATCCCGCTGGTTTGACCTCGAAATTCATCAAATACCGCCGCAATGCTCCGGGCATAGGGCCTGGCCGAAGCATCAAGCTTCAGTTTTTGGCCGACGATTTCGACAAGCCCGCGATTTATGAAAGACGCAAGCATGGCCGCATAGCTCTGCGGATCGCCAAGCGGCGAAAGATCCGCTTCGCCGTTGGCCAATATCTGCTCAATGATCGCACCATGGATTTGATTATCATGGCTTCGCCTTATCCCGGCACTCGCTGGCAGCTGGCCATTCGCAAGTGAACTCCGATAGCGCCCCGTATTTTTCTGGCTCTGAATAATACGGTCCGGAAATTCGCTGATCGCCGAGGCACCCAGTCCGATCAATATGTTGCTCTGATCATCGGTGAAACCTTGAAAGTTACGGCGAACCATAGCGTCTGTCCCGGCCCGCCCTAAAGGATCATCGGGGAGCGCAAAATGATCGAAACCGATGGACTGATAACCCGCCTTAGTCAGAAAATCATAACCGAATGCAGCCATGACAAAACGCTGTCTGCCATTTGGCAAACATGTATCATCAATCCGGCGCTGACGCGGGATGAGTGTGGGTATATGGGCATATCCAAATAGAGCAATCCGTTCGGGCAACAGGCGAACAGTCTGCTGTAAAGTCTCTGCCAGAATGGCTTCAGTTTGCCCGGGCAGACCGTACATCAAGTCGAAATTCAGCGACGAAACCTCCGCGGCGCGAAGGTCTGTGACCATGTCCACCACCATATCCAGCGGCTGCACACGGCCAATGGCGGCCTGCACAGCAGGATCAAAGCTCTGCACGCCCAAGCTGACGTTTCGGATCTCCGTCGCATGGATCAGATCACGCCATTCTGACGTAAAGCCTCTTGGGTCCAGTTCGATCGATAATATCGGCTGATCGCATCGGAAGGCAGTCGACAGGTGGCCCAGCAATTTGGAAAAATCATCAGCACATAAAGCATTGGGACTGCCGCCGCCAAAGGCGATGCGGGTCACGCGGCCACGTTTGCCAAGTTTACGTGACACCAAGTCAATTTCTGAAAATAGTGCGTCCATGTAAGCAGCTAACCGCTGGGTACGGTTGGCTTTTCCGGTGTTACAGCCGCAATACCAGCATATCTGTTCGCAATAAGGGATATGGACATATAGCGAGATATCGTCACATAGCCGGACGTCCGCCAAGGCCTGCTCCAGATCATCCGCGCCAATTTCATCTTGAAAGTCGGCAGCGGTCGGATAGCTCGTGTAGCGCGGGACCGGGCGTTCGAGCAGTTCGGGGTAATATTTCCACATAAGCCTGACTTATGCGTGCAAAAACCAGCTGTCTTTGCGCTAGATCAAACCGCGCTGTACCAGGCAGTTCCATCTTTCATGTCATGCGTTGCTCTGCCAGTATATTCCAGATGGCGGAGCGTCGCCATCGCCTCGCCTGTCGCCATACCGATCACATCATTGCCAATCGGGCGGGAAAATAGCAGCGGAAAACTATCCACCACGCGCATCGGTTCCCGGGCCAATGCATCGGCAAGGTCATCCAACGCCTCATTATGCCGCAACGCCAGCGTGTCGAGCCGCTGATACGCGCCTTTGAACGGACGGCCATGCGCAGGCAGGACCAGAAGATTGGGATCAATTTCGGCACGAAACCGGTCTATGCTGTCCAGCCACTCGCCGAGGGGATCGGCCGTCGGTTCGCTAAGCATTACCGAGATGTTGGATGTAATTCGCGGCAATATCTGGTCACCGGAAATCATGACATGACTGGCATCATCGATCAGGCAGGCATGTTCCGGTGTATGGCCGCGCCCAATCATTACCCGCCAATCATTGGCACCGATAGTCAGGCTATCCCCTTCATCCATGCGGATATGTCCGGTTGGCAAACGCGAAACGGCCCGGGCAAATCGTCCCCACCCGCCTTCGCATTTTTCCTTGATGAGCGCCTCGTCCCATCCTGCAAACCGCCATTCATCAATTGCTTCTTGCGGTACATCTTCGCTGACATCAGCGGTCAGCATCCGCGCCAACAGCCATTCGGTACGGTTCATATGTACGGGAGCCTTGAACCGGTTGGCGAGCCAGCCCGCACAGCCGACATGGTCCGGGTGAAAATGGGTGACAACAATCTTGGTGGCCGTCTTGCCATTGAGGCCGGTTTTAAAAAGCGTTTTCCAGGCTTCGATGACCGCGGGCATGAACAGACCGGTATCGACAATTGCAAAGCCCGGACTTCCATCCGGGTGCACGTCATCCAGCACCCAATTGTTTATATGCCCAAGCGGCCCGGGAACCGGTGTGCGGGTCCAGCCGATGCCGGGCATCAATTCAAAATATTCGCCATATTTCGGTTCGAACGCGCCTAGCGGATAGGTGAGTCCTTCCGCTTCTATGGGTTCAAAGCCATGATCGGCCAGCGTTGCATCATAAGCGGGAGATTTTGTGGGGACATCCATGACAAGATCATAGACCGGCCGAGCGCACAGGCGCAACCGGATTTAATTGACCGGTTAAGCTGTTCTGCCGTTTAACATTCACGCGACGGTGCTCCGCACTTGATGCGGAGCCTAGAGTAGATCGTAAGAGCAGCCATCCTAGGCTCCGCATCAAGTGCGGAGCACAAAGTTGAAGCTAACCGAAAAACTAGCTTTCCTTGCTATCTTTAAACAGCGTTTCTGCCGTTAAATCTTCTGAAGCAATTTCTTCTTCACCGGATTCAGCGGCCAATGCAGCTTCGGCGTCACGCTCTGCCTGTGCCCGCTCTTCATGCAATTCGGCGATAAGCGCTTCTTTGTCGCCGCCCAGCTTCTTGTCTTCGGGTACTTCCGGTTCAATGCCAGCTTTCTTAGCGGCTTTGGCGACCACTGCGTCCAATTCACGCTGCGAACAAAGGCCCAGCGTAACCGGATCTTTAGGTACAATATTGGCAATGTTCCAGTGCTCACGGTCGCGGATCGCGTTGATGGTAGTGCGCGTCGTGCCGATCAGTTTACCAACCTGTGCGTCGGAAATTTCCGGATGATTGCGGAGCAGCCATGCAATGCCGTCGGGTTTATCCTGACGCTTGGACACTGGCGTATAACGTGGACCTTTGGTCCGGCGTACCTGCTCAGGCCCTTTTTGAAGCTTCATCCGATATTCGGGATCAGCTTCGGCTTTCGCAATTTCCTCATTGGTCAACTCATGCGCCTGTACAGGATCGCGTCCGGTATATTTGGAACCGGCGAGATCATCGGCCATCGCATTCACTTCGAGAATGTGAATACCGCAGAATTCAGCAATTTGCTCAAAGCTTAATCCGGTATTGTCAACCAGCCAGCTTGCAGTTGCATGCGGCATAAGCGGAGTTGGGTTATCTTGGGCCACGGCGGCGTCCTTTATAAAAAATAAGGGCCGCCCCTTTCGGGAGCGGCCTGTTGTTGAGCCCTATGTAGGGGATATCGAAAGAGTCGGCAAGATATTTGGTTTAGCCATGCATTTTTAGCTGGCCAAGGCTCAAGCTCTGGCCAAAATGGCCTTGGCAATGAAACGGCGTGACAGGCGAACCGTCTGCTCTGGTTCGATTTGTGCCAGGCCTGCAAGAAACTGTCGCGCGCTTGCCGTCCAGTTAAAATGCGCGGCGCGCTTCAAACAGTCTTCCGATCGCAAATGCTGTGCATCGGCAATGGCCCTATCAAGGCTTTCGGCCATTACGCCACTTTTTTCGGTCAGTATATCGACCGGCCCTGTGACAGGAAAGGCCGCGACCGGCGTACCACATGCCAGCGCCTCTATGAGAACCAGTCCGAATGTGTCCGTTTTACTCGGGAACACAAAAACATCGGCTCCGGCATAACAACCGGCAAGCTCCCGCCCCGATTTCCGGCCCAGAAAATGTGCGTCGGGGTAACGCTCTCGCAAATCATCCAGCGCAGGGCCATCGCCAACAACTACCCGGCTGCCCGGCTGATCTGTTTGCAAAAAAGCCTCGATATTCTTTTCAACGGCAACACGGCCGACATAGAGCTGGATCGGGCGCGGTAGATCATCGAATATTTTCGGAGCAGGCGCATCTGGTGAGAAATTGCCCAGATCGACACCACGGCTCCAATGATGCACTTGCGGCAAACGTTCTTTCACCAATTGCTGTCTGACGCTTTCAGTCGACACCATTATTGCCTGTGAAGCGCCATGAAACCAACGAATATACGGCCAGAAAACACGCGATGGCAAATGCGTGCGCTTGGCCAGATATTCGGGAAACTGTGTATGATAGGCGGTTGTGAACGGACGTTTGTTCCGCCGGCACCAGCGCCGCGCGGAAAGGCATAAGGGTCCCTCTGTAGCCAAGTGTACGGCGTCAGCCTCAAAAGCTGCAATCCGCCGACCAACGCTTCGCGCGCGGGTCATTGCCAGACGGATTTCCGGATAGCTGGGGGCAGCGACTGAACGATACTGGTCAGGCGAGATCACCAGCACCTCGTGCCCCCATTGGCGCAATATGCCGATAACCGTATCCAATGTACGAACAACTCCATTAACCTGAGGATGCCAGGCATCGGTTACCAGCGCGATTTTCATGCCGCCTGCTCCAGATTGCCCTTCACAGTTTTCAGATTCATCGGTTGGCTGCGCCTTGCCTCACGCGCCTTAATCTCGTCAGCCCAGTGGAGAATCTCCATGGTCCCGTCATCGCACTCAACCAGAGCCGTGCAACCCTCCACCCAGTCGCCATCGTTATAATATTCAATGCCTTTGATCTCGCGCATCTCGGCAGTGTGAATGTGGCCGCAAACCACACCATCAACACCGCGATTGCCAGCAGCTTTGGCGACCAGCTCTTCAAAGCGTCCGATAAATTCAACCGCGTTTTTGACCTTGTGCTTGGCCACTTTGGACAGCGACCAATAAGGCAGACCCATGCGCCGGCGGAACTTGTTGACGAGCCAGTTGAGCCGCATCAATGTCGTGTAGGCGGCGTCACCGACAAAGGCGAGCCAGCGGTGCGCCAGCATTACCGTATCAAATTCATCACCATGCATGACCAAAAGCCGGCGACCATCGGCGGTTTCATGAATAGCATGCCGCCGGATTTCCACGCCGCCGAAATTCAGGCCGGTGAACTGCCGGAACATTTCATCATGGTTGCCAGGTATATAGACAATCCGAGTGTCCCGCTTGGCGCGTTTCAATATCCGCCAGATGATATCATTATGCCCATCCGGCCAGTAAAATTTCTTCTTCAGCCGCCAACCGTCGATGATATCCCCAACCAGGTAAAGCGTCTTGCTGTCGACATGGTCCAGAAAATCGATCAGCATATCGGCGTTGCAACCTCGGGTGCCAAGGTGAATGTCGGAAATCCAGATGGTTCGATATCGTGTCCGGTCCGCCGGGTTGACCCGTGGTTGCCGGGTCAGTCGCGCCTCATAGCGGTCTGCGTCCAGCAACGGGATATCAGATGAAGAAATCGGCGGAAATTGTTTGGCCATCATCGCACTCCTATGGAAGCTATCCATAGAGCCAGCCTATAACCTGCCAATATGACAGGATGATTCCCGTTTTGTGACCTTTTGTTTACAGAAACTGGCCGATTTTTACTCTAATACCCCAGATAGTGACGCAATCGATCCTGCAAATGCGGTACGGCCTGACTGCTTTCCAGAAAGTCTGTAACCGCCATGAGCCGCCAGTGCTGCCCTTCATCACCGAAGACAATGGCATCCACCTGGCTGGAAGAGAGTTGACCGGCAAAAAACAGCGCTCTTCGGCTGTTTCCACCCCGCCAGTTCTCGTAATTCTGGACATAGTCAAGCGCGGCAATATCGACCATTATGCCGAATTCTTCAAAGGTTTCCCGGACAATACACTCTGCGCCGCTTTCCCCGTTTTCGCGGCCGCCTCCGGGCAAATCCCACATATCCGGAAAGGGAATATCGGGATTGTCATCTCGGCGATAGACGAGCAGTTTATCATCGACAAACAGCGCCGCCTTTGCGCCGTGAAAGTCGATATTCTCGTCCATCCGTTATTCCACTTTCAAAATAATTTTCCCGATATGATCGCCGGCTTCCATATGTGCATGTGCCTTGGCGGCATCGGCAAGCGCGAATGTTTCATCCATTACCGGCTTCAACTTACCCGCCTCAATATCCGGCCAGACATAACGGTAAAGTTCATCGGCCAACAGCGCCTTGCGATCAGCCGATTGCGGGCGCAATGTTGATCCGGTCAGGGTCAATCGCTTCATCATGACCTGCGCCATGTTCAAGGTGGCTGTCATGCCGCCCTGTACGGCGATTGTGACATGCCGGCCGTCTTCCTTCAGACAGTTGAGGTTACGCGGGACATAGTCACCGGCAACCATATCAAGAACCACTTCCACGCCCTGTCCGCCGGTGATCTTCTTGATTTCTTCCACAAAATCCTGGCTTTTATAATTGATGGCGTGGTCCGCACCGATGGTCTTTGCGGCTGTGCATTTCTGATCGGAACCACAAGTAACAATCACATTCAACCCAAACAGTTTACCCAGCATGATCGCCATAGTACCGATCCCGCTGGTGCCTCCGTGGACCAATACTGTTTCATCTTCCCGCGCAAAGCCACGGTTGAACAGATTGCTCCACACAGTGAACAATGTTTCCGGCAAGGCCGCCGCCTCTTCCATGGTCAGGCTGTCCGGAACGGGAAGGCACTGTCCCACAGGAGCCACACAGAATTCTGCATAGCCGCCGCCATTGGTCAAAGCGCATATCTTGCGCCCCATCCACTCCGGCTCCACGCCTTGGCCCAGTGCAACAACGACACCGGATACTTCCAGACCCGGCAGCGGAGATGCGCCTGGAGGAGCCGGATAGAGCCCCATACGCTGAACCACATCTGGGCGGTTCACACCGGCCGCCGCAACTTTGATCAAAACTTCGCCAGCGGCAGGCTGTGGAACGGCCATTGTTTCCGGCTTCAAAACATCCGGCCCGCCTGGTTCACTGATCGCTACCGCTATCATTTCCGTCTGCAAAACTTCTGATACTGTCATGGCTGCCCCAAATCTCCCCAAAAACGCGTAAATGGCAGGCGCTTTTTCTCTGATGACCTTATTGACAGCAAAGCCGTGCGGGTCAACATTGCCGAGGCAAATGGCCGAAAAAGATGGGATATTTTCATATGAATGATGACGATGATCTGCCGCGCAGCGCAAATGATCCACTCATCCTGCTGATAAAACAGGACCTGGACCCATTTTCTGTGGATGAGCTTGAGAAGCGGATATCTACGCTGAAAACAGAAATAAGCCGCTGTGAAGCCAAGAAAAGCTTTGCCGTGTCACATCGTGCGAGTGCCGACAGCCTGTTTAAAAAAACGTAAATTCCGGTTCCTGGTAAGGATTTGTTAACCCTATATCTTAATATTCAGATTTAATTTGATCCGGCTTGAACCGTTTAGGAGAAGAGATCAGGAAATACGCTCTACCTTGGCTACATGCTTGCCATTCTCTGGATATGCCCTTGATGTTTTTTGGGTTGCGCATAGATTAAGAAGGAAGCCAAAAGGTTAAGGTCAGGGCAACACCGGACCGCATAGGCTTTCAGCTAACGGGACATTCCATCGTCCCTTCTAGGAGTATATATATGCCTTCATTCGCAGAATCACTGGAAAAGACCCTACATCAGGCGCTGAAAAATGCTGCTGATCGGTCTCATGAATATGCGACACTGGAACATCTGCTGCTGGCATTGATTGACGATGGTGATGCCTCGCAAGTGATGAACGCATGCGGAGTGGATCTGGGCGAGCTTGAAGACGCGGTGGTTCTGTATCTCGACAGCGAACTGGATTCCCTGAAGGTAGAAAAATCCATCGACCCCTCTCCGACATCCGGTTTCCAGCGGGTTGTCCAGCGTGCAATCCTGCATGTGCAGTCGTCCGGCAAAGATGAAGTGACCGGCGCGAACGTGCTTGTCGCATTGTTCTCTGAACGAGAGAGCTATGCCGTTTATTTCCTCCAGCAACAGGATATGAGCCGGTTGGATGCCGTCAGCTTTATCAGCCACGGCGTTGGAAAGGGCGGGCAATCAATTGATCCGGCCGAACTGTCCGGCAGCGAAGAGAGTGACGAGAAAAAAGAGGCGAAAAACAAAAAAGAAACCGCGCTTGACCAGTTTACCGTCAATTTGAACCAGAAAGCCAAGGATGGCCGGATTGATCCGCTTATCGGACGTCAGGCCGAGGTTGATCGTACCGTGCAAATTCTTTGCCGCCGGTCCAAGAACAACCCGCTTTATGTCGGCGAACCCGGCGTGGGTAAAACCGCCATCGCAGAGGGCTTGGCCCTGCGGATCGTCGAGGAAAGCGTTCCAGACGTATTGAAGCCAGCAATTATCTATTCGCTTGATATGGGATCCTTGCTGGCCGGTACTCGCTATCGCGGTGATTTTGAAGAACGGCTGAAGCAGGTTGTTTCAGAACTGGAAAAAATGCCGGATGCGATCTTGTTTATCGATGAGATTCACACGGTCATTGGTGCTGGCGCGACCAGTGGCGGCGCAATGGATGCATCCAACTTGCTGAAGCCGGCTTTGTCCGGCGGTATTATCCGTTGCATCGGATCAACCACCTACAAAGAATTCCGAAATCATTTTGAAAAAGATCGCGCCCTGCTGCGCCGATTCCAGAAAATTGATGTCAATGAACCTAGCGTTGAAGATACAATAAAAATCCTCGCCGGGCTGCGCGGTGCTTTTGAAGAGCATCACAAGGTGCGTTACGCACCGGACGCCCTGAAATCAGCGGTGGAACTTTCAACCCGTTATATCAATGACCGCAAGTTGCCCGACAAAGCGATCGACGTGATCGACGAGGTCGGCGCGATGCAAATGCTGTTGCCGCCTTCGCGTCGCAAGAAAATGATCACGACCAAGGATATTGAAGCGGTTATCGCGACGATGGCGCGCATCCCGCCCAAATCCGTATCGAAAGATGACAAGAAGACGCTCGAAAATCTCGACAAAGACCTCAAGCGTGTTGTCTTTGGTCAGAATGCAGCGATTGAAAAGCTGTCGAGCGCAATCAAACTGTCTCGTGCCGGCCTGCGTGAACCGAACAAGCCAATCGGCAATTATCTGTTCTCCGGACCTACCGGCGTTGGCAAGACCGAAGTTGCCCGGCAGTTGTCTTCGATCATGGGCATTCCGCTCAAGCGTTTTGACATGTCCGAATATATGGAGCGCCACAGTGTCTCTCGCCTGATCGGTGCACCTCCGGGCTATGTCGGCTATGACCAAGGAGGTCTGCTGACCGATGCTGTCGATCAGAACCCGCATTGTGTGTTGCTGCTCGACGAGATTGAAAAAGCCCATCCTGACCTTTTCAACATTCTCTTGCAGGTCATGGACAACGGCAAGCTGACCGACCATCATGGCAAGACTGTTGATTTCCGGAATGTCATTCTCATCATGACCACCAATGCCGGTGCGTCAGACATGGCAAAAGAAGGCATCGGCTTTGGCAATGTGTCCAAGGAAGATGCTGGCGATGAAGCGGTGAAGAAAATGTTCACCCCTGAGTTCCGCAACCGCCTGGATGCGATTGTGCCCTTTGCTTATCTGCCGCCAGAAGTCGTGGCGCGGGTCGTCGAGAAATTCATCCTTGAACTGGAACTGCAGCTGGCAGATCAGAATGTTCATATCACTCTCGATGATGATGCCCAGAAATGGCTCACCGAACGCGGCTATGACAAACTCTATGGCGCGCGCCCAATGGGCCGCCTCATTCAAGAGAAGATCAAGCAGCCACTGGCCGAAGAATTGCTGTTCGGCAAATTGGTCAATGGCGGCGAGGTCAAGGTGCATCTGAAGGACAACGAGCTGACCTTTGAGGTCACGCCATCTGCGCCCTCAGCAAAGAAAAAGAAGAAACCGGCGCCTAAGAAAAAGACGCCGACCAAGAACAAGTAATTACACTGAAAAGCAGGCTCACCGTCTGCTGCCCAAAAACAAAAAGCGGCGTGACTGGTCTCACGCCGCTTTTTTTGTGCGCGCGTGATTAGAAAGCTCAAATTTGCTATATTCGGGTTGAGGAGAGAGAAAATGAGTTATTTTCAAGGATTCATCATTCCGGTTCCCGAAGCCAATAAGGCAGCCTATTTAAAAATGGCGCAAGAGTCCGTGCCGCTCTTTACCGATTATGGGGCCCGGCGGATTGTCGAGTGCTGGGGATCCGACGTTCCGCGAGGCGAACTTACCGATATGTACGGAGCGGTAGACGCCGAAAAGGGTGAGAATATTGTCTTCTCATGGATAGATTGGGGGACAAAGGAAGATTATTATAAGGCTCATCAGGACATGAAGAGTGATGAACGGATGGAAGGGCCCTCAGAAATGCCGTTTGATGGCATGCGGATGATCTATTCAGGCTTTGAAACAGTTGGTGAACGGGGGACCAGCGGCCCGGCAGGCTATGTTCAGGCCTATGTCGCCCCTGTCCCTAAAGAGAAACGCCAAGCCTTTGCCGATATGTGCGAGACGATGCGCGGTCTGGCAATTGACAATGGAGCCTTGCGCGCGGCCGATGGCTGGGCAGCGGGGATACAAAACGGCGAGGTTACCGATTTCAAGCGCGCGGTTCAGGCAAAAGCCGGCGAAGCTATCGCTTTCGGTTATGCGGAATGGCCGTCCAAAGAGGCGTTCGAGACCGGTGCAGAAAAAATGCGTGAAGACAAACGCATGCCTGCTCCGGGCGCAGAAATGCCAATGGATGGGAAACGTTTAATCTATGGTGGATTTGAGATCCTTCTCGACACTGACAGTCAATAAAAGAAAAATGATTGAACCCTCCTGACAATATGCTGTCAGGAGGGCTATGGCATAGCGAACTTGTCCCCAACAACGAAGAGGAGCAAGTTAATGACCAAAGCAAAAAATAACCGTCTTGTCTGGACCGAAATTCCCGTCACCAATCTGGAAAGGGCAGCCAACTTTTATGAAACGCTACTGGAAGCCCCGCTCACCAAGAATGAAGCGGGTCCGCAACCGATCATGATGTTGCCCTATGAAGGCGAAAACGCCTCATCTGGCCATCTGTACGAAGGAAAGCCGGCAACCGAGGGTGATGGAATTACTGCACATCTCGCGGTCGATGGCTATCTTGACGATGCCATGGAGCGCGTGAAGAAAGGCGGCGGCGAAGTCGTATCGGATGTCATTCTGATCCCGGCCGGTTCTTTCTTCTATGCCAAGGATACCGAGGGCAATTCGCTCGGTATTTTCAAAAACTAGATATGCGCAGAGCCGACCGCCTCTTCCAGATTGTGCAATATCTGCGCGGCGGTCGGCTTGTCACCGCGGCCATGCTGGCCGAGCGGCTGGAAGTGTCCGAGCGCACCATTTACCGCGACATTGCCGATTTACAGTCCACTGGTGTCCCTATCGATGGCGAAGCCGGTATCGGCTATATTATGCGCAGCGGCTTTGATCTGCCGCCGTTGATGTTCACGCGCGAGGAAATTGTCGCTCTTGTCACTGGCGCCCGTATGGTGCGCGCCTGGGGCGGCACCGCGATGAGAACAGCGGCAGAAGAGTCGTTGGTGAAGATCGAAACGGTATTGCCGGAAAAGGAACGCGACCAGGTCGGTGGCACCAAGATATTCGCTCCCGAAATGGGTATCGGCGAGCAAACCAGAGATGTGATTGATCTGTGTGAAGCCGCCATTGATGCCCGCGATATCCTATCCTTTGACTATCGTGATGAGGAAGGCGCAGCGACCAGCCGGAATGTTCAACCACTGGGCCTATGGTTCTGGGGAAAGACATGGACATTGGTGGCCTGGTGCGAGTTGCGCGATGATTTTCGCATGTTCCGCCTGGACCGCATGGAAAGACTGGGCAAGACCGGAAAGACCTTCACGCCCGCACCGGAACGCTCGCTGGCTGAAATTCTTCGTCAGATCGAAGGAAAATATGGAAGGCAATAGCGTCGGCGAAAGACGTCAGTTTAAATAAGTGCCAACTGTAAAACATCTATCAATTTGCTATGATTTTAATCCTCGACACTACAGGAGTAGATAATGTCCCCAACTTCATCACAGCTCACCTTTTACACCAACCCCATGTCCCGTGGTCAAATCGTGCGATGGGCGTTGCATGAAGCGGGAGCCGACTATGATCAGAAGATCATTGCATATGAAGATGAAATGAAATCGGATGAATATCTCGCCATCAATCCGATGGGCAAGGTTCCTGCCATCGTGCACAATGGCCGGACAGTGACAGAATGCGCGGCGATTTGCGCTTATCTGGCCGATAGTTTTCCGGATGCCGGCCTAGCGCCGACAGCAGATGAGCGCGCAGACTATTATCGCTGGCTGTTTTTTGCGGCAGGGCCGATTGAACAGGCCGTACTGGATCGCAGTTTCGGCCTATCCCCTACAGAAGAGCAAGAGCGCACCGCAGGCTATGGCAGTTATGACCGTGCCATGGATGTGTTGGATCAGATGCTGCAATCCCATACTTATGTTTGCGGTGATCGCTTCACGATGGCGGATGTCTATGTCGGCTCGCAAGTTGATTGGGGTTTGCAATTTGAAAGCTTCCCGGCCCGCGATAGTTTCCAGGCCTATGCGGAGCGTTTGAGGGCGCGCGAAAAATATAAGGAAGCCAAGGCGGTTGATGCCGCACTGATGCCAGAAAGCTAGAAAAGCACCTTTCTGTAAGTGTTACAGGCCATCTAAAACTCGCTATTGATCAATTTAATCAATAATAATTTGAGCCTTCTGTAACCAAATCCATTGCCGGCTCGAAACCACCTATGAGAGCAGCAAGCAAGTGCTGGCTGCAGATATAGGAAGGTCGAAGTTATGAAAAATGCAGTTATCGTTACCGCCGCTGCCCTTATCAGCATTACCGCAACGCCAGCATTTGCCGACTCTGCCATAGATACCCAAAGTATGGCAGAAACCGCTTCCCCCCAAAAGCATCAGGCCATCGACCTTCCTATAAGCACTTTTGATCTGGCTGGTGTTACCAGCAAAAAGGACCATGGTTTCATGGCTACTATGGCCGCTGAATTTACACCCGGTTTCCGCATACAGAACGACATAACACCTGTCGCGGCACAACCCGATGCGGGCCTGACCAGTTTGTTCATTCCTCAAGAATTTTCTTATCGCTCCAACGCACAGGACAGCGGCGTTGATGCCATCAATCCCGGTCGCTTCGTTTCCAGCTCGGTGCGCTCAGATTATCTGTCTGAAGCAGGGCCAGCGGCAAACGACAAAAATTCAGTCGGGGTCCGCTTCGGCTTTTAAATCAATCCCTCCTTCTTTCAGCGCTCTCTCCTCATCTCTGGGAAGCTGAAAGACAAAGGCCAGATGGTTCCTACCATCTGGCCTTCTTTTTTTGCCCTGTTCTAATCTGGAATATCCAGCGCCTAACCTCCTTTGGTCAGACCCGTTGTGTTGATTGTCTCATCCGCCGCATCACGGGCCTGCTCCGGTGCATATTGGCGGCGCCATTCATCAAGATCGCGCTCATATTCCTCATAGGCGAGATAAAAATCAGTGAACGGTTTTTCCAGTTCGGCCAGCGCCTGTGCGCCGAAGGTCTCCATATCTTCCGATTTCGTAACAATCGCCCTCTGGCTGACTTGCACGGCCTGGTCACAAAATGGACGGCGGAGCGGTGAAAAGGACCAATAATTGTAAAGGCGCGTTTGATGGCGATCATGGGCTTGCTGATAGCCTTTGCCAATATCTCGGCGAAATTTACGCAGGATTGCACTATTGGCGTTACGCAGAAATCTTTTGTTGTTTCCTATAAACGCGTTGTAATCACTGACGATCCGCTCATATTGCGGACCAGTACAACTGAGCGCCGCGACATTCAATGCGGCCCGAACATGCCATACCGTTTGCAATGGCCCGATATCACGATTGATTGTCTGTCTCAGGCCGTCAGCGCGTAGCGGTGGAACAATTGTATTGGCACTGGCGCCAAATGGCGTCGTCGGCGCACGAGGTGTGTATTGCGGAGTGGTAACCGGAGCCGGTGGAGGCGGAGGCGGGGCGGTCTGGCAGGCGGCCAGCGCAGATACGGCCACAGCAACAACTAACAAACGAACTTTTTTTACACTCTGAAGCACTATATTTCCCCTATGGATCGCGCAAAATTCTTATGCGGGAGGCTCTCGCTTGTCCAGCAATAGCAACCGAAAAACGACCAACCGTAAAAAGAAAAAGCCCAGCAGTTTCCTGCCGGGCTTTGTCGTACGTCAAAGCGTATGAATAGAGGCTTAGTCCTGGCTGCCCATGAAGCTGAGCAGGAACTGGAACATGTTGATAAAGTCCAGATACAGGTTGAGCGCACTCATAATAATAACTTTGCCAACCATGTCCGTACCGGCGACATAAGCATACATGCTCTTGATCCGCTGCGTGTCATAGGCCGTCAGACCCGCGAAGATCAGAACACCGATCGCGCTGATGACGAAATGAAACATCGTGGACTGCAGGAAAATGTTGATCACCATTGCAACGATGAGACCAATCACACCCATGATCAGGAAGCTGCCCCAGCCGGACAGATCTTTCTTGGTTGTGTAGCCAAAAAGACTAAGGCCCAGGAAAGCCGCCGACGTAGCGAAAAATGTCTGGGCAATAGACGCACCGGTATAGACGAGGAAAATCGTCGACATCGACAGCCCCATCAAGGTCGCAAAGCCCCAGAACATAGCCTGCAGCGTAAACGTAGAGAATTTATTCTGACCAAAGCTCATCGCAAAAACGATCGCCAGGGGAGAAAGGATAATAAGCCACTTCAGCGGTCCGCCGCCAAACATGATTTCCGCGGCCATGCCGGAACTTGCAAAAAGCATCGCCACAATACCGGTGAGCAGTACGCCGCTCGCCATGTAGTTATAGACTTTAAGCATATAAGAGCGCAGCCCGGCGTCATATGCGACGTCGGATTGTGGCGTCGTGCCAACAGGTGTACGCGACATTGTCGCTCGTGGGTCAGGCCAAGCCATGATATTCAAACTCCTCAGTTATTGCGCCGCAAAAACAGGATGGCGGCGCTATCCCCTTCAATATCGGTTGATTATGTGAATTTTTCAAGAAAAACCGGATGTCGATGCGATAAAATCAACAAGTTAACTCATAGATAATATCAATCGATAATCACCGAAAACACGAAATTCGCCAATTCTCATAAAAAATCATTCAGGAGAATTTCGCGGTCAGCGCTTTTGCTCCGGCAACAACATCAGCCCAGGTTTGTTCAAACGCTTCATCATTGCCATAATAGGGATCATCAACATCCTGGCCAGCGCGGCCCTCGACAAAATCCAGCAGCAGCGCGATCCGCGCAGAACCATCAGACGGCTGTATCGCCTTCAGATTGGTCAGATTATCCCCATCAAGCGCGATAATATGATCAAAGTCTCGAAAGTCTGAGGTTCTTACCGGGCGGGCACGCAAATGGTCGATTGGCGCATCATTACGAGCAGCAACAGCTTGCGCCCGTTCATCCGGCGGTCGCCCGGTATGCCAATCATGCGTTCCAGCAGAATCGATCACCATATTGATGCCCATGCGCGCGCATTCCTGCCGCAAAGCAGCTTCGGCCAACGGCGACCGGCAAATATTACCCATGCATACAAAAAGAACTGAAATAGCCATGCGACCCCCCGATAGCTAAAAAGATATTCTGGAATTCAAAAAATTCGGCGTGACAGCTATTACCCAATCACTATCTGGTTGGTTCAAATTTCTGTAACTCGAAAACACCGCAGGCGATCCGGCCGCCGCTTTCCCCCGAAGGGTCGGTTTTTAGATCATCTGGCCCGGCATGTACCACAAAAGCCGCACCATCGGCATCCATCAAGGCGTTATCCCCTTCTTTCAGGGCAGCGCCATCTATCGTCGCTTCTACTGAACCCTTGCCATCCTCACCAATATCAAGGTTAAAGAAATCGCCCATGTGTGCGCCCCGAGGATTGTCAAATCCATGCTCTCTTCCTGTGGGATTCCAGTGCCCGCCGGCTGATTTAAAGTCAGGTCCCTCGCATTTTCCCACTTCGTGAATATGAACCCCGCGCGGTCCAGGCGCCAGGCCTTCCGCAGTAATTTGCACAATCAGGCCGCCATCACCCTCACCAATTATGACTTCACCATATCGCGTATTATCTGCGCCGATCAGATCGGCCCGTGCGATGCTTTCGGCGGGCTCCAGTTCAGAACTGGAACTGTTGCCACCGCAAGCAGTTAGTGAAAGGGCCAACCCGGCCAGTAGCAATGTGGCGCCACCCCCGCCAACATGTCGAACGCCCATAATATTGCTCCTGCATTTGCCTTATTGTCTTTCCATGGTAGCAGCGGTTTTCTGACGTTTAAACCGTTAGTTTAGCGCTATCTGCAATTATGAACCGAGGAGCAAAGTGCCCGAGACCCGCTTCCTGATAGCCCTGGGCTCCAACCAGCGCCATGTCCGGCATGGACCTCCCGCCAGAGTCATTTCAGCGGCTTTGACCGCGCTTGAACAAAAGGGCCTGACTGTCTTGAAATATTCGGCAACTCTCTCTTCCAGACCAGTCGGCCCATCAAACCGTGCTTATGCCAATGCTGCTGCGATCATAAGCACGGGCCTTCGCCCAGACGAATTGCTAACGCTTTTGAAGAGCATCGAATCACGCTTTGGTACAAGACGCGGGCAACCATGGTCACGAAGAGTGCTCGATCTCGATATTATATTATGGAGTGAAGGCGCTTTTTCCGAAGACAATCCAAGACTTACAATCCCTCACATGATGATGCGAGAACGCGCCTTTGTGCTGCAGCCAGCTGCCGAAATCGCACCCAAGTGGCGCGATCCGGTAACCGGTCTGACGATTGCACAAATTGCTTCCCGCAAAGGCCTGTGATAAATTCCAGCTAAAACATCCCAAAGCCGCTTGACCCCGTGGCCAAGCACCACTAGGGAGGCGCTTCGCAATAGCCTTGTGCAGTTGTGGGCCCTTAGCTCAGTCGGTAGAGCAACTGACTTTTAATCAGTAGGTCGCTGGTTCGAACCCAGCAGGGCTCACCACCTTTTTCCCGGATGTTCAGAGGTTTTCGAGCAATCTCATTCCGACATCCTGTTCCGACACCATTTCTGCAAATCAAAACGATTTTCAGGATACTGAGCGACACCCAACAAAATAAGCGGTGAGTATGCCAGAGAAGATGTTCGTCACGAGTCCACCAACACGTGATTGCTGCTCGCACAACACCGCTTGCAACTGTTCGCCGCAATATAGGCTCGGACCACCTGTAAAACCAACGGCGTTTTCGTCAGCGTTCATGTGCCAGAAAGGATGATCTGAACAGTGAGGTAATCCAAGTTGCACATCTCGCATCACGAGATGAGGGGATTCTGACAGTCAAATAAGCCATTACGGGTTCGGTCAGACGAAGAGCAATCAACATGCGGGGCGAGATGCTATTGTTTGAAGGAGTAGAACAATGAAAAATATTTCCAGAAATTCGAGAATTACATTCCTGCTTGCCACGGCTGCCATTATGGCGCCGAGCAGCGTGTCTGCGCAGCAGCAGGACCTAGATGACGTTGATATTACCGTAACCGGTCTGCCACCGGCTGACCTGTCCGGCCTGCCGGAGGGACCAGAGATCGAAGGCTTTATTTCCGCGCGCAAAGCCGACAGAATGCAGGTAACCAGCGAAAATGGCGCCAACACGGCAATCATTGTTGCTGAAGCCACCGAAATCAAGGCGAGCAAGGGCTTTTTGGGTCTCGGCCGCAGTAAACTTGCTTCCGACTCGCTGCTCAACGGTCTTCCGGTTACCGTCCGGACCGTGGAATGGGGCGAAGGCCTGGTGGCCAGCCAAATCCGTCTACGCGACAAAGACCTCAAGACCGCCAGCATGATCCGTAATGGCACGGCCCAGGGTTTTGCAGAACAGACGGCGGCGACCGAGGCGCTGCGCGGCCGTGTTGGCGATATCGACAAGTATAATATTAGAGGTACGACCAACGTGTATTTCGACACCGGCAAGTGGAGACTGTCTCCGCAGGCCGAGCAAGAACTTTGCGACACCGCGGCTCAAGCCGAAGCGATGGAAAACGCGCTCCTGCTGGTTGTCGGTTACACCGATTCGGTCGGAAGCCAGGAGTATAACCAGGTACTGAGCGAGCGGCGAGCCGGCCGTGTTGTAAATCATATTCAGCAAGCTTGCGGCTGGAAGCCCTATCGCATGCTGACCCCAACCGGAATGGCTGAAGCAGATCCGCTGGCCGATAACAGCACCCGGGAAGGCAAAGCACAAAACCGCCGCGTTGCGGTGAATATCATGGTCAGTAAAAGTGTTGAGGGCCTGTGACCCCTTGCGGGGTGGGCATTGCCCACCCCGATATTTTTGACCGACTAGTATCACAATAATTTGCGCAGAGGCGGGTAAAGTCTGACTTTCCCGCCTTTGTTTATGCCTGAAAAATAGTCCGGGGCGATATCTGCACAATCAAAAAAGCCGACTGGTGTTTCCACCAGCCGGCTTTCCCGGACGAAAGGTCAACTTTCTACTCAGAACGCAAAGCGAACCTTTATTCCGCCCGAATGGGACTGGTAATCGGATGCAAAACGCCCCCGATATTCCGCTCCGATACTCAACCCGTTCTTGTTGACCAGGTCGATACCAGCACCGAGGTCAAAGCGGGACTGAGAAGATTCTCCCGCCGTTAGTCGGAAGCTGTCCAGTCCGCCATTGAAGCTGCTGTTCACGCCGACGCCATCACCGATCAGATCATAGCTGTAGCCAATGTTGGCAAATGGCACGATCGACAGGTCTTTCGTTTCATCAACCTTGCCGGCCAGTTGCAAGCCCACCGTCGCTTCCAGAAACTCTGTGCGATCGATATCGAGGGTCAGACCCAGACCGCCGGTTTCCGTGAAGCTGTCCTGAGACAGGCTGGCATAACGCAGCCCTGCTGATGGTGTCAGGGTGAAGCTACCTGTCTCCAGCCGATAACCGGTCGACAGGCTGGCTATCACGCCATCTGCATCGGATTCACCGGAGATCAGTGCACCCACAGCCGTGCGGCTGCTTTCAACATCGTTGAAAGAATAGCCCAGCTCTGCATTGACGAAGGCCGCTCCGAAATCGAGGCCTGCATAAGCAGATATCTGATAGCTGTTCACATCAGTTTGCGCACCGGCCAGACCGTTGGCATCAATGTCGATATCTGCATAGTTGAGCAGAACGCCCACTTTGGCAGTTTCACCAATACTCTTGTCGAGACCGAGAGTGAAGCCGATGGTATCGGCATCGTAGCCCAGGGCGCTCAGACTATCGGCATCGCGGTCTGCGTTGCGATAGAATATCTGACCCCAGATACCGGTCTCATCACCTGACAAACGATTGGTCAGCAAGCTACTGGCAAAACGCTGTGTCTCGAAAATCTCTCTGGCCACACCGTCATTAATCGCGGGCAGAAGAGTGAGAGCAGTTGCCTCGAATTCCGCTGTGCTGGTGGCGGCATTCAATCCGTCAAATACAGCATCAGGCAGGCGGCCGTTGGATACAGCCGACGTGATGGCCGATCCAAAGCCCGAGATATTCGCATCAGCAGACACATTGCCAAGCTCTACGGCGGTTGGTGTCACCGTTATTGATCCCAGGTCGACCTGATAGTCGATCAGAAAATCATCATCGATGACATTCACTGTAACGCCATTGTCCGTGAACGTTCCGGTTTCGGTCAGAACATTGATCGGAGCATCCAGTAACAGCCCTGCAGAGGTCTGATTGGTCGAGATATTTACGACGCTACCTGCAGCAAAGCTGGTATCGCCATCTACCGCAAGACTGTCAGTGCCCAGGTCGAAGGCCAATGTGCCTTCAACAGAAAGGGAACCTTCCAGGCTTCTTGCGCCTGAAATCGTCACCGTGCTTGGTGCCGCCACATCAACCGCAACATTTCCGGTAATATCACCGGCCAAAACGCTGGTTCCACCGGCAAAGGACAGGCTATCCGCTTGCGCCGAGCCGATGAAGTCACCCGTTATGGCGCCGCCATTTTGAACAAAGTTCAAACCAGACAGCGCAGACGATGCATCAACAGCGACCGGACCTGTCAGGCTGCCATTATTGATGAAGCTTCCGGTAAAGGCGATATTCTCAATGAGCAGTGCAGGGCCGGTTTCAGAAGAGATAGCACCGTTATTCACGATATCATCTGCCACCGTTACCGTTGTTCCTGCCCCGGCACCATTGAACAGACGCAGTCCGGCAGAGGCCCCTGACGGCTGCGCATCGCCGCGACCGGCAATCGTGCCGTCATTGATCAGCGTAAAGCTGCGTACGTCACCGTCCGTTGTTCCAAGCTGGAAAGACACGCCGGAGCCGGCCACACCGGCATCAATCGTACCGCTATTGTTCAACGCAAAATTATTGGCCGTTCCGTCTGCATAGACAGTACCGTTACGCTGCGCTCCGGTACCGATGATGGTGCCCGTGTTGTTGACCACCAATCCAGTGCCATCAATATTCAGCGCGCGGCTTCCTGACGAAATGGTTCCGGCATTGTTGACAACAGCGCCGGTGAAATCACCGCCACCTGCTGGGGTCGCATTGCCGAAATACAGTCCATTTTGAACGCCGGAAATAGTCGCACCAGCAGCATTTGTGATGGTGCCATTGAAGCTGACGCCATTCACAAAGCGGATACCAGCGGTCGTTCCGCTGTCACCTTCACTGTCGATCAGACCGCTATTGGTGATATTGCCGGTAAACAGACCCGTTGACGTGCCGTCCAGAACGCCCGCATTACGCGCCCGTTCAAAACGAAGGCCATCACCTGCGGCAGCCAAACCGGCAGCAGCCGTGCCGCGGCCCTGAATGGTTCCGCTATTATCAATCTCAAACGCGTTTCCGGCGGCAGACAATTCTACCGAGAAACCGGCACCTTGATTGGCGGCTCCGGCATCGATTGTACCATCATTGTTCAGGACAAAATCTTGCGCCGTGCTGTCCGCATAGACCGTACCATTGCGCTGATTGCCTGTACCCAGGATCGAGCCTGTGTTGTTGACGACCAGACCGCTGCCATCGATGTTGAGAGCCCGGCTGTTGGACGAGATGGTTCCGGCATTGTTGACCACGGCACCGGTGAAATCACCACCGCCCGCTGGGGTTGCATTGCCGAAATAGAGGCCGTTTTGTGCACCGGAGATGGTACCACCCGCCTGGTTGTCGATGGTGCCTGAAAACGACACACCGTTCACGAAACGGATACCGGCCGCCGTGCCTTGCGTGCTTTCGGAGTTGATCACGCCCGAGTTCACAATATCACCGGTAAAGAGACCAGTTGTCGAACCGTCGAGCAGTCCGGCAACCCGTGCGCGTTCAAAGCGCAGGCCGTCACCGGCAGCGGCTGCACCGGCAGATGCCTGACCGCGGCCTTGCACGGTGCCGGTATTATTAATCGTGAAGGCATTGCCAGCTTCGCTCAGTTCGACCGAAAAACCTGCACCTTCATTGGCCAATCCGGCATCGATTGTACCATCATTGTTCAGGACAAAATCCTGCGCCGTGCTATCTGCGTAGACGGTACCGTTGCGCTGATTACCGGTGCCCAGGATTTGACCGCCGGAAAGGTTGTTGATCACCAAACCGCTACCGTCAATATTCAATGCCCGGCTGTCGGACGAAATGATGCCTGCATTATTGACGACAGCGCCAGTAAAGTCACCACCGCCGGCTGGCGTCGCATTGCCGAAATAGAGGCCGTTTTGCACACCGGAGATGGTGCCACCGGCCTGATTCTCGATCGTACCTGAGAACGACACACCGTTCACAAAACGGATGCCACCGACTGTGCCATTGGCGGCTTCACTGTTGATGGTGCCGCTATTGGTAATATCACCCGTAAACAGACCCGTTGACGTACCATCCAGCACACCCGCATTGCGCGCGCGTTCAAAGCGCAGACCGTCGCCTGCGGCCGCAAGACCAGCGCCAGCATTTCCGCGACCTTGCACGGTGCCAGTATTATTGATCGTGAAGGCATTGCCAGCTTCGCTCAGTTCGACCGAGAAACCAGCACCTTGATTACCGGCACCGGCATCAATGAGGCCATCATTGTTCAATGTGAAATCCTGCGCCGTGCTGTCAGCATAGACGGTACCATTGCGCTGATTGTTGGTGCCGATGATCTGTCCATCAGCGAGGTTGTTGATAACCAAGCCAGTGCCATCAATGTTCAGCGCACGGCTGTCGGAAGAAATGACACCCGCGTTGTTGACAATTGCACCGTTGAAATCACCACCGCCCGCTGGGGTCGCATTGCCGAAATAAAGCCCATTTTGCGCGCCAGAGATGGTAGCACCAGCCTGGTTGTCGATGGTGCCTGAGAAGGACACTCCGTTCACAAAACGGATACCGGCAGCGGTGCCCTGCGTACTTTCGGAGTCAATCAGACCAGAGTTCACAATATCACCGGTGAAGAGTCCAGTTGTCGAACCGTCGAGTACACCCGCGTTACGTGTACGCTCAAAACGCAAACCGTCACCGGCGGCTGCTGCACCGGCAGATGCCTGCCCGCGACCTTGCACGGTGCCGGTGTTATTGATCGCGAAGGCATTACCTGCCTCGCTAAGTTCTACTGAGAAGCCGGCGCCTTGATTGGCTGCGCCTGCATCGATTGTACCGTCATTGTTGAGGACGAAGTCTTGCGCAGTGCTGTCCGCATAGACCGTACCATTGCGCTGATTACCGGTGCCTAGAATAGAGCCCGTATTGTTGATGACCAGGCCAGTGCCATCAATGTTCAACGCGCGGCTGTCGGAAGAGATCGTCCCGGCATTGTTGACCACGCCGCCGCTATGATCGGCATCATTGCCGAAATACAGGCCGTTTTGTGCACCAGAGATGGTGCCGCCTGCCTGATTTTCCAGAACGCCCTGAAATCCGATCCGGTTGGCAAAGCGAATACCGGCAACCGTGCCTTGTGTCGATTCGGACGCGATTGTACCGCTATTGGTGATATTGCCATTATAGATATAGGCAGGGGCTAATCCGGGTCCAAAGAAACGCAGGCCATCACCGGCGGTGCCGCCTGTTGGGGCCGCCTGTCCTCGCCCTTGAACCGTACCGGCATTGACTATGGAACCACCGCGGGGAGCACCGCCGCCGCCAACTTCAATTGCGATTCCGGCACCTTCAACACCAGCGTCGATCAACCCGGTTGCACTGTTATTGATCGCGATATTGTTGGATGTCCGGTTGCCATAAACTGCGCCGTTGCGCTGACTGCCAGTACCGCGAATGATACCATCATTGTTCAGCACTGCATCTGTGCCGTCAAAATTGACAACGCGCGAATCAGCTTCAAGCACGCCTGTCGCAGTATTGTTTATAATGGCACCGGTCGTGCCTGCATTCACCTGAACCGTCTGAGTCACACCGGTGGTGCGCAAGGTGCCGGCATTATCCAGGGTCACGTCATTATTGTTGACGACTACAACGGGGGCACCATCAACGGTGCTGGTGACACCGGCGGCCGCGCTGATAGTCTCGCCATCTGCCGCACTGGTGACAGTGATATTATCACCATCATTGATGATTTGCTGTGCATGCGCTTGCGCAGATGCCAGCATGGCAATTGTGGACGAAGCCACAAGCAGTTTCTTCGACACGGAACGAGTCGAACCAAGGGGGAAATTAGTCATTATTCTTACACCTTCCTGTTTGCGGGAAACATTCCCGCGGCACGGCAAGTTCTGAGCGCCGTACCTTCTGGAGCGGTGTGATATGCGGATGAATTGAGCTTGTATAATATAAGCTATCGATGACCATCATAAGCAAATATTATCATCTAAGTATCTGTTTATATTAGATAAATGTGAAAGGCCCATCCGGAACCCGGACAGGCTGAAACAGCGTTTTTTGCAATCATGGATCGGCTGTCATTTTACATGACTGGCGCCACTCCGGGAGGTGGGTCAGTGCGAATCTTATCACATAATGCAAAAAGAATATGCTCGCGCGGACATCCTTTCCGGGACAGGAAACCGATGGTCCGGCCATAGCCCGGATCATCAATCGCCACCATGTTTACATCCGGATTGGCCGCACCCAAAAAGTTTCTCGCCAGCGCCGGGACCAACGTCGATCCAAATCCCTGGGTTATATAATGTGTCGCCGTCAGCAGGCTTGTCGCAGCGAGATCCTCAGGCATATCAATGCCGACATTCTTGCTGTCGCACAGTCGCAAAGTATCTTCGCGCAAGCAGTGATCTTCGTCCAGCAATACCAGTTCTTCAGCCGGTATCTCATTGGCAGAAATCTGGTCACGATTGGCCAGGCGATGGTTATTGGATACGGCCAGCAGCAGGTCTTCCCGAAATACCGGTGTGAAATTGGCTGAAGGATGGTCCACCGGGCCACTGACCATTGCGATATCGATGCGGCGATTTTCCAGCTCCGATATCAACTGTTTGGTTGGCGCTTCCCGGAAAATCATTTTCATTTCCTTGCTAAGATCCTTCACGGTTCCCGCCACATAAGGAACGATAAAAGGGGCCAAGGTCGGGAAGATGCCGATTTTCAAAGGAACAGATAGGGGGTCCCTATATTCCGCCGCATAGTCTCTGATCTGACGCGCAGATTTCAGCATGTCTCTGGCTGTTTCGATAATCCGGTGACCCGCTTCCGTAGCCATCACCTTATGATTGGTACGCGCAAAAATCTCCACGCCCAGCCGCTCTTCTAGCTTTTTGACCTGCGCCGACAGTGCGGGCTGAGACACATTGCAGGCTTCCGCGGCCCTGCCGAAATTGAGATGCCTGTCAATGGCGGTTATATATTCCAGATCTCGTAGTTTCATTTGACCTCTCCCAAGATATTCTGGTTTCGCTCGGAGCGGCCACTAAGTTACAATTTTCCGAAAATCTTTTGCCGAAGCCCGTAAATCCGAGGAACCGCAGATTGACCATCCCCACGCAGCGAGATCGGCAATGGCATGACAGGGTGGAACATGGTCACCGGACAAAACCGGCGAGTTAATGAATACCGAGAAGTCTGATACCTGATTGAAATATCTCTTGAAAATCTCAAAGATTCAACATCACAAAACCGGCGGAGTGTGTTCCTTCAGAAATGCTGCAGCAGCGCCATATAATCCGGGCTCTTCATTGAAAAACTGCTTCACCGAAATTTGTTCCATCAGGGACTGAAAACGCCCTTTTGCCGTAAACCGATCGCGAAAGCCCGATGCGAGCAATTGATCCGCAATCCGGTTGCCCAGGCCGCCTGAAATCACAACAGCGCCTGACCCGTGGGCCAGTGCCATGTCTCCCGCAAAAGAACCCAGACACAGACAGAACCGGTCAAAAGCAGCGGCCGCCAGAGGGTCTTTGCCGCCAAGGGCCAGTTGCCACAAATCCTTGTCATCAAACGGCTGTGGCGTTTGTTCCTCAATCTCTGCCAGCACACGATAAATGGCCTGCAGGCCCGGGCCGGCCACAATCCGTTCTGCCGAAACCCGCCCGTGCTGTTTGCGCAAATTATGGAGCAAACGGTCTTCCAGTTCGTCATGCGGCGCAAAAGCGATATGGCCGCCTTCTGTTTCGGATATATGATATGCGCTGCCTGTTCTTAAAACATGCGCAACGCCAAGACCGGTACCCGGTCCAACGACAGTAATGGAATCTTCCCCGCTGATCATACTATCGGGTCCGCAAATATGCCCGAACTGATCATCGCCAAGCAGGGCAACCGCATGGCCAACCGCGCCGAAATCATTGACCAGACTGATCCGGTTCAGCTTCAGTTTCTCACGGATCAAACGGGGCCGGATCACCCAGCTGTTATTCGTAAGATGAAGGGCGTCCCCGTTTACGGGAGCGGCAATCGCAATCGCTCCGTCTTGGGGTAGTTCACGGCTGATCTCTCCGCCATATGCCTGCCATGCCATCTCCAGACTGGCATGGTCAGCGCTTTTCATTATAATTTGGTTTTCGACCCCGATTATCTGGCCTCTCTGGAGCGTGGCAATCGCGAAGCGCGCATGGGTTCCGCCAATATCGGCAACCACAATCTCTTCAGGCGTAACCGGCCAGTCTCCGTGGTTTTCCGGTAACATCACCGGGATTGCCCGGCATTAATCAATGCGCCTCGTCCCAAGACTTGCCGGTTCCGATATCCACATCAAGCGGCACTGACAGTTTGACGGCTGGTTCTGCAGCCCCTGCCATCACCTTGCGAATGACTTCTGATGCTGCCTCCACATCACCGGCCGGAAGCTCGAACACCAGTTCATCGTGCACCTGCATGAGCATTTGAACATTACCCAGCCCGGCCCCAGCCAGCGCAGGGATCATCCGTGCCATCGCGCGTTTTATGATGTCGGCGCTTGTGCCCTGGATCGGGGCATTGATGGCCGCACGCTCGCTGCCCTGACGTTCTGCCTGGTTAGCGGATTTCAAGCGCTCAAAATGGGTTTTGCGACCGAACAGCGTTTCCGTATAGCCGCTTTCCCGCGCCGCCTGCAGCGTTTCGGAAATATAGCGATTAATGCCGGGGAAGCGTTCAAAATAGGTGTCGATCATATCCTGCGCCTCGTCGGGATCGACCTCCAATCGCTTCGCGAGACCCCAGCGGGAAATGCCATAAAGAATAGCGAAGTTGATCGTTTTCGCTCGCGCGCGCGTATCGCGATCAACCGTGCCGAACAATTCCTGCGCCGTGCGGTTATGAATGTCTTCTCCGGCGGCAAAGGCAGCCTTCAGCGTATCGACATCGGCGATATGCGCGGCCAGACGCAGCTCAATCTGGCTATAGTCGGCCGCCAGAATAACATTACCCGATGCCGCTACGAAAGCCTGCCGAATTTGCCGTCCGATTTCTGTACGGATCGGAATGTTCTGTAGGTTTGGTTCGGTGGAAGACAACCGGCCTGTCTGTGCGCCGCTAAGGGAATAGCTTGTATGCACCCTGCCCGTCTTGGCATTAATCTGTTCCTGGAGTGCATCAGTATAGGTGGATTTGAGCTTCGATAGCTGCCGCCAGTCGACAACCTTTTGCGCTATCGGTTCGCCATCGCCGGCGAGTCTCTCCAGCACGGTCACATCTGTTGAATATTGGCCGCTCTTGCCTTTCTTACCGCCCTTCAGGCCGAGTTTGCCGAACAGGATTTCGCCCAGCTGTTTTGGGCTGCCGATCGAAAATGGCTCTCCGGCAAGGTCATGAATTTCCTTCTCAAGACTTTCCATGTTTTCGGCAAAGCTCTGCGACAACCGCGCCAGCTCTTCGCGATCGACCAGCACGCCGGTTTCTTCCATCTTGGCAATGACCGGGACCAGCGGACGGTCGACCATCTGATAGATGCGCGTCGCGCCTTCCGGGGCCATGCGCAGGCGCAAAATCTCCCACAGGCGAAGAGTGACGTCGGCATCCTCGGCAGCGTATTCCGTCGCCTTGTCGAGCGGGACTTCGGCGAAGGTGATCGCTTTCTTGCCCGTGCCGGTCAGCGATTTGAAACTGATACACTCATGGCCAAGATGCAGCTTGCTGAGTTCATCCATGCCGTGCCCGTGCAGGCCGGCATCGAGATTGAAACTCATCACCAATGTGTCGTCAAACGGGGTGATCTGAATGTCATGTTGGGCCAGCACGGTCATGTCATATTTCAGGTTCTGCCCAACCTTCAGCACCGCATCGTCCTCGAGCAGCGGCTTCAGTCGCGACAGCGCTTCCTCGGTCGGAATCTGTTTGGGAGATTCCGCAAACATATCCCCACTGCCGTGGCCAAGCGGGATGTAGCAAGCTTCATTGGGTCCGGTGGCCATACAGACACCAACAACCCGCGCGGTGACGCTTTCCAGGCTATCCGTCTCGACATCAACCGCCATCACGCCCTTCGCCTGCGCACGATCAATCCATTTGTCGAGCGTCTCTAGATCCTGCACACATTCATAGGCATTGCGATCAATCGCTGGCGCTTCCACCGGTTTGGCTGCCGCTGCCGGAGCACTGTCACCAATACCGCCATCGACATCGGGATTTTGCGGTTCCGCCTGCCCGCCGCCGAGTTTCTTGAGCAACGAGTTAAACCCGTGATGGGTCAGAAATTCGCGCAAGGGGCCATCGGGAATATCCTGCAGCAGAAAACTGTCCAGGCTATCGGGCAGCGGGCAATCATCTTTCAACGTCACCAGCACCCGCGAAAGACGTGCCTGTTCGATATTCTCGAGAATATTCTCTTTCATCTTGGACTTTTTCATGTCCGGTGCAGCAGCGAGCACGGCTTCTATATCGCCATATTCGTTGATCAGCTTTGACGCGGTTTTCGGTCCAATGCCGGGGACGCCAGGAATATTGTCTGCGCTATCGCCCATCAGGCCGAGCACATCGCCCAACTTTTCCGGACCGACGCCGAATTTTTCTTCGACCGTCGCTTTGCCCATGCGGACATTTTTCATCGTATCGAGCATGTCGACCCGGCTGTCATCAAACGGCTCGATCAACTGCATCAGATCTTTGTCGGATGAAACAATCGTGACTTTCCATCCCTCGGCCACTGCCGCCTTGGTGTAGCTGGCGATCATATCATCCGCCTCGACATTTTCTTCCTCGATCAGCGGCAGCGAAAAGGCCCGCGTCGCATCGCGGATCATCGGAAATTGCGGGCGCAGGTCTTCCGGCGGTTCGGGCCGGTGCGCCTTATATTCGCTGTAAAGCTCGTTACGGAAGCTCTGGGACGACTTGTCCAGCACCACCGCCATATGGGTCGGACCATCGGACTTGTGCAGCTCATCCGCCAGTTTCCAGAGCATGGTTGTGTAACCATAGACGGCACCGACGGGTTCACCGTGAATATTGGTGAGGGGCGGCAAGCGGTGATAGGCCCTGAAAATATAGGCCGAACCGTCGACCAGATAGAGATGTTTTTGTTTATCGGAACCGTTGTCGGACGGCGAAGGGTCGGAAGAATCTGTATCTGTCATAGCGACAATCACTAGCAGCGCAGACAGTGCCCGTCATCGCTAATTTGCAGAGCGGATTTCAGAAAGCTTCGAGCCCGGATCAGACCGATATTTGTATCCTGCCAGAGCTATTGCCCGCTTCGTAAAAAGGCCGAGGCTTTGCCCGCATACCGTGCGTATAGAGCACGCATTGATTGCGGCCGCGCCGCTTGGCTTCAAACAGAGCGCTATCCGCATTGCGCATTGGCAAGGCGCGCTCCTCATAGGAAGACACACCGGTCAGGCCTATACTCACCGTAATGCGGTGCGGAATACCTTCCTGCGGCTCGAACAATGTGCTTTCAATTTCATGCCGGATCATCTCTCCGATAATCTCGCCCTCGGTTTCGCAGGTATCCGGCAGCAATACGCCAAATTCCTCGCCACCAATCCGGCCGACCAGATCATTCTTCCGCAAGATGCGCCTGAAAACCGATGCCATCAGGATCAGCGCCTTATCCCCGACAGGATGACCATAGCCGTCGTTGATATTCTTGAAATGATCGGCGTCGATAATCATCAGGACATTATTGACCGACTTCATGCGCCGCTCATCAAACAGCTTGATGAAATATTCCCGGTTGGCGAGACCGGTCAGGCCATCAATATTGGCCTTGCGCTGTAAATCCTTGTTCACCTGCTGCAGCTTTTCCTGCGTCACTTTCAGCTCATCCGCCATATCGATCAGCTGTTTGCGCTGGTTGATAAAATAGAAATTGGCCGGAAGGCAGATCACCCATGGTATCAGGAAAGCCATGGTCATGACGTTCCAGAAATTGCTATCAACACCGAAGATCAGCAGATAGGCAATCGCGGTCACCGCAAAGGCCGACAACACTTCTGTTGCCGACAGCATACCGATCTGCCGCGCTGGAGATAATTTCGAGATGACTTCGTTCATTCTGCTCAGGATAAAGCCCATAGATTGCGAGCCTGTGCAATTTCATAGTTAAAGGCCTGCCGCAGAAATGGCGGACTTTGGGTCCAATTTCTCCAAAACTGGTTAACAGACAGGCATCAGTTTACCTTATCCGGTAACTGCCCGATCAGAATTGGCCGATCAGGATTGGCCGATCACAGCTAGCCAATCAAAGCTGACCGGTCAGTGCTGCCTTGTTGTCGCGCAGCACCATTTCGGCAAAATCCATAAATGCCTTCACCCGGGCCGTACGACGCAGGTCATCATGGGTGAGTATCCAGATATCGCGTGATGGTGTCGGGTCACGCCGGGTCGCCCGGACCAGATCAGGCGTATTGTCACCAGCGATACAGGGAATCATCACCAATCCCATCGCTGCCCTCGCCATTTCAATCTGCAGCCCTATGCTGCCGAAATTCCCCCATACCGGCACGCGGGCAAATTCGGTGTCCCGCGTCCAGTCGGGGAACCGGCTTTCCCGATCCGTCCAGCCGAGCCAGCGGGCCTGTTCCGGGGCATTCACAAAATCATGCCGGGCGAGATAATCGGGATGGGCATAGATCGATGTCGTATAGGCAAACAGGCGCTTGCCAACCAAAGTATCGGGCGGATTATTGTCCATGCGAATAGCAATATCAGCCTCTCTCCGGGCGACATCAAGCAGGTCATAGCTTGTCAGTATTTCCAGCTCCAGTCCGGGATAGGTATCGCAAAATTCCGGCAGGCGCGCAGCAAACATCGACGTCGCAAATGGTTCCGCCATGGTTACCCGAATGGTCCCTGTTAACTCATTATCGCGCCCGGCAATATGCCGCTCCACCGTCAACAGATTGTCTGCAAATAATCCCGCTGCTTGCGCCAGATCTTCCCCGGCCGACGTCGGAAAATAACCTTCCGGGCGCCTTTCGAATAAAGTGACGCCCAGCGATTTTTCCAGCTGCTCAATCCGCCGGCTGACCGTGCTGTGATGAACACCCAGACTTTTTGCGGCAGCACGGATCGTTCCGCCGCTCTTCACTTCGCGAAAGGTCTTGATGTCTTCCCAATCCAAATCGCTCTCCATCCCTGCGACCGTTTCCACAGGTTAATGCTAGCGCAAAGCGACAGCAAATGCATGGCTCATTTTTGCACAATAAGGGTGCATATACTCTTTTGGACTTTGTATTTTTGAGCCGGTAACGAACAAAGATATAACAAGGCTATTGGGAGAAACCGTATGACTGTACCGATTATTTCCGCTTATGCTGGCGGCCTACTGATCATCCTGCAAGCCGTGCTCATGGTTCTGACCGGATTACACCGTGCCAAAGCCGGGATTAATCTGGGCGTTGGCGATGATCCGGTTATGGAACGAAAAATCCGGCGCCATGGCAATCTGGCAGAAAATGCGGGCCTGTTTGTTGCGGTTCTGGCCATCGCAGAGATGACTGTAGTACCCTCCTCGACAATCATGATCATCGCGATCGCCTTTGTGGTTGCACGCTTTTCGCATGCCATCGCGCTATCCACGGAAGCCGGATCACATGGCGCAAAAGGCGGCAAGATATTCGTTCTCGCACGCGTCATCGGTGCATTTGGCACATTGCTTTGCTTTGTCGCACTTGGCGGATTTCTGCTTTTAAATCTTATGTAGGTACGCATTACCGATCGGCATCATCACTTTCATCAAGGATATCAAATGACTGTACAACTTTCCCACATCTTCAAATCCTCCACCGCGCAGGCTTTTCGCGGACTGACCAACATTCTGGAGAAAGCCAAGGCTCATGCAGAGACGACAGAGGCATCCGAAGAAGCCTTCATGGAAAACCGGCTGTTCCCCGACATGCATGAAATGAAATGGCAGGTGCAGATGATCACCGAATTTGCCGTCCGCGGTGCAGCGCGCATGGAAGGTGTCGCCACCGACGATCTGCCCAACCTGCCAATGGAAGGCGAGACGTTTGACGCCCTGATCGCCCGCGTTGCGGAATGTGGAGCGACTGTGGCCAAGGCCGATGACGCGACCATCGATGGCAATGAAACCATGATGATTTCGATGCCGATCGGCCCGGATCAAACCATGGACCTCGACGGCAAAACCTATGTCCTGAGCTTTTACCTCCCCAACCTGCTATTCCATGTCACCACCACCTACAACCTGCTGCGCATGCAGGGCGTGGCCGTGGGTAAGAAGGATTATATGGGAATCTAAATGACTTGGCGGGTCTTGATCCGCCCAGATGTCAGCCTGACACCGGTGCCCCAAACAGATCGTGGGCGTCGGCGTCTTCGATCTCGACATCTATAATATCACCAACCGCAACCTCAGCGCTGACGTTGCGCAGGAAGACATTGCCGTCAATTTCCGGGGCATCAGCCTGTGACCGGGCGGTTGCACCAATGTCGCCATCTTCATCCGGATCACCGATTTCATCGATGATGACGGGCAGCGTGCGGCCCACTTTGGCTTGCAGTCGCGCGGCGCTGATCGCAGCGGTTTTTTCCATCAGGCGCTGATAGCGCTCTTCCTTCACTTCTTCCGGCACAGCGCCGTCGAGCACGTTGGCCGCGGCACCCTCCACCGGTTCAAAGCGGAAGCCGCCGACCCGGTCGAGCTGCGCTTCTTCCAGCCAGTCGAGCAGATATTGGAAATCCTCTTCCGTCTCTCCCGGGAAGCCAACCACGAAGGTCGAGCGGATGGTGAGGTCCGGGCAGATATCGCGCCAGCTTTTCACCCGCTGCAAGACTTTCGCCTCGTTGGCCGGGCGCTTCATGCGTTTCAGCACATTGGGCGCGGCATGCTGGAAGGGAATATCAAGATAAGGCGTGATCTTGCCCTCGGCCATTAGCGGGATGACCTTGTCGACATGCGGATAGGGATAGACATAGTGCAGCCGCGTCCAAACGCCGAGTTCGCCGAGCGCCACCGCCAGGTCGGTCATATGCGCCCGCACTTCGCGGCCCTGCCCGATCGGGCCATTCCAGATTTGCGGCTTGTGCCGGATATCGACGCCATAAGCCGAGGTGTCCTGGCTGATGACCAGTAATTCTTTGGTCCCGTTGGCGACAAGCTTTTCCGCTTCACGCAGGATCGCATCGGGACGCCGCGAGACCAGGTCGCCGCGCAGCGACGGGATGATGCAGAAGGAACAGCGATGGTTGCAGCCTTCAGAAATCTTCAAATAGCTATAATGGCGCGGTGTCAGTTTCAGGCCGGCATCAGGGACCAGATCAACAAACGCGCCGCGTGCCGCCGGAGCCGCCGCATGCACCGCCGTAACGACATCCTCATATTGATGCGCGCCGGTTACCGCCAGCACTTCGGGGAAGCGCGCACGGATCGCATCGGCTTCATTGCCCATGCAGCCAGTGACGATCACCCGGCCATTTTCAGCCATGGCCTCACCAATGGCTTCCAGCGACTCTTCCTTCGCGCTGTCGAGAAATCCGCAGGTATTGACCAGCACCACATCTGCACCGGAATAATCCGGCGACATCTGATAGCCGTCAGAGCGCAGCTGTGTCAGAATGCGTTCGCTATCGACCAGCGCCTTGGGACAGCCAAGGGACACCATGCCGACTTTGGGCGGAGAAGGAATTGCGGTTGCCATGATGGCAGCGCCCTTACCTGCTATTTTCCGATGAGTCACGCCTCCAATGGCCCGGTACCTTGGTCCAACCTGCCGTTAGCTGGTTTTTTCAGCGATTTCGGTGTAAAAACAATCTGTTCATAAAATCAGGGAGGATGGAATGAATATTTTCGATGTAAACTGGATCGCTGTGGTCGTTGCAGCCTTGGCAGGTTTTCTGGTCGGAGGCATCTGGTATGGGCCGATCATGGGCAAGAAATGGATGGGCGCGGTCGGCTTGACCGAAGAAGAAATAAAGGAAGGTAATATGGGCGCCATCTATGGCGGCGCCTTTGCTTTCAGCCTGGTCGCCTCATGGACTTTGGCGCATACGTTCGCGACCTATGGCACGGACTTTTCCTTTACCATTAAAGTACTGACCGCCTTTGGCGTTGCACTGGGCTTCATCGTTCCAGCCATCGGCACCAACTATCTGTTCTCACAGAAGAGAAAGACCCTGTTCTTCATTGATGCTGGCTATTGGCTGCTTTTCTACACCGCCATGGGCGTTGTTCACGCCTTGCTCGGATAGGCCCTAGACCGTTTCGCTGGAGCGCCGACTGACGCTTTCATACAGATCGTCACCGTCGCTCCAGTCGGTTACCTTCCCGGAGAACAGAAATTCCGGCGGCACCACTTCGGGATCTTTGCCCGGACCAGTAGGCGGCGTGTAATAACCAAGCGCATAGCTGCCCATGCAATAGCCGAGCAGGTCGCGCAGCGCCGGATCGAAATCCTTGGCAATATGTGGCGGGCAAGACAGATACTGGTTCTCTTCCTGCCGCAGCCAGCCTAGCGCATAGGTAATGTTCAATCCCATCCGGTCATGATCGGCGTTATTTGCGCCGCCGCTATGGATGACTGACCCCGAATAGACGAGGACGGACCCCGCTTTCATCTCGGCATATTGAATTTCATCCGGCCCAGCTTCGCGCCCCGCTTCCCAGTTGTTCGAACCGGGCACAACCTGCGTCGCGCCATTTTCCTGCGTAAAATCAGTCACTGCCCAGATGGTATTAAACTGCGGTTCGATACTGTCCTGCAGAAAGCCGCCCCAGGCCAGCCGGTCGCGGTGGAGCGGTTGTTTGACCTGTCCCGGCTGGATGCGGATCAACTGCGTCAGGTGAAGCTGCACCCGTTCACAAAAGGGTTTCAGAAAGGCATTGGCACCGCCCAAAATCAGGTCATCCATGACAAGATCGCGGCACGCCTCGGACCGCGCAACCAGCGCGCCGGTGCGCGTCGTCTTGCGTCCGGTGAAATCATCTCGGCCGGGCTCGGTCGCCTCGACATAAGGCATGATTTCGGATTTCAGTTTCTCCAACGCGGCTCCGTCTAGCACATCCTCGACAATCGCCGCCCCATCATCGCGCAAGACCTGCGCCAGCTTGTCCGGATCGGTGGTTGCAGATAGGCGTTGTAATGACGGCATATGTTCTCTCCTGCTCAGGAGGATATGCCGAAATTTGTCCGGTTACAAGGTGCGGCCGGTCAGGCTCGTCCGGCAAGCGTGTCCGCAATAATCCGCCACACTTTCGGATTGAAGCCAAGACCAAAATGTCCGCCATCGACTCTGATATTGCGCGCCTGCGGATTATAGATATCCTTGGCGATATCCGGCCCGACAATTCCGTCGCGATTGGAGTAGAGTACCGTCAATGGCTGGCTGAACCCGATACTATTGCGCGCATGCACTTCTTTCTCAAAGCGATCGAGATTAATCTGTGCCGATTTCGCATAACGTTGCCCCGGTGTCGTATATTTCGGCCCGCCAATGATCGGAGTACCCATTGTGATGACTTCACGGACCAGATCGGGTGAGAGCCGCGCAACCTCGCGTGCGATAATCCCGCCGAGTGACCAGCCAATTAGCGTCAATGGCTGCCGGTCATTGCTGTTATATTGTGCTTCCGCAATAGCGGTAAACCGGTCGATATCGCGATTAACCGACCCCTGGTTCCTGCCCAATCCCCAGTCAGAGACATCATAGTCCAGACCGGTCAAGAAGGCTTTTAAAGGTCCCATAGATAATTCGCTGCCACCATAGCCCGGTATCAGGAAGATCGGACGTCCGTCACCTTTGGGAGCTGTTACAATGCGCGGCCATTGCAAACCAAAGCGCACAAGGTCGAGAGGCAGTGCCAGTTCGCTAAATTGTGCCAGCCGGTTGGGCGGACGCAGGCCGGTTGGCATCGGTATCGCATCGGCCTGTGTCATTATATTTCTCCCGGAGAACGCCAGCTATCAGTATCTCTGCATAGCATGATTGTTCGCAGGTGCAACATGGACAGGCTAGTCGGCTTTTGCTTCTTCCCCGGCAGCCCGGCTCCCAGAACCACCATTCCCAGCGCCATTACCTGGCATAATCTCGACAATGATATCGCCGGCCTCAAGCTTCTTGGCTTCTTCTTCCCAAAATCCGTACATGTTGTTGTCACGGTAGATACGGACGCCGAGCCCCTCTTTCACAATATCTTTCATCGCCATCCCCACCTCATCTTCATCAACCGGCCGCTGGACCAGTTTGACCCGGCCGGTGGCGGACGCCAGATCGCTGAGATAGTCGGATATTTTTGCGCCTTCACAGCTGCCTGCCAGCAGCAATCCGGCAAAGCTCACCGGATTAATCACGGTCGTTGCGCCTGCCTGCCGTGCGAGAAGTTCATTATCTGCAGCCCGGACCGATACGCTGATCGGCAGGTGATAGGCGAGATGGCGCGCGGTTAGTACAATCAGGATGCTGGTATCGTCACGCCCCGCCGAAACGATCATAGATCGCGCGCGGGAAATCTTGACGTTCATCAACGTCACATCCCGCGTCGCATCGCCATTAATCACCGCACAGCCCAGTTTCTCGGCCTGTGCCAGCGCTTCGTCAAACGGATCGACGACAACGATTTCCGCCGGATTGGTGCCGCGGGCGATCAGTTCCTGCACCGCTTCCTTGCCGCTGGTTCCGAAACCGGCGATCACGATATGATCGTGCAAATTATTCTGGATGATTTTCATGCGCCAATTGTCCCAGGTTCTTTTGAATACAAAATTATAGGCCGTGCCGACAAATATAAGCACAACGAAGATGCGAATGGGAGTCACGACCAGGGCGTCAAACATACGCGCCCGCTCTGTCACCGGGGCGATATCCCCATAGCCAGTCGTCGTGATTGAGATCATCGTGAAATAGACGACATCAAGAAAGCTGACATCGCCATCGTAGCTGTCTTGCAGGCCATTACGGTCAAACCAGTGGACCGCCACAGCCATCGCGATGAGCCCCAATACAAATGCGACGCGCCAGGCAATATCGAGCCAGACCGGCAGGCTCGACTGGCGCCGCAGCGTCAAATAGTCGGAGATGTTACGGGAATAGCGCCGGGCCATAGAGTCATCAGGTCCGCTTCGGCAGATGGGAGACGGGGTTTACCGGCTTTCGATCTTTACGGATTTCAAAATGCAATTGCGGTTCCTGTACATAGCCGCTGTCTCCAGCCAGACCGATGATATCACCAGCCTTGATCTTTTGTCCACGCGTAACATTTAATTTGTCCGCATGGCCATAAGCTGTGACCCAGCCACCACCATGGTTGAGCAGGATCAGGCCGCCAAAAACGCCTATTTCATTACCGCTATAGGCAACCACCCCGTCTGCCGATGCTCTTATGGGCGTTCCCTTGGCCACGCCGATATTCAGACCGTCATTGACCTTACCACCCCCCTTGCTGCCAAAGCTGGAGAGCAGCTTGCCTTCCACCGGCCAGTTGAACCGGCCAGAAAACGCATTTGGCGTGATGATTGCAGCCGGTTTTTTTGTCGCTGTTTTCGCCGGTTTTTCCTTTTGCGCAATTGCTTTGCGCCAATCAGATGGCTCATCCGCGGTCGTCGCGCTGGCCAGCGCCGGTTGACTGCCGGTTACGATATCATCGATATCCAGATCAAAGGCCGCCGCCCGCTGTTCAATCGTCATGCGCTGCGGGTCCATCGGTGTGGCTGCTGGCAGCAATAGCCTTTGCCCCACCCGCAGGATAAACGGCTCTTCCAAACCGTTGAGCGCCACCACATCCCGCCACGGAACGCCATAGGCCCGGGCAATGGCAATCCCGGTCTCACCGCCACTCACGCCGTGATAACGGCCGCCGGTGATTTGCAATTTCTGACCCGGCCTGATGATATAAGGCGCGGTCAAATTGTTGGTTGCTGCAATAAGCTCAGAACTTGCGCCTGTACGATTGGCTATGCCGCGAAGTGTGTCACCGGGTTTCACTATATATGTGCTGTCTTCAACTTTCACCGCATTGGGGGTCACAGCCTGCGCGGTCCAGGTTGGCGGCGGCGCTTCATCCGGGCTCTGGCTGAAAACCGAAGCATCCGTTTGTAATATCGGTTCAGAACCATCTGCTGCCCGGTTCTGCGGCCAGCCATAATCGCGGCCCGGCGGAATGCAGGCCGATACGGAAAATACCAGAAAAAGGAATAGAATCTTACGCATAGAACGCCCCCGTTCACTCGCTCTCACCCCTATGAGAGGGTCCTTTCTAGCATTAATTCCGTTGGTGACCAGCCCTGCTGACTACAACAATTGTAAAACAGTCTGTTTCTGAGCCGGGGCAAGCGGCGACTGGGGATTTAGGAGATTGCTAGTTGAACGCTTTTGGCGTCGGGCAATCCGGCAGCTGCGATCAGATAGGGCGAGACACGGCGGCGGGTACACAGGCCCCCGAAACCGTCATTTATCAATCGTTGTTCAAATTCGACGCCCATTTGGTTGTCGTTCGTTCTCCGCACAGTGGCAACCGCCAATTGTCCATCCCCCAGATCAACAACCAGTTTGGTGCGCTCAGGTAAACAGATCAAACCTTCGATCAAGGCTCCGCTCTTGGATAGATTGCGGACAACTGCAGCTTCATAGCTGTCACCAAAGATAATCCTTACCTTGCGGAAAATGCTCATCCTGTCGTCGCGTTGCAGAGCCGGCCCTTCAGGCTCTATCTTCCATTCTCCAGACCCAAAATGCCCCAGCACTTCTTCCTGGACGATAGGTTTGCTGTAGATATATCCCTGTATTTGGCTGACATTAAGGCTCTTTATCCATGCAAGCTCGTCATGGGCTTCAATTCCCTCGGCGGTCGTGTCCATTTTTAGCGCGTCTGCGAGCGCAACAATGGCCGCAATGATAGCACCGTTGCGAGAACCTGGTTTATTGGAGCCTCTTACAAAACTCTGATCAATCTTGATCTTGTCGAACGGCGCATTCTGCAAATAGCTGAGTGACGAATAACCCGTGCCAAAGTCATCCAGTGCCAATCGAACGCCCAATCGCTTCAGGCTGGCGAACATCTCCTCTGTTTCGGCGGTTTCCTCGAGAAATACGCTCTCGGTAATCTCCAGCTCCAGGCGGTCTGGATGCAGGCCAGAAGATTTCAACGCCTGCTCCACAATTTTGGGCAGGCTTGGATCGGCGAACTGAATGGGGGATACATTAACGGCCACCCGCACTTTGCCTGGCCAGAGCATTGCATCCTGACATGCTCGCTGGATAGCCCATGTACCGAGCTCCAGCACGAGTTTCGTTTCTTCAGCAATCGGCACGAAAATACCCGGCGATATTGAGCCTCGCTCGTGATGATTCCACCGCATCAAAGCCTCAAAGCATGACACCTTGTCTGTTTTGGACTTGACCAAGGGTTGATAGTGCAGTTCGATTTCATTTCTGTTCAATGCATCCCGGAGATCGTCCTCCAGAATTTTTCGCTCGTTAACGGCTTCCAGAAGCTTTTCTGAAAAGAAGCTGAATCGCCCACGACCAGCTCCTTTTGCAGCATAAAGCGACATGTCAGCGCTTCTGATCAGGTCTTCAGGTACACGGCCATCAAAGGGGCTTATGGCAATTCCAACAGACGCGCCAATTACACAGCGGCTACCCTCTACCGTATAGGGTTGGGACAGGCTGGAGATAATCGCATCGGCAAGGTCACTTAGTTCACCCCGGTCATCCCAATCGGGAAGTAGCACCTGAAACTCGTCGCCGCCGACCCGTGCCACTTCCCCTCGGCCAGAAAGCAGTCTCATCAGCCGATCTGCCACATTCTTCAGAAGGGTATCTCCTGCCGGATGACCTAGTGTATCGTTGATCAGCTTGAACCGGTCGAGATCGATCTGCAACAATGCACAAGCGCGTTTCTGCTGTTTGAAGGCCGATAATGTCGAATCCAGTTTTTTGGACATCAGGGCGCGATTTGAAAGACCTGTCAGCGAATCATAATGTGCCAGCCTGCTTTCTTCCTGTTTGGCACAAATCCGTTCTGTGACATCCTTGCCAATGCCAACGAAACCGTCAAACTCTCCATCCCGGTCAAATTGGGGTATTCCTGTCAGATCCCACCAGATATCTTCTTCCACATCTGCGGTCTTGAATGGAATATCGGCGAACTTTCTGTGCTTAGTCAGGATGAAGCGAAGTGAGCGATTCTGCTCTGCATCATTCTCGCTGGTCTCAAACAGGTCGGCAAAGCTTGACCCGACCAACTCGCTTATGTCTTTGCCTACTGCCTTAGCCGTATTGGCAGAGATGTATATCAATCTGCCGCTGCGATCGGTGGACCAGAACCAGCCCAGATTGGCTGTCTCGAAGCAATCGACCAGCCTTTTTGCCTCTTCGGCGTCGATGGCCTGGGTTTCACGCTGCTCATTTTGATGGCTTTTGCGAAAGCTTTGACCAATACGCGAGAACAGGCTCTCTGCCTGGCCTGCATCAAGACCTTTTGCCTGTGACATGTCGAATTGGTTATGTTTATGTTTCATTACGTTGATCAGATGACTCACTTGTTTCAACGATAACGATAACTGATAAATTTTCCTTAAACGCCTTTAAACCATCAAAAACTGCCTCATTTCCTCATCCACCTCACCCTCTTTCCTACAATGTACCAAATAGGTTATCTTGTCTGTTTCTCTAAAGCAAAGGAACATGACCATGATACAGCAACCTTCACGCGATAGTTTCACCGACATCCCTGCCGCCGATGATCTGGCGCAGCCGAGGGCGCGCCATGATGGGTGGTCGCCGGATAAGCAGGTGGTGTTTCTCGAAGCCTTGGCGCGGACCGGCAATGTGCGGGCAGCGGCGCGCTATGCGGGGCTGTCTCGGGAGAGTGCATATAAACTGCGCAGGCGGCCGGATGCACGGGCCTTTGCCCGGGCGTGGGATGCGGCGATTATCCATGCGCGAGATATTTTTCAGGATGAGCTGATGGACAAGGGGCTGAATGGCTGGCGCGAAGCGGTCTGGCATCAGGGCGAGGAAGTGGGAACAAGGGAACGCTGGAGCGCGCCGTTGTTTCTGGCCGCGCTATCCCGGCTCGACAAGATGGCGGACGGGATTGATCTGGCCGGCAAGCCGGCGCGGGTGGCAGCCGAGAGGTTTGATGATCTGCTCGAGGGCATCGGCAAGGGTGATAATTGTGCAGAGCTGGTCGACGAGATTGACGGGGCGGGCCGGACGGCAGAGCAGCCGCTACAATCTTCCCTGACCAATGCGCAGCTGATGAACGCCTTGCAGCTGCAACAGGGCCGCGAGCGGATACAGGCGATGGCGCCGGAGGATATTGATGTTTCTGATCTGGATCTGGCAGACTGTGAGCAGTGGGGCGAGCTTGACTGGGAGCGGGCTGATCGCAGCGGATTTCTGGAACGTAGCGGATTTTATCAGCAGGAGGAGGGTGAAGCTGAAGCGGTGTGATTTGTGTGAACTTTGGAAGATTCTTTTTAGAACCTCAGGCGCCGGGCGGCGACATGCGTCGCCTTGGCTATCGCGCCATAAGGCGCGGCGGACGCCATTTGATTTTGGCGCCCTTGCCTCCGCTTCGCGTCGGTCCGGTGCCAATCTTGAGAGCATCGTCCGAGCGCAGCGAGGCAAGCGCGACCGCGCGCCCGAGCTTATGCGAGGAAAGCCAAGCGGGCGGATGCCCGCGCCCGGCGCTTGAGGTCTAATAAAGACTCATCTCACCTAATTATCGTAAAGCTTGCCCAGAGCATCCATCGATTCATAATGGGTGAGATCAAGATGCAGCGGCGTGATCGAGACATAGCCGTCCTCAATCGCTTCCAGATCGGTGCTGTGCGCAGGCGTTTCTACCATCGGGCCGAGGCCGAACCAGTGATATTCAAAGCCGCGCGGGTCGCGGTTGCTGACGATTTGTAGGCGGCCATAGTCGCGGATGCCTTGCGATACCACGCGGATGCCCTTCACTTCGCTGGCGGGCAGCGCCGGGAAGTTGATATTGACCAGCGTGCGATGATCCATGCTCTGCTTGATCAGCGGCCGCAGCACACGCTCGCCCCATTGCAGTGCGGCTTCGAAAGGCACATCATCGCCCATGTCGCCGCGCGCATAGCTTTGGCTGAGCGCGATCGAGGGAATACCGGCAAGCGCGCCTTCCATCGCGGCGGATACAGTGCCGGAATAGGTCACGTCTTCGCCCAGATTGGCCCCGCGATTGACGCCGGAGAGGATCAGGTCCGGCGGACCGTCCTTCATGATCTTTGCGACCGCCATCATCACGCTGTCAGTGGGCGTGCCATCGACTGAATATTGTTGGTCGCCGCGCTTGCGGATGCGCAAGGGGCGGGTCAGAGTAAGCGAATGGCCCGCACCGCTATTCTCGTCTGATGGCGCAACGATCCAGATATCGTTCGAAAAATGCTGCGCAATGTCGAGCAAGACTTTCATGCCCGGGGCGTCAAATCCGTCGTCATTGGTCAGCAATATGCGCATCAGCTTGCAGGCTCCAGTTTTTCGATACCACCCATATAAGGCTTTAACGCGTCCGGAATTATGACACTACCGCCTTCCTGTTGATAATTTTCAACAACCGCGACCAAAGTCCGGCCAACCGCAAGGCCAGAGCCGTTGAGTGTATGGACAAATTGCGTGCCCTTTGTTTCGCCTTCGGCCCGGAAACGGGCGTTCATCCGGCGCGCCTGATATTCGCCGCAGGTCGAGATACTTGAAATCTCGCGATAGGTGTCCTGGCCTGGTAACCAGACTTCCAGATCATAAGTCTTGCGCGCGGTTGCCCCCATATCGCCGGTGCAGAGCAGCATTTTGCGATAGGGTAGTTCGAGTGTTTTCAATATCGACTCCGCCGCTTCGGTCATCCGCAGATGTTCGGCATCACTATGATCGGGATGGACAATCGCGACCATTTCGACTTTTTCAAACTGATGCTGGCGGATCAGCCCTTTGGTATCCTTACCAGCCGAGCCTGCCTCGCTACGGAAACAGGGGGTCAGGGCGGTCAACCGGATCGGCAATTGGGCTTCGTTCAAAATCTGTCCGCGCACGCTGTTGGTCAGGCTCACTTCCGCAGTGGGGATCAGCCAGCGGCCATCGGTGGTCTGGAACGAATCTTCGGAAAATTTGGGCAGCTGACCGGTGCCAAACATGGCCTCATCACGCACCAGCACGGGCGGTGCGCATTCCTGAAAGCCGTTTTCCATGGTCTGCTGATCGAGCATATATTGCCCGATCGCGCGTTGCAGCCGGGCCATCTGACCGCGCAAAAACGCAAAGCGTGCACCCGACATTTCAGCGGCGGTTTCAAAGTCCAGCCCCAGTGCTATGCCAACATCGCTATGTTCACGCGGTTTGAAATCAAAGCTGCGCGGTGTGCCCCAGCGGTCCACCTCGACATTATCCTCTTCATCCGCGCCTTCGGGCACATCGGCGGCGGGAAGGTTGGGCAGTACAGCCAGAGCATCGCGCAATTTACCGGAAACCTCGCGCCCCTGCTCTTCCAGCTCGGGCAGGCTCGCCTTCAATTCGGACACCTCGGCCATCAAAGCCTGTGCGGTTTCCTCATCGCCCTGCCCTTTTGCTTTGCCGATGGCCTTGGACGCTTCGTTGCGCCGCGCCTGGCCTTCCTGAAGCCTGGTCGCAATGCTGCGATTTTCTTCATCCAGCGCCAAAATAGTCGCTGCAACGGGTTCGACACCGCGCCGCGCCAAAGCGGCATCAAAATCAGCCGCGTTTTCTCTGATGGTTTTTAGATCATGCATGGAAAAAGCCTATGCCGAGACAGTGGCGCCGGTTCAAGTGCAGAGCGCGGCCCAGCCAACAAAAAAGCGGCCGGATCGCTCCAGCCGCCTTGTGAATTCAGTTTTTCGGCCTGCCGATTAAGCGGCGGCCTTTTTGGCTTTGCGGCTGCGCGCAAACAGGGCAGCTGCCGCCGCGCCGAAGAGCAGCACCACTGGCGGGGCAGGAACTGGAGTTCCGCCGGTGGAACCACCGGTTGAGCCGCCGCTGCTGGCACCGGATGAGGTGCTGGAGCTGGACGAACTGCTCGAAGAGGAACTCGAACTGCTGGACGAGCCGCTGCTGCCAAAGCTGGATGATCCGCCTGTCGCACCAGAGGACGTCGAACTTGACGATCCGGATGATCCGCTGCTGCCCGAAGAACCGGAGCTACCACCCGAACCACCACTGCTGGAAGAACTCGAACTGCTTGACGAACTACTACTCGAACTACTCGAACTGCTACCTGATGACCCGCTGCTGCCGGATGATCCTGAACTTCCGGACGAGCCCGAACTACCCGAAGAACCGGTGCTGCCCGTGCTGGTATTTCCGCTGCTGGTCGACGTGCCGGGATGGCCGCTGGATGTCATGCCGCTGCTGGTCATACCGCTTGAGGTATTACCACTCGAACTGGAGCTGCTGGATGAGCTGCTCGACGACGAGCTGGAGCTACTGGAAGAGCTGGATGAGCTGCTGCCACCGGTCGAGGTGCTTACACCGCCAGTCGATGTGCTGACGCCGCCTGTTGATGTACTGACACCGCCGGTTGACGTGCTCACGCCGCCTGTCGAAGTGCTGATGCTGCCCGACGACGTACTGGTCGAGCCTCCGGTAGAAGTACTGGAAAAGCCACCTGTTGATGTACTGGTGGAACCGCCGGTGCTGGAGAACCCGCCTGTTGACGTGCTGGTGGAACCGCCACTGGTCGAGCTTCCGCCCGAAGACGTACTGGTCGAGCCGCCACTGCTGGTCGAAGAGATAACGACGGAACCGCCGCCCGAGCTACCACCAAAGAAGCCGCCGAAGAAACCGCCACCAAAACCACCGCCGAAGCCGCCGCTGCTGCCGCCGATCACGACAGGGACAGAACCGCCGCCGCTTTCAAGCACGGGAATTTCCGGCAATGGAGCAGGAATATAGGGCGGAGGAGGTAGTGGAATGGGCTGCGGTGCCTGGGCAATAGTTACCACGGTTGGCTTGCAAGCCGTCACTGTCTTGGTAACCGTTCGCCGGGTGCGTTTAACCTTGCGCGCAGACTGGCCACGCTTCAGAACGCGGGCGCGCACCTTCTTTTTCTTGTCGACCTTCTTGATATAAGGTGCTGTCGGCGCTTCCGATACATGCACCGCGCCGCCGCCAATCAAAGCACCGCCGCATGTACATGCGCATAATTTTGCTAAAGCCATTCTTACCGACATAGTCTTCACTCTCTTCCGCTTTGGAACCGATGGGCAGTCAGGCAACGATATGCTTGCCGCTCTGTAGATTCCGATATCAATCAAAAGCGCAGAAGAAAGGAGTGATCACAATTGCGTTAACCTTGTTTCCGCTGCAAAAACTGGAAAAATCCCTATCAGAATCTCTCTAGGAACAGTTAATGTCCCGAATTGATACCATTTGCGGAGAATATCTTTCGCTGGGCTCAGAAAAAGCCATAAACTTTGGTGATTTACCAATGATGCCGAGTCGCGAAATCTTTGCGATCAGGGTCGTTATTCAGACGATTTCAGAGACCATTTGCGGCATAACCGGATAAATTGCACTGCTACGACAGATTGCACCTTGTCTAAGGCGAAAGCCGAGTTTATAGGCCCGCGTCATAGCCTGTCGTACGCTGGCCCATCAGGCTGGTGATAGTTGTTGGAGAGTATATTTGGCGTCCTCAGCGAAAAAATCATCCGCTTCAAATAGTGGCAAAAAAGGCGATATCGTGCTGGACGATGATTATCGGCCCAGTCCCGACGAAGAGTTCATGAACGAGCGGCAGCTAGCCTATTTCAAGCGTGCTTTGGAACAGTGGAAGCATGACATAATCGAAGAATCGAAGGAAACTCTCGCTCATTTGCAGGACGGACCGATCCAGGAAGCCGATCTCAACGATCGTGCGTCAAGTGAAACCGATTGGGGCCTGGAACTGCGAACACGCGACCGTCAACGCAAGCTGACGTCGAAAATTGATGCGGCACTGCGCCGGATCGAAGAAGGTGAATATGGTTATTGCCAGGTTACCGGCGAGCCGATTTCACTGGAACGGCTGGAAGCCCGGCCCATCGCGACCATGAGTGTCGAGGCCCAAGAAGCGCATGAACGCAACGAGAAAATCTCTCGCGATCAATAGCTTACTGGCGTTCTGATCACCAAAATCGCATTATGATACCGTCACTGGTTCAACAGCGTTAACGCGCTGGTCCAAGACACTTGCCGGTCAGAAACCCGTTGTTTCTTTTTGGGATCACATTTCATTTGATCGCCGACCAGAACATTAACCAATCTTCCACCTTTTCGGGCCTATTATCCGCGGCAAGCAACATTATTTTACATTTAACTTGCGGGAAGCACATGAGAGAACCATTTGACGATAATTTGGGGAAAAACAGCCAGACCAGTGGCCAGCCCAAACGCGAGCTTGACCGGGACAGCCTGTTCCTGAAAGCAACATTGCGCTTCGTAGATGGCGACGACTGCGGTGAAGTGCGGATTCGCAACCTGTCTGCCGGCGGCTTGATGGCCGAAGCTCCGGTGATCGCAAAACGCGGCGACAAGGTGGAACTGGAGCTGCGCAATATCGGCCGGGTCACAGGCTATGTGGCCTGGGTGGCGCAGGGTCGTTTGGGCATCGCTTTCGATCATTCGATTGACCCGAAACTGGCGCGCAAGCCAGTGGGCCAAAATAAAGTGGAATTACCTCACTATCTCAAGAAACATGGTAATCAGAGCAAGCCGCTCGCCCATGGACAACGTCCACGCTAACCGGCGCTCACAATCTGCTTGATTAGAATCCGACGCCTGCATTAGGACTGTTTAATCAAATGATTAAACAGGAGTAGGATATGGCCGGGCCGCTTGCAGGAATCAACATCATTGAATTTGCAGGCATTGGTCCTGGACCGTTCTGCGGCATGATGCTGGCAGACCAGGGTGCAACCGTCACTGTTCTGCACCGTCCTGGCGGAGCGCCTGATGGCCGGCTCGCATTATCCCGCTCTCGCAAACTGGTCGAAGTGGACCTGAAATCCGAAGCGGGAATCCAGCAAGCGCGTGAGCTGGTCAAACAATCTGACGGCCTGATCGAAGGTTTTCGCCCGGGCGTTATGGAACGGCTTGGCCTCGGCCCGGATGTCCTGTTGCAGGATAATCCGAAACTGGTCTACGGCCGTATGACTGGCTGGGGTCAATATGGGCCGCTCGCCCATGCCGCCGGCCACGATATCAACTATATCTCTATCTCTGGCGCGCTTCACGCTTTTGGCCGAGCCGGTGATAAACCTACGCCGCCAATCAACATGGTTGGTGATTTCGGTGGTGGGGGCATGATGCTCGCACTGGGTATGGTCTCGGCCTTGCTCCACGCAAAAACCGGCGGCGACGGTCAGGTCGTGGATTGTGCCATGACCGACGGATCGGCCGCCCTGATGGCGATGATTTTCGATTTTCACAATGTCGGTCAATGGCAAGACCAACGCGGCGTCAACCTGCTCGATACCGGCGCGCATTTCTATGACAGCTATGAAACAGCGGATGGGAAATATATCTCAATCGGATCAATTGAGCCGCAATTTTATGCGCAACTACGAAAGGTCGCGGGGCTTGAAGATGATAGCGATTTCGATGCGCAGATGAATCCCAAATCCTGGGGGCCACTGAAAGAGAAGCTTACTGACCTGTTCCAGATGAAAACGCGTGATGAGTGGTGCGGATTGATGGAAGGAACGGATATTTGCTTCGCCCCGGTTCTGTCGCTAGCAGAGGCCAAACAGCACCCGCATAATGTCGAGCGTGAGACATTTGTCGATGTTGGCGGTCATTTACAGCCCGCACCAGCACCGCGCTATTCGGTGACGGTTTCAGACAAGCCAAAACCGCCAGCTTAATCAGCAAAAGCAGCCATTACATCCTTGAGGTGACTTGGTCCGATGGTGAGTTCGGTATCATCGCCCAGCACAATGAATTTACGGCGACCCTTGCGGCGAATGTCACGGACAAAATCCCGGCGTACGGCAGTGGAGCGATGGACGCGCATAAACATGCCATCCGGCAGCCGCTTCAATAAAGATCCCATCGATTCGTGTACCAGATAATTATGCCCCGGCAGGCATAGACGCATATAGTCGCGGTCAGCAGAGATCCAGCCGATATCTGCGCTTCTGATCTGCACCGCGCCATTGCCATCCTGCACCCACAGCCGATGGTCGGCAGGTTGCCCCAGATGGCTCACGCCTCTTTCCCGTTTTTGCAATACTCGACCGAGAGCTTCTTTCAACAGTTCCTCTTTGACGGGCTTCAACAGATAGTCCGTCGCATCGAACCGGAAGGCAGCCACGGCATATCGGCTATGTGCCGTGGTGAAGATAATCTCCGGCGCATTTTCCAGATCTTGGCAACGTTCTGCAACATCCATACCGGTTATGTCGGGCATATCGATGTCAAGCAGGACTATTTCCGGAGGATCTTCGACCATCATATCCAGCGCTTCCTGACCGCCGCTGGCGACAGTAATCCGGTCAATATCCTTCATCCGGTCACATAGCGACTTGATCCGCCGGCGGGCCAAGGGCTCATCATCAACAATCAATATGTGCAGTTTGTCATCGGTCATCTCAAAAAAACCGCACTTACAAGCAATAGTCGCGGAATATTTGTTGCTCGTCGGGAATGATGATCGTTGCCACCACCAGATCATCTGAGTCATTGCCCGTGAATAATGCAGCGGCGGGACCATAAAGTGCGGCCAGTCGTTCCCGTATATTGGCAAGCCCGGTCCCGGTTCCCCTGGTTTTTGAACTGGTTGCCAGCAGCGGACCATTATTGGAAACCACCAGTTTAAGCCGGTCCGCATCTTTCGTTGCGCTGATCGATATTCGAACCGGCACGCACGATTGGGCCACCCCGTGTTTAATGGCGTTTTCAACTAGCGGCTGGACGATCAGGGCGGGAATTTTCCAACCACGAACGCCATCATCTATCTGCACATCAAAGCTGAGCCGGTTAGGGAAACGTACCTGTTCAATCTCCAAATAGCGGATTTGCTGAGTCAGCTCCTGTTCGACGGGGATCATGTCTTCGCCATCATCATCCAAAACCGACCGCATGTAGTCCGCCAGACCATCAACCAAATTTTCGGCCGGCCCGTTCTTTTTGTCGATGATCAAACTGCTGACCGAATTCAGCGCGTTAAAAACAAAATGGGGGTTCAGCTGATAGCGGAGCGCCCGCATTTCGCTTTCACGGGTAGCACGCTCCAAATTGCGGCTGTGAGTCAACGCGACCTGACTGTTGCGGCTATTGGCCATGGACAAATAGAGTCCGCCCCATCCCACCAATATCAGATAATTGATAAAGGCTGTGTCGAAAAAATGTGAAAGAGCATCTTCCAGAGGAATCAAGTGCTCTGCGCTGATATGTTCCAGCACCGAAATGGGATAGGCCAATATCAAGTTCGTCACATAGACAGTGCCTATGGCCAGGAAAATCGTCGGAATCGTAAGTATGAAAACCGCAAGTGCACTGCGATCACCAACCCGGGTGAGCAGGCGATACAAAAGCCAAGTGACGGCCACCGAAAGTATCGTCGTCACCAGATAGTCCGTTAGTGTATGACTGTGATCCGGCGCGCCCCATAAGATCGTCCGCAATGCATTGACGACAAGATACGCGGCCCAGACACCAAAGATACTCTTCATAGCGAGATCAATGTTGACCGGAAATATGCGATGCCAGAACGGCGATACCTTTGGTGAAAGACTATCTGGAACTGGCATGAAACGCATGGACATATGCTATTCCGGCGGAGTTGCTAATTGCTGTGGTTGACTGCCTTTCTGGGCATCTCCGGTTTCCGGAACGGCTTTTGATTGTGGCGCCCTGTCCAGCCCGCGTTCGGTCCGCCAGTAGGTTGCAAAGCTCGCCAACCAATGACTGCCGGCATAATGGGGGGTGCGCACTGACTCCTCGCCGGCATCGCCATGCAATTTCGCCGCAGCCAGCAATGCTGCTTTACGACTGTCACCTTCCGGCAACGCAGTCGCGATCCCTTCAAGCGCCCATGCACGGGATAGGTTGACGCCATCCAGGTGGACCAGCTTTCCATCGGTCGGATCATTGACAATACCGACGGACAACCAGTCGCCGCTGCCGTCCAACGGAATATCTGGCAGAAAACCAGTCAGCCAATCCGCAAAGTCCGTATCGGATAACACCCGCCGCATCAGGTCTGCCTCCATCAGGCATGGAGAAAGAAAGTCCTCGCCCGACGGTTCGTAAGCGATGGGGCAATTGCGATCATCTCCATGAAAAACGAGACTTTTGTCAGTGATCAGGCTTTCCATTTGGCTATCGTCACTTGTTCGCGCCCAATCCAGAAACAAGCCAAAGGCAAAGGCGGACTGATTATGTGTACCCAGCCGGATCGGATAGGCAAGCTTTGGAACCCAGGTCTTGATCCGGTCGGTAGTGACCGATTCGAGCGGCGTCAGACGATTGAGCCATATTTGCGCCTGCTGTGCCTTGGGTCCTTCTCCCGCGGCTATTTCCTTCAGTTCGGCTGTCAGCTGCAAAAACCAGGCAAGTCCGTAAGGCCGCTCAAATGAGGCCCGGCCTTCACCATTGAAATAAGCCACTTCGCCAGCGATTTTTTCTTCGGTAAAATTGGTCGACAATGCCGCGGCAATTTCTTCTTCCATTTCGGGGATCGAGCCATTGCCCCACAGCCGCGTCAGCAACCAATGGCCATGGACGGCGCTGTGCCAGTCAAAACAGCCATAAAAAACCGGGGTCAACTGCACCGGCTGTTGCACATCATTGGCGCTGTTCATAACATGGCTGATCTTATTGGGATATTGTTTATTGATGCAGTCCAGCGCGATCCGCGCATAGGCATGTTCGGGCTTTCGCGGCGACCGACTGTTGTCGGCAGGGTCCGGCGCAACATTCTTGCGCTCGAAATAACCCTGTTCGGACGTGCCCCGCTGACCGTCATCTTCATTTGCCGAACAGGCTGAAACGAAGCTGACTGTTGCAAACAGGATAATCAAACGCACTAGCATAAATTGCTCCCCAGAAACTTTTTCTCACATAGAGATGAATTGACCGTATGGCAAAACGCTATAGGGCAAAGATGCGATGGAATTTGTCGATTCCAGCCAACATATTCATTTTTCAGGATCATATTATCGCCAGCCAGACCGCCATATTCCTAACCGGTAGTCCGATGCGGCATATTACCGTGATGACATTAACGGCAAGCATCGGTTTGCTGACGATGTTCATCGTCGATTTTGTCGATCTGCTCTACATTGCCCAACTGGGCGACAGCGCACTGACCGCGGCAATGGGCTTTGCCGCGACCATCCTGTTTTTCGGTACAGCTTTCAATATCGGACTGATGATAGCTGCGAGCGCCCTGGCGGCACGGAAAATCGGTCAAGGAGATACCGAATATGCGCGCCGCTATCTGACCAACATATTGGCGCTTAGCATGATACTGATAATCCCGCTGGCGATCATTTTCTTTGTCTTTGCACCGCAAATACTGGATCTTGCTGGCGCCACGGGGACCGCGAAAGAAGCCGCAACCGGCTATATCCGTATTGTTGCCCCGTTCATGCCGTTCAGTGTCACGGCCATGGTATGTTCCGGCTTTCTACGCGCACACGGGGCGGCCCGGCGCGCGATGAACGTTACGCTGAGCATGGGTATTGCCAATGCCATACTCGATCCGATTTTCATCTTTGGTTTCGGGTTGGGCGTAAACGGTGCAGCCATGGCCACAGCTTGTGCGGCCATCGTGTCCTCTGTCTTGGCCGTAGGGCCTATTATCAAGCATTATGGCGGTTTCCAGAAATTCTCTTCCGTCTTGTTCAAGGAGGATCTGAAACCGGTCATGGCGATACTGGTGCCCGCCATCATGACCAATGTGGCAACCCCTGTAGGCGGCTTCATTTCCTACCGTTTCATCGCCAGCTATCCCGATGAAGTGATTGCCGGGTTTGCCGTTATGGGCCGGGTTGTACCCGTCGCTTTCTGTCTGCTTTTCTCACTGTCGGGAGCAGTTGGACCGATAATCGGTCAGAATTTCGGTGCGCTGCAATTTGACCGCATCCGGCTGACCATCAAGCAGGCAATGGGCTTTGCGCTGGGCTATACGCTGCTTGTCTGGCCGCTCCTCTTCTTTCTCCAGGGACCAATCGGTGATCTGTTCAATTTACGGGGCGAGGGCCGCGAGGTCTTTTGGCTTTTCGCGGTCTTTCTGACCCCGTTATTCTTTTTCAACGGCATGTTGTTCATAGCAAATGCCGCTTGTAACAATCTGGAGCGTCCAGCCTGGTCAACAATAATGAACTGGGCACGCAACACTTTGGGTATATTGCCGTTTCTCTGGATTGGCGGGGCGCTTTACGGGCTGCCGGGCATCGTTATCGGACCGGCCGTTGGTGGCGTCATGTTTGGCGTTATCGGCTATGCCATTGCCCGTCATCTGGTGAATATTCAGGAAGCGAATCACGCTTCTGACAAGGACTGAGAAAGAGATTAGCTCTGCCAGGGCAGTCCGATTTCCTCAGACACCCAGGCATTCCTAATAGCTGTCCCGCGGAATTGCTGGGTTAACCATTTAACGCCTGCCAGCGCCTCGTCCCATCTTGAAACACCCGGTTTTTGGAAGGCGATAGCATTAGGGAAAGGCTGTAATTGCAGTGCTTTCAGCCCGTTTGGGCCTTTGCAGGTGTTTTGAAAATTACAGTGCGCGTTCCTCCTCCCTATGTGCCGCAACTAGGCAGCGGCAGTTCGGCAATTGCCGGACCGGCTGGGTACGTCTACGCCCCTTCATCTGCAACAGCGCCTGCTCCTGCCGTTGCAGCTGATCCAGCCCCGCCGAAACGGACCCAAGAACCTTCAACACCAACTGCCGTCACCGATATCGGAAAGCCGGAACCGCAGGTCGAAAAGCCTTGGCGTCTGCCGCGCTGGTTGATGCTCAATGTTCGGGAACGGATATTGCTGGGTCTGCTGATTTTCAGCCTGATCATGGTACCCGCGACCATGCCGCGGGCTTCCCTTGACGCGCAGCAATATAATCCTAGTGATCCCAGTCTTCAGCCAGTCGAGCGGGCCGAGGAAAATTTCGCGGGCTCTGCTTTTTACTTCATCGACCCGGGCTATGCGATCCCGCAAAATTACGCGGAGCTGGCGATTGATCCACTGGCCGAGCCTGGGGGAACCGAGATTGGCGACCTGCTAACCAGCAATGGTAGCATTGGAGCTGCCAGCCGAGATCAGACCGCGTCAGCTCATCTGATTCGCCCGGTCGCGTTCCGCGCCTCGCTGATCGACAATAGACGCGCGCTGCAGTGCCTGACTTCGGCCATTTATTACGAAGCAGGACTGGAGCCTGATGCCGGACAACGCGCGGTCGCCCAGGTCGTTCTGAACCGCGTTCGCCATCCCAGCTATCCGCGCACCGTTTGCGGCGTGATTTTTCAGGGTAGCGAACGCAGCACGGGATGCCAGTTTTCTTATACTTGTGACGGGTCCCTGCGCCGCACGCCGTCGAAATATCACTGGAACCGGGCCAAGAAGGTCGCTGCTTTAGCGCTGGGCGGAAAGATCGCATCTCCAGTTGGCACAGCGACGCACTATCACACCACGGAAATTTATCCTTACTGGGCACCCAGCCTCAGGTTCCTTGGCACCATCGGTGCGCACCGCTTCTACAGCTGGAAGGGCACTGCTGGAAGAGCCAGCGCCTTCAGTCAGAGCTATCGCGGTGGAGAGCCCCTGCCCGCGCCGAAACCGCGCAAATATGATCCGAATCAGGCTCCGTCACTCGATCCCATCGCGCTCGAAAAAGCCTATGAAGCCGGACGCCGCAAAGCACAGGAAGAGGCGGCGAAATCAGAGAAAGCGGCGGCTATCGCAGCAGATAACGCACGGCGTCACAGCTTGCCGATACCTGTTATCGCCGCGGGAAAACCCAAAACCTATCAAGCGCCCAGCTACAGTCAGGAAGCCTTGAAAAAAGGCGGAGAAAAAGCCTTTGCTGGCCAGAAATTGCCAAATGTCAGTCAGATCAAACCAGAATATCGTAATGCTGGCACTTGGAAAACAAAACCGGGTAGCTAGGTTATCAGGCAAGGCCATTTGTTAGTTTCGGCCGCAACCAAACGGCGCTTTTGCTTGCCATTGCCCTTGAAACGAGCCTAAAGCCACCCGATTTTAAGTGAAAGACATTGGAGTGTGCTCATGGCGACGAATTGGACGCCGAACGGTTGGAGAAATTTTGAAGGTCTGCAAATGCCTGATTATCCCGATGCTGCGAAGCTCGCGGATACAGAAAAGCTGCTTGGCACCTATCCACCGCTGGTCTTTGCCGGTGAAGCACGTAGCCTGAAACAGGATCTGGCTGAAGTCGCAGAGGGCAAGGCTTTTCTGCTGCAGGGCGGTGATTGTGCCGAGAGCTTCGCTGAGTTCCATCCCAACAATATCCGCGACACATTTCGGGTCATCCTGCAAATGGCCGTGGTACTGACCTACGCTTCGAAAATGCCGATAGTGAAGCTGGGCCGGATGGCAGGGCAGTTTGCCAAGCCGCGTTCCGCCCCGACCGAGACGCAAGATGGTGTCGAAATGCCGAGCTATCGCGGTGACATTATCAATGGCATCGAATTTGAAGAAGGCCGCCGGGATCCTGATCCCGAGCGGATGATCCGTGCCTATAATCAGGCAGCGGCTACGCTCAACCTACTGCGTGCCTTTTCAACAGGTGGCTATGCCAACCTGCAACAGGTGCATGGCTGGACCCATGATTTCATGAGTCGCAGCCCCTGGGCCAAGAAATTCGAAGAAATGGCTGACCGTATCGGTGAAGCCCTGTCTTTCATGGAAGCGTGCGGCCTCAACCCTGATACCGTGCCGCAACTGAAAGGAACATCTTTCTACACCAGCCACGAAGCCTTGCTGCTGCCCTATGAAGAAGCCTTGACGCGGCAGGACAGCCTGACCGGCGAATGGTATGACACAAGCGCCCATTTCCTGTGGATTGGTGACCGGACACGCTTTGAAGGCTCTGCCCATGTCGAGTTTCTGCGCGGCATCGGCAATCCGATTGGCATGAAATGCGGCCCATCGCTGAAGTCTGATGATCTGCTGAAAATGCTTGATACGTTGAATCCCGCCCGCGAGGCTGGCCGGATCACACTGATCTCACGCTTTGGACATGACAAGGTGGAAAGCGGCCTCGCGCCGTTGGTCCGCGCTGTCAAACAGGAAGGCCATCCGGTCATCTGGTCCTGCGATCCGATGCATGGTAATGTCATCAAGGCGGATAATGGTTACAAAACCCGGCCGTTCGAGCGCATACTCGCCGAGGTTCGCGGCTTCTTTGCCGTACACCGCGCTGAAGGTACTCTGGCCGGCGGCATCCACTGCGAGATGACCGGTCAGAATGTAACAGAGTGCACCGGAGGTGCCGTTGCGATTACCGAAGCAGCACTGGGCGACCGCTATCATACCCATTGTGATCCCCGGCTAAATGCAGCGCAATCGCTGGAACTGGCATTCCTTTTGGCAGAAATGCTCAATCAGGAGCTTTCTGATCGCGCGCGCGAAGCGGCATAAGCAATGGCGGATAGGATTAAGCCGGAACGAATGCGGCCAGAAGATTATGCAGATGGAGGATCACCAATGAGCCGTGGCGCGACCTATGTTCGTAAAGAAATTGTCAGCAAGGGCGTTGGCTTTGGCAGCGCGCTTGCTATTGCGATCAGCTTCACCACGCATCAGTCAGTTCTTTGGGCGATTATCCACGGCTTTTTTTCCTGGTTTTACGTGATTTATTACGTGCTGACCCGCTAAGGAGCAAACGACGATATCCGGCGTCGATCGCCTATTGTCGTGACATTTCTGGTCCATGGCATTATTGACCATAGCCGTCACTAACTAGCCGAGGACAGCTATGCGCCGCCTTGCCATCCTGATGATGCCGCTCATCGCCATGACAACGAGTTGCGGCGGCCCGATTGAAACCCGGATTCAGACAAAGGCGGGATCATCTTTGCCCGCCCAGAAGCAATATAGTTTCACGGCCAAACCGGAACAGAATAGCGCAGCTTATCAAACAGCGCGCAAGATGGTTGCTGAAGCGCTGGTAGCGAGAAACTTTGCTGCGGTAGACGAGGCACCGATACTGGTTCACATCGCCTTGGCAGATCGGCCGGCATCCATAGCTATGACGACCGGTGAAAAGGATGATGTGGCCACCATTGCCGGGCAGAAGGAGCGCAAACCGTTGCAATCCTGTGATGATGTCGAGCATCGCCTGACCATCAATATGGTCAACACCTCCGATGGATCGACCGTCTATTCCGGCACAGCAGCAGAATATCACTGCAAAGGGTCGATGGAGCAGTCTCTACCGCATCTGATTGACGCTGCTCTTTCCGATCTGGGGAATTCCGGTCAAACAGTGAACAGTAAAGTCCGCACTCGAACTGGTATTGAATAGTTCTCTGATATCAATCTGCGTCTGCCGGTTCCGGTGCCAGAGGTAATAATATCGTAAATTGTGCACCGCCATCCCGGACATTCCCTGCGCGGATGGTGCCGCCATGGCGCTCGATCACTGCCGCCACGAAATTGAGCCCCAGACCGGCGCCTTTGACGGCTCCCTTGGACGCTGCGTCATTGCTCGCGAAGCGCTCGAACAGATTGCCCAGCATGTCTTCCGCTATACCTTTGCCCTGATCGGTAATTGTAACGGACACAAAGGGTTGCTTGTCGAGGCTGATATTGCGAAGCAGGATAGAAATCTGGCTGTTGTCAGGGCTGTATTTGATCGCATTGTCGATCAGGTTAGCGAACGACCGGTAAAGACTAGATGGCTCGCCGACGATGAATGCACCGTCCGTTTGATCGTCGACCGTTGATTTGATTCCCCGCTGTTTAGCAAGTGGCCACAAGCTATCATTGGCTTCAATCACCAGGTCAGACAGCAGAATATCTTCGCCGGAAAATTCACTCGACTTTATTCGCGCCAGACCGACAAAATTATCGGCCAGCGCTAAAGTCCGGCGAGCATGGCTTTCGATCCGCTTGTTGTCATCCGTTGCATCCTGACCATCCAGCAGCGCCAGTATCGCCGCCTGAGGGGACCGCATGTCATGTGACAAAAGCTGCAAGACTTCTTCACGTTCCTGTGCCGCATTGGCGACTTCGGTTATGTCCGCAAGATAATGGATGTGCCCGCGCAATTCTCCCTCATTGGATAATACCCGGGCCCGGCGCATCGCGAAAACCTGATCATTCAGTGAGGTGAAATCGATATAATCATGTTCGCGGGCCTGTTGGTCCAGCGCTAGGTAATTTTTAACATCGCCCAGATCTTCAGGCGCAACAAAGCGATCCAGCATGTCATCAAGTGCCAGATCCTGAGCACCATCCTCAACCCCGGTTTGAGCCAGTTTGTTGACAAACTTGACCTTGCCATCGAGGTCAGTGATGAACATGGGGTCGGGTAAATTGGTCAGTGCATCGGCAATGAACCGGCGCAGGTCACGAACATGCTTGATGGCATGGGCTAACTCTTCGGCTTGTTCGGTTACCAGATCCACAGGACCCAGCGAGCTTTGCAGAACAGGAATATCGGGTGTTTCGGAGCGATAATTTTTCAACTCACCGCCCATGAAGTCACTGGTCGCCTGCAGTCGGCGCCATCCCCAGACCGGGTAGACCAGCCCCAGTCCGACCAGCGCCGCACCGGGCGCAAACCATATCTGAAAGGACAACAGAACGGCGCTGGCGACCAATATGACGGCGACCAACCCGATCGAGACAAAGATCGTTGTTCGGGGCCGCCAGCGCCAGAAACCGATCAGCAATATCCAGGTCGGGATCAGCGACAAAAGGATTTGCGTGCCTGTCGAAACGGGCGCGATAAAATTGTCGGCCATGATATCATTCAGCATATTGGCCATAATCTCGACACCGGCGACAGTACCACCATCGCCAAGCGGCGCAGGATGCTGGTCACCCAACCCTTGGGCGGTTGCGCCTATCAATATGATCTTGTCATTCAGAAACGCTGCCGGAATTTCACCATTTACGACTGCAGCATATGGGACCTGGGAAAAGGCCCCGCGGTTCGCATAGGGCATGAGCAAAGGTTTCTGACAATTTTCAAGACTGTCAAAGGCCGATGAACTACCACCACTCACACTGCGATAAACCTGTTCCATGAGATGCGGCCAGACCGTCCTGGCGCTGTCCACAGGGTCGGTGATTCCGCCAAAACACAAAGATGTCCGGCGTACTACGCTGTCACGATCGAAAAGAAGATTGACGTGCCCGATTCCGGCAACAGCCTCCTTCAGGGGTGTAATTGGCTCTTTGACATCAAAATCTGCCCCATTGGTCCCCGGGAAGACAAAGTGCAGCGGCAGAAACAGATTATCATTTTGCCCGGCCGCCTGTGCCATCAACTGGTCTTCATCAGTGTCACCGGGTTCGCTTAGCAATATATCAAATGCAATCGCCTTTGGCTTTGCATCCGCCAATATGCTGAACAAATTTGCATGTCGATCGCGCGGCCATGGCCATTTCCCAAATGCGGCCAGACTGTCTTCATCGACGGCGACAATCAAAATTTCTTCGGATGCCTCCGGACGATCATATTCAGAAAGCTGGTCATAAAGTAGGTTGTCAAAGCCGGAGAGACTGTTCCAATAGATCAGTGCAGTGACTATCAGCGATGCCCCAAGCGCCACACCGGCCCATTCAATTCCGAGGCGGCGACGCAGTTTCATGGACAATCAATTCTCCACATAGAGACAAAAGGCGGCCCGGTACATCTTTGGCAGTCCGGCCGCTAACCAGCGGCCCTAGCCAGCTACCGTCAATTTTTCGAAATCGGTCCATTTCTGAAACACGTCGGTATCTTCCGGGTCCGCAGAATATTGTGTCACCCCTACACGCCAGTAATATTCGCCGTCGGGCAAGTCGGACAGGGTAATGACGTCTCGGGTGAGGCCAGCTTCATCGACAATCGGCACCCCGTTCGTGTCACCAAGCAGCAATTGAAAACGATAGACGCGCTTGCCCTTGCCGGCACCGGCCCATTTGAACCGATAGCCGAAATCGCCTTTACCGGCGCTGCCGCTGAGCGTGCTTAACTGCCGTTTGAAGGAATAGGCCGCAGGCATCCCTTCAAAACCATCTCGTCCAAAGGCGGTTGCCTTGGCAAAATAGCGTCCGTCTTCGATGCCGGGCAGACTTATGGTTGCGCCGTCACTCAGTTGCTCGGTCACAATGTCAACAAACCCGGCGTCCGTCGAAACAAGGATACGGTGGGCCGTGGCTGCTTCTCGCGGCGCCACGACAAATTCCAGCGTCTCTTCGGATTGCACCTTGGCCGGATCGACAAGTTCAGGCGGCGTCAGCAAATCTGCTTTTGCAAGATCACCGGTAACGGTCGCAGCGGCGCCAGTGCCAGCCGGAACCGACACTATGTTTGCGCTGTCCAGGCTCTCCCCCGCAGCAACCTCAATCGCACCTTCAACTGTCTCCGAATAAGCCGTGCCAGTCGCTTCATCCACGCGGGTCCGGTAATCTGTACCCCGAACGGCAGAAACGGCCACTGGTGTGCGAACCCGGTACCGATCCGCCTTCTTGTCGAAAGGGGTGACTTTCGAACGTATCCGGCCGCTGTCCACTGCCAGTTCATAGTCTACACTGTCGGTAAGAAGAATATGCCGCAGGCGCGTAATCCGCATCTTGCTGTTGGATGGCATGGAAATACGGGATCCATCTTCCAGCTCCAGTGTCAAAAAGCTGCCTGCTGCAGTGGCAAGCCTGCTACCCTCCGCGATATCGAGGCCTGTCACTGGGGCGATGGTCTGACCATCACGTGCGATGGAAACATTGCCGCGAAAAGCACTCAAACTGGCCTCACTCGGCCGGTACTTCAGCAGGCGGAACGGGATCGATATGGTTTTTCCGACAGGAATGAAACGAGGGTTTGCTATTCGGTTGAGCCGCTGCACCGTGACATAGTCGGAGCGCTTGCGCATATATTTTCCAGCGAGTTCGATAAGGGTATCACCGCGCTTGAACACATATTCAACCCGTTCATTGCTGACAGAAGACTGGGCCTGCGCAATATGCGGCGAGACAGAAACCGAGGCTAGTAAAAGCAGAGATGAAAGCTGCAAGCATTTGAGATATTTTCGCTTACGTCTTCCAAAGGTCATGGTCATACCCCGTTGCTTAATGTCTCCAGCCTATAGCCATAACCGAAAACGGTGAAAATCCGAAACCCGTTCTCAGGCGTCAGCGATAATTTGGACCGCACCCGCGACACATGCATATCCAGCGTCCGCGTCGCCAGATGCGCGTTGGTCCGCCAGACCGTTTCCATAATATAGCGCCGTGACAAAGTCCGGTCGCGATTACGGAACATCAAATCTGTCAATTCAAATTCCTTGGCGGTCAAAGCCACTTCCGTTTTGTTATGCCGGACCTTCTGTTCGATGCGGTCCAGAATATAGTCACCATATTGCGCCGTTGTTTCCATGGCCGTGGAGCCGTTGCCGCGCCGAAGGATCGCATTGATCCGGGCAGCGATTACATTCGGGTCTTCCGGTTTTGTGATATAATCATCGGCGCCAGCGTTCAGCGCGTCGCTGATATCCTGTTTTGCAGTGCGGCTCGTCATCATCATAACCGGCGGACGATCATCGACCGCACCTTCCATCCATTCCAGGATCTGCATGCCGGTCTTGCCAGGCATGTTCCAATCCAGGATTACCAGATCGAAAGTGTCACGCAGCAAGGCATTGGCCAAAGCGTCGCCATCTGCAAACCCCACGAAAACATGGCCTTGCTCTTCAACAATTTTACCCAAAAAATCTACGACTTCTCGATCGTCGTCTGCAATTGCTATGCGCATACGTGTTTTCCCCGGTAGCGAAAGCAAACATCCCATTGCTTTCGCCTCATATAAATTCCCAACCCGGATTTTGTTTACATCTATGTTCGTGGATTTTACCAGAGCCACGACACCTAATTTACATAGCTTTACATAATAAATGGGAATTTTACCAAAACGGCCATCGATTTCTTCGTCTGGAAGGCACGTTTCATCCAAATCGGTGCGAATTTACAGGTCGTTGTGGAGATAATGAGCAGCAGTGATTCGATTTGTCATATTGCAAGGACAACATATCGAATGGTTGGGGTGGCAGGATTCGAACCTGCGCATGGCGGCATCAAAAGCCGCTGCCTTACCACTTGGCGACACCCCAATATTAGCCGCTTCATTCGTCAGCGAAGGGGCCTAATATCCAACTTACCCGAAAGGGGCAAGGGGCAGTTACAGCTATTTTAGCACATTATTTCAGAACAGGCGTTTGACCCAGCCATGCTTGTCTTCGGCAAGGCCACGCTGAATATCAACCAACCGCATCCGCAGTTTCTCGGTCAACTGGCCAGGGCCGCCACCACCGATGGTAAATTCATCATCCTCGGACCGGACCGTGCCCACCGCTGTCACAACCGCGGCAGTGCCACAAGCGAATGTTTCTCTCAATTTCCCGCTGGCTGCATCCGTGCGCCATTGGTCGATGGAATAGGGTTCTTCGCTAACCACAAGCCCTTCCTCGCGCGCCAGGGTCATTATCGATTCCCTCGTAATTCCGGGCAGGATTGTGCCCGTCAGCGGCGGTGTGATCAGTCGCCCGTCATCCATTACGAAGAACAGGTTCATACCGCCAAGCTCTTCCACCCAGCGTTGCTCGGCGGCATCGAGGAACACCACCTGATCGCAATTCTGATCAATCGCTTCGGCCTGCGCGACTAGACTGGCCGCATAATTGCCGCCGCATTTGGCGGCTCCGGTACCGCCAGGAGCGGCACGGGTATAATCCTTCGATACCCAGATTGTAATCGCTGACGCGCCGGCCTTGAAATAGGCACCGACTGGCGATGCGATCACCATATAGAGATATTCCTTCGCAGGACGAACCCCCAGAAACACTTCACTGGCGAACATGAACGGCCGCAAATAAAGCGACCCGCCTTCGGCGGAGGGAAACCAGTCGCGGTCAATATCGACCAGTGCTTCAACAGACTTCAGAAAAACCGACTCTGGCAGTTCTGGCATCGCCATTCGCTGTGCCGATGACTGGAAACGCCGGGCATTCTGTTCAGGGCGAAACAGGGCGGTCGTGCCATCTGCCAGGCGATAGGCCTTCATCCCTTCAAATATTTCCTGCGCATAGTGCAATACCGATGACGCTGGATCCATCGGGATAGGCGCGCGCGCAGTTATTTTGGCATCATGCCAGCCCTGTCCCTCTGTATAACGGATGACCGCCATGTGGTCCGTGAACAGATTTCCAAAGCCCGGATTTTCCAGAAGCTTTGCCCGGTCCGCATCCGATACTGGTGCATCATTCCGTTCAACAAGGATTTCCAGACTATCGTCATGCGCCATATTCTGTCACTTTCGCTGAACTGGTGGAAGGTTTGCAACCGTAATCAGATTATCTTGCAATCCCCAAAGCAGCATGTCAAGATACGTCAACATGGCTGACATATCTCGCCCTTCTGCCTCCCCGGGAGCATCGCCGCTCTTCCTTCGCGAAGACGAAATCAGACGCGGTGTGGAACTGCTCTATTTTGGCTATACCCGGCTGACCAATGCAATTGACCAGGAGCTTGCCAAACAGGGCCTTGGCCGGGCGCATCACCGGGCGCTTTATTTCATAGCGCGCCAACCGGATTTGACGGTTGGTGAGTTGCTGCGGTTGCTTGCGATTACCAAACAATCTTTGGGCCGGGTTCTGAAGGAATTGCATGATCGTGATCTCGTGGTAACAAAAACCGGCGCCCTGGATCGCCGCCAGAAATTACTTCGATTGACCGATAAAGGCGCTGCTTTGGAAGCCGAGCTGTTCGCGCAGTTACGGGAAAAGCTGTCCGCCGCCTATGTGACCGCGGGACAGGAATCCGTTACAGGTTTCTGGCATGTGCTAGAGGGGCTGGTTCCCGAAAGCGACCGACAGATGGTATTTGACCTGCGCAAGGACAAAACCTGAAAGAACAAGGCCTGAACAACTACGAAGTTTACAAAGTGTACAGACGCCTTTTGGGCTTTTTTGGCCCGCAATAAGATTCCAAAGTTCACACAATTCTCACTAACGCCGGTATTCGCTCGGCTAGCTCATCCAGCTGGTAACGGGATCAATATACAAAGCGGAGAAAGAGCGCGGTATCACTATCACAGCGCCCGTTCTGTAGGAAAGATCAGGCTTTCGCTTCCTCGGCCATTTCCCGGTTGCGTTCCATCGCCGCTTTCAGGACGTCATGAAGCAGCGCGTTCACCCGGCCGTCGGCATCCAGTACATCGAGCCCTTTGCGGGTGACGCCATTCGGGCTTGCCACCCGGTCGGCCAGCACGCCCGGATTTACATCTGATCCAGCAGCCAGTGTTGCGGCACCATCGACCATCGCCAGAGCCAAGCGCTCGGCTTGCGCCTTATTCATGCCCAACCCGGCCGCCGACACGGCCAACGCATCGATAAACCGAAAAAGAAAGGCAGGGCCAGAACCCGAAAGGGCAGTTGCGAGATGCATCTGCCCTTCATTCTCAAGCCATTCAGGTGGTCCCAGCGGGGCAAATAATTCATTCATCTGCGCTTTGAGTTCGGCATCCTCCGCTTCGCTGATCAGGATCATCGGTGATTTGGCGACCGTCACAGCCATGTTGGGCATCAACCGGATAATTTTACCTGCATCCGGAAAAGCTGACCGCAGGATATCAATTTCGGTCCCCGCCAACACAGACACGATATGAGTGTTTTCATGCACCAGCGGTGCGAGTTTTACCGCGACATCGTCCAGCTGATAAGGCTTCATCGCCAGCATCACCAGATCAGGAGATGAACCTTCAGGATAATCCGGCTGCGATTGTAACCCGCCCGGCAGCGCCGATACATTCGGTTTGACTACAGTAACCTTGTTGCCGTCCAGGCCCTGATCAAGCCATGCCTGCAGGATCGCTCCACCCATATTGCCGCAACCGACAAACCAGATGTTCTCAAACCCGTCTCCGATCACGTTCACTCCTTCAGGCTTCACCCTGCGTATCGATCATGGCATGGGCAATCGCGTCCTGCGGACTTTTGTCGCTCCACAACACGAACTGGAACACGGGGTAAAAGCGCTCCCATTCGTCTATCGCCATATCGACAATTGTCTGCGCCTGATCCAGGCCAAGCAGGCCGCTGCCACCCAGCATGATTGCATGCCGGAACAACAGGATATTTTCGTTTGACCAGAGATCAAAATGGCCCAGCCAAAGCTGCTCATTCACCAACCCAAGCGTTTCGTAAATGGCGATTTTCTTGTCATCGGGGACCCGAAGCTCCGGCAGAAGCAGCAATTGCAAAACGTGGTCCTCATTGCGCCAGATCGCCCGCAACTGATAGCTGGTCCAGTTGCCTTTAATCTCGACCGAGATTTCTTCTTCACTGACATGATTGACCGACCAACCGCGTGCCTCGAAAAAAGCGACCAGCATATCTACCGGCGGCGCTTCTTCCTGATCAAGCTCAGACCATATATCGTCAAGCATTACGGTTCCACATCATTTGCATCTTTGCCCCTGCATCAGAGCCTTAGTGGCCTAGCTCAACATGCAGGGCAAGGCGGCGTAATCCCTTGGTCGATATTGTTTGTGGGAAGACTGTGGATAATCAGCGTGGATATTCTGTGGCGAAAAAGTCGACCAGATCCGGGACGAAAACTAGCTGCCTGATTTTGGCGGCGTGGTTTTCTTTGGTGCTGGCTTGCGTGCGGCCGGCTTACGGGCCGCAGGCTTTTTCGCGGCTGTTTTCCGGGCGGCTGGCTTTGCTGCTGCTGATTTTGGTGCGGACTTCTCAAGAGCATCAAGCCGTTTTTTCAATGCATCAGCCTCAGCGCGTGCCTTGGACGCCATTTCCTTGACCGCCTCAAATTCTTCCCGCGACACAAAATCCATGCCGCCGACCCATTCCTTCGCCCGCTCCCGCGCACCCGCCTCGGCTTCGCGGCCAACACCGGCCACTGTTCCGGCCAGCCCGTTCAGTACTTTGGAAAGGTCATCAAAAAATCTGTTCTGGCTTTGCATGTCAATTACTCCGTCTGGGGGTCAGGGTCAGGTTATTACGCTCTTATATCTGGGTACTCGCGGCAGGCACAACAAGAGTTTCTGCACCCGGATTAAGATCAACAATCTGCTTGTTTAAAATCGCAGCGAAACAGAGCCACGCCAGATAGGGAACCATTAACCAGGCAGCAGCTTTACGAACACGGCCGAAAACCAGCGTTGTGACAAAAGCCGTCGCAAAAATCATGATCAGCAACCAGAAGGCTGCAGATATCTGATGCATGCCGAAAAATAGCGGTGACCAGAAAAGGTTGAGTGCATATTGCACCAGAAACAGAATAATGCCGAGGCCGCGCAGCGGAGCGCCGCGGGCATGCATTATCATTGCCAGCGCTATTCCCATCATGGTGTACAGGATCGTCCAGGCAACTCCGAACATCCAGCCGGGCGGTTGTGCCTCCGGCTTAACCAGCGCCTGAAACCAGCGATTTTCCTCGCCTGAACCCGCAACCTGTCCTGATATGAAACCCAATAGAACAATCAGCGGGACGATGAATAAAACCCAGCGCAAAAGCGACATGCGCAATTGGCCTTTAGATGCGATCTGGTTCACGGTTTACTTCCCTTAGCCCAATATGCTCCAGCTTGCCGTCCGGCTTTCAGAGCGAATCATACAGCAGAAAACCGCTATAATATCATCGTTTCTTAGGCAATGTTGCGGCGGTTTTCCAGTGAGTTGCCTGACGCAGTGGCAACGATCCCAATATGGGTCGTTCTGTTGATCTGATCCTTGGCATCGGACAATTTAATCCTATCTAGGAAAGACCGGTCTGATTGCGCATGGGATTTTCCATCCCTATCTGATGGCCAACAGGATTGTGGCGCAAAGGTCCGACTGCTAGGGGCTTCGTTTATGAGTGAAAATACCAATGACAATGCCCCTGAACAGGAGCCGTCAAAGACAGAAAAACCTGCGATTAAAAGAATAGGCAATTTGCGGATGGTCTGGGATCGGGCCATTCGTTATCCAAGGCAGATAGGCTTTGCCGCAATTTCTTTACTGGTCGCCGCCCTGGCGACGTTGGCGATTCCGTGGGGTTTCAAGTCGATCGTCGATGAAGGCTTTGCTTCCGGCGGAGAAGAAATCGCTCCCTATTTTCAAATTCTGCTGGTGATTGTTGCCATATTGGCGGTGGCCACAGCACTTCGCTTCTATTTTGTCAGCTGGCTCGGCGAACGGGTTGTCGCTGATATCAGACTGGCGGTTCAGCGCAATTTACTGCGCCTTGCCCCCGGTTTTTTTGAAGAAAACCGTCCATCGGAAATCGCATCGCGAATGACATCCGATACCGCAATTATCGAACAGACCGTGGGCACCACCGTGTCGGTGGCCCTGCGCAACACCATTGTCGGTGTGGGCGGGATCATATTCCTATTCACACTGGCACCAGCCCTGACAGCGGGATTGTTACTGGGTATCCCGATTGTCATTCTGCCGATCGTTTTCATTGGCCGCAAACTGAGCAGCGTGTCACGGTTCAGTCAGGACCGGGTTGCCGATGTCGGTGCCATGGTTTCTGAAACGCTAGGCGCCATGAAAATTGTCCAGGCCTTTGGTCAGGAAAACCGCGAGCATGAAAGATTTGGCGGCGCGGTAGAAACCACGTTCGAAACCGCAAAGCGGCGGATAAGGCTGCGAGCTGCCTTAACGGCAGTGGTTATCGCGCTGGTATTTACCGGTATTACATTATTGATGTGGCGCGGCGCGATCGGCGTTGCCGATGGAACCATTTCCGGTGGTACAATTGCCGCATTCGTCCTGACCGGCGGACTGGTAGCCGGTGCTTTTGGTGCACTGACAGAGGTTTATGGCGATCTTTTGCGTGCAGCAGGCGCCGCTGGCCGTCTGGCTGAATTGCTTTCCGAAGAGCCGGGCATTGCAGCCCCGGCCTCGCCGATAGCCCTGCCGGAACCACCGCGGGGACAAATCTCGTTCGACAACGTCACCTTCGCCTATCCCACGCGCCAGGAAACCAATGCTCTCAAGAACTTCTCCCTGAAAGTGACGCCGGGCGAAACCGTTGCGGTTGTCGGGCCTTCCGGTGCCGGCAAATCAACCCTGTTTCAGCTCGCACAGCGCTTTTACGATCCACAGGGCGGCAGCGTCCGGATTGATGGTGTGGCCCTGCCCTCCGCCGACCCTGCCGACATTCGGGAGCGGATGGCGCTGGTGCCTCAGGATACCGTGCTATTTGCGGCGTCGGCTCGCGACAATCTGCGTTATGGCATGTGGGATGCGACCGACGAGGAAATCTGGGCAGCGGCCCGCGCGGCCAATGCAGAAAAATTCCTGCTGGAGCTACCCGACGGCCTTGATAGCTTCATGGGCGAAGCAGGAACCCGGCTATCCGGCGGTCAGCGGCAACGGGTGGCAATTGCCCGGGCGTTGCTGCGTCAAACACCGATCCTGCTTTTGGACGAAGCGACATCAGCACTGGATGCAGAGAGCGAAAAGCTGGTGCAGGACGCATTGGACAATTTGATGAAAAACCGGACAACGATCGTCATTGCCCACCGGCTGGCGACCGTTCGTTCCGCTGACCGGATCATCGTCATGGATGAAGGTCAGATTGTGGAGCAAGGCGATCACGACAGCCTGATTGCGAAAAACGGTCTTTATTCGAAGCTGGCAGAGTTGCAGTTTAATGGCAGTGAACAGTCGAAGACTGCCTTGGCGGTCTGAAGCAGAACTGTGGACCACATTTATCTCAGAATTGGTTCTCAGTAGACAGACGATTCCACGTTGTTTGCGTCATGCTTCACCCTGTGAAGACCAGAGGGTGACAACAACAAGCCCACTGCGGTTTGGCGCGACCCAACCAACCTGCTTGAAACTGATCGCCCCCTAACCCACTTTCTCGTTCAAAGTTTTGATGCCAAAGCCGCACACGAAACGCCCGGAACCGGGAATAAAAAAGGGGCAGTGGATCGCTCCACTGCCCCTTTTAAAGCGTTATCGCAAACATTTAGTTCGGCAAACGTGATGCCTTGCTAAAGCTGCTATATTGTTCGTTACCGACAAAACCAAATTTGCTGACACCGCTAGACTTGATCTCCGCCAATACACGGTCAACGGTCAGATAGGCCGCCACTGCATCCGGTTGGAATTGCAGTTCAGGCTCTGGAACGATTGATTTTGTTTGTATCAGAAAACTTTTAACCTGATTGAGTGTAACAGGCGTATCATTCCACAATATCTGATTGGTGGCCGTAATGCCCAACCGGTTTTTTACCGGATCAATTGGTGGTGGTGGTGGTGGATTTGGATCATCTACAGGCAGGTCCAGTTTAACCGCATGGGTCTGGACCGGGATTGTAATGATGAACATGATGAGCAAAACGAGCAGGACGTCGATCAACGGCGTCGTGTTCATTTCCATCATCGGCTCACCATCATCTTTGCCGCCGCTCATGGCCATTAGTGCGTCTCCTTAAATACTCTAAACTTCATGCCGTTTCGGGCTATTCGATTGCAACCGGTGTCGAGAGAAATCCGACTTTCGCGAAACCCGCGCGCTGCATGGCAAAAATTGCCCCGCCAATGCACCGATAGGGTGTGTTAATGTCACCGCGAATATGCACTTCCGGCATATCTTCCGGTGTCATGTTTTCCACACCGCCAAAAGCTTCAATCTGGTTTTCCAGCTGCGTCACGGCTCTTTGCACCAATTCATTCGAATCGATCGGGGTCGTGTTCCAATAGACCCGGCAATTACCGCCTGGATTGGCGCCGGAATATTCCGGATCGCCAGGATCACGTCCGGCAGAGTCAGTCGTGGTAACAGCAAGCAAAACATTTTCAGGTTTCGTTGTTGTCACTTCAAATTCCATAACCGGTAATTCCAACTCCACCGTCTGGATCACAACAGGAACGGCGATCAAGAAAATGATCAGCAAAACGAGCATGACGTCCACCAGCGGGGTCGTGTTAATGTCCGATAGGGGAGTTTCCGCTCCGCCTCCGCCGCCAACATTCATCGCCATAAGATTCTATCCTCTTATAATTATACTTACCGAAATTGCAGGATGACCCTGCGCATTCGAAAATCAGGACCAGCCCAAGCCGTTTGCAGAAACATTGATGTCCGGCAAACGGCTTTGGCTAGCGCCTTACTTTTTCGGAGCCGGCTTTGCTGCAGCTGCGGTTGCTGGCTTCGCTGGAGCCCCACCTTTCATTGCGGATGGTTTCACCGCACCGTCGGACGAAATGTATCCAAGAACATCATTTGCAAAATCGCTGAGATCTTCGGCGATACGCTTGTTACGGCCCTGCAGCCAGTTATAGGCAAGAACAGCAGGAACGGCCACACCAAGACCCAGTGCGGTCATGATCAGAGCTTCACCAACCGGACCAGCAACAGCATCAATTGATGCTTGGCCAGCAATACCAATTTTGATCAGTGCGCGGTAAATACCGATAACCGTACCGAACAGACCGATAAACGGAGACGTTGCACCAACCGTTGCAAGCCATGGAAGACCGGTAGCAAGTTTGGAGTTGATCAAGCCTTGTGAACGATCCAGCGAACCGTGCAACCAGTCATGCGCCTCCACAGGGTCGGTCAAACGGGCGTGATCTTCTTCGGCCTTGATACCGTCGTCGACGATCTGACGATACGCACTGTTCTTGTCGAGCTTGGCAGCGCCTTCTTTCAGGCTGTTTGCTTTCCAGAACGAAGAGCGAGCAGCTTGTCCCTGCTTCATAACTTTGTTCTGCTCGAACAGTTTTGAAAACAGAATGTAGAAAGATGATACGGACATAATCGCCAGTACGCCCAATGTGAACCAAGCGATAACGCCGCCCTGCTCCATTGCTTCCCAAAAGCCAAACTGGTTTTGTGGAGCCGTTGCACCGGCCGCTAAGATTTCAATAAACATTATATATTCCCCTCAAGGATGGATTTAATTTCAAAACAGTTTTTGCAGCGGACTGACGGCAGTCAGCCCGCTGCGATTCATTATTATTTCGGTATCTGCCAACGAACCCGGCTAGACCAAGTTCCAGCCATCTTGTTGCCCTGACTATCAAGTGCTGGACGGAACCGCGCACGACGCTTGATATTTTTGCAGGTGGCTGCGTCCAGATCGCTGTGGCCGCTTGACCCCGTAATCTGACAATCAGAAACACGGCCATTCGCTCCAACGGTAACCCGGAAGCTAGTCGTACCTTCGCGTTCCTCACGCAGCGCGCGTGATGGATAGTCGTTAGCATTCGCCCAGTTACCTGGATTGCCGCGAGGCTCCGGATTCGCCCGCTGCGGTGGAGGCGGCGGTGGAGGCGGAGGCGGTGCAGCAACAACAGGCGCGACTACAGGAGGCGCTACTGGTTGCGTGGATATCACAGGTCTTGGCGCCGCTGGCGGTGCCACGATTGGCGGAGGCGTTACCACTGGTGGCGGCTCAATCGGCTGATCCGGCGGTGGTGGTGGTGGCTCTTCAATCTCTTCGGGCGGTTCTTCTTCTTGGATATCGATCATATCGAGCTCTGATGCCACTTTCTTTACGGCACTATAAGCCAGTCCGGTCACCAAAGCATATCCAAACAGCGCGTGAATAAGAACGACAAGAATAATGGAAATTATCTTGCTCGAACTCATTTGTTGTTGGTCAGCATAAGCCATTCAGAAACATAACTCCTTTTCTTCCCTCGGGAATCGAAACCTCGCAACAAGGTTTTTGTTGAGAACTGTTGGAGTTTTACCCACAGCGATCCCTAGATTCCCCATGACAGCTTTTCGTTGCTTTGAAAGCCGTCTTAAAAATGTTTTAACGTGGTAGATGGAGACAGGCAATCGCTTTGTTAGTTCAGCATTGATTAAGCTGTCGAAAACTCAGAATGACAATTGTTGACAGGTGTCTGCAAAGCGAAATTTCACAGGAAAATCATGCAAAAACTATCGATGACAATCATCACCTTGCTATGGGCATTAACAGCGGATTCTCTTGCTTTTTCTCAATCAAATACCGTTGCTGATCCATTGCAATATGCCGATCTTGCCGATCTGAGCACCGGCGCACCGATCATTGCCCGTGTTACAGTTAAGGAAGCGATTAAAGTCGATCCCGAACGCGCACCAAATGCGCCGCCGGGAACTCAAAGATACTATATTGTAGCGACAACCAACGCGCTGATTCGGGGTCAGGGCGGGATACCGGAAACGATTCGCTACATTATCGACTTGCCGCTCAATGAACGCGGGAAAGCGCCCAAGATAAAGAAAAAGCCATTCATTATTTTCGCGCGCAATCTTTCGGCCACCAATGGCGACGTGCAACTTTCCGCGCCGGATGCGCAGATTGGCTGGACTCCCGCCAGAGATCAGCGCGTCCGATCCATTGTGCGTGAAATCGTCGCCCGCAACGCGCCGCCCGCCATTGCCAGTATCGGCAGCGCTTTTCATGTTCCCGGAACAATTATCGGCGAAGGCGAAACACAGATATTCCTGGAAACCGTGTCGCGCGACCCTGTCTCCATCACCATATTGAGCCGCGAAGGTCAGAAAAAAGTCTGGGCAGTATCGCTCAGCGAGATTGTTGATGAGGCAGCACGCGCGCCGGTGCGCAACAGCCTACTATGGTATCGTCTGGCCTGTTTCTTACCCCAATCTCTGCCCGAGGAGGCTCTAACGGGCGATTCGGGTAGCAACGCCAACCAGGCTCGGCGGGATTATAATCTGGTGATACAGGATCTGGGCAACTGCCCCCGATCCCGCCGGCCAGAATATCGGCCTCGATAAGCTTCTTTGCATAGCCTGCTGTAGGCTCTTTTATCTAGGTACAGCAAAAGACAGGCTGGCAATATGATGCCGTGACGCTATTAGTCGGCGTCGAACGCCCGATCACTTCGCTTATCAGCCCGAATTCAAGGTCTCCGTCATGACAAAACCTCTCCGCATCGCTTTAGCAGGTCTCGGCACTGTCGGCTCCGGCGTCATTCGGTTGATCAATGAAAATGGCACCATGATTGCGCAGAATGCCGGCCGCCCCATTTCTGTTGTGGCGATCTCCGCACGTGACCGCAATCGCGATCGAGGCGTTGATCTCAGCCCATATAAATGGGTGGATGATATGGATGAGTTCGCCGCCGATCCGGAGATCGATTGTGTCGTTGAAGTGATTGGCGGGTCTGATGGCCCCGCACTCAACCTTGCCCGCAACAGCCTGAAACAAGGAAAATCCTTCGTAACCGCCAACAAGGCGATGATCGCCCATCATGGTATGGAGCTGGCCGGACTGGCCGAAAGCAAAGGCGTTGCATTGAAATATGAAGCCGCTGTTGCTGGCGGCATTCCTGTCATCAAGGGCCTGCGTGACGGCGCATCTGCCAATCGCATAGAGCGGGTCTACGGCATATTGAACGGGACCTGTAACTATATACTCGCAACCATGGAAAAGCATGGCAGCGATTTTGATGCAGTTTTGAAAGACGCTCAGGACCTGGGCTATGCGGAAGCCGATCCCAGTTTTGATATTGATGGTGTCGATGCCGCTCACAAGCTGGCAATTCTCGCGGCGCTTTCCTTTGGCACGGCGGTTGATTTTGACGGTGTCGAAATTTCGGGAATTCGTAATATCATGGCCGCAGATATCGGACAGGCCAAAGCTTTGGGATATCGCATCCGCCTGCTTGGTATGGCGCGCATTGACGGCGAGAAACTATTTCAGCGGGTCAATCCTTATCTCGTCCCGGAAAATCATCCTCTGGCACATATTGAAGGGTCAACAAATGCCGTTGTTGCCGAAGGCAATTTCTCCGGAAGGTTGATGTTTCAGGGTGCCGGCGCCGGTGATGGCCCAACCGCATCGGCCGTAGTCGCCGACCTTATCGATATTGCTCGCGGCGATTGCGGCAGCGTTTTCACCATGTCAGCAGATCAAATGACCGAACGCGAACGCGCGGAAAGCGGTAATCGTACGGGCAAAAGCTATATCCGTTTCGTTGTAACCGATAAACCTGGAGTGCTGGCAGAAATCACCGCCGCCATGCGTGATGCAGAAGTCTCTATCGAGAGTCTGATACAAACCGAAAAGACCGATGAAGGCTCTGTGCTGATTTCTATGGTAACCCATCAAAGCAAGGAACGCGACGTTATCCAAAGTCTTCAAAAGCTATCCGATTCCAGCAGTCTGCAGGGCGCGCCGGTCGTCATGCATCTGTTAAGCGATGAAGATTAGGAATCTTCCGGTCACTCGGCCGGATCATTTGCTTTGATCTGCACCTGTTTCACATAGTCTTCATCCGGCACGGTCGGCTCAATGATGCGCCACAGCTTTCCAGCAGGGCCGCCAACCCCGCCACCTGATCCGCCAAAGGATATGCTCATTATCGGTAGCCCTTTGAAACATTTGCGCTCGCTGGCATCAATATAACAGCGACCGGTATTCACATATTCCGCATTTCCTGTCGGAATCGGCTCTCTGATCCTTTGATCCCGCTCAATCAGTTCGGGAAAAGGAAGACGGTATTTGCGGTTGGCATCAAATCTGGCGCAAACGACAATTTCGTCGGGATCGCTATTCTTCAGACAGCCATCGGCATCGACCGCTACCAATTGATGCGCTGTTTCGATCAACTGAAGCGTGCGGTCATCTGCCTCTATCTGGGCATGAGCCGTCTCGAAAAACGTGCTGGAAGTCAGGATTAAAGACAAGGTTATAAGGCTTCTCGACATTGTCATATCGCTCCCCTATCGAGAGTTGAAAATCTGCCCCTTAAAGAAGGACTAGACATTCAAATGCCCAAATCAAGTGATATTCTCGAACGCATTCTCGTATTGGAAATGGTGCGGGTCACCGAGGCGGCAGCTGTATCTGCTTCAAAACTCATTGGTCGAGGTGATGAAAAGGCAGCCGATGCCGCGGCGGTCGAGGCAATGCGGGCCGCGTTGAACGGACTGGATGTTTGCGGAACCGTGGTCATTGGTGAAGGTGAACGCGACGAAGCACCAATGCTGTTTATCGGCGAAAAAGTCGGGCGCGGCTGCGCTGGCGAATCGCCAGAAATTGATATTGCCCTCGATCCGCTGGAAGGCACTACAATCACCGCTAAAGCAGGTGCAAACGCCCTCGCGGTTCTCGCCATTGCCGAGAAAGGCAACCTGCTGAATGCGCCGGACGTCTATATGGACAAACTCGCCGTTGGCCCTGGCTATTCCGACAATATTATCGATCTCAATAAATCTGTTACCGAAAATGTGACAGCCGTTGCCAATGAAAAAGGCGTGGCGCCGGCCGACATCATTGTCTGTGTCCTTGACCGCCCTCGTCATGAGAAGATTATTTCCGAATTGCGCGAAATCGGCTGCGGTATCATGCTCATCCCGGACGGCGATGTCGCGGGTGTCATTGCCACCACCGATGAAGAAACCACTGTCGATATGTATATGGGCAGCGGCGGAGCGCCGGAAGGCGTATTGGCCGCTGCGGCGCTGCGCTGTGTCGGTGGGCAGTTCAAAGGCCGCCTGACCTTCCGCAATGATGACGAGCGTAAACGGGCGCACAAATGGGGTATTGAAGATCTCGATAAAGTCTATGACCTGAAAGAACTCGCCAAAGGTGATGTTATTTTTGCTGCAACCGGTGTGACGGATGGCTCTTTGTTGGAAGGCGTCAAGAAACTCCGCAACGGCATCATGACAACCGAAAGTGTAGTGATGCGCGCGTCGTCCGGCACCGTTCGCTGGGTCAAGAGCGAGCATCGCGGCTGAACCATGGTCAGCGGTACGCTCAAGGCATTATTGGGTGGTTTGAAGCCGCTGGCATTAGGCCTGACGTTTATAGCTACTGGCTGTATCTCACCGGTTGACTATGGCGATATCCGCCACGCAGACTATGTCGCCAACGAGCGATGCAACCCAGCGGCTACAGATATTTCATCCGCCCATTCAACCGATGGTACGAATGGTGAAACAGCGCTGGCCGACAAGCCCTTTTTTGTCGTCACCAGCCGATTGCCCGATTGTCGCAACGAAACCGTCAAATTGCTCAAGCATCGCGGAGATAAAGTTCGCTATGGCCGCTTCGGCGCCCCGCGAGATGTCTTGAATGACAAAGGCAAGGTCGATGGTCGCCGCATCCCGCTGGCCATGTCCAACGAGACACAGTGGTGGACGGATCTGTCCAGAACGATGGGCAATCGTGACGGCCGCGTCTTGCTCTATGTCCATGGCTATCGCGAAACATTTTTCACAAGCTCTCGCGATGCCGCCCAAATTTCACGTCTCACGGGTTTTACCGGTCCGGTCATTCAGTATAGCTGGCCTTCGCAGGGGCAGTTGCTGAAATACGCCGTTGATGAAACCAATATGTATTGGGACGAACGCAACTTTCGGCGGTTCCTTACCAAGCTTGCCCAGCAAGAATGGACCAAGGAAATTGTACTGGTCTCCCACTCACTGGGTGCGCGTTTGGTTTTGCCAGCGGTCGAATTTGTTGACCGGACCGCGTCCAATGGCGATTCGAGTGTCATTTCTAACATCATTCTGGCTTCTCCAGACGTTGACCGACAGGATTTCGAGCGCGATATTGCCGAGGAAATACTGTCTGCCCGGCGGGTCAACAATGATCGCCGGATAACTGTCTATGCTTCGGCAAAAGACTCAGCGCTATCTCTTTCCCATGATGTCCATGGCTATCCGCGATTGGGAAATCCGCGCTGCTTTGACCCATTCAAAGCGGCGGGACTGAAAGAAAAAGGACTGCCGGAACGCTGCTATGCCGCAAAGTCGCAATATGATGCGCCACCAGAAAAAAGCGGTTTGACCATCGTTGATACCACCGCCGTCAGTCAGGGCCGCGTGGGACATGGCGACTATCTGCGCAGTGCGGTCGCATGCAAAGACTTTGCCGCCGTGGTGAACGGGGCGCGCGGTGCAATGAAGGGACGCGAGCAAACTCATCTATCTTATGTCTTCGCACTCGCCGCTCCGGCAAAGGACGAAGAGCCAAATCATCTGTCGATATGCCGCCGCGATGATGAATAAATGACGGACAACGCAAACAAACTTGGCAAACTGCTGACAGACGTTCGCGCCTGCAAGATTTGCGATGGCCTACCGCTCGGCCCAAGCCCATTATTGCAAGCAGGAACGACCTCCAAAATCCTGATTGCCGGGCAAGCACCCGGCAGCAAAACCCATAAAAAAGGGCGTCCCTTTGACGATCAAAGCGGAAAGCGCCTTCGTAAATGGCTCGGCGTGACCGAAGATCAATTTTATGATCCAGCATTATTCGCGATCATACCGATGGGCTTTTGCTTTCCCGGAACAGGTAAAGGAGGAGACCTTCCGCCCCGCTCCGAATGTGCACCGCAATGGCGGCGGCCTTTGCTCAATCACCTTCCGAATATCGAGCTAACACTGATTCTGGGCCAATATGCCCTCGACTGGCATCTTGGCGACAAGAAATCCAAAACGCTCACCGGGACGGTGGAGCGGTGGGAAGAGTTCTGGCCAGGCGCCCTGCCCCTTCCCCATCCCAGCCCCCGCAATATCCGGTGGTTCAAGGCAAATCCATGGTTTGAAGCAGGTGTCATTCCGGTGCTGCAAGAACGTGTCGCCCGGTTGATCAAAAAACGCCCATAGCGAGACCGGCGGCCAGCGTGGCTCCAATTTCAGAGCACTTCCCTTTATCCGTCTCGGTTATTGTTTTGGGTGCGAGAATTTCCTCTTCGGTCTGCGCATGGGTACAGATTATCGGCGTATCGATGACTTTCTTGAGCCGCCAACCGGTCGCAATCCGCTCCAGCTGTTTTCGCGCATTTTCCCCATCCGAACCTGCACAAATCATCGCAGCATAGGGCCGACCTTCAATCTGGCCCAGCAGCGGATAATAGCAGCGATCAAAAAAAGCCTTCATCACGCCTGCAATTGCCGCCAGATTTTCCGGCGTCGCAAAAATATAGCCATCGGCGGCAAGCATGTCGGCGGGCTTGCAATCCTCGGCCAGTATCAGCGAGATTTTGACATCCTCTTCGCTTTGCGCGGCGGCCGCAGCGGCTTCGGCCATCTGACGGGTGCCGCCGGTATAGCTATAGTAGACGATAAGCAGGTTTTTCATCCGCCCTGCCCTAACAGCGATCAAAGCAATTGTCAGCGGACCATGGTTCGCGCATAGCTAATGACATGAATGCAGTACTTAATGTCACCCAATCGCTATCCGGCCAGTCTTGGCAATGGCGCAGCACCAGTGCCGATGCTCGCGACCCCGGTTTTCAACCCGATGACCTGGTGACACAGCTGCTGCTGGCCCGCGGCGCAACACGCGAAACACTGGATATCAACAAGGACCCGACGATCCGGGGTTTTATGCCCGATCCATCAGTTTTTCAGGATATGGATGTGGCGGCGGAACGATTGGCACAGGCTGTCCTGAAAAATGAGAATATTACAGTTTTCGGCGACTATGACGTTGACGGCGCGACCAGTGCTGCCCTGCTCATCCGCCTGTTCCGTGATCTTGGCCTGGAGGCCGGCTATTATATCCCGGACCGGCTGATGGAAGGCTATGGCCCCTCAGGCGAGGCTTTGGTCAAACTGGGCCAGCAAGGCTCTGACCTTGTGGTCACTGTTGATTGCGGCGCGATGGCATTTGATGCTCTCGACATGGCCCATGCAGCCGGCGTGGAAGTCATCGTTGTTGATCATCATAAATGCGCTGCCGAGCTGCCCAAGGCCAGCGCACTCGTAAATCCCAATCGCCTGGATGAAAGCGATGCCGGGGCCGAACATGGGCATCTCGCCGCAGTCGGCATGGCTTTTCTGTTGAGCGCAGCGCTGGTCCGCAATCTGCGCGGAAAAAGCTTTTTCAAAGACCGCGCCGAGCCGAAATTACTGGAACTGCTGGATATTGTGGCTCTTGGTACCGTTGCCGATGTTGCGCAACTGCGTGGGCTTAATCGAGCGTTTGTGGCGCAGGGACTGAAAATTCTCGCCAAACGCAAAAATGTCGGCCTGTCTGCCCTGATTGATGCCAGTCGCCTGAAACGCGCACCAATATGTTCTGACCTCGGCTTTGCTCTGGGGCCAAGGATTAATGCTGGCGGCAGGGTCGGTAAATCCGATCTGGGTGTCCGCCTGCTGACCACGCAAGACCCGGAAGAAGCGCAAAAAATTTCTGCCGAGCTGGATCATTTCAATCAGGAACGGCGGGCGATCGAGGCTCATGTGCTGGAAGAAGCCGAGGCCATGTGCTCCTCTCAACAGAATCAAGCCGTTGCGGTTTTATCGGCAAAAGGTTGGCATCCGGGCGTAATCGGTATTGTCGCCGGGCGCATCAAGGAGAAACTGGGCCGCCCTGCAATCATCATTGCCGAGGATGATGAAGGCATCGGAAAAGGATCTGGGCGCTCAATTTCGGGCGTTGATCTGGGCGCCGCCATAATTGCCGCAAAGGAACAGGAGCTGCTGATCGCTGGCGGCGGTCACGCAATGGCGGCAGGCGTTACCATCGATGCACAGAAAATTGACGCATTCAGCGAATTCCTGAACGACCGATTGGCGGAAAATGTGAGCACCGCGCAAGCCGGGAAAGCCTTGTTGCTCGATGCCGTATTGTCACCCAAAGGGGTTAATCCGCTCTTCGTGGAAGCGATGGATGGTGCAGGACCCTATGGCATGGGTTGGCCAGCGCCGCGGATCGCAGCCGGGCCGGTACGGATCATCAAATGCGATATTGTTGGCAAGGATCATGTCCGGATGATTGTGGCAGGCGACGATGGCGGTTCGATCAAAACCATCGCTTTTCGCGCCGCCGAGAGCGATCTTGGCCAAGCCCTTCTCAGCGCGCCGAAGAATCGGAAGTTGTGGATAGCCGGCCGTGCGAAAATAGACGATTGGGGCAGCCGCCCCGCTGCCGAAATCCATCTGGAAGATGCCGCTTGGGCCGATTAATCCCACGCACTCTGGGGTTCACAACAAATATCGGTAAATATGCCCGCAAACCGCCAATAAGGGGTTGACCAAAGCGTCCGATACCCCTAATCGCCCGAATTCGCTGCTTAGCGATGCCATCAGGCATTGGTGTGGCCCCTTCGTCTAGCGGTTAGGACGCGGCCCTTTCACGGCTGAAACACGGGTTCGATTCCCGTAGGGGTCACCATTTTAGATAAATGGTTTAAATACAATAATTTACAGCCGCTCAAAAGTGAGATGTAACACACCTTTGTTACACACTTTGCCCAACTACAAATTATGCAAAACCAACCTACCCTCACTTGCTGGGTCAATGAATGGTTTCTGCCAAAGTTTCCCATGCAGAATAGCGGAATCATAATCCATGTGTCGGGGGTTCGAGTCCCTCCTCCGCTACCAAATTTTGCGACGGCAGCTACGAAACTGCTAGAAACTAGCGGCTACCTAGTAAAACAATCCATGTGATTTAGAATAAAGTTTCCATTTCTCGGTTTTCATTGGAAAAATTACTTCTCCTCAGTAGTAAGCAGTTGAGGGGAGCACAATTTGAGCCGTCAGCTAATCAACGAATATCGCAGCGAACTTGACCGCATCATAAAGGTCGGCGGTACGGTCAACGAAGGCACGGTGCGTGATGCTTTTCAGGGACTGCTTAAAAGCTGGGGACGCTCCAACGATCTAACCTATCTCTCAGAACATTCGATGACGACGAGCCAGGGCAACAATATCCGTGTGGATGGAGCGCTGGTATACGATATCCGGGTGCCCTTTGGTTACTGGGAGGCGAAGGATAGTAAAGATGACCTGGATGCCGAGATCGCGGCCAAGGAGGCCAAAGGCTATCCGCGCACCAATATCATTTATGAAGATACCAAGCGCGCCGTCCTGATTCAAGATCGCAAGCCGGTGGCCGATGTCGATATGACCGACACCGACGCGCTCTATAACCTGCTGACGCGGTTCTTCGCCTATGAGCAGGAAGCTATTCGCGATTTCCGCAAGGCGATTGCCAAATTTTCCGAAGATCTTCCAGCCATATTGGAGGCGCTGCGTGAGCGCATCCGCGAGAAGCGCGAAGCCAGCACCGATTTTGCCGAGGCCGAACTGGCGTTCCTGAAGCAGGTCAAGGAAACCATCAATCCCGCACTAGAACGTGCCGATGTCACCGAGATGCTAGTCCAGCATGTGTTGACCGAGGATATTTTTAACCGCGTCTTCGATATGCGCGACTATCACCGCGACAATAATATCGCGAAACAGCTTTATGCGCTGGAACGCAAGCTATTCGAATATGGTGACAAGCGCACATTGCTGGCGGCGCTACGCCCCTATTATACAGGGATCGAAGATACCGCGCACCTGATCCAGAGCCATTCTGAAAAACAGAATTTCCTGAAATCGCTCTATGAGAATTTCTACAAGGTCTATAATCCCAAGGCCGCCGACCGGCTCGGCGTGGTCTATACCCCGGGCGAAATCGTGCGCTTCATGATCCGCAGCGCCGACTGGCTATGCGAAAAGCATTTCGAGAAAAATCTGGTCGATGAGGGCGTGGAAATCCTCGATCCGGCGACAGGCACTGGCACTTATATTGTCGAATTGCTCGAATATTTCCGCGGTCAGCCGGACAAGTTGAAGAAGAAATACAAAGAGGAACTGCACGCCAACGAAGTGGCGGTCCTGCCCTATTATGTTGCGAATTTGAATATTGAGGCGACCTATCAAGCGATCACCGATGAATTTGCTGAGTTCGAGGGGCTATGCTTGGTTGATACGCTGGATAATGTGGATGGGCTAGGTATTCATGCCGGTCATCAGCTCGATATGCTGGGCGCGATGAGCGATGAGAATATCGAGCGCGTAAAGCGCCAAAACCGACGCAAGATCAGCGTGATACTTGGCAACCCGCCATACAACGCAAACCAGCAAAATGAGAGGGAAAACAACAAGAATCGCAAATATCCTCACATCGACGACCGGATAAAGCGGACGTACATCAAAGAGAGCACAGCTCAGAAAACAAAGCTCTACGATATGTATTCACGATTCTACCGGTGGGCGAGTGATCGGTTAGGTGAAGAGGGCATCATCTCATTCGTTACAAACCGTAGCTTTATCGAGAGCCGTACTTTCGATGGATTTCGCAAGGTTGTGGCTAGCAACTTTGACGAAATCTGGGTCGTCGATCTAGGAGCGGATATCCGAGCAAATCCTAAGCTTTCAGGCACGACCCACAATGTCTTTGGAATTCAAACCGGAGTGGCGATTGCGTTTCTAGTGAGGACGGGCCGCAGAAGTAAATCCAAAATCAGCTACGTTCGCAGACCTGAACAGGAGACCGCCGAAGATAAACTGAGTTGGTTAGGTGGAGCCGCACTTGCGTCGTCTGATGTTAGGCAATTGAAGCCGAATGATCGATCCGACTGGCTCGTTTCTATGAACGAGGAGGAATGGCGGGAGTTCATTCCCATTGCTTCGAAGAATACGAAAACGAGATCGAGCCGCTCGACTGACCGGGCAGTTTTTCGCCTTTACAGCTTAGGGCTCGTTACCAACCGCGACGAGTGGGTAGTTGACCGAGACCTTGATAGCCTCAACAGAAAAGCAGGGCATCAGCAGGAAGAGTATCTTCGAGCAGTCGCGGACGAAACCCCATTCGCTCGCCAAGATTCCGAGGAACCGCGCTTCAACGACTGTGATATCAAGTGGACGAGGCACCTTAAGCGGCTAGCAAGAAGGCGCTATTCCGATATTGATTTGCCCAATAGCATCCGATCGACGCTTTACCGGCCATTCAATATTCTCCATTCCATATACTCATACGCTTTCAACGAATTTCAATATCAGACGCCCAGCTTCTGGCCCAAGGCGGAAACTCGAAACTCTTCGATATGCTTCACAACTGGAGGAAGGCTTGATTTTTCGTCGTTTGCAACGGACCTCGTACCGTCGCTTACGGTTCTTTCACTGGACGCCAATCAGTGTCTAGGGCGGTACAGGCACTCAGAAGATGGCGAGCGCATCGATAACATAACCGACTGGGCGTTCAACAAATTCACCAAGCACTATGGCAAGAACGCCGGCATCACCAAAGATGCAATCTTCGCCTATTGCTATGCCGTGCTGCACGATCCGGTCTATCGCGAGAAATATGCGGTCAATCTCAAGCGCGAGTTTCCGCGCATCCCCTTTTATCCCGACTTCGCGCAGTGGGCGGATTGGGGCGAGGCGCTGCTCGATCTACATATTGATTATGAAGACGCCGAACCGTGGAAGCTGGAACGCGTCGATACGCCTAACCCCAAACGCGCCAAGGGTTCGCATCCCAAACCCAAGCTGAAATCCATCCTCGCCGACGATGCGGAGACAGGTAGCGTGGTGGTGGACGAGGATACTCAGATTACCGGTATCCCGTCAGGCGCATGGGACTATCGCCTCGGCAATCGCAGTGCAATCGACTGGGTGCTGGATCAGCACAAGGAAAAGAAACCCCGCGACCCAACCATCCGCGAGAAGTTCAACACCTATCGCTTCGCCGACTACAAGGAGAGCATGATCGAACTGCTCGCCAAGGTCGTACGGGTGAGTGTTGAAACCAATGCGATCACCGACGCGATGAAGGCGCTGGGCCGGAACGATTGGGAATAGCCAAATGTCACAATATTAGTGGCTCTCTAGTTTTTTAGTTCTCGGCATTGTTCAACAGTGGTGACGCTGTTGAACAATAGATTCAAAATATGATGCTCAATCTCCGATCAATCCAATTCTTGCACCCAAAACTCAATGCATCTAGACAATAAGAGCATTCAGTCAGTCCTGAGTGTGAGGCTTTAGAACCTCCAACCGTACACGCCGGTCGAACAAGTTTCGGCCGGGTGGCCGTCACGTATGTCCAGGGTCCGCCTAAAGGTGGCGGCGCTCTGTGTGTACGCAGGGTTCTAAACACCCGGCTTTTGTCGGGTTTGCCTCTAAATCTCGGAGGCAATAAAATGAACCAATACTTCAAAAATCAATTAATCTGTGTTGCAGCTGCTTTGTTGCTTGCTGCAGGGACTGTTGCGCAAGCAACACCAGCCGGCGATCAGGCTCAAGTATTTGCAGACGCAGAAATTCAAGCAATGCTGAAAGAGATAGAAGATACTGAACGAGTGAGAGCTAAAAGACTATCTCTGTGTAGAAGTGCTCCAGACCTTGATGCAAAGTTTGATCTGCTGGTCGCGAACGCAATAGCTAAAGACAAATTGGTTGGGCCAAAAACGGAAATACTGGAACGTTGTCTGTTTTATATTCATGGCAAGCAAGATGAATTGCGATCAAGGAACGATCGATTGAAACAGCGGTATCAAATATCAGAATGAACTGCCCCACCCTCAAGCAAGCAATCGATAGACGCTAGCTCGTCCAATATTCATCTTCTTTGCAATCGCTGCAGCACCCAATCCCGATTGTTTTAGAGCCTTGACTTCATTTGCGTCTATCGATGCTGGGCGGCCTTTATAGATGCCTCTGGCTTTCGCTTTCTCAATACCTTCTCGCTGCCGTTCTTTCCGAATGGAAGTTTCAAACTCGGCAACAGCACCCAGAATACCAAGCACCAATTTACCCATTGAAGTCGTAGTATCGACCGCTCCTTGTTGAAGGCATCGAAAGCCAACTTGCTTTTGCGATAGTTGTTCAATGATATCGTATAAATCCTTGCCGGAGCGAGCCAATCGATCAAGACGTGTGACCACCAACGTATCACCCTCTCTAAGCCACTCTAAGGCGTCTCTGAGTGCCATTCTGTTGTTTGTTGAAGTGCCACTCTGCTTTTCAGCAAATAGCTTCTTACACCCCGCATTCTCGAGCTGCTCTTTTTGGATGCCCAAGCTCTGACCAGCCGAACTTACACGTGCATATCCAACTACTGTCATTCTGATTTCTCCTGTCTCATTTGGTTCTAGAGTCAGAAGAAATTACCGCCTCATAATTGGAAACGAAGTCACCCGAGACAGGATGTGGAAATGGCGAGACGCCTTGGAAGAGTTTAACAAAATAAGACAGCTTGAAAAGGATTACTCTCAGCGGTTTACCTGAATAGGGGTACCTGAACTGGATTACCGTCTCAGGAAAAGCTTATGTCCGCGGTATCTAGGAAGCGAACATTAGAGATTACTTCTGAGCAACGCCTATTTCTTGAGTTCATGCCTCTGATGAAAACTAGGCTATCGTTATAAACAATGACATATCATAGCTTGAAAAACTAACAATATCATGTATTTAAGAAGAAAAAGATACTTGTTTTCGCAGGAACCAGATCCGCTGGAAGGGAAAAGGCTGATGAACTGCGATGGATGAAATTATAGAAGATTTGCAACGTATCTTGAGCGCGCTAGACGATGCCGGACAAAGCATGGCTGCGATCAAGGTTGCCGAAGCCATAGATTTTTTAGAGCGGGATGGAGCTATTCTGCAAGCCAATCAAGATGCAAAGTCTGACAACGAAAATTGATCGTATTGTTTCCCGCATACCGATTCAGCCTTAGAAGCACCGGCAGCTCTATTAATTAACGAGATAGTTTGAGGCTGACTTTGCGTTCAAAGTCGTACTTGGGGCTAATGGCTGTCCTATACCGAAAGCGGACATAAAAATCGAAACCAAAAGACCGGAACCATTTCAAGGTACAGCTTTCCATTCGCCTTCTTTGATACCCACCACATTCGGAACCCTTGAAACATCCTCTAGATCAATTGTGAAGCCGTTGCGCTCAGCGAGTTCAATTAGCTGATCGAGATTTCTTACTCCGGCATAAAATTGCATGGGTTCTGCCCCACCGGTAATCTTCACCCACCAAACTTCTTTCAATGACTTTGCCCTGTTGAAACGATTTTGCAATCTATCGGACGATTGTGAACGAAAGTAACCGTCAGAAATCGACCTAATAGTCACTTAACTCATTAAATCAAAAGGTGAAAGGGAAAGAAGGTTTAAGCTGATTTGCGCTCTTGAAGGGCTGTCGTTTCAAGCCAGGCGGCCCGAAAAATTTCTGCAGTAACCGGTTTGGAGATGTGCCAACCTTGGCCGATATCGCATTTCATTCTAGTCAACAGGTTCAAGCAATTCTCGTCCTCGATACCTTCGGCAACAACTTTGAAGCCGAGTGCATGCGCCATTTCAATTGCTGACTTCACGATCACCTGATTGGACTTTTCAGTGACTATGGTTTTGACAAAGCTTTGATCAATTTTGATTTCATCGGCCGGAAGACGCTGCAAGTAGCTCATTGTCGATTGTCCGGTACCATAGTCATCAATGGAAACCATGATCCCCGCATCTCTGATGCGTTGCAAAGCCATTATGGATAAATCGGGATCTGCCAGCGTCGCCGTTTCGGTTACTTCAAAGGTCACTTGCTGATTCGGGGCTTTGGAACCCTCCACCAGCGCAATGGCTTTTTCAACAAACATGCTGTCGCCAAGCAATTGCGCTGAGATATTCACCGAACAACTCAAGCCGGGTCGGGCGTCTTCCCAAGAGGCCAGATCCAGCAATGCGGATTGCAGAACAAACAAGGTGATATCATCGATCCGGCGGGCTTTTTCCAGCATTGGAATAAAGAGGTCCGGGCTGATTCTGCCACGTTCCGCATGGTTCCAGCGCACGAGCGCCTCCGCTCCGGATAATCTGTCTTCCTTCAAGTCCCATTTGGGCTGATAGACAATATTGATATCGCCATTGGCCAGGGCCTGATCCAAATCGACGAGCAGGCTTTGTTTTTCGCCTACCGCGCTGGCTTTTACAGCATCGTGCCACATCCACCTTTTGCCGGCATAGGCAGCCTGTTCGGAAGCTATTTTTGATTTATCGATTGATTCATCGCTGATACCGAAACTGACATCAAGTCGCACTTTTGAGCCGCCGGCGATGACCGGAGAATGAAAAAGCGTGGCCGCCGTGTCAAAATGGGCCGCAATGTCTTCACGATATTCGTCTTTGACGATCCAGGAAAAAATATCGGAATCGAGATGATATACACAACCGTCAACCGCCAGAAATTTGAGCCGTTCAGCAATGTTTCCGAATAATTCAATCCGGGACTCAACATCAGTAACCACCAACAGATCGCGAAATTCCGAAATTCGCAGCGTGGCGATATTGGCCCCGCCATTCTTTCTCAACCACTGTTGGAGAGCAGTTTCGTTGGGTAATTTGCTGGTTTCATTGTAAAATTGACTTTCATTCAAAGCCAACCGGGTCCGGGAGAATTTTTCAAGCACAAGAAAAATGAGCAGGAAAAAAAGCGCCGGCACATTCGAATAAGTCAGATAGCCATTTTTTTCGAACGCCAGGATACTGGCAAACAAAGCCAGTCCGATGATCCAAACGGCACCGGTCAACATCGTGTGAGAGCAGCGTCCCGACAGGACCAGTATCAAGAGAAAAGCAGAAGCGGCTATGAGGGGAGGCCATTTCCCCAAATTTTCCATGTCGGTAGATTGCAACATTGTTTCTGCCGCCAATGCCTGGATCAAGACACCTGGCACCACGCCGAACCGGCTGATGGGATAGCGGTCACCCAGCTCGATTGCAGTGGCGCCGACAAGGATTTTCTTTCCCTCTATAGACTGCGGAAGAACATTGCCTTCAAGCACATCGATAAAGCTGAGCCGGGGAATGGTGCTTGGGTCTATGGATTGATCGATCGCGAAGCTTTTCTCAATATTGCCAGAGGAATCGGCGAGCATGCTGGCAAGCGACGGGCGGACAGTGCCATCGGTTACGGTGCCATAACTGTATGTGTTGAGTTGCCCATTATTATCGGGATGCACATTAACAGACGCCAGGAAAGCATGCGCTCGCAGTTCCTCGATTGGCAAGCTTTCGACATAGCGGCTTTGATCGGCGGCATCTTTCTGCCGGAATGTGGGAAGCACGACAGAGGCATCTGATCGTGCGATGGCTTCGGCAAATTCCTGGTCCTGCTCTGTCGTAGAGTGCGCAGAAAAATCGATATCGAATATTATCTGCTCGGCACCCAGGCCAGAAAGCTTATCAATTGCTTGGGCATAATGGCTTCGCGGCCATGGCCAGCGATCAAGAGCCTGAAGTGAGTTTGCATCAATCTCGACCAGCAGGAAATCCCCCGAAGCAGGCTTTTCTAGGATCTCCGCGCGAAAAGTCTGAAAACGCTGCTCCACATCGCCGCCGATACCCGCCATGACCAGCAACACCGCCGAAAGCAATGCCAGTATCCACGCAACCAAGAGCCGGTGCGCGGTCAACAGATGAACAAAAGGCAGCTTTCCGTTCAAAACGGTCTCCCTGAAAACGAGAAACCCTCTTTAGAACAGATGGTTGTAATTTTGGTTAATTCACCATCAACCGGACTGATGGTCTTTGACCTCGGGGACTGTCACCGCGTCTGTCGCATTGCGCCTTATTTCGCATGCCCGTTCGCATTACCGTTGTTTCCATTGCCGTTACCGCCACCGTTGGCGTTGCCATTACCGGCATTGTTGCCGTTGCTCGCATTGGCACTGCCGCCGCCGTTCCCGTTTCCACCTGCATTGCCATTATTGGCGTTGCCGCTGCTGTTTCCGTTTCCGTTACCACCCCCATTGGAACCGCCATTGCCGTTTCCGTTGCCGTTATTCCCCTTGCCGTTACCGCCACCGTTGGCGTTGCCATTACCGGCATTGTTGCCGTTGCTCGCATTGGCACTGCCGCCGTTGTTCCCGTTTCCACCTGCATTGCCATTATTGGCGTTGCCGCTGCTGTTTCCGTTTCCGTTACCACCCCCATTGGAAC
>CANLSQ010000002.1 GCA_947493955.1 uncultured Sphingomonadaceae bacterium
CGCGAGGGAAGCCAAGCGGGCGGATGCCCGCGCCCGGCGCTGGAGGTAAAAAGAGAATCAAAAAATGGTGGGCGATGACAGGCTCGAACTGCCGACATCTTCGGTGTAAACGAAGCGCTCTACCAACTGAGCTAATCGCCCTTGCATGAGGCCAGCCCATGAAGTGTTCGGGGCCATTGCCAAATCATGAGGGCTTTGGCAAGCACCTTTCGGCAGGCTTTTTCAAAATATCAAAATACCGGTCATTTGCAGATGTCCGTGCATCTCGATTTTGTAACGGGATGCAAAACCTACGGTCATACCGCGATTCGCAGCTTATACCTAATTATCCACAGAATATATTTATTTAATTTCAATGGTTTAGTTATAATATTCGATTTTTCCTGAGCTTGCCGCTGTCAATCAAATTATTTCATTTTTTTTACACCAGCGGCCTTGCTCGACTCGTTCTTACACGCTTACTAAGAGGCATCGGCTGGCGGCTAAGGATTCGACAATCCTGGCCTCTATGACATTGAAAAAAGTACCGTTGAAAACGAGTTTTCAGCATAAGGTTTTCTGTGTCCCGCGTTTCCTTTGGCTGGGAATCATTGGGAAGCGCAGCAAATTGTCCAGTCGATGAGCGGCCCCGCGATGACGCGGGTAGAGATAAATCGGGGGATGTTAGTGGTACAAAGATCAGGAAAAGCGGGCACCAATCCAGCCACAAAGGCGACAACAGCGAAAGTGCGTATTCAGGATTCACAAAGTCAGGATGATGTTGCATCTCAGCTGACTGATACATGGCAGACAATATGTTCCGGCCTGCGCCGTGATCTGGGTGCACAAATTTTTGGTCAGTGGATAAAGCCAATTAAACTTGCTCGATTCGATTCGGACAGCGGTGAATTGCAGCTGGTCCTGCCTTCCGAATTTGCGGCCAATTGGGTACGCGAACGCTACGCAGAGCGATTGGCATTGGCTTGGAAGGCTCATTCTACCAAGGTAAAGAACATTAACTTTTCGGCCAAGGCCGGCACCGCGCGCATCGCAAAGGTCAAAAAAGACAAAGCCGTTGCCAATGAAGCAATTGCCCAGACTTCATCCGGAAAATTCCAGCTCGATCTTGATCCCCGGATGACCTTTGATGAGTTTATCGCAGGACATAGCAATGTTCTGGCGCTCAATGCATCACAGCGCATGGCGTCTCCCGAAAAACCACTATTCAGCCCATTATATCTGCAGTCTTCTACCGGTCAGGGAAAAACCCATTTGATGCATGCGATTGGCCATGCTTACCGGACCGAATTTCCGAACGCACGGGTCATCTACATGTCTGCCGAGCGTTTCATGGTAGAATTTGTGTCAGCCATGCGGCGAAATGAGGCCATGGAATTCAAAGCCGCGCTGCGAGAAGCAGATCTTTTGATGATTGATGATATCCAGTTCATCGTCGGTAAGATTTCTACACAGGAAGAGTTTCTTCATACTGTCGATTCCCTGATCAGCCGGGGCAAGCGGGTGGTTGTCGCTGCAGATCGTCCGCCACAGGCATTGGACGGCGTAGACCAACGGCTATTGTCACGCCTGTCCATGGGGCTGGTCGCTGATATACAATCGGCAGGTCTCGAGTTGCGCCGCGACATTTTGCAGCATCGTCTTGCCAGCTTGCCGCATCAGGAAGTGTCCGAGGATGTCATAGAATTTCTCGCACGCACGATAAGTCGCAACCTGCGGGAGCTGGAAGGAGGCCTCAACAAACTGCTCGCTTACGCTCAACTGACCGGCAGACCTATCACCAAGGAATTGGCTGAGGAACAGTTGTCGGACATATTGAGCGCTTGCCGCCGCCGGATTACGATTGACGAAATCCAGCGCACAGTATGCGAATATTATCGCCTTGACCGCAACGAGATGTCATCCAAGCGCCGTGCTCGCGCGGTTGCCCGCCCTCGTCAGGTGGCCATGTATCTCGCCAAGGTAATGACCCCGCGAAGCTATCCCGAAATTGGCCGAAAATTCGGTGGACGCGATCACAGCACGGTTATCCATGCAGTGAAGCTGGTCGAACAATTGCGCGGTGAGGATACCGAGATGGACAATGATGTAAGGATGTTGCTCCGTCAGCTCGAAAGCTGACAGAACACAGAAACATCCTGTTCATTCAAAGAGTGGAAGCTGAAAAGTCGGTTAGTTCTTTTCCGGCGCTACCGAGATGCGAACACGTTCCCCGCTATTGCCTGGAAAGTCAGTGAACATCGCTTCGACCAGATTAGGTACCAGATAAGTCAGGTTCTTTGACCGCGACATTGCCTCTGCCTTGCCTTCAAACAGGCGCTCTCCATCGGCCGTCCGGTCGATCTTCATATCCAGTTCTGTGGTGTAAACAGTAAAACTGCGAACCCCGCCATAACCTGAAAACCCATAGCCGCCGAACAGGAACGGGTCATGGAAGCCATAACGATAGCGATGACGGCCATAGAAACCACGATGGCCGTAAAAACCGCGGCGCCCATAAAAGCTGGTCGCAAAGAATGGATCATAATCGCCAACAACCTTTTCACGGCCTTTGTCGACATCATAGTCCATGCTGACAATCAACTGCGCCTGCGCGGGATCATCGGTCAATTGGTAACCAAGGTCTGCCATGCGCTGCTCGACAAGCGTTGCATATTGGGCGAACTCCAGTCCGCCGGAAAGTTCTGGATCAGAAGCAACCACCGCAAAACTTTGCCCCTGCGCCGGCGGCAGGGCTGCGAATCTCTGCACGTCGGCCCGAAAGGGAGAAGCACAGGCACCGAGTGCCAGAAACGCGAGCGGCATGAAAATTTTCAACTTCAAGCCCTTCGGACTTTTGAATTTGGACGCTGTCATGATCATTCCTTCAACTTACAACTAACCCGCCATCCTCGTAATGTAGTAACTTTAGCATGCTGAACCACCATTGAACGATAAAATAGTACCGTTCATCGACAGTTTATTCCCCCCAGGCGTCGGCTTTTCTGCTCGCGACATGCCAAAAATTCGCCAAATTCTCCGATATTCATGTTTAATAATAACCACTTGATGCACAAACAAAATCACTGAGATCGTCATCGATATATGTTCCGCGTGATCCAGGGCAAAGGTTGGTCTAACCGGGATGAGACATAGCAAAGGCCAGAGCAGCATGTCGTTTTACACTAAGATACGAATCGACCGATATTATTTGGAGACAAGCCACCATAATGTTAGGTGGAGCGGACGATAAGATTTCGCAGGGTTGTTCAGAAGAGTATTATAGCGACATGGGTCAAACGACAGATGATGATATTTGGGGCGGGCAGATATTGTTGGTTTCTGACGATGCGCAGCTACAGGCCCTTTACACCCATGCCATAGAATTGCTTGGCGGGCGGTGTGCGCCGCTACCGATAGACGCTCCGGATGAAGAATTTGCCGAGCGACTTAATGTGGCTGCCATTGTTATTCAGATTACCGAATGGAGTGAAGCACAGGCCGAAGCCCTGGGAAGGGTTGAACGCTTCTGTGAGGCATCAAGTCTGCCGATGCTGATTCGCACAGATCTGGACTTGCTAGACTCGACCTTGGCTGCAGTCGAATATCCCCATGTGGAACACCTGCTAAGTGACAGCGTGGCAGAGCTATTTGTCTCCCTTGAACACAGAACCAAACGATCGATAAGCAGTCTTTTTGCCGACCGGGACGAAATAGATCTGGCGGATCTCAAGAAAATTTCAGCTGACGTAGAGCGTATTGCCAGGGCGCTGGTCAAATTATCCGGGCCGGATCAATCGGGCAGTGACAGGGATCTAATCGGCAACCCTTTTCACGAGCGGGATGACGATACAAAGCTGGCCGATCCTCCGGTCAGTTTCAAACCGATGCGACCATCAACCCCGCCAACTTCAGAGGCTGGCGGGGAAACCGATAATCAGGCTGTTAGCCTTTCTCGGCCAATATCAGCGGATGAAGTACGCGGCCTGATCAAAGCGAGACGGCTTAGGGATCAGTATTTTGATGCAGAACTGTTTGCCGATCCAGCCTGGGATATGTTGCTGGACCTGATGGCAGCGCGGTTGGAAGGCACCAAGGTTGCGGTTTCCAGCCTGTGTATTGCCGCAAGCGTGCCGCCAACAACCGCCCTGCGCTGGATTAAGACAATGACCGAAGAAGAGATTTTCCTGCGCAAGGCCGACGAACAAGATGGCCGGCGAATATTTATTGAGCTCAGCGATGAAGCAACGGCCGGGATGGTCGGGTTTTTCGCGATGATTCGGCGCAGCGGACTGATGCTAATCTGATTCAGGCAAAAGAAAACCCGCCGGAAATCAGGCGGGTGATTCTTTATTTAGGAAATCTGTCCGGCCGTGGCCGAGACCACATTATCCCAGCGCAGCGACCCGTTTTGTCAGGCGGCTGAATTTCCGAGATGCCGTATTCTTGTGGAACACACCGCGTGCTACGCCACGCGCCAATTCCGGCTGAACTGCGGCAAGTGCGGTGGTCGCGGCGGCTTTATCGCCTGCTTCCAGGGCAGCTTCAACGGATTTGATCTTCGTACGAATCTGGCTCACGCGGTTCTTGTTAATGACCGTGCGGCGCTCGTTGCGACGGATACGTTTCTTTGCTTGCGGCGTATTAGCCATGAAATTTCCTCAAAACTGAAATGCTGGGTAGCCGCCGATTACATGCGCAACCTCGGCTCAAGTCGGCGGTCATTAGCTTCCTAGATGATTCCCGTCAATAGCTTAGTCAAACAGCCGCAACGGCCCTTCAGCTCTGGCATTTTCGACAGTAAAAGGTGGATCGACCACTGTCGACCTTACGCAAGACAGAACCACCGCACGCGCAATTCTCTCCTTCACGGCCATATACAAGCCATTCCCTGGCAAAATAACCCAGTTCCCCGTCCGGTTGGACGAAATCTCGCAACGACGATCCGCCAGCGGCAATGGCCGATGCCAACACCTGTTTGATCGCCACGACCAGCTTGTCATAGCGGAGCTTCGAGATTCCGCCCCCCATCCGGCTTGGTAAAATCCCTGCCATATGCAGCGCCTCGCACACATAAATATTGCCCAGTCCGGCAACATTGCGTTGATCTAGCAATAGTTGTTTGATTGGTGCTTTGCGGTCTCTGGTGACCGCTTTGAGATAGGCGCCGGTAAAATCATCCCCCAAAGGTTCCGGCCCCATCGCCGCAAACGGTCCATATTGGCCCATATCCTCCAACCGAATCAGATCCAGCGAGCCAAAGCGGCGTGGATCATTGAGCACCAGCCGCCGGTCCTCTTCGGTTTCCAACACCAGATGATCGTGCTTTTCCAGCTCCGCCGGATCAATCCGCCACCGCCCCGACATGCCCAGATGAAAGATCATCACGTCCCCGCGATCCGTCTCAATCAAACCATATTTGGCGCGGCGCGCAAGTTGCGTCACTCGGGCTCCCGTCATCCGCTGGCGCAGATCGGTCGGGATGGGACGGCGCAAATCAGCCCGGCGTGGCTCGACCAGAGTAAGCCTTTTGCCTTCCAATACCGGCCGCAAACCGGCGACGGTTGTCTCAACTTCTGGTAATTCTGGCATCATGACTCTCAAAATATCGCAATATCGCTCTGTTCAGCAGCTACAGGGTGATTGCAGTGCTGCCAAGCGTCGTCTAATGCTTGTCATTGAAAATAGCGCCCGGACAGATTCCGGGGACTGATTCCAAAGATACGAGCAACCAGTATATGATCGAAACCAAGACAGTCTCCTTCGGCTATGAAGAGGTGGATGAAGACGAAAAGGTGGGCCGTGTCGGTCAAGTCTTCTCCAATGTTGCCAGCAAATATGATGTGATGAACGATGCCATGAGTGCAGGCACACATCGATTGTGGAAGGATCGCTTTGTTCGCCGCGTAAAGCCGCGTGAAGGCGAAGAGATACTCGATATGGCTGGCGGCACCGGAGACATCGCCTTTCGTATGGTCGATAGCGGCGCTAACATCACGGTGGCTGATATCAACCCCGATATGCTGTCAGAAGGGCTCGACCGCGCGATCAAAAAGGGCGAAGGCCGCCTGGTCTGGAGCGAACAGAATGCCGAGGAGCTCAATTTTCCCGATGCTCATTTTGACGCTTACACGATTGTCTTCGGTATCCGTAATGTGACCCATATCGAAAAGGCTCTGGCTGAAGCGCACCGCGTCTTGCGTTTTGGCGGGCGTTTCTATTGCATGGAATTTTCGAAGACGCTGTGGCCCGGATTTGACAAGGTTTATGATTTTTACTCGCATCGTGTCCTGCCCAAAATCGGCAAGGCCGTGGCAAATGATGAAGACAGCTATCGCTATCTTGCCGAGTCCATCGACCGGTTCCCGCCGATGGAGAAATTTCGCGGCATGATCAAAGATGCCGGTTTCGCCCAGACCAAGGTGGAGCCGATGATGGGCGGCCTGGTTGCCATCCACAGCGGCTGGAAAGTCTGAGCACCCATCTGACATGACATCATCCCGCACCCATATCTTTCGGCTGCTCAAATGGGGTCGTACCCTCGCCAAACATGGCGCGCTGCGCGACATTGAGAAGCACAAAGCAACACCGCCGCAGGTCCGGCGCCTGTGCCGTTTCGCGCGCTTGGGCACAATCCAGCCAAAGACACCAAATTATTCCGCTGCTTTGCAGGCCATTGGTCCTGCAGCGATCAAGCTTGGCCAGACATTGGCAACACGGCCGGATATTATCGGCGAAGAAGCGGCCCGGGACCTGTTACAGTTGCAGGATAATCTGCCGCCCGTTGCTTTTGACAAGATCAAGGATGAAATTGAAGCGAGCCTGGGCAAGCCCATCAACGCGCTCTACAGTGATATTGATCCCGAACCGGTGGGCGCAGCCTCTATCGCACAGGTCCATCGCGCGACCACGATCGAAGGCAAAGCAGTTGCGGTTAAGGTGCTGCGACCCGGCATTATAAAGAAATTCACCGCCGATATTGAAACCTATGAATGGGCGGCGGCTCATCTTGAAGCAATGGGCGGAGAAGCAAAACGGCTGCGTCCACAGCTGGTCATCGCCAATTTTCGGCGCTGGACAATGCGCGAGCTGGATCTCCGCCGCGAAGCCGCATCGGCATCAGAGCTTGATGAGCATATGGCCAATGTCGAACAGTTTGAAATACCGGCCATTGACTGGGACCGGACGTCGGGCCGGGTTCTGACGCTCGATTGGGTCGATGGCATCAAGATCTCTCGGCGTGACGATCTGATCGCCGCCGGTCATGATTTGAACGATATAGCCAACCGGCTGGTCCACACCTTCCTGAAACAGGCGATTGAGGCCGGTTATTTCCACGCTGATATGCATCAGGGAAATTTGTTCGTGAAAGCTGATGGTACTATTGTAGCCATCGATTTCGGCATCATGGGCCGCATCAATCGCAAAGCACGCTTCTGGCTGGCAGAGATTTTGTATGGATTGACCACAGGTAATTATAAGCGTGTGGCCGAAATCCATTTTGAAGCACAATATGTGCCCGATCATCACAATATGGAGGATTTTGCCACCGCGCTTCGCGCTGTGGGCGAACCGATGCGCGGCAAACCGGTGAGTGAGCTTTCTGTCGGCGACATGCTCGACGGCCTGTTCGCAATCACCCGCGATTTCGACATGGAGACGCAGCCGCACCTGCTGCTACTTCAGAAAACCATGGTTATGGTCGAAGGCATAGCGACCGACCTTAATCCCGGGATCAATATGTGGGATGCCAGTGGGCCTTATGTGAAAAACTGGATCCGCGGTGAACTGGGGCCAGAGGCCGCGATTGCCGACCGGATTAATTCGGACGTGGATACACTCATGATGCTGCCGGATATCGTGAGGCGTCTGGACCAGCAGCTTCCCCGCCAAGGTGGTGCGCCGCCACCACCGCCAGTTGCCGATGTGGATCTAATCTGGGAACGCCGCAAGACAGGCAATGGTGGATTTTGGCGTTATGCCCTGACCGCTGTTATAGCTGCATCGGCAGGCGCTGGTGCGCTGTGGATATGGGGACAAAGCTGGCTATGACAAAACCCAAACATATCCTGCTGATTATAGGCGGCGGCATTGCCGCCTATAAGGCCAGTGAGCTGATCCGGCTAATTCGCAAAGCGGGCATGACAGTGCGCTGTGTTCTGACCGAATCGGGTGCACAATTTGTTACGCCGATGACCTTGGCTGCACTTTCCGAAAATGAAGTGCACACAACGCTTTGGTCGTTGAAGGACGAGACGGAGATGGGTCACATCCAATTGTCCCGCGAAGCCGATTTGGTCGTAGTCTGTCCGGCGACCGCCAATCTGATGGCAAAGATGGCAGGCGGCGTTGCGGATGACCTAGCGACAACTTTATTGCTGGCAACCGATACGCAGGTGCTGGCCGTACCGGCAATGAACGTGCGCATGTGGGACCATCCGGCGACCCAGCGCAACATTGAACAACTCCGCGCCGACGGCATTATTGTGATGCCACCGGATGAAGGCGATATGGCTTGCGGTGAATTCGGTCCGGGCCGATTGCCCGAACCGCCAGCCGTGATGGAAGAAATCAAACGAAATCTTGGCGGTGATGATAACCCATCTGCCCTCATCGGTGAGAATGAACTTGGTCGCAATCCGCTGGAAGGACAGCCTGCTTTTGCGCCTGATCAGCATCGACCGCTCCACGGCAAACATGTGCTTGTAACCGCAGGCCCGACACGCGAACCTATTGATCCGGTGCGCTATATTGCCAACAGGTCATCCGGTCGTCAGGGTTTTGCCATTGCCGCAGCCGCAGCCGCAGCCGGCGCGCAGGTGACATTGGTGGCGGGTCCGGTCCACCTGCCAACCCCTGCGGGCGTAATGCGGGTCGATGTGGAAACTGCGTTGGAAATGGAAGCCGCCGTGCATGATGCTTTGCCTGCCGACATTGCGGTCATGGTAGCCGCTGTCGCCGACTGGCGGTCAGATGCGCGCGCGGATCAGAAAATCAAAAAGCAAAAGGGCGATGACCCAGCACCGCTCGCACTGGTTGAGAATCCGGATATATTGGCGGGCCTGGCACAGCATGACAAGCGTCCTGGTTTGCTGATAGGCTTTGCTGCCGAAACCGAGAAAATCGAAGAGCATGCGCGCGCGAAGCTCGCCAAAAAAGGCTGCGACTGGATCGTCGCCAATGATGTATCCGGCGACGTTATGGGCGGCGCAGCAAACAGCGTTCATATTGTCACCGAAAATGGCACCGAAATCTGGGAACGCCTTCCCAAGCCAGAAGTCGCCCGACGGCTGGTGAACAAGATCATTGAAGAAATTTGAGGTACGAATGTTTGAACCGATCGAGATAGCCGTGAAACGATTGGATGGGGCGGGCGATCTGCCTTTACCCGGTTATGAAACCAGTGGCTCTGCTGGCATGGATGTGCGTGCAGCCGAAGCAACCACTATCGCACCAGGAAAACGCAGTCTGGTCGGCACCGGATTCGCCTTCGCTATACCGGAAGGTTATGAAGTGCAGGTGCGTCCCCGCTCGGGGCTGGCATTGAAAAAGGGTATATCCGTCCTCAATACGCCGGGAACGATCGACAGCGACTATCGCGGAGAAATCAAGGTAATCTTGGCCAATCTGGGTGAAGAAGATTTTGTCATCGGACGAGGCGACCGGATCGCGCAGATCGTCGTAGCGCCTGTACAACGCGGGAACCTGATAGAAGTCGATAATCTGGATGAAACTGCACGGGGTTCTGGCGGTTTTGGTTCTACCGGTGTATGAATTTGTGTTGAAACGCTTTTGGAAAGGAATAACCGATGATTGACCTTCTTCTTGCCATGGCTCTCGCCAGTACCACGGCACAGAATGCTGATACTATTGCTGCCATGCCAGAGGATTATTCTGTACTGGAAACAGCACAATTCAGAAAACCGATTTATTATGCACAGCGCCATGAAATGGCGGCTGAACGGGCTGCCAAAAAAGCCAAATGCAAGTTACCAACAGCAGAGCAATGGGTCTATGCTCGAATAGAGGCGGCGATATTGGTCGCGCCCAATGGCGAACTCGTCAAAATTGTGCCCGTCGAAAGCGGGTGCCGGGAATTGGAAGTGTACATGGTTAATCATCTTTCCAAATATGGAAAGAAGGCAGGACCAATCTCGACGAGTGGCGAAACTACCTGGTATAAAACGGCGATGCATTTTCGCTGGCCTGAATGAGCGGTCTAACAGACGAGCAGCTTGACCGATATGCGCGCCATATCGTCTTGCGGGACGTCGGCGGTGTCGGTCAGAAGAAGATACTGGACGCGCACATATTAATCGTCGGCGCAGGTGGTATTGGTTGTCCTGCGATACAGTATCTCGCGGCTGCAGGCGTCGGCGCGTTGACGATCGTTGATGATGATGTGGTGTCCTTGTCCAACCTTCAGCGGCAGGTTTTGTTTTCTTCAGAGGACATTGGATTGCCGAAGGTCGATGTTGCCGAAAGAGCCGCGCAACGGATAAATCCGGAAGTATTAATAAACACAGTTAATCAACGACTTACCGCGCAGCATTTTTCCGATGATGCTGCAGCATTTTTTGGCCAGTTTGATGCCATATTGGACGGATCCGACAATTATCAAACCCGGCTTTTGGTGTCTGACTATTCCATAGCGCACCGTGTCCCGCTGGTATCAGCCGCGATCGGGCAGTTTCAGGGGCAGCTTGGCGTTTTTCGCGGATGGGAAGCAGACAAGCCCTGTTACCGATGCTTCGTCGGCGATGCGCTAGACCCGGATGATTGCGACAATTGTTCGGAAGTTGGCGTATTGGGGGCGATGGTAGGACTGATGGGCAGCTTTGCCGCCATGGAAGCGATCCGGGTGGTTACCGGCTTTGGCGATGACCCGGCTGGCAAGCTGCAATTGTTTGACGGACTTAAGCCATCGATGCGCAGCATCAATCTGCCCAAGGATCCGGAATGTAAAAGCTGCGGAACAACGCCCGAGAGCTAGCAACTGGGCAACCAATTGCCTTTCTTCCGATATTGCGCAATGATTGCGGGTAACAGGGGAGAAAATCATGACATTACCAGTAACTGCCTTAACCGCCGCCATTTGCGCTTTGCTGATGATATATCTGATGTTCAGGGTTATCGGTCAGAGACTGCGTACCGAAACCGGATTTGGCGCAGGCAGCGACCCGAAAATGGACATGGTCCGTGGCTGTCATTCCAATTTGATGGAGAATGCACCCATCGCGATATTGTTGCTGGCTTTGCTCGAAATGACCAATGCCCATCATTGGACCCTTACCGGACTGGCTGCACTTTTTCTGATTGCGCGTGTGATCCACATCTATGGCATGTATCAACATTTCGCGGACAAAACCGTTCGGTTTCGCCAGCTTGGTGTTATGGGCTCGACACTGTCCATTCTCGCAATGGCACTTTGGGTGATCTATCTTTTCGTGACGGTCAATCTGCTGAACTAAAAGCTCGCCCCATCCACTTCGCGGACTGGCAGGTGCTGCCAGTCGGTCGGCTCGAATATGCGCATATTCACTGCCATCCGGTCAGGCGGCGCCGTGCGCGGCGTCCAATGGGTGTGTGTACCGCAACGCTTGCAGTTCCAAAGCGTGATCATCTTGTCCCCTTGCACATAGCTATTTAAAATCTCTGGTTGTGCGTCAATGGTCACCACTTCTGGATTCCAGAAACCACCCCGCCAGCCGCTTTTTCGGCACAAGGAACAATTGCATTGCAGCGTTTCCTTGGGCGGTGACGGCACCGTGATCTGCACCGCCCCGCAATGACACTGCCCTTTCATTTCAACCCCTTATTTCATCCATCGTTCAACACATCCTCAACCCATGTGGGTACCAGTTCCCCAGCCTTGCCCATACGACTTTCATCAAAGTAGAGGCTGCCATCGGACGGATCCAGATTCATTTCCAGCGTTTGCGCGCCATAATGAGCCGCCGATCGTACAAATCCCGCCGCCGGATAAACGGCTCCGGAGGTTCCGATGGAAACAAACAGGTCGCATTGTGCCAGAGCCAGTTCAATCCGCTCCATCTGATAAGGCATTTCGCCAAACCAGACGATATCTGGCCTGAGAGCGATCTGGCCACAATTGGGGCAAGCAGGACCGCTCGACAGACTTTCGGTCACGGCAGAACGCTCCCCGCAAGCCAGACATAGTCCGCTCAAAAGCTCGCCATGCATATGAACCAGCCTCTGCGACCCGGCCCGGTCATGTAGATCATCGACATTTTGTGTCACCACCAAAAGGTCACCGCCCCAGTTTGCATCCAGCTTGGCCAGCGCCTTATGGGCGGCATTGGGATGCACGGTCTGCAATTTACTGCGCCGCTCGTCGTAAAATTTCTGGACCAGCGCTGGATCCCGCTGAAACGCCTCCGGCGTCGCGACATCTTCAACCCGGTGTCCTTCCCAAAGGCCATCGGGTCCGCGAAAGGTTGCGACGCCGCTTTCGGCGCTAATCCCTGCCCCGGTCAGAATGACAATATTGTTTATTTCGCGCATAACGCTATGCCAGCAGCTTCTGCAAAATAATGCAAGCCTAGGGTGGGAAGTTATGACATCAATCGGGATTATCGGCAGTCAGGGCCGGATGGGCCATGCCCTCGTGAATGCCATTGGCGAGCAGGAAGAGCTCAGTCACGCCGGCGGCGTAGATCAGGATGACGATTTTGCCGCACTGCTTGCGCAGAGCGATGTGCTGGTCGATTTCTCGGTGCCCGATGGCCTGAGCAATCGCCTCGACCTGTGCGCAGCGGCCGGCAAACCCATGCTGGTTGGCACCACGGGACTTGAACCCGCGCACCACCTGTCGATTGATGCAGCTGCGAAGACTGTTCCCGTGCTGCAGACCGGTAATACCTCACTGGGCGTCAATATGCTGGTGGCCCTGGTGAAAGAGGCTGCGGCACGCCTGGGCGATGACTGGGACATTGAAATTGTTGAAATGCATCACCGGCATAAAGTCGATGCGCCATCCGGCACCGCGATCCTGCTCGGTGAAGCAGCTGCCAAGGGGCGCGGGATTGATCTGAACGATCATAGCGAGCGCGGGCGGGACGGGCAGACCGGCGCCCGGGCCAAAGGGGCTATCGGTTTTGCGTCGCTGCGCGGTGGATCGGTCGCCGGCGACCATCAGGTGATTTTGGCAACCGATGAAGAACGCATCGAACTGGGCCATCGCGCCGAAAACCGGATGATCTTTGCACGCGGCGCGGTAAAGGCGGCGCTATGGCTGACGCAGCAGCAACCGGGTCGCTATGACATGACCGATATGCTCGGTCTCGACTGACGGAGTTGGCAGCATTGAATATCGGGAGGGAGACATAATGACAGCATTTAATCCGGAGGCGGCAACCCGCACCTATATTGATGGCCTCGGCGCAGACGCGCTGGCCAAGGCCGCCGACTATACCATCGGCAATCACTGGTTGCTGCTTTGGGGCCTGCTGGTTTCCGCGCTGGTCACCTGGATCATCGTCCGTACCGGCCTGCTCGACCGGCTGGCTGGTAAGTTATCGGCGCGCGGCTTTGTTGTCCGTACCTGGATCATCTGCGCCGTCTTTTTCCTGATCTCGACAATATTAACGCTGCCCTGGACGCTTTATACCGATCATTTCCGGCAACATGCCTATGATCTGTCGAGCCAGCCACTTGGCGATTTTCTGATGCAGGGCGGTGTTTCGCTCATCATGTCCGCTATTTTTGGCGGCCTGTTCTTCCTTGGTATCTATACCCTGATCCGCAAGACCGGGCGGCGCTGGTGGGTCTGGTCCGGCGGCTTGGCGGCAGCGACCATACTAGTCTTGCTGCTACTGGGACCGGTCCTGATAGAGCCTTTGTTCAACGAATATAAACCGCTACCCGATGGCGAAGTGAAAACCGCGCTGGTGGCCATGGCGGAAGAGGCTGGCATTCAGGAAGATCGCATTTTTGTCTATGACGGTTCCCGCCAGTCTGAAAATTTCACCGCCAATGTCGCTGGCATCGGTGGCGCGGCACGCATTGCCATTTCTGACGTAGCCTTGACCTCGGCATCCTTGGACGAAGTGAAAGCCGTGACCGGTCATGAAATCGGCCATTATGTGCTCGGCCATATCTGGCGCTATGTTATCATCTTTCCACTACTCGCCATCGCGCTCTTCTTCCTCGCCGACCGGCTTTATCTGCGCTTCGCAAGGCTGTTCGGCAGCGATGCGGAAATTGGCGACCCGCGCGGCTTACCCGTTTTGATTTTCATTGTTTCGCTCTTTTCTCTGCTGACCCAGCCGATCACCAATGCGCTTACCCGCATCGGCGAACGCGAGGCGGACGCCTATTCGCTGGAACATGCCGAGCTTCCCGACGCGCTGGCCAGCGCGCTCTTGAAAACTGCTGAATATCGCTATGCCCGACCGCATCCGGTGCAGGAAATGATCTTCTACACCCATCCATCGGTCGAGAAACGCGTGCTTAACGCGATGGAATGGAAAGCGGCGAACATGGCCCCCACTGGGTCAGCGGCGGAAACGCAAAGCACACCATGAAGAAAGACGATATTTTTGAATTTTACTCACGGCTGGCGGCGGATAATCCGTCGCCGGAGACAGAGCTGAACTACGGTAACGTCTATCAACTGGTGGTCGCGGTGGCCCTGTCGGCGCAATCAACCGATATTGGCGTGAACAAGGCGACGCGGCTATTGTTTGAACAGGTCAAGACGCCAGGGCAGATGGTCGATCTGGGTCTTGATGGCCTGAAAGAGCATATCAAGACGATCGGGCTTTATAATACCAAAGCGAAAAACGTCATCGCGCTGTCCGAGTTGCTGATCGCCGACTATGGCGGAGAGGTACCAGCGGATCGTGATGAGTTGACCAAGTTGCCCGGCGTGGGTCGCAAGACCGCCAATGTCGTCATGAACTGCGCCTTTGGTGCAGAGACGTTTGCTGTCGATACTCATATTTTCCGGGTCGGCAATCGCACCGGACTGGCGCCGGGCAAAACCGTATTGGCCGTCGAGAAAAAGCTTGAAAAGCAAACCCCAAGTCCATTCCGTGTCCATGCCCATCATTGGCTGATCCTGCACGGCCGCTATATCTGCAAGGCACGCAAACCAGAATGCTGGCGCTGTCCGGTTATCGACCTGTGCCGCTTCAAAAAGAAAACGCCCGCTCCCTGACCGAAACGTCCTGACCCGTCCATGGCGCAGACTACCGTTCAGCTTTCAGAAATCCCGCAAGGCGTAGCTTTCAAAAAGTTCGGGTCGTCAGTTCACTTAGGGAGAGACCTTATGAAACTATTAGCCCCCATCCTGATGGGTTCGATTTTGACCGTGGCCGGAGCCGCCTATGCCGGCGAGAAACGATCAAAAGATGATAGATATATCATAGAGAAAATCGGCGAACCCAAAAGCTGCATAATCCGTTCCCAGATTCGCTCTACCGATGTCATTGATGACCGGACGATCGATTTCAAAATGCGCAATGGCGATATTTATCGCAACACACTGCCCAACAAATGCAGCGGACTGCGTTTTGAGGAAGCCTTTTCCTATCGCACATCCACCAACCGGCTGTGCAACGTGGATATCATTCGCGTGCTGGACAGCACCGCCGGACGCATAGAGACCCGCGGTGCCTGTGGTTTGGGGAAATTTCAGGAAATCACCAAGACCAAGCGCGAAAAGGCAAAAAAGAACGAAAGCTGAAATAGCGCCGTTTCTGCAAAATTAGTGATTGGCAAAGCGCCCTGCCCGCTGCTAAGCGCTCTGTCGGTATCTGATACCCGGCACCCGTAGCTCAGCTGGATAGAGCGCTGCCCTCCGAAGGCAGAGGCCAGAGGTTCGAATCCTCTCGGGTGCGCCATTATTTCAATGACTTAACGGACTTGCCAATACCTCGTATTGCGTCTGGGCAGGACCTGGGTAGGACGTATCAAACAACGATAGACATTAAGTGACTTGGAAACGGCTCTTGGAATCGAACCGCATCGTCGCCAGACAAACCATGCACCAGAATCTTCCGGCTAGAGCATGACGGGCATGGCCTCTGGATGAATCGACTTCACAATTGAATTGGGTTCACAAGTTAAGGGCAAATTTGCGCCCCAGTTTCGGACGTTCTTTTGGATTCTGCTTTATCCCGAAAGCGGACGCTGGATCTGTTTTATTCCATTCGAGCGATCATGGTTTTGAATGAATCGGCAATCTGATCAAACTTTGTCTCTTTCCAACATGTCGATCAAACTACTCACCATCGCCGTTTATAGTAGCGAAATGAAAAACCTACTCTAACTGTTTTCAGCTAAATCAAGTCAATCCTCAGTTGCTAACGAACCACTTTATTCGATATGGGAATTGACCGTTGGTAGAAACAATGCTGGTCCATTCTTGGCCATCATCTGCCAACTTTATGGAAGCCGGTTCGCCTCTTTTGGATGGCCTTTGCCCCCGAATGATCGGAATCTGCGCAAATACCTCGCCGCCAAAAATCGTCAGAAAAGTGGCATCGACAAAATGTTCAACCCTGCCGCCCGCCCAATGGACACGGACAGATTTTCCTGAGCGGATTGCCGTGAGCAGTTTTTCTTTGGTTCCGCCAGTCGCATTGCCGTCCCTGTCTTGCGAATATACCAGATGCCAAGCGGTTTGAAGCTGACCTTCGTCCTTAACTTCCGTTGCAGCAGCTTGTGATTGCGTCAAAGCCAGCATCACTAGTGTTGATGCCAAAAAAGACTGTTTGATCATGATTTCTTTTCCCATTTAATTTCCAGATAAACTCAATTTCACGAATAATTTTGCTCCGTTTAGATCGGCGTTTAGCGGCTTGGAAAAACCTCAAATCGGGGTGAACAACTGTCGATATAATTGTCATATTATTCGTGGTCACATAGAGCCGCGAGCCGAGTTCAATCGATGGGACAAGTGCAATCCAGCTTGTCCGGATTGCTGCCTGCAAACTAGAAATTTTCTAGCCATGGACGCAACTCGATCTCCCAGGTCCAGGCGCTTCGATCCTGCGCGGCGATCTGAAAATAAGATTCTGCAATGGCGTGAGGATCAAGGCAGATTTTCGAATCATCATAGGGTTCGCCGCGATCTGGTTGGTGTATCAGCCCGTCGATGACAAAATGCACGACATGGATATTCTGTGGCGCAAGCTCGCGTGCGAGGCTCTGGCACAGACCCCGCAGCGCAAACTTCCCCATGGCAAAAGCAGAAGAATTTGCATAACCCTTGATAGCTGCCGAGGCCCCGGTGAACAGCATAGTTCCGGCTCCAGTTTTTTGCATCCGGCGGGCACTTTGTTTGGCTGCAAGGAAAGCACCAATTGCATTCACATCAACTGATTGCTGAATTTCCTCCGGGTCGAGCTCTGTCACGGGCCCGCTGATATACGCGCCGGCATTGTAGATCATTTCCGAGAGTGAAAGGTCCGCTTTATCGATCTGTTCAAACAAGTTGGCGACGTCTTGTTGCTTGGTTGCATCGCACCTGATGGTCAAAGCGTCGATCTCTTCGGCCAGATTACTCAGGTCCGTAGTGTCCCGGGCAGCGAGAACGACCTTGTTGCCACTTCGGGAAAATCGCCTTGCAAGTGCAGCGCTAAGTCCGGACCCCGCCCCGATAATAAGAGTTGCTTGACGCATTGGTTGGATCTGCCTTCTTGCTGATGGTTGGAATATTGTTGTGGTTGGTCAGTGTGACGAATATTTTCATGCGACAATTCACCTTCTCGAAGAAGAAGCCAGTCGGTCGCGAAGGAGATATTGTGGATCGTCTGAACTGCTAAGGAGACGGTTCGTGAGCAGAGTCCGAAACCGCGTCGATGACGTAGGTTCTAGCTACAAAAAGCCAAGGGATTGCGATCGCATCTATCAATGCACCGGCGGCGTTTGCGTGCAAGAGTGCCTGTCCAGCGGCATCAAGTTCTCCACGCGACATCAAAGGATAGCCAACAGCAGCAATCCACAGAATTTTGTAACCAAACTGCAAAAGCAGTATCGGCAGCATCTTCACTGGAAACCGTAATCCGATAATGGCGATCAGCGAGAGTGCGCCCCAAAAAGCAAATGCGACGCCCTCGGTCGGCTCGAAATTTCCCCAGTGCTCGATAAGCGTGCCCCAGGCCGTGAAGGCAAACAAAACTCCGGTAAGAAAAAACGGTACCCGCATTACCCACCGACGCCAAGTCGAAACTTCGAATTCAATGCCAGAATTGGCCATAGAAAAACCCCAAAAATCGGCGCGTGAAAGCGCTATGGTTGAAAAAAAACAAACACCCACCAATTTCTTAAGGTGTTGCCGATTTTTACTATAACCAGAAGACCAGCGCCATTACTCGTCGTAACAATATGATTGACCGTCCGTATCGCCCTCGCTCCGTTAACAGTGGGGCGACGGTTGCAGCTGGCGTAGTCGCGGGACTCTTCGATTTTTGCAGTAAGCTGGGCGTCAGTCCGGACATACTTGCCGATGTGTCAGATATCGATATTACGAATCTCGCAAACCCTGACGCACGTGTCTCGCTGGGCGCTTACATGCAAGCCATGCGTTTTGCCATCACGGCAACAGGACGCCCCGAACTTCCTCTTGCTTTCGGCGAAGCCGCCGGCATGTCGGAATTATCTATCGTCGGACTGCTCATGGAGGCTTCCGAAACTGTTGGTGATGCTTATGTTCAAATGCGCCGCTATGGTCGCTTGGCGATCGAAGCAACGGGTTCTAGCGCGGAACCTCGCTTCGAACTGATCAGAAAGGGCAATCGGTTGTTCCTGGCCGATGAACAACCCGTGGTTCAGGAGTATCCGGAACTGACGGAAAATGCCTTTGCGTGGCTGGCATGCGGGCCCCGCCGCTACATGAAACGATCGCCAGTCATTTCGGCCAGCGTGACATGGCCTAAACCGGAACACTGGCAAGCATATGAGAAGATACTGCGCTGCCCGGTACATTTTGAAAGCGAATGGAACGCGATCGAAATGGCGCCGGAATCATTGTCCTGGCCGGTCAGGCAAAACCCAAAATATGTATTTGGAATCCTGACCGACAGGGCCGACCATCTCATCAAAGAATTGGGCGATGTCAGGCGGACCAGTTCCGAGCTCCAGAATCTACTTGCCGCCATTTTGCATGAAGGCAGTATTACTGCTGAAAGCGCAGCCCGGCATATGGGTATGAGTAGGCAAACATTGTTCCGGCGGTTAGATAATGAAGGAACGGATTTTACCACGGTCCTGCGCGAACTTCGCGAAGAATTGGCCAAAACCTATTTGAACGGTTCAAAGGCGTCGCTCAACGAAGTCGCCTATCTTGTCGGTTTTTCTGATGCCTCCTCTTTCACCCGAGCGTTCAAACGATGGACAGGGATTGCGCCCGGCGAGTTTCGGCAACAAGCTTTGCGCAAAGCTGTATCACACTGGAAGACTGATCGACGCTAACCGGCCAAGGCCACTAGAAACCTTGCCGGACAGAAAAAGTGAACCGGCTAATATCGCCTTGAAACTCTGATTCGATTTCTCGTTGGCCGTAGAGGAATTCTGCGCCGATGGAGAGTTTAGGTGTCAGCCTCCTGGTCAAAGCAACAAAAACGCTTTGCGAACCGGCTGTAGCAGTCGGCGCTGTCAATTTCTTGTCATTGTCGATCCTGATAAAGGAATAACCGCCGGATATGCTGGTGCTTCCAAGGACCCATCGATAAGCGATGTTGCCGCTTAGCACCGGGATGGGTACAATATCCGTGGATGCTGCATTGAGAACGGCCGCTGGTGCAATTCCCAGACCGACATATCGTCCGATTCCCTCTCCACCTTGTAATGAAAATCGGATGTCATCGTCGCCAATGTAAAAGCGACCAGCCAGACTGACACCCCAACCGAATGCCCTGGCTTTGACTCCGGCCTTACGATAACTAAGCTGCCGGAACAGCGCTGACAAAGCGACATCATAGCTCTTGCCTCGAAAATTGTAGCGCAAAACAGCATCAGGTAGGGCTCCATCACCGGTCAAGCCAACCCCTTCAATATTCGTATTCGGGTTTTCCAGCGCCAGCTGTAAATTGCCGGTCGTGTATCTGATTACTGGCTGACGTACGAATACCTGGCTTTCTGCAGGTGCAAAAAAAGACGCGGATTCAGGCATGGCCTGCAGCGTCTGAAAGGTCGTCCAGTCCTGACCGATGCGCCACCCGTCCAAGTCTACATAAGCGCGTCGAAGCCGGGGATTGTATGAGTTTGATATCCGCTCATTTCCGCCGGGCGAAAGCAGGAAGTCAAGTTCAATACGCGTGGAAATGGCGCGCTCTCCAATCGGCGTGACAGTCGCTAGGTTGATCCGGCTGGTCTTGGCCGAAAAGTCGGTATATGTAACCCCTGAAGACTGTCTGTCCGGACTAACTGGCGTCAACTGCGGCAGATACAGGTCTCTGCCAATGCTGCCGGAAGGCACATCTCCGTCACTATAGCTGGAAACGTGGACATCGAGGTCTACGAACCCGCCAATTTCCACCTTGGTTTCACCGATCTCGATCTCCCGCCAGGCTGAATCATCGACAATAGCATCGTTTTTCCCGTTTTCTGAGACCGGCTCAGCTTTTTCGTCTCGCTCAGCCAACTCTCTTTTGACGGATCTCAGCTCATTTTCCAATAGCTTGATCCGGGCTTCCAGGCCTGAATCCGGAGCTGCCTGTGCTGCGGACGTCATCGAAAAACTGGCAAGACATGACACGGCGACCGAAACACCTTGAACAAACATCCCGGCTCGTCTGCCCGGTTTTCCTGACTGCAACAGTGGAAGTCTGTTATCATTGGATTTGCATAAGTTTTGATGGATAGCTTGCACATAAACCATCATTTTTGCTCGCTGGTTTCCAAAGACATAGATGGATGATTCTGATCACTCATCTCGGTATAAGTCACAAAGCGAAATGGATCGAAATACTGATTAGCGCTTCGAAGTCTGTCCGCTGCCAAGTTGCGAAGATCTCGAACATCGCGGCTGTCCGGAAACCTGCGCAGTGCCGCAGATGCCATTTTCAGGGCAAGCTCATTGTCCCCGCCGTCCAGCATCCTTTCAATGCCATCTTCAATTTCGTTCGGCGAAAGATCGAGATAGACATCGAGCATCCGTCCATATTCAGTCAGCGTCAGATTATCGAGCCCGCGCGGGTCATCGCCGAGGCTGTTTTCTCTCCAAATACCGGTCATTTTGTCTCCGATGCGGGCAATCACATGATCGCGAGCAGCGAGATAGCCAAACAAGCCTTCCGGGTGGTTCTGGAGTCCAGGCGGTATCAGATTAAATCGGCGAATCTCCTCGGTTGAATAGCCATTGCTGAACAGCTTTTTCGCAGCTTCGATCAACCAAGCATAAGCGTCGCGATAGGATGTCAATTGCGGCATCGTTCCATAGATTTCGGTCAGCCCGTAGTGCCCGTGCAATATGTGTTCCGGTTGTCGCTCAATGATCACATCGAGCGTTTGAATGGCTTCTTCGATATGGCCTTCTTCCACCCACGGTTCGCCGTAGAAAGGCATAAAAGCATCTCCGGCAAAGGCCACGCCGAGCGCCGGCACGAAGACGAGCAGAGCATCTTCTGTTTCTCCACCCATGGCCGGAACAAGTTCAATCTGAGAGCCTCCGATCGAAACCGTCTGTATTTCGCTAACCACGACGTCCGGCGAATAATCTGTGATCCACGCACTCTTAAAACCAGCACCGCGAAACTGCTTATAGGCGTGTTTTCGATCCGCTCTCTCGACAGTTCCGCCAAAATTTTCTCGTCCGTAAAATGTAACGTCCTGATCCAGCGATCGGAAATAGCCATGCCCCCCAATATGGTCCCAGTGAGCATGCGTCACGAAGACTGTTGTCAATGGCGGCAGCCTGGGCCGATAACGCTTCAGATACTCCAGCCCTTCCTGTAAACTGGAAGGTTGCGTCCCGGCGTCGATTGAGATCAGGTGTTGGCCATCCTCAGAAACCATGAAATGAAGTTCCGAGAATCCAAAGCCGCGAACCGCAAAAATCCGGCCTGGTACGATTTCTGCAATTTCGGGAGCGGGGGCGAACCGCAGTCCACGAACACTGTCACTTGCGAACCACCCCATGAACAAGGTTTCCGGAGCTTCGGCTTCGTATCCACTTCTGGCGAGATATTTGCTAGCTTGCCGCTGGTTGCCTTTGTTTTTTTCCAGGATTGCGAGATGGCGATAAACCTCACGATAGAAACCGGGCGTGGGTTCCGTTTCGGGGTGATCCTCCAGCCATTTCAGATGCGCATAAGCTTCATCGCGCATGCCGAAAATTCTAGGTACTTGCGTATAAATGATCCCTGCAGCCCAATGTACAAGCGGATGCTTTCCGCCCGCAAGCGAATCAGCTCGCTCCAGAATTTTAAATGTATCGAGCACCCAGCCAATTCGCTGGAAAATGTTTACGTCATCGGCGTAGGTTGCCCGCAATAGTGCATAGGCACTCAGATAAACCGCTTCCGTTTCGGGCGACATTTTGTCCGAGTAAGACTCGAACTGCTGTTCAAAAAAAGCGATTCCTATCTTCTGTTGATTGGTAACAATATAGGCGTTTGCGAGGAGGAAAACCGGTCTTGGATCCACCACCGGACCGAACGACAGGACAGTTTCGTACAAGGCAATATTGGAGTGAAAGCTCCGATCGCCGGAAAAGTCTGCAAACTTCTCAAAGCCAGTCGCTGGCAAAAGGGATTCAATCTTCAGTGGAGGGGTTGTGACAGGTTTGGTTTCAGCCATTGATTGCGTTGAGAATCCAGCCAAAGGGATGAGAAGCATTCCGACACACAGTATCAACCGGAGGGAAACTTTGAAGTTAATCATCATATTGAATTCCTATATGTGTATCTACACTTAAATTGTTAAAGAAAAGGCCGAAATAGTGGATTCGGCACTGTTATAAGCAGGCTTCGAGGGCTTTCAGCTCAGCGCGGAGCGCCTCCCATCGGCGCTCACCGAACCGCGACAGAAAATCGCTTTGTGCTTCGCTCCATAGAGATTGGGTATCTTGAACCGCTTTCTTGCCTTGTTCGGTAAGGGAATATAGCCGCATGCGGGCATCCGTTCCTGCCTGTGCTTCCACCATCCCCTGACGTTCCAGTACATGCAAGTTCCGTGTCAAGGTAGTCCGCTCCATTTTAATGGCTTCAGCAATGTGAGAAATTGGTGCAGGCGCATGGCGGCCTACCAGTACCAGCAGCGAAAATTGTGTGGCTCGTATGTCCGCGCCACTCATCCTGTCATCGAAAAACTGGCCGATCTGCCGAGCGGCCCTGCGGATATTCATATTGGCGCACGCGCTTGGATCACTGGTCATGATGGCTCCTTCAAGTCGAAAAACATATATGTGTATATACACTTATATGTCAATACACTATGTTCTGTGGAGACGCTATCAGGCTTCATAGGGGTTATGAAAAAGCAGCCTGGTTCGATTATAGTTAGGAAAATTGTTCCGTGTCTTCGACTTGATCCCAACGTCCCATTTACGCCCAAAGCCGGCGTTAGAAGTTGACAAAATAGCAATGACAGTTGTTGTAGATACGCACGCGGTATCGAACAGCAATAACCATGACTGAATCCTGAAGGCATGCCAGCCGGATTTATTTCGGACGCGAATTCACATATGCAAAGTCCAGCACATGGTCGGAATTAAATTTGCCCACCTTTTGAACGACAGTTGGGTTGTCCGACCGGAAGTTTTGAGCATCAGCAGGATTTTCATAGTAAATGAAATCGATCGCATCGGGTTTGGCCATTCCATATGCTGCATCCGGGATCAGTATCCCTGCCTGCCTCCAGCCGTTGGAAATAGATTTTGCTTCGGAGTTTAGAGCAAGAAGGTCCTGTTTTCTTCGACTGACATCGTTGTTGTTAAATCGGCTGAACTTCACGGTATAATGTTTTTCAGCGCTACTTTTTTGGTCGAATTGTCCCCCGTCAAACTGCCCGATGACAATCTGCAACTCTGGCATTGAAACCGACAAATCATCAATTTTCCGGGCTACTGAAGGCTTGCGACATCCCAAGAGCGCCATATTGCCAGGGTCTTTAACATCTAGAGCACCTCTTATCCCGGCCACTTTCCCCGAGAAAAACAATTTGCAGCCCCTCTTATCTAACCAAATGATCGCGTTTCGATAATTATCGTCCGCGTTTTTCGCCCCAAGTACCAATATCCCAGTGGACCGCTTCGCAATGGCATGGGTGGGCGCTGTGGCTATCACTGAGCAACAGCCTATCACCGCCATGACTTTGCCAATTGTTACCGGAAGCCGCGAGTTTTTCATTTTCATCTCTCCAAATTGGTGCGTATAACAACCAAAATAGTCAGTCGGAGGCATAAGTCATGGTTTTGTTTCGCCAAACTCTGGTGGAAATATGCACCAGTTGAATTGGAGTGATCTTCAGTTCGTTATCGCCCTTCATCGGGAAGGATCAATCAGAGCTGCCGCGAGATATTTGGGCGTCAATCACACCACAGTGCTGCGCCGGATATCGATTGTAGAATCTGTGGTCGGTTCGAGCCCCTTCGAGCGGCGTGAAGGAAAATATCTTGCCACGAAACAAGGCCTAGCCCTTGTTGCAGCCGCCGAAAAAATGGAAGATGCGCAGTTTGAAGCGGCGCGCAAAATTGAAGCATTGGGAGATGACATCAGCGGCCCCATCTCAGTGTCGATGCCGGAAACGCTTTCCCAATATTTTTTGGCCGCTGATATTGGCGAGTTTATTGCACGGTATCCCAACGTCGATCTCAGCCTGCACAGCTCGATTGATTTCGTTGATCTCGATCGCGCAGATGCAGACGTGGTAATTCGCATCTCCAACAACCCGCCTGAACATTTGATCGGCAGGAAGCTTTTTAAATATGACCGCAGCTTCTATGGATCGAAAAGCTATCTCAGGAAAATATCAACGGGCGAACAGGCAGCGCGATGGCTGGGATGGACCAACGATTCAGACCAGCCTGAGTGGATCAGAAACTCACCTTATCCTGACGCTCCTATTGCTTTGCGAATTGATCGACCACTAGATCGCCACATAGCCGCTGTTCATGGTCTTGGACTAATTTTCGAAGCCTGTTTTTTGGCTGATCAGGAACCAGAACTTTTACAGCTTGATGGAGCAATGAGAGAACCAGACCGGGACATTTGGGTGTTAACGCACCCAGACCTGAAAGACTCTCCGAAAGTGACTGCATTGAGACAACATCTTGTCGCGGCGCTTTTAAACAAATCCAACTTGATGCAAGAATAGTGTGCATACATGCATCATATTAGTGGTGGTATTCACTTCCTTGATGAAGATGCTCCAAACCAACCAACTCTTAGCACGATCTCGAGGCTTGATCACGGATCATTTACTTCCAGCCCCTTGGGCTATCAGACGAAATCAGACTGTCCGTTAACGGCCCAATTGCAGACGTCCGCAATAGACCGACCCAGCAACCGCTTTGGGCAAAAGCGGACATTAGGAATGTAGAAGTTGTCGGTCGGGTATGCGGCGGAATGGGATCAGAACTAGGCGACCATAGCGGGCGTGGCCTGTCGCCCATATTGATCGCGGCGTTTACCAGATGACCTCGATCTCGACGACAAAGGGTTCCCAGTCTAACGCTTCACCTTCGCCGGCTCACATCATCTGATACTGTCTAGAGAGCCGGGGGTTGAGGGATAGCGTATGGAGCCGTCCATCAAATTCGCCATTAAAGCGGATACCATAAGTCACCCGCACAGCGTCCATGCCGTCGAGCTGGGCGTACCATTTTGCCCCTCCTTCTGTATCGGGGCAGGCATTGCTGTCACTGCGCACGAAACTCACGGGGTTCGGCGGCGTGAATGGCGAAGTTTCGAAGCGCTTTCTGTATCGACTAATGCTGCCGCGGAAGGTTCAACCGAAATCCTCACGCTGTCAGCGCCTATTGGAGAACAGGCCGTCAAACTGCCGACGATACAGAGCGCACTCAGATAAGGTCGTATTAGGTGCATAATTTGATATCCTGATGCGGTTCGCTGAGCACTTGGGGGCGGCCTACCTTATGGTTCTTCGTTGCACTGGGAGGTTGGTATCGGTGCAGGACCAAATGGTTCCAGCAAGCCGTAATTTAGAGCCGCTGGGTTCCGAAAAAATTTGTCGCTTGTGCCGGTAACCAATTTCATTCTGGTCTCGCGCCAAGATTCTACGGCGGGCTTTTTCCGCGGGGTCCGAAGTCCTCTGTCACCTTAGCTTTATTGAGATCCCCTAGCTTGGCCCAATGCATGGAGTATTCAATGCCCGAATCCGAAAGTACTTCTTTGACAGCTTCTGCGCCGCGCTCGACTGTGCTGGTCAAAGCTTCCATGGCGGCCTCTTGAAAGACGTTAAAGTCCTCTCTTTGTCGGCCATATGAGCCGCCAGAAGCGAGTCACCTAGCCTGGCCGGCGATCCGGCCCGAACTAATTCGGCGTAAATCCCGATCTTCAGACTGTCATCGTCTGAAATGGAGCGGCCTGCTACAGCCTTTGGAGTCAATCACTTTAGAAGACGGGCGCCGAAAGTTCGGCGCCCGCCAGAAATTCAGTCGACGAATACCAGAGTGCGGATTCCGCTGCTTCCGGGCTTTGTTGTGATCCCGTTGCGTGTGCTGCCTTTCAGTTTCACGCTGCCCGCCTCCATGCGCAGGGTCACGTTGCCACCGCCAAAGTCGATCTTGCCCGCATGAACTGCGGCCCGGCAGATCAACGTGTGGAAGGCATATCGGTCGATCCCGCTGAAGCGGCGTGGTGTCAGGCGATCCGGTGCAGGCGGGCAATAAAATTTGAAACTATGCCCGGTCTTGTGGCGATCAGCGAGTCCGGTCGCGGTAAATTTGGTGTCCCAGTCGACGTGATGGGCATCGCCGGCCGGGGCCTCACCGGGACCACGTTTGCCTCCTGCTGCCGCGACCTCCGCCGCGCCGCCCGACCGGTTCGCGCTGCCAATATCGGGTACGCCGGCCTTTTTGCGCGCTGTCGATTTAACCGTGTCTTCGACAGCCTTTTTCAGGCCATCAAGCGGCCCGGCCTGTGCTGGCGCCGCCAAAGTCAGTGATGCGACAGTGATCGCCAGAATCGTTGTTGGTCGCATGTCGTGATTGAAGAGTGTCTTCGTCATAACCTATTCCTTTTTCGATGTTCTTCAAAGTTTTCGAAGCAGTCAAAAACCTGATCGCCAACGCTAATGGTTGGGGGGAGGGCGACCCGGCCTGAACATGTGCGACTTTACCGGTTGGCACGCACAGGCAGAACCCGCATCACCACACGCAGGCTATGCAAAAATGCCGTTATAAAACTCACTCTAACGTGCGGAGTGAGTCTCAAAGTCTAGAATTTGAAGTCAAAGCCAATACGGACAGTGCGCGGGCGCAGAGGTGTAATTTGGTCTGCAAAGGGCAATGTGAAGGGGGAACCAAGGCCGAAGCGATTACCCCTGACGTTAAAAATATTGGTCGCCTCCAGCCAGACCGTTCGCGGGCCGAGGTCAAGGCTGGCAGACAGGCCGGTATCCACCACATCGCCCTGCTCCACGCCCAGTACCGGACCGATACCAAGCCGCGACTTACCAGTGTACCTGGCCCAGGCAGCGAGCGACAGGTCCGCCTCCTCCGACAGTCTAGTCGCGTAGCTAAACCCCAACCGTCCGGAAAAATCAGCGACATTGGGCAAATTGTCGCTATCCACGACCACCGTGCCCGCCGGAAGATCGGCGAGAAACAGAAATTCGGGATCGCCGACAAAAATAGTCTCGGCCGGCTGGGTCAAACGGCTGTCTGCCCAGATGGCTGATGCATCAATCGACAGGCCGGGCAGCGGCCGCCAACTGGCCGATGCATCGATTGTCCAGATCCGCCCGGTCCCGATATTCTCCGTCACGGGAAGGCCGTCATTGTCGATGAGGTCCGCCTGAATATCATTCCATCTGGTATGGGCCAGTGTGATCCCGGCATCAAAGCCGGTTTCACCGCCGCTGGTGTAAGAGAGCCCGCCTTCAATCGCCGCGACCTCGTCATTGAAGAAGCGCTGCACCATATCATCACGCACCGCGATACCGCCCGCGCGAAAACCCTCCTGATAGCGCACATGGCCGATCAAGCCATCGGCGAGCCGATAGCGCGCACCGACGGACGGCAGAAATGCGGTTTGGTTCCGTTTCGCTTCGTCACTGGCAGCAATCCGGAAACCGGCCGGTGCATCCAAGGTCCTGCCCGTCGTCCAGACGTGACTGACGCGTCCGCCGGCGTTGACCGTCAGGCGATTTGACAAGGGCCAGACGATTTCACCAAAGCCGGTAACCTCATTCACTTCATTTTCTATGCCGCCAATATTGGTCGTCAGCAAACCACCTTCGCGAGCACGCCGAATCTGATAACGGTTGTTCACCAAGCTTGTGCCGACAAACCAGCTACCACCATTTTCCAGCGACTTTGACAACCGGGTTTCAGACGTGAACAGCTTGATTTTCCCGCGTTGACGGAAAAGTGAGGGGATGGCCAGAAAAGGATCAATCCCCGGTAATGTCGTGTCAAAAGTCTCCGACACCCGCTGGTCGGCATAGCTGACCTCGGACAGGAACTCCAGATCGTCCCAATTTTTCCGAACGACCAGCTGCCCCAGAGCAAAGCGGTTGCGATAAGGTTGCGCAAAGGGTGAAGCGCGATCGAGATCATCGCCAAGCCGGTCGGCATATTGACTATCCCGCCCGTCAATTTCCTGCGCTGCCGCCATCAGGTCAATCGACCAGCCTGCACCGGGATCAGCTCTCAGCATGAACCGGCCGCCTATCGTATCCACCTGGTTGACGTCATTCAAACGGCGCAACCGGTCATCGATATAACCGCCCTGACGACCGCCGTATACCGAAGCGCGTATACCGACGGATCCTGCGACTACCGGCAAGTTCAAGGTCGCATTTGCATCGACCGACGGATCGCCGTCCTGCGTCGCAGCCACGGCGATGGACGTCTTGCCGCTGACTTCATTCAGCTGCACGGCATTGGGGATCAGACGAATGACCCCGCCCAGGGTTCCGGCGCCAAAGCGGGTCCCTTGCGGCCCCTGATGAATTTCAATGGCGCTCAGATCAATCAACCGCAAATCCGGATCCGGCGCGTTGTAGTTCAACCGGGCCTCACCCAGATATTGACCGGACACGGCCTGGTTCGGACCGTTGAAACTGGAATCGGCAATGCCCCGGATGAAAAGACGGTTACGACCTGGACCAAATTGTGTCGAACTGATCGTCGGTATGGTTTCAATCAATGCGTCAGTACCGCGCAACTCAGCCGCTGGACTCATTTCATCCAGTGTCACCGTCTGGAGTATTCCTGGCTGGCCCAAGGCAATATCGCTGTCATTCAGCAGACCTGTAACAACAATATCAGGATTGATTACAGGTGGAAGAGCCGCTCCGATTCCGGCATTTCCGGGAGAAGCGGTCACAGGGTTCGCACCTTTGTGCACACGTACGATCCGCCAGTGGCGATCATCAACCCGCTCCGGTCTGGTCCCGCTTCCCGCCAGTAACCGCGTCAGAGCTTGGCGAGAGGTCATCCGGCCCTTGATCGGCGGCACCTTTTTCGCACCCATTTGCGGGTCAGACAGTCCGATGCTGATCCCTGCCTGTTGGCCAAGCACAAAAATCGCAGAATCGAGGCGACCTGCGGCAATATCTATTTCAACTTTACTGTCGGCATGAGCAGGAGCAGCAATGGCAACACCCAGCACAGCGGCCGGGATCAACTCACGGTACCGCATCATCCCCTATCAATATCCAACCCTTCGCTTGTTTCTCAGCACGCACGCCCAACAAGGCGGCAATCGGTTCCATATCTTCCGGATCGCGGTCTTTTAACTGTATCACACCGCTAAATGGCCGCGCCGCGATCGCTTCAGATGCTGTGACAGTAACGCCCAGATTCCGATCAAGCGCTTCAGCCACTTCGCCCAACGTCGCTCGGGTAAAGCTCAACTGACCGGTGCGCCAAATGCCGACCTGTTCAATCGCAATATCGGATATGGTCACCCGGCTTCTGGATATATCGCGATACAGTCGTTTGCCGGCTGGCAAGCTGACATTCTCTCGCCCGGGATTGTAAATGACCAAACCTTCGGAAACCGCCACATCCAGCGCCTCGTCGCTTTTTACGACGTTAAACTCAGTACCGGCGTCGATCAGGCGCATTTTTCCGGTGTCGACAATGAACGGATCATCATCATTGTGCACAACCGTGAACAAGGCTTCACCGCGATTGAGCCTGGCATAGCGAGGTTTCTTATAGTCCAGTTCAATACTTGTATCGCCGTTCAGCGTAATTTGACTCCCGTCGGGAAGCGCAACAATTTCTCGCTGACCCGGCTCGGTCATTACATCATAAGGCTGCGGCATCTGGGTCCAGACACCGGCGCTGACAGCGACAACCAGCGATGCGGCAAGCGCCCCGAACATCATACGGCGGCGGTTTGTCTGTCTGGGGGGTAACAGATAGTCGTCATTTGCCGGTTGCTGCGGAATCGGAGCATCCATTTGCCCGTCCTGATCAATTGGCAGGCCTTTCGGCTCTGCTGCCGATGCAACGTCGTCGGATAGCGCCACCAACCGGTCTTCTGCGGCGAGCGCTTGCTCATAGGCGACATTGTGCCGTGGATCAGCCTCCAGCCAAAGCGTGAAGCCATCCCAGTCGGTAAAATCCGCGTCGCGGGTGCGGATTGCCCAGGCGATCGCCTGTTCCCGGACCATGTCATTCATATCAGCCATAATTTCTTTCCCGGGACATAGACGTCACCACAAGCGGAATCCCGCATATCATTCGACATCTTCACCCTCCCGCCACCTTGCCAGCGCGCGATAGGCTCTCTGCAGATCTTTCTCCACCGAGCTCAGGCTGATACCCAGTTCTTCGGCAATCTGCCGCTGGCTAATGCCATCAACCCGAAAACGGCGAAAAACCTTCAGTACACGCGATCCCTCGCTGCGGATTGTTGCTTCGATCTCGGCCAAGCGCTGGCGGGCGATCAGGGCGCGGTCGGGAAGCGGCAGGTCCGAGGCATCACCGGTTCCCCTGTGAACATCGCTCCAGTCATGGTCCCGCTGACGCGAGCGCTGAGTCATACGGTAGCGGTCGTGCATCAGATTATTCGCCGCGCGATAAAGATAGGGCAGCGGGCTGGCGATATTGCCCTCGTCCATGTCCGATACCCGCAGCCACAGGTCCTGCAATATGTCCTCGGCATTATCCCCCGCACCGCGCGCGCGCAAAAACCGCAACAATGCGTCACGATGATTGAGGAAAACCGCCTGAAGTTCGTGTTGCGTCATAAGCTGACGAATCTCTGCAATTGGGGGTTGGCGGGCTTTAGTGAATGTATCGATATCATTCCGCAAGCCCGGAGGGATGCTATTTTTGACTCTGTTATATCGTATCTTGCAACAGAGTCTTGGATAAAATTTACACATAGATACAGGCAGTTTCAACAGCCTGGAAAATAATTTGGAAAAACTTTGCGGGTTTCGCCAGCCGACAACGTCTCAATTATTGGACCCACCCCGAACCCTGCGGGTCCATTTTCCGAAATCTTTCCCCGAAGAGTTCGGATCCCGGAGGAAGGTATCAACCTTCCTCCGGCCTATTCGGAAAGTTGGATTGAGTAGGAGTCAGTAAATGATACGCATTGGACTTTTCATGGTGCTGTTCATAGTTGCTGGCTGCGCGTCCCCGGAGACCACTGGTCGGATTGCCGATAGATCAGAGATGATTTTCGTACCTCCTGTAGAGGTTTACGAAACGACGGAATGTATCCAGTTGCGTAAGGTGCGTTCCACCAGAGTCATTGATCGTGTCGGCATTGCCTATGAAATGCCCGACCGCAAGGTCTGGCTCAATCGCCCTGAATGGGGGGCATCCATGCTTGATGATGATCTTGTCATGGTGACCAGCACAAATGGCAATATGCTATGCTCCGGGGATATCGTGCGATTTCTGGACAGTTCCCCTGTTGGCTTCCGCAGCGCCATCGCACTGGGGCCATTTATCAGCTATACCCGCAATGAGTAACAGACTTTAATCGATCGCTTGATCAGACCTCAGAAGCCGCTTCCTTGATTGCACGGCGTATGCTCATATAGGTGGCGCATCGACAGATATTGCCGCTCATCGCAGCATCGATATCTTCATCACTGGGACTTGAATTTTCCGCCAGCAGCGCAGTGGCCGCCATGATCTGACCCGACTGGCAATAGCCGCATTGCGGGACATCATTCTTTACCCAAACCTCCCGGATAGCGTCGGCCGCCCGGCCTTGAACACCCTCAATTGTCGTGACCTTTGCACCGTCAAGCGAGTCATGAGCGGTTATGCAAGAGCGCGTCGGCGCGCCATCGACATGGACCGTACAGGCGCCGCATTGCGCGACACCACAACCAAATTTGGTGCCGGTCATCTTCAGATGATCCCGCAATACCCAGAGCAACGGCGTACCCGGCGCTGCATCGATGGTTTCGTCTTTTCCGTTGATATTCAGTGTGGTGGCCATGAGCAGCTCCTGACTTAAGCGGTTTCTTTTGCGGGCAATGACAATTTGCTTCCGCTCGCGCCGATGATCGGCAATTTCCGGATTCGGTGTCCCGTTGCATTGAATATCGCATTGGTAAGAGCCGGAGCAGCCGGCGGTGTTGCCGGTTCCCCGACGCCGGCCGGTGCGCTGTTTGATTTGACGATTTCGACTTCAAATGCGCGCGGCGCCTCACCCATGCGCAAGACCCGCCATGACGGGAAATTATCCTGTACCACGGCACCGTCCTTGGCAGTGATTTCTCCAAATAATGCGTTGGACAGACCGTAGATTGTTCCGCCTTCCATCTGCGCCCGGGCATGGCGGGGATTGATCACGGTACCTGCATCAAGCGCCAGCCAGACACCGGGTATCGTCAACGTGCCATCAGCACCAACAGCCACTTCGATGACGGTCGCGATATAGGAAAGGAAGGACCGGTGAACGGCAATGCCGAGGCCATGACCGGACGGCAAATCACGCCCCCACTTGGCCATGTCGGCTGCCATGTTGACGACGTTGGTCAATCGTGCGGTTTCAATCGGATATTCCTCGATCGAGGCATCATAATTGGGGTAAGTGGCGCCCTCATCCCCCGGATCAATAGTGCGTGCATCACCGATCAGTTCAAGCAGATATTCTTTCTGGTCTCGCCCCGCAGCATGTGCCATTTCAGCCGCAAAGCTCTGCACCGCAAAGGCGTGGTAGATATTGGAAACAGACCGCAGCCATCCGATCCGCAAATGCCCCTTTGCATTACCGGATTCCACCTGCAGATTCGGCATGGCAAAGGGGACATCAGTAGCTCCCAGACCCATTTCACCATCTGTCGGCACGTCCATTCCCGGCACGAATGTCGAAGCGATTGGCGGGAATACCGTGCGGTGGAGATAGCTGGTACACCTACCGTTTTCGTCCATACCGGCCTCCAGCCGCTGCGCGCTGACGGAATGGTAATAGCCGTGGCGCACTTCGTCTTCCCTGGTCCAGGTGACTTTGACCGGTTTGCCGACTTCCTTGGCGATCAGTGCGGCCTCGACGACAAAATCCGGTTTGGACTTGCGGCCAAATGCACCGCCCAGCCATGTCGCGTTAACGGTAATGTTTTCCTTATCGATTTTAAGCAGGTCGGACAGGGTTTGACGCGTCGCTTGCGGGTCCTGCACGCATGCCCAGCATTCCAGCTTGTCTCCGTCCCACTGGGCTGTCGCCGCGGGCGGCTCCATGGGCGACTGGGACAAATGCGGTGCGTAATATTCAGCCTCAATTCTGTTTGCTGCGCTCGAAAGCCCAGAGGCTACATTGCCCCGTTTGCGCCGGACAGTGCCTGACCGCTTTGCGGTCTGTTGCATTTGTTCGGCAAAAGCTTCCGAATCATATCCCGCATTCGGTCCGTCGATCCAGTCCACCTCCAGCGCATTGCGGCCCTGAATGGCCGCCCATGTATCCTCTGCGACAACGGCTATCCCGCCCAGCGCCTGAAACAGGGCCGGTGGTTTGGCATCAGGCAGCTTCACCGTCTGCAGCACGCCGGGAACGGCCAATGTATCTGCATCTCGAACCGCCCCGGTCTTTCCGAATAGCTGCGGCGGACGCGCAATAACAGCATAGACCATCCCCGGCTTGTCGACATCTATGCCAAATGTCCCTTCACCGCGCGTGATCTGTGGAATGGTGAGAGACGGGATTTCCTTGTTGATATAGCGCCAGTCTTTTGGATCCTTCACCGTGATATCGGCTTCGCCGGGCACTTGCAGTCTGGCGGCAAGCTTGGCGAGATTGCCATAGGAAAGGGTGTCGCTGTTCTGGCTGTTGCTGACCAGCCCCTGCGAAGCCGAGCATTCGGATGGCTGCATCTTCCAGTACACGGCCGCTGCTTCGGTCAGCATTTGCCGCATCGCAGCGCCGGCGAGACGAAGGCGATGGAAATTATACCGCACAGAACGGGACCCGTCGGTATTCTGATCGCCATAGCGCTCATGCCCTTCCGCCTGAACGATTTGCACCTTGCTCCAGTCGGCTTCCAGTTCGTCAGCGACAATCTGCGCCATGGAAGTCCACACCTGCTGGCCCATTTCTGAACGATGACAGGTAATTTTGACAGTGCCGTCTTCTTCAATGGCAATCCACAAGGCCGGCGTTGCATCGCCGCCCTTGACCTCGGTCAGCGGGCTGGGTCCGGCCTCCGGCAGATCAATGGCATCGGGATCAATTTTCGGTTCTTCGTAGCTTGAACAACCGGCTAGCGCGACGCCAACTACAAAAAGACTTGAACCGACCACAAAGCCCCGGCGACTGAGATTCGTAATCGAGAGTGTATCTTTACCAACCGCGTCGGTCTTTTGCCCGCCGGGAATGATCCCGATATCATGCAGAAACATCAATTATCTCCCGGCTGTTTGGCTTCGGTTTGCTCGTCTTCGACATTTTGCCGTTCACCACTTGATGGTTTTTGAAGGGCTATCAACTGGCAGCATAGTGTCAAATGCACGAACGACAAGACCATCCTTACTCTGGCTTGAATCACGAAATATAATAGAGGTTTGGCTTCGATAAGAATTTATTGTGCCCACTCTTATCCGGGATTTGCTAAGCGCAATCAGCTATCCCTATCGTCATCGGAACCTTCTCAGTGCAGAATTCAGCAACAGCAACACCCCTAACCCATCTTCAACGGCTTGAGTCGGAAGCCATTCATATCATGCGTGAGGTTGCTGCCGAGGCAGAGAATCCGGTTATGCTCTATTCTGTTGGCAAGGATAGCGCGGTGATGCTGCATGTGGCGAAGAAGGCATTTTTCCCCTCGCCTCCACCTTTTCCATTGCTGCATGTCGATACCACCTGGAAATTCCAGGAAATGTACAGGATGAGAGAGAAAGCGGCCAAAGATGCCGGTATGGAATTGCTGATCCATCAGAATCCGGAAGCCAAGGAACGCGGCATCAATCCCTTTGACCATGGCGCTGTTCACACGGATATGTGGAAAACCCAGGGCCTGAAGCAGGCCCTTGATCACTATGGTTTTGACGCGGCCTTTGGCGGCGCCAGAAGAGACGAAGAAAAAAGCAGGGCCAAAGAACGGATATTCTCTTTCCGCTCTGCCAATCATCGCTGGGACCCCAAAAACCAGCGGCCGGAGCTCTGGAAACTTTACAATACACAGAAAGCCAAAGGCGAGAGCATAAGGGTTTTTCCGCTCAGCAACTGGACCGAACTTGATATCTGGCAATATATTCACCTTGAGAATATCGATATCGTGCCACTCTATTTCTCGGCGTCAAGACCGACAGTGAAACGCGACGGCATGCTCCTGATGGTTGATGATGAGCGGTTCCGCTTTGAAGAGGGGGAAGAAGCGGTGGAACGCTCCATCAGGTTCCGCACCTTGGGCTGCTATCCTCTGACCGGCGCTGTCGAGAGCGAGGCTACCACGCTTCCCCAGATCATTCAGGAAATGCTGCTCACCACCACTTCGGAACGACAGGGGCGGGCGATTGACCACGATCAAGCGGCATCGATGGAGAAGAAGAAACAGGAGGGCTATTTCTGATGACCCATTCCGAAAATATCGATTCTGAAACCATCTACAAAACCGACGCCCTGATTGCCGAGGATATTGATGCCTATCTGGAAGCGCATCAGCATAAAACAATGCTGCGCTTCATCACGTGTGGTTCGGTAGACGATGGCAAATCAACGCTGATCGGGCGTTTGCTCTATGATTCCAAAATGATCTTTGAGGATCAGCTGGCAACCCTGGAAGCCGACAGCAAGAAAGTCGGGACGCAGGGCCAGGAAATTGATTTTGCCTTGCTGGTCGACGGATTGGCGGCAGAGCGCGAACAGGGCATCACGATTGATGTGGCTTACCGTTTCTTTGCAACAGAAAAGCGAAAGTTCATCGTCGCGGACACGCCGGGACATGAGCAATATACCCGCAATATGGTCACGGGTGCATCAACAGCAGATCTGGCCATCATTCTCATTGACGCGCGTCAGGGAATCCTGACCCAGACGCGCCGCCACAGCTATCTGGCGCACCTGATTGGCATCAAACATCTCGTCGTTGCCGTGAACAAGATGGATCTGGTTGACTATGATCAGGCCGTCTATGATGAGATTATTGCCGATTATGCGGCTTTTGCGCGGGAAATCGGCATAGAAGCCTTCACGCCCATTCCCATCTCCGGGTTGGCCGGCGACAATATCACAAGCAAATCCACTCATACGCCCTGGTATGACGGGCCGGCGCTCGTCGAGCATCTGGAAAATGTAGAGGTTATGGCGACTGCCAATCAGGCAAAGCCGCTGCGCATGACGGTCCAGTGGGTCAACCGGCCCAATCTCGATTTCAGGGGTTTCAGCGGACAGATTGCCAGCGGCACGGTAAGGCCCGGAGATGAGGTCCGCGTGCTGCCTTCCGGAAAAACATCCACGGTCAAGCGCATTGTCACGATGGACGGTGATCTTGACGAAGCCGTGGCTGGCCAGTCGGTCACACTTACACTGGCGGAAGAGATTGATTGTTCTCGCGGTGACGTGATCGCTGCGGCCGATGCACCGCCGCAGGTTGCCGATCAGTTTGAATCAACCATCGTCTGGATGGACGAAGCAGAGCTGTTGCCCGGCCGCAGCTACTGGATGAAGATCGGAACGCAATTTGTCAGCGTCACAGTCCAGTCACCCAAATATCAGGTCAACGTCAACAATATGGAGCAGCTGGCGGCCAAGACGTTAGAGTTAAACGGCATCGGCGTGGCCGAAATTGCGACAGACCGGCCGATTATCTTTGAACCCTATGAGGATAACCGCGACCTTGGCGGCTTCATTCTGATCGACAAGATCAGCAACGCGACGGTCGCTGCCGGTATGCTGCATTTCTGCTTGCGGCGGTCACAAAATGTCCATTGGCAGGATGTTGATATCGACCGCGCGGCCCATGCCCTGCAAAAGCGCCAGGAACCGCGAGTGGTCTGGTTTACCGGCCTTTCGGGTTCCGGCAAATCGACCATTGCGAACATGGTCGAAAAACGGCTGCACGCGCTTGGCAAGCACAGTTTTCTCCTGGACGGTGACAATGTGCGTCACGGGCTTAACAAGGACCTTGGCTTTACCGATGCCGACCGGGTGGAAAATATCCGGCGCATTGGCGAAGTGGCGAAGTTAATGGCTGATGCTGGGCTCATTGTCCTGACCGCCTTTATCTCTCCATTTCGGGCAGAACGACAACTCGTCCGTTCGATGCTGCCCGAGGATGAATTTATCGAGATTTTTGTCGATACACCGCTTTCTGTTGCAGAAGAACGTGATGTGAAGGGCTTGTACAAAAAAGCACGTGCTGGCGAACTGAAAAATTTCACCGGTATCGATAGCGACTATGAAATCCCTGAAAATGCCGAAATGCGGATCGATACGACCAAGATGAGTCCGGAAGAAGCCGCCGAGATTATCGTGGACAAAATTGTCGGTAGTTGGTCCTATACGATATGACGGATGCTGAATTGGCTGCAAAGCTGGCGGAAGATGCCGGCCAATTGCTTTTGAACCTGCGCAACAACTCCGATTTGACCGGAAGGGAACTGGGCGATGCTGGAGACACGGCGGCAAATGAGATGCTTGTGGCAGCGCTACACGAATTGCGCCCTGAAGATGGCTTGCTGTCCGAAGAAAGCAGGGATACGCAGGAGCGATTGGGCAAAGATCGTGTCTGGATAATCGATCCGGTGGATGGCACCCGCGAATATGGTGAGGGGCGGAGTGATTGGGCAGTGCATGTCGCGTTGGCGATCAAGGGACAGCCATCAGCCGGAGCGGTTTCCCTTCCGGCGCTCGGCCTTACCTTACGCAGCGATTCTCCGATTGCAGCGCCTGTTCGCCCGCACAAACTCCGCATGGTTGTCAGTCGTTCCCGACCAGCCAAAGAGGCTGTCGCAGTGGCGGAAATACTGGATGCAGAGCTTGTCCCCATGGGATCAGCAGGCGCCAAAGCTATGGCCATCGTCCGCGGCGAGGCCGACATTTACCTCCATTCAGGCGGTCAATATGAATGGGACAATTGCGCGCCAGCGGCGGTGGCACAGGCGCATGGCCTACACTGCTCACGCATTGACGGCAGCACGCTGCAATATAATCAGAAAGACACATATCTGCCCGACCTGTTGATCTGCCATATACAAGATGCGGATAGAATACTGGATTTGGTTGCGAAGCTCTAAGACTTGCAACGACACCTGACGATCTGAACAAACTTCAGGACGCTTTTTCGACTTTCATATTGTCCCGTTCATGTTCGAATTCCGGAACCAGTATTTTCAAAAGTGCTATTATCTCATCAGACGAACGACATTGCCTGAGATTGCTCAGCAACTCATCCAGATCGGCCGCCCCCAGATGACTTTCATGGGCCATCATGATTCGGTTATGGACCGTCGGCTTTGGATCATTGCCGATAATCAGCTCTTCATAAAGCTTCTCGCCAGGCCGCAAGCCTACTTCCTCTATTTCGATATCACCGTCAGGATCTGCATCATCACGAATGGTCAAACCGGACAGTTGGACCATGGTCTTCGCCAAATCCATGATCCGGACTGATTTGCCCATGTCCAGCACGAAGACCTCACCACCCTTGGCCATCCCACCGGCCTGAATAACCAGCTGAGCCGCCTCTGGAATTGTCATAAAATACCGGGTCACATCGCGGTGGGTAAGAGTGATCGGCCCGCCGGTTTCAATCTGTTGCCGGAACAGAGGAACGACCGAACCACTAGAACCCAGGACATTGCCGAAGCGGACCATGGAAAACCTGGTTTCGCTGATATCCGCAAGCGCTTGCACAATCTGTTCAGCACCGCGTTTCGTCGCACCCATGACATTGGTTGGACGAACGGCCTTGTCCGTGCTGATCAAGATAAAGTCGCTGACTTTCGCCAGATGAGCCGCATGAGCAACCTCATAGGTCCCCAATATGTTGTTTCTTGCACCTTCGACTGGGTTGGCTTCCACCAACGGTACATGCTTGTAGGCTGCAGCGTGAAAAATTGTATCGGGTCGCCAGAGTGCGAGGATTTCCTTCACACGATTCTTATCGGTCGCTGACCCCAGCACAGGAATGATTTCCATATTTTCAGAGCCATGTTGCTCGAGATAGTTTTTAAGCTCTTTTTCAATAGCGTAGAGCGAAAACTCCGACAGCTCGAACAATATGAGCTGACGTGCCCCCGATTTTGCAATTTGCCGACAAAGCTCGCTACCAATAGAGCCTCCGGCTCCGGTCACCATTACCGTCTTGCCAACTATTGTCCGGCCGAACAGCAGTTCATTCGGCGGAACCGTTTCTCGGCCAAGCAGGTCTTCTATGTCCAACTCACGAATATCGTTGAATGACACTTGACCGTCTATGATATCTTTCATGTTTGGAAGGGTTTGAACGTGAACCTTGAACTTCTGAATCTGATCAACAATCGCCCGCCTTTTTTTTCGGGAGATGTTTGGAAGAGCCAGCAGGATATCAGTAACCGCATATCTGTTGATTATTTCCGGCAGGTTACCACTCCAGAAAACCTTGTCACCGTCGAGCTTTTGGCCATCCAGACGCTGATCATCATCAACATAGCCGCGCAATCGCATTGCGGGTTCAGAGCGCATGGATGATGCTAGTTGCTGGCCCGCATTGCCCGCCCCATAGATGATCACCGTTTTTACCTGCCCTCCAAAGCGGTTGCGCCCCAATATATCGACCATTAGATAACGTGCGGTAACACGTGAAAAACCGACCATTATGAAGAAGATAATGGGTTGAATAACACCAATGGTCCGCGGAACACCGGCAATCCCGATAACCGAAAAAATTATCACCATTGGCACACCATAGACTGCAAAAGCCCGCACCAATGTCTTCATCATACCAGAGCCCGCATAGCGAAAAATCGCATTGTAGACACCGATCAGGTAAAATACCGGAATCATGATCAACAGGGCGCCAAGCACTACTTTCTGAATTGCCAGATCCCAGTAAATCCAGACTCCCACGCGTAGCGAATAGGCTATCCATATCGACTGGACGCAAAGAATCATGTCCAATACCAGAACGATGGCCTGTTTCTGTCGGCGAGAAATATCTGCTATTCGCTCCAAGATGGAGATGGCAAGGGCGGTCATGGTTTCGATTTTACTAAATCCTGAACTAGTTGAACCGCTGCGTCAAAAGCGACTATTTCCCAATAAACGACTTCACCGCATTTTCCAAATATTTCAATTGCGCAGTTCGAATTGGCATATCAACCGGCTGAGGCATTAATGTAAGCTGGCTCACAATTTTTACTTGAACCCATTAATATAAAGACAGAATGCACCTTAAAGCGGTCGGAATAAGCGGCCATGCTTGACCGACATTCTTGAACGGGCCACAGAAACAGGAATACTGTGTCATAACCGACTCAATATCAATCACGCCAAAGGATAAATATGAAAATTGCAATGATCGGCTCCGGCTATGTCGGTTTGGTTTCTGGCGCATGTTTTGCTGATTTTGGGCATGAAGTCGTCTGCGTGGACAAGGATCCGCGTAAAATTGAAAAGCTTGAACAAAATATCATGCCCATTTTTGAGCCCGGACTTGCCAGCCTGGTCGAGCGCAACGTCACCAGCGGGCGACTGTCCTTTTCGGGTGACCTCAAAGAGTCGGTCAAGGATTGCGATGCCGTATTTATTGCCGTTGGCACACCATCCCGGCGCGGTGACGGTCATGCCGACCTAAGCTATGTTCATGCCGCGAGCGAAGAAATTGCTGATTCCATTACCAAACCGACCGTCGTCGTCACAAAGTCCACTGTGCCCGTCGGAACAGGGGACGAGGTTGAACTGATATTATCGAAAAAGCTCAATGCCGATCAGTTTGCCGTGGTATCCAATCCCGAATTTCTTCGGGAAGGTGCGGCCATTAATGATTTCAAACGACCTGATCGCATTGTGATTGGTGCTGAAACCGAATGGGCCAAAGATGTCATGAGTGAGATTTACCGACCACTGTTTCTCAATGAATCGCCCATCCTTTTCACAGGCCGCCGGACCGCAGAATTGATCAAATATGCTGCCAACGCCTTTCTGGCCACCAAAATCACGTTCATCAATGAAATTGCCGATTTGTGCGAAAAAGTTGGCGCAGACGTGCAAGAAGTCTCTCGCGGTATCGGATTGGACAACCGGATCGGCGCTAAATTTCTCCATGCCGGACCCGGCTATGGCGGTAGCTGTTTTCCAAAAGATACCCTGGCATTGCTGAAAACCGCTCAGGACAATGAAAGTCCGGTGCGGATTGTCGAAGCCGTCGTACAGGTAAATGACCAGCGCAAACGCGCAATGGGTCGAAAAGTTATCCAGGCGCTGGGCGGAGAAGCCCGCGACAAGAAAGTGGCACTGCTGGGCCTGACGTTCAAACCCAATACGGATGACATGCGTGATGCGCCGTCTATCGCCATTGCCCAGACTCTGATTGATGCTGGTGCTCAGGTCAGCGCCTATGATCCTGAAGGCATGGAAATAGCGGCAGAAATCATGCCGGATGTCACAATGACGGAAAGCAGCTATGAAGCGGCAACTGATGCCGATGCGGTTGTGATCGTAACCGAATGGGATGCGTTTCGGGCCCTTGATCTCAACAGATTGTCTTCTTTGATGACCGGCAAAGTGCTGGTTGATTTACGAAATATATATCATCCTGCTGATGTCGGCAAAAGCGGACTGGAATATACAGGTGTTGGCCGTAGTCGAGGTCCCATGGGCAACCTATGAAACTAAGACAGAAAAAGGTCAGAAAGCCATGGGGGCAATCGATGTTGCCCGAGGTATTTGGTGGAAAACAAAAGGAAAAAGTCGGCGAAATCTGGTTTGCACCACCCAAGGCTATAACGCCTGCCCTCTTGGTCAAATATTTGTTCACCAGTGAAAAACTATCCGTTCAGGTGCACCCGAATGATCGTCAGGCGCGTCGGCAGGGAGCTCCCGTCGGTAAAGAAGAATGCTGGTACATATTGGCTGCCGAACCGGATGCTGTCCTGGGCATCGGACTGACCAAAGAAGTCAGCCCGACCAAATTGCACGCAGCGGTTGCATGCGGCCAGATTGAACAGCTGATTGACTGGAAACCCGTTAAACCGGGCGATCTGTTCTACGTGCCTGCTGGTACCATCCACGCGATTGGACCCGGAATACAGCTGATTGAAGTGCAACAAAATTCCGATATTACCTACCGGCTTTACGACTATGGACGCCCGCGCGAACTGCATCTAGACGACGCTATATCGGTAGCGACACCGGCCCCCTATGATATGGAAAACTATCGTGAAACTGTGCCGGATCAGTCTGCCAAACTGGTCGATGGGCCACATTTCAGACTGTTTCAGGTTGTTGGCGACGATCACGATATATTAACAGCTACTGTTGCAGGGGAATGGCAAGTCATACCGCTAGAAGGTAAGGTAACTGCCAGAGGTAAAACTATTAGCACCGGGGGATGCGGACTTTGCACCAAAGTTACCGAAATCGATCTATCCAAAAATATCAGATGCCTGATTGCGTGTACCATGAAATGAACATGACAACATGAGTAACGATAATCTCATAACCCCGGTAATTCTATCAGGCGGCTCGGGCACTCGTCTATGGCCGCTGTCGACAGATAAACGACCCAAGCAGTTTTTGAACCTGACCGGCCCACTCAGCATGTTCCAGATGACATTGGAAAGATGTCAGGAACCTCATGTATTCGGATCACCAATCATCGTTGGCAGTGCCAAACACGCTGCGCTCGTTGAAGAACAAATGGATGAAATTGGCGCGGCATCGGCCGTTCATATACTCGAACCCTGTGCGAGAAATACCGCGCCAGCAATCGCTTTAGCCGCTCTTGCCTGCAATAATCCGCAAAGTCCGATGCTTGTGATGCCCAGTGACCACGTCATCAAGAACGTAGCGGCCTTTCATGATGCTGTCAGACAGTCACTGCCCCTGGCAAAAGCACGGTGGCTGGTGACTTTCGGCATCGAACCCGACGGCCCTGAAACCGGCTATGGCTATATCCGGCAAGGCGAACCGATTTTCGGCAGTACCAATAGCTTTGCCGCACAAAAATTTGTTGAGAAGCCGAACCGCGAAAATGCCGAAAAAATGCTCGCCAGCGGCGATTATTTCTGGAATGCGGGAATCTTCCTGTTCAGGGCCGATACCTATTTGCAAGCTCTGAGAGATCATGCGCCAGAAATGCTGGAAGCAGCACAAAATGCTATGAGACAGGCGCATAAAGACGGAAGTCAGACAAGCCCGGATGAAGGCAGCTTTTCGCGCGCTCCTTCTGATTCCATTGACTATGCCGTTATGGAAAAAGCTGAGAAAGTTGCCGTTACCCCGGTAAATCCAGGTTGGTCCGATGTCGGCAGCTGGGATTCGCTGTTTGAGATCAGTGCTTCAGATGACCAATCTAACGTAACCACTGGCGACGTTTTGGCGATTGATGCAAAGGACAACCTGATTCACACCGATGGAATTGAGGTCGTAACACTTGGTGTAAATGATCTGATCATAGTAGCCAGTGGAGACAAGGTGATGATCATGCCCAGGGGCCAGTCGCAAGATGTCAGGAAGATCGTCAGCGAGCGACAGAAAAACGACTAAACAGCAGTCTCTGATTGAAGCCCATTGGTATGGACGCCGTCAATTTCCGTAGATTTGCCAATCATCCATGTGGGCCAGAACCGGGCAATGAGCATTAGTACCGTCGGAATCAGCATCGTGTTCCAAAGATCATGATATGCTTCCTGTCTCAATAGCGCTTCTGGCGCTTTGCTCAAGCCGAGGCGTTGATAGTCTAAATATTCATTGGCTAATGCCGCAGCAAGAACAACTGTCCATGGCCACAGACTTCCAAGTGACCGGCGAAAAAACAAAGCAAGTGAAAATTGTATGGCCAACGCTCCGTAGATGTGAAGCGCGTCACGGTCTAGGCCCGTGACGTTCTCGAGCATTATTTTTATATCCAACCACAACATGGGTGACCCTTGGCGAAGTGATCCCTAACCGTCAATGAACAAATACCGCAATTGAACCATATCAATTCGCCGATGGCCTAATGTTTGCCTAGCCTTGCTAAACTTGAGAGAACTGTGAGTTTTTCCAACAGCCCGGCTGTGCTGGCCTTTTATGACCGCGGCTTCAAACCATGAAAATACTCAATTGGGCAAACTGGTTTTCCTTGGCACCAACAGCATCAGGATCGATATCGTATATATGGCTATTGGATAGGGGTAATATAGAAAATTATCATATAGCATGTAGATGGAACCGCCGCCAAAAAATGCCAAAGCAGCCATCTGATGCGGATCCCTGATCTCGATTTTGAAGATCGTTATCATTCGAAATATTGCATACAATAGCGAGAACAGGCCAATGATGCCGACCGAAAATAACAGTTGTACCGGGAAACTATGTGGTCCCTTAAAACCGAGTGTTTTTCGAGGACCCATTCTTTGAAACTGATCAATGCCATGGCCGGCAACAGGATTGTCGAGAAAAATTCTGAGAGATGAAGCCCAAAGTTCACTTCTGCCGCTACTGACTTTATACATATCATCAGTCTGTTGACTGGATGACAGAATTCTTTCCATCCCATATTGTGACATCGGCGCTGGGCTGACTAAATTGGTCGCAACTGAAAACGTAAGAGAAATCAGAAAATACTTGGCAAGTGTTTTGCGGTTCTTCGGAAAAAACAAAACGGCTATCGACAATGCCGCAAGAATAGCGAGCAAACTGCCTCGCGATCCGGTCCACAGAGTCATAGCCAATCCAAAACTGCCAAAAACATACGCCAGCAATTTTCCATGGATTCCCTCTTTGTTGATTAGGGCTAAACCAGCGGCAAATATCGACAACCAGAAAAATCCGGCCCACCGGACATTGGTAACACCCGGAACTCTGTTTATCCAATCAGACTCCGAGGGTGGATAGATGCTAAAATCGATAGCCCATAATAAAGTATAGGCCAGGACAGATATCCCCAGTATCGTCCAAAAACACTCAAACAACCGGGGCTGTTCACGTCGCATGACATCATACAGTCCGATCGCAAATAGCGCATGAACGATAAGACTGATGAGACCCAAGGCCGCCGCAGCAGGGTTCACAGAAACAAATATATAAACATATGTTATTGATAGCAGGAATATCGCCAATACCAGTAAATCAAGCTTATTGGTTCCATTGAAGAACCGCTTTGGAGCGCTATCACCGCGAAAGAATATGCAGCAAAGTAGTAATTCTACAATTGGAATCGCCAGTGAGTTTCCTGCAATAACCTTACGATAAAACCCCTCATGAGGTCCGAAATCCCAAGGGATCAGAATCGATAAAACTGGAGTCAAAGCCATCAAAATATACAGAAAATATGTCCGCGACTTTGTGGTCGGTCGCGACTTTAAGATAGCCCCATTTATCAAGCGATCATCCTCACATATTTGATCAAACGATTTCGCTTAACACTCATTTGTCACTTTATGGTTAACTAGGTAGAGTTTAACATTAACCACCAACTCGTTTTAAGCCGAAACATGAAGCGATCAGAAGTTCGAAAGAAGAAGTTATGAAGCCACGCCGTTCCTGTCTTTATATGCCGGCGTCCAATGCGCGGGCTCTTGAAAAAGCAAAGACACTGCCAGCCGATACGATCATCCTTGATCTGGAGGATGCGGTAGCGCCTGATGCCAAGGATGACGCCCGCAAGGCCGCATGCGACGCTCTTGCCGAAGGTGGTTACGGCAAGCGGGAAATGGTCGTGCGCGTGAACGCTATGGATACGCCGTGGTTTGCGCAGGACATGGAAAGCATCTGCGCCAGCAAAGCCGACGCGATACTGGTACCAAAAATACGCAGCGCCAGCGATATTGCAGAGATATCCGGGATCATGGACGGGGAAAAAGCTACCGAAAAATTGAGCCTGTGGGCCATGATTGAAATGCCGATAGCTGTTCTGAACATAGCCAGCATTGCTGAAGCGGTCGCTTCGACCCGGCTGACGACTTTCGTCATGGGCTTTAACGATCTCGCGAAGGAAATGCGGGCCGAGCAAGATCGGGCCTTATTCACGCCCGCCATGGCTCAAACCATCATGGCGGGGCGGGCTTATGGACTGAATATTCTCGACAGTGTGTATAATGATTTCAAGGATCCGGCCGGGTTCGAACAGGAATGCCGCCAGGCGAAAGCATATGGATTTGACGGAAAGACGCTGATCCACCCCTCCCAGGTCGACATTGCAAATCGCGAATTCGCGCCCGATGACGCCAAGGTTGTAGAAGCACAGGCGATCGTCGCCGCGTTCAAAGATCCAGAAAATGCGGACAAAGGCGTGATAACCGTCAATGGCAAGATGACCGAGCGGCTGCATTTGGAGCAGGCAGAACAGACCATAGCGATGGCGGAAGCAATTGCAGCCGCCGACCAATCCGGCACCCATTAAGCCGTTCGATCTCGACAAACCGCAAAAATATGGTTTAAGTGGTTAATTGAAACCAAAAATGATGCGCGCAAACTGGCGCTTTGCAGGAGAAGAGACGTGGAAGCATTGGAAGCAGCAGCTGGCGAAGTCAGCAAAGACGAAATCATGGCGGCATTTCAGGCGCAGCGCGATGCTTTTCATGCCGAACTGCCGGTCAGCTATGAAACCCGCATGGACCGGATCAACCGCACTGCCCAGATGATCATTGATCATAAAGATGCGCTGTGTGAAGCAGTATCCAATGACTTTGGCCATCGCAGCTCGGTTCAAACTGTTATGACCGACCTGATGTCCGTGGTCGGCCATGCCAAGGATCACAAGAAAAACCTGCGCAAATGGATGCGGCCCGAGAAGCGCAAGATGGATTTCCCGCTTGGTTTGCTTGGTGCCAGCGGCGCAGTGGAATATCAGCCAAAGGGCGTGGTCGGGGTGATCTCTCCATGGAATTTCCCGATTAACCTCGCTTTTGATCCGGCCATCGGGGCTTTCGGCGCCGGTAACCGGGTGATCATCAAATTTTCCGAATTCTGTCCGGAAACCGGCGAGCTGGTGAAGAAGCTCGTCTCCGAATATTTCGCACCTGAAGAGATGGTCGTCATCACCGGTGGTCCGGAAACCGGCAAGGCATTTTCGGAAATTCCTTGGGATCACCTGATCTTCACCGGCGGTGGCGGAATTGCCAAGCATGTGATGGCAGCAGCAGCACAGAATCTGACGCCGGTTACACTGGAACTCGGTGGCAAGTCGCCAACCATTGTCGGCCCGGATGCGGATGTCCAGAAAACGACCCAGCGGATTGCCATGGGCAAGATGATGAATGCCGGGCAAATCTGTCTGGCGCCCGATTATCTGATGGTGCCGCAGGACAAGGAAGAAGCCGTCGTTGAAGGCATTGCCAGCAATGTCGCAGAGCAATATCCGACAATGATTGCCAATGACGATTATACGTCCGTGATCAACGGGCGGCACAAGGAACGCCTTCAGGGCTTGATCGACGATGCGGTTGCCAAGGGTGCGAAACAGACCGTGGTCAATCCCGGCGATGAGGATTTCGCAAACACCAACAGCAATAAGATGCCGCTCACCGTGTTGCAAAATGTCAATGAGGACATGCGGGTGATGCAGGAAGAGATTTTTGGTCCGGTTTTGCCGGTCAAAACCTACCGCAACCTCGACGAAGTTGTCGATTATGTGAACGATCATGACCGTCCACTCGGCCTCTATTATTTCGGTGAAACGGAATCGGACAAACGCAAGGTGCTCGACAAAACGATATCAGGCGGCGTCACGGTCAACGACGTGATCTTCCACATCGCGCAGCACGACCTGCCCTTTGGCGGCGTAGGTCCTTCAGGCATGGGCGCCTATACCGGGCCAGACGGCTTCAAGGAATTCAGCCACGCCAAGGCCGTTTACCGTCAGCCGAAAGTCAATATTGCCAAAATTGCCGGTTTCCTGCCGCCTTATGGTTCCGCTACCGAAAAGACCATGAAACAGCAGATGAAACTCTGAAGTCAGGCGGATATGGCAGATTTCCCTTTAGCAGGGCTCAAGGTCCTGGATTTCTCGCGCGTGGTCGCGGGTCCTTATGCGACACGGATGCTGTCCGATCTCGGCGCAGAAGTATTGAAGGTCGAACCACCGGAAGGTGACGTCACCCGGAAACTGGCCAAACGCGAAAGCGGAGTCAGCGGCAATTATCTGCAGCTCAATATCGGTAAACAGAATATCTGTCTCGATCTCAAAGCGGAAGGCGCGCCAGAACTGGTAAGGAAGCTCGCGGCGCAGGCCGATATTGTCGTGGAGAATTTCCGCCCGGGCATCATGGACAAATTTGGTGTTGGCTGGGACGATCTGTCGAAGGTCAACCCGCGGCTCATCATGCTGTCCATCTCCGGCTATGGTCAGAACGGGCCGGAGAGGGAAAAAGCCGCCTATGCGCCAGTCCTTCATGCTGAGACCGGTTTGATTGCGCGACAAGCCGAAATGAGTGGCGGCCATCCCACCGATATCCAGTTCGCCATGGCGGACAGTTACAGCTCGCTACACGGGATTATCGCGATCCTGTCGGCGTTGCGTACGCTCGATCAAACAGGCGAAGGACAACATATCGATCTCGCGATGCTCAATGTCCTGCACTCAGCCGATGATTATGCGCATTTCGCACTGGATGATATCTGGCCGAAACCGCCGGAAACTCTGGTCTGGGAAGCACCTGAAGATCGCCAGATCCTGATAGTCGGCGATATGAAATGGCTCTGGCTGATGTTCTCAACCAAAGACGGCCTGGCAGATCCGACACCGGAGGGCGCGGATATTCCAACCAAGGTGAAGTTACGACACGAAGCGATGGAACAGCATATCCGCTCCCATGACAGTTTCGATGCGCTGACCGCGACGCTCGACCGGCTGAACCTCGCCTGGGGCGAAGTGCATCCCTTTGGCCCGGATGTCTATGATCAACCCAGCATCGAGCATCTCGGAACCATTGTTGATGTCACAGACGATGCCGGCAATGCCCGCAAGACTGTCCAATCGCCCTATCGTTTTTCAAAATCGAAAAGCGGCATCGACAGCAGCGCCAAAACAGCCAAACGCGGCGAACATAATGTCGCCGCGCTCAAAAACTGGCTGGACCTGACCGATGAGGAGATTGCTCATTTGTCAGACACTAAGGCTCTGCGTAGCGACTAAGCGTCGGCTTTGCGAGCCTGCCGGCGTTTGAACGATTTCGCGCCATTATTCCAATGCTTGGGACCGCCTTTATTGCCACCCGGTTTTCCACCGGGACGACCCTTGCGCGAACTATGCTTATTCTTCGGCGGACCACCACGGGTTGGTTTCGCACCGTATTTCTTTGGCTTTTGACCATAGATACGGGGCGCCACTTCTTCGCGAGGCGGTTCGTCATAGCCTTCGGGCAGCGCAACAACTTCCGGTTTCACGCCAGTTAGCTTCACTACGTCACGCAGAAACTGGCGTTCGTCTGGAGCAACCATCGAGTAAGAAATACCTGAAGCGCCTGCCCGTGCAGTCCGGCCGATACGGTGAACATATTGCTCCGGCACATTGGGCATATCAAAGTTGATCACATGGCTGACGCCATCGACATCAATACCGCGCGCGGCAATGTCGGTAGCGACCAGAATATTGATCTTGCCCTTGCGGAAATCACCCAGAGCACGTTCGCGCTGCGGCTGGCTTTTGTTGCCGTGGATCGCAGCGCTATGGATGCCGACCGCGTTCAGATTTTTCACAACCTTGTCCGCCCCATGTTTGGTCTGGGTGAAGACCAGCATGTGATCCGGGTTTTCCTGGTTCACAAAATCCTTCAACAGACGCTGCTTGTCGTCCTGGTTGATATAGGTAACTCGCTGATCAACCCGCTCGGCAGTCGTCGATTGCGGTGCCACCGATACCTGAACCGGATCGGTTAGGAACCGGTCGGCCAGCTCGGAAATTGTTTTGGGCATCGTGGCCGAGAAGAACAGGCTCTGCCGCTTTTTTGGCAACATCGGCACAATCTTTTTCAGCGGTACGATAAAGCCAAGATCGAGCATTTGGTCCGCCTCATCGAGCACCAATATTTCGACCTTGCTGAGGTCAAGACTGCGCTGATCAACTAGGTCAAGCAAGCGGCCCGGAGTTGCGACGAGTACGTCCACACCGCGCTGCAAAATGCGTTTCTGCCGATTGATCGGCACACCACCAAAAGCAGATGTCACATACATGCCAAGACCCTTGGAATAGCCGGTCATGCTGTCGGCAATCTGCCGCGCCAGTTCCCGCGTTGGCGCGAGTACCAGCATCCGGCATTCGTTACGGCCAGGCTTGCGCTTGTTGTCCAACAGGTGATGGATAGAAGGCAGCGAGAAAGCAGCGGTCTTGCCGGTGCCGGTCTGTGCGATACCAAGGATATCCTTGCCTTCAAGCGCTGGCGGAATGGCCTGCTGCTGAATGGGGGACGGTTTGGTGTAGCCGCCTTCGGCTACACGCGTTTGAATAGGTTTCGCCAGAGCGAAATCAGAAAATAATGTCAAAAATAATACCTTAAAATAAGCAGCCAGTGGGCGCAGCACGAGCAAAACTCGTGCGCGCGTTCGCCGTCGGTTAAGACGACCCGCGTGATCAGGCTGCCGGAAAATGAGAAGCAATGAAGGCGATAGGTTCGAGATAGCTCTCTATCTCTCACGCAGAACTCTCGCCAGACAGATATCTGCCTTTGCTGCAATGCAACATAGGGACTATCGTGCCGAAGTCAAGCTTTGTGATTGTTGCGCCGCCTTGATCATAACTTGCCACGGAACGACCGAAACCTGTTGATGCATCACGCAGAGTGGGTAGAGTGCTGTCTCATCTGTCGCCCTGCAAGGGACGCAACGCACCAGCCCAAGGGACTTTCTTATGAATAAAATCATCTTCCCAGCCTTGCTCGTTTCGATGCTCAGCATCACTCCTGCCTCTGCGCAAGAAGGAAAAGAAACTGCCGCAAAACCGGTATTGGAAATTGGCGGCGGTGGACGGCCGGTTGGCGAAGCGTGGGCCCGCAGTCCCGTTTATGCGGCCAATGGCATGGCCGCGACGGCCCATCCCTTGGCTAGCCAGGTAGCGATTGATATCCTCAAGAAAGGCGGTACGGCCGTCGATGCCGCCATTGCCGCCAATGCGGCGCTTGGCCTGATGGAACCTACTGGCAACGGTATTGGCGGCGATCTTTTTGCCATCATCTGGGATCCCAAAACGCAAAAGCTCTATGGTCTCAATGCTTCGGGCAAAAGCCCGATGGGCACATCCTATGATGAATTTATCGCGCAGCTTGATGGACGAAAGAGCATCCCGCCTTTTGGCCCCTTACCGGTGACGGTACCCGGCACAATCGATGGCTGGTTTGAAATGCATCAACGGTTTGGCAAGCTGAGTATGGCCGATATACTCGCGCCGACGATTGACTATGCCAATGACGGCCACCCCGTTTCACCGGTCATCGGCTATTATTTCAGCCGCAATCTGAAACGCTTTGAAGAACGTCTCGATATGATCGGAGAGTTTGACAATGCACGCGCGACCTATTTTGCGGATGGTCCGCCCAAGGAAGGAAAGATTTTCAAAAATCCGGACCTGGCCAGCACATTGACGAAGATTGCCGAAGGTGGCCGCGATGTGTTTTACAAAGGTGAAATCGCCCGGACAATGGATAGCTATTTCAAACGCATCGGTGGCAATTTGCGCTATGAGGATTTTGCGGCCCATAGCAGCAAATGGGTTGAACCGGGCTGTGTGACCTATCGCAAGGGCTATGAATTGTGTGAACTTCCACCCAACAGCCAGGGCTTTGCGGCGCTGCAAATGGCCAATATCCTTAAGAATATCGACCTCGCGCAATATCCACGCGGCAGCGCCGAGGTGCTGCATTATATCACCGAAGCCAAACGACTGGCCTTTGAAGATGTTGCGCGTTTCTATGCGGATCCGGACATGTCGCCGGCCCCTCTAGATTGGCTGCTCAGTGATGCTTACGGCAAGGAGCGGTTCGCGCTGATCGATCCAGCCAAGGCGTCGCCGGAATTTGGTCCGGGCGAGCCCAAACTGGAAGGCGAAGGGGATACGACCTATCTGACCGTTGCCGACAAGGACGGCATGATGGTGTCACTGATCCAGTCCAATTATCGCGGCATGGGCAGTGGTCTGGTTGCAGATGGTCTGGGTTTCATGTTTCAGGATCGCGGGGAGCTTTACTCGCTCGATCCCGCCCATCCCAATGTCTATGCGCCGGGCAAACGCCCGTTCCAGACAATCATCCCCGCGTTCATGAAAAAAGACGGCAAACCCTATATGTCTTTCGGCTTGATGGGCGGCGGCATGCAACCACAGGGTCATGTGCAGGTAATGATCAACATGGTCGACTATGGCATGAATCTGCAGGAAGCCGGCGATGCTGCGCGGCTCAACCATGATGGCGGACGGCAACCGACCAACGATCTGGCCGGTACTGGCGCGGATCTGCTCGGCACGCTGAATGTGGAACCGGGCATTTCAGATGCCACGGTTGAGCGGCTCAAGGCGATGGGTCACAAGGTCAAGCGGGTTGATAACGGCGTGATGTTCGGCGGCTATCAGGCGATAGTCCGCGATCCGGAAACAGGCGTCTATCATGGCGCCACCGAAATGCGGAAGGATGGGCAGGCGCTGGGCTATTGAGCGGCTAACCGGCGTTCATAACCACGTATAGACCGGCCGCGGCGATAGCCACGCTGACGATGAGGGCAACAGGGCGTATCTTCACGACCGAAACCGGCTCGACATCGCCGCGGCGGCCTGTCACCATCGGGCGAACCAGATCATTTTTCAGTACCAACCGGTAGGTGGCGACAGCGATGATATGCAGTGCAATCAGCGCTACCAATATATCGAAGTTCAGTTCGTGAAAGTCGGCAATCTCGCGGCCGGTCTTGAAGCTCACCAGAATCGCCAAAGGCCCGGATTCCAGGCCATCGACATCGACAGAAAACAGGCCGGTTCCAACCTGAATGGACAAAGCCGTCAACAGCGCAAAAACCGCTAATGTGCCAACCGGGCTATGGCCGAAAGATGGACTGTTCTGGCGTGCGATCAGGCCGCGAACATAGGTAGGGAGCGATCCCAGTCTTTTGATCATAGGGACAAAACGAGCTGTCCATGTGCCCGCAAAGCCCCAAATCAGACGAAACAGCACGAGGGTAAACATGGTCAGACCCAGCCGCCGGTGCCAGTCCATCATGCCTTCTTCAGCGGTCCACCAAAGAAACGGGATGAGCAGGACGATCAGCCAGTGAAACAGGCGGATCGTCCAGTCCCAGACCAGCGTCTGCGGCGTACCGGAGGTCATCGCAAGCTAGTCGTCCAGACGATAGTCATCATGACAGGCCTTGCAGGTGCCGCCTGTTGCCTTGAACGCCTCACCAATGGCCGCCATATCGCCGCCCTGTGCAGTCGTGTTAAGTGTCGCGGCGGCCTCCTGCATATTGCCGACCTTCTCCTGGAAGTCTGTCATATTTTCCCAGATGGCGGGGAGCGCGTCCGTTTCAACACCGGACTCAGGACCACTGCTTTCCGGCCACCAGTCCGCCATGCCTTCGGTGGCTTCCGGAACCGCAGCTGCGGCTTCCTGGATGACAGCAATATCGGGACTGCTGGCTTTCAGTTGATCGCTGATCGCCTTGAACGCGTCGCCCACTTTTTCAAGCTGACCCTGTCGTGCCTCAATCTGCTGCTGGATCGTCATGCCATTGGGTAGTTGTACGGTGGCCGCTTCGCTGGAGGCTTCTGAAGCAGCGTCGGATCCGCCACTTTCGCCACATGCACTTAGCAACATCATTGTTGCGATAGCCGGAGCTACAATCTTTACCCTAAGCGTTTTCATCAAGGCCTCCATATCTTTTAAGCTTCCCGAGAAATGTCGAGATTAGAAAGAATTACAGGAAAACTGCCAATCTGACCAGTCCCCATAAAAACAATAATACCGGGGATAATCACTAATAGGAGCGCGGAAGATCCAATACATGCTCCGCCAGATAGGAAAGGATCAGGTTCGTCGAGATCGGCGCAATCTGATAGAGCCGCGTCTCGCGCCATTTGCGCTCAATGTCATAATCCTCGGCAAAAGCGAAACCGCCATGGGTTTGCATACATGCTTCACCCGCCGCCCAAGATGCTTCAGAGGCAAGCATTTTCGCCATGTTCGCTTCCGCCGCCATCCCTTCGCCTGCATCAAACAGGGCCGCAGCCTTGCGCACCATCAGGTCCGCCGCTTCGGTTTGCGCATAGCTGCGGGCGATCGGGAATTGCACGCCCTGGTTTTGGCCGATGGGGCGATCAAACACCTCTCGCTCACTGGCATATTGCGACGCCTTTTTGGTAAACCAGCGCGCATCACCGATACATTCAGCCGCGATCAAAACCCGCTCGGCATTCATGCCGTTCAGAATATAGCGCAGCCCCTTGCCTTCCTCGCCGATGATATTGGCCGCCGGCACGCGTAGATCGTCAAAATAAACCTCAGTCGTGCTGTGATTGATCATCGTGCGGATGGGTTTAATGGTGAGGCCGTTGCCAACCGCCTCACGCATATCGACGATGAATACCGACAGACCATCCGTCCGTTTCTGCACCTGATCTTGCGGTGTCGTGCGGGCGAGCAGGACCATTAGATCGCTATATTCCGCACGGCTGGTCCATACCTTTTGTCCGTTGATTACATAGTGGTCACCATCGCGAACCGCGGTGGTTTTGAGACCTAAGGTATTGGTTCCGCTCCCCGGCTCGGTCACGCCAAAGGCCTGTAGGCGCAGTTCACCGGTTGCGATCTTGGGAAGATATTGCTGCTTCTGCGCCTCGCTGCCATCGCGCAAGATCGTGCCCATAATATACATTTGAGCATGGCACGCGCTAGCGTTGCAGCCGCTGCTGTGAATTTCTTCCAGGATTGCCGCGGCGGCCGACAAACCAAGCCCGCTTCCGCCATATTCCTCAGGGATCAGCGCAGCAAGAAAGCCAGCCTTTGTGAGAGCATCGACAAATTCTCCGGGATAGGCGCGCTCCCGATCTTTCTCCCGCCAATAACGGCCAGGGAAATCGCTGCACAAGGCGCGCACGGCTTCGCGCATTTGCGCTATTTCTGGCGTATCATTCCACATCAGACTCGCTCCGCATGCCAGCGCAAATGATTATCCATGAATGTCGAGATCGTGAAATAACTATGATCATATCCTTCGCGCATATTCAGCGTCAGAGGGATAGCCGCCCGTTCACATGCCGCCACTAACAAATTTGGTTTAAGCTGCTCTTCGAGAAACTGATCTGCCGTGCCTTGATCGACAAGAATATCCGCAACCCGTGCGCCGTCGTCGATCAATGCACAAGCATCATAGTCTCGCCAAACGTTCTGATCGGCACCGAGATATCCACCCAGCGCTTTGTGTCCCCATGGACAATTTAGCGGGGAAACAATCGGTGCAAAGGCCGAGACACTTTTGAAACGATCAGGATTGCGCAGCGCAATGGTGAGAGCTCCATGGCCGCCCATGCTATGACCAAATATGCCCTGCCGCTTCATGTCCGCCGGAAATGCTTCAGCGATCAAAGCGGGCAATTCCTGCTCAATATAGCTGCGCATCCGGAAATTGGTTGACCAAGGCTGTTCTGTCGCATCAACATAGAAGCCTGCGCCTTGCCCCATATCATAGGCTTCATCGTCCGCCATATCGTCACCGCGTGGCGACGTATCAGGGCAGACAATGATCAGTCCCAATTCCTTCGCTAACCTTCGATATTCGCCCTTATCCATCACATTAGCATGGGTGCAGGTCAGACCGGATAAATACCAGAGCACAGGCAGCGCCGCGCCATCCTCATTCTCGGGCACAAAAACGGCGAAAGCCATATCCGTTTTGGTTTCGGCGGAGGCATGGGAATAAACCCCCTGCACTCCGCCAAATGCTCGGTTTTCAGATATTGTTTTTAGTGCACTCATCCGGGTCGATACATAGCGCATAATTTATGGCCATCGGGGTCGCGCACATAAGATAGATGCATCTGACCCATCGTCGAATCCCTTGGTCCCGGAGGATCTTCAATTGACGTTGCACCATTATCAACCGCAACATCATGAAATTCTTTGACCTGTTCCGGTGAAGAGCAGGCGAAACCGATTGTAGCGCCGTTGGCGACAGTAGCAGACTGACCGTCAATCGGCTGGCTGACGCTGAAAATATTACCGTTGTGGATGTAGAAAAGTCGGGTCGTCCCATCTTCTTTGACGTCCACCATCGGTTCACCAGCACCCAGCGTGGCAAGCACCGCGTTGTAAAATGACTTTGATCTTTCAATGTCATTAGAACCCACCATGACGTGACTGAACATAACTCTCTCCTTTATTGAATTTCTTAAAAAACTACGACGCTTCGGATACTTTCACCTGCATGCATCAGGTCAAAGCCCTGGTTGATTTCTTCGAGCGTCAACGTGTGTGTGATCATCGGATCAATCTCGATCTTGCCGTTCACATACCAGTCCACGATTTTCGGAACATCCGTCCGCCCGCGGGCACCGCCAAAGGCCGTACCCTTCCAGACGCGGCCGGTAACCAACTGAAATGGCCGGGTGGTGATCTCCTTGCCTGCTTCGGCTACGCCAATGATGATGCTCTCGCCCCAGCCGCGGTGACAGGCCTCAAGCGCTTGGCGCATCACATCGGTGTTGCCAGTGCAATCAAAAGTATAATCGGCGCCGCCATCGGTCAAAGCGACAAGATGTTCGACTATGTCCCCGCTGACATCTTTGGGATTGACGAAATGGGTCATACCAAATTTGCGACCCCATTCTTCCTTGTCGGCGTTTAAATCGACGCCAATAATCTTGTCCGCCCCGACCATCCGGGCACCCTGAATAACGTTCAGGCCAATGCCGCCGAGACCGAAAACGATCACATTCGCGCCGGGTTCCACCTTCGCTGTGTTGGTGACTGCGCCAACGCCGGTGGTTACACCGCAACCGATATAACAGCTCTTGTCAAATGGTGCATCGGTACGAATTTTGGCCACGGCAATTTCAGGCAGCACGATGAAATTGGAAAAAGTGGAACATCCCATATAATGATAAATCGCCTCGCCCTTATAGGACATCCGGCTAGTCCCATCAGGCATGAGGCCCTGTCCCTGTGTCGACCGGATTGCTGTGCACAGGTTGGTCTTACCGGAGAGGCAGGATTTACATTGCCGGCATTCCGGAGTGTAAAGCGGGATCACATGATCATCTGGTGCAACCGATGTCACACCGGCACCCACTTCGCGGACTATGCCAGCCCCTTCATGGCCCAATACACTGGGGAATTTTCCTTCGCTATCGAGCCCATCTAGCGTGTATGCGTCCGTATGACAGATGCCGGTCGCCATGATCTCGACCAGAACTTCACCTGCCTTTGGACCTTCCAGATCCAGCTCGACAATTTCCAGCGGTTTCTTGGCTTCAAAGGCAACGGCAGCGCGGGTTTTCATAAGGCGGTGTTTCCTGACAGTTTGGTCTGCCCGCAACCTTATCTTATCATCGCGTGCAATCAACCGGATTCAAGCGTTCCATCATATTATCAGGCCGACCAATTTCTATTCCGGCAAACGGTAAAAATCGGCGAGCCGATCTAGCGCGATTTTCAAGACCAGCTTTCCTGATCGTGCGGGCCAACCGAGATTTTTTTCCGCCGCAGGAACCCCTTCCCCTGCGCAGATGATCCGCCAGGCAATATCGGATAAATCGGTACCGAGATGCACGATGGCACTGTCAAAACGCTGCCTGGCCGCAATTTGCGCTTCGGTCGCGTTCAGCATTTCCGCCGCAGCGCGTCGCCCTCCGGTAGGCGGCACCATGTTCCAACTCATCGTGGTATTAGGCGGCAAATTGGCCCGCTCCCAGTCTGCCCGGAGTTTTTCACCGCCATCAAACTGGCGATCCGTCAGATGTCCCCTTGCATGGAGCCAGCCCAAGGGTGATTCTGACAGGTTAACCGTCACGCTGCGTGCCGGACGTTTTCGGGCACCGGCGTTGGCGCAATCCCTGCCATCTTGGGGCAAAGGCCGTTCCGCCAATATACGAGGGTCTTTCAATTTATCTGTTCTGATTGATGGCAAGATACACTCCTTTTCAAATGATCCGGATATCCCTTGCCATTTTGGAGAATATGTAGGAAAGAAGAAACCATATAGGTTCTATTTCGCCAACTGGAGTCAACCATGATTAGCCGCATAAGAGATGTCCGCAAAGCCAAGGGTTTGACGCTCGATGATATCGCAAAACGCTGCGAGCCGCCTACAACTGCGCAAACCATCGGCCGGCTCGAAACCGGAATGCGAACGCTGTCGCTGGCGTGGCTTAACCGGATCGCGGATGCGCTTGACGTCGACAGTGCGGAATTGCTCGCGCTTCCCGATCAGGATGAATTGCCGGTAGCGGCGATACTGGATCACAAGGGCGCTCATGCCCTCAGGAAAACCGAAACTATTTTTCAGCCGACGATAGAGGCAGATATGGTCGCTCTACGTGTAAAAAGCAGCATAGGCGACTATCGCTCTGGTGATGATGTCTGGCTGTCACGCCGGGTCCCGGATCAATATGGTGCCGCCCTGAACCGCGATATATTGGTGCCGCGCCCTGCTGGACGCTTTCTTTTCGGCCGCCTGATCGGCCGAGAAGGCGATATGATCCAGATTTTACCGCTGGGCAGCGGTGCAAGGCAACAAGTCGTCAAAGATCCGGAGTGGATTGGTGTCGCCGTTAGACTGGTAAGAGCGCTTTAAGGGCTCTCCGCTAAGGCAATCCGATGCCCCGCCCGCTCAACATATTAACGCTATCGACATTGTTTCCCAATGCGGCGTCACCCAATTTCGGAATATTTATCGAGCGACAAACAGCAGAGTTGGCGAGCAGAGCCGAAGCGGATGTCACGATCATCAACCCCATCGGGATCCCGCCACTGCCACTACGAAGTCTTCCGCCCTATCGCGCGCTTGCGGATCTGCCAGAGCACGAACACTGGCACGGGCTTAATGTCCATCGTCCTCGCTTCCGCCTGATCCCAAAAATTGGTGGCTCCAAAAATCCGGAGCGGATTGCAAAAGCCATCATACCGCTGGTCAGGAAGCTGCACGATGCAAAACCATTTGATTTGATTGATGCAGAATTTTTCTATCCGGATGGACCTGCAGCGATTCATCTGTCTGCAGAACTTGGCATTCCTTTTACCGTGAAGGCGCGCGGGGCGGACATTCATCATTGGGGAAGCATTGCAAAATGCCTGCCACAGATATTACACGCGGCCGACGAGGCTTCTGGCTTACTGGCGGTGTCCAAAGCACTGAAACAGGATATGGTTGATCTTGGCATGGAGGGTGACAAGATCTCGGTCCACTATACCGGTCTTGATTCTCAGAAATTCGTGCCAGTTGACCGCGCTGCTATGAAGAAGGAACTGGATGTTCCTGGGCCATTGTTCATCTGCGTTGGCGCGCTCATTCAGAGGAAGAACCAAGCGCTGGTGATCGAGGCGATACAGTCTTTCCCCGATGCCACCTTGATGCTGGCGGGCAAGGGTGAGGAAGAAAAGGCTTATAGAGCCCTAGCAGACAAGCTAGGGCTGCAAGACCGCATTCGCTTCCTAGGCAATGTTCCGCATGATGAGTTACCGGGATTAATCGCAGCGGCCGACATTTCTATTCTGCCGTCAAAATCCGAAGGGCTGGCCAACGCCTGGGTAGAATCTCTATCCTGCGGCACACCGATCATCATCAGCGAAGCTGGTGGAGCGCGGGAACTGGTACGATCAGATACTGCGGGGAGGATTGTGGAACAAAATAGCTCGGCAATTGCCGACGCAATCAAAGCCATTTTGGCTCATCCACCGGCACCGAGCGATGTACGCGCTAGCGTCAGCCAATTCAGCTGGGAAAATAACGGCGATGCGTTGGTAAAGCTGTTCTTGGAGATTGTCGGCCGTTAACCGAGCGGCATGAACGCACCAATAATCCAGCGCTCTTCTGCCCGCAACACACCCCAGGCCCGCGCCGCCGCTCGACTATCCATGACTTCAATACCCAGTTTTGCGGCATCCGCCGCCCGGCGAAAAGCCGCCGGTGGCTGCTCCATCTTTGTACCGCTACCAAAAAGCAGAAACTCAGGATTTGGCGATAAGTTCAGAGCAGTCATAATCTCCTTCAGATTCAGCTCATCGCGTGCGGGCGCGGCCCAGGGCAGCGCCTGTTCCGGCGAAAGCAACAAGCCATTGTCAAACCGCCGGTCTCCAACTTTAAAGCCATTGGGAGTAAAACCGGTGACAACCGGCCCGGCAAATTCAACATCTCGCCTGAGCTCAACCATCAGCCTTCAACAATCAACCGACTTCTTCAGGCCCACCGATTTTTTCAGCCTGCCCACCGGCAGCTTCCGGTGGCACGAAACTATCAGGTCCGACTTTCAGCCAGATCAATATGGGCGCAGCCATATAAACCGAAGAATAAGTACCAATGAACACACCTAGGAACATTGCCGCTGCAAAACCGAAGATTACATCGGGGCCCCAGATGATCAACGCAATCAGCGCAACCAACATGGTCAGACTGGTCATCACCGTGCGTGCCAATGTCTCGTTCACCGATAGATCCAGCAATGCAATAATATCCATTTTGCGATATTTCTTCAGATTCTCCCTGATCCGGTCGTAAACGACAATCGTATCGTTTAACGAATAGCCGATAATGGTTAGTAACGCCGCCACGATATTGAGGTTGAACTCGAGCTGTGTGAGCGCGAAAAACCCGAAGGTCAGTGAAACATCGTGAAACAAAGCAAACAGCGCTCCGGCACCGAATTGCCACTCAAACCGGATCCAGATGTAGAGCGTAATTGCCAACATCGCTCCAACCAGCGACCAAACGCCTTTCGATAAGAGCTCTTCTGACACCTTGCCGGAAACAGAATCTACGCCATCAATGCGGACGTCGGGATAATCGGCCTTCAACATGCCGGTAATCTGATCGGCCATTGTATTGGCCAATTCCGGATCCTGATCCGCGCCTTCGGGCAGCTTCATGCGGATCGATACCTCATTAGGCTGACCAAAGCGTTGGATGGTTGGGTCACCATATCCTAACGCGCCAACTTTTTCGCGCAGCTCCGTAATCGGTGCATCAGCGGTCTGAGTAAAGGTGGTACGGATCATCTGACCGCCGACGAAATCAACACCGAAGTTCAGCCCACGTTGTGCAACCAATGCCATGGAACCAATGATCATCAATATGCTGATGGCAACGGCAATATTTCGCCATTTAAGGAATGCGATATTGGTATTATCGGGAACGAGTTTGAGAAGTTTCATGACCATTCCCTACTATATAACCAGCTCTTGTGGACGGGTACGACGCAACCACAGTGCGACCAGCATCCGTGTCACAACAACAGCGGTAAAGACCGATGTAACAATTCCGATAATCAGAACCACGGCAAAACCGCGAACCGGGCCGGAACCGAAAATAAACAGCAACAAGCCAGCAATGACGTTGGTGATGTTGGCGTCAAAAATCGCTCTAGAGGCTTCCTTGTAACCAACCTCCACCGCTTGCACCACGCGTCTGCCACGCCGTCTTTCTTCGCGTATCCGTTCGTTGATCAGCACATTCGCATCGACGGCCGAGCCGACAGTCAGAATGAAACCGGCAATGCCCGGCAATGTTAGGGTTGCATTGAAAATCGCCATGACACCGAGGATCAGGAAGAGGTTCAGCGCCAGTGCAAAATTAGCATAAAAACCAAAGCGACCATAAGTAACGACCATGAATGCCAGCACCGCCGCTGTACCAATAATAGCGGCAATCATGCCCTTGCGGATGGAATCGGCACCAAGATCGGGGCCAACCGTCCGTTCTTCCACGACCTGCAGCTCAACTGGCAGGGCGCCCGAGCGCAGAGCGATAGAAAGCTGGTTCGCTTCTTCGACAGTAAAATTGCCGGAGATCTGGGCTGAGCCACCCAAAATCGGTTCATTGATATTTGGCGCGGAAAGAACCACGCCATCCAATATTATGGCAAAGGGGCGACCGACATTATTTTGGGTCAACCGGGCGAATTTTGCTCCGCCTTCGGTGTCGAATGTAATGTTCACAACCGGTGCATTCGTATCCGGATCAAATCCCTGCCCGGCATCGGTCAACTTGTCGCCGGAAATACCGCCAAGACGCTTCACCGCAATATTCGGCAGACCCGAAGGATTGTCCGGATAAGGGAAAACCTGGCTACCGACCGGCGCACGCCCTTCGGCGATGGCGTTGGGGTCAGCTTCAAAATCAACCAGTTTAAATTCCAATTTGGCAGTTTTGCCAAGCAGCTCCTTCAAAGCCTCCGGATCCTCGAGACCAGGCACCTGAACAACGATCCGTGTATCGCCTTGCCGGATGATAGTAGGTTCGCGTGTACCCATTTCATCGATACGCCGCCGGATCACATCAGTCGCAGTATCCATTGCGTTATCAACGGCATTTTCAAGCCCGGCAGATGTCGGAGAGACAACGAAGCGTGTATCATCACGTACTTCAATATCCCAGTCTCGCTGACCCGTCAGGCCAGCACCGGTAGTCAGCGGCTCCAAGACATCGCGTGCGGCGTCGACTTGTGTGGAATCGCGTACCATGAAAGAGAGCACGCCATCCCTTCTTGAAATATCACCGATATTGATGCGGGGATTAGCGCGGCGCATTTCGGCCCGAACGGACTCTTCCATTGTCTGCAAGCGGGTTTCCGCCACGTCAGCAGGTTCCGCTTCCAGGAGAATATGACTGCCCCCAGACAAATCGAGACCGAGATTGATGGTTTCATCCGGCAGGAAAGCTGGCCAATATTTATGACTTTCGCCAAAAAACAGGCTGGGAAGTGACATCAAAACGCCAAAAGCCAGCAGCAAGGATATGGAAATGACTTTCCAGCGCGGGAAATCTAACATCGTAAAATTATCCGTTCCCTAAACAGGTTCAATCGTTGGCTGGTTTGCCGCTACCACGTGGCACCACGTCAGATAACGTAGCCTTAACCGCTTTAACGCGAATACCTTTGGCGATCTCAACCTCAACATATTCGTCATCGACTTTCATCGCCTTGCCAACCAGACCGCCGCCGGTAATGACTTCATCGTTTTTCTGAACGGCAGAGATTTTACCCTGATGCTCTTTCATCTTCTTTTGCTGTGGACGGATCAGCAGAAAATAGAAAACGGCAAAAATCAGGACTAACGGCATAATTGAAACAAGAAATCCACCCGCTCCGCCGGAAGCTGCCTGTGCCGTGATTAGTAGTGAAGTCATATTAATATCCCCAATGTAACAGCCATATTCCCAGGCTGGTTGACCGCCATTATTGTTTGCACAAAATGCCGGACATCAATGCTGCGCGCGCCTATCATGCACCCCCAGTGAAAGCAATCTTTAGCTATGCCAAAACAATCAAATTGGACAGCTGATAAAATACCAACCGTAGATGGGAGCAGCAATCCGGGAGATCAAGTGTGCCAAACATAAAGGGTCAAATCCTATGCCCAAAAAACTTGCCAAGGATGCAGGACCACCATATACGCGCTGGCTCGGTCGGCAACGCCGCACTGACGGTCGGGACGTAGCGCAGCCTGGTAGCGCATCACACTGGGGGTGTGGGGGTCGGAGGTTCGAATCCTCTCGTCCCGACCAATTTCAAAGTTTTACCGGTTTTGGCTTGATTCGGAAGATGGTACACATTGATCATGATGTCTATGGAATGACTGTAGCTTCATCTGGGACGCCATGATCATGACCACCAAAACAAACAACAACACATCAAATGAAATGCAGATGCTGGAGCTGTTGGATTCACGGTTGCGGTGGCTGTCTTCGTGGACCGTCCACAATGCCAACCATATCCGGGAAAAGCGTGACGGGCTTAAAGTCGGTGGCCATCAAGCGAGTTGCTCCTCCATGACAGCGATCATGGCCGCGCTCTATTTTCATGCGCTGAGGCCGCAAGACAAAGTTGCGGTGAAACCGCATGCTGGCCCCGTCCTCCATGCCATTCACTATTTGCTCGGCAATCAGACACAGGAAAAGCTGGAGCGCTTTCGCGGTCTCGGCGGTGTTCAAAGTTACCCATCGCGAACCAAAGACAGCATTCCGGTTGACTTTTCGACAGGATCGGTCGGCCTCGGCGTCGCGGTAACCGCGTTTTCCAGTTTGATGCAGGACTATCTGATCGCCCATGGGCAACTGGAAGAAAGCGATGCCGGCCGGATGATCGCCTTGATGGGCGATGCCGAGCTGGACGAAGGCAATATCTATGAATGCCTGATCGAAGCTTATAAACATGACATTAGAAACTGCTGGTGGGTGGTGGATTATAACCGGCAATCACTGGACAGCACGACAGCAGACCGGATGTTCCGCCGTTTTGACGATATTTTCGAAACCTGCGGCTGGCGTGTGGTAACCTTAAAATACGGCAAGCGGCAGCAGGCGGCGTTCAACAAACCCGGTGGCAAGACACTGGAACAATGGATCGAGAATTGCCCCAATGCCGATTTTGCCGCACTTACATATCAAGGCGGCAAGGCATGGCGCAAACGGCTAGTCAAAGATATCGGCAACAAGCCCAATGTGAAAAAGCTGCTCGCCGGTTTCGATGATGATACCCTCGCCGATCTGATGACCAATCTCGGCGGCCATTGTGTCGAAACGCTGTCAGACGCCTTTGATGCCTGCGATGACGACCGACCAACCTTGTTCATTGCTTATACCGTCAAGGGATTTGGTCTGCCTTTGGCTGGCCACAAGGACAATCATTCCGGCATGATGAACCCGACGCAAATGGATGGTTATCGCAAAAGCCTCGGGATCAAAAGAGGTTCGGAATGGGAAGCCTATGGCGGCATGGGCGACAATGCGGCGGCGCAGCTGAAGGCCTTCGTCGAGGACAGTGCATTGGCGCAGCACAGATCGGAGGCGGCAGCCCCACCAGTCGCCATCCCGGAGCGTTTTGCGGTGCCCGCTGGTGATGAACAGTCAACCCAAGCTGCGTTCGGCAAAATTCTTTTGAATCTAGCCAAATCGGGGGAAGAAATTGGTAACCGGATCGTCACCACGGCTCCCGACGTTACCCAGACAACCAATCTGGGTGCCTTTGTGAACCAGCGCGGCCTGTTTCGGCGGCAGGAAGTGGCTGACGTTTTCCAACAAGCCCAAATTCCGTCTGCACAAAAATGGTCAGCGCATGGCGCGGGTCAGCATATCGAATTGGGCATAGCGGAGAATAATTTCTTCCTCATGCTTACATCCATGGGACTGACGGCGCCGCATTTCGGAACGCGGTTGTTGCCGGTAGGAACGGTCTATGATCCCTTCATTGCTCGTGGCCTCGATGCGCTAAACTATGGTTGTTATCAGGACGCCCGCTTTCTACTGGTCGGAACACCATCTGGTCTGACGCTGGGACCAGAAGGCGGTGCCCATCAATCGATCAACACGCCATTGATCGGGATGGGACAGCCCGGCCTGGTCTATTTTGAACCGGCTTGGGCCGATGAAGTGGCGTTGATGATGCGCTGGGCCTTTGATCATATGCAACGGGAAGATGGCAGCTCCACTTACTTACGTCTCAGCACGCGATCAATTGCACAGATTGAACGGGACAATGATGATTGGGAAGCCGATGCGCTCAAAGGCGCCTATTGGTTACGCAAACCCGCAAAAGGGGCCGAAGCAGCCATAGCCTTTACAGGAGCTATCGCGCCAGAGGTCCTGCAAGCTTATGACAGTCTGGTCACAGATATTCCCGGGCTGGGATTGATGAACGTAACGTCGCCGGACTTGCTGCACCGCGGATGGTCAGAACAGCGTGCTTCTCGATGGGAAGGCAGGGATGATAGTCCGTGCCATGCCAAACGCTTGCTGGACCAATTATCCCCTGATGCAGGCCTGATAACGGTTCTCGACGGCTCTCCGTCGGCTTTGTCTTGGCTTGGCGCCGTAAATGGGATGAAGGTCAGCCCCCTCGGCACAGATCGGTTTGGCCAAACGGGAGACTTGCCAGACCTTTACAACGCCTACCGGATAAACGAGAGCGCAATTATTGATGCAGCAGCAGAGCTTTTCCTAGCTTAGCCAGCTGCCTATCGTGCCATTATCTTGCTGATCCGATTACCTTCTCGCTGGCTTTGTTCTTCTCCAACTCCGCCGGATCAAACCATACGGGCTTCAGCTTCTTATCCACAAATAGCTGCATCTGGTCTGTATAGTGCGGACTATCGGGACGGGTTGTCGCGGCCCCAAACGGCTGGATCGAACGAGACGTGACAGCCCCTGCCTTGTCCCATTCAACAAACATGATGAAACTGTCGCCATGGCGCACCGACAGACGGCCGTCGTCATCAATGTCCCACAAAGTAGACGCACGGATGGTGTCATTGCCACCATCAATGGGAAGGTCGACGTCGCCTTGCCGCAGGCGCAGGACCTCGAGCATGGGCGGGTCGATGCGATCGAAATATTGGTTCAGATGGTCGACCGTTTCCTGCAAGATTTCCCGGGGATCAGGGACTTCACCGCGTTGATAATGCGCCTTGTTTGCCGGTCGCAATATTTTTAGCGCCAGAGCGTCGGCAGGTCCCTTACCATCAAGGTCCCAGTCCCATTTGGCGAGCAAGGCTTGGGCCTTGGCAAGTTCGGGATCGTCTTTTAGGTCCAGTGCGGCAATCTTGTCGAGCCAATCCTTGGCATAGCCAGCCCGAACATAGGCGGTATCGTACTTGATCCGGCGAATTTCTTCTTCGCCGATCTTGCCATTGGCTTCCAACAACTCAATCGAGCGGCGCGACCGGTTCGTCTGGTCATCCTCTATCCCCATCAGCGGAGAAAAGGTTTCCGGGTTCAGTTCATCGCCTGGTCCGGCCGCGACATAGGGTGTATTATTCGCGTTCATAACATAGCCGGAACCGGGATTGATCAACGCCGGAACCCGCGTGAACGGCAAACTATTCTGCCAGACCGCATTGGGATTATCGCCGGGTAAAACGGTGCGCCAATCAAAGCCGGGCGCGCGATCGGGGAACATGGCGTTGTAGAACATTCCGATGTTACCCTTGGCATCGGCATAGATGAAATTGGTCGCCGGCACGCCCTGCCCAGCCATTGCCGCTTGCCACTCATCAAAATCCTGCGCCTTGTTGATGCGATAATATTGGGTCAGCATGTCGAGTTGATCCATGCCCGCATAGCGCAGCGCATAGGCGCCGTTACCGTTCATGATCACTGGACCATGGATCGACCGGTAGATCATCTGCGGATATGGAATCACGAACGGTCCATATTTGATTTTCAGCCAGACTCGCTTTTTCTCCAGCGGCAACCATTCGCCATCAAATTTATAGGCATTACCCTTTTCGTTGAGCGTAAGCTTATAGATATCGATGAGATCGGGCCGGTTGACCGTGTTGGTCCAGCCCAGATTCTTGTTATGCCCCAGAAACGGGAAAGGTGATCCCGGGAAATTGGCCCCTGCAAAGTCCCAACCTTCATCGCTATGGACAACTAGCTCATACCACGCGACGTTACCGCGCAAAGGCTGATGCGAGTTAGAAATCAGCCGGGTTTTATCATCGGTCGAACGCTCCGGTGCAATCGCATAAGCATTGGACCCATTTTCATCAGGATCCGGACCGACTGGCGTAATTATCTTGTCCTCGCTAAGCGGGTGAACGGTGCGATTTTCAATCGGCACAGCCAGACTTGGACCACCCTCCCGGCGCAGAGCTTTACCCTCGGTTAGTGCTTGTATAGGGCCATTAAGCCCGAAGAAAAACGGGGAGCGTAATGCGAAACCAGCGGCAATATCGCGGCCATTGACCGGGAATAACTTGGACAAGCTGACCTCATCCGGATGCTCTTCAGCATAAGCATTCAGGCCCGAAGCATAGCCGTCCAGCACCGCGCGTACATCCTCTGGCAGATCGTCATATTTGCGCTTCACCGTACCATCGACATCAAGTAGCGCCGCGACAAAATCAATCGGCGCACCATCCGCACCGTTAAGTGTTGCGAGGCGTCCGCGGGTCATCGCGGTAACCTCTTGCAGCGTTATGAAATCATCCTCGGCATGGGCATATGCAACGCCATAAGCGACATCGGCATCGGTCTTGCCGAAAATATGCGGCACGCCGAAATTATCGCGAACGATACGCGCTTCATAATCTTTTTTGGGCGGCGGAGATGCAGGTGAGACGCTCATCGGTTCCCAAACCGCCAGCGCGATGGCAACCAGCAAAATCAGGATCAACAATCCTATTCCAATTCGCCTGATCACCTTCATTTCATTTCCTTTTTCTATGGCAATCGACCTTGCCCTTTGCATCGTTCTTGCGCAATGTTGTGACATTGGTCAACCGGGTAGCCTCCCCATCTTCAAAGCCACAAAGGATAACTCATGCCGAAATCAAAAATATCTCGCCTTGCCATGTTCTCAGCTCTGTCCGCACTCGCTTTTGCCGCCCCGACATCGGCACAATCTGTAGTTGGATCCGGTGTTCCGGCTAGTACTGTTTCCAACAGCGCCGAACGTCCAATTGCCTTTGCTGATCAGGCCCCTGCCGATGCCGGCTTAATCATTCTAATGCAAAGCGCTGAGTTGCCGGATATTTCGGCCCTTTCCCCCGCTGAACGCAGCGCCGTAGAAGCAGCTATAGCCTCTGCCGAGTTCAAGGGAAAAACCGGCACCAACTTAAAGCTGCGCGGCATTGGCAATCGTCCGCTTATCATGCTCGCTGGAGCGGCCCAGCCAGATAAAGCGGGGCCGGAAGATGCAGGACTGGACTGGAAATCAGCCGCTGGTAGCGCCGTGCAAAAACTAATGAAGGAAGGTTCGGAGCTGGCGATTGTCGGGTCTCCAGATGCCGCCGCAATGGCTGAAGCTGCACTTGGCTTGGACCTCGGTCAATATCGTTTTGATCGTTATCAGACAGATGTCGAAACAGCACCCGCCGCGCAGAGCGTTACAATAGCCGGCCCATCAGCATCGGCAGCTCAAGCTCTGTGGAACAATCGTTACAAACATCTTGCGGATAGTGTTAGAATGGTCCGTGACCTGCAGAGCGAACCGGCCAATACGCTTTATCCGCAAAGCTTTGTTGATCGGGTGAGCGCGGCGTTCAAGGGCGTCCCCAATATCCGCATCGAAGTTCTGGACGAAGCGGCGATGCGCAAGATGAATATGGGAGCAATTGTCGGCGTGGGTCAGGGCAGCCCGCGCGGTTCACGAATGATGGTGGTTAGCTATACAGGCGGAACCGGCGCCCCACTGGCTTTGGCTGGCAAAGGAATTACCTTTGACACAGGCGGCATCTCGATCAAGCCAAACAAGGGCATGTGGGCGATGAAGGCCGACATGTCGGGAGCAGCCGCCGTGATGGGTACGGCATTGTCGCTGGCCAAGAGCCGTGCACCAGTTAACATTGTAGCAGTAGCCGCGCTGGCCGAAAATATGCCCGGTGCCAATGCCCAGCGCCCCGGCGATGTGGTGCGAACCTATGGCGGAAAGACCATCGAAATTCTCAGCACGGATGCGGAGGGCCGGTTGGTGCTCGCCGATGCCGTGCAATATGTAGCAGATCGCTACAAGCCATTTGCGCTGGTCGATATCGCAACCTTGACCGGATCAGTTGGACGCGCGGTGGGCGATCAATATGCCGGGCTATTTGCGCGGGAGGATGAGATTGCTGATCGCCTGTTGAAAGCCGCTGAGGATAGCGGCGAACACCTATGGCGGCTGCCTCTGCATCCCGCTTATGCCAAGGCCATCCGTTCGGATATTGCCGATGTAAAAAATTCGGGTGTCACAGACGCGCCAGGCGCGAGTGCCGGGGCTCATTTTATCGGTTATTTTATCGATGAATCAATGCCTTGGGCTCATCTGGATATTGCCGGTGTCGACTGGAACAATTCGGCAAAGCCGCTGACGCCAAAAGGGGCATCCGGCTTTGGCGTCCGCTTGCTCGATCAACTAGCACGCGACTGGACTGCCAAATAAGCTTTTGTAACAATTATTTGTCCCGCTCCCTTGTGTGATAAAATTATCACTCCATATCTGGTGAGAACCAGAGATGAGGGAACGGGACAATGAATCTCGAGAAGTTTACAGATCGGGCCAAAGGTTTTTTGCAATCGGCGCAGACAGTGGCCATTCGTATGAACCACCAGCAGATCACTGCAGCACATCTGTTGAAGGCGCTGCTTGAAGATGATCAGGGCATGGCGGCTGGTCTGATTGCAAAAGCAGGCGGCAATGCCAAACAGGCACATCTCGAAACAGACGATGTGCTGGCAAAAATCCCGGCGGTATCCGGCAGCGGCGCACAGCAAACACCGGGCCTGAACAATGATGCGGTGCGAGTACTGGATCAGGCCGAACAGGTTGCCGAGAAAGCGGGTGACAGCTTTGTCACTGTCGAGCGACTATTGCTGGCTCTGACCCTGTCCAAAGACACCGCAGCGGGAAAAGCCCTCACCAATGCAGGTGTGACACCAGATGCACTGAACAGCGCGATCAACGAGCTGCGCGGCGGGCGCACAGCGGACACGGCTTCAGCCGAAGATCGTTACGAAGCAATGAAGAAATTTGCACGCGACCTGACCGAAGCCGCCCGCGAAGGCAAGATGGACCCAGTCATCGGTCGGGATGAGGAAATCCGTCGTACCATTCAGATTTTGGCGCGTCGAACCAAGAACAATCCTGTACTGATCGGTGAACCGGGTGTGGGTAAAACCGCTATCGCCGAGGGATTAGCACTGCGCATTGCCAATGGCGATGTCCCAGACAGCTTAAAGGATCGGCGCTTGATGGCACTCGATATGGGTTCGCTGATTGCAGGCGCGAAATACCGAGGCGAATTTGAAGAACGGCTTAAAGGTGTCCTGGACGAAGTGCGAGGAGCTGATGGTGAAATCATATTGTTCATTGACGAGATGCATACGCTGATTGGTGCAGGTGCTTCTGAAGGGGCGATGGATGCAAGCAATCTGTTAAAGCCCGCTCTGGCGCGCGGCGAACTGCATTGTATTGGTGCGACTACGCTGGATGAATATCAGAAACATGTCGAAAAAGACCCTGCCCTGCAACGGCGCTTCCAACCCGTTGTTATTGGCGAACCAACGGTGGAAGATACCATCTCGATCCTGCGCGGACTAAAGGAAAAATATGAGCTGCACCATGGCGTGCGGATTACCGATGGGGCACTGGTGAGCGCCGCAACCCTGTCGCACCGTTATATTTCCGACCGTTTCCTGCCGGATAAAGCCATCGATCTGATGGACGAAGCGGCATCGCGCATCCGTATGGAGGTCGAGTCCAAGCCGGAGGAAATCGAAACACTCGACCGGCGGATTATCCAGATGAAAATTGAGCGTGAAGCGCTGTCCAAGGAAAGCGATGACGCGTCTAAAAGCCGTCTGGAAGCCCTGGAAAAGGAACTGGCGGAACTTGAACAGGAATCCACGGAGCTTACGACCCGCTGGCAGGGCGAGAAGGACAAAATCCACGCCGAAGCGCATCTGAAGGAAGAGCTGGATGCGGCCCGTCTAGAGCTCGAACAGGCGGAACGGGCCGGTGATCTCGCCAAGGCTGGCGAGCTGAGTTACGGCAAGATCCCCGATCTGGAGAAAAAACTGGAACAGGCGGCAGACGCCACTGAAGGCGCTATGCTGCGTGAGGAAGTGGTAAGTGAAGACATCGCATCAGTCGTGTCCCGCTGGACCGGTATCCCCGTTGACAAGATGCTCGAAGGTGAGCGCGAAAAACTACTCGCCATGGAAGAGTTGATCGGTAAGCGGGTCATTGGTCAGAAAGATGCGATAGACGCTGTATCTGCCGCTGTCCGCCGTTCCCGTGCCGGCTTGCAAGACCCCAATCGCCCACTCGGAAGCTTCCTCTTCCTCGGCCCCACCGGTGTCGGCAAGACAGAGCTTACGAAGGCACTAGCCGGATTCCTGTTCGATGATGATCAGGCGATGGTTCGCATCGACATGTCTGAATTTATGGAGAAGCACAGCGTCGCTCGCCTGATCGGCGCGCCTCCCGGCTATGTCGGTTATGAAGAAGGCGGTGTGCTAACCGAGGCAGTAAGACGCCGACCTTATCAGGTCATTTTGTTTGACGAGGTTGAGAAAGCGCATGGAGACGTGTTCAACGTTCTGTTGCAAGTACTTGATGACGGCCGTTTGACCGATGGCCAGGGCCGGGTCGTGGACTTCTCTAACACGTTGATCATTCTCACTTCAAATCTCGGCAGCCAGTATATGGCAAACCTAAAAGATGACGAAAAAGTCAAGGATGTTGAGCCGCAAGTCATGGAAGTCGTCCGTGCACATTTTCGGCCGGAATTTCTCAATCGGCTTGACGAGATCATCCTGTTCCATCGCCTCGCCGAAGAACATATGGCACCGATTGTCGAAATACAGGTCGCCCGGGTGCAGAAACTGCTCAAGGATCGCAAGATCGCGCTGGATCTCTCTGATGCCGCCAAGCGCTGGCTTGGCCGGGTCGGTTATGATCCAGTCTATGGTGCCAGACCTCTAAAGCGTGCTATCCAAAAATATTTACAGGACCCGCTCGCGGACATGATCTTGCGCGGTAATGCACCAGACAACAGCACCGTCCAGATTGATGAGGGGGACGGGGCGCTTAAAATGAAGGCGAGCGACACAATGGAAGGTTGATGTTGCACGCGCTGCCGATCTTGGGCAGACAATGATGATGATCAGCGCCGAACAAAATGAAATATTGGGCGATGCCAGTTATTTGGCCCACCGCTATGATGAAGTGAATGACGCTTTCCGGTTCCTCTCGGTCCCGCGTGATGTACATCGCCAATGCACTTTCATCACCGACGAACATCTGCCCAATATTGACCAGTTCAAGGCGTTTGACCGTTCCCAGCTTCCCGAGATGCTTCCGAATACAGCACCGATCCACTTCATATTCCATTCGGCCTACTGTTGCTCAACCATGTTGGCGCGGGCCTTTGACATTGAGGGAGTGTCCATGGGGCTCAAAGAGCCCGTCGTCCTGAATGACATGATCGGATGGCGACGGCGCGGTGCCGATCCCGCCAAACAACATCAAGTCATCAAGCAAAGCCTGAACCTCCTCGCCCGGCCCTTTGGCGACGATCACGCTGTGATCATCAAGCCTTCCAATATCTGCAACCCACTGGCGATTGAAATGCTGCGCATGCGACCCGATGCCAAGGCACTGCTTCTTTACGCACCGATTGAAAGCTTCCTTAAATCCATTGCAAAAAAGGAGATGTGGGGCCGCATCTGGGTACGCGATGTGCTAATCGGCACTCTGAAGGACGGTTATGCAGTAGGCGGATTTTCGCAAGATGAGCTGCTGCAGTTAACGGATTTGCAAGTTGCTGCAATCGGTTGGTTGTCCCAGCATGCACTATTTTCGAGAATAATCGAAGCTATTGGCCCCGATCGAGTAAGAACACTGGATAGCGAAACATTTCTATCGCGCTCACAAGACACTGTTAAGGCTCTAGCAGACTTATATGAGCTTGACCTCGCCCATGAACAAATCTCTTCGGTCCTACAAGGTCCCGCCTTTAACAGCCATTCAAAACTGGATCAAACCAAGCCGGGCGAAGTGTTCGACGCGAACGCCCGGCAGCAGGAACAGCAAAAAGTTGCAGAATTGCATGGCGCCGAAATTGAAATGGTCGCGACTTGGACGAAAGCAGTGGCAGAGAGTCAGAAGATAGCAATGAATTTAAATCAGACACTAATCTAGTGGCCCGTGATCAAGATATAAGCGCCTGACCGGTAATATCAGCAAACAGAACCAACCGATTGGTTGGCCTCGAAGCTAACCACCTCCCAGACCTGATTGATGGTCCTTTACCAATTCATTGGCGCGCCTATTGCCCTCAGCATTAAAACGCTTCCATTCCCGATTGGTCATGCAGATGCGCTTTTTCTTCACCCGAGACCCGATAACCGGCTCCGAACGGCAGCGTACATATTCAGGATCTCTTCTGTCCGTTATCTTCTTCGGCTTTTGAGCCTTTTCAGACACGTTATCGGAAGCGACTTCAGCAGATGCCATACTGGGTAGAGTCATCATGGAGGCACCCGCCAATATGGCAGCATATTTACGTAATTTCATAACCATCTCCAGAAATTCAAAGAAATTATACTGCACTGTACAAGTCTTTCAACAAAAAAGGGCGAGCCTTGCGGCCCGCCCTCTTTTATTCGTTCTAATCCTGAAAGATTAGAAGCTGAATTTAACCGCAGCTGCGAAACGACGACCCAGAGCATCGTAAGACGATGGGTAAACGTTACCGCTGTTAAACGCTGTCGCGCCAACGTCGGAACCAACACTTGTTGGCTGGTTGTCGAACAGGTTACGGATTGTCAGAGTCAGCTGAACATTGTCGCTGATTTCCCACTGACCGGTGAGGTCAAAATAATGCTCTGCACCGATGTTGAGGAATTCAGGCTCAACCAAACAGCCGCCAGTATCTGCTCCAAGAGGATCAGGGCAACCGGCAGGGTCAGCCTGCGCAGCAGCTAGTTCAGCAGCAAACTGCTCTGGCTCATATTCGATGCCATCAAGATAGCGCCACAAGAGCGAAACCCGGAATTCATCGTTGAAGGTCACCGAAGTCCGCTGACTAAAGGTGAACTCAGACTGTGGAGACAGACAGTTTACACTGTAGAAGCCAACACATTCACGGTTCAAGCTGCCCGGCGTAGCCTGGAACAAGTTTTTGTTCGTCCAGGTTCCGTTAAAGGACAGGTTCAGACCGATGTTGTCGGTAATGTCCGTGCCATAGTTGATCGAAAGATCGATACCATCGGTTTCCAGTGTACCCAAGTTGGTCAGGTTCAAAGGAAGACCAGGTGTATCCGCCGCAGAACCGGAGAGACTACCATCGAGTGGATTACGACGGATCGCAAGACACTCAGCGCTCGTTGGCGAAGCATTGAATACGAAACAAGCGTCGCTGGCATCACCCGGAGTTGGGGTGGTGATAGCATCGGTTATTTCGATATTCCAGTAGTCAAGGGTTACAGCCAAACCTGGAACGGCAGCTGGCTCAGCCAAGAACCCGACGGTCCAAGTTTTTGCAGTTTCCGTACCAAGGTTCAAGTTACCACCGGTGGTAACGTTAACCTGACCAGCAACTGGGTTGTTGATGATGCCGATGCTTCCTGGAGGTGCGCCTTGAGCGATACAAATCGCGCTAAGGTTAGCATCTGTAAGAGGCGCAGCGCCTGCACATGGATCCTGACCCAAGTTGCTGAGGCCCGTTGTAACCGGCGTGAACAGCTCACCAATATTTGGTGCGCGTGAAGAACGCTGATAGTTACCACGGATTTTCAGGCCGATAATTGGCTCCCAAGCACCGCCTGCTTTCCAAGTAAACTCGGTACCAGCAGTCGAATAATCGGAATAACGTGCGCCAAGCTCAACAGTCAGGCTTTCAGCAAATGGTACGCCTTCGAGCACTGGAATAACCAGCTCGCCGAACGCATCATAAACATCATAGCTACCTGTGATGTCAGGAGCAGCACCGCCACCACCGACAACAGCGCCAGGAGTCTGAGATGCTTCGTCACTACGACGGGTCGCACCAAACTCACGATACTCACCACCAACAGCAAAGCTGATTGGTGTTTCCGCGATACCCCAACCGAAGTCACCGGCAACCAATGCGTTAACCTGAGCCAATGAAGTAGCGGTAATAACCTGCTGAGTCAGAGAGAACGTGTAGTCAATCTGCTCTTGGGTAAGGCTACCAAGTGGTCCAAGAAGGTTAATTGGCACACAGCCTGCTTCAGCAGTAGCACCAACATTCGCATCAGCCACACAGGTGTTAACGTCGGTAGCAATCAAAGCATTTTGCAAGCGAGCGAAGCGTGCAAAACCAGACTGACGCTGAATACGCTCACTTTCACCATAGCCACCGGAAAGATCCCAGGTGATGCTGTCGGTGATGTTGCCACGTGCGCCAACAACAAAGTTGAACACGGTGCTGGTGAAGTCAGAGTTACGCGTACCCGCTTCAACCGAACGACGACGGATGCCGAGGTTTACAGTTGCATAGTTCGGGTTTGGCGAACCGTCAGCCAACAATGGACCTGTTGTATCGTCCAGAAGTGTCTGACACTGAGCAGCCGTACGAGCTTGAACACCAGCAGTGTTAGGATCAATATCGTCGCCAGCACAAATCGCGTTGCCGATAACATCGTTCAAGAACGGGTTACCATAGTTCAAAGCGTATGTGTTAAAGAACGATCCGCCTGGCGCGATGATCGTTGAAACAGTCTGCTTAGAGAAAGATGCCTGAGCATATACTTCTACAGCATCGCTAACTTCATAGCGTCCCTGACTGAACAGGTTGAAACGCTCAAACGGTGTCTGGAAAATGTTGAACGGGTTAAAGTTGAACAAGTTCGAAGACGCTGGGTCAAGACCGCTACCGTCAGCATTAATCTGAGCGCTTACCGGACCACGAAGGTTGGCAGGAACAGAGTTCGAAGAACCACCAGCATTACCGGTGAAAGAACCGATGTTGAATTCGGAAAACTCACGATCACCCTGGAAAACAGCATCCTGATCCTGATAGCCAACGCTCAATACCACGTTACCGCGGCCATCGTCGAAGTTAGCACCGATTGTCAGGTCACCGCGGAAGACGTTACCGTCGCCCTGCTCAGTGATTTGCTCGCTGAGGTTCAGCTCAACACCAGCAAAATCTTGCTTGGTGATGAAGTTAACAACACCGGAGATCGCATCCGCACCATAAGTGGTTGTAGCACCACCGGTCAAAATGTCTGTACGCTCGATGACAGCCAGCGGAATGTTATTAAGGTCAACACGGCCAGTTGTATCGGCAGGTACATAACGGCGTCCGTCCAGAAGAACGAGGTTACGTTGAGAACCAAGGTTACGCAAGTTAACGAAGGACGAACCGCCGTTACCATTGTTCACCGCAGAACCGATGCTTGGAACCGAGCTTGGCAGTTCGCGAAGGAATTGCTCAGCAACGTTGGTCTGACGCAGTTCAAGTTCTTCAGAGGTTACAACACCAACCGGGCTTGAAAGCTCAAGGTTAGGGTTAGTAATACGAGAACCGGTAACAACGATGACTTCCTCATCGACTGCATCCGCGTCTTGTACGTCTTGGTCCTGCGCATAGGCAGGTGCTGAAACCATAGCAAGACCGAGCACCAAAGGTGCTGCGCCGCTTTTCAGCTTCGTAAATTTTTTCATGTTATTCCAGTCCCTTATTCTGGAGGAGCAGGGCCCCCAATGGCCCGCTTCTTTAGTTGTCCAATCGAATCATACCCGCTTTGGACACGCGCAATATTCCATCGGAATGGCTGGCAGATGCCGTAATTGCGCAATAGTGTAAAGCCGCTGTTCAGGTTTGAGGGGCAGTTTTGTAGAGAATGTAACTATTTTGTCACAGTCATATCAGCGCTGAGGGATTGAAGCATCCTATACAATAGACCGGTTTTATGCGCTGATTTAAAATCATTTTCTTGAAGGCTTACGCATACTGTTGCGTGGACGTCTTGTTATGCTAGTAAAAACGAAAGATGCAAAAGCGTCACCGTCACAACACATGATCGTGCATTTTCGGCCGAGGAGTAAAGATATGAGCATTCAGATCATTGGAAAACGCCCAGCACTCGCATTATCGTTGAGTATCGCGCTTGTACTGAACGCGCCGGCCGTCGCCGCGAAAGAAGATGGAGCAATCGCTGCGCCGCCTGCTATCTACACGGAACTAGTGGCGTGCAAAAACATAGCAGATGCCGAACAACGGCTGGCTTGCTTCGATGCCAAAGTGGCAGCTCTTGAAACCGCGCAGACCAACAATGAGGTGGTCATAGCTGACAGGAAACAGGTGCGTGAAGCACGGCGTGGTTTATTTGGTTTGTCTCTGCCGAGGATAAAGCTTTTCGGCGGCGATGGCGATAAAGATGATAATGTTAATCAGATAGAAGCAAATATTGCATCGGCCCAAAAATTACGCAGTGGCAAATGGCTTATCAAGCTTGATGACGGCGCCCTTTGGCAACAAACCGAGGTAAAAAGCATGCGGAGACCGAAATCAGGAGATTCCATTGTTGTGAAGCGCGGCTCTTTGGGTAGTTTTGTCGCCAAGGTGAATGACGGTCGGGCGTTTAAAGTAAAGCGGATCGTAAACTAGCCCGAACTGGCTTTAGCTACTGATCAATCAGCGCGTGTCGGTTCACCCGACGGCCATATTTCAATTCATTGGTCCGGTCAGCAGTATCGGGTCAATGCGCGCATTGTTCCATTTCATCGACCAATGCAAATGAGGGCCTGTTGCACGACCTGTAGCTCCTATGCGGCCAATGGGTTCACCGCGCTTCACTTCCTGACCTTCTTTAACGAGTATCTGAGAGGCATGAAGGAATGCGCTGTTCAAGCCCATGCCATGATCGATCATTAGCAAATTGCCTTCGAGCGAAAATGGCTTTTTCGCAGCCAGCGTCACGACACCATCGGCCGGCGCGACAAAATAAGTGCCTGTGCCTCCGGCAATATCTACGCCGCTATGATAACTCCCTGGCTCGCCTTTATAGATGCGCTGGGACCCGAACATACCGGAGATACGACCTTTGACTGGCCAGACAAAGGTTTGACGCCAGCCCTTGCTGTTGCTTCTTACCTGACGCGCCGCGTTGATTTGAGCCAGCTCCGGTTTCCGCCGAGCCATGAACGCAGCGCTTGGCCCACCGCTACGTCGGGCGACATTAACATGCTCAATCTTCCATTTGCGAGCAGCGATGTTGAAAAATTTCTTGACGGTCTGGCCATTTTCCAGCGTCGCGACCATTTGCGCTGACTGCCCGGCATCCCGGTTAAAGGCTATGATGAACTTGCCATCCTCATCAACAGGAACCGGCTGCCCATCGAAAGACAGGCTCTGCGTACCGGCAGGTGCATCGCCCAGCATCACGCCGCCCTGAATCTCCTGCCCGGAAAAACCAAATTTGACGGCCTGCCGAAAAGCGGATTCTTCCGCTTCAGCTGTTTCTGCCAATGTCGAAGACAGAGGCAACGGGATAGCTACAATGGCGGCAAGCGCCGCAGAACCAAAAATTACGGTCTTCCTAAATCTCATTATTTTTCCTCTTCCGGCAAATGCGCCTGAGCAGAGATTTGTGCTGTCGCATAGGCTTCCTGCTTCTCCACACTCCAATAGCGCAGATCTTCGAGCGGAATCTGTTCGCTGGTGATCGCACATAGAACATGGTCGCCGGATGACAGCGGACGAAAGCCGTTGGGCATATAATATAGCTTTGCTACTTTGTTGCGATTGGACATTAACATAAGAAAAACCTTACCTTCCGCGCCATTTACCCGCGATTTACCAACAGTTATTTACAGGTAAATATTTACGACTTTCATAACAAAAAATCCGCCTAGAACAAATCCTGTTGCCTGTCATCCGCCGGTTTTTTGATTTTGCCAGGCTTCGGCTTCGCCTTTTTTACCGGTCGCTGCGGTTTTGCAGCCGCCTCCTCAATGATCTGAGCACCAACTTCACCATCTTGAAAGTGCAGATTTACAGCGCCAGCACTTATCGCCGCTTTGCGACTACCAACAAATGTTCCATCCAACGAAGATATCCTTGCATATCCTCGCTTTAGCGGACCATCCGGCGAAACTTGCTGCGCCAACCGCCAAAGGCTGTCCAATCGCCGCCTTGCATCATCCAAAGGCCGCTTGACCAGCACTACCGGCAAATCAAGCCGTTCTAGCCGGCTTTTTGCCGCTTCGAGCCGTTGGCTAAGAATTGCAGGGCGAAGGGCGCCTTCCGATGCAGAAAAACGGCTGCGCGCCTGGGCAACATTCTGCCCCATGGCATATCTCATGCCGTCGGAAAGCTCGTCCACACGCTGCTGATGCGGGCGGAGCAAATCCGTGAGCTCGGGCATCAGGCGGCGCTGTGCCTCCAGCCTTTCCGATGCCGTTGCAAAACTGCGCTGCATCGATCGCCCCATACGCGCTTTCGATTCACTTAGTGATGCCAGCCACTCGGCCCTGACTGGGACCGCCATTTCCGCCGCCGCCGTAGGGGTTGGCGCGCGCAGGTCCGCCGCAAAGTCACTTAATGTCGTATCGGTTTCATGGCCAACAGCAGAGATAACCGGAATGGAACAATCCGCAATTGCCCGCACCACCTCTTCTTCGTTGAAGCTCCACAAGTCTTCAATCGATCCGCCACCCCGCGCGACTATCACCAGATCGGGTTTGGTCATACCGCTATCGGTTTGCATGTTCGAAAAGCCGTTAACTGCGCCTGCAATTTGTTTGGATGCACCTTCGCCCTGCACCAGCACTGGCCAAACGACCACATGACTGGGGCAGCGGTCGGCCAAGCGATGCAATATATCGCGGATCACCGATCCGGTCGGCGATGTTACAACACCGATAGTTTTCGGCAAAAACGGAATCGCGCGCTTGCGGTCCTGATCGAACAACCCCTCGGCCTGCAATTTGGCCTTGAGCTTTTCGAAAAGCTGCATCAACGCACCCTCACCCGCCAATTCCATCTTGTCGATCACAACCTGATATTTGGAACGGCCGGGGTAGGTGGTCAGCTTGCCGGACACGACAACTTCGATCCCGTCCTCCGGCTGGAAAGGCAGACGCCCCGCATTGCCCTTCCACATCACGCCATCGAGCACCGCCTTGTCATCTTTCAGCGCCAGATAAACATGGCCGGACGCCGCCCGTTTGTAGCCCGAAATCTCGCCTTTGATCCTTACGTAACCAAAGCGATCTTCGACAACCCGTTTCAGCGTACCGGATATTTCTGACACGGATAAAGGAGCAGCATTGTCGCCAGCGCCGCTCTCGGCTAACAGCTTCGCGTCTAAAGAAAGAGAGTCGTCCATGAATATCCTGTTGCTCGGGTCCGGTGGCCGTGAACATGCCTTGGCATGGAAGCTGGCGCAATCCCCGTCTGTAGAGAAATTTTACGCCAGCCCAGGCAATCCCGGCATCGGGCACCATGCGGAATGCGTGAAACTGGATGTATTGGATCACGCGGCGGTAATCCAGTTCTGCGGGCGAAACAGGATTGATCTGGTCGTTGTCGGTCCGGAAGCGCCGCTGGTTGACGGCTTGGCTGAAAGCCTTCGTAGTGCGGACATATTGGTGTTCGGGCCAGACAAAGCCCCCGCTCAACTGGAAGGGTCCAAGGGCTTCACAAAAGATCTATGCGCCCGCGCCAACATTCCGACCGCTGGTTATGTTCGTACCACCAACCAATCTGACGCTTTGGCGGCCCTTGAAAAATTTGCAATTCCGGTAGTTATCAAAGCTGATGGCCTTGCCGCAGGAAAAGGCGTTATCATTGCCGAAACCCGTGCCCAAGCCGAAGAAGCCATTGAGATGATGTTTGAGGGCGGATTTGGCGATGCTGGCGCGGAGGTCGTGATCGAGGAATTCCTCACAGGCGAGGAAGCAAGCTTCTTTGCGATTACTGATGGCAAAAACGTCATACCATTCGGCACCGCACAAGATCATAAACGCGTAGGCGAAGGCGATATCGGTCCGAATACCGGTGGCATGGGCGCCTATAGCCCTGCGCCCGTTTTGACCACAGCGTTGCAAAAACAGGTCATGGACGAGATCATCCAACCCACGGTTGATACTCTTGCGGCTGAGGGCAAGCCATATAGCGGCGTCCTGTTTGCCGGCCTCATGCTAACTGAAACAGGTCCACAGTTGATTGAATATAACGCCCGTTTTGGCGATCCTGAATGTCAGGTGCTGATGATGCGGCTCCAGTCCGATCTCGCCGCGATCATGCTGGCGACTGCCAAAGGTCAGCTTGGCCAGATCAGTGCGCCAGAATTTGATACGCGATCGGCCCTAACCGTTGTGATGGCAGCGAAGGGCTACCCCAGCACCCCGGAAAAAGGCGGAAAAATCCAGAACCTTGCCCGTGCCGAGCGCGAAGGCACAAAAATCTTTCATGCAGGAACCGCCGAAGTTGACGGCAAGCTGGTCGCCAATGGTGGTCGGGTGCTCAACGTCACCGCGCTGGGTCACAACACAACCGAAGCACAAACGAAAGCCTATGCCGCTGTGGACCAGATTGACTTTGAAAGCGGGTTTTGCCGCCGCGATATCGGTTGGCGAGAAGTCGGTCGCGAAAAGGCAGTGTAGTCAACACATCAGCAATAACCGCCGCGCCACGATGCAGTAGGTTGGATTGAAGTCAATCCTCTACCTCACGGCGCTCTGCAAACCATTGCCGGATACGCGCTGACTGACAGCCGGTAAAACCGTTTGTACCGACCACTGAGCAGCTATTTGGTCGACCGGCGCGGGCTGCATCTTCATGAAGCGCAACCGTCGAAGACCAGCTGTGATCGACCGCCAACTCCTCTTCAGTTTTGCGTAGATCTTTGGGTATTCGATATCTCTCAGATTCCGGTTGTTTCGCGCAGACAACAATCTCGTCCTCACTTTCCGGCTCCGGACATTCTTCTTCACCAAAGGTCACAAGCACCGAAAGCCTTTCCGGCATCTTCTGTGTTTCGGGTGCCGCCGAAACGGACCCAAAGGCCAGAATGTTCAAGATCAAGAAAAGGGCAATTCGTCTTGAAACCATGCTTCGAAACATTGCGTTGCCTTTCTCTAAACCGGGAAGGTTTTGGTTTACTTCACCAGTTGCTCTTCATGTGTTTGGCAGCACTTTGCTGTCGGCCATCTGAACAAAATGTCCAAATTCCCAAAGATCGGAGAAAAACGAAGTCTTAAATCGCCGTTTTCAGGCCGCCGTCACATCATGCCCGTAGAGCCACGCAAGCTTCTGGGCAGCCAAGTCGGGTTTGATCTTGTCTGCTACCCACATTGGGCCGTAGGTCGTCAGCTTTCCTCTAGTGGTGCGCTGATGGAACAGGTCCATATTCGCCCGGGCAGCGGCCTGCACCCTTGCTGTGCGATCATGGCGCGCGTCAAAATAGGCTGTCAGCGCTGCGACATAGCCATCATGTTGAGCGAGATGGTGCGCGAGAACATAACCATCCTCAATCGCCTGTACCGCGCCCTGCGCCATGAAGGGCAGCATCGGATGGCAAGCATCTCCCAACAGGGCAACCCGGCCATCAACCCACCGGTCCAGCGGTGCACGATCAAAGAGCGCCCAGCGATAATGACTTTCAGCTTGCTCAAGCAGGGAGGTGATAGTCGGGTGCCAGCCGGCAAAATCAGCTAGGGCATCGGCGCGGCTGCCCTGCTCAGTCCAGCTTTCGTTGGTCCAGTCATCGCGCTCAACCACACCAACAAAATTGGCCAGCTTGCCGCCGCGCAATAGATAGGTAACGGCATGCTTACCTTCACCGAACCATGCGCTGGATACTGGTAGCGGGACATTGCGGCCCAGTTTTTCAACCGGAACCACAGCGCGCCAGGCTACGTTTCCTGTAAAATCGGGATCGTCCAAGCCAATCATCTGCGCCCGAATTGTCGATCGGATCCCATCCGCGCCAATAACTATATCACCTGTGATCCTCGACCCGTCTGCCAGCACGGCCCAAGCGTCACTTTCATTCTGCCCGTAACCCGCCACCGCGGCACCTGTCCTGACAGCTCCCGGCAAGCGATCATCGACAGCTTCCTGCAACGCGCCAATCAGATCGGCCCGGTGGATGTGCAGATAGGGCGCCCCAAATGTTTCTTCATAGTCAGCCATCGAGGCTGTAAGAATCGGTTGACCGGACTGGCCCAAACGAAACTGGGTTGCTCTTGGGCGAAAACCCGCAGCTTCGATCTGCTTGTCTATATCAAGAGCGCGCAGCACCTTCATACCGTTCGGGCTGATCTGGATGCCCGCACCAATTTCGCCCAGTGTAGAGGCTTGTTCACAAATTGTGACGTCCCAGCCAAATTTATGGAAGCACAGCGCGGCATTCAGTCCGCCGATCCCGCCCCCTGCAATCACCACCCTCATGGACCTAGCCCCCGTGTGCGGATAGTGTCTGGAAGTAGCTTTCGATTTCCACCAGACTTTTGAGATCGGCATATTTTTGGCTGAGATCAAAAAGATTGGCAGACTGCACTTGCGAATCACGATCACCGCAAGCCTCTGTCGCGACGATTGGACGAAATCCATATTGCAGTGCATCCAGCGTTGAGGCCCGGACACATCCGGATGTGGAGAAACCGGCCAGCAGACATGTGTCCACTCGTAGCATGTTAAGTGTCGAGGCCAGGCTGGTGCCGAAGAAGGCGCTGGGATATTGTTTAGTGATGACAATATCACCCTGCTGCGGTCGCAATCGGTCATCAAATTCCGCCAGTCGCTCGCCTTTTTGGAACAGCGACAACGCTTTGACTTTCTGGTAAAACAGGCCGCCATCAGCCCCGCCGCGCATATATTCAACGCGCGTAAAAATGATCGGAATACCGTGGTTCCGCGCCATATCCGCAAGTGAGATCATCGCCTGAAATGCATCCTCGGAACCCACATAAAGCGGAGCATCTGGCTCTATATATGCCTTTGCCGCGTCAATTAGGATAACCGCCGGTTTCGCCCCGAAACCAACTTCCCCGCCGAAGCCGGCAGCGCTGTAATCATCTTGCAGGTCAGACATTTTTCGCTCCCTATTTGCACCAGCTTAAGTGGAAGCCTGGTTCCCTGCAAATGGTCATTACATTTTCATCGAGCTGGAACGCAGCCGCAGAAAAGCAGTCGTGGCGGACGATGGTACTGCGGATTTTACATCTTTTCGTCGCTTAGTCGATTGCCAGCAACGCTCCGACTTTGCATAGAGTGACCGGGGCAGTTCAAATTTACGGGAGCATTTGGATTTGAAAAACGACGATACTTTACTCACACGGCGGCAGATCATGGTCATCGCCACTCTTGCTGGCGGTATTAGCGCAACCGCGCCCTTGCACGCTCAGTTCAATCTGAAAAAAGGCCTGGGAGCGGCCGGCAAAGTTGCCAAAGCTGGCTCTTATAATGATGAGGAAATGGCGGTCTATTTTGACCAGATGGCGGCCGATATGGATAGCCGTAATCCGGTTGCGAAGGCTAATGACCCATATGGCAAACGCATAGCCAATTTGTCGAAAGGTCTGAAAAATCATGATGGGCTTGATCTTGATATAAAAGCCTATCTGGTCCGCGATGTGAACGCCTTTGCCATGGCCAATGGTACAATCCGCGTTTTTGCAGGGCTGATGGATGCATTTACCGATGACGAGATCCGCTATGTCATTGGCCATGAGATCGGCCATGTCAAAGAAGGCCACACCAAGAAACGTATGCAGGGCGCATTGCAAAAAGAAGCGGCTTTCGGTGTTGCTGATGCAGCAGGCGGCAAGGTCGGCAAAATTGCCAATTCCAAGCTCGGCAAGCTGTTCGGTAACGTGATCAGTTCACAGCATTCCCAAAAGCATGAGAAAGAGGCTGATGACTACGCCATGGCCTTCATGAAGCAGAAACAATATGATCCAATGGCCTGTGTGACCGCGCTCGACAAGCTTTCCGGTATGGGCGGCGGAGGCGGCGGTCTGCCCTGGTTGCAAACCCATCCAAGCCCGGAAGCGCGGTCCAAACGGATGCGCAAGCAACTCGCTCTTGCCATGCCGGATATGCAGCTCGGCTGACGTTTTAACTGACTGGATTATGTAACACCATATCATGCGTTCATAATCCAGTCAGCTTGCTCTTGGCACCTTCTGTCCCGGGTCGAACATGTGGGAAGAGGGTGACATGCGACGTTTTTCAAATATTTCCAAAGCCTTATGTGGATTGGCCGCGCTGAGCCTGATCGGTGCGCCCGCCACCGCGCCGCTTGAAGCACAGTCCAGGCAAGGCAAACGCCCTGATCTTGTGCGATTACCGCCGTCCCATCCCGTCAACTGTAGCATTTTTGGGTATCAGGACCACGAGCGCATATCGGTAAGAGTACCAAGGCGCGGGACAAAAGGTGTTTCGCCTCCGCCTCCCCCGCCTGTCGTGGCATCTTCGCCTGTCAGCAGATCTATTTCCGGCGCTCCTGCAAAGAGTGTGAACCGCAGAGCTGCAGTTATCCGGCCATCCGGGCCGTACCCGTATCCCTATCCTCGTCCACCGCAATCACAGGATCGAGAAAAATATGCCGGTGAAGCCGTAGCGAGCATAAAGCGGGTCGCCGATGAACCAGTATCGACCTTTGCCGTGGATGTTGACACCGGCAGTTATTCCAATGTCCGCCGGTTCCTGAACGACGGGAGAATGCCGCCGGAGGCCGCAGTGCGAACAGAGGAATTGATCAACTATTTCCGCTATGACTATCCTGCACCGTCCAGCCGGGAAACACCCTTTAGCGTGTCCACCGATCTTTCGACCACACCATGGAATGATTCCAGCCGCCTGCTGCGGATTGGCCTGCGCGGCTATGATGTGGATAGCAGCGAACGGCCTCGCGCCAATCTGGTTTTCCTGGTTGATGTATCCGGCTCGATGAATAGCAAAGACAAATTGCCATTGGTCAAATCAACACTGACCGCGCTTGCCGGCGAACTGCGAGACGATGACCGCGTATCCATTGTTGTCTATTCCGGTACAGTCGGTTTGCTGCTCGCACCGACGTCTAACAAAGAGCATGTCAAAGAAGCAGTAGACTGCCTTTATGCCAGAGGATCAACGGCCGGTGGTGACGCGCTCAAACTCGCCTATTCCACAGCCCGCAAAAACTTTCTGAAAGGCGGTATCAACCGCATCATCATGGCGACCGATGGTGATTTCAATGTCGGCACCTCCAATACCGACGAGTTGAAAAAAATTGTTGCGAAAGAACGGGAGTCCGGCGTCAACTTGACGATGCTTGGTTATGGCACCGGTAATATCCGGGACGAGCTAATGGAAGGCATAGCCAATGTCGGCAATGGCAATTACGCCTATATAGATAGCGCGATGGAAGCCCAGAAGGTACTTGGCGACGAGCTCAGCTCCACCCTTTTCACCATTGCCAAAGATGTGAAAATCCAGATCGAATTTAACCCAGCGCACGTGAAGGAATATCGCCTGATCGGTTATGAGAACAGGCTGCTCGCGGAAGAAGATTTTGACAATGACAAAATTGATGCGGGTGACATTGGCGCCGGTCATCAGGTCACCGCCCTCTATGAAATCATGCCAGCCCGGTCATCTGGCTGGCTACCCAAACGCCGTTATGCCGGCAATCGCACTGCCCAACCACAACCGGATTTTGATGGCGAAATGGCGCAGATAAAATTGCGCTACAAACTACCTGGCGGGACAAAATCCCGGCTCATCCAGCGGCAAATTTCCGCAGATGGATTGAAAAACACATCTGCGCCGAGCGGCGATATGGCCTTCGCCGTAGCAGTAGCTGCCTTCGGTCAAAAGCTGCGTGGCGACAAATATCTTGGTGATTACGAATTCCGGAACATTCAGCAGTTATCCGGTAACGGTGGTAATTTCTGGCGTCAGGAATTCCGCAAACTGAATGATTTAGCCCGCAGTCAGAGCTGATGATGATTCGAACTCCGCTGCGCTGTAGCACCAAGGCAGCAGACCATTAACCATCTTTGCTAAGCAATTGTCTCATATGGGGACAAATTCAGCCCGTCTCGTCGGATATTTGGCATTTGCGCCCCACAGCGAAACTAGACTTGCCCCCAATTATCCTCCATTTTAGCTGATTAGTAACATGACATGCATTGAGTGAGGGGTTCCGTGATGGAAGTTGGGGGTAAGATATTAACGGGTGCCGTTGCCACAGCATTACTGGCAGTCGTCGGGCACTATGCCACTAGTGATGGGTATATCTCCGGTCTTGAAAAGGCCGCTCAAACAGAAATGACTGCGCAGGGCATGGAGGGTGTCGAGGTCGCATTTGGCCGCGATCCTTTGTCGCGCAAAGCCGTGCTGGATGGAGATGTTTCTGACGATATGAAACAGAAAGCACTTAACGCCGTTGCTGCCATCCCCGGCGTATCTGACGCTGTCTGGGCCGGTAGCGGTCTGGTCGGCGGAACGGACGGCGGTGACGGATCTGAAACCAGCGGTGGTGGCGCAAATGCCGATCCAGCCATAACAAAATGCCAGACTGCGGTGGATCAGGCGATGGACGGAAAGAAACTTAGTTTCCGATCAGGAAGTGCCTATATCTCTCCCGCCTCAAACCAGATAATCGATGACGTAGCTGCGGCGCTGGAACCGTGTTCCGGTCTCGCGATAGCTGTTGGTGGTCATACCGACGACAATGGTAATGCCGAAGTGAACAAAATCCTGTCACAAGAACGCGCCGACCGGGTTCGAGCGGGTCTGATCGAGCGCGGCATCGCCGAAAATATGGTTACGGCAACCGGCTTTGGGGCAGAACAACCGCTGGCGACCGAAACAGGTCCAGAAGCAGATGCACGAAACCGGCGGATTGAATTCAAAGTACAGGCGGCAAATAAAAAAGCGACAAATGATGCGAATTCGCAACAGGGGGAATGAACCATGCCACTATTAATCGAAAATCTGTTGCTCCTGCTGGTGACTTTTGCAATTGGCCTCGGGATTGGATGGCTCATCTGGGGTCGCAATCGCGACGAAATTTAACTGCAGTTTTGAATGGGACTGGCTTGCAGCGCAGATATATAGCCGCGCAGCCAACCATAATTGGCTTGAATATAGGGGTTTAATATAATGATATCGCTGATTTCCGAAAATTGGCTGTTTTTCTTGATCGCTTTGCTGATTGGCGTAGCAACGGCATTTTGGGCCTGGGCTGTATCCGGGCGCGAAAATGCGGACGATCATTTTGACGCCGATGATGGATTACTGGAAAAAGCAGGCGACGCTGTTGTTCCGGCACCTGAACCCGTTGTACCTCCCCCTGCACCGGCTCCAAAAGTTGCTCCTGCGCCAACTCCTGCTCCGGCACCAAAACCTGCCGCAGCGCCAGCGGCTGCAGCCGCACCGGCAGCCAAGACGGTCAAACCGGCCGCTACGCCGCGTCCTCGCAAACGTCCCGCGGCCACCGAAACGCCAGCACCGCCGCCACCTCCTGGCAAACCGAAAATCGCGCCAGCAAAGGGCGACCCCGACAATTTACGACTGATCAAAGGCGTCGGACCGAAGCTGAATAGTCTGCTCAACAATCTGGGCATTACGCGCTTTGACCAGATTGCCGAATGGAAAGAGGCAGAGATTCAGGAAGTCGATCAGTATCTGGAGAGCTTCAGCGGCCGAATTACCCGCGATTCATGGATTGATCAGGCCAAATATCTTGCGAAAGACGATATTGCCGGCTTTGAAAAGAAATACGGCAAGCTTTAACAGTTTGCACTAACCGTTACTGGCTTGGTATTTTTTCAAACCGAAAAATTCCTGAACATCGCGACTGGAAATTGGCTCACTGATCAAGAATCCCTGTATGTGGTTACATCCCTTCTCTTTCAGAAAAGCCAACTGGCTTGAATTCTCGACGCCCTCCGCAACAGTTTGAAAATTTAGTGCAGCACCCAAACCAGTAACCGCACTTATTATCGGTGCCGCTCCTTCCAGCTCGCCTATCTGTGCAACAAAACTTCGGTCGATCTTCACGGTATCGAATGGAATAGCGCACAGATAACTCAAGGATGAAAATCCGGTACCGAAATCGTCCAGCGCAATTCTCACCCCGATGCTGCTCAATTTCTCCAGCATCGCCTTTGTCTGGTCAATATTCTCAATGAAAACGGATTCGGTGATTTCCAGTTCCAAACGGTTGGGGTCCATTTGGTACTTCGCAATGGTCCGCATTATTTTGGAGATGAAATCCGGATCAATCAACTGTGTAGCCGAGACATTTACAGAGACATTAATTTCATCCGGCCAGAGTGCCGCATGGCGGCAAGCTTCTGCAACGACCCAATCACCGAGTGACCCGATAGTCCCGGTTTCTTCCGCAATAGGTATGAGTTCGGTAGGAGAAACTTCACCAAGATCAGGATGGTCCCACCGCAACAAAGCTTCAAACGATTTGATCTGATTGCTTTCGATATTCAATTGTGGCTGGAACAGGAGATACATCTCACCATTGGCTAAAGCCGATTTCAGATCGCCAGCCAGTTTCGTATGCCGCTTATGCCTTAAGCCGATGTCCTGGTTGAACATAACCGGGATTTTGGGATGCGTCTTTTTTGAGCAGTAAAGCGCGATATCGGCCTCTTTGGACAATATCTCTTCCGATTTTTTGCCAGCTTTGCCAGCTGTCCAGCCGATACTGGCTGAACATTTCACTTGCCGCGAGCCGATGGCAAAAGCACGCGAGAAGCATGATTGAATTTCTTGTACCGTTTTATCGCAATTTAGGGTGTCTCCCTCAACGCGCTTGACGACAGCAAATTCATCACCACCAATCCTCGCCACAAGCTCGGTGCCGGCAACGGCTGATAGCCGATCGGCAACCTGTATCAACAGTTCATCGCCAGCCGGATGGCCAAGATCATCGTTCACCCGTTTAAAATCATCAAGATCGATAAGCATCAATACTATGCCGCCATCCCCATCCTCAGAGCGATCCTTTTGATTTGTCATCCGGTATATTGTTTCGACAAACATTTTTCGGTTTGCGATCCCCGTCAAATCATCAAGCTGGGCCGCCAAACGCAATTTTTCTTCCAGTTGGAACTTATCGGTCACATCCTGGCAAACACCAATAATCGATGTCAGTTTGCCATTCTCGAACTGGGGCTCTCCGATATTGCGAACCCTCTTCTGTTGATTGTTGGCTGTCACAAAACCAGTTTCCAAATCAAATGCCGTCTGACTTTCTATGGCTTGCTTGATCGTCTCGGTCAGACGCGATTTTTCATGACCCGGATAAAATTCCAGCATTTTGTCCATAGGAGGGACCGGACCCTGTGGAAGGTCATGGATGGCGAAAATCTGCTCAGACCAGAAAAGCTGATAGCTATGTACGTCGAGCCGCCATGTACCAATTTGAGCAATCTGTTCTGCTTTGCGGAACAAGCGATTGGCGTTGTCGATTTCGATCTGCATTGCCTTTTGCCCGCTTACATCGAAACACAAACCGACAAAACCTAGCGGGGTATCATCTTCGTCTCCATAGGGGCTGCTAAGAGCGGAAATCCAGACTGATTCACCATTTGGTTTTTGGAACCGAAACTCCAGGCTAAACACCTGGTCATTTCGAACCGCCCTGTCCCATTCCGCCAACACATGCTCCCTGTCGTCGGGATGAAGAGCATTTGCCCAACCATATTCATGAGCTTCTGCAGCGCTCAGTCCGGAAAGCGCCATCCAAGACTGATTGACATATGTACAACTGCCCGAACAATCTGTCAGAAAAATGCCGGCCGGAGAGATATCTGCCAGGCTCTTGAAACGCAGTCCGTCCCTTTGAATGTCAATATTGTCCATATAGCAATTGAACGGTTATTCCGCGCTTTGCTTAAGTATCTATGGCCAGCTTTTCACTGCTCTCGGGAAGTCCGAATTTTCATTTGCGTGACATGGCTTCAAAGGGGCGCCCAACCAAGTCAGAGCGATGCGCTAATGCCCCATCAGCAAAGGGATTTTCGTATCATTGAGCAGATTTTTCGTCACACCGCCGAATAAGGTCTCCCGCAATCGGCTATGTCCATAGGCCCCCATGATGAGGGCAACTGCATTCTGACCCATGGCGAAACCCCCAATGATGTCAGAAGCTTCACTCCCTTTTCCCTTTAGTTCATGCAATGTGGTCGAAACACCATGTCTCGCCAAAAAAGTCGAAGCGGCAGTGTGCGGGAAGTCTACGTCTTCATCGCCAACGGTGACGATATGGACATCGTTAGCCATTTTTAGCATCGGCAAGGCTAATCGCAAAGCCTTGGCGGCTTCAGCAGACCCGTTCCATGCCACCACTATCGGCCCCTGACAGTCGAAGGACATATTTTCAGTGGGAACAACCAAGACAGCACAATGAGCGTGCACCGCGACATCGCCTGCTATTGGCAGAGGTTCATCACCGGCATTCCGTTTGCCATATGATTGACTGAGGACGACCAGATCAGCAAGGCGACTCCGTTCAGTGAGCAATGTTGCCGGATCGCCGAGACCGGTTTGCCAGTCCCAAGACACGTCCTCCTCCTTCAGGTGCTTTTCTATCTTTTCCCGATGAGCGCGTTCTGCCGCATCCATATCTTCAAAATTGATGCCCGTGACAAAATCACCGCCCATCGGCCCAAAAGACATTGGCGCAAATTGCGTCGTCGGCTGCACGCAGGTCAGATGACCTTCATTACTGCGAGCGATGTCGAGCGCGACCTGCAAGCGCGATTCAAATCCGCTATCTTCAAACACATGCAATAATATCGTTTTCAAGGCTTCTCTCCCGGTCATTCCGTTGCAACGAAAAAAGCGATTATCGGCCTGTCATTTGGCGCAGCATTGATCTGGCGCAAAATATCCTGGGATTATTTATCGGCTTTGACCCAATCAGGCGTTCAGCTGATTTCCACCATATCATCCGGCATTAGTTGCGGCAACAAACGGTCCATATCTGAACGCGCAATTGCGACACAACCTTCGGTTGGTTTGGCATCATTCCAGATATGGAGGAAAATTGCGCTGCCTTTGCCCGGGTCGGGCGGCGCATCGTTGTGCCCCAAAGCAACAATCACATCATAAAGTGGATCATCGCGGATCAGGTTTTCCGCGCTAAAGCCATGAGGCAATCGCACCGGCCGATTATAAGATGGATCAGACGGATCATCGGACCAACCATCCTGCCGGCCAATCCAGCGCCAGGGCAATTTGACCGCCGATGAAGGAAAGCTTCGACCGGGGCGAAAGAAAACGGTACGAATGGGCCATCGCCCCAGCGGTGTGCAACCATCACCCTCTTGCTTCTGTTCAGAAGGGCAGGCTCCCGAGCGTCCAATGGCGCAATCCATTATCTCATCATGGAATGTGAGCTTCCGTGACTGCGTATCAACTTGCAGGACGTTCAAAGCTTATGACCTGTACGATCCCTTTTGGTGTCGAGATAGAATTCGTTGTGCGGATTGGCGGTGATTTGCACCGGCAGGCGTTCATCAACAGCTATTCCGCAACCTTGCAGGCCTTCGACCTTTTCCGGATTATTGGTCAGTAGCTTTACCGTGGGAATATTGAGCAATTCCAACATCCGTGCGGCGATCGAGAAATCCCGGGCATCTATGGCAAAGCCAAGCCGCTGGTTGGCGTCAACCGTATCAAAACCTTGATCTTGCAAAGCATAGGCGCGCAGCTTGTTGATCAAACCGATTCCGCGTCCTTCCTGGCGTAAATATAGCAGCACACCCCAGTTGGCTTCGCTCATCCGGGCCAGTGCAGTGTGGAGTTGAGGTCCGCAATCGCATTTCAGACTGCCCAGAACATCACCGGTCAGGCATTCGCTATGCAGCCGCACGATCGGCGTCGTATCATCGCGTTCGCCGACGACCAAGGCAACATGATCGGTGGAATCAGCATCACTGCGAAACCCGTAAATATGGGCCTTTGTATTGGCGGCAACGGGTAATTTGGCATGAGCGCTGATGACCAGCGCGTTGGAGTCGGCATAGGTCTCTGCGTCTTCGATACGCAACCGGTCTTCCGCCGGTTCGTCTACCACTAAAAAGGCTGGCAGCAATCCACCATGCCGCGCCAGCTCCATAGCCGCTTTGGCCGCTTCAGGATGGTTTAGTTCTTCGCTACGGAAAGGGCCTTTCATTGGGTGCTGCATATCGAGCACGGGATCAACTATCGCCATAATCTCTGCAGCATTGACCGGCCCCGGCAGGCTGATTTGAACCGGTAGTGCTGGATCAGCAGCAGCGCGCTGGTTCAGCAACTTCAGTGTATCAGCCCGGCTTGACGAGATCAGCAACGTAATATTGGCCTGTGAAGATAGATACTGATCAAGATCGGTGGTTTCGACAGGAAGCAGGTTCAGCATTCCGCCATCTATTTCAATGCCTATTGGCCAACCCCGGCGCAGCGCATCTATTGCTCTCGCAGCGCGCCTCGCGCCTGTTGAGTCAAAGGCAGCAGGGGACGTCATTCAAAACTTGAACTCCGTTATGAGAGGCGCGTGGTCCGACGGTTTGGTCCAGCCACGAGCGTCTTCATGAACAATATGGCTGGTCGCCTTGTTGGCCAGCTCCGGGCTAACCCAGACATGATCCAACCGGCGCCCCTTATCCGAGGCCCGCCAGTCCCGGGCGCGGTAACTCCACCATGTATAAAGCCGCTCGGGATCCGGAATGAATTTACGGCCGATATCAACCCAGTCATGAGCGGCCTGCAATTTGGCCATCACTTCAATTTCTATCTGCGTATGACTGACCACATTGATCAGTTGTTTGTGGCTCCAGACATCCGCTTCGAGCGGCGCCACGTTGAAATCACCCAGCAGAATCGTTGGTGTGTCAAGCGCTGCGGACCAGTCCGTCATCCGCTGGTAGAAATCCAGTTTTTGACCAAATTTCGGGTTTTCATCACGATCAGGAATCTCACCGCCTGCCGGGATGTAGACATTCTCAATGCGCACGCCATTTTCCAGACGCGCGCCGACGTGGCGAGCCTCGCCATTGGCCTGCCAGTCAAATCGTTCATCTTTATGGAGCGGCACTCGGCTGATCATCGCAACGCCATGATGCATAGGCTGACCGTTTAATATCAGGTGATTATAGCCCAGCTGGCGAAAAACACCTTCCGGGAACTGGTCATCACGGACCTTGGTTTCCTGCAGACAAAGCACATCGGGGGCTTCTTCCTTCAAGAATCGCTCAACAATTTCGATTCGGGCGCGGACGCTGTTAATGTTCCAGCTAACGACTTTCAGGGTATCACTCATCGCTAAATCCCTAGCCATGATAACCGGAAAACCCAAGCCAAAAGCCCGACCAATTCTCATATTTTTTGATAGGTTAAAGACGAAAAACCCTCACCTCCGGGGGCATTTAGGAGGTGAGGGCTAACTCGCGTTCGTCACGCATAGGATGGTCCGAAGTTTATATAATCAGGTAACAGGGGGAAAACCTGATCGCCTCATCTCATCCTGTAACCGTTATAGAACCGCGTTTCTGTCGCTTAGATGAACAAAAGCTGTCAGGGCTTCCGCTGGTCGAGGCCGCGCCTCCGTTCATCGCCTACCGCGTCTTTTTCGGCGCGGATCAGTCCATTTGAAAGCGTTGTTGGCTACGGGAACGCCGAATTTTTGATCGGAAAGCCGAATTGATGTCCGATTATTCTTCGAATCGAGAGATACCCAGCCATCCAGGCGTAGACCTGCAGGGGCGCCGGCGATCTTGGTAAAAACCATTGTAATCACGCCATATTCAGGCCGTTTCGGGTCACGCACCTCAACGCTCAACACATCTGGATTACGAGTCGGGATGATTTTTCCATATTTGGATAAATCCCGTTCAGGATTGAGCAGCGCGCCCAATGGGCTGTTCCTTATCGGCCAACGTTGAACCTGATTCACCTCATAATCTATCATCGTCAACGCCTTGCCGTCTCCGACAATCAGCAAATTCGCTTCCTTGCCATATTGAAAGCGTATCCGGCCCGGTTGTTTCAGCGTCAGTTTTCCGGGCAATAGCCGCCCACTGCGGTCAGTTTGCGTGAAATTAGCGGTCATGGTGGTCATGGCGCGCAAATGGGCTGAAATCGCGTTGATATCATCCGCGGGACTTTGCTGGGCTGTCGCTGGCACGCTGGCGGTAAACGCCAAAGGCGCAGCTGCGAGCAGAAAAGCAAATCTCAACATATTGAAAACTCCTGAAAAATCTCCGCTACGCCTAACAAGAAGCGATTGAACATCACCTGAATTGTCGCCTTTTAGATCACTTCACCATTTTGATCGCGCAGCACTTCCCGGCGGCCAATATGGTTGGGCGGGCTAATAAACTGGTCATCTTCCATCCGGTCGATGATACGCGCTGCTGTATTATAACCGATTCTAAGCTGCCGCTGGAGCCAGCTGGTCGAGACTTTCTGGCTTTCAAAGACTATCTGGCAGGCCTGCGCATATTGCCGGTCCTCCTTGCTGTCGGAAAGATCTGCGCCATCCAGAGCATAGCTGCCATCTTCCGGCTCTTCGGTTACCGCCTGAATATATTCCGGTGATCCTTGCGCGCGCCAATGATCGGCGATCAGGCGGACTTCGTCATCGGACACAAATGGGCCATGGACACGGGTCAGCTGTTTGCCGCCCGGCATATAAAGCATGTCACCTTTGCCGAGAAGCTGTTCGGCGCCCTGTTCGCCAAGGATAGTACGCGAATCAATCTTGGACGTCACATGGAAACTGATCCGTGTCGGCAGATTAGCCTTGATAACACCAGTAATAACGTCAACCGATGGTCGCTGGGTTGCCATGATAAGATGGATACCAGCCGCCCGTGCTTTCTGGGCAAGCCTCTGGATGAGGAATTCAACCTCTTTACCGGCGGTCATCATCAGATCAGCAAGCTCATCCACGATGATCACTATTTGCGGTAGGACTTCATAATCCAGCTGTTCTTCTTCGTAGATGGGCCGCGATGTTTCCGGATCATAGCCGGTCTGGACCTTGCGGCCCAATGGCTCACCCTTTGCTTTGGCAGCTTTGACCTTCTCATTATAGTTGGCGAGATTGCGCACCGAGATGGACGACATCATCCGGTAGCGTTCCTCCATTTGCTCCACCGCCCATTTTAGTGCGCGGACAGCCTTGGCCGGTTCGGTTACAACAGGCGACAGCAAATGCGGGATATCGTCATAGGTGCTGAGTTCCAGCATCTTCGGATCGATCATGATCATTTTGCACTGATCCGGCGTCATCCGGTAAAGCAGCGATACGATCATACAGTTAAGGCCAACGGATTTACCGGAACCCGTCGTACCCGCGATCAACAGATGCGGCATCGGCGCAAGATCAGCAATTACCGGGTCACCGGAGATATTCTTGCCGAGAATGATTGGAAGCTGACCGGTTTGATCCTGAAAACTGTCGCTGCCGATCATTTCATGCAGAACAACGGATTCACGCTGTGCGTTAGGCAGTTCAATACCCATGACGGTTCGGCCCGGTATCGCGGCCACACGGGCGGAAAGCGCGGACATATTTCGTGCAATATCTTCGGCAAGCTGGATCACGCGGCTTGCTTTGATGCCAGGAGCAGGCTCCAGTTCATACATAGTCACCACAGGCCCCGGCCGCACGGCGTTGATTGTGCCCTTCACATGAAAATCGTCGAGAACGGATTCAAGCAAACGCGCATTGCGTTCCAGTCCGGCCTTGTCGATGACATTATTGGCTTCTTCGGGCCGCGGTGTCAGAAGATCGATTGATGGCAGCGAGTAGGGGCCAAAGAAATCGCCTTGTTTACCGCTCGATAGGCTCGCTTTTTTAGGAGGCAGCGCCCGGTCGCTAATTTCCGGCGGCGGCCGGTTATCCGGTTTGACTTCTTTGCGTGGAGCGGGCGGCTTTTTCGGTTTCGCTGGGGCAGCGCCCTCAGGCTCGATAACCAGGCCGCTATCTTCTTCAGCCGATTTGAAGCGCGGCAATTTGATCTGGGGCATGGACAACAGAGGCTGGTCGAGCCGCAAGCTAAAATAACCAAGCACTAGACCGCCGGTTACAGTGATCGCTGTCAACACACCCGAAACAACGCCGCTCCAGCTCTCTGAAATAGCGGTCAAACCAGCATTGATACCTTTGGCAGAAACCATGCCGGCAAGTCCGCCCCAGCCCGATGGCAAATCCGCCTGACTGTCAGGAAACCACAATGACAAACCCGTTCCGATCAGAAAAGCAGCAAGCAAACACCAAAGCAGTTGTTTTTTCCACTCAACCTGCGGAATATCGCGCCACAAGCGATTGGCGAAAATCAATATCAGCGGCAGGAATAATATCACCGGAACACCTATCAGAGACAAAAGCAGGTCAGAACTGTAAGATCCGGCAATGCCCATCCAGTTATGCTCGACGCTGCCAGCCGCAGTATTCAACGAAGGATCGCTGGGCGAATAGCTCACAAAAGCAAGAAACAGAAAAACGGCCACGAGGCTTAGGAAAACGGCACCGATCAGCGCGCCGCTGCGTAGCAGGCTGGCCCGCATCACTTCTCGCCAATTGGCTTCCTTTGCTTTTCCGGCCATTTTCTACTCCCGGGGTCTGTCCATCTGGGTACAAATGGCCAAACCCGTATTAACTATCGTTTCCTTTGCGCGAATCGGTGACTCCGCGTCAAGTTTTCCGGCAAGTTTGTTGATGATAATTTACCCGAACAGCTTTCTTTTCGATCCGCTGGTGCTTATCCTGTGGACAGCGAACGACAAGATAGAGGCGCGAATATGACCGGTAGTGAAAAGCAGAGCGATGTAATCATATTGGGCGCTGGCCTGATTGGTTTGACCCAAGCTTTGACTCTTGCGGCTCATGGATTGCGCGTGACTGTGATTGATCGCGCAGCGCCGGCCCATTTAATGGATCCGCAAAATGACGGGCGAGTTTCATCTATCAACAGCGCCAGCTGGAATATATTTGCAGCGATTGGCCTATCAGAGAAGCTGGAGCCACATGGGTGCGATATTGACAGAATTCTGATCAACGATGGCCTAAAACCCGGAAAGCTTGACTTTACGCCTGATGAAAATGACGGGCCGCTCGGCGTGATGATTGAAAATGCGGTTTTGCAGCGAACATTGTTTGAAGCTGCACAGACACACGACCAGATTGATCTATATCTTTCGACACAAGTGCAACAAAGCAACCGTGGTGATCATCATGTTTCTGTCACTCTGGAAAGTGGAGAACAATTGGTCGCTCCGTTGCTGATCGCGGCCGATGGCCGTGGAAGCGCGATACGCGACGACGCCGGTATCGTCATGGCAAAATGGCAATATGACCATAGCGCTATTGTGTGCACAGTGACGCATGAGCAACCGCACGAAAATACGGCTTATGAGATTTTCTATCCCTCCGGGCCGTTCGCCGTTTTACCGATGCGCGACAATGAGGATGGAAGTCATCGCTCGGCCATTGTCTGGACGGTCGCGCGCAAAGACGGACCAGCTTTGGCCAAGATTAACAACCGGGCTTTTCAAGCAGAGTTGATGAAGAAAACTGGTGGGTTTTTAGGTCAAATGACCTTGCAGTCCGACCGCGCGACCTATCCGCTCGGTTTTCATCACAGCGCAGAACTCATCGCCCAGCGTCTTGCCCTGGTTGGCGATGCAGGACATGGGATCCACCCGATTGCTGGTCAGGGACTCAATCTGGGTCTGCGCGATGTGGCAGCATTAACCGAGTGCATTGTCGATGGCGCCCGTACAGGCCTCGATCTGGGGGATGCGCAGATATTGGCTCGATATGACCGCTGGCGCGGGCTGGACAATCTTATGATGTCCGCCGCTACAGACGTCCTCACGCGGCTTTTTGGATTGCCCGGCGATACATCTTCAGCGATCCGCCGCTTTGGCATTGGCATGGTGCAACGCATCCCACCTCTCAAAGACCAGTTCATGGCGGAAGCGCGCGGCGAAAGTGGTGATTTGCCGCAATTGCTTATGGGTGATTTAATCTAGCTATTTATCGCGGCCCTTGGCCGTCATCGACTTTGATTATGGTGCCAGTCACACATTCTGATGCTGGCGATAACAGGTAGAGCAATGTGCTATCCATCTGGTCCGGCTGGCATATGCGTTTGCGGGGAAAATGCTCGTAAAAATTACCCATTCGACTGGTCATTCCATCAGACATATCGGTTGCAAAAAGCCCCGGTGCAATCGCGTTGACGTTAATGAAGAATCTGGACCATTCGACCGCCAGCGCCTCTGTGATTCTTGATATTCCAGCCTTGGTGGTCGAATAAAGTGCAGCGCCATGACCATCATAATGCGTGCCAGCTATCGAGGAGATATTAACGATCCGCCCGGGCATCTTTTGTTCGATCAAAGGTCGCGCAAACTCACAGGACAATATGTAGGCGGCGCGCATGTTGGTGTCGAGAACGTCATCGATCAATTCCGTAGACATCTTCACAGCTCGAGCGGCATCCACAATTCCCGCATTGTTGACCAATATATCGGGTTGCCCCAGCGTTTCAGAGACGGACGGAATAATTGTTTTCAGTTGCTCCGCGTCCCGGACATCCAGATCGAAAGCCTGTGCATTGCCACCATCTTGGGTGATTTCGTCCACCAATTCATCCAGCTTTTCCCTGCGCCGGGCCGTACAAGCAACCTTTGCTCCACAAGCCGCCAAGACATTTGCAAAACGGCGTCCCAGACCAGCAGACGCCCCGGTAACAATGGCAGTACGTCCAGTCAGGTCGATGGAAAAATTTGGGGTGGTCATATTAGGGCATCCCTTAAACTATTGGCCTATAACTATTTGGCTCATCCTGTTTTCAGGAAAGGGATGCCCTAATGTTTGTTGTCATGGCAAGCGGATAGTGCGCTGCGCTAGAGGTCTTGCTCCCGGATCGGTACGATTTTCAGCTCGACCCGGCGGTTTGCAGAGCGCCCCTCCTCGGTGCTGTTGGTCGCGATCGGCTGACTTTCGCCAAATCCGCGGGTTTCAACTCGTGCACGCTGGACGCCGCTATTGCTCAAGAAGTTGGCGACCGACAAAGCGCGCCGTTCGGACAGCGATTGGTTGTATTGATCCGTGCCGGTGCTGTCGGTATGACCATAAACGTCGATATAGCTCTTCTCATATTGTGACAGCGTATTGGCAACATCACCCAAAGTCTGTTGAAACTCAGGTTCAATGGCCGCGCTGTTTACCGGAAAAGTAACATTGGACGGCATATTCAAGATCAGATTGTCACCGTCACGGGTCACATCGACACCGCTACCAGCGGTTTGCTGACGCAGTTTCTTTTCCTGCTCATCCATATAATAGCCCACGCCCGCACCGGCGAGGCCGCCAAGGCCAGCACCTATGATCTTTTCTGTACGATCATTACGGCCGCCGATAATATCACCCAGCAGATAACCGCCCAGTGCGCCGCCAATACCACCAATGGCTGCTTTAGACAGAACCCGGTTCCCGGTCTCTGGGTTGGTTGTACAGCCGCTCGCAAAGGCGAGTGCGCTTAACGAAAGTGCCGCAATAAATGCTTGTTTGCTACGCATATTTTTAATCCCTCATAGAAGCGCCGTTGGGATATACTTCCCCTTCCCGGCGCGATAGCCGTAATTAACCATAGATAAGATGAACCCAAAATTATCAGGGCGGCATCAAAGCATATTTGATATTTTGTAAAACATATGGCTATAGGGTTTCTTTCGGGCTTATTCCCTTTCTATTGGACAATATGACAGCTTTTCCTTGGTTTGATGTTGCGATCATTGTCGTACTAGTGCTGATTAATGGCGTTTTCGCAATGTCGGAACTAGCCATTGTTTCCGCGCGTAAGGCATATCTCCATTCTGCAGCAGATCAAGGGAGCCGAGGCGCGAGAATTGCTCTACGTTTGGCCGGCGATCCCGGTAAGTTTTTGTCCACGGTACAAATTGGAATCACATTGATCGGCATTGTCGCCGGCGCCTTTTCCGGAGCCAGCCTCGGCGGACCGGTCGCGGAGCGTTTGCAAGCTCTGGGTATGGGCCAAGAACTGTCTGTCAGTATCGGTTTCGCTTTGGTTATCGGGCTGACGACTTTTGCTTCGCTAGTTATTGGCGAACTCGTGCCCAAACAATTTGCGCTCCGTTCAGCCGAAAAAATTGCCGTCGTCATGGCACCGCCAATGGACTTACTCGCCAGAGTAGCCGCACCATTGGTGTGGCTGCTTGATGGCACAAGTGCATTAATCTTTCGGGTACTCGGCCTCAAACGGGACCAGGCCAATCACGTGACCGCAGATGAGTTACAGATGGTTTTTGCTGAAGCCACGCGGTCGGGTGTTATCGAAGAACATGAGCGAGCCGTTATCGCGGGCGTCGTGCGCATGGCCGACCGGCCAATCCGAGAAGTGATGACACCGCGGACAGAGGTCGATTGGTTGGATATCAGCGCGACCACTGAAGAAATTCACGCGATGTTGATTGAATCGCAACATAGCCGTTGGCCGGTGGCGGAGGATTCAGTGGATGAGATTAAGGGCGTTGTTGTAGCGCGCGATATAGTCGCCGCACAGTTTAGCGGGCAGATGCTCGATTTGCATAAATTGATGCGCCCGCTGGAAAAAGTTCCGGATCAGCTCGATGCATTGGATGCGCTCGATATCCTTAGGGAAGCTGACGTACCAATGGTCTTGGTTCATGACGAATATGGTCATTTTGAAGGGATTGTAACTCCCAATGACCTGCTTCGTTCGATCGCAGGTGAATTTGTCTCCGATCAAGACGAAAAGACTCAGCGCAGCCTGATTGAGCGCGCAGATGGCAGTTTTCTTGTATCTGGCGCGATGTCTATGGATGCATTGGCGGATCGCCTCGGTATTAAACTGCCCGATGACCGGGATTATGCCACAGTTGCCGGACATGCTTTGAACCAACTACGGCGCCTGCCGGAAGAAGGAGAGAATTTTGAGGACCAGGGCTGGGTTTTTGAAATAATTGACATGGACGGCCGCAAAATTGACAAATTAATTGTTCGGGCTTCTAAACCAGACATCGACTAGGACCGCGCAAAGCTATCGAAGCGGAGAAGATCAACTCGCTGTAATAGTTGCCGATTGCGTCGGACGATGCCGCTTTGCGTCCTTCAACATGGATATTTAATTTTCATGAAATCGCGAAAGGCGGTCTTCACTTCCATATCGCGCCGCTCCATCGGAATGGATTTGAGATGCGCAAGAAATTCCTTGCCGTTGAGACGCCCCTTGCCTTTGGACGGCGGACAACTGGAGGGCGTTTTACCAGACGCACGGGCTGCCTTGATATCAGCGCGATAACTATTGGTGACTTTTTTCATTTCCGCCATCACTGGTTTGCGATGCTTTGAGAACATGCCCCCCATGCCAGCATTCATCAACTTGTCGGCTTTGGGCAGAAATTCGGAGACGGGCATGGCGGATGCGGGGACGGTTATGGACATAGTCATCGCGCCAACGATGAATGGAATTACTTGCTTCATGAAAAAGGCCTCCTTCAAATCTTGAGGAGGCCTTTTGTGTCTGTTTATCTGAATAGCAGGTGACTACCCACCTGATACAATCATGATTCAAGCACCCTGAGGTTTCGGATCACCAAATGGACCTTTCCGCTTCTTACCCGCTTTCGGTATAGATGTACCAATTGTCGGAACCGAAGATGGCTTCACGACATCGCCGTCGGGCCGTTCAAATTTGCCATTCTCGACCAGCGAGTCAATCTCGTCACCCGACAAGGTTTCATATTCAAGCAGCGCATTTGCCAGCAAATGCAGCTGATCTTCGTGTTTGGTCAATACATCCTTGGCGCGGTCATAGCCGGCATCAACGATACCGCGAATTTCGCTATCGATTTTCTTGGCCGTTTCGTCCGACATATGGACACGCTGGGATTGCGAATAGCCAAGGAAGGTCTCGCCTTGCTCCTCTTCATATTGCAATGGACCCATTTCGTCGGACATACCCCATTGTGTGACCATGTCGCGCGCTAGCTTCGTCGCATATTGAATGTCGCCTGATGCTCCGGAAGACACTTTGTCGTAGCCAAAGATGATTTCTTCCGCGACACGGCCGCCCATCGACACAGCCATATTGGCGTGCATCTTGTCACGGTGATAGCTGTAGCTGTCCCGCTCCGGCAAGCGCATAACCATGCCAAGCGCACGGCCACGCGGAATGATCGTGGCTTTATGGATCGGGTCAGAGGCAGGCTCATGCACCGCCACAATCGCGTGACCGGCTTCATGATAAGCGGTCATTTTCTTCTCATCCTCGGTCATCACCATGGATTTACGTTCGGTGCCCATCATGACCTTGTCTTTGGCGGTCTCAAACTCGTCCATAGCCACGAGGCGCTTCCCGCGCCGGGCAGCCATCAAGGCGGCTTCGTTGACGAGGTTCGCGAGGTCAGCACCGGAGAAACCGGGCGTACCGCGTGCAATCGTGCGTGCATTCACATCGGGTGCCAGTGGTACTTTCTTCATGTGTACTTCGAGGATCTTTTCACGACCTTCAATATCTGGGCGCGGCACGACGACCTGGCGATCAAAGCGGCCCGGACGCAACAATGCGGGGTCGAGAACGTCAGGACGGTTGGTCGCGGCGATGATGATGATACCTTCATTCGCTTCAAAACCATCCATTTCGACCAAGAGCTGGTTCAGCGTCTGTTCGCGCTCGTCATTGCCATTGCCAAGGCCAGCACCACGATGGCGACCAACGGCATCAATTTCGTCGATGAAAACGATACAAGGCGCGTTTTTCTTGGCCTGTTCAAACATGTCACGGACACGGCTCGCACCAACGCCGACAAACATTTCCACAAAATCTGAACCGGAAATGGTGAAAAAAGGTACCCCAGCTTCACCAGCAATTGCGCGGGCCAGCAGAGTTTTACCGGTACCCGGTGAACCTACCAGCAACGCGCCTTTTGGAATTTGCCCACCCAGTTTCGCAAAGCGACCTGGATTTTTCAGGAATTCAACGATTTCTTCCAGTTCTTCGCGCGCTTCATCGATGCCGGCAACATCTTCAAAGGTAACCTTGCCTTGCTTTTCGGTCAGCATTTTGGCCTTGGATTTGCCAAAGCCCATCGCACCGGACCCGCTGCCTTTTTGCATTTGGCGCAACACGAAAAACGCAATGCCGAGAATGAGCAAGAACGGTAATGACTGAATCAGAAGATACTGCCAGATGCTCGGGCTTTCTTCTGCTTGGCCACTGTATTCGACGCCTTTTTCATCAAGTAATTTGACGAGACTGGGATCATTGCCAACCGGTGTTGTAGCGAACTTGTCTCCGTTGGTCAGCTCACCAGTAATCTTGTCCGGGGCAATCGCGACGCTTTGGACGCTGCCCTCGGCAACTTTCGCACGGAACGAGGAATAGCTGATTGCTTCACCAGAATCAGCACCGGCACCGGCACCAAACATGGAGACAGTGAGCAACAGGGCGACAATCACGCCTGCCCAGATGAGCATACTCTTCATCCAGGGATTTTCCTTGGGATCCTGTTCGTCATTCATGATAGTTGCTGTCCTGTCTTGGTATCGTCAGCGGTTATTCCAACCGAATCTGTCCCTTAAAGATAGGAGTTTTGCCTGGGATGACAATATAAGGCCGAATGTTTTTGCTGATCAGTCTGATCGTAAATGGTGATTTTCCGCTAAAATACTGAAATGTTTATCTATTATTGCGTTCCGGTGCGGCAGAGAAGGTCCAGACCTTTCCGCCCTTGCACAATATATTTCCAATAGTCTGGGTTTCACCTTGTTCCAGCCCCTTGATCAGCGGCTCCAACTGGCTGCCGCGCGGCGACAATGCCGGGTCGCAGACATGCAAGCATCTCAGGAGCAATCGCCGCACAATTTCATGGGGGAAGTCATGATTGTCGAGTGTGCAGCCATCTTCGTTTTTCTGGATATGGTTTGCCGCCAGTTTGTCGACCATCCAATGTATCGCGGTCCGCGCATCATCCAGCGCAGCGGCGCTTTGGTTAGCGAGGCTTACATCAAAACCTGACAACCGCGACAATGCATCCCTTACCCGGACACGGTCAAAACTCTGATCTTTGTTGGAAGGATCATCAACCGGTGTAATTCCTTGAGCCGTCACAAACTCGGTCAGCATATTTTTTGGGAAGCTAAGTAACGGGCGAATGATGGGACCACGTTTGGCGCGGATTGCAGACATACCGTCAATACCGCTACCGCGCATTATCCGCATAACAAGCGTTTCAAGCTGGTCGTCTGCATGGTGGGCAGTAGCGAGCCATGCGATACCTCGACTCTCTATCCAGGCGTTGAGCAAGGCATAGCGCGCTTTTCGGGCTTCTGCCTGAATACTGCCGCGAATGGGAAAAGATGGCTTCAATATCTGATGCGGAATCGCTCGGTCAGCGCATATGTCGGCGACAAACTGACATTCGGCATGAGCCTCCGGGCGCAGCCCATGGTCCACACTTGCGGCAGCAATCCGTCCCGGGAAGCAGCTATTGGCGAGCAGCAACAAGGCAAGGCTATCAGGTCCACCCGAAACGGCGAGACCCAACTTGTCATCACTATTTTCGAAGTCAGGCACAAGCATCGTCACCGCTTCACGGAAGCGATCAACAAGAGCCTGCTCCATCATGGGGTGCGCTGAAAGAGGCGCATTATTAGCTGCAATCCGCCGCTGCCTTGCCCCGTGCAACCCGCGCACTGAGGCGACCGGATGCTGCGCTGGGATAAACTTCCTGTAATTCCGACAGCACGCGGCAAGCGTCGGCCTTTTTATCCAGTTGGACCAAGGCTGTGCTGAGAAAATAAAGACTGTCAGGTGCTCGTTCACCGCGAGGCAGTTCCTGATAATTTTCATAAAGGGCAACAGAGGCCAAGGCCGGTTTACCATCGTCGAGATAAGCACGGCCCAGCAGATTTTTGGCGAAACTGGCACGGCGGTGCTTGGGATGATCGGCTGCCGCTTTCTTGAGCTGCGTCTGGGCCTCAGGATAATATTTCGCTTCCCACAGCCGATAGCCGTAAATATAGGCGTCTTCGCCGGCATCGCCGGTATCAGGCATCACGATGGATGCAACGCCGCTTACGCGTTCAGGATCGGGGCTGGCGCTTCCCGTATCTTCCGTAACAGATCCGCCCGATGGCGTCGTCGATAGTGCGCCGGGATTGGTGCTGACCGGCGGCACCGCAGCGGCCATTTTATCCTCTATCTGCCTGATACGAAAATCATTCTGCTCAACCTGACCAGTCAAGTTTGCGAGACTGCGTTCGAGCGTATCAACTCGAGCGATCAGGTCAGAAACGGCAGTTGTTGTTGTCGATGGAGTCGTCGGGGTATCAGCATCAGGTCTGATTTCGGGTTCGAAAAACCGAGAGGAACCACCAGGAAAAACCTTACGCTGAACCGCCCGCATTTCCTGTTCCAACCGGTCGACACGCTTGTCGACATTGTTATTTTGCGCAGCAGCAGGAGCCGCAATCAAAAGGCTGGCCGATAGCGCGGCGAATAACGTCGATGACAGGACGGGTTTCATAAGGAGCCTCCAAACATATGGCCAAAGATTTGTTTTACGTTAACCATAGATGCCGTGGAAAAGTAAATAGATTTACGTTGAGTGAGATTGATGTTTCACAGCCATATGACCCTGCTATTGCGTGGTATCCAGTTCACTTGCGGGTTCGCCGTTCGTAGTTGATCCACCGGGATCGGTTCGTGCGAGTAGCGCGGCCGCGCTAATACCGACGTCCTTAATCGTACGATCTGCTGTGCCCAGTGGCGCAACTACGGCGCCATCAATAGTGACGGTCAAGGCATCAGGTCGTCCCGTCAGAATTTGGGGGCCTTTGGCATCAGCGGGAACCGAATATTGTTCACCGGCTGACATTTCCTTTTCAAACAGGCGCTCACCATCTTCGTCGTATATCTTGAGCCAGACAGTCTCGGTTGCAGTCAAAGTGACCGTACCTGTGTCAGACGGTGTTGGGCCAACTGGATCAATCGTACCTTCCAGCGTGCCATCTATGGTCTCGCTCTCGGTAAATTCAGCTTCGGGTCCTTCATCTATGAAATCGGCAGGTTCCAAAAACAAAGTTCGCCAAACCAAAAACCCGATCAACAAGACTGCAGCGATGCCACCAGCCGTCCACGCGAGATATTTGGGAGGAATATTACTCGGATTAGCCGGCGCGTAACCGCTGGTTTCCGGTTCATAGGCACTATGACCCTGATCATCCATCTCTTCGCGTAATTGACTACCGATTGTCACTTCACTGAGGCCCACGGTTCGGGCGTAGGACTTGGCAAAACCAATCGCATAGGTGCGGCCAGGCAGAGCAGCGAAATCTCCAGTTTCAATGGACTCTAGGTGCCGCTGCGGAATCCGCGTTGTCTTGGCAATATCTTCAATATTCAGATTTTTTTGCTCTCGCGCATGACGCAACATGTCACCCACGCTGTGCAAGTTTAACTCGGCATTTTCCTGCTCTATTTCTTCTGCGTCATTTTCTTCGGCCATCATACTCTCCTTTGGCCGGTTCGCGGTGCGACCCCGATTTTCACTGATGATTCAGAAAAAGCCACTGGAGCGATGAAAAGTCAATGATTATCAATATTTCCAGCCTAACGATATCGCCATTATGACGAGATCTCCGGGCTTTCAAGAAAACCGTCGATACCAATTGTTACATATGGACAGTCAACCGATGTCCACCTGATGCTCGAGGGCCCATTCTTGCAGTGTGGTTCGGGGGTCGCTTGGCGGACCTGATAGCATCGCATTAAGCTGTTCCTGTGCTGCGCCCAGATCAAGCGAGCGAACCATAGCCTTGATCGGGCCAACAGATGCAGGTGTAATTGACAAACGCTTTATGCCAAGCCCCAACAGCGCTAGCGCATCCATCGGCCGTCCGCCCATTTCACCGCAAACGCCCAGCTCAATGTCCAGTTCATCGGCTTGCTTGGAAACACGGCCAATGAAGCGCAGTATGGCCGGACTCAACCAGTCGAACCGCTCGGCCAATTTCGGGTTGCTGCGATCGGCGGCAAAGAGAAATTGTGTAAGATCATTGGTACCAATTGACAAAAAATCGAGCCGTGGTGCCATCTGGTCCAGGCACTCCGCCAGGGCCGGAACTTCAAGCATAGCGCCGTAACGGATGGAAAGTGGTAACTGTTTCTTGCGGCTGCGCAAAAATTCCAGCTGTTTTTCAAACACAGTCTTGGCTTCGTCGAATTCCCATGGCTCGGCAATCATCGGAAACATCACGTTGAGTTTCCGTCCGGCGGCAGCCTCAATGAGCGCGCGCGCTTGCACTTTCATCAAGGCGTCCCGCTCCAGGCCAATGCGTAACGCGCGCCAGCCCATGGCCGGATTTTCTTCCTTGACTTCACTCGTTTGGAAATAAGGCAAAGGCTTATCCCCACCGATATCGACGGTGCGGAAAATAACCTGCTTGTCACCTGCCGCATCCAGCACATCGCGATAGAAGCGCAATTGTCCAGCGCGGCCTGGCATAGTGGCAGCGACAAGAAACTGGAACTCTGTCCGAAACAACCCAATGCCATCGGCGCCCGTGAGATTCAGCATCCCCATATCGTCACGCAAGCCCGCGTTGATATTCAGCGTGATCCGCGTGCCATCTTTGGTTATCGGCTCTTCATCTTTAAGCGCGGTATAAGCCGCCCGCTTTTTCTGGGTCAGTTCAACCTGTGCTTCAAACGCATCCTGCATCGATTGGCCTGGCCGCACAAACAGCGCATTGTCATCGACATTCAGCAGCAAATAATCATTTTCGCGAACAATCTGGCGGATGTTCTTAACCTGTCCCAATATCGGGATGTCCATTGCACGCGCGATGATGGTGACATGGGCGGTCAGTGATCCTTCTTCCAGCACCACACCCTTCAAACGCCGACGATCATATTCGAGCAGTTCCGCAGGTCCGAGATTGCGGGCAATCAATATTGTATCCTGTCGCAGACCCATGGTTGCCGCCGTACCCATTTGGCCAGACACGATTCTCAACAAACGATTTGCCAGATCTTCCAGATCATGCATGCGTTCGGCCAAAAGCGGGTCATCTATCTGGCGCATCCGCATACGGGTATGTTGCTGCACACGCTCAATGGCGGCCTCGGCGGTCAGGCCGCTGTCAATCGCTTCGTTGATCCGGCGGCTCCAACCTTCATCATAGGCAAACATCTTGTAGGTTTGCAGAACCTCTTCATGTTCACCGCCGACGCCAAATTCTGCCTGATTTGTCATATGATCAATCTGGCTACGCATCTTGTCAAAGGCAGAATAGACCCGGTGTCTTTCGGCTTCGATATCTTCAGCGACAGTATGTTCGATTTTTACGCGTGGCTGGTGAAAGACGGCGAAGCCGCTCGCCTTACCCTTGACCAGTTGCAGTCCACTGAGCCGGTCCGCCCCATTGTTACGGGCTTCCGGGGCATCCACCGACTCCACATCGATCAGTTCTGCATTGGCAATCAGTTCAGAAAGCACCATCGCAGCCGTCTGAAAAGACTCAATCTCTTCTTCGGAATATTTGCGCGGTTCTATATGCTGGGCACATAACACGCCGACGGCCTGTTGGTTCCGGATAATCGGCACACCAGCAAAGCTGTGGAATTTCTCTTCGCCTGTTTCCGGGCGATATTGAAAATCCGGATGGCTAGCCGCTTCATCAAGATTCAGGGTTTCGACATTTTTGGCAATATAGCCCGTTAGTCCTTCACCAAATGCCAATTTCGTGACATGCACCGCTTCCTGATTAAGGCCGCGTGTGGCGTATAATTCCAGCACGCCTTCACGGCGCAAATATATCGAACAGACCTCACTGCTCACCGCCTCCGCAATGGTTTCGACGACATGATTCAGTTTTGTCTGCGCATTGCCCGGCGAGGCCATAATCGACCTGAGTCCGGTCAATATGTTACGGGCTGTTACAGGACTGGACGTATGTTTGGTGGCCATAGGAATGACCTAGCAGAAACCTCCCGAAGGCGCGACATGCAAAACGGTCAAAAGGCCAAAAAATGCATGTCATCCCATGACTTGTGGTTAACCACTATCTCGGTTTAGTCCGGTTCCGGACCCACTTGTACAGCAAGCTTGCCCAGATTGGCGCCCGTGAACAACCGGTCGAGAGAAGCGGGTGCGTTTTCAAGGCCCTGCACCACATCTGTTTCGAATTTCAGACGTCCTTCCATCAGCCATCCGGCCATCGCCTGTGCGCCTTCAGGAAAACGGTCAAAATAGTCCAGGATAATGAATCCGCGTAACGTGGTTCGCCGCATTAACAGATTGGCAAAATTGGATGGACCGGGAGATCCGTCTGTATCGTTGTAGGTGGATATCAGTCCACAGAGCGGCATGCGTGAAAAATCATTCAGGCGTGCGATCACCGCATCCATGATTGCGCCACCGACACTTTCAAAGTTAATATCAATCCCGTTCGGACAATGCTTGTCCAATGCGGCACCGACGTCTTCGGTCTTGTAATTTATCGCAGCGTCAAATCCTGCTTCTTCCGTAAGCCATTGGCATTTATCATCAGATCCTGCGATGCCAACGACATGGCATCCATGAATTTTACCGATTTGCCCTACCATAGAACCAACCGCGCCTGCAGCAGCAGAAACAACGAGCGTTTCGCCTTCCTTTGGTTTGCCGATATCCATCAGACCAAAATAGGCAGTCATGCCGGTTGCACCCAATGGCCCCATGTAAGCGGTCAATGGCACGCCGGGAATCGCAGGTAGCACGTTCGCCATGCCGCCGGGAATGTCATTATACATCGCCCAGGTAGACAGGCCTGTGTTGATCAGTGCGCCGACCGGTATGGCGTCGAAGTTGCTTTCTTCCACAACACCAATGCCACCACCGCGCATAGGATCATCAATCGGGACCGGAGGCAAATAGCCATCCATATCACTCATCCAAATACGGTTGGTGGGATCAAGGGACAGGTAAACAGTGCGCACCCGAACCATATCTGGTCCCAGCGGGCCCATTTCTTCCGTGACCAATTCAAGATCTCCGTCGGCAATCTTGCCGACGGGGCGTTTGCGCAAATACCAAACCTGATTTGTAGTCATGGGACTTATCCTCTCATTATCGATCTCCCAGACCTTGGGGAAACCAGGGAGTAAGTCAATGACTTGAATGTTTTAACTGGATAGATCGATGCAATTCAGACGGGCTTGCGGGTGCCAGGGGCATATCGAAAATATGGTCTGATGAACCAGACTGAAACACAAAAACTGATTATAAATTTCGATCAGGCATCCGTTAGCAACTCTTCCTTCAACCGCAGCTTTTGTTTCTTCAGGTCATGAAGTCGAATCGTATCTGGAACCGGGCGGGCCTCTTCTTCACTAATCTGGCGATCCAGGGCCTCGTGTTTTCCGCGTAGGGCTGACAGATGATTCTGATCCATAATATTCTCCTGATTTTTTATAGTGTTGCTGGGTTGAAAGTGGCTGCGGGTGTCCCTTTCCATTTGCCTTACGCTTGTCATCAAGCGGAGACGATGACCATGGATATTAATGTCTTGGTTTCGACATGAACCATGAATAGGGTGAAGATTACAAATTTGTTGCAGGCATGCAAGGGGCGAATGGATCCATTATGGCGATAAGCGATCAGGAGTTGCGGCAGCGGCTTGAACTACTGAAGCAAGAGCACCGTGATCTGGACGATGCAATCACGGCTCTCATGGAATCAGGCAGTCATGATCAATTGCGCGCCGCACGTCTCAAGAAGCGTAAATTGCACCTGCGGGACCGCATCATCCAGATCGAAAATCAGCTGATACCGGATATTATTGCCTGATCAGGCGCATAATTGCGCCGGTTCGGCCATGTTAACTGTTTCTGTCTACCCATTAACCCGCGGGTGGGCCGCGTGTCACATTGAAACATCTTGCAAATTAACCCTTTGACCAGCAAATTTTAACTGTCCCTGCTCACAAAATATTTGCTACACCATCGGGCATGGCTGACAGCGAAGCATTAATAACGCCCAAATTACTGGATGCGCTCTATACTGAGTCTATGGTGCTTGCTGACGAGGCACGGTCCTATTTTGAATCCGGCCGCTTTAATGAGCAGTGCGAAGACAAAGCAACGCTGTCTGTATCATTTTCTTGCGAATCTTTGAAAGTCACAACACGCCTGATGCATTGCATCGCATGGCTGTTGAACCAACGAGCATTGCATGGCGAAGATATGACCGAAGGCGAGGCATGGAACCATAACCGCGAACTGGGCTATGCCGCAGCCAGTGATGGTCCAATGGTGGCGCTGTTTCCTAACGAGGCACGTGAAATAATTGATGCCAGCGAAGAGCTGTTTCAGCGCCTGCAACGTCTTTCGGCACGGCTTGGGTATGAGGATATCTCGGAGCCGCCGGTCCATGATATGTTCCGACGACTCAAAAGCTCCTTCTGATTTCGTAAACTGTTCTGATCAGGCCGTCGCTTTGGCCTGTTCCATTGTTGGATAATCCACATAACCTTCTGCGCCCTGACTATACCATGTCGGCGTGAAATCGATCGGATTGAGTTCTGCACCAATGCGGAAACGCTCGGGCAAATCGGGATTGGTCATGAAAGTCCGGCCAAAGCTGATCGCATCTGCTTTGTCATTTGCCAGAGCCTCTGTCGCATTATCATAAAAATAATCGCTGTTGAGCACCAGAGGCTTGCTGAATACCGGACGGATATCGGGGCTAACTGCTGGCACATCAGTATTGCCATAAGTGCCATGTGCAGGTGGTTCGCGCAATTCAAGAAACGCGATGCCAATGCCGTCGAGTAATTTGGCAGCGGCGGTAAAGGTTTCGACCGGTGTTGCATCGTCCGCGCCCTGTGAATCGCCATTGGGAGAGAGCCTTACGGAAACCCGGTCGCTGCCCCAGACGTCAACCAGTCGCTGTGTCACTTCACCAAGCAAGCGGATTCGGTTTTCGATCGAACCGCCATATTCATCGGTACGGAAATTAGTGCCAGAGCGGATGAACTGATCGATCAGATACCCATTGGCGCTGTGCAGTTGCACCCCGTCAAAACCTGCCTTTTTCGCATTCTCGGCAGCATTGGTATAATCGTCCAGCAAGCCTGGAATTTCATCCAGTTCAAGTGGGCGCGCTTCCACATAGTCGCGCTTGCCCTGATAGGTACGGACGCTTCCCGGTGCGGTGGTCGCGGAGGAAGAAACGGGCTTTTCACCACCAAGGAAATCAGGGTGTACAATCCTGCCCATATGCCAAAGCTGGCAGATGATCCGACCGCCCGCCTGATGAACCTGCTCGACAATCGGCTTCCATGCTTCAGTTTGCTCGTCGTTCCAGATGCCAGGCGCAAAGGGCGTACCCAAGCCTTGCTGACTGATACCTGTGGCCTCGGATATGATCAGCCCAGCACCAGCGCGCTGGGAATAATATTCACCCATGATCGGAGTAGGCACATGCTCCATCGTCGAACGGCAGCGCGTCAAGGGCGCCATTAGCATCCGGTTGGGGGCTTCGATCGCGCCAAGGGTAATGGGATCAAATAATGTGCTCATATCCATGTTCTTTCGCTATTTTTAACTGCTTGATGAATAGCTAGTCAGGCCAGTGGCGCTTTGCAATGCAATGCTTTAAAAACTTTTCTTTCAGCCTATATCGGATTTATTGGTCTCCCGACGCGCCCTCGCCCATATAGGGAATCACGTACAAGGAATTCAGGACATGCACCCGAAACAACCCAAACCGCTCAGAGATGATCCCACGCTCGATGAAGTGCGCGCTTATCTCGCGCCGCTTCTAGCGTCGCAAGCGGCTTTTGACGGGTGGAACGAAGACGCAGTGGCAGCAGCGGCCAAGCAAGCCGGAGTTGATGGCGATATGGCACGACTGGCGTTTAACGACGATCCGGTGGATATGATTGATGCATGGTTTCAATCCGTCGATGAAACCATGGTGGCAAAATATTCCGAAGAAGAGCTTGGAGCCATGAAGATTCGCGAACGAATCACGGCGCTCGTGGTTGCACGGCTGGAGATACTGGAGCCAGACCGGGAAGGGTTGCGCCGGGCCTTGGCCCTACTCGCGGTACCTCCCAATCTCAGGACTGCTGCCAAGCTTGGTTGGCGGGCAGCAGATAAAATGTGGCGGCTCGCCGGCGATACAGCAACCGACTATAATCATTATACAAAACGGACACTTTTGTCGGCTGTATATGGCAGTACAATCAGCGTTTTTCTTGATGATGAAAGCGATGACCATGCCGATACCAAAGCGTTTCTGGATCGGCGGATCGAAAATGTAATGCAGTTCGAGAAGGTTAAAGCCAAACTGACAAGGCCGGGCGGTGACCGGTTCAGCATGGCGCGCTTTATAGGACGGCTGCGCTATCGCGGAGCCTGAGCATCAAATTCTAGTGGGTTATTCTTAGAATGACGCACGCACCAACAAAAGACTCGCCATGCCTAATCAATATTGATAATCAGTCGCAACTGATATCTATTGAGCTTATCTATGAACGCACCGGTTACATTAGCGCTGACGCTGGATCGCCTTGCCATGCGGCAGCGTGCTGAAATTTCTTCGATTGACTGGAGCGCTATATCAGAAAATGAAGGGGCGCGGCTTCGCGCCCTGGGTCTTGATGAGGGTGTTACAGTGGAAAAGCTTCATAAAGGCATGTTTGGCTTCAATGATCCTATTGCTCTCAAAGTTGGCCGGATGATGATTGCGATTCGCAAATCTCATGCAGCAACCATATCGGTGGTTGTCCCAGCCTAAATTATGAGCGAAACAGCCCCCCTTATTGTCCTGGCGGGCAACCCCAATGCCGGTAAAAGCGCCTTGTTCAATGCGCTGACCGGGGCGCGGCAGAAAATTGCAAATTATCCCGGCGTTACCGTGGAACGCAAGTCCGGTCATTTTCAGTTAGATGATGGTCGCCCGGTCGAACTTGTCGATTTACCAGGCAGCTACAGTCTCGATCCAACCAGCCCGGATGAAGCGGTCACACGCAGCGTGATCATGGGAGAACAGAAAGGCGAGCGACAGCCAGATGCAATTGTTATTGTACTGGATGCTGCCAATCTCGACAATCATCTGCGCTTCGCACTGGAAGTAATTGCACTGGGCAGACCTGTCCTCATTGCGCTTAACATGATGGATCTTGCGGAGCGCGACGGTTTAACGCTGGATCCGGCCAAGCTGGAAGCAGAACTGGGCGTACCGGTTATTCCAACTGTTGCCGTTCGCAGTCGCGGTCTTGAGCTCTTGTCCGCCGCTATTGAAACACGTCTTTCCGAGAAAAACGCACAACCGACTACCATTGTCCCCAAAGAACGCGGCCACGGCCTGCGCAAGCAGGCAAAGGAAATTGCCAGTTTGGCGATTATTGCTGAAACCGCAGGTCGCCGGTGGTCAGAACGCGCGGATGCTGTGTTCCTGCATCCTTTTGCCGGACCGATCATCCTCCTTGCGATTATGTTTGTGATGTTTCAGGCAGTCTTTGCCTGGTCCGAAGCACCCATAGGCTGGATCGAAGGCGCAGGCGAATGGGCCGCAGCAACGGTGGAAGCCAATCTGGACGAGGGCTTTTTGCGCGATTTTTTGATTGAGGGCGCGATTGGCGGGGTCGGATCAGTTGTCGTCTTCCTCCCGCAAATCTTGATTTTGTTTCTGTTCATCCTCTTGCTCGAAGCCAGCGGTTATATGACACGCGCAGCCTTTATCATGGACCGGTTGATGGCCAGTGTCGGTCTGTCCGGACGCAGTTTTATTCCACTGCTGTCGTCTTTCGCCTGCGCCATTCCCGGCATCATGGCGACGCGCAGTATAGCGGACCCGAAAGACAGGCTGACCACGATATTAGTCGCGCCGCTTATGACCTGCGCAGCGCGTCTGCCGGTATATGCAATCATCATTGGCGCCTTCATTCCTGCCCGCGACGTAGGTGGAGGTATCGGCCTTCAAGGCCTGGTTCTGTTCGGTCTTTATATCTTCGGCATTCTCGGCGCGATGATTGTTGCACTGGTACTGCGCAGCACCGTCACCAAAGGCCCGAACAGCGGCTTCCTAATGGAAATGCCCAAATATCAGATGCCTCGTATTCGTGATATATTGCTGGGTCTCTGGCAGCGAGCCTGGATTTTTTTGCGCCGCGCCGGGACGATCATCTTCGCTGCTACCGTGGTGCTTTGGCTCATGTTGACCTATCCCAAAGTGCCGATTGATAGCCCGGTAAGCCAAGTGGATTATTCTGCCGCTGGCCGAATAGCCAACGTCATCGAACCAGTGGTTGCGCCGATTGGTTTCAATCGCGATATGGCGCTGGCTTTGATCCCTGCCATGGCGGCCCGCGAGGTGGCGGTAGCGGCGCTGGCAACAACCTATGCGATTGATGCACCTGATGAGGAAGCAGAAGCGAAATCATTAACTGAGCGCCTCCAAAGCCGCTGGTCCTTGCCAACCGCCTTGGCGTTTCTGGCTTGGTTTGTTTTTGCACCCCAATGCATCTCTACCATTGCCGTGACACGCCGCGAAACCAATGGCTGGAAATGGCCAATGTTTATGTTGGGATATCTTTTCGCGCTGGCTTATGTGGCGGCCGGGATTACATATTGGAGTGCTGTCGCCCTCGGTCTATAGAGCCTCCAGAGAATCGAAAAACATCACATATATTCCAAGGGGAAATGCAAATGGCTGGCGGCATCAATAAAGTAATTATCGTAGGAAATCTGGGTGCCGACCCTGAAGTGCGCACATTCAACAATGGCGGCAAAGTCTGCAATCTGCGCATCGCGACATCCGAAAGCTGGAAAGACCGAAACACCGGTGAGCGCAAGGAAAAGACCGAGTGGCATAGCGTTGCTATCTTCTCCGAAGGCCTGGCTGGCGTCGCGGAAAAATATCTCCGCAAGGGCAGCAAAGTTTATATCGAGGGAAAACTACAGACCCGCAAATGGCAAGACCAGTCCGGCAATGACCGTTATTCAACCGAGATTGTCTTGCAGGGTTTTGATGGCAAATTGGAAATGCTCGATTCCCGTCAAGGTGGCGGTATGGGCGGCCAAGGCGGCGGCAATGACGGCTGGAGCGGCGGTGGTTCCGGTGGCGGCTCTGGCGGTGGTTCCAATGACGGGTGGGGCAATACCGGTGGCGGATCTTCCGGCGGTCAAGGCGGCGGCGCATTTGACAGCGACCTCGATGACGACGTACCGTTCTAGAAGCTAGAGCGTAGCTTACACCCGCGAGGGTGTGAAGTTGCTTGACAGTATCGGCCCATAAAATCGGGGACAGGCCGGGCTATTGCCCTGACACTCGACGAGGTTTACTGATCCATGATGAACAATTGCGAACAATGTGTTGTCAAAAACAAAGCCATTTGTTCGGCATTGGACCCGGACGAACTGATCGCAATCAATCGGCTCTCCCGCAAAGTCTCCATCAAGGCGGGGCAGGCTTTGATATGGGAGGGTGACGATAGCCTGATCGTGGCCAATGTTGTGGAAGGGGCGTTTAAACTGACCTCGTCTCTGGAAGACGGCCGCGAGCAAATTATCGGCTTGCTCTACCCGTCCGATTTTGTCGGGCGCCCGTTCGGTGACAGGAATGAATATACGGTAACCGCTCTTGCAGATTCGAAAGTCTGTGTTTTCTCACGCTCCGATTTCGACCAGTTTGTTCGTGAACATCCTGACCTCGAACATAAATTATTGCAACGCACGTTAGTTGAACTCGACCGCGTTCGCCGGTCGATGTTGATGTTGGGCCGGAAAACAGCTCCAGAGCGCGTGGCATCTTTCCTGCTGGAAATGTCGGACCGGCTGGCGGACGCCAGTTGCAGCGTCGTCGGCGGAAGTCTTCAACAATTCGCGCTGCCTTTCGGCCGTCAGCAGGTAGCGGATATATTGGGCCTGACCATTGAAACGGTGAGCCGTCAAATGACCCAATTGAAAAAGAATGAAGTGATCGCACTGCCCGACCACCGCAATGTCCAGATACTGGATGCGAACCGCTTGCACGATATTGCCGATGCTGGACCAGGCTAGGTCGGTCAGATCGATAAATGAAGCTGCATCCTCGCAGGATTCTTGCTTCAACAAAAAACAATTTGGTAAAGACTTTTTCACATTGATCTAGATCAATGTGAATGACTGTCCGGCCTGCCATGCCGCTTCCTGTTGAAGACGATTTTTTGGATCGTCCATACAGGGAAGGACATCATGGATACGCTCTTATTAAAGGCTGGCGGCTGGCTGGCTATCGTATTTTTTGCGTTTATTGCAATGGTTCTGGCGGCAGACGCCGGATTTGCCGTGCATATGGCAATTATCGCTTTGGCTGCCGGGATCACTCTTTGGGTGACCATCAACAAGGCAGACTATGCTGCCATTGGTCGCGGAATATTAAAGGCCCCCGCCGATCCCGGTATTTATGATGACGATCCGATCCGCTGGGGCGTGATCGCGACTATTTTCTGGGGCATTGCCGGTTTTCTGGTTGGGCTGATCATCGCCCTGCAACTGGCGTTTCCGGTGCTTAATCTGAATTTTGAATATACCACCTTCGGCCGCTTGCGGCCCCTCCATACATCTGCCGTTATTTTCGCTTTTGGAGGCAATGCGCTGATCGCGACAAGCTATTATGTCGTACAGCGTACATGCCGGGCGAGGTTGGCCTTCCCTGGCCTCGCCCGTTTTGTTTTCTGGGGTTACCAGCTGTTCATCGTGCTGGCGGCCACAGGTTATCTGATGGGTGTTACCCAGTCCAAGGAATATGCCGAACCCGAATGGTATGTCGATCTTTGGTTGACCATCGTCTGGTTGTGTTATGCAGCAGTCTTCATTGGTACAATCGTACGTCGGTCCGAGCCGCATATCTATGTCGCCAACTGGTTCTATCTGTCATTCATCCTGACCATTGCCATGCTGCATGTCGTGAACGGCTTGTCCATGCCGGTCAGCCTGCTGGGTTCGAAAAGCTATGCCGCTTTTGCTGGCGTGCAGGATGCGCTGACCCAGTGGTGGTATGGCCATAACGCGGTTGGGTTCTTCCTGACGGCAGGCTTCTTGGCAATGATGTACTATTTCGTGCCGAAACAGGCAGAGAGACCGGTTTATAGCTACCGACTGTCGATCATCCACTTCTGGTCCTTGATCTTCCTCTATATCTGGGCAGGACCACACCATCTTCATTACACGGCGCTGCCCGACTGGGCACAGACGCTCGGTATGGTCTTCTCGGTCGTGCTGTGGATGCCAAGTTGGGGCGGAATGATCAACGGCCTGATGACCCTGAACGGGGCATGGGACAAAATCCGTACCGATCCCATCATCCGGATGATGGTCCTTGCACTCGCCTTTTACGGCATGAGTACCTTTGAAGGTCCGATGATGTCGATCAAGGCTGTGAACAGCCTGTCGCATTACACCGACTGGACAATTGGCCATGTGCATAGTGGTGCACTGGGCTGGAACGGCATGATCACCTTCGCATGCCTTTACTATCTCGTCCCGCGCCTGTGGGGCAAAGAGCGGCTTTATTCGCTGCGCATGGTGAACTGGCACTTCTGGCTCGCGACGCTTGGTATCGTTCTCTACGCCGCGTCAATGTGGGTAGCCGGTATCATGCAGGGTCTGATGTGGCGCGAATATGGTGATGATGGCTATCTGGTTTACGCTTTCTCCGAAGTCGTATCCGCGATGCTGCCCATGTATCTGATCCGTGCGGCGGGCGGGCTGCTCTATCTCGCTGGTGCCATCGTGCTGGTCTACAATGTCTGGATGACGATTGCAGGCAAGCAGCGCGAAGAAAAACCCATGACCGAAACGCCTTATGACGAGGCCGCAGATAAGCCGATTGTAGGAAAACCTGCAATTGAGCCAGCAGAATAAGGGAGGCGAGAACATGTCCGGTTTTGCTAAACATCACAAGAAACTCGAACGCAACGTCACCCTGCTGGGTCTGGCCGCCTTTGTCACTGTGGCGATTGGCGGGATCGTCGAGATCGCACCGCTCTTCTGGATCGATAACACGATTGAGAAAGTCGAAGGCGTACGGCCCTATACCCCGCTCGAACTGGCAGGGCGCAACATCTACATACGAGAAGGCTGCTACAGTTGTCACAGCCAGATGGTGAGACCTTTCCGCGATGAAGTGGAGCGCTATGGTCACTACAGTCTGGCGGCGGAAAGCATGTATGACCATCCTTTCCAGTGGGGTTCCAAACGAACCGGCCCCGATTTGGCCAGGGTTGGTGGACGATATTCGGATGAATGGCATGTCCAGCATCTGATTGATCCCCGCTCGGTGGTGCCGGAATCGATCATGCCGCCTTATGCGTTTCTGGCTGAGAAAGATCTGAAAGCTGGTGATATGGTCAAACATCTAACTGCACAGCGGCGTGTCGGCGTTCCCTATACTGACGAAGCGATTGCGGCGGCCAACGATGATTTGATGGCGCAGGCCGATCCAACAGCATCAACTACCGATTTGGAGAAACGCTACCCTAAAGCGCAAGTTCGCGATTTTGACGGCGACCCTGACCGGTTGACAGAAATGGATGCGCTCGTGGCCTATTTGCAGATGATCGGCACGCTTGTCGATTTTGAAGCGGGCGAAGCACAGGAGCAGCCACGATGAGCTACGAGGCACTCAGGCATTTTGCGGATAGTTGGGGGTTGCTGTTTCTGGGCATGATATTCCTGACCATGATCGGCTGGACCTTCCGGCCTGGATCGGGACGAAAACATGAAGAAGCGGCGCATATGATCTTTGAAGAGGATCACGACGATGGTTGATAAACAAAGAATAGACGAAGCGACGGGCACCCAGACGGTTGGCCATGAATGGGATGGTATTGAGGAACTCGATACCCCTATGCCTCGCTGGTGGCTGTGGACTCTATATGCGACAATTATCTGGGGTCTCGTCTACGTTGTGCTTTACCCGGCATGGCCAATGGTCAACAGCGCAACCGAAGGTGTACTCGGCTGGTCCAGCCGCGGCGATTATCAAAAGGCTCTGGCAGCCCGTGAAGCCGAGCTGGAACCGATCCGGCAAGCGCTGGTAAACACGGACATTCATGATTTGCCGGATAATCCTCAACTGCTCAATGAAGCGGTTCAGGGTGGTCGCTCCGCTTTTAAAGTCCACTGTGTGCAATGCCATGGTGCGGGCGCTGCGGGTTCCAAGGGCTATCCCAATCTGAATGATGATGAGTGGCTTTGGGGCGGCGATATGGAAGCGATTGAATATACGCTGGTCCATGGCATCCGTAATCCCGACCATGATGAAACGCGTTTTTCCCAGATGCCCGCTTTTGGCCGGGACGGGATATTGCAATCGAATGAAATTCAGGATCTGGTTTCCTATGTCCGGGTGCTCAGTGATCGCGAACCACAAAGCGCATCTTCAAACCGGGGTGCGGCACTGTTTGAGATCAATTGCGCGGTATGTCATGGCAATGATGCCAAAGGCGACCGAACGCAGGGCGCACCCAACCTGACCGATGCCATCAATCTTTATGGTCTGGATCGTGCCTCACTGACCGAAACGATCACTAACAGTCGTTATGGTGTAATGCCCCGCTGGGGTCATCGATTGGATGCAGCGACTATCAGAATGCTGACAGCCTACGTACATTCACTGGGTGGCGGCGAAGCTGCGCCGGTATCTGAGGATACTGCAACAGAGCAAGCGGCGATAGCCACTGACGCGGAGACTCCGGTAGATGAGCAATCCTAACGAAATTCTTGATCCGCAACTGCAGCTTTATGAAAAGCGCAAGGGCGTTTATCCCAAGGCAGTAGATGGTACGTTCCGACGGCTGAAATGGGCGATCATGGCGGTGACGTTGGCGATCTACTACATCACCCCCTGGATTCGTTGGGATCGCGGTCCTTACGCGCCGGATCAGGCGGTATTGGTCGATTTGGCGAATCGCCGCTTTTTCATGTTCGGGATCGAAATCTGGCCGCATGAATTTTACTATGTCGCTGGCATGCTGGTGATGGCGGGCATTGGCCTGTTTCTGGTCACTTCTGCAGTCGGCCGGGCCTGGTGTGGCTATTCCTGTCCGCAAACGGTCTGGACCGATTTATTCCAGCATATTGAACGTGCGATTGACGGCGACCGCAATGCTCAGTTTCGTTTGCAGGACGCCCCTTGGGGGCCAAAGAAAATAATCAAACGGCTGAGCAAGTGGACAATATGGTTGCTGGTTGCATTGGCCACAGGTGGTGCGTGGATATTCTATTTTGCCGATGCACCGACCCTGGCGCGGGACTTTTTCTCGGGCGAAGCTGCCTTTGTCGCTTATGCTACCGTCGGCGTTTTGACCGCGACAACGTTTATTTTTGGCGGTTTCATGCGTGAGCAAGTGTGCATCTACATGTGCCCTTGGCCGCGGATTCAAGCCGCAATGATGGACGAAAAGTCACTGACGGTGACTTACAAAGACTGGCGCGGTGAGCCTCGCGGCAGTGTCAAAAAGGCCGAAGCACAACCCGGCAGCTTTGGTGATTGTATCGACTGCAATCAATGCGTTGCAGTCTGCCCGACCGGAATTGATATACGCGAAGGACCGCAAATTGGCTGCATAACATGCGCCTTGTGCATTGATGCCTGTGACAAGGTAATGGATCAAGTGGGCCGCCCACGCGGATTGATTGACTATGTCACAGAAGAGGATGCGGAGCTGGAGAAAGCTGGCCAGCCACATACTCCGGTCCTGAAAACGCTCTTTCGTCCGCGAACTATTCTCTATTTTTCAGTCTGGGGTGCCATCGGTCTCGCCATGCTCTTTGCCGTCGGTAACCGCACGCGTATTGACATTAGCGCCAATCATGATCGCAATCCGCTCTATGTTCAGCTTGCTGACGGCGCGGTTCGCAACGCCTATACCGCAAACTTGCGGAATATGGAGAACCGGCCACGAACGATGGAAGTTTCCATGTCCGGTCTCGGTCAGGCTGTATTGTGGTCAAGTGAGGGATCGAGGGAAACAGCGGGTCAAACCGTAACGGTCGATGTCCCTGCCGACAGCGTTGGCAGGCTGAGATTATTTGTTGCAGCGCCGGGTATCGGTGCCTCACGTGAAGAGTTTGTACTCACTGTCCGGGCTGTGGATGACCGGACGGCGCAAGACAGCCACAACGTCTTTTTTGAACGCCCGGAGAGTGCTGAATGACCCCCGACCCTTCCAAACGCAAGACCTTCACCGGCTATCATGCCGCTGCCATGATCGTTGCCTTTTTCGCAGTGGTTGTCGCGGTCAACATGGTCATGGCGCGCTTTGCCGTCTCAACCTTTAGCGGCACTCTGGTCGACAACACTTATGTTGCCAGCCAGAAGTACAACACCTGGCTAGAGGAAGCCCGCAAGCAACAGGCTCATGGCTGGACTAGCTCGAAGGTCATCCGTCTTCAGGACAAAGTAGCCATGACTGTCATGAAGGCCGACAATAGCCCGCTACAGGATGCCGAGATCATGGCAATCGCAGAACATCCAGTGGGGCGAGCCGAGCCGATCATCTTGCATTTCGTGGGAGACCAGACCGGAACATATATCAGCCGTGGCGTCTTGCCGGAAGGACGCTGGAAATTGCGCATCACAATCACGCATCGCGGCAACAAAATGGCGCTTGCACAGGAAGTATTTTGAACGCCGTCACCAAACTTGATGCCGCAAAGGCCGATACCGTAGACAATATTGTCTCGCGCTTTGCCGTGCCCGCGATCCGCTGTGCTGGGTGCATCTCCAAAATCGAGAACGGCCTTACCGGGGAACAAAACATATTGTCGGCTCGGGTCAATTTTTCGACCAAACAGGTCGCAGTATCCCATCTTCCCGACCTGCGTGAAGATGCTATCAAGCACAAGATCGAACAACTGGGCTTTGACGCGCAGATATTGGCAGATAATCCTCTGGCCGAGGAAAAAGGCGGTACGGACAAGCTGATTCGCGCACTCGCTGTGGCCGGATTTGGCATGATGAATATCATGTTGTTGTCGGTGAGTGTCTGGTCAGGTGCGATGGGAACGACGCGGGATCTGTTTCACTGGATATCGGCTTTGATTGCAATACCGGTGATCGGCTATTCTGGACGGCCTTTTTTCAGCTCTGCATTCATGGCACTACGTTATGGCCGCACCAACATGGACGTACCGATCACCATAGGTATCATCCTGGCCACCGGACTCAGTCTTTTTGAAACCATGACGAGCGGCGCGCATGCCTATTTTGAAAGTGTCGTCATGCTGATCTTTTTCCTGCTCGCTGGGCGGGTTCTCGACGGCATGATGCGTGATCGTGCGCGTGAAGGGATATCGGCGCTGCTGAAACAGACTGCACCGGGTGCGATGGTATTGGATGAGGATGGCAAGACCCGCTGGGTTACCTCGAAAGAGTTACGCCCCGATATGCGGATGATGGTCGCGGCGGGCGACAATCTCGCCGCCGACGGCGTGATTGAAAAAGGCGCCAGCAATTTTGACTTTGCCCTGATGACTGGTGAGAGCGAACCTCAGCACAAGATGTCAGGCGATCTGGTGCTTGCCGGTACGTTGAACCTGACCGCGCCGGTAACTGTGAGAATTACAGCGGCGGGAGAAGATACCAGCTTGTCTGATATCGCACGGTTGATGGATGAAGCCGGGCAACAGCGCTCCTTTTATGTCCGGGTGGCGGACAAGGCCGCACGCTACTATGCGCCGGCAGTGCACAGCCTCGCCCTGTTTGCCTTTATCTACTGGATGTTTGCCGGAGTCGGATGGCATCAATCTTTGCTGATTTCGGTGGCGGTGCTGATCATTACCTGTCCTTGTGCCTTGGGACTGGCGGTTCCGGCAGCCCAGGTGGTCGCTTCCGGCGCGCTGTTGCGCAAGGGGGTTATGATCAAGGATGGTAGCGCCCTGGAACGACTGGCTGAGGCTGACCGTGTGCTGTTTGACAAGACCGGAACGCTGACCCTCGGCCGCCCAGTGCCGCTGAATCTCGATCATCTCTCTCTCCGCCAGAAACAGGTTGCGCTGGCGCTCGCTCAGGCCAGCAATCACCCTGTCAGCAAGGGGATCCGCAATGCGCTGCTGGCTGGAGACATCACCCCTGCCAATCTGGATGCGATTGAAGAAGTGCCGGGCGAGGGTATGTCGGCGTCTTGGAGCGGCGCCCACGTTGCGCTTGGGAAACCGGTTAAGTTAGAAGATCATCTTTCCTGCCAATTGACGATTGGCGACGAGCATTTTGCCATAGAATTGCAGGATGATGTTCGCCCCGATGCTGTCAGCACGATTGACCGGCTGAACCAGCTTGGTCTGCCTGGGACCATTATATCCGGCGATAATGCTGCCTCGGTCGCGAAAATTTCTCGCGCCGTCGGCCTGACGGCTCAGGCAAGCGCCAGTCCCCAGGACAAGTTGCATTTGATTTCGAAGCTCAGTGCCAGCGGTTACAAGGTGTTGATGGTTGGCGATGGCCTGAACGACGGCCCGGCCCTTGCCGCTGCCCATGTCTCGATTGCGCCGGGTTCCGCCAGTGATGTCGGGCAACAAGCGGCGGACGCCGTTTTTACAAGCGATTCCTTTTTGCCGGTGGCGCTGGCGGTACAAACTGCTCAGCGCACGATGCAGATTGTCCGACAGAATTTTGTTCTTGCCATTGGCTATAACATATTGGCGGTTCCGCTGGCCTTGACCGGCATGGTCACACCTTTGATCGCGGCTATTGCCATGTCACTTTCATCGCTGATCGTAGTTGGTAATGCCTTGCGATTAAACGGAGCTGCAAAATGAGTGGCTTAGCCATCCTGATCCCCGTTGCTCTGTTGATGGGTCTTTCTGGCCTCGCCTTTTTCTTCTGGGCCATGCGCAACGGCCAGTTTGAGGACCTTGATGGAGCAGCGCAGCGCGTGTTGATTGATGATGAAGCGCAATCGGCCACCGCACAGGATGATGACAAGATGGATGAGAAACATGACAAAGCATAAACAGCATAGCGCAACCGCGCTTTCAGGGGTCGCGATAGCGATGCTGGCTGTTGCCCCGCTGGCGCCGGCCAGCGGCATGATGAGCCTGTCAATATGCGGTGCAGATGGTGTTACCAGGACTGTCTCCGTTCCAATGGACCCGGAACGACAGGACGGTGATGATTGCGCGCAGGCCTGTCACGGCTTTTGTTCGCGCAAGCAGTCTCCGGAAGACAGCGATGAGGCGGACGATTGACCTGAACAATTTAGGCAGTGGATCGAGCATCAGCCGGATATGATGCTTGGATGTTTACTGCCACTTTTGCAGGCTCCGCCTTGCGCTCTTTTGTGTTAACTGCAACAAAAGCATATGCTCTTTGTCGAACAACATGAAGCAGTCATCAGGTTAACCGCCTTTGCCGGAATATTCCTGATCATGGCCCTGCTTGAAATCGCAATGCCGCGCAAAACGCGCGTCGCGGCAAAAGGCATGCGCTGGTTCACCAACATATCACTGGTCATTATCAATACGTTCGCCCTGCGTCTGATCATGCCGATATTGGCGGTGGGGATGGCTCACTATGCCGACGAGCGCGGTTGGGGACTACTCGCCATAGCCGATCTACCCATCTGGATTGAGATTATCATCGCCTTCCTGCTGCTCGACATGCTCATCTATGCCCAGCATGTCGCATTCCACAAAGTCCCGATCTTTTGGCGCGTTCACAAAGTTCATCATGCTGACCGCGACCTTGATGTAACCAGTGGCGCACGGTTTCATCCTGTAGAAGCCGTCTTGTCCATGGCCTATAAACTACTCTGTATTGCGTTGATCGGGCCAGCCGCTTTCGCCGTATTCCTGTTCGAGGTCGTGCTGAACGCCGCCTCCATGTTCAATCATGCCAATGTAAGATTACCGCTTGGCTTTGACCGGTTGCTGCGACTGTTCGTCGTGACCCCGGACATGCACCGCGTGCATCATTCGGTCATAGAACGGGAGACCAACAGCAATTATGGTTTCTTCCTGACCATCTGGGACCGCATGTTCGGAACCTATATTGCGCAGCCGGAAAAGGGGCACGATGAAATGACCATTGGCCTGTCCGAATATCAGGACAGCAAGCCAGACAAGCTGATCTGGAGCCTTCTGATACCGTTTTCGCGGAACAGGAATGCCATAATAAAAACAGGCGGCAACTCCGTCGAAGAGCGCCGCCCGGTTTTTAAGTCAGACTAATATGGCTATCAGCGACGGCCATAGTCATTTGATACGCCAGCGCTCCGCGGTGGGGCAGCAGCAGTAAGGCGCAACGCCTCGGCAGACTGGCTGATCGAACCAATCTCATCCGGTGTATCATCATCGTCAATCTGCACCTTCTGGAGCGACTGTACGAGGCTTTCTTCCAAGTCTTTTGGTTTAATCGTTTCTTCCGCAATTTCACGCAGCGAAACAACCGGATTTTTGTCACGATCGCGATCGATTGTCAGCTCAGCACCGCCAGAAATCTCGCGTGCACGCTGCGCTGCAAATAGAACCAAATCAAATCGATTGGTGACTTTATCAACGCAATCTTCAACGGTAACGCGAGCCATAAGGCGCTCCTGATTCTCTAAAATTCATGAAAAGAGCCCCGCATCTAGGGTTTGCCCCCACTTTTGTCAACAAATTGGATCGGCTGACCGGTTCGCTGGGGGGTTAAGCAATTGTCGATTCAGGGCGAATAATCTATGCGCAAGATCATGGATAGCTCTGCAACCCATCCGGTCCCGGACAATAGCACTGCGCGTATTTTTGATGATAGTGAATGGTTTGATGTCGGCGGCAGCAGATTAAAGCCGATTTATCTTCCAGAAGATCGTTTGCAGGCGGTGATCAGCCTTATCGAAAAGGCAAGCCAAAAGCTGAAGCTATTTTTCTACATGTTCGAGGGCGATGATGTCGGCAAGATCGTCCTCAATAGGCTTGTCGATGCCTGCAATCGCGGTGTCAAAGTGGAGTTGATGGTCGACAGTTTTGGTTCCAACGGCGCGCCCAGGGGGTTTTTCGATCCGTTTGAGCAAGCAGGTGGAAGTTTTGCGATTTTCAGTCCGCGATTTTCGACCAGCTATTTTGTTCGCAATCATCAGAAGATGTTGATCGCCGATGACTGCCTTGCTCTGGTTGGCGGCTTCAACATTGCCAATCAGTATTTCGATCAACACCCGGCCGACAAATATGAGGAACATGACGACACAAGCTGGGTTGATCTTGGCATCATCATTGACGGTCCGGAAGTCGTCAAGCTAGCGGACTATTACAACCTGCTGTCAGATTGGGTGCATAACAATAACGGCAATATCCGGCTGCTGCAAAAAATGGTCCGCCAGTGGGATGCGGGTGATGGCAATTTTCGCTGGCTGCTCGGCGGCCCAAGCAATCGTCTCAGCCGCTGGGCGCGGGCGATAAAGAAGGATCTCGAGCGCGGCCAGCGACTTGATCTGATCAGCGCATATTTTTCGCCTGGCCAAGGGTTGCTGCGACGGATTGCCCGCCTTTCCAAGCGCGGCGGCGAGGATCGCCTCATTCTACCTGGAAAAACCGACAATGCTGCGACAATCGGGGCGAGCCGCCTGCTCTATGGCTACTTGCTGAAAAGAGGCGTGCGGATTTTCGAATATCAGCCCAAAAGGCTTCATGTGAAGTTGGTGATCATCGATAATGCAGTCTATATTGGTTCTGCCAATTTTGACCTTCGCAGCCTCTTCATCAATGTCGAACTGATGGTTCGGATCGAGAATCAGGCCTTTGCCAACCACATGCGCTTGTTAGTTGATCAGATGTGCACCGACGCCTTGCCGATTTCCACGACACTGCACAAAGCTCGCAAGGGAATACTGAATCGGTTGCGCTGGACCTTATCGTACTTTGTAGTGAACATATTGGATTACACCGTAACCCGGCGTTTGAATTTCGGGGTCAAGAAGTAATATCTGCAGTTGGTCGCACGTCCAGAATCGTTCATCGCAAAGGTCGGTTTTGCCTCTGTTCAGGGAATAATGCTTACGTAGTAACTATAGTTTGCATTCGATAGCAGCATCTTGTGTTTGATTGCTGTCATTCGAAACAGGGAATGATTTATTTGTATGATTTATTTTCGCACGCTGATCGTAGTAATTTGTGTCAGTATCCTGACAGCATGCGTCGCCCCATCTCAGGGCCGACCGGTAACACCCAATCAACGCGCGGAAAATCCTTCCCCGCGTTATAATCCTCCGCCACCCCAGCGGGAAAAAACGACGCCCTCACGTGACCGGCCCAGTCCAGCACTGGAACGGCAAATAGCTGAATTATGGCGCACTTTTCCGGGTAAAACGGGGATTGCAATTAAAAGCATTGATGGCGGTTGGAGCATCGGCCACCGGGCAGATCAGAATTTTCCTCAGCAAAGCGTTTCGAAACTTTGGGTCGCGATGACTGTACTCGACAAAGTTGATCAGGGCCGAATCTCGTTGTCCGATTCCATCCGTATCGGTCCGGATGACCTGACATTATTCTACCAGCCACTTGCTGCCGAGGTGAAGCGCGAGGGTGCTGTTGTCAAAAGCGTTTACACCCTGTTGGAAAGGGCTTTGGCCTATAGTGACAATACTGCAAATGATGCATTGCTGCGCCATGCCGGTGGTCCAGAGGCTGTGAACGATTTCATTCGCCGTAGCCGGCTTGGTAAGATCAAATTCGGTCCCGGCGAACGATTAATGCAAAGCCAAATCGCAGGTCTCAAATGGGATCAAAGTCTGTCTCAAGGCCGTAAATTTTATACGGCTCGGGCAAATCTGCCGATAGAAACACGCAGACGAGCTCTGGCAGACTATCTTGCCGATCCTATTGATGGAGCCAGCCCCGATGCGATCGTTAATGCATTGGACCAGCTCGCACGTGGAAAATTACTGTCAGCAAACTCAACGCAGTTACTGCAATCCATATTGAAACGAACACGCAGTGGCCCAAAACGCCTGAAGGCCGGTGTTCCATCCGATTGGGAATTTCTCCACAAAACTGGTACCGGTCAAGTTTTGGGTGGCACTTCAACAGGTTACAACGACGTAGGCATTATGACCGCGCCCGATGGCAGCCGCTATGCAGTCGCCGTGATGTTGGGCGACACCACTGCTCCTATTCCTGAACGTATGCGGATGATGCAAGCTGTGACCCGGGCCGTTGCCAGCTATCACAGGCGATAGAAGGCAAATTCCAATATTATTGAGCTGTTTCGGCAGCTCCTGATTCGTCTTCAGAGGACATATTTCGTTCATCGAGCATTTCAGCAGCGGCATCCAATGCTTCTGCTTCCCCGACCGTTACTCCGCCAGGACCCGGATCATTCTGGGCGGGTCCGCATGACGCCACAAGCAGGAAACCTAAAAATCCGCAATATCGAGTCTTCATCATACGGTTCCTTTTTTCTCTGTGAGATATCTGCAAACCAGATAACCAAGATATCGTCTTTTTAGCCCAAAAAAAAGGGCCGCCCAAAAGGCAGCCCTTTTTCAATTCATGCCAAAAGCGGCTTATTCGACTGCTTTTTTCGCAGCGTCAGCACCTTTGTCGATCATCTTGCCTGCAGCATCTTTAGCAGCGTCGGCAGCCTTATCGGCAACGCCAGCAGCTTCGTCAGCGGCGTCCGTAGCTTCTTCAGCAGCACCTTCAGCGGCATCGCCAGCTTCTTCGGTCGCTTCAGCAGCAGCTTCGCCCATGGCGTCTGCAGAACCTTCAGCAGCATCCATTGCGTCATCAGCAGCTTCTTCAGCAGTTGCTTCTGTGCCTTCTACGGCTTCTTCAGCACCAGCTTCTGCATTGTCAGCAGCGCCGGAACATGCAGCCAGGCCAAACGCAGCAGCAAGTGCGATTGATGTTGTAACTTTTTTCATTGGGTAAACCCTTTACTTTTTCCTCAAAAAACCACGTAAGCAGATGAAATACTCCCTTGATCTGCTTACGAAGCGCCTCATTAACGGGTTGAAAAAGGGATAGCAATAATGAACATCCTTAGCCTCTCTTCTCGCAGGTTTTTTTTCCCGACAATTCAGGAAATTGTGAATCAAGGCCTGAGAAATCTATTAGATTGACTACATATAAAGAATTCTTTATATGACATCCCCAATGAATGAGATTCTGACCATATTTAGAGCATTGGCTGACCCGACGCGGATTCGAATCATGCTGTTATTGCTCAAGATGGAGCTTGCAGTTGGCGAGCTCGCGCAAATCCTGGAGCAAAGCCAGCCTCGCATTTCTCGCCATATCCGGATTTTGGATGAAGCGGGCCTGGCAGAACGCCGAAAGGAAGGAAGCTGGGTTTTTCTTCGGCCTGGACAGGCCCCCGAGCTCGACGTCCTGCGCCGACTTTTTCGCGCGAAAAATGTTGTAACGTCAGAACAGGCCCTTAGTGATCAAGCGCAACTATCCCTCGTCCGCAAAGCGCGAGCTGAAATGGCGGAACGTTATTTTGAGGCTCATGCTGAGGAATGGGATGCTATCCGATCACTGCACTTGCCAGAAGATGATGTGGAGCAGGCCATGCTCGCCTTGCTGAAAGACATTAATCTGGGACATATGCTCGACATCGGTACAGGTACAGGAAGGATGGTTGAGCTTTTCGGACCAAATTCCGAAAAAGTCACAGCTCTCGACAAAAGCCCAGAAATGTTGCGTCTGGCGCGGGCGAAGATACTGGGTGATAAAGCCGATCAGGCGGAACTGGCCAGCAAAACTGAACTGAAAATTGGCGATTTTAACAACCTGCCAATTGAAGACAATCAGGTGGACAGCGTCCTATTGCATCAAGTTCTACATTATGCACAGCATCCAGAAGCCGCTCTGGCAGAAGTATCGAGAGTACTGCGCCATGGTGGAACAGTCATGATCGCGGATTTTGCACCGCATGACCGTGAAGAGCTGCGGTCCGCCCATGCGCATGCGCGGCTTGGTTTTTCCGACGACAGCATGAAACGCTGGTTCGCAGATTCTCAGATTGATATGGTGCAAAGCAGAACACTTGATGGCGGCGAACTGACTGTCAAAATATGGGTTGGGCGCAAATCCGGCCTTTCACAAATTCATACCGGTACTCGCACTGCATCTTCCACAAATATAAAACAAAAAAGAGCAACCTTATGACGGAACATACCAGACCTTTGGGCTTGAACGAACTGGAGGAAGCGAAACGGGCACTGGACGTTCCACTATTTGCCGGATTGAGCGGTGATGCGGATGTTTCCTTTGAGTTTTTTCCACCAAAATCGGAGAAAATGGAACAGACATTGTGGGACAGTGTCGTGACCTTGGAACCACTCAATCCCCGGTTTGTATCAGTAACCTATGGGGCTGGCGGATCAACACGCGAACGAACCCATGCTACAGTAGCACGGATTGCCAAAGAAACCCGCATTCCGGCGGCGGCACATCTGACCTGTGTCGGGGCCAGTAAGGCGGAAATTGCCGAAGTCGCGCAGTCTTATTGGGAAGCCGGTGTGCGCCATATAGTTGCCCTGCGCGGAGACCCGCCAGCCGAAGGCCAGGCCTTCGAACCGCATCCTGAAGGATATAATAGTGCCGCGGAATTGGTTGCAGGGCTTAAGGACATTGCACCTTTTGAGATTTCGGTGGCGGCCTATCCGGAAACGCATCCGGAGGCCAATTGTCCGCAGAGCGATCTCGACAATCTCAAGCGCAAGCTGGATGCCGGTGCAAGCCGTGCAATTACGCAGTTTTTCTTTACCGCAGAGGCGTTTTTCCGGTTCCGGGATGCAGCGGGAGCGGCAGGGATTGATGCCGAATTGGTACCGGGTATATTGCCGGTATCGAACGTGGCCCAGACGCGGAAGTTTGCGGGCATGTGCGGCGCGGAAATTCCCGCATGGATGAACGACCTGTTCGAAGGCCTGGATGACCACCCCTCCGCGCGCCAGCTGATCGCGGCAACCGTCGCGGCGGAACTGTGCCGCAAGCTATATGCGGGCGGCGTCCGGCAGTTCCATTTCTACACACTCAACCGGGCTGAGCTGAGCTACGCCATCTGCCACCTGCTCGGCAAACGCCCCTCCGGCACGGCGCAGGAGAAAGCGGCATGACGGGTCCGGGTGAACAACTGCGTGCGCTTGCGGCGGAACGCATCCTGGTGTTTGACGGTGGCTATGGCACCGCGATCCAGAATCACGGCCTTGGCGAGCGTGACTATCGCGGCACACTCGAACTCAGCGATGACCAGAAAGGCAATAATGACCTGCTCAGCCTGACCCGGCCGGATATTATTGAAGGCATTCACACGGCCTATCTCGAAGCGGGCGCGGATATTGTCGAAACCAATACGTTCAGCTCGACCGAGATCAGTCAGGCCGATTATGGCTGCGAACATCTGGTGAAGGACATCAACATCAAATCTGCCGAAATCGCGCGCCGGGCCTGTGACAAGGCCGAGGCGAAAGATGGCAGGAAACGTTTCGTCGCCGGTTCCATCGGCCCGACCAACAAGACGCTGTCACTGTCACCGGATGTGAATGACCCCGGTTTTCGCGAGATTGATTTTGACTATCTGAAAAGTGTCTATCGCGAGCAATGCGATGCCCTGATCGCAGGCGGCGTCGATTTCCTGTTGATCGAGACGATCTTTGACACGCTCAACGCCAAATGCGCCGGCATGGCGGCACAGGAAGCCGCCGAGGCCTGTGATCGCGACGTACCGCTGATGATCTCGATGACGCTGACGGACCTGTCGGGCCGCAATCTCTCCGGTCATACGGTCGAGGCTTTCTGGCACGCGGTGCGCCATCTGAAACCGCTGACCATGGGTCTCAACTGCTCCTTTGGCGCGGATCAATTGCGCCCGCATCTCGCGATGTTGGCGAAGGAGGCCGATACGCTGATCATGGCTTATCCTAATGCCGGCCTGCCCAATGAACTGGGCGAGTATGATGAAACGCCTGATCAAACCGCCGCGCTGATCGGCGAATGGCTGGATGACAGTCTGGTCAATATTGTCGGTGGCTGCTGCGGTACGACGCCGGAACATATCGACGCCATTGCCAAGGCGGTCGAGAGCGCGAAACCACGCGCTACGGTTTCGCCAGCGGTGCAAACACGTCTGTCTGGCTTGGAGCCATTCACCATGGCGGCGTGATGAAGCTTTCAGACCGCCACAGACGCGCAGTTAAATTGAGTATTCTAGTGATTCCCATTTTTTTGACCGTTGCAGGATCATTGCTCACCGGTATGGCCGAATGCGACCATAGAATGAGCACGATATATACTGAAAACAAATGTAGTGATAACGAAGCTCAGCTTAGCCTGTTGGGGGGACAGCTGGCGGGATGGGGTCAATTTTTGGCTATAACGACCTGGCCGGCGGCATTGATTATCGTTGGATTCCGGAAACTGAATGACCCTGACATGCGGCTATTGTTGATCGGTTATTTGTTGGTCATGGCTTCGCCAATAATACTGCCATTTGCTAGCTCTGCCATTGGATCAATTTCAGGGTGCAATCCCTACACCGCTAGTGCCCAATCTCCTTGTATTTTACTTGGAACGGATTTGACAGGACTACTATCCGGAGCCGTATTTTTCGGCTGGTACGCAATTTTCATCTGGCCTGTAGCAACGGTATTGGCCGGACTTTTTGCTTTTGGAATATATAACAAATGACCACACCCCCCTCTTCCGCGCAATTCGTCAATATCGGCGAACGCACCAATGTTACCGGGTCCGCGCGGTTCAAAAAGCTCATCCTTAACGACGACTATGAAGCCGCCGTCGAAGTCGCGCGCCAGCAGGTCGAAAATGGCGCGCAGATTATCGACGTGAACATGGATGAAGGCCTGCTCGACGCTGAACATGCGATGACGACTTTCCTCAAGCTGATCGCGGCTGAGCCTGACATCGCCCGCGTGCCGGTGATGATCGACAGCTCCAAATGGTCGGTGATCGAGGCTGGCCTGAAATGCGTGTCGGGCAAACCGATTGTCAATTCCATCTCGATGAAGGAAGGCGAAGAGGAATTTCTCGCCCATGCCCGCAAATGCATGGCTTATGGCGCCGCCGTTGTCGTCATGGCCTTTGACGAGACCGGACAAGCGGACACCAAAGAGCGCAAGGTCGAGATTTGCGAGCGCGCCTATAAGCTGCTCACCGGCATCGGCTTTCCGCCGGAAGATATTATTTTCGACCCCAATGTGTTTGCAGTCGCGACCGGGATAGACGAACATCGCCGCTACGGACTGGACTTCATCGAGGCCGTTGCTGAAATCAAGGCGCGCTGCCCCCATGTCCATTTTTCCGGTGGCCTCTCCAACCTGTCCTTCAGCTTCCGTGGTAACGAACCGGTGCGCCGTGCGATGCACAGTGTCTTTCTCTATCACGCCATTCCCGCCGGACTCGACATGGCTATCGTCAATGCCGGGCAGCTGGATATTTACGACGATATCGATCCTGTCCTGCGCGAACATTGCGAGGATGTCATTCTCGACCGCGAACCGAAAGATGGCGGTGATGCCACCGACCGGTTGATCACGCTGGCCGAAAAATTCCGCGGCACCGACAAGGCGGCGGAAAAAGCAGCCGCCGAGTGGCGCGGCTATGATGTCGTCAAGCGCCTCGAACATGCGCTGGTCAAAGGCATTGATGCCCATATTATCGAAGATACCGAAGAAATGCGGGTGTCGGTCAAGGATGCTGGCGGTCGGCCCATCGAGGTTATCGAAGGTCCTTTAATGGACGGCATGAATGTCGTCGGTGACCTGTTCGGATCGGGCAAAATGTTCCTGCCACAGGTGGTGAAGTCAGCGCGCGTTATGAAAAAGGCTGTCGCTCATCTCTTCCCGTTTATCGAGGAGGAAAAGGAAGAGGGTGCCAAAGGCAAAGGCAAGATCATCATGGCGACGGTCAAGGGCGACGTGCATGATATTGGCAAGAATATCGTCGGCGTCGTGCTGCAGTGCAATGGCTTTGAAGTGATTGATCTGGGCGTGATGGTCCCGTGGACCGACATATTGAAAGCGGCCAATGAAAATGACGCGGACATGATCGGATTATCCGGCCTGATCACACCCTCGCTCGATGAAATGGTTACCGTTTCCGAAGAGATGGAACGCGCCAAGATGACCATGCCGCTGCTGATCGGCGGGGCGACCACATCCAAAACCCATACGGCCTTGCGGATCGAACCGGCCTATTCCGGCCCGACCGTCTATGTGCTCGACGCCAGCCGCGCCGTGGGCGTCGCCTCGCAACTGGTCAGCGACACACAGGCTGAAGGTTTTATCGCCAGCACACGCGAGGATTACGAGCAGGTTCGCCAGGCACGCGCTGGCAAGACGGCAAAGAAACTTGCGACGCTGGACGACGCCCGCGCCAATGGTGCGGCGATCGACATGGACCAGAAGGCGCCCGCTCCGAAAAAGCCCGGCCTGCATATCTATGAGAACTGGGATCTGGCGGAACTGCGCGACTATATCGACTGGACGCCATTTTTCCGCGCATGGGAACTGGCCGGAACCTTCCCGGCCATCCTGACCGACGAAGTGGTCGGGGAAAGCGCCAGTGATCTGTATAAAGACGCACAGGTGATGCTGGACCGGATCATCGACGAGAAATGGCTGACCGCCAAAGGCGTCGCAGGTCTGTGGCGGGCGCGGCGGGATGGTGATGACATCATGGTATCACCGGAAAACGAGGAAGTCGCCCTCCCCATGCTGCGCCAACAGGTGAGCAAGCGATCGGGCAAATCAAATAATTGCCTCGCCGATTTTATCGATACGTCCGATGACTGGATGGGCGGCTTTGCGGTGACCGCCGGGCACGGCATTGACGAGCATGTCGCGCGGTTTGAAGCGGACAAGGATGATTATAACAGCATCCTCCTGAAAGCGCTCGCCGACCGGCTGGCCGAGGCTTTTGCCGAGCGGATGCACGAGCATGTGCGCAAGGACCTTTGGGGCTATGCAGCTGACGAGGAGCTGGACAATAAAGCGCTGATCAAGGAACGGTATCAGGGAATCCGCCCTGCCCCCGGCTATCCTGCCTGTCCGGACCACAGTCTGAAACCCATCCTGTTCGATATGCTGGATGCGACCACCCATACCGGCCTGGAGTTGACCAGCAGTTTTGCGATGACGCCAACGGCAGCCGTATCCGGTTTCTATTTCGCCCACCCGCAAGCCGATTATTTCGGCGTGGCGCGGATAAGTGAAGATCAGGTCGAGGATTATGCAGAGCGGCGCGGTGTCTCGCTGGACCGGGCTCGGCAATGGTTGCGGCCCAATTTGAACGAATAAAGGCCGGGTTTGGGCCGTTAACTTTTCATCTCCATGATGACGCACTCTGGGACAGCGTGATCCCTGATATTGTTTTGAAATGTACTCCGCTTTATGGAAAAGCTGAAATAACCCGCGTTTTTCAGGAGCTTCGTACGTGAGATTTTCGGTCCCAACTCTTATTGCAGGCCTTTTGGCTGTCGCCAACAGCGCGGCAGCGCACGCACAGGATAGCGCACCGTTTACGGTCGCCGAAAACGGACAGGGCTTTTACAGCCTGTCAGAGGCGGTCGAAGCCATTGGCGCGCGCCGCGGCACCATTGTCATCGCACCGGGTGCCTATGGCGATTGCGCGGTCCAGACCGAAGGACAGATTACCTATCGCGCCGAGATTGCCGGACAAGCCATATTTGATGGCGGGATTTGCGAAGGCAAGGCATCACTGGTGCTGCGCGGGCGCGCGGCTGTAGTGGACGGCATCATCTTCCAGAACCAGCGCGTGCCCGATGGCAATGGCGCAGGCATCCGGCTGGAACGCGGCAATCTGACCATCACCAATGCGCTGTTCCGCAATAGCGAACAGGGATTGCTGACCGCCGATGATGCCAGTGGCAGCATTGTCATTGACCGTTCCACTTTCCAGCGGCTGGGCCGCTGTGACCGCGGACTTTCCTGTGCGCACAGCATCTATATTGGCGATTATGGCTCGCTGCGCGTCACCAACAGCCGTTTTGAAAAAGGCAGCGGCGGTCATTATGTGAAAAGCCGCGCACCCCGGATCACCGTCACCAACAGCAGTTTTGACGACACCCAAGGGCGCACCACCAATTACATGATCGACCTGCCTGCGGGCGCATCCGGCGTGATCAGCGGTAACGTGTTCGTGCAGGGCCAGAACAAGGAAAACTGGAGCGCCTTTATCGCCGTGGCTGCCGAGGGCAAAAAACACAGCGCCGCCGGTCTCAACATCCATTCAAACAGCGCATCGCTCGCCAAAGGCGTCGAGCGCAACACCTGGTTTGTTGCCGACTGGAGCGGTGACCAGATGCGTATCGCGAATAACAGGCTGGGCCGGGGCCTGACCCGTTACGAACGGCGGTAAGTTTGAAGCTATTGTGCTCCGCGCTTGATGCGGAGCCCAGGATGGCTGTTCTTACGATCTACCCTAGGCTCCGCATCAGGTGCGGAGCACGTCGCTCTGTAAAAACTACTGACAGCTATCCTCCACACCGCCGTCAATATCCAGACAGCGGCCGTCAAATTCGCCTTGGGGGACATCCAGACCGATGATCGCGGCCAGGGTCGGGGCAATGTCGACCGTCTGTACCGCCAGTGGCTGTTCAAAATGGCTCATGCCCTTACGCCAGAACAGGATCGGTACACGCCGGTCATATTCCCACGGGCTGCCATGGGTCGCGACATAGCCGCGCATCGCTTTGGCAATCGGCGTGACCGATTTTTTCAGCAGCACGATGAAATCGCCGGACCGGTCGGGATGAAACGAGGCGCGCGCTCTTTCCTCCATAGTCCATTCCTGAACCGGTCCCTGCGGCATCGGCATGGTGGCGAGATCCGCTCCATCAAACACCGCATGGACCTGTGGGTGATTACGTATCTGTTTGATCGCCTCGGCCTTCACCCTGGCCCTGGTATCGGCATCCAGCGCCAGACTGACATAATAGTCGCCAAACGGGCTGTCGGCATAGAGCACCGGGTCCTCACCGGTCAGGGACAGCGCCTGCCTGATCTGCGCGCCAATGTCTTTTGCATTCAGCTTGGCATCAACCCGCTGGGCCTTTGGCGCGCCTTGCTGTTTCAGCCGTTCCGGCAAATCATGGCCGCCATGGTCGGCCGTCAGAACGACCAGATAATCACGCTCCATCGCGTCCAGCGCATCGAAAAACTGTCCCAGATTTTTATCCAGCTCGGACAGGTTGATGCACATCTCCACCCCCCCGGTGCCAAAGGCATGACCGACATAATCCGTTGCGGAGAGCCCGATATTCAGGACATCGGTAAATTCAAACGTACCGAGCCGCTCATCCTGAACCATTTTCGCCGCCAGCGCCAATATCGCGGCATCAAAATCCGGGGACGCGCGGAAGATACGCGCGCCATTTTCGGGGCGCTGGAACCGGTAGGTACCCACAGCATTTTCCGTGCCTAGCGGGATTGCCCGGTTGCGGGCCTCGCAATGGGCCGGCACCGCCATGGGCGCTCGCGGCCGGGCGAGCATAGTCTTGAGATCCGCGTTGAACTTGGCAAGCGCGGGCAACATCAGTCCGCCCTGTTTGGTTTCAAATCCTTCGCCCCGCCACCAGAATATCATGTCCGGCGCGTTGCCGCCCATCATCAAGGCCGAACGGTCTTTGCCTGCCACCGCCATATTGCGTGAATCACGCGACACTGTCTTCAGCCGCTCCCCCAATGTCGGCACCAGCAGATGCCATGCCGAGGCCACATAATCGCCCTGCGTCGCGGCGGTAATGCTGCCAAAACTTGTGCCCTCAATCCGTTCATCTTCGGCGCAATAGATGGTTTTGTCATCACGCTTTACGCCCAGGTCGATCCAGTTATTGGCGATGATACCGGCGCGGCCGGGATGAACGCCGGTCATGATGGTCGCGTGCCCGGGACAGGTTTCGGTCGCGGCATGCCCCTGATAACCCGATGGGAATACTGCACCGCTCGCCAGCCGTTTCAGGCCACCGGTAAAAGTGCTGCGATATTCGCTGAACAGATCGGACGAAAACTGGTCCACCGATATGGCTATGACCAGTTTCGGCCTGCCGGCCTGTTCTTCGCTGTGATCTTCGGCATTGGCCGCGGCGGAAATTGCGATAAAAGCTATGAATCCTGTAACATATTTTATGACGCGCACGAATAATCCCCATGGTATAAAGCGGCTATGGCAAGAGAGCCCCGGATAGCCTAACAGCGTTAAAGACAAAATGGTGAGTTTTTATGACATCTAACAGCTCTTTGCCGGCCATCCGGTCAGCTCAGAATATCCGGACAATGTTCCACATCTTATTGGCAACGATCTTCCTCGCTACCTTTATGAGTATCGCCCCGGCGCAAGCTCAGGTCGATCTCAACAAGCGCGAACTTAACGTACCCGCCACCCTGGTCGCGGAATCGCGGCAGGTGCAGGCAGGACAAAGCGTAACCCTGGCCTTTGTCATGAACCCCAAGCCAACCTGGCACGGCTATTGGGAAAACCCTGGCGATGCCGGTATCGGCATGAGCTTTGACTGGAACCTGCCCGACGGTGTGACAGCCGGAAAAGCGCAATATCCGGTTCCGGATACGTTGCTGATTTCCGGTATCATGAACTATATTTACAAGGGCGACTATGCAGTCCTCGTCAATCTCGTGGTGTCCGAACGAGTGAAGCCGGGACCGCTGCCGATCTCGGTCAGGTCGGAATGGCTGGCCTGTACCGACGAAATCTGCGTGCCCGAGCAGGATGAACTTTCAATCAATCTGCAAGTCGTCGGACCGGATGCCGCTGTATCGCTCGACAATGCGTTTAATGGCTATCGTGAAGCCCTGCCACGCCAGCTTGGCAGTGCCGCGACCTTCATGGTCAAGGATGACCTGTTCCGCCTGTCGGTTCCTTTTCCAGCCGATATCGACGTTGACACTCCCTATTTCTTTATCAAGGAAGACGGGATTGTCGATTATGCGGCACCGCAAAAGGTCAATCGCGATGGCGATAGCCTGATCATCGAAACCGGCGCCCGCGGTGATAGCTTGCAAAATATCTCTGGCGTTCTCAAAATCGGCCCCGGCACCGGGTTTTCCCTGAAAGCCGCCAGCGGCGATGTCGAAATGTCCGGCGCACCTCTGGTCAGTAGCGGAGATAGCGGAAATTTTCTTGGTGGTGGCGACCAGTCTAACGCGTCTTTGCTTTTGATAGCTCTGGGCGGGGCAATTGTTGGCGGGTTGCTCTTGAACCTGATGCCCTGTGTTTTCCCGATCCTCAGCCTGAAAGCCATCAGCCTTGCCAAAGCGGGCGGCGATGAAGGCGTTGTTCGCCGCGATGCACTGGCTTACACGGCTGGGGTCGTTGTTGTCGCGACGGCATTGGGCGCTTTGTTACTGGCCTTGCGTGCCAGTGGCGCTGCTGTTGGTTGGGCCTTTCAGCTGCAGGACCCCCGGATTATCTTCGTGCTGCTGGCTCTTGTAACCGCGATCGGCTTTAACCTCGCCGGACTGTTTGAACTGCCCAATGTCAATTTCGGCAACAAGCTGGCTGCCAAAGACGGCCCGGCCGGCTCTTTCTGGACCGGCGCACTCGCAGCCTTCGTCGCGACCCCCTGCACCGGTCCGTTCATGGCGGCGGCCCTGGGTGCTACTATCGTTCTGCCCCCTATTGCAGCTTTGGTCATTTTTGCCGGACTGGGGGTAGGATTGGCTTTACCCTTCCTGCTTATCGCTTTCGTCCCGGTTATCCGCAACCGTTTGCCCAAACCGGGCGCCTGGCTGGACAGCTTCCGCAAGGCGATGGCCATTCCAATGTTCCTCACCTCCATTGGTTTGATCTGGTTACTCGGAAGGCAGATTGGCGAGGACGGACTGGCGCTATCGCTGATCTTCCTGTTGTTCGTCGCTTTGATCCTCTGGTGGTTTGGCGGCGGTCAGATGAAAGGGTTATCGCGCGGCATGGCGACCACAGGCGCACTAACCGCTGCGATTATCGGCGGCATAATGTTCTTGCCCAATGAAGAAGCGATGGACAGCCAGCGGTTGGCAACAGCCTCCTCCGCCACTTTGCCCAGCGAACCGTTTAGTGAAGCGCGGTTGGCAGAATTGCGTGCTACTGATCAACCGATTTTCGCTTATTTCACGGCCGATTGGTGCATAACCTGCAAAGCCAATGAAGCCGCAGCCGTTCAGCGTCAGGAAACCGCCGATGCTTTTGCCGCGGCCAATGTTGCGGTGTTGATGGGTGACTGGACCCGCCCTGATCCGGCAATCAGCAAATTTCTGGAAAAACACGGACGCGCGGGTGTCCCGCTATATCTCTATTATGCACCGGGCGAGGAGCCTGTTATATTGCCGCAGATTTTGACCGTCGGGACACTCACCGATTTGGTCACATAATTGGAAACCTCAGATCTGGATCATATGATAAGGAGAGCCCCCATGTTTTATAAGACCGCCCTCACATCCATTGCCGCTGTTGCCGCGATCAGCGTCGCGATGCCGCTCACCGCTGCGCAGAAAAACGGAGCCGTCGCTCAAGACTTCAAACTGACCGACATGTATGGAAAAACTGTCCAGCTTTCCGATTTTCGCGGCAAGATCGTAGTGATGGAATGGCACAATCCGGGATGCCCATTTGTCGTCAAACACTATGATAGCGGCAATATGCAGGCAACCCAAGCTGCGGCACGCAAACAAGGAGCCGTCTGGCTGACCATAAACAGTGGCGCACAAGGAAAACAGGGTTACATGAAAGGCCCAGAGGCGCAGAAACTGACCAAGGAGCAGGGCATAAATTCAGACCATTATCTGCTCGATGTCAAAGGCGTGGTCGGCAAGGCCTATGCCGCCAAGACAACACCGCATATGTATATTATCGATGGCTCCGGGAAGCTGGTTTATCAAGGTGGTATCGATGACAAACCAACTGCAAATAAGGCCGATATCAAAGGCGCTCGCAATCATGTCACCGCGGCTCTGACGGAACTGAATGCTGGCAAGAGCGTTAGCGTCGCACAATCGCGGCCCTATGGCTGTTCTGTCAAATATGCGAGCTAAGGTGGGTTTTTGAAATAGGAAGAAAAGTAGGGCCGTCGCGCGATACACAACCAGCGCGCCAGCCCTACTCCCCCAAAAGTCCGGCGGCTTGCAAACCCCCTGAAAGCCCCCGTAAACACGGATTGCCGGACCCAAACTGTAAGCAACAATGCCTGTTACTGATCAAAGGATCGGAGGACGGGTTTAATACACAACACAAACCTGCCCCCCGCCTTTGTTCCGACGGCAAGCGACCCTAAGCCGCCGCCGGTCAAACTAGTGACCTGTCAGGTTAAACTTCTTGGTGCCGTTGGCGCCAACAAGTTCAATGCCCTTTGTACCTGACAGGCCAGAGAGCGGCATTGATTTCTCATAACGTCCGACCCCCATCGAAACATCATGGTCATTTGCCGCGTGCGCTTCCCACGCTAACTCAATCTTCCGATACTCGGGCTCAGGATCGCCCAGTACCGGTAATAATCGTACATTCGCACCGGACTTTGGTGCTGGCCCTGACACAATCAGGTACAGCCCTTGACCCAAAGTGGGGCCAGCCCGCAGTTCGGCAGAGTCGAAATCAGCAGCGTTCACACGACCGGATTTCCCGGGCGCGGCCATCATGCCGGCTTTCATCTGTTCGTCATTGTTCACAACAAGCTCCATAAGAACCTCTCTGTCCAAAACCGAGATGCTGACCGCGGCTCATCCTTGTGGCCGGTGTTTCACTATTCGTGTCAGCTCGTAACTACGCAACTTATGTAGGACTCTTTAGCCCAACCGGGCCTGAACCGTCTTGTAAACTATTGTAACTATCCGTAAACTACTGAAATTATATTACAATTATGTGGAATTTTTATGGCGAGAACCGATTGCCCGCTCCAATATATGCTGCACTGCACAAAAAATCAGGGCGAATCGATTCGCCCTGACTGTCTTTTTCGATGTGATTCGCCACTGTGGGCTAATGGCGGCTATGTTCAAGCGGGCTTGCGAAATTTCATCACAAAGCGGTTGGTTTTTCCGCGCACCGATGGGTCGAAGACATTTTTCTCCAGATCATCATCCGGATTGACGAACATGTCGCTTTCCGCCTCCAGCACAAAGCCTGCTTTTTCAAAGTCAGCTTTGGCAGTCGCCGGATCAATCCGGTGAGTCTTCTCTACCACGTCTCTCGTATCTCCGGCATTGCCGACATGATCGACAACGGCAACGATACCGCCAGGCTTCATAGCCGCATAAAGTTTCGCCAAAAATGCCGCCGGGTCCATCCGGGGGAATTTGAACCTTTCACTTTCCCAATAGAGATCGTGATAGATGAGATGCATCATGGCAAAGTCAAAGCTGTCAGACTCTGGCGAGTAATCGCCCAGTTGTGATTGCACCAGAGAAACACCGGTTTGTCGGGCAGTGACTCCCGCCCATTTCGCTTTCGCATCATCGCTCGACACAAATTGCGGCGGGTTGACCGCTACGACAGATCCTTGCCGGCCCACCGCTGCGCCCATTATTTCACTATAATAGCCACCACCAGCAAAGATATCGAGCACGGCGTCGCCGACTTTCAACCCCATGAAAGCGAGTATTTCTGCCGGCTTACGGCTGGCATCCAGCTTTACATCAGCTTCGGAACGACCGGTAGACGCAACAGCAGCAGCAAAGTCAGGACCGGTCTGTGCTGCGCCTTCCTGAGCGGCAGCAGCTGTTTGGTTGGCATCATAGGCGGCTGCTCCCATTACGAGTACGGAGCAGGCCAAGGCGGCAAAAAGTTTCGATTGCATCATCTCTCTCCCCATTTCGTTATCGCCGTAGCATGAACCTGGCTATCTTCGAGTTCAACCGGGGCCTCTGTCGTTTGTCTATCGGAGCATGTGGTTGGTCGAGAAAAACCACCGTTCAGAATTTTCGCTGTGTCTTGCCGTAGCGCATCTTGCGCGTACCTGGTTTGCCTTCTGTCGCGCGGCCTTTGGGTTTGGCCAGTTGCAAGTCCGCCGGCAGTCCCAATTCGTCCGCCTCCAGCTTGCGGATCTCGTCACGCAGCCGTCCGGCTTCTTCAAATTCCAGATCAGCAGCCGCATCGCGCATGCGCTTTTCAAGACTTTCAATATGGCTGCGCAAATTGTGCCCGACGAGATGTTCGGTATCGTCATCGATTGGCACGGTGACCTGATCCTTGCTCGCGACATGGGCGACAATATCACCGATATTTTTCTTGATCGTCGTCGGTGTGATCCCGTGCAGCTTGTTATAGGCCTCCTGCTTTTCCCGCCGCCGTCCGGTTTCATTCAGCGCCCGTTCCATCGAGCCCGTAATCCGGTCTGCATAGAGGATCACCCGTCCCTCGACGTTACGCGCCGCGCGGCCGATCGTCTGGATCAATGATGTTTCGGAGCGCAGGAAGCCTTCCTTGTCCGCATCCAGTATCGCGACCAGTCCGCATTCGGGAATGTCCAAACCTTCGCGGAGCAGGTTGATCCCGACAAGAACATCATAAACGCCAAGCCGCAGATCCCGGATCAACTCGATTCTTTCCAGAGTCTCGACATCGCTGTGCATGTAGCGAACCTTCAAACCGGCCTCATGCATGAATTCGGTCAGGTCCTCCGCCATGCGCTTGGTTAATGTCGTGACCAAGGTGCGATAGCCTTGCTGTGCCACCTTCTTGCATTCGTTGATCAGATCATCGACCTGATCCTCTACCGGTTTGATTTCGACCGGCGGGTCAATCAGTCCGGTCGGGCGGATCACCTGCTCAGCAAATACGCCGCCGGTCTGTTCCATCTCCCATGGCCCGGGCGTTGCCGATACGCTGACCGTCTGCGGCCGCATCGCGTCCCACTCGTTGAAGCGCAAGGGACGGTTGTCGATACAGCTTGGCAGGCGGAACCCATATTCCGCCAGCGTAATCTTGCGCCGGTGATCGCCCTTTGACATCGCGCCAATTTGCGGCACCGTCTGGTGGCTCTCATCGACAAACAGCAAGGCATTGTCGGGCAGATATTCAAACAATGTCGGCGGTGGCTCGCCAGGCAAACGGCCGGTGAGGAAGCGGGAGTAATTCTCGATACCTGCACAGCTACCGGTTGCCGCGATCATCTCGAGATCGAAATTTGTACGCTGTTCCAGCCGCTGATGTTCCAGCAATTTGCCCTCAGCCTCCAGCTCTTTGAGACGCACGCCAAGCTCCAGCTTGATCGCATCCATCGCCTGTTTCATCGTCGGGCCGGGCGTCACATAGTGGGAATTGGCAAAAATCCGGACCTGATTGAGGCTCGCGCCCTTCTTGCCGGTCAGCGGATCAAATTCGACAATCTCCTCAATCTCGTCGCCAAAAAAGGAAATTCGCCACGCCATATCTTCATAATGCGAAGGAAAAATTTCAAGATTGTCACCGCGCACCCGAAAATTGCCGCGCGCGAAGGCCTGATCATTGCGCTTATATTGCAGCGACACGAGCCTTCGGATGATATCGCGCTGATCCACCGCCTGCTCTTTTTTGAGATCAAAGATCATCGCCGAATAGGTTTCGACTGAACCGATACCATAAAGGCAGGAAACGGACGCGACGATGATCACGTCATCCCGCTCCAGCAGCGACCGGGTTGCACTATGGCGCATCCGGTCAATCGCCTCGTTTACCGAGCTTTCTTTCTCGATATACGTATCTGACCGGGCGACATAGGCTTCGGGCTGGTAGTAGTCATAATAGCTGACGAAATATTCGACCGCATTATTGGGGAAAAAGCTTTTAAACTCTCCGTAAAGCTGTGCGGCAAGTATCTTGTTCGGAGCCAAAATCAGTGCCGGGCGCTGGGTCTTTTCGATAATCTTGGCCATCGTGAAAGTCTTGCCTGACCCCGTCACACCCAGCAGAACCTGATCCAGTTCATCGCCTTTTATACCTTCGACAAGTTCCGCGATAGCTTCGGGTTGATCACCGGAAGGTTCAAAGTCGCTGACCAGTTCAAAGGCTTTCCCGCCTTCCGATTTATCGGGTCGAACCGGTTTGTGGGGGACGAAATTTTCATCGGTTTGCGGTTCAGCCAAACCTTTTCTGATAACCAGTTTTGCCATGCAAGTGATATGGAACAAAACGGGTCCATTGTCATCCCCCAATATCGCCGGAACGAAGACGTTACACTTCGCAAATTTACAACATCGGCCAATGGGGTTATGGCAAAAAAGGTTCAGTAATTAGATGAGGGAAATCCAAGTGAACAAATTAGTTATATCGGTTGCCGCCGTGGCATTGCTGGCGGGCTGCTCAAGCAATGAAGCGGATGCCGATGGCGACGGCAACATCAGTGCCGAGGAAGTGGCAAAGGTCATGAACGAAGTGACCCTTGAACCCGGTGAGTGGGAGAACACTGTCGAGATTGTCGACGTACAAATCGAAGGCCTGCCGGAAGGAGCGCCTGCGAACATGATGGATTCGATGAAGACGACGACCGTAAGCAAAACATGCATCACCGAAGAGCAGGCCAAAAACCCGGGCGCAGAATTTTTTGCGGCCCAGGAACAGACCGATTGCAAAATCAAGAAATTTGATATGAGCGGCGGCGCGATCAACTCAGAAATGTCCTGTTCCAATGTCGGCGCACCGGGCGAGATGAATATGGTCATGACCGGCCAATATGGTCCCAGCAACTATGACATGACCATGAAAATGGACGGAGGCGCTGGCGGCATGAAGATGAACATCACCGCCAAAAATAACGGCAAACGGATCGGCGCGTGCCCGGCGGGTTAATCTGTTGATCTCGAAAATTGCAAGATACGGAGCAGAGGCCATGGGCTTTTGCTCCGTTTTCTTTTGCCTATTCTGTTTGTCGCTATTGAACGCGTCAGCACAAACCAGCGCGCCGCCCGCAGCGATCAAGATCAAATTTGATGCAGAACAGTCCGCAACCGCAGCCATTCAGGGCCTGTCCAACCGCGCCACCGGCCGAGCCCTGATGCCCGATGATCCTGTACGGATCGCGTCCATTTCCAAAACGTTCGTTGCCCTTGCGGTCATGCGGTTGGTCGAGCAAAATACGCTGCAGCTGGACGCCGATATATCTACCTATCTTGGCTGGAATCTGCGCCACCCGGGCTATCCTAATGTCCCCATTACCTTGCGCATGCTGCTTTCCCATCAGGCCGGTCTGCGCGATGAAATAAACTATGCCCTGCCCATGGACGCCCGCCTGGAAACCGAGCTGAAAAATGAAAAAACCTGGGATTCCGATCACCGTCCCGGCGAATATTTCACATACGCCAATCTCAATTTTCCCATCATAGCTGCAGTGATGGAAGCGGCCACCGGTCTCCGCTTTGACAAAATCATGAAACAGCAGGTCTTTGATCCTCTGAAACTCGACGCCTGTTTCAACTGGACTTTGTGCAGCGATCAAAAAATCACCGCCGCCGTCACCCTTTACCGGGCCAATGGCGACGTCGCCCGCGACGATTTGCGCGGGACAAGAGAGACTTGCCCGGTTGTGCCCGCAAGTGACGGCAGCTGCGATATGGCGCGCTATCGACTGGGCCAGACAGGATCAATATTCAGCCCGCAAGGCGGCTTGCGGATTTCTGCTGTTGACCTTGCAAAAGTCGGACAAATGTTCCTGCGCAATGACGACACCTTTTTGAGCAGAAAAAGCATAACCACAATGACCAGTCCTGTTTGGCAATATGATGGCAAGAACGGTGACAGCGCAGACGGCTATTTCTGCGCTTATGGTCTGGCGGTCCATATCCTCGCGGCCCCTGGGCGCCCGGCATCGTGTAAAGACGATCCGTTTGGCGATGGCGAAATGCGCTTTGGTCATAGCGGCGAAGCCTATGCCCTGAAGTCCGGCCTCTGGATCAATCCGGCGCGCGGGCGCGGCACCGCTTTCTATAGAACGCAGGTTCCTGAAAATGATCCGTCAGGTCATTGCATCTATTTCTGTGAGTGATAGGTTTCACTCCGAAACCGAATCAACAAACCCTCAATCGGTTCTCAATCAGGAGAAATACAGATGATCGCCTACACCATGCTCGGCACGAATGATAAAGACAAAGCCGTTGAATTTTATGACAAGCTTTTCGAAGGCACGGACGTCAAAAAACTGTTCCAGACACCGCTTGGTGGTCAGTTTTACGGTAAGAAACCCGGCCAACCGATGATCTGCATCACCAATCCTTATGATGGCAATGAAGCCTGTTTCGGCAACGGCACGATGGTCGCCCTGTCCTTTGATGATACCGACCAGATTGATGCCTTGCATGCCAAGGCACTTTCGTTGGGTGCAGCTGATGAAGGCGAACCGGGCTGGCGCGCACCGGATGTATTTTACGGGGCCTATTTCCGTGATCTTGACGGCAACAAGCTGTGCGTCTGCAAAATGAACATGGGAGGCTGAGGCCATGATCGGATATGCAACTTTGGGCTCCAACAATGTCGAAAAGGCACGCGAATATTATGACGCCCTGCTAGGAGAAATCGGAGCAAAACGACTCATGCAACTCGAAGAGGGCGGCTTCACACTCTACGGCGTCGAAATGGGTGCGCCATCCCTTGCCATCACCCAACCTCATAATGGCGAGGCAGCTGTGCCCGGCAATGGCAATATGATCGCTATTCCTTTCGAGGAACGATCACAGATCGACAGCTTTTACAGTAAAGCCATTGAACTGGGCGGTAGTGACGAAGGTGCGCCCGGCGTCCGTGGTGATGAAGGGCCGCAAGCCTTTTACGCTGCCTATTTTCGCGATCCGGAAGGCAACAAGCTTTGCGCTTTCCGTGTTGGGCCTGCATAAGGGCCCATATAGGACGAATAACTAGGAGAAAATCGTGAAGCAATATTTCTTGGCTTTAGCCGCTGGCAGCGTATTGGTTGCCGCGCAGCCTGTCCTCGCGCAATCAGAATCCCCGGCGGATTTGGCAAAAACGATTGCAGCAGATTATGACAGCAAGCTGGAAGCGTTGTTCAAGGATTTTCACCGCAATCCCGAGCTGTCCTATAAGGAAGTCCGCACCGCTGGCATTATTGCCAAGGAATGGCGCGCGGTCGGATGGGATGTGACCGAAAAAGTGGGTGGCACCGGTGTGGTCGCCGTCATGAAAAATGGCGACGGCCCGACCCTGATGCTGCGCGCCGATATGGACGGCCTGCCGCTCGTCGAAGATAGCGGGCTGGACTATATGTCCACCGCGACCCAAGTCAGTATTGATGGCGAGGAAAAGCCCGTCATGCACGCTTGCGGTCATGATGTTCATATCACTTCGCTGATCGGCACGGCGCGCCGTTTGTCAGCGATGAAGGATCAGTGGCGCGGCACGATTGTTTTGATCGCGCAACCGGCTGAAGAGCGCATTGGCGGCGCCAAGCTGATGATGGATGATGGCCTTTACAGCCGCTTTCCTAAACCAGACTTTGCCATGGCTTTTCATGTTTCCGCTGACACACCAACCGGCAAGCTAGCGCTGCGCGAGGGCATAACCTATTCCTCCTCCGACAGTGTCGATATTACCGTACACGGCGTTGGCGCGCATGGCGCATCGCCGCATCGCGGCAAGGACCCTATCGTGATGGGCGCGCAGATCATTATGAACCTGCAAACTATTGTCAGCCGGGAAATCGCGCCGCTACAACCGGCAGTCGTGACGGTTGGTGCATTTAACAGCGGTTTCAAGCACAACATCATTTCCGACAAGGCGACGATGCAGCTTACGGTCCGGTCGGATGATCAGGAGACACGCGAAAAGCTGCTCGAGGGTATCAAGCGCATTGCCGAAAATGTGGGCCGGATGAACGGCCTGCCCGAAGACAAATTGCCCGAGGTCAAGATATCGCACGAGCGGACCCCGGCCACCTATAATGATGTGACATTGTCACGGCGGATCAGAACCCTGTTTTCCGAACGCTTCGGAGCAGACGTTTTTGACGATCAGCCACGCCAGGGCATGGGCGCAGAGGATTTCGCCTATTTTGTGGCACCCAATACAGATGTACCAGGTGTCTATTTCTCGGTCGGCGGAACGCCGCAAGCGGATTTTGATCGCGAAGATGCCGGCGGACCACCAGTGCCGTCGCATCACTCGCCCTTCTTCAAGGTCGCGCCGAGAGAATCGGTAACATTAGGCACCGAAGCGATGACAGCCGCAGCCCTGGATTATCTTGCCCCGAAAACCGAATAGGCGGCGATGGCTGACGATCTCTCCAAAAGCCAGATCGCGGCCCTGAAGGTCCTGTTGCTCGAACGACAGGCGGAGCTCAAAGCGCTGGATGAAGAAGCTGCGGGTTGGAGCGATACGGTGGAACTCGACCAGCAAAGCGTTGGCCGCCTGTCACGGATGGACGCCATGCAGCAACAGGAAATGGCACAGGCCGAGGCGCGCCGACGGGTTAATGATCTGTCGCGGATCGATATGGCGCTCAAACGCATGGACGAGGACGAATATGGCTGGTGCGCCGAATGCGGCGAACCCATTGCCTATAAGCGCCTGAAAATTGATCCCGCCGCGACGCTATGCATAGGCTGCGCGTCATGAGTTTATTAGCATCCCGATGGACACCGCTTCTTATCGGCTTGCTTCTCAGCATCGGTGCAGTTGGAGCGGGCTTCATCGCGGGCACAGAGCATATCCAAGGCGCGCAGCTTTCCGCACGCTGGACCTCGCGGGTGGGTGTGCCTGTATTTCTGACCGCCTACCTTGCCTCGACGCTTTTCCGACTATCCAAAAATGACCTAACGAAAACCCTGATGCGGCGGAGACGACAATGGGGATTGGCCTTTGCATGGACACATAGCGTGCATCTGGTGGCACTGACCTATTATCTGGTCATCGCGAAAACCCCGCCAGATTTAATTACGATATTAGGCGGCGGACTTGCCTATTTCATGATCTATGTGATGGCATTGACGTCCAACAACTGGTCAATGAAACTTTTGGGTAAAAACTGGAAACGGCTTCATGTTTTTGGAATCCATTTTATCTGGTTTATCTATGTTTTTACTTATCTCGGGCGACTGGCCGATCCGGAACTCAATCATATCGGCATAATTGGTTCCGGCCTGTTGTTCTTAGCACTAATCATTCGGCTCTATGCCAAATGGCGCAAACCCCTCGAAAAGCAGTAAAGACTGGCTCAAAAAGAGTCTATTTCGCATGCCGCGTCTATATTAGGTTTTTTTGAGCTATTTTCACCACGTCATTCGAAGCCAAAGTTCACACATATCACACCCCCTTTTGTGGAGAGGTTTGCCGAAGATGGCAATGTGCAGGACTGATATTCAAAACTGAGAAAGAGCAGCAATAAGTTTAGCTTTTCCGGGCAATGTAGGAAAGCCTGTAGCCGTCGAATCCAGCATGGACATCTACCTCTCGGAACAAATATCTTGACATGCAACTATATGGTTGCATAATTGCAAGCATGACCGATATATTCCACGCCCTTGCCGATGAGTCGCGCCGCCTGCTTCTCGACCGTTTGTTCGAAAAAGGCGGGCAGAGCCTGACCGACCTATGTGAAGGTTTTCCCATGTCCCGTCAGGGCGTGGCGAAGCATCTCGGCATACTGGAAAAAGCCAATCTGGTTTCCGTCCATTGGCAGGGCCGGAGCAAGCTTCACTATCTCAATCCCGTGCCGCTCGGTGATATTGTCCACCGCTGGGTCGGCAAATTTGAAGATGCCCGCATCGCCGCGCTGACCGATTTCAAAGATCAGATCGAAGACAATCAAAAGCCAAAACAGGAGAAACGCCGTGCCTGATTCGACCACCATTGAAACCATTGCCACCCGTGCCTCAACCGGAGAACCATGCGCGCCGGATTTCGTCTACACCATCTATATTGCCGCCAGCGCAGAAAAAGTCTGGAACGGCCTGATCGATAGGGAGATGACCAAAGCCTATTGGGGTCATTACAATGAATCCGACTGGACACAAGGATCACGCTGGGAACATGTTGGCAGCGACAGTGGTAAGGTTAACGTAAGGGGTCAGATTATCGAAATTGATCCGCCGCACAAAATGGTCTGGAGTTGGGCCTTTGCGGACGAGGCAGACGAACCGGCCAAGCTGTCGCGGGTGACTTATGAACTGGTTGCACTGGGCCCTGATACGAAATTGACCGTGACCCATAGCGAACTGGAACCCGGTTCTTCGATGGATATCGGCGTTCGTGAAGGTTGGTCTGCCGTTCTCAGCAATCTCAAGAGCATGATCGAAACCGGCAAAGCCATGTCGGAAGAGGATTGGAAATGATTTCCGATAGTTAACCGCCAAATAGACTCAAATTTACGCTGAACGGAATCATTAGCACTTTCCCCGCTGGAATCAGGTGACTAATGTCCCGAAGATGGATGCAACCAGCAATCTTCCGTCTGATATTAAGCCGCATGAAGGTGAGTTTCGCGACCATCATCACTATTACGCCTGCCGGGTCTATTATGAAGACACCGACTTTTCCGGCATTGTCTATCACGCCAATTACCTGAAATTCATGGAGCGCGCGCGCTCCGACATGCTGCATCAACTCGGCATGGACCAGCGTGCGGCGTTTGAAGCGGATGATGGCGCTTATGCTGTGGTCGATATGCACATTAAATATATTGCACCCGCCAAATTTCAGGATAATCTGCTGGTCATCAGCCATGTAAGCAAATTGCGCAAAGCCAGCGTGAATATCGAACAAATCATCATGCGCGGGGACGAAAAAATAGCGTCAGCCAGCGTTCAGGCAGCCTTCCTTACGCCCACCGGGCGACCACGGCGACAGCCGGAGGCATGGACGAACGCCTTTGCGTCTGTCATCGCCGATGATGAAGAACAAAATTAAGAGGAAATACCCTTGCTAGACAGCCTTTCGATCCACGCAGCATCCGGCGAATTTTCTCCTTTTGCCCTGTTTCTACAAGCGGATATCATCGTCAAGCTGGTGATGATCGGCCTGTTATTCGCGAGCGTCTGGACATGGATGATCATTGTCAGCTTTGCGATGAAGATAGGCCAGGTCGGAAGAAAGTCGGACCGTTTCGAAAAATCTTTTTCCAAAGCCAATGATGTCGACAAATTCTATGATGACCATAGCAAATCCGGCCTGCCCATGGCCAAGGTGCTGGCGTCGGGCATGCGCGAATGGCGGCGGTCGACGGCACGCGGACCGATTGACCGGGATGGCACGCGGCAGAGGCTGGCAACCGCGATGAATGCGACTATTGCGCATGAAGTGGACAAGCTTGCCGACCGGCTGAATTTTCTCGCCACCGTGGGCAGTGTCGCCCCCTTTGTCGGCCTGTTCGGGACGGTCTGGGGCATTATGCGCAGCTTCTCGGCCATTGCCGCAGAGCAGAATAGCTCACTGGCCGTGGTCGCTCCGGGCATTGCCGAAGCCCTGTTTGCCACGGCCATCGGCCTGTTCGCGGCGATTCCAGCGGTTATCGCCTATAACCGCTTCTCCCACCGGCTCAATAAGCTGGAAGCCCGCATGGGCCGCTTTGCCGACGGATTCCACGCGACGATGAGCCGCGAACTGGAACTGGGGGAATAAGCCATGGGAATGGACCTTGCCCCCAGTAATGGCCGCCGCAATCGCGGCCGTGCACCCATGTCAGAGATTAACGTGACACCTTTTGTCGACGTCATGCTGGTGCTGCTGATCATTTTCATGATCACCGCGCCTCTGCTGGTCACCGGCGTGCCGGTAAACCTGCCAGAAAGCCGCGCCAATGCACTGGACCAAGATCAGGAACCGGTGCAGATTTCCATAGATGAAGAAGGCCGGATATATCTGGGTGAGGAAGAAATGAGCCGAAATGCCTTGGCAACACGGTTAAGCGAAATTGCTACAAACCAGAACGCGCAAGACCCCCGGCAGATCATGCTGCGCGGCGATGAAACGCTGGATTATGGCCTGATCATGGCGGTCATGGGAGAGCTCAACCGGGCCGGCCTGAACCGTGTGTCTTTAGTCACAACAGGTTCATCTGAGTGAAATTAGAAATTAAAGGCTGTTATGGAAAGAGCTGAAAAAATTGGCTTGGGCGTCGCGGCTGGCGGGCATATTGCCCTGTTCGGCCTATTGTCGCTTAGCCTGCTATCCCAGCCGGACGACGCCTATAAGTCAAAGCCCATAGAGGTCATGATTGCCGATGAAGTCGGCCTCGAAAGCGCTTCTCCCAATCCTGCTCTGGTCCCGCCCGCCACCAGCATAGCGCCCGAGCTCGGTGATCCTGAACCAGCTGAACTAAGCCAACCTGCTCCTGCAGAACTCGCGCCCGCGCCGGAGGTCAAACCGACGCCGCCGCGTGAAAAGCCAGCTGCAAAACCCAAACCAGACCCTGCTCCCAAGAAAAAACCCCGGGGATCGCGCCTTGGCAAGGATTTCCTGAAAGGCGTTACCGATCAGTCATCGGTCAGCCGAAACCAGAATATCGCTGCGGAAAAAGCATCATCCAGCGCGGTTGCTTCATTGCAGCGGGAACTGCTCCGGCAGGTCAAACCCCATTGGAAACCTCCAACCGGCGCTGATGCCGAGAAATTGCGTACAAAGGTCACCGCACGACTGGACCGCAGCGGCAATATTGTCGGCACGCCGTCGGCGACTACAACAGGTATAAACGCCAGCAACCGGTCTCAGGCCGCGATCCATAAGGAGCGTGCGATTGCCGCAGTAAAACTGGCGGCGCCCTTCAAGACATTTCCCGAGAAATATTATAATGAATGGCAGGTAATCGAGCCTGTCCTCTTCCTTGGTGTATAGGCTCGGTAACCAGGAGAATATGATGGCTATAACGGCCCCAAAGCGTATCGAATCATGGCTTGTCGCCTTTACCTTGCTGATTGGCTTGGCGCTGCCTGCACAAGCGCAATTGACCGTCGATGTCGAAAATACCGCTGCGGATGAATTGACCATTGCCGTGCCGGGCCTGCCAACCCCCCGGAGTACCGAAACCCCGGCTGGCACCACCGCTGAACTGGGTAACAAGATCAGCGATGTGATCGTCAGCAATCTGCGCTCCAGCGGCCTGTTCAAACCGCTTGGCCGTAATCGGGTACGCGGGATCAGTTTTGCCGAAGTGACATCGCCGCAATTTCCTTATTGGAATGGTACGAATGCCTCAGCGCTTATCCAGGGTTTTGTCCGCTCCAATGGCGATGGCAAGCTCACTGTAGGCTGTTATCTCTATGACGTGGCGCTCCAAACAGAACTCACCCGGACAGGCTTTGTGGTCGAGCCCGGTGACTGGCGGCGCGCGGCGCACAAATGTGCGGACAGCATCTATTCCCGCCTGACCGGTGAATCGCCATTTTTTGACAGCCGGATTGCCTATATTGCCGAGACCGGACCCAAGGGTAACCGCCGCAAAAGACTGGCAATCATGGACAGCGACGGGGCCAATCACCGTTTCATTACCAATGGCCAGGCCACGGCTCTGACACCGCGCTTCTCGCCCGATTACTCCAAAATCGTCTATCTCAGCTTTCTCGATGGCAACCCGCGCATTTATGTCTATGAAATCGGGACTGGCCGGCAACAGTTGATTACCCAGAGTACCAACCCGACCTTTGCCCCGCGCTGGTCACCGGACGGGAAGTGGATACTCTACTCCATGGCGATTGCCGGGAATACCGATATCTACAAAGTGTCCTCACAAGGCGGCGAACCCAAGCGTCTGACTTTCTCGCCCGGCATTGATATTGGCGGCAGCTTCTCCCCCGATGGCAGCCGGATCGTATTTGAAAGCGACCGTTCGGGCAGCCAGCAGCTATATGTCATGGGCGCCAATGGCGGCAATGAACGGCGGATCAGCTTTGGTGGCGGGCGCTATGCGACCCCCGAATGGAGCCCTCGCGGGGATTTGATCGCCTTCACCAGAATCGCCGGCAATTTCCGCGTCGGTGTGATGACACCCAGTGGCGGCGGACAGCGTCTGCTCACCAACAGCTGGCAGGACGAGGCCCCGACATGGGCACCCAATGGCCGGATCATCCAGTTTTTCCGAACTTCGCGCGGCTCAGGCAAGACCGGCATATGGCAGGTGGACCTCACCGGCAGAAATGAACGGCAATTGCCCACACCGGTCGATGGTTCCGATCCGGCCTGGGGACCATTGCTGCCGTAAAACAGGATTAAAAAGTAAGACAAGTTACTGAAAAACGATTATAACTGGCCCAAGGGCAAATAAGACTAGGAGCAGAAATATGATAAAATATGCGACCCCCCTCCTGATTACCACCAGCTTGATCCTCGCAGGTTGTGCTAAGAAACCACCGGAAGAACTGCCACCTGCTCCGGCTGGAACCAGTACTCCGACACCTCCGCCGCAACCTACTGGCCCTGGTTATACGCCGGGCTCTCAGGGTGATTTCCTGGCGAATACGATGTCGGACCGCATCCTGTTTGATACGGATCGCTATAATGTCGACTCACAGGATCAGGTTGTCCTTCAAAGTCAGGCACAATGGCTGGCACAGCATCCCAATGCGCGGATTACAATTGAAGGTCATGCCGACGAACGCGGGACGCGGGATTATAACCTCGCCCTTGGCGAACGCCGCGCCAATGCAGCGAAAAACTATCTGGCATCCCTGGGCGTCAGTCCCAACCGCATGACGACGGTCAGCTACGGCAAGGAACGCCCCGAAGCCTTGGGCTCCAACGAAGCGGCATGGGCGCAGAACCGCCGCGCGGTAAGCATTGTGGTGCAATAACCCCAATCACATACCAATAAAAAAGGCCGCTAACCCGATAGGGCAGCGGCCTTTTTTATGTCTTCTGTAAAGGTTTATTTCCGGGTGCCGGTCATCGCCATTTCACCGAAAGCACCAGCATTGACTGAACCTGTCAGCGTGTCGCCGTCGATGGTCGCTGTGCCTTCTAGTTTCATCGGCATAGGTACGGTCATGTTCATAACCCAGGTCAGCGTATTGCCGTCAACCTTGCCATCTTCCAGTTCCATGGATCCCATGGCGCCTTCATTGGTGCCGGTGAAGGTGTCGCCATTGGTGACAATCGTCACGACAGAGGCCTGGTCACCCATAGGGGATTTGGTTACGCAATCATATGAACCATCGATAGACATATTCTTCTCCTTTTAAATCAAAGCTCTGAATCAGCGATCAGTCTTGGCCGACTGCCGAATCATTTGAACTGCCTGCCTTACTAACATCGGTGTTACCAGCTTCATAGCCACGATATTCGATTGGCATGTTAAGGGCTTCCAGCTGGGTCTTGATCTTGTCCGCATCTCCAACAATCACCCAGGTAAACCTGTCGGGGTCAATTGCTCCAGCCATCGCTTTGTTGAGATCATCGGCGGTCAAGGCCCTGTAGCGATCTGCCACGGTTTCGGCATAGTTGGACGGGCGCTTGAACATGACATCGCCCTGCATTTGTCCGAGCACGCGTCTCGATTGCTCGAACTGTCCCGGCAACTGGCGGACATTGCCATTGACTGTCCGTTCCAGCTCCGCCTGCGTGACACCATTATCACCCAGGAAACTCTTAACCTGGCCCATGATTGCGGCAACAGCGGGACCGGTCTGATTAGTCTGCACCGGCGCACGCATGATATAAGGTACGTCATGCTCACCGCGCAAAATGGTGTTGCGCGTGCCGTAGCTCCAGCCTTTCGTCTCACGCAGATCCATGTTGATCCGCGACAGGAAATTCCCGCCCAAAACTTCATTGGAGGCGTTCAGGGTCAGCAAATCATCAGTGCCCTTAAACGGCAGAACCTGACCTGCAAGGATCATTGATTGCGGGCTATTGGCCCGGTGAATAACCACGATCTTGCCTTGCGCTTCCGGAATCGCGGCATCGAAATTTTTGGCCGGAGCAGCCTGTCCCTCAGCCTTCCACTGACCAAAGCGCATTTCCAGCTTGTCGAGCAATGCCTGCTTATCAATCTGGCCGACGGCAAATATCGTAGCATTTTCCGGACGCATCCAGCCTTTGTGGAAATTCACCAGGTCATCCCGGCTGATCGCGGCGACGGATTGCTTCGTGCCATTGCCAGAAAGGCCGCGACCATAAGGATGGGTGTCGCCGAACAGAAGCGGCGGCAAAGCATTGGTCGCTATGCTGCGCGGGTTGCTTTCTTCACGGTCAATGGCAGTCAGCTGCTGCACCCGTATGCGTTCGATATCGTCTGTTTTGAAAGCAGGGTTTTTGACAATGTCCGCCATCAGATCGAGTGACGCATCAAGATTGGGATTAACCGCGCTCAAACTGACATCCGTGCGATCCCGTCCGCCGCCGACACTGACATTGGCCCCTAGCCGTTCTTGCTGCTCGGCAATCTGCACCGAGGTCAGGCTGGTCGTGCCTTCCTCCATCATCGCTGTGGTGAAGTTTTGCAGGCCAATCTTGTCGGCAGGATCAGCAGAAGCCCCGGCATCAAAAGACAGCGTCACACGGGTCATTGGAACCGCGTTGCGCTGAGCGAAATAGACTTTGATGCCGTTGGACAATGTCGCTGTTTCGACATCGGGGAAATCAACGTTCGGAATCTCTCCAACCGGAGGAAGCGAGGATCGATCAACTGGCTCGCGTACAGCATTCTCGCCACCGTCCTGCATGTAAAAGGCAGGAGCAGTTAGCGTTCCGGTTCGCGCGCCTTTACCGGACTCTACTTCCTGATAGGCCTCCCGCTCGCCCGGCACCACACGAATACCGACCACCGGCCGGGTTAGCCATTTTTTCATTGCAGCCGTCACCGATTCCGGGGTTGCAGAAGCCAGCCGTTCCAGTTCCTTTTTATAATATTCCGGGTCATCAGAATAGAGTTCGCCCTGCGCCAGTGCCGTCGCTTTGCCGTTAAATCCGCCAACCTGCTCCAGCCCGGCAATACGGGCAGCGGCATCTCGCGTCGCAACCCGCTGCACTTCATCTGCCGTCGGTCCGTTCTCAATGAAATCGGCGATAATCTCGTCCAGCCGCTTGGCAACCATGTCTGCATCTTCACCGGGCTTCACATCCGCCTGAATATTAACGAGACTTCCGTGCACGAACGGAATCACAAAGGCAGATACTGCCACCGCGTTTTTCTCTTCCCGCACCATGATATTGTCGAGCCGCGAACTTGCCAGACCGCCCAGCACTGTCATGCCGACATCCAGCGGCGTGTAATCAGGATCATTCAGGCCCGGGACGATCCAGTTGCGATAGATACGCGTCGTCGCAACCTTGTCCTTCATCACATCGAAAACCGGTTCATCCAGGGTTGGCAATTCCGGGCTCAGCTCCGGAATTGGTTTGCCCTTGGGAATGGCACCGAACCATTTTTCGACCAGCGGTTTGGCGGCCGCAGCATCAATGTCGCCGGCCAGCACCAGAATCGCATTATTCGGTCCATAATGATCAATAAACCATTGCTTCATGTCGTCGAGAGAAGCGGCTTCGAGATCTTCCAGTGATCCAATGGTGCTATGTCCGTAAGGATGGCCCTCTTCGGGAAACAGCAATTCTGTCTGCCGATAGCTGACCAACCCATAAGGCTGGTTATCACCCTGACGCTTCTCGTTGGAAACCACGCCAATCTGATTGTCGAGCTTCTCTTGCGTGACCGCGCCCAACAAATGCCCCATCCGGTCGCTTTCAAGAAACAGTGCGACATCAAGGGCAGATTTGGGAACCGTCTGGAAATAGTTGGTCCGGTCCAGCCAGGTCGTCCCGTTCAAATCGGTCGCGCCAATTTGCCGCAGCGGCTCAAAATAGTCACCCGGTGCGTTTTCAGAACCGTTGAACATAATGTGTTCGAACAGGTGGGCGTAACCCGTTTTGCCCTTGGGTTCATTGGCAGAGCCAACGCCATACCAGATGGAGACCGCCACGATCGGTGCCTTGCGATCAGTGTGGACCAACACCTTCAAACCATTGTCGAGGGTAAATCGTTCATAGGGAATATTGACCGCATCAACCAGCTGGCCAACCGGCGCAGGCGCGGCGCTGCTATGGTTATCGGCATAGGCTGGAGCGGCAAAGCTCAGGGCGGTCGACGTGAGTGCAATCGCAACCGTGCGGGAAAAGCGTGACATCCGGAAATCCTCTTCAAAATATTATATCATTGGAAACTACTATGGGCAGGCGGACTTGTCGCGCAAGTCCTGATCGATCTTCGACAAACGGCCGACCTCAATCGACCAACAACAACGCTCACTAATAGTCTATTTCTTTTTCCAGCCCCAGAACAGATGGCAAGGCAATATGTTCCAGACGGAATAGCCATCGTCTATTCGGTCAAAATGAGGCGCCATGAAATCGCGCGCACGTTTGACGAATTGATAGACCAGAAAAGCCCCGCCCGGGCGCAACGCTGCATGGGTTTCTTCTGCTATTTTAGGTCCCAACTGATTGGGCAAGGTAGAAAACGGTAGGCCGGACAATATGTAGTCCGCCTTGTCGTGACCAAGATCGTTCAATATCTGCTGCACATCCGCTGCCGATCCGTGAATGGGATAGAAACGGCTGTCGCGAATGCTCTTGCCAAGATATTCGATAAAATCCGGATTAAGGTCGATGACTATCAATGTGGCATCCGGCTTCATGCGTTCCAGCACCGACCGACAGAATGTACCAATGCCGGGCCCATATTCGACGAACACATCACATTCATTCCAGTCAACCGGTTCCAGCATTTTTTTGACAGTTGCGGCCGACGAGGGAATGATCGAGCCGACCATGACAGGATGCTTCAGGAAACCTTTGAAAAACACGCCCCATGCACCGAAGGTCCGGGCTGCACGCAGCTTGATTCGTCCCCATAATGGCGCTTTTGCAATGGTATTGGTCAATCAGACTCTCCTGCTATCATCCCGCTGTCTTATTAAGCCATAACAGTATCACATTCAAACATCTTCGCGCTTGTCCGGGGCGGGGAGAGGTTTAAAAGAGCAATATGAAACTCCATCCTCCTGACTGTATCGCTGTCATCTTTTGTGCCCAGCGCACCAAGGATGATGATGAAGCCTATGAAGCGGCCGCAAATGTCATGAGCAATCTCGCCGCGCAGCAATCCGGATATCTCGGACAGGATAGCAGCCGATCGGAAGACGGCCTGGGAATCACGGTCAGCTATTGGGAAAGTGATGACGCGGCCAGGGCCTGGCGCGATCATCCGGTTCACAGCGCGATCCGCGAACAGGGTCGTGACAAATGGTACGAAAGCTACACGCTCCATGTTGCACGCATAGAACGCAGCTATGACTGGAATAAATCTGGGATTGGAAAAAATAGCGTGCCATAGGGCATTCATGGCTGATTCTCCCGCCCCGCCCGTTGCTGCCAAAAAGCATAAGACGATAGACAATACCCGGATGACGGTATTGTTCGCGGTGATGCTTGTCACGGCTTCGGGCAATACTGCCATGCAATCGATACTGCCAACCATCGGCACGCAGCTGCACATCCCGGATTTCTGGGTCAGCGCCGCGTTCAGCTGGTCTGCTTTATTGTGGGTTTATACCGCACCCAAATGGGCCCGGCTGTCGGATCATCGCGGGCGCAAGGCCTTGATGCGGCTGGGCATGATTGGTTTTACTTCGTCAATGGCATTGGCAGGACTGGCACTCTTCCTGGGATTGCTCGGTTGGTATAGCGCGCTGTGGACCTTCATCCTGTTCGCCATATTCCGAAGCCTTTATGGTGGGCTGGGCTCGGCCGCACCGCCGGCGGTTCAGGCCTATGTCGCTGCCCGGACTCCGCGCGAGGATCGCACCAAGGCGCTGTCGCTCATTTCTTCATCCTTTGGTCTGGGCACGATTGTCGGTCCGGCCATAGCCCCGTTGCTGATCCTCCCGTTTCTCGGCCTGTCGAGCCCGATGTTCGCTTTTGCGTTTATTGGGATTCTGGTGATGGTTGCGCTGGCACTCAAACTACCCAATGACGATCCCGGATTTGAAGCACGCGGTGTCGTCACCTCCGAACCTTATAGTGCTGCACCCTCGGCAGGCAGCCTCAAAGACGACGGCCATGATGACCAGCCGGTGGGCAAGCCAGCGCCAGACAGCATACCGCCGCGGCTTCGCTGGGGCGACAAACGCATAAAGCCATGGCTGATCACGGGAATCATGGGCGGCAATGCCCATGCGGTGATATTGGGCGTAATCGGCTTTCTGGTACTCGACCGGCTCGGACTTAGAGACGATCCGAAAACAGCAATCGAGATGACCGGCATTGTGCTTATGTCGGGTGCGGCAGCAACCCTGCTCGCGCAATGGGGCCTGATCCCGCTCTTGCAAATGGGACCGCGATCGTCCGTTTTATGGGGCATGTTGCTCGCCGCTGTCGGCTGCCTGGTCATCGGCGTATCGGGTGATCTTTACGGCATCATAATCGGCTTTGCAGTTAGCTCACTGGGTTTTGGTCTATTCCGTCCCGGCTTTACCGCAGGCGCTTCACTGGCGGTCGAACGATCGGAGCAAAATGGGGTTGCCGGCATCGTCGCTTCAGTAAACGGCATGGCGTTCATAGCATCACCGGCACTGGGCGTATTGCTGTACACCTATATCAGCGCGCTGCCTTTCTGGATTGCAGTCACCATGTGCCTGTTCATCTTTGGCTGGGGTTTCAAAACGCTAAAGCTGGATGACATGGTAGCAACAAGCTGAAAATTAAAATTCATGCTTGCTGTCGTTCACCGGCGTCAACATGCCGGGGGCGACAAAACCAATCGGTTCGGCGCGCATCGCATTTTGTTTCAGCTGTGCTTCCATCTTGGAATATTCTTCCTCCATTTCCGGCGTGACGGAAGCGCGGCTATCTTTCAGCGCGCGTTCAAAATGCTTCATCGACACTTTCTCGACCAGACCGCCATGCTCACGCAAGGCATAAAGCCCGGCACGGCGCACCAGATCTTCCAGATCAGCGCCGGAATAGCGCTCCGCGCGCGCAGCAATATCATCAAGGTCAACATCTTTGTCGATTGGCATCTTCGCAGTATGAATAGCCAGGATACGGCGGCGGCCATCTTTTTCCGGAACCGGCACATAGACCAGTTCATCAAAACGGCCCGGTCGCAATAGAGCCGGATCGACCAGACCGGGACGGTTGGTTGCGCCGATCAAAATAACCGATTGCATCTCTTCGAGTCCGTCCATTTCAGCCAGTATCGTATTGACCACGCGTTCAGTCACTTGCGGTTCGCCCATACCGCGGCCACGCGCGGGCACCAGACTGTCAATCTCGTCAATGAACAAAACTGTCGGGGCGACTTGCCGTGCACGTGCGAAAAGCCGGGCAATCTGCTGCTCACTCTCACCGTACCACTTTGATAAAAGATCGCTGGACTTCGTGGCGATGAAATTGGCCTCCGCTTCCCGTGCCACCGCTTTGGCAAGCAATGTCTTGCCGGTACCGGGCGGTCCGTAGAGCAAAAAACCCTTGGCTGGACGGATGCCCAGCTTGGCAAAAGCCTCCGGACTTTTCATCGGCAGCTCGATGCCTTCTTTCAAACGCATCTGCGCGTCATCCAGACCGCCAATATCTTCCCAGCGCACATCCGGTGCCTGCACCATCACCTCGCGCATGGCCGACGGTTGCACCCGTTTTAACGCCTCGACAAAATCATCACGGCGCACCACCAGTTCCTCCAGGACTTCCGGCGGAACTGTCTCGGATTCCAGGTCCAGTTTCGGCATGATCCGGCGCACAGCTTCTATGGCCGCCTCACGCGTCAATGCCGCCAGATCAGCACCGACAAACCCATAGGTTGTGCGGGCCAATTCCGTCAGATCGACCGCGGGCTCCAGTGGCATGCCGCGTGTATGGATGCCCAAAATTTCCTTGCGGCCACGCAAGTCCGGAACGCCGACGATAATTTCCCGATCAAAGCGGCCCGGACGGCGCAATGCCTCGTCAATCGCTTCCGGGCGATTGGTCGCTGCGATCACGACCAGATTGAGGCGCGATTCCAGCCCGTCCATAAGCGTGAGCAATTGAGCGACCAGACGCTTTTCCGTCTCGCCCTGCACTTCGCCGCGCTTGGGAGCGATGGAGTCAATTTCATCGATGAATAATATGGAGGGCGCGGCCTTTGTTGCGGCTTCAAAAACCTCGCGCAGTTTCTTCTCTGACTCGCCATAGGCAGAACCCATGATTTCAGGGCCATTTATGAGGAAAAACTCGGCATCACTCTCATTCGCCACAGCACGGGCAAGCCGTGTCTTGCCAGTCCCCGGAGGACCATGCAGCAGAACACCGCGTGGCGGATCAACGCCGAGCCGGGTGAACAACTGTGGATAGCGCAGCGGCAACTCGACCATTTCACGCAACTGGTCAATTGTCTCGTGAAGCCCGCCAATGTCATCATAAGTCACATCAGCCCGGCGATGCTCGGTTGATTCTTCATATTCAGGGCGCAGCTCAACTTCGGTATTCTCGTCAATATGCACAAAGCCCTTGGGTACGGTGGACACAACCATCAAACGAATCTGGGTGAGCGAAAAAGCCGGTGCAGCCAGCATCTGTTGCAGCTGCGGCGGCATATCGCTGCGATCAACCTGTTGCTGGCCATGAGTCGCGACAAAATCACCGGCATTTAATGGCCGCCCCATGAAACTGCGTTTCAGGCCGGCACCGCTACCATGCAGGCGCAGGTCTTTTTGGGCCGGTGCGAAAATGACTTTCTTGGCCGGTTTCGATTCAACCTTTCGAATTTCAACAAAATCACCCGAGCCCACGCCGGCATTAGCCCGCTGCAAACCGTCAAGCCGCACAAAATCAAGCCCTTCATCCTCGGGGTAGGGCAGAACTGCACGGGCGGGGGTTGCCTGTTTTCCGCATATCTCAACCACGTCCCCTTCCATCAGGCCCAGTTTGCTGAGATTGTCCCGCGACAAACGCGCGAGCCCGCGGCCGCTATCTTCCGGCCGCGCATTGGCGACCTGCAGCTTTATCATCTGGGAGTCGGATTCAGCGTCAGATTTGGATTCGGATTTGGGATCAGACATAGGGGGATGAACTCCTGCCACTTTTATTGTTTCCAACAAGATAGGGAGGCGGTCGTCATTATGCGACCCCGTATTTACCTCAAATCAGGCCAGCAAGATAAGAAGAGCCGGATTTCAGGCAAAAAAAAGGCCAATCCCGAAGGACTGGCCCGTAAAAGTTTTTAGGAGAGGATGCCTGAAAGGCTCACTCTAAATGGAGGAAAACTACTTATGTTGCAAGTGCGAAAAGAACATTGTCAGTTGCATAATGTGCAACCTATTAATTATGCTAGCGACGCGATTTAGCCAATCTATTCACCTTTAGTGCAATTTTGCGTTGCACAATTCGCATTTAGCCGCAATATCAACAACACCATGCGACGTCTCCCTCCCCTACGCGCCTTGGAAGCCTTTATCCGCGTCGCACGACTCGGCTCATCCAAGGCGGCTGCAGCAGAACTGGCTCTTTCTGCCCCGGCGCTAAGCCGCCGAATCAAATCTCTTGAGGATCATATCGGCAAGCCCCTTTTTGAACGGCGTAATCAGGCAATGATCCTGAACGACGATGGCGAGGTACTGCTCAATGCGGTGGCGCCAGCTATGGAAACCATTGGCGAAGCGGTTGATCAAATGACCGTCAGCGGCAGCGATCTTAGATTGCGACTTGGTGTATTGCCGCTTTTCGGAGCAACGCGTCTCTTGCCACGCTTGCCGGAACTGAGAAAACTCTATCCCAAGCTGCATATTGATGTCGACACTTCCACCCATGCAGAAAATATGCTCGGTGACGTAATTGATGCGGCGATAATCATTGCGGATCATGTCGATCCCAATCTCTATGCCGTGAAGCTGGACAGCAACAAAGTATATGCCATTGCCGCAACAGAACTTGTCAACGGCCCCAATGCCATAAAAACACCGCAAGATCTGAAGGATCACAACATATTAATCCACAGCGACATGGCCAAAGCCTTCGATCGCTGGAAAGAAGCTGTCGGTTTGCCAGATCTGGACCCGGCCAGCGTCGATCAGATGAATAGCGGTCCGTTAATGCTGGAGGCGGCCGCCCAGGGCCTGGGCGTCGCCATCATGCATGGCGGTCATTTCTCCGATGCCAATGACCCCCGCCTCGCCCGCTTGTTCGATTATGATATTGACAGTCCTTACTCCTATTGGTTCGTCTGCCGCAAACGGGACAAGAAAAACCGGGCTGTGCGAATTTTTCATGATTGGGTCCTAAAAGCAGGGCTTTAGGCGACGAAGCGTGCCTGTTTGGCCGCTGGATGCTCATGACATTCATGTTATTTTCTGATAAAAGAACAGAATCGTCACGCTGTATCGACATTTTTTGTCGTAAAACCAAATATTGGGGAAATATAATGCTGCGGAATTGCAGTATAATATTGACCGATTAAAATATTGGAGAAAATGCATGCGTTTCAAGACTTTGGCTACCTTATCCGCTCTATCTCTTTCGACGGCGCCTGTTATGGCGCAATCACAGGCGGTCGCCCCTGTGACCAGCGCAAGCGTAGAGCGCGTTTCCGCGACTCAGGAACAAGCCAATAATTTAGGGGGCGGCAGTGATACCATCATTGCCGTGCTAGCCGGCGCCATTGCAGTCGGTTTTATAACGCTCACCATAATCAATAATGATGATGATGACGATACACCCACAAGCCCCTGACAAAAGTGGAATCTGATTTCACTTTACACCCGCGATAAGCAATCAAGATCAGGCCCTTCTCAAGGGCCTGATTTGCGTTGACAGAGCGGTCTTTTACTTGGCCGCCAGTTTGCTCAATATATCAGATGCAAATATACTCAGCGTATCGTCGCGGGCACCCATGATGACGATGCGATCTCCCGGTCTCGCAATTTCGACTAAATGCTCTCCGCACTCTTCCCGATCCGCTATATGCTTTGCGTTTCCGCCAGCCACCTTGACCGCATCGGTAATGGAATTGCTGCCGATGCTGCGATCGACAGTACCGCCAAAGTAAACAGGGTCGCACAGGATCACGCGGTCATCCTCATCCAACAGCTCTGCAAATACATGGGCCAGTTCGGCACCCATCTTGTGTATCGGCCCAAACCCGTGTGGCTGGAAAAAAGCGATGATTCGGCCCGGGAATGCTTTCACCGTTTTGAGCGTAGCCGCGATCTTGTCGGGATTATGCCCGAAATCATCGATAACGCTTATGTCATTTGCTGTGCCAACAACATCAAAACGTCGCGCGAGGCCTGAAAATCTGGCAATGGCGGCGACGCTGGTTGGCACGGCCACTCCAACGGCCGACGCCGCCGCTATGGCAGCAAGGGCATTGGCAATGTTGTGCCGCCCTGGTACCCGCATGGTGACGGAAAAATCCTCGCCTTTCACGGATAGTGTGAAGCGGCTGCTGAGCGGAGCTTCCTCCACATCAGAGGCCTGGAAATCCGCCTTATCGGAAAATCCGAAACTGATAGCATCACTTAGCTCAAGCCCATCAACCAAGGCCGCCGTTTCCGCATCATCCCGGTTCCAGATGCAATGCTTTGCCTTGCTTGCAAAGTCACCGAAAAGCTGGCGCAATTCCTCCAGACTTTTGTGGTCCAGACTGACATTGTTCAAAACAGCGATTTCCGGATCAAACAAGGCTATCGATCCGTCGCTTTCATCGACTTCGCTGACCATGATGCCGCCATCACCAACTCTGGAGCTGGCAAAAGGCGCGTCGTCCGCGACAAAGTTTTTCATCACTGCGCCATTCATGATCGTCGGGTCCAGACCGGCCTCGGTCAATATCCAGCCGATCATGCCGGTTACGGTCGATTTGCCGCTGGTCCCGCCAATCGCAATGCTGCGCGGGGATGCATTAAACTGCTGCGCCAATAGTTCCGCACGGGTCATGCGGGCGCAGCCGAGGCTGTTGGCTTTGGCGACATCGGGCACCGTGTCTTCAATGGCCGCGGACGCGATCAATATCTGTTCGCCCGAGGTCAGACCGCTGCCATCCTGCGCAAACAGCCCGACACCCTTTTCTTTCAACCATTCAAACTTGGTTGCCAGCCGTCCCTGATCTAATGCCCGGTCCGAACCTGATACGTCTGCACCGCTTTCCCGGACGATCATCGCCAGTGGCAACATACCTGATCCACCGATGCCACAAAAATAATAGGATTTGTCTTTACTCATCATCCCCCGCTATGGCCTCGGCAGCTTTTTGGCAATTATATTGGCGTAAAAACAAGGTGGAGGGGATAAAAATATCGTGGGACAGTTCAGGATCGGCATTTGTGCGCCGTCAACGCCCTTATATAAAGAGGAGGCCGAACAGCTCATCGCCCTCACCAGCCAAAGCCACCCCGAAGCCGAGCTGGTTTTCCACGATCAATGCTTTGCCATTGAAGGGCATTTTGCCGGAAAGGACGAACTGCGATCCGCTGCCTTCCTGTCACTAGCCAATGATCCGACGATTAATGCCATCTGGTTTGCACGCGGTGGCTATGGAGCCGCGCGGATCACCGACGATATTTTAGCGCGATTGGAACCAGCGGCGCACGACAAACATTATATGGGTTATAGCGACGGCGGCAACTTGCTCGGCGCTTTATACAAAGCGGGTATTGGCACACAGGCGCATGGTCCGATGCCGGTCGACATGCGGCGCGATGGCGGTATGGCAGCCGTCCGGCGAGGGCTCGACTGGCTGGTGCACCGTGACAAAACCGCGCTGGAACCGCATGTTGAAGCTGGTCAGAAATATGCCGCATTCAACCTGATGACTTTGGCGATGATGGTGGGTACGCCCTTGCTGCCCGATCTTAAAGGCCACGTGCTGATGATCGAGGAAATTGCCGAATATCTCTACGCTTTCGACCGCGCGCTTTTCAATGTCACGACACATCTGGCAGACAAAAGTCTCGCAGGTATCCGCCTCGGCCGGGTCAGCGAAGTACCGGAGAATAACCGGCCCTTCGGTGAAGAAGCCGAAGAAATCGTCCAGCGCCTATGTGATCGCTATGCCATTCCCTATCTGGGCGGAGCGGATATCGGTCATGATGTGGACAACAAGGTTGTTCCGTTCGGAGTCTTGCCGGCTTGAAACTCAGCCTAAGCTTTTAAATCCGGGTCCAGTTCCAAACCTTCATCCAGCTGCACTCCGTAGCTGTTCAGCATCATCGAAACCTGGGTATATTGGCCAACAGTCATGACCAGATCCATACGCTGTTTCTCGGTGAGTTCAGACAGTGCGGACCAGGTTTCGTCGGTCACAAAGCTGTCGCTCGTCAATTCATCCGTCGCCTGCAGCATCGCGGCTTCCAGAGGCGTCCAGCCCGGTGCATCCGGTCCTTGTTTGATCCGTTCAATCTCTTCATCGGTTATCCCGGCATCTTTACCGATGCGAACATGCTGCGCCCATTCATAACCGGATTTCCAGTTAAACCCGGTCCGCAGGATAATAATTTCCCGTTCACGCTCCGGCAGGCTGTTGTGGCGCGACAGCATATAGCCGCCCCACCACATGAAGGCCGTGAACGCTTTTGGTGCGCGGGCCAGTGTCCGAAAAATATTGAAGACCGGGCCTTGCTGGAAACGCTCGCCCAGCATCGCTTTTTGCTCGTCGTCCATATCCGTATCGGATAGCGGAGCGATGCGAGGCTTACCGAGGCGCATTATTCCGGCGCTTCGACTTCACCGCGCGCGATACGCTTGTCCTGCGTGTTGGTTTCAAAGTCACTTGCATCATGGCGTTCGTGCAACTGTGTTTCCGGTTCGCCATAAGGACGGTTGACCATCATGCCGCGCTTGACCGCTGGCCGCTCACCCACTTGTGCGGTCCAACGCTGGACGTTTTTATAGTCCTGCACCGAGAGGAACTCACCGGCTTCATAGAGAACACCGCGTGCCAACCCGCCATACCAGGGGAAGATCGCCATATCGGCGACACTATAGTCATCGCCTGCGAAATATTCATTGTCCGCCAGATGACGATCAAGAACGTCCATCTGCCGCTTCACTTCCATTGCATAGCGGTTGATCGGATATTCATATTTTTCCGGCGCATAAGCGTAGAAATGGCCGAACCCGCCGCCGAGGAAGGGCGCGCTGCCCATTTGCCACATCAACCAGTTGATTGTTTCCGCACGTGTCGCGCCTTCCTTTGCAAGAAATTTGTCAAACTTCTCGGCCAAGTAGATCAACATGGAACCGGATTCAAAAAGCCGGGTTGGCGGGGTTGTGCTGTGATCCAGCAATGCAGGAATTTTACTGTTCGGATTGATATCGACAAAGCCGCTGCCAAATTGTGCGCCTTCACCAATGTTGACTAGCCACGCATCATATTCTGCTGCGCTGATTCCGGCTTCCAAAAGCTCTTCGAACATGATCGTGACCTTCACCCCATTGGGTGTGCCCAGCGAATAGAGTTGAAACGGATGTTTGCCGACCGGCAGTTCCTTGTCATGGGTCGGGCCTGCAATCGGGCGATTAATATTGGCAAAACGCCCGCCACTTTCACTATCCCATGTCCAGACTTTAGGTGGGGTATATTCAGCCGGTTTGTCGGTCATTGCTTCAGTCTCCAATTGCCAGTCTATTCTTTCCGCGTGAAACGCGATGTTCTCCCGCGAGTGCCATCAATGTAGCTCAGTTTTTCTTCTGACACGGAATAGAGCAGATAGCAGGTTTGTTTTTCTTTTCCGCGCAAAACGAATGCTTTACCACCCATGTCGGGCACGCGTGTCTTACAGCTATCGACAAAAATGATCGATACTTCGCCTTGCAGTTCACCATTCCGGAGGGTTTGGAAGCTGCTGCCCTCCACCAAGATAGTATCTGCGGAATTGTTGTCAGACACCCATTGCCCCTGCATGTCGGCAAGGGGACCGGTTTCGGCGGCGGCGGGATCAATGGGTGCCGTTACCTGAATTTCAGCGCTGTCTGATTCATCATCTCCGGCCGCACAGGACACCAGCAACAAGCTGGTTGATGCGAGGCCGGAGAGGAAGGCGCTTTTCACAAATAGGCCGCTTAAGCTTAACCCAGTGTCACATTTTTGATTGAGCCGGGCTCTGCTGGTGGCTCACCTTTGGGCAGGGCATCCACAGCATCCATACCGCTCGTCACTTCGCCCCAGACGGTATATTGGCCGTCCAGGAAACCTGCATCGTCGAGGCAGATGAAAAATTGGCTGTTCGCGCTGTTTGGGTCCATTGTCCTGGCCATCGAGCAAACGCCGCGACTGTGCGGAGCATCGCTAAACTCGGCCGGAATATCCGGCTTGTCGGAACCGGACATGCCTGTGCCGGTTGGATCACCACCTTGCGCCATGAAACCGTCAATCACACGGTGAAACACAACACCGTCATAAAAGCCTTCCGATGCCAGCTCGGTAATCCGCTCAACATGGCCGGGTGCCAGATCAGGGCGTAGTTTGATTTCAACATCGCCGGTATTGAGGTGGAGGGTCATTTTTTCATGCGCCATGGGTTGTTCCTTGTGATTTATGTTTCGGTGATAAAATCTCTGGCCCTGCATATAGGGGGGCAATTCGTAAAAATCACCCGCTGCTTTCGATAAATGTCACAAAAGATTGCAATTATACCGGCACAGCTATTACAAACCCGCCTCATGTGACGCCAATGACCAGAAAAGGGGAGCATCGCCATGACCGAGATGACAGACGCTCCTGAAGTGGAAGATGTTGCACCACCACGCCTGGATGAAGACAACCGCCTGACCGACGAATTTGTCCGTTCAGTTTCCGAGGCGGTGGACGAAGGCAATGCCAATCTCGCGCAGGAACTGGTCAACCCGTTGCACAATGCCGATATTGCCGATCTGTTCGAGTTGATCGACGAGGATGAGCGCGCGCCGCTAGCCGGGGCACTGGGCGATCTGGTCAGCGCCGATGTTTTGTCGGAAATGAACGAGCATGTTCGCGAAGATCTGATCGAGATTCTGGAACCTGGCCAGATTGCAGACCTTACGGAACAGCTCGAAACCGATGATGCTGTCGCGATTATCGAGGACCTTGAGGAAGGCGAACAACAAGCTGTTCTGGCCGAGCTGGATGACGAAGACCGCGCGGTTATCGAGAGTGCCCTTACCTATCCCGAGGAATCCGCAGGCCGCATCATGCAGCGGGATCTGGTCGCCGTGCCAGAGCATATGAATGTCGGCCAGCTGATTGACTATCTGCGCGAACATGGAGACCTGACCACCGAATTCTGGGAAGTTTATGTGGTCGATCCATCCTATAAACCGGTCGGGACCTGTCAGCTTAGCTGGATATTACGGGTGCCCCGGGACATTGCGGTTGCCGATATCATGAAGCGGGAACAGACCTTGATCCCGGTCGACATGGATCAGGAAGAAGTGGCGCTGCGTTTCCAGAAATATAATCTGATCTCGGCTGCTGTCGTCAACGAAGACGGCCGGTTGATCGGCATGATCACGGTGGATGACATCCTCCACATTGTCGAAGATGAAGCCAGTGAGGATGTCCTGCTGCTCTCCGGTGCTGGCGAAGGCGATATTAACGAACCGATCCGCGACAGTTATAAATCACGTGTAAAGTGGCTGATCGCCAATCTTGCCACCGCGATGATTGCAAGCTTCGTGATCTCGATATTCGGAGCCGCCATCGAACAGATGGTCGCACTCGCCGTCCTCATGCCGATAGTGGCGTCAATTGGCGGTAATGCAGGTACACAAACCATGGCGGTTTCGGTGCGCGCGCTGGCGATGAACGAACTGACCCGGTCCAATACGCGCAGGGTGATCATACGCGAATTTCGCGTAGCAATGCTGAATGGCGGGACGATTGCCGTGCTGATTGGTATCGGTACGGCTCTGGTTTTCAGCAATCCGATGCTCGGCGGGGTCATAGCAGCGGCCATGCTTATTAACATTGTGATCGCTGGCTTTGCTGGGATTTTTGTTCCGGTCATGCTGGAACGGATGAAACAGGATCCGGCATTGGCATCATCCGTCTTCGTCACCATGATCACCGATACAATGGGCTTTTTGGCTTTCCTCGGCCTTGCAGTGGCAAGCGGGATGGTTGGTTTCTAGCGCATGCATAAAATTGAAACAGAGCGGCTGGTGCTGCGTCCTCATATCGCTAGTGATTTTGATGCGTACAAAGCCATGTCGCAAGATCCGGAGGTTATGCAATTCATTGGACGGGAGCCGTCGAAAGATGACGAAGCATGGCTTCGTTTTCTGGCGCATTCCGGTCGATGGGCATTTTGCGGTTACGGGCTGTTTGCTGTCATTGAAAAAGAAACCAATCGATATATTGGAGATGCCGGTTTCAGTGATTTCCGTCGCGGCCTGGGCCCGAATTTTGACCCTTTTCACGAGGCTGCCTGGATGTTCTCAACCGCTGGTCAGGGCAAAGGATATGCTTTTGAAGCCATGTCCGCGGCACAAAAATGGGTGGATGAGAAATTTTCTCCGCAAAAAACAGTGTGTATCATCAGCCCAGACAATGGTCCGTCGATAAAACTGGCAGGCAAGCTGGGATATCGGGAGACGGAGATCAGCCGCTACAAGGATAGCGACGTTATGATGTTTGAACGCATCAACCGATAAAAACCGTAATGACCGGCCATCATCCTGAACGGCTTTCGACCAGCCAAGGCTTATAGACCGAAGCAAAATTACGCATATCGGTATAAATGCGGTCGCGTCCGCATGGCGCAATCATCTCACAGATCAGCGCATCGAAACCGGGCCGACACTCTTGCCTGACACAGCATAGCATGTTCAGCAGCAACATCTCGTCCGGCATCGTGTGCGGACAACAGGCGCGAGCGATTTTAACGCTTTCTGGCCAAGCTTCGCCAATGGCTTCAACCAGGATTAGAAAACGGTTTGCCGCAAGCTCCCCGCCAAGACGGTCCTGTAAATAGGGACGTGAGTCACGATAGCATTTCTGGCTCATGACCGCGACACGCAATGACATGATGATCCTTGCCTCTGAGGCAGCGAGTGACATCAAATCGGGTAAGGGCGTTAACAGTTTTGCGAGACTGCCGGCCCTCAGATTGCTTAGCTCTGATTTCCCGATTCCCGATTTTTCCGGCTCCGATCTCCCCGACCATAATCCCATATGCGCTTCTCCTCTTTCAGATTGGATTCCGAATGTATGATATTGATAATCATTTGCAACAAAAATATCGACTATGCGATGAATAGAGTTTTCGAGGCTGCAGGCGGCATCCCAAATCCGAAGGCCGCTTGACTAATTCGGCCGGGCCCCACACATAAGCTCCATGCCGCTCAACATGACCAAAATCGCGTTTCGCAGCGAGAGTCCCGCGACGTTGCGGGCTTGGCTGGAATCACACGCGGAACAGGGTGAAGCCCGGCTGACAACGCGCTACTTGCCCAAGCGTCATGCTGAAATGATCGGTGGATCGCTCTACTGGATTCACCAGAAGAAGATCGTCGGACGGAGTCCAATTGTCGGTTTCATGGAAAATGGCGAGGGCCGCCAATGGATCCGGCTCGAACCCAAGCTGATCGCCGTACAGACCATACCGCGCCGTGCGCATCAGGGCTGGCGTTATCTGGAAGAAAAGGATGCACCACCTGATTTGGGCGAAGGCGCAGAAGGGGCCGAGGCAATGCCCGCCGAAATGCTTGGCGAACTGTCGAAACTCGGACTAGTTTAGGGTTCCGAAGCCCAACCCCAAATAGCAATGAAATTTTTACTTTGTAATATCAAAGGGATGGCACTTTTTTGTAAGACCAATTCCCGCGAAATATTCGCAGTTTTTTCATCAACTTAGTCGTCAAATGGTATAAAAACGTCATTTTTGCAATGACTTGCATGTCCATTTTTTCCAATTGGCAATCATAGCTTGGTTGTATCCATCCAATCAGAACGATGACGCGTCCCCCTACCCCCAAATTGACGATCATTGTTCGGAACGACAAACAAGTTTCTCATCAACAATGGTGACCCGCCATCTATCTGGGAAACGGATGATTCAGTGAGTGTCGTCACATTCACAGAATAACAGGGGAACAGGTCGGAGCGATCCGGCCTGTTTTCTTTTGTACCTGTGGGCCCAGATCACAACATGCCCAATGCATCCCGGCAGCAAACGTGGAGAAGGCATAAAAAAGGCGACCCTCGGGCCGCCTTTCTCGAAACTCGGATATGGTATCGCGGTTTAGCGTTTTGAGAACTGGAAGCTCTTACGCGCTTTCGCTTTACCGTATTTCTTACGCTCAACCTTACGGCTATCGCGGGTCAGGAATCCTGCCGCTTTGACCGTGGAGCGCAGGGCTGGCTCATATTTGGTCAGGGCCTGCGAAATACCATGTTTCACAGCACCAGCCTGGCCGGAAAGACCGCCGCCTTTGACCGTAACATCAACATCATATTGACCTTCACGATCGGTAATCGCGAAAACCTGGTTGAGAACCAGACGCAGCGTTGGACGTGCGAAATAGGTCTCCTGATCCCGGCCGTTGACCGTGATCTTGCCCTTGCCGGGTTTCAGCCAGACGCGAGCGACCGCATCTTTACGGCGACCGGTTGCATAAGCGCGGCCATATTGATCCAGCTCCTGCTCACGCAGTGGCATGGTTGATACGGGCGGCTCAGCTGTATCGGTTGCGCCGCCTTCAGCAGCAGGCGCATCGGTTACGGCGTCGCCGGCAATTTCTTTAAGATCAGCGAGATCGGTTTTTACATCAGACATTATGCGCTCACCTTGTTCTTGCGGTTCATGGAAGCCACGTCGAGCGGCTGTGGGTCTTGGCCAGCATGGGGATGCTCGGTGCCATTGAAGAGGTGCAGGTTACGCATTTGCGCAAAGCCCAGCGGACCTTTTGGAATCATGCGCTCAACCGCTTTTTCCAATACGCGCTCAGGGAATTGACCTTCGAGGACTTTTTCCGCTGTGCGCTCTTTCAAGCCGCCGGGATAGCCGGTGTGCTTGTAATAGATTTTGTTTTTGGTCTTGTTGCCAGTGAACTTCACTTTGCCAGCATTGATCACGATGACATGATCGCCGCAATCCACATGCGGGGTGTAGCTTGGCTTGTGCTTGCCGCGCAGGATGTTGGCGATGATCGTGGCAACACGGCCAACAACCAGATTTTCGGCATCAATAATATGCCATTTTTTTTCGACGTCTGCGGGTTTGACCGACTGCGTCTGTTTGGTGATACCCTTCATGGGATTTACTCCTTTGGAGCCCTCTTTTCAGGAGAGCGACGAATCAAAATGATAAAAGCCGAGCGCAAAGCCCGACCAAGTGGGGCGCTAATGACCGTGTTTTGCCGTCAAGTCAAGCGAAACTGCGGCTTTGCTGACGGGTATAATAATACCGCAACCTATTTCGTAATCTGTCCGGCAAGCCATTTTGTATAGTCAGAGTCACTGCCATCGGCTGACCAGCATAGTATCGCTGGCGTGTCGTAACTGTGCAGCGCTTTTAACCGCGCCATTGCGGCTTTAGCCGCTGATTCCATCGTTTTGAGCAAGACCGGATATTCCCGTTCCTCGCAAAACTCCCCTTCCCAGACATATTGCGAAACAGCTGGCGCCAGATGATTGGCGCAGGCGATTAGCTGCTCGTCCAGCAATGTCCGCGCAACCTGATGGGCTTCTGTGCTTGATCCGAATGTTGTGTAAATCTGGGCCGGTTTATCGGTCATGCCTTCACTATAGCAGGATTATCACGACCCAATATATGTACTCCCCAAGCGGTCGAGGCAACGACCAGCGCGCCAACGGCCTGATGCAGCACCGCCAGTGTTATATCCATCCCGGTCATCACAGTCGCGATACCGAGCAAGATCTGGGTGCCGAACGCACTGTGAATGGCGACGGATGCCATGCGCGATTGTCCACGAACCTTGCGCGCTAGCACGATAAGAAAGCCGACCGTGATCCACGCCCACCAGCGGTGAATGAAGTGCGTGAGATAGGGGTCATTATTTATCGCCGCCCATGCACCGAAAGTGAAGTCGATGCCTTTGGGCACAAAATGGTCATTCATCAGCGGCCATGTATTGGAGACATAGCCCGCGTTGAGGCCAGCCACATAAGCACCGAAGAGCAATTGCAGGAACAGGACAAATGCGACCGCCAGACCGAAGCCCGTCATACGAGACGGCTTGGCCGCGCCGCCAGCCAGGCGCTTCAGATCAAGCGCCGTCCAGACCAGGCAGGCAAGGATGAACAAAGCCATCAATAAATGGGTCGCTAGCCGGAAATGGCTGACATCGGTCAGTTCTGACAGACCGGAACTGACCATCCACCAGCCAATGAAACCCTGAAGGCCGCCGAGAAACAGCAGGCCGGTCAAGCGCCAGCCATAGCCAGCCGGAATGGCGCGCTTCACCGCGAAATAGAGGAATGGCAGCGCAAAGGCCAAGCCGATCACCCGACCGAGCAGCCGGTGTACCCATTCCCAGAAATAGATGAACTTGAAATCCGACAGAGTCATGCCCGCTGGGCCGGTTATTTCGATATACTCGGGGATCTGCTTGTATTTTTCAAATTCCGACTGCCAGTCCGCTTCATTGAGCGGCGGGATTGCGCCCATGATCGGTTTCCATTCGGTAATCGAAAGACCGGATTCGGTCAGCCGCGTAATACCGCCGACAATCACCATGACAAAAACAAGAAAAGCGACCGACAACAGCCAATTGGCAATAGCTATCGGCCGACTTTGCGACGCGCCGTTTAGAGGCGCCTGAGACTGGGCAAAACTGCTCATGATCGGCTATGTGATACCAAAACCACTGCCTGGCAAGCATTGCACTCCAAAAACTGACACATATTGCAGAATGATATGTTGTATCTTAACACTTGGCGGCCTATATCTGAATAAACAAACAACGTAATGGATAGCTGAGTCGTGTTTACGACGTCGAACCTTTGGAACAAAGACGGCCTTTTGGGCAAGGATGGATTATGGGACCGTATCGCGGTGCTTGTTTCTGGCCTGTGTCTGGTCCATTGCATATCCACGATGGTATTTGTTGCTTTGCTGTCATCGGCGGCGGGCGCATTGCTCGATCCGATCGTCCATGAAATCGGCATTGGCGTGGCCATTGCTCTCGGTCTGTTCACCCTCGGCCGCGGCGTAATGGATCATGGCTATATCATGCCAGCCGCGATCGGCGGTCTCGGCCTCGGCATCATGGCAGGCGCCATTACCATAGGCCACCAGGGCGATCACGGCAGTGGTGAAATCCTGTTCACTATGGTGGGTGTCGGGATTTTGGCATTGGGCCACGACCTGAACTACCGCGCGACGCATTAATTTTAGTCCCTCAGGCGCCGGGCGGGCACATCCGTGCCCTTTGGCTACGCGCCAATAAGGCGCGGCGGCCGGTCGGCCTTGCCTCGCTTTGCTCGGACGATGCTCACAGACCTTGCATAAAAGATCGCGCCGATCCGACGCGAAGCGGAGGCAAGCGCGACCGCGCGCCCGAGCTTATGCGAGGAAAGCCAAGCGGGCGGATGCCCGCGCCCGGCGTTTGAGGTTAAATAAAAGAAACTCCCCGCCCGGCGCTAGATGTTCAATAAAAATCCAACAAACACCTCCCCTCTACTCCACCTCTTGCCCCCGCACCCAAAAATCCCTAAATCACAGCCATGGGAAAACATGATCATCATGAACATCACGGCGAGTCTCTCGCTGATGCCGCGCGCCATAATCTTGAGGCTGCCGGCGAAAAATGGACCGACACACGCGCAGCGATTTTCGAAGCACTAGCCGGTTTTTCACGCCCTGCCTCGGCCTATGACATAGCCGAGCTGGTATCGACCGCACGCGGAAAACGCGTTGCGCCCAACAGCGTGTACCGGATTCTCGATCTTTTCGTTGCCAAGAACCTCGCCATGCGGGTGGAAAGCGCCAATGCCTATCTCGCCAACAGCCACCCCGGCTGTGAGCATGACTGCATGTTCCTTGTCTGCGACACATGCGGAGAGGCAACCCATATTGATGATGACGTCCTATCGGCAAAAGTGCGCGGCGTGGCGCAGGAACAGGGTTTCAGCTCGATCCGGCCGGTGATCGAAGTGCGTGGCATCTGCCAGAAATGCAGCTAAAGGCAATTTTTGACGACCAAGAATAGGGTCGTCTACAATCCATCGTCAGCAAATATTCAGGGGCTTTCTGCTGAAAGTTCGACATTATCGGCCAAGTTCGTTAAAACTGGGTCGAAACAGGGAGTAAATATGCCAGATCCAAAAACACCGCTTCTGGATACAATATCGTTTCCAGCGGATCTGAGAAAATTGAAACCGGAGCAGTTGCGACAATTTGCTGATGAGCTGCGCGCCGAAGTTATCGACACAGTTTCCGTCACTGGCGGCCATCTGGGCGCCGGACTGGGCGTGGTCGAGCTGACTGCTGCTATCCACTATGTGTTCAACACGCCCGAAGATCGCCTGATCTGGGACGTCGGCCATCAATGCTATCCACATAAAATTATCACCGGCCGCCGCGACCGTATCCGCACGCTGCGTCAGGGCGGCGGGCTGTCAGGCTTCACCAAGCGCACCGAAAGCGAATATGATCCGTTTGGTGCAGCACATAGCTCCACCTCTATAAGCGCTGCTCTGGGCTTTGCGGTTGCCAACAAGATGGCGGGCAAACCGGGCCGGGGCATTGCCGTCATCGGCGATGGCGCGATGAGCGCGGGCATGGCCTATGAAGCGATGAATAACGCGCAGGCAGCCGGCAACCGTCTGGTTGTGATCCTGAACGATAATGACATGTCGATTGCACCTCCAGTGGGGGGCCTTTCCGGCTATCTTGCCCGGCTAGTCTCCTCCAGCGAATATCTCGGCATCCGCAAATTTGCGAGCAAGCTTACCGCGAAACTGTCCCGACGTCTGCATGGTGCAACGGAAAAAGCCGAAGAATATGCGCGGGGCATGGCGATGGGCGGTACGTTATTTGAAGAATTGGGCTTCTATTATGTCGGCCCGATTGATGGTCATAATATGGACCAGTTAATCCCCGTGCTGGAAAATGTCCGCGATAATGCCGAGGGGCCGGTCCTAATCCATTGCGTTACGCAAAAGGGCAAAGGCTATGGCCCTGCTGAAGCGGCGGCGGACAAATATCACGGTGTTGCTAAATTTGATGTGGTATCCGGCAAGCAGGACAAGGGGCCGGGTGGTGGACCACCAGCCTATCAGAATGTTTTTGGCGAGACGCTGGCCAAGCTGGCTGACAATGATCCGCGCATTTGCGCGATCACAGCCGCCATGCCATCCGGCACCGGCGTCGACAAATTTGCCAAAGCCCATCCAGATCGCGCCTTTGATGTTGGCATTGCCGAACAGCATGGCGTGACCTTCGCGGCTGGTTTGGCCGCACAAGGGATGCGACCTTTTGCAGCAATCTATTCAACCTTCCTGCAGCGTGCTTATGACCAGGTTGTGCATGATGTCGCGATCCAGAACCTGCCAGTGCGCTTTGCGATTGACCGTGCGGGCCTAGTCGGCGCAGATGGCAGCACCCATGCGGGTAGTTTTGATATTACCTATCTCGCGACCTTGCCTAATATGGTGGTAATGGCGGCATCGGATGAAGCTGAACTGGCCCACATGACCTACACCGCCGTAGAATATGACGAAGGTCCGATTGCCTTCCGCTATCCTCGCGGCAATGGCACGGGCGTGGAGATACCGGAAAAGCTGGAAAAGCTGGAAATTGGCAAGGGCCGTATCGTACGCGAGGGCAGCAAGGTTGCCATCCTGTCACTCGGTGCGCGTCTCGGCGAGGCGCAGAAAGCCGCCGACCGTCTCGATGCCAAAGGGCTCAGCACTACCGTGGCGGACCTGCGCTTTGCCAAACCGCTGGATGAGGAATTGATCCGCAGATTGCTGACTACCCATGAGGTGGCGGTAACCGTCGAAGAAGCCGCAGTTGGCGGGCTCGGCGCGCATGTCCTGACACTAGCATCCGACACGGGTCTGACCGACGCGGGTCTCAAAATCCGCACCATGCGTTTGCCGGATGCATTTCAGGAACAGAATAAACCGGACGTGCAATATGCCGAAGCCGGCCTCGACGCCGATGGTATTGTCGACACGGTGCTGAAAGCGCTGCGGCATAACAGCGCCAGTATAGAGGAAACCGGCGCGCGGGCTTAATCTAAAACTTGAGCTGAAACCGCACTGCCGCGCCAAAGTCATCGTTAAGCGCCTCAAAATGCCCCGGCTCCTGCCGCCAGAACAGGTTGGTGTTGAGATACCCGCCCCAAAGCGGTGTCGCATAGACAAGTTCGCTGACCAGTTCGCGGCCTTGCGGAGCCAGATTCAGCGTCCGCTGGCCAAATTCGGTTTGCAGGGTTTCATAGCTGTAACCAACCGGAAGGTTGAGGTTCAACCCGCCCGATGAAACGCGTAGCGGCTGGGCAAAGCGGAACGCGATCTGGTCGGAAGTGCCGACCAGCCCGGTCTTGCTGAGATCAGCTGCAAAGCTGGAGGTCTTGAGCGTTCCGCCGGTGACCAGACTAGCGCTATCCACTTGCGTCCAGCCTTGCCGCCAACTTGCCCCGGCGCGCCAGCCATTGCCGATATCATATCCGGCACGCCCATCGACAAACCAGCTTTGCGCGCCGCGCGCACCGATAGTGTCGACAAAACGCGAGCCCAAAATCGTGTCACCTTCACTTAGCCAATTGGCTGCAATGCTGAGCGATGCGGCACCAATCCGGCGATCAATCGCCAGACCCAGCCCGCTAAACCGGTAACGTTGGCGGTCCAGTCCAGTCAGGTCATCCAGCCGATCTTCATCCGAATCCACCCGGGCAACGCCGCTTTCGGCGCTCGCGGTCAAGCCAAAGCCCGCAATCTCGCGCCGCATGGCCAGAGCGCTTTTGACCTGTCCGGTAAAACCGCGCTCTCCCGTCGGCGTTGGCGCAACCAGAAAGGCCGGCCGGCTTGCACCTTGCATCTGTGCAACCAGCCCGCTGACGCTTTTCCGGAATCCGAAGGCCACCTTCATCTCTTGCGAAACCTGTGTCATCACCGATGCAGCCAGCATCCGCGCCTTGCGTGCGTTACTGTCCGACAGCGTCAGATTATCACGCCCGATCAACCCGACCGGATTACGCCGGATATTTACCGCTATCTGCATGCCCGCGCTCGATGCCACCATATTACGGCGGTCTCCGCTAAGCGCGCCGGTTAACTTATATTCCGGCACCGCCACCTTCAGGTCATGCGCGAGGTTCAGCGCAAAAGCCCGGTCAAAGCCGTCCAATATGATCGCGCCGACATTCTGCCCCTGCAGCGCGGCATCCCCCATTGCGGCAGAGGTTTGGCCACCGGCCGCAGAAAGATCGACTTCCTGACGGCTGCCAGCCAAAGAGCTTTGTCCCTGCGGTTGAAAGGCCGCCGCGATGTCGAGCACGCCGTTGCCATAGACCGCGTCATTTCCCGCATCACCTGCATCACGTGCGCTGGTAAATAAAAGATCGACGATCTGTGCACCGGTCAGATTGGGAAAAGCCTGCGCCAGCAACGCCACGGCGCCGGAAATCTGCGGCGCGGAGAAAGACGTACCGCTCCACAGAAAAGCGGTATCCTGATTGTCATCGGCCCGCACCCGCTCACCGAGCGCCGCCAGATAGTTGGCGGCCTGGCTTCCCGCGCGGTTGCTGAATGTCGAGATATTCTCGCTGGCTCCGACAGAGCCTGCTATGATCACATGCCCGTTGCCACTATCGGCGATGCCCGCCGCAAAGCCATCGGGTGTGGCTGTGCCGTCATTTCCGGCAGAAACGACGACGACCACCCCGGCGGCGGCGGCATTGGCAACCGCATTGCGCACGCTGTTTGAGATATCCGGCCCGCCCAGGGAAATATTGACCACCCGTGCACCACTAACCCGTGCCTGGTTGATCGCCGATGCAATCGCGCCGCTATTATGACTGCAACCGTCATCATCCGGATCATCGGGATCATCCATCGCACAGCTGCCGGGACTGTCTGTACGCAGGACCAGTATATCCGTGTCAAATGCGATGCCGTGCGTTCCGCTGTCATTCTTGCTGCCAGCAGCAACGGATGTCACCGCTGATCCATGGCCGCCTTCATCGCCAATACCGCGCGTGCCTGCAAAATCACCGCTATCGGGATGGATGCGTCCGGTAAATTCGGCACTGTTCGCGTTTACGCCGCTATCGATCACGCCCAATATAATGCCATCGCCCGTCGCGCCGGCATTATACGCGGATATCGCGCCATGTTGGGTTGGACCATCGGATCGGCGAAATTCGGCAGTGTTGAAATTGGTCGCTGGAGGCGTTGGCGTAGGGGTCGGTGTTGGTGTCGGAGTGGGAGTAGGCGTTGGAGTCGGTGTTGGCGTGGGGGTCGGCGCCGTCGTAGGAGGTGCCGGCGTTGGCGATGGTCTGGCGTCGCTGCCGCCTCCACCACCACAAGCTGACAAGAGGATCAGTGGTGTAACCACTGCTGCAAAATAAGTCGCCCGACCCGCCAGATGCTTTTTCATATTACCCCGTCTTCCCGATTAACCAAAAAGCTATAGGCAATCTGCGTTACCGACAGCTTAACATCGATCAGCGCTTGCGGACGTGCGGCGGAGTGATTAGGCGCTGTGGCCATGCCACCGGAATTTTCGCATATCGACCACTGGATTTTCGATCTGGATAACGTCCTTTATCCGGCAGAATGCGATTTATTCTCGCTAATCGACATAAAAATGGGGCAGTATGTCGCCGAAATGCTGAGTTGCGATATCGCCGAAGCGCAGAAAATTCAGAAAACCTATTTTCACGACCATGGCACGACACTGGCGGGGTTGATGCATCATCACGGCACCGATCCAAAGGATTTTCTGGACTATGTTCATGATATCGACATGAGCCGCCTGTCTCATGCACCCGACCTACACAGCGCGATTGCGGCTTTGCCCGGCGAGAAGCTGGTCTTTACCAATGGCGACCGGCCCTATGCCGAGCGGGTGCTGGATAATCGCGGTCTTGGCGGACTGTTTGACCAGATTCACGATGTGCTCGCCACTGATCTGGTTCCGAAGCCGGAAAAAGCCGCCTATCACAGCCTGATCAACACCACCGGTATTGATCCGAAACGATCTTTATTTGTCGAAGATATGGCGCGTAATTTGCGTCCGGCCAAAGATTTGGGCATGACCACCATCTGGGTCAATACCGGTTCGGAATGGGGCGCACGCGATCATGCTCCGGACTATATCGATCATGAAATTACCGACTTGGAAAGCTGGGTAACTGGCCTCTCATTGAACAGGGAAGAAACATCACCATGACCACCGAATTGCAAAACGCCATCGAAGCCGCCTGGGAAAAACGCGACTCGCTGAGCATCACCAGTCAGGGGCCGGAACGCGATGCGGTCAATGCCGCGCTCGCCAGCCTTGATAATGGCAGCGCCCGTGTCGCCGAAAAACAAGGCGACAATTGGGTCGTCAACCAATGGCTGAAAAAAGCGGTGCTGCTATCTTTTCGCCTGAACGACAATCAGGTCATCGAAGGACCCGGCGGCGCAAACTATTGGGACAAGGTGCCAAGCAAATTTGCCGATTGGGGCGAGAACCGTTTTCGCGAAGCCGGTTTCCGTGCCGTGCCCGGCGCGGTTGTACGCCAAGGCTCGCATATCGGCCGCAATACCGTGCTGATGCCAAGTTTCGTTAACATCGGTGCCTTTGTTGATGAAGGTACCATGATCGACACCTGGGCTACCGTCGGCAGCTGTGCGCAGATTGGCAAGAATGTCCATATTTCCGGTGGCGCCGGCATTGGCGGCGTCCTTGAACCATTGCAGGCAGGCCCTGTGATCATCGAAGACGGCGCGTTTATCGGGGCGCGCAGCGAAGTTGCAGAAGGCGTGCGCGTGGGCGAGGGCGCTGTGCTCTCTATGGGTGTTTATCTCGGCGCATCTACCAAGATAATCGACCGAGTAACCGGCAAGGTTCACATCGGCGAAGTTCCGCCTTATGCTGTTGTTGTACCGGGCGCGACACCGCCCAAGGCCAATATTGATGGCGTCCCCGGCCCATCGCTTTATTGCGCCGTGATCGTCAAAACCGTTGATGCGCAAACGCGCTCGAAGACCGGGATTAATGAACTGCTGAGGGACTGATGAACATACCGGTGAACCAGGTCAAAACCACATTGGGGGCAAATGACCACCCCTATCGTAATGGCGCCTGGACACCGGTATTTGAAGAACTGGACACCGATCGGCTTGAAGTTATCGGGGCGATCCCGCCGGATATAGACGGCGTTTACATCCGCAACACCGAAAACCCGGTGCATGACAGTATCGGCCGCTATCATCCCTTTGACGGCGACGGCATGATACATGCCCTTCGCATAAGGAACGGCAAGGTCAGCTATCGCAACCGCTTTGTCCGCACCAAGGGATTTGAGGCCGAGCAGGAGGCGGGTGAACCTCTATGGGTCGGGATCATGGGCAGGCCCAGCGATTCCAAACGGCCTGGCTGGGGCGCGCATGGCAGCGTGAAGGATAGCAGCTCGACCGACGTTGTCGTCCATGCCAGGAAAATCCTCTCCACCTTTTACCAGTGCGGCGAAGGCTATCAGCTTGACCCGGAAACACTGGAAACATTGGGCACCGCAGACTGGGTGCCGGAAGACGGCATCTCGGCCCATCCCAAAGTGGATGAGAAAACCGGCGAGTTATTGTTCTTTAATTACAGCACCAAGGCGCCCTATCTCCACTATGGCGTCGTCGGCCCGGATGATCAGCTCAAGCATTTCATTCCGGTCGAATTGCCCGGCGCACGCCTGCCGCATGACATGGCATTTTCCGAAAACTATGCGATTTTCAACGACTGCCCGCTCTATTGGAAACCGGAGCTGATCGAACAAAATCTCTATGTCCCGTCTTACCATCCCGACGAACCGACACGGTTCGGGGTGATCCCGCGCATGGGACAACCGGAAGATATCATGTGGTTTGAGGCCAAGCCAACCTATGTGCTGCACTGGGCGAATGCCTTTGAAGAGGGCGATGAGCTGGTGCTCGACGGCTATTTCCAGAATCAGCCGGTGCCAAAGCCGCTGACAGATTTCCCGTCCGGCTATGAAAGCATGGGCGCGAGCATCGATCTCCACAGTTTTCAGCCAGAGCTGCACCGTTGGCGGTTCAACCTGAAAACCGGCGAGACGCGGGAAGAGACGTTATTCGATGACTATCCGGTCGAGTTCGGCATGTTCAATCAGCAAATCGCAGGACAGCCCTATCGCTATGTCTACAGCGTTACCGGTCACCCCGGCTGGTTCCTGTTCAACGGTGTGGTCAAACATGATCTGGAAACCGGCACGGCGGAGCGCTACTATTTTGGCGATGAGCGTTTCGGGTCGGAAGCCCCGTTCGTCCCGCGCAAAAATGCAAGTTCAGAGGATGATGGCTATCTGATCAGCTTCATCACCGACATGGCGCAGGACCGCAGCGAGTGTATCATCGTCGATGCCAAGGACATATCAGCCGGCCCGGTCTGCACGATCATCCTGCCCCACAGGATCAGCAGCGGCACCCACGCCACCTGGGCCTCGGCGGAGCAGATCGGGGCGGCCTAAATTTTGGGCTGCTGCTGTGTCGCGCAGTGGATACCGCCGCCGCATTCACCAACCGGGTCAACATTCAGCATGACGATCTCGCGCCCCGGATATAGCCGCGCGAGCATCTCCTTGGCCTTGGCATCGGCCTCCGCATCGCCAAATTGTGCCGCGATCACCGCGCCGTTACAGACATAATAATTGACATAAGATGCCACAAAATCTTCCGCCTTCACCCTGATATCATAGGGTTCCAGCAATATTTCCAGGTCAAACGGTTTCCCGTTCGCATCGCTGGCGTTGCGCAAAATCTCATAGGTTTCATGCGCCGCGTTGGTGAAAGGATCGCCGGGATATTCTTCCTCGCCCGGAAGCTGGATTAAAATCGTGCCGGGCTCTGTAAAACGCGCCAACGCATCAATATGATAATCAGTTATATCCTTGTCCTTCAGGCCCGGCGCCCAGATCATTTTGTCTGCGCCAACGGCTTCCAGGATCATTTTTTCGATATCCGCCTTGCTGCCTTTGTTTCGATTGGCGATCACCCAGCTCGATTCATGCGCGATCACGGTTCCGGCACCATCGGATTCCAGTCCGCCCGGCTCGCCGACCAGATCGTTGTCGAGCAGCTCCAGTCCCAATCGCTCTGCGACAGCTGCGGCAATCTTGCCGTCATTGTCATGAACCTGCTTGTTACCCCAGCCATTAAAGTTGAAATGCCGCACCGCCAATGTCCCGGCTTCATCGCGCACGAAACAGGGCCCGGAATCGCGGCACCACAGGTCATCTGTGGCTATGTTCCAGATTTCGACGCCGTCTGACAATTTGCGGCGTGCTTTTGACTCAAATCGCTTGTCCATCAACATCACTACGGGTTCAAATTCGGCAATGGCGTTGGCGACATCAGCAATGGATTGTTGCAGCATATCCAGAAAGACCGGATCAGAATGCACCACGCGGCTGACCGGCCATTGCATGAAAGTGCGTTCGTGGGGATCGGCCTCTTCGGGCATCCAGAAAGCGGAACGGGCCATTTCAGCAGGCGCTGTGCAGGCAGCAATACCGGGAAATGCGGCGAGTACACCCAAGGCGCTCGCGCGTTTCGAAAAATTCCGGCGTGAGATCATGATGTGCTCCCCCAAGCATGGCGCTAGTCAAAAAGCTGCCCGTCTACTTCCTTGCCCGGTGGCGGTTTCAGGCCCAGATGCTGCCAGCCACGATCGTTGAGCGCGCGGCCTCTTGCGGTACGCGCCACTAGACCCAGTTGGATTAGGTAAGGCTCAATCACTTCCTCAATCGTATCGCGTGGCTCACTTAATCCTGCCGCGAGTGTTTCGACACCGACCGGACCGCCCTTGTAGATATCGGCAATCATATGGAGATAGCGGCGATCCATGGCATCGAGGCCGATGCTGTCGACCTCCAGCCGAGTGAGCGAGGCGTCGGCGGTTTTCTGATCCACTGTCGCAGTCCCCGCCACGTTGGCAAAGTCCCGTACCCGGCGGAGCAAGCGTCCCGCGATCCTCGGCGTCCCGCGGGCGCGGCGGGCGACCTCGGTGGCACCATCGGGCGCAATATCGAGGCCCAGCAGTTTCGCCGCACGGTGGACGACTTTTTCAAGTTCTTCTGTGGTATAAAAATTCAGCCGCACCGGGATACCGAAGCGGTCACGCAGCGGCGTGGTGAGCAGGCCTTGGCGGGTGGTGGCACCGATCAGGGTGAATTGTGGCAGGTCAATCCGCACGCTCCGGGCCGATGGCCCTTCACCAATGATCAGGTCGAGCGCGCGGTCCTCCATCGCCGGATAGAGCACTTCTTCGACCACCGGGTTGAGCCGGTGAATCTCGTCGATGAAAAGCACATCGCCTTCCTCAAGATTGGTCAGCAGCGCCGCGAGGTCCCCGGATTTGGCAATGACCGGGCCCGAAGTGGCGCGAAAACCGACGCCGAGTTCGCGCGCGATAATCTGCGCCAGCGTGGTTTTGCCGAGACCCGGCGGGCCAAAAAACAGAGTGTGGTCCAACGCCTCGCTACGGCTTTTTGCAGCCTCGATAAACACGCGCAAATTGGACCGCGCCGCTTCCTGCCCGATAAATTCATCGAGCGATTTCGGACGCAGCGCGGCGTCGATATCCTCGACCTTGCGTTCAGGTGATGAGAGGCGATCTTCAGTCACTAGCCTACTAACCCCAGTTTCTCGTGTACATTTCGAACCAAATCCAGTGCTCGTTGCGCGGCGTGAGTAAACTGAGCTTTTTCATATTCTAGATCAACTAGACGAAAGACCTTCCGGATTTCAGTGTCTTGGTCACCATCACGATGCCACTTTCTGAATTGCAAGCCAAAATCTCCAGCCGGAGTATGATAGGCTGTGCAAAAGCCGTGCAGAAGTAGATGGCGTGTTTGTTGATGATGCTCAAAAGCTTCGATTAGCCATTCAATCTCTTCTTGATATTGCGAGAAGAAACCTTCGATCTCCAATATCTGTCTGATTTTTGATATTCGTTTTTCGGGTCTGTGAGGAAGACGGTCTTTGATTGCTTCGTATTCCGGCATGTCATTCGAGCGTGCGATTATTTCCCCAAAAAGATATTCGACTTGGGCGTATCCATTGGCAATCCAACCTTTGAGGCGCTGACCGTCTTCTACAGCAGCCATCACATGGTCTGGCGGTAACACCATCACCTCGCCGCCTTCTTCAACGCCAGCCGCACCAGTGCATCCAATGTCACACCATCGCCTGCCTCGGCATCGGCCGCCGCCACCGCCGCACTCGCTTCCGCCGGTTTGAAGCCCAGATTTTGCAGTGCACTCACCGCATCGGCGCTGTTAGTCGATGGCGCGTGGATCGCGCCGCCGCTGCCTACAACCGGGTTGGTCGCCATGGTGCCGACCTTGTCTTTCAGCTCGTTGACAATGCGCAGCGCCAGTTTTGGCCCGACGCCATTGGCCCGCGCGACCATCGCCTTGTCGCCGGTCGCCACGGCGCGGCTGATCTCGCCGGGTTCGAGTGCGGAGAGGATCGCCAAAGCAACCTTACCACCGACACCCTGGACAGAGATCAGCAAGCGGAACCAGTCGCGCTCAGACCCGCTGGCAAAACCCATCAGGCGCATATCATTCTCGCTGACCTGCATTTCCGTATAGATGGTCGCGCCATCGCCAACCCCGCCAATGGCGGAAATGGTCCGCGACGAGGCAAAGACCAGATAGCCGACGCCGTTCACATCCAGCACGATATTGTCCGTGCCGATTTCGTCGATGGTCCCCGTGAGTTTTGCAATCATGTTAGCGTTTTAACGCGACTGGCGAATCTGTCGAGTTTTTGTTTTGTTCTTTTTGCTCTCAACGCTTTCGATGATGCGCGTGCGTAATCGCCACGGCCAAAGCGTCAGCAGCATCATGGCCAGCCAGCTTCACGCCGGGCAGCAGGATTTTGAGCATGGCCTGCACCTGATCCTTATCCGCCTTACCCACGCCGACGACCGATTTCTTAACCGCCCGCGCCGCATATTCGCCAACTTCAAGCCCCGAGCGCGATGCACCGAGCAGCACCACGCCGCGCGCCTGCCCCAGCTTCAGCGTGCTTTGCGGGTTGCTGTTGACGAACACTTCCTCAACCGCCGCCGCGTCCGGTTTATATTCCAGCAGCAGATCGGTTAGTTCGAGATCGAGCTTCAGCAACCGGCTTGCCAGCTGCATTTTCGGATCGGTCTTTATCTGGCCATTGGCAATATGCGACAGCCGATTACCCTCGGCGCTGATAACGCCCCAGCCAGTGGTACCAAGACCGGGGTCGAGGCCGAGGATGATCATGGCTTCATGATCACCCGGCGTTCAGTTGTTCCATGATTTCATCGGAAACGCTGTAATTACCGTGCACCGCCTGGACATCGTCATCATCTTCCAGCGCGTCGATCAGGCCCAGCAGCGTTTCCGCCTGTGCCGCATCGACCTCAACCTCAACGGACGGCTTCCAAGCAAGTTTTACGCTTTCCGCTTCACCGAGTGATTTTTCCAGTGCACCGGCAACTTCGTGCAAATCTTCCATCGCGGTCCAGATTTCATGGCCGTCTTCGGAGGATTGAATGTCATCGCCGCCGGCTTCCATCACCGCTTCCATGACCGTGTCCTCATCACCAGCGCTCGCGGGATAGGCGATGTAGCCAACCCGTTCAAAGCCGTGGGCTACAGAGCCGCTCTCCCCCATATTGCCGCCATTGCGCGAGAATATGGTGCGCACATTGGTCACAGTGCGATTGGTATTATCGGTGAGCGCTTCAACGATCAGCGACACGCCGCCGGGGCCAAAGCCTTCATAGCGAACTTCTTTATAGTCATCACCTTCGCTGGCTGATGCCTTGTCGATCGCGCGCTGGATATTGTCCTTGGGCATGGACTGGCCTTTGGCGTTGTTCACCGCGAGGCGCAGGCGCGGATTCATGTCCGGGTCTGGCATGCCCGACTTTGCCGCCACGGTAATCTCGCGGCTGAGTTTCGAGAACATCGCAGAGCGTTTCTTGTCCTGCGCGCCCTTGCGATGCTTGATATTTGCAAATTTACTATGGCCTGCCATATGATTCGTCCGTACCTGATTTATTGTTATTGAGGCTCTTTGCCGCATGTTCGAACCCAACTCAACCATTGGATGGGCCACCGGCCGTCTAACGGCGACCACACGCGATCTGCTGACGTTTCTGCGTACGCCGAAACTGGTGGATAACGAATTGCAAAGGACCGGGAAACGAGCTGATCTCATCTGGCTTTTCGCGGTCAACTGCATGATCGTCGCGGCACTCGCGATCCTGCTATTTCCGGTCATGCTGGCCTTTGATGTCTCAATGTCGAACAGCATGGCAGGCCTGTTCGAGCGACCGATCTGGCAGCTTTTGCTGATCGTTGTCATCGCCGGCCCGATTGTCGAGGAACTGATGTTCCGGTCGTGGCTGAGTGGTTCACCGCGGCTGCTTATCCCCGTCTCCGGGCTGCTTCTGTGGATGGGACTGACATATAGCTATGAGCAATTGGGGTGGCCCGGTCCCGCTTCCATGGGTACAGCGCCTTTGTTGGCCCTGATCACCGGCGCCGTTCTCATCTGTGTGATCATATTCTGGAAACGGCCGGTGCCGGGATGGTATATTCGGATTTTCCCACTGGTCTTCTGGAGCCAGGCGCTGCTCTTTGGCTCCGTGCACGTGTTCAACTATGCCGGTGACAATCCTGCCGCGCTGCTACCCTTTGTCCTGCCACAGACAGTGGGCGGCCTGATCTGGGGCTATGCCAGAATCCGCTATGGCTGGTGGTCCAATATGGCGATGCACATGGCTTATAACCTGATCGCGACCAGCGGGCTGGTCTACGTCCTGCTGACCCGGCCGGAGATTCTCTAGTCTGTGACGACCGCAGTTCCCGACGCGGACACCATCAGCATCGATCCCTTGTCGCCAACCACTTCGTAGTCGAGATCCACACCGACCACCGCATTTCCGCCGAGTTTAGCCGCTTCGGCCTGCATTTCCAGCAGGGCCTCATCCCGCGCGCGTTTCAGGACATTTTCATATTTTCCGGAGCGGCCACCGACAATATCGGTGATGCTGGCGAACAGGTCGCGAAACAGGTTCGCGCCGACAATCACCTCGCCAATAACGATGCCGCGATAATCGCGGATCGCCTTGCCTTCGATGCTGGGTGTTGTCGTGACAATCATGCTTGCTCTCCCGATGTGAAAGCCGGGATGTTAGCGGATCGTTCAGGCAAGACCAAGAGCCGACTTGTAGGTGTCGAGTATGGCTTCCATTTCCTGACGGTCATGGGTCTCCATTTTGCGTAGGCGGACGATCTGGCGCATGATTTTCGCATCATAGCCCTGTGATTTCGCCTCGGAATAGACATCACGAATATCGTCGGCAATGCCCTTTTTTTCTTCTTCCAGCCGCTCGATACGTTCAATAAACAGACGCAGCTGGTCTGCGGCAACATTGCCTTCGCTCATTCTCAAATTCTCCAGAAAATATGTTTTTGGATTCGTGTAGCCGCTTTAGTCGACGCTCTCATTCTTGGCTACGCTTTCCTTCATCCGCTGCAGCTTTTCTGGCGTCGCTTCTGTCTGGAACTTTCTCTTCCATTCGGATGACGGCATGCCGTGAATGGCCATGCGGGCCTCTTCCTTGGTCATGTTACCGCCCGCATCATTGGTCGCTTCCATGACCCAGTCGGCCAGGCAGTTGCGGCAGAAACCGGCAAGCCCCATCAGGTCGATATTTTCCGCATCATGGCGGTGCTGCAAATGCTTGACCAGGCGGCGAAAGGCCGCCGCAGCCGCTGCATCAGAAATTTGTTCTGTCATGTGAAATGCTTCCGTTGCTTTTTGTTTTTATCCTGTCATGATTTGGGGCTAACAGGCGTGAATTTAAAGCACCAAAACAGGAATTTTCGATGGCAGCGCATATGTTCTCCCGCGACCGCAAAGTAAAGGTGCTTGCCACCCTTGGTCCGGCCAGCGGCAGTCCGGCCATGATCGAAAAAATGTACAAGGCGGGCGTTGATGCGTTTCGCATGAATATGAGCCACGGCGAACACAAGGCCCATGCCAAAAATGTCGATTCAATCCGCGCACTGGAAAAAAAAGCCGGGCGGCCGATTACGATCCTGGCTGATTTGCAGGGGCCCAAATTGCGCATCGGAACCTTTGCCAAGGCGCCTGTCGAACTGAAAACAGGAGCGAAATTCACTCTCGATCTGCAAAAGAAAAAGGGCGATGCCAAGCGGGTCAACCTGCCGCACCGCGAAATTATCGAGACGCTGGAACCTGGCCATACGCTGCTTCTGGATGACGGCAAGATCCGGCTGGAGGTTACCAAGGCCGATGGGAAGAGCGTTGAAACCAGGGTCATAGTTGGCGGACCGATTTCGGATCGCAAGGGCGTGAATGTCCCGGAGGTGGTGCTGCCGGTCAGCTCGCTCACCGACAAGGATCGCAAGGACCTGACCTTCGCGCTGGAACAGAATGTCGACTGGATCGCGCTGAGCTTTGTCCAGCGCCCCGAGGACGTGGCCGAAGCCCGTCGACTGATTGGCGGTAAGGCGGCCCTGCTGGCAAAAATTGAAAAGCCCGCGGCAATCGACCGGCTGGATGAAATACTGGAGCTTTCTGATGCGGTGATGGTCGCGCGCGGTGATCTGGGCGTCGAATTGCTGCCAGAACAGGTCCCGCCCTTGCAGAAACAGATTGTCGCCTCTGCCCGCAAGCTGGGCCGACCGGTCGTTGTTGCGACCCAGATGCTGGAATCGATGATCAAGTCGCCAACGCCGACACGGGCCGAAGTCTCTGACGTCGCCACCGCCATCTATGACGGCGCCGATGCCATCATGCTGTCGGCAGAGTCAGCGGTCGGCGACTGGCCGATTGAATCGGCAACCATGATGGACCGGATTGCGGCACAGGTCGAAAATGATCCCTCTTATGCGGAGCGCGTGCATTTCACCGAAACCGTGCCGGATGAAACAACCGCCGATGCGCTGGCCGCGGCGAGTTATAATATCGCGCGGACCATCGAAACATCGGCCATCGTCTGTTTCACGACATCCGGTTCCACCGCACGGCGCATGGCAAGAGAACGGCCTTCGGTACCCCTGCTGGTCCTTACCCCCAATCGCCAGACCGCGCGCCGCGTCGGCCTGCTATGGGGTGCCCATGCCGTCGTCACCCGCGATGTCAGCGATTTTGAAGAGATGATCGCCAAGGCCAAACGCATGGCCCTGCGCCACAAGCTGGGCGAAGCGGGATCACGACTGATCGTCTGTGCCGGAGTGCCCTTCGGGACGCCGGGATCGACCAACTTGCTGCACGTCGTACGGCTGAGCGGGAATGAGTTGAAGGGTGGTTAAACAGACTGGGCCGTGACGTTTTAACGTCCGCTTTGTGTGATAAAGCTGACATAGCAAGCCTTCTCCACGTGACCTGTTTCATCCATTCATTTAATGTGACAAAGCTAACGCTTTGAAAAGGAACTTAGATATGTTTGGCAGGCTCAGAATTCCCTTCATGTTCTCAGTTGCCATCGCAGTGGTTTGCCCGGCTTCTGCTGAAGACGCCGCTGAAAAAATGCCACTCTATGACGTTGTTCTTGAAGGCGGCCGGGTCATGGATCCAGAGACGGGTATGGATGCTATCCGCAATGTTGGAATAACCGACGGGAAAATCACAGCCATATCGGTTCATGAGATTAGTGGTATGAAGACAATCGACGTAACTGGAAAGATTGTTTCTCCTGGTTTTATAGATGTCCACAACCATAGCCCGTCGCCTCTCGGGCAGATGTATCAAGCGCGTGACGGCGTAACGACAAGTCTGGAATTGGAGGCAGGCTCGTATCCGGTGGCTGCTCATGGGGCCTATATTCGCGGCAAAGCGCGAATAAATTATGGTGCATCAACGAGCCATACTCAAGCACGGATGGTTGCCATGTCCGGAGGAAACCATACGGGCGTGCAGAATATATTGAGCGCTAAACGGGCCAATATCGGTGAGGATCGCGGTGAAGCACGAACCCGATATGTCATCGCTAATGTTGGCGAGCGCAAAGAAATAAGACGCAACGTCGAAAATGGTCTTCTGCAAGGTGGTATCGGTATCGGCCTGTTGCTGGACTATATCAGTGAAGCTGTCGACAAAGATGAGTTGCGCACGATTTTTGATCTGGCAGCGCAATATCAATCGCCGGTGTTTGTGCATATCCGCCGCGGAGTAGCTGGAGACCCTACCGGTCTCGATGAAGTGCTGGCGATGGCCAAATCGACAGGTGCTAAGGTGCATATCTGCCACCTGTCTCACAATGCCATGAAAAATGTTGTGCTGTTTCTGGAAAAAATTCGAGCGGCGCGAAGAAATGGCGTTGATGTCACCACCGAAGTTTTGCCGTATAATGCCGGGTCAACTAGCATTGGGGCCGCCGTATTTGGCCGTGACTGGCAAAAGATATTCGATATCAAACCCGAGGATGTTCAACTTGCGTCCACCGGTGCGTATTTTACGCAAGAAAGTTTTGACCAAACACGCAGAGACAATCCGAATGCCGCGATCATCCATCATTATTTGAAAGAAGAATGGACACGGCATCTCATCCTTGCGCCGGATGTTATATTGTCATCTGACGGTTTGCCGGTCATCAGTCTGGACAAGAAAGTCCCACCGCAAGGCATAGGTTCATTCGCCAAATTGCTGGGAACCTATGCTCGTGACGAAAAACTGTTGCCGATCATGACGGCTCTTTCAAAGATAACATTGCAACCGGCCCAGCTCCTCGAAAAAGCCGCTCCTGCGTTCCGACTAAAAGGCCGGCTTCAAATCGGGATGGATGCCGATATCACTGTATTTGATGCGGCAGTCATTAAGGATATGGCGACCTATGATAAGCCACATCAGCCCTCAATCGGTATCACTCATCTGTTGGTCAATGGACAGTTTGTGATCAAGAATGGGTATCTGGAAGACAGCACTTTCCCTGGGCGTCAGATATTTGCAAGTCCGTTGAATACACGAAAATAGTCGGTCAATCTTGGCGGCGGGACTGTCATTTTCCCATTGCCATGCTTGTCGAACCTTCCCCGGCAGACTAAAGAAACGCTCATCTTTGAACTCTGGACCGGAATATCCGGTCATGGTCTCGCGTTTCTCACTGCACAAACAGACAGGATGGAATATGGATCTGGTCGGCCCCGCCTCACATAGCTATTTCTCCCAGCGGCTTCGGCTGCATTATGCCGACTGGGGCAATGCCCAAAAGCCGCCGCTGATTTTGCTCCATGGCGGCAAGGATCATTGCCGCAACTGGGACTGGGTGGCGCAGGCGCTGCGCAGTGACTGGCATATCATCGCGCCCGATGTTCGCGGCCACGGCGACAGCCAGTGGAGCACCGATGGCAATTATACAACCATGGCGATGGTGACAGACCTGGCGCAGCTGATCCATCAGCTTGACCTGTCCCCGGTGACGATCGTCGCGCACAGCATGGGCGGCAATATCGCCCTGCGTTATACGGGGCTCTATCCCGATACGGTGCGGAAGCTGGTCGCGATTGAAGGACTGGGTCCCAGTCCCGAAATGCTCGCCGAGCGTGAGAAAACCGGCCAGCTGCAACGGGTCCGCAACAGCATCGAGGAAAAGCGCAAGGCCGCCGGACGGCAAGTGAAGCGCTATGCGACTTTTGAGGATGCGCTCAAACGGATGCAGGACGCCAATGGTCACCTGTCCGACGAACAGGCCCGGCACCTGACCACGCATGCCGTGATCCGCAATGAGGATGGCAGTTACAGCTGGAAATTCGACCCTTATGTACAGCATTGGGATTCGATTGATCTGCAACAATCCGACATCCAGCAACTATGGGGCAATATCACCTGCCCGACTCAGTTGCACTATGGCGATGACAGCTGGGCCAGCAATCCCCAGAAGGATGGCCGGATGCAATATTTTGGCGATAACGTATCGGTCAAAAGCTTTGCCAATGCCGGTCACTGGCTGCATCATGACCAGTTCGACCAGTTTGTCGGAGAGCTCAGGGCGTTTCTGTAGCTGCCCGCACGGCTAATAAATTTATCATGCTGAATCAGGTTCGGCATCCCTGAACCCAGTCTCGCATCACAGACTATCACATTTGATGTGATAAAGCTCTGGACGTATCACATTACAGTGTGATACTAACGCGACATAGATAACAGACAGGCGGCTTCCATGAGCAAGATATTGATAGAACAACTGATTGAATTGATCGATTCCGGCAAGGAAACGCGCGCTGGCTTGGCCCGCGCTGCCGGCCTTCACGCCAACAGCCTGCGGCGGCTGGGTGAGGCGGACTGGAATCCGACGGCCGAGACTTTGGGCAAGCTGGAGAAATATCTCGCGAGCGGCGGCAACAGCGTGATGGCAACGGCGGAAGAAATTATCAACGAGGCGCGCAACGGACGCATGTATATCCTGGTCGATGACGAAGACCGGGAGAATGAGGGCGATCTTATCATTCCGGCGCAAATGGCGACACCGGACGCGATCAACTTCATGGCCAAATATGGCCGCGGCCTGATCTGCCTCGCGATGGCCAGGGATCGGGTCGAGGAACTGGGTCTCGATATGATGAGCCAGAATAACCGGACCGCGCACGAAACGGCCTTCACCATCTCGATTGAAGCGCGTGATGGTGTGACGACCGGTATTTCCGCCGCAGACCGCGCCCGCACGGTGGCCGTGGCGATTGATGGCACCAAGGACAAGAGTGAAATTGTGACACCGGGCCATGTCTTCCCCTTGCAGGCCCGCAATGGCGGTGTGCTGGTGCGCGCCGGCCATACCGAGGCAGCGGTCGATGTGTCGCGGCTCGCCGGGCTCAATCCATCCGGTGTGATCTGCGAGATCATGAAGGATGATGGGGAGATGGCACGGCTTGATGACCTCATCGAATTTGCGCAGCATCACGGGATGAAGATCGGCACGATCCGCGATCTGATCGCTTACCGGTTGCGCCATGATCATCTTGCGCAGAAGCGGGCCGAAGCGACGTTTGAAAGCCGCTGGGGCGGGGAGTGGAAGGCGATTACCTTTTTCAACACCGCAACGGAGTCGGAACAGATCGTATTGCAAAAAGGCCATGTCGATCCCGACAATCCGACATTGGTTCGCATGCATGCCACGGCGATTTTTAGCGACGTATTTGGCAAAACCGGTGCACATAGCGGCACGCTGGCCGAATCCATGAAGATTATCGGTGAAGCCGGTTCCGGTATCATCGTATTCATCAGCCCGCGGATACCCGATTTCTATTCCCGTCAAGTCGCACGGCTAAAAGGCGAGAAACCGGCGGATATGGATCAGCTGCGCGACTATGGCGTCGGTGCACAGATCCTGACCGAGCTGGGCGTCAGTGATATGGAATTGCTGTCCAATACCAGCCATGACCTGGTCGGGCTGGACGCTTATGGTCTGCGCATTGTCGGCCAGCGGGCGATACCCACAGCCGAAACGAAAGAACTGGAGACAGCATAATGGCCAAATTTCTGATCGTCGAAGCACGTTTTTACGACCATTTGAATGACATGTTGCTGGATGGCGCCAAAGCCGCTCTGGAAGCAGCCGGTCATGAGCATGAAATCCTGACCGTTCCTGGCGCATTGGAAGTGCCAGGCGCCATTTCCCTTGCGATTGACAGCGGGGAATATGATGGCTTTGTCGCGCTCGGTGTCGTGCTGCGCGGTGAAACCTATCATTTTGAAATCGTCTCCAATGAAAGCGCGCGCGGTATCATGGCGCTGACACTCGACGGAGCGGCGATCGGCAACGGGATTATCACGGTGGAGAATGAGGCTCAGGCCCTCGCCCGAGCGGACAAGGGGCAGAAAGACAAAGGCGGAGAAGCAGCCAAAGCGGCTGTTGCCATGCATGAACTGGGGCAGCGACTTGCCGGCTAAGGTCCTTCAGGATCAGGTCAAAGCGACCTCGAATATATCCGCAAATCTGTTCTTCTTGCCCATCGCGTCAGACAGGGTGAACTGATCAAGATGGCATAGAAAGGCCTCCACGGCATCGGCCAGCATATGGGAAAGGCCGCAAACCGGCGTCACGATACAATTATTGGTGGAGCCGGGGCTGCATTCGACAAACTGGCTGACCTCTTCGAGCGCGCGGACGACCGCGCCGATGTTAATCTCTGCGGGATCACGGGCCAGGGTCAATCCCCCGCCTCGCCCGCGCTGGCTGATGATGAAGCCTTCACTGGCCAGACGCTGTACGACTTTCATCAAATGGTTTTTTGAAATGTCGTAAGCGGTGGCAATATCGTCAATTGTCTGGCTGCCTTCTTGTGATGCCAGGAACATCAACGTCCGCAGCGCGTAATCGGTTTGTGTGGTCAATCTCATTAAACATGCATATTATATATTGCTTTTAAATTCAAGGCCGGTATAAGAGGCATATTATATACCTCTTTAAACGAGTCACACGATGCCACATGCGCACACCATTGCAGCCAGAGAAGAAAAAGCCGCCCATGCGGAGGCGCTCGGGATTACCGAAGAGCGGATTTCGGATCTGGTGGAGAGCTTCTATGAAAAGATCCGCAGTGATGCGCTGCTCGGGCCAATATTCAATCAGAAGATCGCTGACTGGCCGCCCCATCTTGCGCGCATGAAGGATTTCTGGGCGTCGATCGCTATTGAATCGGGCCGGTTTCACGGGAACCCAATGATCAAGCATCTGGCGATCCCGGATATCGAACGCGCCCATTTCAATCACTGGCTTGCGCTGTTTGACGACACATTGCCTGAGGTCATGCCCAACGCCGCCGCCTGCGAGTTTTTTTCCAAACGCGCGGCTCGAATTGCAGACAGCCTGATGACCGGCATTTCCATCCACCGTGATGGCTTGCCCAAAATATCTCAGAAAAAGGAGATTAATGATGTTGCTTGATGAGAATAATATGGCCGTCCACAGCGACAACTTCCATTTCGAGCCAGCAAGGTCTGAAGCGGCAACAAAGGTAGTACGGGTTCAACCGGAGGCACGTACTTTCGGCATTCCCACTATTATCTGGGGCAGCATGGTTGCAAGCTATGCACTATTCTTTCTTGGTCTGGTTGCGGGTACCGGTCATGACGGACGCGCCTTGTTCATGATCGCTATCAGTATGCTCTATGCCGTCATGTATTTTGGGACGGCCTTTGCTCTGAACAGTTTGAGCGGGTCAGGGCGGAACGAAAAAAGCCAATGGATCAAGGGTAAATTTGACACTTTTACCGGCCGGATGAGCTTTAGTGCCGTCTATGGGCAGATGTTGGTTGTGCCGATAGTTTTCGCTCTATTTGGCCTTGGTATCGCAATCATCCGCTTTGCGGTCATGTGAACGATATGAGCGCACCCAACCCCTATAGTTCGACGCCAGTTTTTGATGAAACAAGCCTGCCCAAAGCCCTGCAAGCAGCCCATAGCACTAAAGCCGGTGCTTGGGGGGTGCTGGAGATTCTCAGTGGTAGCCTCAATTATGTCATTGAAGAAAGTCAGGACACCCGCCTGATGACGGAGGGAGATCGTCAATTGATCGAGCCGGAAATATTGCATCATGTGACGTTGATCGGCCCAATGCAGATGCAGGTCCATTTTTATCGCGAAAAGCCGGATATCGGCTCCGGCATCAGCAAGGGGTGATCAATTCGTCTTGTCACTTCGCATCGCCGCGACTTCCTGACGCAGTCCGCGTATCTCCTCCAGGATGATGTCCCGCTGAGCACTTTGTTCTTCGTCCGCTTCCTCGTGCATTGCATTGACGATGATCGCGATGAACAGGTTGAGCACTACAAAGGATGTCACCAGAACAAAGGGCACGAAAAACGCCCAGGCCCATGGATAGACTTCCATGATCGGGCGGACGATGCCCATCGACCAACTTTCCAGCGTCATGATCTGGAACAGTGAATAAAGCGATGCGCCGACCGAACCGAACCATTGCGGAAAGGAGCCGCCGAAAAGTTTCGTCGCCATCACCGCCGCGACATAGAAAATCAGGCCCAGCAGCAGGATTACCGATCCCATGGACGGTATCGCGGAAAGCAGGCCTTGCACGACCTGACGCATTTTCGGCATGGCAGAGACCAGACGGAAAGCGCGGACAATGCGAAGCGCGCGAAGAATTGCGAAATTTCCGCCCAGTGGCAGCAGCGCGGCCGAGACGATGACAAAGTCGAAATTATTCCAGCCGCTGCGGAAAAACTGCAAGCGGTAAACCAGCAGCTTTAGAAGAATTTCGACTACAAAAATGGTGATCGCGATCTGGTCCAGAGCGATCAGAACCGGGCCGAACGATGCCATCATTCCGGCCGATGTTTCCAGTCCGATAACAATCGCATTGATGACAATCACCGCCATGATCGCATTTTGAAACAGGGATGATTCGATCAAGCTTTTGATCTTCTGGATCACTAGGCGTACCTTTTTTGACTTTGAATTCTGCCATTTGGCGATTTAACATCGTCGGATCAAGTCACGATTGACCGCTTTGCCGCTCTTGCCATCTGTGGTCGGCTCCGCTATAGTTTCATTTGTAACTATATTGCTCTACTCTGTAAGGAATGCATCCATGGCTGATCTTTTCGAAAACCCGGCTGGCCTTGATGGCTTTGAATTTGTGGAATTTTGTGCGCCGGAAAAAGGCGTGCTCGAACCTGTTTTCGAAGTCATGGGCTTTACCCGCATTGCGCAGCATCGTTCCAAGGATGTGCATTTGTGGCGCCAGGGACAGATCAACCTGATCATCAACTATGAACCGAAATCGGCGGCCTGGTATTTCGCTCGCGAACATGGTCCGTCAGCTTGCGGTATGGCTTTCCGGGTCAAGGATGCACGAAAAGCTTACGCGCATCTGCTGGGAAAAGGCGCGGAACCCGTGGCAGTTGAAACCGGCCCGATGGAACTGCATATCCCGGCCATTCGCGGCATTGGCGGCGCGATTCTCTATCTGGTCGATCGCTATGCTGATGAAGAACGGGGCGATGCGCTGTCCATCTACGATATCGACTTTGAATATCTGCGCGGTGTTGACCGCAATCCGGTCGGCGCAGGGTTCGACATTATCGACCACCTGACCCATAATGTTTATGGCGGACGGATGGCCTATTGGGCAGATTATTACGAGACGCTGTTTAATTTCCGCGAGATTCGCTTCTTTGACATCAAGGGCGAATATACCGGCCTGACGTCCAAGGCGCTGACCGCTCCCGATGGCAAAATCCGCATCCCGCTTAATGAAGAAGGCGAAGGCGGCAAGGGTCAGATCGAGGAATTTCTGCGTGAATTTAACGGCGAAGGCATTCAGCATATCGCCCTTATCTGTGACGATTTGGTCGCCTGCTGGGACCGGCTCAAGACACTCGGCGTTCCGTTCATGACGGCTCCGCCCAATACCTATTATGAGATGCTCGATGAGCGCTTGCCGGGCCATGGCGAGGATGCCAGCGCGCTGCAAAGTCGCGGGATATTGCTCGATGGTACCACAGAAGGCGGTCAACCCCGGCTTCTGCTGCAGATTTTCGCCGAGCCGCAAATAGGCCCGGTCTTCTTCGAGTTTATTCAGCGCAAAGGCGATGACGGCTTTGGCGAAGGCAATTTCAAGGCGCTGTTTGAAAGCATCGAGCGCGATCAGGTTGCGCGCGGCGTGCTTAATGTGGAAGAACCCGCAGAATGACATCTGCACCCAATCTTTCCGGCATTCATCATGTCGCCTATCGCTGCAAGGATGCGAAGGAAACCACAGAGTTTTATCAGCGCGTGATGGGCATGGAATTTGACCTGGCCTTTGCCGAGAACGAAGTGCCTTCGACCGGTGAATATGATCCCTACATGCACATCTTTCTCGATGCCGGGGGCGGGAACATCCTGGCCTTTTTCGAGCTGCCCGAGCAGCCGGAAATGGGCAAGGATCCGAACACACCGACATGGGTGCAGCATATTGCGTTCAAGGTGGATACGCTGGAGGAACTGCTGGCCGCCAAGGCCAATGCCGAAGCCGAGGGGCTTGAAGTGCTGGGTCCCACCCATCATGGTATTTTCAAATCCATCTATTTTTTCGATCCCAATGGTCACCGGCTGGAAATTGCCTGCGATATCGGGACCGACAAAGAGATGAAGGAGCTGCGCCGCGTCGCGCCCGAAATGCTCGAAGAATGGAGCCGCACCAAAAAGGCACCGCAACATGCCGCATGGCTGCACGAGAAAGCGCGCGACGAACATTAAACGCGCATGTTGATTGTTGCCGCGTTCCGGCGCACTATCCGTTTTCAACAAAAGATGGGAACTCTATGAAACTCGCGACGCTGAAAAATGACACACGCGACGGCCGGCTGGTCGTCGTCTCGAAAGATCTGACCCGTTGCTGCGAAGCGAATAATATAGCCCCGACCCTGCAAGCTGCCCTCGACAATTGGGAAGACTGCGCACCGAAGCTGGAAGCCCTCTACCGGGATGTCGAGCATCAGGTTGTCCCATGCGAACGCTTCCATGAAAATGACGCCCATTCGCCGTTACCGCGGGCCTATCAATGGGCTGATGGCAGCGCCTATATCAACCATGTCGAATTGGTGCGCAAAGCGCGCGGCGCCGAAGTACCGGAGAGCTTTTACAGCGACCCGCTCATGTATCAAGGCGGCTCCGACGCGTTTCTTGGCCCCCGTGAGGATATCCCGCTGGGCGATCCGAAATGGGGCTGCGACATGGAAGGCGAGGTTGCGGTGATAACCGACGACGTTCCGATGGGCGTTGGTGCGGAAGCGGCCGCGGGTCACATCAAACTGGTCATGCTATGCAACGACGTATCCTTGCGCGGCCTGATTCCCGGAGAACTCGCCAAGGGCTTCGGTTTTTTCCAGTCCAAGCCGCCGAGCGCTTTCTCACCGGTCTGCGTGACACCCGATGAACTGGGTGATGCATGGAGAGGATCGGTGATCCACCTGCCGCTACAGGTCGACTATAACCGCGAGCCCTTTGGCCGTGCCAATGCCGGCGTGGATGCGACCTTCAGTCTGGCGGACCTCGTCGCCCATGCGGCGAAAACACGGCCGCTATGTGCGGGGACGATTATCGGTTCGGGCACGGTGTCCAATCAGGATGCCGATGGTGGCGCCGGCAAGCCGGTGTCCGAAGGCGGTCTCGGCTATAGCTGCATCGCTGAAATCCGGATGATCGAAACCATTGCCGATGGCGAAGCGAAGACGCCATTCATGAGCGCTGGCGATACGGTTAAGGTGCAGATGCTGGACGAGGATGGCCATTCGATTTTCGGGGCGATCCGGCAGGAAGTGGTGGCGGTCAAATTATAAAGGCACCGCCGTCTCGTATTTAATCCGCTCCATGGCAAAGCTCGCGGACACATCGGACAGCGGCACCGCCTTGATCAGCTTTTTATATACTCGGTCATAGTCCGCCATATCGCGCACGAGCAGTTTCAGCAGATAATCCACCTCTCCGGCCATGCGGTAAAACTCGACCACCTCATCAATCGAAGATGCGGCAGCGGCAAATTTCTCCAGCCATTTGTCGCTATGATCATTGGTGCGCACAGCAACAAAGGCGGTCATGCCAAGGCCAACCGCCTCCGGTTCCACGATCGCCACCCGCCGTGCAATAATGCCGTCCGCTTCCAGCCGTTTGACCCGCCGCCAGCAGGCGTTGGTCGACAGGCTAAGCTGCGCCGCCAGATTTTCCAGCGACAAGCTCGCATCCTGCTGCAAAGCTTTCAGGATATTTCGATCGTTGTCATCAATATTTTTCATGATATCGTCCATAAACAGAATATTATCACATGAATTCTTCATTCCAAGTAAATTGTGAAAAATGGAAATGGCCTGCCGGTTGATATTCTTTTTGACCTGATGACGATGGATTTGAATAGCTGGATATTTGAAACGAACTTGCGCTAAGCAGATCATTGACGACTACAACTCGCGTCAACAAAGCCTGGAGATCAAATGGCTACTTTCTATATCGAGCACGAATATTGGTTCGCCGTATTTCAGCTGGTACTTGCGATGCTGGGCATGGGCGCGACGCTTACGCTTCGGGATTTTAAAGAGATATTGTTCGAACCAAAAGCCGTAACAAGCGGTTCATTGATACAGCTGCTGCTAGTGCCGGCCGTGGCCTTTATGTTTATTCACGCTTTTGGCATTGCAGGCGGAGTTGCATTCGGGATTGCCTTGATCGCCGCTATTCCGGGTGGCACGACCTCCAATATCTTTACGCACTTTGCCCGGGGTAATGTGGCATTGTCGATCACCATCACGGCATTGACCACCATAGCCTGTCTGGTGACGACACCACTGATCCTCGAATTTCTTATCGCTCAATATATGCCCGATGACTTTATTATGCCGCGCGGGCAGATCATGACGGAAATCGCGTTAAACCTTTTACTGCCGCTGGCGGCGGGCATGGTTTATTTGCGTCTATTCCCGCGTTCTGCAGCAACATTCTCCAAATGGTGTGTACGGGGCTCTCTATTGGGAATAATATTGATCGTCTTTGGCTCCTCCATGTCCGGACGGCTGGATGTTAGTACGTTCGGCGTGGACAATATGTTCACGATCATATTGCTGATTTTGGTGTTGGCAGTGTCAAGCTGGCTTATTTGTCGAACGTTGCGCTTATCCTCCATCGATTCCACGGCGATTGATATGGAAGTGGTTGTCCGCAATATTAATCTGGGGATCATGCTCAAGGCATCGCTGTTCCCGGCGGTAGTGGGCGAACCTGATCCGGTTGGCGATATGGTGCTGTTCTCGTTACTATTTTATGGGGTTGTACAGATGATGATCGCAGTGGGGTTAATCAGTTGGGGGCGGCATAAAAACCGGGCCGCGATCTTTGGTCGTGATGCGGCGATATAACGGTCCCGACCATGATGCGCTTCCTCGCTCCATCGGCCAACATCCGGTCGCCTCTTTAGCCCGGTTCAGGGCCCCAACATCACCTCTCCGCCCGCAAAATGCATGGCGTCGGCTCGGTCCTGCGCAAGCAGCAGCGGTCCGTCGAGATCCACCCAGTCAGCCCGCTGCGCCAGCGCAAAGGCCGGACGAATGGCGAGCGAGGTTGAGAGCATGCAGCCGACCATTAGTTTCAGCCCCGCCTGCTCTGCGGCATCGGCGATGCGTATCGCCTCGGTCAAGCCGCCGGCCTTGTCGAGCTTGATATTTACGGCTTGATAGTAGGGCGCAAGCGCTGGAATGTCGGCGCTGGTGTGGCAGCTTTCATCGGCGCAGAGCGGTATCGGCGAGCGAAGACCGGCGAGCAGGTCGTCGCGTCCGGCACTGACCGGCTGTTCGATCAACTCGACGCCCCATTGGGCCAAGGCTGCGGCCTCCGCGCCGATATCAAGATCGTTCCAGCTTTCATTAGCATCCACGATCAGGCGGGCATCTGGCGCACCGCGATGAACGGCGGCAACACGGGCGTGGTCGTCGCTGCCAGATAGCTTGAGCTTGAGCAGGTTATGGGTATCGGCGGCCGCGCGGGCATCGACCTCCATCTGTGCCGGATCACCCAGCGAGATGGTGAAGGCGGTGGTCAACGGCCCGGGTTCCGGCAGAGAGGCATGAAGCCACAGCGGCTGGTCAAGTTCCCGACATTCCAGATCCCAAAGCGCACAGTCCAGCGCATTACGGGCCGCACCTCTTGGCATGTGTTCAAGCAGGGTGAGCCGGTCAAACTGGGGATAGGCGCTGGCGAAGTCTTCTATGGCAGCGACGCAGTTTTCTGCGGTTTCGCCCTCATAATAGATCGGGGTAGCCTCGCCGACACCCTGATGCGTCCCGTCGCTGACCGTACAGATGACGACATCAACATGGGTCTTGGCCCCGCGGCTTATGACGAAAGACCCGTTGACCGGCCAGCGCTCGGCACTGGCGGAGACAGAAAGGGGAGCGGCGGGTAATGTCATATGATGATCGTAGCGGACGGGGCGCGCCTGTCATCTGCTTTGTGGTGGTGGATATGATCGGCCAGAGATCAGGAGGCAGCTTGCGACCAGTTGCCGGCCGGAACACGCTTCGCAATCGGGTTCCATTTCGCTTCCTGCGAGCGGCGAGTAAGGTAAGTATCTAGACCGATTTGCAGGGCAACCAGCATATAGACGAACGGCTGAAACGCGACGCCCACGAAAAGTGAGCCGACCATGTAGATGATATGCGCATTTTCCAGCGCGATAGCGAGCGGGGCGACCCACATCTCGCTTTCCTTGGTCGTCTTGCGATAGCGCCTTCGTAGCACCTCCATGCGCCAGATTCCGCCTATGTGAATGAACAGCCACAGGGCCAGACCGGAATAGCCCTGTTCGCCGAGCATTTCGAAATAGCTGCTGTGGAAGGCGCGGGCTTCATCGACCACTTCAATCGGGCCCTGATCCTCCAGCTCGTAGTCATACTCCTGTTCCGGCTCGTCGGCTTTTTTGTCGGGCGCCAGTTCGTAACGCAGCTTGTTAAGCCGGTAGACGTTGAACCCGCCGCCCATCGGATTGGCATTGGCATATTCAATTGTCCACTCCCACACAGCGATGCGGGTCGAGGCGGACTCATCGGCCTTATAATTCTGGATCGTGCCCATGCGCTCCGAAAAGCTTTGCGGCAGGAAAGGGATCGCCATCAAACCGACGGTCACCGCCAGCCCGGCGTAGAGGAACCGGTATTTGACGAAGCGCAGCTGCAACACCGCCAGCACGGCAATACACACCAGCCCGGTGCGCGCCTGTGTGCCCACGGGGATCAGCAGCGCCGCAAAGACCAGCGCCATAGTGAAATATTTGACCCGCCAGTCAGGAGGAAAGATCGTGCCATGTCTGGAAAGCCAGAGCATCAGCGGAATGATGGCAATCGCCACCATCGAGATGATCGAGCCTTCGTAAAGCCCGGCATTGTCGTCAATCAGCAGCACCAGTGCACCATAACCGCCGCCCGAACCCAGTGTCTTGATACCGCCGGTGATGATGAGTGTCGCGGCACAGAGCACCATGAACAGGGTCAGCGCCTCGATACGCAGCTTGGTTCTGAGCGTAAGCGGCAGGAAAATGGCAAAAACCAGGGCCTTCCAGACCCAGTCCCATTTTTCCATCGCATCTTCCGGCAAAGCGCCCTGAAAACTGGTGTAACCGCAATAGATAAGCAGAATGACCATCGCGCCCTGCCGCACCGAAAAGCGGACGTCTTTCTTGTCATCAGCCACCATGAACCCGAGAAACGCCATGCCGAACACGATCAGCGAAAGCGGCACGGAATTGAGCAGAAAATAGCTCAGTCGCTGGGGTGCGACAATGTCGATATAGGCATAGACCAAAGTGAAGATGAACGGCCGCTTGAACGCCAGAAAGAGCAGGGCGAGCAGATAGGCGACAAAGACCAGATCACGCATCGGATGGGCTTTGCGACTGGTTTCTGGCGGCGTGAAAGCCCTCGGGCTCTGCGTCGGGTTCAGGCGGGTCCTCATGGTCGAGGTCCGGGCGGTGAATCAGCCGCCATACTGCAATCAACAGCAACCCGTGCGTCAGAGCGATGGAAAAATTATCGATCATATGGAGTTTGGCGGCCTCAACTAACGCATCAGATTCATATCTACATCTGCACGCGATACAGGCTTTGGGTTGACGGGACGTTAATCCTTTTCAGGCAAGGACTTGTGCGATGACACGCATCTTGCACATATTGGACCATAGCCTGCCCCTGCACAGCGGATATTGCTTTCGCACCCGGGCGATCATGAAGGCCCAGATTGCGAGCGGCCTGCAAGTCGCCGGCGTGACCGGCGTGCGCCAGGACCAGCACGGGTTTGAGGCGAAAACACCTCTAGAACAAGCCGACGGGCTGGATTTCTTTCGCACTCTGACGGATGTGCAAGGTCCATCTCCGGTGCGTGAGTGGCGCGAGATATCGGTCTTTTCCGACCGGATTTCTCAGGTGGTTCAGGAGTGGCGGCCGGATGTCCTGCATGCCCACAGTCCGGCGCTAAATGGATTGGCCGCTTTGCGGGTGGCCCAAAAGACGGGGCTACCGTTGCTCTATGAGATCAGAGCATTCTGGGAAGATGCCGCGGTCGGTAACGGGACGGGCCGTGAGGCTAGTCCGCGCTATTGGCTGACGCGGCAGCTTGAAAACCATGTCGTAAATGGTGCCGATGCCGTGGCGGTGATTTGTGAGGGACTGAAATCAGATCTGGTCGCGCGCGGTGTTGCCAATGAGAAAATAACCGTTTCGCCTAATGGCGTGGATATGGCCCTGTTCGGCAAACCGCGCACTCCGGACGAAGAATTGCGCAGCAAATTGGGGCTGAAGGGCAAATCCGTGCTGGGCTTTATTGGCAGCTTTTATGATTATGAGGGGCTGGATGATCTTGTTGCCGCCATGCCGTCACTCAAAAAACTGTCTTCAGATGCACACTTGTTGCTGGTCGGTGGTGGTCCCATGGAACAAGCGCTCAAAGAGCAGGTAGACGCTTCATCCGCAAGCGGAGCAATCACCTTTACCGGTCGGGTGCCGCATGAAGAGGTGGAGCGTTATTACGGCCTGATGGATGTCATGGTCTATCCGCGCAAATCGATGCGGCTGACCGAACTGGTAACACCGCTCAAACCCTTGGAAGCCATGGCACAGGGACGGATGGTTGCAGCATCGGACATTGGCGGCCATCGCGAGTTGATTGAGGATGGCGTCACCGGGACCCTGTTTCCGGCCGGTTCACCGGAAAAAATCGCCCGAAAACTGGACAAATTGCTGAAAAATCGTGCCCTCTGGCCACAAACCATTGAGACAGCACGAAAATTTGTTGAGGCAGATCGTAACTGGTCGTCAAACATTTTGCGTTACAAACCTGTTTACCAAAGGTTGATCGCGCATAAATCCTATGAGCGGGCGGCCTGAGATGGCGGAGAACAGGGTGGAAGACACGGATCAGAAACTGGCAAGGCTCAAAGAGCCGGTAATGGCGATTGCAGCAGGCGTTGGTGCCGCGCTGGTCGTTGTCACGCTGCCGCACGTCTATCTGGAAAGCGCTATCGGTGCGACCGGACTTTCCGAAATCCTTCCGGCAGCAGCACCGCCGCTGGGCAATACCGCACGCGGGCTGATCGCCGTCATGGCAGGTCTGGTCTCCGCATCAGCCATATATTTCTTTCTAAATCGCAAAGGGAGCTCTGACATGGGCGTTGCACTTCGAGAACAAATTAATGCCGCCAGTCCGATTGAACTGGACCTGGAAGAAGAGGCGAGTGCCAAGAAGGGCCGGTTCAGCCTGCCGAAATTCGACGCAAAATCGCTGACCAAGTTTCTGAAAAAGCCGAAGAAGAACAAGGCCAGAGTGATGGACCTTGCCGATTTGCCGCAATTGCGGAAAGTCGATAGCGAGGCCGATGCGCCAGAACGCCCTCCGATATTTGCCGAAGCCGAGGCACCATCGCCCCTGCCAGAAGCGATCCAACCTTTTGAAGAAGCAGAACCAGCAGAGCCGGTACTGGCTGACATTCCATTCAACCCGACCGAAACCGTGGCCGAAACCCCGCAAGCAGTTACAGAAGAAACTGCGGTGGAGCAGCCCGTGGCGGCCCCAGTAGAAGCTGCGCAGCCTCCGGCAGAAGATTTGTCGGATTTGAATATTGCCGAGTTGACTGATCGCCTTGAGGCCGGGCTACGCCGTCTCAAGCAGTTGGAGGCCGGAACTTTTGCGGCGACCCCCGCTCCAGCTGAAACCGTCATGACGTCATCTCAAATGACGTCAACACAACCGACAGTTGAGACTCAGCCGGCTGCCGGCCCGATCAGTGAAGCGCCCGTAATGGCATCACCACCGCTCTCAGAGGTAGAGAAATCACCGCAAGACATGGCGGCCGTCCGTCAAGCGGATATGGACGCTGCGTTGAAAGCGGCTTTGGGTACGCTGGAGAAGATGACTGCGCAGCGCTAAGCCGTCTTAAGCTGTCTGGCGCTAGACCGACCGGTCATAGCTTGCGACATGGTCTTTGATCGTCAGTATTTCGAGTGCAAGATGATCCGGGGGCGGCATATAGGGAATATTCGCCACCAAATCGGCGACAAAATGGCCGGGTAAGTGAAAGTTATGTTCCTGGAGCTGGGTGGCAAATGAGGAGAGAAATTCGATATCATTGGAAACAGAGCCGGTGATACTGATATTGTGCCGTGTTCCGGAAAAGGTAATGCTGGCCCACGGGCGTTCTCGTATGATCTTCACCCTGTAGTCGGAACCGATCCGGGATTGAATCTGGTCAACCAGCAGCGCCCCGATATCGCTACGTTGTTTGATAAGCAATTTCCTCGATCCATTTGACTCATGCAGCATGGTCATTTCTCCAATTGTTCATGAAATGTTCCGCACGCCGCGAAATTTTTTCGCCGGGTTGACGACCATTGCGCAAGTCCTCCACAAAGCGGGGATCACGAACTGACAGCCGGCCGAATTTGGTCCAAGGCATGTCGGTTTCCCGCATGAATTTTTCGATTTCGCGTAACAAATGCATTGCTTCTCTCCGGTTGGAACTGGCCGTCCTATCCTGCTCATCAGCGCCGCCGACTCGATCAAGGATAGGGAAATTCCTATTTGAAATGTAATTTCCTACATGTCTAGGATATTTCCTATTGCCATTTTCGGCCAAAACGGATAAGTCCCGGTGATGGCTCAAGCAAAACCCATATCCAGTGGCGATCCGCGCACTAACCTGGAGCAGTTGATCCGGCAAAATGGCGATGATTTTTCGTCGTTGTCACGGATGCTGGGTAAGAACCCGGCCTACATCCAGCAATATATAAAGCGCGGTACGCCGCGCAAACTGGACGAGGATGATCGCCGGAAACTGGCGGAGTTTTATGCCGTCGACGAGCAATATCTGGGCGCAACCGCTGCTGCTTCCAAAAACAACTTCAGTCCGCTGAAAAATGACACGGCTAATATGGTGCGAATCCGACAACTCCAACTGGGCGCATCTGCCGGTCCCGGATCGCTGGCGGATGATGAAGCGCCGCAAGATAGCATGGCCTTTGGTGCAAAATGGCTGAAACAGCTCGGCAGCGCCCCGGACAAATTATCGCTTATCTCGGTGGACGGCGATTCCATGGACCCGACTTTGTGCGACGGCGACGATATCATGGTCGATCACAGCGCCGCTGAACGACCGTTACGAGACGGAATCTATGTCCTGCGCATGGATGACGTATTGCTGGTAAAGCGGCTTGCCCTGCGCCCCTCCGGAAAATTGTCGATCCGTAGCGACAATGATCGCTATCCTGACTGGGATGATGTGGAACCACAAGAGGTGAATATCATCGGCCGGGTTGTTTGGACCGGGCGGCGGTTGTGAGGGCTGGCCAAAGGCGGGTTGATCCTGAAAGCAGACATTGACCTCGCGATCGGAATAAGTGATCCACAGCTCCAAGGAGACTGCGATGGCAAAGAAAATCGGAATCGCGTTAGTTATTGTCATATTGCTGCTTGTTGTCGGCATCTGGCAACGCCACCGAATTCTGGTTCCACTCGCTACATCGGGTGAGCGGATATTGCCATCTGAAGAAGCCAATCTTCCGGCCAATGGCAAACCCGTTGGACAGGATGCCTATTTTTATGTCGTGCAACTGGATGAACGCACTTTTGCTGTTGCCGAACCCTATTCCTGGCCAAAGAACGTCAACTATCTCATCGCCGGAACGAACCGTGCGTTGTTGCTGGATGCAGGCGTGGGTTTTTATGACATCCGGCCGATAGTGGAGCAACTCACTGACTTGCCGGTAACCTTCATTCCTTCACATCTGCACTATGACCATACCGGACAAGGCAGTTACGAACGCATCGCGCTTGTCGACCTCCCCCATTTGCGGGAACGTGCAACAGGAGACATGTTCAAACCCAGCTGGGGCGAACATTTGGGCGTTGCGGAAGGGCTGGAACCAACCGCTTGGAAAATTGACGAATGGGTCCAACCAGGATCGGAAATCGATCTTGGAGACCGCAAGCTGACCCTGATATATACACCTGGCCATACCGACAATTCGATATCCCTGTTGGATAACGCAAATAACATGATGTTTACCGGTGATTTTATGTCAGCCGGTAATATTTCCGCTTATTATCCCGGCGCCAGCATGGGAGATTATCTGCAATCCGCGCGGAAAATCATCCGGGCCACAGCCGACAATCCCGATATCGCCTTGCGCGGTGCCCATGCGGGAGACGATGGCCAGTTACCCGTAAAGTCTCGTGCAGATATCGAAATCCTCCGCGATCAACTGGTCAGGATCAAAAATGGAGAACTGGACAGTACAGGCTTCTATCCCCGGATTTACGCCATCAAGGAAGATGTCGTCATGCAGGCCGAACCGCGCTGGCTGCAGAACTGGTCAGCAACTTATCCAAATGATGAAGAGTAAGGGGTGATCGGGCCACGGGTAGTGGGTCCTTTCACTAGTCCGCTTCATCCCGAAAGCGGACATTAGATGCCTATAGTATCCACATCATGATCAGTAGCCACGTGCTTTCCAAAGATACTCAGTTCAAATCGCCGCGCTTTCAGCGCGCTTGACAAAAACACCATATGAATCAATGCCGTTATCATGAACGAGCTCTTTGTTCCTCTGGTCGTCTCGGCCCTGTTGATCGCGATGTGCCTTTATCTGCACTTTAAGGTTTTACGCAAAGCGTCACGAACAATTCCACAATTGCAGGACAATATTCGCTATCCCATCTTGACCGTCATGACGGTGATCTTCGTGACCCATCTGATCGAAATCGTCTTGTTCGCGATTGCCTTTTGGATAATGGCCGTAACCGGACTGGGAAGCCTGAACGGTGCACATAATTCTACAGCGGCAGACTATCTTTATTTTTCGATAGCATCATATACGACGCTCGGCATCGGAGATATCACACCGGAAGGTGCGATGCGGCTTGTCGCGGGAATTGAGGCCTTGACCGGTCTGCTCCTGATCGCCTGGAGCGCGTCATTTACCTACCTCACGATGGAACGCATATGGTCTCCTCAGGAAGAGTAAACGGTCACCAGATACGATCGGGTGATACCGGATCATGAGCGATGTTGCGCCACCAGACCCTCCACAGGTTCGCGTGAGTGTCGGCGTCACTGGTCATCGTCAGGCCCATCATGGCTATGCTGCCAATCGCGCACAGGTCGAGGCCGTGATGGCCGATATTATGGATGTGATTACAGAGGCAAGCAAAACTGCGCCTCTGCTGTTGGCCCCTGAATCGCCGGCACCGATAAGGCTTCATACGCTGTTGGTTGACGGAACTGATCAGGTTGCCGCGCATCTCGCCATCAAACGGGACTGGGAGGTCATCAATCCGCTGCCATTCGGCAGAAACCTGAATCTGGCGATCAATGCACTGCCTGAAAATGCCAGCGATGCGCGTGCTTTGCTGACCGGCGGCCCGGCAGAGGATACGGCCACCAATCGGCGTGCTGCCGAGATCAGGGCAATATCCGAACAGGCGCATATATTCGAGCTTGCGGACCAGGATGAAAAGATAAGCGCTCTGTTTCTGGCAAAACTGGATGCCCCGGATGATTTTGCCAAGGCACAGGATTTTGAACAGGAGAGCGCTCGTCGCGCCGCTCTTGCCGGACAGATACTCATCGAGCAGTCCGATCTTATCATCGCCGTGTGGGACGGAAAAAGCACCGCCAATGTCGGCGGGACGGGCTATACCGTGGCCAAGGCGCTGGACCTCGGCTCACCGGTGATCTGGGTGGATCCGCAAAGTCCGGAAGACTGGACAATCTTGTACAGCTCGGAGTCTCTTGCGGTCCAATCCCAGCACAGCGACGTGCAGGATCGCAGCGAGACACTGGTGCAAATCGTGCGGAATATCGTATGCCCTGAGGATATTCCGGAAGCTGGCCTGTCGGCTTTTCTGGATGAAAAGTGGCACGATAAAAGCGCCCGGCTGACCCATGCCTTCCGGCGCGTGGAGGCGATGTTCGATGGCGGCGGCAACCCGTTCCGAAAACTGGTCCAGCGCTATGAGAAACCGGATGAGGTGGCGAGCGGGAGCGGCGCACAGTTGCTGAACGTGACGAAAAGCCTTCCCTTTTCAGATCCGGAACTGCCGGAAAAAATAGACAATATGGCGATGCAGAATTTTGCCTGGGCCGATGGGATCTCGTCGCGTCTGTCGGATCACTATCGCGGCGGTATGATCGTCAATTTCATATTGTCAGCCTTCGCAATTGTCGGCGGCATTCTCTATCTTCCACTGGTTTCGCCAGAACAGAAATGGATATTTGCATTGTTCGAGTTCCTGCTGTTGCTGGGGATTGTGATCATTACTTTTCGCGGGCAGAAATATCGCTGGCATGGGCGCTGGTTTGAAACCCGCCGGGTGGCGGAATATTTTCGGCACAGCCCGCTCCTGCTGATACTCGGCGCGGCGCGGGCACCGGGGCAATGGCTTCGGGGCACAGAAACATCCTGGCCTGAATGGTATGTCCGCCAATCGCTCCGCACCATCGGGCTTCCCCGGGCCAAGATCACTGCCCCCTATTTGCGATCAACGCTATCCGCCCTTCTGGAATGTCATGTGGTTCAGCAGCGCGATTATCATTCTGACAAATCAAAACGCCTCAAGGCCGTGCACCATAATCTCGACCGGTTGTCCGAATTCCTGTTCGGTCTGGCGGTGCTTTCAGTGGCGATCTATCTGGTGTTGAAGGGCGCATCAGCGATGAACCTGATCGACAGTGGGATCGTGCTAAAGCTTTCCAAGACTTTCACCGTCCTGGGCGTATTCTTTCCCACTTTTGGTGCTGCCGTGGCCGGCATAAGATATTTTGGCGATTTTGAAAGATTTGCCTCGATTTCCGAGGTCACGGCGGAGATGCTGGATGCCATATATAGTCGCGCCAGCTTGCTTCTGGAGGCTCCCGACAGCGCGCTCGACTACGGCCGCGTCACCGCGCTGGTTCATGCTGCCGACGAAGTGGTCACGTCAGAAATTGAAAACTGGCAGGCCGTATTCGGCGGGAAGAATATCACGGTCCCTGTCTGAACGGATAGCCAGCACCGCCCGGAGCCGACAGGACTCAAGGCTTTGCTCCAATTTCTTATTATTTTACAACCTGTTGCAATATGTGATACCCATCAAGCAGGATAGGGTCGCGCAACATCCATTATGGTGACCAGGGGGCGTGATATGGGAATGCAAACAGGCAGCCGGTTGAAAATCTGGTTTCTGGCGGGCCTTTGCGCCCTGCTCGCCATGTCCTGGGTATCACCTGCCTCGGCGATCATAATCGCGAAAGACAACCCGAACCTTACTGCGGGAAAGATCACCATTGGGTTGCGTGAAGAACTGGGTGAAAACGCTCCGGAGATCGAGAGGATATTGCGGAAAAACCCGCATGTCCGGGTTGGCTGGCCGAGCGAATATGAGGTGAGCGCAGATCCTGAATCGCCAGACAATTTCTATCTTATCGACATGGATTTTTACGCTGCGAGCGAGACCTATCGGCAATGGGATCAGGGCCCCTCAACCGACGGGCTGAATACCCGCACGCCCCTTTTTGTCGGCCGGCTGGATGATGGAAGTTTCGCCACAGATCTCGACGCCGAAGTGCGGAAAATCAAGAGGCGTAAAGCCTTGGCAAAGATAGAGAATCGCCCGGCATTCCGGAGCGGGGCCTCTTTAGACATTCGTTATAAACCGACGAGCGAAAACCCTGAACCGGAACGCTTCGTAAGGCTGCTGACCGAAATTCCTCTTTCAATGGAGGTGGAAGTTCTTGGCGGTAACGAAAAGCCACAATTTGTCTATGTGCTGATGATCAAACCCGACAATGAACTCCAATGGGTTTTCGAGACCGCTAGCGATAATCCGATCAATCCCGCTCAAAGATTCTATGTGGACTATGGGGAAAAGGGTTTCCGCTTCGAGGCCCCGGGCCGCCATGACTTTCTGACGATATCCTCGAACGATCCACTAAACCCCGCGCTCTTTGCGTCAGCTGGGACAGGGACAATTGATCCCAATGCCTGCTCAAGCCTGTTGGAGAAGTTGTTATGCGAAGCCATCACAGGCGTCTATGATCCGACGCTTCCGAAAGTGATCAGTTTGGATACGGAATCGGGCTGGAGCATAACCCGCAGCAGATATTTCGGTTATCGGCCACCTACGGAGGCAGTGGGCGGCGGAGAAATTGCGGGTGATGGGTTTGCGCCATGGCAAGTTCAGATTTACTCCAACCAGACCTACACTGCATCCCAGATCGCGGCCGACAAACAATTAGGGTCGCGGGGCAAGCTTCTTTGGAAGCAAAAGCCGTTTCAGCGCTATCATCGCTGCGGCGGTACGTTGATCGCTCAGAATATTGTCCTGACCGCAGCCCATTGCGTAGCAAAGGGACCGACAGCGGGCAAAAAGGTTCTAAAAGTGCGTGAAGTGCTGGTAGGAACTCAGAATCTGGAACGCGGCGGAGAAAAATACAGGATCGTGTCGGTCGTCGTCCATGCGGGATATAGACCCGGCAATCCCAAAGATGACATTGCGCTTGTGCGGATCACGCCCAAATCGAGAAGAGTACCGCAAACACCCATTTTGCTGACGGGTGACGTCCGTGGATTCCGCTCAACTGGCGCGGGTGATCGGGTACAGATACTGGGCTGGGGATATACTGGTGTCATCAAAAGAGGTGTAAGGGGCAATGACCGGCTGGTGGCGGAAGATGGCAGTCGGCAGGCCAATGAGGCAAAGCTCAGAATTGCTGAACTCGCCATATTGGGATCATCAGAGTGTCGGCGACGCCAGGGCTATCGTAATGTAGTGGTCAAAAAACTATGCGCAGAAACTCCAAGGACACCGGCGAGACGCAAGACTGCCTTCAGTTGCACCAACGACAGCGGCGGTCCGGTGATACGATGGCACGGCCGGAAGAAAGTTCAAGTGGGCATAATCGTCTGGGGTATCGGGTGCGGCGACATTGAGAACGGCAAGCAGAACCCCTCTTTATTTGTTGATCTGGCTCAATATACCAACTGGATAAACACAGCAAAACGACGCATTAGCCAATTGGAACGGAATGTCGTGACGCACCGCTAGGCCATAAAAAAGGGCCCGATTGACGAGCCCTTTTGAATCCAATTTTATTTTACTTTACTGGTCGTTAGAACCCTGATCATTTGATCCCTGATCGTTGGAACCCTGATCGTTGGAACCCTGATCGTTGGAACCCTGGTCATTCGGTCCCTGGTCGTTGGACCCTCCTTGATCATCAGAAGCCTCTGCGCTTCCCTCGTCAGCCGCCATGGCATCATCTGCAACGCCCTCTTCGACTGTCGCATCGTCTGCCGATGTGCCGCAGGCCGCAAGGCTCAATGATAGAGCTGTAATTGTTCCGATTGCTAAAATTTTACGCATTTTTCATCCCCCCCGATAATTTGTGCAGAAATCATATAAACCCAAGCTGTAATAGCAAGTCATTTAATCTGGGATCATCCCGCAGCGGGTCGAGAAAGGGATCGTTCAGCAGATAGATCAAGCCTGAGTCACCAAGTTTTTTGGCCTCGGCCAATGTGTGAAACGCTTCGTCAACCTTGCCCCATTGCGCGAGAACTTCGGCTTGCTGATACAGTCCGTTGTCACCATGGGCGGCAATCAGATTGTCAAAATTCAATTTGGCTCCAGCCTGGTTTCCTTCCCGGTGATCCAGTATCGCTTTGCCGGTAAACGCGATCAGGCTATTGGGCTCCAGCTCATATTCTTCTCGTGCTTTGTCCAGTTCACCAAGCATGAGATAGGAATCCCCGATATCGCCGTGCACGCTGTTTCTCTGGGGATTGATTTCCAATGCACGTCTGGCCGACTGAATGGCCTCATCATATCGCTTTCCTGCATATTTTATACCGCCCATTGACCGAAATATGGTGGCGTTGAGCGGGTCAAGTTTTGAGGTCTGTTCGATGACGCGATACGCTTCCTCAAATCGACCGGTCCGCGCGCAATAGATGGCATATCGGCTAAATACATCAACGTCGCTTTTGGCCAGGGAATAGGCCTTTTCATATGGCGTACGCGCCCCTTTCACATCCAGACGCCCATAGAACAGGCCATATCCCAGGGCATTATATCCCGCAGCAAATTCAGGCGCGATTTCGGTGGCGCGTGTCGCCTCGGCCACCGCCTCGTCATATAGCTTCACACGCTCGATGCTGTTTGCATATTGATTGGCGATGACAGCTAATACTCTGGCCCGTGCAGCACGCGGCGCGGCATATTCCGGATCGATGCCAATCGCCTCATCAAATTTTGCCAGAGCCGCGCGTTCGCTCGTTTCATCTATATGAAGCTCGAACAGATCCTGACCTCTAAGGAAGGCATCAAAGGCCGCGATATTTTCTGTACCGCCCGTTTGCCTCGCTTGATCGGCATCGGCATCACTGCCTAGCGCGACCGAAAGAGCAGCCGCGACGGCGGCGGCTATTTCTGACTGGACCTTGAAAATGTCGGCAATTGGCCGCTCGACGGTTTCAGTCCATTGGCTCAAGCCGGTGCGTCCATCAATCAGGTCGGTCGCTATTTTGAATTGGCCTGCCGCCTTTTGCACATTGCCATCAAGCAAAAAGGACACGCCCAGTTGCTGCGCGATGGTTTTTGCATCGACTTGATGATCGCGAAAATTATTGGATGATGTCTGACCGACAATTTGCAGCAACGGATTGCGGGACAATTGGGCGCGAATTTCAGAGGTTAGACCATCCGAAAAATAGCTTTGTTCAGGATCACCGCTCAGATTGGCGAACGGCAATACTGCAATGCTACTGGGTGTGGCTGCATCACCGGAGCTCAAAATGCCGCTCTGCCAAACTGACAAACCTCCAGCCAGCAATGCAACCGCACCGCCGCCCAACACTACATTTCTCCGCCCTATCCGTGGGGGTGCCGATATGAGCGGCGCATCTGGCTGATCTTCGCCGTCATGAAGAGCGGCAACCGCCTTCAGGATTTTTTGCATTCCGGGGCTGTCGGGCTTGGACTTGGAACGGGACAGATCAATGCACTGAAACTGCCCAAAGCCCAGTGGCGGATCGCTGCCATCCAGAGAGATCGGAACGAGTCTTCCGCTATCGCGCCCGCGCGTGGCTTCATCATGAACCCAGTGGGATGTGATCGATGTCTTTGACCACAAGACCACGACCGCCTGAGCGCCTGCCAGTTCTGCCTCCGTGGTATTGGCAAATCGCTCACCGCCTTCAAGCAAGCCGTCCCACCAAACGGAAAATCCCGCTTGCTCCAGAGCCTCGACAATCAAAAGAGCGTCTTTTTGATCTTTCCGAGAGTAACTCAGGAAAACAGTATGTGATGCCACCAGCTTGTACCCCGTTAAGCCACTTTATGGCCTTATGTAAAATCAGCATACGCTTTCAACCGTTTAGGAACAAGGGACATGGCGATTGCGCTCTAACCGCTGCAAGACTTGCGAAAGCGCTGCTGTTCAAGGCGGGGTTTCGCCAATTGAAATGATAAGGATGAAAAAGAACACCAAAGAGCCCTTGCACGGATCATTCCAATGTCAGCTTTTGCGCCCATAACAGACATTAGCGTTGTGGCTGCTATATCCCGAAAGCGGACATTGACTTTGGATGCCCGGGGCACCGCCCAATATGCTAATCTAACTTTTTCATGGCGCGGAAATAAGCAAAAAAGCTCAGAACAACCGCTAGAGTTGATATGATGGTCATAATCGTTCCTGGGACGAAATTGACGTAGCCACCCAGATCCATGAAAATGAAATAGCCGACATCCGTGGTCCAGCCGATTAAGGCTGTCACAAATATCGCTGTTACGCTGGCGCGCCAAATATAAATACCGCCTACAAAAGTTGTGACACCGATCCAAAGCAGGTTAAAACCATGTTGGTTTATGATCGCTCCGACAGCGTCTGGATAGATCATTTGCAATGATGCCGGATCGACCGCGTCGGCGATGCCGGATACGGCGGCTGGCGTGTCCAGGGCTATGGTCATAATGCCAGCGAAGGCATGAACGAACCCCCATATTATCCAGAGGATGGCCGATACGCGAAGTAACAGTGTCACGGTGGTTTGGGACATAAAATTAGCTTTCTATCTGCAGTGTGGATGATATTAAGCTGACCAAAGACTGCCGCAATGCGAACGCCAGGTCAGGGTCGCTTAACCTTTGAATCGTGCCGTCAAATTTGTCAGCAAATGGACCGACCGCAAAGCTGGCCCGTACATCGGCACCGAAATGCGGTGCGGAATCCACGGCGGTTTTCAGCACATTGGCGCCGCCATTCTTCCCGATCGAGGCCGACATGATGATCATCGGTTTGCCCTGAAAGACTTTCATCTCGATCCGCGAGGTCCAATCGAACAGGTTTTTAAAGGCCGCCGTATAGAAGCCATTATGTTCAGCATAGGAAATTAGCAGGGCATCGGCGGCAGCGATTTTATCGAAGAACAGTTGCGCAACATCGGGAATACCGTCAGCCATTTCCCGATCAATGCTATAGATTGGCATTTCAAAATCGTTGAGATCGAGTATCTCAACTTTCGCGTCAGACGCTATTTCATTGCAGAGCACAGAAGCAGCGTGATCGACCAGCTGCCTATTTATGGATTGGCTGCTATTGCTAGCCGCAAAAGCCAATATTTTCATCAAAGTTCCAGCTCTCAAGTTGATTACTGGCCGTAACTGTCATATTGTATATATGCTGTATATATCGTTAATTATGCACATGATGTGCGTTTATGCAGCATCAACTTTAGCGCGTTTAACAATGGAGTTTAGCCTTTCTCTATGGACAGATGGACCGAAATTCGAACGGCTTATCAGGTGGCAAAGCTAGGAACTGTTAGTGCTGCGGCTGAAGAAATGGGCGTGCATCGCGCCACCGTGATCCGCCGTATCGATTCCCTTGAAGAAGAACTGGGTGCCAAAATCTTCCATCGTCACAAAAAAGGCTATGCGCCAACCGAAGTTGGCGATGATCTGTTGAACGTGGCGCGGCTGACGGACGACCAGTTTCAACAGCTTTTAGGCCGTTCCAAGGGGCTTGCGGCTGAGCTGTCCGGTGACTTGATCATCACATCCACCGATATGCTGACCAACACATTGATGCCCGCGATTCAGCGTTTTCAAGCACTGCATCCCGGGGTTGTTGTGCGCTATCTGGTTGGGCCGAATGTCGCGCGGCTGGAATATGGCGATGCCCATATCGCCATCCGCACCGGACCATCTCAATTCGCGCCGGATAATATCGCGCTGCCATTCGTAACGGTCAGTTCGGCCCTATATGCCCACAGCGACTATATCCAAAAATTCGGCAAGCCAGAATCGGTAAGGGATTTTGGCGATCACCGGTTTATCAGCAGAGACCGCGACGAAGAGCAATTCGGGTTGTTCAAATGGCTGAAAAAATATGTGCCCGATGAGAATATGATTTTCCGAAGCGCCGATATGAACACCAAATTCTCTGCCATATTCTCCGGCCTCGGTATCGGCTTTCTGCCCGTCTTTGAAGCGCGAGTTCGGCCAGAACTGGAGGAAGTCATGCCTTCTAATCGTCTATGGGATGTCAATTTTTCAGTCGTTACACATGTTGATTTGCACCGTTCGGCCAAGGTTCAAGCCTTTTTGCAATGCTTGCGTGAAGAGGGTTATCTCAAATCACAGAAACAATTTCTAGAACCCAGGCCAAACCATGCTGGTTTTGGCGCAGGTTGATTAGCCAACTACATCGCTTACAAAAAGATGCAAAGGCGCACATAACATGCGCGTTATTGCATCTGTCGTCATCAAACCGAACTGGCTAACAAACTCCAATAATGAAGATTTTGGAGGCAGACATGAAGTCCAGACTGATAACATTGATCGCATCTTTGGGCCTTATTCTTTCAGCGTGCTCACAGCAGGAACAAACCGCACAAGCATCGGAACGAGAGCAAGAGAATAAAGATATTGTGGTGGCTGCCTTTGCGAGCACCGACCAGAACCAGAATGGAAGTCTTGATGCTGACGAAGCCAATCAAATGGCTAACAGTATGTTCGTGTCCATGGACTATGATGACAGCGCGACTGTGTCTGCGAAGGAATTTGATGAATGGGATTTCGGCTTGATCTATACGGCTGCCAACGCTGGCCAATCGGTTGAATATGGCACGGCGAAAAAGATATTATTCGCGCTGAGAGACATCAACGCGGACGGCGTTATCAGTCAGGAAGAATACCAGCAATCGCTTGAATATGATTTCATCAGAGCTGACCAGGACAAAGACGGGTCAATGTCCAAAGAAGAATATGGAAAAGCGTTTTTGCCTTCTCTTCTTTTTCGGGCAGCGCTTGAAAAGGTTTCGGCAGAATAGGGCTAAGGTTTAAGCTTGCATTTCTCTGGCCTGCTATGTGTTGGCCTCAATCTCAACAATTCGAGCAAGCGATAATGATCAAAGATTGATCCATATCCAATGTCCGCTTTTGCGCCCTTAGCAGACATACCGGTTTTTGGCGCACGATACGATAGCTTCAAACAATCACGAATTCAAAACGGAGGAATCATTCAAACCTTGCAACTTGCCGGTCACACCGCCAAATAGCTTGGCATGACAAACGCTCCCTTAAAAGCCGTGATCATTCCGGTCACGCCGCTCCAGCAAAATTGCACGCTCCTTTGGTGCACCAAGACCAACAAAGCGGCGCTCAGCGATCCGGGCGGCGATCTGTCGCGGTTGAAAGCCGCAGTGGCGGAACATGGCGTCGATCTGGAAAAAATCATCATCACCCATGGTCATCTCGACCATTGCGGACAGGCTGGGATGCTCGCGGAGGAATTGGGCCTGCCGATTGAAGGCCCGCACAAGGACGATCTTTTCTGGATTGAGCAGCTGGATGGCGACGGCGCGCGGTACGGGATGGAAGCCAAAAGCTTTGAGCCTGATCGCTGGCTCAACGACGGCGATCAAGTCACGGTGGGCGATTTGGTGCTCGATGTCATTCATTGTCCGGGCCATACGCCGGGTCATGTCATTTTTTATCATCAGCCGTCCAAACTGGCCGTAGTAGGTGACGTTATTTTTCAGGGTTCAATTGGCCGCACCGATTTCCCGCGCGGCAATCATCAGGATTTGATCGACGCGATTACCCAGAAGTTATGGCCGCTTGGCGATGACGTCACGTTCATCCCCGGCCATGGTCCGACCAGCCAATTTGGCTATGAGAGGAAAACCAACGCCTTTGTAGCGGATGATGTTTTGGCGGCGCGTTAGACGGACGCTCGAGGACCGTCATTCAGGCGCCTTTCGATAGCGCAAATACACAAAGAACAATGCAATGACAGCCGGGACGGTCTGCACAAATATTATTCTCTGCGACACTGTCACACCGCCAAAAATGCCTGCTACGGTCACAAATAACAAGAAGCATGTTGCGACCTTGAATCGCCACTGCTCATCCTTGATCAACAACGACCATAGAAGCCCGGTGGCCAAAAACGCATTATATAACCCTTGATTGGCAGCCATAGCTTTGGTCGGCTCGAACAGGTCAGGAGGTAGTACGGAAAATATTTGCGGTCCCCGGGTCACCCATGCGAACATTTCAAACCATGCAATGTAAAGATGAAGCGCAGCGATCAGGGCAATTAATGTCGTCGCAATTCTGTGCATCTCACCGCCCTCCTATTCAAGAGCTCGTATACAGGCCTAGATGGTCCGTGTTCAATGGCCAATAGATTGAAGCCGCAACAAGACGCCCCCGGGTTTCAGGATTTGCTTTAGGGATTAATCAAATATCGGGTCTCTGCTATAACCGCGCTGCGACCCGCCATCCCATGATGTTCATATCTCCGAAAGAGGGACAAGATGCAGAAATCGAATATTATCGAAGAGCTTGATGCGTTGACGGAATATTGGAGTCAGAAAATTCTGACCGAGGCCAATGGCCAGCAGTTCAAGATCGCCAAGGGCATCGGCGCGACCAACTGGCACAAGCATGATGATCAGGATGAGCTGTTCATCATTTTCAGCGGCGAAATGACCATCGGTCTGCGTAGCGGTGATGTAACATTGAAGGAAGGCGATATGTTCACGGTTCCCAAGGGCATGGAACATCGGCCGGTGGCAGAAAAAGAAGCAAAATTCCTGGTCGTGGGCCTGAACATCACCTCAAACAAAGAGGGTGGGAAACCGAACTAATTGTCCACTGCTCCGCAGAATCGTTTTCGCTATTCGTGGCTGCGGCCGAAATCCGGTGCTGCATCATCCTGACCCTCTTCGATAATCCGGCGGCGGATGGCACGGGTCTTGGTGAACAGGTCGAACAGCTCGTCACCCTTGTCCCAGCGGATAGCGCGCTGCAAGGCGGTGAGATCTTCTGAAAAACGCTGCAGCATCTCAAGAACCGCATCCTTGTTCGACATGAACACATCGCGCCACATGGTCGGATCGGAGGCTGCGATACGGGTGAAATCACGAAAACCACCAGCAGAATATTTGATCACTTCGCTGCGCGTGACATCTTCCAGGTCAGACGCTGTGCCGACAATCGTATAGGCGATGAGATGCGGCAAATGGCTCGTTACTGCTAGCACCAGATCGTGATGTTTTGCATCCATGATCTCGATATTCGCGCCCAGTTTTTCCCAGAAGGCACGCACGCGTTCGATATCGCCTTCTTGCGCATTGTCCGGCGGCGTCAATATGCACCAGCGATCATGGAACAGCGTCGCGAACCCGGCATCCGGTCCGCTATGTTCGGTGCCGGCAACGGGGTGAGCGGGAATGATCCGCGCTCCCGGTAAAGCGGCTTGCAAAGAGGCGATAACATTGCCCTTGGACGATCCGACGTCGCTGATCACGGCATCTTTCGGTAGATCTTCCGCCATGTCCGCAGCGATTGACGCCATGGCACCAACTGGCACACACAGCAGCACCAGGTCGGCATCGATGACAGCTGCGCCAGCACTATCGGTGACATCATCGCAAAAGCCCAGCTCCTGCACCCGGGCACGAACTGCAGCGTCGGCATCATAGCCCGTTATGCGAGCGGTCGGCATGCTGGCTTTCACACCATGGGCTATGGAAGAGCCAATCAGGCCAAGCCCGATAATCGTGATGTGCGCGAAAGGCAGCATCAGTCGGCGGCGTCCAATATAGCGCGCAAGGCATCCATGAAACCGCGATTTTCTTGCTCTGTACCGATGGTGATCCGCAGCGCATGTCCCAAACCTTGGGCTGGCAGTCTCCGGACCACATAGCCGGCCTCGACCAGTTTCCGGTCAGCCGTTTTTGCGCTCACCGCCCCGTCAAAAATTACCAGGATGAAATTTGCAGCGGATGGAATGGCGCGCAGGCCGTGATTGGACAAGGCCGCTATCTCTCCCGTCATCCATTCACGCCATTTGGCATTATGCTCGCGGCTGTGGGTGACAAATTGCTGGTCCGCCAGAGCCGCAATGGCTGCCGCCTGACCAGCGCTGGTCACATTAAACGGCCCACGGATCCGGTTGAGCGTATCGATAAGGTGCGGCTGTCCATAGGCCCAGCCAATGCGCTCTGCAGCAAGTCCGTAGATTTTGGAAAAAGTCCGTGTAATCAGAACATTGCCATGCCGCCGCGCCAGATCGAAACTCGCGGCACCGTCATTATCCAGATATTCGCCATAAGCCTGATCGAGCACCAGCACGACGTCTTGCGGCAGACCAGCATGCAGGCGTTCAATCTCACCGTCGGGCGTAATCGTACCTGTCGGGTTGTTGGGATTGGCCAGATAGACAACACGTGTTTTGGGTGTCACCAATGCCAGAAGACCGTCAACGTCGGTGCCATAGTCCTGGTCAGGGGCCATCACAACTTCTGCGCCGACCTTGCGGGTGGCGATCTCGTACACCATGAAACCGTAATTGACGTGGATAATCTCGTCACCAACACCGGCATAGCCGGCCGCGACCAGATTCAACAGCTCATCGGACCCCGTTCCGCAGACGATCTGGTCCGCTTCCAAGCCATAGTTATCCGCCAAAGCAGCACGCAGCGCATGGCTGGCCGGGTCGGGATAGCGTGCGACATTGCCTGCCTGCGCCGCAAGCGCGCTGCTGGCATCCGCGCTACAGCCGAGCGGATTTTCATTGGCGGAAAGCTTGACGAGCACGCGCCCGTCATCGGCTTTCGCCTTGCCGGGAGTATAAGCGTGAATCGCCGAGATATAGGATTTGGGCTCTGGTTTGATCATCGCCCGGCCTTACCCGCGCTATCCGGAACGATCAACAACAGTATTCAACTCCGCCGAGCTAAGCGCCTATAAACGCTTGCTAGTCTGTGCCTGCCTGATAATGCTACGCCGATGAGTGAAGATGCGCGTTTTGGGCTCGACAAAAAGGTCCGCTTGCTGGGACCGTTGCCTTTGGATAGCGGCGGCGAACTGGCGCCTGTTGACCTCGCTTATGAAACCTATGGCGAATTGAACGCCGACGCCAGCAACGCGGTCCTGATTTGCCATGCGCTGACCGGTGATCAATATGTTGCCTCGACACATCCGGTTACCGGAAAGGATGGCTGGTGGACGCGCATGGTCGGTCCGGGCAAGCCGATCGACCCGGAGCGGCATTTTGTGATTTGCGCCAATGTGATTGGCAGCTGCATGGGTTCATCCGGACCCGCAACAGTCAATCCGGCCACTGAAAAACCCTGGGGTATGGATTTTCCGGTCCTCACGATCGCCGATATGGTTCGAGCGCAGGCGTTGTTGCTCGATCATCTTGGCATCGAGCGACTTCATGCCGTCATCGGTGGGTCGATGGGCGGAATGCAGGCGATCAGCTGGACCACGCTTTATCCCGATAGAGTCAAATCTGCTGTGATTGTTGCGTCTGCCGCACGCCACAGTGCACAAAATATCGCCTTTCACGAAGTCGGACGACAAGCGATCATGGCCGATCCGCGCTGGCGTGGTGGATCCTATTATGCCGATGACGATCCGCCAAGCAGTGGCCTCGCCGTGGCGCGTATGGCGGCGCATATCACCTATCTGTCGGAAGCGGGCCTGACCGAGAAGTTCGGCCGGCGCTTGCAGGACCGTGACAGCAAGACTTTCGGCTTCGATGCTGATTTTCAGGTGGAAAGCTATTTGCGGCATCAGGGCATCAGCTTTGTCGATCGTTTTGACGCCAACAGCTATCTCTATATCACCCGGGCGATGGACTATTTTGACCTGGCCGAGGCCCATGGCGGCACGTTGGCCAACGCGTTCAAGGGATCCAAAACGCGTTTCTGCCTGATCAGTTTTGATACCGACTGGCTCTATCCGACCAGTGAATCGCGAACCATCGTCCATGCGTTGAATGCGGCAGGCGCAGCCGCCAGTTTTGTCGAACTGTCCAGCGCCTTTGGGCATGACAGTTTCTTGTTGGCAAACCCCGAGATGAACCGAATTGTCGACGGGTTTTTGAAGGCGGGGGAAAGTGTATGAGTAAACTCCGCCCCGATTTGCAGATTATTGCTGACAACGTCCGTCCCAACGCGCGTGTACTCGACATCGGCTGCGGCGATGGTGCCTTAATGGCCGCCTTGCGCGATCAGAAACAGGTCGATGCCCGGGGGCTTGAAATTGACCCGACCAATGTCGCGAGCGCGGTCAGCAAAGGCCTGTCTGTCGTGCAGGGAGATGCCGATACCGATCTGTCAGCCTATCCCGATGCCAGTTTCGACTATGCGATCCTCAGCCAGACGTTGCAGACCACCCACCGGCCGGATCAGATAGTCGATGAACTGCTGCGCATCGGCAAACAGGCTTTTGTCAGCTTCCCCAATTTCGCCCATTGGCGGGTGCGTATGTCACTGTTGATCGGCGGCCGGATGCCGGTCACGCGATTGCTGCCGCAAACGTGGTATGATACGCCAAATATTCACCACGTAACGATCGACGATTTCCGCGCATTGGTACGTAATGGCGAATTGAAACAAGAGGGCCAATGGTTCCTGAGCGGTGACAAGCAAACCGGGCGCGGTCTGGCCAATCTGCTCGCCGAGCATGCGGTATTTCTATTGCGCCGCTAATCTATCCCGATTTCATGGGGGGACGTAAATGGCTTATGATTACGAACTATTGTCAGTCACCAAAACTGGGCGGCTGGGCGAAGTCATCATCTCCAATCCACCCATCAACCTGATCACTCAGCAGCTTTTCGAAGAATGGATGGCGCTTGCCGAGGAGCTCGAGGCCGATTCCGATCTTACCGTCATTCTCTTCAAAAGTGCCGATCCTGATTTTTTCATGGCGCATTTCGACGTCGAGCTGATCCTGTCCTTTCCGGTCGACCGACCTGCGGAACGCAGCACCGATCCCAATCCGTTCCACGTCATGTGCCAGCGCTTTCGCTCGATGGACAAAGTCACAATAGCGCAGGTGGAAGGACGCGTGGGCGGCGGCGGCAACGAGATTATATCGAACATGGACATGCGCTTTGGCGTACGGGGGAAAACAGTCATCAATCAGATGGAGGTACCGCTCGGTATCTTGCCGGGTGGTACGGGCACGCAAAACCTTTCCGATATCATCGGCCATGGCCGGGCGATGGAAGTCATCCTGGGCGGAGAAGATCTGGACGCCGAAACGGCGGAACGCTGGGGCTATCTGAACCGGAATTATGCGGCAGAGGACATTGATGGCAAAGTTCGCGCATTGGCACAGCGTATCGCCGGCTTTCCAGTCGAAGCGGTCAGGTTTGCCAAGCAATCGATCAATAATGCTGCGGGTCCATCGGACAAAGGCCTTGCCGAAGAATCATTCCTCTTCCAGCAACTCATCCGAACACCGGACGCGCGATCAAAGATGCAGCAATTCCTGGATATTGGCGGTCAAACGAGAGACGGCGAGCTGCAGCTTGATAGCTTGGTGAATCAGTTGAAAAACGCGTGATTCACTCATCGATACCCTGTTAGATGTTGAGACGATCACGACAAACGTAGGAGCGAGTTTTGGATTGGGCATATTATTGGGATATCGCGAAACCCTATGTCGGATTGGCGATATTATTTGCGCTCTTCACGGCCTTTGTTGGTGAGCGCCGCCCGCCCGCGGTGACGGCGGTTGTTGCAGCCGCATTAATGCTGATGCTTGGACTTCTCAGCAGCAATGATATGCTGTCGGTCTTTTCCAATCCGGCGCCTCTGACCATTGGCGCGATGTTTATCTTATCTGGCGCCTTGGTGCGAACGGGGGTGATTGAAGCGCTTGCCGGTTTCGCTGCGCGGAAGGCGGAGAACCGGCCGTTCATGGCAATTGGCGGTTTTCTCGGCGGCACTTTTGCATCATCCGCCTTTGTCAACAATACGCCGGTGGTCATCATTCTGATCCCGATCATGCGCAAAATTGCAAAGGTTTCGGGCATAGCCGCGAGCAAGCTGCTGATCCCGCTATCCTATATATCCATATTGGGGGGCAGCCTGACCCTGCTCGGCACATCGACCAACCTGTTGGTCGACGGTGTGGCGCAGGAAAACGGTCAAGCGGCCTTTGGCTTGTTTGAGATAACCCAAGTTGGCCTGATCGCTGCGGCAACCGGGATTGTCATGATCGCAATATTGGGGCCGCTATTTCTGCCAAAGCGAGACAGTGAAAGCCTGTCAGACCAGATGCCAGAATCCTACTATCTGACCGATATCCGGATAAGGGATGACAGCGCTTTCGTCGGCAAGCAGATTTCAACCATCAGCGCCTTCACCCATTCGGGTGTAGACATCATCGGCCGCCGTGTCGGGCGCGATATCGACCGGTTCGAGTTTTCCGACCACATCTTGGAAGGCGGCGAGACGCTCGTTGCCGCCGTGACGCAGGAAGAGCTTTTGTCTCTCGCCGAAATTAGAGGGATTTCATTGGGCTATGCTGGCGTCAAGCAACCGGATGTACCGATGGGTGACGAACATACGCGGCTGGTCGAGCTGGTCATCGGCCCCTCCCACCGGTCTGTCGGCAAATCCCTGCCCAGCCTGCCTTTTTTGTCGCGCGTGCCTGCGCGGGTACTGGGCCTGTCGCGACCGCGTCACATTGCCGGACCGACGCTGTCCGATGCGCGTATCCGCCATGGTGACAGCTTGCTGGTACAGACCGATGATATTTCCATCAGCACATTGCAGGAAAATGCCGATCTGGTGCACTTGCAGGAACCAGAAGCGCGATCCTACCGACGGCGGCGGGCGCCAGTCGCGATCCTTACTCTCGCGATCATCATCGTCGCCGCGGCATTGGGCGTGATGCCGATTGCCGCTTTGGCGATGCTCGGTGTCGCGGTGGTTTTGCTAACCAAATGTATCGACAGCGAAGAGGCATGGGGGGCCATGGATGGCAATGTGCTGGTGCTGATCTTCGCCATGCTGGCGGTGGGCAAAGGGCTGGAAAATGCAGGGACGGTGCAACTGATCGTCGACACACTCTTGCCGCTGCTCAACATGATCTCCCCGCTATGGCTGATTATTGCGATATATTCGCTGACCTCCCTGCTCACCGAAACCGCGACCAACAATGCGGTTGCTGTCATCATGACGCCATTGGTAATCGGCATTGCCGAGCAAACCGGCGTGGACGTCCGCAGCCTATTGGTTGCGGTGATGTTCGGCGCATCGGCGAGCTTTGCCACCCCGGTCGGCTATCAGACGAATACTTTGGTCTATACAGCCGGCAACTACCGTTTTTCCGATTTTGTCCGGATCGGCTTGCCACTCAATATCGGCGTGGGTCTGGCCGCCTGTTTCGCGATCTATTATATATTCTGATCACCAGTGGAGACGTCTACCGATGAACAGTAAAAACCCCAAGATCACAGTGGAGAATATCAACACACCCGGCAAGACGTCTCGGGTGGATGCGCCGAAATATACCGATATGCGTGATGCGATGATGCAGGTCCTGCCCAATCAGGCGCCGGGTCTCAGCCACGCCGAAATCAAGGAAGGCGTTAAGCCGTTGCTGGATCAAGAACTATTTCCCGGCGGCAAAACCAGCGGATGGTGGTCCAAGACAGTGCAATTGGATCTTGAAGCAAAGGGGGTAATGGTCCGAAATGTTACAAAGCCTTTGCGCTGGCATAAAAAGAGCTGATCAACGCCTTTACCGCTCCCGCGTCGCGCTGAACTTGATGTCTGGATTGCGCTCTTCCTGATAATTCACATCCCAGCCGGATTTGGCGAGGAATACCAGATTATCGTCCCGATCCTTGGCAAGGCTCGTTTGATTGATATTGGCAAAGGCGCCCAGCACATCGTCAGCACCACTAATCCAGCGGGCGGTTTCAAATGGTGCAGGTTCAAGACCGGCCTCGACCTTATATTCTGCTGACAGGCGACTCACCAACACTTCGAGCTGCAACTGGCCGACAACACCGATAATCCAGTTGGCGCCAATTTCCGGATAGAAAACCTGCACGACACCTTCTTCGCTGAGGTCATCAAGCGCCTTGCGCAGCTTCTTGGTCTGTGTCGGGTCTTTCAGAATCACCCGGCGCAATATTTCCGGCGCAAAGTTCGGCAGGCCGGTAATCCGCACCTGATTTTTCTCGCTGAGCGTGTCACCGACACGCAGTGTCCCGTGGTTGGGGATACCGATAATGTCACCGGGCTGTGCGGTATCGGCAATTTCGCGGTCCTGCGCGAAGAATAATATCGGGCTGTGAATGGCAATCGGTTTGCCGAGCGCGGAAGGCGTCAGCTTCATGCCGCGCTTAAACTCGCCGGAGCAAAGCCGCATGAAGGCAATGCGGTCGCGGTGCTGCGGGTCCATATTCGCCTGAATCTTGAAAATGAAACCCGTCACGTCTTTGCTGTCGGGCACAATCGGGGCAGGCTCCGCGGGCTGTGGCCGCGGGCTCGGGGCATAGTCAGCAATCGCCTCGATCAGCTCTTCCACGCCAAATTGCTTGAGCGCGGAACCAAAGAAAACCGGTGTGAGATCGCCATTTTGATAGGCTTCCAGATCGAAGCTGCTGTAGCCGCCTTGTGCCAGCTCGCCTTCGCTGGTGAGCCGTTCCAGCGCTTCATCGCTCAGCACATCGGCGATCTTGGGATCGTCCAGCCCCTCAAATTGCTGAACCTTACCATCATAATTTTTGCTGTCGCCATCGGGTTGGTGCAGCTGATTGCGATTGAGGTCGTAAATACCCTCAAACTGTCCGCCCATACCGGTTGGCCAGCTCATCGGGCAAACATCGAGTGCCAATTTATCGGCCACTTCGTCAAGCAATTCGAACGGATCGCGACCTTCGCGGTCCACCTTGTTGACGAAGGTAATGATCGGCACGCTGCGTAGGCGGCAGACTTCAAACAGCTTCAGCGTCTGCGCCTCGATCCCGCTGGCTGCATCAATCACCATGATCGCGCTGTCCACGGCGGTTAGCGTGCGGTAGGTATCTTCGGAAAAATCCTCATGGCCCGGTGTATCGAGCAGGTTGAAGGTGATGCCGTTACGCTCGAACGTCATCACCGAGCTGGTCACGGAAATCCCGCGCTGCTGCTCGATCTTCATCCAGTCGGACCGCGCCCGTCGGTTATCCCCGCGTGCTTTCACCTCGCCCGCCAAGTGAATCGCGCCGCCTTTCAAAAGCAGCTTCTCGGTCAACGTCGTCTTACCGGCATCGGGGTGAGAGATAATCGCAAATGTGCGGCGTGGGTTGGTCTGGGTCATATTCTAACCCCTCAATTCCGCACCCAATTTCGTTGCACCCGCCACAACCTTGTCCGAGACGGCTTTCAGATCCTCTTCGGTCAGCGTTGCTTCCAGCGGCTGCAGCGTAATCTCCACCGCCAGCGATTTCTTGCCTTCACCGACACTGGCACCTTCGAAAAGGTCGAACAGGCGCGCGCCGGTGATCAGCTTCTTGTCCGCGCCCTTGATCGCGCGCACCAGGTCGCCGGCTGGCAGGTCAGCATCAACGATGAAAGCAAAATCACGGGTCACCGCCTGCAGGGCGGGCGGAGCAAAGGCCTCGCGGATGTGGCTTTTGGCTTTCTTCACCGGGATGGCATCGAGGAAAATTTCGGCAGCAACCGCCGCACCTTTCAGACCCATGGCCTTGGTCACGGACGGGTGCAGCACGCCATAGGCGGCGAGGACTTTCTTGGGCCCCAGACGCAGCGTACCGGATTGGCCGGGATGATAATGATCGCCCGCTTCGGCAAAATCCATCAGCTTCTCGGTCGGGGCACCTGCCGCTTCCAATATTGCAAGAACCTCGGCCTTGGCATCGAATGCATCATATCCGGTTACGCTGCCCGTTTGCCAACTACGTGCCCGGTTTTCACCCGCCAGTACCAGACCAATGGTCTGATGCTCGGTGGATTCGAGATAACGTCGTCCTACTTCGAACAAGCGAATGGATGCTGCGCCGCGATCGGCGTTGCGTTGCGCGGCGGCAATCAGGCCGGGCAATAAGGATGGTCGCATGACTTTCAGCTCTTCGCTGATCGGATTGGCAAGTGACCATGTGCCGCCGCCAAAGGGTGCGGCTTCTTTGTCAGAGATAAAGCTCCAGGTCACGGTCTCGTTTAACCCGCGCGCGGCCGCCGCACGGCGCGCCTTGCGTTCGGCCAGTTGCTCCGGCGATGCCGTGGGTTTGGCAACGCCAGCTTTGCGCGGCAGCGGTGTCGACGGAACGCTATCCAGTCCTTCGATCCGCACCACTTCCTCAACCAGATCCTGCCAACCGGCAATGTCCCGGCGCCAAGTTGGCGGCGTGACTTGCCAATTGCTGTCGACCGCAAATCCCAGAGATTCCAAGATGGATTTCTGTTTTTCCGGCGCGACATCAATACCACCCAAGGCAGCACATTGCTTGGGATCATAGCTGATCATGGGCATGTCCGTCGGCGGTGTCCCGGCACGGGTTATGTCGCTGGCCTTGCCGCCGCAAAGCTCGAGCACCAGGGCGGTCGCGATATCAAGGCCATCGTCCAGAAATGCCGGATCCACACCGCGTTCAAAGCGCTGGCGCGCATCGCTGGTGAGCATCAGTTTCTGGCCGGTTTTGGCAATCGAAGCGGGATCGAAATAGGCGCACTCGATCAATACTTCGGTAGTGGACTCTTCAGAACCGGTCTCCGCGCCGCCCATGATGCCGCCGATATCGTGAGCGCCATTGCCATCGGCAATCACGGTCATGGTTTCGTCGAGAACATATTCTTTGTCGTTCAGCGCCGTGAGCTTCTCACCGGCCTTCGCTTTGCGCGCGACCAGACCGCCGTTGAGCTTGGCCACATCATAGACATGCAGTGGCCGACCATGATCGAGCATCACATAGTTGGTGATGTCGACCAGGGCGTTGATCGGCTTCTGGCCAGCGGATTTCAGCCGTGCCTGCATCCAGTCCGGCGATGGACCATTGGTCAGGCCGGTTACCGTGCAGCCATAGAAGGCCGGGCAGCCCTCGGCATCATCAGTCCGGATATCGGGGCCTGCGCCGCTTCGCCCCACCGAACCGATTTCGAGCGGCTTCAGTGTACCGAGACCAGCCGCAGCCAGATCACGGGCAATGCCGCGCACGCCCATGCAGTCCTGTCTGTTGGGCAGGACAGCCGCATCAATAACCGGATCATCCAGCTTGGCATAATCCGCATAGCTGGTACCGACAGCACCAGCCGCATCGGTGGGCAGTTCAATGATACCATCATGATCATCGCCCAGTTCCAGCTCGCGCGCACTGCACATCATGCCAAAGCTTTCGACATCGCGGATTTTTGCGGGTTTCAGCGTGAAATCACTGCCCGGAATATAAGTTCCGGGAGGGCCGAATACGCCAACCATGTCCTTGCGCGCATTGGGCGCGCCGCAGACAACTTGCCATGGCTCATCGGAGCCATCGTCGACCTTTAGCAGCTGCAGCTTGTCCGCATTGGGATGCGGGCCGGCCTCAATGACCTTGGCCACGCGGAACGGGCGCAGGGCATCGGCAGGGTTCTCCAACCCTTCCAGTTCCAATCCGATTGCTGTCAGCTTTTCGGTAATTTCGGTCAGGCTTGCATCGGTATCGAGATGGGCTTTGAGCCAGCTTAGCGAGAATTTCATGCGCCCACTCCTCCGCTCAATGTTGGTACGTCGAGCGCGTCAAATCCATAATGCTCCATCCAGCGCAGATCGCCGTCAAAGAACGCCCGCAAATCATCCATGCCATATTTCAGCATGGCAAGCCGATCGATACCGCAGCCAAAGGCAAAGCCCTGCCAGACATCGGGATCAAGTCCGCAATTGCGAATGACATTGGGATGCACCATGCCGGAGCCCAGAATTTCCATCCAGCCGCCTTCATTGCTGCGCGCGTCACCGCCGATGATCCGGCGGCCTTTTTCGACCGAGAAGCCGACATCGACTTCGGCACTAGGCTCTGTGAACGGGAAATAGCTTGGGCGCAGGCGTAGTTCGATATCGTCGCGTTCAAAAAACGCTCGTACAAAGGTTTCGAGTGTCCATTTGAGATGACCCATATGAATATTCTTGTCGATCACAAGGCCTTCGACCTGATGGAACATCGGCGTATGGGTGGCATCGCTATCACTGCGATAGGTGCGGCCCGGCGCGATAATGTAAATCGGTTCGCCCTCGCCGTCAGTTTGCTTGGCAACATCCATCATCGTGCGGATTTGCACGGGCGAAGTGTGTGTACGCAGCAGTTTTGGCATGCCCTGATCGTCGGTTTGCGGGAAATAGAAAGTGTCATGCATCGCGCGCGCCGGATGGGTTTCCGGAATATTGAGCGCGGTGAAATTATGCCAGTCATCTTCGATTTCCGGACCCGTAGCGACCGAGAAACCGAGGTCGGCGAAAATCTCGGCCAGCTCGTCCATCACCTGCGAAACCGGATGAATGCTGCCTTTGGGCGCGCTTGGTGGCGGCAAGGTCATGTCGATTTTTTCGGTGGCGAGCCGTGCGTTCAGCGCTTCGGTTTCCATGCCGTCCTTGCGCGCGGCAATCGCATCAGCCACGGCCTGACGGGCACCATTGATTTTCGGGCCTTCACTCTGGCGTTCTTCGGGGGTCATTTTGCCAAGCGTTTTAAGCAGCAGCGAAATCTCGCCTTTCTTGCCCAGCGCAGCAACGCGGATCGCTTCCAAGGCATGGCCATCGCTGGCCGCTGCTATCTGTCCGAGATAATTCTCTTTAATTGCTTCGATGTCACTCATGACTTTACCCTATTTTCCCTGCTGACCGTCTAAAGCAGGCTGCGGTGAAAAACCCAATAAAAAAGCGCCGCGAGATTGCTCTCCGGCGCTTCTTTGAAATTATTTAAACACTTAAGCTTTCGCTAGAGCATCCTGCGCCTGTTTGATGAGGCCGCTAAACACTGCAGGTTCATTCATCGCCAGGTCGGCCATGACTTTACGGTCGAGCTCAATGCCGGCCAGCTTAGTGCCGTGAATGAACGTGCCATAGGTCATGCCTTCTGCGCGGACCGCAGCGTTGATACGCTGAATCCAGATGGCGCGAAAAGCCCGCTTTTTAACTTTACGATCACGATACGCATATTGACCGGCTTTTTCGACAGCCTGCCGCGCAACGCGGATGGTATTTTTGCGGCGGCCATAATAGCCTTTTGCCTGATCCAGTAATCTCTTATGTTTTGTACGAGTGGTCGTACCCCGTTTTACACGTGCCATTTTCTATATCCTTGAATTCTATGAAGCTATGGGAGCGCGAGCTACTAAAGCCCGTAAGGTGCCCATTTCTTGACTGTCCGCGCATCGGCATCACACAATTTCTTGGTGCCGCGCTGCTGACGGATATATTTGCTGTTATGGCTCATCAAACGGTGGCGTTTGCCGGCTACGCCGTGCTTTACCTTGCCGGTTGCGGTGATTTTGAAGCGTTTCTTCACACCACTTTTGGTCTTCAACTTGGGCATTTTGGTCTCCTTTAGAAGTTACCGTTACGGACACATGTGGCAGCCCAACACTGGCCAGTGCGTCACATCGGAACGGCGGCAATAGCTAGATTCGCCCAAAATGCAAGAAATAATGCAGTTTCATCGTCGCTTTGTGCAGTTGTTCGTCAGGCAGCGTTACAATTATCGTCAGAGTCAGGGTCTTCGGGCCTGTCCATCGCCTGTAAAGGTCGCCCCAGTGCTTTCGTGCGCTCGCTCGCACCGATCCCGAAGATGGGATGCGGCTGGGCCATATACTGCCGCGGCGTCAGTCCCATGAATCGCTTGAAGTCGCGATTGAAATGCGCCTGGTCATAATAGTTGAGATCGACACACTCGCTCCAGTTTTGGTTTGGGTTCATGAGGGCCTGACCCAATGTGCGAACAAAACGCTGTCTGCGGAGCAGCAGTTTCGGGAGAAAACCAAAAACGCGGCTCGAAAACCGGCTCAGTTGTTTGGTGTCCATTTGCAGTCGTTCACTCAGCGCGCCAACGCTGTCAATATCAGGATCTGTCAGTGCCAGATGGGCAGCCTCAATCTGCTCCTCTTCCGGATCCGGTGGTGACAGGGCTTCCAGCAACAACCGGTTAAAGACATCGATCATTTCTGCTTCGGTCTCGGCAACCCTGATGGCGTTCCAGATTTTGGCAAAGAGGCCGAACTTGTGCGCCGTTTCAACGTCCACCACTTTGTTGGCCCACCGTGATGCGGGTTGCCCGACAAATTTATACCAGCCTAGCGGTAGCAGACCAATTGCGGCAATTCGTGATGATTTGCTAGAAATAGGTGCTGCCATACTGGTGGGCCCGGTCATTGCCGCCAGCGGCGAGTCCTGGGGCTTGTGGTCAGGTACTGTCATTTTGACACTACCGCGAAAGATATACCGGATGCTGGCCCATTGCGGCAATAACAGGTCTGAGATCTCTGACCCATCTCGACTCTCGATCTCGGAAAAATAATAGGTTGTCAGATAACGCTGCAGCGGCGGCGGAGGCAGAACAAACCTCGTTTTGCTGACGGGCTCTAATGGTTGCATGCAATAGCCTCCAGCACGTCATCGACACGCGCCTGATCGCCGATGGCAAGCACATGACCGTCCGAATCCGCATGAAGCGGTTCGCCATTCCAATCACACATCATCCCGCCGGCGCCATCGATAATCGGTGCAAGTGCAGCATAGTCATGAAGCATGAGCCCTGCTTCGCAGACCACATCGACATGGCCGCTGGCGACCAGGCCATAATTATAGCAATCGCCGCCATAGATAATCTTGCGCGGCGCAACTTTACTCGCAAGACCCATGAAATGATCGGCGTCATGCTCGTCAAACTGATGCGGGGTTGTGGTTGCCAGCACGGCGTCCTTCAACTCACGGCAGCGCGCCGATTGAGCCGCAGCTCCGTTAAAGGTTGTAGGCCGGCCTACCACTCCGACCCATCGCTCTCGCGCTATCGGCTGGTCAATAATCCCGATAACCGGCCAACCATCCTGCATCAACGCAATAAGTGTTCCGAAAATCGGTCGCCCCGCGATGAAGCTGGTGGTTCCATCGATCGGATCAAGCACCCATTGGCGAGAAGCACCTTCGTTGATCGTGCCATATTCTTCGCCGATAATGCCGTCTTCAGGGCATTCTGTTTCGATAATCTTGCGCATCGCGGCTTCCGCAGCGCGATCAGCTTCAGTTACCGGGGTCGAATCACTCTTTGATTCCTGATCAAATTTCGTACGGAATAAGGGACGAATGGCATCGCCCGCAGCATCGGCCAGCTTTTCAGCAAGAGTGATATCCTTGGGTGTCATATTCCCTTAATTGGCAGCAAAATGGTCCTTTGACCAGCGCCGCTCATTGAAAAACACAGCGCGAATCAAGATAACTCCGGTTTGGCAGGCCGCCAAGCCCAGAGATAAAGGATCAATCCTGTTATTATAAATAGGGCACAGCCAGACAATACCCAGGAATTTGCATACCAATATTCACCCCAGGAAAATTCGCCCGCCATGATCTTTTTCCACCCATTGAAATGCTGCATGGCCGCGACGACCAGCCCGAGGACGGCAAGTACCGATGATGCCCAGCGATTTAGCCAGTGTTGCGGGTTGGCCAAGAGAAGGAGCCCCAATAGTCCGATTACGGTTCTTTGCGCACGGCAATATGGGCAGATATAAACCCAGCCTGCCAACTCGGTGATCCATGCGAAGACCGAAATCGCGATCGCAAGGACCGCAATATGAGTGCGATATTTCATCAATGTTTCTAGATTTGGCACAATGGCTTTCCCTCCCCCTAGGGATTCTTGAAACCGGAATTCAGATCAATCAAACAGGCTCGAAACAGAACTTTCGTCGGCAATACGTTTGATCGCTTCGCCCAACAAAGGCGCGATCGTCAAGTGGCGCACGCGATCCGATTCTTGAACCGCTTCGGTTGCACCAATGGAATCGGTGATCACCAACTCCTTAAGCGCGCTGTCATTCACCCGGGCCACGGCTCCGCCGGAAAGAACGCCGTGGGTACAATAAGCGACAACTTCGGTAGCGCCTTTATCTTTCAGCGCCTGCGCAGCGTTACAAAGCGTTCCGCCGGAATCGACAATATCATCGATCAATATACAAAAACGCCCAGAAACATCGCCGATGATGTTCATTACTTCAGATTCGCCGGCACGTTCACGGCGTTTATCGACAATCGCCAGTGGCGCGTTGTCCAGCCGTTTGGCGAGCGCGCGGGCACGAACCACGCCGCCAACATCCGGCGACACAACCATCAGCTCATGACCAGCAAAACGGGCCTGAATGTCCGCCGACATTACCGGTGCACCATAAAGATTGTCGGTAGGGATATCGAAAAAACCCTGAATTTGACCTGCGTGCAGATCAACCGAAAGCACCCGATCAGCGCCCGCTTCAGTGATAAGGTTGGCGACGAGTTTGGCTGAAATAGGTGTTCTCGGGCCCGGTTTCCGGTCTTGTCGTGCATAGCCGAAATAAGGAATCACGGCAGTAATACGCTTCGCAGAGGCACGGCGCAAAGCGTCGATACCGATCAACAATTCCATCAAATTGTCATTGGCCGGGAAGCTGGTCGATTGCATGATGAAGACGTCTTCGCCGCGCACGTTTTCATGGATTTCTACAAAAATCTCATCGTCCGCAAAGCGTTTCACGCTCGCATCGGTCAACTTGATATCCAGATAGTCGGCTACGGATTGAGCGAGCGACAAATTGCTGTTGCCGGACATGAGTTTCATTGATTGGCTTCCCCTCGAACAGGCCAGCCATTGCATCAGAATCGCCGACCCTATGTGAATGTTTCGAGGCTCCGTTTAACAGGTGCGCCGCAAATCGAAAGTGCCTTTCGGTTAAATCCAGCCAGATTGTTTCAGTTTGGTGACATAAGCGCGGGAAACTGGAACTTCGAGGCCGCCGAATAGCGACAATCGCAGATTCCGCCCTGCCCGTCTGGACGTGACTATGGCATCGCGGGCCACCCACCAGCTGCGATGGACCTGCATGCCTTCCAGCGGTTCCATTTCCCTGATGGCATCGCTCAGCCGCATCAAGATCATTTCCGTGCGTTCGGGACCATGGACGCGGACATAATGGTCTTCCACGCCAAGGGCGATGATCCGGTCGGGGATATCAGATTGGCGATCATGCAAATTTGTCTGCACTGGCGCAATTTCTGAGGGTTCAGCCTGTATTTCACGCGGTTCTGGCTCCTGAATCCCTTCGCTTTCGGCGTCCGATCCATCCGGCCCAAAGAGCAACCGCATGAAAAGGAAGATGCCGAAACCGATCACCGCACATTGCAGGTAGAGTATGAGAAAGCGGTCGCCCCAAAAGGAGGGATCGAAACGCATACCTGACATCGCGAAGCCGATCAGGAAGGTAAGCGGCAGGGTCGCTATGGCCGTAGCGAGCAGTTCCGCTGTCCAAAACGGCATGGCGATGCTTTCCCGCAGCCATCCGGCGCTGATCGAAACCGGTCTGAAAATCGCATAGCCGATGATGATGAAGCCGACCCAATAGGCAAGGCGCAGGGCCACCGGCATCGCGTAAGTGCCAAACGGGCCGAGGAAACCGAAGACCAGCCCGATAAGCGCCATGACCAGCAATTCGACAGCAATCCATCTCACGGACCATTTTCTAACACTGCCGCTCATTTAACCCCCAAACTGCTATCCAACCTGTCCATTGACGCTTCGTGAATGGGCAAATTGCCTGTTTCTGGCGCAATTCACGAATAAGAGACAACCGCCGGCGTAAGCAAGCTGGAATTGCACTTTCGGATAGCCAATCTGGTCAGCAACGAATTGAACCAACGGGGAAATCATGGCCAAGCCGAAAAGCGCAGTGCAATCTGAGATAATCAAGAAAAGCGGATATAATATTCAGAATGTCATTCTGGTAGGCGGCGCAACACTATTGGCCACGTTGGTTTTGATGGCACTATCTTCTCTCTACGGCGGCTTTGCTTACAGCGCCGATGTAGAGATTGCGCAAAAGCGATCGATCAGCCTGCCGGTTATCATTCACCTTGCGACTGTAATCCCGGCCCTTCCGCTAGGCGCTTATATCTTGTGGCGGAAAAAGGGTGATCGGCTCCATATGCATATGGGACGTATCTGGGGGATATTGATGGTAACCACCGCAATTGTCAGCTTCTGGATCGGTCGTCCGGGACAAGGCATTGGTGGAACAGGACTAAGCTTCATCCATATCTTCTCGGTTGTGACGTTGCTTTCGATTCCTTACGGTATCTGGCAAATCCGGCGCGGCAATGTTGTGGAGCATTACCGGGCGATGCAGGGCCCTTATATCGGGCTCTTGGTTGCTGGTCTGTTTGCTTTCATACCCGGTCGGATCATGGGATCGTTGATCTTCTAGTCAATCATTTGGAACAATTCATTTGCCGAGCGCAGCACTGCTTTCTATCAGGGCGGGATGACAGCAAAGCTTACCATCACCCTTGCCCAGATGACCCAGGCGGTTGGCGATTTGCGCGGCAATGCCGACGCGATGATCGCCGTCTATCGGTCAAAACCGGATAGCGACCTGATTGTCTTTCCGGAGCTGCAGCTCATTGGCTATCCGCCCGAAGATCTGGTGCTGAAACCAGCGGTCGTCGAACGTGCGGAAACAGAGTTGCAGCGATTGGCCGACGCGACGAAAGATAGCGCGCCAGCCATGTTGGTAGGGTCGATTTTCCGTGACAAGGGCCATCTCTATAACGGCATTGCGCTGCTTGAAAGCGGCCAGATCAAAGAGGTGCGATATAAGGTTGAGCTTCCCAATTACGGCACGTTTGATGAAAAGCGCCTGTTCACATCCGGGCCGCTGCCAGAACCCATCGACTGTCGCGGCTGCAAGATCGGTTTGCCGATTTGCGAGGATGTCTGGTTCCCGACCGTCTGTGAACATCTGAAAGCACAGGGCGCGGAAATGCTGATTTCTGTCCATGGCAGCCCCTATGAGATTGAGAAAGATGACCGGCGGCTGGGTCAGGTGGCAACGCAGCGCGTGCGGGAAACACAGCTGCCGTTGCTTTTCCTCAACCGGATTGGCGGCCAGGATGAAGTGGTGTTCGATGGAGCGAGCTTCGTCCTCAACGGCGACACCAGTGTAATGCACCAGCTTCCCGACTGGGACGAGGCCATCGTTGATACCTATTGGTCGAATGAGGGTCGGGACTGGACTTGCGCGCCCGGCGAGATTCACAAGCTGGATGATCATCCGGCCGATATTTATAACGCGATGATAGTTGGCTTACGCGACTATGTGAATGCCAACCGCTTTCCTGGCGTCATTCTTGGTCTGTCTGGTGGTATTGATAGCGCCCTGTCTGCGGCAGTGGCGGTTGACGCCTTGGGCGCGGATCGGGTGTGGTGCGTGATGATGCCGTCACGCTTCACGTCACAAGAGAGTCTCGACGATGCGGCAAGCTGTGCCGAGATGCTCGGCACGCGGCTCGACACGATTTCGATTGTGCCCGCAGTCGAAGGTTTTGACGCCATGCTCGAAGGTAGTTTTGCCGATGAAGAGGTGGATATTACCGAAGAGAATATCCAGTCGCGCATCCGCGGCGTGACGCTGATGGCGATGAGCAACAAATTTGGTCATATGCTGCTCACCACCGGCAACAAGAGCGAGATGAGCGTCGGCTATGCCACCATCTATGGCGATATGGCGGGCGGCTATTCCGTGCTGAAAGATGCCTATAAGCTGACCTGTTTCAAACTGTCGGAATGGCGTAATCGCAACAAGCCGTCGCTCGGCATGGGCCCGGACGGCCCCATCATGCCCGACAATATCATCACCAAACCGCCGAGCGCGGAGTTGCGGGAAGACCAGAAGGATAGCGACAGCTTGCCCGACTATGAAATTCTCGATCCCCTGCTCCACGGGCTGGTGGAGGAAGAATTATCGGTTTCTGATCTTGTCGAACGCGGCTTTGATCGCGAAACCGTGATACGGATCGAAAAATTGCTCTATATAGCCGAATATAAACGGCGTCAGGCCCCGCCGGGCGTAAAACTGGGCACAAGAAATTTTGGCCGCGATCGGCGTTATCCCATTACCAATGCATTTAGGACGATATGACCATTAACACCCGCTTTGCACCCTCGCCCACCGGGCATCTTCATGTCGGCAATATCCGCACGGCGCTCCACAACTGGATGTTCGCCAAGAAACAGGGCGGCGAATTTCTGCTGCGGCTGGATGATACGGACAAGGAACGCTCCAAGGAGGAATATGTCACAGCTATACGCGCTGATCTCGCTTGGCTCGGCATCCATCCCGATAGCGAAGAGCGGCAGTCGGCGCGTTTCGACCGCTATGAAGAACGATTTGAGGAGCTGAAGGCGGCTGGCCGCGTCTATCCGGCCTATGAAACGGCGCAGGAACTGGATCTGAAGCGCAAGGTGCAGCTTGGCCGCGGCAAACCGCCGACATATGATCGGGCGGCGCTCGATTTGACGGATGCCGAGATCGCCGCTTTTGAGGATGAGGGCCGAAAAGCTCATTGGCGCTTCAAGCTGGATCACGATACTCCGATTGAGTGGACCGACCTGATCCGCGGCGACCAGCATTTTGACCCGGCCTTGCTGTCCGATCCGGTCATCCGCCGTGAAGATGGCAGTTGGCTTTATATGCTGCCATCGACGATCGATGATATGGATATGGGCATCACCCATGTCGTGCGCGGCGAGGATCATGTCGCCAATACCGCGGTCCAGATTCAGATGTTTCAGGCCTTTGGCGCCAACACACCGGAATTTGCCCATGAGGCATTGCTGGTCGGGACAGAGGGCAAGCTTTCCAAGCGTTTGGGGTCCCTGGGCGTAGGCGGTTTTCGCGAGCGCAACATTGAACCGCAATCGATTGTCGCGTTACTTGCCCGTATCGGCACCAGCGACCCGGTGGAGCCAATTGCAGACGTTATGACGTTGGTGGAAACTTTTGATTTTTCACGCTTTGGACGGGCGCCAGCGCGCTTTGATGACGAAGAATTGACCCAGCTGAACCAGAAGATAGTGCACCTGCTGGACTATGAAGATGTGCAGGATCGGCTGCCTGATGCAATGTCTGCGGCGGCCTGGGACGTCGTCCGGCCCAATCTCCATGATATGGGTGAAATCGATGCCTGGTGGCAGGTGGTGACGGGCCCGATAGCCGCTCCCGACTTGTCGGCCGAAGACCAGGACTTCCTGGATCAGGCTCGAACAACCCTGGAGGGCTTGTCCTGGTCAGAGACGATCTGGAAAGATTGGACCGGAGCATTGAAGGAAGGCACGGGCCGCAAAGGCAAGCCATTGTTCATGCCGCTGCGTCAGGCGCTGACCGGATTGGATCACGGACCGGACATGGGCGCATTGCTTCCGCTCATTGGCCGTGAATCCGCCCTCGCACGGCTGCAAAACATCTCTTCATAACCGCCTATTTCCCTACCCTACACCGCTTTGGCGAGCCATATCCTTGATTCTAAACATGTAATAGTATATCATCTCACATGACGGTGCGGGATGAAGCGCCAATAAATGGGGCAGCTGCACTGTCATCCGAGGAGATGGATGAAAGGACAGACTTATGAGCTTCACATCAACTTACGCGCATAAACCACCCAATTACAAAGGCATTGGATTGGCCGTGGGGGTCCACGCTTTGCTTTTCGCCGGTGCCATGGCCCTGCCTGCGATAACCGCAGAGATCCCATTTGAGGGCGTGATTACGGCCTATCCGATCGAGGTTGATAAAGAACCGCCGACACCTGTCACCAAGATTGAGGAGCCGATTGTCGCGACCAATCCACCGCCAAAGTCGGTCACGGCGGTTACCCCCCTAGTGAATCCACCGGTGTTCAATGATCCGCCCGCGATAACGTTTACCGGTATCGAAGATGGCCTAGACATCAGTAGTTTAGGGGATCGGATTACGACTCCAATAGCTCCAATCGAGATCATTCCGGAACCGGTCATTGCAGATGCGAAATTGAATAACCGCTTTAGCGCTCAGTTTCAGCCGCCCTATCCATCCGGATTGCTGCGAATGGGCGAGGAAGGAATGATCACTGTACGCGTTCTCGTCGGAACCGATGGTCGGGCCAAGCAGATTGAACTGGTTGATAGTCCGCATGAAGGCTTTTGGACCGCAACCAAACGGCATGCCCTAAAAAAATGGCGTTTCGAACCGGCGACGAAGGATGGTGCGCCTTTTGAAAGTTGGATGACCCTGAAAGTCCGGTTCCAGATTAACAGTTGAGCCTGAAAACACGAAGTCCAGCCCCGATGATACAGAATATGCCGCAACGGGGCTGGTCATCCGCGTTTTTGCACCCTATTTAACAATAATGAAGATGCTAAAAGATGTTTCCGTCGGCGGCGGTTTAAAGGATTTGATTACTCTTTTGCGCCGGAGTCCAAAGGAACAGGCGATGCCGGCCTTTCTGGCCTTTCTCTGTTCCGGTTTCATCTTCTTCCTGTTTATCATCGACCCGAAGGTCAATACGGACGTCTATGTTCCACAAGAAGTTGTCTATGTCGAAAACTGGACACTGGACCGCACGGACGAAGATATCATGAAAGACCGCTGGGCCGTGCAATGCCTGAAAGACAAGCAGGAAACGAAACGAAGAGAAGCGATGAAATCGTTGGGCCGAATCTCGGGCATGGATGTTGACGCGATTGAACGCGAAGCAAAAGCGGACCGATTGGCGCGCGGCGAAGTGGAAGTGGAACGGCCAGCCGGCCTGACATGCTGATGGCTCAGAGTGACGCACGCTATATGGCGGCGGCGATCGCCTTGTCGGAACGCGGACGCGGCCGAACCGGTGATAATCCCAACGTTGGCTGCATCATCGTCAAGAACAATATCATAGTCGGCCGCGGCTGGACGCAGCCAGGGGGACGGCCGCATGCTGAAGCCATGGCTCTGGCACAAGCGGGCAAGGCTGCCAAGGGCGCTGATATCTATGTTACGATGGAACCATGTGCCCATGAAAGCAAACGCGGGCCGACTTGCGCCAATCTTGTAAAGGAAGCAGCGCCTGCGCGTGTCATCGTCGCAACGCTGGATATTGACGAACGCACTCGGCGGCAAGGGATCGATCGTTTGGGTGATGCGGGTATTTCCGTATCTGTCGGTCTATTGGAACAGCAGGCGCACCGCGCAATGGCCGGATTTTTTGCGCGCATGGAAAAAGGCCGTCCGCATGTCACGCTAAAACTCGCCTTGTCCTTGGACGGATGTATCGCCATGGCTGACGGTACCAGCAAATGGATCACCAGCGACCGCGCGCGCGCGCATGCCCATCTCGAAAGGGCACGGTGTGATGCCATATTGGTTGGGGCCGGTACGGTAGCGGCCGACAATCCTGGGCTGGATGTCCGTCTTACCGGATTGGAAGATCGCTCTCCCCAACCGGTGGTTCTCGGCAAAGCGGAGGTCGGAGATCACTGGACAGAGATCTCTGAACCTCAGGCTATTTCGGAGCTGGATCAAACAAACTGGCTGCTGGTCGAGGGGGGTGCTGCTACCGCTGCTTCTTTCCTTCAGGCCGATCTGGTTGATCGTTTGATGCTCTATCGTGCACCGATCGTCATCGGCGGTGGTTTGCAAGGCATAGGTGATATTGGCCTTGGCAGTCTTGACGTGGCTCACGGTCAGTGGTCCCGGCTTGATCGCCGCGATTTGGGTAACGATGTGCTTGAGATATATGAACGCGCCGCCTAAGTTCGCGGCCTAGATTTTATAAGGGCTTCCCATGTTTACAGGCATAGTTTCCGATATCGGTACAATAACCAAGGTTGAGGAGCGCGGCGATCTGCGGCTGGTGATATCCTGTCACTATGACATGAGCAGCGTTGATATTGGTGCATCCATAGCCTGCTCTGGCGCTTGTTTAACGGTTGTTAACAAAGGGTTGGACTGGTTTGCGGTTGATATCTCGGCAGAAAGCATATCCAAAACCGCGAAATCCATGTGGTCAGAAGGGTGCAAGCTCAATCTCGAACGGGCCTTGAAAGTCGGCGATGAACTTGGCGGCCATATTGTCACCGGCCATGTCGATGCAGTGGGCGACATAGTGTCGGTGGAAACAGAAGGCGATTCGCATCCGGTCCGCATCCACGCCCCCGCCGACATTGCGCCCTATCTGGCACCAAAAGGTTCGATCACCGTCGATGGCATTTCACTCACCGTCAACACTGTCGACGATCAGCAGGATGGCAGTACGATTTTCGGCCTGAACATTATTCCGCATACCGCCAGCGTCACGACTTTCGCTGATTTGAAAGCCGGTGATCAGGTCAATCTGGAGATAGACATTTTGGCGCGCTATCTCTCACGCATGGAAAAATTGCGCGCCGTTGCAGCTTAGATTCGCCTTAGAACGGCAGCCATCGCTGCTTTTTGCTGAACTTCATATAGCCAACATTTGCGCCTAGCCGCAAACCTGCACCCAGTCTCACCGGGATCAGAACCTTGTCGCCGCTGCGCAAATAGCTCACATGGAAACCGCCAACAAAATAGGCCGCGCCCTCCCCCGCAGGAAAGCGCTGGTAAAGATCTTCAGTGTCGTAGAGATTATAAACTAGGACAAAACTGTTCGCCGCGTTGCCACCAACATCAAAACCGATAGATGGTCCGGTCCAGTAGACGGGTCGTTCACCCTCAATCTTGTGGTGCAACTTGCCGGAGCCGTAACGCAAACCCACCACGAAAGCGCCAGATGCTTCGCGCCCCGCAATATAGGCATTGGGCCGGCCCTGTTTCTTCAAGATGTCTTCAATAACTCCGGCAAGGCCCTTGGCGCCTTTGCCGAATACGCCCTCAGCCGCGCCGATAAGGTCATCGTCCTGATAAGTGGTCGCTTCGTCAACATTCGCGATAACATTCCCGTTTTCGTCGTAGCCATTTTGGTCATAGCTGTTCTCGTTGACGGCATCGTCATAGCCTGTGCGATCATCAACCTGACCGGGTTGGGCGATGTCGCTGTTAATATCGCCGCTGACGGTAGTATTTTGCTCTGGCTCAGGCGTTTCAAAATTTCCATCATAGTCAGGAGTATCGAGATCAGCATCAATCGCGTCATTCGGATCAATCGTCTGTACCTGCGCAAATGCAGGCGACATGGCTGGTGTGCATGCCAATGCGGCGACAGCGAACAGGCCAAGCAATCTCGAACCGAGACTCTCGCGGATATTTTTTTTCACAAACATTTCCTTTGGGCACGACTTAGACATGGGTAAACTCCTTCCCATACCAGCCGCTTTCGACTTTGGCGTTTCGTGATGACTACGCAATGAACGGACGACGACCCGAGTCGATTTTACGACCTGTTGAGTGTTCGAACCCGCGTTTGGCTTCAAACATGGCCGGATTGCGCTAAACAGACCAGGTTCCACATGGTTTTTGTCCACTAAGCCAAATTGACAGCTTCAGCAGGAACTTTACCCATTGCAGCCACTGCGATGCCCCGTTATAGCGCATGGCCTTGGCCAAGCCAGTCGTGCGGACACGTGGGTGAGCGGCTGAAACCACCTCCCTGCTAAGGAGGCAAGGGCCTCACGGTCCTTCGAGGGTTCGAATCCCTCCGTGTCCGCCATTTTTTTTCGCAGCTCATTGATTTATAGTGAAAATTACCTGGATTCTTATATCGTCCCCACATTCGGCCCCACAGTTGGCCGGAGCTTAAGCCTGATTTGACACGATCCGAGCCTTTGGTCGGTATTGCCGAACAACTCTGAGAGGACAGCTCCACCGAATCGGTTTGTCCGGCTGGCTACGTTGGGCGGCAAATAGCCTTGGCTAAAAAAATAGATCTGCGATCAAAGAAAGAAGTCGAATTCCTGTAAGCCGAAGCGGTCTTTGATCAATCATTAGTTTACTGTCTGCTTTGCGCCCCAATTTCGGACCTTCAGACGGTTTCTGCTTCATCCCGAAAGCGGACGTATCCTATTGTCGGACCAGACGACCGCAATTGGGATGGAAAGCGGTTGTTTGAGCAGCTTCTTGAGTTACTCCTTCCGAGCGGGAATCACCGGCACTAACAAATGCGAACCATAATCAATCCCGGTGTGTAATCGCGGGCGTCTGGCTCTTTGCAAAGCATCCCTGATTGTCTCTGATGGCGAAGACAGAGCTGGTGTTGGCCCCATAAGACTGTCCCGGTCGGGCCGCGTTCCCTCGGCCGTACTATCAGCCGGTGGATCAATGGAGCCGCCAGCGTTCACTGTATTGCCCAGCATGTCGAGCAAGTCGGAATTGTCTTTGATATGCGTTGCAATAACCTGCGTAACCACGCCCTTGCGCTGCAAGCGACCGCGAGTATGCAAAAAGCCGCCTGGCCAACACCGCCTTATGATATTTCTCAAATGTCTTGGGCCAAACCACGATGTTCGACACAGCGTTTTCATCTTCAATCGACCAAATCCCAATGCGGGAGATCCCCAAAACGGTCGTACATAAATTCTACAAAACGCCTTGTGCGCGAGGATAGATGCCGGTTGGGCGGATAGATCAGGCAAAGATGAATTGGAGGGGCTCTATACTGGCTCAAAACAGAGACGAGGCGGCCGGATTGTAAATGGGAGCCTGCAATAAATGTAGGAAGCAAGGCAAATCCTAAGCCGCGCAGCGCTGCATCTCTTAGAACTTCAGCGTTATTTGAACATAGAACGCCGTTGACAGGCGTATCGCGAAACTGGCCGTCTTCTGAAGCGAGCTTCCAAACGGAACCTGCAGGCAATGTACCATAATGTAAACATGGAAGGCTGGCGAGGTCTTTGATCGATTCAGGGTGTCCATATGTCGCCAAGAATTCAGGCGAAGCACAGATAAGCCGCTTGGCTTCGACAATTGTGTGGTCAACCAATGATAGGTTTTCAATGGGTTCGGCGATCCTCACTGTGATATCAAAGCCCTCAGATACAGGATCAATGAAACGATCAGACAGTTCCAATTGGACCTTCAATTGCGGATACATCGTCATGAAATCGGCGATCGCAGGTCCCAAATGCAAAGTCCCAAACGACATCGGCGCATTTATGCGAAGACTGCCCATCGGTTCCTCGCCTTTCTCTTGAATTGCGCTCTCCGCTTCACTCAAGTCACTCAGAATGCCTTGGACTCTTTCGTAAAAGGCCAACCCGGCAGCCGTCGTAGACACACTACGCGTTGTACGATTCAGCAATTGAACGCCGAGCTGATCTTCAAGCGCGATAACCAATTTATTCGTTTGTGAACGAGAGGCGCCGGTATCTCTTGCCGCCGCCGCAAATCCACCAGATTCGACGACTTGGACAAACATTTTCAAACTAGAGAATTTATCCAAACTTCCCTCCATTGTTTCCATTTGGGATACAGAGCGTCCCAATAATAGCATATAGTCCTTTCTTAGAGTTCAATTATCTATTGTTCCAAGAGAAAAATTTCATTTCTAAGGAGCAAAAATATGAAAGCCATTAGGCGAGCATCTGAGCGAAACCTATGAAGCTACAACCGGCATCATGAAAGAGCATGGTGGTGGTTATGGACTCGGCATCGTTTACGCTGATTCTATGTTTGGCGCGAAAGAAGGCCAATAAAAATTCTCTGCCACCGTCACCGAACGTGTTCGGTGAGGGTTTTTTCAATCTCCCCCACTCCTTCTAATCTGGAGACGCGTTCATAACGGCGCTCGGACAATTATCGGAAAGATTAATGCCATGACCAATGTAATTACCTCTACCATCCTATCTCGGCGCCGCTTGTTGGCGCTCTCAGGAGCTAGCGCAGCCAGCGCTTTGACACTCGGTGCTTGCTCAAAATTTTCTCGCGCCGGTTCAGACGTCGCGGCAGACTTTATTCTTGCCGATGCAAACGTCATAACTCAAAACGCATCCAATCCACGCGCCCAGTCTATCGCGGTCAAAAATGGCCTTATACAAGCTGTTGGAACGAATAATGATATCCGCAACCTGCGTGGGCCAGCAACTCAAATCCTATCTGCGGGCGGCCGAACAGTAATCCCAGGACTAAACGATAGCCACATGCATCCTACCAGGGCTGGGCGTTTTTACGCCGCTGAATTACGATGGGATGGCGTTCGGTCGCTTAAGCGCGGATTGCAAATGATCCGAGAGGCAGCTGCCAAGACGCCTGAAGGTGAATGGGTTCGCGTTGTGGGCGGATGGTCCCCATTTCAGTTTGAGGAGCGGCGGCTCCCCACCCCCGCAGAGCTAACAACGGCCGCGCCTGATACGCCTGTCTATGTGCTTTATCTTTATAGTCAGGGCTATCTGAATGCCGCGGCAGTTAAAGCACGCGGATTGGGTCCCAGTACGCGTGCTCCGTTTGGGACGAGATATGAGTTTACAGAAGACGGAGGCTGTATACTTCACGCTGAACCGAACCCGGATTTGCTCTACGGATCTATTGGAGCTTTGCCGCCGCTCAGTATTGAAACACAGACGGTTTCAACCAAACACTTTTACCGCGAACTCAATCGTTTTGGGCTCACATCCGTTATTGATGCCGGCGGCGGTGGACATCGCTTTCCAGACGATTATGGCGGCTCAGATGCGCTGGCGCAGACCGGTGACCTCTCGGTGCGAATCTCAAAATATCTCTTCCCTCAGAACAAAGGTCAGGAGCTGGAAGAATTCCAGACATGGACCCGCGAATGGGAAACGGGTGTCAATCGCGCCTCACACATCATGAACGCATACGTGTTGATGGGCGGCGGTGAGTTTCTCGTGTGGGCCGCCGGTGATTACGAGAACTTCCTGGCGGATCGACCCGATATTACTACGCGCGACAATTGGCGTCCGCAATTGCTCGGCGTGACGCGCCATCTCTTGCAGGAACGCTGGCCACTTCGAATTCACGCCACCTATGATCAATCGATGAACCACATTCTCGATGTGTTTGAGGAAGCCCATGCATTGGAAGTTGCAGAAGGCCGTTTAGGTTTTGCGGGAATACGTTGGGCATTTGATCATGGCGAAACGGTTCAACCAGCAACGCTCCAGCGAATAAAAGCGCTTGGTGGCGGTATGGCTATGCAGGCTCGTATGGCTTACGCAGGCGAGTACTTCCTTGATCGCTATGGTGTAGATGCAACACGTAATGCGCCGCCGTTTAGAGATGTGATCGAAGCCGGATTACCGCTGGGCCTCGGATCTGACTCAACGCGTGTCGCCTCCTACAATCCGTGGAACACTCTATACTGGGCGACCACGGGCAGATCCGTTGGGCGGACGCTCTTGCACGGTGAGCGCCACCATATGTCACGGGAAGAAGCCCTGTTCCATCATACGGTAGGGTCTGCCTGGTTTAGTCAAGAAGAGAGCTTGAAAGGCCGTCTCGCGCCAGGCCAATTTGCTGACTTTGCCGTGCTCAACGCTCCTTATCTGGACGTTCCTGATGAGGACCTAATGAGTATCGAATCTGACCTCACGATCATGGATGGAAAAGTTGTTTGGGGACAAGATGATTATTCAGGCTACGTCGAACCTCTGCCTACGCTTCAACCTGAATGGAGTCCCGTACATACATTTGGCGGCTATCAAAACGGCTGACGAGACGTCCACCCATTCGTAGATGGCTCTCAGGTTGATCATCCCGGACGGCAACCTGAGACAATCGGGTGTGCTCTATTATTTTACGACCGGCGCGACCCTCAGACAGCATGTTGATTGCGCCAGAGTTTGTCTCCATTTTGGAGACAAACTATCTCAAAAATTCTATATAGTCGCAAGAAGTGAGATCATCTAACTATTCTTGCAACAGAGAACAACAAGTTCTGAAAATTCCAATTTCTTAAAGGAGAAATGTAATGACCTCACCTGAACAAAGCCTAAATTACGGCGCAACTATAACCAGACTATCCTTGGGTATGGTTTTGCTCGCCCATGGGCTTCTCAAAGTCTTTGTTTTCACTATCCCCGGAACGGTGGGCTTTTTTGCAAGCCTGGGACTACCAGCAATAGTCGCGTATCTTACTATTTTTGGTGAAATTGTTGGCGGCGCAGCTTTGATAGCGGGACTTTATTCAAGACTAACCGCGCTACTAAGTTTGCCGATCCTCCTCGGTGCCACATGGACCCATGCTGGCAACGGTTGGCTCTTCAGCAATGAAGGTGGAGGCTGGGAGTTCCCATTGCTACTTGTAGTTCTGGCGATCGCAGTTGCCGTTCAAGGATCCGGTGCATTCGCAGTCAAAAAAGTTCCGATCCTTAATAATCTTATTCCAGAAGCACTAAGAGCATAGATCTGAGGCTTGCGATGGCAAAGTCAAGCGAAACTCAGCCCCCTCCAAGGAAGTCGCTTACTCCAGTCATACGCCTATTCGTCATTCAGGAAAAGGGAGTATCGCTGATCCGCTTCTGTGAGGTTGATCGCCAAAAGCGGCCAGTCAGCTAATGGCCCAATTCCGGCCATTAACTGCTAGCGTCCGCTATGGGCGCAAAAGCGGACATTGGTTCGATCACAACGACCCATTGACTAACCGCTATGGAGTGGAGACCGCCATCACATTGTCATCGCCATTCCGGTCAATATATTTGTTATAGGGATCAATACCAACAAATTCTGGTTTCTTGGATGACAATATTTTAATCACCTGTTCCCCGGATTGTATCGGCTTGCGTTCCATTGAAATCACATCCTCTTTACCAAATGCGCCCAAACCAGGTCGCGCCGTGAATAGACCTACCTCAATCTCGTCAGACAGCTTCGCTTTCGTTTCCTTGCCCTGTCCGTCGGCATAGAATTTCTCAGCAGAAACGGACAGCGTCGTTTCATAACTGCCGTTGGTGAGCTTGCGCACATTCGCTTCATCGACTTTCATATCGTAAATCGTGATCTTTTCGAGCAAGTCACTCACCAGTTCCCGTTCGGCTTTATTGCGGGCGAGCGATTTGAAGCCATCAACCAGATCATATGAGTTGGCATATGGCTGGCTCTTGAACCGATAACGATCCAGTAGCTCGGCCAGCATCGCGTTGACGCGGTCTTCGCCGAGCCTGTCTTGCAGCAAATACATAACCACTGCACCTTTCCGGTAGTGGATATAGCCTTGATTCTCGACGCGGTTCAGCGGCAATTCTTCGATTGCTTCGCTACCACGTGCGCTCAGATATCGATCCAGTTCATATTTCAGGAACCGGCGAATTTTGTCCTCACCGTAAATCTGTTTCATAACCATCAGAGCGGAATATTGCGCCATGGTTTCCACCAACATCGTGCCGCCCTGCTGGTTAGAACTAATCAACTGATGCGCCCAATATTGATGACCAAATTCATGCGCGGTCACATAGGTTACATAGTCAATTTCGTCGGGATCGCTGTTATCAGCGATAAAACCAATCCGTTCCGAAAATGGTATGGTTCCGGCAAAGGCCTGCGCAAAAGTTTGGTAGCCGGGAAACTCAATAATCCGCGCATAATCAAATTGATATGGTCCGAAATTTTCCTTGAAATAGGCCAATGATGTAGCCGTCGCATCCAGCATCCTATCGACATTATAGTCATGTGTGGGGTGATAATAAACCGCCATATCCACGCCATCTGCAGAGCGTTCCTTCACGGCATAATCCGCAGACTGGATAGAGAAAAAACTGAGGATAGGATTTTCGGAAACGAACCGCGCGATACGCCGGTCCCCTTTAACCTCATCCGACACCTTGCTGCCTGGGGCGATTGGCGTCTGATCTTTGCTCGTACTGACAGTGATGTCGGACATCACCCAATCAGCATTGCCGACATAATTTTGTTCCCGTGCGGATTCATCTTCCAGCTTTGGCAAGCGCAATTCGGATGGCAGATCATATTCCCGGCGGGTTTGCCGGTCGTTCAACAAGCCATTGCGGTTCATCCCCAATTGCGGGGCAAATTCGCTGTTGTTTAAGAAAGTACCGTTTTTTACCAAACGGATATCATTACCGCTGGCTTTGAAACCGCGCTGCGATCGTGACGACTTGAAGGTTATGGTCCGCTGCTCATCTATCGCCATCGGTGTATCGAAACGATATATCCGATATTTAAGCGCCTCGTCATTCATCTCCAGCGTCGCATTCGGAATCTCAACCGCTTCGATCTTCACATCAGCGTCCTGAAAGCGGACATGCAGTACTTCAACCGGAGCGCCAGTGTCGTTGACTATCCCGATCGAGCCTGCTGCCTTCATGATCCGTTCTTGCGGATAGATGTCGACGTTCAATTTGAAATCCGTGAACGATGGCTGCTTCAGCGTTTCATATTTGAGATACTTTTTCTCATATTCCGCCAGCTGCTTTTCCTGATCATCCTGTGTCACATATTGATTTATCACATTTGTGTTTTGGAAGATGTATGCGCCGCTGGCCGCTGCGGTCACGGCTGCGCCCGCAATGATCAATCCGGCAACGCTTCTCATACGACTTGGTAATTGACGCAAACGCGGCATCAGGCTGGTTTCAGTACCACGGCGCCACAACAAATGGGCCAGGGTCACCAATATGACGGCAAAAGCGCCCCAGTAGAGGCGTAACCACCATCCGACAGCTCCATTTACTTCATTACCATTAAGATCAGAGAATAGAGGGGTGGGAGCCGCATCTCCATAGAGATAGAGCGGATGTTCAAAGCCAATATTGGCTAGAGTTATCGTGGCTACCAGATAGATAACCATGATACCCCAACCGACATATTTATTGGGACTTAGCGCCTGAACAAACACGGCCAGAACAGCCAGAATGATCATGTCGATGCCCCATGGCAGCAGATACCATAGGAAATACTGATCCAAAGCAATATCTGTGAAGCCGCGCACCAGCTGGATCAGAACCGCCGCAACCACAGAGATAAACAGGGTAGCGAAGAGGACAAGAGACACCGCAATCGTCTTGGGCACCATATAGGCCCAATTCGGCAACGGCGTAGAATCGATAATCTCGTGCATTTTCCGATCACGGTCGCGCCACACAAGTTCCCCAGCATAGTAGATGGCGATGATGACGGGGATGATCCCGAACGAACCCATCAGGGTCAGCAACAGGGTAAAAGTCAGCGGCCGGGCAGGCGTGCCGTAAATCTCGTTTCCGAACGCCAGAGCACCGCTGGCATTGAACAACCCGATTAAAACCAGAACAACGAAGGCCGGGCTTTTGAAAACCTGGGTCATTTCAAAGCGGGTTCGCGACGCCAACCGGCTCCAGGCTGTTCCGTCCTTGCTGGTCGCTGGCAGATTATCGACAGTCTGCGGTGCAACAGATGCAAGTTTCGCAGCTTTCTTGGCTTGTCGCCGCGCCTTGCGAGCTGAAACGCCGCGATCAGCAAAACTGAACCAGCGATAGGCGAGCGCAAGCGCACAGAAGGAGACACCGATCCAGATCAATCGGTTCCAGACTATTGCCCCCTCAATAGCGGGAAGCAGGTTATTGGATTCAGATGCAGTCCAATAACGAATGACGTTGTTGAGCGTTGCAAAGCCAAATGGGTCAGCATAGCCGGTAAATTCGCGCAGCTCGGGCATATTGTCGGTGCTGACATTGAACACAATATAAAGAACCAGCAGCACGACGACGCCCAGATAGCTGTACATCATCGATCGAGTAAGTGTTGCCACCGCAAAGAATATACAGGACGTCAGGAATATGCCCGGCAGCGCCATAAGGAAATAGGCATAGGCATAATAATGCAGCCGGTTCGGGCCCAATGTTTCCTGGTCAAGCCATGGCATGAGCGAACCGAACCAAATGGCAAATGGTACGGTCAGGAAGGCGATCCCTGCCGCCATAAAAGCGCCAGTGAAGCGACCAAACAGATAGTCAAATTTCTTCACGCGCGTCGAACGGACCATAGGTCCAAAGCCACTTTCGTCGTCACGCACAATCACATTGGCGACAAAGGCCGTCGTCACGAACATGAAGAATAAAGTCAAGATTAGGTGAATTTGCACGATGGCAACCGGGCTATTGGCATTCACATTGCCGCCGCTGCCGATAGAGATCCCATCGACGGTCATAGCTCCAAAAGTGAGCAGGAAAAACAATATAGAAACAACCCAGAAAACAGGGTTTTTGAACTGATAGCGAAGCTCGAAAGCAGCAATCTTGGCGAACATATAGTCTCTCCGATTAAGCTGCTTGGGAAGAATTAGCTACGTCTCTACGGGTCGCAGCGAGGGTTGAGAAATAGACATCCTCCAACCCTCCTTCGACGGCGACAAATCCGTTACCGGGATTGTCCGTCGCCAATATGTGGATGATAGTGGAGCCAGCGAACAAACGGGTTGAAATAACCTCATATTTCGCCCGATATTCCTCCAGTTCCTCGCGTTTTATGGTCTTCGACCAGATTGTACCCTTGGTCTTGCTGATAAGATCCAGCGGCGCACCTTCCAGCTGAATACGGCCATTGGCAATCACGGCCATATTGGGACACAGATCAGCAACATCTTCGACAATATGAGTCGACAGGATGATGACAACATTCTCGCCAATCTCCGCGAGCAGATTCAAAAAACGATTGCGTTCTTCAGGATCAAGGCCGGCCGTTGGTTCATCGACGATGATCAATTCCGGATTGCCGATCAGCGCCTGCGCAATGCCAAAACGTTGCCGCATACCCCCAGAAAAACCAGCTATAGCTTTCTTGCGTACATCCCACAGATTTGTCTGGTTAAGCAAAGTTTCGACGGTTGCCTTGCGGTCAGCTTTCGATGTCATACCTTTCAACACCGTCATATGTTCCAACATGTCGTAAGCGGAGACCCGCGGGTACACGCCAAAATCCTGAGGCAAGTAGCCCAGTCGCTCACGGAGTTGTTCCGGAGATTTCAGAATATCGATATCGCCAAACTGGATGCTCCCGTGTGTTGGTGTTTGCAGCGTCGCAACAGTCCGCATTAAAGTTGATTTGCCAGCCCCATTTGGCCCTAACAACCCGAACATTCCTTTCGGGATGGACAGCGTCACATTGTCTAGCGCCTTTGTTCCATTGGGATAAATATGGGTAACTTCACGCAATTCTAACATCACCGTCCTCCAAAAACTTCATTTGGTGATATATTCATGTAATACACCAATGACAAGATGCCGTGTCAGGAAATTTAGTTAAGTGAAATTTTGCGTATCAATGACATGGTCCTAATGTCCGCTTTCGGGATATTGCAGTCACAACGTTAGTGTCTGCTTTGGGTGCAAAAGCGGACATTGGAGATTTAGTGTTTTGATACTTCAGAATCCTCATAGTCGTCCGAAAGAAAGGGATAGGCGATATCTAGAACCGTCAAATAAAGCCCGCCTCGGCATGCGCTGCTACGATTCTTTGTCCTTCATCAAAAGACAGAACTTCGATTGCCCCCGGTGTACTAGGCGGATTACCATCCAGCATGCGGCCACAACGATACATGCGGGGACCGACAAGCTCGCCGGTGTTTAGTCTATCTACTAATTCTGGGAGACTGTCATCAAACTGCCCCAAGTCTCTGACAGCCGTTACGCCATGCTTCAAATACAGTAGCGAGAATAACTCTTGATTTCCGATTGCAAGTTTCCGTGGGGTATGAATTCTATGGTCACGGCCTATTACGGACTCCCTGTCCGCCATCTATTAACACGACTAGCACCAATAGCCCTGATCGCATTTAGGTCATCAAAGGCTGTGCTTGATGCCCTCCAAAGAAGACCTTATAGCGACCTCTCACAGCACCAAATTTTTGTCATTTTGATTACAGACAAGAACGGAGCGCAATACTTGAAGCGTGGTTGAGACTGAGATGGGATATGGCTTGAAAACAGTAAAATTGAACAAGCTAACAGCCAAATGGCTGTCGGCTCTCCCGGCAGCGGTATCCTCCGCCAACGCTAGATTTTATGCGTTTACGTTATTCATCGTTTGTATTTTCCTGATGGGTGGCGGATCGCGAGATGACATCCAATCACTCTTGTTGCTGAGGCCATTGTCTATTATTTTCGTGGCATATGCCTTCTCGGTTTCGAGCCATAGGCGTTGGACTGGAAACCTGCTCCCGGTCTTGATGCTAGCTATCTTAGCCATACTTATGATACTGCAACTTGCACCATTACCGCCTTCGGTTTGGTCAGAATTGCCACAAAGGCAGATTTACTTTGATATCGCAACGCTAGCAGGGATGGAGCAGCCATGGCGTCCGCTCACCCTTTCGCCTTCAAAAACACTCAATAGCTTGTTCTCACTGTCTGTCCCCCTAGCCGCGATGCTGCTATTCATGAATTTGGAGAAGCCCGACCAACGGCGAGCACTTGTAGTCATATTGTTACTGGCATATTTTAGCGCCATTTTGGCGATGCTGCAGTTAGGCGGCTCTTCAAGTGGCCCATTGTATTTCTACCAAATTACCAACAACGGACAAGCTGTTGGCCTGTTTGCAAATCGAAATCATCAGGCTGTCTTGCTGGCATGCGCAATAGTTATCGCAGCTTGGTATGCCGGAACAATAAAGCGGTCTGAGAAATCTGCCACAATTAAAGTCAGTGCGGCAATCGCATCAATATTTGTGCTTTTGCCACTAATTTTTATTACCGGTTCTCGCGCCGGACTTGTACTGGCACTGCCCGCCTTTATTTTTGCCTTGCTATTCGTTTACAATGGCAAATTTTTTTCGGATGCGCCCAAAAAAAATACCAAACGAGTGAGAAAGTCAAAGTTCAAATTCTGGCAGAGATTTTCTATCAAAAATTTGATTGCGGGGGCGTTCATATTGACGCTTGTATCGATAGTGGGCGCCGCTTTTTATGCATCAAGAACTGCTGCATTTGATCGTCTTACAAGTGGTGATGCACAAGCAGAACTGAGGCTTGATCTTCTACCAACGCTGCTAACAATGGTTCAAGAATATATGCCGTGGGGCACCGGCTTTGGGTCTTTTGAACATGTCTATAAGATTTTTGAACCACTTGACCTGCTCAAAGCAGAGTATCTGAATCAAGCTCATAGCGATTGGTTGCAAATTTTGATCGAGGGCGGGTTGCCGGTAGTAGTTCTAATTGTTGTATTTCTGGGGTGGCTGCTTGCCCGAAGTCGGCGAGTGTTTGATAGCTCAATTACAAAAAGCAGACGTAGTCGCATATTCCTCTCGGTCACCATAATTGGGTTTCTTGTAGCAGCGAGCATCGGTGACTACCCTCTCAGGGTACCGTCCATGATGGCTGTTCTAGCGGTTTTTCTTTGTGTATTTTCTGAAGCGACGGCTCGGTCTAACCGTTAGGAGAAGGCAATTTCGATTGAACGAAAGCCCAATACGGTCGAGATGAGCGACAGACCAAATCGGATGGTTTACGTCACCGGATCACTCGTCTATCAACCGGTTCGAAAAAAATGGAAACTCGTATTTATGTTGATTCGCCTCCCCCTGCTTTTGTTACCCGTGCTGCTTGCATCATGTGCGGGCTCTTCAGTTGTAGGCTCCAGTCCCAATGTGACACTTGTTTCTTCGGACGATTTGCCGGAACCATCACGAGCAGACTTGCTGGCAACGAACAGACCCTATTTGATTGGGCCATTTGACAAACTCAACATCGATGTTTTCGGGATTGAAGATTTAAATAAGAAAGTCCAGATCGATGCTAGTGGGCGTTTGTCCTTTCCACTGGTTGGCGTAATTGAGGCTGCGGGCTCGACACCTGACGAACTCGCAAATGAGATTGAAAAAAGGCTTCGCGGTCGTTATGTTCGGGATCCTCAGGTAACGGTCAATCTGGACGAAACGGTTAGTCAGGTCATCACCGTTGACGGACAAGTTGATAAGCCTGGTCTCTATCCTGTAATTGGAAGAATGACCTTGATGCGTGCCGTTGCAACTGCCGGCGGCACAACAGAATTTGCTAAACTTAACGATGTCGTTATTTTTCGTAATGCTGATGGCCAACAAATGGCTGGCCTATACAACCTTAAGGATATCCGCCGCGGCAACTATTCAGATCCAGAGGTTTTTGCCAACGATGTCGTTATTGTTGGCGATTCCCAAGCAAGAAGAATATTCAAAGACTTTTTACAGGCCTCGCCGCTGCTAACTACACCCCTGATCATTTTATTCCAAAACTGAGACAGATAATCTTGTCAGCGTTAAATTTAGGTAGTACTTTTTGAATGACCATTTTTGAAGAAAATAATGAGCAAGATCGGGATAAAAAACGGTTGTACGAGGGCGCTGCTCAAGAAAACCCGGTTCTGTTACAATACTGGCAGGCCATACTCCGCCACAAAATCGCTATTATAGTAATCATTATTACGGCAGTTATTTTATCCGTAATCACAACGCTGCTTATGACGCCTCACTACACAGCAACGTCCCGGATTGAAATCAACCGAACGCAAGACAAGGTAACAAACGTCGAAGGCGTAAAAAATGATGATGTTGGTCAGAATTTAGAATTCTACCAGACCCAATATTCTCTTCTCGAAGCTCATTCGCTGGCAGAGCGGGTGGTAAGACAGAAAAATCTGGCCTCGCAAGAATCATTTTTCGATTTATTTGGTGTTGATGCGGACAACAGCGGTTTAATTGCCTCGAATACAAATAGAATGAGTGCCGCCGAGAGAAACAAGAGGCAAAATCTTGCTGCCCAAATCCTGCTAGAAAACGTTTCCATCTCTCCCATCCGTGGCTCCAGCCTGATTGATGTCAGCTTCAATAGCCCTGACCCGCAATTTTCTAGTGAAATTGCCAATACATGGGTCAGTGAATTTATTGAGTCCAATCTTGATCGGCGATATGATTCAACTTCCGATGCAAGAGAGTTTCTTTTGGAGCGACTGGCTCAACTTCGCCAAAGTCTTGAAGAATCAGAACGAAAACTGGTTCTATATGCCGACAACAATGAAATCGTGACTCTTTCTTCCAAGCAGGACAGTGCTGGCAGAACAATAAGCAATCAGACATTGGCATCCGCGAATTTGGAAGCATTGAACACTTCGCTAGCTAAGGCGACTGCTGAAAGAATAGCCGCGGCGAGTGAAGTTCAGTCCAACGGAACTGACAAAAACTCTTTGGCAAATCTCGCTCTTCATGGAATTCGAGAGCAGCGAGCTTTAGCGGCTGCAGAATATGCCAAGTTACTAGTTCAGTTTGAACCTGAATACCCAGCAGCGAAAGCATTGGCATCACAAATTGCCGACCTTGACGCCAGTATTGCCCGCGAAGATGCAAGATCTCGGTCAGGCACGATTGCCCGCTATCGCGAAGCGTTGAAAAGTGAACAAGACCTACAGCGAAAAGTAGAACTTTTGAAAGCAGAATTTAGCGGTGAGCGGCGGACTTCCATCCAGTATAATATTTATCAGCGTGAAGTGGATACCAATCGTCAGCTGTACGACGGATTGTTGCAGAGATATAAAGAAATTGGCGTTGCTGGAGTAGGTAGCAACAACATTTCGGTAGTTGATCGCGCGCGCGCGCCCGAGAGGCCGTCAAGCCCGAATGTGATTCTGAATCTGCTGTTTGGCATTCTGGCCGGCCTACTGGTTGCCCTTGGATATGTTTTCGTATCGGAGCAAGTCGACCAATCTATCAAGGATCCCTCGGAATTGAAAAACAAACTGGGCATTGCGGTTCTTGGGTCGATACCAGACTTGAACAAAGAAGATATCATCACATCCCTGCAAGACAAGAAATCTCAAGCCTGGGAAGCCTATCTTTCGATAAGAACCAGTTTGTCCTTTTTGACTGATCATGGCGTTCCCCGGTCCTTTCTGATGACAAGTACCCGTCCAAACGAAGGAAAAAGTACGTCCGCTTTCGCTCTTTCTTCTGTTTTAGCAAGTGCAGGTAAAAGAGTGTTGCTTGTAGATGGCGATATGCGAAATCCATCACTGCATCGTATGTTAGGTATCGAAAATGTAGCCGGGCTCAGCAACTACCTGTCTGGTTCGAATGACATGAAGAATATGATCCAGAATACAGCGATAGAGAATTTCCACGCCATGACGGCTGGTCCGATACCCCCCAATGCAGCGGAACTTTTGAGCAGTGAGCGTATGTCGGACTTGGTGGTGCTACTCGGGAAAGAATTTGACCATATCATCGTGGATGCTCCTCCGGTGTTGGGGCTTGCAGACATACCCTTGCTCAGCAATTCGGTTGAAGGTGTTATTTACACTGTCGAAGCGAATGGTGTGAAAATGAAGGGTATTGAGTCTGGGCTACAACGTGTGCGATCTTCGAAGGCACATATTTTTGGAGCAATCGTGACAAAAGTTTCGACGCAGCAGTCAGGTTATGGATATGGCTATGACTATCAATATAGCTATGGAGCCAAAGTGGAAGCATAAATGCCAAAGCGAGACCCATCTCGGCACGCTCCCGATTCACGCAAAGTCTCGGCTTTGCTGGGTATTTGGACAATCGCGATCGTGCTGGCCTTCGTCTCCATAATGATATCTCTAGGCGGTATTACCAAGAAAAAGGCACCAGAACTTGCTACATCCGTTTGGCCGATAAATGGCTTCGCATTGCAATCTTCTGCGGGAAGAAGCGTTCGAGAAGCGATTATAAACAATAAGAACAGCTTTCCCGATTCAATCAATGCCTCCACAACAGAAATTGCCGAGCGCGCTTTCGCTCATGAACCAAATGCCTCTAGCGCAGTAACAGTTATGGCGCTGGGCGCTCAGGAGCAAAGCAGGCGACGTTTGATGGAGCAAAGCGTCGAGCTTTCAAGGCGAGACAGTCTGACAAGCGCTTGGATGATCTTTGACAATGGAAAGCGCGATGATCTGGATGGTGTGCTTAAGTATTATGATATCTCCATGCGGACGAGCGGTATCGCTTCATCGACTTTTCTGCCAGTAGTTGCCAAAGTGTTAGCGGATGATCGTTTTATCGATCCCCTGGCAAAACTACTCACCAAAAATCCTCCTTGGGCAAGGCGATTCTGGGAAATAATTATCTATGAGAAACCCTCTTTAAGCAACGCTGCGACTCTGCGCTTGGAACTAATTGACGAGGAAAAAATCCCGGCAAATGTCTATGCGGACAATGCATTAATTCAAAATCTGGTTGCAGCCGGGTTATTTGATGAGGCGCTGCAGCTATATCATAGGTTGACCGGACGGAAAGCCACTGGGAGATCATTCGTTCGCGGCGGTAACTTCGAACAAGCTTCGACTTATCCACCGTTGGATTGGCAGGTTGTGTCCAACGGTGATTTCGGCTCAGATATAGATAGCACAAACGGCACCATGAACGTCAGTGCCATTGGCAGCGCAGGCGGTATCTTCGCGCGCCAGCTTATAAAGCTTCCCGCAGGGGATTTTATTTTTAGTGCCACTCTTAATTCTGCGCCAGAAGGTATAGGTATATTGATCGCGGAGTTAAAATGTGCCCAAGCCATCACACCCAGATTCAAGCCGGTAAAAATCCCTTTACGTGCAGGAAAAAATGTTAGGATGGTGGAAGGTATTCGAAGCAATTGTTCCTATTACTGGCTGGATATTTCCGGACGCGCAAACGAAGGCTCTGACGGTTTTGATGCAACAATTACTAATATATCATTTGTCAGTGAATAAATGGCAAGCGTTATGAAACGAATTTTTGATATATGTGTAAGCATATTTCTTATGCTGCTTTTAGCACCACTTATTTTGATTATTGCAATACTTATATTGATGGTGATGGGAAAACCGGTTCTATTCACCCAAAAGCGCCCGGGTATTAAAGGCTCTCCATTCATGATGGTGAAATTTCGAACCATGCGTAATGCTGTTGATAAAAAGGGAGACCCATTGCCTGATTCCAAAAGACTCACAAAATTTGGAATTTTTTTGCGCAATACGAGCTTGGATGAACTTCCTGGGCTCTGGAACGTTTTGAATGGGGACATGAGCATGGTCGGCCCAAGGCCGTTGCTTATGCAATATATGCCTTTGTACAATCAAGAACAGCTTCGCCGTCATGAAGTAAAGCCGGGCATTACCGGGTGGGCACAGATTAATGGTCGTAATGCGATCAGTTGGGAACAAAAATTTAAATATGATGTCTGGTATGTGGACAATCAGTCATTTTGGTTGGATATTAAGATATTGTTTCTTACACTTGGGAAGACGATTGCACGCAAAGGCATAAATGCTGCCGATGACGCAACTATGCCAATATTTACAGGCTCCAAAAGCTAATGGTATCAACATCCTATGGCATTTACGGCGCTTCTGGATGTGGTCGGGGTGTTATGCCCTTGTTGGGCTCAAGCACACAGAAATTTGATGGTGAAAGGCTTTTTATCGACGATGGGTGTGCCTTAAAATCAGTGAACGATTTCCCAGTCCTTACTTATCACGACTTTCTCAATCGGCCGTCAATCAGCAAATTTGTGACAATAGCCATCGCAGATGGGCAGGTTAGAAGAAGGTTAGCCGAACAATGTGCAAAGGACGGTCTGCGTTTTCATTCGGTAGTCGCACGCGAGCACGTTAGAATGGTCGATTGTGAAGTCAAAGAGGGCGCCATCTTCTCGCCCTATACAACACTGACTAGCAACATACGAATAGGGCGGCATTTTCACTGCAATCTTTATAGCTATGTCGAGCATGACTGTATCATCGGAGATTATGTTACGTTTGCCCCCGGAGTGAAATGCAACGGAAACGTCCACATTGGCGACCAGGCATATATTGGTGCCGGTGCCGTCCTGAAGCAGGGTACGCCTGAAAAGCCCCTAATCATTGGCCCTAGGGCGGTCGTTGGGATGGGGGCGGTCGTTACCAAAGATGTGCCGGCGGACTCTGTTGTTGCAGGGAATCCGGCGCGCTTGTTGAGAGACAATTAGCGCTATTGCCAGGTATGAAAAGCAATCGAAAACACCGGCGAGGCGTTCTGAAAGCGATAATCACTGCGATGTCGTCGATGGCATTGGTCCAAAAGACAAGCGCACGACAAAACGAGCAAATCGCCCGGAATAAAGATGCTGAGGAACTTCCGAAGCGAAGTTCTGCCTCCGCGCGGCAAAGCGATAGAGCAACTCCATTTACACAGTCTGGGACTGGCGCGCGGGCACGAAGCTCAGATTTAAAGCTGAGGGAAGCGCCGGTCTCGCTTGAAGATTTTGGTGGCGGAATAAATGTTGAGGACAATACGCCAGCAATAATCGCAGCGCTAAAGACCAATCGACCTTTGCATCTTGTTTGTCCTGTACCTTTTGTGCGAGCCACATATCGCTTTGCCAAGACCGTTGATTTTGGCGCCCTTTTTCAAAAAGATACTACCAAGGTACCAGTGGTGATCATTACCGGCGAAGGTAAAGATAAGACTGTATTGCAGTATACTGGCCCAGGTGTCGGATTAATAGGCGGCGCGAACGCGCCCGTTTTAGGCGGCTACACACAGTCACTGATTATGCACAATCTTTCATACATTGGTACGGGGCGCGTACCCGACGAAGTGATCCCATCTATTCCCTTGAGCTACTTTCGGTTTAAAACGGAGGCAAACGTCTTTGCAGGAAGCGACTCAAGCCAGACCGGCATTTACTGGGAGTTTGATGCAGCTTCAACCATCAGTAATTGCGAGATTGCTCGCTTTGGGGTGGGGGTCAAAACCAGGTTGGGTTACGGAGCAACGATAAGAAGCAACCATTTTCGTTACAACAACATCGCCATCGAGCTTACGCAAGCCGTCACAACCATTACCGTGGTGGACAACGTTATTGAGCGAAACGGTATCGGCATCGCACTATATCAATCTTCGCTATGCTCGTTTCGGGGTAACGCAATACAGGGAAATTACGGCGGTTGTGATGTCTATTCCTTTATCTGGAACAAAGGACACAAGTTCGATTCAAACTATTTTGAGGCTTCTTCCAGGGTCGTTGTTCAGGACGGTGGCAATTCCAATTCGTCGTTGGTCAATACAGCTTTTGAATTTGTAAATAATATCGGGCTGAAAGTTGAACTGAGAGAGTTCGCTGAAAATTGGTCCTTTCGTCGCAACTTAATGGGGGACGTCAATACCACCAGTTCGGGTCCTACCTTTGATTGCACAAATAATAACATCAGAGGGATTGTTGTCGAAGACAATCTCGAAAATCACGACGCTCGACTCAGATTCACTAACTACACCGGCGCAGGTGTTAAGAATCTAATAGTGCGGGATTCTCCGATAACCATAAGAACGAAATACAATATGGAAAAAATGGAAATCGGTGACAGCTCTCTCCACAAGTTGGTTGTTCCCGGTTCGAAGACCGGTGATGCGGTCAGCGTTTCTTTCAACAAGCCGATCAACGCGGTTCAGTTGCATGGCTGGGTAACAGAAAGCGAAACTGTATCAGTCGTATTTTACAATCCGCCTTATGGCCAATTCACCAATTCGGTTGCGGGGGAACTAACAGTCGAGGTTTTTCCTAAACTATGATATCTACGATGGAAGATATAAAGGCCCGCAGAAAGTCATATCGGGCCTAAGCCGAAGCTCTCTCCATTACCTGTTCTATCGCATTGCAATAGGCATCTAGATCCTTGTCCGTAATAGTCGGATGAGTTAGAAACATTAAACTGGTTTCGCCCAACTCTCTGGCCACTGGAAGCCGTCTTGATGGACGGAAGCCGGTATCGTCGAACGCTTTCTCCATATATACTTCGGAACAACTGCCTTGGAATGCAGGAAAACCAATTTCATTTATCTCGGCTACAATCCTATCGCGATGCCAGCCGCTTTTTAGACCTTGGGGTTTAACGTAGGCGTAGAGACGGTAATAGGCATGCGTAGCGTTATGATCTGGTTTCGGAACTCTGACCGCATCTGAAAAATGTTCGAGTTTTTGAGAAATCGCGCGTGCTATTAGATTCCGCCTTTTGGTCCAATCCTCTAGACGCTCAATTTGTATCCTGCCAATGGCAGCTTGTACTTCAAGCATCCGCCAATTTGTACCAAAGCTCTCGTGAAGCCAACGAAAGCCGGGTTGATGCTCTCGATTATATACAGCATCCCAACTTTTGCCGTGGTCTTTGTAGGACCACATTTTTGACCACAGATTCTCACTATTGGTTGTGACCATGCCGCCTTCCCCGCCTGTCGACATGATCTTATCCTGGCAAAAGGACCAAGCTCCTATATCACCCATGGAACCAACCATTTTATCGCCTATTTTGGCCCCATGGGCCTGAGCGCAATCCTCAATAACATAAAGCCTGTGAGCCTTGGCTAGAGCTGTTATTCCAGCCATGTCGCAAGGCCAACCCGCCAAATGCACGGGAATAATGGCTTTGGTCTTTTTACTGATAACTGCTTCAATGGTCGTCGGATCAATATTCCCGCTATCACGATTGACGTCCGCAAAAACTGGGGCCGCTCCTGCATTTACGACAGATGAAACAGAGGCAATGAAAGTTCTCGGGGTAACAATAACCTCATCGCCAGGCCCAATCCCCAGTGCCTTGAGAGCTAGATCAAGGGCGAGCGTCCCGTTTGCCAAAGCCACAGCTTGGTTGACCCCGCATAATTTTGCAAACTCAGTCTCAAACCTCCGCCCTTCCTGCCCAGTCCAGTAATTGACTTTGCCAGTCTCAATAACACGGCTAACGGACTCAATCTCTCGCCCTGAAAAGAACGGCCAGACACCAGCTAATTTGGTAATGATATCAGATCCTTTGGATTACTCGTTGGAAGCCCGTATTCCTATAATACTGGCTGTTATTACTCTAGATACAGTTATTTTTTCACTTTTCCATCCAGAAAGGTTGGTTCAGGGGTCCCCTTCTATCGGAAAATTCAATAAAGTGGAATGGAGCTCTGCTGAGCTATTGAATGTTGAATCTTATATGCTATTTAGGCGTCTTTCATACTCAGAGCTTTACCGATCAATTCGCTCTTTTCCCGTTACAGGTTTGACAAAATCATGAACAGTTTATGCGCGTACTAAGTGTATTTGGCACACGACCTGAAGCCATAAAAATGGCACCTGTGGTGAAAGCAATAGCGAAAGCCCCGGAATTGGAAAGCATGGTATGTGTAACGGGACAGCATGCTGAAATGCTCAAGCAGGTTAATGACCTTTTTGAAATAGTACCCGACATAGATCTGAAGATAATGAGGGCAGGACAAGGACTGACCCACATTACAACGACGGTCTTGGAAAAAATGGAAGAGGTCATCACAGAATTTCAACCGGATTTTGTTCTGGTGCATGGAGACACTACGACATCAACCGCTACAGCTCTTGCTGCCTTCTACGCTGGCATCCAAATTGGCCATGTCGAGGCGGGATTGCGAACATATAATCTGCAATCTCCGTGGCCTGAAGAAGCGAACCGTCAAATCACCGGCCGACTTGCAAACATACATTTCGCTCCAACAGAAACTGCGGCCGAAAATCTGTTGAGAGAAGGCGCACCTGCTTCTTCGATCGAAGTCACCGGCAACACAGTCATTGATGCGTTAAAACTTGTTGTTTCCAAGCTTGATAAGGATGAAGAACTTCGCGCGAGCATGAAAGACAATTTCACCACCTTGCGCGAAGATTCTCGTTTGATCTTGGTGACGGGTCACAGGCGCGAAAGCTTTGGCGGTGGCTTTGAACGTATTTGTGCTGCTCTGGTCGAGATAGCGGAAGAGTTTCCAGATGTTGATGTTGTTTATCCTGTGCACTTGAACCCGGAAGTCCAACGGCCGGTTGAAAGGTTCTTGTCTGGAATATCGAATATCCACCTTGTTGAGCCGCAGGGATATTTGCCGTTCGTCTATCTCATGAATCGCTGTGACCTGATAGTGACCGATTCCGGCGGAGTGCAGGAAGAGGCGCCGTCGTTAGGCAAGCCTGTGCTGGTCATGCGCGACACAACTGAAAGAATGGAGGCAGTGGATGCTGGCACCGTCAAACTCGTTGGAACCGATGTGCAAAAGATCGTAGATAACGTTCGGCTATTGCTGACAGATCAAACCGCCTACGCAAAAATGAGTGGCAGTCATAATCCATACGGGGACGGTAATGCTTGTGGCCGGATAGTTCGAAGGTTAGTTGAGCACTCGTCCGCGAAGCGCCAATAAAGAAAGCCACAGAGCAGTCGATCATGAAATTTAAAAAAATTTGCGTAGTAGGCCTGGGCTATATTGGGCTGCCAACTGCAACTATTATTGCATCGCGAAAACACCATGTTGTGGGTCTGGACGTTAACCCAAAAGCAGTTGAAAGCATAAATAATGGCCAAAGCCATATTGTGGAACCGGAATTGGATGAAATGCTCCACGCTGCTGTTAGTGATGGCTATCTTACGGCGATCAGCGCGGCGAAACCGGCGGACGCCTTTTTGATAGCAGTTCCGACGCCATTCAAAAATGATCATGAGCCCGACATCAGCTACATCGAGGCCGCCGTTAAGGCAATTGCCCCAGTGTTGCAGCCCGGAAACTTAGTGGTTCTCGAGTCAACATCTCCTGTCGGCACGACGCAAAAAATCTCGGAATGGTTAGCTGACGAACGACCCGATATGACCTTCCCGCACATCTGTGGGAGTAACTCAGACATTCGGATTTCTCATTGTCCGGAGCGAGTATTACCAGGAAAGATATTGAGGGAACTTGTTTCCAATGATCGTGTAATCGGTGGCCTTACACCTCAATGTTCAGAGCTTTCAAAAGAGCTTTATGAAATATTCGTGGAGGGGAACTTTGTTTGTACGGATGCGCGCACCGCAGAAATGTGCAAGTTGGCGGAGAACAGTTTCAGAGATGTCAATATTGCTTTTGCCAATGAACTGTCACTGATCTGTGACAAGCTGGGTATTGAAGTCTGGGAATTGATAGAGCTGGCGAATCTGCACCCTAGAGTTAATATATTGCAGCCGGGCCCAGGTGTAGGGGGACACTGTATTGCCGTTGATCCATGGTTCATTATCCATTCCGCCCCGGAAGAAGCCAAATTAATAAAACAGGCCAGGCTGGTTAACGACGGCAAGCCAGATTGGGTTGTAGATAAAGTTGATGCGGCTGCAGAGCTATTGCGATCTCGTGATGCAATGACAACCGTTCGGGTTGCTTGTCTAGGTCTGGCGTTCAAACCGAACATAGACGATCTCAGGGAAAGCCCGGCCGTTGATATATGTGAAGTTTTGTCACGTAACAATGCATTGGAAGTGCTAGCGGTAGAGCCTCATATTGAGAAGCTGCCCAAATCTCTTGATCAGGCTGCCAAATTGACATCGGCAAAACAGGCAATTGCTCAAGCAGACATCGTCTTGTTACTGGTCGACCATAGTGCTTTTAAGGATATCCCCCTGGAATCCTTGTCAGGCAAGCAAATCATTGACGTAAGAGGTTTTTGGAGCGGCAAGACCCCGGTCTGACAAAGCCTATAATCAGATTTAGAAGGATGATATAATGAAAGTTGCGATCATAACCGGCATCACCGGCCAGGACGGCGCATATCTGGCAAAATTCCTGCTTGGTAATGGTTACAAAGTGATCGGGACATATAGAAGAACAAGCTCGGTCAATTTCTGGCGACTGGATTATTTGAACGTCACGCATCATGATAATATGGAACTGGTTGAATATGATCTCACCGATTCCGGGTCTGCCATTCGCCTGATTGACAAATATCGACCTGACGAAATCTATAACCTTGCGGCACAAAGTTTTGTTGGCGTATCTTTTGACCAACCAGTTACAACCGCACAGATAACCGGTATCGGCCCTGTGAATCTACTTGAAGCAATCAGAGTGATCGATCAAAAGATACGGTTCTACCAGGCCTCCACCTCAGAAATGTTTGGATTGGTTCAACAAGTACCTCAAACCGAAAAAACTGCATTCTATCCCAGAAGTCCTTATGGTGCAGCAAAGCTATACGCACATAGTATGGTCGTGAACTACCGTGAAGCCTATGATATTTTTGCATGCAGCGGAATATTGTTCAATCATGAGTCCCCGCTTCGTGGGAAAGAATTTGTAACAAGGAAAATTACGGACGGGGTCGCAAGAATCAAACTAGGCAAGCAAGACCGCCTGGAGCTGGGCAACATTGATGCCAAACGTGATTGGGGATATGCAGACGATTATGTGCAAGGGATGCATGCCATGCTTCAACATGATGTGGCAGATACTTTTGTCCTTGCTACTAACCGTACGCTTTCGGTACGGGACTTTGTTACAATGAGCTTTGCTGCCGCGAATATTGATTTGGATTGGCAAGGAACAGGCGTTGATGAGTTTGCTTTGGATCGTTCAACAGGTGTGAAACGCGTCTCGATAAACCCCGATTTTTACAGGCCAAGTGAAGTTGATCTTTTGATTGGTGATGCATCTAAAGCTGATGAATTGCTGAATTGGCGACCAACAACCGATCTTGAGAAGCTTTGTCTTCTGATGGTTGAAGCAGATATGAAAAGGGTTGGCGCGGAGAAGATTAACTGATGCGTGTTCTGATCACTGGGGCATCTGGCTTCACGGGGCTCCATTTGACGCAATATCTGCGGCAACTCGGCCACGATGTGATCCCCATTGGTCAAGAACGAAACAGCGAACTTCATAACTATCGCCAGGTTGATCTTTTGGATAATGATCGCCTTCTAAAGACCATAACAGAAACTTTACCGACACATGTAGTTCATTTGGCTGCGAAATCTCACGTTGTCGGAGAGCCGCTCGACTTCTATCATATTAACCTAAGGGGTACCGAAAATTTGCTCGCCGCGTTGGGCAAGTCGGACATAAACCTCAAGAAAGTTGTGATCGCTAGCAGCGCCAATGTTTACGGAAATGCCGATAGTAAGTATATTGCTGAAACCCAAGCTTATCAGCCGATGAACCACTATGGGATGAGTAAGGTTACCGTCGAACTAGCCGCCCTTCATTGGTTTACAAAGCTTCCTATCGTCATCGCTCGACCGTTTAACTACACCGGCCCCGGTCAATCAGAAAATTTTGTCTTCCAGAAAATTGTAAAAGCCTTCAAGCGCCGCGACACTGCATTGAAACTTGGACGTACCGATGTTTTCCGCGATCTATCAGATGTGCGCTTTGTCGTTTCTGCTTATAAGGCGTTGCTCGACCAAGGAGTAAATGGCGAGATCTATAATATTTGTTCCGGACAAGCCGTCTCAATCGAGCAGACCATTCAAATCGTAGCTGAGATATCTGGGCACATGATCGACATTCAAACGGATGAGCAGCTAGTACGAGACAACGAAATAACTTATCTTTGCGGCGACCCATCCAAGCTTCGCGCACTCGCCCCTAACTTAGATCATTTCGATTTAGTTGAAATCTTTCGGAATATGTATAACGCGGCTTCGGACTGACAGAAATAGTAAGTTGAAAATTAGTGCGGATATGTTTTTTTGCTAATCTCTCCCAGCATGAAAATTGGCGTGAGATGTTCGATAAAATTGAATTTTATCGTGTAGATATCATGCTTCTCCGAGAAATGGGCCATGAAGTTATATTGGCTGGTTCTCCTGCAATGATCGATAAAACAGCCGACCTGTATTATTGTTGGTGGTGGGGGCATGCACCTTATGTTTTACCGAGGGCTTGGTTAAGGAAAAAGCCAGTCGTTGTAACTGGGGCATTCGATTACGCGACATGCAGAGAAGAATTGCCTGGCACCTGTTATTTGGATAGGCCAGTTTGGCAAAAGCTGATCCTTGCCGGGATGTTGCGCGCTGCAAACGCCAATCTTTTTATATCGCAATATGAATATACTGAAGTCACTTCCAATTTGAAGGTTCGGAGACCTTCGTTAGTGCCCCTTGCTATTGATATGGAAAAATATACCCCATCATCAAATGCAGCTAAAGGCGATTATTTCTTTGCTGTTGCACTTTCGACCCGCGAGAATGCAATTAGAAAAGGTTTACCTCAAACCATTCGAGCCTTTGCCCAAGTAGCCAAAGATTATCCTGAAGCATGCTTGAAGATCGCCGGCAAAACCTCTGAATATACTGAAAGCCTAAAAGCATTGGCTCGAGAACTGGGTGTCGAACGAAAAGTCGAGTTTTTGGGTATGGTGTCCGAGGAAGACAAGATTAGGCATTATAGACATTGTGTTGCCTATATTCAGCCCTCGCTATATGAGGGCTTCGGGCTAGCGATAGCAGAAGCGGTTGCGAGCGGCGCGCGCATCATCACCTCCAACAGGGGTGCTGTCCCCGAGGTAGCAGGCCCAGATGGTATAATCGTTGACCCAAATGATATTGAAGCTATCGCAGCCGGAATGGCGGCTGTGATCGAAGCACCGACTGATGTGAAAGAGGATGTTTTGCGGCATAACTGGATAAAAGATAGGTATTCATATAACAGGCGACGAAACGCCTTGGAGGAAGTCATCAATAATGCTGCAGCTATAAAATCGCGCTAATATGCCGATCCAGTTAATTTGACCAGCTACACTATATTTACAAGAAATCAGCGCTTTTTTGAGGTTGCGCTATTCAAAAAACTTCTCACGCGACGATAGAGGTATCCAGTAACTATGAATAACCAGGCTGTTTTGGGTCAATTTCTTCGACCTGTAGGTAAATTTGATCTTGTCAGACTGGGTAGCGATGGCGACGGCGGGTATTTGGTCGTTAAGCAGGACGTCGAAAATGCCGACATCCTGATATCGCTTGGGATATGCGATGATTGGTCATTTGAGGATGCTTTTTTGAAAGTGAACAATGTTCCATTGGAGGCATTCGATGGCAGTATAAGCCTGTATGACCTGTTTAAAATGTTGATCAAATCGTTACTACAGTTCTTCAAACTGAAAAGGCTGTTCCATTCTATTTTTGCCTTAAGCACCTACAACTTGTTTTTTTCAGGATCAAAACGCCATCACAAATATTTTGTAGGGTATGACAAGAAGCCAAACTTCGTCTCCCTGAAGTCGATTTTCGACAAGCATGTCGTTGCAGATCAACGGGCTTTCCTGAAAATCGATATTGAGGGTTGGGAATATCGGATTTTAGATGATTTGATTGCTGTCGCTGACGGGCTCTCCGGTCTGGTAATCGAGTTTCACGACGTTGACCTACATATTGACACCATAAAGCGCTTTGTAGACAAGCTACCCTTGGGGGTCGCACATGTGCATTGCAATAACTTTGCGGATGTTAATCCCGGTCATACTCCCCTCGTCATTGAAGTTACATTCTCCGATCCAAATGGCAGCTCAGAGGGTGATTTGAGTTTCCCGCACGAATTGGATGCCCCTAACAACGTGACCAAGGCTGACTATCAAATTGCTTTTAAGTAGAGTTCTGACAACAGGCCGCTCCGAGATCCGGTTGTGCTAGGGGCCAGTTTTTTGCGCAACCTGAAGAGCCGTTTCGAGTCGGGTGGCTTCTTACCTCTATTTGTTTTGATGATCGCCGTTCAAGGAACGGTATTGGTCAGCCAAAGTCTATCAACACTTATTTTGAACCCTTCGGAAATTGGTTCCATTCGTACGTTTGAAAGTGTTGTCTCTGTACTTGTTATCGTTGCGGGCTTTGGAGCACCCACTCTTGCGATGCGCGACACAGCAGCTGCCAATATCGAGCATCGGGGAGAGGCCATTCGCAATCTTCTCATTTTACCGATAATAGGGATTGCGATTGTTGCAATCCTTTTGCTTGCGACGCTGCTTCTCGACTTTGACTTCGTGCAGCCTTTGAAAGAACTGGCCGCCTTTGCTCTATTTTTGATCTTAAGCATCAATATTACACGACTCGTCTCTGCCATCAGTCAGGGCCTGATGATAGTTCCAAGGATTTACATAGTGGTGTTCATCGGATCGCTACTTGCGATTGCTGCTCATCTTGTGGGAGCTGGTCAGAAAACCCTTTTCTCTTGGATATCTGGTCGGGTGGTCGGTGAGTTGATATTGGCCGTTTCAATTTTGGCGGCTTCTATGAAATATTGGCCAAAAATCCAATGGACAAGAAGGTTCCAATTCTTGCCATTGCTTAAGACTGCAGGGCGCGCCACGCTGGTGAATTTTTCACTAATTTTTAGAATGGCTGCAGATGCCGCTCCCATCGTTTTGCTTGGCATATACAGCGCCGCAAGCGATGATATTGGAAATTTCGGTGTAGCGACATTGCTTATGACTTTTGCGACCCTTCCCTTGACGATAATAACCCAAAACGGATTACCTCAACTCGTTTCAGCTGACGGATCACGGCAGCCTGAATTGATACACATCCTAAAAAGGCGCTTATTGTTGGGATCGGGACTTATCGCAGCAATAATTATTGCAGTAATTTCGCTGCTACGTTTTGCAATTGAGACGGAATATGATGATGCATTATTGGCGGCGATGATCTTAACGGCCACATTGCCTTTGAAATCGTACGTTGTTTTCAGTGGAACAATCCTATTAGCATATAATCGTTATATATTAGCTTTGATAACCAATTTTCTTGAGCTGCTACTGATCGCGCTAATCTTTATAGTTCTCGGACAACAGGCCGATATTGAATTGGCTGTTATTGCCGTCATAGCCGGAGCTTCACTATCTTCATTTGTGTTGTTCCTTTTTAGGCACAAAATTCGGAAGTGATGCACATGAAATCCATCATCGACAAAACCGACAAAGACATATCACTGGGTCTGAAAATCGTACTTTTCTTGGCTCCAACTTCAATATTTATTGACCCGACTAACCCTACGCTAATCTACAATATTGTTGGATTTGAAGACACAACGTTAGGAATACCCTTAACCCTGATTTCGATACTAATCACGCTGCCGACCATCATTCAAAACATGACTAAAAACTCTTTTAGATTTTTAGCAATTGTGATGGCGATTATATTTATAAGCTTTTTCAACGCCATTTTTAATGGCGTCACTGAACCGCTGGCCATGGGCGTCGTCTGGAGTCTCCCATTCTTATGGCTCTCATACTATTTCGCGATTGAGTTAAACCCCATATCTCCGAAAGTATTGCGACCGATTGCTTTTGGTACGATAGCAAATGGCCTCTATTTATTTGCTGCTGGCGTTGGTGAATTCTTGATCTATGGATCGCTCCAGCAGGATGGCAGGATTTCAAGCAATTTGGTACTCCCAGGACACTACCAAATGTATGTCTATATTCCCACCATGATTTGCTTCAGCTTTATTTTATTGATATCGATAACCAGATCTCGGATAATAAATTTTATCCGCTTTGAAACATTGATATTTATAGGCATTGGTTTTTCATGCTTAGCTTTTATGGCTTCGAGAGAAGCTATATTGGCGTTTTTGTTATCTTTAGTTATGATTTTTGTTATAAATAGTAGGGCAAGGCTATTGGTATTATGCATATCATTTCCTGCCGTTATCATATTATTTCTATCCAATTTGACATATCTGACTGATCAGGCAGCGGGCAGTACATACACATCAATAAGCAAATTTTCTCAATTCACTGAAACAGGGCAGTCTTATGGTGGTAGAGATCTTGCAGTAACGCAATATTATGAGTTTTTCGCAAATCAACCACTATTTGGCACAGGTATGCGGTCACCACTCAACAACTATTTGGGACTCTATACAGACTTCCCTAGTGCCCATAATTATTATGTCGATACGCTTGCATGGGGAGGTTTGGCTCTCTTTATACCTATAGCATATGTAGTAATTTTGTTCTTATACAGAGCCTGCGCAGGTTACATTATGGTTCTAGGAAAGGGGGGAGAGTATATATTGGTCAGAGCATTTTTTACGATCACAATCGTATGCCTGCTGTTTAGCAACAACATCAACGTCCCTCTGAGACAGCCCTTACTGGCTTCATTTATCGCTCTTGTGCTGTATTCAACCTTCGTATGCTATGATCAACTGATCTCCGACAAAAAATCATCGACGGGAAGCTGACAATATGTGCGGAATTTTTGGCAGCCTTGGTGCGTTTGATGGTGCAGCAAAGGATCCACTTTCAATAATTCGTCGCAGGGGACCGGACAGTTCAGGCGAATGGTGCGACAAAGAGAATAATGTTTTTCTTGGCCATCGCCGCCTATCAATATTGGATTTATCGCCCGCCGGGAACCAACCGATGGTCTCTGAAGACGGCCGATATATCATGGTCTACAATGGTGAAATTTACAATTATCAGGAACTGCGCCTTGAGTTGGAAGCTGCAGGCCGGAGCTTCTTGGGTCATTCGGATTCGGAGGTATTGCTAAAATTATTCGAGCAGCAAGGAACTGCGGCATTCGAAAAATTAAACGGCATTTTTGCAGTTGCTTTTTGGGATCGGGATCAGCGAGTATTGACTTTGGCTCGCGATGCGGTCGGCGTTAAGCCTCTATATTATTCTGAAGTGTCTGATGGCGTTGCCTTCGCAAGTGAAATGAAGGTTTTGATACGAGGAGGTTTTGTAAACCCGTCCATCAATCCAAGGGCGGTGCTTCGTCATCTTTCATATCTCTATTCTCCCGGCCGCGAGACCATCGTAAATGAAGTGCAAAAACTATTACCCGGTGAATATGTCCAGTACAAAGATGGTCAGAAGGTAAATCAAGCGATCTTCTTTGATCCGATTGCACCTCCCGGCACAAAGCAAGAAATTTCGGTAGAGAAAGCGGTTGTAAGTGTTCGAGATGCCTTGGAGACTGCCATTGGCCGACAGTTGATTTCAGATGTTCCTTTAGGTGCTTTCTTATCTGGTGGCTTGGATTCTTCCTCGATTGCTGCGTTCGCAAGCCGTATCCATAACGGACCCGGAAAGCTTGAGTGCTTTTCCATCGATATTTCCGAACAAATTGGAGCGGAGGGATTAGTCGATGATTTGCCTTATGCACGCAGCGTAGCAAAGCACCTAGACGTAAACCTGAATGTCATAAAAGCTGAAGGGAATATGATAGATCGATTGGGAGAGATGATTTACTTTCTCGATGAGCCAACAGCCGATTTTGCTGCACTTAACACCCTGTATATTGCCGAATTGGCTCGATCCAAGGGCATTAAAGTGCTTCTATCAGGATCAGGTGGCGATGACATATTTACTGGTTATCGGCGCCATTTTGCTTTGATGCAGGAGAGATACTGGTCCTGGTTACCAAAAACAGGCCGATCCATTTTGAGCAGCGCAGCCAAGACCTTACCATCATCTCCACCCATATCTCGCCGGGTGGGAAAAGCATTTCAATATGCGGACCTGAACGTTGACCAGAGGTTGGCCAGCTACTTTTTATGGTTGGATCCTGCAGAGGCTTTGGGCTTGCTGTCGCCAGAATTGCGGGCCGGATTATCGGATGATGATGTGTCTGCACCTATGCTGAAGTCTCTGGAAGGTTTGCCCAGTGGCCATTCACCGCTGGAGCGGATGTTATATTTGGAAGGCAAGCATTTTTTGGCAGACCATAACCTTAATTATGCAGATAAAATGGGCATGGCCGCAAGTGTCGAAATCCGGGTTCCACTGCTTGATAGAGATTTGATAAATACCGTTTTGTCGCTACCGGATGACTTCAAACAACGCGGTGGAACCGGAAAGTGGATATTTAAGAAAGCTATGGAAGGAATTCTGCCCGACGATATTATCTACAGGAAGAAAACCGGATTTGGTGTGCCCTTGCGCGAATGGCTAAAAGGACCGTTGAAGAGTCAAGTAGCCTCGCTGCTGAGTGACGAAAACATAAAACGGCAAGGATTGTTCGACCCTGTGGCCGTTCAACAACTTATTGCCGCCAATGATGCCGGGAAAGTGGATGCTTCTTACACCATATTTGCTGTGCTTTGCTTACAGATATGGTGTGACCAGTTTATTGATGGCAATTTTGCGATAGACTGATCCGATGCTTTTCGGAGCAAAGCCCTGAAGAACCCTGCCATACAGAGAACACCTCGACTTCAGCCATTCCATTCACTTGTTGCCCGAAACCGGCGGTGTGTTTAGGGGAATAGCAATTCGGCAAGATGACGACCTAGATGCCATCAAATAGCAGTAACTTATTAGGACACCATGAAACAGATTGTTCAATACTTTAGTACCGGTGAAACACAAATTGTCGATGCTCCGGATCCGGCGGTTGGGCCAAATGACGTTCTGATTCGAACCTCTACATCTCTGATTTCCGCTGGCACGGAACGAATGTTGGTCGATTTTGGCAAGGCATCCCTACTACAAAAGGCACGAAAGCAACCAGAACGGGTTGCCGACGTTCTAAACAAAGTCAAAACGGATGGACTAATGACGACTGTCGATGCGGTCAGATCGAAGCTCGGTCAACCTATTCCGCTTGGCTATTCCAATGTTGGGGTCGTCATAGATGTCGGCTCCAGAGTGACCCAATTCGCAGTGGGAGACAGGGTCGTTTCGAATGGCCCTCATGCGGACGTGGTCCGTGTTTCTCAAACTTTGTGCGCTCCCATCCCCAGCAATGTGAGTAATGATACCGCTGCTTTTGTAGTCATTGGTAGTATTGGATTGCAGGGAATCAGGCTCGCCCAACCGACATTGGGCGAAGCGATAGTTGTGACCGGCGCAGGTCTTGTCGGATTGCTGACAATTCAACTCTTGATTGCGCAAGGGTGTCGTGTGCTGGCCATTGATTTCGATCAGAATAAGTTGGACATTGCCAAAGGATATGGTGCCGAAATATGTAATCCGTCCAATGGCGAAGACCCAATCGGTGCGGGTATGGCATTCAGTCGTGGCCGCGGAGTTGATGCCGTAATCATCACTGCATCAACTGAATCAACGGACCCTGTGACTCAAGCAGCGCAAATGAGCCGAAAACGAGGTCGGATTGTTTTAGTTGGAGTGACCGGCCTCAATCTCAATCGGTCAGACTTCTATGAAAAAGAGCTCTCTTTTCAGGTTTCTTGTTCGTATGGTCCCGGGCGATACGACCCTGAATATGAAGAAAAAGGCAATGATTATCCAGCGGCCTTCGTCAGATGGACAGAGGGGCGCAATTTTGAAGCGATACTGGATATGATGGAGCGAAGAGCAGTCAGCACTGATGAACTAATCTCATCAAGGTTCTCTTTTGAGAACGCGGTCAATGCCTATGATCGGCTTACTAGCGACAAATCCAGTCTTGGTATGCTGCTTGATTATCCGCCAACTGCTGAGGATCGCGTTTGCAGAACAATTCCGCTCAAAACGATAGATAAATATTCATCCGGAGCAGCGGTCGTTGGTTTCATTGGCGCAGGCAATTACGCATCTAGGATTTTGATACCAGCATTCCAGAAAGCGGGCTCGAAACTTGATACAATCGTAAGCTCGGGCGGATTGAGTGGATCTATAAGCGGCACCAAAGCAGGTTTCGCCAAAGCCTCCAGCGACGTCGATGAAATGTTGACCAATGACGCCATTAATGTCGTTGCGATCGCGACACGTCACGATAGTCACGCCGATCTGACCGTTAAAGCGCTGAATGCAGGCAAACACGTGTTTGTAGAGAAACCTCTGGGACTGACACGAACAGAAGTATCGGCAGTGGAAGAAGCTTATGCCCAAAATCATAGCAATGGCGGCAACAATCATCTGATGGTCGGTTATAATCGGCGCTTTGCACCGCAGATATTGAAGATGAAATCGTTGTTGGAGCAAGTTAACGAACCCAAGTCATTTTTGATGGTCATGAATGCCGGCGCCATCCCAGCAGAGCATTGGACTCAGGATCCAGACGTGGGTGGGGGACGAATAATCGGTGAAGCATGTCATTTTATTGATCTTATGCGGTTTTTGGCGGACTCTCCTATTGTTTCATCACAAGGTCGGACTATGGGCAAAAATCACGCAATGGGTGTGACAACGGACAAAGCTTCGATTACACTAGGCTTTGAAGATGGATCATTCGGGACGATTATGTATCTCGCAAATGGAGCCGCAAGTTTCCCCAAAGAGCGAATAGAGGTATTTGCCGCCGGTCGTACACTTCAATTGGATAATTTTCGGAGTCTCAAGGCTTTCGGGTGGCCTGGCTTCTCAAAAATGAACTTGGCACGCCAGAATAAAGGGCAAGAACACTGTCCGAAAGCGTTTCTGACAGCTATCGCAAACGGTAGCTCTGCCATTCCTGTCGAGCAGATATTCGAAGTCGCCAGAGTCACCGTTGACGTTGCAAATTCACTTCGCGATCAGTGACAGATATTGCAACCAAACTGGGTACATATTGGGCGTTAGGTGTTGAAAACCTGTTGCGCGTCGCGCGCTACCGCTATGGCCTTAAAACCGGTTTCCACCCGGTTCAATCGTTAAAGCCGGTAAAGATAGACGGCAAATTCTTTAACCCAGCCGAGTCTCCACCGGTCGGCGAGAACCCCCCGGACAATTGGAAAGAAAACGGTCACTTGTTTGGCCATATCCCTATAGAAACAGCCGATACGCCTCCCAATTGGCTGACCAATCATCTGACAGGTGCATCGCTGCAAGAACCTCTCCGGCCGTGGTGGGAAATCGCGGATTTTGATGTATCGGTTGGAGACATAAAAACTATATGGGAATTGTCCCGCTGGCATTGGCTTCTACCGATGGCTCAACGTGCCCGAAACGGCGATTTGCATAGTTTGAAGCGCATGAATATTTGGCTTTCGGATTGGAACAGGAACAATCCTCAGTATCTGGGGCCCAACTGGAAGTGTGGTCAGGAAGCCTCCATCAGGCTAATTCATCTGGCTTCGGCGGCTATGATCATGGATTCTCATCTCACGCCGTGCAATGCGATCTATGCTACTGCAGAGGCGCATGTACAGCGCATTGCGCCTACCCTATCATATGCAGCGGCACAGGATAACAATCATGGCACATCAGAAGCGGTCGCGATGTTCATTGGTGCAAGCTGGTTGCTCAACAAGGAACCCAAGAGTCAATACACTAAATGGCTGAAAACTGGCCGCAAACGCATTGAAGAGCGGGTAAACCGATTGATTGGTCCGGACGGGAGTTTCAGTCAGCATTCGGTCAATTATCACCGCATGATGCTGGACTGTCTATCGATTGCGGAGGTTTGGCGCCGCAAGTTCGATCTTCCTCGCTTTTCGGAGAATTTCTATTCCCATGCTGCCGCGGCTACTGCTTGGCTGGCACAGATGATGAATCTGCGGAACGGAGACGCGCCGAATATTGGCGCAAATGATGGAGCGCAACTCATCCCATTTGCAGATACGCAGTATCGAGACTACCGGCCGGCCGTACAATTGGCCTCCGCTCTGTTTTTAGAACGAGCACTACCCGGCGAGGGCGCGTATAACAGCGCATCGAGATGGCTGGATATTTCACAACCCGAGCAGCTTCTTGAACGTTCAGATCATATGGTATTTGACGATGGTGGCTATGCTGTCCTCAGAAAAGAAGATGCAAAAGCGGTGATCCGCTACCCCCGCTTCAATTTCCGGCCCAGTCAAAACGACGCCTTGCATGTAGATTTGTGGATAAAAGGGCAAAATATTCTCAGAGATGGCGGGACTTACAGTTATAACGACGGTGAAGAATGGATTGGTTATTTTGGAGGCGGAAAAGCTCACAATACAATCCTTTTCGATTGCGAAGAAGCTATGCCGAGAATCAGCAGATTTCTCCTGGCAAAATGGTTGCGAACCAAAGAACGAAACTTAATTTTCGACAAAAATAACGATATTCTGGGGTTTGAGGCATCGTATCTTGACTACAAGAAGCGATATCATCATCGGAAAATTACGCTAAACAATTATAGGATGGAGGTCGTCGACACCATCAAGGGTTTCTCAAAACATGCAAGTTTGCGGTGGCGATTTGCTCCCGATGATTGGAGATTGGAAGGAGAAAATTTGATTGGCCGCCGCGGGAAAATGCAAATAAACGCAAATGTAGAACTCTCGATGATCGCACTCGAGACGGGCTATGAATCGCGGCATTATATGGAAAAGACCGAACTTCCAGTATTGCACGTACAAGTACAATCTCCCGCAGTCATAACCAGCATATTTGAGTGGAATTGATGCATATTTTATATTTTCATCAGCATTTTTCCACGGCGAAGGGTGCCGTTGGAATCAGGTCTTACCATATGGCCCGGCGCTTGATAGCGGAAGGTCATCAAGTCACCATGGTCTGTGGCAGCTATGCAAATGGTGATACCGGCCTAACTGGCCCATTTGAAAAGGGTCGGCGCCGTGGGTATGTCGATGAAATAGATGTCATTGAATGTGAGCTCTCCTACTCAAACAACGATGGCTTCCTTAAGCGAACCTGGATTTTCGTGAAGTTCATGCTCGCCGCAATAATGATCGTTCTACGCGAAAAATATGACCGTATTTTTGCTACATCCACGCCGCTGACTGTTGGCGTCCCGGGCATTGTAGGAAAGTGGTTCAGGCGCAAACCTTTTATTTTTGAAGTACGTGACCTCTGGCCTGAGTTACCGCGTGATATGGGAGTCATTCGCAACCCGATCATTTTGTTAGCCCTGTCCTGTCTTGAATGGCTTTCTTATAGGAGTGCGGATCGACTTATTGCACTATCGCCAGGCATCGCAGCGGGAATCAGGCGTCGGGGGGTTGCTGAATCCAAAATAACGATGATCTCAAATGGTTGTGACATCGATCTGTTTCACCCTGGCACTGCAGCCTATCGTCCAAGTCCATTGACGCAAGACGATTTTGTGGCAATTTTCGCCGGGACACATGGGCGTGCGAATGGTCTGGGTTCAGTCGTACGGGCTGCCGAAATACTTCAAGAGCGAGGCAACAATAAGATCAAATTTCTATTGGTCGGAAGCGGAATGGAAAAGCCTGAACTTGTCTCAGCTGCGACTGAGAAAGAACTCAACAACATATTGTTCATTGACCCAGTGCCGAAGGCAGAACTAGCCAAGCTACTAGCTGGAGCAGATATCGGACTTCAAATCCTAGCCAATATCCCCGCATTCTACTTTGGCACGTCGCCTAACAAGTTTTTCGACTATATTGCAGCGGGCTTGCCAGTGCTCAACAATTATCCCGGATGGGTAGCAGAATTGATAGAACAAAATTTATGTGGCATCGTTGTACCACCCGATGATCCAATCGCGTTTGCAGATGCACTTGAAAAAGCGGAAGCTGACCGAAAATCAATGAGCAATATGGGTGCAAGGGCACATCAATTGGCGCTAAATGATTTTTCAAGAGATTTGTTAGCTAAGCGCTGGGTTGAGTGGGTTTGCGACGAGTCAGGAATTTAGACCGTTTTCGTCAAAACACTCTAAATCTCGTCCATCAACTCCGCCAACGTCGCCAAGCACTCACGAGCTAGCAATTTACAGCGTTCCGGTGACCAGCCCTGTTCTTCATCCGGTAAATCACGATTATCCTTGAATGGCATTTCCAGTGTCATCGCTATGGCTCCGAAACGCTCGGCGACCTGATTTGTAGACATGGAGAGATTGGCCTTGCCCTTTGCGGCAGTCGGGTAGCCCAGCTCGGTCTGGAAATCGGGTGTACGGGCGGCGAGCCGATCGCGATAGGCGTTATATTTGCGTCCCATTTCATCGGTCCAGCTCGGTATGCCCTCAAATCCGGCAATAAACACCGCCGGTATCGCTTCATCGCCGTGAGCGTCTATTGCAAAGTCAACGCCGCTTTCATCCATCGCGTTTCGAACGCACAGCACTTCCGGGCTTTTTTCCGCCGTGGGTTCATGCCACTCCCGGTTGAGGTTCGTTCCGGCGTAATTGGTTCGTAGATGTCCTCTGAATGAACCATCTGGGTTCATATTCGGGACGACGTGAAACTGGCATTTCTGTAGCAACGCCCGGGCATGCGGGTCGGCAGGATCGGTCAGCATTTCCAGCACGCCTTCCATCCACCACTCGGCCATGCTCTCACCGGGATGTTGCCGGGCATAAAGCCAGACCTGTTTCTCGCCTTCGCCCATGGTGAGACAATCAATCGGTTGCCCTTCCAGGGAATAGCCCAAGGTTCGGCATGTGACGCCCTCTACAGAAGCGACTTCGGAAACCAGATCATGATGGCGGTCCATACTGTAAGGCGCAAAATAGGCGAACCAGATGATATTGCTGGTTGCGGTATAACTTATGGAAAGCGTGCCCTTGTCTTTGTCATAGCTGCTGTCCGCCCGTCCCCAATATTCACGGTCTTCACTGACACAGGCATTATAGCCAGGCCAGCCTTGGGGATAAGCAGAATCTTTCAGCCCATTGATATTGAGTTCCAGCGTATCGCCAATTTCGCAGGTGACGCGAAAATGGAACCATTGGAAGAAATCGTTGTCCTTGTCCTTGCGGATCGATAGCTCGGCTTTGGTGCCGGAAATGTCATGGACGGCGATGTTTCCGCTATCAAAAGCGGCGGTGATTTGAATGCTCATGGCACCCTGATAGTGGTTCCTGACTCTCCGGGGAAGTCCCTGAATAACGCTTCAGCTAATTTGGATGCTGCCAGACCGGGTTGTGACGCAGGCGAACCGTCCTTGGCCTCCACGGAAGAGCGGCCTTCCCAGACTGTTTGTCCATCGGCGCGGCGGGTAATGCGGACCGATAATTCTGTTGCAATCTTGTCTTTGGGCTTGCCGCTCAAGTTGATGCCAATTCCCAGACCAACGCCCGATCCATAGCTTCCGGTACTGCCGCCCACGCCAACCGATACGGGAGACCGGCCGCCATCTGCCGACAACCGGCTTTGTTCGACGGAAACTCTGGCCACATATTCCCCATTGGCAGCATCAGAGCCGGGATCGGAAAACCCGACGCGCTGCAATTCCCTGCGCACAGCAGCTTCATAAGTGCCCTGTTCCAACACCCTGGCATCGCTGACTTCGGAGTTTGAGACGATTGCTATCGTTCCAGGGACTATCTGTGCATCCTGTGCATTGTGAAAACGGGTGACGTTCACCGGCGGTGTGGATGCTACACAGGCGGTCATTGCCAGTGACAACATTGCGATCCCGAAAAGCTTTTTGCGTGCCATATTCTGCTACTCCCGACCAACTGTGCGCTATCTTAGCCTAAATTCCGCTACTCGCGCGTAAATAATTGCATCTGCATGGCTCTATGGTTAACCGGATAACGACTTTTCCCGGATATCAAGCCTCTTTTATGGGTTTTTGAGGAGACAATATGCCAGAGCGCTTCACTATTTTGGTCACAGGCGGCGCGGGTTATATTGGCAGCCATGCAGTTTTGGCGTTGAAAGATGCCGGCTGGCCAGTTGCGGTCATCGACAATCTCACTACCGGTTTTCGCTGGGCTGTGCCGGATGATGTGACCTTCTATGAAGGGGATATCGAAGATACTGCTCTTGTTCTCAAGATCATGGAAGACGAAAATATCGGCGCGATCATGCATTTTGCAGGGTCCATCATTGTGCCGGAATCTGTCGAAAATCCGCTCAAATATTATCACAATAACAGCGCCAAAAGCCGCAGCCTGATTGATGCGGCCGTTACTGGCGGGGTAAAGCATTTTATCTTTTCATCCACCGCAGCGACTTATGGCATCCCTGAAGAAAGCCCGGTGAGCGAACAAACACCCCAGCTACCGATCAATCCCTATGGCATGTCCAAGCTTATGACCGAGCATATGCTGCGCGATGTGTCAGCGGCGCATGATCTGAATTTCTGTGCGCTGCGCTATTTCAACGTCGCTGGTGCAGACCCACGGGCACGAACAGGTCAATCTACGGCGGGCGCAACCCATCTGATCAAGGTCGCGGTGGAAGCGGCTTTGGGCAAGCGCGACAGCGTTGCGGTATTCGGTACTGACTATGACACACCCGATGGCACCGGCGTGCGTGATTATATCCATGTTTCCGATCTCGCAGCAGCTCATGTGCTGGCACTTGAGGCGCTGATCGCTGATCCTGAACAGAATCACTTGCTCAATTGTGGTTATGGCCGGGGTTTCTCAGTGCTCGAAGTGCTCGACGCCGTCGATCGGGTCACGAATCTCAAGATTTCTCGCAAGCTGGAAGGCCGCCGCGCCGGCGATCCCGATTCGCTGATTTCCGACAATCGCGCGATCATGAAAAGCTTCCCGTGGCAGCCGCAATATGCGGATTTGGACAAAATTGTGACCCATGCACTGGCCTGGGAACGCAAATTGGGTGAAATTCGCGGAGAATAAGCCGCCTAGATGCTTGACTTTGGCGGGCCGTGACCCTAACTGCACCGTCTGCATACAGCTTTGGCTGTTTTCAAGAAATTTAGATTTATTAAGGCGTGGTACCAAAATGAAGATCCGCAACTCTTTGAAGTCGCTCAAAAACCGTCATCGGGACTGCCGCGTGATCCGTCGTCGTGGCCGCACCTATGTGATCAACAAAACGAATCGCCGGTTCAAAGCGCGCCAAGGCTAAATTCGTCCTTTGGCAGACATGACTGCCATTTCCAAAATTGATACGGTTATCTTCGATGTCGGCAATGTCCTGTATCAATGGGATTTGCGCTGTCTGTTCGAAAAGCTGATCGACGATGCAGAAGAACTGGACTGGTTCCTGCTGAATGTCATCACGCCCGAATGGCATTTCCAACATGATGCCGGCCGGCCGCTGGCCGAGATGGTGCCTGAGCGGATCTCGCAATTTCCTCAATATGAATCGCATATCAAGGCTTATGCGACACGGTTCAATGAAACTATTCCAGGGCCTGTAGCCGGCTCATTGCAACTGGTGAAGCAACTGGTCTCTAATGGCGTCCCGATATTCGGGATCACTAATTTCGGCTCGGAATTTTGGCGAGGCTTCCGTCCAACCGCCAAAATTTTCGATTCTTTTTCGGATATTATTGTGTCCGGCGACGAAAAGTTGGTGAAGCCCGATACCGCAATCTACAAGCTGGCGCTCGACCGCTTCGATGTTACTGCCGATCAATGCCTCTTTATCGATGACCGTCCGGAAAATGTGGCAGGCAGTGAAAAACTGGGCATGAGGGGCCATCATTTTCGGGATGCGAGGACACTGAAGCAGGAACTGACAGCGCTCAAACTGCTGTAGCGCGTCTATAGACTATGCTTGGCTTAACGCGCTCGACAGCCGGTCACGAATGGTTTTCAACTCTTTCAACATCATACCATTGTCGCCGTTGACACCTGCCGCCATCTCATTCGTAGACGCAACAGGAGCACTGGCAACCGCTTGAGCCGCAGGCTTGCTCTTCCGTGATGTCAGAAATTTGCGGGCGCCTTTTATTGTATAGCCTTCTTCGTTGAGCAGGCGGTTGATCGTCTTGACCATCTCGACATCTTCGGGCCGGTAATGGCGACGAGAGCCAGCCCGTTTGAGCGGTTGAAGCATGCCAAACTGTTCTTCCCAATAGCGCAATATATGGGGTTTGATATTCAGCTCTTTCGAAAGCTCTCCAATGGTTCGGAATGCGCCGCTTTCTTTGGTCATACTATACTCGACCTTTCAGACTACCCGGCCGCGATTATGCGGTCGCGCATCGTTTGGCTGGCACGGAACGTCAGTACCCGGCGCGGAGCAATGGGCACTTCGACACCGGTTTTCGGATTACGTCCGGTACGTTCGCCCTTATCCCGCAGGACAAAGGTTCCAAAGCCGGAAATTTTGACATTTTCACCATCAATCAAGGCGTTGATCATATGATCCAGAATTGATTCCACCATCACGGCGCTATCCGCTCTGGACAGCCCGACTTGGCGATTCATGGTATCAGAAAGATCGGCCCGGGTGAGAGTGCTGCTGTAGCTCATATGAAATATCTCCTAGTAAGAGATTGAAAATCCTACCCTTCCTATAGGGCAAGTTAAGAAATATGTAAATCTCGGCATCAATCTATTAGTAGATTTCGTTCATTTCCCGCGATAAGCCGCTCTAATGACAGATCAGATGACCGATATAACCGATAAAATGGTAACACTCTCCACACTTTTGGAACAATGCGGACCGGGCGGTGACGCCAATCCCGTCACTCTGCCACAGGGCTGGACCCAGGGCCGCACCGCCTTTGGCGGCCTTTCAACCGCGCTGGCTTATCATGCTGCGAGCCACATCGAAGAAGATCTACCCGGACTGCGCTCTGCGCAAATTGCCTTTACCGGTCCGCTATTTGGCGCACTGACCGCGCAGACGAAGATGCTCAGGCGGGGCCGCAATACCGCGTTTGTCCAGTCTGAGCTGTTCGGTGAAAAAGGACTCGGCCTGCACTGCAATTTCATCTTCGCCAGTCAGAGAGACACTGAAATCAAAAGCCATGATATGACGCATCCTGACTTTCCGCCCCTTCCCAAAGAAGAGGAATTGCACAGCGGACCGGAGCAATTTTTCACCTCAAAAATGGAGTTTGTCGGTAAGCGGATCGATACCAGTATCAAGACCAACCGCCTGACCCGCTGGATGCGGCTCAAAGACCGTGAAGGTCTTGATCCGATCGCGGAGATATTGTGCATGGGGGATAGCTTGCCGCCGTCGATCATGGGGCTGCTAGACAAAAACGCAATGGTCAGCTCGATGAACTGGCAGGTCAATATTATCGCTGATCACCCCACGACAACTGATGGCTGGTGGTTGATCGATTCCCAAACCCATCATGCCGATCATGGCGCCAGCAGCCAGTTTATGAGCATCTGGAACAGCGAACAGCAATTGATGGCGACTGGAATGCAAAGCGTAGCCTATTACGCCTGAACATTATGGCCGAATGGTTGGATCAACTCTCCGTCAGAGGCTGCCGCCGTTGAGCCACAAATTTCTGAATCCGACGTTTGCCACGATGTTCGAGCAAGGCCAAAGCCGGGATCAACAGTTGCAGAATGACGGCACCGAACAATACGCCAAAGCCAAGACTGGCCGACATTGGAATCAGGAACTGCGCTTGTAGACTGGTCTCGAACGTGATCGGCGCAACACCCAGAAAGGTGGTCAGCGACGTTAGCATGATTGGCCGGAAACGCGATTTCGCGCCGTTTATGATTGCTTCTTCTATCGACATGCCGTTGCGCAGGTTTTCGTTGATAAAATCGATCATCACCAGCGACCCGTTCACGATCACGCCTGACAGGGCAATAATGCCGAATATACTGAGTACCACCAGTTGTAGGCCCAGCAAGATATGCCCGATTAGTGCCCCAATAATGCCAAAGGGGATAACCGCCATGATGATCAGCGGCTGCACATAAGAACGGAACGGGATAGCGAGCAGGGCGTAGATTGCCAGCAGCGCGAAAGCAAAGGCTTTACCAAGATCACCAAATGACTCGGCCTGTTCTTCCTGCTCTCCACCCAGGGTATAGAGGAGCTGCGGATAATCCGCCTGTAGCTGCGGCATGATATCATTGTTCAGCGCATCCGCGATTTCCTGTCCGGTTACCACGTCTTCGTCGATATCGGCCGTTATGGTTGTTACTCGCCGGCCATCTGTCCGGCGAATAATTGACGGCGCTTCACCAAAAGACACCTCGGCCAGCGTGGCCAAAGCCACTTCACCGCCAGGAACCCGAACCCGAAATCGCTCTACATCGCTGATCGAATTGCGCTCTTGTTCGGGCAGACGGATATAAACCCGCACATCCTCCCGGCCGCGTTGGACGCGCAGCGCCTCACTCCCGAAAAAGGCAGCGCGCACTTGCAGGGCGACATCCTGCAAGGTGACACCCAGGGTTCTCGCCGCTGGTTTCAGGCGCAGCTGTATTTCCTGCAAACCTTCATCCTGATCGGTCTCGATATCAAAGACGCCGGAAAAACGGGCCAGTTCTTCCATCAACTGCACGGAGGCCGTATCCACTATCGCCGGATCAGGGTCGGATAGCTGGACGTTAACCGGCGCGCCGACTGAAATCAGCTCTGATGCAAAGACAAGCGAGCGTGCTTCAACTATCGGTCCAACCGTATCTCGCCAGGCGCTCTCAAACGCCTTGGCATCCAGTTCGCGTTGATCGCCCGGCACGAAACTGAACTGCACGCTGGCAAGATTGGATGACAAGTTGCCACTGGTCGGTTCCGGTCCACCGTCCCGGGCCGCTTGTCCGATGCTGGTAAATATGCCGCGCAAAGGCGAAGGTTCATCATCATCCTGCTCCGCTTCAAATTCGGCATAGGCCTTGCGGCCGCCTTCCTCAATCAGTCTGGCAATTCTTTCAGTCTGCTCAATCGTCGTCCCGGCTGGCATCTCCAGATTGGCGGTCACTACATCGGCTTCCACGGACGGGAAAAATCCGACTTTAATGATGCCTGCGGGAATGAAAGAAGCAAACAGGATCAGCGTGGCGACGGCGCCCGCCACGATGACATAAGGCATACGCAGCGAGAAATTCAGCGCCCGGTCCAGCGGACCATCGACAAAGGCCTGATAGTGCCGGTCGACCTTCGCCTGCAAACGTTCAAAGAACCGTGTGACAATGTTCAGATTTGGCGTACCAGGCGCAGGAAGATGGCTGAGATGATAGGGTAGGATCAAAAGGCATTCGATCAGCGACAGCGCAAGAACCGCGATCACGACCAGCGGTATATCCGCAACGAGTTTCCCAATTACGCCGCCAATGGCAAAAAGCGGAGAGAAAGCGGCAACGGTTGTCAGAACCGCAAAGATTACCGGCACTGTAACCCGCCGCGCGCCGGTGATCGAGGCACCCAGGCCGGTTCGGCCGTTTTCGCGCTGCGCATAGATATTCTCACCCACCACAATGGCATCATCCACCACTAGCCCCAGTGCGAGAATGAAACCGAATAGCGAGAACATATTGATGCTGGAACCGGCAAGATCGAGCAGATAGATGGCACCGATAAATGTGACGCCAATGCCAACCGCCGTCCACATTGCCAACCGGATATCAAGAAACAGTGTCAATGAGAGCAGGACGAGAAACAGACCGATAGCCGCGTTTTTGAGCAATAGGCTCAGACGGTCATTGAGCAGCTCTGAATCGTCGCTCCAGATGGCGTAAGACACGCCTTCTGGCAGAGTGCCTGCGAAATCATTTTCCAGATATTCCCGAACCGCTTTCGCGACATCAAGAACCCGTTCGTCACTGGTGCGAAACACTTCGACAAACGCAACCGGCTTGCCATTGTAGAGAGGCAGCAGGTCGGCATCTTCAAACCCGTCCTTGATCGTCGCGACCTGACCCAGTTTGATCAGCGCGCCATTTTCGTTGCTGACCAGCACAATGTCTTCAAAATTCTGCTGGTTGTAATTCTGTCCGATAGTGCGAACGCGCACTTCTTCTGTATTGGTATCAATCGAACCGGCCGGACTATCAAGGCTGCTCGCGGCGACGGTTCGCGAGATATCATTCAGGGACAAGCCAAAGGCCTGTAGAGTGTTTTGAGGCACTTCAACCGATATTTCATAGTCGCGGATCGAGCTGGTATCGACAAAAGAAACCTCGTCCAACGCCGCGAGCGAATCTTCCAGTTGATAGGCAACCTCCTTGAGCGCGGTTTCCGACACATCGCCAAATATCGCAATTCGCACCACACTTTGTCTGGTGGTCAATTCCCGGACGTCCGGCTCTTCTGCCTCATCCGGAAAGGTCTGGATCTGATCAATTTCGGCCTTCACGTCGTCCAGAGCGCGGTCGATGTCGGTGCCCAGCTCCAGTTCTACCGAAACCTGACCCGACCCTTCAAACGCACTGGCCGTGACTTTTTTTACCCCATCGACGGCCTCCACCGCTTCTTCGATTTTCTGGACAACCGATTCTTCCACCTCATCAGGCGTGGCGCCGGGATAGACAACGCTCACCTGCACGGTGTCGAGGCTGTTTTCCGGAAAAACCTCCTGCACGATTGTTCCGAAAGACGCGATTCCGGCAATGAAGAAGAAGAACATCAACAGATTGGCCGCAACGCCATTGCGCGCCATGAACGCGACCATGCCTTTCTGTTCCATAACGGCTTTGCTGGGGACTTCGGGACCCGATGGAGGGACGCCAGATTTATCTGCCGGTTCGGTCATTTTGCTCCGTCAGCTCCGGATTTCTTAGCTCCCGATTGTGTGCCTTTGGTTTTACCTTGCGTTTTTTTGCTGCCCTTGGGTTTTTCGGCGGCCGGTTTGGGTTTCGCCGCATCTTGCCTATCCTCGGCAATCCGGATCTTCTGTCCGTCCGTAGCGGTTTTCAACGCCCCCAAAATCACCACCGGCTTTGCACCCAGGCCAGCCGTGCTGATTAACGCCTGTGTATCGGTGCGCTGGAATATATTCACTTTGACAATGCGCAACTTTCCGTCCCGCACCAGCCATATCTGGTTGCCGGGGCGCAATGCCGCCAAGGGCAATACCGCATATCGATCCAGCGCCCGTCCCGTAATTTCAGCATCGACAAAGCTTCCGACAAACAAAGGCGGAGCACCTGATGCACCCTCTGATTTCTGTCCTTGTTTCTGCGTCACTGCCGGAGCGCCGCCACGAAGCGGGTTGGGGATACGCAGGAACACATCAATCGTCCGGGTCTGCGGATTGAGCACATTGCTAGCGCGGTCAACATAGGCCTGCCAACGGTAACGAGTTCCACCATAATCAGAATAGACCGATGCCTCGATCCGGCCGCTGCCAGGACGCCACAGCGCCGGGATCAGCGCCGCTTCGCTTTCCGACAGCGGAATAACCGCTTCGAAATCTGCAGTGCCGACCATTGATCCGAGCGCCTGCCCCGGCGCAACATAGCTGCCCAATGCAATTTCTTCTGAGCGCACCACACCCGAAAAAGGGGCGCGTACGGTAGTGCGTCTGAGCGCGGTTTGCGCATCCGCCAGCTGCGCCTGGGCGCGACGAAGAGCCGCCCGGGCAGATTGCAATTGCGGCTCGCGGGTCGCTAGTCCATTGGTCGGCGCTGGAGCGGCCGTCTGTCCGTTGGTACCCTGGCTTCCTGTCAACTCATCCGGCGGCAGAATTCTTGCCGCATAGTCGCTGCTGTCCACACTCGCGTAAGCGCTGCTGCTAGCCCCGCGCTTTTGAAAGCGGGCAATTTCTGCCTTGGCCAACGCCACTTCCTCCCGGGCCTCCAGAACTGCTACATTTTGCGATGCGACATCAGCCTGCGCTGTCTGCACGGCGTTGCGATAATCGGACGTATCTATGCGGAACAAGGTTGCCCCGCGCGCAACCCTTTGACCCTCCCGAAGCCGGGGATTCACATAGACCAGCTTTCCCGCCACCTCGGCAGCAAGGGTCAGCTCTTCGCGTGCGCGCACCGTGCCCGCGCCCTGAACCATTAAATTCCCAGAGCGAATTTCCAGAGGCTCGGCCTGCACCAGCGGGATGTTCTCCTCCGGTGGTTTTTCTTCCGGACCGGAGCGCACAAAAATCAACAGCGCGGCAATCGCGATTGCTGCAAGCAGGATCAGTCCGCCAATAACGCGTTGCCGATGCACTATTTATCTCCTTGATTTTCAGACGCCGGAACAGCGGGTCCATCACCATCAGCAACCAAATCTGCTGTTGCCTTTGTGCCCCAACTGCCGCCGAGCGCACGGTGCACGGCCAAACGGGCCAGCGCCACATCGCGCGCCGCTGAAGAAAGAGCAGATTGCACCTGATATTGCGCACGCAAGGCATCTAGATAATCGACGTAGCTGCCGACACCTGTCGCAAAACGCTGCGATTGCAATTCGGCTGCCGCCGTTGCTTCGTTAAGTTGAGAGAAGAGAAAACGATAGCGTTGCCGCTCCTCCTCATAACCTTCAATGGCCGTCCCCACTTCCTGATAGGCGTTGAGGACAGTGCGCGCATAAACCGCCGCCTGCTGAGCATATTGGGCATCCGCTGCTTCGATATTCGCTCGAATCCTGCCGCCTTGAAATAAGGGTGCGGTCAGATTGGCTCCCAGATTCAGTATCCATTTGTCGAAAATATCAAACAGGCCAGATGGGCTACCGGCCTGCGTTCCGGTACCGGCCGAAAGGCTGATTGATGGAAAACGCTCGGCCTTGCGCGCACCAAGGTTGAACCGCGCGGCTTCCAGCCGCTGGCCCTCGGCATATATATCCGGCCGCTGGGCCAACAGGTCCATTGGCAAGCCGGAAGGAACAGAGGTAAAGATCAATTGCGGGGCAAGCTTCTGCCCCAGAAAAGCATCCATATTGTCAGAATAGCGACCCACCAGCACGGCCAGCTGTCCCTCGGTTGCAGCTAATTGCCTTTCACGCTGCGGCAATCCGGCCTGGATATTGCGAAAGTCCTGCCGCACCTGATAAAGTTCGAATGACGTTGCAAGGCCCCGGCGATAGCGATCTTCGGTTTGCTGGACCCGGTCGCCCAGCACATCGATAATCTTTGTGGTGAGCGCTATCTGATCACGGGCATCAACAATATCGAAATAGCTGGTGATCGTTTCCGCCATCACCGCAAGACGCGCGGCCTGCAAATCAGCAGCGGCGGCAACCGCATCCGCTCTCGCCGAGCGCGCATCATCGCGCAGCCTTCCCCAAAGATCGACCTCATAGGAAAAACCCAAACCGGACGTGTAGTTTTCCACCTGAAAACGTGTTCCACCACCAGCAGCCCCAAAACCGGTTCCAGCTGTCGGCGTATCGGAATAGCTGCTGCCGACATCGGCATTGACTTGCGGGAAAAGGCCGCTCTTCGACACACGGGCCTGCGCTTCTGCGGCACGCAATCGGGCCGCCGCCTCAGCGAGATCCAGATTTTCCGCCAGCGCCTCATCCAGCAAGGCATTGAGAACCGGATCCTGGAAAGACGTCCACCATTGTGCCGGTTCGTATGCACCGCTCGCATCAGTCTTGCTAAATTGTTGCGGCACACCAGCGGCAATCTGCGGCGCCTTTGATTCGGGTGCCATGCTCACACACCCGGTCGCCAGCAATGTTGCCGTGCAAGACGAGAAAAGGATTTTAGCGAGTTTGCTTGTCACAATAGGGGCACCGTTAAAACGACCTGGGACCTGCCAAGTGAGCGTAAACTGCCACCGAATAAAATGAACGTCAACGTTTTATTTGTACGATTGCGTTCATTTTGGTAAGGTAAATTGTTACGAGGGGAAATAGCCGTGGCAAATACGGAGAAAATTCAGAAACATGCGCTTACCGACAGACCGGCGAGCCAGCGAAAAATTGCCGGAATACTGGCAGCAGCACGCGTGGAATTTTTCGCCAATGGCTTCTCCGCTGCGACGATTGAAGCGATAGCCGCCCGGGCGCAGGTTTCCAAAGTCACCATTTACAGCTGGTTCAAGGACAAGGAAAATCTGTTTGCGCAGGTGGTCCGCACAGAGTCTTCTCAATTGCGCGAAAATTTCCTGCTGGAAAATTTGGCCGAGCAAAACCTGCACGAGATTTTACTGCATGCCGCGCGTGGGATGCTTGACTTCCTGATGCGGGAAGACAGAGTTCGGATGGAACGTATCCTGGGTGCGGAAGTGACACGCGATCCGGCGATCGGCAAGATGTTCCTGGAAAACGGCCCCCTCAGAATGGCCGAGGGCCTTAAAGCACTTTTGCAAGCCTCTGTTGAAAAGGGCGAAATTCAAAGTGACGATTTGGAAGCATCTGCAGAAATGTTTGCCGGGTTGGTAATGGGCCGTATGGATTTGCTGCTGCGCTATGGACATAAAATCAAGATGACCGCTGCCGACAAGGAAAAACGCGCCAGACGCGCCGTCGATGCATGGATGCTGATCCACCAAGTCTAAACCAATCAACTACGCAATATTGCGTATCGCGCCGGACTTTATCTCCCGCCAGATATCGGGAATGACTTGGAAAACAATACGCCTTGAACTGGCCCGAACCGCTGAACATCCCAATGGATCATCAGCCCATGCTTATGTGTTCCGTGTCCCGTTGGACGGCGCGGGGTTTATCGAACCGCAAGCGCTTCGTGAGGCGGAAAAACGCCCTGTCGTCCGGCGCTTCTGGCCCGGGGAACGCGACCAAAATGGCGTTGTCATCACCACCGACAAGGGCTGGGCCTTTTCCTACAAAGTCGGAGATGATGACGATGAAATAATATTCGGGCTGCAAAATCATCCGATCAAGGTCGGTGAATATCTGACCATTACAGAGGCTGATGGCAGCGAACTGCCGTTCAGGGTGATCAGCTGTCACGAATAGGTTTCTGCGGGCCACTGGGAACTAAAGAGGAGGAAACACCATGTTTTTTCGCAACCATTTTACACGCAGTCTTTTGATTGGCGCAGGCTTGCTATGCTTCGCTGCAACGCCAGCCACAGCCGAATGTGTCATCGGTTCGGAACCGCTCTTCGATCCGTTTGCGCCCTACAAGGGTGGCTCTGCCATCGTGCACAAGGACAGCGGATTCGTTTTTCCTGCTGAAGTGAGCGGGTTCAGACGCTTATGCGAGATGACGACTGACTTCTCCGGTGACAATTTCCAGATCCGCTATGAACGCATGATCGGCGAGCAGCTGGTCGCGGTCGACATCGCCGTCGTCCATCTCGAAGACCTGACCGCGCGTGACCATTACCGGATCATCAAACCTTCGGTCATGTCCCATTATGCCAGCGCATCTGTCGAGTCAGAAGGTGACTATTTTGTATCCGGGCGGGAAGACCTGTCCGCCTATCAAGGCATATTTGACGGTCAGAAAGACAACGTACCTTGGCATGTCAGCCTGACCGCGATTGATTATGGTTACTGGGATGCACGGTTGATTGCATCCTATCCCCACCAACTGGATATTCCTGCGCAGGAAGCATTGATGGAGCTGGTCGCGGCCTTCCAATGGCAAAGCCCGGCCGATCAAGAGAAAGGCGAAGAGGAATAGCGGAGAAAAAGCCATGAAACGCATAGCAATTATTGACGCGCATCCCGATCCCGACCCAGCACGCTTTGGACATGCCCTTGTCTCCGCCTATGCGCATGGGGCCAAGGAGGCGGGCCATGAGGTCCGCGAAGTCCGTCTGGCTGGCAAAGACATCCCGATATTGCAAAGCCGCACACAATGGATGGAAGAAGATCCGCCGGCCAGTGTGAAACCAGGGCAAGACGCCATAAAATGGGCGCAGCATGTCGTATTTTTCTACCCGCTCTGGATGGGCGACATGCCGGCGCTGTTGAAGGCCTTTATTGAACAGGCCTATCGCCCTGGTTTTGCCTTGGACTATGGTGAGGATGGCGAACGGAAACTGCCGAAAAAGCTTTTGACCGGGCGATCCGCCCGCCTGGTTGTTACAATGGGCATGCCAGCGATTTTCTATCGCGCCTATTTTGCTTCGCACAGTGTGCGGAGTTTCAAACGCAATATTCTTGCGCTGACCGGCGTGGACCCGGTTTCGACATCCCTTATCGGCAATGTCGATGGTAGTCCGCAACATCGTGAACGCTGGCTGAAAAAGATGGCCGATCACGGGGCCAATGGCGATTAGAGCCGGTGCCGGAGGCTCCGTAACATCCCTTATACAGAGCCAAAAATGATAGGGATACACTTCTCCTGTTGATGCTTTCCGAGTGGAAGATCATCAAAAATAGGAGAAAAATCATGAAATCCGTGCTGCTCTACGTCAACGATGACACCGGTTTGGAGGCGAGGCTGCAGGCGGCGCTGGATATCACCCGCGCGGTGAACGGACACCTCCACTGTTTGCGCGCTAATCCTTACAATCCGCAAATGGCCTTTGATGGCGTGACCGGCATGTCAGTGGTCTATGATGTCGCGAAGCTGACACGAGCAGCCGATGAGAAACTTCGCAACGATATCGAAGCACGTTTGGCAGAAGAAGACGTCCCGTGGCATTATGAGGAGGTCAATGCCAGTCCGGCCCGTGGTTTGGCGCGCAATTCAGCGCTAGCCGACATAATGGTTCTAAGTTCGGCCAGCGGTGACAAGGATAATGTCCTTCCGCTGGGCATATTGGGCGATGTGCTGTTCAACACCAACGTTCCCGCACTGGTTCAGCCAGATAGTTTGAAGAAATTCGATGCAACCGGCACAGCGGTGGTCGCCTGGAATGGCAGCTTTGAGGCTGGCAACGCCCTGCGCGCTGCGGTGCCGATGCTGCATCTAGCAAATGCAGTCCACATTTTGACGGTGGACGAGGATAAGGACCACGATTTGCCGCCGCTCGCCGCATCAGAATATCTCTCACGTCACGGCATTACTTCTGAAGTGCATAGTATGTCAGCCAAAAAACCATCAATCGAGGCGGTGTTATTGTCCACCGCCGATACACTCAAAGCCAGCTATATGGTGATGGGCGCTTATGGCCACAGCAGGGCACGCGAATTTCTCTTTGGCGGTGTCACTAGAAGTCTGTTCAAGGATTGCCCGATGCCGCTGCTTGTATCCCGTTAACTCCCGGGAGGGCTGAATGGCCGACAGCGTAACCATTACATTCCACGGGGCCGCTGGCACGGTTACAGGCAGCTGTTTTGAAATTAACGGTGCAGGGAAGACAATCCTGGTCGATTGTGGATTGTTTCAAGGTACCCGGTCACTCGAACGATTAAACTATGAAGCGTTGCCGTTCGATATTGGAAAAATCGATGCCATCATCCTGTCCCACGCGCATCTGGACCACAGCGGGCGGCTGCCCTGCCTTTACGGTCATGGTTATAGTCCGCCAACTTACTGCACGGCCGCAACCGCTGATATCCTGAAGCCACTGCTCATGGATTCTGCGAAACTGCAAGCGGCGTCGGCGGAACGCCGCAACCGGCGCGCAGACCGCGCAGGCCTGCCACCCTTCCACCCGCTTTACACCGGGCCCGATATCGCAAAGCTGATGAAAAATATCACCACCGTCGACTATTGCGAGGAAGTGGAGCTGGGCCATGGCGTATCGTTCCGTTTATGGGATGCCCGCCATATTATCGGCTCCGCGTCGGTGGAGATCAACTTAGGCGGTCAAAGGTTGATGATATCAGGTGACATTGGATCCGGCGCCGCGATCCACTGTGCGGGGTTGGAACTGGGCGGGTATGACCATATCATCTGTGAAGCGACCTATGGCGCAAGGGAAAGGGAAGAAACGCTGCTGAGTGATCGCCGGGAGGCCTTGGCTGCTTATGTCGAGGATAGCCTGCAATCCGGGGGCAATCTGCTCATCCCGGCCTTTGCGGTGGAACGCACGCAGGTCATTCTGGAGGACTTTCTGGCGTTGTTTGACTCCGGACGCTTGTCTCCCGTCAATGTCTTCCTTGACGCACCGCTGGCCCAAAAAATCACGCGGGCGATGCTGAAATATCGCAACAACGGCGCCGATCTGCTCGAACGTCCCAATATCCGGTTCATCCAATCCGTTGCGGAATCCAAACAGCTAAATCACATGACGGGAGCTGTCATCATTGCCGGGTCCGGAATGTGCGAAGGTGGCCGGATCCGCCACCATCTGATCCGCAACCTGCCCAGGCGGCAATCACGAGTCCTCTTTACCGGTTTTCAGGTCGCCGGAACATTGGGCTCGGTCTTGAAAAGAGGCGAGAAAATGGTGCGCATCTCCGGCAATGATGTGATCGTCAATGCCGATATCGCGGTGCTGGACGGTTATTCCAATCATGCTGATCGCAAGGGCCTTCTTCGTTGGATCAAAGACCATGATCCGGTTTCCGGCTCCCTGTTCCTTGTCCATGGAGAAGAAAAGGCTCTGCAGACTTTGGCCGGCGATTGCAAAGAAGCACAGCGCTATGGTGAGCCGGTCATCCCTGCCTTGGGTGAAATATGGGCCTTGCCTGCGGGCACACAGGCCCGTTTGCACAAACCGGGTCGCGGCAATGCTGCACAGCTCATCGCGCCACAGGACTGGACTTCGCGGCTCGCGGCCTTGCGCGCTTCGGTCCAGCAAAAGGTCCGGGCCCTACCGTCTGATCAGGACCGCGAAAAAATGCTGAAATCGCTCGAACGGGCCCTGGAAAATTATCAGCAGGAAAAGCTGCGTTAGAATGCCGGTGAGCGGTCCTATTGCGGGTCGCGTACCATCATAACGTCCTGCTTGAGCCAGCCCAGCAGGACCCGGGCATTATTGCCCATGCTGGCGCGCATGAAACCGCTTTTCCCGTGCGTTCCCAACACGACCAGGTCGGATTTCAATTCCTTGATTTTCTTGAACAAAACAACGCCAAGTTCACCTTTTTCGTTGGAAGCCTTCAGGCGTTTGAATGTGGCGTTGTCGATCGTGGTCTGCGCCAGAAAGCGCTCCATCAACTTGGCTTCTTCGGAGCCGATATCCTGTGCCACCTGATCCGACTTCAACCAGCCGCTATAGGGAACATTGTAAGCGTGGACGAGATGAAGCGGTATCTCTGGAAACAATTCAGCCGCAGTGTTGAGGGCGGTCATCGAACAATCGGAAAAGTCCGTCGCGATCATTATGCTGCGATAGGGTTTTACCGGCTTGCGCTTGATGATCAACACCGGGACATCGGCATGGCGGACGATATGGTCCACAGGCGATCCCAGGAAAACATCACTGAACCCGTCATAGTGGGCGACACCGGTTACAATCAGCCCGCAGCGTTCCCGTCTGGCGGTCTCGATCACCAGCTCTCCGACATTGCCCATTTCGATGATGAATTCGACGTGCACGTCGGTTTCCGGCAATTCCTCTTCCAGCTGTGTCCGTGCCTCTTTTGGTACCAGCCCCTTTTTCTTCGCCTGTTTGGGGTCCAGCACATGAACTACGATCAAGCGCGTTTTCCAAGACTTCGCCAGCATCAGCGCGCGATCAAAAGCGCGGTCGCAGCGAGCCGTCATGTCTGTCGCCAGAAGGATGGGTTTGTTTGTCGTTTTGGTGTCGGTCATCTTTGGAAAGCTTGCCCCTTGAAATTATTATAGAAATGGGTGCAGGCCGCCCTGCCTCCTTTTACGCCCGCGGGGTGGGGTAGGGGGAAGGGGCGTTTCAAGGGATAGAAAGGCGACCTGCGTACCTCCTCAACCCGCACTAGGCGGCGTTGATCGGGATCTTTCGTTCTTTTTCCAAAGCCTCGGCACTTTTGGGAAGATGGATCGTCAACAGACCATCTCTTGCCTCGGCCCTGATTTTTTCCTGGTCGATGCCGGCAGGCAATTTGATCGCCCGCTCAAACATTCCATAATGTCGTTCGGAGAATAGAAAACTTTCCCCTTTTTCTTCATGGCTTTCAGATTTTTCGCCGGACAAGCGAAGCATTCCGTCCGACAGTCTGATCTCGATATCTTCGCTGCTCATGCCCGGCACTTCCGCAACCAGTTCATATTCATCCTTCTTGTCACGCATTTCGACGGCCGGGTCGGCATTGTCATAGAATTTCTGTAACATTCTGGAGCCGAAAGCATTGCCTGGTACATCGTCAAACATCCGGTCAAATTCATCGCGCAACCGGTTTAGCGGCTCCCAAACATTTGCCGCCTGAACCGGAACATTCAGGCGCCGTGAACCGTCCGATTCGGCCGGCAATCTGGCTTTTTTCTTGGTCATGCTCAATTCCTCGTTCAGTCTGGAGATTCTCACCCCCGTCACCGAAGATGGGATATTATTTTTGGACAACCGGCAAAATCAGTGGAGTTCCCTACGTAGTTTTACGTATTTCGCTTCAGGCTGTCCGTCATGCTTAGATCGTGTCTGCTTTTTTACATTTTGGCATCAATGGATATTCGTAGTAAAGCGGATGCCCCGGGGGTTCGAAGGAGCTTTTCACGATGCGCGCATTCGGGTTGGATCAGATTGACCGGTCGGCCTATCTTGAAGCCGTGCTGTCGACCCTGCCGGAATATATCATGGTCATCAGCCGCGATCGACAGCTGATTGATATCAACCAGGCCGGACTTCGTCTGATCGGCGTGGAGCGGCTTGACGATCTGCCGGACCGTGATCCGCTTATGTTAATGGCGAAATCCTGTCATCCCGCCTTTCAAAACGCTCTCGAAGCCGTCTTTGATCGCGACAGCAAGTCCAGCGGCAAGCCGGTCCAGATAGAGCTGATACCTCATAGTGGAGGATCACACGCACTGGAGTTGCGCTTCGCGCCTCTGCACCGGACGGATGACATGGTCAGTGCTGCGGTCATTACAGCGCGTGACATTTCGGAACTGCGCAACACACTGGCCGCGGTCGAACAATCCACATCCGTGCTGCAATCCATTCTCGAAACTGTTCCCGATCCGATGGTGGTGATGGACGAAAAATGCCGCATCACGTCGTTCAGCACGGCCGCAGAAAAACTGTTTGGCTATAGCGAAGGTGAGCTGCTGGGGCAGAATGTCAACATACTCATGCCATTTCCGTATAGTGAAGAGCATGACGAGTACGTCCAGCGTTATATCCGCACGGGTGAGAAGCGGATCATCGGTATAGGCCGAACCGTGGAAGGGAAAAAGAAGGACGGCACGGTCTTTCCGATCCGGCTGGCCATCGGTGAGGCGAAGGCAGGCGACCAGCGCCTGTTCACCGGTTTCATGATTGATCTTACCGAAGCCCGCAATACCGAAGCCGAGCTGCAGGCCCTGCAAACAGACCTGTTGCATTCATCCCGGCTCAGCGCCGTTGGGACATTGGCCTCTGCGCTGGCCCATGAAATCAATCAGCCGCTGTCGGCCATTACCAATTATCTGTCCGCAGCGCGAGACATGCTCGATAGCGGCGCAGAAGAGAATAAAGATTCTCTCTATGAAGCCATGCGCGAAAGCGTCTCTGAAGCCTTACGTGCCGGCACTATAGTCAGGCGGCTGAGAGAGTTTGTGTCCAAAGGTGAACTAAACCGCAAAAGACTGTCCATTGCCCAGCTTGTCGAGGATGCGACAATTCTCGGTCTAGTAGGCGCTCATGATCAGGGAGTGGAATCATCTATCGAGATCGACCCTGACACCAATCACGTTTTCGCCGACCGGGTGCAGATTCAGCAGGTCATGATCAATCTGATGCGCAACGCGATTGAAGCGATGGCCGACAGCGCGGTCAAACATCTGAACATTGCCGTACGTTCAATACCCGATGACAAGGTTGAAATAGCAATATCAGACACTGGCAGAGGCATCGATCCGGATATTGCCGACAAGATTTTTGACCCGTTCACCAGCACCAAAAACAGCGGCATGGGTCTCGGACTTTCCATTTGTCGCACGATTATTGAAGCGCACGAAGGCACAATCAGTGCCGCGCCCAATCCGGAAGGGGGTACGATCTTCCGCATAACCCTTTGGAAATCCCATGAGGAGCATTCTGATGTCCAATGAACGTCTGGTCTATATTGTCGATGATGACGATGCCGTCCGCCGGTCGGCGTCTTTCATGCTGCGCCATGCGGGATTTCAGGTGCGTCCGGTCGAGTCGGGAATTGCCTTTTTGAAGCTTGCCAAAAACGCCGAACGGGGCTGCGTATTGCTGGATATCCGCATGCCGGACATGAACGGGCTTGAGGTTCAGCAAGAGATGGTCAAGCAAGGCATTGATATGCCGGTCGTGATATTGACCGGTCACGGCGATGTTGAAATTGCAGTGCAGGCGATGCGTGCCGGTGCAATAAATTTCCTTGAAAAACCCTACGAAAAAGAAGCGCTTTTGGCGGCAATGACGGAAGCGTTTGAACGCATTGATAACAGTGAACTGAAAGAAATGGCATCATCCGAAGCCAAGGTACGGCTTGCCTGCCTGACCGGACGTGAGCGCGATGTTCTGGACGGCCTGATGACCGGCTATCCCAACAAAACCATTGCTTATGATCTGGGCATTTCGCCGCGCACAGTAGAAATATATCGCGCCAACATGATGGAAAAGCTGCGCGTGCGAAGCCTCGCCGAGGCTCTGCGTATCGGCTTTGCAGCAGAGGATGGCAAAATGGTAACCGCCAAACCGGTACAGCACTGACTTACGTAACTCTGCGGATAGTCTGCCTCTTTGAGCAGCGGTACTATCGACGATAATATGTTGACTTCAGCTTGTCGCAATTAACTTGTAACACACTGTATCAGAATGCAGCATAGACCGTGAACTCAAAACAGGAAGAAACGTGCTGATACGCAATGGTAGCTTGATTGTCGCGGTCGATGGATCGCGCATGTCGATTTTTCGCAATGTTGGTGAAGCCTTCAAGCCAGCACTGGAGCTTGTTGAAGAGCATCAGAGCCCCACGCCAAAATCATCCGACATGGGTGATGACAGGCCAGGCCGAAGCTCGCAAAGCACCAGCCCGCGCAAGGGGGCCTATGAACAAACTGATTTGCACCAGCAGGCAGAAGACCGGTTCGCCCGAGAGGCTGCCGAACGAATTGACCAGATAGCACGCGATTCCAAAGTTGGCCTGGTGCTTGTCGCCGCCCCGCGGGCATTGGGAGTGATCCGGCAGAATCTCAGAACCGAAACGAGCCAGAAATTACTGGCGGAGATCGACAAGGCTTTCGGCCCACATGAAACAGAGTCTTTGGCCAAAATGCTTGAGAAACATCAGGCCTGAATCCGCTACCCTGTGGGGGCAGCGGCACTCAGGTCAAATTCCAGCAGCATCAGCGTAGCATCGCCGGGATAGCTTTTCGCTGTGAATCCCATTTCACGCTCCAGCTCAATTGCCGCATGATTTTCACGGCTCTCAATGGATTGCAGTTTCTTGATACCGCTGCGTCGGGCTTCGTTTGCCACATATTCCAGGAAGGTCCAGCTCATGCCGCGGTGCTTGTAATCGGCGTGGACGACAATCGCGACCTCGGCGACCGACTTGTCCTCATTCGCGCCAATCATGGCGCTGGCGATGATGGTCTTGTCGTCAATGTCGAAAGCGAGAAAATCTTCCTTATGGTCATGATCGACGTCGACCAGATAAGAGAGCATTTCATCGCCCACTTCGGGAATCGGAGACAGGAACCGAAAACGTAAGTCATCTCTGGTCACGTGCCTGAAAAATTCCGCCAGAGCTTCCTTGTCGGCAGAAGCAACAGGGCGGACATGAAATTCAAACCCGCTGTGCGTGGTGAGCGGGATTGACTTGCTGACGATCAGGTCATGACTTGAATCGGTTTCCGGTTTCTTGGGCTTTATCGAAAGGGTCGGTTTGGCTTTTTGATCGGACATCGGGGGCTCCTTGCAGCTAGCTTTGTGTAGCTGAATTTACGGGGGAAGATGAGGTCCGCGCTATGTCAAACGGGACCATCGCTTTCTATCCGTAATGCCCCTTATGGTGCCCCTCCAAAGATGGCGATCAGGCCGCCGCGACCTGCGCCCAAACCGGTAGGTGGTCTGATGCCTTTCGGGCTGAAGCGCTGTCATGCACACCGCCTGCCATGGCCTTTAGCTGATCGCAATGCATGATCCGGTCGAGCCGGGCAATCGGGCCGCGCGAGTGGAAGCTGCGACCGCAATCAACGAAATTATAGCTGCGTCCAAAATCATGCAGACAGCCTCCAGAGGCGCTCCATTCGTTGAGATCACCCATTAATATCGTAGGTCGCTCCGCCCTATATTGCCTGGCGAGCTTGATGATGGCGGCGGCCTGGCGGCGGCGCCATAGACCAGATAAATCAAGGTGCATCCCGAATATCGAAAGATCGAAACCCTTGATGGCAATGTGGGCCATCACCGCACCGCGTGGCTCCAGATAGGGGATATGCAGGATATCGTGGGCGATCACTTCTGCCGATTTATGCGCCAATATCGCATTGCCATGCCAGCCCATCGAGTCGATCTGGACATCCAGCGGAATGGCGCGATAGTCGCTATATTGTTCCAGCAGGAGCGGCGGTATTGCTGCTGCCCGTGCACCAAAACGGCGATCTGCTTCCTGCAGCGTAATGATATCCGCATCCAGTTCGTTCAGGACCTCAATCACCCGCCCGGGATTGCGCCGCCGGTCGGTGCCAATGGCCTTATGTATATTGTAACTGGCAACTGTCAGCATCGAAAGAATCTGCTATTATCCCGCGTCGATTCAACTACGCCCGGCTTTCATTTGCAGGGGCTTTCATCAAATTAGAGATAAGCCCTGATCATGCAAATATAATCTGACTCATAAAGCCCTCATGGCTCAGGCCTCTGGGGTCATCAACCCGAACAGGGCGCCGGTCGGGTCCAGCAATAATGCGCGCCTGCCGACACCTTTCGTCACCGCTGGACCGCGTAACTGTTTGGCACCCAGATATGTGGCTCTTTCGGTCGATATATTGATATCCGCCACATGGATGTAAGGAACCCATTGCACAGCAACGTCCAGTTTTGCGGGTATGACCAAAGCTCCCGTTACCGGGTTGCCATCTGTTTCTACAAAGCTGGTATAAAGACTCTTGCCTCCGGCATCCGTCTGCCTGGCGGCCCAGGTAAACAGGCTGCCGTAAAATGCCCGTGCGCTGTAGTCATCGGTCGTCAGCAGTTCATCCCAAATGAAGACGCCCTGCGGTGGTGGATAGTCATGACTCGCGACGAACGGACAGATCAGTCCGCCTTGCGGGTCGCGCACGACCGCGCTTCTTCCGACACCAGGAATATCAAATGGTTCCCTTTCAATTGCGCCATCGAGTTTTCTGGATCGCCTGGTGGTTTCATCGACATCATCAACCGCTACATATGTCAGCCAGCAAGATCGCTGATCCGGTTCGATCTCTATCAGTCCGCCATGGGCTGCTCCATTGAACAGAATAAGCGGATAATCCGCCTCGCCGGACTTCCAGACAAATTCGGCGGCATGTTCAATTTCATAGGTCCAACCCAGTAATTTGGCGTAAAAGTCGCAGGCTTTGCCGACATCGGTCGTCAGAAGGTCATGCCAGACAACATGGCCGGTTGCGGCTGGTCGGGACATTGCTGTTTCCCCTTTTGATTAAACATATGCGGTCGGTCACGGCTGGCCTGGCCAATACACCTTCATGGATTGGAAGCTATTGACTCAGATCAATCCAATGGCAGAATGGCGGTGCTAGAGACTGCTCTGGCACCAACGTAAACGTCTTGAAAACAAGGGGAACGACCCAGAAAGCCTGTTCCCGCTCCAGCCCCCCGTTTACGACAACCGCAGAGGCCTGACCCGTGCATCCTGAAATACCCTATCTTCGGGAAACCATCATCTTCCTGGTCGCCGCCGGACTGGTTGTCCCTCTGGTGCGCAAGGCAGGCATCAGCGCGGTTCTTGGTTTCCTGTTTGTCGGTCTGGTAATCGGGCCGTTCGGGGTCGGGCGACTGGTCGGCGAAACACCGGTGCTGGAATTGATGGTCATCGCCGATGTCGAAGGCGTCCGCCGCTTTGCCGAACTCGGTGTTATATTCCTGCTTTTTACCATCGGCCTTGAACTTTCGGTCGCACAACTATGGGGGATGCGCCGGCTTGTCTTCGGCTTCGGCACCGCGCAAGTGACGGTCAGCGCGATTGTCATTGGCGGCATCGCCTATGCTTTTGGCAATACGCTGGTTGCCGCCACAATATTCGGCCTGTGTCTCGCGCTTTCGTCCACGGCGCTGGTGATGCAATTGCTAACCGAGACACGGCGCCTGAGCGCCCCCGCCGGCCGAGCCAGTTTCGGTGTGCTGCTGCTGCAGGATCTCGCGGTGGTTCCCATCCTGTTTTTCGTCGGCATAGCCGGCGCGACAGTCGAGGGATCACTGGCATTTGCAGCGCTGAAGGCAATAGGCGAAGCGGTGCTGGTAATAGCTTTGATCTTCCTGATCGGCCGCATCGCCGTGCGCCCGTTTTTGCGCTTTGTCGGCGGCACTGGCAGCCGCGAAGTGTTCATGGCGGCTGTCATCCTGCTGGTCCTGATCACCGCCGCATTGACCGCGCTGGCCGGGCTCTCGATGGCGCTGGGCGCGTTTCTGGCCGGGCTGCTGTTCGCCGGAACCGAATACAGGCACCAGATCGCAAGTGATATCGAACCGTTTAAAGGCTTGCTGCTGGGTTTGTTCTTCATTTCAGTCGGAATGAGCCTCGACATCATGGCGGTATGGGCGGATATCCAGTGGGTGCTGTTGTCTGCATTCGGGCTGCTTGCGATCAAGGGAACGATCCTTTTCGCGCTCGCCCGCGCCTATCGTTTGCCCAAGGATGTCGCCGCCGAAACCGCGATCCTGATGAGTCAGGGGGGTGAATTTGCCTTTGTCGTGATCGCGGCTGCCCTGTCCTTTTCCGTGCTTGATCCCGCCAACGCGCAGTTCATGTTGCTTGTTGTCATTGTCACGATGTTCCTGACACCGCTGCTGGCGATCGCCGGACGACGGGTTGGCGAAATGCTGCGCCAGCGCGAAGCGAAAAACGGCGACATGACGGCCAGCATCGACGATGAACATCCGGTAATTATCGGCGGATTTGGACGGGTCGGCCGCTTACTGGCGCAGCTTCTGGAAGAACAGCGGGTTCCCTATGTTGCCATCGACAGCGATCCTGATCTTGTTGCAACCGAGCGTGCCAAGGGTGCTGCAGTCTATTTTGGCGATGCCAGCCAGCCGGACCTGTTGAAACATCTCGGCATCGAACGGGCAGCCGCCTTTGCCACCACCATGGATGCACCGGAATCGGCAGAGCACGTGATCAAGGCCGTCCATCAGGACTGGCCGCACATCCCCATCATCGCGCGCGCCTGCGATGTCAGCCATGCCGAGGACCTGCGCGCCAGCGGTGCGCGAAGCGCGGTACCCGAAACGGTCGAGGCCAGTCTGGAACTGTGCGAGCAACTGCTCACCAACATCGGTTTTCCCCAGGAAGCCGCGCGCGCCATCGTGGATGATCAGCGCACATGGCAAACGGACAAGGTGCAGGAGGAATAGACGGGTCCTATTGAACGAGAGGTCATCAATCGATTTAACGGAATAGCAAACAGCGTGATAACCGCATTTACAACCGATAATATTCAAAAAAATGCAAAGGCACATCCCCCATGTCCACAACATCCGATCAGACTATTTTTCTTACAACTGACCTGACCGCACGCGGTGACCGGCCGATGGACCGCGCCATCCAGTTGGCAAAGACACGCGGTGCCAAGCTGGTGGTTTTCCATGTATTGGAAAAAGGACGCCATGATAGCGAAGCCGTTCAGGCGGCTTCTGCCGAGATCGAAATGGATCTCGCCAGCTATGACATGGAAGCGGAGATTATAGTCGAGCGCGGTGATGTGGTCAGCCAGATTATCGAACATGCCGAAGCAACCAAGGCGGCGATGATTGTCGCCGGCGTCGCGCGGATTGGCCGCCTTGGTGACCTGGTCATGGGCACACAGCTTGAACGTATTATCCATCACAGCCCACTGCCGGTGCTGATCGCCAAAAATCGTGCAACCACCCAATATGAGCGCCTTGTTGCGGCCAGCGATTTCTCATCCCCTTCGGCTTATGCGATTGAACAGGGCTGCACCCTGTTTCCTGAACAGCAGGCACATATCATCAACGCCTTTCATGTCCCTTTCGAAGGCTTTCTCCACTCCGACAAGGTGACGGAGGAATTCCGTACAGAACAGCATTTGCAGATTGCAAAATTCATGGAGGGTCTGAAAATCCCTGCCGGAACGCGCAAAGACCTGACCTATAGCGTGGAATATGGCGACACTTGCAGCGTCGTCCAGCAGGCCATCAAAAATCGCCATACCGATCTTGCGGTAATCGGCACGCATGGGACAAGCGGCTTTCGTGCCAATATGATGGGCAGCATGGCGCGCGCGCTGATCACCTATCTGCCCTGCGACATATTGGCGGTGCGCCAGCCTGCCAAGTAACGACCTCTGCATCCATCAGGTTTATGCCAACTCATCGCTTGCCAACATGATTGTCTTGCTGTATTAGTCAAACAATACACACTGGAGGCCCTCATGAAAAAAATGTTACTTGTTATTCCGTTCCTAGCTCTTTCAGCCTGCGAAGGCTCTATCGCCAGCGCGGTTGGCAACGCGGGAAAAAGCAGTTTCTCTGACGGCACGCAAATTGGGACTTCCGATACGAATCCTGGCGAATTTGAAGGTGTGACTCTTGCAGGACCAGATAATGTCATCTTCACCACCGGCGCGGACTTCTCGATCCGGGCAGAGGGCGATGCTGATACGCTGGAACAACTGCGCTACAAGGTCACTGGCGGGCAGCTGAAAATCGGCCGCGAAAAAAATAGCAGCATGTGGAGCGGCAACTATAGGGGCGCAACAGTCTATGTCAGTGCGCCGTCCCTGAAAAGCGCCAAGCTGGCCGGTTCTGGCGACATGCAGGTAGACAATATGAATGGTGAAAGCGCGAAAATCAGTGTCGCCGGGTCCGGCAACATCGATATTGCTGAAATAGAAACGGCATCGCTCACCACCAAAGTCGCAGGTTCTGGGGATGTGTCTATTGCTGGCACAGCCGACGAGGTCACCATATCCGTAGCAGGCTCCGGCGACATCAGCGGCAAGAAGCTTAAAGCCGAAAACGCGACGATAAAGGTCGCCGGCAGCGGTGATGTTGCCCTCTCTTCTGACGGCACGGTCAATGCCACAGTCGTCGGATCAGGCGACATCCGTATCCATGGCGACGCCACCTGTAAAACCAAGTCTAGAGGGTCCGGCGACATAACCTGCGGGTAACTGCCTAAGCTGATTTCCCTTTCCTACCTGATTGACCTTCTGCTAACCTGGATCGCGCAGGCTTTGGGGAGGGTCATCATGACAAGAAAAGACCATCAAATCAGATATGGTGCGGTTTTCGAACCGGCGCCACAGCTGCCCGCTTTTCGCAGATACAGAGGGCGTGAATTGTGTGAACTTCGGGTTGTTCGCAACCTGCAAAAAAGCTGTGTGAAATGTGTGAACTTTGCACGCCAGGCTGCACGACAAAAAGGGGCTGTGATTTGTGTGAACTTTGGTCTGGAGCGGCAGCATGTCAGGGATCAGACCGGGATGATCAGGGACAGGCTTTCCGGTTTTTTGGTTCAGGGGGAGCGCAGCCATGCCTAATTTCTGGGAAAAACATGCCGTTCCGAGGCTGATAAAATTTGCCTGTTCACAACCCGCGGTGATGAAAGATCGCAGCGAAATTGTTCCCAAGGCACAGGGCGAAGTCCTCGAACTGGGCTGCGGCGGTGGTATCAACCTGCAATTTTATGATCGATCCAAGGTCGACAAACTGACCGGGCTCGATCCCTCCGCCGAACTGCTCGACTATACGCGCAGGGAAGCCAAGGAGCGCGGTTTCGAAATGGACATATTGGACGGTGTCGGGGAGGCGATGCCCTTTGCCGATGACAGTTTCGATACGGTGCTTACCACTTTTACACTTTGTTCAGTACAGGATGGTAAACAAGTCCTGAAAGAAATGCGGCGGGTCCTGAAACCGGGCGGCAAAATCCTGTTCCTCGAGCATGGGCGCGCACCCGACAAAGGTCCGGAAAAATGGCAGCAGCGGATTGAGCCGGTATGGAAACATATCGCTGGTGGTTGCCACTTACACCGCCCGGTCTCGAAATTATTCGCGGCAGAAGGTTTCGCATTGAATGAAGATGGCGGGCATTATGCCCCGAAAACGCCCAGATGGTTGGGCTGGATGGAATTTGGAGAAGCGCGGCCGCTATGAATAATCTTTCTGCGAGAAACCTTTCTTTGAAAAATCTCTTTATCATGCTGTCACTCGGCTTTGCCATGCTGGCAGCGCCTGCACACGCAGTGGAGCGCAAGTTTTCCATTTCAAGCTTTGAAGATGTCCGGATCATTGGCAGCGTCAATGTGTTTATCACGACCGACCGCGGCGTATCGGCTAGCGCCGAGGCAGCCAACCGGGAAATGCTGGATCGCGTATCCTTGCGCAAAAGCGGCAGTCAGCTGATCATATCGGTCACGCCAAAGCCTGGAGGTAATAACGGTTTTTCTGCGGATGAACCGGTGACGATCACCCTTAGCACCTATGATATAAAGACAATCAACCATAGCGGGGCAGGCACGGTATCCCTCGACAGGTTGGGCGGGAGCCAGTCCAAAGTGCGTCTGAGCGGTTTTGGCGTGTTGACAATTAACGATGTCGATAGCGATATGCTGGACATCGCGATGAACGGCGGCGGTCAGATTGTTATAGCCGGCGAGGCGACAAAGGCGCGGATCAGCCTGTTGGGTTCCAGCATATTCGATGGCTCGCAACTAACCGTAGAGACACTGGATCTGACGCATCGCGGACCGTCGAGCAGCCATGTCTTCGTTGAGAAAGAAGTTAATATCTCGAACAGCGGCACCGGCAAGATTCGCATCGATGGAAGACCGAATTGCAGTGTGAGATCCGGTGGATCGGCAGACATTATCTGCAATCCCAAGCGATAAAGCAGGTTATGTATCAGTAATTTAGTGCAATGTTCCTATTGACTGATCGATAGATAAAAACACGCAAAGGCGTTCAACCTGCCGCCATTTGCAATAATGTATATGATTGCCCAGAGCCCGACTCTGATCAGCGCGGTTGGCCGCCTCCAGGCCGGCTTCTTCACCAAAATTGGTGATCAGATGCTCAGCATCGGAAAAGTTGGTGGAGTCTATGAATACGGGTAGTTGCAAAACAGGCTCCTGTGCTAAAATCGCGCCGCTACGGCCGCGCTCGACAAGCCAGCTGTCTAGGGAACAGGAATGGAAATTCCGTCAAAAGCGATGGTGAACAAAAGCTTATCTTTTGATAAGCAGACTGGTCTGGCCAATCATCGCTGACCATGGCATGGCACGCTTGCAAGGCGCTGTGATCGTGAAGCGCTACCATTGTTAGGGGACCAATATGACGAACGGCGAGGAACCGGCAGAAAGGTCAAACAAGAGTGCTGGCGGCTTTTTTCTGGCGGCTGGCTGTATCATCGGCGTCATCGCGGGAGGATTGCTGGGCCAGCCTTCCATCGGGTTCCTCGGCGGACTAGCTGCCGGTGCCTTTGTAGCAACCGCCATCTGGTATTTCGATCGTCAGAATGACGGTTGAAGCCGATTAGCCGGTAACAGAACCGAATAGCGCGCTTGTCATCAGACGCGGCGCTTCCTATTGTTGAGACATGCTAAAACATATTCGCAATATATCGATATTGATCATCCTGTTGGTCATCGGCGCTGGCTATTATGTGACACGCGGTGATACTGCCCGCCTGTCCCTGGAAGAGACTACCGGCGTGAAGCCGACGATTACCAATGTACGGACAGAAAAATTCCCGACGATCAATATTGCTGAGGCCGACCCATGGAAACCCGGCGAAGGCCCGGTCGCAGCAGAGGGACTGACGGTTGAGCGTTTTGCCGAAGGACTGGATCATCCTCGCTCCATGCTGCGCCTGCCCAATGGTGACATATTGGTTGCTGAAACCAACAGCCCGCCGCGCACCAACAAGGGTATCGAAGGTTGGATCATGCGGAACCTGATGGGCAAGGCGGGGGCCGGAACACCTTCTGCCAACCGGATCAGCCTGCTGCGTGACAGCGATGCGGATGGCAAGGTGGACGAGAAATTTGCCTTGCTCGAAAATCTCAACTCGCCATTCGGCATGGCGCTCGTCGACGACACGCTTTATGTGGCGAACACCAATGATGTCATGGCCTATCCCTATACCGTCGGTGATACGAAAATTACCGACGAGGGCCGCAAAGTCGCCAACCTTAACGCCAAGGCACCAAATAACCACTGGACCCGCAATCTCATCGCCAGTCCCGACGGCAAATATCTGTTTGTCGCTGTCGGATCGAACAGCAATATCGGCGAGAACGGTATGGATACGGAGAATGAGCGCGCCGCCGTTCTTCGTGTTGAACTGGCGACCAATGACAAGATTGTTTACTCCGATGGCCTGCGCAATCCGGTCGGTCTGGCCTATGAACCGGTTTCGGGCAAGCTTTGGACCGTCGTCAATGAACGCGACATGCTCGGCAGCGATATGGTGCCGGACTATCTGACCGAAGTGGTCTTTGCTTCCCATTACGGCTGGCCCTGGCATTTCTGGCGCGGTCATATTGACCCGCGCGTTGAACCAAAAAATCTGGATCATCGTCAATATGAGCGACGTCCGGATTATGGCCTTGGCGCCCACGTGGCCCCTCTGGGACTGGCCTTTTCCAATGGCGCAGCCCTGGGCGCACCGTTTGACAGTGGTGCTATCGTGGCGAGACATGGTTCCTGGAACCGCAAACCGCTATCCGGCTATGACGTTGTCTACGTGGACTTTAATGAAAAAGGCAAACCACAAGGCAAACCGCAAATGGTCTTGAGCGGCTTTATCGATGACGAAGAAAAGGCACGCGGTCGCCCCACGATGGTGGAATTTGACCAAACTGGCGCGCTATTGGTCAGCGACGATGTAGGCGGAATTATCTGGCGGGTTTCAAAGCCCGGTGCAACAAAGGCTGAAGCCGAGACCGAACAGCCTAGCTGATCGACTTTCCGGCCCGACCGGCCAGTTCTACAATATATTGCCAAGCGACCCGGCCTGACCGGCTGCCGCGTTGCTTGGCCCATAACAGTGCGTCTTCGCTTTCAAAATCAAGCGCGTAAACCTCGGCATAGCGATGGATCATCGCCAGATAATCATCCTGTGACGCGGCATGGAAACCCAGTCGCAATCCGAAGCGATCCGATAGTGCCAGCTTGTCATCAATCACGTCACGCGGATTGATCGGATCGTCCTGCTCGGCCATATGACGTGGAACGATATGCCGCCGGTTCGACGTCACATAAAGCCGGACATTGTCGGGACGCGCCGCCGCGCCGCCTTCCAGCATGGACCGCAAGAAACGCGGAGCTGCACTGCCTTCGTCAAAACCGATATCATCAATGAAGAGGATAAACGCACGGTCCGCCTTGCCGAGGACCGCAAACAGATCAGGCAGCGTTTCGAGCATATCAGCGCTCGCCTCGACCATCGCGATATCTTTGCCCGCCTCATGCATTTCGCGGACCACCGACTTAGCAAGAGCAGATTTGCCCATGCCGCGCGAGCCCCACAGCAAGACATCATGAGCCGCAAAACCGTTGGCAAGACGCGTGGTATTTTCCAGAAACCGCGCCTTCTGATCATCAATCCCGGTCAGCAGGTCCAGCGCGATCGGCGCGAAAGTCTCAATCGCCTTGATGGTTGTTCCGGTCCAATGGAAAGCCGGACCAGACCCGATATCTGCCAGAGCGTCGGGAATGGGAGACAGGCGATCCAAAGCATCCGCAATCCTAAGAAGCGCCGCTTTGATCTCTCCATCTCTCATATCAGGCAACCAGTTCCTCGCTGTCGAGGCGATATAGCAGATCCGCGCCCCCCATAGCCGCCGCTTTCGAGCCCAAGGCTTCGGGTACCAGATGATCGAGATAATAGCGGGTCGTCACCAGTTTCGCTTTCAGGAACGGATCATTGCCATCGGCCAGCTCTGCCTCGGCAATACGCTGCTGCTTTTTCATCAACATGCCGCATGTCGCCGTCGCAAGCATGGTCATGAACGGATAGCTGCCAGCAAGCCGGTCATCAATTGAGGCATCGCCACCGGTCATCCATTTCGCAATATCTTCAACCATCATGGCCAATGTCATCAGCGCGTCTTCGTCTTTCGCCTCCGCCTTGATATCCGCGATCAGCGCCATCATCGCCTCGCCGCCATCGAGGCCCAGTTTCCGGCCGACAAGATCTGCCGCCTGAATACCGTTGGTGCCTTCATAAATCGGCGCGATACGGGCATCGCGAAAATGCTGGGCCGCGCCCGTTTCCTCGACAAAACCCATGCCGCCATGCACCTGTACACCGATGGAAGCGACTTCGTTGCCAATGTCGGTACCATAGCCCTTGATCAGCGGGGTCAGAATTTCGGCGCGTGATTTCGCGCCTTCGATACCCAATGTCGCACCATCAACATGGGATGTTGCATAATATAGCAGTGCCCGTGCCGCCTGAGTCAGCGCCTTGCTGCGCAGAAGCATGCGGCGCACGTCCGGATGCTCGATAATCGCAACCGAATCCTTGCTGCCGCTACCGGCGCGGGCCGATTGCACCCGGTCATTAGCGTATTGGATGGCTTGCTGGGTTGCCCGTTCAGCAATTTGCACGCCTTGTGAGCCGACATTGATCCGCGCATTGTTCATCATCGTGAACATCGCCTTCATGCCACCAAATTCACCGCCAATCATTTCGCCAATACATTCGTCATTCTCGCCATAGGCCATGACACAGGTCGGCGAAGCATGGATACCCAGCTTATGCTCGATCGATACGCAGGTCACATCATTGGGCGCGCCACTATTGCCATCGGCATCCAGATGGAACTTCGGCACAATGAACAGCGATATACCCCGCGTCCCTTCCGGCGCGCCGGGTGTACGGGCCAGAACCAGGTGAATGATATTGTCGGTCAGATCATGTTCGCCAAAGGTGATGTAGATCTTCTGGCCCTTGATCTTATATTTCCCGGCATGTTCGCCTTCGGTGATCGGCTCTGCGGTGGAACGTAAGGCTCCGACATCAGATCCGGCTTGCGGTTCGGTCAGATTCATCGTTCCGGTCCATTCACCGGAAATCATCTTTTGAAGGTAAGTGGCTTTTTGCTCATCACTGCCATGCGCATGAATCGCCTCAACCGCGCCAAAGCTCAGCATCGGGCACAGCGTAAAGGCGAAATTGGCAGCCCCACAGGTCTCGAGAATCAAAGCGGACAGAGAATAGGGCAAGCCTTGACCACCAAATTCTTCGGGGCCGTCAATGGATGCCCAACCGCCTTCGACAAACTGACCATAAGCCTCCTTGAAGCCAGCAGGCATGGTCACCGCGCCATCATTCCATTTGGCACCAACCGTATCGCCGGTCCGGTTTATCGGCGCAAATTCACCAGCAGCAAACTGGCCAATACCTTCAACAATTGCTTCAACCATGTCTTCGCTGGCACCGGCAAAGCGCTCATGCTCGGCAAGCGCGCCCATATTGGCGATATGTTTCAGGACGAAATTTTGTTCTCTGCTGGGCGCTGTAAAGCTCATCTAACTGGTATCCGCTATTGCTTGAAATCTCGCTGGGCTATAGCGCCCTATCATGCCCGGCTCAAATGATCATATTGACGATAATGCGCGACGTTACGGCACACAGGCAATATCCGCCGCTGCTGAGCGATTGCGGTCGGGTGGACTGGTCGCTGTTCCCACCGAAACCGTCTATGGGCTGGCTGCCGATTCGACCAACGCCAGCGCGATAGCAGATATATACCGAACCAAGGGTCGGCCGGATTTCAATCCATTGATCGTCCATGTGCCGAGTACCGAAGCCGCCGGGGAACTGGGCTTGCTCAATGGTCTGGCGAACAAACTGGCCAAAGATTTCTGGCCTGGGCCATTGACCTTGGTCGTTCCCAAAACGCCAGATTGCCCGGTAGCCCCCGCCGTAACGGCCGGTCTCGACACCATCGCCTTACGCTGCCCGGCACATCCCTTGATGCAGGAATTGCTCAACATATCAGGGCTATTCCTTGCCGCTCCATCCGCCAACAAAAGCGGTGCCATTAGCCCGACAAAGCCGCAGCATGTCGAACATAGCTTGGGTAAGGCCGCACCCATGATATTGAATGGCGGCCCCTGTGAAAGCGGCATAGAATCAACCATTGTAGCGATCAGGGGTGATGACTATCAGATATTGCGCCCAGGCCCTGTGACGTCAGACCAGCTGCAGGCAAGCACAGGCAAGACGGCAGTCAATCATCAAGATGAAAAGATCGAAGCCCCGGGGCAGCTTGCCAGCCATTATGCACCCAATAAATCTGTGCGCCTTGATGCGACACAAGCGGGCCCCGATGACTATCATATCGGTTTTGGCGACATAGCTGGCGATACAAACCTTTCTGTCAACGGCGACCTGGCTGAAGCGGCGGCAAATCTGTTTGCAGCCCTGCATGTTGCCGACGCCAGCGATCGTCCGCTTATTGCTGTCGCGCCCATTCCGAACACCGGTATCGGCGCAGCCATAAATGACCGATTGAAGCGCGCTGCCCAAAAAGACTGACCTTTTACATAGGTTTACGCCCTCAAATTAGGAAATTCGCCTGAATTACGGTAAATAGCTGACGCGCAGCTCAATAGAGGCTGTGAACATTTCTTGGGGAGGTCAAGAATATGACAGCAATACAAAAATCACTGGCAGAGTTTCTAGGTACATTTTGGCTTGTTTTTGGCGGGTGTGGAAGCGCGGTTATCGCTGCGGCATTTCCGGATGTTGGTATCGGCCTTTTGGGCGTTTCGCTGGCTTTTGGTCTGACCGTGGTCACCATGGCTTATGCGATTGGGCATATTAGTGGTTGTCACCTCAATCCAGCCGTGACCATCGGCCTTTGGGCTGGCGGACGCTTTCCGGCCAATGAAATTCCGGTCTATATTATCGCGCAAGTCGTCGGCGCAGTCGCAGCGGCAGCGGCACTTTATGTCATAGCATCCGGCAATGCCGACTATGATATCGCGATAAATGGTCTGGCGTCCAATGGTGTCGGTGAAAATTCACCTGGAGGTTACACAATGGGCGCAGGGGTAGCGATTGAGATATTGCTGACATTCTTTTTCCTGATGATCATTTTGGGTGCAACTGATGGTCGTGCACCAGCCGGCTTTGCGCCGCTGGCAATTGGCCTTGGGCTTACACTCATCCATCTGATCAGTATCCCGGTGACGAACACGTCGGTCAATCCGGCGCGTAGCACCGGCCCTGCGCTGATCGAAGGCGGGATTGCTCTGTCGCAGCTTTGGATATTCTGGGTCGCGCCCATTGTTGGCGCCATACTGGCAGGAATTACCTACAAAATTGTTGGAGGCGATGGTCAAAATATTGCTGGCACGAAAGACTAATATTCTCATCAACATATTATGAGAAAACCAAAGGGCCGGTCGTATGATCCGGCCCTTTTCATTGCAAATCGCAATTTTCTGTTGGTCACGGCCGTTTCGCGACTTATGAAGGGTCGTCGGGAGGGGACGAGATAGGAATATATGGCGGGGCGTACTCAAAAATCTCTGGCGTTAATAGCGACGGTTTTGTTGTTCGGTTGCAGTGGAACCGAGGAGGAAGAACCGAAGGACCGAGACCCTATTCCGGCAGCAACAATCACCGTCCAAGCCGCTAGCCAGAATGAAACCATAACCGCCGCCGGCACTGTACGTTTACGGCGGGAAACGGAATTGGGGTTTACCACATCCGGGCAAGTTGCATCGGTACGCTATGAAGAAGGCGACCGGGTTAAACGTGGTGCTACCCTGGCAGCACTGGATAACAGCACCGTGTCCGCAAATCTGGAATCAGCTCAGGCAGAACTGGATCGGACAGAGGCGGATTTTGAGAGGATCAAGTCTCTCTTTGCCGATGGTTGGGTAACCAAAGCGCGCCTGGAGCAAGCCGAAGCGGCGATGCGGGCAGCCAAAGCGCAGGTTAACGCCAACAGTTTTGCAAGCAGAACATCCCATATTCATGCGCCAAGCAACGGCATCATATTGAGCAGAAATATCGATGCCGGTCAGATTGTGAACGCCGGTACGACCGTGCTGGTTCTCGGTGAAACAGACAAGGGCTTTGTATTGAAAGTCCCGTTGACAGATGCCGATGCATCCCGCGTTCGGGTTGGCATGCGCGCCAATGTGACGATATCTGCGGTTTCAGACGAACCCTTCGAGGCTGTTGTCAGTGAAAAGGATGGCCGGGCAGATGAGCAGACCGGAACCTTTGAGATCAGCTTCCTGCTGCCCGCCAATGAGCGGCTTCGTTCCGGTCAGTTGGGCACGGTTGATATTGAAGTGTCACGCGACAGCGATGGATCTGTCGCTGTTCCGGCAACGGCTATATTTGGTGTGCGTTCCGGCGAAGGCTTGGTCTATGTCGTAGACGAGAAAAAACGGGTCAAAGCGCGCAACGTTGTCATCGGCAAACTGACCGACAACAATCTAGAAATATCCTCAGGACTAGCTGAGGGCGACGTTGTGGTTGCGCGCGGTGTCGAAAAATTGCGCGATGGCAATGTCATTAAGCCGATCAGAACGAAAAAATGATAAGACCCCCATATTCTTTGGCGAGATTCCTATAGATGCTTGCTAAGTTCGTCATAGAGCGCTGGCAGCTGTCCCTTATCCTGTTCGCGCTACTTGTCGTATTGGGTATCAGCGCTCTGTCGAATATTACCCGGGCCGTTGATCCGCATTTCCCCATTCCCGTTGTCAGCATCATCGCCATTCTGCCCGGTGCCGATGCTCAGGATATGGAAGAGACAATCGCCAAGCCGATCGAGGAGGCTGTTCAAAGCCTGGATGATATAAAGGAAGTCCGGTCCAACAGCACCGACGGTGGCAGCACAATCACAGTCGAATTTACCGATTGGTCCGGGGATGTGGAAGGCTATTTTGACGATGTTGTTCGCGAAGTGAATGCCATTCGCGAAACATTGCCCCAAAATCTCCAACGTCTGGAATTTCGCAAGGTTCGCACCACGGAGGCCGCGGTGTTGCAACTCGCTCTGGTCAGCGAAACCGCGTCATGGCGGCGGCTGGAAAAATATGCTGATGATCTGGTTGATAATCTGACGCGCTATCCCGGCGTACGCGAAGCGCGGATATTTGGCCTGCCGCAACCAGAAATCAGCGTCGAGATTGATGCAGCGCGCCTGTCAGAACTGCAGGTCCCGGCAAGCGCGGTTGCAGATGCTTTGAGACAAGGCGGGGTCGAGCTTCCCGGTGGAGCTGTGCAAAGTGGCAATCGGCGGCTCAATGTCAAAGCGGGTGGCGCTTTTCGCAGTCTGGAAACCATTCGCAATTTACCGCTGCGCGCAGCGGGAGGCGCATTACTGACTGTCCAGGACGTCGCTAGTGTCAAATGGGGTGCGGCCGAGCAGATTTACCGCACACGGCATAACGGCAAACGCGCCATAGTCATAACCGCGACGCAAAAAGATGGCATCGATGTAACCCGGCTAAGGAAAGAACTGGAATCAGAACTGGTCAATCAAAAGGCCACTCTGCCCGCAGATATCAAACTGGCATTGCAATTTGACCAGAGCCGCGATGTCACGCGCCGTTTGAATGAATTGACACGCGACTTTGCCATCGCAGTCGGGTTGGTGATTTTCACCTTGTTGCCTCTTGGTCGGCGCGCATCGGCCATGGTGATGATTTCTATCCCCTTGTCTTTGGCTTCAGGTCTGCTCGTTCTTTATGCAATGGGTTATAATCTCAGCCAGCTTTCCATCGCCGGGTTCATTGTCTCACTGGGCCTTTTGGTCGATGACTCGATTGTTGTCACAGAAAATATCGCGCGCCATCTGCGAATGGGGAAAACACGAACGCAGGCGGCCATCGAAGCCACTTTGGAGATTCGCGGCGCCGTTATCGGATCCACTTTCGTTCTGATCTTCGCTTTTGCACCGCTGCTGTTCTTGCCGGGCGGGGCGGGCTCTTATACCCGCTCCTTTTACCTCGCGATAATGATGACGGTGGCGGCATCTCTGGTAATTTCGTTATCCCTGATCCCGTTCCTGGCCAGCCGTATGCTACGCAGGGATGAAAATCCGGAGGGCAATTCCCTGCTCCGCTGGCTGAACGACCGGATCCAAACCTTCTACAGCCCGCTCTTGCATATCGCTCTGGGTGCACCGCGGCGAACTGTTGCTATCGCGATGGTGCTCTGCATATCAGCCTTTGCCCTGGTCCCGTTAATGGGTTTCTCGCTTTTCCCAAATTCTGATTCTCCCTATTTCCGGGTATCTGTTGAAACCGAACAGGGCAGCAGTCTCAATCAAACTGATCAGATTGTCAGTCAGGTCGCAAAAATCATGGAGGCGGAACCATCGATCAAAGTCCGGGCAGAAAATATCGGCGCCGGCAATCCGCAGGTATTCTACAATGTTTTTGTCAGTGCAGAGCGCACCAACTATGGTGAAGTGCTTGCGGTGCTTGACCATTGGGATGCAGACGACGGACCGGAAATGGTCGAGCGCTTGCGTACAAAATTTGATGCAATCGCTGGTGCACGCATAAAATTGGAACCCTTTCAAAATGGCCCGCCGATTGAAGCACCGGTGGCCATTGAAATATCCGGGCCGCAGCTCGATGTCCTAAAAAATTTGGCCGGGCAGGTTGAGGATATCTTACGCGACACAAGCGGTGCCAGGGACGTTGACAACCCAATAGGCACAGACAAAATCGATCTGGATATCGGACTGGACGAAAGAAAGGCCGCATTGCTTAATATCCCGCCAGGCGAAGCGCGCCGAGCCATTCAATTGGCGATAAGCGGCGAACGGGCGGCGACTTTTCGGGATGAAGAAGGCGATAATTATCCAGTCACGGTACGCTTGCCGCTCAAGGAAACACAGCCTGTTTCTGTCCTGGATGACATTTATCTGGCCACACGCAGCGGTGATCCGGTCGCATTGTCACAAGTCACCAATCCGAAGCTCACCAACGTACCTCCGCAAATTCAGCGCCGCCAGTTGGAACGATCCGTTACGGTTACGGCACAGCTCGAATATAATGAGGTCGCATCAATTGTGACAAATGACGCGGTGAAGGAAATCCAAAAAATCGATTTCCCCGAGGGTTACTCTTTCTCGATAGGAGGTGAAAGCGAGTCCATTGGCGATACATTTGGTGATCTGGGTCCGATTGTTTTCACCGCCATTCTTTTGATATTGGCAATTCTGGTTGCTGAATTTGGCCGCTTCAGAGAGACAATCGTGGTTGCAGGCGTCATTCCACTGGGCACCTTTGGCGGATTGATTGCCCAATATCTGACAGGCGAGGCGCTGAGCTTTATGGGCGTCATCGGCTTCATTGCCTTGATCGGCATAGAGATTAAAAACTCTATCCTGCTCGTTGATTTTACCGCCCAATTGCGCGAACGCGGCATGCCATTGCGGGAAGCCATAGAAAAAGCTGGTGAGGTCCGGTTCTTGCCTGTTTTGCTGACATCCGTCACAGCTATTGGCGGTTTGTTACCTTTGGCCTTGCTTGGTGGAACTCTCTACGCTCCGGTTGCGATCATCATTATCGGCGGTTTGATAAGCTCGACCTTGCTTTCCCGCGTCGTGACCCCAGCTATGTACTTGCTGATCGCGCGGCGTGATGAGGAAAAGAAAAATGGTGGCGCCCCTGCCACCAACCAGACAGCGCCCGCTTAAAAGGAGTTTATGACAATGCAGGAAGCGATTTTTGCCGGTGGCTGTTTCTGGTGCACCGAAGCGGTGTTCAATGACATAGCCGGCGTGCACAGCGTCGAAAGCGGCTATATTGGCGGGGATAACGCCAATCCCACCTATCGTCAGGTCTGTTCTGGCACGACCGGCCATGCGGAAGGGATTAAAATCGGATTTGATCCTGATGTTGTGAGCTATGACGACTTGCTCGACATATTCTTTGCAACCCATGATCCGACCCAGCTGAACCGGCAGGGTAATGACATCGGAACGCAATATAGATCGGCTATCTTTCCTTTGGATGATGACCAGCGCGCTGCGGCTGTCGCGGGCATAGAACGGGCGGGCGCAGAGCGTTCGGAACCCGTTGTAACCACGATAGAAGGGCCGGCAACCTGGTATGTAGCAGAGGATTATCACCAGCAATATTGGGCGGATGAAGGGCGCGGCAATCCTTATTGCGTGGCAACCATCCCACCGAAATTGCAAAAGCTGCGCACCAGTTTCGCGGATAAACTGAAGGATTGAAGCCATTTCCATGAAACCGATCAAGAAAGCCGTTTTCCCCGTCGCCGGCATGGGCACCCGTTTCCTGCCCGCGACCAAGGTCATGCCGAAAGAACTGTTCCCGATCGTTGACCGGCCGCTGCTGCAATATGCAGTGGATGAAGCACTGGAAGCCGGAATTGAGCAGATGATCTTCGTCAATGGCCGCGGCAAGGGCATGATCGAGGATCATTTCGATCTTGCTTATGAGCTGGAACGCACGATGGGCGATCGCGGCAAAGACGGTTCGGTGCTCGATGGCACGCGCTTGACACCCGGCAACAGCGTCTTTGTCCGTCAACAAGAGCCGCTGGGCCTGGGTCATGCGATCTGGTGCGCACGGGATATTATCGGAGACGAACCCTTCGCCATCTTCTTACCCGATGAATTCATGGTCGGCAGCCCCGGCTGTATGAAGCAGATGGTCAGCGCCTATGAGAAGCTTGGCGGCAATGTCATCTGTGCTCTGGAGATCCCGATTGAGGATACGCCCTCTTATGGGGTGATTGATCCGGGCTACCGCGATGGTCCAATCACCGAGGTAAAAGGACTGGTCGAAAAACCGGCCGCCGGCACGGCACCGTCCAACCTCATCCTGCCCGGTCGCTATATCTTGCAACCCGAAGTCATGCGTATCCTCGAGACGCAGGAAGCAGGCGCTGGTGGCGAAATCCAGCTGACCGATGCCATGGCGCAAATGATCGGCAAACAGCCGTTTCACGGAATGACCTTTGATGGCGCCCGCTATGATTGCGGTTCGAAAGCGGGCTATGTCGAAGCCAATCTGGCTCTCGCGCTCGCGCATCCCGAAATTGGTGATGACATCCGCACTGTTGCCGAGAAATTACTGGCAAAATCATAGGATTGCCAACTGTTCAGCTGGTCTTCATTGGCCGGAGCGCACAAGTCTGATTAAGGAGATTATCATGCGATCATCGTCCATTCTCTTGACAACAGTCGCTTTCACCATGCTGAGCGGCTGCGTCGCCAGCAAAATTGTAACGGCTCCGTTCAAGGCCGCCGGTACGGTCGTTGAAACCGCCGTAGATGCCTCTACCCAGACCGAGTCCGAGAGAGAAGAGGATCTCGGTCGCAAGGTGCTTGCGGAACGCAAGCGAGAGCGGGATGCCTGTCTTGAGCAAGCGGAGACCAAGGAAGAGCGTAAAGAGTGTAAACGCGCCTATAAAGACGACTAAAGCGGATCACCGACTAGTTGGGTTCGCTTACCGCCAATAGTGGCGGCGCATATTTGCCTGCGACAGCCCCCATCTCCTGCATTTTTGCGATTTCTTCTTCAAATAGTTTCACGCGTTTCTTCCAGCGGTAATGGGTGGATGCAGAGAAAATACCCTTGCCATGTTGCTTGCCATAGCGCGTCCAGAAACGGATCGCCGCTTGTGGATCATAACCGGCATTGGCCATCAACCAGACTGATAGCCGATCTGCCTCTATCTCTGCCGCCTTGATCCTCTTCGCGCTCTTGCCAAACTGCCCGAAAAAGCCGCGATTGACCTTTTGTGCGTTCAGGCGCTCGCGGTGCTTCAGCAGGTTATGGGCCAGTTCATGAGCCGCAATTGCAGCGAGTTCATCATCATCCAGCACATATTCCGCAAGCGTTGATGAAATGCTGACCATCTTTCCATCGGCAGAAGCATCGCGTTTGCTGCTGACCCGAATTTGAAACTGACTGGGACATGTCTCAACAGGCGCCAAGGTGACCATCTGATTGATGCCGCCCCTTTGCACCACAAGCTCTGCCTGACCGTCGGCTCCCGCCTCCATCAACGTCGCTTTCACCGCCGCGATCCGTCGATATTCCGGCTTCTCCTTGGCCAGTTTTTCAGTATCGACCGTAATATCCTGCACCGCTATCCCGTCAATGGCTTTCAGACCATCACCCGCTGCCAGTTCGGCGATGGCAGCCGGGCTATCGGGAGCAACCGCGTTAATGGCGATCGGGCTAGTAAAACCAAAGGCAAATCGCGCCGTGGCTTGGTCGCCATATTGTTCGATATCATGCAGCAGGACACCCAGATGCGGGACGGTCTCTTTGCAAAATTCCGCATTGGCCGAGACCAGTCGATAGCCGGTAGCATGCATGCGCTGGTCAAGCAGCTGCAAGGACTTAAGCGCCAGCACAGTTTGCGCATCCATCGCCTGACTTTCCGGTGACTCTGCTCTGCCTGACGCCGGTTGCACAGCCAGAGTGGCGATAGAAAGGAAGTATAGAGAGCGCACCATAGGCCTCATCTAACCGAACCCGCCTTTCACGCCGTTGAACGCCAGATCAATGCCGGCCTCTTCGAGATTCAGGAAGGCCATGACAAGCGCCACACAAACCAGGACGGCGGCCGCCACATATTTGAAGATATCCTGTACCCGGTCGGCGTTGCCCAGGTTGCGCGCACGTGACGCCAGCGCCGCGTAGAAGGTCAGACCAGCCGTTTCGGTGAATATGGTCAGTCCAGCCAATATCCCGAACTGCACCCACAAATTACCAGCCGGATCAACAAATGGGGGAATGATGACGGTGTAAAAGAATAACGCCTTGGGATTGGACATATGTACGGCCAAGCCGCTCAGGAAACCGCGCTTGAACCCCTCTGCGGTGGCTGCAGAGCCGCTGAGATTCTGCCTTGCCCCGCGAAGCATGGCGATGCCCAACCAGGCCAGATAGACTACCCCTAACCAACGCAGGACCGCATAGGCAGAAGGGAATGCCTGTATCATCGCGATCAAGCCAAAGGCGGTCAGCGCATACCAGATGAAGTTCCCAACGTTGATCCCGACAATTGGCCCGAGCGCGCCTCGCATACCCCCCTGCCGCCCCGCAGGCAGGGCATGGCTAACTGTAACCATCGTCGCTGGCCCCGGTGTGAAACAGAAGGTCAGGTCAGTGATCAGGAAGAGCAATATCGTCTCGAATGGCATGGCTATTCAGCTCTGCCGCTTCGAATATGAACGAGATTATACAGTTTCGACACAGAATCGCACAAAAATCTTCGCCCCTTTTTCCAGCGATCAAATACACCCATGCTCAATCATCGCTGATCTGATATTGAGAAAACCATATAGAAGCCGCTGGATGTAGGACAGCAGATTTTACCCCTGCCGCCGCGCTCAGCGAAGATGTTTCTTCAGATGGTTGATCAGCGCATCCACGCGCGCCGGACGATGTGGCGACGGCGGCATGACCAGATTCAACGCGATCGCACCAAACCGCCAGCCCGGCAATATCGGTCGCAAGGCACCACCATTTATTGCATCCTGACACAGAAAATCAGGCAGGTAGCCGATGCCGCGGCCGGCAATCAGCGCCGGCAGCATGATATCGCCGTTATTGCTGCGAAACCGGCAGCGGGGCCGAACCGATATTTTCTCGCCCTGCGGCCCGTTCATGTGCCACATTTCCGGGGTGGCTTCGTTCGAATAGAGAAAACAATCATGCTCGGCGAGCTGCTCTGGCCTTGTCGGTGTTCCGCGGCGCTCCAGATAATCGGGCGCGGCTATAAAATAGGCCTGCATGCTGCGCAGCCGCACGGCCCGCAAGCTGCTGTCCGGCAGCTCGGCGATACGGATGGCAAGATCAAACCCCTCCTCAATCAGGTCAACCCGGGCATCGCTCAATTGCACATCAACCAATATCTCCGGATATTCACACATGAAATCGGCGATGATCGGCGCGAGATGCGATAGGCCAAAACTCAAAGGCGCTGCCAACCGGATTTGACCGCGGAGCAAATGAGCCGTGTCGCGCGCAGCCTCCATCGCCGCCTCTCCATCAACGGCGATGGCCTGCGCATAAGGCAGCAACGCTTTCCCCGCGGTGGAGAGAGATATTTTGCGTGAGGTTCGGTGAAACAGCACGGTGCCGAGCGACTCCTCCAATCGCGTAATGGCCTTGGACACTGTCGGCTTGGAAATCGCGAGCTCGTGGGCAACAGCGGTAAAGCTGCCGAGCCGGGCGGCGGCTGCAAATATTGCCCATGCCTCAAAATCAGGAAGGTTCATACCTGTCGTATTATATAATTATAGGAAACAATCAATTTCTTTATATTCTATTTAAGAAACAAAAAAATCGTCTTATCTCATTCTCAAGCACGACGGAAACGCCACCCGATAAGGAAAGCGGGACCGTCCGAAACACAGGAGAATGATTATGATTGAGAAACGCACATTTGATGAACTGGCCCACGTCAATCACGACTGGCTGCAGGCTAGGCACCATTTTTCCTTTGGCCGTTATTGGGACCCCGCCCGCATGGGCTTTGGTCCGATCCGTGTCTGGAATGATGATGAGATCGCTGCCCAGACGGGGTTTCCGATGCATCCGCACGAAAATATGGAAATCATCACCTATGTTCGGGAAGGCGCGATTACCCATCGCGATTCTCTCGGCAATGAAGGCCGCACCGCCGCGGGCGATGTTCAGGTGATGAGCGCTGGCACCGGCGTGACCCACAGCGAATATAATCTGGAAGACGAACAGACACGGCTTTTCCAGATATGGATCGAACCCCGCGAATCCGGCGGTGATCCGCGTTGGGATGCGAAAGCCTTTCCGAAGGGCGACCGTGCCGGGCAGCTCGAAATACTGGCCAGCGGTTTTGATCAAGACGTCGACAGCGGCGCTCTCATGATCCGGGCTGATGCAAGGCTTTACGGCGCAACGCTGAAAGCCGGGACCGTGATCCGACACGACATCGCAAAAGGCGCACATGTCTATCTGGTCGCTTCGTCCGGCACATTGCGGATCAATGGCGAAGAGATTGCTGCACGTGATTCTCTTGCCATCCGGGACGTGGAATCGCTTGATATCGAAGCATTGGAAGATGCCGAACTAGTCTTTGTCGAAGCCTTTGAAGCCCGCAACTGACACCCGCGAAGGAGGGGCGCCCATCCATCCCCGAAACCAGGGTGCCCCTTCACTTTATCTTCTCAAGAAAAGGAAATATCTCATGACACATAAATCTGTACTCCGCATTGATGCCAGCGCACGAAAAAATGGTTCATCCACACGTGCAATGACGGATGCTCTCATCGATCAAATTGCTCCTGAAACCCTGACAGTCCGGGATGTTGCCGATGGCTTGCCCTTTGTGACGGAAGACTGGGTCGGTGCCAATTTCGCCGACGAGGCCGATCGGTCTGAAGGCCAGAAGGCCACACTCAACCTTTCCGATACGCTGGTAGATGAGATCATCGCCGCTGACACAATCGTCATCGGTGTTCCGATATATAATTTCGGTATCCCCGCTGCCCTAAAGGCATGGATCGATATGGTTGCCCGTGCTCGCAAGACATTTCAATATACGGCCAATGGCCCTGAGGGACTATTGAACGGCAAGAAAGCTTACATACTGGTCGCATCTGGTGGCACTGAAGTTGGTAGTGAACTGGATTTCGCCACTGGCTATTTGCGCCATGTGCTCGGTTTCATCGGTATAAACGACGTAACTTTCATCTCAGCAGACCAGCAAATGATGAAAGGGGAAACAGCTGTTTCAGATGCCTTGCAGCAAATAGCGGCAGCATAAGCCTCCCGGAAAACTTCAAAAAAAAGCCCCGCTGGAACTGATCCAGCGGGGCTTTTTTTCAAATAGCAAAGAATTATTCTTCTTTGTCACCCGCTTCGGCAGAAGCCTCTGGTGCTTCCGCCACAGGTGCCTCTTCAACGACAGCTTCTGCTGCTGGCGCTTCTTCAGCGGCTGGCGCATCGAATACTTCTTCCGCAGCAGGAGCCGCAGCGGCCGCTTCTTCGGCTTTCAGATCATCGGCAGCAGCCATGGCATCAGCAATTTTTTGCTGCTGCGCACGCAGCGCAGCATCACGGCCAGTCGCCGCAATCCGTGCCCGGTTCATACCTGCACCCGTACCGGCCGGGATCAAACGTCCAACAATGACGTTTTCTTTCAGACCGATGAGCGAGTCTTTCTTCCCTTCGACAGCCGCCTGGGTCAGCACCCGGGTGGTTTCCTGGAAAGAAGCCGCAGAAATGAACGAACGTGTCTGCAGGCTGGCTTTGGTGATGCCGAGAAGTACCGGCTTACCTTCAGCAGGAACCTGCTTCTTGGTCAGCTTGGCATTATATTCCAGCATCTCTTCCAGATCGACCTGTTCGCCGGGAAGAAGCGTCGTGTCGCCCCCATTGGTGATCTCAACTTTCTGCAGCATCTGACGAACAATCGTCTCGATATGCTTATCGTTGATTTTCACGCCCTGCAGACGATAGACTTCCTGAATTTCCGCAACCAGATATTCAGCCAGCGCTTCCACGCCCAAGACCTCAAGAATGTCATGCGGATCAGGCGAACCGGAAACGAGGTTATCGCCCTTCTTCACGAAGTCGCCTTCCTGAACGTCGATGACTTTCGTCTTCGGCACCAGATATTCTACCGGTTCGCCTTCCTCGGGAACAATCGCAATCTTACGCTTGGCTTTATAGTCGCGCAGATATTCAACGCGGCCGGAAACCTTCGCAATGATTGAATTGTCTTTCGGAATACGTGCTTCGAACAACTCGGCAACACGTGGCAGACCACCGGTAATATCACGGGTCTTCGCAGCTTCGCGAGAAACACGTGCGATCACGTCACCAGCAACCACTTCCTGACCATCGGTCACGGAGAGCGTGGCGCCATTGGCGAGCATATACCGACCAGCTTCACCGCTGTCGCTATCAAGCAGGGTCAAGCGCGGACGCAGATCCTCTTTGTTAGCGCCGCGGCCCGATGCACGATATTCGGTGATCACACGCTGTGCGATACCGGTCGCTTCATCAGTCTGTTCGGTCATCGTTTTGCCTTCGATGACATCCTGATATTTGATAACACCCGGTTTCTCGGTAATCATCGGCATGGTGAATGGATCCCATTCGGCCAGACGATCGCCCAGTTTAACCTTCTGGCCATCCTTGACCAGCAGGCTGGTACCATATGGAAGTTTGTCAGCACTGCGCTCACGCCCTTCATCATCGATAACCGCAATTTCACCGGAGCGAGCGAGCGACAGGAACCGTCCGTTCTTGTCTTCGATCACTGGCATATCGCGATATTGCACCGTACCTTCGGCCACAGCTTCCAGATTGCTCTGCTCGTTAAGCTGTGCCGCACCGCCGATGTGGAAGGTCCGCATCGTCAGCTGCGTGCCTGGCTCACCGATGGACTGTGCCGCGATAACGCCAACAGCCTCACCGATATTCACTGGCGTACCGCGAGCAAGATCACGGCCATAACAGGTCGCACAGACGCCCATTTTGGATTCGCAGACCAATGGCGAACGAATGCGTGCGGATTGGATACCGAGCTCTTCGATCACCTTGATGGCTGCTTCGTCCAGCAATGTACCGGCCTTGATCACAACACTGTCGTCTTTGCTGTCGACAATATCTTCGGCCATGGTCCGGCCCAGGATACGCTCGCCGAGCGATGCGATAACCGAACCACCCTGGACGATGGCTTTCATCTCCAGCGCATTTTCGGTGCCGCAATCATTTTCGACAATCGTACAGTCCTGCGAAACGTCCACCAGACGCCGCGTCAGATAACCGGAGTTAGCGGTTTTCAGAGCGGTATCGGCGAGACCTTTACGCGCACCGTGGGTCGAGTTGAAATATTCAAGAACCGTCAGGCCTTCTTTAAAGTTCGAGATAATCGGTGTTTCAATAATCTCGCCAGAAGGCTTGGCCATCAGTCCGCGCATACCGCCCAGCTGTTTCATCTGGGCTGGGCTACCACGGGCGCCAGAATGGCTCATCATGTAGATGGCGTTAATCTGACGCTCACGGCCATGCTCGTCCTCTGGCGTCGCCGCCAGCTCGTCCATCATGGCGTTCGCAACCTGGTCACCACAACGGCTCCAGGCGTCGATCACTTTATTATATTTTTCCTGCTGCGTGATCAGACCGTCTTGATATTGCTGTTCATAGTCAGCAACCAGAGCGCGGGTCTCTTCAACCGTTGCATCTTTCGAGTCTGGAATGATCATGTCATCCTTACCGAAGGAAATACCGGCCTTACACGCGTGGCGGAAGCCAAGATCCATGATCGCATCGGCGAACAGGACCGTGTCTTTCTGACCCGTGTGACGGTAAACCTGGTCAATCACATCACCGACCTCTTTCTTGGTCAGCAAGCGGTTCACAATGTCGAACGGAACCTTGTGTGATTTCGGCAGACATTCCGCAATCAGCAAACGGCCCGGTGTGGTTTCGAAACGCTTGAGGACAGGTTTGCCTTCCTCATCCGTCTGAGGAACCCGGGTTGTTATTTTGGAGTGCAGGGTCACCGCACCAATTTCTAGCGCCTGATGCACTTCAGCCATATCGGCCAGCATCATGCCCTCGCCTGGCTCGCCTTTGCGATCCATGGTGAGGTAATAGATGCCGAGAACCATATCCTGCGAAGGAACGATGATCGGTTTGCCGTTGGCTGGTGACAGGATGTTGTTGGTCGACATCATCAGGACACGTGCTTCCAGCTGCGCCTCAAGGCTCAGTGGAACGTGGACAGCCATTTGGTCACCGTCAAAGTCGGCGTTAAACGCTGAACAGACGAGCGGGTGAAGCTGGATCGCTTTACCTTCGATCAAGACCGGCTCAAATGCCTGAATGCCCAAACGGTGAAGTGTCGGTGCGCGGTTCAGCATAACAGGATGCTCGCGGATCACTTCTTCAAGGATGTCCCAGACTTCCTTGCGCTCTTTTTCGACCCATTTCTTGGCCTGTTTGAGCGTCATCGATAGGCCCTTGGCATCGAGGCGCGCGTAGATAAATGGCTTGAACAATTCCAAGGCCATTTTCTTCGGCAAACCGCACTGATGCAATTTCAGCTCAGGACCGGTCACGATAACCGAACGACCGGAATAGTCGACGCGCTTACCGAGAAGGTTCTGACGGAAACGGCCCTGCTTGCCTTTCAGCATGTCGGACAGGGATTTCAGCGGGCGTTTGTTCGCACCGGTAATGGTACGACCACGGCGACCATTGTCGAACAGCGCGTCAACAGATTCCTGCAACATGCGCTTCTCGTTACGGACAATGATGTCCGGCGCACGCAGTTCCATCAGGCGTTTCAAACGGTTGTTCCGGTTGATTACGCGGCGATAAAGATCGTTGAGATCAGACGTCGCGAAACGGCCACCATCCAGAGGCACCAGCGGGCGCAGCTCGGGTGGGATCACAGGAATGATTTCGAGGATCATCCATTCCGGTTTATTGCCGGATTCAATAAAGCTTTCGACAACCTTGAGGCGCTTGATGATCTTCTTCGGCTTCAGCGTCGACTTGGTCGTCGCCAGCTCTTCCATCAGATCTTCTTTTTCACGCTCCAGGTCGAGGTCCTGCAACATGATCTTGACGGCTTCTGCACCGATGCCGGCAGAGAAAGCGTCCTCGCCATATTCATCCTGCGCCTCAAGCATCTCGTCTTCGGTCAGCAGCTGGAATTTTTCCAGTGGTGTAAGACCAGGTTCGATAACCACATAGCTTTCGAAATAGAGCACACGCTCGAGCTGCTTGAGCTGCATGTCGAGCAAGAGACCAATGCGCGATGGCAGCGATTTCAGGAACCAGATATGCGCGACGGGAGCGGCGAGGTCGATATGACCCATGCGTTCCCGGCGAACCTTGGTTACCGTGACTTCGACACCGCATTTCTCGCAGACAATGCCTTTATATTTCATGCGCTTATATTTACCGCACAGGCATTCGTAATCCTTTACAGGACCAAAGATGCGCGCACAGAACAGGCCGTCACGCTCTGGCTTGAATGTCCGGTAGTTGATCGTTTCCGGCTTCTTGATTTCACCGAATGACCAGCTGCGGATGCGCTCTGGAGAAGCCAAACCGATTTGAATCTGGTCAAATGTTTCCGGCTTTGCGATCGGATTTGCGAAATTTGTTACTTGGTTCATATTCTATTCCTTCGGGGCCTTAGCCCAAAATTTGAAATGCTGGGAGGAGTGTGACGTTGCCCGCCTTACTCCGCCGCAATCGCTACACCGTCATCATCATCGTCTTCATCTTCGTCACCGAAGCTGGAGAGTTCGACATTGAGACCAAGCGAACGCATTTCCTTGACCAGAACGTTAAAGCTTTCAGGCACACCGGCTTCGAAAGTATCGTCGCCTTTGACGATCGCTTCGTAAACCTTGGTCCGTCCGATCACATCATCCGATTTGACCGTCAGCATTTCCTGCAGCGTGTAAGCCGCACCATATGCCTGCAGTGCCCAGACTTCCATTTCCCCGAAGCGCTGTCCGCCGAACTGGGCTTTACCGCCCAGAGGCTGCTGCGTAACGAGAGAATAAGGTCCGATCGAACGGGCGTGGATCTTGTCGTCAACCAGGTGATGCAGTTTGAGCATATAGATATAGCCCACTGTCACCTTACGGTCGAACTTGTCTCCGGTCCGTCCGTCAAACAGGTTGACCTGACCGCTCCGATCCAATCCAGCAAGTTCCAGCATGTCGGACACATCGCTTTCATGCGCACCGTCAAACACGGGCGTTCCCATCGGAACACCATTGCGCAGGTGACCAACCATCTCGACAATCTCGGATGGCTCACGGGCATCAATATCTTCGTGATATTGCTCGCCATAGATGATCTTGAGCCGCTCTTTCACTGCGTCAGGCGGTGCTGCCGCCTGTGGATCGGGATTAGCCAATTTCCATTCTTCCAGCGCTTTCGTTACCTGCTCGCCCAAGCCGCGTGCGGCCCAGCCCAAGTGGGTTTCGAAAATCTGACCGACGTTCATACGTGATGGCACACCCAATGGGTTCAGCACGATATCAACCGGTGTCCCGTCTTCAAGGAACGGCATATCTTCTTGTGGAAGAATGCGGGAGATAACCCCTTTGTTTCCGTGACGACCCGCCATTTTGTCACCAGGCTGCAACTTGCGTTTCACAGCGACAAAGACTTTGACCATTTTCAGGACGCCCGGCGACAGCTCGTCACCACGCTCCAGCTTCTCACGACGGTCTTCGAAACGTTCGTTAATTTCCTTGATCGCTTCGTCATATTGACCGCGGGTCGCTTCGAAGTCGGATTGAACCTTGTCATCCTTCACAGCGATTTTCCACCAGTCGGCATTGTCCAGTTCGGACAGGCTTTCTGCTGTAATCTCCGCACCCTTCTTCATTGGCTTGGGTGCCGACGTCGCCGTCTGACCGATCAGCATATCTTTCAATGCGTTGAAGGTTGCACGGTTCAGAATGGCGCGTTCGTCATCACGGTCTTTCGTGAAGCGCGAAATTTCTTCGCGTTCAATAGCCAGCGCGCGTTCGTCCTTGTCGATGCCGTGGCGGTTAAACACGCGAACTTCGACGACGGTTCCTGCAACACCCGGAGGCAGACGCAGAGACGTATCACGAACATCGGAAGCTTTTTCACCGAAGATCGCACGGAGAAGTTTTTCTTCCGGCGTCATTGGGCTTTCACCCTTCGGCGTGATCTTACCGACGAGAATATCGCCCGGCTCGATTTCAGCACCGATATAAACGATACCCGCTTCGTCGAGGTTGCGCAGCGCTTCCTCACCGACATTCGGAATATCGCGGGTAATATCTTCAGGGCCAAGCTTCGTATCACGGGCCATGACTTCAAATTCTTCGATATGGATCGAAGTGAAGACATCGTCTTTCACGATACGCTCGGAGATGAGGATACTATCCTCATAGTTATAACCGTTCCAAGGCATGAAGGCGACGAGGCTGTTTTTGCCCAGCGCCAGTTCACCCATATCGGTTGATGGACCGTCAGCCAGCGTATCGCCTTCCTGAACAATATCGCCCACTTTCACCAACGGACGCTGGTTGATGCAGGTGTTCTGGTTCGAACGCTGAAACTTCTGGAGCGTATAAATGTCAACGCCGGACTTGCCTGCTTCGACATCGCCCTGTGCACGGATCACGATACGGGTCGCATCGACCTGATCGACAATACCGCCGCGGCGGGCCGCAATCGCTGCGCCACTATCGCGAGCCACGGTTTCTTCCATACCGGTTCCGACAAATGGTGCCTCTGCTTTCACGAGCGGCACAGCCTGACGTTGCATGTTCGATCCCATCAGGGCGCGGTTGGCGTCATCATTTTCCAGGAACGGGATGAGCGAAGCTGCAACAGACACAAGCTGTTTCGGCGAAACGTCCATCAGGGTGATGTGGTCGCGTGGAGCGATCAAAAATTCACCGGCTTCACGGGCCGAAACGAGCTCTTCAACAAAGCTGCCATCTGCATTGAGATCAGCATTGGCCTGAGCCACTGTATGCTTCTGTTCTTCCATCGCGGAGAGGTAGACAACCTCATCGGTAACCTTGCCGTCTTTAATCTGGCGATAAGGTGTTTCGATAAAGCCATATTTGTTCACCCGACTGAACGATGCCAGCGAGTTAATGAGACCAATGTTCGGCCCCTCAGGCGTTTCAATCGGACAGATACGACCATAATGGGTTGGATGAACGTCACGGACTTCAAAGCCGGCACGCTCACGCGTCAGACCGCCCGGCCCAAGCGCCGATACGCGGCGTTTGTGAGTGACCTCTGAAAGCGGGTTAGTCTGATCCATAAACTGGGACAGCTGTGAGCTACCAAAGAACTCACGAACCGTAGCAACGGCGGGCTTCGCGTTGATCAGATCGTTCGGCATCACCGTGGACACGTCTACGCTGGACATACGCTCTTTCACCGCACGCTCCATGCGCAACAGGCCAACACGATATTGGTTCTCCAGAAGCTCGCCAACCGAACGCACACGGCGGTTGCCGAGGTTATCGATATCATCGACTTCACCCTTGCCGTCTTTCAGATCAACAAGCGTTTTGACCACAGCCAAAATATCTTCCTTGCGAAGCACCGTGTAATCATCCGGCGCATCAAGATCGAGGCGCATATTGAGTTTCACACGGCCAACCGCTGACAGGTCATAACGCTCCGGATCGAAGAACAGGCCTTCAAACAGAGCTTCAGCAGTTTCGCGGGTTGGCGGTTCGCCAGGACGCATGACACGGTAAATGTCGGATAGTGCGCCATCACGGTCGTCTGCCTTGTCGACTTTCAACGTGTTGCGGATCCATGGTCCGGTTGTGACATGGTCGATGTCAAGCAGCTCTAGCTGGTCAATACCAGCACCATCAAGCTTCTCAAGATTCTCAACCGTTACTTCATCACCCGCTTCGATATAAATCTCACCGGTTTTCTCGTTGATCAGGTCAAAGGCGCTGTAGCGGCCGAAAATTTCCTCGGTCGGTATGACGACATTTTTCATGCCGTCTTTTTCAGCCTTGTTCGCACCGCGCGGCGTGATTTTGCTGCCGCTGGCGAAGACAACTTCGCCGCTGTCAGCATCGACAATATCAAAGGTCGGCTTCTGACCGCGCCATTGTTCCGCCACGAAAGGAATGGTCCAGCCGTCTTTCGCGCGCTTGTAAACGATACGTTCGTAAAATTCGTTGAGAATATCCTCTTCGGAATAGCCTTGCTTCAGAATTCCGGTGATTTCCGCACTCTTGGTCCGGCCTTCATCTTCAATCTTGCCCTGGATTTCGATCGCGCCCATGGGCTCTTTGATCGTGATCCGGTTGCCTTCAATCTCGGTAATCTCGGCCGGCTGCTTCATGCCAGCAACGCGCACCATTTCACCAACCTTGAACGGCGGCTTCTTCTCTTTCACTTCGATGATCGCATCACCCAGCGAACGCAGCAATGCAGTCACAGGCAGCTTACGCTTGCGGTCGATACGAACGTTGACAATATCTTTCGCATCAAATTCGAAATCGAGCCATGAACCACGATAAGGGATCACGCGGGCGGCGAACAGGAACTTGCCGGAGCTGTGGGTCTTGCCGCGGTCATGGTCAAACAGAACACCGGGCGAACGGTGCATCTGGCTGACAATAACGCGCTCGGTGCCGTTGATGACGAACGTGCCGTTCTTGGTCATCAAGGGCATGTCGCCCATGTAAACGTCTTGCTCTTTGATATCGAGAACGGAGCGTGCTTCAGTTTCCGGATCGACTTCAAAGACGATCAGACGCAGCGTGACTTTCATCGGCGCTGCGTAGGTAATGCCGCGCTGACGACATTCTTCGACATTATATTTGGGATCTTCGAGCTGGTAGTTGACGAAATCCATTTCGGCGGTGCCAGCAAAATCGCGGATCGGGAAAACGCTGCGCAGCGTTTTTTCCAGACCGGAAACATAACCGATCGACGGATCGGAGCGCAGGAATTGCTCATATGATTCGCGCTGAACCTCGATGAGATTCGGCATATCGATGACTTCATGAATGTCGCCAAAGATTTTGCGGATACGTTTTTTTCGGGTCGGTGTGAGAGCCGTTGTCTTTACCGAAGATGCTTTCGTCGCCATGTATTTTTGCCTTCTCGCCATCACCGGATTTGCGTCACTTATGAAACGCTTAGCCAGTGGAAAACCAAATGTTGTGGGGCGCTCCAGAACAAAAAGCCACGGCCTCTCAAACCCGTTTTTTCGGGGAGGAGAGTCGCAGCTCATAGCGTCCTGAAAACCGGTCAGACCTCATTTCTTCTGGCGCGCCGCGCAACTGCACGCCCTGTCTCGAAATCTGTGGTGAGCCGCCCATATAGGGAGATGTTGGATATCGGTCAAGGGAAGTCCGGCCCCTTATTGGAGGAAATGGAGACAGTAGAGCGGTATCAAACCGGTTTGCCTTCATACCATTTGGTTGCCAGCACGCGGATCACCCAAAATAGCATTACTAACAGGATGATGGGTTCTGGCGCAGACAATATGCCCGTGTCGCGAATAGCCTCAGGAAAAGCGGTCGCTCCCGGGCCAGTGAACAGGGAGCCGGCAGCAATGAAATAGGCAAAACACATGCGCCACAAATGCCGGGCGATACGCTGTTTACCCGCTATGCCGCGCCGGGCGATCATCACTGCATCTCCTAACGCGGCCAACAGCGCCAGCGCGCCAAAAAAGTAATGCGGGAAAGCCGGCAATCCGTCCTTCAGTCCATCTGGACTGTTTTGCGCCTCCAGACCGAACCACAATCCACCAGCCGCGACGCCCAGTGTGACGACCAATGCGACATAGTGGATCAGATTTATCCTTTCATCATTTTGGCGGGCCGCCATCCAGGATGTGATGACCAGATAGATGGTGAAAGCCCCAACCAGTACCGAAATAGCCATTGGAAGAACCAGAGCCAGATAAATCCCGGCGGCGGACATGATCGTCATGGTTATGAGAAAAACATTGCCGATGCCGCGATGCACTCGCGAACCTTTACGAACAATCAGAGCGGCAGCGCCAGCCAGCACGGCGATGGTGCCCATGCTGATATGAAGAAACATGATAAGCGTCATTGATAATATCCTCGGTCAAAGGTTTGATATGAGGGCCTATAAGCCGAAGTTTATTGATAATCAATAAATCACTTGACGTTTATCGATAAATCTGTATTGATAAGCAACGAAACATATATCGTAATTCAATAATCACTGGAGACTATCATGACAAATATCGCGGCCAAAGGAGAGGAAGATATCGTCCTGAAATCGGCACGCCTGCTGCTCGGCTTTTTTCGCCTGGCGGTGATCTTCGCATCTTTAGTTCTGGTGCTTTCATTGCCAGTCATGGCGATTTTCGGTCAGGAGATATTGGCTGATGTTGGTGAGCAGTTTGTGAACGCGCCACCGAACACTGTGCTTTGGGTGGCGGCCGTCTTTGTGTTCGTGATGCTGTTGATCATGCTACTGAGCTATTTCACTATCGATCGACTGCGCAAAGTCCTCGCTTCCGTCCGCGAGGGTGATCCATTCAACCGGACCAATGGCCTGCGCCTGCGCGGTATGGGCATTGCCATTTTCGTGATTCAGATCCTGACCGGGGTGCTCGGGGCGTTGATCGGGGTTATAATCAGCTTGCTAGGCGAGGTAAAAGAAGGTGAACAGATGGTCGTCTCTGGCGAATTTGGAATCTCGCTTTCGGGTATATTGCTGGTGCTGCTGCTGATCGTTCTGGCCCGGGTCTTTGACCGTGGCGCGGATATGCGCGATGAGCTGGACGGCACCATCTGATGTCCGTTCAGGTCAAACTCGACGATCTGCTGCACGACCAGCGCATGACGCTGACCGAGCTTGCGGAACGAGTGGGTATCACCATCGCCAATCTGTCGATCCTGAAAACCGGCAAGGCAAAGGCAATCCGGTTCAGCACCTTGGATGCCATTTGCCGAGAGCTCAAATGTCAGCCTGGCGATATATTGCATTATGATGATGGTCAGAGCAACGGCGGTTGACATTAGTGTATTATTTAAGCAATACACCATGATATGACTGTTTCAACTGAAATTTTGCGCTCGATCTCCGCCCATTGGCACGAATTGTAGGCGGGTCGCTGTTGGCCACTATCGTTGTTGGAGTGGCGGGTGCACTGACTGTCGCTCAGGGCATAGACATAAACCTGTCAGCCGATGTTGTCGCAACGGCACAAAATATGTTGGAAGCCGAAACGCAATTGCGGGCCAAATCCTATATCGCGCTCGTGATGTTCGGCTTGGAAGCCACAATTGGCATAGGGCTGTTTCTGCTCCTGCGACCAGCCGGACAATTGCTGGCTGCCTGGAGTTTGATCGTCAGCATTGCTGCAGCCACTCTATCTTTGCTGGGTGCGGTCTTTAACATGAATGCGGCGGAATTAGCCGGGGATATCGCTTATGCACAGATGGCGAGTGAATCGCAGCGATTGCTACTGACCGGCTTGCAGGCCACCTCGGACTATACATCCTTTCACCTCGCTCTAGTGTTATCGAGCGTGTCCAAGGCAGGCTTTTTCTATCTCTTTCTGAAATCCGGTCTCATCCCCAAGCTGATTGCCGGCTGGGGTCTGTTTGCATCTCTATTCGTATCCACGGCTATCATCTTGCGCGATTTCATTCCGATCATCGGACATAGCAGCGTCACTGCCAGCTTCATGGTGTCAAATCTGATCGCCTTGGTGGCAACCGCGCTTTACCTGGCCATCAAAGGCGTTCGTTCTGCCTAGCGGCTATTCCAGACCAAAATCTGCAAGGGTTACGACTTTACGGATCATATCCGGGTCATATTCCACCTGACCGTCGAGGATGAGCATCGCCAGTCCGTGGACCAGCGACCAGGCATGAAGCGTTGCCGTCGCCCGATGTTCCGGAGAGATATCTTCCGACATGGTCGCGGCAATGCCAGCACGCAACTGATAGAACGCCTCCCCCATCTTGGTTGGATTGCCGGCGGCGAGATCCACCTTGCCGACCCGGTCATAGATGAGGCGCACCAGCGCCGGATGCTCGACAGCCCAACGCACGTAAGTGACGCCCATTTCTCCGAACCCTTCCCGGCCGCCGCCAACGGACTGCGCTGCCTGAGCCTGATGCGCGCCAAGCTGGTTCAGTGCTTCAAGCGCCAGCGCATCAAGCAATGCGTCTTTATTGGGAAAGTGCCGATAAAGGGCCGTCGCTGAGACCCCCAGTTCGCGGGCCAGCGCACGCAGTCCGAGGTCCGGATGATTCTGCCCACCGAATTTTTCCATTCCCGCTGCAATAGCCGCCGCGCGCAAGTCTCCATGATGATAAGTACCCGATTCCTTGGAGGCATCCGTGGGCGATTCTTTAATGTTGACACTGTTATCTTTAACGTTCATGTTAACAGCATAAACATTTGGAGTCGTTAAGCCAAGGGGAGTTTGCACCAATGCTGATTTTTGCAATTGCCGCTGCTATCGTCGCAGTTACCGTGGCAGCAGCCCATTACATTCTCGGGCAACGGGCGGTGCTAAAGCCGCTTTTTGCTGAACCAACAGATGGTCTGTTGGCTGCGCCGACGATGCGCCATCTGACATGGGCGATGTTCCAGCTGCACTCGCTGGTCTGGGCCAGCCTGGGTATCGTAGTTTTGCTGAACCGGCTTCAGGGCGGCAGCGATCTGATCGGATATCTCGCTATCCTGATTTTCACCGCATCCGGGATTGGAAATTTTGCAGCCCTCCAGCGTCCGCATCCCGGCGGCATATTATTATTTCTCGCAGCGGGAATGACCGCTGCCGATATCTGGTTTAACTAAGAAGGAATTGAACATGGCCAGCGTTATTGAAAATACCATCCGCTCTGCCGTCACACCTGTGATGGGCGCAGTCGCGAATTTCAATCGCAAGCGGATGAAAGCACCGGAAGGCGGGCATCCGTATCTGACCGGTATCCACAAACCGATGACGGAAGAGGTAACCCTCGCCAACCTGCAAGTGGATGGCGAAATTCCTGCACAGCTTGACGGTCGCTATCTGCGCATTGGCCCCAATCCCGTAACCGCGCCCGACGAGGCCAGCTATCACTGGTTCGTGGGCGATGGCATGGCACATGGTATCCGCATCACAGAAGGCAAAGCCGAATGGTATCGCAATCGCTGGATCCGCTCCAACGCTGTGAGTGATGCGCTGGGCGAAGAGCGCAAACCCGGCACCCGTAAACCACGGACCGATACCGCAAATACCAATATCGTGGAAATTGGCGGCAGAACCTTTGCGATTGTTGAAGCTGGGGGCTTTCCGGTTGAACTGACCGATGAGCTTGAAACGGTTTCTCACAATCCGTTCGATGGCACGCTGCAAAACGCCTTTTCCGCTCATCCGCATTTCGACCCCAAAACCGGTGAGATCCATGCAATCTGCTATGATGCGCCGGTTATGGATACGGTCTGGCACGTGGTGCTGGGACCAGATGGCAAGGTGAAGCGGGAAGAACCCATTCCGGTTAACCAGGGGCCGTCCATCCATGATTGTCAGATCACCGAAAACCATGTGCTGGTCTTTGATCTGCCCGCGACCTTCTCGATGAAGCGGATGCTGGCTGGCTATGCGTTCCCCTATGACTGGAACCCCGATCATAAAGCCCGTGTCGGCCTGTGCCCGCGCAATGGCTCTGGTGCAGACACAATCTGGTGCGATGTCGATCCCTGCTATGTCTATCACCCCGCCAATGCTTTTGAGACGGAAAATGGTAAAGTCATCGTCGATGTCGTGGTCCATGAAAGCACCTATGCCCGCACCACTTTTGGCCCCGGCGGCGAATGGTCACGGCTGGAACGCTGGACCGTTGATCCAATAGCCAAGAAAGTAGCTCGCAAAATACTGAACGACCGTGCACAAGAATTCCCGCGCTATGACGAACGCCGGACTACAGACGACTATCGCTATATTTACAGCATCGCCCTCGCCGGTGAACCGGATCAGCTGGACATGGCTGGCAACGAGCTGTTCAAACATGATTTGAAAACCGGAGAAACGGCCGTCCGTAATTTCGGCGAAAACCGACATCCGGGCGAATTTGTTTTTGTGCCCCGCTCACCCGATGCTGACGAAGATGATGGCTGGCTGATCGGTTTGGTAATCGACATGAACAACCAGACCACCGAGTTGCAGATCCTGAAAGCCAATGACTTTACGGGCAATCCACAAGCGGTCATACAAGTGCCACATCGCATCCCGCCGGGATTTCATGGCAATTGGGTAGCTGGCTAACAGCAATACTTGACTTCACGCATCGCAAGCTTGAGATGTTTCCCTGATGGAGCGGAATGTCAGGAGTTTGCTATGGTCACCTTTGTCTCGAAAAAACAGATATTGCTCTGGGTCTTACTGGGATTCGGTCTGATCGCAGCAACTTCCGCACAGGCAGCGTCCGGGTATCCGTCCGGCCATACCGCTCTGGAAGTCTGGGACGCCGATGGGCAGGCCAATGCACCGCAATGGGTGCAGGTGTGGCTGATGATCATGCTGGCCAGCTTTGCGCTTGGTCTGTTGTTTGTCTGGAAACGCGTCGAAGCCCGCTGGGTTGTCGGCGGCTTCATTACCAGTCTGCTCGTCAGCGGTTTTGCCATACCTACACTTGGGCTTGTGCCATTGTCCGGACTGATTGCCTTGATGCATCTGATTTTTTGGTCGCCGGCTTTGTATCTTCTGCTCAAAAACCGGCCATTTATGAAAGAGCGGTCCTTATATGGTTTTTGGACAGGCCTGATCACGGTCGTGATCCTGTTCTCGTTCATCTTCGATATCCGCGATGCCGCGATTTATCTCGACCATATGACGGGAATAGGGATGCTCTCGGCCTAGCAAAAACACCGATTGCTCACTGACCGCTAGTAACCGACACTCGATTCCAAACAGCGGTCAGGAGATGGATATGAGAACGGTAATTGTCACTGGCGCATCCAGCGGCATCGGCGAAGCTACTGCTCGCAAATTGGTGCAGTCCGGATATAATGTCATGCTCGCCGCCCGGCGAACAGACCGATTGCAAGCAATTGTCGAAGAGCTGGGAGAGCAGGCCGCCTTTCATACAACTGATGTCAGCAGCCGGGAAGATCAGGACGCTTTGGCTGCCGCCACGATCAAAAGGTTTGGACAGGTCGATGCACTGATATGCAATGCTGGCATCATGCCGGTGTCGCTCATTCAAAAGGGCCATGTTGAAGACTGGGACCGGATGATCGACGTCAACCTGCGCGGCGTGCTTTATGGCATTAACGCCGTGCTACCAGCAATGGTCGAACGCAAGGACGGGCATATCATCATTATTTCATCCATTGCGGCACTAGAGACATTTCCGTCGAGCGCGGTTTATTCCGCAACCAAGTCCGGCGTGCGATCAATGAGCGACACGTTGCGCAAGGAAATGACTGCCCATGGGGTCCGTGTCACAACCATCTTCCCTGGTGGGGTGAAGACAGAGCTGGGCAGCAGCATCAAGGATGAATCCGTGCTGGAGATGATGGGCGGCGTGTTCAATTTCGAGTTTCTCGAACCGGAAAACCTGGCCGACAGTGTCGCCTATGTGCTCGAACAGCCGCCTTCTGTCTGTATCGGAGAACTGATGATCCGCCCGACTGGTCAGGCCTGATCCGGGGCGTCTAAATCCCCTCCAGCCGGCAGTCGCGCTGCTCCAATATATGCCGCATTTCGCGATAGGCGCGCGGCGTATCGGTCAGCGGAATATAGGGATGGAGATGATGCACGATGTGATATTGCATGCCCATCGACCCGATATTGCCCCATGTGCTTTTAAAAGCGCGGGTGTCGCGATAGCGGCCGGACTTGTCCGCTGGATGATGAGGTGCCCAGCTTAGGAAAAACTGGATATAGGTAAGGCCGATTTGCCGGGGCAACCACCACAGCAAGGCAGCCTCCAGTGCGTAACCAGACCAGGCCAGTGCGATCAATATTCCATAATGGGTGATCTGATACAGAGCGCCGTCAATCAACACATCCGGGCGGCCAATGTCTTGCAGAACATCCCCATATTTATTGAACCCGCCCTCTGCTCCAGGCTGACGGTTCTGGATGGACTTCCAGATGGCATGCCACGGTCCCCGCGCCTTGCTGCTAATATCAGGATCAAGCGCCGGGTCATTGGCATGCAGATGATGCTGGATATGGGTCAGCTTGGCCACACGATAGGGCAGCACCAGCGGAATGGTTGACACATGTCCAACCAGTTCGTTGAGCCAGCGCCATTTGGTGCCCTTGCGTCCTATAATATCGTGCTGTGCCTCATGCGACGGCAGATAACAGAGCATCACGTTTAACGTGGCAATAATAAAACCCAGCCAAAGCGGCATGACACCGAAAAACACCAACGGCCAAAGCGATAGCCAGACGAGTAAATTACCCAATCCCCATGCCACCGCTTCCCACGGCAAGCGGTCGGCATATTTGCGGGCAATTGCCTGTTCCTGTTTGCGCAGGTCTTTTTCGGTCAGGGTCGCGCTCATATCCAGCGGCCCTTGATTTGTGCAAAAGCACCCCATGCGCCGCCGATGATCAAGCCCAGTGTCAGCGGGGCAAGCCCTAGCGGCGCCTGCCAGCTGAGCATCTGCATGATCTGCGCGAGCAATGGACCCAGAAATCCGATGCCGAAAATCAGCGGCATGAAATGGAGGATGTTTTTCAAAACAAATTGCACGATGCGTTCCTCTTCAGGAACAAGTATTACTGCAGCAACGCAAAACAATCAAATATTTACAATATTGTCAGTAGCGGGGCCAGACTGACTGGCTCTACCCCGCCTTTCTTCGCTGGGCTTTTCGTGGTGTTTTGCGACGCTCTGATTTGGTGCTTTTTTGCTCGCCAATCTCGCTGGCCTCCGCCCCTGCCGTTGATGCTGTTTCTACCCGGCCTTCCACATTTGCCGCCGGCATCGCCTTGCTGAACAAATAGCCCTGTACCTGCACGCAGCCCTCCTCCTTCAGCTGGCTGAGCTGATCACTGCGTTCAACCCCTTCGGCGGTCGTCACCATACCGAGACTGGAAGCAAGGCCGGTCACCGCGCGAATAATCGCCCGACAGTCTTCGCGGCTGTCAACTTCCTCCACAAAACACCGGTCGATCTTGATCTTGTCAAACGGAAAGCTCCGCAGATAGTTGAGCGAACTGTAGCCGGTGCCGAAATCATCCAGCGCAATACGTACACCCAGAGAACGGATTTTATGGAGCAGCTCCACGTTGGACTGGTTGTCATTCATCAACACCGATTCCGTGATCTCAAGCTCCAGCCGGTGCGGTGCCACTCCGGTTGCCGCCAGGGCATTGATAATCGTCGGGATAAGATTCGGGCTGCGCATCTGGGCCGGGGACAGGTTGACGGCAACGCTGAGATGCTCTGGCCATTTTGCAACTTCGTACAAAGCTGACCGAACAACCCATTCGCCGAGTTGGACGATAAGACCGGTATCCTCAGCCACTGGGATGAATACATCCGGCATGATCAAACCTTTTTCGCTGTGGTGCCAGCGGAGCAAGGCTTCGTAACCGATGGTCTCGTTGCTATCGATATTCACCAGCGGTTGATAGTAAAGTTCCAGCTCGTTGCGTTTCAGCGCGGCCCGCAAATCCATTTCGATATTGCGCCGGTCCTGCACTGCTTCGTGCATCGATCTTTCAAACAGGGAAGCGCAGCCGCGGCCATTTTCCTTTGCATTATATAGCGCAATGTCAGCATGCTTTATCAATTCCTCGCCGTCATTGCCGCAATCCGGCGCCACCGCAATCCCGATACTGACACCCGTGGCAACCGGCTGTCCTTCCACCATCACTGGTTCCGAGATTTTATCGATAATATTTGCCGCAACCTGCATGACATCCTCATATGAGCCGACATTGCGCAAAGAGATCGCAAACTCGTCACCGCCGAGACGCGCGACAACATCTTCAATACCGATGTTGTTTTCCAAGCGGTTGGCCACCGCCTTCAGAACAAGATCTCCGGCGCCATGTCCCAATGTGTCATTGATTGTTTTGAAATGATCGAGATCGAGATACAGGACAGCCAGTTTCTGGTCATTCTTCATCCGCCCGATTGAGCGTTGCAAAGATTGATTAAACAGAGCTCGGTTCGGCAGATCGGTCAAGCTGTCAAAATGGGCGAGATGGGCAACACGGGCTTCTGCCTTCTTGGCGCTGGTAATATCAGCTGCGACGCCGCGTATATGGCGGCTTTCCCCGTCCGCGGTCTTAATGCGCCGACCGGATAGTCGCCACCAGCATTCTTCTCCGCCAAGCTTGATCGGTACATGGATATCACGGAAGGCTTTTCCAGACGCCAAAGACTGGGCAAGCTGGTTGCGCTCCATGGAGTCTTCGAACAGATCAACAAGCGGTAGATCACGCAATTCGCTTATTTCCATGTCCACTGCCGTAGCAAAGCGAGCCGATGGGTTGACGATCAAATGATCACCATTCACTTCCCACAGCCAGTCAGAACTCTGTTCGGCATAATCGTGGAGCAAAAGCCGGACAGTTTCCGCTGCGTCCTTTTGCTTCGCCGCATGCAAATGGCGCTGCACAAAATTGAAGAAAAACATCCGGTAGATATAGTCGATGCAGAGCGCAAAAAAGATCAACAGTATTGCTGTACTTATACCGCCATATCCCTTTGCCGCGATAAATGCGCCTGCATAACATATCGTGGTAATGGACAGGTTATAGGTTTGCGCTCGCGGAACACTGCCAAAAACAAATCCGCCAACAACCAGGGCGCCCATGGCAAGTATTGCAATGTCGAGACTGTAGGGGATCTGCCCAAAAGCAAACGGGATCGCCAGCACACACGAAAACGCGATACTACTGATGATACTTTCGGTATGGATGTTTTTGATCGCTACCTTGTAGTCCGCGGTGTCTGGGTCCAATGCCGCCTGCCGAAGAAAATTACGAACACTCACAAAAGCGGAGATGGCGACATAGAAACAGGCTGTCGCAATGAAGCCTACCTCCGCATAGGAGAATAGCAGAACCATGGCATAGACAGTCAGGGGCAACGCTATCAGCGCCCCGATACGCGATATCTGTCCGAAAGATTTCAGCTGCTCACGAGCGACGAGTTCTGTCGTTTCATGATCGGCATTGATCTTGAAATTCCAGACCTTCTTCTGCATCTCCAGCAAACGCTGTAATGTAATCGTCTCTCCCATATGCGCGCCCTGATTTACTCAATGTTACAAATTTTGACAGGACATTAGATTAGGAGAGTTTGCATAAAGTTAATGAAGAATAATATCTATAGATCTGTGTGACTTACGCTTGATCTCAGGAATGGAAATCTTGCTATAAACATTGGTGATCAGGCAATGGTTTCCGCCCCGCACGTCTCGTTCCTCCGCCGCCAAGCCGTTAAGGTCTCTCAACCCAACTGACCCAATAGGAGACTGAGGCTCGGGCTTGCTTCCCTAAATGCAGAACCAATTCTATAGCTTTGATGGATAGTTCGCGATCGGGCGTGAAGCGGCAACGGGGGCCGTATTTATGAAACATTTTTACATATCGGTTTTGACCACCTTTGCTTGGTTCGCAGCCACACAACCCGCTGCAGCGCAGGAGATATTTATCGGGCTAGCCGCCCATGAAGTTGATACCCCCCTATCCTTTGAAATCGGAGAAGAAGGTGTAAATTTCCAAGCCGGTTATCGCGGCAAGCGCATAGAAGCCTTGTCCGTCATCGGTGCGCCTTCGCCTTATGTTTTTGCATCGATCAACAGCGCCGGTGACACCAGTTTCGTAGCGGCGGGTTTGAGCTGGAAAATCGGCAAAAAAATATACCTGCGCCCCGCCATTGGCATTGCCATTCATGATGGCCCATCCTTGCGCTTTGCAGCGGATGGCTCGCAAACCCAATTGGGGTCGCGTATATTGTTCGAGCCAGAACTGGCAGCTGGCGTGCAATTGTCGGAGCGTGTCGATCTGGAAGCAAGCTGGGTTCATGTCAGCCATGCGCAGCTGTTCAACCGCAATCAAAACCCCGGCCTAGATATCGTCGGCCTGCGGTTGGTGATCAAACTGCCTTGACATTCCAGAATATATGTAACAACTTACATATATGGAAAATGACTATCTCCGCGACGCAGGAATAAAGACACTTGGCACACGCATCAGACGCCTGTTTGAACGGCTGAACAGTAATGTGACCGAAGTTTACCGCCGCGAGCTGGACTTTGAACAACGCTGGTTTGCACTCGGTATGCTGCTCAACGAGCACGGCCCGATGAACAGCCGTGATGCGACAAGAAAGCTTGGCCAAAGCCATGTGGCAATGGTTCAGGTTGTACGCGCCATGGAAAAAGCAGGTCTGTTGGAGCGCAAGACAGACACAAACGATGCGCGCAGCAAGATACTGCACCTGACTCCCACCGGTGCCGAAAAGCTGAAGCAGGTGTCGGCAATATCTCGCGTAGTGGATCAGGCCGCCGAAGCATTATTGATGGAAGCGGCACCCGATTTTCTCAAGCAACTAGACGCGCTGGATGACGCGCTCGACCGGCTGAGCTTTGCTGAGCGTATTGAAACAGCATTCACCGATGGAGACAAAGACCCATGATATCAGCATTCCTATTGTCACTGCAGCCAATACCAGTAGATTGCACCGAAGAACGGGCCGCAGTCGCCGAAATGGCAGAAGCGATCGACAGCAAATATGTTCTTGCCGATGTTGCAACCCGCTCGGCCGCCGCAGTCAGGAAAAAACTGCACGAAGGCGCTTTCTATCAACATTGTACCGATAGCGAGGCCTTTGCAAAGCACATGACCAAACAATTGCGCGCTATCCTAAACGACGGCCATGTCTTCGTTGAATATGCTCCGAATTCCTCTCAGGCCGGAGAAGATGACTGGCTGGAAGAATGGAGAGATGGTGCACCGGCCAGAGGATTTGGTGTCAAACAGGTAGAGCGGTTAAAAGGTAATATTTCCTATCTTCACCTGACTGATTTCTATGAGTTTTCAACGGCCGAAAAAGCAATGACGGCTGCCTTTGAACTGGTGAGCAGCAGCGATGGCCTGATACTCGATCTGCGCAACAATCCCGGCGGATCTCCGGAAACCGAATGGCCCGTACAATGGACCTTTATGGCACCGGGTTCGACAATCCCGCTGCACCGCGAAACCCGCCATGGTAAAAAGCCGGATACGAAAGAACCGGCTCTGCAATGGCCACGATACGGAGCCGAACGGCCGCTCGCCATCATTGTCGATAAAAGCACATTTTCCGCACCAGAGGCCGTTGCCTATTCGCTGCAGGCACAGGGACGGGCGTTTGTCTTTGGCTCTCCAAGCGGCGGCGGCGCGCATATGCTGGGCGATGCTGTGCCCCTAACCGGTGGCTGGCATATCGTGATTCCGGAAACCAGGCCCTATAGTCCCCATACTGGTGGAAATTGGGAGGGGACCGGAGTGACTCCCGATATCGAAACAACAAAGGAAGATGCTGTCGATACCGCACAAAAATGGATTGCAAGGAAGCTGAAATCAAAAAGGGCGGCTTCCAAAACGGAAACCGCCCCTTGATCTTGTCAATAAGCCGTTCGGCTTATTTCGGTGAACCTATTACTTGAGTTCAACCGTACCGCCAGCTGCTTCGATCTTGGATTTGATCTCTTCAGCTTCTGCTTTGTTAACGCCTTCCTTAATTGGCTTAGGCGCGCCTTCAACCAAGGCTTTCGCGTCGGTCAGGCCAAGAGCAGTGATCGCACGAACTTCTTTAATCACCTGGATTTTCTTGCCGCCGTCACCGGTCAGAACGACGTCAAATTCGTCTTTCTCTTCAGCAGCCGCTTCGCCGCCACCAGCAGCTGGGCCGGCAACTGCAACAGCAGCTGCAGCAGATACGCCCCACTCTTCTTCCAGAGCCTTGGACAGTTCAGCCGCTTCCATAACGGTCAGTTTCGATAGTTCTTCAACCAATTTAGCAATATCAGCCATTTTCAATACACTCCAAATTTCTAATCAATTATTTCGGTAAAAATTATTCACCCGAAGCGGCATAAGCGCCGACTACGCGTGCAAGGGCTCCAGCTGGCTCTTTGACAACCCGTGCGATTTTCGTTTGTGGTGCAACAAGCAGACCAACAATCGTACCGCGAAGTTCATCAAGAGAAGGCATGGAAGCCAGAGATTTAACGCCTGCTTCGTCCAGAAGGGTGTCACCCATTGCGCCGCCAACGATTTCAAGTTTGTCGTTGGATTTTGCAAATTCGACTGCGATTTTCGCAGCCGCCACCGGATCATCCGATGTAGCAAGAGCGACCGGGCCAGACAGCAAATCTGCTATCGGGGCATAGTCGGTTCCTTCCAGAGCGCGTTTGGCAAGGCGGTTTTTTGAGACTTTGAAGCCTGCACCAGCTTCACGCATCTTTCCGCGGAGATCCGTGGACTCGGCCACGGTCAGACCCAGATTGCGTGTCACCACAACAACCCCGGCTTCCTTGAAAGTCGCGTTCAGCGCAGCAACGGCTTCGGTCTTTTGACCACGATCCATATTTTGCTCCTTCACGTGGATTGCGTTTTTGAAGCACAATCCGCTTTCTTAAATACCATCATTCCAGCACGGGGCCGGTATGACGAGCGAAAGGAATGATCGGAACCATTCCTATATTATCCGAAGGGGGGTTTTGGTTGCTTGATCGCGCTAGAAAACGCTGATTGCAAACCCGTGAGTGTCCTCACGAAAAAACTGATCCCCGTCTAGGCTGGAAATTAAGAGAGGCAAATTCCCCTCACCGGCTGTCTCGGACGGAAATTGTGATTCTTTGCAGAACCGCAATTTGTGGACAGCGCTCTAGCGTGATGGGCGAATATGTCAACAAAGAAGCAAAAGAAATGGTGCGGGACAAAGTCTTTCGAGAACGGGTCTCAGGTGTGATTTCCCCTGTTCTATGGGAACTTACAGGGAAATTTCGGTATTTTCAACGGATTCCACCATTCTCGGCTAACCGAACGCCAGTATTTCTGCGCGATACAGGTAATAATCCCCAAACTAAAGAACAGGGAAAAGCTAGTCACCCTCACCTCTTGGCGGAGATCACTGGACTGATGGAACTGTAGCTATGTTAGTCGAAAGGCGACTTCTCACTCTCTTTCAGCAATGACTGCTTTATCCCGAAAACGGACATTCGACGTCATTGATAAACCAGTCAGGCAATTCGATGCTCCCTCACATTCGCCGCAATTGATTTTTGGCCATCAAGTGCACTTTTCCGTCCTTGTTGACAGACTCAATATATCGGCACTATACGTGCCAACTAGATATGGCACTTTAGATGCCATAAGATGATTTTTGGGAGAAGAAGCCATGAAATTTGCAAAGAAACTGGTGATTGCCGGACTATGCAGCAGTGCAATGACGATGCCTGCAGTCGCACAGGAACGGGATAGTGCGGAAACAGTTGACGAAAATGTCATTATCGTGACCGCCACCCGCCGCGCGCAGGATGTGCAGGATATTCCAATTGCCGTGACCGCGGTGGGTTCGGCGCAGCTCGATGCTCAGGGAGTTGTCGACGTCACCGACCTGGGCAGTGTCGCGCCCAGCTTCAATGTTTCGCAAGCGCAGGCTGCTTCCAATGGTGTTGTGCTGCGCATTCGCGGTGTTGGCACCACGTCCAACAATATCGGGTTCGAAAGTGCAGTCGGTGTTTTCATTGACGGGGCCTATCAGTCGCGGCCCGGAGTGGCGCTGTCGGAATTTGTCGATGTGGAGCGTGTCGAAGTGCTTCGCGGACCGCAAGGAACGCTGTTCGGCCGAAACACTTCGGCAGGCGCGCTCAATGTCATCAATCGGCGGCCTGATCTGAGTGAATTTGGCGGTTTTGCAAATGCGGGATATGGCAATTTCAACCAGTTTAGCCTGCAAGGCGCGGTCAATCTGCCGGTGGTTGCAGATTCGCTGGCACTGCGCGTCACGGGGGCCTATCGCGAGCGCGACGGCTTTATCACCGTTCTCGACGGCAATGGCGCAGAGATCGGTGAAACAAACGATGTCGACCGATATCTGGTTCGCGCTCAGTTGGGCTTCGCAACTGATGGCGGCATCGAAGGCCGCCTTATTGCCGACTATTCCAAAGATACAAGTTCCTGCTGCGGAGCAGTCGAACTGTTGCAGTCTCCGATTGAAACCGCCGGCCTGTTTAATCTGGTCGGGCTGGGGCCACGTGGCGGAATGTCATCGCCAGTTGTGGCAACTGACCCATCCGATCAATCAACCGCACAGCAGGCGCTCGACAATCGCATTGTGACATTGAGCCGCGCACCGACTGCCGATGTCGAAAATTGGGGCATTACCGGGGAAATCGAGGTCCCCATCGGCAACAATGTCGATCTGATCTACATCGGATCCTATCGTGAATATGAAGCGAATGAGTCCTTTGACTCCGACTTTTCCGCACTCGATGTTTTCGAAGTCGTCAATAACACGACCACGATCGACACGATGACGCACGAGCTGCGATTGCAGGGCGATGCGTTCGACGGTCGGCTGGACTGGTTGGTAGGTGCATTTTACTCGGACGAAGACATTCTCAGCAGCCCGATACTGGCACTCGGACAGGACTATGGTGAACTCGTCGGCGCAACTTTATTTGGCCCGACGGGCGGCATGTTCGGCGCCAATCCGCTCACGGTACTGTCTGGTGGTTTCGACCCATCGACGACGATCACGAACAATCTGTTCGGCCAGTCCAGCGAGAGTTTTTCGGTCTTCACCCACAATGTGTTTGCTGTGACCGACCGGCTCGATCTGACCCTTGGTCTCAGATACTCGGATGAAACGAAGGACGGGTTCTTTGCTCAGCCATCGAATACCAATCCGGTTTGTTCGTCGCTCGCAGCCCGGATTGCTGCTGGCGCGATCCCGCCAAACCTGGCTGGACCGGTCATCGGCCTGGGCTGCTTTCCGCTCACGGCCCCCGCAGATTTGCCGCAATCGGTGGCCCTGCCGTTGCCGCAGAGCTTCAACTCCAGCTTCAAGGATGACGAGCTGATCTATACGGCGAAGCTCGGCTATGAATTTGATAATGTAAACCTCTATGCCAGTTACACGCATGGCTACAAGTCTGGTGGCATCAACCTTGATGCAACGGCTGGCGTAAACGCATCCAACCCGACCTTTGGCTCCGAAGAAGTGGACGCCTATGAGATCGGCTTGAAGGGCCGGTTCCTCGATGGCGGCATCACTGCGAACCTCGCTGTCTTCCATCAGGACTTCAGCGATTTTCAGGTTCTGGAGTTCACCGGAACGCAGTTTCAGAGCTTCAACGTGCCCAAGGTGAAGAGTACGGGTATTGAACTGGAGGCGGTCCTGCGGCCTACCGACGGGCTCACGATCAACACATCATTGGCCTATACCGATGCGCGTTATCCCAATGACTGTGCTCCGGATACGGCGGCGCTGTCGATCCGCAATCTGTGCGGGTTCAGCCTGACCAATGCGCCCGATATCGTCGCCATTGTGGGAGCGAATTACGATATACCGCTCACCGGTTCGGTCGACCTGTTCCTCAATGGTCAGATCCGCACAGTCAGCGACAGTCGGACGTCCACACAAGGCCGCTCGGTGCCCACCGCCGCAGCGGCTCTGGGAACGACACCGCTACTGCCGTTCGATGTTCAGGACGGTTACACGACAATCAATCTGCGTATCGGTATCAAGCAGGCCGACAGCGGCTGGGCGATCGAGGCTTGGGCGACCAATCTCACGAACGAGATTGCGCGCGGCGTTACCTTCAACACTGCGCTCCGCAGCGGATCGCGGTCCGCTTTCATCTCTCAGGAGCCGCGCATGTATGGCGTCACTCTTCGAGGCGAGTTCTAGGTTTTGATCCTTCTCTCCCGTTGGATCACAAGAGGCAGGCAGCTTGGGGAGTTGCCTGCCTCATTTTTTGGAGGAGAAGGCTTCCATTGTCTTTGTTCGCCTTACACCGCGGCCGCAAATTCCCTCTTATGGGATGTCAGGGTGGCAAGTTATGATGTAGGAACGGTTTTACTAGGAGGTTAGAGAGAAGGTTATGAAAAACTGGAAGAAAATAGTCCTGGTCTTTCTGATCACGGTGATTGGCCTTGGCGTGATCGGATATCTCAATCCCACTTCGCTGATGCTGGCCTATATCAAGCACTTCACACATCCCGAAGTTGCGGACAATCGTCCGGTTGAATGGGCGCAGGGTCCCAAAACCGCGTCTGCTCCAGCATCAGAACGTCCACCCAACATCATCTTCATTCTCGCCGATGACCTCGGCATTAATGACATTTCCACCTTTGGTGGCGGGGTTGCAGGTGGCCGCGTCCCTACCCCCAATATTGACAAGCTCGCTGCAGACGGTGCGATATTCAGCCAGGCCTATGCGGGGAATGCCACCTGTGCACCCTCGCGCGCCATGCTGATGACCGGTCGTTACCCGACCCGCACCGGCTTTGAGTTTACGCCAACCCCGCCGGGCATGGGCGCAACGATCAGCGCGATCAGTAATCAGATGAATAGCGGCCTGCCGCCTGTTGAATATAACGAGGCAGCGGACAATGCGGTCGCCTATGAGGACATGGGACTGCCCGGTAGCGAGATCACCATCGCCGAGTTGCTCCAGGAAAAGCGTTACCACACGGCACATATTGGCAAATGGCATCTGGGCAGAAATGCTGAAACCAACCCACTCGCTCAGGGCTTTGACGAAAGCCTGTTGATGGCCAGCGGTCTTTTTTTGGAAGAAGATGATCCCGAAGGTGTTGCGGCCAAGCTTGATTTCGACCCTATCGACCAGTTTCTCTGGGCGGGCATGCAATATGCCGCATCCTTTCATAATGACGGTTTTGACGATGCCGACCGCTTTAGACCGGGCGGTTACCTGACCGACTGGTGGACGGACGAATCTCTCAAAGTCATCGAAGCGAACAAGAACCGGCCGTTCTTCCTCTATTTGGCCCATTGGGGTGTACACACACCGCTGCAAGCCACAAAGGCCGATTATGAAGCGGTTGGGGATATCAAACCGCATCGGTTGCGTGTCTACGCCGCCATGGTTCGGTCACTCGATCGCAGCGTTGGCCGGATCATGGAGAAGCTGGAGGAAGAGGGCCTGGCGGACAATACCATCATCGTCTTTTCGAGCGATAATGGCGGTGCGGGCTATATTGGACTGCCGGAGGTCAATGCGCCCTATCGCGGCTGGAAAATCACGCTTTTTGAAGGCGGCATCCGGGCACCGATGTTCATCAAATGGCCTGCGCGAATAAAGCCGGGCACACGCGTCGATACGCCCGTGGCACATATTGACGTGATGCCGACACTGGCAGCGGCCGCCGGTGCGTCACTTCCCGAAGGCGTTGTCATCGACGGCCAAAACATGCTTCCTGCAGCCATGGAGACGGGAACAATCTCTCGGCCAAATGACGCGATATTCTGGCAAAGCGGCTATTATCAGGTGGTACGTGCTGGCGACTGGAAATTGCAGGTGAACAGCAAGCAGAAGAAATTCTGGCTCTTCAATCTGGCCGATGACCCGACCGAACAGACAAATCTGGCGGCGAAAAACCCCGGTAAGCTCGATGAACTCAAACAATTGCTTGCCGAACACCACAAAGGCCGAAAGCCGGCGCTTTATGCCTATAGTGTCGAAAGCCCGATTGCGATCGACAAAACCCGGGCGAACAAGATATCATCCGGCGACGAGTATGTTTACTGGCCGAATTAGGAAGACACCATGTCGAAAGTGAAAATCATCTGGGTTTCCCTGCTGGCCGTTCTCTATATGATTTTTTGGATCTGGTATGGGGGCAATGGTGAACCTATCTCTCAGGCCGAAGGCGAGAAAATGCTGGAACGGGTGGAGCAATTGCATGGCGTCAAACTTGAAGACACACCTCCGGGCAGCATGAGCCGAAACTTGAGGGCGATGCTCCCACTTGACGATGGCAAGGAATTCTATGCGGTTAATCTGGAAACCCGCGCCAAGGGAGCACAGGCCAGGGAGGCCGAAACGCGTTATGGTGAGATTGTTATTCCCCTATTGCTCGAGCGCGGCGGCCATCCAGTGTTTATCAGCGAGCGCGCAGGGCTGATGCTGGGCACATATGGCGAGCGGATCGATCGGGTGGCCGTGGTGCGATACCGTTCCTTGCGGGACCTGCTCGACATGATCGGCGACGAACGGATGGTTGAGGGGAACAAATTCAAGTCCGCATCGTTGGCTCACACGGAGGTGTTCATCACCCGGCCCACCATCTCCTTTGCCCAGGTTCGATTGATGCTAGGACTGTTCCTGCTGATCCTCGGTTTTGTTGGGTGGAAACTGATCGGCGGGCGACAGGGCAAAAGGCACGAAGCCGATGCTGGAGCCTGAGAACAATCCCAATCCGCCCATGATGGTCGACCCTCCGGGCTGGCTGCGGTACCTGCTCCGGCGGCAGTTTGATAAAGTCACTGATCTTCGCAATGTCAACAAACGCCGCGAGAAAGCAGAACGCCGGCGGCAGCGGGGCAATGAACCGCATGTGGTGGAATATTTTCACCAGCTGGATGACCCCTATTCGCATTTGACCGCGCAGGTGCTCGCGACCTTTGCTGAACGCTATGATATTGTGATCAAGCCGCATCTGATCCGGGCATCGGGCGGCAAGAACCAGCCGGAATTGGAAAAACTGGCACAATGGGCGCGGCGCGATGCCGAGCTGATTGCACCCCATTACGGACTGACGTTCCCGAAAGATGCACCGGTCCAGCCGAGTGTCGGCGATCAAACCACAAGTGCCCTGTCATTGTCCGCCCAATCAGATGAAAAGTTCATCAGCTCTCTGTTCGACGAAAGCACGAAGCTTTGGTCTGTAGGTGCCGGGGGTGAATCTGGCGGTTCAACAGCGGGGCCGATTTTGGAAAAGGGCAGTGCGCGGCTCGCCGAACTCGGTCATTATTCAGGTGCAACATTCCACTATGCAGGAGAATGGTATTGGGGTGTGGACCGGTTATTTCATCTCGAACAGCGGTTGCGCGATCTCGGCGCTTGCAAGAAACCCGACCTACCTTTCATCTGCCCGCGTCCGGACATTGATGTCAGCGGCGTGGATGCCAGCGGATTGACCCTTGATTTCTACCCCTCACTCAATTCGCCTTACACGTCGATCATCTATGACCGCACCATCGCTCTCAAAGACGAATGTGACATCCGGTTCAATCACAAACCCGTATTGCCGATGATCATGCGCGGGGTTCCGGCCACCCGCGCCAAGGGCATGTACATTATCTTCGATACCAAACGTGAAGGCGAGTTTCTGGGCGTGCCTTTTGGCCCGATGATAACGCCGATTGGCGAGCCGACGCGGCAGGCCTATTCGCTGCTCCCCTGGGCCGTGCAGCAGGGCAAGGATGAGGCGCTTATGTCTTCCCTGCTCGCGCATGCCTTTGCAAAGGGGATTGGGCTTCACACCAGAAAAGGAATGAAACGGGCCGTTGAAGCTGCCGGACTGGACTGGCAGGAGGCGCAGCAATATCTGGGCAGTAATGACTGGAAGCCGATGGTTGAACGGCATCAGGGTGAAATGGTTGAAGGTCTCGGCTTGTGGGGTGTCCCGAGCTATCGCCTGTCGGGGCTGGACGGTGAACCGGATTTGGCCGTCTGGGGGCAGGACCGGTTGTGGCTGATCGCAGCCGAGATCAGGCGCCGTGCAAAGGGGTAGTGTTTTGGTGCGTTAAATGCCAAAGCTTGAAACAGACTATGCGGAATGAGTAATGGCAAAAAAAAGTGCAGCGATAAGAAAACTGACTCAGGCCAACAAGCCTGACCCCGATGGCCGGCGTCAACGCAGTCAGGCCAGCCGCGCCAAAATCATTGCCGCCTTCATGGAGCTAATGGAAGCTGGTGATCCCAGTCCCAGTGCGGCACGTGTCGCGAAACGCGCTGGCGTTGGATTGCGCTCTGTGTTCCGCCACTTTGACGACATGGATTCCATTTATGTGGAGGTTGATCGGCTGCTCGGTGAACAATGGCGGCCCGTGCTGAACAAGCCCTATAAATCCACCAATTGGCGGGATCAGCTGAACGAGTTGATCAAGCGCCGGGCAGAGGTGAATGAAGATACCGCCCCCTACAGGCTGACCACCATGTTCGCACGGTTTCATTCTGCTCAGCTTATGAAAAATTATGAGCGGCTGATGAAAATTGAAGCCGATGCGCTGAACGACATTTTGCCGAAATCCGTGCAGAAGGACAAAAGACGAAGCAGGGCGATTCTGCTGGCGACAAGCTTCGATAGCTGGCGCCTATTCCGGCACGATCAGGGGTTGAGCAACAAGCGGACGATTGAGACGATGGCGCAGATTGTAAAAGATATTGTTGCTCATATTGACGAATAGATTGTGCGTATCAGGATAGTCGGTCTTTTGTTTTTGTTGCTGTCCGCTTGCGGGCAGGATGGGACAAATCCGGAAGCGCAGATTTGCACTGACCTCACAGAAAATGAAATGGTCTGGATTCCCGCAGGCAGTTTTACCATGGGCGAAAATCCCCGCTATCGCGAAGAAGGACCACCCAGAACCATCCATGTGGATGGATTCTGGATAGATGCGCATGAAGTAACCAACGCGCAATTCGCTGCCTTTGTGGAAGCCACTGGATATAAAACGCTGGCCGAACGGGAACCACCGAAGATGGAAGGTGCACCAGCAGAAATGCAGCGGCCCGGCTCGGCGGTTTTTAACGTGCCGAGTGACGATGATCCGCGTTGGTGGCACTGGGTTCCGGGTGCCGAGTGGCGGCATCCTTCTGGACCGACTGAAAAAATAGATGGCCAAGAGAAAGTGCCCGTCGTCCAGATCGCTTATGACGATGCGCTGGCCTATGCCAAATGGGCTGGCAAGGCGCTGCCCAGCGAGGAGCAGTGGGAATATGCGGCTCGCGGCGGTGAAGCTACGCGCCCAGAACCCAAAGATGCTGCCGGCGCGCCGCAGGCGAACTATTATCAGGGTGTTTTTCCTGCCAGGGATCTGGGTGAGGATGGTTTCACAACGCGCGCGCCAGTGGGGTGTTTCCAACCCAATGGTTTCGGGCTCTATGATATGCTTGGCAATGTCTGGGAATGGACAACCAATGATGGATCGCGCGCCGATGCGAGTGAGGCTGTGAAGGTGATCAAAGGCGGGTCCTATCTCTGTGCGGCCAACTATTGTGCCCGCTATCGCCCCGCGGCGCGGCAGTTTCAGGAGCGCGGACTGGGGACAAACCATATCGGGTTTCGGCTGGTCGAAAACGACAAGCCTGCGCCCACAGACTGATTAAAGTTGACTGCATATAAGTGGCATATATAGTGTCAATATATTTACGATAGGAAACCTCCCAATGAAAATCTTGCGAACCCCCGATGCCCGTTTTGAAAATCTGTCCGGCTATGATTTTGCACCGCATTATTCGGAAGTGACCGCTGCCAATGGCGCGGCGCTTCGCCTGCATTATCTCGACGAAGGCCCGCGCGATGGAGAGATTATCCTTTGCATGCACGGCCAGCCGTCCTGGTCCTATCTGTACCGAAAGATGATACCGATTTTGGTCGATGCCGGTTTTCGCGTCATCGCCCCCGACCTGATCGGTTTTGGCAAGTCGGATAAACCCTCACATATCGATGACTATACCTACCAGAACCATGTGGACTGGATGAACCAGTGGTTTCTGGCGATGGATATCTCAGATGTTACTCTGGTCTGTCAGGATTGGGGTGGGCTGATTGGCCTGCGCGTCGTGGCAGACAATGTGGACCGTTTTGCCCGGCTTGTTGTCGCCAATACCGGTCTGCCATCGTCCCGGACAGTTACGCCTGAAATGTCCGAGATGTTAGGTAAACTTTATCCCACCATCCCCGTTCCCAATGCGGCAATGGTTCAGGAGCAATTTGCCAGTGGTTCGCCAACAGCCTTTCTATACTGGGTAAAATATGCCGCTGAAAGCTCTGAATTTACAGTGCGTGAGGTATTCAACCTTCTTTCCGGTATCACGAACCAGAATATATTAGACGGCTATGAAGCGCCGCATCCTGATGAGAACCATAGCGCCGGTGCTCGTAAGTTTCCATCTTGTGTTCCCCTGTTGCCGCATCACCAGGCAGACCGCGATGCCAACGACAAGGCATGGGAAGTTCTGGAGAAATTTGAAAAGCCGGTCCTGACGGCATTTAGCGACGGTGATCCGGTGACAAAAGGTGGTGAAACCCAGTTTCAGGAGCGTATTCCCGGCGCGAAAGGCGTTGAGCATGTCACGATCAAGGGCGGCGGGCATTTTTTGCAGGAGGATCAGCCTGAACAGCTGTCCGAAACCATTATCAACTTTATGAAATCATAGGAGCACACCGATGAAAGTTGTCAACCAGGTCAATCCTTCGCCCGAACGCATGCAGGAATTTTTTGGGGGCAAGGAAGATGGTGCGTTCGTCATGGTGAACTTGCTCAAATTCAAGGAGAAGGCGGAATATCCCGACGGTCGTGAAACCGGGCTCAGCGGGGCCGAGGCTTATGCCCTATATGGTGCTGCAGTGGTGGAACGCCTTGCGGCCGTCGGCGCAACGCCGGGCTATAGCGGACCGGTCACCGGCCTGATGCTGGGTGAAGTCGAGGAAAACTGGGATATGATCGCGCTGGCCGAATATCCTTCGCTGGAAGCAATGAAGACCATGATCATGTCGCCCGAATATCAGGCCATTTCAGTGCACCGGACGGCTGGTCTGCAAGGCCAGCTCAACATCAAGACCAAGCCGGGTGCCTTGGGCAACTAGTCCTTTGCCTTTCGTGGCGGGATAAGCGACAGGACAAGCATCACAAGGGCGATGATCGGAATCACCATATTGCCGACCTGGCCCGGCGCGGTGCCGATCGTTTCCACTGGTTTGAACTGGCCGATCAATCCCCGCCCGATCCATTCCATAAGCACGATCAGCCACATGAGTGGCACCATGGATTTGTAACGGACAGCCGCCAGCAGCATCAGCAGACCCAGCAACAATTGCATCCATCCCCATTGGGCAAAGAGCGCGATAATGGTTGCAGCTGCTCCGTCCGAATAGCTGTCGAGCGGGATGGTGGCGATGCTCTGCGCCCCGCCATCAACCGCAAAAATATGGTGCTGGCTGCGCCACAGGGTCACCGCGGTCATCAGATAGAAGATCCACAGCGCTATCTTCTGCCCGGGAAAGACGTTGTCAAACTGTGCCGGGAACAGACGTTCGATCATTGCAGAAACTCCAGGCAGTTATTTCCCTCAAGGATCGGATCAACCTTTGCCCGCGCATCGGCATCCAGCGCCGCATAACGGCTGCGCAAATCGGCCAGACATTTGACCTGATATTTGAACGTGCCCTGCGAATAGGGCTTGCCCATCGCTTCGATGCTGAAGGTTTCTTCACCTGCCTCCATGGCAGCTGCATTGGAGAGCAGAAATGGGGCATAGACCTCCCCAACCTGGACTAGCAACTTGCCGACCACTGGTTTGAACGGCGAGTCAGGAGCATCCCATTCGCCCTCAATTCCCGACATATCATCAACATGTAGCAACCATCGGAAAGTGTAAGGATAGTCTTTGCGCATCATCTCTTGCGCGGTCGGATCCACGCCCAGCTGGGACAGCTGACCATAGATCCCCAGCTCCGCCAGTGATGGCCGCGCCCCGAACAGATAGTGTTCGTTGACCACATGATCTTCCAGCGCTTGCAAAACCGCACGTGTTGAGGCCTCGATTAGTGGAAAATTTTCCTGTGTGCAGCCGACAATCGCCATGCGGCCGACCTGTCTGCCCCGGAAATGCTCGGCCATCCCCTGGCTTTGCTCAAGCCCGCCACCTTTCATCGCATCGAAGGACAGCCAGCGGCTCATCTGGATCTGGTCCACTTCCTCCAGCCAGCGATAGCCAAACATGGCCTTGGTCAGCCATTCATCGGCAAAATCCTCAAGCAGATGCGCAATAAAGGCCTGGGCGGGATCGGGCGGAACAACCCGGCGTTCCTTATGCCGTTCTTCCAGGTCATAGAGAACCGGCGTTGAGTCATTATGAAAGCTGCCATCGGGATATTCGATCACCGGAATGACCGGAGCTTTGACTTTTTCCGCCGCCAATTGTTGTACATGTCCGCCATGTTGCCAGACCTGGGTGATCCGCCGATAGCGCATCAATGCGCGCATCTTCATCGAATAGGGTGAGCCCAGCGCTCCGTGGATAGTGTACATATGCTTATCCTATTTTAACTGTGTCTGTTCGATATTGGTCTGGCCTACCGGCAAGCTGAACAGCATGCCGTCTTCACCAACCGTGATTTTCCCATCAAATTTATCCGGTGCATCGGCCAGAAAGGCGGGGTAGAAATAGCTGCTGGGAATAGGCGGCACCAGATGGCTGAGCACCAGCTGTTTTGCGCCAGCCGCCTGTGCCGATTCCGCTGCTTCGGTAGGCGTGGCGTGATAATCCATTATGTCCTTGGTGATAATCGCCACATTGTCCATCCCGCGTTTTTCCAGACCCGCAGTCATCTGCTTGACCATATGTGAGGCCAGTGCTTCATGGACAAGCAGCTCTGCACCCTCGCAAACCCGCTCAAGATTGGCGGATTTGGCTGTATCACCGCTGATGCAGACCGAACGCCCTTTATAGTCAAACCGATATCCTACGGAGGGAATAACGGGATCATGGTCGACCTTGAAGGCAGTGATTGTGAGACCGTCTTTTTTCAGGATTACGATCATTTCGCCGATCATTTCAAAGGGCTTCGCTTCTGCGCCGCCACCGGTTGACGGCGCAATTTTCTCGCCGTGATGGGTCGTGCGATATATATTGTCGGTCGCATAGGCAGCGTTAAAGCCATCGACAATCGCCTCCACCCCTGTCGGTCCATGCACTGGAAGCGGCGCCTTGCTAGCGCCCTGTGTCCAGTGGAAAAGCATCAGCGGCCCCATGCCATCAACATGATCGGAGTGGAAATGGGTCAACAACACGCCATCAATCTCGGGAGCCGGTATCGCCATCAGATTGAGATTACGGGCGCCACCTTCTCCAATATCGACGACAAATACCTGCTCGCCTGCGATGACAACATTGCACGGCCCCGCACGATCCGGGTTGGGAAGCGGTGAACCAGTTCCGCACAGCCCCACATGCAGACCATCGTCCAGTCCGGCCAGATTATCAGTGCCGATACGTGCATCCAGGCCGCGCTCAAACAGGCTGGAACCGATCTGTTTCTGGAACAGGAAAACAGACGCAACCGCGACGATCACCAAAACACCAACAACCAGACAAATCTTTCTAAACATGGAATCTCCCCGACTATGGTCTGCAACAGCAGGTAAGGCGGTAATATGGCACTATAAATGCCATTAAGCAATTGCCATATGCGAAAGTTCGACTATTATAGCATCAATGGTGTCAATATATGATTGGATCACGGACGTAAGGGAATGGCAGAACAAGAACCAGCGCAAATCCGGATGTCAGACTATCCCGGCACTAGGAATGCACGCGATATATGGCGGGTTACCCATGATTCCCTTCGCCCTGTTGAAGACGGAGAAGTGCGGGTTCGACTCGACTATATCTCCATTGATCCAGGCATGCGTGGCTGGATCACCAACAAGCGCAGCTATATGCCACCGGTAAAACCGGGTGGGGTTATGCGTGCTTTTGGTGTGGGTGAAATATTGGAATCCCGGGCGACTGGACTTGCTGTCGGTGATCAGGTCACCGGATTTACCGGTGTACAGACGCATGGCGTTTTCAAACAGGAGAACCTGCGCAAGATCGAACTGCCCGGTGTTCCGTCCTATATGTTTCTCTCTGGTTTCGGCATGACTGGTTATACTGGCTATTTCGGCATGACAGATATCGGACAGCCCCAAGAGGGTGAAACGGTCATCGTGTCCGCAGCATCCGGTGCTGTGGGCAGTATTGCGGCACAAGCCGCCAAGTTGGCTGGCCCACGCGTTATCGGTATTGCCGGTGGCCCTGACAAATGTGGCTATCTGACCGATGAACTGGGTCTGGATGCTGCAATTGACTATAAAAACGATGATATCGACGCGGCGCTGAGCGCAAATTGCCCGGATGGCATTGATCTCTATTTCGACAATGTTGGCGGTGACATTTTGAGCGCTGTATTGAACCAGATGAATTATCAGGGCCGAATTGTCGTGTGCGGCGGCATTTCCCAATATGACGATTTCGCGAGCGCCGCCGGCCCGGCCAATTTCATGACTGTTGTCACCCACAGCCTCACCATGCGCGGTTTTACAATGCGAGATTACATGCACCGCGTGCCCGAAGCGCTGGAGTGGCTCGTGCCGGCGTGGAAAGAGGGCCGGATCAAGTTTCGAGAACACATAATAGAAGGAATAGAAAACTTCCCCGATGCTTTCGAGATGATCTTTGAGGGCAGAAACCACGGCAAGTTGCTGCTCAAGGTCAGCTGATGGAAATTTTGCGTACGCCTGATGAGTGCTTTGATGGTCTTGCTGACTATCCATTTTCGCCTAGCTATGTCGATGTGTCGGATACCGAAGGCGGGAGCCTACGCCTACACTATGTGGATGAGGGGCCTCGTGACGGCCAGCCTGTTGCGATGATCCATGGCAATCCGACATGGTCCTATATGTGGCGCAAGCTGATCCCTGTTTTGGCCCAAAATGGCTTTCGGGCCATCGCCATCGATCTGATCGGTATGGGCCGTTCGGACAAACCGACCAGGATGAGCGACTACACAATCGCTCGTCACGAAGCATGGGTGAAGGAAGCCTTGTTTGAAAAGCTGAACCTGAAGAATGCCCATTTCATCCTGCACGACTGGGGCGGGATTATCGGCCTGCGTGCGATTGCAGACAATCAGGATCGCGTTGCCAGTGTCATTATGTCGAACACGGGCTTTCCTGTGCTGGATCCCGACGAACCGATTGCGACAATGACGCGTCCGGGCGCAAAGATGCTGCGCCAATTCCAGCTCTACATCCGCTTCAAGAAGAATTGGCAGCATTGGAAAACGCTTGGCAGAATTGTCCTAACCAACATGCCAAAGGCCGATATTGCCGGCTTTGCAGCGCCCTACCCTGACAAGAAATATCTAACTGGCAACCGCCAGTTCACACAGATGCTGCCGACCCGGAACGACAACCCGATGCTGATCGAAAATTGGCACGCGTTGCAAAAACTCAAAAGCTTTGAAAAGCCGTTCCAAAATCTGTTCTCAGACAAGGACCAGATCGCTCCAAAAGGCTTTAACAGCGTTCGACCCATCATCCCCGGAACACGCGATTACGAACCGGTCATCCTCAAAGGTGGATCACATTTCCTGCTGGAGGACGTGCCGGAAGAATATGCCGCCGAAGTCCTGAAATTCCTCAAATCGGTGGAGACCAACTGATATGACCAACGTTACTGAACTATGGGTAAAACGCGACAAACTGCGCGAGACAAGGGTAGTCGAAAGCGACCAAAAACCACTTGAAGACGGGCAGATTCGCGTTGCCATCGACAAGATGGGGCTGACGGCGAATAATGTCAGCTATGCCGTTTCTGGAGATGCGATTGGTTACTGGAAATATTTCCCGGCGGAAGGTGAATGGGGCAAAGTCCCCGCTTGGGCAATGGCGGATGTGGTCGAATCCCGCAGCGACGCCATATCTGAGGGCGAACGACTATATGGCTTCTTCCCGATGGCTAGCGAAGTGATCCTGCAGCCCGGTCGCACATCAGATGATTTCTTCATGGACGAAGCACCGCACCGCGCCGAGCTTCCCGCGCTCTACAATCAATATCGCCGAACCCGGGGCGAACCGGAGTTCCTGCATTCGCTTGAAAACGAGCGCTGCCTCCTCTTCCCACTCTTCATCACATCTTTCGTGCTCTACGATTACCTGATCGACAACGCATTTTTCGGCGCAAAGCAGGTCATCATCGGTTCGGTCTCCTCAAAGACTGGCTTTGGCCTCGCGCACCTGCTCAAGAACGATCTTGAGGTGAGCCAAAAAGTCGTCGGACTGACCTCGGTTGGTAATGTGAAATTCGTCGAAAGCCTGGGCTGCTGCGACCAGATTGTGACCTATGGCGATGAGGACGAGATTGATGCGAGCCTTCCATCTGCGTGGGTGGATATGTCAGGTGATGGCCCGCTCACCAGCAAATTACATCGACTATTGGGCGACAATATGGTGGAAAGCTGCATCGTCGGTGCAACCCACTGGGAAGCGGAGCGCAAGCGAGAGAAGAACTTACCCGGCGTTTCCCCGACGTTCTTCTTTGCCCCCGGGCACATTGCCAAACGCGACGCCGAATGGGGAGCAGGCGAAATCTGGCGACGCGGTTCTGAGGCCGGTGCCGAAATTGCCAAATCGGTGTCGGATCAGATAACCGTCGAGAGGATATCTGGCGCGAACGAAGTCGCTGCGATCTGGAGAGAAATGCTTGAAAACAATGTTTCACCAAACCGCGGTATTATGATTGCGATCTAACCACGTCTAACAAAGGAGAGTAGCTATGCGTCTTTCAATTCTAGTGTCAATTTCTACCCTGGCGATGGCAGCTCCGGCTCTCGCCCTAAACGCCGCCGCAGACAACAAAGCCGCCCAGGAAAATTTCAGTCAGGCCGATGGTAATGAGGACGGCCAGCTGACAAAGTCGGAGTTTCGGAAATTCATCAATGCCAATGCGGCCGACGATATTGGCCGGGCGTCGATGATCAAACGCTTCGGCGCCTATGATACAGCTTTTGGAAGAGTAGACGCAAACAAGGATGGCCTTGTAACTCCAAAAGAACTCGCCGCTTCACAAGGGAAATAATGTGATGACACTCAAACTGCACTTTGCTCCCGACAGCCGGATCAGCTGGCTGCTTGAAGAGCTGGAACTGCCCTATGAGCTTAACGCCATGGCTTTTCATCCCAGGGATCTGAAATCGGATGAGCATCGCGGTCGGCATCCGCTAGGCCGTATTCCGGTGCTAGAGGATGGCGATGTGTCGATTTACGAGTCTGGCGCGATTGTGGAATATATCCTCGAGCGTCATAAAAACGGTGGTTTGAAACCGGCGGTCGATGATCCGAATTTCCCCTATTACCTGCAATGGTTTCACTATTGCGAAGGCATGGTGATGCCGCCGGTTAACACTATTGTTGTGCACACCCTGCTGCTCCCACCCGATCGTCAAGACGCAACGGTGCGCGATCAGGCCAAGCGCTTGCTGACAAAGGCTTGGGCACCCGTAGATGAAGCTCTCCAAGGAAAGGATTATCTGATCGGTGATTTTTCGGGAGCCGATATCATGCTCGGTCATGCTGCTTTTATGAGCAACCGCCTGGGCTGCGTGACTGATGATATGCCGAACCTGAAGGCCTATGTGCAGCGGATTACTGAAAGACCGGCCTTTGCCAAGGCGATCGCTATGGGAACCTAGGCTAGAGACCTAATCACCAAAAAATGAATAGCGCGGGCCTCTTGGCTTGGGCGTTTTATGTTCCTCCGGTAATTTGCAAAGCCGGTTCATTTTTGTCACCGAACCATCGGCATATTCCCACACGAGCTGCTCGCCATCCATATAGCGGCGCACAACCACCGGACCCCAGCCGAAGGCATTGAAATCCAGCCTGCCATCCCGCCATTTCATGCTGGCAGAGGTGCGGTTGCAATATTCTTTATCACCTAAGGTAAAGAGCACCGAGCCTTCAGTGTCATTTGAATTGAAATCGCCAGTTTTGTTAGTCCCGGAATCGTGGATAATCCCGGCAGCGGTTATGACCGTGCGGTCGCCGCATTGCTCGACTCGTTCGACATGGCCGATCTTGGCATTTTCGCCGCCACCTGCACCAATCCACAGTCCGCGCATATCGACCGCACCCTCGACAAGGGGCTCGGTACATTCGGCCAATATCGGAAGCGGGAAATGGTCATAGGCACAGCCCGGTGTATTCCCCTTAGGGATGTCCGCCGCCATTTTTCCGCTGCCATCAAGTTCGGGCATTTCGCAATAGTTGATGGTGCTGCCGTCCCCCGCCAATGTTTCCGGATCAGTTGTAAGCGGTGGCCTCGGTGAGAAAAAAGCAAGCCAGAACAGGAACAGAAAGAGTAGCAGTAAAGTGCTTGAAATGCGGAGCATCCATTTTTTCACATCAAGTTCCCATGTTGTTCATTGTATGCGTCTTGCGCGTGCGTAAAGGACGAATGGCGATACAAACAGTAACAAGAGAATGCCGATCAGGATCGCAGGTCCTGCCTGTTCGCGCAGTCCGTTGAGAGCGACTTGCTGCTGCGCATTGAAGCCCTTTGGAACAGGGAGCACACCATTTTCTTTCGTGTACCGGACGTAGGCATTGAGCATTTCCTGAAAGCGCTTCGGCTCGCTTTTTGACAGATCCCGCGTTTCGCCGGGGTCGTCCACAATGTTGTATAGATACCATTGCCCATCGCCTACCGGGCCCCGGTTGAGGACAATCTTGTAATCCCCTTGAAACAGTGCGCTGTTTCCGCCCAGTTCATAGCCAATCGGTTCATCCAGCTCGTATATGCGGTCTTGTTCACCGTTGATCAGCGGGACAAGGCTGCGCCCGGTCATGGCCTCCACTTCCCGGCCTCCATAACGCAAGGCACCAAATCTTGGCAGAGGTTTCTCCGCACCGGCCAGCTCGAGGATGGTGGGCGCGATATCGGTGGCAAAAGCGAAGGCACTGGTCATCGCAGATTGCGATGGCAGGACCTCACCGGCAATGATCAGCGGCACGCGCATACCGCCTTCGCCGGAATAGAATTTGTAGTAGGACAAAGGCGAAGCGGCAGCGCTTGCGAAGCTGGGGCCGATGCTATTGAAACTGCCTTTCAGGCCGAGTGTTTCATAGTCATTTTTATAGTCTTGCCGCGCAAGCGTAAATCGGGTCAGCGCCGTATTGGGGTCGGCAGGACCGCTGGGTTCCGCACCGTTGTCTGAGGTGAAAACAAATATCGTATTCTCATATTCGCCAATGTCTTTCAGATAGGCGATCAGGCGGCCCATGTGGAAATCCATCGCCTCGACCATCGCTGCATAGACCGCCATGCGTTTGGCCTGATACTTCTTCTGCTCTGGCGAGAGGTTATCCCAATCCGCGGTGGTCTGCATATCAACCATCGCGCTGTTCTTTGGAACCAGACCAAGTTCAACAGCTTTCAGATAACGTTGTCGCCGTAACTGGTCCCAACCGCCATCATAGGTTTCCATATAGCGATCGATAAATTCCTGCGGCGCCTGTACTGGTAGATGCACGGCCTGAAACGGAACATAGGCCAGAAACGGTGCGCCATCGCCTGCATTGCTGTCGATAAATTCGATGGTCTTGTTGATCAGAAAGCGCGACGAATAGAAATCATCGGGGAGCGTGGTCCGTTTGCCGTCGGCAAACCAGTTGGCCTGCTCATAGATTGGCAGATAGGGTTTTTGTTCCCAATTATCCGCGCCGGAATCGGCCATGATGAAGCTGCGCTCAAAGCCGCGCGCGCTGGGCAGCAAATCGGGCGTCATCCCGAGATGCCATTTGCCGGCGATATAGGTGTGATAGCCCTGATCCTGCAAAAGCGTCGCGATGGTCACGACATTGCGACCCAAAACGCCGCGATAATGGGAGTATTGTGTCTGCTCGGGCGGGAGCATTTCAGGGATATTCGGAACCCCCGCCCGATGACTATCAACACCGGTCAGCAGCATCGCCCGCGAAGGCGCGCAACTGCCAGCAGTGTGATAGTTGGAAAAGCGCAAGCCCTTGGCCGCCAGCGCAGATATGGTCGGCGTGTTGATCTCGCTGCCATAGGGCGCGGTATCGGTGAAGCCGAGATCATCAGCGAGAATGAAAACAATATTGGGACGCGATGATTGGGCAGATGCCGGTTGACTAATACCCATGAAAAGCGCTGCCGCCAGAGCCGCATGAAAAGTCTTGAGAGCACGCTCCATCATTTCGGGTTTTGCGATTGATCTGCGGTCAATTTTTTGGCTGCGATGAGCAACAATGTGCCGATGACAATTTCCGGCACGATCAACGGCATCACCAAAGACGCGCCGTGAAACAGCCACGCCAAAATACGGAAAACCGCGATGGCATAGACCAGCAACGATGTGGCGAGAAACCACTCGCGCTTCTTCGTGACAATACCAAGCAGGACAAATAGCCCCATGCCAAGAAACAATCCGCCTACATCGCCAATCTGGCTGCTAAGCGCTGCGCCGTTGAACAAGGACATGTTCAAGGCTTCCGCCGCTCCAGATGGCGCAACCGCCCACCGCAGGCCCATGACCAGAAAATTGAGGGCAATCAGTACAGTTAGAACCCAGAGGATAGTGCGCAGCGCCTTTCTCATTCTGCAGTTTCCTCATCTTCCGATGCCGAAGCGGCAGGTAGATTTGAGATGATCTCCATCATTCTGTGTGCTGTCACATGGCCGCTATTCTGGTTCTGTCCGGTCACAAAGCGTTTTTCGTCATCCACAACAACATGGGTCGCAAACATGTCGCGAAAGGCAGTGTTGCTTTCATAAAGCGCGCCTGCCTTGCGAAGCTCCGTCTCCGGATGCATCGGGGTCATGCTTATTCCCAGTTCCTTGATCTGTTTATCACTGACGCCGGTCATTTTCCGCCCGGCTATGACAGCTTTGCCGTCCTCGTCCTTGGCGTTGATCAAACCCAGTGCGCCGTGACACACCGAGCCGATGACCGGTCTCTTGGCAAAATAGGCTTCGCTGATTTTCTCTCCCAGCTTTTTGGAATAACCAAGATCATAAGCCGCACCCCAGCCGCCTGAGATGAAAATGGCATCATATTGCGTGAAATCCAGATCATCGATTTGGATACTGTTCTTGATCTTGCCCTGAAGAACCGGGTCTTCCAGATAGCGTTTGTCCTCGGCCGTGATAACCATCCGGCCTAGGGTCTGTGGATCAACGGGAATTACGCCGCCCTTGATGCTCGCAACGTCCACATCCATCCCGGCGTCGAGAAAACCATAATAGGGATGGGTAAACTCCGATGCCATAACCCCGGTGGGGTCGCCCGTCGTCTCACCCGGCTTGTTGAGCACGCCATGATTGGTGGCGATGATCAGCGCCTTTTTGCCGGGCAATTCATAAGTCGGTCCGTCATATTCAGGATGCATTCCGAGCGCGTGCACGATGGACGGAGCAGCCATCACCAATATAGCTACTGTGAGGGCCAACAGGCCAAAGATGGTGAGCAGTTTCTTTTTCATGGCGGGCCTCATGGTTGGAGATACTCTTGACGGCCATCATCCAATATGACACAATTAGTGTCAATATAATATTTCCTCTCATAATTTCCTCAGTTGACGCTAAACAGTTTCTTCCATGAAAATTCTGGAGATTGAAAAATGCTGAAAAGCTTCAAGAGAAATTTTGTTTTTGCCAGACGCGTTTCCAGTGTTCTACGCAGCATAAAGGACTTGCAGCCGGACTCGCCCGTAACAATGGCCGATGAGTTTGAAGCCACAGTCGATCGTTCACCGGATACCGCCGTTTTCGTCTTTGAAGGACAAACTCTAACATATCGCGCTTTTGATGAGCGCGCTAATCAGATTGCCAACTGGGCCATCGAGCAAGGTTTTCAATCTGGCGACACCATTGCGTTGATCATGGAAAATCGCCCGGATTTTGTGGCGACCTGGTTCGGCCTATCGAAAATCGGTGTGATTACTGCGTTGATTAATACCAATCTGGAAGGTGTCGGGCTCAAACATTGCGTCGGCATTGTGGACAGCAAGGCAATTATAGCAGCCGGCGTTCAGGCCGAGCGAGCCGAAGGCATAAGGGATACGCTTGCTGATGACATCGTGATCTGGGACTTTGACGGCAAAATTGGAAAAAACCTGCAAACCCAGCTTGCAAAGCAAAGCACAGATCGCCCCGATCCGGCAATTCGTTCGCATATTCGCGGTTCTGACACTTGTCTGTATATTTATACATCGGGCACCACCGGTCTGCCAAAAGCGGCAAAAATCACGCAGATGCGCATCCGCGGTACATCGCGTACAGCGATTGCGTTAAGCGGAGTTAAAGCCGGAGACCGCGTCTATAATGTTCTCCCGCTCTATCATATTACCGGCGGAGGCATGGGCATTACCGGCCCGCTTTACGTGGGCGCAACCGTCATATTGCGGCGCAAATTTTCAGCCTCCGCTTTTTGGGATGACGCGACCGATAATGGTGCGAACCTGTTCGTTTATATTGGTGAGCTTTGCCGCTATTTGATCAATGCTGAACCGCATCCCAAAGAAACAAGCCATCAACTGCGCGCCGGTTTTGGCAACGGCTTGCGTGGTGACGTATGGCGAAACTTCGTTGATCGGTTCCAGATTTCAACCATGCACGAGATTTATGGCTCAACGGAGGGCAATGTGGCGCTCGTCAATTTTGACGGAAAAATTGGTGCCGTCGGCCAGATGCCCAAATGGATTGAAAAGAAGATGGGCATTGCCTTTGTGAAATTTGATGTCGTCGAAGAACAGCCTATCCGCGACGCAAACGGATTTTGCATCAAGACAGATACTGATGAACCCGGTGAGGCTCTTGGGCGAATTGGGACCAGCGGGCGCGAATCATTCTCGGGCTATCATGAAAAGAAAGCCACCGAATCCAAAATTCTCACCAATGTTTTTGAACCCGGCGACCGCTGGTTTCGAACCGGAGACCTCATGCGCCGTGATGCCGAAGGCTATGTCTATTTTGTTGACCGTATCGGTGACACATTTCGCTGGAAAGGGGAGAATGTAGCAACAAACGAAGTCTGTGATGCCTTATCCAAATATCCGGGCATTGATCTCGCCAATGTTTACGGTGTGGAGGTTCCTGAAACAGAGGGACGTGCGGGCATGGCGGCCATCACCGCAGGCAAAGGATTTGATATTGGCGGGCTGCGTGAGCATTTGGCAGCGCATCTTCCAGTTTATGCAATACCGCTGTTCATCCGCATTCAGCCGGAAGCAGAGACCACTGGCACGTTTAAATTCCGCAAGGTTGAGCTGGTGAAGGAAGGCTTTGATATTGATGCAGTGAAAGATCCGATTTGGTTCCTTGAACCGGGACAACAGGACTTCATCAAACTCGGTGCCGACCAGTATGACCGCATAAAAAATGGTGGCTATCGCTTCTAATCTTCCTCAGTCGAAAGAACTGCATCAATGACCAAACCCCATATTCTCTACGGCATGGCCGGATCGCTCTATACGGGCAAAGTTCGCGCCTATATGCGGCAGAACCACATCCCCTTTGTTGAGAACAAGGCTGGCGGAAAACGATTTAACGAGCAGATTGTGCCGAAGGTTGGGCGCTGGATTATTCCGGTGATTGAGACGCCAGAAGGGGAATTGGTGCAGGACGGCACGGTCATTCTTGATCATTTTGAAGCTAGCGGCGCGAGCAGAAAATCCATTTATCCGAAAACGCCTGTGATGCGCGCTGTGGCGCATCTATTTGAGCTGTTTGGCGGGGAGGGGTTGCTGCGTCCAGCCATGCATTATCGCTGGAACTTTGACGAGGTAAACTTGTCCTTCCTGCGCGATACCTTTCGCGATGTGCTGCCCGACGGTCTTGGTCCGGAGGGACAGGCAGCTGCTTTTGACCATGCCAGCGGACGGATGCGAAAAGCGGCCTTGGCTTTTGGGGTAACACCGGAAACATTTGCGACCGTGGAAGAGAGCTATACCGATTTTCTCGGTCGCTTTAACGCGCATTTGCAACAGACGCCGTTCCTGCTCGGCGGCCATCCGACCATCGGTGACTTTGGCCTGTTCGGACCGCTCTATCCGCATCTGGCGCGCGATCCCAAGCCCCTCCATTTGATGCAGACCAGCGCGCCAAGGGTGTTCCGCTGGACCGAACGAATGAACATGACGGAGACATTTATCGACGAAGAGATGGAACAGGCTGACGGCAAGCTATTTGCTGATGACAAAATCCCTGGCACGCTGAAATCCCTGATGGAATTCGTTGCCGATGAATATCTGGGCGAGATCACGGCCCATGTTGAATTCTCCAACGAGTGGCTGGAGAAAAATTCGGAAGTCGATCCCAGCAAAATGCGACTTGGCCGGGGAATCGGCATGACCAGTTTTAACTGGCGCGGACATGAGATCACGACAGCGGTAATGCCCTATCGCTTTTTCCTGCTCCAGCGCCTGACGGATTGGGTCGACGGCCTGGACGGGCCAGATCAACAGTTGGTTCGTGCGCTTTTTGCCGAAACCGGCCTCGAACCAATTCTCGACCTGAAAACCAGCCGCCGGGTTGAACGGAAGAACCACCTGGAAATCTGGGCGGATTGATCAACAGACCTACGCTTTCGGGAGATAGCGGACGTCAGGACGTAGACAATCCTGTCAATGTTAAGTCTGGACCTGGGCCGGTTCCTGACTGGCAACTTTTGGACGGCTGGGCGTAGAAACCTGACCTCTATAACATCTAACCCGTTTGAGCCACTCACTCACAGCCTTGTGGTGCAGCCCATCCTTCGCGACCGCTTGGATCATTGCCCAATGCTACTTGGATATCGCAAAGTCGCTCAGGCCTGCACGCATCAGGTCATGTGTCTGGTTCTTCAGCGCAGCCAGCATTAAGTCATCCTCGTCTGACGGGAAAAGTCGCCAACGGACAATAGCCCTGATGTTATCATCTCGAAGTCGATTCTGATTACGGCAATCAGAAAATCGCCAGCGAGATTCATCGCGTATTCGTTGGTTCGCATAGCGACACAACTCCGGCGCTTTGGCCGCTGCCTTTTGACAATTCAGGAGGCGATTGAAATCGGGGAAAGAAATGGTGCTGCTAGGGAGAATTGAACTCCCGACCTCGTCATTACCAATGACGCGCTCTACCACTGAGCTACAGCAGCACTAGTTTCATTGCGAGAAGCCATCTGCTTCGGGCCCCGCGCCTATGGCGAAAGGGTTAAGGACTTGTCAAGCGCAGTTGCAATTTTCCTGTTTCGCTGGCAAATATTATCTATGCCTAAGCCACAGCCCAAGTCAGAAAAGCGTCGCAAGGAGGTCGAGAAAGCCGATCGCCTTGCGGAACAATTGCGAGCCAATTTGCGGCGACGCAAAACACAGGCCAAGGATTTGAAATCGGCTGACCCGGAGTAAAGACCCGCATAGCGGATCGCTAGACAGTAACCGCAGTCCGTTCCGGTTCGATAATCTCAAAATCTGTAACGGCCTCAATGAAGCTTTGTGCCACGGGGGCAACTTCTTCTGTCGCCGGATCAAACCAGACATAAGTCAGCTTAACGACGTTCAGCAATGTATTTTCCCGCACAATATGAGCGATGGCGGAATAGCTAGTCCGGCCGAATCGGGTGATACGCAGGCAGACATCGATCAGATCATCGGCCTTGGCGGGCGCCCGGAAATCAACTTCAGCATGGCGCACCCAGTTATCTCCGCCAAATAGCTCCAGAAACTTGCCAGGCGAATCTTCATTGCCCGTGGCGCCGACGAGCTCGCGAAAATATTCGGTCACGCCGATATCCGCAAAAGCGAGGTAATTCGCGTTGAACACAATGCCCTGCATATCAGCCTCGGCATAGCGCACACGGACAGGAGTGATCAGGCGAAAGCCGGCGCGCGGGTCGTTAGTATCTGTTGTCATGAAGTAATTTGTCCGTTGATATTGGTACTCTGCCTATGGCGCAAAGCAGGTCAGCATTCAGATTGAAGCGGTAGATTAAAGGCGCGCGCATTGCTCCTTGAGCCAATCATGCACATCGCCTTCGACCTGCGGTCCGATAATATCCAGCACTTGCGCATGATAATCGTCCACCCATTGGCGCTGGCTGTCGGACAATATAGCGACATCAATCAGCCGCCGGTCGAGCGGCGCAAATGTCAATGTTTCAAAACCCAGCATGTCCTGTTCTGCCCCAGCGACTTCCCGCTCTTCGACAAGGATCAGGTTTTCAATCCGAATACCAAAAGCATCATCCTTGTAATAGCCCGGTTCATTGGAGCAGATCATGCCTGCAACCAGGGGTTCGGCAAATCCACCAAAAGCAGCGATCCGTTGTGGTCCTTCGTGCACCGACAGATAGGCACCTACCCCATGGCCTGTGCCATGGGCATAATCGACGCCATCGGCCCAAAGGTATTGCCGCGCCAATATGTCGAGCTGCCCGCCCGTGGTGCCTTTGGGGAAGACCGCCTTTGCCAGCGCTATATGCCCTTGCAGCACCTGCGTATAGCGCTTGATCATTTCCGCCGTAGGTTCACCGACCGCCATAGTTCGCGTCACATCGGTCGTACCATCGCGATATTGCCCACCGCTATCAACCAGATAGAGTGTACCGGTTTCAATCTTGCGGTTGGTTTCCTCATTCACGCTATAATGACAAAGCGCTCCATTGGGTCCTGCGCCGGAAATCGTACGGAAAGACAGATCCATCAACTTGTCGGATTTTCCCCGAAATTCTGCGAGTTTGGCGGCGACCGACAGTTCGTCTTGACCACCTTTCGGTGCTTCCTGTGCAAACCAGTGCAAAAATTGACTGAGCGCCGCGCCATCGCGAGCCTGAGCTGCTTTGTGGCCGTTGACTTCGGTTTCGTTTTTAATCGCTTTGGCCAATATGGTCGGATCGCGCTTTTTGACGATATGAGCGCCAGCGCCTTCCAGCTGCTCAAATATCGCGGCTACCGATCGCTCCGGATCGACGCCGATCTTCTTGGCGCCATATTCCGCCAATGCGTCGGGAAATTCGCTGTAGTCGCGGAGTGCAACCGCGTTACCCAGATGCACCCTGACCTCATCCGTCAATTTTTCTGGCGCAACAAACAACTCTGCATTGCCATCCGCTTTGACAATCGCATAACCACGCGGGACCGGGGTATTGTTAATATCCTTCCCACGAATATTAAATGCCCAAGCGACCGAATCGAGCGCAGCGATGACGGTTGCATCCAGACCTTCCTCTTTCAACCAGGCGGCAATATCTGCACGCTTGTCCGCCGCGCTTTTCCCGGCAAATTCATCAGGCTGAACATCAAGCTTGGCGAGCGATGGCTCTGGCTGATCTTCCCAGACCGCGTCAATAGGGTTGGGCTCTACGGCGAGAAGCTTGGCACCGTTCTTTGCCAGCTTAGCCTTGGCCGATTTCGCCCAATCCTGCGTATGCAGCCATGCGTCATAGCCAATCGATGAGCCTTCCGGCGCATTTTCGCCCAGCCAGTCAATGACGCTTTTATCCGCGATGCCGACATATTCATAAAGATGGCCATCGACCTGATCACGCACCTGAATAGTATAACGTCCATCCACAAAAATCGCAGCTTTGTCCTTCAGCACGACCGCAGAACCGGCGGAGCCGCCAAAACCCGTGAGCCAGGACAGACGCTGGGCATAGTCGCCGACATATTCGCTCATATGCTCGTCACAAATCGGGATGACAAAGCCATCAAGATTATCTTTGGCCATTTGCTCGCGCAGGGCGGCAAGCCGCGCTTCATAAGTGGACATCAACATCGGCTGCGAAACTCCTTGAATTAGTGACTTACCAAACACATAGGTGTTTTAGACGATTTCCGCCACCGATTTCAAAGATGAGAGGCGTTATGAAACAGATATTATTCCCCCTCCTGCTTGCCGCCAATCTGGCTGCTGCTCCCGCTTTCGCTGAATCTCCAACAACAGAAGAGACCATGACAAAGAAAATGGAAAAACCACCTGTCGCCGAGCAGCGACCCCATAGTTACGAACACCATGGCTATACGATCAGCGATCCCTATCACTGGCTCAAAGACCAAAGCTATCCGAAGATCGATGACGAAGATGTGCTCGATTATCTGAAAGAGGAGAATAAGTGGTTTGAACAGAATATGGCCGGCCAGAAAGCGCTGACCAACGAGCTGTTCAAGGAGATGAAAGCGCGGATCAAGGAAGACGAAAGTTCGGTCCCGCAAAAGGATGGCGACTGGATTTACTGGACCGCCTTTGACGAAGGCGCGCAATATAAGAAATGGTATCGCAAACCCGTCGCCGACGGTGATGACATTCTGATCCTTGACGAAAATGCACTAGCGGAAGGGAAAGAATATTTCCGCCTTGGCGCATTTTCCGTGTCTCCAGATGGCAAACTGCTTGCCTATTCCTATGATGATAATGGATCGGAACGGTTTGACGTGCATTTTCGTGTGCTGGCGACCGGGGAAGAATTGCCTGACGTCATTCCAGGGACTCTATCCAGCCTTGTCTGGTCGGCTGATTCCAAAAGCCTGCTTTATGGCTTGGCCAATGAAAACTGGCGCACTGACAACGCACGGCTGCATGTTCTGGGCACCGATATCAAGGATGATCTGGAACTCTACAAAGAGGAGCAAGACGGCTTTACCGTCGGCATAGGCCTAACCCAGTCAGAAAAGTTTATCGTCATCGCAACTGGCGACAATGAAACCAGCGAAGTGCGATTGGTGCCGACCGACAATCCGACCGCGGAGCAGATTCTGATTTCACCGCGCCAAAAAGGGCGTGAATATTCCGTCGAGGAGCATGACGGAACGCTTTATATTCTCACCAATGATGATCATGTGAATTTCCGGCTGGCGACGGCTTCGCTTGATAATCCCGGCGAATGGACGACACTGATCGCCGGGTCAGACGAGTTTTACCTGACCGATATGACGGCCTTTAAGGATTTCTATGTCACCGAAGGCCGCGAAAACGGTCTCGATCAGGTAGAGATACGCTCATACACCGATCCAACAAAGGTGGAGCGTATCGCTTTTCCCGAGGCAAGCTACAATACCGGGTTAGATGACAATCCAGAATATGATGTGGCAAAGCTCAGGCTGAGCTACGAATCGATGGTCACACCGGATACAGTGTATGACTACACGCTTGCCGACAAAAAACTTGCAACGCTGAAGGTGCAGGAAATTCCTTCCGGCTACGATGCCGCTCAATATACTACCGAGCGTCTCACCATAAGGGCACGCGACGGTGCGATGGTACCGGTATCACTGGTTTACAAGAATGGTACAAAACTCGACGGCAGCGCACCACTGCACCTCTACGCTTATGGGGCCTATGGCTACGCCGTGCCACCAAGCTTTTCCACCACAAGGCTATCCCTGGTCGACCGCGGATTCATCTATGCCATCGCGCATATCCGCGGCGGTGATGATCTGGGGCGCGACTGGTATCTGCAGGGCAAGTTGATGCAGAGGACCAATACATTCAACGATTTTGTCGATGTTGCCAAAGGACTGGCAGATAAAGGCTATACCACCAAGGGGCGGATCAGTGCTTCGGGCGGCTCGGCCGGTGGCGAGCTAATGGGCGCGGTTGTTAACAGTGATCCTGCTCTATGGGGCGCAGTTGTGGCTCATGTGCCTTTTGTCGACGTGCTGAATACCATGCTGGATGAAAGCCTGCCGCTCACGCCCGGTGAATGGCCGGAATGGGGCAATCCGATCACCGACAAGGCGGCCTTTGAATATATCCGCAGCTATTCCCCCTATGATCAGGTCAACGCGCAAGACTATCCACCGATGCTTATCACCGGCGGTCTTAATGATCCGCGTGTGACCTATTGGGAACCAGCCAAATGGGCGGCCAAGCTGCGCGCAACCAAGACGGATGACAATATCCTGTTGCTCAAAACCAATATGGGGGCGGGCCATGGCGGCAAATCCGGTCGCTGGAACCGGATCGAGGAAATCGCAGAGGAGTTTGCGTTTATCCTGTGGCAGATGGGTATGACCGAATCCGAGAAATGAGCGAGCATATTCTCGAGATTACAGCCCAACCGGAGGATATTGACGAGCTGGGTCACGTCAATAACGCGGTTTGGGTTCGCTGGATCCAGGAGCTCGCGACGGCCCATTGGCAGGCCGTTGCACCGCCGGAATATATTGAGCGCTACATCTGGGTCGTAACCAGACATGAAATTGACTATCGTGGCAACGTCGTTGCTGGCGAAAAGGTAAAGGGCCGCACCTGGATTTCAGACCCGCCCAAAGGTGCGCGTTTCTGGCGTAATGTCAGTTTTGCAGGAGCAGATGGCAAGTTGAAGGTATCTGCCAAAACCAACTGGGCCATTATTGATCAGAAAAGCGGCAGACCGGTGCGGGTGCCGCAGACGCTCGCAGACTTGTTCCTGCCGCCCGAATAAGCGCTCAGGGCGCTGGTATTGGAGTTACTGGAGCCAGCGGCGAAGGTTGATCAACCCTTTCTCCTTCTGCGGTACGCAGCTGCTGCGGTTCCAGTATCGCTGCCGTTTCTATGACATCCAACGCCCGGCGCGCTTCATTATAACGCCGTGCTTTTTCCATCCATTGACTGGTCAGCTCATCACCATTGTCTGTGCCCGGCAATTTTTCGATCTCTGCAATCGCAGCATCGATATTACCGTTTTCTACATAACGCTTCGCACGGATGAGTCGTTGCTGTGGCACCGGAGACGGCGTTCCATCACGGCGGATCACGAATAGTTCGGACATTTCCCGCTTGAAATCCGTCCAAAACCCTTCGCCGCTGGAACCGCTTGTCAAAGACGGGCCGATATCATCAAGACCCGTCGCCAACTCTTCCAGAGTCACTGGCTCACGGGATGCATTCACAATCGTTGTTACCGCCTTTGGCTGGGCATCACCAAAGCGCAGACGAAGCTGTGATTCAATATAACCCAGCGGAGACCCGCGGTCGAGCGCCCGGCGAGCTGCAAAAGCAATCAGCAAACCTTCAGCCCGCGCCGCGTTGCCGGACGCTGCCTGCGCTTGCACATTGATCCGCGACAGCCGGTCTTCAAGGTCTGCGACCCGCACCGCCAACGCTCGCTCTTTGTCGGGCGTCAGCGCGGGAATTTCTGTTGGCACGGGTTTTACCGGTGGCGGCGGCAATACCGTCCCGTCCGCATCAATCCGTTTCGCCAATGCCGAGGCAGGGTCGTCAGCAACCGCCGTCGGAGTGGTCTTGGCTCCGGTTGCAGCAACAGCACTTTCCGTGCCGGTCTCAAAAGGGTTGTAGCGCGAAAAAACCCAGCCGGTGAGAATTGCCCCGCCGACAAATGCAACGACCATCAGGACCAGAACATTGCGGGTCAAATTGCTTTTTCCCCCTGACGAAGCGATTTTTTCATAGTCCCGACTCATTCGATTTTCCTACATCCTGCCAGCGCCTTCTGCGCCAACCGCCAATATCAGATATTATGCTCAATGCAGACATAGTCGCCCAGCCAGAGACAGTAAAGCATCGTCCGTGGGCCGCTCCGCAGCCTGCACTGTTTTCCAGCCGTCTCCGGCGGCCTCGGCGATATTGGGTGATAGAGCTGCTATATCATTCGCCGACCGATCGATACCCAGACGGTCCATCTCTTGGACCAAGGTCTTCGCCGCGCGAACGGAATAGAGCAAAACCACGTGACCCTGTCTTAGCGCTGCACGTGCCTTTCCCCCTAATGGCATAGCACGGGCCTGATAGACACGGCGCAGGACAAGCTCACGCCCGGAAATCGTTGTTTTGACGTGATCCTTACCGGTCAGGCGCAGGATTTTCCGGTACCGATCAGAGGGAAGTGACCGCAGCAGCTCTTCCGCGCCGCCCCCTCCGATTTCCGCGACATCCAGACCGGACTGCCGGGCAATCCGGGCCGTTGCTTTCCCCACAGCCAGTACGGGTAATTTCCTGCATTTCTCGAGCGCAGAGCCAGCATATTTGACCGCATTGGCACTTGTCAGCATCAAAGCATCAAACTGGGAAGCCGGCGGTGCCTCCCAGGCTATTGGTTCGATTTCAAATAGTGGATCGACAATGGTCGATAAACCCATTTTTTTGGCCTTCTCCGCGGTTTCGCGAGCACCCTCAATCGGCCGCAGAATAATCAGCGACCGGGTCATCGGCCAAAAATGGTTTTCAATTCTGTACTGGCCTGCCCCAACAGCTTACGCGCTAGCAGTGCCGGAGCCGCAACGTCTCCTGCATCAAACTCGGATTCTCCGCTGATGCACTCGCTGCCGTCAGGCAGCAATATTTCTGAACGAAGATGGATTCTCATACCGTCAACAGTCGCTGAGGCTGCAACCGGACTATGACAATCGGCAGTGAGTTCTTTCAGGAACGACCGTTCTGTCGTCACCGCGCGTGATGTGTTTGAGCAGGATATTTCTTTGAGAACACGGCGCAAATGGCTGGAATCGGATAATGTTTCGATACCTATCGCACCTTGAGCCGGTGCTGGCAGCATTACATCCGGAGATATATCAATGCCGATGTCATCCATGTCCAAACGATTCAGGCCAGCGGCAGCCAACAAGGTGGCGTGATACTCACCATCTTGGATTTTCTGCAGCCTCGTCTGAACATTGCCGCGAATAAGCCGGATATCAAGATCGCTACGATGCCGCAGCAATTGGGCCTTGCGCCGCGGAGAAGCGGTACCGACGATCGCAGCTTGCGGTAGATCGTCGATAGATCTCGCACCGATCAGTCTGTCGTGGGTATCCGCCCGCTCCATCATGGCCGCGATGATGAAAACGTCTGGCCGCACGGTTTCGACATCTTTCATGCTGTGAACGGCGCAATCAATATCTCCGTCATGGAGCGCCCGGTCGAGTTCCTTGGTCCAAAGTGCTTTACCGCCAAGTTCTGCCAGTGCACGATCCTGTATCTTGTCACCGGTTGCCACCATGGGCACCAGCTCGACCTGGTCCGGCCGCCAGCCATGCGCGGATAATATCGCCGAAGCCGCCATTTCGGCCTGCGCCATAGCCAGCGGAGATTGGCGCGTACCGATCCGCAAGGGCCGATCAATGCCCGCTAATTTTTCCCGTTTGCTAACACCGTCACCCGTCATGGCCCTTGTCCTAATCCCACCATGGCTTAAGTAAAAGGAATATGAGTATAATTTTGGGCATTGAATCAAGCTGCGATGAGACAGCGGCGGCATTGGTCACGTCAGATCGGGAGATTTTAGCCCATAAACTGGCGGGTCAGGAAGAGGCGCACGCCCCCTTTGGCGGTGTGGTGCCAGAGATTGCTGCCCGCGCCCATGCCGAGATCATAACGCCGCTGATCGACGCAGCCCTTGCCGAAGCCGGTCTGACGCTGGATAAAGTCGATGCAGTCGCAGCGACCGCCGGACCAGGGCTGATTGGCGGTGTGATGGTCGGATTGGTCACCGGCAAAGCGCTAGCGATGGCAGCTGATAAACCGCTCGTGGCGGTCAATCATCTTGAAGGTCATGCGCTTTCTCCGCGTCTCGCCAATGCTGATCTCGACTTCCCCTATCTGCTGCTGCTCGCCTCGGGTGGCCATTGCCAGATTTTGCGCGTGGATGGCGTCGGACAATATCGCCGGCTGGCTACGACAATTGATGATGCAGCGGGTGAAGCTTTTGACAAGACAGCAAAAATATTGGGTCTTGGCTATCCCGGCGGGCCGAAGGTCGAAGCGCTGGCCCAAACCGGCGATGCCTCAGCGGTACCACTGCCCAGGCCGCTCAAAGGATCGAAAGAACCGCATTTCTCTTTTGCGGGGCTCAAGAGCGCGGTGGTCAGAGCCCATCAAAGCGGTGAGCACCGGCCGGAAGATATTGCTGCTGCGTTCCAGCAAGCGACGGTTGATTGCCTGCAAAACCGGCTGGAAAAGGCGATAGACGACCATGGAAGAGTATCCCATCTTGTGGTTGCCGGCGGCGTTGCGGCCAACGGTCCTATTCGAGCGATGCTGGAGCAATTGGCAACGGATCATGGCATGCAATTTACTGCGCCTCCCTCATGGCTATGCACCGACAATGCAGCCATGATCGCCTGGGCGGGCGCCGAGCGTTTCGCAGCGGGTTTCACCGACCCGCTTGATTTTGTCGCTCGCCCCCGATGGCCGCTCGATCCGACAGCCGAAAAAGCGCGCGGGGCAGGTGTGAAAGCATGACCAAAGCCCAAGCAAGAATCGGTGTAATCGGGGCCGGCGCATGGGGCACTGCGCTCGCGCAGGTGCTATCGGAAGGGCAGGATGAGCTGTTGCTTTGGGCGCGCGAGCCCGAAGTAATCGCACAGATCAACGAAAGCCACGAGAATCAGACCTTCCTGGCCGGCTATCCGCTGCGGCAGAATATTCGCGCCACAAAAAATATGGGCGAACTTGCGTCTTGTGAGGCCTTGCTGATCGTTACACCTGCTCAGCACTTACGGGCCAGTCTAATGGATCTTCCCGATAGCAAAGCCGCCCTGGTCCTGTGCAGCAAAGGTATTGAAGAAGCGACCCGGCAATTGATGAGCGAGGTTGTTCAGGATATACGCCCCGATAATCCGCTGGCGGTTCTATCCGGACCAACATTTGCCCATGAAGTCGCCCAGGGACTGCCAACCGCCTTGACGCTGGCCTGCGACAGTGAAGCGCTGTGGGACAGGCTCAATCCGCTGATCTCCAAACCTTCTTTCCGTCCCTATTATTCGGACGATATAGCTGGTGCGGAAATTGGCGGGGCGGTGAAAAACGTCCTCGCTATTGGTTGCGGCGTAGTCGAGGGCGCCGGCCTCGGTCAAAACGCGCGTGCCTCGATTATTAGTCGCGGCTTTGCCGAAATGCTTCGCTATGGCGCAGCGCGCGGGGCACGTGCAGAAACCCTGTCTGGCCTTTGTGGCCTGGGCGATCTCGTCCTGACTTGCTCATCCGATAGTTCGCGCAATTTCTCGCTGGGCAAAGGATTGGGCAGGGGGCAGTCTGCAAAGGCGCTTTTATCAGACCGCGCAACCGTTGCAGAAGGCGCCTTTACCGCGGCGGTGTTGCAACGTGATGCAAAAGCGCGAGATATTGATATGCCGATTGTCGACGCGGTTTGTGCCTTGCTTGCTGGCGAAACCGATTCAAAATCCATCGTTGCTCAACTGATGCGCCGTCCTCTGGTCTCAGAGCAGCGCTAGTACAAAAGATGACAAGCCCGGTTGAGTGGGGTAAAGCCCGTCTTTGCATTTTAACCCGCATTTTTTGAATAGCTTTACCAGCCGGAGATTTGTTTTTTGACCAGCCCGGAATCATCAGGCGCATCTTCCGGCACGTCATCAGAGCCGATGACGGGCAAGGAATCAGCCGCCGATGGCGCACCTTCCGCAGCGTTAGGCGAGCAAGATGGTAAAGAAGATATCGCGGCGCTAGCCAAAGGTGGTCGGACCAATGTTTTCGGGTTCTTACTGCGGTTAGCGGCCCGGTTGCCCTTCTTGTTCATCGCCGGACGGATTTACGGGGCGGAAGCCTTGGGCCGCTTTGCTTACGCCATATTGATCGTGGAATTTGCAGCGCAGCTGGCGACCCTCGGTTTGAAGCGCGGGTTGGCCGAGCAACTTAGCCGCACGAAACGACCGCATGTTCATGTTGTTTGGGATGGACTGCTGGTTAGTCTATTCGCATCGATGTTGGCGGCGGTGTTGCTAATCCTGGTGCCTCAAATCATGTTTCCGAACAGTGAAATTAACGGCCTCGACCGATTTTTACCGCTCGTGATCTTCACCATTGCAGGCGCAGATATTGCGCTTGCCGCCTTGGCCTATCGCTATGACATCGCTTCGACTGTCCGTGCCCGGTCCATCGTAGAGCCGTGGACGATCAGCATCGCCGCCTTTCTGTTCTCCTACTACTCGCTGCGCGACGGTTTGATCCTCTCCTATGTTGTATCGATGATTGCGGCCTTGCTCGCATCGCTCTGGCCCTTGTTCAAAAGCTACGGCCTGCCATGGGGTTGGCGGCCCAAACCGATCGCTATCGCCAAGCTGGCACGACGCAATATGCCGCTTGCTGCCGCCGATGCCGCCGAATGGGGATCGCGGCGTCTGGACCTTGCCATTCTCGGCCTTTTTGCCTCTCCTGCCATTGTCGGCATCTACTATATCGCGCAACAGGTCGCGAGCCTGCCACAGAAGCTTAAAACCAGTTTTGACCCGATATTGGGACCCGTCATTACCCGCAATCTGGAGGCGGGCAATATGAAGGCTATCGCCAATCAGGTCAGTCAGGTCGGGTTCTGGATCATCGCCGCGCAAGCCGGAATCGCGCTGGCCCTTGCCATTCCCGGCGAAGCAGTGATGGGCTTGGTTGGCCCTAATTTTGTTGGCGGTACTGGCGCGCTGGCCTTCCTGTTGGCCGCAGAAGCTGTGGCTGCAACCGCTGTGGTTAGCGAAGCCGCGCTCGTCTATATCGCACGTCACCGCAACCTGCTCATCTCGCTATCAATGCTGCTATTGCAGGCCGCGCTAAGCGTCGCCTTCATTCAGATCTGCATGCGGCTGGGCTGGCCACCACTGTTTCAAGCGGCCTCGGTCGCTGCGGCGCTAATGGTTGCGCTGGCCTATGCTTCGGTGGTTAAAGCGATCTTCCTGTCAAAGCTGCTCAAGGCGCCGGTCAATGGGTGGCGCTGGTCGCTGATCATTGCCGTTATGGCTGCTACCGCTGTGGGCTATCTCGCCACTTATCTGCCGGAATGGGCAGAGTTGATCATCGGCATCCCGATGATTTTGGGAAGTTACGCGTGGGTTATCTGGAAATGGGGTTTTGGGCCGGAAGACCGCAAACTGTTCAAAATGAAAAGTTAATCGGTCGATAGTCCGGCCGATTTAACCCAGGCGCTGTTTCACCAATTCCCGCAAATCCGCCTCGGGCCGCGCACCATAGTGGGAAATCACCTCTGCTGCGGCAATCGCACCGATGGTCAGGCAATCTTCCATCGAGCGCTCCTCAATATAGCCGCTGAGGAAACCGGCGGCGAACAAATCGCCAGCCCCTGTCGTATCGACAATCTTTTCAACTGGTTCGGCTCCCACTGCAAAGGTCTCTGCATTCTGAACTGCGATTGCGCCCTTTTCGCTGCGCGTCACAACCAAAGTTTCAACCTGGGCAGCGGTTTGTGCCACAGCAGCATCAAAGTCCTCGGTTTCGCATAGTGATTTGATTTCTGCCTCATTGGCGAAAAGAATATCGATCATGCCGTCTTTGATCAGACGCGTGAAATCATCCCGATGCCGTTCGATGCAAAATCCATCCGAAAGCGTGAATGCTACCTTGCGATCATTTTTGCGGGCGAGATCAATGGCCAGAGCCATTGCCGCTTTAGGCTCATCGGCATCCCACAAATAGCCCTCAAGATAGAGAATTGCACCGCTGGCAATCAGATCGGCATCGACAGAGGCAGGGGGCAAAAATTGGGAAGCGCCCAAAAAAGTGTTCATGGTGCGCTGCGCGTCGGGCGTCACCAGGATCAGACAGCGTGCTGTCGGCGGTTCCTTGCCGAGCGGCGGTACATCGAAATCAATGCCGGTGGCGCGGATATCATGCGTGAAGACTTCACCGAGCTGATCATCTGCAACCTGCGCAATCAAGGCACATTGCCGACCAAGCGTTGATGCGCCGGCCAGTGTATTCGAACCGGAACCGCCACTGATTTCGCGCGCCACGCCCATGTCGCGATAGAGTTGTGTCGCCCGCTCCGCATCAATCAGCGTCATGGAGCCCTTGTTGAGCTGCTCCTCTTCCAGAAACGCATCGTCTGCCTGCGCAATCACATCAACAATGGCATTGCCGACGGCAACAATATCGTAACGGGCTTCGGTGGTCATAAACATGTCCTTATATGGCGAGCAGATAAGCGCTGTCCGTTAAGGGCAAGCCGCTACAGGTTCAAGCAGAATTGACCCGAAGAGTAATTTCATGACATGGGTTTGGGATGATTGACGCCTTTCTTCTCTCCATCGGCCAGCTATCGGACCGAAGGATATTGTCGCTGCTCTTGAAGGTGTTCATCATCTCCTTGCTGCTCCTGGCTGTTTTCGGTGTGGGAGCCTATTTTCTGCTCGCATGGATACTGTCGCTCACCGCACTGAATGATGGCGGATGGTGGGCGGCGGCGGCAGCGGCGATTATCACGGCGCTCACCGCCATATTTCTTTTTCGCGTCATTGCGATCTTTGTGCTCAACATTTTTTCCGATGATATCGTCGATGCTGTTGAGGCGCAGCACTATCCATCCCGAGCAGAACTGGCTAAACCGCCAGGCTATATGCTTGGCTTGAAAATGGGGCTGGCATCAGTTGGCCGGGCCATCGGTTATAATCTCTTGGCATCACCCATTTATGTCATGTTGCTGATTACCGGCATTGGCGCACCGATTGCCTTTTTTGCGGTCAATGCGATCCTGATCGGACGGGATTTACAGGATATGGTTGCCGCCCGCCATATCGGCGATGTTGCGCGGATGGATGAGGCGTGGCGGATCAACAAGGTAACCCGCTTTGGGCTCGGCCTGACCACTGCGCTGTTGCTTGCGGTCCCGTTTGTCAATTTTCTTGCGCCGGTTTTGGGAGCCGCTATGGCTACGCATCTGGTTCACAAGAAACGTGAAACTGCTCTGGAAGAAAGCAACTGACATGATTCGCAAGCTCATCATTCTGTCCGCCATTCCGGCTCTGTCCGCTTGTGTTTCCGGCAGTGCGGTGACGACACCGACAAGCTTGCCCACCGCAGCGGAATCTCCGCTTAGCAATGTTCAGGGGCTGGAACTGGTCATGGGTAAAACCGCCAATCAGCTGAAACGGCTATTCGGTAATCCCCAGGCAGATGTGGCAGAGCCGCCCGCAAGGAAACTACAATTTTCCAGCGGCGCCTGTGTGCTGGATGCTTATCTCTACCCGGAAAAAACTGGTGGTGAGGGCAGGGTTACCCACATTGACACCAGACGCAGCGACGGAGCGGAAGTGGACCGCGTGTCATGCGTCAACGCGCTGCGGGTGCGTTAGGCTGACCTGATTCCCATTCCAAAAGAACATCAGTATCTTGCTCCTTTGACATCCGTTCTTCTTTCTCACGATCGAATTGAGTGGAATCAAGCTGCGACAATGCCCAGATCGCCGATCCCCGCACGACGCGATCCTCATCATCCAGCAAAGCCGTAACCGACGGAACCAAGGATACATCTCCACTATTCCCCGCCGCGATCAGGCTGTTGCGAACCATGCGGTTACGGCCAGACCGCTTGATCGGTGATCCAGAAAATATCTGCCGAAAACCTGCATCATCCATGGCAAGCAAATCGGCAAGGGCGGGCGCTGCCAATTCGGCGCGAGGTAGAAACGCCTTGTTCGCCGCAGCGGATTCGGCAAATTTATTCCATGGGCAGACCGCCAGACAATCGTCACAACCGTAAATATGATTACCTATAGCCTTGCGATATTGGAGCGGAATAGGGCCTTTGGACTCGATCGTCAGATAGGAAATGCAAGCCTTGGCATCCAGCCGGTAAGGCTCCGGAAAGGCATTGGTCGGGCAGATATCCTGACACGCAGAACAACTGCCGCAGCGATCCTGCCCCCCGGTCGAGGCTTCTAATTTCAGGGTCGTATAAATCGCGCCGAGAAACAACCAGCTGCCATGGCCCTGGCTGACCAGATTGGTATGCTTGCCCTGCCATCCCAGACCGGCTGCTTCGGCGAGCGGTTTTTCCATCACGGGCGCTGTATCTACGAAAACCTTCACCTCACAATCTACTTGATCGACCAACCAACGCGCGGTGCGTTTCAGTGCCTTTTTGACCACATCATGGTAATCCTTGCCCTGCGCATAAACCGATATGCGGCCGCGATCCGGTATTTTTTCAAGGGCAAACGGATCGCGCGCTGGGGCATAGCTCATCCCCAGCATGATCACCGAGCGCGCCTCCGGCCAGAGATTTTCCGGGCTCGCTCGCTCGTCAGCCCGGCTCTCCATCCAGATCATGTCGCCATGCTGGCCGCCCGAGAGCCAGTCCCGCAAACGCTTGGCTGTGACTGGCGCCAAAGCGGCGGGCGCAATACCAAAGGCGGCGAAGCCCTCTTCTCGCGCCATTTTTTCCAGGCTTTGGGTTATTCTTAACTTGTCATCAGGCATAGCAATTCACTATCACCGACCGCGCCCCATTAGGAAAGCCGTAAATGACTTCCCACGCACAAGTAAATACCCCCAATAATGCCATAGAAGCTCACCATATCGTCAAAAGATTCGATGGCGAAACGGCGGTCGATGGTATCGACCTGACCATCAAGAAAGGGAGCATTTTCGGCATATTGGGGCCCAACGGCGCAGGCAAGACCACGACATTACGCATGCTGCTTGGCATTATTGACCCCGATGAAGGCGAACGGTTTTTGCTCGGTTCTCCCGATCCGATTAGCAAAGCCCATCAGGTCGGCTATCTCCCGGAAGAACGCGGCCTGTATCAATCCATGAAGGCCTATGACGCCATTGCTTTCATGGGCGCATTGCGCGGCTTGCCGCTCGCCGAAGGGCGTAAGCGCGGTCGGCAGATGATGGAGGAGCATGGTCTCGGCGATGCAGCCAACAAGCAGATCCGCCAACTGTCCAAAGGCATGGCTCAAACGGTTCAATTGCTCGGAACGATTGTTCACGAACCGGACTTGATCATTCTCGACGAGCCTTTTTCCGGTCTTGATGCGCTCAACCAGGGTAAGCTGGAACGCCTGATCCGCGGACAGGCAGACAAAGGCGTAACAGTCATTTTCTCCACGCACGTTATCGCCCATGCCGAACGTTTATGCGAAGAAATCGCTATTGTCGCGAACGGCAAAATTCCCTTTACCGGCAAGGTATCAACGGCCCGCGACAGGCTGCGCCCACAAGTACATCTGGAAACCCGCAATCTTGAAGGGCCTTGGCGCACCGCCATTCCTGACGATTGCGAACCACTGGGCCACAACTGGCATTTCACTCTGCCTGAAAGCGGGGTCGAGCCCCTGCTTCGCGCACTGATAGAGGGTGATGCCGGCATTCAGTCGCTGTCCATTGAACGGCCGGGCCTGCATGACGCGTTTGTCCATATCGCGGGGGAAGCGGTCGCCAAGAAGATGGAAGAGGATAACGCTCTGGAAGGAGAATCAGCATGATAGAAACCGTCCGTGCCTCTTTTGTCATTGCTCGCCGGGACTTTGCCGCGATTATCTTTTCCAAGTCCTTTTTCTTCTTTCTATTGGGGCCACTTTTCCCGCTGATCATCGGGATAGCAGCCGGGGGACTGGGCCAGCAGGTCCGACAGGATATCGATAGACCTGTTATCGGCGTAGCTCTTGAAGAAACCGAGGCTGCGAAACTGGCTGATGCGCGCTCGGCGCTGGCAAAAAGTCTGGGCAATGGAGCAATACCGGAATTGCTGGTACTGGAAGGTGCTGACCCGTCGGATCCCGACATAAGGGCGAAACTTGACACCGCGTCCAAACCTCTCACTGCGATTATTTCAGGATCGTTGGAGGCTCCGCTGCTCACCGGGTCAGAGGGCGACGTCAAACGGTGGAGCGGCAAAGTCGCGCTTCTTTCAGAAACCGCCCTCTCAGGATCCAATCCCATTGAGGTTAAAACTGATTTTGTCGCCGCAACCGGAAGCTCCAAAAAGCGGACACAGATCGCCACGGCACAGGGCGGGCAGATTATCCTTATCCTGCTCACCATGATCTTGGCCGGCATGGTTCTGTCCAATCTGGTGGAAGAAAAGACCAACAAGATTATCGAGATTCTTGCTGCCGCCATTCCTATGGATGCGATCTTCCTCGGCAAGCTGTTTGCGATGCTGGGCATGGCATTGGTCGGCATTACGGTCTGGTCAACACTGGGCTTTATCGGCGCTTCGGTTATTTTGTCCGGCATGCCCAGTCTGCCAGCCCCGGCAGTGGGCTGGCCGTTATTCTGCGTCCTGATGGTCCTCTATTTTTCCATGGCTTATCTGCTTCTGGGTTCTTTATTTTTGGGCATCGGCGCGATGGCAACCACTGTTCGGGAAGTGCAGACACTGTCCATGCCTGTCACTATGGGGCAGCTATTAGTGTTCTTTCTGGCCGCCTTTACAGTGACCAAATTGGGCGAGCCGGTCGAATGGTTCGCGGTCGTTTTTCCGTTCAGTTCTCCTTTCGCAATGATCGCGCGGGCGGCGCAGATGGACAATGTTTGGCAGCATGGCGTGGCGTTAATCTGGCAGGCTATGTTCACGCTGATCATCATCCGCTTCAGCGTGATGTTGTTCCGCCGCAATGTGATGAAGTCAGGTAACAGCGGACGGAAGAAAAACCTTTTGGCACGGATTCGCGGCTAAGTTGCGAACGGAAATACTCCTGTGATTCCCGCCATTTGGCGAAAGTCCGTTGACATTGCTGTCAATAAAGGCAGACTAAACGGGTTTTGAAACGCAACCGATTGCCCAAAACGGTAACGGCAGGAGAGAATCATGGCCACCAGTCCCGTCCTAGACGCATCAACCCTTACCACTTCCCCCACCGCTTCGGAGGCTTTGGAAGCTTGGTATAAAGATAATCCGCCAGTTGCGGATCCAAATGCCAATCCCCGTGATGTCAGTAAAGCGGATCTCTACAGCAAGGATTTATGGCGGGCGCCTTTTGCCGAGATGCGCGCCAATGCGCCGATTAACAAGGTCGAAGATTCGGATTATGGCCCTTATTGGAATATCTGTGATCATAAGACGATCCAGCATGTCGAGGCGCTGCCTGAACTCTATTCTTCCGATGTGAATAATGGCGGCATAACCATTGCCGAAGAACGCGAAGATTCCGATTTTCAATTGCCGATGTTCATCGCCATGGACCGTCCCAAACATACTGGACAACGCCGCACCGTAGCCCCGGCCTTCACGCCGACGGAAATGAAGCGGATGGAAGATGAGATCCGTCATCGCACAGCCGAAGTGCTCGACAGCTTGCCATGGGACAAAGAATTTGACTGGGTCGACAAGGTATCTATCGAGCTGACCACTGGCATGCTGGCGATTCTTTTCGGATTCCCTTGGGAAGACCGCCGGCTGCTGACCTATTGGTCGGACTGGGCCGGCGATGTGGAATTGTCACTCGCGCCGGAGCTTGACGAACAGCGGCAGAAAATTCTCTATGAAATGGGTGCTTATTTTCAAAATCTCTGGAACGAACGGGTCAATGCTGAGCCGACACCCGATTTAATTTCCATGATGATCCATAGCGAAGCCATGAAAGACATGGATCAGATGGAATTTATGGGCAATCTCGTGCTGCTGATCGTAGGTGGCAATGACACGACCCGTAACACCATGTCCGGCCTGGCTTATGGTCTCGACCAGTTTCCTGATCAGCGGCAAAAATTGCAGCAGAACCCAGACCTTATTCCCAATGCGGTGCAGGAAATCATCCGTTGGCAGACACCGCTGGCGCACATGCGGCGGACGGCGACCGAGGATGCAGATCTGTTCGGACATGATATCAAGAAGGGCGATAAGCTCATCATGTGGTATATTTCGGCCAATCGAGACGAGAGTGTATTTCCCGACGCCGATAAGCTGATCGTGGATCGCGAAAATGCGCGTCGCCATCTCGCCTTTGGCTATGGCATCCATCGCTGTGTCGGAGCGCGCCTCGCCGAGCTTCAGATTCGTATCTTGCTCGAAGAAATGGCCAACCGGCGGATGCAGGTCAATCTGACCGGAGAGATGAAGCGGGTCCACGCCTGTTTCGTTCATGGCTTCCGCAAAATGCAGGTAAAGCTTTCCAAATATTAGGTTCGGACTGGCACCCGATAAGCCCTTGTTCAGCCAACAAATTGTAACCATCTTTGCCTGACGACCGAATATCAGTCGAACAGCAGAGAAAGATGGAACATGACAGGTCTTAGCAGACGCAAACTTGTGACCGCCGGATTGATCGGCACAGGTGCTTATGGTGTGGCGAGCTTTACCAGCATATTCGGCAGTGTAGCGAGCGCCAAATCGGGCAAGAAATTCAAGATTACCCGCACGCCGGCAGAATGGAAAAAGCGGCTAGGCCCGGCGCGCTATCGGATTTTGCGTCAAGCGGGTACGGAACGCGCCTTTTCCAGTCCTTTGGACAAGGAAAAACGACAAGGCATATTTGCCTGTGCGGGCTGCAACCTTGGACTCTATTCGTCCAAGACCAAATTTGACAGTCGCACCGGCTGGCCGAGTTTCTGGGCTCCGATCAAAGGCCGTGTGGGTACATCAACCGACTATAAAATCGGCTATCCGCGAACCGAAGTGCATTGCAGTCGCTGCGGCGGGCATCTCGGACATATTTTCAGTGATGGTCCAAAACCGACGGGCGAGCGCCATTGTATCAATGGCTTGGCGCTAAAATTCATTCCGGCTTAAACCGACAAATTCTTAGCCGCCGGCTTCGGGTGCTTCCACCTGTTGCCAGAATTCCAGCTTGACTCCGTCACAATCGAGAATCCAGGCGAATTTGCCATAACCTTCATCGACTTGCCCCAGAATTTCGAGACCTTTGGCTTTCAGTTGTTCGACATATGCGTCCAGATCATCGACGCGCAGATTGATCATGAATTTCGCCTCGCTGGGCTCAAGATAGTCAGTATCCGGAGAAAAATGACTGATCAGGCTATAAGGTTTATCACCCTTTTCAGTGGCCCAACTGAGCATCGGCCCATATTCTCCGTCCAACCCGAGAAATTCCTTATACCATTGCCGCGTTGCCGCCGGATCTTTCACTATGTGAAACACTCCGCCTAGTCCGGTTATCTCAGCCATAAGTCTTCCTCCGTCCCGGTTTTGCCAATCTATACAGATAGCTATCCTATTTTACATTCCGTTACGCAACTCTTTCGGTACCACGCGCCACAGCACCAGATCACTGTCCCGTAATGGGACAGATCGCAGCCAATCGGGCTGCTCCCCCTCCGACAATCGGGCCCAAAGACCATCGGGATGCTTGCCAGCATAGAGCTTCAATTCGGACTCTTCTGGGCATATCGCAATATAGTCTATGTTTCTTGCGGCCAATATGTCCCGCGCCAATGCAGGTTTTGACGTAAAAATACGGATGTGGTCAGCCATGGCAGCATCGTTGCGATGATGACTAGTGGCTAGCACATTATGCGGTGTCTGCACCAGTATCTGAGGGCCAAAATCAAACGGGGCAACAATATTGGAACGCGGCAATGCGTTAAGCCGCGCTAGCGACTCCGCTGAATCGCAAGCTGGTGCGACATCCGACTTTGCAGCTTTCTTGTCATCACCAGTTTCCTGATTGCCACTGGCAGCATTCACAAGCCCCAGAGCCAACGGGCCGGGCAGGATCAGAAATACGACCGCCACAGTCGCTAATATCCGCTTGGCTGGACGCTCTATCTTGCGCGCAGCGCGAAAAGCATGATGAACCGCCCAGCCCACTAAGGGCAGAGCATAGACGGCCGCCACCGCTGCGGCGCGTTGCACCAGCAAGGACACCAAAAACGCCCAGACCAAAGCATAAGCCAATAGAAAGAGCCTGTCCTTGTCCGCTGCATCAGGCCGTTTCCAAAGGATGTATATCAAGCAACCAAGACCAACGATGATCGATCCGCCAAATAGTGATACAATCTCTTTTCCCGGTTGATCCCAGATCGGCAGTCCTTCCCGCACACTGACCAGCCAGTAATCGCGTACCAGCGGGTCCAGCTCACCAAAGGCACTGCCAACGCATTGCGGCGCACTGGTATAGAATATGCTCAACGCCGCTATTCCGGAAAATCCGAGAGCGGTTAAGCGCACCAGCCACGAAACCGGTGTAAACTTTATCGCCGGCAGAATGATAATCGCGCCTGCAAAACAGGCCAACAAATGTGCCGGGGCGATCGCGTCACAATAGTTTCGCACCACATCAAACTGGCCGTGATTGAGCAGATAAAGTATAATGCTGTTGCCCAGAAATCCGGCGAGCGTCCAGAACAACCGAACGCCTTCATCAAGCGAAATGATCCAGCGCCAGGCCAGCAACGCGATGAATGCGACGGAAAGCGGCAAACCTTCCAACGAGATAGACAACCACAATGCAAGTGCGGAACCCATGACGAGCCCCGCCTTGCGCTTTTCGGGCCAGAACATCGTCCACAGGGCGACCAGTGCCAACACAATTTGCCACCCGTGATGATCAATCCGCATGGGCCGTAGCTGCGCGATAACCGGGACAGCGGTGGCCGTCAAAGCCGCAGATAGAAGTGCAATCTTGCGGTCAAAAAGCTGTTCCGTGATCCTAGCGACCAACCACATGGCGACGCCAAGCGCTATCAAGGGGATTATGGTCATAGCAGCCGTTTCGGCCGCAGCGGGACCGATGATTGGGCCAAGCGCCAGAACCACTAATGCCAGAGGCAGCTCGATCAGGCGCGGCCAGTGCATCGGCTGGCTATCCGGCGATGCGATGCGATACTGGGTTGTGTCAAACCAGCTTTGGCCAGCCAGCCAGTCGCGCAGCTGTACCTGACGCAGCTGATCATCCGGGCCCCAGCCGATGCCTGATGCAATCTGTTCGAAAGACACAGCGCTGATCACCGCGGAAACGGCAAGCCAGATCAGAAATAACGGAAGTTTGCCACGCAAACGGTCGGTCACGGTCATTCCCCGCTTTCAGACTTTCCCTTGGCTTTCAAATATAGCCATGGCACACGCTCCGGATCAAACTGGGACCGGTTGTGCCTGTCAAAATAGGGCGGCATGTGATCACCGACAATCAATATATCCGCGTCGGGGAAATCGCTGGCCGTGATCTCCTGAACCAGCGCTTTGTCAATATCGTCAAAAATCGCAAATTGGCGGCAGATCATCGGAAAATCGCTGGCCAGTTCGGCTGACACTCTATGACAGTCATCAGCGTTCAAATTGAGACCCGTCGGCACCGGCAGATGGGCATTCAGCGTCAACCAATAGAGAAAAGTAGGTTGTTTGGCCCGTTTCAAATTCTCGGCAAGCATGGACGGAATCTGTCTATCGCAAGCGCCGGCAAAAACACCGCCGCACCATTCTGCGCCTCTTTCCTGAAGCTCTGGCCAGAATTCACGCGTCTGAAACCCGATATTCGGATACCATTGCGTGCGCTTGAAAAACTCGCCTTTAAAACTGTGCATCGCGTGCGTGGCATAGCCTTTTTTCGCAAGCATGGCGGGCAGGCAGTTCAGCTTTGCGGCATCTGCAGCATCGAGCAACTCATAATAATCGCCCCATTTTCCGCACATTTCGCGAAATTCACCTGCGGTGGTGCTGTTATAATAGAGGCTGGTTCCCTGGCTCACATCATAGCGTGCCTGAATGGCGCTATTGTCATAATAGGCGAACAGCTTGTCTGACATAACCTTATTGTCATGGGGTACGCCAAGCGATTCCACCATGATCAGGACCAGATGGCGCTTCCCATCAGCGCGACTCGCAAAACCGGATTTCTCCGCAGCGGATTCAAAATTGGCGCCAATTGGAGCTTCGCGAAAATAGTGACCGCGCATGCTCTGTCCCATTGCAAAATCGGTGGCAGCCAGACCAAAAATTAAAACACCGCCGAGCAAAATATATAGCGGTTTCGAAAAGTTCGTATCGCGCTTTAGCAGAAACCAGCTTGCCACCAATATGCCGAGAATCACGATCGCAGCCGCAATATATTCTACCGAATTGGATGGCCTTATCTCGGCCAGGAATTGCATCGAATAGAGGAGCGAACTCATCCCGAGATTGAACAAACCTGCCACAAAGGAAAGAATGGAATAGGCCATGATACCGGTAAAGGCAGCCCATTGAATGAAGCGCGGCATGCGCTTGACGACCAAGCCGACAAGGCCAGCCAAAGCAATTTCAAAATAGCGCGGCGGCGCACCGACAAACCACATTGCCATAAACGGGATATTGGCCAAACCAAGCCAGATTAATGACCAGTTGAGAAACCTTTTCAAATCTGCTGACAGGCCAGCCCGTGGGGCTTCCATTGTAAGTGCCGTCACCGGAATACTCCAAATTTCCGCGTCAGATAGACCGCAAAAAAGCTTACAAAAACCGCTGCGCCTTTGGCGATAACCGGCAAAGTCCCGAGATCAGTTAGCCAGCTGACAATACTGACCGTGATACCGAGGCCAAGAATGGCCGTGGCAATGAACCCCACACGCTGCAATTGCAAAGCAGCGCCTTCTCTGGTTTTGCCCGGAAATACAAAGCTTGATGAAATCAGCCAGTGCACGACTATCCCCGCCGAATAGCCTGCCGCCGATGCCCATCCAGGGTCGGACGCGAAAGCGACCAGAACCATGAACAGGGCAACATCAAAGGCAAGGCTGACAATGCTCGCCAGCAAATAGCGGGTGATGGAAAAACGGTTCAGCAAAGCCAGTGGCCCGGGCAGATTTCCTACCCAGAGCCCGACGGTAGACCGTCTATCCTGGCCGCTACGCTCCATCTCGCTTAAGCCGCCTTGGAAGGCTTGGTTGCCGCTGCGTCGTCTTCAATCCGGGTCGGAACATTGCGCATGCTTTCCAGCGCGGCTGCCCGGTCTTCGGAAATCACGGTTTCAGCGCCTTCATCACCGGCTTCATGATATTCGGCATCTTCGTTGACGTTCCAAACATTCCATTTGCGCGATCCAGCTTCGATATTCTCAACCGTCAGCATTGCAGTCATCATCGCGTGATCCTGATTGTTATAGCGATGCATACCGTTGCGACCGACCATGTGCAGTGTCGGGAAGCGCTCTTCAAGATCGCTGCGCATGGCTTCGACATTTTCCTCATAGCTGTCATCATAGACCGGATAGGCTTTTTCCTGACGCACGACAGCGCCGCCCACGACATCTTCGGGCTTACACAGGCCAAGGATTGCCATTTCTTTCTTGGCCAGCTCGACCAGGTCTTCATCGGTCGACGACCACAGGCCATCATTTTCAAAACAGAAATATTCCAGACCGACACAGGCAATCGATTCATCCGGCACCATTTCAGGGGACCAGCTACGGAAATTCTGTACGCGGCCAACCTGCACCCGGTCATCATGGATATAGATCCAGTTATCCGGGAACAGGTCTTCGGATTTGACCATCAGAGCTACGGTCAGGAAGTCGCGATAGTTCAGTTCCTGCGCTTCCGGCAAAGACTGAGGAAGCGGGTGAATACGGGTGGCCAGTTCACGCATCGGTGCGGAGCTGATTACATGTTTGGCATTGATAACCGTCTCGCCATCTTCAGTTGCAGCCGACACGCGCCAGTTGCCATCGGCATCCTGCGCCAGTTGCTTCAGACTGTGTCCCATCAACACTTCATTGCCCTTGGACCGCACGAAATCACGCGCCGCATCCCACATCATGCCGGGGCCGAGGCGAGGATAGCGAAAGGTTTCCAGAAGGGTCTTGGTTTCCATGCCGTCATTAGGTTTCTTGTTGAGACCCAGGGAGCGTTTCAAGCCATCGACAACAGCGCCCCAAAGGCTCAGGCCCTTGATACGCTGTGCTGCCCAATCGGCAGACATTTCGTCGCAAGGCATGCCCCATACTTTCTCAGTATAGGTTTTGAAGAAGATGGAATAGAGCTTCCAGCCAAACTGGTTGACCGTCCAGTCTTCAAAGCTTTTGACATTTTTATTCGGGAAGACTTTCGCCTTGGCATAGCTGATCATGCACAAGGTCGAACGCCAGATGCCGAGATTCCACAGGGCTTCAAACGCGCGCAGCGGATAGCTGTAAAATTTGCCTTCATAATAGATGCGGCTCATCCGCGGCCGCTGGATAAAGTCGTCGGGCAGGATTTCGTTCCACAGATCAACGACTTCCTTGGATTTGGAGAAAAACCGGTGACCGCCAATGTCGAAACGAAAACCTTCATATTCCACCGTCCGGCTGATCCCGCCGACATAGTTCGGATCTTTTTCGATCACTTTGACGGAATAGCCTTTCTTGCTCAGCAGATAAGCGGCGGTCAGGCCCGCTGGCCCTGCGCCGATAATGGCTACATCTACGGGGTTGGTCGCTTCGGTCATATAATTGGTCCCTGTTCAAAAACACGGCACTCGACAGCGCCAGTTCATGTTTCAGCAACCGGAGTGAACGAAATTGGTTAGCGATAAGTTAACGCATGTGTAAATTTGGCCATAAGTGGCGGAAAAATGTTGAAATTCCGCAATTCCTGAAATAAATGCGGTTTCGCAAAGGCAAAATGCCATTGCCCACACTCGGAGCTTTTTTGTTAGAGAATGTAACAACCAGCTGATTTGAAACCCGTTTAGCGTTTCAAATCAAAGCAGCGATGAAACCGGTGCGCCTGGCGCATGGGCTGTTTTATCGCATGTTATGGTTTAATCTCTGAGTAAATATAATGAACATTTCCAAAGCCGAGCAACGCGTGCTTCACGCGCTCGCTCAAGGCGGGCATATCCGCCATAAACGTAATAAAAACAGCAAGATCGATGAAGTGATGTGTGTGACCCGGGACGGTTACATATTGTCCGACTGCACGCTTGACGTCTTTGCGCGTCTCCGGCGCAGGCGGCTGATCATGTCCCGAAGGGGTAGCCCCTATCGCATCTCTCATCTCGGCAGGGTGTCTGTACGCCCTCAACTCGACAACAGATAAGGAAAAACAATGAACCAACCCAAGCACAATCCGATCAGGCCGGCCGTCCCTGGCGACATCCCGGCTTTGAAGCGGGTCATCGACGCAACCGATATGTTTCCCTCTGAAATGCTCGACGATATGATCGCCGACTTTTTCAACGATAAGGAAAATGATGAAATATGGCTTACTTTTGACAGCAGTGATGATCAGAATAATGCCAAGGCCATTGCCTATTGTAGGCCGGAAGAGATGACCGACAGGACGTGGAATCTGCTCCTCATCGCGGTCGATCCTGATTTTCAGGGCGAAGGCATCGGAGCCGCCCTGATGAGCCATATCGAAGATCATCTGGCCGCCCGGGGGCAGCGTGTTCTGATAGTGGAAACATCAGGAACGGACGCCTTGGCTCGCACCCGTGAATTTTATCGGCTATGCCAATATGATCAGGAATCACGCATTCGTGATTTCTACGCAGATGGTGACGACAAGATCACTTTCCGGAAAGCTCTGCAGAGCTAGGATTTCTTGATCAAGCGCTCGGCCTGTCTCGCGACGGGTCGGGCGTTTCGTTGTGTTTCAATCCACCAGATCATCCGGCAGCATCGGCTCGCTCAGCAATTTTTCCATCGCTTTCCAGCGCCACACCGGAGCATCGCCCTGTTTCTCGACCCAGGCCTTCACCATGTCCTGGCCAAGGCCATAGTTGATCACATAGCTGCGATACTGATCATTAAATGACAGGGATTGTTCAGCCCGTTCGCGGCTAACCAGTTGGTATTTCTGGATCAGGGCCAGCGCTTCATCGCGGGTAACAGTCTTGTCGAGATAGGCCTGCGCAATGACAAACCGTGCGCCTTTCAGCTCGCTCAGTGCCTGTTGCAGCTTGAAATAGTCTGCCGCGGTGTCTGGATCCAGTCCCGCCAACGGGTAAAGCACATCGCGCTCAAACGTCAGACGCTCCTCTCCCGGAAACGCCAGATCAATGCCATAATTGGCCGAACCCTCGGCGATGAGCGATTGCGGCGAGTAGAGTGGGTAGACGGAAAATTCCTGCCAGCCAAGCTCACGCGTCAGGCGTTGTTCGAGCAACATGTTGTAGACATGGTGACCGGGATAGCCTTCGTGACAGCCCAGATCGACGGCGCGGCTGATCCGGATCGGCAGATCGGTGTTGATCTGGATCAGGCTCTGAAAATTGCCCTGATAATAATTATAGCCACTCCAGCTTTTGCCAGTAACAAATTCCATTTTGAAATTTTCATCGGCCGGTAGCGCAATATGCGCCGCCGTCCGGCGCTTGCATTCCGCAATCGCGACATCAAAAACTGGTTTCAGGCGGTCGGTTGGTATCGTGAAGCGTTCTTGATAGGCCTCGACCCGTTTATGTAAGGGGCCTTCACCGGGCACCAGTGCCTCAATCGTCTCCAGTGCCGCATCATAACTGTTTAGTGGTGCGAATTTGGGGGTTACGCCGAACAGGCCTTTAGCCTCTTTGGCAAAGGGGAAAACCTCACCCTGCATCATCGCGTGCCGGGTCAGAGCTGCTTCCAGTTGCGCCGACAGGAAGCGTTTACGCGCTTCCACCAGAGCATCGTCGCTGGTAGGCAGTGCATCAAGCCGCAGCATCAGGTCAACTATACCGTTGCCCAACTCCCGCATATCACGAGGCTTGGCTTTGGCTGCTGCTGACCAATCCGCCGGACCATAATAAGCATCGACATAACCTGCTTCCTGCTCTCCCAATTCCAATGTGAGCTGCACATAGTCGCTTGCGATACTGTCCAGGGCAGTGCTGCGTGCAACCTTCTCCGTCGCCACGTCGGCGGGTGAGACAGTATTTTGCGGCGCTGCGCAGCTGCACAGCAACAGCATCAAGGCAAGGCCGCTCTTGCCTCGAAATGCCATTATGCCGCTTTGGCCGGTTCAGCCGCCAGCTCGTCTTCATCGGCTGTCGGTTGCGGCGCAAAGCGCAGGATACAAAAACCGACGACCGCAGAAAGGAAGGAGCCCATCAGCACGCCAATTTTGGCCTCTTCTATCAAAAGCGCCTCGCCCGGGAAGGCAAGCGCACCTATGAAAAGGCTCATCGTGAAACCAATACCGCAGAGCATGGAAACGCCATAGACCTGCAGCCATGTCGCCCCGCCAAGGCGCTGCGCAAAACCTGATTTTACCGCAATCCAGACACTGGCAAAAATACCGACCTGCTTGCCCAGGAACAAACCAGCGGCAATGCCCAACGGCAATGGCGCAAATATCTGCTCCACGCCCAAGCCTTCGAGTGATACACCGGCATTGGCAAAACCGAATATTGGCACGATCAGAAACGCGCTCCAAGGCGCGATTCCATGCTCCAGTCTGTGTAGTGGAGAGTCTTCTGCATCGGGCGAACCCGGCGTCACGACAATTGGTATCGCCATCGCCGCCAGCACGCCAGCAATGGTCGCATGTACGCCGGACAGCAAAACAGCAAACCAGAGCAATAGAGCGAAAAACAAATAGGCAATCAGTGATTTTACACCGGCCTTGTTCATCGTATACATGATACCCAATATCACTGCCGAAGCGAGCAAGGCTGCGCCGTTGATTTCCGCCGTATAGACCAGAGCGATAATGGCGACGGCACCCATATCATCAACAATTGCAACAGTGACCAGGAACAGCTTGAGCGACGTCGGCGCCCGAGGTCCAAGCAGTGCCAGCACGCCAATAGCAAAGGCAATATCTGTTGCCGCCGGTATCGCCCAGCCATTATAGAGTTCCGGCATGTCGCGAACGATGGCGAGATAAATCAAAGCCGGAACCACCATACCGGCCGCAGCCGCGAGCACCGGCAGGCGCCGTCGCTCCCAGGTGTTCAGCCTGCCATCGACAAATTCACGTTTGATTTCAAGGCCAACCAGCAGGAAGAATATCGCCATCAATCCGTCATTAATCCACAAATGCGGCGTCATCGGCCCGAGTTTTTTGGATAGCACTGGTCCCTTCAACTCATGCAGGAAATGATGGTACATGTCATAGAGCGGACTGTTTGCGACGATCATCGCCAGCGCTGCTGCAACCATCAGCAATATGCCGCCCGCTGCTTCGCTTTCCAAAAAATTACGCAGCGCAGAGTCAGTTCCCGTTCGCGCTTGTTTCTCAGAGGACATAAAGGGCCTTTTGTTGATCTATATCTTGCGTAAACCCATGCGCAGACGCGCCTGCAAAATCAAGGGGAAGTGTTGGTTCAACCTTTTTTTGGTGTGCCACGGCTTTGATATCTATTCCCTATTGCGGATCGATAGATTGTCGAAATGCTGCAATAATATAGCGGCGAGATGATCCAACCTGGCCTCTTCACGCTTGTTTCCGTCTGAGGTATCGCCTTCCAGCCAATCCGACAACCGTTCGGCAATCTCTGGGGGTACCAACCGAATGTCGGGGACTTCAATGTCCAATATGTCTCGCGGCTCCAGCTTCATAAGGCCGCTCGCAAAGCGCCGGACATGGTCGGCAATCCTGTGCTGCATCATATCGCTGTTCAGTAGGGCCGCCAAAGCGCGAATCTGTCGGACTGTCAGGCCTTTGGGATAGAGGCCATGGAAACAGGTCAGCGTCTTTACACTCGCAGCATTGTGAACGAAGCGCATTCGACCACGCCCAAAAGTACTTGCCCAAATTGGCGCAGCTTCACGCGTTTCGGCTGCATACCAAATTTTCTTGGTTCGCGGCCCGTGCTTTAGCGGGATGCCTTCGCACTCACCGCGCCGGATGTAGTCCGCTTCAGCAGGTGTCAGATTGCCCTTTGGATTGAACAAAAAACACGCTTGCCCTGCTTCCGCCAGCTCATCGAAATCCGTACCGGTAAAACAGATATCTGCGACCTGCGCAGTCTTCCCGATACAGCGATCCATTCGTCCCGTTTCAAGCCCATGCTGCTCTGCTTCATCCCGGCTCAGCAGGAAGAAACTATTCGCCCCGGTGGCAATTCCGCGCTTGGTCGTCACCAGATCACCAAGCTTTACGCTGCCTTCTGCACGGGGTGCGACCGACCGGGAAATCAGTGCGTCCCATTTTTTGCGTGATCGCAGCACGTCGGTCGGCAAGCGCTGGTGCACCACGTCAGGGGCATGCTCCAACTCCGTCAACGACGTCACGACTTTTCCAACCGGCACATAGTGGCTTTGTAACAGTTCAGGAACGCTACTGTCTTTCTCGATCAGCAATATCGAGGCGGTTGCCATATTGTCCGCAAATGCATGACCCGCGCAATCGATGGTCACCAACTCGCGGAGCAGCCCATTATTCAGCAGGTAGGCTTTTAGCGGTTGCCCGTAATTGGCTGACATCCATTCCGCTGGAATGATAATCGCAGCGCGACCGCCTTCGTTCAACTGTTCGCAAATCTTGACCACGAAATAGACATAGAGATTGGATTGTCGGCTGAACTTTTGCCCCGACAATTGATCAATATGTTCAGCTATCAGAGGATCAAGATCATATTCGCGGTGGATGATGTATGGCGGATTGGCAATAATCGCATCAAATCGTTCGCCCTGGTCGCTCGCCAGGAAATCCTGGTGATATAGCGCAGCACCCTGCAACCTCTTTTGCGCCAGCTCGAGTGCCAGCGGATCAATATCATAACCGGTAAACGCACACCCGACCGATCGCCGCTGAGACGCATTGATCAGCACACCGGTACCGACCGCCGGATCGAGCACCGTGCGGGGCGAAGCAGTTTGGATCCAGTCGACCATAATGTTCGCATAGGATGCAGGCGTAAAAAACTGACCCCGCTGTTTTCGTTGCCTCCGGCTGGTCGCTTCAATGAACTGGCCTTCCGGTGACAACTGGAGGTCCGCTTCTTGTTCAAATAAAGATGTCAGGCCAACCATCCCACAAGGGATAAATGACCGGCAGCGAATGTCGAGCTATTTGATAAACGCGCCGCGATCGATTTCGATAGCGGCGCGTCAGATTAATCAGCCCTTCGGGCAAAGGTCATTCAGCACCTGCCGGAAGCAGGAACCTCTATCCCATCTAACTTGCCGGCTCACTATTCTTCAAAGGCAACCGCTTCACGAAGATATCCGCAATTTCCTTCGGCGTGAACACCGGCGGCTGTTTCAAATTGGATTCAGCATTGCCGTCGTCGCCGACACAGGCGTTCACGGCCAACAACAACGATTCCGCCAAAGGCGCGGGATCAGTCTGTTCAATATCACCCTTGAGCATCAGGTTGAGCAGAAAATGTTCAATCTTGAGACGCAAAGGATCATCAATGCGATGCGTATATTGCTCTTCTATCCATTGAAAAGAGAGCCGGTCACGCGCACGCGATGCCCTGAGCTCCAAGCTTTCCGGAGATAGAAGGATTGCGATACCGAGCTCACAAAACCGGTGCAGCATCTGTTCAACCGGTTGATCGGGATCGAACTGAATTTCTGCCAATGCGAGATCAATTTTCTCGAAAAGCTCCAGTCGGGAAGCGCAATATAATTCTTCACGATTGGCAAACTGATTATAGACGGTGCGCCGAGAAACACCTGCCTCTTCCGCAACTACCTCCATCGCAAATTCACTAAAGCTCTGGTCACATAGCTTCCGCCGTGCTGCATCCAAAATCAGGCGGCGAGATGACGCGGGCCGCCAAGCGGATCCTTCTGCATTGGCATCCGTCTTCTCATTCGTAGACTTTACTCTGACTACCATTTTACGCTCCTGTATCATTATCGGCCGGGGGGTCGACCTTTCAAATGCACGTCGGGGTTTACGTAAAATGATGTAAAATATCTCGACCTATTCTGCGAACAGATGTCGAGAACCGACAAAAAGGCGCAGGAACAACCAACGACATCCTCAAGCGAATGAACGACGCGCAGCAGCAATTTCGTTCGCTCTCCATCTGACTATTGCCACAGTTAGGGCTACCCTATTCCAGCGATCGCAACAGATACACGGCAAATGGAATTGCGGCCATTGCCGCACTACAGGTCTCTAAGTCGGCACGGTTGCGCTCATTGTTCAGGCGGTTTTAATATCAACCATCCTAACATTCCTCTCCCTGCGGATCGAACCCCTCTTGAGGTTCAGACAATGACCCCGATCACCGTGCTGATTAGCGATGACGAGCCCTTGGCCGTCTCCCGTCTGGTAGAGCTTTTGAACCGGATGGAGGGTGTATCAGTCGTCGGCCAGGCTTTCGATGGCAAGGAAACACTGGAACTAGTCGAAAAACTCGGCCCAAAGCTCATACTGCTTGATATTGAAATGCCGGGTTTAGACGGTTTTGATATTGTAGAACATCTCTCATCTTCGCTTCGTGACAAGGCAAGTACAGCACCGCTGGTAATTTTTGTAACGGCCTACCCGCAATTTGCGATCCGTGCCTTTGAAACCGGCGCACTGGATTTTATCCCGAAACCGGTACGTTATGCCCGTCTGGTAGACGCAATTGACCGCGCGCGCATAGCCTGTGCGGACCGAGAAGCTGGCCAGCGGTTAGCGCTACTCGGCAAAACGCTCGACCAATTAAGGAAGGAACGATCCAGAGCGGTGGATGAAAACCACTATCTTTGGGTTCCCCGACAAGGCGAAATGGTGCGGGTGGATTACGATGATATCAACTGGGTGAAAGCTGAAGGGGAATATGTCCACCTATACACAGATGGGAAATCCTATCTTTATCGCCGAATGATCGGTGATTTTGTCGATCGCAATGGTGCGATGGGCTTCTTGCGTGTGCACCGATCTGCAGCCGTGAATATAACCAGAATCGCAGCAATAAAGCGGAGCAGCAATGGCGGCCGCATGCTCCGACTAATCAACGGTGATGAAATCCCGGTTGGTAGAAAATATGCAAAGAATGTCATGGCCATCATTTCATCCGAAATCGAATGAATTTTCGTTTCGAACCAATGTTGCAGAACAAATTACGTTATAAAAAAATCTAATCTTCACAATAGTGTAGACCCACCGTTGCACTTAAACTTCATTGAATTGGGAATATTCGAAATACTGTCATATTTGATTGCTGAACTGCTCTTTCTATTTATTTGGTTGCCCCTGTATTTAACCAAGGGAGCCAGCAATGCGGCCGAATTTCAGAACGCAAACCATAAAAAAATGCCTAACTTCAGTAGCCATAGTCGCTGTTGCGGTCTCGGCAACAACAGCCAACGCGCAAGATCAGGAAGGCGCAGAAACCGATGACGCTGCGGATGTGATTGTCGTTACAGGGTCGAGAATCACCAATCCCAATCTGGAACTTTCCAGTCCGGTTACCGTGTTGGGTCGCGATCAAATTGACCTTGCCCCTTCGTTGACAGCCGAAGAGTTGATCAGGGATTTGCCCGGAGTAGTTGCGGGCATTGGTTCGTCTGTCAATAACGGCAATGATGGTTCGTCCGAGGTTAACTTGCGCGGACTGGGAAGCAACCGCAACCTTGTCCTCATTGACAATAGTCGTGTGGTACCGGCTGGATTAACAGGGGTTACCGATACCAATGTCATCCCATTGGCGTTGATAGAACGGGTCGATATTGTGACCGGGGGAGCCGGCACCGTCTACGGCGCGGATGCCATATCGGGCGTGGTCAATTTCGTGTTGAAACAGGATTTTGAAGGCGCTGAAATCTCAGCCAGCTATGGGCTCACAGAAAGCAGTGATGCCGGTGTATTCCGGACTGATCTGACCATCGGCGGTAATTTTGCAGACGATCGCGGCAATGCAGTGCTGAACATCGGATATCACAGTTCCGATCCCCTCTTCCAGGCGGATCGCAGCTTCGGTGTGGACTCGATCAGTTCGGTCTCCGGCAATCCTTTCGGATCCGGAACATCGGTACCGACCGCCATTAACGGGATGCAATATGATCCAAATACCGACTCTTTGGTCGCCCCGTTTAATACGTTTAACTTCAATCCGTTCAATCTCTATCAAACGCCGCTGGAACGGATCAACATATTCGGTGCTGCGCATTATGAAGTGGCTGACGGCATAGAAGTTTACGGCAAGGGACTGTTTTCCAACAACAAGGTTGATATTCGGGCAGCGCCATCTGGGTTGTTTGGCACCACCTATAATCTCCCGCTTAGCAATCCGTTCCTGACCGACAACCTTCGCAACCAGATATGTGCGCAGCAGGGCGTAGGAATCTCTCAGGCAGAATGCGATGCAGCAGCTGGCGTTACCGATCCCAGCGATCCTGCTTTTCGCGCTCCGGCGGTGACAATTAACCGCCGGCTGGTTGAACAGGGCAATCGCGAAGAAACCATCGAATCCAATGTATTTCAGATCGAAGCCGGTGTTCGCGGCACTATTGTCGATAATATCGAATGGGATGTCCATGCCACACATGGCCAGTCCGAACGTGTCCGCAGTCAGAGGAACAATGGCTTGCGATCCCGTGTTCAGCAGGCGCTTTTCGCCATTGATGCGGATAACTGTGTAGATTCATCCAATGGCTGCGTTCCGCTCAATCTATTCGGTCCAACTGGCCAGGATATCTCCCCGGATTTCGCTGCCTTCTCGGCACCGCCGGTATCTTTGACGACAAAGACCGAGTTGACCGTAGTTACCGGGTCAGTTTCCGGTGACGCCGGCTTTGCCTTACCCTGGGCCGGTACGCCTCTCAATTTTGCCCTTGGCGTCGAATATCGGGAGAATATCGCATCAATTAATCCCGATATTGCAACTGGCACGGTCGATGAAGTACTCGGCAATGGTGAGGCCTTTTTGGCCCAATCCGGTCGCTATAGTGTGAAGGAAGTCTTTGGTGAAATCGTTGCACCTATTGTCGAAGATCGTCCGTTTTTCAAAAGCCTGACGCTTGAGCTTGGCGGTCGCTATTCTGATTACTCCAACACAGGCGGCAATTTCACCTGGAAAGCCGGCGGCAGCTGGGAACCAGTCGATGGCCTGAAGCTGCGTGGTATCTATCAGCGCGCAGTTCGGTCTCCCAATATCGAAGAGCTTTTTGAGCCTCCGGTTACAGGATTGGACAATCTCGCCGTCGACCCGTGTGCCGGCGCCAATCCTGTTGGTAATGCAGAACTCACAGCAATATGTATTGCTCAGGGTGCGCCTGCCGGCGCCATCGGTTCCATTCCGGTCCCATCCGCAGGTCAAATCAACTTTACCGGCGGTGGCAACCCTGATCTGGATGTTGAAAAAGCCACGACCATTACCTTTGGTGCGATTATCCAGCCGGCTGTTATTCCCGGCTTGACCATATCGGTCGACTATTATGATATCGAGATCAAAGACGCCATTTCACGGACAACGGTTGGGGACGTCATTCAACCCTGTTTCAATCCGCCCAACGCTGCCGATCCTGCTTGTGCGCTGGTTATCCGCAATCCCTTGAACGGCAGTCTGAATGGCGGTGCAAGTGATACGCCCGGCGTTCTGCTTGATCTGTCTAATCTTGGGCGACTGGAAACATCAGGAATTGATTTCAACATCAATTATAGCCGGGATCTCGACTTTGCCACTCTGGGACTGCAGGTGAACGGCAACTATACGTTTGACAGAAAGTTCCAGGCCACACCAACTAGCGTAAACCGTGAATGTGTGGGCTTTTACAGCGTCAATTGCGAGAGCATCCAGCCCGAATTCCAGGCGAACAGCCGGATTTCGCTGTCACGCGAGGAAGGATCCATTTCCCTGGGTTGGAAATATATTTCGAGTCAGGAAGTCGAGCCTTCATTGCAGGGTAGCTTTCTTCCAGAATTCGAAAGCATCGGCTCCTATAATATTTTCGATCTGGTGCTGCAAACGACGCTCATGGATACGCTGGATCTGACGTTCGTGGTCGACAATCTGTTTGACAAGAAACCACCGCTGGTTGGGAATACCATTGGCGCGACCGAGTTTAACAACGGCAACACATATCCATCTACATATGATGCCCTAGGACGTCGCTATACCATTGGTGCGAAGCTCACTTTCTAACTGCTCTCATAAATCAAACAAAAAAGGCGGCCATGAAAAGTGGCCGCCTTTTTTTGCGCAATGGTTATCGTAATAAACGTCATCTAGGGCCGTGAAATCATCCCTCCATCAAGCGCGATCGTCTGGCCAATCAACCAGGATGATGCCCTTGAACACAGATAAAGAGCGGTACCGGCAATATCCTCGGGTGCACCCATGCGTCCGCGCGGAATCTGCGAAATGGCCATCTTGGTCATTCCATCATTTTCAACAATCTGCTTGGTCATGTTGCTCGGGAAAAATCCGGGTGCAATGGCATTTACATTGATATGATAAGACGCAAGGTCAGTGGCCAGATGCTCGGTCAAATGAATGACCCCCGATTTACTCGCGGAATAGGCGTAGGTCGGCATGCCGGAATTTCTTATGCCGTTGATCGACGCAATATTTATGACCCTTGCCGGATCATCTGCATTGCCGGATGCTTTCAGCAGCGGCAGGAATTTCTGGGTCGCAAAGAATATCGCCTTGATATTGATATCCATGACCTTGTCCCATCCCTTTTCGGGGAAATCCTCAATTGGCGCAGCCCAATTGGCACCGGCATTGTTGATCAGGATATCAACCTTGCTTTCCCGTTCGCTTACCGCCGCAACAAAGGCCTCTATGCCTTCGACATTCGACAGATCGGCAGGAATGGCGATACATTCACCCAGCTTGGAAAGCTCTTCGGCCATGGCCATCAACCGCTCTTCCTTACGGGCGGTAATATAGACTTTCGCGCCGTTCTCCACCAAGCCGCGCGCCATCATGGCGCCGATACCGCTCGATCCACCAGAAACAACGGCAACTTTCCCGCTTACGTCAAATAGGTTCTTCATGTCTGTTTCCCTGTCCTGATTTTGATGGGAGCACCCTTTCCACAGCCCGGAGCGCTTGTCACGCGTGATGAGCGATTGGTTTGGATAAATATCAGAAGATTCAGGGACTGCCGCTCGGGCAACACCCAGCCCATACGTCCTCCTACGCCAAGGCTTCGGCGGACAGCCTTCGTTGCCAAAATCAAAAATAGGTAACAATCGAAAGCTAGAAAAATACCGGCCTGCCAGCCGAAGCCCGAAGGGCGAAGGCTGGTGGACAGGATAGGATTCGAACCTATGTACGCTTGCGCGGGCAGATTTACAGTCTGCTGCCTTTAACCACTCGGCCACCTGTCCATTTGGTTGCCTGTCTTGACCGTTTTTCGGCAAGATGCGGCTCAATGACGAAAGCATAGCCCGGTGTCAATGCCTGCCCCTCCAAAATCACATATTTACCATGCAAAAAAAAGGATGTGCCATCGCTGCCGAGCCGTTAAAGAACGATATGGCACGCAAAAACAGATCTGTGAAGAAAACCGGCGGCGGTTTGAAATTCTGGGGAAAGCATGCGGTGGAGGCCGCACTTGCCAACCCGCATCGCTTCACAAAGAAAATATCGGGGACCAGGGAAGCCCTGGCAACACTTGACCTTCCACAGGATCTGGCCGTGGTATATAGCGACGTCGCCGATCTCGGCCGGGTCATTCCGCGTGATGCACCGCATCAGGGAATGGTGCTTGATGTGGATCCTCTACCGGAGATCTGGCTGGGTGACATGCTCGACAAAGCGGCTGAAAAGGGCCGGCCGATATTGGTGCTGGATCAGGTAACCGATCCTCACAATGTCGGCGCGATCCTGCGTTCAGCCGCGGCCTTTGACGCGGCCGCCATTGTGACACAGGATCGTCATGCGCCACCTGAATCAGGGACATTGGCGAAATCAGCCTCTGGCGCACTGGAAATTGTGCCCTGGGTGCGCGTTGTCAATCTGGCGCGGGCGCTGGATGAAATTGCCGAGGCGGGATATTGGCGCATCGGCATGGCCGGTGAAGCCGAGCAAACACTGGGCAGTGTCATGGGGCAAAGCAAACTGGCATTGGTTATGGGCGCTGAGGGCGAAGGCCTGCGTCAAAATGTCGCGGCCCATTGCGACGCTCTCGCACGGCTTCCGATGGCACCGCAAATGGAAAGTCTGAACGTATCCAATGCAGCAGCCATCGCTCTTTACGCAGAATATACACGAGACCGGGAGAATTAGATGAAACAGATGTTCAAATTTGTAGCCGCCCTATCGGCCCCCTTGCTGTTATCGGGTTGCTTTTTATTGCCCGGCAAATTTAATGCGAACCTGAAGATCCTTGACGGTGATCGCTATGAGTTTGGCTATACCGGCCAAATTCAAATGACCATGCCTGATGATGGAAAATTGAAGAAACCCGACAATGACCCGTTTGACCCGGCCAAGCTGAAATGCCGCGATCTCGTTTACAAAAGCAATGGTGAGGTGAATGCCGAGCGCCCTGTTTATGGGGATGACTATGATCGGTATGGAAAAGATGCCGACCCTTCGATTGATACCAGCGAACTTGCATATGACATCGTTGATCGTGACTGCACCGAGGACGAAATCACCAAAAGAAAAGATCAATATGATCGCGCACAAGCCCGCAAGCTAAAGCGATATGAAGAAGAGACCGCGATGGCAGGCGCATTTTTCGGCGGCCCTATTCCGGGGGATGACGACAGCATGGCTGCCTTTGCCAAGAAATTGAGCAAATATCAGGGCTGGAAAAAGGTCGAGCATGCCGGCGGCAATATCTTCGATGTCGAATATAGCGAATCCGGCCCTATCGGCAATTATTTCAGCTTCCCGGTCTTACCAGATGCACAGATGCAATATCCGTTCTTCCAGCTCATCCGGCGCAGCGATGGCGCGATCGAAATGTTGACCCCCGGCATTGCTGGGCAAGGCAGCCTGTTTAACGTGATGATGATGAAAGAAAGCGGAGGTAAAGCGCCGAAAATTTCTGAAATTGATGGTGTTTTGACCGTCGAAACCAATGGAACGGTCGTCAACAATAACAGCGTTGATGGCTTTACCGAAAATGGTGACCGGAAGGTGATGAGCTGGAACATCGGCAAGAATGCCCAATCCGAAGACGGGCCGCGTGCGCTGATCAGATTCTGACTGAATATATGTGACGCACAAAAAAGGGGAGCTCAGCGGCTCCCCTTTTTGCATGGATTTCGCCCAGCTCAGTCTTCTTCCGCGATTTTCACTTTCAGACCGTCAAGATCGTCATTCAATTCGATCTGGCAGCTCAGGCGGGAAAACTCATCCCGGTGATCACTGCTTTCCAATAGATCATCTTCGTCTTCACTCATCGCAGGCAGCTTGTCTTTCCAGTCCGCATCGACATGCACATGGCAGGTCGCGCAGGAACAGCAGCCGCCACATAGTGCCAGCAGTTCGTCAAAGCCGTTATCGCGGATCGCTTCCATGACGTTCATACCGCTATCGACGGTAACCGCTTTTTCTTCTCCGGTACGACCGGTGACGTGGATGGTTGGCATATAAACCCCTTAAGCTGTTTTCATTCAAAATCCGGCACGCTATGTCCGCTCGATCAAAAAGAATCAAGAGGCCAAACGGCCTGTAAGCTGAGGCAGAGCCGCAATGGGCCTATCAAAAAAGACGATAAAGACCAGCCTTGATGCGGTCAGCAAAGTCGAGCCGGTCCTCGGCAAGGCCATCGAAGCAGCCGGTTATCCCGAACCACGCATCAACCCGAAAGGTTACCAGACATTGCTCAGGACCATTGTTGGTCAGCAGGTCAGTGTGGCTTCGGCAGCCTCTGTCTGGAACAAGCTGGAAGCAAAACTGGGCGCGGGCTGTCCGGCAGAAGCGCTGATCGCAACCGACTTTGATGAATTGCGCGCTTGCGGCCTGTCACGTCAGAAACAGGGCTATGCGCGCAGTCTGGCGGAGTTGATTTTGTCCGGCGGATTGGACCTCAACAACTTGCCGGATGACGATGAGGAGGCCATTGCGCGGCTCACCCAGGTCAAGGGCATTGGCCGCTGGTCGGCGGAAATCTATCTGCTGTTTGCATTGGGCCGTCCCGATATCTGGCCTGCTGGCGATCTCGCCATTCAGGCCGGAGTTGGCGACATATTGGGCCATGACACGCGGCCATCAGAACAGGACTTGAGAGAGATTGCGCTGCCCTGGTCGCCGCATCGTGGGTCGGTCGCAATTTTCATCTGGCATCATTACAACACAATGGTGATGTAGCTTTCGAACAGCCGGACGCTATTTCTTCAGCATGGGGTTCAGCGCCATCACTTCTTCCATGAAGGATCGCGGTTTTTTCCAGAATTTGGTTTTCGCATTGAACTGATAACCCAATATCGCAATCGCCTCGCTGGCAAAATGGACACAATTGCGCTTGTTGAGGCTGTAGCTTTTCTGAGGCTTGTCGCGCCATTTTTTAACCAGCGCCATCAACTCACGATATTTGTTATCGCCAACGGTCACCGTGAAATGCGGATTGCTGTTGGTGATATATTTGGGCTTGGGCGTCTCAACCTTGCCCTTGACCGATCCCCATAAAATTCCGGGCGAGATATTGACCGCGGTGAAGCCAAAGCTGGTATCCACGGTCTCGCCGTTCTGCAGCTTGCCTTTCATCACAAAAAAGGCGTGCGGAAAATTTTTGCCAAAATCATGGGAGTAAAAGGTCACTGCCACTTGTGCCTGTGCAGGCATGGCGGTCATGAAGAACGGGATCAGAATGGCCAGAAGACGCAGCCGGAACCTTACAAAAAACTGTCTTGTCACTTACTGATCTTTCCCGTTCCTGATCTGCTCATCCAGCCAGCGCGCCGCCTGTCTGGGGGAGCGCTTGTCGGCTTCACGATCGACCTTATAATTGGCCTCTCGCATATTTTCCACAGTGATCGCGCCGACCAGCGGCTTGATCGCGTTGATGAGCCTTTCATCACCGCTGCGGTCTTCAGAAACCAGTATCATCGCCTCATAGGACGGCACCGCACCTTTCGTGTCTTCGAGCACGACAAATCCATTGGCCGCTATGCGGCCGTCCGAAGAAAAGGCCGAGATCACATCCACTTCTCGGCTCGATAGAGCGGGATACATGAAGGTCGGATTAAACGAGCGCGATTCTTTAAACCGGATTGGATAGGCGGCCTTGACCATCTCCCATTCCGGGCGTTCGAGAAATTCAAGATCGGTGCCAAATGCAAAGTCGGAAGAAATGCGGGCAAGGTCATCAAGTGTCGTGAGCCGTCTGCTTGCCGCATCTTCAGGACGTACCGCAAAGGCATATGTATTTTCAAACCCCAGAGCACCCAGCATGGTCACGCCATGCTCAGACGCACTCCATTGCGCAATTTCATTCACCATGTCATCGGCAGGCACCGTATCTGTCCGTTTCATCTGGTTGGTCCAGATCGTACCGGAATAGTCGACATAAACATCGATATCTCCCGACGCCACCGCCTGAAACACCACGGCCGAACCGAGACCGTTCTGATAACGGACCTCATAGCCCGCTTCCTCCAGCCGCGAACCGATAAGCCGCGCCAATATGAACTGTTCGGAAAAACCTTTCGCGCCGATCACCACGACGTCGCCACGCGCGGCCAGCATTGGTAACAACGCAATGGCCAGGCCGATACCGATAACCGCCCCGCTGCCCCACACCACAAGCTTCCGGCGATCCCGGATAGCGCGCTCGATCAGGCCAAGCAGCGTATCTACGATAATCGCCAGTCCTGCAGAGGCGAAACAACCGGTAAGCACCAATGTCCAGTTTTGAGTCTGCAGGCCGGCAAAGATCAGATCACCGAGACTGGCCTGCCCCACGGTTGTGGACAATGTCGCGGCTCCGATAGTCCAGACCGCAGCGGTGCGGATACCGGCCATGATCGTCGGCGCTGCGAGCGGTGCTTCCACCAGACGCAGCTTTTGTGCCGCCGTCATACCGAGTCCGTCCGCCGCCTGTTTTGCAGCCGGAGCCACGCCAGTCAGTCCAGTGACCGCGTTGCGCAAAATTGGCAGCAGCGCATAAAGCGTAAGCGCAAGCAAGGCCGGTAAAAAGCCAAGCGCAGATATCTCTCCGCCGAGTAAAGCCGAAAGCCCCAGCAGAACGGGATAGAATAACGCGAGCAAGGCCAATGCCGGAATCGTCTGGACCAGACTGGCAAAACCCAGAATGACCGCAGCCACTTTCGGCGCCCGCGCCGCCCATATGGCCAAGGGTAAACACAAGGCCATGGCGAGCAGCAAAGCGGAGAAACTCAGCTGCACATGGGCCGCCAGCAATTCCGGAACCCGTACAAAGGCCTGTTGCCATGCCTCCGTCATGTCTTTTTCGCTCCGTCCGTATTGCCCAGCGCGATGAGATGCGCCGCCTGCGCACGGGGAATGGCGACCAAGGCTTCGGCTTCATCGCCGACACTGCCCGACAACAGTTCCGCTGGCGTCGCATCTGCCTTGATCTGACCCGCCTCCATCACCAATATCCGGTCGGCAAGATAAAGCGCCTCGGCCATGTCATGGGTGACGATTATCGTTGTCAGGCCCAGCTTCTCATGCAGCGCTTTATATTGACCAGCCAGGCTGTCTCGCGTGACCGGGTCCAGCGCGCCAAAGGGTTCATCCATAAGCATCAAGCCCGGCCGCGTTGCCAGCGCCCGGGCGACACCGACCCTTTGCTGTTGTCCGCCACTCAATTGATGCGGCATCCGGCCAGCCATTTCCTGAGGGAGTTCGACTAATTCAAGCAATTCGGCGACACGTTCTGCTCGTCCATCCTTCTCACCTGCCAGCTCGAGCCCAATCGCGATATTGCGCGAAATCGTCATATGCGGGAAAAGACCAATATTCTGGAAAACATAACCAATCCGGCGGCGCAAGACATGGGGATCAATGGCCCTCACATTGTCATCCGCGATCAAAACCTCACCCGCGGTGGGGTCGACCAGCCGGTTGATCATTTTCAACAAAGTGGACTTGCCCGATCCGGATAACCCGACCAGCGCAACAAAACTGCCCGCCGCGATCTCCAGCGAAATATCGTCCACGGCCGTAACCGTACCATAACTACGCCTGACATTTTTCAGGCTGATCGCCGGACCGGAGGCAGAAGAGGTTGAAATCATTATAGTCACTATTGGCCAGCTTTACTCAATATGTCCAATCGCTCTTGACCTGATCGCCAAAAACCGCTCGAACAAACATTAATGTCAATAAGACAAAGATGAGAGGGCGAGAACAAAAATGGCATATCAGAGCGGACAGAAATCAATCTTCATCACCGGCGGCGCGTCAGGACTGGGCCGCGAAGTCGCTCGCTATTTCGCGGGCAAGGGATGGTATATCGGTATTGCCGATATCAATGATGCCGGGATGGCTGAAACCGCATCGCTGCTGCCCGAAGGGCAAAGTTCGATCCACAGGCTGGATGTAACAGATCGCGCCAACTGGAAATCTGCCGTTGCCGACTTCGGCGAAATTACCGGCGGAACGATGAATGTTCTGTTCAACAATGCCGGCATCGGAGAAGGCGGCCCGATTCAGGAGATGACCGACGAGGATATCGACCTGATGATCGCGATCAATTTTACCGGTTGCATCAGCGGCACACGAGCCTGTTTTGAAATGCTTAAGAACACGCCCGACAGCTGTGTGCTCTATACGGCTTCGGCTGCCGGTATCTACGGTGTGGCCGACCTCAGCGTCTATAGTGCAACCAAATTTGCCGTACGCGGCCTTGCGGAATCGCACGATCTGGAATTTAACAAATATGGCATCAAGTCCCGTTCATTGATGCCCGGCTTTGTTGACACCAATATCATCTCGGATGTGGTGGAAGGCACCAATCAGACGGGCAAGGAGCGGCTGGAAGAAAGCGGTGTGCTTGTCAGTCCGGTGTCTATTATTGGCCCGGCAGCGTGGGAAGCCGTCCATGGCAAAAAGGTCCATACACCGGTCAATAAAATGGCAAAGCAACTGGCTTTCGCTGCGCGGTGGATGCCAGGCCGGCTGCGCAAACAATCCGTCGAGCTCGCTGATCTTGGCAATGTTCTCGCTGGGGTTGACGATAAAAGCTAGAGAATATCCTCAATGGTTTTCGCCAGATCAATATCGCGCTGAGACAATCCGCCATTTTCACCGGCATCATGGGTGGTCAATGTGATGTCGACATTATTATAGACATTAAACCACTCGGGATGATGATCCGCTTTCTCGGCGTGAATCGCCACGCGGGTCATAAAGGCATAGGCTTCGGTGAAATCGGCAAATTTGAACTTGCGGCTTATCGCATCACGTTTGCCATCATATTCCCAGCCGGGTAGGCTCGCCAGAGCGGCCTGCCGTTCAGCATCATTCAGTTGAGCAACCATGTTTCGATACTCCTTGCTTGGCTTTGGCGCCGTTTCATGGCTTAAGTCTTCCTCATGAACCGAGGGGCGTCAACCAAAATGCGGATAGACGGCGGCGATAATCTGCGCGCCGAAGCCCTTTCGTGCGTGCGCGGCGACAAATTGCTATTTCGCGATCTGAATTTTACGCTGGAACCCGGACAGGCCGGGCTGGTCACCGGACCCAATGGAGTCGGTAAATCCAGCCTGCTGCGACTAATTGCGGGATTGCTGGAGCCTTTTTCCGGCACCATCCATGTTCCGACATCGGTTGCCATATGTGATGACCGGATGGCTCTTGATGAAAATCTGCCCCTGCAAGACGCGCTCCGGTTTTGGGCCAGTCTGGATGACAGGCTAGAAGGTGATTGTGCCGACGCCATGGGCGCTGCTGATATGGGCCATCTCGCCGAAGTGCCCATCCGCTATTTTTCAACCGGCCAGCGCCAGCGCGCGCGGCTTGCCCGCACTTTTCTGACAGCAGCCGATCTGTGGCTACTGGACGAACCTGCCAATGGTCTGGATACAGCATCGGTGGAGCTGCTTGGACAAAGCCTGCAAGCCCATCTGAAGCGCGGCGGCATGATCCTCGCCGCCAGTCATATCGCGCTGCCGATTTCCTTCAACCTTCAACTTGAACTCACTGCGCTGGAAGAGATGGAGACGCCGCAATGATCGGCGCGCTCAAAATGATGATCTGGCGTGATGTCCGGCAAAGCTACGCCAGCGGCGGCACTTGGCTACCCGTGATTTTCTATCTCTCGGCGGCGACCCTGTTTCCTTTTGCAGTGGGGCCGGACCGCGACCTGCTGCTCCAGACCGGTGGCGGCATATTGTGGATCGCGGCATTGCTTGCGACCCTCCTGCCGCTCGACAGGTTGGTGCAGCCGGATCTTGATAGCGGCTTCCATGACCAATTGCTCGTGCGCGGCATTGCCGATGAGCTCATCGCCTTTGCCAGACTGATCTCGCATTGGTTGGCTTTTGGGCCGCCATTGCTGTTCGCAGCTTTACTGGCCAGTGGTCTAATGGGCTTGGAAGGCCCGCCGCTGATCACCCTGCTCGCCAGCTTGGCGATTGCCACTCCTGCTCTCGCGGGCCTCGCAGTAATGATCGCAGCCCTGACGGCGGGCCTGAAAGGTGCCGGTGCTTTGGGTGGATTGCTGCTGGTGCCGCTGGCCATTCCGTTGCTGATCTTTGGAGCCGGTAGCTTGGCCGATCAAAGCGGAAGCGCGCTGCTGTTCCTCAGCGCGGTATCACTATTGCTGGTCGCAATCACGCCCTTTGCTGCAGGTGCTGCATTAAAAGCAATGCGGGAATAAGCCTAAATACCACCGTCGGTGACTTCGTAACCGGCCTCTTCCAGACCGGACTTCAGCGCCGCCGTACAGGTCGCCAGCTCCTCCGCATCGGTGGATCGAACCACAAAGTTTGCGCCGACAGTACCGTTGCGGAAAAACGGATAGCTGCCAATCTGGCAGCCGTCATGCGCGTTTTCGGCGGCGGTCAGAACATCGGCAATTTCGCTTTCCGGCGCCCACGCCCCTAGTGTTGCGGAGAGCAGCGGCGCGCCGCCTTCCAATGTGCCGGTCAATGCATCCAGCATACCGGCTGTTATATGCGGGACACCAGCCATCAGATACAGATTGTCGATCTTTATTCCGGGCGCGCCAGACATGCGATTTTCGATCAGTTCCGCACCATCGGGCACGCGCGCCATCCGCAAGCGGCCTTCATTAATCCCGCCTTTGTCAGCATAATAGCGTTCCAATATCGCCCGTGCGGTCGGATGGATAATCACATCGACCCCCAACGCCTTGGAGATGGCATCCACCGTGATATCATCATGGGTCGGACCAATGCCGCCAGTGGTGAACAGATAATCGTTGCGCGCCCGTAAGATGTTCACCGCTTCGGCAATGGCGTCCATATCGTCGGCAATCACCCGCACTTCGCCCAGCCTGATGCCCTGCACGTTCAGCCACTTGGCGATTTGCGCGATATTCTTGTCCTGCGTACGGCCAGAGAGAATCTCGTCACCAATGACGATCAGGGCGGCTGTGTAAATGCGGGCTGTGTTCATGGCCCTTGGATATAGAGCAGTTCGGCAAATCATCAACGGCCATTTGCAATTTGGTAAGGTCCGGCAATTAAACTGCGCTGGGGTGCATCAGATCCTCTCCAACGGGAGAATATTATGACCATTCAATTGGGACAATTTGGTTTTGAAGCGGCGTGGCATGATGATGACGCAACCCTCTCCATTTCCCAAGACGGCCCACGCTTGATCATAGACGAAAATGCCGCACCACCGGGCATGGTCTCGCTCATGGCCGGCTTCGCTTTTGCACTGGCGTTCATCGCTTTCGGGTTGTTTGTTATCACTTGGGACATGGATGCTGCGAGCGAGCCCCTGCGCTATCCTGTTGCCGGTCTTTTTGCGCTGGTTGGTCTCGGTCTGTTATGGCTGATGCTCAGCCGCAAAAACAATATCAGGCGGGTGATCGCGGACAGCGACACGCAGACGATCGAATATGGTCGGATCGTTGCTGGCAAAAATGCTGACTGGAATTATCGCCAAAAAGGCGTTTTTGATTACCGTCGGGCCGAAAGATTCGATACCGGTTATGTGGATCACACCGCACCGGGCGCTGAACGCACTTTAACGGGTCTGTATGTCAAAGCGCCAGAAGGACCGCGCGGCGGCTTACTGGTGATGGGTGCGCTCTATGAAATCGAAATCGTGATCGATTATATCTACCGGCATATGAGTGATTCTGCCCAGGCCGGGAATGATTTCGATGACCAGGGTAACAGCCTGCCACGCAGTTTCGTTCCGCAAAACCGGAATGATCGCTGATCCCCATCCCAAATTTCTGCCAAAATTCTCATGGTCAAACCTACCAATTATCCATATATGTGACCTATGACTGACTATCTGACTGTAGAAGATACCACCCCGCAAAGCCGCACCGGCGCAATTAAGCTGCACGGTCCGGAAGGCTTTGAGGGCATGCGCAAGGCCGGCCGGCTGGCCGCTGAAATTCTCGATGGGCTGGTGCCGCACGTTGTGCCGGGCGTGACCACTGGCGCGCTTGACGACATGGTCCGTCAACATGCTTTCCGCGAAGGTGCCGTGCCTGCGACCCTCGGCTATCGCGGTTTTACCCATAGTTGCTGCACCTCGATCAACCATGTCGTGTGCCATGGGATTCCGGGCGACAAGAAACTCAAGGAAGGCGATATCGTGAATATTGACGTGACCGTTATCGTCGATGGCTGGCACGGTGACACCAGCCGCATGTTCGTGATTGGCAAGACACCTGTGAAAGCTTCCAGACTGGTCCAGACCACCTATGAATGTCTGATGCTGGGCATTGAACAAGCCAAGCCGGGCAATCGCATGGGCGATGTGGCGCACGCAATCCAGACCCATGCCGAAGGTAATCGATATAGTGTAGTGCGCGATTTTTGCGGCCATGGTCTAGGTCAAATGTTCCATGATGCCCCGGAAGTTGTCCATGCCGGGCGGCCCGGTACGGGGCCGGAACTGCGTCCCGGCATGTTCTTCACCATCGAGCCGATGATCAATATCGGCAAATATGCCGTGAAGATGCTGGAGGACGGCTGGACAGCCGTCACGCGGGACCGCTCTTTGTCGGCCCAGTTTGAACATAGCATCGGGATCACCGAAACCGGCTGCGAGATTTTCACCAAAAGCCCTGCCGGTCTGGATTGCCCGCCTTACGCATAAACAAGCATCAGCCTTGACCGCAGCGCTGAAATTTAGCTAGTCAGTTAAATCAGGTTTTACCCATGAAGGTAAAATCGGCTCGGGAGAAATATGATGCGCCGTCTGGGACTCTTTTTTGCAACCTGTTTGCTGGCCGCTTGCCAGAGCCAGACGGGCGATGATGCTAGCGTATCAGCTGACGGCGCAGAATGGAGCAATATCGGCTTTAGCGCCAAAGAACAGCGGCACAGTCCTCTTGACCAGATTAATGACAGCAATGTCGGCGAACTCGGCATTGCCTGGTTCAAGGATTTACCTGACGCACGCGGTCAGGAAGCGACCCCCGTGGTTGTCGATGGCAAAATGTATATCTCCACAGCCTGGTCCAAAGTCTTTGCCTATGATGCAAAAACCGGCGAGGAACTCTGGTCCTATGATCCCGAGGTGCCTGGCGAAAAGGCCGTGGATGCCTGCTGCGATGTCGTCAATCGCGGCGTAGCCATTTCTCGCGGCAAACTGTTTTTCGGCACGATTGATGGCCGCCTGATTGCGCTGGATGCTAATACCGGCGCGAGGTTGTGGGAAAAGCAAACCACCGACAATAGCAAACCCTACACAATTACCGGCGCGCCGCGTGTGGTCAAAAATATGGTGATCATCGGCAATGGCGGCGCCGAATTTGGCGTGCGCGGTTATCTGACCGCTTATAATGTATCGGACGGTTCCCAGAAGTGGCGGTTTTACACGGTTCCCAACCCTGAAGGTGAAGCGGATGGGGCGGCGAGCGACGAGATTTTCGCCAAAGCCGCCAACAAGACCTGGGGTGATGGAGAATGGAAAGAATCCGGCGGCGGCGGAACGGTTTGGGACAGCATCGTCTATGATGAAGAACTCGACCAGCTTTATTTCGGTGTTGGCAATGGCAATCCGTGGAATCACGGGCTGCGTTCCGGAGGAGAGGGTGATAACCTGTTCCTGTCATCCATTGTTGCGGTAAACCCCGATACCGGCAAATATCTCTGGCATTATCAGGAAACACCCGCCGAGACCTGGGACTATACCGCTACGCAGCACATCATTATCGCCGAGATTGACTGGCCCAAAGAAACCGAAGATGGTGAAGCCACGGCCTTGACGGAAAAGCGCAAGGTGCTGTTCCACGCCCCCAAAAACGGCTTTTTCTTTGTCATCGACCGGACCAATGGCCGGTTGATGAGCGCAGAACCGTTTGTCGACAATATCAACTGGGCCGAAGGCTATGATCTCGAAACCGGGCGGCCAATCGAAAATCCGGAGGCACGTTTCTATAAAACGGGCAAGCCATTTGTCTCTATTCCAGGCGCTCTCGGCGCGCATAATTGGCACCCGATGAGCTACAATCCGAAGAGCGGACTGGTTTATATCCCGGCCCAGCAAATCCCGCAGGGGTACGAAGTACCAACCTCTGATCTGGATAAAAAGCGTGAGCGGCTTGGCTTTAATGTTGGCATCGGCTGGGCGATTGGCCAGCTGCCCGATGACAAGGATGTTTACAGGGCGGCGATTGCTGCCACAACCGGCAAGCTCGTCGCCTTTGACCCTAAAGCGGGCGAGGTCGCATGGTCAGTTGATTATCCCGCTGCCTGGAATGGCGGCACCATGACAACCGCTGGCAATCTGGTGTTTCAAGGCACTAGTGTTGGCCTGTTCAAGGCCTTTGCGGCGGATAGCGGTGAAGAACTGTTGAGCATGGACATGCAGTCCGGCATTGTGGCTGCGCCTTCAACCTACATGATAGATGGCGAACAATATGTCGCGTTCCTAACCAGCAAGGGCGGCGCCTTTCCGCTGGTTGCCGGCGTGGCTGGCGGGGCATCGCGGATGGTGCCAAATATCCCGCGGCTGGTTGTGATGAAACTCGGCGGTAAGACCGCTCTGCCTGCATTGCCGGAAAAAGGTGAAGTCGTTTGGGATCCACCGGAGCCAACTGGAACACCGAAACAGGTTGCCGAGGGCAAAGCACTCTATGGTCGCTTCTGTCTGGTCTGTCATGGCGATAGCGCTGTGGGCAATGGCTTTACGCCTGATCTGCGTATCTCGGGCACTCTGGGCAGCGATGAAGCCTGGGCTTCTATTATCGCTGGCGGCGCATTGAAGCAGCATGGCATGGTCAGCTTCTCATCGCAGTTAAAGCCTGATCAGGTCGAGGCGCTGCGCCATTATGTGATTGATCGCTCCAATTGGACCAAGGCCAATGTCGCCGACGTCAGTGCGCCAATTGCCCGATAGATAATGCGTCTCAGGCCTGCCTAATATTTAGGCAGAGCATCGCAAAAATGCCCGTTTTTTGGGCGGCATTGAAACTGCCACGGTTTAGCTTTAGCAGTTTACCGGCGATTCTTTTCACGATTCCAAACTGGCATGGTAATTGAATTGTAGCGGGCAAGTGCGCCCGATTTTGGTGCTGCATAAGCATGCCAGAACTTGAGTAAACGGGACAGGAACGAATAAAATGAAAAAGATCGAAGCGATCATCAAGCCTTTCAAACTCGACGAAGTCAAAGAGGCTCTTCATGAGGTGGGGGTATCCGGCATCACTGTCACCGAAGCAAAAGGTTTTGGCCGCCAGAAGGGCCATACCGAGCTGTATCGCGGTGCGGAATATGTCGTGGACTTCCTGCCCAAGGTGAAGCTCGAGGTCGTCGTTGACGATAATCTCGCTGAACGGGTCGTTGAAGCCATTTCCACCGCCGCCCAAACCGGCCGCATTGGCGACGGTAAAATCTTCGTCATTCCAGTCGAATCAGCGCTGCGTATCCGCACCGGTGAACGCGACAGCGATGCAATTTAGGGCAGCGCGATAAAGAGCGAAGCGACGCAATTTAACTTTCAATAAATTCAAAACAAACCAAGGGACGAAATAATGGGCAATACTACTGCAGACATCATGAAAATGATCAAGGAGCATGAGATCGAGTGGGTCGACGTGCGTTTCACTGATCCACGCGGCAAGTGGCAACATCTGTCCATGTGCGCCGAAGTTGTAGACGAAGATGTTCTGGAAGAAGGCTTCATGTTTGATGGATCATCCATCGAAGGCTGGAAAGCGATTAACGAGTCCGACATGATCCTGCGCCCTGATCTTGATGCAGTATATATGGATCCGTTTTCAGCCACACCAATGATGGTATTGGTCTGTAATATTGTCGAGCCCGGTGATGGTTCGCTTTATGGCCGCGACCCACGCTCCACCGCGGTGCGCGCCGAAGCCTATCTGAAGTCCACCGGCATCGGTGACACCGTCTATGTCGGACCAGAGCCGGAATTTTTCATGTTCGACGATGTGAAATTTGAAGATGGCTATGACCGCAGCGGCTATAAAATTGACGATGTCGAGCTGCCGACCAACACTGGCCGTGACTATGACATTGGCAATATGGGTCATCGCCCGCGTGCCAAGGGCGGCTATTTCCCGGTTGCTCCTGTCGACAGCGCCATGGACATCCGCGGCGAGATGGTTGCCACAATGATGGAAATGGGTCTGCCCATGGACAAGCATCACCACGAAGTGGCCGCTGCGCAGCATGAGCTGGGTATTACTTTTGGCACACTGGTCGAAACCGCTGACCGGACGCAAGTCTATAAATATGTCGTGCAGCAGGTTGCTCACGCCTATGGCAAAACCGCAACCTTCATGCCAAAGCCTATCAAGGACGATAACGGTTCCGGCATGCACACCCACATGTCGATCTGGAAAGAAGGCAAACCGCTTTTTGCCGGCAATGAATATGCCGGCCTGTCCGAAACCTGCCTCCACTATATTGGCGGCGTGATCAAACATGCCAAGGCATGTAACGCTTTCACCAATGCCACGACCAACAGCTACAAGCGTCTGGTTCCAGGCTTTGAGGCACCGGTGCTGCTGGCTTATTCCAGCCGCAACCGTTCTGCCTCTTGCCGTATTCCATATGGCGCAGGCGACAAGGCCAAGCGCGTTGAATTCCGTTTCCCGGATGCACTGGCCAACCCGTATCTGTCGGCTTCCGCTCTGCTGATGGCTGGCCTCGATGGTATCGAAAACAAAATCCACCCTGGCGACGCGATGGACAAAAACCTCTATGACTTGCCACCAGCAGAACTGGCTGAAGTGCCAACCGTTTGTGGCTCGCTACGCGAAGCGCTGGAAGCATTGGAAGCGGATCACGAATTCCTGCTCAAAGGCGACGTTTTCACCAAGGATCAGATCGACGCTTATGCCGAATTGAAATGGGAAGAAGTCAGCCGTCTGGAAACCACGCCAGCGCCTGTCGAATTTGACATGTACTATTCCAGCTGATCCTGTCGATCAGATTGGACTAAAAAAGCCCGGGGCAAGAAATTGCTCCGGTTTTTTTTGCTGCGTTTGACACGGGTCAAATCATTGTTTGTCCAAGCCAGCTATCGTCAACCTACGGCCAGAAAGCCATAGGAGAATGAAGATGGTTGCACATAGCAAGGAGGAGCTAGTCACAGTGATGACGAAAGAATATGCCAAGCTGGAAAAGCTGATCGGGGACATCGACGAAAAGCTCGCCCTGACCCCGCATCCAGAGGATGATATCACAATCAAAGACACTATCGCACATCGGGTCCACTGGAATGACCTTTTCTTTGGCTGGTATGCAGATGGCCTGGCTGGTCGGCCTGTTCATGTCCCGGCCAAAGGATACAAGTGGAACCAGCTCAAAGAATATAACGCCAAAGTCCGGCAGGAAACCGCAGATCAATCCTGGGACGAAGCCAAAGCCAAGCTGTTCGAAGCGCATGCCCGGCTAGCCAAATTCATCGATGAGCGTGACGATAAACAGCTATATGGCCCACGTAAATATGACTGGCAGGGCAAGTACCCGCTAGGCCGCTGGGCGGAGTCAACCGGACCCAGCCATTACCGGTCCGCTGCGAAATATATTCGCCAGATCAAAAAGGCATTGGCTGATTGAACTCAGCGCCCCAGAATAGGGTGCAGCATCGTCAGGAATTTAAGCTCTGTCCCGGCCCGGCGATGCTCTGACAAAGCCTGATAGTCGGGATCATTATACCAGGCCGTCGCTGCCTCCGCGCTGGGAAATTTGAACAGGACTACGCGACCCTCGGGCGGTGCGCTGCCTTCAAAGGTAGTGCTGTCGTCATCAAAGGTAATGAACGTCCCGCCATGTTTTTTCAGAATCGGGAAAAAGCCTTTTTCATAGACGCGATATTTGGCCGGATCATGGACGGTGAAATTGGCCATTACGTGAACGGGTGCTGCGTCGCTCATGATGCATCCTCCGTTTTGGGTAGCCCGACCGCGTCGCGGATTTCATCATTGTCCGCGCCCAGTGTCGGCGGATCGGCATAGATATTGGCGGGGCTGGCAGAATAGTGGACAGGATGTTTGATCGAGCGATATTTGCCGATCTTCTCGCCTTCACGCTCGGTCCAGAAACCGACTTGCTGGAGATGCGGATCTTCAAGCACATCGGCCATCTGGTTATAGCGCATCGCGGGAATATTATGCTCGTCGAGCAGTTCCAGCCATTCATCCGTTGTCTTGGTCGAGGCAATTTCCTCGATCAACGCATAGAGCGCGGTAATATTCTTGGTGCGTTCGGAATAGGTGGCAAAGCGCGGTTCTTCAAACACTCCTGGCTTGCCGCCCAGCTCGAAAAAGGTTTCCCATTGCCCGTCGCTATAAGGAACGAGGCCGATATAACCGTCCTTGGTCGGATAAGGCTTGCGATTGGGATTAATCGAACGCGTGTAGGCGAGGCGGCCATTGCCGGGAATGAAGGTTTCACCCCATAGATTCTCGACCATATTGAACCAGGTAAAGGCTTCGAACATCGGTACCTGAACAAACTGGCCCTCGCCGGTTTTTTCCTTGTGATACATGGCCGCCAGCGTCGCGTTGACGGCGAATAGCCCGATGGTTTTGTCCGCGACCAGCGACGGCATATAAAGCGGCCGTCCGCTATCGCCGCGCTTTTCAAACAGCGACGCAAAGCCGGAGGAACATTGGATCAAGTCATCATAAGCCTGCCGGTGGGAATATTCACCGCCTTGGCCAAAGCCCGCGCAATGAACATAAACAATGCCCGGGTTGATTGCCTTGACCGACTCATAATCCAGCCCCAGCCGCTCCATTCCGGCGAGCCGAACATTATGGAAAAACACATCGGCATGTTTGAGCAGTTCTACGATCACCGCCTTGTCGGCTTCTTCCTTAGCATTGAGTGTGATCGATTTCTTGTTGCGGTTGAGCGACGTGAAAATCGGCCCGAGATCGCCGGTTGGACTGTCACCGGCATGGCGCATCATGTCGCCCGGAAACTTGCCGCTGTCATTTTCCACCTTGATGACTTCCGCGCCCATGTCGGCAAAATTCAGGGTCGCAAAAGGCCCCAGAACGACAGTGGACATGTCCAGTATCTTCAGGCCCTTTAGCGGCCCGGTTGGTTCGACATCCCATTGCAGTTCCGGCCATCCGCTCATCAACTTATCCTCAAATTATTAGGTGCATGAATATGCGTGTCTGTTATCAGTTTTAATCGATCGATGAACTGTTTATTTTGAGGGACTTTCACGCATGACAATTTCGGACCGCCAAGCACCTGTTCTTATTGGTGTGGGGGAAGCCAGCGGGCAATCCCTGAAGCAGGCATTGGGACTGGAATGGCCCTCGCCGGTGGACCTGGCTTCGGCCGCGGCAAAAGCCGCGCTGGCCGATAGCGGCGCTGCGGAAAATCTTGGCGCGTCAATTGATTGCCTGCTTGCCACCCGTCTGTTCTATGACAGCGGCGTTGGGCATGACTATGGCTCGCCGGACAATTTCCCCGATGCGATTGCGCAGGCGGCTGGTCTTAATCCGGCGCAGCTGATTTATGGCGATGTCGGCGGTCAAAGTCCGCAAAAACATTTGAACGAGCTGGCGGTCCAGCTACACGAAGGGAAAATCAAGGCAACTCTTCTGTGCGGTTCGGAATCCATCGGCACGGTGAAGCGCGCCAAGAAGGCTGGCCATGCAATGGATTGGAACCAGCCTTCGGATCGCGACTATATCGACAAGCGCACCGAATTTCCGGTCCTCACCATGTATGAATTCCGCCACGGGATTATCTCCATGCCGATGGCTTATGGCCTGCTGGAAAACGCGCGCCGCAGCCGCCTCGATATGGACCGGGCCAGCTACGCAGCAGACATGGCCGAGCTTTGGTCTGCCTTTTCCTCGGTTGCATCCACGCGTGAACATGCGCAATTTGCAAAGGACTGGAGCGCAGAAAAATTGCTGCAGGATGGCGACGGCAACTATCAGCTCAATGATCCCTATCGCCGCTGGATGGTGGCACAGGATGCGGTCGCTCTGGGCGGAGCCGTCGTCATGACGACTGCAGGTCATGCGGAAGATCTCGGCATATCCGAAGACAAGATGATCTACCTGCACAGCGGCGCCGATGCCAGCGTTCCGATCATCAGCCAGCAAATGGACCTGTCGCGATCTCCTGCCGTCGAATGGGCGGTGAGTAAGGCGCTCGACCTTGCCGAGCGGCAGGCGAGCGATATCGGCCCTATTGATATATACAGCTGTTTCCCGGTCGCGGTGTCACTGGTGATGGAAGCGCTGAACCAACCGGACCGGCCTTTGTCCAGTTACACGCTGACCGGCGGGCTGAGCTTCTTTGGCGGACCCGGCAATAGTTACAGCACCCATGCCATTGTCGCTCTGGTGCAGGCGCTGCGGAAGGATGGCAGCAAGCCCGGCATGATCTCTGCCAATGGCGGCGCGATCAACAAGGAATCCGTCGGCATTTATGCGGCACAGCCATTGGCAGGCGGATGGTCACCCGACCGGATCGCGACGCCCAATGCCCTCCCACCCGATGAAGGGACAAAGCCCGATCATTTCGCGTCAGGTGATGGCGTGATCAAAAGCTATGCGCTACCCTATGTAAAAGGTGTCGCCGGAGCCGCGACCTTGTGGTTGCAGGATGCAAATGGCGTGCCCTGCATCGGCCTGCTGGACAATCCGCCGGAAGACAGGGATCTGATTGGCGAGAAGGTTACGATTACCTCCGATGGTAAGCGCAATCATGCGGTGCTGGGATAAGCCAGCACTAGCGGTTTTTGGTCCAAACCAGGGTGAGTATTTTGGCTTCTCCGGCGTGGAGTGGCTTTGGGCGCTATCGGCCGTGCTGACTATCTTCCTCTATTTTCCGACGGCGTGGTTTTCGCGCCTGAAGCGCCGAAGGTGGGACATTGGCTGGCTGAAATATTTCTAGCCGGTAGCTCTGGAAGCATAACCTGGCCTAGACCCGGTTATGGATAACGACCGGGCGAAACGAGGGAAGGAATCCTCGTGTCGATATGGACAAAAGCGCGGCGAGCGCCCTGTCCGATCATATCTTTTGTGAGGTAGGCAATTTTCTGAGAAAGCCTGCGAGGCCCATGCAGGAAGCTCTTGAACTCGCGCAATGAAAGGCCGCCCCGGAAAAACCCAGGACGGCCCGAATGGATCGCTCTTCCTCTACTTCTTGCCGAAAAAGCTCAACTTTCTGAACACGGTGATGCCAAAGACTGCAGCGCCAAAATAAAGCACGACTTCCGTGGCGACAGCGGCAATGGCAAACAGTGCCACTTTCTTCGTCATTTCTGGCTGCCAGATCAGAATGGAGCCGATCACTGCGGCCCATATCAGAGCCAAGAGAGCAACTGCGATGATGAGCAGTGTGGTGGGACGAATTTTTTGTAGGTTCATTTGATATCTCCATTGATGTTACGGATTGTAGTGGGGTCGAAAAGCGTGCCGTCGCTGAGGACGGCGCGAACGTGTTGGAGGTTTGCGAAATCCTGTACCGGGTCTGCACCGACGAAGAGGATGTCGGCCTCATGTCCGATTGCGAGGCGGCCGGTTCGGGTGTCGATCTTCAGCAATCGGGCGCCTTCAATGGTCGCCATACGCAAGATGGCCCACGCCGGAATTCCCGCTTCACGGTGGAGTATCATCTCCTGCGACATGCTGATGCCGGGGGCGACATAAGGATTGGCGAGATCGGTTCCGATGGTCATCGGAATGCCGGCCTCATACATCCGTTTGGTCAGCTCCAGCAGCCTGGGCCAGACCGCCTGCGCGCGATCATAATCACTGGCCTGCCAGCCCAGATCGAACCGGAAAAGTGTCCGCCAGTTATTGAGTGAATCCGGATGCGCATATTGCATGCCGCTATCCACGATTTCCGCCTTGTTGCCGAAGAAGGCGGGCTTGAATGCGGCAAGGGTCGCCTCGGCATAGACTTGCTTTTCAGCGAGCGTTTCAATCATCTCTTGCATCGGCTGCGCATCGAAATCGGCGACCTCGTACCATTCGAAGAACTCGAAACTGCCGGGCCGCCGCTTGGCCAAGAATTCCTCGCGTGCGTCGGCAGGTAGAAGGTCGGGGCTGACCGGCATCATATGCACGAGTGCATCGACGCCCAAATTGGCCGCTGTAGTCCAGCTGACGTCGCCCAGGTGCGCGATCGTCTCGAGCCCCAATGCGTCAGCAGCCTTGATACCTTCAGCCAGCTCCCGCTCTGTCAGGCCGGTGTAGAGCTTGATGAAGGTTGCCCCGTCATCGCTCTGGCGCCGAACAATATCGCTGACGCTTACATCGGCATTGGGCTTCACAATCGGGCCATCGACTTCGAGCGGATTCATATCGATCACTTCGCCTGCATGGAACGCTTCTGGTCCGACCAATTCGCCAGCATCACGCATGCGGGAATAAGCCTGGTTCGCTTTTGTATCACCGGCTGGGTTGCGCACAGTCGTGATACCGAACGAAAGCAACTGGCGGGCATTGAAGGCCGTGATGTCGGAGCGTTTTTCGATGATCATCTTGGGCACGCCGTCGTTCACTTCGAAGTTCAATGGGCCCCATGTCATGTGCGCATGGGTATCGATCAAACCGGGTAGTGCGAATTGCTGGCTATGATCGTGGAGATTGAAACCCGATATATCTGCGGGCAGACCCTGACCAATTGCGACGATCTTGCCGTCTTCAATGGCGATATAGCTGTCTGGCTGACGTGTTTCATTCTCGGGATCGATCAACGTGACGCCGTAATAGATGTCGCGTTGGGCCTCTGATGCTTGCGCTGCCGTGCCAAACATGGCGGAAGCTGCTAGCAATAGGGCCGTGATACTGGTTCGCATAGGACATTCTCCATTTGTTTCAGATGCCCATTCAGTCACCTAAGGCGCTGGAATTATTACGGAGAATTTCAAGAAAAGATTTTGTAATAGAGCGGCCATCGGGCGAGACTAAACAATATAATGTTCACCATTGATCAGATTATCGAAGACTATGGAAAGAGCCTCGGGCGGGTCGCTTCTGCGCATGAAGCGGACCGCGCGTTGCAAGAGGATTTGCTGCAAGAAATCCTGATCGCCATCCACCGCGCGCTTCCGGCGTTGCAGGAGAAAGAGCGGTTGGCGCCCTATATCTTTCGGATTGCGCACAATCGCGCTGCGACACATGTGGCCCGGCAAGTCCGACAGAAGCAGGTCGATGGCGAGGCAAGCCTGGCGCAGGAAGAGAGCGAGCATCCCGAGGTTGAGATAATCTCGTCAGAGCGTGTGACGCGTCTGGAGCGAGCAGTGCGCAGATTGCCTCTGCCCTATCGCATGGTGATGACATTGTTGCTGGAAGAAATGACCTATGCTGAGATCGCGGAAACGCTGGAGATCAGCCCATCAAATGTCGGCGTCCGGGTCAACCGGGCCAAGGCAAAGTTAAAGGAATTGCTCGATGAACAATGACGACTTCCTCGACAGTTTGAAGGCCGATTGGAAAAAGCGCGAGGTCGATCTTGATTCCGTTCGCCTAGGTATGGAACAGCGTGAGAATGACATGCGGCGTTCGATCACGAAGGCGCGTCTATCAGTGGTCATGTTCATGCTCGGGGGCGCGGCCTTTGCCTGGTTCGCGTGGACCACACAAGACGCTTTGGTTGCGTTGGGTGCACTCGCGTTTCTGGTGGCGACGCCCTTTCAATTCATCGAGCTACAGATGCGCCAGCGTGTCCTGGACACAGATTATATGGCGTCCGGCCAATCGCTGTTGGAGCGTGGATTGCGCAACGCCCGAGGAATGTTACGATTGCTGCAATTCGCGCGCTGGGTCTCTGGCTTCTTCCTGCTGTTCGCGCTGATGGCTTTCGGCTTGGCTTTCTGGGGGCTGAGATCGGAATTCGAAGCTGTGCTTATCGGTGGGGCGTGGGCGGTCGCCGGTATCGGCTCTTACCTGTTGCACCGAGGCCGCCTGTCTGAAGCCAGATCAGAAGTTGAAAATTTCCAAGCTTTGCTGGCGGAGTATCAGTCCGGAGAGAAAGACTGGCAATAATACTATCAGTATATCGCGAACTCGTCTCCGCGAGACGTGAAGCGTCCTACTCTCAACGTTTTTCAAGCCATGAGAGATTGTCACTCGGCCAAGGCGGCTGAGCGGTTCTGCGCAGCTGGGTCGAATTGTAAATAAGCCACATTCATTCTCCTTGGCCGGAATGACTTCGGAGAATGCCCCCTTCGGGACCCAAGATCTCGGGTGGGTATGTCTTGGACTGGGGCGCAAAGCGGACGGTAAACGAAGTATAGACCAAAGGCTCAGTTCGCGACAATTCAAGCTAAAGCCGCCGCCAACTGTGGGGACGAATGTGGGGACAAAATCGCTTCCCAATTAATTATCTATATAAATCAATGAGGTAAGAGAAAAAATGGCGGAGTCGGAGGGATTCGAACCCTCGATAGGTTTAACCCTATACACGCTTTCCAAGCGTGCGCGATCGACCACTCTGCCACGACTCCGCAATGCTTATCAGAATCATTTGGATGGTCGAAACTCTGATAGCGCCGCTTCCCCTAGTGCGCGAAACGCTCTTTCGCAAGACCTTGATGATGGTTAGGGTGTCCAGATGAGAAAAAACATCCTGATTACACCCCTAGCCGCGCTACTCGCACTTTCGCCTGTTTCAGCGCAAGAGACTGAAAAAAAGGATTATCCCAGCCCCAATGCGATAGTGGACGCGGCCCCGGCGAGCGACTGGAAAGCCATTGCGGCGAGCGATTTGCTGGTCATGGATCTGGCACCCGATGCCAAGGGTCCCAATTCTAAAAGGGAGGCGCGCCGCGTGGTCATCCAGCTGATGCCGCCGCCTTTCTCGCAAGGCTGGATCGGCAATATCCGCAAGTTGGCCGCAGCCAAATTCTGGGACGGTACCAGCATCAACCGCGTGCAGGACAATTATGTCGTGCAATGGGGCGATGCGGGATACGACAATCCGGAATCGGGGGAAACAGAGCAGAAGGCTTTACCGGAAGGTTTGGTTGAGGTGCCGGAGAGTAATTATGCTATCAACAGATGGTTGCCTGCTTTTCCGGACAAGTCTGATATCCCAATGTCAGGTCATCGAAGTGACAGCTATGCAAGTACGGCGGGCTTCCAAGCAGGATGGCCAATTGCCGTCGGCATCAACTATGGAACACAAGCTTCCCAAAGCGCTGTTCAAAAGGAGAGTGCTCGGGAGACCGTGATTCATAAAATCCCAGACAACATTGAGGGTGTGAGGACTAAGGACACCGTCCCAACCGGTTTTTGGCCCATCCACTGCTACGGCGCGGTCGGCGTAGGCCGTAACCTCTCTCCCGACACCGGCACAGGCGCCGAACTCTATACCGTGATCGGTCATGCGCCGCGCCATCTCGATCGCAATATTGCGGTGGTCGGACGGATTATCGAAGGCATCGAACATCTCTCGAGCCTGCCGCGTGGCAAGGGGCAGCTCGGCTTTTATGCCGATCCCAAGAAACGCGTGCCGATCCGGTCGATCCGCCTCGGCACCGCCCTTCCCGATGCTGAGCAACCCCGGTTCCAATATCTCGACACGGACAGCAAAGCCTTTGCGCAATATTCGGATGCCCGCGCGAATCGCCGCGATCCGTTTTTTATCAAACCGGCTGGCGGTGCGGATATCTGCAATATTCCGGTGCCGGTGCGGCGGGTGAAGGCGGATTAAGCCGCGCCAGCAAAGAAGTGTGAATTTTGCCTTTCCTACTGCCGGCGAAAACGATAATTTCCGGCTATGTCGAATTCTGCATCCCTCACTTCACACTGCCTGTTACCAGCAGACAATGATGGGGGTGTGATTTGTGTGAACTTTGGTCCGGCAGACAGGTTCGGTCGTGTTGGTGGGCAGCCCGCCCTCGGCATCCGCGATGCCAAGGAACAATCTGCTGTCCGGCAAAAAAACACCCTGTGAATTGTGTGAACTTTGAAAAAGGAACCTCTTGAAATGCCGCCTTTTCGCTCCACAAAATCCATATATCTCCTGCTCGCCGCCCTGATGACTGGATCGGCGCTGATGGCCGCTCCTGCCCGTGCGCAGGAAGAGGAGACCCAGCCTGAGCCCACGCCCGAAGAGATTCTCAACGCCGCGCCCGCTGATCACTGGTTACCCATTCCGGTCAGTGACTTGATGATCTTCACCCTGCCCGACGATGCCGAGGGCAATAAGCGGCAAACCGTCATCCAGCTGATTCCGGCCGAAATGTCCGGCGCGCATGTCCGCAATGTTCGCAAATTCGCGGCCCAGCGCTGGTGGGACGGGACGAAAATCTATCGCGTCGCCAAGGATTTCGTAACCCAATTTGGCGGCAATCCTGACAATAAACAGGTTCCCAAGAATCTGGAAACCGTACCGGAGAGCGACTATTTCAACGCCGCTCTGGGAGCCAAGCGTGAAACCGATATGGCGGCGCTGGACGCCGCGGTCGCCTATAGCAACCAATATCAGGGCACGGAAATCCGGCCGCTGATGAAAATGATCTATGAAAGCTATGGCAGCAAAGTCGGCTTTGGTGCTGGCTGGCCGATTGGTACCAAGGATGGCAAAGCCTTTCCGCTGACTTGTCGCGGCGCCTTGTCACCCGCGCACTATGATCCACCGGATGCTGGGACCGGTGCAGAAATATCCATCGTCACTGGTGAAGCAGCACGCAGCCTCGACATGACTTTTGGCATGGTCGGGCGGGTGATTGACGGGCTGGAACATGTCACCAACCTGCCGCTCGGCACCGCAGCGGGCGGGTTCTATGCCGACAAATCCGAGCATATAAAGATCACATCAGTTCAGCTGGCTAGCGAGTTGCCGGTGTCCGAACAGCCGCGCTATGAATATCTCGCCAGCTATAGCCCGTCGCTGCTGCAATATATTGAAGCCCATGGCGGCTATGGCAATATTTGCACAGTTCCGGTGCCAATTCGACGTATGAAGCCGCTTTAACCCAGTAAACGCTCCACCGGATAGCCCGACCATTTCTTGATCGCACGGATCGCAAAAGCACTATGCATTGCAGCAACGCCGGGCAAGCGCGCCAGACAATTACGATGAATATCATCATAGTCGGCAACGTCCCGCGCCGCGACCCGCAGACGGTAATCGGCGTCGCCAGACATAAGATGGCATTCCAATATTTCGTCAATCTGGTGAACCGCAGTTTCAAAGGCCGAAAAAGATATTTCGGTTTGTGCCGTCAGACGAATCTCTATGAATACATCCAGTTGCAATCCGATTTTGCGGTTATCCAACTCCGCAACATAGCGTTTAATCGCTCCATCTTTTTCCAACGCCTTGATCCGGCGATGACAGGCAGATGGCGACAGACCGACTTTTTCAGACAGGCTGGTCAGCGGAACCTGACTATCCTGCTGCATATGTTCCAACAATGCGATATCGAGTCGATCCATTGAATTTTTTCCGATGTTCTTGTGATTTTCCGAAATTATATTTCATCATATCGGATTTTGAAACAACTATTTCGAAATTATTCTTACCCGGTTTGCGCTATTATCGGCTGAACATATTTAGGAGACTCGATCATGCGCGTTGGAACACCCAAAGAAGTCAAAAATCATGAATATCGGGTCGGCCTGACCCCTGAATCGGTGCGAGAATTATCCGCCCATGGTCATGATGTGCTGGTTGAGACCGGCGCCGGCCTCGGCATTGGCGCGGACGATGCCGAATATGAAGCTGCTGGCGCCACAATCGCCGCCAAGGCATCCGATATTTTTGAGCAATGCGATATGGTGGTAAAGGTGAAGGAACCGCAGGCGCCCGAACGGGCGATGCTGCGCGAAGGGCAGATTTTGTTTACCTATCTCCACCTCGCACCCGACCCGGAACAGACCGCTGATCTGGTAAAATCGAAAGCGACCTGCATCGCCTATGAAACCGTTACGGGTTCGGGCGGTCTGCCACTCTTGAAACCCATGAGTCAGGTCGCGGGACGCATGTCGATCCAGGCGGGCGCGACGGCTTTGGAAAAAGCCCATGGCGGCCGCGGCATATTGCTCGGCGGCGTGCCGGGTGTTTCGCCGGGCAAGGTTACCGTCATTGGCGGCGGCGTGGTTGGCTTTAATGCGGCGCAAATGGCCGCTGGTCTGGGCGCGGACGTAACAATCCTCGACCGCAATCCCGAAGTGCTGGAAACCTTGGGTAATTATTTTGAAGCGCGTGCCAAAACGCGCTTTTCCAACAAAGCCAATCTGGCCGAATGTGTCGCCGAGGCGGATTTGGTAATCGGCGCGGTGCTTATCCCCGGTGCGGAAGCGCCCAAGCTGGTGACCCGCGACATGCTATCGACCATGCGGCCCGGTTCGGTACTCGCGGACGTCGCGATTGATCAGGGCGGCTGTTTTGAAACGTCCAAAGCGACGACCCATCAGGACCCGACCTATGTGGTCGATGATGTCGTGCATTATTGTGTGGCCAATATGCCGGGCGCGGTATCGCGGACATCTACTTATGCGCTGAACAACGTCACCCTGCCCCACGCCCTCGCCATTGCGAACAAGGGCTGGGAGGCGGCCTTGCGCGATGATATCCATCTGGCCGAGGGGTTGAACGTATGGAACGGCCATGTCACCTATCGCGCCGTGGCCGAAGATTTGGGCTATGATTATATGCCTGTGTCAGAGATAGTGGGGCATAAACCCGAATAGAAGGATATTTCCATATGGCAGCAGCAGATCAGAAACCACTCGGTTCCAGCTTTCCGGCGAAGAGCGAACCGCAAGACTTGCTGGCTGACATTGACCTGACCGGCAGGATCGCGATTGTCACCGGCGGCTATTCCGGCATTGGTCTGGAAACCACAAGGGCGCTGGCATCCAAGGGTGCCAAAGTGATTGTACCCGTGCGTGATGAAGCCAAGGCGGCGGACAATCTGTCGGGCGTGGAAGGTAATGTTTCTTCTGCCACCATGGACCTGTCGGACATTGCTTCGGTGCGGAAATTTGCCGATGCCATGTGTGGAAGCCTGAACCAGCTGGACCTGCTGATCAACAATGCCGGCATCATGGCTTGTCCGCTTGAACGGGTCGGTCCGGGTTGGGAAAGCCAGTTTGGCGTCAATCATATGGGCCATTTTGCGCTGACCAAAGGCTTGATGCCCCTGCTAGAAAAAGTCGATGCGCCGCGCGTTGTGGCGTTGTCGTCCATCGCGCATAAACGCAATGGCATTTTGTGGGACGATATCCAGTTTGAAAATAGCGAATATAATAAATGGGTATCTTATGCGCAGTCCAAGAGCGCCAATGCCCTGTTCGCTAATGCACTCAGCCGGCGGATGGCAGGTTTTGGCGGGAGAGCCTTTTCGGTCCATCCGGGCGGCATTTTTACACCGCTGCAACGCCATTTGCCGGTGGAGGAGCAGATTGAATTGGGTTGGCTGGATAAAGATGGCGAACCATCGGAACTGGCGAAGGCGGGTTTCAAAACACCGGCACAAGGCTGCACCACCAGCCTGTGGGCCGCAACATCACCGCTGCTGAATGACAAGCACGGGCTTTACTGTGAGGATTGCGATGTCGCCCAGTTGATGGACGAAAATTCGCCCCCCTTTGCCTGTGTTGCGCGGCATGCCTGTGACGATGATGCAGCCGAACGGTTGTGGCAATTGAGCGAAGCATTACTCGCAGACGCCTGATGAAAGACGTTCCTAAAGACAGCGAATATGCCGGGCTGTTGGTCCGTGATGGCTCAGGCTTTGTTCTGCAATCCGATGATGGTCAGCGCTATCGCCTGGAATTGCTCCGCACGCCGATTGATGAAGTGGAAAAGCAGGTCATCGTCACCGGGCTGCTGATCGGTGATGATCAGATCGAGGCCGAAGGTGTGCGGCTGGCAGATGGGAGCTGAACGATGACGGTGCAAGGCATGAATATGCGCACAGCAAATGCGCAGGATCTACCTGCCTTGCATGGGTTGGTGGAAAGTGCCTATCGCGGTGACAGCGCCAAGCGCGGTTGGACCCACGAAGCGGATTTGCTGGGCGGTCAGAGAACCGATTTAGAGGCTCTGCGGGAAATTATTGCAGACACAGACCAGGTCATTTTGCTCGCCATGGATGGCGAAGACATTGCCGGTTGTGTTCAACTGATGCGCGTCAAAAAGGGCGTTGCCTATCTAGGCCTGCTGACGGTTGACCCTGACCGCCAAGCGGGTGGACTGGGTAAAAAATTGCTCGACGCGTCGGAACAATATGTTGCTGAGCACTGGCAGGCGCAGGCGATAGAAATGACCGTTATCCTCCAGCGCGCCGACCTGATCGCCTATTATGAGCGGCGGGGATATAGCCAGACCGGTGAGCGGCGCCCCTTCCCGCTTGATGATCCACGCTATGGTCTGCCGAAGACGCAGGAGCTGGAATTTATTGTGTTACGGAAGGAGATTGGGGCAGGCTAGGCCGCCTTACCCTCAAGCGCCTTTTGCCTGCGGCGTTGCACCGAACTACCAAGACCCAGCGCTTCGCGATATTTGGCCACCGTACGCCGGGCGATATCAAAGCCTTTCTCTTTGAGCAGAGCGACCAGTTTGTCGTCCGACAGGATCTTCTTCGGATCCTCATTGTCTATCAGCGCTTTGATATGGCTCTTCACCGCTTCGGCCGACGCCGCCTCTCCTCCGGTCGAGGACTGAATGCCGCTGGTGAAGAAATATTTCAGCTCAAACGTGCCGCGGGAACAGGAGAGATATTTGTTCGACGTCACCCGGCTAACGGTCGATTCATGCATCTCGATTTTGTCAGCCACATTTTTCAGCGTGAGCGGTCGTAAATGCTCCACCCCTTGGCGGAAGAAATTTTCCTGCTGTTTCACAATTTCGGTAGCAACCTTGATGATCGTCCGCTGCCGCTGATCCAATGCTTTCACCAGCCAACTGGCATCGGCAAGGCAGTCATTGAGCCATTCCTTGGACGCCTTGTCCTGTGCCCCGTCTTTCAACTCGGTAAAGTAAGTGCGGTTTACCAGTACCTTGGGCAGTGTCGCGCTATTCACTTCGATCAGCCATTTGCCTCCGCGTTCCGCAATGAAAATATCCGGTACAACCGCCTGCACATCCCCGCCGCCAATCTTGCAACCGGGCTTGGGGTCATAGGCGCGGATTTCCGATATCATATCCATCAGATCTTCATCATCCACGCCGCACATGCGTTTCAGTTGTGGCAAGGCCCCTTTGGCCAGCAGATCAAGATTGTCGATCAGCCGCGCCATCGCAGGATCATAACGATCCGCTTCCTTGGCCTGCAGCGCCAGGCATTCCGCCAGATCCCGCGCACCAACACCAACCGGTTCCAGGCTCTGGACCTCGACCAATATGCGCTTCACATCATCGAGCTGCACGCCCAGCCGGTGCGCAAATTCGAGCAGATCCGCCTGCAGATAGCCGCATTCGTCGATCTGATCGATCAGATGCTGGGCAATGAACAGGTCCTTGCCCGACAATATCGCGCCCGCCTGCTCCATCAGATGCTCCGCCAGCGTTGTTTCGGCCACCAGCATATTTTCAAAGTCCGGCGCCTCACCGCCCACAGCACCGCTGCCCGACGAAGAGGGGCCATTTAATCCCAGACCGCCGTCCAGAGCGCCATCGCTTTCGCTGAGGCTATTGTTTGAAAACTGATCTGCATCTCCCGCCATGTCGAGCGTCGATTCCGCTTCGGCGGGACCAGAAGACAATATCTCGTCACTGCCTTGTGTGCCGGGCTCCGGAGAGAGGTCTGCTGCACTGTCGCCGCCTTCATCCCCTCTGGCTTCAGCGCTCAGCTCGCCGGTGTCCAGCAAAGGATTTTTCTCAATCTCTTCGGCAATATAATTTTCCAGCTCGAGATTGGATAATGCCAGCAGCTTGATCGCCTGCTGCAATTGCGGCGTCATCACCAGTGACTGGCTCTGCCTTAAATCAAGACGCGGCCCCAATGCCATTATATCGGCCTCGACTTAATCACAGCGCAAAGCCCTCGCCAAGGTACAGCCGCCGCACATTTTCATCTTTGACCAGCGCGTCCGGGCTGCCCGCAAACAGGACCTGACCATCATAGATGATACATGCCCGGTCCACGATATCGAGGGTCTCGCGGACATTATGATCGGTGATCAGCACACCGATGCCGCGATTTTTCAATTGCACCACGAGATCGCGAATATCGGAAATCGAAATCGGATCAATGCCCGCAAATGGCTCATCCAACAAAATGATGGAGGGGTCGGCCGCCAAAGCCCGGGCAATTTCACATCGGCGGCGCTCACCGCCAGACAGTGCCATGGCGGGCGAATTACGCAATTTTGTGAGGCCAAATTCGTCGAGCAAGCGGTCAAGAGCTTCTGCCCGGACCGCTTTGTCATTCTCGACCATTTCGAGTACGGCCAGAATATTCTGCTCCACTGTCATCCCCCGGAAAATCGATGTCTCTTGAGGCAAATATCCCAGTCCCAATATGGCCCGGCGATACATGGGAAGCGGGGTGATATCTTCGCCATCCAGCATGATCCGGCCCGCATCAGGACGCACCAGCCCCATGACGGAATAGAAACAGGTCGTCTTACCCGCACCATTAGGGCCAAGCAGGCCTACGACTTCGCCGCGTCCTACCGAAAGCGACACATCTGACAGGACCGAGCGTTTGTCATAGCTCTTGGCAATAGACACAACGGCCAAGCCATGTTCCATGGCGTCGCTCGCCATTGCGGAACCGGTGTCGGCCACGGCTGGCGTTTCAATAATGGTCGCGTCGTTCATTTTGGTCCTTCGGTTCAGGTCCTGTTTGAACCTGATTAGATTGTATAATGGTTAACAACATGGCCCAATTCACTCGAAATTGGCAAGCTTTATGCATGATTGATCGAAAATGGTTCTTTTTGGCGCGAAAGAGCCATGTTTTATCACCAATCTGCCTATAAAACACCGCAGGACTTGGTCCAAAAATTAATATTATCGCCGAATTGGAGAAATTTAGTCGGTACGCTGAGGCACCGTGAATGTGCCCGAGACACGGCCATCAGATCCTCGGGTGCCCGGAGTGGAGCCACCGGCGGCACGGCCATCTATGGTCGAACGGCCTGACGCCAGATCAATAATGACCCGGCCACCAGACAATCTATTGCTCCCCTGTGTCAGCGTCACACCGCCAACCAATGTTATCAGACGACGGTTCAGGTCATAAATCGCAACGTTTCCGCTAGCGGTGTCACCCCCTTTGCGGATCGTCACCCCGCCAGAAGCATCAATCCGGTCAACCTCAATGCCGCTGTTATTGCGATAAGCCACAGTCATCCGGGCCGAATTCAGGACAAGGCCAGCCTGCTCAACGCGCACGGCGCCAGACAGAACGACACGGTCAGCCCGATCCTGCACCTCTATTCGTCCGGCATCGAAATTCACTGGCGCATTGCTGTTATGCCCGCCAAAAACCTGAGCAGGGGCAGGGCCAGCCAATGTCAGTACACCAGCGGTGGCTGCCAACGCCCCCAAAGAGGCTGCAAGAAAAGAACGTTTTATCATCTATCGCCCTCTTAGTCCGTTTTGGACGATACGCAACTTTGCGTTGCCATCCAGTGTAACTGTTCGTTTGGTCATGTCAGCTTTCAGGCTATCAGCCCGAAAGGTGCCCAGGTTCGTGCGGCCTTCCACCGGCGCGTCACTTTTCAATAACCGGCTTTGCAGGTCCACCGTTACGTTATTGGTGGTCAATCGGTATCCGCCGGCGCTTTCCACCTGAACAGTGCCAGGCACCGTGACATCCTCCCGGTCCATATTATAGCGGCCGGCACCGGCGCGAATTTGGGCCGGCCCGTCGCTTAACAATATGCGCGCCGATAGATCATTTAACTCCACCACCGCTTCTTGTGAACTTTTCTGGACTGCGGATCCCGCCTTGATCGAAAATGGGCGGCCCTGACTATCTTCGCCGCGGTAGAGTGCTTCGGTTACCCGCATCCGTTCTTTGGCAACATCGACACTATCTTTATCAAGCACAAAGCTGAGCTCACCGCCGGTCGTAAAAGGTGCCAATGCCAATACCGCGCCCAAGGCGCCGACGCCGAGCGGCAATATCACCCGCAGAAGCCTGATGTTACGGTCATGGCTACCCCCAGGGGAGGCAAATTGCTGACGCTTGTTTTTGATATGTTCGGTCTTGGCAGTCATCTATCTGTAAACGCAGAGCACCTGTTGAAATTTATCATTGCTGAACCGTATGATGTTCTAGGCATGGGAAAAAATATCGGTTTCCGGCCAGCCGGCAATATCAAGCCGCGCCCGATGCGGCAAAAAGTCGAAACAGGCCTGCGCCATCGCGGTGCGTCCTTCCCGTTCCAGACGAACTTCCAGCTCCTCTTTCAACCGGTGCAGGAAACGGACATCGGATGCTGCATAATCCCGCTGTGCATCGCTCAGCTCCGGCCCACCCCAATCGCTGGACTGCTGCTGTTTGGAAATATCCTGACCCAATAGCTCACGGACCAGCTCCTTCAGACCATGGCGATCAGTATATGTGCGGATCAGTCGTGACGCGATTTTTGTGCAAAAAACCGGCTCTGCCATGACGCCCATATAATATTCGATGGCAGCCAGATCAAAACGCGCAAAATGATAAAGCTTCGTCCGGGCAGGATCAGCCAATATCTGTTTCAAATTCGGCGCCGCAAAGTCACTGCCGGGACCAAATCGGACGAGATGCTCGTCTCCGTTGCCGTCCGAAATCTGGAGCAGGCACAGACGATCCCGCAATGTTTGCAAACCCATGGTTTCCGTATCCACGGCCACTGGTCCATCTGCCAAAACACCTTGAGGCAGATCTTCTTCATGGAAAAATACTGCCATTACGCTTCGCTCCGCACTGTTGGACCGGAAAATCTTTTAAAAATAATACTCATAGCTATAGTATGTGCCGCACCACAGGCTAAACAGCAAGAATTAGATTGCTGTTAAAGTTCAGAATTTGAAGCGTTAAAGAGGGGAAGATCGAGATGACAGACCAAACACCGGAGCCAGCATCAGGCGGTTTTGACATGAACAAAGCGACAATTGTGTCGTTGCTCTACATTGCCAGTTTCTTTGTTGGCGTGACCGGCATTGTCGGCGTGGTTCTGGCCTTTATCTGGAAAGACGAAGTGGCCGGCACTTGGGAAGAGAGCCATTTGCAGTTTCACATCATGACCTTTGTAATCGGCCTGATTGGCAGTGTTATCGGGATTGTCCTGTCGATCGTGTTGATAGGTATTCCTATCCTGATTGCTTTGGCGATCTGGGTTTTGGTACGGTCCATTTTAGCGCTTTTAAAAGCCCAGAAACAGGAACCTATTGCCGATCCAAAGACCTGGCTCTTTTAAACGATCGAATTTGACTCTTATATGATTCAACCGAAATTAACCTTATGCGGATTTTTATTCGCATAAGCTTTGGTTTTTCTATATGGTTACGCCGCGCGGTATCGGGATTCGCGTAGGAAAATGCTCGGGCTATCGTCCGCTACGACATTGGATTTGATTTATCGGACGAAGTGAAAGACGATTCAAGAATGGGTTTTGACAGAAACCGGCGTGGCAGAGGCCGGGACAAGCGTGATAGCTTTGGCGATGAGAATTTTGATGGGTATCAAGGTGATAGCGGCCCTCCAGTAGAAAGATATACGCGGCCGGATACAGGTTATAGCGGCGGACAGCGCGGTGGTGGCCATGGCGGCGGCCACGGAGGCGGAATGCCTGATCAGGTTGTGGGCGAAAGCACGGGCAAGGTAAAATTCTTCAATGCCCAGAAAGGCTTTGGCTTCATTGTTCAGGATACCGGCGGTGACGACGTATTTGTGCATATTAGTCAGGTTGAGCGCGCTGGCCTTAAAGGCCTCGCGGAGGGACAAGGCTTGCGTTTCTCTCTGGTTGATCGCGGCGGCAAAGTATCCGCATCTGATATTCAGATTGAAGGTGACCTGATTGAGGCTCCGGAACCTGTCGCCCGCGAAGATCGCGGTGGGCCACCCCAGCGTGAGCTGACCGGCGAGAAAGCAAGTGGCACCGTCAAATTTTTCAACAGCATGAAAGGCTTTGGATTCATCCAGCGTGATGATGGCCAGCCAGATGCATTTGTCCATATTTCGGCCGTCGAACGCGCTGGCATGAGCGGCTTGGAAGAAGGCGACAAGTTGGAGTTTGAACTGGAAGTGGACCGTCGCGGCAAAACCGCAGCAGTTAATCTGGTTTCCAAATAGTCGTTACAACCTGACCACAGGTTGGAATGAGAAAATCTAGCGGGCGAAAGTCCGCTATTTTTTTGTCTGACAGGCAGCCATCGATAAAAAGGCCGATGGAGCATTTCCTCCACCGGCCCTTCCATAACGATTTACCAATCGGAAATCAGGCGCTCTGTGCGCTTTCAAGTAGAAACCACGCCCGCTCTTCAGCCTGATCGGTCCAGTCGTCGATAATGCCGTCTGTTGCATTGTCGCCAGCCTCGCCAGCCAGCTCTTTCGCCGTTCGCAGATTTTCCACCAGCGCCAGATTGTCCTGACGTAGCTCCTTCAGCATATCCTCAGCAGAAACTTTGCCAGCGTCATTATCTGCAATATCCTGCCTTTTGGCAATATCACCAATGGATGTCAGCGTCCGCTGGCCATTTTTCCGGACACGCTCGGCAATTGCGTCCGTCGTTGCTAGGATCTGCGCGGCCTGATCATCAAACATCAGATGATAGTCGCGAAAATGCGGTCCGGACACGTGCCAGTGGAAGTTTTTAGTTTTCAAATATAGGGCAAAACTGTTTGCCAGCACTGTATTAAGGGATTCGGCCAGTGCTTTTCTTGCATTGTCACCAGTTGTCATTTCGGTTCTCCATCATTCTTGGACTTTATGGAGAGTAAAATAGGCATTTATATCTGACATGGCCAACGCAAAGCTTGGCTTTATATGATCGTATTTATCGATATATAGAGAATTTTTTATCGGATATTTCGCTTTTTAGAATATCCCCCAAGCGCTGAGCGCCATGATCGAACCGATTACCAGAAATATGGAACCACCCGTATAGCGGATGGCTCGAACCGGTAACATCTGCGCTAGTTTTTCCTGAAATATCAAGGCTGGAACACAGGCGAGCATAACGCCAATCCATCCACCGGCGGCCGCAAAGACCCAGGCATCGGTACGCGCGGCTGTCGCTGCCAGTATGAATTGACCCTTGTCGCCAAATTGCAGAATGAAAAGACCCAGAAATGATGTCCAGAACGGCCCCAGAGTCCATTTTTCGAGCAGATCAACTGGTCGCCGCCAGATCAGCATACCAATGCCTGCAAGCAGTAAAGAAAGAGCGTAGAAAAGCCGCAGCGGCTCTTCGCTAATCCACTCATTCACCACAGAACCGCCAAGTGCGGAAATCAGACAATTGAGTAGTGTTGCCAGTCCTAACCCCCAGATTATCGGAGTGACACGCCCATAGCGAATGGCAAGCGCCGCACATAAAATCTGCGGCCGATCACCAATTTCCGCCACAAGCAGCGCGAACAAAGATGTCAGGAATGCATCCACAGACTGGCCGTTAGGGCTGTCCGCCCAACCGCAACGCTACATTGGCCATCAACGTTTCCACCACAGCCTTGTTCAGTGGTCCGCATTTCAACGCATCCCGCATGGCACCCAGATATGACTCGGCGACAATGACCCCTTTACCGCTTTGCAGCGCCTGTTGCAGTGCTGATTCAAACGTACAGCTAAGATCATGTAAGGCGGTCAAATGATGCTGCGCCGCTTTTTGCCGGATTTGATCCAGATGCATCAGAAACTGCACCGGGTGCTTTTCCACCAGAGAAGATGGCATGCCCTCCAGCAAAGCTAGCATTTCTGCCTGAACGAGTAGATTTTGATCATGATCCATAGGATTGCCTCATTTACCGGTGCACCATGCAAAAATATGGTTAATGGCCAGTAAACGGTGCCGGGACTGTTTCAGACGGGCCGTTCCTATGCTTTTTCTTGACAATCATCGCGGGTTTCAGCATTAGCGCGCTCAATTGCTGCGGATTGCACCAGCTTTTTTGGGCAAATCGCACCTTCAGAAAATTGCTTTTAAGGAATGCGCCATGGCGAAACCAGCCAATGTAAAAATCAAACTCGTCAGCACGGCGGATACCGGCTTTTTCTACGTAACCCGTAAAAACCCGCGCAATCTCACCGAAAAAATGGTGCAGCGCAAATATGATCCGGTTGTGCGCAAGCATGTCGAATTCAAAGAAGCGAAAATCAAATAAGCTTTTTTGCTGAAAATTTGAAAAACTGAATCGCGATTATCGTTGCAGGACGCCCTGTACCGATTCGATAAATTTCGCCACTGATATGGGCTTTGAAACATAGGCCTCTGCTCCGGCAGTCAAAATCCGGTCTTCATCACCCTTGCCCGCGTAGGCAGTGACCGCCATGATCGGTATGACTTTGAGCTGTCCGTCCTTCTTGATCTGCTCGATCAGGTCCAGGCCGCTGACGTGCGGCAGCTGGATATCCATGATCACCAGATTGGGCACGAAACTGCGCGCCTTATCGAGCACTTCGCGGCCATCTTTCACCGGTTCGACAACAAAACCGTGCGCACGCAGCAGGTCGCAGAACAGTTTCAGGTTCAGCTCATTATCTTCTACGACCAGAACTCTTTTTGCCACGGTGCGACTTGCCCCTTCCAAACGCCCAGTTAACCCTTTAGGCGAAAGCCGAAATGGAAACAAATAGCAATATCTCTGCAGAAACCGAAATATTGGCGCTACAAGCCCTCGGCTGGGTCTTGCAGGACGAAGATCGTGCACAGCGCTTGCTCGCTCTAACCGGCCTGGACCCGAGAGAGCTGCGCTCTGGCTTGGAAGACCCGGCGATGCTTTCCTCGCTTTTGGGATTTCTTGCCAATCATGAACCCGATCTGGTTGCCTGCGCGGAATCCATCGGCGTTCCACCGGAAAAACTGGCCGCCGCAGCCCAATATCTAAATAATCCCGGAGATCTTACATGAGCCAGAAGCCGCTTCTGATAAGCGACTGCGACGAAGTATTGCTGCATATGGTCGTGCCGTTTCGCGAATGGCTGGATGCCGACAAACATATTCATTTCGACCTGGAATCCGGCAGTTTTGTTGACGCGCTGCGCCACAAGCATGATGGCACATTGGTCCCGCAGGATGCTGTTTGGCCAATGCTCAAGGAATTTTTCGACGGTGAAATGCATCGGCAGGGTGCGATAGATGGCGCTGTCGAGGCCATAAACAGGTTATCCGAAACCGCCGATGTCGTGATCCTGACGAATCTTCTCGATGATCGCAGGGATGCCCGTGCAGCCCAGTTGCGCGCGGTCGGGATTGATTTTCCCGTCTATTGCAATCAGGGCGGCAAGGGTGAACCGCTGGCGAAAATTGTCGCCGATCATAATCCCAGTGTGACCGTATTTGTCGATGATCTGGGACATCAACATGGAAGCGTCGCCAAATATGCGCCTGACGTTTGGCGATTGCAAATGGTCGGTGAACCGATATTGGCCAAGCATATCAAGACCAATCCCGCCGCTCATGACCGCATTGACCTTTGGTCTGATGCGCTTGACTGGATCATTGACAAATTTGAATCTGGAAAAGCCGCGCCAACCATAGATTTGCCGCCGGAAGAGCTTGACCAGTTTGCCAAGACATGATTGATTTGGTGCCATGACAAACAATATTGAAAAAGCGTTGAACGACAAAGGCATAGAGCTTCCTAAGGCCGCCGCGCCTGTCGCATCCTATGTCCCGGCCGTGGAAGTCAACGGTCTCCTACACATTAGCGGCCAGGTATCAATGACCGATGGCAAGCTGATTACCGGCCGGTTGGGCGATGGCATGACCCTTGAAGAAGGGCAGCAGGCGGCCAAAGCCTGTGCCCTGATGATTGCGGCACAGATCAAGCAGGCGGCCGGATCACTGGACCGCGTTGATAGAATCGTAAAACTCGGCGTCTTCGTGAACAGCACGGCTGACTATACCGATCATCCGAAAGTCGCCAATGGCTGCTCTGACATGATGGAGATCATTTTTGGCGCTGCCGGGCAACATGCACGCAGCGCGGTCGGTGTTGCCGCGCTTCCACTTGGTGTTGCGGTAGAGGTGGATGCTATTGTCGCTCTCAAGCCGGCTTGATGCGTTGCTCGCACCAGCGCCCGAACCGGCTCGGGTCGCGTTTCTGAAAGGCCAGCCTTATGCCCATCGCGGGTTGCACGGGAATGGTGTTTTGGAGAATAGTCCGGCGGCCTTTGATGCCGCTATAAGACAGGGCCATGGCATTGAATGTGATGTGCAGGCCGCCGAAGACGGCACTGCCTTCGTTTTTCACGATTTTGAGCTGGATCGCTTGACAGGAGAAAAGGGCAAGCTGGCAAATCTGCGTGCCAGCGACATCGACGCGATAGACCTGAAAGACGGCCACGGAAAAATCCCGCGCCTTCGCGCTACCCTTGCGCAAGTCGCCGGGCAAGTGCCGATACTGATCGAGATCAAGTCCAACGATATGCGGGTCGGTCCGCTATGCCTTTCGGTACGACGAGCGCTGGAAGGCTATACGGGCAAGGCGGCGATTATGTCATTCAACCCTCTGGTATCCGCCTGGTTTCGCAAAAATGCGGCGCATATCGTGCGCGGACTGGTCGTGACCGAAGAGGGCAGCAAGAACCTGAAAGGACGGGTTGCACGGCATCAGAGTCTATGGACGGCAAAGCCCGATTTCCTGGCTTATGATGTGCGTGATTTTCCATCATCCTTTGCTGCATCAAATCGCGCGAGAGGCCTGCCAGTCGTAACATGGACCGTCCGAACAGCGCAGCAGGAGAAAATCGCAGCGATCCATGCAGATGAACCGGTTTATGAGATGCCGCAGAGCTGATACCATTCCCGTCACATGTCAGAGTCTCCTCCTCCACCAACCGACGATCCAACCGGAATTATCGCCCGCGTGGCGGACGATATTGCTGGCTTGTCGGCGGATCAATGGGATGCCTGCGCGGGTACGGCTAATCCTTTCATATCCCATGCCTTCCTTTCGGCGATGGAGGAATCGGGCAGCGTCGGACCCGGGACTGGTTGGAAATCACTTCCCATCATCATCGAGGATGAAACGGGAAAGATAGCGGCCTGCCTGCCCAGCTATTTAAAGTCCCATAGCCAGGGCGAGTATATTTTTGATCAGCAATGGGCCCATGCCTTTGAAAATGCTGGCGGGCAATATTATCCGAAAATCCAGATTGCTGCCCCCTTCTCACCTGTGCCCGGACCGCGCCTGCTGCTGAAAGACGAAACCATGGCCGTGCCGTTGTTGCGCGCTGCGCAGCAGTTGGCAGCCAATAATGGCATCTCGTCGGTTCACGCGACTTTTGTAGCCGAAAACCAGCTCGATTTTTTCCGCGAAGCCGGATGGATGATCCGCGCGGACAGCCAGTTTCACTGGCGCAATGATGATTATGCCGACTTTTACGATTTTCTCGCGGCCTTGTCATCGCGCAAACGCAAGGCGATAAAAAAAGAACGCCGGAAGGCGCAGGAAGCCGCAGAAATCATCCATGTTTCCGGCGATGATATCACCGATGAACATTGGGACTATTTCTGGCAGTTTTATCAGGATACTGGCGCACGCAAATGGGGAACACCCTATCTGACCCGTGCCGCATTTGATCTTCTGCACCAGAAAATGGGAGAAAAGCTGCTGCTGATTCTGGCGCTTCAAGATGGAATCCCGATTGCAGGCGCTCTGAATGTGGTTGGTGAAGAGACTCTATACGGCCGCTATTGGGGCTGTAGTCGTGATGTGCCGTTTCTGCATTTCGAGATTTGCTATTATCAGGCCATCGATGCAGCCATATCGCGGGGCTTGAAATATGTCGAGGCAGGAGCGCAAGGCAGTCATAAACTGGCGCGCGGCTATCAACCCGTGCCGACATGGTCAGCGCATTATATTGTTGATCCCGGTTTCCGGTCGGCCATAGCCGATTATCTGGACCGAGAACGGCGGGCGGTTGCCGCCGATATTGAATTTCTCGCCGAAATGGGTCCGTTCAAGAAATCCGGTTAGGCGCTTTAAGCGGCGCGGCGCGAGGTTTCTTGTAACCAGCTGCGCGCTTCGCGCTGTGCTTCGGCAATTTCGCGAGCGGTCATCTCGAGTGAAATTTCTGCCCGGCAGACTTTGCTTTCATCGTGGCCGGATAGTGATGCCAGATTAAACCATTTATGCGCTTCGATCAGATCGACGTCCACACCTTCCGAACCGGTGGAATAGATTACACCGAGATCAAAATATGCATTGCTGCTGCCCCGTGCCGCTTCTGCGAGCCGGCTTTCTATCAAAAAGGCTGCGCTTTTCATGCTGTTGCCCATAGTCTTCAAGTCCCTGTTCCTATTGCGCCTCATTTGGCGACAGGTGGACTTTCACAGCAATTTCTTAAAAGAATGGTTAACGGAACCTGCAGAAACTTGTCCGGCAGAGTTCAAAAACGCCATAAAACCGATATTTTACACAAATTTGCAAGGTTAACGCATCCCGCGCTAGTCCTAAGTTACAGCGATATTATCAATCAATCTGGTACTGCCGATATGCGCCGCTGCCAATAAACGGGCCGGATTGTCAAAAACCGTCATATTTTCAAGCGTATCGGCATTTCTAAGCTCAAAATAATCCACTTGATGGAAGCCGGATGACAGTATTTTCGCCTCTGCTTCACTTATGATAGTGGCAATATCGCCGCCTCCTTTGATCGCCTCCGCAGCGGCCCGCATGGCGTCGGGCAAAGCTGCCGCCTGGCTGCGCTGCCCGGCCGTCAAATAAGCGTTGCGAGAAGACAGAGCCAAGCCATCGGGATCGCGAACCGTTGGCACACCGACAATATCATGCGTAAAATCAAGATCGCGTGCCATCCGCCTGATGACAGCCAGTTGCTGGTAGTCCTTCTCGCCAAAAAAGGCTGCATCGGGCCGAACCTGATTGAACAGTTTTGCAACCACTGTCGCGACGCCGTCAAAATGACCGGGCCGTGATCCGCCGCACAGGCCAGAACTCACTCCGCTTACGCTCACATTGGTGGCAAAGCCATCGGGATAAACCTGATCCACTGTCGGTGCCCAAACCAGCTCCACACCCGCCGCTTCCAAAAGAGCGGCATCGGCTGCTTCCTGCCGTGGATAAGCATCCAGATCTTCGCCCTCGCCGAATTGCGTCGGATTGACAAAAATAGAGGCCACAACAACATCGCATTGAGCCGTTGCAGTCTCAACGAGCTTCATATGACCCGGGTGCAAGGCACCCATCGTCGGAACCAAACCCAATGTTGATTTTTCCTGCCGGATATTCTGCAAGGCGTTCCGCAGCGGGCCCAGTTCTCTGATGATTTGCATGCGATTATAAGCTTTCTCAATAATCCCTGGATATCTGAATATTCGCGCTCTGTCGTCCCAATGTTGAGATGCTGGACAATATCGACAGCCAACGGGTGATCTGAAATTCCAGCCGCGTCGCACTATAGCCCTGACCATCGGTTATCAGCTCGACATAGGCCCGCCGGGTAATGTATTTCCCCGCCGCGATGGAAGTGCTTTGACCGGTGGTGACATCTGCCGGCAATATGCGTAGGCGGTCGAGGCCGACAGCCTTGCGCAGCTGGTTTATAGGGTCGAGCCCGCCGCCGCTATTGAGAGAAGCAACGGCAGCGGCCAGTTGTACAGCCTCTGGTGCGGACAGGTCAGATATCGAGGCACCAAACAGGACGCGAGATAGCAGTTCATCCTGCGGCAGAGCGGGTATGCTGTTAAAGGCGATTTCGGGGCGATTGCCGGTGCCGGTAACATTGATTGTGGCATTAAGGCCGGTCAGATCCGCCTCTGCTTCAATATCCAGCACCGGATTGGGTGGCTGATCCCCAACAAAACGAATGCGGCCGCGTTCGAGCTGAAAACGGCGACCAGCAAAAGTATAGTTCCCGCGAATAAGGTTCGCGCTGCCAGTCATCGCAAAATTGTCGACAGGGCCGGATACTTTAAAATTGGCGCGCCATTCGCTGTCCAGGCCCAATCCCTCAACCTGCAGCCGATTGGGCGCGTTGGCGTTGAGCGCAAACCGCCAGGGACGGCTGCTAACCACCCGGGGGCGCTCATCGGCTCGGCGATTAATCTCGCGGACTTTGATTTGCGGCAAGGCTGCTGTTTCGCTGGCATTCCCAAATTGGAAGAAGCTGCGGTTGAGGGTTACATCACCAGATATCAGGCCGCCTTCGGCAGAACTGCGAATTTGAATTGGACCAGTTACCGTTGCGGCAAAATCATCCCGCGCTATCAAGCGCGCTTGTTGGGCGGTGAGGTCAAGCATGATACCAATGCCTTCATCCGGCGCGACCGCGAAGTTGAAATTGCCGCTGCCGCTTACCGATCCGCCGCCCCTGGTAGTGCCCGTTATATTGGGCAGGACCAGCCGTGACCCGTCAAACCGCCCTTTTGCTGTAATACCGGAAATCACAGTTCCGGTCAGTCCGCTTTCCAGCCGTGCATTGGTGGTGTTAACGGTCCCGCGAATTTCCGGATTGGCAAGTGTGCCGCCAACATCAGCGCTCATGGCAACTGGACCCGTCAGATCAAATGTCTCTACCCCGGTTAGTCGCCAGAGCGCATCAGCCGCGCCGTTAAAACGCGCCTGCGCAAACAACGGACTGCGCAGCAATTCCTCTTTCCAATTGCCTTCGCCAAAGCCTGTTATCCGGCCCTGAAACCGGCCGATCGTCTTGGCCTGCGATTTAATAATCCCCCGTGCCGCTGCATTTCGTGCGGACACCGCGACATTGAGACCCAGATCTACCGGGGTGGAAGTCAGAATAAGTCCTGAACGGGTCAGGCCGTTGATCGTCAGCTTGGCATCACCGACGGGCATTTGCGAGCCGGTCTGCGTCAGTTTGACAGTGCCATTGGCCTCTCCGCCCAACTCCAGATCATCATTGACAATATCCACAAGCGATAGCGGCATTTTGGAAAGAGTCAGATCCAGCCGGGATGAGTCACTGGCCCAGATTCCCGAGAAACGGGCCGAACCCCGGCCATAGGTCAATATTGTCGGCGAAGCAGCCCAACCACCACTGACACGGCGCAGTTCAAGTGGACGGCGAAGCTTCAGAACCCGTCCTTCAAACAGACCTTGACCCGTCATCACATACCGGTCCGGGGTGATATCGGCCTTCGCCTGAAAATTGAACGTGCTGCCACGCGTACCCGCAACTGAGAAGGTGGCGTTACCTGTCCCGTTTGTCAGTTTTGCATTCCCCGCGATCCGGCCCACCATCAGATCGCCCTGACTAATTCCTTGTGCCCGCACGGTTGCGATTATGTCTGATCGACCCTCGACCAGAACGACATCGGCATCCAGCGCGCCTGTGCGGATGAATATCGGCGGCTCACCATCGAAGCGGGCATTTTTGGCGGTCAGTTTGGCCTGGATAAGTTGGCGATTGGCACTAGGTTCAAACAGGACATTCCCGTTCACACCGCCCCCGCTAATCGCCAGATTGCCGGCGAGACCTGACGCGGTGGGCCTTATAGTACCGGTTGCCATTGTGTCAGATACTTTCAGTCGTTCAACACGGACAAGCGTATCTTGTCCCGGCAGGGTAATGATCGCTCCATTGCCATCAAAAGAACCCAGCGTAGATCCACCTGTAGCTGTGAAGGTAAATCCATTGTCCGCCGGATCGAGATTGACCTGCACCGCAGAAAGGCCTGCGGCAGGCAAAGGACTATCCAGCAAAACCCCAATCTGCGGCCGGGCCAACGGTCCTTCAAGGTCAAGATCAAAGCGACCATATTGGTCATGCGTGCCGCTGCCGGTAAACTCGAATATGGCAGCGGTCTGCTGCACCCCGCGGCCCTTGAAACCAAGCTTGGGTGCTTGAATATCAAGATCAGTGAAGCGTAGTTTCTTGTCATCGCCGATCGCCAGACCCGTTTTCACCACCGGCAGGCCGCCGCCCAATTCGCGCAGGAAGACATTGTCGAACCGCTGCAAATTGGCTGTGACATCGCCGTTCAGCGCAAGGCCGCCTGCACCGGGCTCCAACACAACTGTCGCTATGATATCTGCTACACCAACGCCTTGCACAGCAAATCCTGGCGCCTGTGCATCTATTGCAATTTGATATTTGCCGGTCGCCAACGGGACCTCGATATCAGCCGTGCCTCGTGCGGTATCTGTAGTGATGACCGCATTGTCAGCATAGAGCCGTCCATTCTCCAGCCGCAAAAAGGCCTTGCCATTAAACCCTGACAAAAGCTGTTTCAGGAGGTCACCATTGCCGATTAGTGAGCCGACTGCCAATTCAACTGGTACATCAAAACCGCTGGCATCGCGCTGCCCCTCGCCCGATGCATTGACATTACTCAGCAGCGTTTTGCCAAATGCCAGCTGCGGTGCGGTCAGCAGATATTGGTAGCGCAGCTCCGAAAATTTGCCATTGAGCAGCGCTTTCAACTCCAGATCCTGCGCTTTCATATTCGCAACTAACGCCCCGGGGTTGCCCACATCAATTTCGACCCGCAGCGCATCCAGAGCGTTGCGAGCGAGATCAATGCCTCCCACTGCGGTCACGGTTGCGGCATTGGAACGCGCCATCAAATCCATCATGACAAGCCGGTCCTCGATCGACGCATTGCCATTGATCGCCAGCTGCGGTGCAGCCAATCTTTGCCCCAATCCAGGCGGCAGCAAGGACGACGCGACACTACCATCATAGCCGAACAGTCCGTCGCGAGCTTCCAGCGTCATGTCAGCAAGCTGCTGGTCAGCACTGGCTACCGAAAGAGTGCCATCCCATTTCGTCCAGTCACCATCACCAGCAAGCGTGATCGCATAATCCTGTTGAAACCCAAGATAGCTGGCAATCGCGCCACCGGCCGGAGCCGTTATCTCGGCATTCAGGTCAAGTTTCTCGCGCTCTGGCTCCGCATTGAGAATCAAGTTTATCTTGTCGCCGCTGCGCGTCGTCGCGGCATCGAGAGTGATCATCGCGCGGCCAGACCGGATATCAACGGCGCCGGCCAAATCAGCGCGCTGTTCTTCGCCGGTAATGGCTTTACCGACAGCCAGATTATCCGCCCGAAAAGCACCCAGGTAGATGTCGAAACCAGGCAGCAGCGGGCCATCTTCCTGTGTATCAATGAGCTGTGGCAGACGGTCCAGACGCGCTTTGGTAACCACCGCATTGGAAACGTTCAGCTCGTTGAAGATCCATGCCAGCGGATTCCAGTCGACCCCGACGCGGCCGGCCTGGAAAAACACACCCTGGGGATCCGATAGCTCAAGGTCGACGACCTCCATCTGTCCGTAAACCGACCCTTCAATAGCGCCAATACCTATGCGCAGGCCGTCTTCGGGCTCCAGTGCCTCGACCTTGTCGATGATGAAAGTGTGGCCGCTATCGCTGTCCAACCAATAAGCGGCACCAGCCAGAACGATGATACCGAACAGCAAAATCGATCCCAATACGCCCCAGACGGTGCGACGCACCCTGCGGCGAGGTTTGGCTACCTCAACATCCAGGATGTGCTCTTCACTGTCCATCAGAATGCCTGTCCCAGCGATACATAGACGGCGATCCGGGAATCTCCTTCCTGCGGATTAATTGGCGTGCCGACATCCACCCTGATGGGCCCAAAGTCGCTATAGTAACGCAGGCCCAGCCCGGTACCGAAACGCAGCCCAGTAAAATCGGGCAGCGAGTTCGTATAGACATTGCCAGCATCTATAAAGGGCACAACGCCAAAATTGCCGCCAAATGCATCTACACGCACGCGCGCTTCCAGTGAAAATTCGACCAGGGAGCGACCACCGGAAGGATCGTTATTCACGTCGCGCGGACCGATCCGCTGAAAACCGAAACCGCGCACCGAACCGCCACCACCAGAATAGAGACGGCGCGATGGAGCAATCCGGTTGCTGCCGGCACCGACAATCGAGCCCAATCTTGCCCGTCCGGCCAGAACAATTTTATCCGATACAGGATAATAGGCACTGCCATCAATCTGGCTGCGGGCATAAAAGAAGCTGCCTGACTGCAATGAAGCCTCTGGTGCCAATCGCGCGCTCAGGCGAAAACCGCTGGTCGGATCCAGCAGATTGTCACTGCCATCATAAGCCAAAGTTAGGGGTAGCGAGCCGATAAAGAACGTGTCCCGCGATGTTGTCTGGATATTGCCATCAATATCGCGTTCCTGCGATGCGAGCAGTTCAATCCCTGCTGACCAGTTCCATTTCTTTTGAAAAATGAGATTGCTTTGCCGCTCCAGACTGGCCGAGACAGAGAATGTGCGGGCTTCGAAGGCTGAGTTGTCAACATTGCTAAGCGCGACCTGACCGTTAAGAACATTGTCCCGGCGGCGGAAATTATTACGCCGATAGGTTATGCTACCCGATTGTTCCTGTGTCGCCAGGACGCCGGTCAGCCGGATCAGTCCTTCCGGCGGGAATAAGTTTCGATGCTCCCAGCTAACTTCCGACCGCAGTCCTTCCCCCGTCCCATAGCCGATTGCCCCCGATATTGTGCGCAGCGGTGCCGCCGTGACGCTGGCTGCGATGTCCACGACGCCCTCCTCATCACCTGCGGCCACAGGTTCAAGTGTGACCGTCGATACCAGTCCGGTGGCAATCAAGGCACGCCTAAGATCCTGCACTTCTGATTGTTGGTAGAGATCGCCTGCATCAAACCGCGCGATCAATTCGGCATGATCGGCGCTAAACAGCTCGGTATCGTTCATCAGGATCGAACCGAAAACATATTTTTTACCAGGCGTAACGACGATATCAAGATCACCGTTACGCTCCGCATGGTCGACGGTCAGTTCCGGCTCGGCTGTTTCGGCAAAGGCATATCCGTTTTCAGCCATTTCCTCGTCCAGCCTGGCCCGTGCTTCCATGATCCGGTCGCTATTGATGATGTCATCCGATTGCAGCCCGAAAGCATTGCGGAATTTTTCTGCATCACTGCCTCCCGCTTGCTCCAGACCGTTCAGCGTGATCGCATCGAGTTGATATTGCGGGCCAGCCGTGACAGCAATTGTTACATCTATGTCAGTGCCTCGTCCCGCCGCGAAGCTGTTGCGAACAATTGCATCATAATAGCCTTCGATACGCAGCAACCGCTCAACCAGTTCGCGATCTGTTTCCGCACGCCGCTTGATCTGAGCAAAATTTGCTTCATCGCCCCGATATTCCTCCAAGGCAGAAAGCGCTTGAAAGCGCTGGTTGAACATCGTGCTCAGATTATCGGGCAATCCGTTGAATTCTAACTCGTAACGGCGCTCTGCCAAACTATCGCCAGGCTGAAAACTCGCCGCGATACCCTGTTCCAACTCGGCTTCCGCCTCGGCCCTGATATCTTGATCTTCAATTTCAGAAATTTCTTCTTCGGCAAGGCGGCGATCCATCTCCACATCACGGGCCGTGTCCACAGCCGGTTCTTCCGGTGCGGGGCTTCCGGGTGTCGGGGCGTCAAGTTCCGGCCATTCGACGCCAAAGTCAGGCAATTCGGCCAGCGGCTTATCAGGGTCCAATGGCTCCAGGTCGCTTGAAGTATCGGTATCGCTACGGCTGACCAACCCATCACCCTGGCCTTCGGTTTCAGCTTTTTGTGCAAATGCCGGTGATGATACGACCGGTGACAAGGCCACCAGCATACAACCAACCAGCAACATGAAAAGGCAGTAACGATACGCGGTCAGGCCCATAGCCGGTGCTTTAGCCGTTCGGTTCAAAGGAAGCTAATAAAATAGCTGAAATTTCCGGCAAGCCAATCAATTAGCCAGACAATCTGCGAAAATGATTGCATGAACGGGTTGGTATGAGCTGTTGATTGCTCATCCACTCAGCGTGTCTCGATGGTTTATTTTAACCGGTTGTTAACCAAGTTCTACCATATTCGGCGGGTGGATATGAGCGGGCCTGCGTATCGGGCTGCAGCAAAGTGGGGATGTAAGATCATGTCGAGTATACGGACCTTATTGATTGAAGGTGCTCTTGTCGTCGGTATATTAATGGCCGGTATCGCCACGGCACATGCAGCGCCGTTGCAAGCTGCCATCCAGAGCGCTGATCCGCGCGCCAATGTGAAAATTGAGAGCGCAGTGCTGGTGGAGCGGACTGAACCGGATGCAACCGGACAGGAATCAACAAAATTGTATAAGCCGACCGAGGTGAAGGTAATTCCCGGCGACAAGCTTGTTTTTGTAAACACATATCGCAACACCGGCGGCGCAGCGGTGACGGGGTTCGTTGTCAACAATCCGGTTCACAAAGCCGTGACCTTTACAGGCGTCAATGAGGATTGGGCCCTGGTGTCAGTAGACGGTGGCCAAAACTTTGGGAAATTAACCGAACTGACGGTAACTGACACAGCCAGCGAAAGTAACGATGCCCCAAGCACCAGCGTTACCCGCGCCGCACAGCCAAGCGATGTTACCCATATTCGCTGGACTTTCGATCAGGCAATTGCTTCCGGAGCTTCGGGTGAGCTGCGCTTTAGCGGTATCGTAAAATAAAAGACCGCTCTAGCGGCCTATCCGGTCGCAATGCCATTCGACACGATCAGCATTGATCAACCGCGCCAGCCGCGCCAACTCGGCATCGAGCTTGCCAGCGCGATCATTGGTCCATTTTATCCCCTTTTCAGACCATATCTGAATGACCTTCAACAGGCCCGCTTTGCGGTCTGCTTTTAACTCGATACGGCCAACAAACCGGTCTCGTTCCAGCAGCGGATAAACATAATAGCCCCAGCGCCGTTTGGCGGCGGGGACGAAAATTTCGATACGATAGTCAAAACCAAATAGCCGGCTAAGCCGGGTACGATCGCGCACCGACGGATCAAAAGGGCTTAATATGCGCAGCCGCGATGTTGGCGGGGAAAGACTGGACAACAATGTCTCGATATCCGGCGGAGCGACCATGCTGATCCAGTCACCGCCGACGGTTTCCAGTTCGACCGGAACCAGATGATGTGAAGCCGTATCTGCCCATGCCCTGACTTCCCGGGCATCGAGCGCCGCCCAGAACCTTTGTATCTCGCCCATGGTACCAAAGCCCAGTCGGTCCAGCGCTGCCTTGCACAACCAGTCTATCTGATTAGCGTCGCTATGGGCTATGTCCCGGTAGGCGGAGGGAACCACGCGCTCGGCAAGGTCGTAATATTTGACGAATTTCTGGCGATGCGATGTCGCAAGCTCCCCAGCATACCAGAGCTGGTCCAGCACCCTTTTGTGCGGCGGCCGCGCCCACATCTCCTTTTTCCCGATGATCTTCGTGTCAAAGGCATGGGTCGATAGAGGTCCTTCTTCCGCTATCCGCGCCTTGATCGCGGCGATATCTTCTTCCGCCATCACCTTATGCTTGCCCGCCCGTTCTCCCAGACGGCGAAACTGGCGCTGCCAGACCGGGTAAAATTCCATTGGCAACACCGATGCATCATGGGTGAAATGTTCAAAAACGGCTCGCTCGTTGGCCAGCAAATTATTCAACATCGGCTCGCGATAATTCTGGTTGCGGCTCCACAGGATATGGTGATGCGCGCGCGTGACATTACGGATCGTATCAAGTTGAACAAAGCCGAGATCGGTGATGATTTGCAGCAGGTCGAGCGGACCGGTTGGCGTACGGGCCAAACCCTGCCGGTCCAGCCACATGCGGCGCGCATCACGGTTCTTGATTTTTAGCGCCACTGGACCATCAGATTGCTGTCGTTTCAACATGGGCAACGGGTCGCCCGCGACGGGTAGCCAATATACATCCTGCAACGATCAGGACCGTACCCAATATCGTCGGCAGCTTGACAGGTTCCGAAAAGAAAACCCAACCGAAAATTGCGGCCCAGACAAAGGCGCTATATTCCAGATTGATCAGCACCTGTGCCTGAGCCCGCGCATAGCCCCAGGCGATGAACAGCGCAGAAATGATCGATAGCAATGCCGCTGCAAGAAACTCCGGCGCATATTGGACATCCGGTACGACAGCCAGAAACGGCGCGACCAGCCCATAGCTTACCCCGACGACAAGATTCTGGAAAAAGCTGATCTCGATCGGGTCTGCGAGCAAAGCCTGGCTGCGTTGAATCACCAGATTGGCGGCATAAAGCAGCGCCGATAAAAGGACGGCCCCGAAACCGAGCAGTTCTTCATTGGTATAGTCGCCGTTCATTTTGCCCCAGCCAATCACGACGACACCGGCAAGACCAAGAACAGACGCGAAAATTGCATTGCGGTGAATGGTTTCCCCTAGAAACACAGCCGCCAGATACAGCGCGATAATGGGCGCGATGAATGAAAGCGCCACCGCTTCGGCAATTGGGACATGTATCAATGCCCAGAAAAACAGGAAGGCCATGAAGACTGTTATGATTCCGCGCTGCAAATGGATTTTCAGCGTTGGGCCAGCCGGCATTTTCGGGCGGCGCGCCAGATATAATATGCTGACCAGACCAAGCGCGAGCAGCACCCGCCACAATATCGCATTATAAGCGCCCAGCGAGATGCTGAGGCTTTTCATCGTGACGTCCATCAGGCAAAAAAAGGCCAAGCCCGTCAGCACGGATCCAATGGGCAGTATTGGTGCGCCTTGTGACGGGGAATCGGAATGGACAGACATTGAAATGCTATCGGGCTGGCAAACAAAAAAGTCTAGCTGTGTTAAAGACCCATTTGCCGCACAGCCAGATCGCGCATAATTTCCTCTGATCCGCCGCCAATCGCCATGACTTTCACCTCGCGGTAAAAACGTTCGACGACATTACCCCGTAAATAGCCAGCGCCGCCCCAGATTTGCATCGCTTCGCTAGCACAATATTCCAGGTTCTTGGTGCTGAAAAACTTGGCTTTGCATATCTGGTCAACCGGCATTCGATCATTTTCTGCCAGAAAACAAATCTGATTGACCCAAGCCTCAGTCGCATCAACCCGGGCTGACATCTCGGCAATTTTGTGACGGATAACCTGATGCTGGCTCAGCGGTTTCCCGAAAGTTTCACGCTGTTGCGCATAGGTGATGGACTCTTCCAGCAAGACCCGCATCATCCCCAGACACTGAGCAACCATGCCGAGCCGTTCGTAGTTGAAATTGTGCATGATCTGGATAAAACCGCGCCCTTCGTCGCCGAGCATATTGCCAGCGGGGACACGTACATCATCGAAATAGAGCGTTGCCTGATCCGAGGCCCACCAACCCATTTTCTTGTCGAGAGCGGTACGGGAGAATCCTTTCATATCCTTCTCGACCAGAAAGAGCGAAATGCCATTCAGCCCCTCGCCGCCGGTCCGCGCACCGACCACAAAATAGTCTGATGTCATCCCGCCAGTAATGAAGGTTTTTGACCCGTTGATAATCCAGTGATTACCATCTTGCCGCGCCGTCGTTTTCATATTTGCCACATCGGAGCCGCCATCCGGTTCGGTTACACCGAGACTGGAGCCGACACGCCCCTGGACAATGTCTTTGAGAATGCGGTCCTTGATCTCCTGAGAAGCGAGTTTCTCTATCGGGCCGATGGAAATGCTGCGCCCACCCAGCGCCGCCAACGTGCCGCCATTATGCGCGCGGGCGGCTTCTTCACCCCAGATGCAGCGCATATACATATCATCAAAGCCAAGACCGCCATATTGCTCCGCGACACCAAATCCCCAGGTGCCCAGCGCACCGACTTTTTGATGGACCTCCCACGGGATTTCTCCTGCTTCGTCCCATTCATCAGCATAAGGCTGCAACTCGGTTTCGATAAAACGCCGAGTCATGTCTCGGAATTGCTGGCGTTCATCGGTATCGGCGGCGTGGCGCATGATCCTTATCCTTTAACTGCTCAGTTAAAGGGTTATCAATTCCAGCGCAGAACGCAAGGGCGCGGACAGCGGGGTCGGTCTCCGGCTTTCCCGATCAACATAGACATGGGTGAAACTGCCCGCCGCCGACGCGGTCGTCTCATCGCCGCGAAACAAACCGACTCCATAGGTCACGCTGGTCCGACCGAGCTTCTCGACGCGGATGCGTGCCTCGACCAGATCAGGAAAGGCGATCGGTGCAAAATATTCGCAAGATGTCTGGACCACCAGTCCAATGACATCGCTCTTTTCAATGTCGAGCGCACCTTGTTCGATCAAATAGCGATTCACCGCACTATCAAACCAGAAATAATAGACCGCATTATTGACATGCCCATAAGGATCATTGTCATTCCAGCGAGTGGTGATGGATGAACCAACGCGATAATCATCCCACACGGGCGGTGGGGTACGCTCTTTACCAGGCATCGGCGTAGATCCGCTTGGCATCGGCGAGGTCCAATTCTTTGGGATTGTTGATCAGCAATCTGGTTTGCAACATGGCGGCCTCAGCGAGCTCATCGACTGCGTCTTCAGCGATGCCGACTTCACGCAAGCGACGGGGCGCGTTCACCTTCACGGCCAACCCTTCGAGATAGTCGATCAATTCCTGCGCCCGGGCTTCCGCGCTATTCGGACCCGCTTTTGGCACATCTAGTGCATCGGCCAATTCCGCATAGAGCGAGGCCGCTGCTTCCAGATTGAATTGCATGATATGCGGCATGACGAGCGCGTTGGAGAGACCGTGCGGGATATGATAAATCCCACCGAGCGGATAGGCGAGCGCATGGATCGCACCGACCGGCGAGTTCGCAAAAGCCTGTCCCGCCAGCATAGAGCCGCGCAACATGGCCTCGCGTGCGACCATGTTGGCGCCGTCCGAACAAGCGGTTTCAATATGGGCGGTGAGCAGTTTCAGTGCCTCAATCGCAAGCATATCGGACACCGGATTTTTCGCATGACGGCCCGTATAAGCCTCTATCGCATGGACCATCGCATCTATACCCGTAGCTGCGGTCACGGCGGCTGGCAGACCAAGTGTTAGCGTGGGGTCGAGTATGGCGGCGTCGGCAAACAGATGCGGCGACACGATGCCGGCCTTGGTCGTCTCACCCGTTGTCAGGATAGAGATGGCGGTCACTTCAGAACCCGTGCCCGATGTCGTCGGGATTAATATCGTCGGTAAGCCTTTGCGTACCAGTTGGCCCACACCATAAATGTCCGAAAGCACCTGCGCATTATCGACTGCCAGCGCCGCTACAACTTTAGCGGTGTCCAGTGAACTACCACCGCCCAGACCAATGACAATATCGACGCCTGCCAACTTCGCCATTTCAATCGCCTGCTCGACTACGACTTCAGGCGGGTCGGCTATGACCGCATCAAATATATGGGCTGTCAAGCCAGCATCGGACAGCGCTTGCTCTACAGGAGCGATAAGACCAGCGCCGATAATGCCCTTGTCGGTGACAATCAGCGGACGGGTTCCGCCAAGCGCAGCGACTTGATCAGCCAACATTGAAAGACAGCCCTCGCCAAAATGGAGAACCGGTACCGTTTGGAAACTATAGCTATTCATAGCCGGACTTTTGCACCGATCATCGCACTGCGCAACCGGCATCAACCGAGGTCAAAAAAAGGGGCCGGAAAACCGGCCCCTCCTTGTGGTGACGAAATGCCCCCAAACTGTCTAATTCTTAGAATTTGCCGCGCAGGGTCAAACCGTACATGCGTGGTTCCTGAATGAAGGTCGAACGTGAACCTGAACGCAGCACCGTGTTAAACGTAACACCGCGGGTCACTTCATTGGTCAGGTTGGTGACCCACGCTTCAATACCCCATGCGTCATCGATATCACCGATACCAGCGCGCATGTTGATTTTGATCGTGCCATCCTGAACATCGAACGGATTGAGGGCCGCTGCGTCAACAGCCGCCTGCACGCTGCCAGCTGCTGTAATGGCTGCAGCATTAGGAACAACAATCGCCTGCGTCGATGTCCGGCGATCACTTTCGATCCGAAGCTGGCCATTGACGAAGAACTTCAGGCTATCACCAAGGTCGCGATCATAGGTTGCCCCCATGATACCCACCCATTTCGGAGCATTGGTCAGCGAGTTGCCGCACAGGCTCAGAACATTAGGAGAGGTTTGTGTACCAGCACAGTCGCTCGGATATCTTGCGTCCGTGTAGGTCAAACCGCCATTGATCGTGAAATTCTCATCCGGACGAATGACAGTCTCAATTTCGACGCCGGTTGATTTCGCACTAGGCACGTTGAACGTCGTAAACTGCGCTCCGGTAAATTCCAGAACCTGGAAGTTCGTGAATTCCTCGTGGAAACCGGCAACGTTCAGGGTCACCGCATCGTCCAGGAATTTGGCTTTCAGGCCAACCTCATAGGCATCCACTTCTTCCGAAGCAAAACGCGGATCCGCGCCACCAGATGCCGCCGTCGAGTCGAGGTTGAAGCCGCCCGACTTATAGCCATGGGTGAAACTTGCATATACCGTAACCGGATCAGCAAATTCATAACTCACTTTACCTGTGTAGATCAGCTCTTCGTCGTTAAACTCGCTGACGAAAGGCCGTGGCAACGGGAATGCAATGGCATCTGTTCCTATCGCTGGTGCAACGAACGCGAAACAGCCAAGGCCAAGAACACTTGTGGTCAACAGCGGGTTGACATTTCCAGCACCAACCTGGCCCAATGTCGCTGGGCAGACGGCATTGGTAATCGCTGGCTGTGTGAAGGAGCCATCTTTGCTTTCATCCGAGTAGCGTAAACCGACCGTCAGCTTTAGACCGTCGGTGATTTCCAATGTGTTATGCGTGAAGATCGACCAGCTTTTACTGCTCTGCGTATAAGCATTGGTGGTTCGCACGGTCGATGGATCAACTCCGGTCAAGTTCAGCAACGGTGTTGCGCCCAAGAAGGTCTCACCGGAAGCATACAGAGGACTTGCCGGGTTCAGGGAAGCACCGCCAGTGCCAGCTGCCAGCAACGCGCCGACCAACCGGTCATAATCCTGACCCAGTCCAAAATTGGTGGACTGCGTGATATCTTCGTCCGAATAATAACCACCGACCAACCAACTTAGCGCGCCGCCGAAGGCTTCGCCCTGAATCCGCAGCTCATGCGTCATGGTATCAATGGCAGTGTCGCTGCCTGGCAGGACGTTGAAGACATCCAGACCTGAGAAGTCAGAATCGTAAGCTTCTTCTGCCCGATATTCACGGTAGGAACCGATGTAAATCACGTCAGCACTGTCGCTGATAGGAACTTCGACTTCCGCCGTAATGCCCCATTGATCGTTGGACGGGTCAGCACGCTGGTCGGATGTTGCAATCCGATTGTCCACGGCACGCTGTGCTGCCGTGACGTCGAACGGAGTCAGAGCAACATCTGGTCCGGCCATACCGCCGCGCGGACCAAGGCCCACCGCTGCAAATAATCCTGCCGTTTCAATGCCGGATTGCAGAACTTCAATCGCAGCACAGCAGCTCGCCGTGCTCTTGGAATAGTCAGCAATCAAGCGCGCCTGAATGCCGCTATCACTTTCAAAGCCCAACTGGCCACGGATCAGATATTGCTCCGTATCGTTGGAATCGCCAACACTACCGCCATTGCTGTCGATAATATCAACAAAACCGTCACGCTGGCGATAAGCGCCGGTCAGACGAAATGCGAGCGTGTCTTCGATAATTGGTGCGTTGATAGCACCCTGCACACTTATATGGTCGAAATTGCCATAGGTCGCGTTTACGAAGCCGCCAAATTCATCCAGGTCTGGACGCTTGTTGGTAATGTTCAGAGCACCGGCCGATGTGTTGCGTCCGAAGAGCGTGCCTTGCGGGCCACGAAGGACTTCGACACGTTCCACGTCAACAAACTCACCAAGCGCGACGCCTGGGCGGGACTGATATGCGCCATCTACGAAAATACCGACCGCTGATTCAAAGCCGATATTGTTAGATGTGGTACCGACACCGCGAATACGCAGAACAACCGTACCTGATGCCGTCTGGGCATTGGAAGTCGAGAAGCTTGGGGAAACGCTGCCGATATTCTGAACGTTAACAACGCCCTGTTGCTCCAGCTGCACCGGGCTAACCGCCGTCACAGCAATCGGAATATCCTGGACATCTTCAGCACGGCGCGTCGCGGTCACGATGATGACATTATCATCAACTGTTTCTTCAGCACCTTGATCTTGCGCGTATGCTGGCACTGTCATGGCACTCGTACACAGTGCTGCCATAAGGACGCGATTCAAACTCTTCATAATCATTCTCTCCCGTTGAACTCTCCGGCGCCTGTCATTTATCCCTGTAAAATGGGGAGGGGATGCTGATCTTGTTACGTCGGTCGCTGCACACAGGTCGTTTAATTAGACCGCTAAATCAAGCTGATATCGGCGGATCGACACAGAAAAAACCGCGCAGTGGCAAAAATGATACAATGCAAAATGACCGATTTCAGTCAAAATCAGCGCTCAAAACACTATCTGTGGTATATTTGATGCGTCCTGCATACCATCAGGCGGAGTCTGTGAATCCGGCGCACAAACAGGTAGCTGAAACAGGCTTCATTGCAAGACCGGAATATCGCGTAACAATTTCTAAGCATTGAGCTTTTCTGGGAACTTGTGGTCAACTCGCAAACATTGCAGCGACGCGGCACGGTGCCCCGAAACCAATCAGGGGGAGGGGATTTCAAGCGCGCCTTGACGATCAGAAATTTGGCCCACTGCGGTCATACTTGCATAAGTGTTTTAACTGGGCCATTAAATCCCGACGGGGAGGGAGATGGAGATGATACGCAAATTTTTAACGCTAACGGCAATGGGTGCGCTGATGGCCGGTTGTTCCGGTGACACCGATACGCAGGAGAAAACCGGCATCGCGCTCGCCCCGGGCGAGACGCTTGAGCAACCCAATCCTGACCGAAATGTTTATTTTGGCGACCTGCACATTCATACCCGCAACAGCTTTGACGCCTATATTTTCAATGTCCGTACAACACCGGAAGATGCATATAAATTCGGCATGGGCGAGGGTATCACCCATCCGTCCGGCTATGATCTGAAACTCGAAGGTCCGGCGCTGGATTTCATGGCAGTCACCGATCATGCAGCCTATCTGGGTCACTTACCGGCAATGGACACCGAAGGCACTGAAATTTCAAAGCTTGAGATGGCAAAGGATATGTTCAGCACGGATCCTGATAAAATTATTGCCGCCTTCCAGCTGATTGGTGGATCGGTTCGCGACGGCCGCAAAATGGATGGTGTTTACGATGCCAGAATCATCGGAGACGTGTGGAAAGCCACTGTCGATGCGGCAGACAAATATTATAAGCCGGGTAAATTCACGACGTTCGCCGCCTATGAATATACCGCCACGCGGGTGACGCAAGGCGAAGGCGGTGGTTTTGCCGGCGGAAATCTGCACCGCAATGTCGTATTCCGCGATTCCGCCCCCGACATGCCCTTTGGCACGCTGGAATCGAGCAACCCCGAAGATTTATGGTCATGGATGGACGAACAACGCGCAGCCGGGATTGACGGACTTTCGATCCCGCATAACAGCAATGTGTCGGACGGCGAAATGTTCAAGCTGGAAACCTATAATGGCCTGCCACTGACCAAAGCCTATGCTGATCAGCGGATGCGTAATGAACCGATCGTCGAGATCACGCAGGTTAAGGGCACATCGGAAACCCATCCGTCGCTGTCACCCAATGATGAGTGGGCGGATTTCGGCATTTACGAATATCTGCTGTCTTCACAAATCAAGTCCAAAACAAGCAGCGGCGACTATGTCAGGCAGGCTTATGCCAATGGTCTGGTGCTGGAAGACAGGATCGGCAGCAATCCGTTTCAATTCGGCTTGATCGGCTCCACCGACACTCATGTCGCCGGCGGATCATTTGACGAAAAGAATTTCTGGTCCAAAATCGGTGTCGTCGACGGCACGCCGGAATCGCGAGGCTCCGTCCCGCCGGGCGGCAAGAAAAGCTGGGAAGGTGTGACGGTCGATCCGCGTGCGGCGAGCTGGTTCTCACGCTGGGGCGCATCCGGCTATGCGGCAGTCTGGGCCGAAGAAAACACCCGCGAGGCGATATTTGACGCGATGCGGCGCAAGGAAACTTATGCAACCACCGGCACCCGGATAAAATTGCGCTTCTTTGGCGGTTTTGATTTTGATGCCGCCATGCTGGATGATCCGGAAATGGTATCCAAAGCCTATAAGGATGGCGTCGCCATGGGCGGCGACCTGGTTGGTGAGGACAAGGCTCCCGGGTTTATCGTCTGGGCCATGCGCGACGCGATGAGCGCGCCCTTGCAGCGAGTACAGATCGTCAAAGTCTGGACCGATGGCGGCAAGACCAATGAAAAGGTTTTTGATGTTGCCTGTTCCGACGGCGGCACGGTCGATCCGGTCACTGCACGCTGTCCTGACAATGGCGCGACAGTCAATCTGACGGATTGCTCCATCTCAACCGACAAAGGCGCGCCGGAACTCAAGACATTCTGGCGCGATCCTGAGCATAAGGCGGGACAACGCGCATCCTATTATGTCCGGGTGCTGGAGAATCCCGTTTGCCGCTGGTCAACATGGGACGCGATACGCGCAGGCGTACCGCCTAACCCGGCCTTGCAAAAAACCATTCAGGAACGCGCCTGGTCTTCACCCATCTGGTATGTGCCGACCAAGGCCTGATTGACGGGATAATCTGTGAAAATATTTCGAGATCCGATCACGCATTTCGTTCTGATCGGGCTGGCATTGGTTGCCATCAATCATTTCTGGAACGGCTATCAAGGGGAGCAAGGCCGGACGATCACTGTCAGCGCCGCCGAGATAGACCGGTTGAGTGCGCTATGGGCCAACACCGCCGGTCGCTTGCCCACTGGTGAGGATAAGCAGCAGATTATCGACCAATATGTGCAACAGGAGGTACTGGTGCGCGAGGCCCAGCGGCTTGGCCTTGGCGATGATGACACGATCATCAAGCGCCGCCTGGCACAGAAAATGGATTTTCTGGTTAGTGGCGAAAGCAAGGCAAACAATCCTTCTGATGCCGAGTTAGAGTCATGGTTTGACGCAAACCGCGACAAATTTGCCGCGCCAGAACGGCGAAGTTTTATCCATATCTATCTTAGTCCGGAGAAACATGGTGGTGCGATTGAAAGGGTGGCGGCCAACATTTTGCAGAACGTGCAACCAGGAACAGATTGGAAAGGCCTGGGCGATCCCTTCATCCAGAAGCGCAGCTATGCCGCGATACCGGAAAGTGAAGTGACCCGTCTGTTCGGACCGGATTTTGCCAGCGCGATCTTCAAACTGTCGCCTGGACAATGGAGCCCACCCATCGGGTCTGCATTCGGACTGCATCTGGTTCGCATCGAAGCGATTGACGATGCAGCGGAGGCGAATTTCGAACCGATCAGGGCCGAGGTCGCCGCGGCATGGAAAGAAGACCAGAGCACCAAGGCCAAGCAGGCGGCACTGCAAGAGCTGGTGCGCGGTTATGATGTGGTGATTGAGGGCGTAGACGAGTGACAATCATACGGCTCAGTTTTCTTTGGGCCCTTTTCATCTGGCTCTGCGGCATATCAGCCAATGCCCATGAAATCCGGCCCGCCGCTCTCGAACTGACCGAGCAATCCGGCGGCACTGTTGCGGTCGTCTGGAAACAGCCAATCCTGTCCGGCCGCAAGCTCAAAATGCGTCCTGTACTGCCGGACCAGTGCCCGGCGCCGGAGACGACACGTCAACTCATTTCCGGTGACGCAATTGTCGAAAGCTGGCAGGTTTCATGTCAGCTCGACAAAGGCCGTATCATGATCGAAGGCCTCGATCGCACGCTCACCGACGTCTTTGTCCGCCTGAGCACGGCGGATGGCGAAGAGACTACGCTTATTCTGCGCCCGGCCAGTGCGTCTTTTGCCTTGGGCGATCCCGGTGGATCCCCTGCTCGCGCCTATCTGCAAATCGGTGCAGAGCATATGCTGTTCGGCTGGGATCACTTGTTGTTCGTCCTTGGCCTGTTGCTGCTCACCCCGGTGCGCAAACTGCTTTGGGTGATCACCGCCTTCACGCTGGGCCACAGCATAACCTTGGCGATTACCGCGCTCGGTCTGTTCAGCTTACCGAGCAAGCCCGTGGAGTTACTGATCGCGCTGTCTATATTCTTCCTCGCCGTCGAAGTGGTCCGCAAATGGGCCGGAAAAACAAGCCTGACCATCCGCCGACCATGGTTGATCGCGCTAGGCTTTGGCTTGCTCCACGGCCTGGGTTTCGCGGGGGCGCTGGCCGATATCGGCTTACCCAAAGGTCAGGAAATCTGGGCATTGTTGCTGTTCAATCTGGGCGTGGAGATCGGACAGATCCTGTTCGTGGGTGCCATATTAGCGGCGTTATGGCTGATCGGTAGGTCACCTGTTGATCGGCGGAAATGGGTGGAGATACCAGCCGTCTATCTGGTGGGCGGGCTCGGGGCCTTTTACACGCTTAGCCGGATCCTGTAATCGACCGACAGCAGCAGTAGTGAAATCGCTTTCCTGCAGGACGAATTTTCATATATTTCACGGTCTATAACTATACCCCGTCATCATTATCTGGCTTGGCGGACCTCGCCTTCACCGCTACAGGTTTCTCAACAGCAAATTTAAGGACATCCTATGCCTCAGCTCATCCTTCTTCGTCACGGCCAGTCGCAATGGAATCTGGAGAACCGCTTCACCGGCTGGTGGGATGTGGATGTCACCGATAAAGGCATTGAAGAAGCCAGAGCGGCAGGCCGCCTGATGAAAGAAAAGGGCATTGAATCAGACTTGTGTTTTACCAGCTTGCAAAGCCGTGCGATCAAGACGCTCAACCTGGCGCTGGAAGAAATGGACCGTCTATGGCTACCAGTGGAGAAAAACTACCGGCTGAACGAGAGGCATTATGGCGGGTTGACCGGTCTCAACAAACAGGAAACCCGAGACAAACATGGTGATGAGCAGGTACATATCTGGCGCCGCAGCTTTGATACGCCGCCGCCGCCAATGGCCGCCGACAGCGAATACCAAATGTCCTCCGACCCGCGCTATGCCGGGATTGAAGTGCCTGCGACCGAGAGTCTGAAAGACACAATCGCCCGCGTACTGCCTTATTGGAAAACACGGATTGCACCGGAACTCCAGTCAGGCAAGCGCATCCTGATCTCTGCTCATGGCAATAGCCTGCGTGCGCTGGTTAAACATCTGTCGGGCATTTCGGATGATGAAATTACCGGTCTGGAAATTCCGACCGGGCAGCCGATTATCTATGATCTGGACGATGATCTGAATGAAAACGAACGTTATTATCTGTCGGAAAGATAAATGCGGTGGGCACTGGCGGCCCTTTTTAACCGTCATCCCTTTTTGACCGATACATGGCTTCATCAGCACGAGACATCAGGGCAGATACCGTATCTGCAGGTCCAACAAAGCTATAGCCGATGGCAGCGCCAAGTTTCAGAACCTGGTCGTTATATTTCAGATCGGTCGATTGAATGAGGTCTATCAATGAAAGGATTTTTTTCTCCACCCGGTCAGCATCAAGATTGTCGAGGAGCAGCGCGAATTCATCTCCGCCGATCCGCGCAACCATATCGCAAACACGGATATTTCCCTTCAATATTTTGGCCAGACAGACCAACAATGCGTCGCCTGCCCCATGTCCATGGGCATCGTTAACGACCTTTAGGTCATCAACATCAAGAAAGAGCAGAGCCGTATTATCTCCATAGCGTTGGCACCGCATGATACGTTTTTCCAAACTCTCAATGAAAAAACGGCGATTCGGCAGTCCCGTCAGAGCATCATGATTTGCGCGCATTTCCATTTTAACAAGCTCTTCTCTCAATCGCATATTTTCTGATTGAAGAGCAGTACAATGGGTGCATTTTTGTTCACCTTGATTGCTATTAGTCGCTTCACCTATCAATCTTCCACCCCCAGTAGCTATATTATTTTTACGAATATTTGCGCTTTATTGGCCTTTAGTTTGTCATATATTGGCTAGTCAACAAAATTGATAGTCGACGGCCGTCAGAGTCCTGTTTTGTAAAACTATAGGCTGAAATGATCTTGCATAATGGCCCAGATACTCATTGCTGCATTGCGTGTGGTGCATTTCATGGCTAAACGATTTTGCTTCCGCGACACTATTCAGGTGCAAGCATGACCGAAGCCACGCCGAAAACCGGCCATCAGACCACGCCGCAAATTGGCATCATCATGGGCAGCCAGTCTGACTGGGCGACCATGCGCCTTGCGGCCGAGATTCTGGAACAGCTGGATGTTGCGCATGAAGTCAGGATTATTTCGGCGCACCGGACACCGGACCGACTCTATGACTATGCCAAAACGGCGGCCTCCCGGAAGCTGAAGGTGATTATAGCTGGCGCGGGCGGGGCGGCGCATCTGCCGGGCATGGCGGCGGCAATAACACGAGTACCTGTGCTTGGCGTGCCGATACAGTCACGCACCTTAAATGGCGTCGACAGCCTGCTTTCCATTGCGCAGATGCCGGCGGGTATTCCGGTCGGCACTTTGGCCATTGGCGATGCAGGTGCAAAAAATGCCGCCTTGCTGGCCGCTGCGATTCTGGCAAATGACGACGAAGCTCTGGGTCTCCGTCTGGATAAATGGCGCGCCGAGCAAAGCGCTGCCGTGGCCGATCAGCCCGAATAGTAAGCTGCGATGACTCCACTCCCTCCCGGCTCGGTCATTGGCATATTGGGCGGCGGTCAATTGGGCCGTATGCTGGCGGTCGCCGCGGCACAACTTGGCTATCGCTGCCATATCTACGCGCCCGACAAAGCCAGCGTCGCCGCAGATGTTGCTGCAAAATTCACCTGTGCACAGGATGATGATATCGAGGCATTGAGCAAGTTCGCCGATGACTGCGACGTGATCACTTTCGAATTTGAAAATGTTCCCGTCGCATCACTCAATGCCACCGCCGGCCGCACCTCGCTTCACCCGCCGGTTGGAGCGCTGGACATTGCACAAAACCGGATTGCGGAGAAAAATTTCGCGCGCACTCACGGCGGCACAACAGCCCCTTTTGCCGAAGTCACGGATTCGGCATCACTGGACAAGGCGATCGATGACATCGGCGCGCCGGCCATCTTGAAAACCATCCGCATGGGCTATGACGGCAAGGGGCAAAGCAGAATTAAGCCGGGAGACGATTTGGCCGTTCATTGGGATGCTGTCGGTCATCAACCTTGCGTGGCTGAAGGCTTTGTAGAGTTCACACACGAGTTTTCGGTCATATTGGTGCGCGGACAGGATGGCGCCGTCCGCTACTGGGATACGCCGCATAATGTCCATAAAGACGGTATATTGGCAAAATCCCTGCTGCCCGCACCCGGTCAGATAATCGAGCAAGAGAAAGCTGCCCGCGCACTGGCAGCAAAAATGGCGGAAGCGATGGACTATGTCGGCGTACTGACATGCGAGTTTTTTGCCACTGCCGATGGGCCGGTGTTCAACGAAATGGCGCCGCGTGTCCATAATAGCGGCCACTGGACAATAGAGGGCGCGATCACCAGCCAGTTTGAAAATCATATCCGGGCGATCTGCGGATTGCCTCTCGGCGATACCGGATTGGCTGCTGATAAAGTGGAAATGACCAATCTGATTGGCGGCAATACCGACGAGTGGCAGGCGCTGCTGACAGACCCGGCCAACCATCTCCATCTCTATGGCAAAACCGAAAGCCGCCCCGGTCGGAAAATGGGTCACGTCACGAAATTGTTTTTCTGATTTGCACAGGATTTAAACTGGGGTAGGCGCATTTCATGAATCACCCGGAAATCATCATGATCCTGGCCCGCGCCGACAATGGCGTGATTGGCAAAGACGGTACGATGCCCTGGCACTTGCCAGCAGACTTGCGGCATTTCAAATCGCTGACCCAAGGCAAGCCAATGATCATGGGGCGCAAGACTTTTGACAGCCTCCCCGGCCTGCTGCCAGGACGCCGTCATATCGTGCTGACCCGTGATACGGAGTGGGAAGCGGAGGGCGCCGAGGTGGCTCACGATATTCAGGATGCGTTGAAAATTGCCAACGCTCCGCACATAGCGATTATCGGCGGTGCTGAAATTTATCGACTCTTTCTGCCCAAAGCCGACCGAATTGCGCTTACTGAAGTGCATATCGACACCAAGGGCGACACGATGATGGAGCCTTTTGATTCCGACATCTGGCAAGAAAGCGAACGAGAAACGCATGATGCGGAAAATGGCAGGCCAGGCTTTTCCTTCGTCACGCTGAAACGGAAAAATATATGAAGAAGTTTTTCATCGGACTATTGGTCGTTCTTCTTGCCTGCATTGCGGCCTTTTTCATTTTCGCGCCCAGCATATTTGAAAAACAGACAAATATGGTCGACGGCAAACCGTTGCCGGAAATCACGGCGGAGGCCCAAAAGCTGCATGACAGCCTGATGATTGTCGATCTGCATAGCGATACATTATTGTGGAAGCGCAAAATCAATGACGCTGTCGATTATGGTCATGTCGACTTGAAACGCATGCAAGATGGCAATGTCGGTCTGCAAATATTTTCCAGCGTTACCAAGACGCCGAAAAACCAGAATTATGACAGCAACAGCGCCGACAGCGACAATATCACTATGCTCACTGTTGCTCAACTTCAACCCATCCGCACCTGGTCTTCCCTGCTGGAACGCCAGTTGTGGCACGCAACAAAATTGGATCGGGCCGTATCCACTTCTGATGGCGCCATGGTTGCAATAAGCGAAGCCGGCCATGTGCAAGGGTTGGGCGCGGCGCGCGGCGGTGACGACAAACCGATTGGCGTCATGTTCTCTGCCGAAGGGCTGCAAACACTGGAGGGGAAACGGGAGAATCTCGACAAGCTTTACGACGCAGGCATGCGTATGGCCGGGCTCGTCCATTTTTTCGACAATAAACTCGCCGGATCCATGCACGGCGAAGAAAAAGGCGGACTCACTGAATTTGGCCGCCAGATTGTCCAGGATATGGAAGAAAAAGGGATGATCGTGGATATCGCCCATTCAAGCCATGAAGCGGTGGCCAACATTTTGAAAATGGCGCGGCGTCCGGTTGTCTCAAGCCACGGCGGTGTGCAGGCGGTCTGCGGAGTTAACCGCAATCTGACCGATGAGGAGATCAGGGGCGTGGCAGCGACGGGCGGTATTATCGGGTTGGGCTATTGGGACGGCGCGATGTGTGACACGGACCCCAAAAGCGTTGCCAGAGCGGTCAAGCATGTCCGGGACCTGGTCGGCATCGAACATGCCGCCTTGGGTAGCGATTTTGACGGCGCGGTAACGACCCGTTTCGACACCAGCGGGATTGTCCATATCACTCAGGCCCTGATGCAGGCGGGCTTCACTGAGGATGAAATTCGCGCGGTGATGGGAGGCAATGCCATGCGGGTGCTGCAACAGGGTCTTATTCCTTTCAAAGAATTACCCAAAGAAGCGGTTGAACAAACCAGCGAAACTGGCCAATAGCGCAGGTCATGCGGCTAAGTGGGCAAAACAGGATACCGGAAGACATGCGCGGCGCGATCATCGCGCTGGGTAATTTTGATGGTTTTCACAAAGGTCATCAGGCTGTCGCGCAAACAGCCATAGACTGGGCCAAAGAAGAAAGTCGGCAGGCGATAATCGCAACCTTTGATCCACATCCTGTACGTCATTTCCAGCCCGATGCTCCACCCTTCCGCTTGACGACACTGAATCAGCGGGAGCGGCTGTTCACTGCAGCCGGTGCCGACGCAATGCTGGTCTTTGAATTTGGCGCAGAACTTGCGGGCACCACGGCTGAGGATTTTGTCGAAAAATTGATGGTCGAGAGGTTTGGTGCAGCGGGCATTGTCACCGGCGAGGACTTCACCTTTGGCAAGGGACGCGCCGGCAATATCGAGGTGATGAAGCAACTCGGCGAGCCATTGGGCCTTGCCACCAAATCCGTCGGACCCGTGAGCGACAGTGATGAAGTCATCTCCTCCAGCCGTATCCGTGACGCGCTGAAAGCTGGAGACTGTGAAACCGCAACCAAGCTGCTGACGCGGCCCTTTGCCATTGAAGGAACGGTTATTCACGGCGATAAAAATGGCCGTAAGCTCGGATATCCCACCGCGAATATCGACATCGATCACTATTTGCGCCCCAAATATGGCATTTATGCCGTTAAAGGCCGCTTGCCCGATGGCCGTATCGTCAATGGAGCTGCCAACCTGGGCATCCGGCCGACTTTCGATCCGCCAAAAGAGTTGCTTGAGCCCTATTTCTTTGACTTTTCCGAGGATCTGTACGGGCAGGTGATTGAGGTCGAGCTCCATCATTTCCTCCGCGGTGAGGCGAAATTTGACGATCTCGATGGCCTGATGGCGCAGATGGAAAAGGACTGCGCGAAGGCCCGGGACATGCTTGGATGATGAGCAAGCTGCTATGGGGGCTTGGCGGCCTCTGGATGCTTTTCCTCATCGTCCTTTTGCTTAACAGTTCCATATGGGCGCCCGATCCCGAAGGGCGATTGAAGATGATCGCTCATCGCGGCGTCCATCATCTCTATGATCCGGCAGGTGTAGGCCGGGATGATTGCACGGCAGTCCGCATGCTCCCGGGACAGGAAGACCTGGAGATTTTCGAGAATAGCATTCGCTCGATTCAAGCAGCTATTGGCATGGAGGCGGACATGATCGAGGTGGATGTCGCACCAACCAGAGATGGAAAGATGGTGCTGTTCCACGACTGGACCGTGGATTGCCGCACGGACGGCACAGGCAATGTAAGAGACCTGACGCTGGCGGAACTGCAATCACTGGATATCGGTTATGGCTATTCGTCCGATGGCGGCCAGACATTCCCGTTGCGCGGGAAAGGGGTCGGCGAAATCCCGACTGTAGAAGAGGCGCTGGCATCCGGGGGATTCAAACCCTTTCTGTTCAATTTCAAAAGCAATGATTCCGATGAAGCGGACCAGCTGCATGCGATCCTGAAAAGCGCCGGCCGCAATGCCCTGAAAGAAGGCGACGGTTTTTATGGAGCCGAGGCCCCTGTTAAGCGCATGAAAGAGCTGATCCCCGGGACATGGGCCTGGTCCAATGCTGGCGCCAAAACCTGTACCACGGACTATGCCTGGATGGGCTGGCTTGGCGTCATGCCGGACAGCTGCAAGGACGGGACGCTGGTGGTACCGCTCAACTATCAATGGGCCTTTGCCGGGTGGCCGAACCGTACCATTGCCCGAATGGAAGCAGTCGGTGCGCGCATCCTGATTATTGGCCCGATGACGGGCGGCGAAGCAAGCCGCGGCCTTACCCATGGAGATCAGCTGACGGACATTCCGGCGAACTTCAACGGCTATGTTATGGTCGAGGATATCAGGAAGGTCGGACCGGCTCTTGTTCGTTAGCGGACAGGGGCGATCAGGTGGCCGTGAAATCCCGCTTGCGCCCGCGCGCTGCCTCGCCTAATCCCCGCCAATCATGACCGAGAATACACCCGCCAAAGAGCGCGATTATAAAGACACGGTTTTCCTGCCGAAAACCGATTTCCCGATGAAAGCCGGCCTTGCGAACAAGGAACCGGCCATTCTGGAGCGCTGGCAGACTATCGGGTTGTATGAAAAACTGCGTGAGGCCCGTGCGGGACGGGAAAAGTTCATTTTTCATGACGGCCCGCCCTATGCCAATGGCAATATCCATATTGGTCATAGCCTCAACAAGACCTTGAAGGATCTGGTGGTGCGCAGCCAGAATCTGCTTGGCAAGGACGCGCCTTTTGTGCCCGGTTGGGATTGTCATGGCCTGCCGATCGAGTGGAAGATCGAAGAGCAGTACCGCAAAAAGAAGCGCAACAAGGACGAAGTGCCAGCCAGCGAATTTCGCGCCGAATGCCGGGAATATGCGGACAAATGGGTCGGCGTGCAGCGTGAGGAATTCAAGCGGCTGGGCGTGTTGGCGCAGTGGGACAAGCCCTATCTCACCATGGATTATGACGCCGAAGCGGCGATTGTATCCGAGCTGCTGAAGTTCGCGGAAGCGGGGCAGCTTTATCGCGGCGCCAAGCCGGTGATGTGGTCACCTGTCGAAAAAACCGCGCTGGCGGAAGCCGAGGTGGAATATGAAGATATCACCTCGACGCAGATTGATGTGGCGTTTGAGATTGTCGAAGCGCCTAATGCGCCGGAGCTGGTCGGTGCGCACGCGGTAATCTGGACGACAACGCCTTGGACCATCCCGGTCAATCAGGCGCTGGCCTATGGGGCGGATGTTGAGTACGGAGTTTTTGAGATTTGGCTGGGGGTTTCCGATCAAGGTGACGGCAATCTGTCACTTGAACAACGTAGCAACCCGCTTATGGAGTCACTTGACAAGCTCAAGGTGTTGGTTGCCACTGACTTAAAAGATGAGTTTAGGACGCGCCTAAATAGAGAATTAGAAGACAAAAGCACTCAAGAAACGGTGCGGTTGAATGTGCAGCTGAAAGAGCTTTGGAAAGGAAAAGGCTCCGACCTCGCCGGCGCCATCGCCAAACACCCGATGGCCGACAGATTCCCGGACAGCGACTTCTACACCAAGCCGCGCCCGTTCCTCGATGGCTCACATTTTGTCACGACCGAGGCTGGCACCGGCCTGGTCCATATGTCTCCCGACCATGGCGAGGACGATTTCGAGCTGTGCAAAGCCAATGGCATCAACCCGGTATTCGCTGTCGATGCAGACGGCGTCTATCGCGAGGATTGGGACTGGCTGCCGCGCGGCGACGAACGCGCCGGCGGGGTGATCAACAAGAAATTTGTCAGCAGCACCGGCCCGATTTGCGAAGACCTGCGCGCGGCGGGCGCTCTGCTCTCGGCCAGCGACGATTTCCAGCACAGCTATCCGCATAGCTGGCGGTCCAAGGCGAAGATCATCTATCGCTGTACGCCGCAATGGTTTGTGCCGATGGATGAACCACTGACTGCGCCCAGTCAGATCGAGCCGATTGAGGACGACGAAGACAAAACTGTCGTTGGCCATGCCGAAGGCGTCGCCGCAACGCTACGCGAAACCGCGCTGGCAGAAATTGACAAAACCCGCTTTGTGCCTGCCCGCGGTCATCGCCGCCTGCAATCCATGCTGGAAGGACGCCCCGATTGGGTGCTGAGCCGTCAGCGCGCCTGGGGCGTGCCGATTGCGCTTTATGTTGATCGCAAGACCGGGGACTATCTCAACGACCCGGCGGTCAATGAGCGGATTATCGCGGCCTTCAAAACCGGTGGCGCCGATGCCTGGTTCGATGCCGATCATCAGGAATTTCTGGGCAATAAATATAGCCTCGATGATTATGAGGTGATCACCGACATTCTCGATGTCTGGTTTGACAGCGGCTGCACCCATAGCTTTGTGCTGGAAAGCGGCAAATGGCCGGATCACCAGACGCCCGCCGATCTCTATCTGGAAGGCAGCGACCAGCATCGCGGCTGGTTCCAGTCGAGTTTGCTGGAGTCATGCGGCACGCGCGGCCGTGCGCCTTACAAGGCAGTGCTGACGCATGGCATGACGCTCGACAAGAACGGCAAGAAAATGTCGAAGTCGCTCGGCAACACGCTTGACCCGCAGAAGATTATCAACGTCAATGGCGCGGATATCCTGCGCCTCTGGGCCGCCAGCGTCGATTTCACCGAGGATCACCGGATCGGTGATGAAATCCTGAAAGGCGTGACCGACAGCTATCGCAAATTGCGCAACACGTTCCGCTACATGCTCGGTGGTCTCAGCGATTTTGAGGATAGCGAGCGGGTCGCCGTGGCCGATATGCCAGAGCTGGAGCGCTATATTCTTCACCGGCTGGCCGAGGTTGATGCGAAGCTCAAACAGCATGTGAATGATTTCGCCTTCGGTCCCTATATGCGTGAGCTGACCGCCTTTGCGCAGGATGATCTCAGCGCCTTTTTCTTCGATATCCGCAAGGATTGTCTCTATTGCGATGCGCCGGATGACCCCAAGCGCATGGCCTACCGGACGGTCATGGACATATTGTTCCACGCCCTCACCCGCTATATCGCACCGGTGCTGGTCTTTACCGCGGAAGAAATCTGGCAGAGCCGTTTCCCGGACGAGAATGACAGCATTCACTTGAAAGAGTGGCCGGAAGCCGATGATGCATGGGCGAATGAGAAACTAAAGAAGAAGTGGGATGTAGTTAAATGGGCGCGCGAAGCTGTCACCAGCTACATTGAACCGCTGCGTCAAGAGAAGATCATTCGGTCAAGCTTAGAGGTCGACATAGATGTTCGATTTGCAGATCCAGATACCTTAGCTCAGTTAAGCGACATAGATCTTTCGGAAATTTTCATCGTTAGTAGCGTATCGCTGGGCGTACTGAATGTAGTCGACACATTGGATCCGAAATACAAACCCATTCAGGCCTTTCCGTTAAAAACCGGCAATCATAAATGCGGGCGCTGTTGGCGCTTGTTGCCGGACGTGGAAGAAGATGGCGCGCTCTGTGGCCGCTGTGACGAGGTTCTTAACGCATGACCGAAGCCGTATCGAAATACCGGGTAACCGGCCTTGTTGTCGCGTTCCTGATCTTTATCGCGGACCAGTTCACCAAATATATGGTGATGCATCCGCTCGATCTGAAGGCCAAGGGCCAGATTGAACTGCTACCCTTTTTCAACCTGACCTGGGCGGAAAATTACGGGGTATCCATGGGATTCCTGACGGCATCGACCGATTTTCAACGCTGGGCGCTGGTCGCCCTGACCGGTGCGATCGGCATCGCTGTCCTGATCTGGATGTGGCGGGAAAAGGCGAAATGGGATATTATTGCACTTTCCTTCGTCCTCGGCGGGGCGATGGGCAATATATTGGACCGGGCGCGGCTCGGCTATGTTGCTGATTTTGCAGACTTACATATTGGTGACTTCCGACCGTTCCTGATTTTCAATGTTGCGGATGCGTGCATTTCCATCGGTGTCGTAATCTTGCTTGCACGCGCGCTGTTAATACGCGAAAAGCCGGATGAAGATTAATATTCAGCTTGGTGACAGTTGACCCATGGCAAAGAGCCCGCCAAAGGCTCTAGGTAGAGATTTAAGGCCACAAGGAAAACTCGGCCAAAGAAGGATTGAGGTAAGTGAATATGCGTAAATCAGTAATTGGTATCAGTCTCGTTTCACTGGTTGGGCTGTCTGCTTGCGGTTCCAGCGGCCTGTTTGACCGTGACCGTCCCGATGAATTCGCTGTGTCGCGCCAGGCACCGCTGGTGATTCCACCCGATTTCGCTCTGACCCCGCCACAACCCGGCCAGCCGCGCCCGCAAACCGGTGGTGTGCAGCAACAGACGCTGGAAGCCATGTTTGGCGGCGCGCAGGCACGCAGTGTCACCGAATCCGCGATTGTCGGTCAGGCTGGTGACGCCGATGCCGGTATCCGCTCTTCTGTGGGTGATACCGGAACGTTCACTGTCGACAAGGGCAGCGTAACCCGCGACATTATCGCCGCACCGGAAGGCGATGGTCAAACAGCGCAGGCCGCTACACCCGAGTAATTTCTATAAATGTTCGGCAATTATTGTCTGGCTTTTCAGAAACCCTGTACCGATCCGCCGTCCACCTGGATGGCTGTGCCCGTAATGTAGCTCGCCGCCTCTGATCCCAGGAAAATTGCCAGATTGGCGACTTCTTCCGGTTCGCCAATTCGCTGCATGGGAATCTGGGCAGCTATGCCGGCAGCGATTTCTTCGGTGCTCTTACCCGATGCCCTGGACTGATTCTCCAATATCTGTGTAACCCGGTCGGTATTGGTAAAGCCGGGGCAGACCGTGTTCACCAAAATGTTATCGCCTGCCACCTGATTGGCGAGCGTTTTGGCCCAGCCGAGTACCGCCATCCTGATACTGTTCGACAGGGTAAGACCCGGCACCGGCTGTTTCACGCCCGAGGATGAAATATTAATAATCCGTCCCCATTTCTGCGCCCGCATATGAGGCAGAACCAGCCGCGTCGCGCGGATAACCGACATCAGGGTCAACTGTACGGCCTGATCCCAGTCCGCATCCGCCAGGTCTTCAAATAGGCCGGGTGGGGGGCCTCCGGCATTGTTCACCAATATATCAATACCGCCAAATTTATCCGCCACCGCACCGACGACGCGGTCAATATCTTCCCCCCGCGAGACATCGCCCGTCAGAGCCAGACAACCGGGCATCTGCGCCGCAGCGGCATCCAGATTGTCCTGCGATCGCCCGCAAATCGCGACATTGGCTCCGGATTCATGAAATCCCAAAGCGGTGGCCAGTCCAATGCCCTTGCTACCAGCGGTGACAAGGACGGTTTTGTTTTCCAGATTCAGTTTCATGCAAACAGGTTTGGCGGAATGAAGCACGAATGTATAGGGGGAGCCCGCTCTTATGTGCGCAATATCTCTTTGGGTATTTGCAGCTGGCCTGCCCGGCTATTGTGTTGTTTACAAAACCAATTCATACCTGAAATGAAATATTATCCGCAGGCCCGGTATGTGCCTGAAACAAAGTGAAGAGGTTCCTGTCATGCACATCAAACGCGCCCTGTCTTTTGCCCTATCAATTGCATTCATCTCCGGAACGGCCACGGCACAGGAAACGCCCGAAAGATCTCAAATTACAATGGGCAATGGCACCGCTAACGCGATTCAGGTTGAAGGCTTGACCCGTCAGAATGGAAAGTCGATTGCCTCCGAAGTTCGTGTCGATGGAACGGATGTGTCGACCCTGCGCGCGAATACAACCACAGTGACCTTTCCCGCCGTAACGATTGAAAAGGCGGGCTGGATTGTCCTTCACCCGGTCATTGATGGCCGCCCGGACGGTGATATCGTTTCCGGTTTCACTTACCTCAACCCGGGTCAAAGCGAGAATGTGACTATCCGAATTCAGCACCCTGCCGATGCCGGTGACAGGTTTCTGGCCATGCTGCACAGCGACGTAGATCAAGACCGTGTATTTGATTTCGTTTTCGTGGAAGACGGAATTAATGTTGAAGATGCTGCCGTTTTTGAAGGCACTCGCATGATCGCCCATTTGATAGCTCTGCCTGAATAGGCAGGCGATAATATCTCTCTTCTTTCCCCCCGAAAGTGGGAATCGGGAATTAAGACACCATGGCGCTAATCCGCAGCCAGCGCCGGATCGTCCGTACCAACTCTCGCGAGCAGGCAGAAAAGCAATCCTATGAGGGACAATGCGGCCACCCCGTAATAGGCCATCGCATAACCGCTCCCTTCGACAACCCATCCCGAACTGCCCGCAATGAGCGCCCGGCCGAGATTGGGAACGGCCATGAACAGCGCAAACAGGCTGGCAGCAATGGCGGGATCGCAAAGCCGCATGGCCCAGACGATGAGAGTGATGCTCAGGAATAGTCCGGCGACATACTGAATCGAAAAAATCACCAAGAAAATCGTGCCATTTTGCCAGCTTTCAAAAGTGGCTCCGGCAACCACCGCCGCGAATATAAGGATCAGATACAGTGTCACCATGGTTCTGCGCAAACCCGCCCAACGGACAATGAATGGTACCATTGTCGCGCTGACAATCGCCGCAATCAGGCTTACTAAGCTTGCAAAACTGCTATAATCGTCACTTCCCCAGCCCAGTTGCTGCACGGTCAAGGTTGGTGGAACCGCATCTAAAAAGGCAAAGGTAGCCTGGGACAGGCCAGTCGCGATCAGGAACAACAGGGTCAAGGGTGATCGTAATGATCGGAAAATTCCCTTCAAAATGGGAAGCCAGGCCGTGTGCTGACGGGCAGTACATTCTGCCGAGGGTCGACCGCCGGTCCACGGAAACAATCGCTCGCCGGGGCGCTCCCGAAATATCGAAATGAAGAGCGACACCACGGCTATAAAGGCACCGAAAATAATCGCCGTCGCCGATATATCGTCATTTACCAACATCTGGCCGGCGAGAAAACCGGACACCGAAATGCCCACTGCCTGCGAAGCGAACATGAAACCGTTAATGGCGGTTCGCTCTTCTTCAGGCACTAAATCGACCGTCATGCCATCCACCGCTACATCATTGAACGTGGCACACAGATTGAGGGTGAAACAAAAACCGGCCAGCATTGCGACCTGACCGGCTGAGGGTGCCGCAATGGCCAGCGCGAATAATGTTGCGATCATCATTGCCTGTGCCGCCAATATCCATGATCGGCGCCGACCCATCGGGCGATAGGTGAAACGGTCCATTATCAGCCCGTTAAAAAGTTTCAATGACCAGGGCAGAAGCGCCGTTCCGACAAAACCGCCAATCTCTATGGGTGAAGCACCACGGGCGGCTAGCCAGGCGGGAATGGCAATCGTACTGAGACCAATAACAACACCCTGCATGAAATAGAGCAATATGATAGCGGCGAACCGCATATGTCGGTTCTCGGATAACGCTGGAATAGTGGTGCGACCGGTATCAAGAACCGGAATTTCGGGTGCATATTGGGTCAATGAGTCTTCTCCTCGCCATCAATGGATTATTTGGGGGAATGAAGGTGTTTGGGACGTGCCGGTCAGCCGTAGAAATATCGCTCTTCGATGATTTTCCCGTGCCGGACGGTGTAGATGGCGATCTCCGAAAAGGGCTCGCGCTGACCGGTTGCACGGCGTATCACCAGCATGTCGATAAACAGCGCAAAATGATTGCCGGTAATGAACGGACCATCGACAGCCAGTTCTTCCATCTCGTTATTTTTTAGCCAGCGTGTCAGTTTCGTGCGAGCAGCGCGGAACCCCGTGGCAATGGCAGGCGTACGTTGCGGCCTGATCACCGGTTCGATGCTAATGACATCTTCCGCCCAATATTTTTCTGCCGCCAAAACCAACTGACCTGACCGGATCAGTGACGAGAAATCATGTGCAAGATTGTCGAGATCGCTCATTTCATGGCGCGGTTTTTCGAAAGATGGTGGGAAGTTCCGGCGGATGGAGGGTCGTAATTCCATCCGCCGGACGCATCGCTTGCGCGTGCTTTCCGAAAAGACCTAAGGGCGGCCTATCGTACTTTATATTCGCGCAAAAGCATGCTGCTCTGAACAGTCCGGTATTCCGCCCGGTTGCCGGATTCTGCTATTTGCTGCTCGGCGGACGATTTCATGTAAGCATCATATGCTTTGTTGCGTCTTTCACTTTCCGCGGCATCGGCCATGCGCGAAAAAGTGGTCATCAGATAGATTGTCGGTTCGCCATCGCGGGGATATTCGTTAATGAGAATTTTGTAATCGCTGATCCAGCCCTTGGATTTGGCAAATTCCTGAACGTCGACCCACTTGGTTGCCAGATGGGTCGCATATTTATATGCCCCGCCGTCTTTGATAAAAATGCCGGCAACTTCGGAATAGTCTCCGGCAACCAGCGGGAATTCCTGCGCCGCTGCAACGGTTGGTAGCGCCATTGGTGTTGTCACCAGCATCGCGGTTGCGATCATCATTTTCTTTGTCAGTTTCATCATCATTCTCCTGTTTTGGTTTGCTTGAAACCGCAGGCACAGCTCTCCCGTTGGCGGCAACCGGGGTTTTCCGGACCGACCCAAATGGTCTAACTTGTCTGCAATTTCAGTGCGCTATTGATGGGCGCGAATGTAACATCCCGTCAACGGCGCTACCGTCAATAAAGCGTCAATAATGATTTAATTGGTGTGAGATGGCCCCACCGGAAGATCCGGCCAGCCATATTTTTCCCATGCTGCAACCATTCCAATCCGTTCGGCGAAATCCAGGAAATCGGGATGCAAGCGGACCTGATTGATCGGTTCTGCGTCGGTCCAGAGCGACATGAAAGTGAAGAAATTGGCCGTTGTTATCTGCTGGCCAAGGGTTTTGAAGACCATTTGCGCCTGGCCCATCCAGATCGCCGGTAATGTGATCGTGGTATCATAGGGATCGTGCAATGTCGCGTGGAGCATCTCCAACACCATGCAATAATTTTTGCGGTCCTGGTCTTCACCGCCCCAAAGCCCCTTCGCAGCCATGAGCCAATAGGCATCCATAGCGTCTGGGTCGAGCGGTGCACTGCCAGCTGGCGGAAATATTACGGTGTTCATCAACTTCTTTGTCAGCTGATATGCTTCCACAGCAGCATCCTTGTCGCCCGATACCGCTAATGCCGCTGCGAGCCACATGGATGGAAACCCAAGATCCACCATCCTCTGTCCCGCATCAATGGCGGCATCGATATTCCCAAGATTGAGATGCACCCCGGAGAGCATAACGTAGCTGCGGCCATTCACCGGATCTTGATCTATGCTGGCCTCGATATAAGGCAAGGCGTCCCGGGAGCGCCCGCAATAGAGCAGAAAAGAACCGACACGGTTTAGAACATCGGGATTATTGGGTTCCAGCCGGTAAGCCTCAAAAGCCAAGTCAAGCGCACCGACAATATCATTTTGCGTCCAGGCGTAGAAGGCGAGCACGATACGGGCATGCGCCTGCTGCGGAGATAGACTAAGAGCTTTTTGTGCATATCCAGCCGCTTTTTCACTGCGTTCCAGTCTATCCAGACAGGGTGTGTAGACTGTCATATTGATTTCGGCTTCGGCCAGTGCCGTCCAGCATTCAGCAAATTCGGGGTCGATTTCCAGAGCCTTTTCCAGCAGTTCGATGGCTGTTGGCAGCACGCCATCGCCAATGGCCCTGATGGTTAGCGCCCGGCCTTGCAGATAAAGCCCATAAGCTTCCCTATTACTGGTCAGCTTGCGGGGTTTGGTTTCATGCTCCGTCAATTTGAGCGCATCACTCAGCCCGTTTGTTACAGCCTGCACAACCTCTGCCCGCGCGGCAAACATATCATCCAGACTGCCATCATAGCTAAAGGCCCATGATTCAAATCCGCTATCCGCATCAACCAGGCTGACAGTAACACGAACCTGTTCTCCTTGCCGGTGAACCGTACCTTCCAAAAGATGTGATACGTTGAGTGCGCCTGCAATCTGAGATGGCGTTTTGTCAGAATCTTTAAATTGGAAGGATGATGTTCGGCCAGCAACAAGAAGCTGCGGCACCTGCCCCAGACTTGTGATCAGTTCGTCGACAACACCATCAGCAAAAAATCCGTGATCGTCGGGGTCGGCAAAGGACTTGAATGGTAGTACGGCAATCCGGGCCTTGCCTTTCTTCCGGTCCAATATGGTTTCGGCTGCAGGAGATCGCACCGACCAGGCATTGAAAAGGCGCGCATGGTTGGCAAGGTCATCGCTTTCCTCCAAAGTCGAAAGTGCAACCGTAATGGCATTTTGCAACCGCTGTTCCGCTTCATGTCGATGACCGGCAAGCCAGTCCTTGAATGCGTCACCAAAGTGCATCTGATCCAGCAGCACTTTGGTACCGATGGCGGTTAGCCGCTCGGTCGCTTTCTCAAACTCTTCTTCCGCGAGGCAAATTTGCAGGTCGGCAAGATCGGTGTGGACAGCGCCTGCCTTCAAGCTGATCCGAGTCCGAGATATATCGAGAATATCGCAGTCGAATGCCCCTAAGACCTTGCCCAGTTCCAGCAAACACTGCCGCAGACTGGCCTTTGCCTGCGCCTCAAATCGACCGGGCCACAAAAGCTTGCTCACATGATCACGGTCAATCGGTTCATTGGGTACCAGGCACAGCATGGCCAGCAAGGTGCGTGCACGACGGTTTGAAATTTTAATTTCGGCGCCATCAGGTGCTCTGAGCTGGAAAGTACCAAAAAGCGATGCCCATGTGCCATCGTGAGGCCCTGCCTCAGCATCTCTTCGATATGAAAAATCCACCCAGCTGCCCCTAACCCAACAGCTTGTAACATAAGGAAAAATACCAGTGGCACAAATGCTAAATCAAAACTGTCCTTTTGGGTGCTGAATTATCCTGAACGTGAGAGATATATTGCCAGACAGGTTTGCAAACACTTTAATCGCCAGATACCGGAAAAATGGGCTACTATCTTGGATCAAAAGGAGTTCAGGTTCCCAACGTCCGCTTTGCTATAAAACGGACATCAGACTCAAACACTCATGATCAATGGCGGAAATGCCGCATCCCCGTAAACAGCATCGCCAAGCCGGCCTCATCCGCCGCGGCAATTACCTCGTCATCGCGGATCGAACCGCCAGGCTGGATCACCGCCGTAGCGCCCGCTTCGACCGCCGCCATCAGGCCATCGGCAAAGGGGAAGAAGGCGTCGGAGGCCACAGCTGATCCAATCGTCCGTGTTTCACTCCAACCGGCTTTTTCAGCTGCGTCCTTGGCTTTCCATGCGGCAATCCGCGCGGACTCCAGCCGGTTCATCTGTCCTGCACCGACACCTGCTGTGGAGCCGTCCTTGGCATAGACAATCGCGTTGGATTTCACATGCTTGGCGACGGTCCAGGCAAACAGGCAGTCCGCTTTTTCCCGAGCGCTCGGCTGGCGCTTGGTGACGCATTTCAGGTCTTCTTCGGCAATCTGTCCATTGTCGCGCGATTGCAGCAGATAGCCGCCCGCTATCGACTTCAACCCCATGCCGCCGCGCGCCGGATCGGGCAGCTCACCCGTCAGCAAGAGCCGCAGATTCTTCTTCTTCGCAAAAATCGCACGGGCATCGGCATCTGCATCGGGGGCGCAGACGACTTCAGTGAAAATGCCGGTCATCGCTTCGGCCGCCGCGCCGTCCAGCGGCCGGTTGACCGCAATAATCCCGCCAAAGGCCGAAACACTGTCACAGGCGAGCGCGGCCTTATAGGCTTCCAATATGCAGTCGCCGCTTGCCACACCGCAGGGGTTGGCATGTTTGACAATCACTACGGTTGGCGGCCCGTCACGAAACTCGCTGACCAGTTCCAGAGCGGCATCGGCGTCATTATAATTATTATAGCTCAGTGCCTTACCCTGCAATTGTTCTGCCTGGGCGATACCTTTGGCGGATGGCCCATCGGGCAAGTAAAGCGCGGCCATCTGGTGCGGGTTTTCGCCATAGCGCAGTTCCGTCGGCTGGCTCATGGTGAGTGGCAGGGTCGGCGGGAACATCTGCTGTTGATCGGCAAAGCCGAACCATTGTGCGATCATGCCGTCATAGCTTGCCGTCGCGGCAAAGGCCTTGGCCGCCATTTTCTTGCGGAAATCGAGGCTCGTCGCGCCACCGCTTTCTTTCAGCTCCGCGAGCAGAGTATCGTAATCTGACGGGTCGGTAACAATCGTCACGAAATCATGGTTCTTCGCCGCGCTGCGCACCATGCTGGGGCCGCCAATGTCGATATTCTCGATAATCTCGTCCCGCTCCGCGCCTTTCGCCACGGTCTGGGCAAAGGGATAGAGATTGACGATCACCAGATCGATCCCCGCAATGTCATGCTCCTCCATCGACGCAACATGGCCCGGATCATCGCGCCGCGCGAGCAGGCCGCCATGGACCTTGGGATGCAGGGTTTTCACGCGGCCGTCCATCATCTCCGGGAAATGGGTGACATCAGAAATGTCAGCAACCTCAAGCCCGGCATCGCGCAAGGCCTTTGCCGTACCGCCTGTGGAGATCAGGGCCACGCCCATCGCGGCCAGTTCCTTGCCCAGATCCGCCAAACCGCTTTTGTCGGACACCGAAAGCAGAGCCCGTTTGATCGTAATATTCTCTGTCATGATCGTCTTTATCCCATATGTTTGAGCAGCCAGCCAGTCGCGCCGCCGCCGCTGCCCACCGTGTCTGTTATCACCATCTGCATGACGCCATGAGGGATACCCATGCCATCGACCCAGACGCTGTCTTCAAGAATGATTGTCCCGCTTGTAGCGCGAAATTGCCATAGATTTCCGTCTTTCAGACGCAATAGCACGCCCTTGCCTTCGGATATCAGGTCACTTTCAATATCAGGGCCAAGGTGGAAACGCAGCGCATATTCCACGTCCTTTTTCTTGCGCCGGCGTTTGCGGCCATCGGGGATCAGCATATCCTCACCGCGCAGTTCTAGCCCATCAGAGCGCATCAGCAACAAGCGTTTGTGGAGCAGCCCGAAACGCCGTGCATAACCATCATGGCTCGCCTCCAGCCGGGTCGCATTTTCAACATCACGGCGGAACAGTTCCACCTCGTTCACCCCGCGGCCCAATTTGCCGTCAGGCAGGATCGAGGTGCTGTTGCTGTTGTCGATACACAGGGTGCTGTGTGCCGCCGTTGTCCGCAGTCCACGTGCCAGTGCCGCCGGAATGGTCGCGCCGACCAGCCCCGCGCCACCGCAATTGCCGATAATCCGGTTGTCGCCATTGGAAAATTCAAATGCAAGTGTCGACGCACAGCCCGCGACCGCCATCCTTGCGATCGGCGGCGGCGCTGCATCCATTATCAACACGGAACGTCCTGACGACACGCGTTGATAACCCCAATCGCGCGCCTGCCGCAGGGGCCTTGCGCGAATACCACTGGCTTCAATGGCTTGATCGACCTGCTCCGTCGATGTCGCGCCGCCGCCCTGCCAATTGCCCATACTGCCATCGAAATGGGTGAGGCCGGTCAACGGTGGCACAGCCAGTGCCAGCGCATTTTCGAGGAATTCGGGCGCATCTTCTTCACGGGCCAGATAGACTTGCTTCAGCATTGAAAGCAGGATCACCGCGTCCATCTGATTAAGCGGGGAGCGTGAAACAGACCCGCCGTCAGGATAGAAAAATTCACCCATTGCCTTTTCCAGACCCGCTTCCCCGACAATACGGCGCACCCGTCCTTCGGGAATCAGCAGCGACGCGGCGACCACCCCGCTCCACGCAACGAGACGGCCGAGGCTGGAAGTCGCCTTGTCGGCCGTCCGGTCGAGGTGCCGGGCAGTACGAGCAATGTTGTTGAGGACTTTGGAGCGATAAATCAGGTCGTTCGACGAGAGGATCAGCGGTGCATGACTGGCCCAGATGAGCAGGCGCCAGCCGCAATTGTCGGGGCGCCAGGCTGGTTGCCGGATTTTCTTGCCGTTGGCATCGAGCCATTGTTCGACCAACTTTTCAGCAACCGGCAAGGCTTGGTCGCGTGATGCGGCAGTATCAAGATCACGCAGCCAGACAAAACGATGGACATAGTCTTCAAAAGCAGGCGGCAATTTCAGGTCAGCAAAATCAATGCCGTCGAGTTTTTTCTGAAGACCGCGAAAAAGGAAATGGCCTGCACGAACTGCCATGCCCTGCACCCGGTCACCATCGACCGGGTCAACTGGTACAGCAAGCAAGCGCAGCGGTAGTTTCCCCGATAGCCGCAACCGGTGCAGCGGCATGCGCCAGGTCATGCGATAATAGAGAAGCGCGGTTTGCTCCGCCAGCGATTGCCCGCGATCACCCCCCGCACGAAGGGTCAGACTACGCCCTTCCGGCGCCTCGCTTTCTTCGCCGCTGTAGCGCTCTAGTCCGCTGCCTGGATCACTAGCGGGATCATCGGCGGGACTTTCATTCTCGGGGCGGTCTGCGCTCATTCACCCCTCAGACCGCTTATGTTGGCGGCATATTGGTCAGGGCCGCCGCGAAAGGTTGCAGTGCCCGCTACCAACGTGTCGGCACCCGCTGCAATCGCCTTGGGCGCTGTATTCAAATCAATACCGCCATCCACTTCCAGCCGGATATCCTTGCCAGTTGCGTCAATGCGCTGACGGATCGCTTCAATCTTTCGCAGCTGTGTATCGATAAAGCTCTGTCCGCCGAAACCGGGATTGACGCTCATGACCAAAATAAGATCAAGATCGTCGATCAGATAATCGAGCACATCCAGCGACGTAGCAGGATTGAGGACCAGTCCGGCCTGCTTGCCCAGCGTGTGGATTGTTTGCACGGTGCGATGCGGGTGGGCACCGGCCTCGGGATGGAAAGAGATGATATCTGCACCGGCGTCGGCAAAAGCCTCAAGATAATGATCCACCGGCGAAATCATCAAATGCACATCAAATGGCTTCTCGCTATGCGGACGCAGCGCTTTGACGACAGCCGGGCCGATGGTAATATTCGGAACAAAATGACCGTCCATGACGTCAACATGCACCCAGTCACAACCCGCTTCGTCAATTGCGCGGACCTCTTCGCCCAGCCGCGCGAAATCTGCGGAAAGAATGGACGGGGCTATACGGACAGGGCTGGTCATGACGGTTCCTTTACCATCTTGCCTCTAGGATTTTTGCATTGCCCCCGCAAGGCGCGATTCGGCGCGAATCCCAAAGGCCTGTGGACAATTTGGGGACAGGCTGAATTTTATCGTCCGGTCAGTCTTTTCGCTGCAACCGCGCGATGAAAAAGCCGTCGAGATACCCTTTTTCTGAGAGCATATTGGGCAATGTCCGAACGCACCCCCGATCATCGGGTTCGATGCCATTGGGAAGTTCATCACTTCGGGCGGCGACCAGCGCATAATCCGCATGGTTTTCCAAAAATTGCTCTATCTGTTCCTCACCCTCTTCCGGCTCCAGCGAACAGACGGCATAGACCAGCATCCCGCCCGGTTTGACCCAATTTGCAATCCGGTCGAGCAGTGCTTTTTGTACGTCTGCGCGCTGAGCAACCTGGCGCGATCCGATGCAATGCAGCACATCGGGATGGCGGCGAAAAATACCCGTCGCGCTGCATGGCGCGTCCAGCAGGATCGCGTCAGCGGGCTGTGATGGCTCCCAGTTCATCAGATCCGCGATCACAATTTCCGCGTCCAGTTTGGTGCGAGCGAGATTGTCCTTGAACCGCTCCATCCGTTTTGCGCTATTGTCGACAGATATGGTTTTCCAGCCCGCAGACGCGAGCTGCATGGTTTTGCCACCCGGCGCAGCACAAAGATCGAGCACGGTTTTGCCGCCACCTTCGCCGAGCAATCGGGCTGGCAAGGACGCTGCCAGATCCTGTACCCAAAAGGCACCATCGTCAAAGCCCGCCAGATCGGTGACGGACGACCCCGATGGCATACGCAGATGTTTGGGGGAGAGCCTCTCACCCTCCAAAGCGCCGATATCATCATCCTTGAAACTGAGATCGAGCGGCGGCGCGCTGGCCCAGGCACGATCTGCACTGCTGGCCACATCTTCTCCCCAATGATGGGTCCAGCGATCGAGCGTTTCGCCAGGTATCTCGGGAGCCTCGGGCAAGGCCAGCTTACCGGATTCCACGCCGCGCATGACGGTGGAGAAAACCCCATGCACAAGTCGCCGCGGTCCGCCATGGACCAGCGGCAAAGCTGTAGCAATCGCAGCATGTTGCGGTGTTTCCAGTACCAGAACCTGCACCAAGGCAATGCGCAGCGCCATTCGCGCCTTGGCATCATCGGGCAAGCGTTTCTTTGTCGCACTGTCGATCATTGCATCGAGCGCGGTCATCCAACGCAGGGCGTTAGCTGCGATATTATGCGCCAGCGACCGGTCAGACGGATTGGAAAGTTTCGAGGTCGCCGCTGCCATGGCTTGATCCAACGTCTCTCCGCGCCTGCAGACGGCATCCAGCAGTCGCAGCGCCGCCGTGCGGGCCGGGAGACCGGGAATTCTGGAAGAGCCTGGGTTGTTCATATATTTTGCATTCCGCACTTACTGCGGAATCCAGAGCGGATCACGCTCATCTCCCCATAAACACACTTCACTTTGGATCAAGTGCGGCGCGCTTGGCGCTTTGCATCACCGTGTTGGATCGAGCGCGCTACGCTTGGTTCTGAGTCTGCCCATATCACCAATTTCATCGGCATTGCCTGACCAGCCGTCTGATCCGCCACCACTGGCCATATCCTGCAACGCGGCGATGCGGTCTTCGGTTGCGGGGTGGGTCGAGAACATCTGCTTCACTCCGGATGGCACAATATAGAGTTGCGCAGCGGCAGGATTGCGCTGGGCCACCGGGTTGGCAATACGCTGCGCCTGTCCCGAAATCTTGTGCAAAGCGGACGCAAGCGCCAGCGGCTTGCCGCTAATCTCGGCTGCCGATCGGTCGGCGCCATATTCACGGGTGCGGCTGATCGCCATCTGGACAATCATCGCCGCAAAGGGCGCGATGAACACCGCCAACAACCCGGCAATACCGCGATTGTCGCGGAAGAACAGGCCGAAATTGGCAAGCATCGAAACGGCACCGGCAATCGTAGCAACCATTGTCATGATCAGCGTATCGCGGTTTTTCACATGGCCGAGCTCATGCGCCATCACGCCTTCAATCTCGTCATAGCTCAGCATGTTGAGCAGACCGGTTGTTGCCGCCACCGCCGAATGTTCAGGATCCCGGCCGGTAGCAAAGGCATTGGGCTGCGCCTGATCAACAATATAGACTTTCGGCATCGGCAGCTGCGCGCGCTGCGCCAGCCGCTGCACCATTGTATAAAATTCCGGATGGCTGCTGGCATCGACCTCAACCGCCTTGTGCATTTTCAGGACAATTTTATCGGCGTTCCAGTAAGTGAAGAGGTTCATTCCGGCCGCCACCAGAAGCGCCAATATCGCGCCGCGCGGGCCGCCAAGTGAGAATCCCATAACCATGAACAAGGCCGTCAGTGCCGCCAGCAACATGGTTGTCTTTAGAAAATTCATAGGTCAACTCGCTTGATTATAGTGCTTTCCCCTCCGATATAGGGGCTGAGGCGGGGTTTTTCAAACATATGGAAAATAGAAAATATGGCCGAAAATGATAGAAAATCTGATACTCGCCAGCCGGGAGAACGTCCCGACAATGTCAAACCGCCTGCCCATCTGTCCAAAAATCCTCCGGTTCCGGAACCCGATCCGCTTGAGAAAGCTGACGAAATTTTAGAAAAGAACGGCCCTACTCGTTATGGAGATTGGGAACATAAGGGACTGGCGATAGACTTCTAGCGCGCACCATTGCCAGCAAGATCGCCGAAACGATTATCGCATTTTTGAAGGAACAATAGTGACGCGCTTTGCCGATCATTTCGATCTGAAGATACCGCTGGCACTTGCGCCAATGGCGCTGGCCTCTGGCGGCGCGCTGGCATCAGCTTGTGCACGGGCCGGAACATTGGGGCTGGTTGGCGGCGGCTATGGTGATCTTGAATGGACCAGCCGGGAATATGACATGGCGGCGGATGCGCTCAAAGACGATCCTGCGGCCATGAAACGCCTTGGCTGCGGATTCATCAGTTGGAAGCTCGCGGAAAATTCCGACGCGCTAAACTGGCTGATGGACAATCATCGTCCCGCTGCGATCATGCTGTCCTTTGGCGACCCCCGACCATTTTCCGAACGGATTATCCGATCAGGCACAATGCTAATATGTCAGGTCCATTCGCTGAAGGATTTGCCGGCGGCGATTGAGGCCGGCGCGAAAATAATTGTGGCGCAGGGTACCGAAGCCGGCGGACATGGCGCGACCCAAGATCGCGGCAGAGGGACATTCTCTTTTATTTCGGAAACGGCGGACTGGCTTGCCGCCCATGCACCCGAGACCCATTTGCTGGGTGCTGGAGGCATTGCCGATGGCCGCGGCCTCGCGGCGGCGATGGTACTGGGCGCAGATGGCGCCATGATGGGATCCCGGTTTTGGGCCACCAGCGAATGTCTAGCCAACCCGAAAGCCAAGAAAGTTGCGAGCCAGACCGATGGTGATAATACAGCGCGCAGCTCGGTCTTTGATATATTACGGCGGAAAAACTGGCCCGAGTCTTTTGACTTTAGGGCCATCCGGAATGACCTGTACCGGCAATGGGAAGATCGCATAGATGTGTTGAGAAATGATCCGGAGGAAGGCCAGGCCGCCTATGATGACGGCGTGCGTCAGGCAGATTTTGACAGAGCACATATCGGTATCGGCGAGTCTGCTGGCATGATATCTAACGTGCCAGATGCGGCGACGTTGATTGCTGACATTGAATCGGAAATGAAAAGCGCCCTGATGCGGCCTAATCCCTGATCGAAACTTGGAGGAACCGGAATGACCGTTAGTGCAGAAATTGCCGTCCTTATCGGCGCCGTGGTCGGCGCGGTTGCTTCGCTCGCGACTGTGTTTCTCACCCATTGGCTGGCCAAGCGCCGCGAATATCGGCTGGATGACAAGCGCAAAGAGCGGCTGACCCTTTTGCTGCGCGGCGAAAAATATAAGTGGCGCAGTATCGAGACATTATCGTCCGCTGTCGGTGCGGATATCATCAAGACCAAAGAGTTGCTGATCGAGATTGATGCGCGCCAAAGCCTGTCAAACAACAGTTCATGGGGCCTGATATCGCGCAATCCCTATCCGGAAGATATTCAACCGAAGGATTAAAAGTGCTATCCTTTGGGCACCGCATAAAAGTCGCGATAGGATGTCAGCTGGCCATCCGCGACCTTGTATAGTCCAACCCCCTCAATATCGCCTTCAGGTCTTTTCCAGAGCCAGCGCGACCAGGCAACATGTTCGTCGCCGGCTATCTCCAGCACTTCGAAATACATTTTCTTGTCCGCCAGTTCCTTGGTCAATCCGGCGAGCAGTTTTTCAATAGCCGGCTTGCCCTCAACCCGCCCGATGGCTGGATCTTCGAACACCGCATTGTCGGCAAACAAGGGGCTAAGCTTTGTATAATCATGCTCGTTCTGGATCTCCCAGAATTTCTCGATGACCTGTTTGGCGTTTGACATATTCTGCTCCTGTGAACGGCTAGTCAGGAAGGAATAGGCTTGAAGCCAGCCCGGCGACAAGTGCCCTTTTGACTAGCCTAGGGCGCTGAATTAGCTGATTGTTTTTGCAGCGCATCCTTGAACCAACCTTCCACCCGGACAATAAACTTCCCAAAAGCCTGATCATCGACAAAGGCTAGCGGATCGCCAGCTCGTTGCCGTTCGCGCTTTTTCATCAATCCAAAAAAACCAGGATGGTTGGCAAGAAAGACATCCGGTGTCCAATCGCGCGTCTTGTCAAACGTACTGCGATAATCCTCGACAATGCCTTCATATTGCGGCGGATTGGCCAGCCGGTTGGCGGCCACGGTGGCAGAGCAGAAGACCAGCACCTCGTAATATTTTCCGCCCTGTTCGATATCCATGGTCCAGGAGGTGCAACCGCGCGAGTGACCGGGGGTGATATGGGCTGTGAGCGCAACGCCGCCATGACTTACCTTCTCTCCGTCGGCGATGATGCGATCGACCTTCACCGGCGGCGCGAACAGAAAGTCCTGATCTTCAGACCCAAGATAGAAACCACCTTCCAGCGCGGAGCGATCACCTTCGCTAGCAATCATCTCGGCACCGCTGATTGCTTTCAGGTCGGCCAGCCCGCCAGAATGATCGAGATGTGCATGGCTGTTGAGGAGGATTTTTATGTCCTTGGGATCATAGCCGAGCTGGGTGATGGCCTCTGCAACCATCGGTCCCTGATCGGGCATGCCGCCATCAATAACGATATGGCCGTCTTGGGTCGGGATGAAAAACATACCCAACCCCTCAGTTCCGACATAATAGATGCCTGCACCATCCTCGCCAATCACCTGAAAAGGTTCTACAGCAGCATACCAGCTCGGGTTATCCTTGCGCCACTTGGCAAGATTTTCGGCCGAGACCCTATTTTCTGGCAAAGATTCTGTTTTGATTATGCCGGCATTTATCGGGCTTTCAGTAAGATCGGGCCCGGGCGTGCAAGCCGCCAGAGACAACAGCGGCAAGGCTAAGAAACGCATCTTCAGCATGTTAAAAACTCCACTCCCCGACAAACCCTCCGCTGCCAGATGCCCGTCGCTACCTTTCGAAAAACTGAATGGTTTCATCGTCCATTGGGAACATCAGTTCAATACGCGTTTCGCCTGCCTGTGTATCCTGCACGGAGCCAAATTGCGAGATAGTCGAAAAGAGCGACAAGCGATTTTCACCAACCCGCAAGATGGTGGGAATGACCGCCTGGTTGAGATTGATCGAAGCAAGATCGGCATTTTTTACCCGGTCCAGATCAGACACACGCTGCATCAAGGCAGATAGTTTCTCATCGCCGCCAAGCTCCAATATTTCAGTGCGTAAGCGGGTCAGCGATAGCATCGCTACTTCGTCCCAATTTTCAATGAGGTCCATCTCGGCACTTTTGATCAAAACCTCCATCAGATTCACCGTCTGGCCCGTGCTAGCCAGCGCCAACAGCATTTGTGAGCCCTTGTTAGACCGTACGACATTCCAGTGCCGGTCCACCGCAATGCCAGGATAGGGGTCATGATGGTCGAGCATGGTCGCAATGGCCTGATGAACGGGCGCGAGTTCCGGTGCATCATCTGGCAAACTGGGATAAATGGCTGCAAAACCGGCTGCATTTAAAGCCTGATTGGCAGTGCCGCGCGGGAGTTTCAGGGCCTCTGACAGCCGCAATACCATAGCCCGGCTGGGATTGGAGCGACCCGATTCGAGAAAGCTGAGATGGCGCGCCGACATGTCGGCCTCCAGCGACAGATCAAGCTGACTGAACCGGCGTAACTTGCGCCATTCCTTCAATATACTGCCAAATTCTGTCTGCATCTCCATCTCCTCCAATCAATATTATTGCACCATGCCAGCGCAGCACAAGGGGCGCACCTACCTGTCAGGTAATTGTTTTCACTATCCGCATCGGGTTTCATTACCGGGAATCAAAAAGGAGATAGATCATGTCACCCACAACAGCGGCCCATTCCATGCGGATCATAGGCGTTATTTCCATTATCACAGCGGTCATATTCGCGCTGGCCGGTGTGAATGATTTTACCGGCGCCAATGACATCTTTTTCAACCTAGCTTCCTCCGGCAGCGAAGGTGTTGCCGGTCTGACCACGCCCGAATCCAAGCTGGCCATGGCCATTGCCGGCGGTGTGTTCGGCGGCCTGGGCGCGATGTACCTGTTCATCTCTGCGCCGGGAATTGAACAGGGTAATGAACTGATCCGCAAGGGCAGTATCTATGTTTTTATGACCTGGTTTATCATCGACAGCGGCGCGTCGGTGGCATCAGGCAATGCACCCAACGTCATCCCCAATCTGGTCTTTCTTGTCGTTTATCTGGCACCCTTGCTGCTGGTTAAACAGACAAGTACGGCAGCCGGCAGCGCCTGATCAGCCGCGTTCATGCACATCCTTGATCCAGGGGCCAAAGGGTGAATTGCCCAACATGGCCACCTGGGTCTTGGCACTGACCTCGTTGATCGCTGTCTGGGGTTTGCGCCCAGGATGAACAGGAACACGTAGCGGCCGCTTGCCCGGACCCATCGCGATCAGGCCGGCAATAGCGCGCGGCACATCCATTGGATCGGTAGAACCGCCACCATCACGCAGCGCTCCCGCGACCAGTTCCGGATAGGCCGCCTTGCGTTCTTCGGTCGCCCGATCCAGCATCGGTCCGGTCAGCTTATTGCCATTCTCCCAGATCTTGGTCGGGTAGCCGCCCGGCTGCACCACCGTCACATCCACCCCGTGCGGCACCAGCTCATAGGCCATTTGCTCGCTCATCGATTCCAGCGCAAATTTGGTGGATGAATAGAGCCCCATGCCTGGCACCATTACCCGGCCGAGCTGAGACGAAACATTGATGATCAGTCCCGCTTTTTCCGCGCGCATCTTTGGTAAAGCTGCACGCGCCACCCGGTGCGGTCCAACAGTATTGGTTTCGAACAACAACTGTGTCGCCTCGATATCCTGCAGCTCGACCGGCGCGCCCGTGCCTATACCAGCATTGTTTACGATGACATCCAGAGCGCCGCCGTTGAGCCGTTCTGCTTCCGCCACCGCCTTGGCAACGGATTCATCCGACAGCACATCAAGTTCCAATAATGTCAGGTCGGCGCCGTCTTTCACCGCCGCTTCCAGTTTACCTGCTTCCTCACGCGGCATGTTTCGCATGGTGGCAAAGACTTTCGCACCCTGTTCAGCATAATGCAGCGCGCCCAGATAACCAAAGCCGGAAGAACAACCGGTGATCAGTACAGATTTTCCGGTCAGGTCGGTGTCTTCCTGCGCGGCGACCGACTGACAAGCAGTCAGCGCGATACCCGTTGCCGCGCCCGCAGCAAGCATCTGGCGGCGATTCAATTTGGTGTCGGTCATAGGCTGTGTTCCTTTATCGCAATTGCCCGTCCCAATATCACATAAATAGGCTATATACCTATCCGATAATAAGATTCGGGAGAGAATTAGGTGCAGATAACCAAAGCAAGCGAAGCTGTGGGCGCAATTGTCGAAGGTGTCGATCTAACGTCTTTAACCGATGACGAGTTTGCGGAAATCAGGGAAGCTTTTTTTGATTCCGGTGCATTGTTTTTCCGAAACCAGCAGCTGACACCAGAAGACCATATCGCCTTTGCAGAGCGTTGGAACGATATCGACATCAACCGCTTTTTCACGCCCGTCGAGGGCTACCCCCAAATTGCCAAAGTCTTGAAAGAACCAGATCAGGAAGTGAATATTGGCGGCGGCTGGCATACCGATCACAGTTATGACGAGATCCCCGCTATGGGTTCTATCCTCTACGCACTGGAAATCCCGCCGAGCGGCGGCGACACATTATTTGCCGGAATGCACGCTGCGTATGAAGCGCTGGATGACGAGATGAAAGTGCGTCTGGATGGCCTGCAGGCCCGGCACGGCAACGCCCATATTTTCGGTAAAGACAGCGCCTATCAAAAGAAATTTGGTGGCCGATTCGGCAATACTGAATCTGCTGTGCAAGAAGCAATCCATCCCGTGGTGCTCAGCCACCCCGAAACCGGAGCAAAGGGTCTCTATGTCAATCCGGGTTTCACATTGGAGATTGTCGATATGGACCCGGCGGAAAGCACAGCATTGCTGGATGAGCTTTATGCCCATATTCAGCAGCCGCAATTTCACTTTCGCCTGCAATGGCAAGAAGGCATGCTGGCTATGTGGGACAATCGTTCCACCTGGCATTATGCACTGAATGATTATCAGGGGCATCGCCGCTATCTCAACCGTATCACGATCGCCGGTGTGCCTCTGGACCAGGCATTGTCTTAAGCCGGGACAGTGGCCATATCATTGGTAAGTTTTTGTCACCTGCGCTTTTATTCAACAGCTGTTTAGGTTAGCACGGGCTTCAAGGCACCGGGTTTTGCGATTCATTCTGGTTTCAAATCCGGTTGTCAAAACGGGGGTGCAACAAAGCAGATGGTCGATAGCAAAGCGCATCATATAGTCTTTGCCAATGAAAAGGGCGGGACTGGCAAGTCCACCACCGCCGTTCATGTCGCCGTTGCGCTCGCCTATCAGGGCCATAAAGTCGCGGTCATCGATCTCGATCCACGCCAGCGCACCCTTTATCGCTATCTGGAAAATCGCAAAGCCACGATGGACCGGCTGAACATCGATATTCCGCAACCCTATTTCGAGGTGTTCGAACAGGATAATCTGGCGCGTTTGGAACAACTGGTTGAACGGATGGGCCACGGTGTCGATTATCTCTTGTTCGATACGCCGGGGCGCGATGACAAATTTGCTCGCTTTGTTGCCACCCGCGCCAATACACTTGTAACACCTATTAACGACAGCTTCGTTGATTTTGATCTGATCGGCCAAGTCGACCCGGAAACCTTCAAGGTTCGCAAGCTCAGCTTTTATGCCGAATTGATCTGGGAAGCGCGCAAGGCACGCGCCAAAGCGGATGGCACGACCATCGACTGGGTGGTGCTGCGCAACCGTACCCAGCATGTCGAGGCGCACAATATGCAGCGGGTCATTTCGGCTCTGACAGAATTATCACAACGGGTCGGCTTTCGGGTCATACCCGGCCTGAGTGAACGTGTGATCTACCGTGAGCTTTTCCCCGCCGGCTTGACGATGCTGGACAAAGAGCATCTCGGCCGCCTCGCCACCAGCCACATTGCGGCCCGGCAGGAATTGCGCGAACTGATCAAACATCTCGCCCTGCCGCAACCGGAAGGTGAGCGGCCCGTTTTTGGCAAACCCCAACTCGTTGCCTAAGCCATGACGTTCATGCTCATATTGAGCGGGTCCGTCATCGCCGCGCTCATATTGTCGGGCCGGGCCAAGACCATGGGCCCAAATGACTGGTTAGCGGTTGCTGTAGCTTTGGTTGGCGTTAATTTATGCCGCGGCGGTAACTGGATATTTGGTGGTGGATTGATAGTGGCGGCGTTGGCGTGGAGCGGCTCCAAGATTTTCGGTGCACGCAAAGCCGAGACGGAAGAAAATCGCAAGCCGCGTAATTTTGAACTGGACCGGGCGCGATCCTTATTAGGCATTGCCGAAGGAGCAGACCAAGCCACGATCAATGCAGCGTGGCGATCACGCCTGACCGAGCATCATCCTGACCGCGGCGGAGATGAAGAGCTGGCTCGTCAGATAAACCGGGCCCGAGACATTTTGCTGAAGGAATTGGAAGCGGCCAATCACCGGTAAGCTGCCGGTCTGGTGCGATATGACGGCGATCCGGGGACTAGCTTTTGGACCACAGGCTTTCTATTACATCGCTACAAATACACCACGCGCCATGTTCGGCTCCCCCAAAGGAAAATAATTGATGACCGCACGTACATCTCATGAATTTCATCCAACCAGCCTGCGCGAATACGACATTCGCGGGATCATCGGCGAAACGCTGGATGAAGATGATGCCTATGCCATTGGTCGGGGCTTCGGTACGCTGATCGCACGGGCAGGGGGAACGGCGGTTGCGACCGGCTATGATGGGCGGACCAGTTCCCCGATGCTGGAAGATGCGCTGATTAAAGGTCTGAACGATGCTGGTGTGGACGCCGTTTCCATCGGCATGGGACCAACCCCGATGCTCTATTATGCCGAATGTGTCTTAGAACAGGTGCAGGGCGGCATCGAGATAACCGGCAGCCATAATCCCGCCAATTATAATGGCTTCAAAATGGTATTTCAGGGACGACCTTTTTTCGGAGCGGACATCCAGAAGCTCGGCACGATGGCGGCAAGCGGTGACTGGGAGGCGGCAGTCGATGACGCGGTTGGTAGCATCGAACACATTGATATCATGGATGAATATGTTGCCCGATTGACCAAGAATTTTACGGGTGCCGCGTTGAAGATCGGCTGGGACGCGGGCAATGGCGCGGCTGGCCCTGTTATTGAGAAGCTCACTGCCAACCTGCCCGGTGAGCATCATCTCCTTTTTACCGATGTCGATGGCAATTTTCCCAATCATCATCCCGATCCAACCGAAGAAAAGAATCTCGCCGATCTGAAGGCGCTTGTCGCCAACAAGAAGCTCGATTTCGGAGTAGCTTTTGATGGTGATGGCGACCGAATAGGTGCAATTGACGGAGAAGGGCGGGTGATCTGGGGTGATCAGCTACTGCAAATCTTCGCAGAGGATGTCCTGAAATCCGAGCCTGGAACGACGATTATCGCAGACGTAAAGGCATCACAGGCGCTCTATGACCGGATCGCGGCACTCGGCGGCAAACCGCTGATGTGGAAAACTGGGCACAGCCTGATCAAGTCCAAAATGAAGGAAGTTTCTTCGCCGCTTGCCGGTGAAATGAGCGGACATGTGTTCTTCAAGCATGATTATTACGGCTTTGACGATGCGCCTTATGCCGCCGTGCGGCTGATTCAGGCCGCAACCAATATCGGCAAAAGCGTGACCCAGCTGCGCAACGATATGGTTGAGATGATCAACACGCCGGAAATGCGGTTTCAGGTCGATGAAAGTCGCAAATTCCCTGTGATCGAGGAAATACTTGAACGCCTTTCAGCAAGCAGTGCGGACGTCAACAATACTGATGGCGCACGGGTGAATACGGAAGACGGCTGGTGGCTGCTGCGGGCATCAAATACGCAGGATGTTTTGGTAGCCCGTGCCGAGGCCAAATCCAAGGAAGGACTGGAGCGGCTAATGGCGCAAATCGACGAGCAACTGGCTTTGTCCGGTCTGGAGCGCGGGGAAACGGTGGGGCACTAGGCGCTTGGCAGCTGCCTGAATCACAAAGCGGACATTTCTTGATTGGATAGCGCAATGCCAATGGCAATATCAGGAGTTTCTGCTTCCCCAGACCAGTAACCGTACCAGCCAATAGCAGCAGCTGGATATGTCAGATCCTCGACGCTCCAGGGAGGACTTTTTTTGAGGCTTATCAGCTGTAGGGGGCTGCTCTCCTTGTGATGCTGTCATTTTCATTTTATCGTCGGCGTCCTTGTTCAGGAAGGAAGATAAGGTGAGGCCGGACGAGCGATCAGGGGATAATTGCCGTCGCCCGGCCTCCGGAGGAGCGCTTCTTGAGAGGGATCAGAAGCGCAGGGTCAAACCACCAAGAACCTGATTGGAGCCGAGGGAAGCCTCATTGTCATTGCGGCGATATTCGACACGGAATGATGCGTTTCTGTTTATCGCATATTCAAGGCCGCCGCCGTAAATCAGGCCATCACCCGTTACCTTGTCCGTAGCAACTGCAGTGTCGTTTCCTGCCGCAAATCCGCGAACTGTGTAGCGGTTAAGGCCGTAACCGAACCGACCATAGGCCAGAAGATTGGGGGTGAGCGCGACACCGGCTCTGGCCGACGCGCTGGCATTCCATTTGGAATCCAGCTCAATCGAACCACCTCCGGGCAGGGTAGAACGCAGTGTTTTGCCATTGGGGCTAAAATCGGCCTCCACGCCCAGAACAAAACTGCCAAACTGCGCATCATATCCTGCAAAACCGCCATAGGAGATTCCGCTGGCTTTGTCGTTTAGTCGCGCACTATTAGGCGCAGGTAGCAAGGTTTCATCTATCTTGCGGCGCTCCCATCCAGCTTGCACACCAACTTTTACACCTTCAAAATTTTCATCGTCGTTCTGCGCATGAGCAGCCGAGGCTCCGGTCAGAACGCCGAAAGCAGCGATGGTGGAAATCATTAGGGTCTTCTTCATTTTATGTCCTTTCTCGACATTTTGGGGAAAATTTGGGCGCAAGAGTCCTTCTTCGGAAAACATGCCCCGATGGTTGTTTTGTTGATTTTGTGAAATTTGCGGTCGTGACCGACTGGATCAGATTGCTAAGAAATCTCGTATTTTATCAGCCGACAACGGCGTGACCGCGACCACTCATGCAGCGAATAACAATGTCTTTTCGATCCGTTCGGGTATCAGCGGCGCCGCTCGCACCGCCGATCAGGCCGCCCAAAAGCGCACCGACTATCGCACCCTCTACTGAGTCATCTTCTATGGCCCCTACCGCGCCGCCGACAACGGCACCTGCCAAGGCCGAAGTCTTGGTATCCCCATTGTCATAGCGCTTCGTTTTCGCAAGTGCCTGACAATCGGCAAGATCTGCATGATAGGCTTCATCCTCATAGCCATCGACTATCGGTCGATATCCGGATGCGGTATTTGCACACCCTCCCAGGACAAGGCTGCCACAGGCGATTGTCATAATAGCGTTGCTTCTCTGAATTCTCATTTCTGCGTTTCCTTCAATGTATATTTCGATTGCATATCGCCAGCTACACTCTAAAATCTTTCTGAAACATGAATATTTTTTATTGTTTTGCAATAATTTTTATCTGTCACTCAAAAGGTAGTTTCTATGAAACAAAAATCTTACATTCAGAATCGATGGCTTTATCGCCTCTTGCGCGTTGTTGCAGGGGTCATGACTTCGCTGGTCGGATTGTTCATTATTCTTACGGCCCTGACTGCGCTGGCCGGGGATATGGAGCTATTGACCGATATGATCGAAATCGAGTCAGACGATCCGAATCTGGGTCTGGCCGCACAGATTGCTCTGGTGGTTACAAGCGGACTTGCAGTCCTGACTTTCCTGCTGCTTTTCCGGTCCATCAATCGGTTTCTGGCTCACGCAGAAAAAGGCGAGCTATTTTTGGACAGTGCGGCCAATGCGTTGTCCAGAATGGGTATCTCCATGATATTGCTATATGTTGTTTTCCTTGGTTTTGACGTCCTCTTGCCGATGCTCATCGAGCCGGATTCGATCCTTGAAAATAGCGTTGATTTCCTTGTCTATCTGATCGATCTCAATGCTCTGGGCTTGCTCATCGGCATTGTTCTGTTGGCGCTGGCGGGAGCCCTACGCGAAGGACGCGAGCTTCAAGACGAACTGAGGCAGATCGTCTGATGACCATAGAAGTAACGCTTGATGTCATGCTGGCCGTCCGGAAAGTTAAGTCCAAAGATCTTGCCGCCCATGTGGGCATTACGGACGCCAATCTCTCCCTGCTAAAATCGGGAAAGGTCAAAGGCATTCGTTTTGAAACGCTTTCCAAAATTTGCGAGTATCTGGATTGTTCGCCCGGAGATTTGCTCCGCTATGTGCCGGGGAATTCGGCTGATGAAAAATAGGTGACATCATGAACACCAAGCTACCATTGCAAACCCAGGCAGTTTTCGACGGCCTTCCCCCAGCCATGGCTGATCGGCTGGTGACGCTGCGGGCGCTGATATTTGAGACCGCTGCCGACAATCCGGCAATCGGGCCGCTGGAGGAAACGCTCAAATGGGGTCAGCCAGCATATCTGACACCTGCTACCAAATGCGGTACGACCATCCGCATTGATCGCCACAAAAAAACCGGCAGCGCTTATGCTGTCTATGTGCATTGCCAGTCCAATCTGATCGAACGCTGCAGGCAATTATATGGCGATATACTGACATTTGAAGGCAACCGCGCGATTGTATTTGACGTCGAGAGTGAACTACCGACCGAAGCAGTAAAACACTGCCTTTCTATGGCTTTGACTTATCATCTGCGATCCTGACTTTCGCCATTCGCTCTCTCTCGCTCTTGTTCATTTCGGCAAAAATCCGCCAGACCGCGATAAACAAGGCGGCCAGTAGCGGCCCGATGACAATACCATTAAAGCCGAACAGCTGCAGCCCACCCAATGTCGAGATCAACACAACATAGTCCGGCATGCGCGTGTCCCGGCCGACCAATATTGGCCGGACGATATTATCGACCAAGCTGATGACGAATATACCGGCGAGGATCAGGACGACCCCCTGCCATATTGATCCTGTGACCAGCAAATAGATCGCAACTGGCACCCAGACAAAACCGGTTCCAATCGCAGGAATGAGCGACAATATTGCCATCGAAACAGCCCAAAGCAAAGCGCCGCGAATATCCAGCGCCCAGAATATCAGTCCGCCGATCGTTCCCTGCAGCAATGCAACAACAAAGCTGCCCTTTATCGTGGCGATGATGACGACAAAAAACTTGTCGATCAGGATGGCACTCTTGCTCTCAGACAGCGGGACGATATTTTCAATCTGGGCAGCCAGGGCGCGCCCGTCACGCAGCAGGAAGAATGTTAGATAGAGCATGACGCCCAGAGCGAGCAGGAATCGAAACGCCCCCTGACCGAAGCTAAGCGCCTGCGCGATCAGAAATTCAAGACTGCTGCCAATCGCGTCTTCAATTTGTGGCCGAACGGTTGCCAGATCACCATAGCCCATAGCCGCAATTTGATTTTGCGCCCATGATGGCAGGCTATTTTGAAAGGCTATGAAGGCGCCGCCAAAATCGATCTCCCCCGCCTGGATGCTGGCATAGGCGCTGGTTGCCTCTCGCACCAGGGCCATGCCCAGCAAAATAGCAGGAACGATAACCAGAAGAATAACAAGGATCAGCGTCACAAAAGCAGCAAGATTGACCCGCGGCGACAGCCAGCCGGATATTTTTTGATAGACGGGCTGGAACAGAACCGCAACGACAACGCCCCAGACTATCGCACCAAAAAACGGCTCGATCAGCATCGCAAAAGCCAGTGAGATAATCACCAACAGCGCCAGCACGAAAAGCCGTTCTATTCCAAATTGGGGGCGCTCTGATTCATTCATATATTTTCGGCCACTTTGGTATAACAATTTGAGTTTTTACACAATAAATCCCGAAACCACACCCTGTTTCGGTCCTCTGTCCAAATCGTTCGAAAGCTGCCAGAACAGGCAAAACGAAAAAACAATGACGCGAGAGGTAACATGGGCAATATTCCCTTCCAGAAAGGCCTGTACGAAACCGGCAATGGCATCTTCGCCTATTTGCAGCCTGATGGCGGCTGGGGCTGGTCCAATGCCGGCCTGATTACTGATGGTGGGCAATCCTTGCTCGTCGATACATTGTTCGATGCCAGCCTCACCCGCGATATGCTGGCGACTATGGCTGATGCTGCGGGTGTTGGCGCCGATGACATTGGCACTATCGTCAACACGCATGCGAACGGAGATCATACCCATGGCAATGGCTGCTGCCAGCACGCGGAAGTAATTGCATCAAAGGCCAGCGCCAAAGAAATGGACGAGCTGCCCGCACCTGCCCTGGCAGCGATAATGGCTCAGGCAAAAGACTTGGGCCCGACCGGACAGTATCTTGTCGATATTTTCGGCAGCTTTGACTTTACCGATGTCGCGGAAAAACACCCAACCAAGACATTCAGCGGGGAATATAGCGTAACAGTCGGTGATAAAAAGGTTGACCTGATCGAGGTCGGTCCCGCCCATACTGCTGGCGACGTTCTGGTCCATGTGCCGGATGACAAGACGGTTTTCACCGGCGATATCCTGTTTATCGAAGGCACGCCGATTATGTGGGCCGGGCCGGTATCTAACTGGATCGCAGCCTGTGATCATATCATCAATCTCGAAGCGGAGACGATCGTGCCCGGCCATGGTCCGATCACCGATGAAGCGGGCGTAAGGCGAGTGCAAGACTATCTGCACTATATCGATGGAGAAGCGCGGAAACGCTACGATGCAGGCCTATCGGTACGGGATGCCGCCCATGATATCCGGCTGGGCGACTTTTCCAGTTGGGGCGATAGCGAACGGATCGCGGTCAATGTTTCAACGCTGTACCGGGAATATGCAGGCGACACTACGCCCCCTGATGTCACCCAATTATTCGGGCTAATGGCCGAATTGAAACGCTAGACCTCTTTTTCACTGCCACAAATAGCAATTGCTTTATGGTCAAATTTAATTGATTGATTAAATTTTAGTCTGGAGGCCGAAATGAGTATTACAGTCACGATAGACGGGGACATTGCCCATCTGGCGATGGATGATGGCAAAGCCAATGCGATCAACCCTGATTGGATGACCGATTTTGTCGCAAAGTTTGAAGAAGCGGAAAGCGGTGCCAAGGCCGTCATCCTGTCTGGCCGCGAAGGTGTCTTCAGCGGCGGATTTGATCTCAAATGGCTGGCCGCTGAAGGCGCGGCGCGCTCTGGCGAGCTGCTGGATCAGGCAAGCCAGATGCTGATCAAAGTCTATGGCAGCCGGGTTCCGGTTGTTGCCGCATGTAACGGCCATGCCATTGCCATGGGCGCGTTTCTGTTGCTGACCTGCGATACCCGCATCGGCGCCAAAGGGGCGTTTCGATATGGAGCGAACGAGACGATTAACAACATGAATCTGCCGGTCTTTGCGGTTGAGCTTCCCAAAGCGCGCTTAGACGGCCGCAAGCTTACCCAAGCGCTGATTCAGTCGCAGCTCTACGAGCCAGCCGAAGCTATGGACGTGGGATATATCGACATATTGGTCGACGCCGAACAGGTTATGGAAACAGCAAAAGCACAGGCCGAACTGCTCAGCAAACTTCCCGGGCGTGCATATGGCGCCAATAAACTGGCCGTGCGCAAACCCACGCTCGATCTCATTGAAGCGGCGATAGGGACCTACTAGATATCTCAGCTGCGCTGCTTATGGTGAAGTGATGAGCGGCAACGCACTTCCTAAACCTCTTTCCGACTGGTTCGCCTCGCGCAAATGGACGGTGCGTCGGCATCAGCTGGAAATGCTCGAAGCTGCGAGGGCGGCGAGGCATGCCTTGCTTACCGCACCCACAGGCGCAGGCAAGACACTGGCCGGGTTTCTGCCAACGCTGGTGGACCTGATTGAACAGCCCAATTTTGACGGCCTCCACACGCTCTATATTTCACCGCTGAAAGCGCTGGCCGTTGATGTGCAGCGCAACCTTCTGACGCCGATTGACGAAATGGGTCTGCCAATCAAGGTCGAGACCCGCAGCGGGGATACGCCCGCCAATCGCAAGGCGCGCCAGCGCGTCAAGCCGCCGCAAATATTACTGACCACACCAGAATCGCTCAACCTGCTACTCAGCCAGGAAGACAGTTTCACGCTCTTTGCGAAACTAAAGCATGTGATCATCGATGAAGTGCACGCTTTTGCATCCGGCAAACGCGGTGACCTGCTTTCCTTATCACTTGCCCGGCTACAGCGGATTGCGCCGGATATGCGCCGCGCCGCCTTGTCGGCAACCGTGGCCGACCCTGATGATTTCCGCGCATGGCTGGCACCCTATGGTGATATTGACGCTGTCACCCACGTGCTGGGCGAAGAGGGTGCACCCGCTGACATCGCGATCATGATCCCCGAAACGCCGGAAGGCGACAAGATCCGCGTGCCATGGGCGGGGCATGCCGGTGTCTATGCCGTCCCGCAGGTGATGGAGCAGATCAAAGTCAATCGGATGACACTGGTTTTCACCAACACCCGTTTTCTGGCCGAGTTTATCTTCCAGAAACTATGGGAGATAAATGACGACACCCTGCCGATCGGGGTGCATCACGGCAGCCTCTCCAAAGAAGCCCGGCGAAAAGTCGAGAATGCCATGGCCTCTGGCAAGATGCGCGCGCTGGTCTGTACGGCTTCCCTGGATCTCGGCGTCGATTGGGGCGATATAGATTGTGTGATCCAGATGGGCGCGCCCAAGGGCAGTTCGCGCCTGCTCCAGCGCATTGGCCGGGCCAATCACCGGCTTGATGTCTCGTCCAAGGCTTTGCTGGTCCCCGGTAACCGTTTTGAATATCTCGAAGCCCAGGCGGCACTGGATGCCGTCAATGAAGGCAGGCGAGATGGGGAGCCTTTTCGCCTCGGCGGGCTCGATGTCCTCGCACAACATGTCATGACCTGCGCTTGCGCCGCGCCATTTCAGGAAGATGATTTGCTCGACGAGCTGCAATCCTCACTGCCCTACAGCGCGCTCGACAGGGAGACGTTTGACCGCGTGCTCGGCTTCACGCGGGACGGCGGATACGCGCTAAAAGCCTATGACAAGTTCAAACGCCTGCGGCGCGATGACAAGGGCGTGTGGCATCTCGTCCATCCGCGCTTTGCGACCCAGCACCGAATGAATGCCGGGATCATCGTCGATGCCGCGATGATGAATGTGCGGTTCAAAAATGGCCGGAATCTCGGCAAGGTGGAGGAGAGCTTCGCCGCCATCTTAAGCCCCGGCGATACATTCTTTTTCGCGGGCATGAGCCTGGAACTGATCAAGCTCGACACGTCCGATGTCATTGTGCGGGCGACCAAGAAAGCGGCGATGATCCCCAGCTATATGGGCCTGCGCCTGCCGCTGACCACGCACCTGTCAGACCGCGTGCGCGGTTTTTTGACAGATCGGGCAGGGTGGGCGCGTTTCCCCGATGATGTGCGCGAATGGTTGGAAATGCAGGACCATCGATCACGCCTGCCGGAACCCGGCGAGCTGCTAGTTGAAACCTTCCCGCACGAGGGCATGCACTATATGACGGCCTATAGCTTTGAAGGCTGGAACGCCCATCAATCGCTCGGTATGCTGCTGACGCGGCGGATGGAAACCCGGGGACTGAAACCCATCGGCTTTGTCGCCAATGATTATGCGCTCGCCTGCTGGAGTGTTGAGCCGGTAACTGATCCTGCACCACTGTTCAGTGCCGACATATTGGAAGACGAGTTTTTCGACTGGATCGAAGGTTCCTATCTGCTCAAACGTGCGTTTCGGGAAGTGGCTGTGATTAGCGGACTGGTCGACCGGCAACATCCTGGCAAGCGCAAGACCGGCAAGCAGGTGACTTTTTCCACCGACCTGATTTTCGACGTCTTGCGCAAATATGAGCCCGATCATCTGTTGATGCAGGCTGCCTGGGCCGACGCAAGTGCACGAATGACCGATGTCGCCCGACTCGGCGACCTGCTAGACCGGGCAGCGGGTTCCATGGTCCATGTCGAACTCGACCGGGTCAGTCCCCTTGCCGTACCTGTTTTGGTGATGATCGGCCGCGAACATGTGGCGCAAGGAGCTACGGATGACGCGCTGCTGATCGAAGCGGAAAGCCTGATTGAAGAGGCGATGCGCGGTGATTAGACAGGCTTGGTATTTCGTACATATTTGTCGCCCGCCAAAATTTCGGGTAACTAGCTATTGATGAGCATGTTTTTTCCCCTGACCGCAGTGTTACCGCTGCTATTTTCAGCCCAAATTGCTGAGCCGGCGGCGCCTTTGCCGGAAACGGCAGCCGCCATACCGGAAATTGTCGAACCCGAAGCGATATTGGCTGATCGCCTGCCCGATCAGTTCATCAAGCCGGATGCCGAACAAATAGAGATTACCGAAGACCGCAGGGCACGCATGACAGTTCCGGTCAGTATCGAAGGAAGTGGCCCTTTCAAGTTCATTATCGATACGGCAGCACAACGCACAATATTGTCCAAAGAAATTGCGGGTAGCCTGACGCTGGAACTGGAAGAAGAGGTCAATATCATTGCGTTGGCTGGCAACACGACAGTGCAAACCGTCTATGTTCCTGAATTGACTCTGGGCCGTCGCAGCTACGGGGGCATTATCGCGCCGACCTTTCGGTCAACCAATATTGGTGCCGATGGCGTATTGGGTCTCGATAGTCTGCAGGGACAGCGCATATTATTTGATTTTATCACCAGCGCTATTTCGGTCGAAGATACAGCGAAAAAACGGAAGGCCCGCTCTCGCCGGGAAATCGTTGTCACCGCCAGACGCCGTTCCGGCCAGTTGATTTTTACCAATGCCGAAATTTCAGGTATCAAGGTCAGTGTAATCATCGATACTGGTGGAGAGCTTTCAATCGGAAACAAGGCGCTGCAACGCCGCTTGCGGATGAAGCGCTCGGCACTGCAACAGATTAGTCTGGTCGACGTGACCGGCCGTTCCATTGCGGCGGACTATGGTGTTGCCAGTGAGCTGCACATCGGTCGTGCACGCTTTGGAGTGATTCCCATCGCCTTTGCCGATATCGCGCCTTTTGCCGCCCTGAACCTGCAAAAAAAGCCGGCCATGTTCCTGGGCATGGATGCGCTTCGGAAGTTTGACCGGATGGCGATCGATTTCGCCAACCGCAAAATCTATTTTCTTTTGCCGAAGGGCGCGACCTGATCGGGTTTTTGCTGCAAGCCCGATTAAAAGCAGGAAAGAATAACATTTAGCAGGAGAGTATGATGCCGCTTTTTTCCACCAACCTTTTCCCCGCCCTTGCCGCCTCCGCACTCGCCTTTGCCTATCCGGTACCAATGGGCCAATCGGTGGAACCCGGTAGCCTGACCAAACCGGAAAATGAAATTATTGCCATCGACAAAGACCGTGCACAGCGAATGACTGTTCCGGTCAGTATTGAAGGCCGCGGACCATTTTCCTTTGTCATTGATACCGGTGCAGAGCGTACCGTTCTCTCTCGCAAAATTGCAAAAAACCTGGCGCTGGATGCCGAAGAACCAGCGCAGTTAATAAGCATCGCCGGCAGCAGCATGGTCGATATGGTTTATGTCCCCGAATTGACCCTCGGCAAGAAAAGCTATGACAGTTTGATCGCCCCGGTCCTGCTTGCCCGCCATATCGGCGCGGATGGAATATTGGGTCTTGATGGTCTGCAGGATCAACGGATATTATTCGACTTTATCAACAACCAGATTTCCATCGAAGACACGGCCGCTCCGCAGCGGATGGCTTCAAACCGTGAGATTATTGTGACCGCGCGGCGCAAGTCCGGTCAACTTATCTTCACCGAAGCAACGATTTCCGGGCTCAAGGTCAATGTGATCGTTGATACCGGTGCGGAGGTTTCGATTGCCAACCTGGTTTTGAAAAGGCGGCTAATAAAACGCGCGAAAGAACTGGGTGAAGAAAACAGCCTGATCGCGGTCACAGGCCAGACACTGGGTGTGGAATTCGGCAAAGCCCGGGATTTTCGCATTGGCCGCGCCAAATTCGCCAACTTGCCGGTTGCATTCGCTGATGCCCCGCCTTTTGAGAAGTTGGGGATGCACAAGAAACCGGCTTTGTTGCTCGGCATGGACGTGTTGCGTAAATTTGATCAGGTTGCAATCGACTTCAAGAAACGGAAAATCCATTTCCTGTTACCAAAAGAGACAAGGCGCTATTTCGAGCAACCAAAAAACAGCCGCATTAATTCTTAAGGCTATTCGACCCCAGTCTCTTCATTATCCTCTGCGCTGTTTTCAGTATCCGCGCTATCTTCCAGCGCCTGTTGCTCAGCTTGCAGTTCCTCAAGCGCGGCATCGGCCTCTTCTTCGGTCAGTGACTCGTTGATTTCGGGCTGTGGCGGCATTTCTGCATCCACCGGCACCTCGTCATCCAGCACGGGCGCCTCCGCTTCCTCACTGCATGCGGATAACAGGCACAAAACGGGGGCGGTAATGATCAGGGCGATTTTCATTGCGGCATCCTTTGGCTGGTTTGGCTTTACTGAACAGCAATAGGGAGGCAAAAGTTTATCCCGGAAATGCGGGCTCGGTATCGCCTGTTTGCCACTGCGGATATTTTTTCATCGTACTGGCAAACAAGTCGGAGCCCAAATGCGCTGCTAGCCACTTTTGTAGTGCTGGCAGCGGCTCAGCGTCAAACCAGTTGCGATCATTATTGGCAAATTGGCGGACGAACGGAAAAATCGCAAAATCCGCCAGCCGAGGCTCGTTTCCCAGCAACTGCCCCTTTACGGCCAGCATTGCCTCCAGCTTCTTCAGAAATGCGAGGCCAGCGGAACGATGCGCTATCGGGTCAACATCATCATAGCGCGTCGGATATTTATAGCGGTCGAGATTGTCTTTAAAGTCGCTGTCAGCTTCGGCGATCAAATCCGCGCCTGCCTCTCTATCATCCAGCCAGTCTGCCGGATCATTCTGCTCTAATGCCCAGTGCATGATTGTCAGGCTTTCATCAATGACCGTACCATCATCCTTTACCAGAACCGGGACTGTCGCCTTGGGCGAAGCGGCAATCATTTCCTCCGGCTTGTCGCGCAATACCACTTCTCGCAGGCGCACCTGTGTCTCACTGATCAGCAGCGCCATGCGCGCGCGCATTGCATAGGGACAACGCCGAAAACTATAGAGGATCGGCAAGTTATTTCCGGTCTCTGCGGGGCTCATGTTGTTCCCAGATGCTGACGGCCTTCCCGTGCCGCCCTTTCCACCTGACGCTGTCGTTCGCGATAGCGTTCGCGCTGTTCGTCCGTGCGACTGTCATAGCAATGGGGACAGGCCTCTCCCGGAACATATTTATCGGATGCGCGCTCTTCGGCATTCAGCGGCATCCGGCACGCATGGCATTGATCATAGTCGCTCTCTTTCAGCCCGTGACCAACCGCCACGCGCTGATCGAACAGGAAACAATCACCATTCCAGCTGCTATTTTCTTCCGGCACATTTTCGAGATATTTAAGGATACCGCCCTTCAGATGATGGACATCATCAAAACCTTGGGCCTTCACATATGCCGTCGCTTTTTCGCAGCGTATGCCGCCGGTGCAGAACATCGCAATTTTCGGCTGCTTTTCGGATTTTTCCTGCAACTGCCTTGAAAAATCATCAAACCAAGCCGGAAAGTCGCGAAATGTCTCTGTGTCCGGGTTGATCGCTCCTTCAAAACTACCGATCGCCACCTCATAGGCATTACGTGTATCAATCACGACCGTTTCAGGGTCCGCAATCATGGCATTCCAGTCCAGCGGGTCGACATATTCACCCTTGGCCCGTGCGGCATCAATGCCATCGACACCCATGGTGACTATCTCTTTTTTCAGCCGCACTTTCATGCGCAGAAATGGCATATCCTCCGCATCAGAATATTTGACTTCCAGCCCGGTAAATTGTGGCTGGTTCCGCAGGAAAGCGATCAGCGCATCTATGCCGTCTGCTTCGCCCGCAATAGTCCCGTTAATCCCCTCTGGCGCAAGCAGGATTGTGCCTTTCAGCCCATTGGCTTCACAGGCCGCGAGGATCTCTGGCTTCAATGCAGCCGGATCCTCGACCACGGCAAAATGATAGAGCGCCGCCACCTTGTATGAAAAATTTGATTCCGTCATGGCGCGCATATAGTCGGACCCGCCGTGAAATTCCAACCCTTCCCGCTTGCGCGCGCGCTCTGATCGTCGCATAGCAGACAAATGGTTCCCCTTTCGTTCGCCAATCATCTGTTCCATGTGGCTGGCCCCGCGGCCTTGTACTGGCCGGTGCACAAGGCATTGCTGGTGGCCGACCTGCATCTTGAAAAAGCCAGCTTCTATGCACGCCAGGGACAGATGCTGCCGCCTTATGACAGCCGTGCGACGCTGGATGAGCTGGCTAGCCTGATCACCAAAACGGCTGCAGAGACGGTCTTTTGTCTTGGCGATAATTATCACGATGATGACGGCGAGGCACGCTTGGAGGGCGAAGCGGCACGCTTGCTGGAAACGCTAACCCGAAACACGCGCTGGGTGTGGATCAGCGGCAATCATGACCGCGATGTAAGCGGCCTATGGGGCGGCGAAGTTATAACCGAATGGATTGGCGATGGTCTCGCTCTGCGTCACGAAGCGACGCCGGACACTGATCTGCCTGAAATTTCCGGTCATTTTCATCCTAAATTGCGCGTGCCCGTGCGCGGACGGCATGTGTCCCGGCGCTGTTTTGTCAAAGGCGAAAAGCATTTGATCATGCCAGCTTTTGGTGCGTTGACCGGCGGACTGGCAGCCAACCATAGCGCGATTGAAGAAGCTGTTGCAGGACCGGCGGAGGCGGTCATCGCACTTAAAGAAAAGCTTGTGTGCTTCGATCTCGGATTCGCGTCTGCATCATCCCGGTCGCAGCAGGAAATCACTCCAAAAACCCAACTCACATTACCACTGGCCATAGCCAATAGCTGACTGCTAACAGCGCGGCGATGCCCCGATTCGATCCGTTTCACCGACAACTGGATGCCCTCGATAATGCAGGTCGCAAACGCGCACTGGTCACCCCTGTGGGCAAGGATTTTTCGTCCAATGATTATCTGGGTTTAGCGCGTAGTAGCTATCTGAAAGAATTGGCTCATAAGGCACTGGATAGTGGCATAGCGCATGGCTCTGGCGGGTCGCGATTGTTGGGCGGCAACCATCCGGAACATGAAGCACTAGAGGCATTTGCGGCAGGGCATTATGGCGCAGAATCCGCTCTGTTCTTCAGCACCGGCTATGCCGCTAATCTTGCTCTATTCTCAACATTGCCGCAAACCGGCGATCTCGTTCTACATGATGAACTGGTCCATGCCAGCAGCCATGATGGTATGAAGCTGGGCCGTGCAGAAACACAAAGCTTTCGCCATGGTGATCTGACAGACCTGACAGACAGGATAGCCGCCTATCGCCGCGCCGGGGGCACCGGCACAATCTGGATAGCGGTGGAAAGCCTCTACAGCATGGACGGGGACCGGGCGCCACTGGCTGGACTTGCCGAAATTGCCACCACCAATGACGCCGTCCTGATCATTGATGAAGCTCATGCAGTCGGCGTTTTCGGCAAAGGCGGGGTTGGTTTATCTGGCGCCCTGGAAAATCAAGACAATGTTATCGTTTTGCGTACCTGCGGCAAGGCCTTGGGAGTCGAAGGCGGCCTGATCACCATGCCGGTGGTGCTGCGCAGTTTTTTTATCAACCGCGCCCGGGCCTTTATCTTCTCAACCGCGCCCAGTCCGCTCACCGCGCATCTCGTGCACAAGGCGATAGAATATGTCGCCGAAAACCCGTCGTTGCAGACACAGCTGCAGGATCATATTGCGGTCGCTGAAAACCGGCTGGGTACGCTTTGCCCGTCCTCTCGTGCAGGCAGCCAGATTTTCCCCGTCATCATTGGCGAAGACTGTGTTGCTGTCCAGATAGCGGCCTCTTTGCAGCAGAAGGGCTTTGATGTTCGTGCAATCCGGCCGCCGACGGTACCAGCGGGAACTGCGCGTCTGCGGCTGTCCCTGACGTTAAACGTCTCTCGGGAGGATATCACGGCGCTGGCTGACGCTTTGACCGAAGCGCAAGAAATGGAGAATGCGGCTTGAGCCAGAATTTCATTGTCACCGGCACCGATACGGATATCGGAAAAACCGTCTTTGCCGCCGCGCTGACCGCGGCGCTCGACGCCCATTACTGGAAACCGGTGCAGGCGGGTCTGGATGGTGAAACGGATAGCGAAGCCGTCGCACGATTGGGCGGCATTGCTCCCGGCAATATCCTGCCCGAGACGTTTCGCCTGAAAACGCCGGCTTCTCCGCATTTTGCAGCGGCAGAAGAGGGTGTCATGATATCCGCTGATGATCTACCAATCCCGCAAATCAATGGCCCCCTAGTGATTGAAGGAGCCGGTGGAGCGCTGGTGCCGATCAATGAAAATCTGCTCTATGCTGATCTGTTTGCGCAGTGGAAACAGCCCGCCATCATCGTTGCGTCAACAAAGCTGGGTACGATCAATCATAGCCTGATGACCATCGAAGCACTGCGGAACCGTCATGTACCCATATTGGGCATCGCTTTTGTCGGTGCTGAAATTGCCGACAGTCAGGATACCATATGTCGCATCGGTAAAATAAAGCAGCTGGGCCGCCTGCCGATTATCGATAATCTGTCAGCCCAATCCCTATCGGCTGCTTTTCATGCCCATTTCAATGTGTCGGACTTTATCTGATGACCTCAAAAATCTGGCATCCTTTTACACAGCATGGTCTTGGACAGGACATACCCGAGGTCGTAAGGGCAGAGGGTGCAACGCTTTACACAGACGACGGCCGCGCGATTATCGATGCGATTTCGAGCTGGTGGGTACAGACGCATGGCCATTGTCATCCCAAAATTGTCGGCGCGATACAGCAGCAAAGCGCCCAGCTGGACCAGATTATTTTCGCGGGCTGGACGCATGAACCTGCCGAGCAACTGGCGAAGAATCTGTCCGGTTTTCTGCCCGACACACTCAACCATATCTTCTTTTCCGATAGCGGATCGACGGCGGTAGAGGTTGCCCTGAAAATGGCGCTCGGTTTCTGGCATAATCAGGGTCAGCAACGGCACCGCATATTGGTCATGGATCATAGCTATCATGGCGACACGATCGGCGCGATGTCAATTGGCGCGCGCGGTGTGTTCAATGATGCCTATGCGCCGCTCCTCTTTGACGTGAGTTCAATTCCTTTTCCCGAACCGGAGGCCGAACAAGCCACATTGAATGCGCTAGCCGCTTTTTGCGCAGATCAGGACGACCCGCCAGCCGCGCTGATTGTGGAACCGCTGATTCTCGGCGCGGGTGGTATGAAAATCTATACGCCGGAAACACTGCGCGAGATGCAGCGCATCTGCAAAAGCCATGATGTTCTGTTTATCGCGGATGAAGTCATGACAGGTTGGGGCCGCACGGGAACTGTTTTTGCTTGCGAGCAAGCTGGTATCACGCCTGATATCCTGTGCATGGCGAAAGGCCTGACCGGGGGTGTGATCCCGCTTGCGATCACCGCGGCGAGCGCGCCGGTATATGACGCGCATTTTTCCAAAGACCGCACCAAAACATTTTTTCATTCCAGCAGCTTCACCGCCAACCCGATCGCATGTGCTGCCGCCAACGCCAATTTGCAGATCTGGCGGGACGAACCGGTGCAGCAGCGAATTGATCATATCACCGAGAACCATGGGAATTTTGCCAAACAACTGGCCAAATATCAGAATGTCTCCGGCATACGTCAATGCGGTACGATACTGGCTTTTGAAATCAACGATGCCAGCGGCAATTACATGTCCGCCATCGGCCCGGATCTGCTTAAGTTTTTCGCCGAGCGAAAGATTCTGCTGCGCCCGCTTGGCAACACGGTATATATAATGCCGCCTTATTGTATTTCCGATGCGCAACTCGCGGCGGTCTACCGCGCTATAGAAGACGCAATCGTTCATTTTGCATAACAGTCAAAAAAACGGCATAGATTACAAATGATTATTGTTGATTCGCTGATGGTGAAAATTGCGTTGATCGGCCTTTTGGGCATTGGCGCACAATGGGTCGCCTGGCGCACCGGCCGACCAGCCATTGCCCTGATGCTGATTGTCGGCATTATTGCTGGCCCGATATTGGGTATTATCGACCCTGAACGGGACTTTGGCGCGCTACAGGAACCGATTATCAAGCTGGCGGTTGCGGTGATCCTGTTTGAAGGCGGCTTGAGCCTCAATTTCCGCGAACTTCGCCAGGCAGGCGGCGCGGTGTTCATGATGATTTTCATTGCCGGTCCGATTGCCTGGATACTCGGCACAGGAGCAGCCCATTATGGAGCCGGATTATCCTGGGAGATTTCTGCACTGCTCGGCGGAATAATGATCGTTACCGGGCCGACAGTGATCGGCCCGATGCTGCGGACCTTGCGCGTACCGTCGCGGGTGCGCAACGTGCTGAAATGGGAAGGTATCGTCAACGACCCGATTGGCGCGCTGCTCGCGGTCGGGATCTACGCCTATATTACCTATGAAGGTCCCAATGCGAATATTGCCTCGATCAGTATGGACGTGCTGGCGGCGAGTTTCCTGGCGGGCCTGATCGGCGCGGCTTTGGGTTATGCGATTACATGGCTATTCCCGCGCGGCCATGTGCCGGAATATCTGAAGGCGCCGTTTTTGCTCATCACCGTGATTGGCGGGTTTGTGCTCGCTGATTTGATCATGCATGAAACCGGCCTGATCACTGTCACGGTCATGGGTGTGGTTATGGCCAACAGACAGATTTATTCCAGCCAGGCGCTGCACCGGTTTAAGGAAGATCTGGCGGTTTTGCTGATTTCGGGGGTTTTCATCATCCTGTCAGCCACCCTGGACTGGGAGACCGTCCAACAGTTCCAGCCGCAATTTATCGTTTTCCTTATCCTGCTGTTGTTCGTCGTCCGCCCCTTGTCTGTGCTGATCGCACTTCTCTTCAGTTCGCTACCCTGGCGAGAGCGGCTGTTCATCGCATGGATCGCGCCGCGCGGTATTGTTGCGGTTGCCATTACCGGTCTGTTTGCCATCCGTCTGGTCGACTATGGCCTGCCCGGTGCAGAGGCCTTGGTTCCGCTCAGTTTTGCAGTGGTTATCGCCACCATCTTTGCTCATGGTTTTTCCGCTGGCTGGGTCGCTGACCGTCTTGGCATTAACGAAGGCAAGGGCGAAGGTGTCTTGATTGTCGGTGCCACCAGATGGTCCGTCGCCTTGGGTAAAATCTTGAAATCCCTGGATATCGACGTTCTGATCGCAGACACTAGCCAGTTTGCCCTGCGCCGGGCCAGACATGAGGACCTGAAGACCCATCAGGGTGACATACTTGATGAGGCTCATAACGACCATGTCGAACTAGGCGAGTTCCAGCATATGATCGTTGCCACCGATAATGACAGCCAGAACCAGCTGATCACTGCCGACCTCGGCCCCGAAATGGGCTTTGACCAGATTAGCCGCCTGTCCAATGATAGCCGCGCCAAAGCCAATAGCAAAGTTGGTCATGGGCGGATTTTGTTTGAATCAGGTGCGGACTTTAACAGTCTGCTCGACCGTGAGCGCGATGGCTGGCGGTTCAGCAAAACAAATATTACCGAGGTCTTCTCGGCCGAAGAATATCGCAAGAATCTTGAATCGGGTGAAGAGCCCCTTGCCGTGCTGAAGGAAGATCGCCGCTTGCTATTCTTCGCCACCGAAGCCCGACCAGTTATCGAAGAGGGCGATATTGTAATCAGCTTTGTCGCGCCAGACACCCCGGAAGAACGCAAAGCCGGTCGCGCAGCCAAAGGGGCCGAGAAAAATGGAGCTTCGAAAGGCGAGAACTAGGTTCGCGGGCCGAAAAGTGCGGTGCCGACACGCACATGGGTCGCACCAAGCTTGATCGCGCTTTCGAAATCACCGGACATACCCATGCTGAGACCGGAAAGGTCATTTTCCTTGGCCAGTTTGGCGAGCAGTGCAAAATAGGGCGTAGGGTGCACCCCGGATGGCGGCACACACATAAGGCCAGGGACTTCAATGCCGGCCGAACGCGCTGACCGGAGCAAATCCGGCAAATCGCTGATCTCGCAGCCACCCTTTTGCGGTTCTTCACCGATATTCACCTGAACGAAACAGGGGATGCGGCGGTCCAGCTTGTCCATCGCCTTCGCCAGCGCCTTGATCAATGACGGCCGGTCAAGCGAATGGATCGCGTCAAACAGCTCGACGGCGTCTTCCGCTTTGTTGGATTGCAACTGTCCCACCAGATGCACTTTGACACCGTCAAACGCGTCACGCAGTGCTGGCCATTTCCCGGCCGCTTCCTGCACCCGGTTCTCACCGAAAAGCCTGTGTCCGGCTGCCAGTAGCGGCCGTATCTCATCAGCGGAGCGGGTTTTGGAAATGGCAATCAAGCGTACATCTTCAACCTTGCGCTGGGCGATTTTCGCCGCCTTGCTCATTTGCCCTTGCACCATAGCCAAATTCTCGGTGGCAAGCTTTTCGTCAGATTCCGTCATTGTATAATGTTCCGCTTTTATCACATTCCCGATTGGCTATTCGCTGCCTATATGGCAGGCAAGATGCATGCACCAGTCCTGGTTTTCCGATCTTTATCCGCAAATCTGGCTGATGACAGATGCACGCAATGACGAAAGTCTGGAAAAGTCCATAAAGGCCTTGCCGCGAGGCAGCGGGATTATCTTCCGTCACTATCATTTGGACAACGATCAGCGGCAGGAAAGATTCCAGGCAATCAGGGCTTGCGCAAGGCGCCATGACCACATCCTGTTGCTGGCCGGATCGCCATCGCTAGCACGGCAGTGGGGCGCAGATGGCGTACATGGGCGGCAGTGGAAACGGCATCAGACCAACGGCCTGCTGCACAGCGCACCGGTTCATAGTCCCGGAGAAATAGCCATTGCGCAGCATCATGGCGCAGACCTCATGTTTCTATCGCCCGCTTTTGCAACGCGGTCGCACCCCGGACAAAAACCGTTAAACCGTTTGCAATTGCGGCGACTGATCAGCTTGTGCAGAAAGCCGGTGATGTTACTTGGCGGGATGAATGCGGTGCGGTTTCAACAGCTTGAAACATTGGGCGCCCATGGCTGGGCCGCCATTGATGGTTTAAGCAGATTGTAGAAATATCAGAAGCGGAACTGCGTTCCGACATAGACAGCCTGGCTATCCTGGCGAGAATCGGTCAACGGAGCCATGCGGTCCCGCTCGTTCTTCAAACGAACGCCAGCGGTAACATCAAGATTGCGCGTCACTGAATAGCTTCCACCCAGATCAAGCGAATAATCTTTTTCACTCGCTGTCAAAGCACCTGGAGCTGCACCAAGGGGCGTTTTTGCATCAATCGACAGACGCGGATTAAAGCGGCTTTTCTTGCCTTTTTCTTTATCGCCTGAATCGATACCCGCACCAATTTCCGAAAGATCCGGCAGGTTATCAGCCAGCTTCTTAACTGGGATAGCAAAGCTCTTCAGACCTTTGGCCGTACCAAGGCTGAATGATGTCGGTGTAATCTTGGCTGGCGTCAGCACACCTGCACCCGGCGCCGCGGACGCAACATTCTGCCGAATGGAAATGGCATTGCTCGACGCGTCTTGCCGCACAACAACAGTTACGGCACGATCACCGCTTGTCGTTCCGCCAGCAGGCGTAAATTTAAACTGGGTTTTGCTACCAAGCACATTGCGTTTGAAACTCGCAGCCAATTCAGGGTCAGCACCGGCAGTTGTGAAAGAACCGATGGAGCTCAGCGAACGCAGCGAAACCGCATTGCCTTGATCGGACAATACGCGGGCCAAAGCAGGAGTCATGGCAAGACCGGACGCAGCGAGTCCCGCTGCTAACCAACCCAAAAGATTGCCATTTTTCCTCATGACGACGGTATTTCCCCTTGTTCGAGTCTTTCTATATCAAATTTTTCGCCGAGAGACGAGTCAACTTGCTGATTTTGTCCGATTTTCTTGATCTGAACATTTTCTGTTGCAGTTGGGTTACGGTTTTTCATTTCTTAAGCATATTATTTAATTACCTTAAGCTGAACAAAGGATTATCGATTCGCTCGCCTCGTCTCCGGCAATACCCGGCGCGCTGCAAAATATTCGGTATCCGCCCCATTCAACTGCCATTCACGCGGGACTTCGCAAGAGCGAAATGTTGCGCTTTGGCTTGCCCCTTGCGGCAAAGCAATTATAGAGAGCGTTGAAATCAGATTTACAGGCAGATGGTGCGATCCAAATATGCCGCCAGACTGCCAATGAGGAGCTTGTTCATGTCCCGCCTTTCTTTATCCACCGCAAAAATGCGTCCTTTGGTAATGGGTCTTTCGGCCGTGGCTCTCATATCCGGCCTTTCCGCCTGTGCCAGCAACGATCGGCCAACAGCTGATCTTGCCGCATCACAGATCACAACCATCGGTGTGAACAGCTATTTGTGGCGTGCGACACTGGACAGCCTTTCCTTCATGCCGCTGACCCAGACCGACAGCAATGGCGGCGTCATCCTCACTGACTGGTACGTGAACCCGCAAAACCCGTCGGAGCGGATGAAATTGAACATCTCCATCCTCGATCAGGATTTGCGCGCCGATGCCTTGCGCGTCGGGGCATCACGGCAGGTTCGCAATGGCGGCACCTGGGTAGATGCGCCGGTAAAAGCTGCGACGACGCAGAAGCTGGAACAGATCATCCTCACCAAAGCGCGCGACTTGCGGCGCGGAGCCCTTACCAATTGAGCGGGACAACCAACTAATCCAACGACGGGCCTGCTGAAACGGGCCACATTCTTATAGGACCAGCATGACCGATCAGCGTTTTAACCCTTTATCGGCGGACAAGCGCTGGCAAGCCCGCTGGTCGGAATCCGGCGTTTTTGAAGCGGATGACAACTCGCCAAAACCGCGCAGTTTTGTGCTGGAAATGTTTCCCTATCCTTCTGGCCGCATTCATATGGGCCATGTCCGCAACTATACGATGGGCGATGTGCTCGCCCGTTTCCGGCGGATGCAGGGCTTCGAGGTGCTTCATCCAATGGGTTGGGATGCCTTTGGCATGCCGGCCGAAAATGCCGCTATGGAAAAGAAAGTCCATCCCGGCGAATGGACCCGCGCCAATATCGTGGCGATGCGGGACCAGATAAAACGGCTGGGTTTTGCCCTCGACTGGAGCCGCGAGCTGGCGACCTGCGAACCTGATTATTACGGACAGGAACAGGCGCTTTTTATCGACATGTTCGAAGGCGGGCTGGTCTATCGTAAAGAGTCCGCCGTCAACTGGGATCCGGTCGATATGACCGTACTCGCCAATGAGCAGGTGATCGACGGGAAAGGCTGGCGCTCCGGTGCGCCGGTGGAGAAACGCAAGCTCAGCCAGTGGTTTTTGAAAATCACCGATTTCGCGGAAGAACTGCTCGCCGGTCTCGATGATCTGAAAGGCTGGCCGGAAAAAGTCCGTACAATGCAGGAAAACTGGATTGGAAAGTCTCAGGGCCTGCAATTTCATTTTGCGCTGGCGGAGAAACAGCAGGATATTGGAACTGTTGAAGTTTTCTCGACGCGCCCGGATACGATTTTCGGGGCGAGCTTTATCGCTCTGTCTGCCGACCATCCATTGGCGCAGCAACTGGCGCAAGATGATGAAATGCTCGCGGCCTTTTGTGAGGACTGCAAAAAAACCGGGACGACTGCCGCTGAACTTGAAACGATGGAGAAGAAGGGCTTTGATACGGGCCTGAAAGTTACCCATCCGCTGGACCCGTCATGGGAGTTACCCGTTTTCGTCGCGAATTTCGTGTTGATGGACTATGGCACCGGCGCTGTTTTCGGCGTGCCCGCCCATGACCAGCGCGATCTGGATTTTGCGCGCAAATATGCGCTGCCGGTCACCCGCGTCGTGGCAGCGGAAGGCGACGAAGATGCGCCCATCCATGATGAATCCTATACCGGTCCCGGCATGCTGGTGAACAGCCGCATGCTCGACGGCATGGATATTGAAACCGCGCAACAAACGGTCATCGACAGGGCCGAGTCCGAAGGATGGGGTAAAGCCCAGACGACCTGGCGGCTGCGCGACTGGGGCGTTTCTCGTCAACGTTACTGGGGAACGCCAATTCCGATCATCCACTGTGATGATTGCGGTGCGGTTCCTGTTCCGAAGGATCAGTTGCCAGTTACATTACCCGATGATGTCAGCTTTGATATTCCCGGCAATCCGCTGGAGCGCCACGAAACATGGAAACATGTCGATTGTCCAAAATGCGGCAAGGCGGCGCGGCGCGAAACCGATACGCTTGATACTTTTACCAACTCCAGCTGGTACTTCCTGCGTTTTGCCAGCCAGCCGGATGATCAGCCATTTGATGCCGATACCGTCAGGCAATGGATGCCGGTGTCACAATATATTGGTGGCATTGAACATGCGATCCTGCACCTGCTCTACGCCCGTTTCTGGACGCGCGCGCTGGCGTCAATTGGCAAGCTCGATTTTGCCGAGCCGTTTGAAAGCCTGTTCACCCAAGGCATGGTGACACACGAAACTTATTTCGAAACGGTTCAGAACGAAGATACCGGGGCCGATCAGATCGTCTATTACAGCCCCGATGAAATCGAACACCGTGAAGGTGGCGTGTTCAAGTCATCCGGCGGTGCTCCGATCCAGATAGGCCGCATTGAAAAAATGTCGAAGTCGAAGAAGAACGTCGTCGACCCTGATCCGATTATCGACCAATATGGGGCGGACGCGGTTCGCTTCTTCATGCTGTCCGACAGTCCGCCGGAACGTGACCTGCCATGGTCCGAGGCCGGGATCGAGGGTAGCTGGCGCTTTATCCAGCGGCTTTGGCGCCTGTTTGTGTCGATTGCGGATCAGCCTGCGCCAACTGGCGAAGACAAGAAGCTCAAACGCAAGTTGCATCAGACCATAGCCGGTGTTGCCGAAGATATTGAAGCCCTGTCGTTTAACAAGGCAGTCGCAAAAGTGTTTGAGCTGGTCAACATGATCGAGAAAGCCGCGCCATCGGCAGATCGTCATGACGCCATAAAATCACTGGCCCGGATTGTTGCGCCCATGGTTCCCCATATCGCCGAAGAAGCCTGGGCGCTGCTCGGCGAAAGCGAACTGATCGCCAACGCTTCCTGGCCGGAAGTGGACGAAAGCCTGCTGGTCGAGGATGAAGTGACCATTGCTGTCCAGGTGCGCGGGAAGCTGCGCGATACGCTGACCGCCGCCAAGGGTAGCGATAAATCGGTGCTGGAGGAGCTTGCACTCGCCTCAGAGAAGGTGCAGCGTACAATTGATGGAGCGGACATAAAGAAGGTGATCGTAGTGCCCGACAGACTGGTGAATATCGTTATATGAAGCGGCTGCGTATAATCTCTCTGCTCGCCGGAGCCAGCGCCCTGCTCGCTTCCTGCGGTCTGCAACCCCTATATTCCGGCGGTTCCAATAGTGTCGTCGCCTCTCAGCTTGGTGCCGTTCAGGTTGAACCGATCCAGGGCAAGGCGGGATGGCTGATGCGCAACGCGCTGAATGATCAGCTGTCCACCTTGGAAGGCAGCGACGTCAAATATCGCCTGATCGTCGAACTGGACGATAAAATTGCCGGCTTTGGCGTGCGCAGCAATGATCGTATCACCCGGGAACGCCGGACCTTGCGCGCGCGTTATCAGCTCGTCCGCCTGTCCGACAGCAAAGTTGTGCTGGATGCGACCGCCGGCTCCGATGCTGGTATTGACGTGGTGTCCTCGGAATTTGCCACCGTGGCGGCCGAAGAAACAGCGCTGGAGAACCTGTCCACAAGGGTTGCCGATCAGATTGTCAAACGGCTATCCCTTTTTGCACGCAAACAGGCTGGCGACAGCAGCAACTAGTGGAAGCGGCACGAGGATGAAGCCGTGAAAGTCAAAGATAATGAAATTGTGCGCCGTTTTCATGCGGCCCCTGAAGCCATAAGGCTTGCGGTTTTATGCGGCCCCAATGCGACGCGCTGTCAGGCTTTGGCCAATGAATTGGCGGCCCCGCTGGCTCAATCCGCGGAACGAATTGATCTCACCATCGCCGATCTCACTGAAAGTGCAGCGCGGCTGAATGACGAGGCGACATCAGCGTCCCTATTTGGCGACAAGCGCTTCATCATGGTTCGTCTGAACAGTGGAGAAGCGGTAAGGGCGGCAGCGGCCATAGAGAATCTGCTGGAAAGCGAGACCAAGGGTGATCCGGTGTTTATCGTCGCTGCGGGGATGGCGGACAAAACTGCCTTGGCCAAAAAAATTGCCGCAGCCCCCGATGCCCTGATCGCCACCTGCTATGAAACTTCGCAAAGCGATGCAGTTTCAGCCATTTCCGGCATGGCGCGCGATGAAGGCGTGCGCATGTCGCGCGACACCGCAGCTGCAATAGCCGCCCTGACCAGCAATGATCTCGTTCTCGCGAGACTCGAGGTAGAAAAAATTGCGCTGTATCTTGATGCCGCGCCGGATAACCCGAAAGAGGCTGAGGCGGAACTTCTCAATCTGCTTGGCGCAGAAAATGACGAAGAAGATCTGGGGCTTTTGATCAACGCCGCGGTGAGCGGTGACACCAGAAAACTGACCAGTGAACTCGCGGCCGTCAGCACCACGGGCTTTAGCGAGGTCGGGTTGATCCGGTTGATGCTGCGCCATCTGAACAAGCTGGCCGAACTGCGCGCCAAAGTTGATCAGGGGTCGAATATCGGCAAGCTGGTCAATCACCCCAGCGTGTTCTGGAAAGACCGGGACAATTATGCACGGCAGCTGAATATCTGGTCATCCGCTCATATAGGGCGGCTGATCGAACGGATATTGGTACTGGAGATTGCCCTCAAAAGCAGCGGCCAGCCGGAACATGTGCTGGTCGAACAGGAATTGCTGACTATTGCCAGAAAAGCCGCGCATTTGCGCTAGTATCGCTATTCATAGTCGGCGGTAATCGCGATCCGGCCTCGAAACTGGCCGCTGGCATTGCCGGTTACGCGCAGCCGGCCACCAAAAGAGAAGTTCAGCCTTCCATCACGATCGAGTCGCGCCTGCGCCGGTAGATCGGTGTCGAGCTTAACCAGATCGGCAGTCGAGCCATTTGGGGCGCTTAATGTGATCCTCTCCGGTAGGTGCACGCGCACCACACGCCCCGGCTCCCCGGTCAAACGCCCTTCGCCATTGAGGGATAAGCCGCCCAGATCCGTCAATCCTCCGCTAATCCGGCGCTGTCCAGATTGTGGATCGATCTCAACCTCACCGCCCGCCCGATTAAGCAGAGCCAGTCTGGAAAAATCCAGATTGGCGGTGATTTCGATATTGAGAGGTGTCTCTGTCTTGTCAGATGATCGCGCAGATGACGCGCCGTCCGGTGGAGCCGCACATAGCCGGCACTGCGCCGCAGCACTGTCCGGCGCAACAAGCATCCAGCCGCACAGCAGCATCAAAGCCGGAAAAACCAGCCGAAATGTCGCATTAATCATCACCACATTCCGGTTTTATCGAAAAGCACTGAAAAAATGGTTAATTATTTATGATCACGGTCCCCTGCAAGATGGATATCCGGCTTTCCTACACCAAGATATTTGTGATATTTTCCGCCCGCTCTTGCTGGTTCTTTAAGCTACATATGACGCGTTTTGGCCGGAAATGTCAAAATATGGCCCGGATTGACTGTGACTTGTGTGAACTTTGACAGAAGACATTCACTCCGTACCATTGTCGCGGGACCATCAAAGAATAGCCAAAAGGACATTGCAAACATTGTAAACTTCGCCCGCCGCCGCTTGACGCCAGCAGCTTTTCTCCCCACCTTGGCGTCATGGAAAAAATCGTCTTGAGCGCCGATGAATGGCGCGAAAAATTGACCCCTGAACAATATCATGTGCTCCGCGAAGCGGGGACAGAGCGCGCCTTTACCGGAAAACTCAACGCGGAAAAACGCGACGGTGAGTTTTTCTGCGCCGGATGCGGGACAAAGCTGTTCGATGCTGCAAAAAAATTCGACAGTGGCTGTGGGTGGCCAAGTTTTACCGAACCCGCCGAGTCCGAAGCCGTTACCGAAATAGAAGATCTCAGCCACGGCATGCGCCGTATCGAGGTGCGTTGCACCAGCTGTGACGGGCATTTGGGTCATGTTTTCCCTGATGGTCCGGCGGAAAATGGCCTGCGCTATTGCATGAACAGCGCCGCACTGGATTTTGAACCCAAAGACAGTTGAAAATTTCGCTGTCCTGCAACGTTCAGCCTGCAGTAAGACGGTAACACGCTAAACAGATGCATAGTAAGCGTATGGTGAATGGGACAATATGGCGCGGGGCAAAAAACGCAGCAAACAATCGGGAGCAGTCCGGACATGGCTTTCCCGGATAATGAAAACCGGGCTGGTTGTCGGCCTGCTCGGCTTCATTGCGCTTGTCGTCGCGGTGATGGTCATCCGGTCATCGCTACCGGGCTATGAAGACCTGAAATCCTCGCCCAACGGGCAAATGATCCGCGTATTGGACGTGAACGGAAAAGAACTGTTTTCCATGGGTCCCAGCTATGGCCAATGGCTGGACTATGAGGATATTCCCCAGGTCATGAAAGACGCCATGATCGCTGTGGAAGACCGCCGCTATGAAAGTCACCTCGGCGTTGATCCCATCGGAATTGCGCGTTCGTTCAAAGTACGTCTGGAGCGGGGACACTGGGCCCAGGGTGGCTCGACCATCACCCAGCAGCTGGCACGGAATATCTTCCTGAACAGCAGCCGGACATTCGGCCGCAAAGGTAGGGAAATGCTGATTGCCCTGGCGATGGAACGCAAGTTTTCGAAAGAGCAGATACTCGAACTTTATCTCAACAAGGTCTATTATGGCGGCGGGGCCTATGGCATTGATGCCGCCTCTCGCCGGTTCTTTGCCCATGGCGCCGGTGAGCTGAGCCTTGCCGAAGCGGCGATTATTGCAGGACTGGTCAAAGCTCCATCGCGCTATTCACCCACTGCCGATGCGCAAGCCGCCATCGACCGTGCAACGGTTGTATTGCGGGTCATGCAGGATGCCGGAGCCATAAGCGCAGCACAGGCAGCAGAAACCAAACCAACAGCGGTCAAACTTGCGCCTGAACCGCGCCAGAATAGTGTGCGCTACTTTACAGACTGGGCACTGCCGCAACTTGACCTTCTGATCGATGAAGCGGTTGAACCGATTGAGGTTTGGACAACCCTGGATCTTGATATGCAGCGGGCAGCCACCAATGCTATCCAGACCGGCGCCCCTGCCGGCACACAAGGTGCATTGGTTGCCATTGATCGCGATGGTGCCGTTAGAGCGATGGTTGGCGGAACCGATTATGTATCATCCAACTACAACCGCGCGACACAAGCCGTGCGTCAACCGGGATCGGCATGGAAAATCTTCGTCTACATGGCTGCGCTGGAGGCCGGCTATACGCCCAATGATATTGTTACAGATGAGCCGATCAAGATAGGTAACTGGACGCCGCGGAACAGCGGTGGACGCTATGCCGGTGATATCACTCTGCGCTCCGCTTTCGCTTATTCGAAAAATACCGTTGCGGCGGCTATTGGCAATGATATCGGAACCACAACCATCGCCAACATGGCTCGCCGGTTCGGGGTTACCACGCCCATTGATACCAATCCGTCAATGGTATTGGGGACATCGGACGTCCGGCTTCTGGACATGACAAGGGCCTTTGCCTCGGTCAATGCCAAGGGTGTTGCGATCACGCCCTATGCAATCACCAAGGTCAGCACGATGAACGGGGACGTTCTATACCAAAGCAAATTTGATGGCAGCCGGGTGCTTGTCGATCCATGGGTCGCGGCCGGCATCACCGATCTGATGCAAACCGCGGTGAACGCCGGTACCGGTCGGGCGGCCCAGATTGGGCGACCAGTGGCCGGTAAGACGGGTACCACCAGCAGCAATAAAGATGGCTGGTTTCTGGGCTTTTCAAGCGGACTGACCACGGGTGTATGGATGGGCCGGGACGATGCCAAAGCGGTTCGCGGGCTGCAAGGAGGCCGCGCACCTGCGGCGGCTTTCGCGTCCTTCATGAAAGTTGCCGTGGCCAAACGGAAAGCGGAAAAATTTGATACCGAGCTGATCTTGCCCGACTGGCAACTGGAACCGGATGAAGAAGAATTTTATGGTGCGCCGGAAGACGGTATTTATGTCGACGAAAACGGCATGCCCATCGAGACGGGGCAAGGCCTGGAATATGATTTGGAGGGCGGACAAGCGGAAGATGGACCGCCGCAGCTGGATCAGGACTGGATTGACTCGGTTTTGGGCCGGGGAGAAGGCGAGGACAGCACGCCTGAAGAGGAACCGGATGATCTACCGACTGACCGACCCAATGGGCCAGTTTCGATCTTGCCCAAACCAGCCGAAGAATAGAGCCAGCTATCTGATTGGCGCCCCAATCAGGTGCAGCGCAGCACCATGTTGTTTCAGCCAAAGATCGGCCTCATTGCGTTTGCCTTCAAAAATTTGGTCCAGCAGTGCATAGAAGGCAGGGCTGTGATTCATATGCCGCAAATGGGCCACTTCATGGGCAACCACAGAGCGCCTGACCATCGGCGGAGCCATGATAAGCCGCCAGCTGAGCCTTATGGATTTGCGCCCTGAACAGCTGCCCCAACGTCTGCGTGCATCGCCCACCGATAGCGCGGGCAAATCGACCTCTGCTCGATCGCAATAAAATGCCAGATCCTCCGCATACATGTCCCGCGATTGATCTTTCATCCAGCTGATTACACGCGCTTCAATCCGATTTTCCGGGCCGCCAACGCGGATTTCGCCTTCGATTTTCAAAGGTTTGCGGGAATATTCAGCAGACCATCTTATGGTATGACTTTCCCCCGCAAAGGCAATTTCGGCGCCATTGATAATCGGTACCGCTGGCAAGGCATCGGCAAAGCGCTCCGCTAACCAGTCCGATTTGGACTGGGCAAAACGCAGCGCCTGGACGGTACTGGCATAGCGCGGCATGGTCAGCTTTACCTCCCCCTTCACTGTGTCAGCTGAAACGGCAATGGAGCGCGCCTGCGCCAGTTTGCGGACTTGCAGCGGGTAAAAGCGACCTTCGAGTTCAATCTCGAATTCATCCCTTTCGGTTGGGACTGGTCGTGCCTTAGAGCGGTCTGTCCAGAATATGCTGTTCAATCGGCCCAGCTTCCACCTCCGTTATCACCTTGCCCCGGATTGAATTCCCGGTTTCGTGTATCGTTTCGCGATCACCGGAGACCAGATAGTGCCATTCCGGCAACGGTAAATTACGCGCCCGCATCTTATAAGCGCAACTGTCCGGAAGCCAGGTAAATTGGTCAAGCTTACCGCGTGTCAACCGTATGCAATCGGGGACATAGTAGCGGCGCCGCCGATAGTCGCTGCACCGCGCGCTCTGTGTGTCCAAAAGCTTGCAGGCAATGTTGGTCATATAGACCTTACCATCATCCTCATCTTCGGCCTTCAACAAGCAGCACTTGCCACAACCATCGCACAAGGCTTCCCACTGCGCACGGTCTAGCGTGTCCAGTGGTTGTTCCCAGAACGGATGCTCGGTGTTTACCGCGTCCACCGCTTAATCTCATCCGCAACTTGCTGGGGGGTACCGTCAAACGGGAGCAGCGCAATTGGTTCGCCCTCTGGTCCGAACAGATAGCCTTGCCGGCTATGGTCAACCAGATATTCGCTAAAACCCGGACTTTCGCGCTTATTGTAGATGATCAGATATTTCTTTGCGACAGCGGCAATCTCATCGACACTGCCCGTCAGGCCTATCAACCGGGGGTGAAAATTCCCAACATATTGTTTCAGTTGTTCCGGGCGATCACGCTCCGGATCGATCGAAATAAAGATCGGCTGGATTTTCTCCGCAAGAGAAGGGTCTTCCTTTTCGGCCAACGTCAAGCCGTTCATCAGATTCGCAAGATCTATCGGGCAAACATCGGGGCAATAGGTAAAGCCAAAATAGATGATCCGGTATTTTCCGGTAAAATCCGTATCGGAACTTGTTCCGCCATCTTGATTGGTTAGCGTAAAACTGCCACCAATATCTGCTCCCGCGAGAGGAGCTTCGGTTTCTGCGCTGCCGGGAGAGGCCGGGTTGCAAGCGGCGAGAAGCAACATTAAAAGGGTGGCAGAAAAAGCAGATAGTAAATTATTCATCATGCGGCCAGACATGGTCTGCTATGGATGATTATTCAACTGATAATTGACGGATTCTATTGTCAGGCGGCAACTGGTTTTCAAGTTTACGCGCGTTAAATTTATATAGGGCAGCTTATTATGCTTCGGGGCAGAGACAGATTTTCAAACATCCGCAAGGGAAACGAGATGGTTCGGTTCTACGCGCTGATATTGGCAGCTTTTTCGCTGGTAGCTCCAGGTGTTGCAAATGCCCAATTTTCAACGAGTTACAATTTTCTGAAAGCAGTGAAAGACCGGGATGGCACCGAAGCCACAAAGTTCCTGAATGAGCCAGGCACAGTTATTGTTAACACAAAGGACCTTTCGACAGGCGAGACGGCGTTGCATATTGTTGTAGCGCGGCGAGACGCCACCTGGACCGGATTTCTTTTGCAAAAAGGTGCCAATCCGAATGTCCGGGATAAAAGCGGCACAACCCCGCTCATGCTCGCCACCCGCTTGCGGTTTATCGAAGGAGCGAGAGTACTCCTGCAAAAAAAGGCCGATGTGAATCAGACCAATAACCGCGGCGAAACAGCCTTGATACGTGCTGTCCAGCTACGCGATTCTGAAATGACACGGCTATTGTTGAAAAACGGTGCAGATCCAGATCGCACCGATACCCTGGCCGGCCTGTCAGCGCGCGATTATGCAACCCGCGATCGCCGCGCTTCAGCGATATTGGCCGAAATTGAAAAAGCGGATAAAGAGAAAAAACCGGAAACCACTGGACGATTTTTTGGTCCTGAAGGCTAAGTCTTTCACCCAAATTTTAGTAGAATTCCCGTGCCTGTGGGTCGATCCAACCATGGACTACCGATAATCGCTGCATGGAGCGACGTGCCAGACGCATTGTCTCTGTTTTCCGCCGTGCAGGGGCAAGTGCATGAGTTGCTGCAGAACGGACCATTTCCGCATCATAAGCATCGGCGATGATCAACCCGGCGCGATCTGGCATAAAATCCGGTCTATCCAAGGGAGATGCATCAAAATCGCTTGGCAATGCCCAGTAGAAGCGGTCACAATAGTCGAGATATTCTGTCCACTTATTGTCGCCCAGCAAATCACCGCGCGCGACCTTGATCTCCACAATCACGATCTGCCCCTTGGCATCAACACCCATCAGATCCGCTCGCCTCTTATTGGGCAGGCTGACTTCAGACAGAACCATTATATCGTGGCGGGAAAAGAGGCGCGCCACACCGCGGGCAACTGCAGCAGCCCCCGTTAATGGCACCGTATTTTCCTCGATCTGATCGGGATTCAGTGTCAGAGCGGCGACTGATAGGGGCGAATCACTTGGTTCTATCATCATGAAAAGAGGTTAGAACATAAATAGAACAAAATAAAGGCCCCCGATTGGGAGCCCTTATGAAATCAGTTTGTCAATCGGTATCACCGATAGAAGATATGATTGTCAATCGTTGCCATCCGCTTTAACCGCCAGCCGGGCGATACATAACGGGCATGGAAGAACAGTGCGCCTTCGACAGGACTTTTCCAACCATCGTTCATAGCGATTTTTGAAATCGCAACTGCATTGCGCCAATGACGGTGTCCTTTATCAATCCGCGGCATTTTGCCGTTCCGAATGAAGGAGAATTGCTTCCGCTGATACACAACACCGCACATTGTGTCAGGAAAGCGCGAAGATTTGGTCCGCGCCATTACAACCCGTGCGACGGCTAGCTGACCAGCCAGTGTTTCACCTTTGGATTCAAAGTAGACGGTTCCAGCGAGGCACTGCATCTCTTTGCTGAGCACCCCGTCCACCGATTGCTGCCGGACCAGTTCCCGTAATGATCCAGCGCCATTATTGGTAAAATCAACTGTTTCAACGGCAGCACGCTGTTCGTTAGCAAGCCGATCCGCTTCGATAACGTCTTGGGGAATAGCAGCCGCTACTTCCTTCAGCTCCCCAAAAATTACCGGGGTCGTATCATCGGCTGATTCCAGCATATCAGGATCAATAATGATCTCGGATTCTGGAGTCGTGTCATTGGCTTCTAACGCGAATGACACATCGGTCACTGCGAGTGCGGCGACCGTAGAAAATGCAAGCGACAACACGCTTGCAGCTTTAAAAATTTTGCTCATAAACCTGTTATTTTATGCGGCGAGTCCAGTGCGAGCCAAAAGCCCGCGTAAATAAGCCTAAAAAACCAACCAACGGCTTATCCCTGTTCCCTCCGTCTGCATGTTTATTCCGCGTCCTTGTGGACAATCCCTCGGAACAACCTTCGCTTCAAAGTTGGTCGCGAAATAGGGTGCAGTGCAGCAAAGTCAAGAAATCAGGTCATTTCAGCGATGAGCCGTTCCGCATCCGCGACGTCCAGTTCAATTAACCATAAGTCCGGATCAAATCTGCTCCGGCGTTCCAGATATCCGTCTAAATTTTGTTTATTATCAGTGCTTTGCGGCCATATCACCTGCCAAGTCGAAGGACCATCAAGACTTGGCATTTTCTCCAAAAGCCGCGGATCTTTACCTTTTTCGACGCATATTATGAGGATCGCGCCAGAGATTCGATCGCCTTTTCTAAGTACCGCTGCAAAGCCACCCTCCTGATTTACTTTGCGCAACAAGGACTGCACAATCATCTCCGCAGACAACCGCGGTTCTATCATAGATCCTGCTTATATCCGGGGAGAGACGCTAGCGGGATATGCGACCGCATGAACGTACCGGTTCCGCGGGCAATTTCCTCACCTTCCTCATCAATAAGCCGGGAGTCAGCAACAAAAACCCGCCTTTTTCCGCTGACCCAACGGCCTTCAGCAGTCACGGTGCTGGACTTCAATGGCCGGGTAAACAGCAGGTTGAACGCTGTGGTAAGCAAAAAACGGTCGGAGACCAGGCTGTTAGCAGCATAAAAGGCAGCATCATCTAGCATCTTGAAATAGCTGGTCCCATGAACCGCGCCGGCTGCATGATAGTGACGCTCATCTACTACAAATGTAATGCGCGCAAAACCGCGTTCGGAAATTTCAAGATCGGATTCGAACAGTTGATTGATCGGCGCTGCCTTATAGAGCCGCTCTAAAGCCCGGAAATGTTGGCGTGACCCGTTATTTTCCTGATCTGAATCATTGCGGACAGACATGATCAAGCCGCTTGCTGACCCTGTTGTCCCGTAAGCAGCGCATATAGGGCATCCTCAGACGCTGCGCCCCGCAATTTGGTGACGACAGATTCGTCACGCAGAAACCGTGATACTTCTGCCAGTGCTTTCAAATGATTGGCGCTACCTTGTTCCGGAGACAATAAACCAAAGATCAAATCAACGTCCTGACCGTCATGGGCATCAAAGCCTATGGGTTCCGCAAGGCGAATAAAAAGCCCGACACATTTGTCGAGCTGTTTGATCCTTGCATGGGGAATCGCAACCGACCCGCCAAAACCAGTAGAGCCTATAGTTTCACGGTCATGAAGCCGTTCCAGCACCAAATCTGCGTCCAAACCATATGATTGAGCCGCGTTTTCCGCCAATGCGGTAAAAATCTGTTGCTTTGATAGAACCGTGGCGCTCGCCATAACGGCGGCAGGGTCAATGTAGACTGACAAATATTCCATTTTTTCCTCTCAGACCCACTGGTCTGAATTTTCACTACGCAAAACATCATAAGAGGCGAATCGCCATCGCAGGATGCAGCTGATCACAAACATCTGTTCGCCAAGTTTCTCTGGCGAACCGGGGGAATCAAAATCGAAAAGACGCTATTTCTGTGGTTCGACCCAGCCGATAGTGCCATCCGAGCGGCGGTAAACCATATTATGTGATCCAGTTCCAGCATTTTTAAACAATAGCGCACTGGTATTGCGCAAATCCATCATCATCACAGCATCGGATACGCTTGCTTCGGGGATATCGGTACTGGTTTCAGCAATAATGGGCGGGTCTTCGGAAACAGTTTCGACTTCCACCTCATCGTCACCGGCGTCAAATACGCGGTAAGCTGCCTCCTCCTGCTTTGCCGCATATTGCGCCTGAACATGGTGATCATTCAAACGGCGCATATATCGACGAAGCTGCTTTTCAATCTTGTCCGCCGCTTGGTCAAAGGCTTGATGTGCATCGCCAGCCTTGGCCTCTGATTTCAACATCAAACCAGTCATGATGTGGGACACAATATCGCATTGAAAGTGGTTATGGGGGGCTTTGCCAAATGTTGCATGGCTGGAAATCGCCTTGGGAAAATATTTGTCGGCTATCGCATTCATTCGATCGTCAACATGGCCTTGTAGCGCATCGCCGGTGTCCACCTGATGTCCTGAAACACGAATTTCCATATTTTTTCTCCATTATGGTTACGCACTATTTTATAGATATTCAGCCGGAAAAGATATCTCGCTGGTCAGGTTTCAGCCCACAGCGGATTCTTAATACCTTCCATGAAAGCGGCATGACGCTCCAGTTCTTCTGTGCTGGGGCTATGCGGTCGCGGTGCAATAAACTGCCTGCGTAGCGCCGATTCCTTTTGTGAAGGCTGGCGCTCTTTAGTTTCCGCAGCGGGCTTGTCATCCGCCAGACCAAGACCGATTTGCCGGCCGCCAGTAAGCTCAATATAAAGCTGTGTGAGTAGCTCGGCATCCAGCAGCGCGCCATGCTTTACCCGATGACTACGGTCAATGCCGTATCGACTACAGAGCGCGTCGAGAGACAGCTTTGCCCCCGGATGCTTTACCTTCGCAATAGCCAGCGTATCGACCATGCGAAATTGCGAAATTGCGGTTTTTCCACACAAGACCAGCTCGGCATTGAGGAAATTGAAATCAAATTGCGCATTATGGGCGACCAGATTGGCATCGCCGAGAAATTCAAGCAATTCTTCTGCACCATCGGCAAAGAGTTTCTTGTCCGACAGGAAGACATCGGAAAGCCCGTGTATTTCTTCCGCTGATTTGGGCATCGGGCGCTGGGGATTATAATAACAGTGAAAACTGTTACCTGTTTCAACCCGGTCGATCATTTCAATACAGCCTATCTCAACCATCCGGTCGCCGCTTTGCGGGTCGAATCCGGTGGTTTCGGTGTCGAAAATTATCTCGCGCATAACACCAATATCGGACTCAATTTCCGGTTACGCAAGGGAAGCTTTCAATTTTTCTATGGTATTTTGCACTTGCTGCCGTGTTTCTTCGAGAGGCCTTGATGTATCAATGACAAAATCGGCGCGTTTGCGTTTTTCTTCATCCGGCATTTGCAAGGACTTAATCTTCTCAAACTTGTCGGCAGTCATACCGGGGCGGCGCAAAACCCGCTCACGCTGATCATCCTCTGTAGCGGACACCACGATCACATGATCGATACCGGCCGCCCCGCTTTTTTCGAACAAGAGCGGAATATCGAAAAGGATCATGGGTGCAGCCTTATTATCTTCTAAAAAATCCATCCGCATCGCACCAACAGCCGGGTGAATGAGCGCTTCGAGCTGTTTTAGGGCATCCGGATTGCCAAGCACCGCAGGACCAAGTTTTTGACGATCCACTCCTTTCTCATCAGTTGTGCCGGGAAACAGGGCTTCAATCTGCGCTACAAGAGCGCCGCCGGGGCCCTGCAAGACATGTACGGCGGCATCAGCATCAAATATCGGTACCCCTTCATCGGCAAACATTTGTGCAACTGTCGACTTTCCCATGCCAATAGAACCGGTAAGTCCGATGATCATCGGACCATTCATGTGACAAGCAGCTTTCTCAGCTCAGCATCATGTTCGAGCGGCGGAGCTTGTCCAAAGAAAATTTCAAAAGCGACAGCAGCTTGCCCGATTAACATCGTCAATCCATCAATCGTATCAAGACCACGAGACTCCGCAGCCCTGAGCAATTTGGTTTTCAATGGAACATAGACGAGATCGTAAATAATTGCGTCGTCCGGTTGACCATCAAGGTCAATAGTCAACTCGTCCTGCCCCTTCATGCCAAGTGCGCTGGCATTTACCAGGAGCCGGGCGGGCGGAAGCGTCGAGCCATGTTCCAACGCCTGCCCCTTCAAGCCAAAGCGCGCCAAAAGGGCCGATGCCTTCAACACGTTGCGGTTGATGATCGTGACGGATCCAACCTCGATACGGGATAGGGCAAACAATACTGCCTGTGCAGCACCGCCAGCACCGACAACAATCACATCCTGACCGCTTAGCGGCACATCGGCGATCGGGGCAAAAAAACCACCTGCATCCGTATTGGTGCCAAAAAGACCCCCACTGTCATTACGTGCGATGGTGTTCATGGCACCGATAGACGCCCGCACATCTCCCGGGTCGGATACATGATCCATCACCGCCAATTTATGTGGAATCGTGACGTTGCAACCCTGCCAGTTTGGATCATCCCGACGATCAGAAATGTAATCCGCCAGTTCATCCGGTTTAACCCGGAAAGTCTGATAATTGGCTTTTATACCCAGTTTCTTGAGCCAGAAATTATGAATGACCGGTGATTTGCTATGGGCAATCGGATCACCAATCACTTCGGCATATGGGAGCGTTTCGGTCATGACGTCATCACGCCCCTGACTCGCAAATAATCGAGCAAATGAAGCAGTGGCAGACCCATGATTGTAAATTGATTCCCCTTGATGTCTGAAAAAAGCTGCACGCCGCGGGCTTCAATCTCATAACATCCAACACAATGGCGGATATTATCCCATTCTGCTTCAACATAGCTTTCAATAAACGTCTCGCTTAATGGGCGCATGGTCAAAGTTGCGATATCAACATGCCGCCAGACTGGAGATCCCTGATCTGCGATCACCGCTGCACTGAATAGTTTATGCTTCTTACCGGATAGCAATTGTAAATGTGCCTTGGCGTCATCGCGGTCCAATGGCTTATCAAGCATGGAGCCGTCTTCCAGCGCAAGAACCTGATCCCCGCCAAGCACCAGCGCCGGACCGATCCGCCGCGACAAGCGTACGGCTTTTGCTTCGGCCAGCGCGTCAGCCAGATTCCGCGCCGTGACACCATCAGCTTGCAAACCGTCTTTCAGAGCCTCCTCGTCAACATTCGGCGCAAGAGACTCAATGACTACACCTGCCGCTTCGAGCATGGCACGCCGTGCTTTGCTCTTTGAGGCCAGAACAAGCATGGGTTCCGTCACCGGATCATCCATTGCCCTCATCCTTCACGCTTTTCGTCGAGCTAATGTGGCGCTCATTATAGAAATTTATGATTGCTGCTGCGGATTCCTCAATCGAACGCCGCGTCACATCAATCGTCGGCCACCCGTTGTCCGCAAACATGCGCCGTGCATATTGGATTTCCGCCTTCACCTTTTCCTCATCTACATAGTCCGTTTCCGGTGCCTGATTGAGAGACAATAGCCGGTTACGCCTTACCTGTACCAATCGGCCGGCGCCTGCCACCAATCCGACTACCAGAGGATTTTTCAAATGATACAGCGCATCCGGTGGCGGTGATTCCGGGACAATCGGGATATTGGCGGTCTTATAGCCCCGATTTGCGAGATAGATTGATGTCGGCGTTTTCGATGTGCGCGAAACACCTGCCAGAACAATGTCTGCCTCTTCCCAATTTTCCCAACCAATCCCGTCATCATGGGCGATGGTGAACTGAATCGCTTCGACCCGCTCAAAATAGGCGGCATCCAGTATATGTTGGCGACCTGGACGCGCTTTCGCTTCCTGACCCAGCATGTTGGACAGGGCATCGGTCACGGTATCCAGTGCTGGCACTACCGGTAGGCCCAAATGGCGGCATTCCCGTTCCAGCCGCGCCCTTATATCACTGTTTACCAACGTAAAAATAACCAGTCCCGGATTATCTGCAACTTCGACCAATATCCGGTTCAGATGGGTTTCGGAGCGCACCATCGGCCAGAAATGCTTGATAATTTCGACACCATCAAATTGCGCCAAAGCCGCTTTTGCGATATTTTCCAGCGTCTCTCCGGTCGAGTCAGACAGCATGTGAAGGTGAAGCCTATTCATACCCGCAACCCTGTGATTTCATTGTGGATAAAGCAAGGGATGAATGCGGGATTTTTGGAGCCTTCATTTTCATCCCCGTCATCCCAAATTCTATCCACAGTCCGTCAAGTTTTGGAAATTTCATCCACAGATTGTGGATAATGGGGACCAAATTCGGGAATCGGTAAAATTTTCGTTAACAGCCATCTGTCAATCTGTTTGTAATCTCGGTAGAGCAGCGTTACCGCCTCTTTCCACGCTCTATCATCATCAACAAGATTCTATAAATATACTATATTATTATATGGGATGATCCTTATCTTATGTCTGACGGTACCGACTCTCCAAAAATTTTGCTCAACACCCTGCACGGCAAGAAACAAGACCAAACGCCCGTCTGGCTTATGCGTCAGGCCGGACGCTACTTGCCGGAATATCGAGAGCTGCGCGCACAAAAAGGCGGTTTTTTGGAACTTTGCTACGATGCGCAGGCAGCTGCAGAGGTAACCATACAACCGATAAAGCGATTTGGCTTTGACGGAGCGATCCTGTTTTCCGACATTTTGATCGTGCCCCATGCCATGGGTCAGAAACTCTGGTTTGAGACGGGAGAAGGACCCCGGCTGGCACCAAGGCTCGTCGATGCTGCTTTATCTTCTCTCGAGGCTGCTCCGGAGCATTTTGAGGCTATTTATGCCACGGTGCGCAGTGTCGCTTCGCAGCTGGATGATAAAACCACCTTCATGGGCTTTGCCGGCAGTCCCTGGACCGTCGCAACATATATGGTGCATGGGCAGGGCAGCAAGGATCTGGGTGTCGCGCGGCGCTATGCTTATAGCGATGAAGCGGCTTTTTCAGAGCTGATCAGCGCGATCATCGATAATACCGTTACCTATCTGCTTGGTCAGATTGATGCAGGCGTCGATGCGGTGCAGCTTTTCGACAGCTGGGCAGGATCGCTTTCTCCTGCGCAATTTGAAAAATGGGTAATCGCCCCCAATGCAGAAATCATATCACGGCTGAAAGCTGCCCATCCCGATCTGCCGATTATCGGTTTTCCCAAGGGAGCAGGGGCCAAGCTGGCTGCTTATGCCAATGAAACAGGCGCCAATGCCATCGGCCTGGATGAAACGGTAGATCCGGTCTGGGCCCATAAAACCCTGCCAGCCGACCTGCCGCTGCAAGGCAATCTCGACCCTCTTGCCCTGATTGCAGGTGGACAAGCGTTGGAAAAATCGGTCAAAAATATCTTGCAAGTCTTTGAAGATCGCCCGCACATTTTCAATCTGGGTCACGGGATTTTACCTGACACGCCCATTGAACATGTGGAAAAGCTGCTTACACTTGTCCGGCAATGAATGAATATCTTTCCATGCTCTATCTTTGGCTAAAATCCGCTCATCTTATCTTTGTCATCTTTTGGATGGCCGGTCTGTTCATGATGCCGCGCTTTTTCGTCTATCATCAGGAATCAGCTGTCGGATCAGAAGAAGATTCCAAATGGATTGAGCGAGAGAACAGACTTCGCAAGATCATCCTCAATCCCTCGCTGATCATCACTTGGGTTCTGGGATTGCTGCTGGCTTATCATATCGATGCGTTCAGCCAGGGCTGGTTTCACGGGAAATTACTTATTGTCCTGCTGCTCTCCGGCTATCATGGCTGGATGATGGGCTATGTTAAAAAACTCGCGCGCGGCGAACGGACGATGACGGATAAAAAGCTACGGTTGGTCAATGAAGTACCCGGAATTGCAGCGGCTATCACCGTGATTTTGGTGATTGTGAAACCGTTCTGATCGGGTCTGTCCGTTTTGGTTTCAGCTTTTGTTGACAGCCAAAGGGCAAAGGCGTAATTGACCGCCAAAGCCCGTCCGGGCGATCTTTCATGTGAAAATTTGACGGCGCACACGCTGCACACATGCAAAAACAATATATAACTTCCTGATATTTTTGGATAAAACTCCATGCATTTAAAAGAATTAAAAGAAAAATCGCCCGCTGATCTTGTCTCTATGGCGGAAGAACTAGGCGTTGAAGGCGCATCAACGCTGCGCAAACAGGATCTGATGTTCGCGATTCTCAAAGAACTTGCGGATAATGATGAACTGATCATGGGCCTTGGCACCATTGAAGTGCTGCCCGATGGATTTGGCTTTTTGCGCTCGCCAGAAGCCAATTATCTCGCCGGTCCTGATGATATTTATGTTTCGCCTAACCAGGTTCGTAAATTCGGTTTGCGCACCGGTGATACGGTTGAAGGCGAAATTCGTGCACCGCGGGATGGCGAACGCTATTTTGCGCTGACCAAACTGACCGCAATCAACTTTGACGAGCCCGATGCGGTTCGCCACCGGGTCAATTTTGACAACCTCACGCCGCTTTATCCGGATGAGAAGCTGACACTCGATAGTCTCGACCCGACGGTCAAAGACAAATCCGCGCGCGTCATCGATATTATTTCGCCGCAAGGTAAAGGTCAGCGTGCCCTGATTGTCGCACCGCCACGGACCGGTAAAACCGTGTTGCTGCAGAATATTGCCAAGGCGATTACTGACAACCATCCGGAAGTCTATCTGCTCGTCCTGTTGATCGACGAACGGCCGGAAGAGGTGACCGATATGCAGCGCTCGGTGAAGGGTGAAGTGATCAGCTCTACCTTTGATGAACCCGCGACGCGCCACGTGCAAGTTGCTGAAATGGTTATTGAAAAAGCCAAACGTCTGGTCGAGCACAAGCATGATGTTGTCATCCTGCTCGACTCGATTACGCGTCTGGGCCGTGCCTATAATACGGTGGTGCCAAGCTCAGGTAAGGTGCTGACCGGCGGTGTTGATGCCAATGCGTTGCAGCGTCCGAAACGCTTTTTCGGTGCTGCGCGGAATATTGAGGAAGGCGGTTCGCTTTCCATCATCGCAACCGCGCTGATCGACACTGGCAGCCGGATGGATGAAGTGATCTTTGAAGAATTTAAAGGCACCGGTAACTCCGAAATCGTGCTGGATCGCAAAGTTGCCGACAAGCGGATCTTCCCCGCACTGGATGTTGGCAAATCCGGTACACGTAAGGAAGAATTGCTGGTCGAAGATGACAAGCTCAAGAAAATGTGGGTGCTGCGTCGTATCCTCATGCAAATGGGTACGATCGATGCGATGGAATTCCTGCTCGACAAGATGAAGGACAGCAAAGCCAACGACGATTTCTTCGACAGTATGAATCAGTAAGCTTGCGGGGGCACCGCGATGATAGTTGAGCAGGCCTTGTTGCAGGTCAAAGCGGGTCAGTCCGAACAATTTTTCGCAGCCATGCATAAGGCAAAGCCGCTTATTGCAGCTCAGCCTGGCTTTCAGTCCATAGAAGTTCGTCCCTCTGTCGATCGGCCGGATCAGTTTCTCTTGCTGGTGAGATGGGAAAGTGTCGAGGCGCATCGTGACGGATTCCGCAAATCACCGGAATATGCCCAATGGCGCGCCTTGCTTCATGACTTTTATGACCCTATGCCCAGTGTAACATATTTCGGGGAAACGATTTTTTCATGATTGATCTGCTGACGATTCTGGCTGCTGCGGTGCCTAGTGGTCTGGGTTCACCTGCGGAAATCTGGGCTGCGATTGTCCATGATTTTTCCAACATGGGGTCGCCGGAAGCTTTGGCTGCCTTTGGCCAGGTCATTCTTATCGATCTTGTTTTTGCTGCCGACAATGCGATTGTTGTCGGTGCACTGGCAGGCGGATTGCCTGCCGATCAGCGGCGCAAAGTCATCATGCTTGGAATCGGTGCAGCGTTGGTTTTGCGTATAATTTTTGCGCTGATCGTCGTGCAGTTGTTGCAGATTGTCGGACTGGTCTTTGCCGGCGGATTGCTTCTTCTCTGGGTCGCTTGGAATTTTTATCGCGAGATTTTCCATGAAGGAGAATCGCTAGGTTCGCCAGAGATCGCCGGCGATGAACATAGCGGCGTGAAAGCGCAAAAAAGCTTCTGGGCCGCGGCCTGGGCGGTAATGGCTGCCGATGTATCGATGAGCCTCGATAATGTACTCGGCGTCGCCGGTGCCGCGCGCGAACATCCCGGCATTTTGGTTGTTGGCTTGTTGCTGTCGGTCGCGCTGATGGGGCTCGCGGCGAACTTCATCGCCAAATATATCGAGCGCTATAAGTGGATAGCTTATCTCGGTCTGGCGGTGATCGTCTATGTCGCTGGAAAAATGATCTATTCCGGTCTGGTTGGCGATGAACAAACGATCGGAATCTTGACTCTTTTCTGATTCGAAAGATTTTGGGTGTCAGGCTGATTTCTTCATTTTTTCCAGCATCTTACCCATTTCATCCCAGACCTTGTTGATCGCCTGTAGCGGGCGGACCATGACCTTGAAATCCTGGATCTTACCGTCATCATTCCAGCTGATGATATCGACGCCATTGACTTGAATATCATCCAGTTGGAGCTGAAATTCCAGCATCGCCATATTGGCATCATCATCGACAATCTCGCGGACATAACGGAAACTGTCATTGCCGAGTACGCTGTCGGCCGCGGTCAGATAAGCCATGACAATGGGCTTCCCGGCCTGCGGTGTGTGCACGACAGGGGAGTGGAATACCGCATCATCCGCGAGTTGTGCGCTTAGCGCTGCTTCGCTTTTATCGGCCATGCGCTCATGCCAGGCTTTCAGATTTTCGCGTGCGCTCATGCCAGTTGCTCCTTGAAAAATTCTGCTGTGCGGCTGTCAGCCAGCGTCGCTGCTGTCTCGTCACGGCGTGCGCCAAATTCGGCGGCAAAACCGTGATCCAGTCCTTCGTAGTCATATAAGGTGACCTTGGGATGAGCATCCAGCCCTTCATGCATGGCGGCCTGTGCATCTGCAGGAACAAAACCGTCGGCTGTCGGGATATGGAGCATGACATCATGCGCAATCGCGTTCTTTTCGCCAAGCAGGCCATCAATACCCACGCCATAATAGCCAACGGAAGCGTTAATATCGGTTCGCGCTGCCGTCATGAAAGCCAATCTGCCGCCGAGGCAATAACCAACACAGCCCACTTTTCGACCATTTACAGCGTCGCGTGCGAAGTGAATCGCTGCTTCAATATCTCTGATGCCCTGATCCTGATCAAATTTGCCCATCAGGTCGAGCGCAACCTGAAATTCCTCCTCAACATCGGCATCTAGATCCGTACCTTCGTTGACCCGCCAGAACAGGTCTGGCGCAATGGCCATATAACCGGCCTTGGCCCAGCTATCGCATTTGGCCTTGATTCCCTTATTCACGCCGAAAATTTCCTGAATCACGATGATCGCAGCGGTCGCGGTTCCTTCCGGAGCAGCAACATAACAAGGAAATTCTCCATCTCCGCTCAATGTCTTAATCGGCTTCATATCACCCATTTTTTTGCGCTCCTTTGCATCATGACTTGATTAATGGTGCACAATATCCCCATATCCTGTTGTGGCAAGGTGGAAGATCATCTGTTGCGGTGAGGGGGGAACTTCGCTTCAACGACAAGGACAAGAGGAAGCATATAATGAAAGTAACCGTAGAACTGGATTGCACCCCGGAAGAAGCGCGCCGGATGATGGGTCTGCCTGATGTCGCAAAGCTCAACGAGACTTACGTCAAGGAAATGTCGAAATTTCTGCAGGGCGCGAGTTCGGTTGAGCAGCTGCAAAATTTCACGAAGATCATCGCTCCGATGGGTGAAGCCGGCATCAAGATGTTCTCTTCCTTCTTGGGCGGAGCGATGAGTGGCGGTAACGGAAAATCTTCTTCATCAAAGAAAAAAGACTAGATATCAAATAGATAAAACATGTCTGCTGGTGATACAATCTTTGCGCTGTCGAGCGGACAGCCACCAGCAGCCATTGGTATCATCCGGATTAGCGGCCCAAAAGCATCAGCTGCTCTGCAGGCTTTGAGCGGATCATTGCCGGAGGCGCGGTGCGCCCGTCTAGCGAAGTTAACAGACCCGATAAGTAAGCAGTTGCTGGATACAGCACTGATTTTATGGTTTCCCGGGCCCAATAGCGCCAGCGGTGAAGATCTGGCTGAAATCCATTGCCATGGCGGTCGGGCTGTTGTGCGCGCTATCGAAACATCACTTGAGAATATGGATGGTCTGCGTCAGGCGGAGCCCGGAGAATTTACCCGCCGGGCCTTCACTCATGGGCGAATGGATCTGGCTGAAGCAGAGGGTTTGTCTGATCTGTTATTTGCAGAAACGGAGTTGCAACGTCGTTCCGCCATTCAGGCGGCTGGTGGCGCCCTGTCTCGAAAAGTGGAAGATTGGCAAAGCGCCATTTTGCGACTGTCTGCGATGGTGGAGGCGGAGCTCGATTTTTCGGACGAAGATGATGTCACTCCTGCACAGTTAGAGATGGTGCAATCATCGGCCGCTGATCTCGCGGAGGATATGAACACTATCCTCGACCGACCGCGTGCGGAAAAGTTGCGCGAAGGGGTGAGAGTGGTTTTGGGCGGTCCGCCCAATAGCGGCAAGTCGACTTTGCTTAATGCCTTGGTGGAAAGAGAGGCGGCGATTGTTTCAGCCATTGCCGGAACGACGCGGGATGTCATTGAGGTGCCCATTGCGATAAAGGGCATACCATTTCTGTTCATTGATACAGCCGGCATAAGAGATGAAGGGGCGGAAGAAATTGAACGGATAGGCATTGATCGCGCCCGCGCGCAATTTGATATGGCTGATATCATCCTGTGGCTTGGTCCAGAGGGAGAGGGCCCTGATAGCCTAAAACTGGTCGAAATTGCATCGCGTCAGGATCATCCCGAATATCAACCCAAGTCTCCAACCGTGCTTTCTGTATCTCCGTTGGCGGGGCCAGGGATGGACGAGCTTGTGGCGCTGCTTGTTGAACGCGCCAAAGAAATTGTACCGCGCGGTGACGAGATTAGCGTCAACAAACGCCAGGCCGATCATCTTGCTGAAGCACAGGTCAGCCTAGATCAGATACCAGAGGTGCAGGATTATCTGATCATTGCTGAACAATTGCGCTTGGCCCGGGCTGCACTTGATGCGCTGACGGGCAGGGCGAGCACCGAAGATATGCTCGACGGCCTGTTTGGGAAATTCTGCATCGGAAAATAAGACTGTTCCACGTGGAACAGGACCACCACTATTCCTCACCAGGGCGAGATCATTTTGACCTGAAACCCCCATTCCGCTATGGGCGCAGCATGAATCGCGATTTTGATCTTATTGTCGTTGGCGGCGGACATGCCGGCTGTGAAGCCGCGGCTGTGGCTGCGCGCATGGGTGTGCGCACGGCTTTGGTCAGTTTTACCAAAGACAGTATTGGTGCCATGTCCTGCAACCCGGCAATTGGTGGATTAGGCAAGGGCCATCTTGTACGAGAAGTGGACGCGTTTGACGGGTTGATCGGGCGCGCCGCAGATGCTGCCGCAATCCACTATCGCATGCTTAATTTGTCCAAGGGTGCGGCGGTTCAGGGGCCACGAGTTCAGGCGGATCGCAAGCTCTACAAAGCGGCAATTCATCGGATGCTGGATGCGCAGGACAATCTGTCTATCGTTGAAGGCGAAGTTGCTTCATTGATCTTTGATGGCCAAACGGTCAGCGGGATTACTCTTGCAGATGAAAGCCAAATTACGGCCGCGGTTGTCATATTAGCGACAGGAACGTTCCTGAACGGCAAGCTGTTCCAGGGCGAAGAAACAGTGGCTGGCGGCCGGACCGGTGAAGCCAGTGCCATCTCTCTCGGTCAGCAGATTCGTGACGCTGGCCTTCCGATTGCACGTTTAAAAACCGGAACACCGCCGCGCATCGACGGCCGCACCATTGATTGGGCTACGTTGCCGGAGCAGCCATCGGATGATGATGACTGGACAATGTCACCCATGTCATCACGTCGGGATGTACCGCAGATATTCTGTGCGGTCAGCCGAACCAGTGCTGCTACCCATGATATTATTCGTGATAATCTCGATCGATCACCTCTGTTCAGCGGAGCTATCGATGCACAGGGCCCGCGTTATTGTCCATCGATAGAAGACAAGATTCACCGATTCGCCGACCGGGATTCCCATCAGGTATTTCTGGAACCGGAAGGGCTCGACACCAACCTCGTCTATCCCAACGGCATCAGCACATCTCTACCCGCTGACGTTCAGGAAGCGTTTGTTCGGACAATGGACGGTCTGTCAAAGGCCGAAATAATCGTGCCGGGCTATGCGGTGGAATATGACCATATCGATCCGCGCGCTTTGGATCGGTCGTTGAAGGTTCGGGACCTAGATGGCCTTTATTGTGCCGGCCAGATCAACGGCACGACGGGATATGAAGAGGCAGCGGCGCAAGGACTGATCGCCGGTATCGGTGCCGCTTGCGCGATACAGCGGAAGGATGCTCCGCAACTGGATCGCGGCACCAGTTATATGGCCGTGATGATTGATGACCTAGTGCTCCAGGGCGTGACCGAACCCTATCGGATGCTCACGGCCCGAGCGGAATATCGTCTGCGGTTGCGGGCAGATAATGCGACAACGCGGCTTAGCCCGGTCGCGGCATCTATCGGCTGTCTGGGCGATGAGAGAAGGCGCTGGTTCGATGACCGGCAATCACGGCGCGCTAGGGTTCTGGAAGAACTGGAGACAGTATATAGCTGCGAGGCTATCGCCGATCAGGGGATGGAGGTCAGGCGTGATGGTACCAAACAATCGCTTTTTGACTGGTTGCGTTTCCCCAATATCTCGATAGCGGCGCTTAAGGACTTGGGTCTATCTGTTGATGATCTGGATACCGGCTTGCTGGCTGAGGTTGAAGAAGACGCGCGCTATGCGCCCTATCTGCAGCGGCAGGAATCGGAACTGAAGGACTTGCGTGCCAATGAGCAGATCCGTTTGGGCGATGATCTGGACTATGCGGCAATAGCCGGCTTGTCGAATGAAATGGTTGAGCGACTGAACGGCGCGAGGCCTGAAACACTCGCGGCTGCTTCGCGCGTTCGAGGTATTACCCCCGCGGCGCTGGCCGCCATCCTGGTTCATGCGCGTCGTCGCGAAGCCAAAAATCTCGCGGCATGATCACGGTATGACCGAACAAGAGGCGCAGGACTGGTTGCGCAAAACATTCGATGTTCCACGTGAAACATGGGATCGGTTGGAGCATTTCCTGGCAATATTGGCAGAAGAAATGCAGCGCCAAAACCTTATCTCCAAATCGAGCGCGGACCATGTCTGGGAGCGCCATGTTGTCGATAGCGCACAACTTCTACTCCACGCCCCCAAGGGCGAAGGCGACAAAATTTGGATGGACCTTGGGACCGGCGCTGGCTTTCCCGGGATCATCATTGCCATATTGGGTGACTATAAGGTGCAGATGGTTGAATCACGCACCCGGCGGATAGCCTTTCTGGAATCTGTCGTGGCAAAACTGGGGCTGGCCGAAAAAGCCTTGGTTTTTGGGGATCGATTGGAGAATGTTGAAAGCCATTCCGTCGATGTCATTAGCGCCAGAGCTTTTGCCCCGTTGCAAAAATTGCTTTCACTTTCGCACCGGTTTTCCACAGAAAATACGGTTTGGCTCTTACCAAAAGGCAAAAATGCGGTAAGGGAGTTAAAAGGTCTATCCCCAAAACGGCAAAAAATGTTCCACGTGGAACAAAGTTTGACCGACCCAGAAGCGGGAATATTGGTGGGATTGGGCTGAAAACGTTATTTTATATCAGCTTAGCGAAGGGTTCTGCGTAAAATGGTCCGGATAGCGATAGCAAATCAAAAAGGCGGTGTTGGTAAAACAACAACAGCCATAAATATGGCTACAGCTCTTGCCGCTAGTGGATGGAAAGTTCTGTTGATTGACCTCGATCCGCAGGGCAACGCGTCCACAGGACTGGGTTTGAATCAAGCGGAACGCACGCATAGCAGCTATGATCTGCTGATTTCTGATACACCATTGGTGGATTGCGTCATCAACACTCCTGTACCAGGCCTAGATATTGTGCCAGCCGTTGTTGATCTTTCAGGAGCTGAAGTGGAGTTGGTCGAGTTTGAAGAACGCACCCACCGGCTGAAAAAAGCGCTTGATGCCGGCGATGATGGTCAGTGGGACATCTGCCTGATCGATTGCCCACCATCTCTTGGATTGCTGACGCTCAATGCCATGGTTGCGGTCGAATCTCTGCTCGTGCCACTGCAATGCGAGTTTTTTGCATTGGAAGGGCTTAGCCAGCTATTGCAGACTGTTGAACGCATCAGGGCGCGATTCAATCGCGGTCTGTCGGTCATGGGTGTAGTTCTGACCATGTATGATCGCCGTAACAAACTGACCGAACAAGTGTCTGACGATGTGCGGGCCTGTCTTGGCAATGTCGTCTTCGATACAGTAATCCCTAGAAATGTAAGGCTCTCAGAGGCACCAAGCCACGGTTTGCCCGCATTGATTTATGACCATCGATGCCCCGGATCGGAAGCCTATATCAATTTGGCGCGGGAATTGATTTCCCGTCTGCCGGAACGGAAGGTGGCCGCGTGATGGCGAAAGAAGAGGAAGCTCCATTGCCCAAAAAAGCTGCAATCAAGAAAGCCACCGGCTTGGGTAGGGGGTTAAATTCGCTTTTTGGAGAGATTCAACGGGAAGAACCGCTGATTCAGGCCCCTGAAACCGAGATAGATGACGATGGCCCGGAGACCCGGACCGACGGACTGCGTTCCATCGCTGTTTCCGATATCCGCCCCAATCCGGATCAGCCACGCCAGACGTTCGATAATGAAGCACTGGATGAACTGGCTGACAGCATGAAGCTGCGCGGTGTGATTCAGCCAATTGTTGTTCGCCCCCATGGCAAGAATTTTCAGATTGTCGCAGGTGAGCGCCGCTGGCGTGCGGCACAGCGGGCAAGGCTGCACCGTGTTCCAGCAATTGTCCGTAGCCTCAATGATGCGGAAACTCTTGAAATAGCGATTGTTGAAAATGTTCAGCGACGAGATCTCAACGCTGTTGAAGAAGCAGAAGCCTATGTGAAGTTGAAAGATGATTTCGGCCACAGCCAGGCGAAGTTGGCGGAGCTGGTTGGGAAATCCCGCAGTCATATCGCCAATCTCATGCGACTTCTGGAGCTACCTGAATCGGTTCGGACGCTGGTGGGTGAGGAAAAACTGACTATGGGTCATGCCCGGGCGTTGATTAATGCGCCTGATTCGGTGGGGTTGGCTCAACAAGTTGTAAAACAAGGACTTTCCGTCCGTGATACCGAAAAACTGGTACGCAAGGCGCTGGGAGGGTCACGGCGTAAGAGCAAGACTCAGTCGGCGGGAATTAGCGAAAGCGATGCCGATATCCGTGCGGTTGAGAGCCATTTGGGTGATTTATTGGGCCTGAAAGTGACCATTCAGTCCAAAGGCCACGCGGGTGCTGGCTCGATGACCATTGAATATAGCAATCTCGATCAACTGGATCTGATTTGTCAGCGCCTAACAGGTGAACATATTTAATTTTTCGCCGGATTTTGTTTGATTTCAAGCCCCGAATCACTTCTTTAGAAATCTATAATCCTGTAAAATCACCTGATTAAACCTATATTTATCAGCGTACTAGCTGGTTTAGATTTTTTTAACCATGACTGGCAGCAAAGCCTTATCCTTTCCCGTGGATAAGCAATGTCGAATGTTGGCGTATAGCGACATTTGGCCAGTGGGTTTGGCCGGATGCACCGTAGACGCCCTTTCGATGTAAAGTAGTGAAATATAGGGACCAGAAAATATGTCTAAATTTATTAAAGCCGCTTTGGCTTCTTCCGTTCTTGCCGCTTCGGTTATGGGTGCGAATGCCGCTCACGCCGCTACCGCAAATGCCGATGCACGTGCAAACATCTTGGAAGAACTGACCGTTACCAAAGATGCTGGCACCGATCTTGACTTCGGTACGATTGTTACAACCGGAACGGCTGAAACCGTAACTGTTGGTACAGACGGTGTTCGCGCCGTTTGTGTGAACGTTGTTTGTTCAGGTGCTTCTGATGCAGCTGATTTCTCGGTTACCGGTTCGGCTTCTGAAGCTGTTACCCTGACCGTACCTGCTTCGGTTACTCTTTCTGGTCCTGGTGGCGCGATCATGAACGCTAACCTGTCTTCAACCGCTTTGACCGCGTTGGATGGTTCAGGCAATGGTGCCTTTTCTGTAGGTGGTGCGCTCGACGTTGCCGCTACTCAGGCCGATGGCGCTTATCTCGGTACCTTCACGGTAACCGTTGACTATCCTTGATTTCTTCATTGCCCTGTTAGTAGGGTAATGATTGTCAACAACAAGAAACCCGTCTGCGACATATGTTGCGGGCGGGTTCTTGCTGTTTGATCCTGGGTCATCCCATTCACGTTGGTTTGTAAGCAAATAATGGGCGTGGTTAGCGCTTTGGTAACCCTCTTTCGGCATAGTCATCGCGTGGGGATATGTGCGGGAGACCGCCTGTCCGGATGACCAGTATTAAAACCGGAGAATAAGATGACGATCAGGGGTCTAAAACGACTGCGTAATATTTGTGTGAGTTTGGGAGTAGCTGCATCAACCGTTGCACTTTCGCTGTCCCCGGCTCAGGCCGCTGGCGACCTTCTGGTTGCTCCTACCCGTATCGTTCTCGATGGTCAGCGTGGAACCGAGATTATTCTGAACAATATCGGTTCAGAAACAGCAACTTACCGCATTTCATTGGAACTTCGGCGGATGACCGCAGAGGGCCGACTGACAGAAGTTAGTCCTGAAGACGCGAATGAGCTGGAGCAGGCTGCGAAGGAAATGATTCGCTATGCTCCGCGCCGCGTAACTCTGCCACCCAATCAACCTCAAGCGATCCGTCTTGGCGTCAGAGCGCCGAAGGATCTGGCAGATGGCGAGTATCGTGTCCATCTGCTGTTCCGGGCGATTCCAAAGGCCAGGTCTGTCACCGCTTCGCCGGAGCAGGCGGATGGCTTTTCCATCGCACTTACTCCAATATATGGTGTAACCATTCCGGTTATCATTCGTCAAGGCAACTTAAGTGCTACAGCGGCCATCGCAAATGCCCGTATTGAGCAAGGAGATGAGGGGAAAGCCTTTGCTTTCGACCTCAGCCGAACCGGTGATCGTTCTACTTATGGCGAGATTCGTGTGATGAAGCAGGGTGTGAATGAACCTCTGTTGCTGGTCCGCGGGATCGCAGTATATCCAGAGTTAGCCAGCCGGAAAGTTTCTCTGCCGGTACCGCCGGAGGTTGCTGCACAGCTGAAAGGGCCGCTGTCGATCGAATATTATGAACCGCGAAATATTGGCGGTGGGTTAATTACCAAGACCGAGCTGGTTCTCAGATAATCATTTTATATCAATGGTATGAACTGACTTCGGTCCGTTAAGCCGCCAAGATATTCGCAATGAAGCAGCAACTCACCATATTCCGCCAGCGGTTAAAATCGTTGGCCTTGGCCGCGGGGATCACAATGACCTCTGCGGCTTCGCCGTTTATGGTGCCTGCGGCTCAGGCCCAGGACGTTCAGCCCCAAAGCAGTTGGTCGGCCAATGATGATGATGCGCTGCTGTTTGATCTGCGATCCGGAAAATACCGTCTTGGCGATGGAATAAGAGGTTATCAGACAGACAAAGGCGTCTGTGTTGACTTTGCCGATGTTATCATCGGGATGGATTTACCAATAAGGTTAGATAAAAAGTCGCGCCGCGCAACTGGATGGGTGTTTGCGGAGCGCGAAACGCTCACCATCGAACGCGACGCCAGCAGTGCACAACGGATGAATGACCGCAGAAAACTGGCACCTGGCGAGATTTACGACACGCCGGAAGGCTGGTGCGTCAATGTCAAAACGCTATCACGCTGGCTTGATATCGAGTTGCGGCCGGATCTGTCCAACGCGCTGCTGGTTATTGAGACAGAGCGGAAACTGCCGTTTCAAAAGGCTCTCGAGCGCAAGGAACGTGCAGCAAAAATCCGTCCACGTAGAAATTTCGACCTTTCCAGCCTGCCGCAATCCACCGAACCATATAAATTCTGGAGAACTCCGTCGGTAGATGCCGTCGTGTCGGCTGGCGGGCTGCGCGACAAGCGATCGGGGCAGGAACTCGATGTGCGTTACGAGCTGTTTGCCGCTGGGGAAGTCGGAAAAGCCTCTTTTGATGCGCGATTGTCGTCCGATGACAAAGGCGTGCCGGAAAGCCTGCGGCTTCGTGCCTATCGCACAGATCCAAAAGGGGAGCTGCTGGGTCCTTTGAAGGCGACACATGTCGCTATTGGCGATGTTTCGAACTTTTCAACGCCGCTGGTTTCGCAGAGCACCGCAGGACGCGGCGCGATTATCACGAACCGGCCAGTTGATCGCCCGGATAATTTTGATCGTACCAGTTTTCGCGGAGAATTGCCGGCTGGCTGGGATGCGGAGCTATATCGCAACGGGCAATTGCTTGCCTTTGCCGAGAACCGATCCGATGGCCGTTATGAATTTATCGATGTACCGCTGTTATACGGCCAAAACCGGTTCGAAGTGGTGCTCTATGGCCCGCAAGGCCAGATTCGCAGGGATAGCAAGTCCGTTCCTGTCGGCTTGGATTCCATTCCGCCACGTAAAACCTATTATTGGGCCGGCGGACAGGAGGCTGGCAAAGACCTGATCAACTTCAATAACTTTGAAAATCTGCGGCAGGCTGGGTGGCGTGGCGGTTTTGGTGTGGAGCGCGGCTTGAATGCAAAAACGTCAGTCGCAGCTTCGCTATTCAGTCTTCAGATTGACGGGAAGCGGTATAATTATGCCGAAGGATCGGTGCGCCGTGCCGTGGGACCAGCGCTTGTCGAGCTGACAGCTTCATCCGACCTTGAAAATGGTATGGCTTTCCGCGGCCAATTGCTTGGCGAACTCGGGAATACCCTGATCACCGCTGAAACTATCTGGGCCAGGGGCGGCTTTCGGTCAGACCGTATTGAACAAAACGTGAACGGAAGGCATCGACTCTCGCTGGACCACAATTTCAAATTCGGCAGCAAGCTCGTTCCCTTTCATATTGATGCCCAATATGAAACGCGGACGGATGGACGATCTATATTGGATTTTACCGGCAGGACTTCTTTGAATTTGCGGCGCTTTTCACTCACGGGTGAGGTAAATTGGGAAAAGCAGTTTATCGACGGCGGCGGCTCGACAGACCGGATTGAAGCGCGGCTCCTCGCCAACGGGCGGGTTGCGGGTGTGCGGCTGCGCGGTGAGGCAACTTATCGCCTGGCACCGGAAAAACGTTTCGAAAGGGTTAATTTTACCGGCGAATGGCGTGCGGGTGATCGTGCCGACTGGCGCGCGGAGCTTGGCTATGATGTTGCGCTCGACCGGGGCAGGGCCGGCATCGGTATTATCCGCAGGTTTGACAAATTCTCGCTCACCGCTAGCGCGGAAGCGGCAACCGATGGGTCTATCGCCGCCGGCTTGAATCTGGCCTTCAGCTTTGGCCCGGATCCGCGCAATGGCAAATTCCGCCTGTCGAGCAACAAGCTCGCCAATAGTGGTCAGGCCCTGGCAATTGTCTATCGGGACGAAAATCGTGACGGCAAAAGGCAGCCGGACGAAGAACTGGTTGAAAATGTCGAACTGACGGCCGGACAATCCACCGCATTGACACCAACGGATGCCACGGGACAGTCGATTATCGACAATCTCGCACCTTTCCGGCCGATATTAATCGGTATTGATAGCAGCAGCTTGCCCGATCCCTATGTGCAGCCGGCACTTCCCGGTGTGGTCGTTACGCCGCGCCCCGGTGTCGCTGCCAGAGTGGAACTTCCACTCGTTAGCGCAGGCGAGGTAGAGGGCACATTGATACGCAAAGGCGGCGGCGCGCTGGCAGGCGTGGGGCTGGAGCTGCTGGATGTTGAAGGCCGAGTCACGCATGAGACACAGAGTGAATTTGACGGCTTCTTCCTGTTCGAAGGAGTGCCTTACGGAGCCTATACGCTACGCATTCAGGAGCTGTCGGCGCAGGCTATAGGCGTTACGCCCGTGCTTAACATCCGCGCAGTCGTGGATGATGACAATCAGGTAGCCAAACTGGGTGCAGTCATTGCGCAGTCGGATGCTGTCATGGCCAAACTGGCCGACGTGCCCACCGGTGCACCTGCAGGAGCGCCGCAGCCCTGATTTCCTTCATGTCCTGACTTGTGCGATTTTCCGGTTCTGCTAGGGTTTTGGACTGTTTTATCGTCTGGAACCGGACCCTTATCAGGACAAGAATATGCAAGTTACCGCTAATGGTATCAACATCGAAGTCGAAGATCATGGAAATGCAAAGGATCCGGCGATCCTCCTTATCATGGGTTACGGCACGCAGCTGATCTATTGGCCGATGGATTTTGTCAACGGGCTGGTCGAAAAAGGGTTTCGTGTCGTCCGCTTTGACAATCGTGATGTCGGGCTTTCTTATAAATATGATGGCGTTAGGGCTCCCGGACCGATCAGGCAGCTATTTGCGAAACGGTTTCTTCCAAACCGCAATCTGGCGCCCTATGACCTTGGCGATATGGCGCGGGACACGGTCGGCGTTCTGGATGCGCTGGATATCGACAAGGCGCATATTGTCGGCGCATCCATGGGCGGCATGATCGGGCAGCTGGTTGCCGCCGATCATGCAGAGCGGGTTTTGTCTTTTACGCCTGTCATGTCTTCCACCAATGCCCCGGGCCTGCCCGGCGCAGATCCAGCGGTACGCAAGGCACTGATCCAGTCGGCGCGAGCAAAGGCCAGCACGATTGATGAAGCCTTGGCAACCGGCATGGCCTTTTCCAGCATCGTTGCATCCGAAGAAGGACGGGCGCGTGAAGAAGAGCGGGAAACGTTGATGAAGACCGCGCTGGAACGGAATTTCTATCCCGCTGGCCGCCGCCGGCAGATGGCAGCGATTATCGAGACCGGCAACCTGCGGCCTAAGGCGCAGAGCATATCTGTGCCGACCATGGTGATCCATGGGACAGCCGATCGGCTTATTCCCCATCCCTGCGGCGCGGACATAGCAGCGAACGTTAATAACGCACGGTTCGAACTGGTGGATGGCATGGGCCATGACCTGCCTCCGAGCAAATTGCCGTGGATGGTCGAGGTGATTGCGGAGCATTGCCGCGCCGCATGAACCGATTTGATCCACTGGCTTAATCGTCCAGCGGCAGGCAATATTCCACGGCATAATCAGTCATTTTTACCTGCATCGGGACATGCCTCATGCTGTCTCCATCTTCTTGATAAAAAAGAATATTCGCTGGTTCGTCACCAGCCCCGATCGTCATGGAGATCGCGGGATACTGACGGGCGAAAGACAGGTTTCGTGGATGACGGCCACGTGCGATCGACAGCATGAACCGGATAAAATTCCAACGGCCCGCGCGGGACAGGGCGATCAGGTGGAAAACATCGCCGCCCAGGCCAGCCTCTGGCGTAAGCGTCCATGGCCCGGCAAAATATCGTCCCTTGGCAATATAAAAAGCTTCACAGGCCAAACTATTTTCCGATCCGTCTCGCGCGATAATCTCCAGTGAATATTGCTGTCGCGGCCAGCGCAGGAAGAGTTTGGCAAATGACCAGGCATAGGCCGCGCGCCCGATTTTCTTTTTGAGCGTGGGAGAATGTTGGGCCACCGCAACACCATCGGGACCAGCACTTAAACAGGCGGCGAAGGGGCCATGGTCACTGGTAACAATGGGTTCTTTTAATCGCGCATCTGTGCCGGCAAGAAAACCGCGCATGACTTCGCTCGCAAACTGCTCCGGCTCTGACGCGTAGCCGATCTCACGGGCCACCAGATTCACGGTTCCTGCAGGGAAAATACAAAGCGGTGTTTGGGATCCGCTTTTTTGCATCGCGGCGATCACCAGGCGCAATGTTCCATCACCGCCCGATACACAGATCAGATCACTGTCGCTGACCAGTTTCATACTACCATCAATTTCTGTTGTCCCCATGACGACTTTTGCTCCGCATGCTTCAAAAGCCTGTGCAAGAACACTAAGGCGCAGTTCGTGATGGGTACCGGATGCCGGATTGTGGATCAGTTGAACAATCATTGGATCGACATGGCGACAGTTTTCCTGCCGCGTCAATGACCAAGGTGGAATAGAGTTGTCCATCGCGGCGAAACCGTTTTATGAATCATCCCATGACCAAAAAAATCACCATCATTGGCGGCGGTTATGCCGGATCCATGTTGGCCAGGGAGCTGGACCAGTATGCCGAAATCAGTCTGATCGAACCGCGGGAAAAATGGGTCCATAATGTCGCGATGATCCGGGCGATGGCCCGACCGGAACTGCTTGATGAGATTGTCATTCCCTATGACGGTTTGCTGAAAAGCGGCAAAATCATCCGCGGCCGTGCAGCTTCGATTAATGGCAATGTCGCAATATTGGAAGATGGAACCGAGATTGCCGGAGACATGATCATCATCGCCACGGGATCAACCTATGCGGCCCCGTTTAAAATGCAGGGCGATGATGAAGCAGCGTTTCTGACCAAAGCCAAGCGGGTGATCGCCCAAATCGACAAGGCGAAAAATATCGCAATTGTTGGCGCGGGCGCGGTGGGTAGCGAACTGGCGGGGGAACTTGCTTTTGCGCGGCCGGAGAAACAGGTTACGCTGATCTCGGCTGATGAAAATCTGTTTCCGGACTATCCAGCCAAGCTCCGACGCTCGATGCTGCGACAATTGGGGGAGCTGGGCGTGAAGGTCCGGTTGGGCGAACGGATTGCAAAACTGAAACAAACTGACGCGCCGTTCGTGCCGACCAAGAACAAGATCAAATTGTCTGACGGATTTCCGATTGATGCCGATCTGGTGATCCCGGTTATCGGGTCGAAACCGGTGACGGAGCTTTTGCAGGCTCTGGACGGCGTGAGCTTTGATGATCATGGCCGCGCCAAGGTGGATGGCTGGCTGCGCCCCACGACCAATCCCGATCTTTATATCGTCGGCGACATTGCCAGCACCGGTGACACGATGACGATTGTTGGCCTGACACGTCAGGTGGGATGGCTGAAAAGAGCCCTGAAAGCCCATTTGCGCGGCAAGCGGATCGAGGATATGAAGCCTTACAAACCGTGGTCCAAGCCTTTGATATTATTGCCATTAGGACCAGATAAAGGAGCCAGTGCACTGCCTTTTGGTGTGACGGGGCCGTTTTTAACCTCAGCCATCAAGGGCAAGAAACTGTTCATCCCGCGCTATCATCGGGAATTTGACTGGAAGCCTTAAGCGGCGACCATATCCAGCATTTTTAGCGCGAGTTCCTTGGCATCCTTGTAACCGGGCTTGCCATTGGCGGCGCGCGGTACATCATCGACCACCAGAAACGCGCGCGGCGACTTATAGTCGGCGAGTATGCCATGGACATGATCGTTAAGAGCAGTTTCGTCCAGCCCATGTCCATCAGCCAGCGATAAGACCGCAGTGACTTTCTCGCCAAAGCGATCATCAGGCACGCCGACCACCAGACAGTCATAGATACTGTCATGGGTTTTGAGCGCTTCTTCGACCTCTTCAGGGAAAATCTTCTCACCGCCACTATTGATGCAGACCGAACCACGGCCGAGCAAGGTAACGCTGCCGTCAGCCTCGACCATCGCGAAATCACCAGGAATCGAATAGCGCACGCCGTCAAACGTCTTGAATGTCTCGGCGCTCTTTTTCTCATCCTTGTAATAGCCGATCGGAACCATCCCGCCATTGCAGATCATACCGATTTCGCCAGAGCCTGGTTTGACCTCTTTTCCATCTTCGGTCAGAATCTTGGTGGTATCGGCCATGTCAAAGCTCGCGGTTTTGACGATCTGGCTGTTTTCACGGGTCATGACTGATGCACCCATACTGCCTTCGGTTGATCCCATGCTATCGACAATCACCATTTCAATATGGTCGAGCAGGCCTTGCTTGACCTCCGACGACCACATCACGCCGGATGATCCCATCATTTGAACCGATGATAAATCATAAGGTTTGCCGGCTTCCTTTGCTTCGTTGAGAGCTGCAAGCATTGGCTTTGCAAACACGTCGCCGACAATGGTCAGGTCGGTCACTTTCTCATCATCGGCCAGCTTCCAAAGTGCGTGCGGATCAAAATGCCGGTTGTTGAACAGGATGACACAGCCGCCGAGCGCATGCGGAATCATCGCGCCGATCCACATGCCGGTCCCGTGCATGATCGGGCAAGCGGGGATCGCGCGGCTGGTGGCGCCTGCGGCATGAAGTGCCTGAACCAATGGGCCAAAACCTTCGGCGCCCTCGGGCAGGGTCATTTCCCGCATTTCAAAGCCCTTGGTGAACAAGGCACTGGAAAAAGTCTGGTGATCATACATCACGCCCTTGGGCATGCCAGTCGTTCCGCCCGTATAGAGCATGTAGAGATCTTCACCGGAGCGCGGGATGATCGGCATCGGATCAGCAGCAATTAAAGCCGTTTCATAGTCCACCGCGCCTTCGAGATGTTCGCCGGAGCCATCATCAATTTCCAGGAAAAGCTTCACATGCTCGAGCCGATCCTTGATCGCTGCGACACGCGGAGCGAACTGCGCGTGATATACCAAGGCTTCGCTGTCGCTATTGTTGATGACATGAGTCAGCTCTGCCTCAAGATAGCGGTAATTGACGTTGACCGGACAGATCCGGGCTTTGAAGGCGGCAAATTGTGCTTCCATATATTCTGCGCAGTTATAGGCGTAAATGGAGAGCTTCGCGCCGGGCTTCAGGCCATGATCCGTATAAACTTGCGCCAGCCGCGCGGCACGCTCTTCATATTCGGCCCAGCTATAACGCTTGTCGCCGTCTACAATTGCGGGTTTGTCGGGTATCGCCTGGGCAATATTTTCCCAAATATCGGCCATTTGCCAGCTCATGCGAATCTCTCCTTTTTCTTTTGAACATAACCAGAAAAAGGCGATTCACAATAGATAGACGCGATAGATTCATTTACCCGGTTTTGATAGAACGCATGCCCGGTGCTGGGGGTTTTTCCGCACCCCCGGCAAAACATTGCGCTATGGCCATCCATCTTGTGGCATTTGGTCCGGTAACCTGCAGGTCCGTATCGGCAATGTTGCGGGTCTGTGTGACGACCTGGCAGAACTCCTCGGCCAGCCCCTCAATCCGCTCTTCCGTGCTTTCATCCCCATAGTCCCAGACCGCGCCAGACGGGGCAGTAAGCTTGAGATAGGGCACAGGCTGCGGGGCTTCCTCGCCATTGACCTTGAAGGTCCAACCATAGGTGTTGAGGCCAATCATCACGATATTGCGGATACGATCTGCATTCTCCCGCTTGAGGCCCAGCACATCATAAATGGCCTGTGCATGGGACCAGTTTTCCATCAACCGCGCCGTGATGGAGGAACGCACACTCATGGAAGGGCCTGCCCATTCGACCCGCATTGCCGGATCGGCTGCACCAAATTCCGGCGCCATTTTCTGATAGAAATCGCGCCATGTCTTCACAAGACCCGCGCCAGACAGATTGTCTAGATAGTCCGCCTCAAAGAACCGCATGGACGTCTGGCCCTTTTTTGCGCTCTCTTTCATCCCGGTCATCGCCTCTTTGAAAAAGCCATGGAATTTTTCCGGCTCGGTCAGCGACCAATAGGCCGCCATGTTCCAGATATGCAGATGGCGGAGGATCGCATTGATCGTCCAGCTTTTGAAACCGGTTTCCTGTTCCATCTCCTCATCGGACAGATCTTTGACGAGCGCATATATGGCTTCGCTTTCGTCGAGAAAATCTTGTGCCTGCTCCATCATTACTTAGTTCCTATTTCCTGCATTATTTCTTCGCTATGCTCGCCGAGTGCCGGACTTGGCCCGGTGGCAGGCAGTTTCTGACCATTGATATGCACCGGTGAGGCGGCATTATGGATGGTGCCCAGCAGCGGGTGATCCTGTTCCTCAAACGCCTCGATTGCCATGATCTGCGCATGTGATTTCACATCGTCTAGGCGCAGGCATGGAGCGGCTGGTACATCGCCTTTGGTCAAGCCGGCTATCATCGTATCGGTATCATGGCGCGGCGGTTCGGCCGAAACAATCTGCGCAAGCTCGGCCATATGCATGCTGCGATTTTCGAGGCCTTGATATTTTTCCTCCGACTTCAAATCTTCGCGGCCCACCATTTCGAACACGACTTGCCAATGCTCGTCGCTCATTGCGGCATAGGCAATGGCCCCGTCGGTCGTGCGTAGCGGCATCTGGTAATAGTCGGCAAAGGGCGCGGCATGCATCACATCATCGTCCATCAACGTCAGGTGCATGCCCCCGTCGGGCCAGAGGAAGGCAATGCAACTGGTGAGCATCGACAGATCAATATGCTGCCCTTCACCACTGCGTTCGCGGGCGAATAACGCCGCCGTTATCGCCTGCGCTGCCGTATAGGCAGTCAGCTTGTCGCACAGCAGAGTCTTCACATAGGCAAAGCCGTCGGGATGGCCCTGCGTTCCCATGAATCCCGCCATGGCCTGCATGACATGATCATAGGCCGGGCGATCTGCCATCGGCCCTTCGCGGCCAAAGCCGGTAATGGCGCAATAGATAAGTTCCGGTTTTTCGGCCCGCAGGCTTTTGCTGTCGAGGCCGAGACGTTGCATCACGCCGGGACGATAATTGTGAATGACAATATCGGCATCGAGGCAAAGTTTGCGCGCCGTGGCAACGCCGTCTTCGGTTTTCAGATCAAGCGTGATCGATCGTTTGGCACGATTGCAATTGTTGAACAGGCCGGAGATGCTTTCCTTTCGGCTGCCTAGCCAGCGCATTGGATCACCAATGCCGGGTGGCTCCACCTTGATGACGTCCGCCCCCTGCTGCGCGAACATCATGGTGGCGAGGGACGCGGTAATCATCGTCGAAAATTCCACGACTTTGATTCCGGCTAGCGGCTGCTGTGCTGTCACCTCTGCCATATTGTCTCCCCGTTCATTCTTCCAGATTGGCGGCAAGCCTTTCATAGGCGGCGATAAAATCCTCCTTGAATCCCTGGACGACCTGCGCAGTTGACATCGGTTGGTTCATCAGGCCGACGCCTTGCCCAACCCAATAGGTGGCAAGATCTTTCGCACCCTGATTGTCGCCCTGACTCAATTTGTCGATGGATCGGAGCGGCGGTTCGGCAACTAATGATTGCAAAGGCATGGGCAGTGGTCGCGGTGCTTCTTCCGCCTCCCAGGCATCGGTCCAGGGGGATCGCAATTGCCGCGATGGTTTGCCGGTGCGGGAGCGCGCCCGGACCGTATCGCGCGACGTGGCGTTGAGCATTTTTTCTTTCACCACCGGATTGGTTTCAGCCTCTGCCGTGGTCAGCCAGACCGATCCGCACCATACGCCGCTTGCACCCATGGCCATAGCGGCCGCCATTTGGGACCCTGTAGCGATACCGCCTGCAGCAAGTACCGGTGTATCATCACCAATATCACGCAAGGCGTTACATACTTCCGGTATCAAAACCATGGTCGCGACATCGCCGGTATGACCGCCCGCTTCTCCGCCCACTGCGATCAGGATATCGACGCCAGCGGCGACCTGGCTCATCGCATGTTCCTTGGTGCCGATAAGTGCAGCCACTGGCACACCATGTTCCCGCCCCATATCGGTCATGACCTGCGGCGGTATGCCAAGCGCATTGGCAATCAGCTTGATTGGATGCCGAAAGGCAACCTCCAGCAAGGCCCCCGCATTGCCGCCGCGCAGATTATCTGCACCGACCGCATGTTCCCGGCGAAGCTCTTCCAAGTCACCGGGATCGACGCCATGACGCGCCATGATGTCTTTGGAAAATTGCTTATGTTCATCGGGAATCATCGCCAGCGTCGTATCGACATCGATCTGTTCGCCTTTGCCTTCAACCTTATTGGGGACAATGATATCCAGGCCATAAGGCTTGCCATCGACATGATCGTCAATCCAGCTCAGTTCCTCTTCAAGCGTTTCGGGCGTACAGTTGACACCGCCAAAAACCCCCATACCGCCTGCTCTCGAAACCGCAGCGACAACGTCACGGCAATGGCTGAAGGCGACCAGCGGGAACTCAATTCCCAGCATGTCGCAAATCGGGTTTTTCATCACGTGTCGTCCTCTTCACCTGCCTCATCAGCGGTAATTTCCATGATCAGGTCATCGGCCGCAATCTGGTTTCCAGCGGCAGCGGCAACGGCCTCGACGGTGCCGTCAATCTCTGCCAAAATCTCATGCTGCATTTTCATCGCTTCCAAAACCGCCAGCTTGTCGCCTTTTGCCACAGCCGCGCCTTGCTCTACGAGTATCTCAAGTAATAGGCCGTGCATCGGTGCAACCACCGTGCCGCCGCCAGCCATATCCTCCATGGCGCTCAGGCCGGTCATGTCGGTCACCGACAGCGATCGCTGCGGCAGCGCGAGATGAAGATTGCGGCCGCCGGCATGATAAATGGCATCGACCGTCCGGCCATTGACGCGCAGCTTCGCGGTGTCACCGGTTATGGCCAGCAGCGCAATCTCCGCCTCTTGTCCAGCAGCTTCGACATGATAATGGCCGGGCTTGCGAACATGCACATGGATGGCGCCATCACTATCGGTCGCTTCGCCAAGGCTAGCATACTGGGTTACGGTTTGCAGGTTGGCATTGGTTGACCAGTCCAACATTTCCGGATTCACGTTGAGCGCCAATCCATGCGCCGCCTGCTGGCGCAGTTTGTGTTGCAAGACAGCAGCGATGGCAAAAGCGTCAAAGCTATGTTCGCCCAGATCAACACCTTCTTCGCCGTAATTTTCAGCAATGAAAGCGGTGGTTGCCTGACCGTCGATAAAATCCTGTTTGCCGAGTGAATCGATCAGGAAATCACGATTGGTCTTCGGACCGAACAGGGCAGTCTGCGACAAGGCCTTGACCATTTGTCGCCGCGCATCTTCACGGGTTGCGCCATGGGTGATGATCTTTGCAACCATGCTGTCGTAGAAAGGAGAAACTTCGCCACCGGTGGCAATGCCGCTGTCGATACGGGCATTTTCCGATGGATGCCAAAGGTCAATATGGCCGGTGCTGGGCAGGAAATCATCGGCGGGATCTTCGGCATAGAGCCGCACTTCCATAGCGTGGCCGGTCAGTGTGACGTCCTCTTGGCTGAGCCCTAATTTGTCGCCTTGCGCGACTTTGAGCTGCAGCGCGACGAGATCGAGGCCGGTTATTTCTTCGGTTACCGGATGCTCTACCTGCAGCCGAGTGTTCATTTCGAGAAAGTAAAAACTGCCGGATTGATCGAGCAGAAATTCCACTGTACCCGCGCCGCGATAATCGACTGCGCGCGCCGCTTCCACGGCCGCTGCACCCATTTCGGCGCGAAGCTCTTCGGTCATAACCGGGCAGGGCGCTTCTTCGATCACTTTTTGATGGCGCCGCTGGACCGAACAATCGCGCTCACCCAGATGGATGGTGTTGCCATGGCTGTCGGCGAAAACCTGAATCTCGACATGGCGCGGTTTGATGATCGCTTTTTCAAGAATCAGCTCGCCATTGCCAAAGGCATTTTCCGCCTCCGATCGCGCGAGTTTGATCGCATTGGGAACCTCATCCTGATCATGGACCAGGCGCATGCCGCGGCCACCACCGCCCGCGGCGGCCTTGACCATGAGCGGTACGCCAATTTTTTCCGCTTCTGCGATCAGAGTTGCATCGGATTGATCATCATCCTGATAGCCGGGCACGCAAGGGACGCCGGCTTCGATCATCGCGCGTTTGGAACGCGCCTTGTCACCCATCACATCTATGGCTTTTTCGGGCGGTCCAACAAAGATGATATTGGCGTCGGCACAGGCTTGTGAGAAAGCCGCATTTTCGGACAGGAAACCATAGCCGGGATGAACGGCATCGGCGCCGCTGTCTTTCGCGGCCTGGATGATTGTATCAATCAGCAAATAGGATTCATTGACCGGCGCGGGCCCAATATGCACCGCATCATCAGCCATGCGGACATGGGGCGCATCGGCGTCGGCGTCGGAATAGACCGCAACCGTTCGGATGCCGTGAGCTTTGGCCGTGCGCATGACGCGGCAGGCAATTTCACCGCGATTGGCAATAAGGAGGGTGGATATTTGTGTCATCTCTGGTTCCTTATTCCGGTTTCACAACCCAGTTGGGTTTGCGCTTTTCAAAGAAGGAGGCGACGCCCTCTTTGGCTTCGTCGCTGACCATGCGGTCTGCGAAATTCTCGGCGGCGAGGCGGATCACCTCTTCGCGCGGTTTGCCCGCGATCTGGCCAAGTAGTTCCTTGGTTGCGGCCACGGCGCCGGGCGCTGCGCCCAGCACCTGTTTCCTGAGCTGCATCTCTATGGCTTCAAGCCCGGGAACATCATCCGCAATGAAATCGGCAAAGCCAAGTTCATGCGCCTGTGTGCCGTCGAAGCGCGCAGCGGTCAGCATCAACCGGCGGCCGGTTGCATAACCAAGCTTTTGAATGACAAAAGGCGATATCTGTGCCGGGGTGACCCCGATCGCGGTTTCGGTCATGGCAAAACGCGCACCAGATTCGCAGATGACCACGTCGGCGCAGCAGGACAGGCCAAATCCGCCTGCCATCGCTGCGCCCTCGATCAGGACGATGACCACTTGCGGTGCGGTATTGACCAGGTCGAATATTTCCGCGGCTCCCGTCGACATGGTGATGGTCGCTTCGCGGTCCCCACTCGCCTGAAAATTCTCTTTGAAACTTTTCAAATCCGCACCGGCACAAAACACCCCGCCGCGTCCGCGCAAGGTGATGCCCCTGACCGTCCGGTCATCACGAACGCCTTTTAAAACAGAGGCTAATTCTGCCACCAAGGCGTCGCTCAGGGCGTTTCGATTATCCGGCTGGTTGAACCAGATGGTGAGCCAGCCTTGCCGAAGATCAAGCTCCAGCGTTTTGGTTTCAGGAAGAGCGGTCATATGCGCGCAACTCCGAAAGCGTTGGGGTGAAGCGTGCGGTTCTGCGATTCAAAAATTGTCTCCAGCGCAAAGCCAAGCACTTTGCGCGTATCCCTTGGATCGATCACGCCATGGTCGAGCACACGGCCGGAGGTGAAGAATGCGCTTTCTTGCGCTTCGAAAATATCCCGGATGCGCTGGTTCTGTTTGGCAATGGCTTCTTCGTCGGGCTCAACGCCTTTGCGCTGGGCCTGCACTTTTGCCACGTGGCTCATGGTATTGGCGGCAGAGGCGCCCGCCATCACACCGGTTTTGGCATTGGGCCATGAGAACAGAAAATCCGGTTCAAAGGCGACACCACTCATGCCGTAATTGCCTGCACCAAAGCTGGCGCCGATATAGAGCGAGAGCTTCGGCACACGCACATTGGACACCGCCTGGATCATCTTGCTGCCCAGTTTGATCATGCCTTTATGTTCGGACTCCGTTCCCACAATATATCCGGTGGTATTGTTCAGGAAGATGATCGGCAGTTTGGACTGATCACAAAGCTGGAAAAAGTGCGTTGCCTTGGCCGCGGCCTCGGGATCGAACGGGCCGTTATTCCCGATCAGGCCGACCGCATGGCCCATGATGCTCGCCTGCATGCAGACGGTGCCGGGGCCATAGCGGCTTTTAAATTCTTCAAAATCGGAACCATCGACAATTCGTGCCGCAACTTCACGGACATCATAGGGGATGGTGTAATCGGTGGGCACGATGCCAGCGATTTCGTCAATATCATAGACGGGTTCGTCGTAATCATTCTGCCGGATCGGCGCGGTATTCTTGTTCCAATCGATCCGCCCCATGGTGTCGCGGGCAATCTCGATGCCGTGCGCATCATCATCCGCCAGATATTCGACAGTGCCGGTCGTGCTGGCATGCATTTCCGTGCCGCCCAGTTCGCGGTCATCGGCCACTTCGCCGGTTGCCGCATGGACCAAGGCCGCACCGCCCAAGGCCGCCATGCCATTGTCGCGCACGCCGATGACATAGTCGGACATGCCGGGCATATAGGCGCCGCCTGCGGTGGAGGGGCCGTGCAGGACCACCATTGTGGGAATACCCGCTGCGCTCAGCCAGGCGAGATTGCGGAACAGCATCCCGCCATAGGCCCAAAGCTCGACTTTATATTCCATCAGGTTGGCGCCCGCGCTCTCGACGAGATGGATGAAGGGCAGTTTCAAATCCTGTGCCATTTTTTGCGCGCCCTTTGACGCGTCCCAGCCACCGGTCGTTGCTGCGCCCGCGCGAATGCCGCTATCATCGACCCAGATCATACAGCGCACGCCCTTGACAAAGCCGATGCCGAGAATGACACTGCCGCCGGGAATGCTGGTGTCGGGATTGGGATCCTCGACCAGATAATTGGCCATATTATAAAGCTGCAAAAACGGCATGCCGGGGTCAAGCAACCGGATCAGCCGTTCGTGAGGGGTCAGCTGGCCGCGTTTTTCAAAAGTCGGGCGGCGTTTTTCGGATGCCGCCACGGCGCGCTCTTCCAGACTGCGCAATTGGTCGATCAGTGCCAGCATGTCCTTGCGATTCTGAGCAAAGCTTTCGGAAGCCGTGGAGATTTTCGATTTAAACTGGGGCATGGTCAAAGCGCCTTTGCCAAAGAAGATTGGAGTGATTGCGGTATGGAAACGGGAGCGGCGAGCAGGATCTGAGCATAGCTCTTACCCTGCGGATCATTACGCATGGATGCAACCCCGCCGCCGCCGAGAATATCATGAAGCAGAAAATTGATCGCGCCGGTGCCGGGCATATAGAAACGTTCCACGCTGTCCGGCGCGTCGGGTTTCGCGAGGAAATGGGCAAAGCGTTCACGCACTTTCTCCTCGCTCAGTGCCGCCCAGATATAGGGCGCGAATTTCGGGTCACGCGGCAAGATGCCGATGTTTGATTTGTCGCCCTTGTCCCCGGATCGGCCCCAGGCGAGGGTGATCAGCGGCACGTCTGTCATTGGCTCTGCGTTGCCAGGCTGAGCAGGTGGATCAGGGCGCTGGATGGATGCGGTATTAAAAGCCGCTCCCTTGGCTTCAGCAAATACTTGACTATCATCGCCTACCGTCACGGAAAGCGAAACTTCCGATTTCGGCACCAGCAAGGAGAACAGCCGCACTACCGGGGAGGGCTTGGGCCTCCCACCAGCGAACAGCGCCAATCCCGGCGGCGTGGCGAGGCCCATGCCGGTTGCTTCCTTGAGCAGCAACATAGTTGCTTTCGGATCGCGATGTTTGACGCCGATTTTCAGAACCAGTTCGCGTGTTTCCGCAGCCTGTCCAAAGGCACCAAAATGACTGTCATCGCCTAGTGTCTCAATCAGCACCTCGTCAAAATCACCGGCATTGGACGCGCGCAATTTGGCTTGTGTCCGCTTGAGAGCATTTTCGGCAAAGCTCTCTGCTTTTCTTTTCGCGTCCATGCCGATGAAGAAAAACGGCGCGACCATCTTCCAGCCATCGGAGTAGGTGGCACAGGTCTTGTAACTGTCCGGTGCGACATGGCCGATGGCACCGGAAACGGCGACGCGATTGTCGCCTATCTGCTCCAAAGTCACCGCGCTGAAATCGCAAACCACGTCCGGCAGCATGTAGGCTTGCGGATCACCAATTTCATAGAGCATCTGCTCGCCGATCATGCCGATATTGACGATACCGCCTGTGCCTTGCGGTTTGGTGGCGATGAAGCTGCCGTTCCTGGAAATTTCTGCAATCGGGTAGCCGGCATTGTCCATGCTGCCCGCGATGCTTTCCCAGTCTGTGAAATTGCCACCGGTCGCTTGCGGCCCGCATTCCAATATGTGTCCGGCCAAGCTGGCGCCTGCCAGTTGGTCCAGATCATCACGGCTCCAACCAAATTCATGGATGCAGGCTCCGAGTGTCACAGCGCTATCAACACAGCGGCCGGTGATCACTATGTCTGCTCCCTGATCGAGAGCGGCTGCAATCGGAAAAGCACCGAGGTAGGCGTTGATGCTCGCGATGTTCTTCGGGTCTGGAAAAGTTTCGCCGGAAAACATTTCATGAGCGCCGGCAAAGTCCGCCGCACGGGCGGTCAGGTCATCGCCAGTCACAACGGCGACTTTAATATCCAGCCCGGCTTCTGCAATCACCTCGCGCACGGCCGCTGCACAGGCAACCGGATTGGTACCGCCAGCGTTGGAGATCAGCTTGATACCCTGTTTGGCGATAGCGCCAATATTCGGCTTGATCACTGCAGAGACGAAATCGGTCGCATAGCCGAGATCGGGATTTTTCGCCCGGGCCCGCGCCATGATCGACATGGTAATTTCCGCGAGATAATCGAAGACGATATAATCAAGACCGCTGCCATTCTCAGCCGCTTTCAAAAGCTGCGGCACCGCCATATCGGACTCGCCCCAGAAACCACTGGCTCCGCCAATCCGGATGATCTTGTCATTTGACACATCGAGTCTCCTATGGCTATTTGAATAGCACTCGGTATTTTCGAGTCAAGCTCAATAAGGGACAGGTTTTGACCACCAAAGCAGTCAATCCGGAGACACAGCGTGCCAAGCTGGAGCGCAAGGAGCGCGCTATTCTGGAAGCCGCGCGTGGCGTCTTTGTTGAGCATGGCTTTGATGGCGCACGCATGTCCGAAATTGCCCGCCGCGCCAGCATTGGTGAGGGCACCATCTACAGCTATTATGAATCCAAGGCGGAATTGATGCTGGCGGTGTTACAGCAATTTTGGGATGGCCTGACCTTGGAGGCGGAAGCGGTCATGGCGTCTGCGCAAGTGGATGATTTTTTTGAACGTTTACAGGCGCTGGCAGAATATCACCTGGGTACCGTTATTGCGAATGCAGACTTTATCAACCTGACCTTTGCCTTGCGCCGCAATAATAGCGAAGTCAGCGTGTCGCGTGATCATCTGCGTCATTATGTGGCGGTGTTCGATAGTCTGTTCCGGCGCGGACAGGATCGCGGGGAACTTCGGCGCGATGCGGTGCTCTGGCAGGCGCGTGATATATTTTACGGCACGTTGGAATATAGCGCGCGGTCGATTGAAATGACAATGGATACAGACCGCACGGAGCGGCTGCAGGGACCAGTTGTGGATGAGATGATATCCCTGTTCCACAGCCATTATGCGGTGGCGCATGACACCATTGAAACCGACAGGGTGACGCTAGATAGCATGTCGTCGAAACTGGATCAGCTTTCCGAACAATTTGACGCGCTTGCCAGACGGCTACCCCAATAAACGACCCAATAAAAAGGGCCCCCGAAGGAGCCCTTTCCTGTTCGTTTTGTAAGCTGGCTTATGCCGCTTTGTAAAAGCTCTCACCCGCATCCGCTTTTTCGCGGAAGCTCATCGGCGGCTTGAACCGCTCTCCATATTTCTGGGCGAGCATATCGGCGGTGCGCACGAAACTATCGACGCCGATCGTGTCGATATGGCTCATCGGGCCGCCGGTCCATGGCGCAAAGCCCCAGCCGAAGATCGCGCCGAGATCGGCAGATTGCGGATCAGAGACAACACCTTCGTCAAAGCACTGCGCTGTGGCAATCAGCTGGATGTACATCAAGCGCTGCTTGACTTCCTCAACCGTTGGCTGGTCTTCGGCGAGCGGGAAATGCTCTTTCAGACCTGGCCACAGTTTCTTTGATCCATCATCGGCATATTCATAGAAGCCGCCACCAAAGCGACGTCCGCGACGGTCGATCTTCTTGACCATCAGCTCCATGAGATCCTCGGTCCCGCTGGGAACATAGGCATCGCCCATTTCTTCCTTGGTTGACGTCATGATGTCGTAACCCAGCTGTAGGGTGGTTTCATCAACAATCGCCAGCGGACCAATCGGCATGCCCATGGATATCGCGGCATTTTCGATCAGTGCCGGGTTAACGCCTTCGGCCACCATCATGGTTGCTTCATTGGCATAAGGCGGGAAGACGCGGTTGGTATAGAACCCGCGGACATCTTTCACGACAATCGGGGTCTTGCGGATCTTGGCGTTGTAATCGAGCGCCACGGCCAGAGCCTTGTCGCCGGTTTCTTCACCCGGGATGATTTCAAGGAGCGGCATTTTCTCGACTGGTGAGAAAAAGTGCATGCCGATAAACTGATCCGGCCGCTCGCTGTTTTTCGCCAGACCTGTAATCGGAAGCGTCGAGGTGTTGGAAGCGAAAACAACGTCCTTGCCGATCACCGCTTCGGTTTTCTTGATCACATCGGCTTTGACATCGGGACGCTCAAACACCGCTTCGATGATCAGGTCGACATCTTTGAGATCATCATAATTATCGGTCGGGGTAATCCGCGCCATGAAGGCGTCGGCTTTTTCCTGCGTCATCTTGCCGCGCTTCACGCCTTTGTCGACAATCTTCTGGCTATAGTCGATCGCTTTTTGTGCTTCTTCCATATTGCGGTCGAGGACGATGACATTCATTCCGCCCTTGGCCGTTACATGCGTAATGCCAGAGCCCATCAGACCTGCGCCCAGGACACCAACAGTCTTGAGTTCGGTTGCCGGAACGCCTTCGGGACGCATCGCGCCTTTGTCCGCGGCCTGCTTATTCACGAACAAGGTCCGGATCATATTCTTGGCTTGTGGGCCGGTGAGCAATTTGGTGAAATATTTGCTTTCCACTTTGAGTGCGGTGTCAATCGGAAGCATCGAACCTTCATAGAGACAAGACAGGATCGCCTTGACCGCTTCATAATTGCCCTTGCTCTGTTTCAGCGCCATGGCCGAAGAGCCGAGGTAAAGCGGCACGGCACGCGGGTCCATGGAACCGGCACCACCAGGGAATTTCCAGCCCTTCTTGTCCCATGGAGCAGAAGCCTTCGGATTGGCTTTAACCCATTCTTTGGCCTTGGCGACAACGTCCTCCGCAGGGACAACTTCATCGACAATTTTCTGCGCGAGCGCTGCCTGCGGGTTCATCGGCTGACCCATCATGATCGCCATGCCAGCAGCCTGCAATCCGGCAAGGCGCGGCAGACGCTGGGTTCCGCCGCCGCCGGGCAGCAGGCCAACCTGCACTTCGGGAAGGCCGAGTTGCAATTTCGGGTGATCGGCACAAACGCGGTAATGGCAGGCCAGTGCCAGTTCCAGACCGCCGCCCAGGGCCAGCCCGTTGATCGCGCAGGCAACAGGCTTTGCATGCGCCTTGCCTTTCAGCAGGTCTTTCGCGCTGTTGCCGCCTGTTTCCATCTTGCGCAAGATAGCGTTCAATCCCCAAGCCTGTTCAAAAGCTTCTTTCATTGTTTCAGCCTTGGAAGAGCCAAGCATGTTGAGGTCAGCGCCGGCGAGGAAGCCGGATTTCTTGCCGGACGTGATCACGGCGCCTTTAATATCGTCATTGGCAATCAGCTCGTCGACGAATTTCGGGAAGTCAGCCATCAGGCCTTCGTTCCAGACGTTCATCGACTGGCCGGGAAGGTCGATGGTGACAAGGGCAATGCCGTCGCTGTCAATATCGACGGTGAGTGTTTCGTAAGTCATGAATTTTGTCCTGCTAAATATGGGATTGGAGTGATTGGAGGCTCTCGCCGCGCTCTATTTCACTCGCTCAATGATGGTGGCAATACCCATGCCGCCGCCGATACACAGCGTCGACAAAGCGGTCTGCTTATTGGAGCGTTCCAGCTCGTCCAGCACCGTGCCAAGGATCATCGCGCCCGTGGCGCCCAAAGGATGGCCCATGGCAATCGCGCCGCCATTCACGTTGATATCGCTATGATCGACATTCATTGCTTCCATGAAGCGCAGGACCACAGCGGCAAATGCCTCGTTCAATTCCCAAACATCAATGTCGCTGGCATCCATGCCCGCGCGCTTAAGCGCTTTTTGCGCGGCAAATTCAGGGCCGGTCAGCATGATGGTGGGCTCTGAACCGATAGAGGCCATGGAAACAATCCGGGCTCGCGGTTTCAGGCCATATTTGGTGCCTGCTTCTTCGTTACCGATCAGCACCGCTGCAGCACCGTCAACAATACCCGAACTGTTGCCGGCATGGTGGACGTGGTTCATTTTCTCGACATCAGGATGCTTCAGGATCGCGACATCGTTAAAACCTGGCATCTGCTCGCCCATCATCTGGAAGGCAGGGTTAAGCGAACCCAGAGACTGCATGTCTGTTTCCGGGCGCATCAGTTCGTCATGGTCAAGAACGGTTTCGCCGATCACGTCCTTGATTGGCAGGATGGATTTTTCGAAACGCTTTTCTTCCCAGCTTTTGCCAGCGCGTTTCTGGCTTTCCACGGCATAGGCGTCGACATCATCGCGGCTATAGCCATATTTGGTGGCGATCAGATCGGCGGAAATACCCTGAGGTACGAAATATTCCTGAAAAACGAGGGTGGGGTCAGCCATGCCGCCCAAACCGTCGCTGCCCATCGGGATACGGGACATGGACTCAACGCCCCCGCCAACGGCCAGATCCGCTTCGCCCGATTTAACCTTGCCAGCTGCAATATTTACGGCTTCGAGGCCAGAACCGCAGAAACGGTTGACCTGAATAGCCGAGGTCGTGTCGGCATAGCCAGCTTTGAGGGCTGCCATACGGCTGATCACGGCGCCTTGCTCACCCACGGGAGAGACGCAGCCATAAGCAATATCTTCGACTTCATGACCATCCAGTTCGTTACGGTCATTGACCGAAGCAAGCACTTGAGATGCAAGATCAAGAGCGGTGATTTCGTGCAAGCTGCCGTCGCTGCGGCCTTTCCCGCGCGGGCTGCGCACAGCGTCATAAATATAGGCTTCGGTCATGCGATATTCCTTATTTTGAAAAAATCTGAACTATTAAGTGCATAGTTAATGTTGCGCTGCAGCACAGTCAAGCAGTTTACGTAAACGTCAATCGCGAAAGATATGCGACTCGCCTTGTCTTTCTTCTGCTTCCGATCAGTCTAACCGAGGCAGGGCCCTATTCAAGCCAGAACCTTGTTCGAGTCAGGCCCTATTCCAGGATGCTTTGATATTTCTGGCTGAACACATCACGGCCGACAATATAGCGCATGATCTCGCTGCTGCCGGCATAGATGCGGCTCATCCGCGCATCGGTGAAAATGCGGCTGATCTCATATTCCTTCATATAGCCTGCGCCGCCATGCAATTGCAGACCCAGATCGGCCATTTCCCATTCAATCTCACTGCCCAGCATCTTGCCCTTGGCCGCAATATTGGCGTTAAGGCCGCCTTGATTATGCACCTCGACGCAATGGTCGATATAGACTTGCAGCATATCGATCTTGGCATCCATCTCTGCCATCTTGAACTGCGTATTCTGCATGTCTGACAGTTTCTTGCCAAACACATCGCGTTCCATGACAAATTCCCGCGTGACGTCAAAAGCCCGCCGCGCAGACGCGCCATAACCGACCATACCGATCAGTCGTTCCTCGGCCAAACCTTCCATCAGATGGATAAAGCCTTTTCCCGGTGTACCGAGCTGATTTTCCTTTGGAATTTTGACGTTATCAAAAAATAGCTCCGCCGTGTCCTGCGCATGCAGACCGATTTTTTCCAGATTCTGGCCGCGTTCGAAACCTTCCATGCCGCGCTCGACGATCAGCAACACCATCGCATGCTTGTCGTCGACGCCCGCTATTTTTGCTGCAACGATTACCACGTCCGCGTTAATGCCGTTGGAGATATAGGTTTTGGAGCCGTTCAGCACCCAGTGATCGCCATTATCGGTGGCGGTTGTCTTCATGCCGGACAAGTCACTGCCAGCGCCAGGCTCGGTCATGGCGACGGCGAGGATGGTTTCACCGCTGACGCATTTGGGCAGGAAGCGTTCGCGCTGTTCCTCGTTGCCGATATTCTTGAAATAGGGGCCAACGAGGCGGCTGTGCAGGGTGTTATACCATTCAGCGCAGCCCGCCCGGGTGGTCTCCTCAATAATAATCTGCTCATAGCGGAAATCATCATCGCCCATGCCGCCATATTTTTCATCCGGCCAGATCATCAGGAAACCCTGATCACCCGCTTTTTTGAAAATCTCGCGGTCTACTATGCCTGCCTCACGAAATTCGTCCATGCGCGGAGCAACTTCATCAGCCAGAAAGCGGCGATAAGCATCGCGGAACATATGCTGTTCTTCGGTAAATTTACGCATGGGAGGAATCCTTCGAATTTATCTGATAAGCGCCAATATGACCGTCAAGCGCGATATCGAATCGGCTTTAACTGGTCAATTAAAACATGGTCCGGACACCGGCTGCAACCTGTTCTTTTTGCCATGATCGCTGATCCCAGTTGGCCGTTGCAATTATTTGAAAAGCCTTGTTAAGAGGTTCAATGGCGAAAAATGAAGACAGACCATTCATATTGGGCCTTGGCGGCACAACCAATCCGCACAGCTCGACCGAACAGGCATTGGCCATTGCCCTGAAGACCGCTTCGGAAGCCGGTGCTGAGACAGAATTGTTCGGATCGGAACGGCTTTGCGCTCTTCCGCATTATCTTTCGGATCCTGCCGGACTCAATGAAACTGGTAAGGCGCTTGTAGAATCCGTCCGCCGAGCTGATGGGATCATATTGGCCAGTCCCGGTTATCATGGGACCATCTCGGGTCTGGTCAAAAACGCCGTTGATTATGTTGAGGAAACGGCGGGCGATGATCGGGTCTATCTGGATGGCCTGCCCGTCGGATTGATTGTTACCGCCTATGGCTGGCAAGCGACGGGTTCAACCTTGGCGGCGATGCGTTCGATTGTTCATGCGCTGCGCGGCTGGCCGACACCGCTTGGTGTGGGGATCAATGCGTCCGGCGGAATATTCAAAGACGGACTATGTACGGATGAAAGCGTGAACGAGCAGCTCCACCTTGTCGCCCAACAGGTTATGCGTGGTTCGCACCGGCGAGAATATCTCGATCAATAATTATTCCGGCGGTGAATTGCCGTAAAAGTCGCGAAACCAGCTGACAAAGCGCTTTAAGCCGTCTTCCAGCATGACCTCCGGTTCATAGCCCGTCAGCGCATGCAGTTTCGACACATCGGCATAGGTCGCGGTGACGTCTCCGGGCTGCATGGGACGCATGATTTTTTCCGCTTCCATACCCAGTGCCTGCTCCAGCGCTTCGATCATGTCCATCAGACCGATGGGCCGGCTGTCACCGATATTCAAGACCCGATGTTCGCCAGAGGCTGGCGGATTGTCCAAAGACCCCAATATACCATCAACAATATCGTCAATATAGGTGAAGTCCCGGGCCATTTTGCCTTCGCCATAAACTTCGATGGGCTCGCCAGCGAGGATCTTTTTGGTGAATCCGAAATAGGCCATATCCGGCCGGCCCCATGGCCCGTAGACGGTGAAAAACCGCAGGCCGGTTTGCGGAAAGCCGTAAAGCTTTGCATAGGATGCGCTCATCAATTCGCAGGAGCGTTTGGTCGCTGCATAAAGCGACACAGGATCAACAGCTGGTTCTTCTTCTACAAAACCCGCGCCGCCCATCGGTTTGTCGCCATAGACAGAGCTGGATGACGCATAGACCAGATGTTCAAAATCCGGCGCATGGCGGCTGGCCTCCAGCAGGCTTAAATGGCCTTCCAGATTCGATTTTTGATACGCGAATGGATTGTCGATGCTATAACGCACACCGGCCTGGGCGGCGAGATGGATGATGCGCTTCACGGCATGTTCTTGCACCAGTTTGCTGACACCATCGGCGTCGGAAACATCCAGTTCGGCAAATTGAAACCCTGGCAATTTCTGTAAGTTTTCAAGCCGCGCCGCTTTCAGCTTCGGATCATAATAATCATTCAGATTATCGATACCGATGACGCTCTCCCCGCGCGCGATCAGCTGTTGAGAAACCGCGTGGCCGATGAATCCCGCTGCGCCGGTAACCAATATGGTGTTATAATGATGCAATTTATCATCCATCTGGTTCATAGATTCATTCCTCGGTCATTCGGGACCATTGTCTGGCGCAGTAACAGCAAAAAACACAGAATTCCAATGAACTGGCTTCGGTTCAGCCCATTTATCCATCAAATCGCACAACATAGTCGTCAATATGGCGGAGAGATTGCGCAATGGTTTCCTCGTCGAGAAACGAACCGCGGAAGCTATTTTGGGCTAGCGCGACAATGTCATCCTTGTCGAGGTCCAGGGCTGACGCCGTTGCCTCGTAATTATCATTCAGATATCCGCCAAAATAGGATGGGTCGTCGGAATTGATGGTGGCGCGCAGGCCGAGGTGCAGCATTTTTTTCAGCGGATGATCCTTGAGATCATCCACTACGCACAGCGACAAATTGGACAAGGGACAGACAGTTAGCGTCATTTGATTGTCTTGCAGTCTTTGAACAAGCCGAGGATCTTCCAATGACCGGTTGCCGTGGTCCATGCGCTCTATCTTCAAAATGTCGAGGGCTTCCCAGACATAGTCCGGCGGTCCTTCTTCGCCGGCATGGGCCACTGCCTTGAGGCCAAGGGCTTTAGCTTTGGCAAAGACCTTGGCAAATTTGGAAGGTGGATGACCCAGTTCGGATGAATCAAGCCCAACCCCAGCGATTCTATCTAGATAAGGCGTTGCCTCGCCAAGCGTTGCGAGCGCGTCCTCTTCGCTTAAATGGCGCAAGAAACACATGATCAGCTGTGAGGATATCTGCAGGTCCGATTGCGCATCGTCCATGGCGCGCAATATGCCGTCTATTGCGGTCGAAAAGGCGACCCCGCGCTCGGTATGGCCCTGCGGATCAAAAAATATCTCGGCATGGATTGCATTGTCAGCGTGGATACGCCGAAAATAGGCCATGGTCAGGTCATAGAAATCCTGTTCGGTGCGCAGGACATTCATTCCCTGATAATAGATATCCAGGAAATCCTGCAGATTTGAGAAGGCATAGGCCTTGCGCACTTCTTCGGCCGAAGCAAAGGGGATGTCGATGGCGTTGCGCTGCGCCAGCGCAAACATCATTTCCGGTTCAAGCGATCCTTCAATATGCAGATGCAGTTCGGCTTTCGGAATACCGGCAATGAAGGCTTGACGCTGTTCGGGGGATGCAAAAGACATATCTAGCTCTTTATCATGACAGGGTTGGGGATTTCTTCTTCATCAAAAATGACCGCGGCATCCGATTTATTTGCGCATATTTCTTCTTTGGTCAGTCCATCCAGCTCATGCGGAAATATCAGCCAGTCCTCGGTTTCGTGAATGAAGAAATCGGGCTTCAGAGCCGTCTTGTTACGCGATGGTTTGCTGTAGACCGTGGCCACCCGAACGTCCCTCGGCATATTATGCCGGCATCGGTCGCCCAATTCTTTGAGGAACGCTTCGATACTCCGGCCACTGTCAAACACATCATCGACAATCAGCAAATTATCTTCCGGATTGAGCGTATCGATCAAATAGCCGAGCGCAAATACCCGCACGGATCGTTCCTGTTTATCAATACCGGAATAGGAAGATGTCCTTATGGCAATATGATCCGTCGAGACGCCGTGGAATTCCAATATCTCCTGCACCGCAATGCCGACCGGTGCACCGCCGCGCCAGATGCCGACAATATGGGTCGGAGAAAAATCACTCTTCAATATCTGCATGCCCAGCCGAAAGCTGTCCGACAGTAAGGCGTCAGCGGTGATGTAGGTTTTATCTATGGCCATTTGATCACATTCTCCGTCAGCCCTGGGGAACGCCGTCACGAATAAAATCCTAGGATATTATCGCATTAGCATTATGCAGGGAGATAAGTAGCCGCTGTTCCCAACATGTTAAACCCATATTTCCCGGAGAGCCAAAAATGACATTGATCGTCCACCATCTCAACAATAGCCGGTCCCAGCGGATATTATGGCTGCTTGAGGAGATCGGCCGCCCTTATGAGATTCGCCACCATCAGCGTGATACCGAGACCAATTTGGCACCGCCCAGCCTGACCGCGCTGCACCCGCTGGGCAAATCACCGATGATTGAAGATGACGGACGTATGATCATCGAATCCGGCGCGATTGTCGAACATATCTGTGCGCATCACGGCGGCGGGCAATATGTGCCAGAGCGCGGGACGGATGACTATGTTCGTCATCTTGAACTTATGCATTTTGCCGAAGGGTCGGCAATGACGCCAATTTTGCTGAACCTCTATGTGGGCCGGCTGGAAGAGGCCGGCGCGCCGTTAATGCCGCGGATCAACGAACAGCTGACCAGCCATTTCGACTTCATGGAAAACGAACTCAGCCCGTCCGGTCATTTTATTGGCGATAGCCTCAGCGCTGCAGACGTCATGCTCAGCTTCCCGGCAGAAGTGGCTATCGCTCAGGGCAGAGCCGAGACACATCCGAAGCTGGCCGCATTTGTTAAGGAATTACAATCGCGCCCTGCTTATCTGAGAGGTCTTGAGAAAGGCGGAGAATACAGCTTCGCATCAGGTTGACATTTGTGAGAACATAAAACTGCAATAGCACCGTCACAGCAGAGTCACGAACAATGCATATTCTTGGAACAAGCAGTCCCTAGGGCACCCCCAAATCGAGGGAGTTCTTAAAATATGTCTGCACAAAAAAATATCCGCCGCCTTGCCGTTTACTCAGCGCTGTTTGCCACCGCAGCTATACCGGTTAGAGATTGAAAACGCGGCGGGCATTGCCAAACAGAAAAGCATCTTCTTGTTCGCGCGAAAGGCCGAGCTGATCCAGATGCTGCAGGCACTGTTCTGGAGAAAGCATGGGCCAGTTCGTTCCGAACATTACCCGCTTGGACCCGATCCCCTTCATGAAGCTGACAAAGTCGCCGGGAAGACGATGAACGGCATAAGCCGACGTATCGACATGGAAATTGGGAAACTTGATGGTTAGCGATGTTAGTTCGTCAATCCATGGAAAGCCGACATGACCTCCCACGACGATCAGCTCCGGAAAGTCCAGTAAGACATCTTCAAGATAGGGAATGGGGCGGCCTGTTTCTGATCGCAGCAGCGGCCCGGTATGCCCGACCTGCGTGCAGAACGGTACGCCAAGATCAACACAGGTTGCATAAACGGGATAATAACGGCGGTCATTGGGCGGAAGATCCCACAACCATGGCACTACACGAACACCGACAAATTTTTCACCGTCTACCCATTTGCGGATATCCCGGACGGCCTGCATCGGATTTCTGAGATCAACGGTCGCAAGGCCACGAAACCGATCCGGCGCGCTGTCGATTTGATCACTTACTTCCTCATTGCTGATCAGAGAGCCCTGCGGTCCATGCCAGGCCGACAAAAGGGAGATATCCACGCCCGCTGCGTCCATTGCCCGCAAGGTGGAATCGGTAGATGGGATGAGGGGATCTCCGGACTGACCTGTCCACCTTAGCAAGGTCTCCAGCCATGGAGCCTTGGCCATCCGCTCCGTTGTCATCTGCGCCCAGACATCAATCGCGCCCATATCAATCTCCTCTTGCAATAAACTACATATATGTAGTAATTAGATGTGGATAAAATTGTCAACATGAAAAAAACGCCGCTATGATTGGGCGGAGAGATTGGGAATGAAAGGTTCGTAATGCCAAGCCGCAAGAGAGTTGAGCAGTTTATTGACGCAGTTGTGCATGGGGATCATGCCCAGGCCATAAAAGATTTTTATCATGCAGATGCAACGATGCAGGAAAATTGCGAGCCACCACGCCGCGGCCGCGACAATCTGATTGCGCATGAAAAACAAGCGATGGGCCGGTTGCAAGAGATGAAAACACATCCACCTGAAACGGTGCTGGTGGATGGTGATGACGTGATGATCATGTGGACATTTGATGCAACGGACAAACAAGGCGTGACGCGCAGGCTCAATGAAATTTCTCATCAGGTCTGGTCCGCTGATGGCATCATGAAAGAGCGGTTTGTCTATGACAGTGCAACCGCCTGGCAAATTGTTGAACCGGCTTGATCAGAAAAGCCAATCGCGGTCTGTCTATTTCCTAAGCCATCCTCTAACGTCCTGAGAAACAGTTTGAACAGGACATCGGATTTATGAATCTCAAAGACAAAATCATCGTTATCACGGGAGCGGCAAGCGGTATCGGGGCCGCTATGGCGCGGCGCTTTGCTGCTGTGGGTGCCAAGCATGTTGTATGTGCCGACCGGGACGTTGCGGGCGCGCAAGCCGTTGCCACTGAAATCGACGGAACGGCGATACAGACGGATGTGTCTTTGGAGGCTGATATCACATCTCTTATTGAGACTGTCGAGCGGGACATTGGTCCAATTGACCTGTTTGTGTCCAACGCCGGGATTATCATGGAGGGCGGCGTCGAGGTCGGTGACGATGGCTGGCAGAAAATCTGGGACATTAATGTACTTGCGCATATTCGTGCCGCCCGTACCCTCGTTCCAAAAATGCTGGCCCGCGGCGGCGGGTATATTTTGAGCACGGCCTCTGCCGCAGGCCTGCTCGCACAAATTGGGTCAGCGCCTTATTCGGTGACCAAACATGCGGCAGTCAGTTTTGCCGAATGGCTTGCGATCACTCACGGAGATGACGGGCTGAAAGTATCGGTGCTTTGTCCGCAAGGCGTGGCAACGGCAATGACAGCCGATATTGATACATCAACGGTAGCGAAAGACGGTATGCTGACGGCCGAAGCAGTTGCGCAGATTACGCTGGATGCCATCGAAGAAGAGCGCTTCCTGATCATGCCGCATCCGCAAGTGGCGGACTATATCAAACAAAAAGGCAGCGATCCGGAGCGCTGGATTACCGGTATGCAGCGCTGGCAGAGGATGTTGAACGAGCAAGCCTCCTAACATTAATAGCCTGACAAAATGGAGCATTGGGCAGAGGTGCCAGTGCGACTAGCCTCCCGATTAATTATAAAGGAGGATTCGAGATGGCATTGGTATCAGTGGTCGGCGCAACCGGGCGTCAGGGATTGGCACAAATCAGACAACTGGGCGCAACGGGTCACAGGGTGCGAGCGCTTTCTCGCAGCGAAACACCTGATCTGGGGGGCAGCAACGTTGCCGATGAAGCGCGGATTTTCGACTTGTATGACGAAGAAACCTGGGTTCCGGCTTTCGAGGGATCGGATGCGGTTTTTTATACCCATCCTTTGCAAGCACGTGAGGATCGGGCGACTCTAACTGGCCGGGTTGCTGCGGCCGTACAAAAAGCGGGCGGCAAACGCTTTATCTGGAATACTTCCAGCTGGATCCCTGAGCGTCCGGGCGATCCTTTCACCTATGGTAATAACACGATTGCAGTAAATGAGATTTTTCGCTCAGGTGTTCCGGCTACGGTTTTCGGTTCGGTGCTGTTCATGGATAACCTGCTTACCAACTGGGCCCGTCCGTTCATTGTTGACGAAAGCCGCTATGTCTATCCGCATGAAGCGCATTTGGAGGCGAACTGGATCAGCCTCGATGATGTCGGCAAGTGCATGGTGGCTGCAATGGAGCGGCCCGATTTTGAAGGGTCATGGATGAATATCGGCGGACCGCAGCGTATCAAGCCGCCACAGGTTGCCGAAATCCTGTCCAAGGTGTTTGGTCGCGAGATCAAATATGATCCCTGCACGCCAACCGAATTTGGCGATCTGTTGGTCGGCGCATTTGGTGACGACGTGCCGGAAGAAAATCGCGCCACCATGTCTGCGGGAATCGCGGCCTTCTACGAATATAATAACAAAGCCGAGACCAAGCCTTTTGAGGTATGCACAGACTTCATGCAGCAACGCTTGCCAGAAGTAGAATTTGAAACGCTGGAGCAATGGGCGATGCGGCAAGACTGGTCAGACGACGCGCACCGACCACCTGCAGGTTAATTCGATGACCAAACGATTGGAAGGCAAGGTCGCGCTCGTCACGGGCGGTGCCTCTCGCCCGGGTATTGGTGCTGCCATTGCGGAACGGTTAGCGGAAGAAGACGCGATCGTCGTTGTCAGCGATATCGATCATGCTGGAGCTGCGGAAACCGCTGCTTTGATCAGCGAAAAGGGCGGTAATGTAACGGCCGTCAAACAGGATGTAACCTCGCAGCGGGATTGGGAAGAAGTGATGGCGGCAATGCTGGCGGACCATGGACGGCTGGACGTGCTGGTTAATAATGCAGGTATATTGGATGTGGCGGCGATTAACAGCGACAGAGCTGTGCCGGCGCTTCGCCGTCAGTTTGACGTCAATGTTGAGGGTAGTTTTATCGGAACCCAGGCAGCTGTCGCGGCAATGCGGCAATCCGGCGGGGGATCGATTATCAACCTGTCGTCTGTGGCCGGGCTAGTCGGTTTCCGTGGCAGTGCCAGCTATGCAGCATCGAAAGGTGCTGTAAAACTGTTCAGCAAATCGGTGGCGCTGGAAGTGGCAGAAGAGAAAATTCGGGTCAATACAGTGCACCCAGGGATCATTCGCACCAACATGCAAAGCGCAGGTGCAGACACAAACTCGGACAATTATGCTGCGATAGAGGCGGCGATTCCGGCCGGCAGATTAGGTGAACCAAGGGATATTGCGAATTGCGTCTTGTTTCTGGCATCGGATGAGTCGAGCTATGTCACTGGCGCGGAATTTGTTGTCGATGGGGGCTACACGGCGCAATAGCGCAAATTTTTTTTGCCAAGTTGAACCTTTTGGCGCTTTGCCTCGACTATAGGGGTAAAGGCCATCAGGATGTCTATGCGCTACAGTGATACAGACCGGATTTATGACGAATTGTTGCTCAACCGCATTCAGGCCGGAGACCGGCGCGCGGGAGAGCGATTGGCGGCGAGGTGGCATCCGCGTCTGATGCGTACAGCCTATCGGCTTTTGCGTGACGAAGAACAGGCGCGTGCCGCCGTGCAAGAAGCATGGAGCGGTATTTGCAAAGGGTGGCGCAGGTTGCGCAATCCCTCCCGATTTCCGGCATGGGCTTACACGATCCTGCACCGCAAATGTGCAGACCAGATAAGCAAGAACCAAAAGCATCGAAGTCTTCATGCCGTCGCAGTTGAAGATGCGGACATTTCCGTAGCGCCGCGCGGCGAAGACAGGGTTACCATTGATCAAGCCTTTGATCGTTTGAGCGATGACCACCGGACGGCGGCTTTGTTCTATTTTGGTGAAGGCCTGACGATCAAGGAAATTGCCGAGGTAACGGGTACGGCAATTGGCACAGCAAAATCCCGACTGTTTCATGCGCGCCGACAGTTAAAGGCAGCGCTGGATGACGAACCAAATGAAGGAGAAACATGATGACAAAATTTGATGACAAGCTTGGAGCTTCGCTTAGCGCCGACGACCGCGCGTTTTTGGAAGACTTGGAAGACGGGCGCGGATTGTTTGAACAGCTGGGCACCACCTTTCAGGGTCCAATGCGTTTCTGGACCTATTTGATGGGCCTCTACACGCTTGGCTTTGCCATATTTGCATTTTTCTGCGGATGGCAGGCGATTGAAGCCGGAGAAGTTCGGGAAACCATCCTGTGGTCGTCAGGCTGTATCATTTCATTCATTGCCATCGGTTTGCTGAAAATGTGGCTGTTCGACCGGATGAATACGCTTACCATTTTGGGTGAGCTCAAAAAAATCGAACTGCGCGTCGCTCAAATAGATGATGTGCGCGGCTAGACCCGTTCAGGCGATCATCCGTTCGATAAACCAATAGGTGGCGATGATGCCGATGGCATAGGAGGTCGCTGTCTTGGCAGGTTGTAGCCATGATTGCTGAAAGCGGCGGATCAAAGCCAACACAGCAAAGGCAATTGCAACGATGATCAACTGTCCGATTTCAACACCCAGATTGAATGTGAGCAGCGCCATTGGCACATCATCCTGCGGCAACCCGATTTCAGCTAATGCGCCTGCAAAACCAAAGCCATGGAGCAGACCGAAGAGGAAGGCGACGATCCACGGGAAGCGTTCCGACAGACGCGGCCCGTGGTTTTCATGATCCTTTTGTGCTTTTACGATTTCAACTGCGAGAAAGATAATCGACAGGGCGATTATCGCCTCCACCGGTTGCGAGGGCAGGGACAGATAGCCCAGTGTGGAACCGATCAGCGTGATGCTGTGGGCAATGGTAAAAGCGGTCACCGTTTTGGCGACCAGCCAGCCGCCTTTCAGCAAAAGGACAAGCGCCAGCACAAACAACAGATGATCAAAGCCAAACACAATATGCTCGATACCGATGACGGTATAGGTCCATGCGACATTGGCCATCTCTTCCTCCCGAACGATTGTGGCAATCGGTGCATCGGGTGTCAGGCGCAATGTTTGCGTTTCTTCATCAAGCGGTGCGATCCGGACCAGCGCATCTGTTGTCGCGAGCTCCAGTCCTTTAAGGCCAATGGACTGTCCGGCAATGGAGCCGGAACATTTTAATGTTTGGCGGGTCAATATATTGGATGCGGCAAAGCGCCGTTCGGCTTCGCCAACAGGAGTACAGGATTCAGGAATTATGACCTCTCCCGTACGGCCCAATCTGGAGCGCGCGGACGCCTTCCACAGTACGGACCACTCGCCCTGAGATATCTGGTTCAGTTCCACATAAGCGGGGCGCAGTTCATCGGCATGGGCGTCAGATGCCCAAAACAGGCCGACGAAACAGGCAATGGCGAGCAGGCAGGTCTTCATTCCCGGCCAGAAACTTTAATATCATATTGCTTGCGATATTTGTCGAAGGCAGCTTCCTCCAAACGCGCTGTTTGTGCGGCTTGCCAATCATTGCTGACTGATTGTCGAACATCTTTCAGTGCCGGTGCTTTGCCGGGTATTTTCGCGGTGATTTTGATGAAATGTTGCCCAAATCCTGACTCTACCGGCCCCTGCCACTGACCAATGGGCAGAGTGCTGAGCTTTGCGGCGAACTTTTCTCCGAACTGCCGCGTAATTTGGGAGGCTTCTGCCTGAACGAGTTTGGCAGGGAGCGAAATTGGTTGTCTGATTGTGTTGGGTTCAACGGCTCCCTGATTCAAGCCATCCAGCTGGGCTAAGGTTGAGGACTCCGGATCTTGGCCGAGATAGACCTGCTCCAGATCATAGGTTGAAGACAGGGCATATTTATCAGGATGGTCATCCAGCCATTTCTGCAATAGCGCATCTGATGGATTGTCTTCGGCATCTTCCTGATTGTCCAGAAACCGCATTTTGGTAAACAGGCGCCTGCGGATAAGTGGATCGTTGCGATCCAGACCGAGACGCAATGCTTCGCGGTAGTAAATTTCCTCCTTAATCTCTTGATCGATTAGGCCGTCCAGCTCGCCCTGTGTGGGCGGCCGGCGGAAATTTTGTACCCAGCCAGCCTGTAATCGCGCGACATCCGATTCACCGATGGTGATTTCATAGTCCGCCGGATCACGGTTCGACCCGGTGGCCCAAAAAAAAGCGAATACCATTAACGCTCCGCCCAGAAAATGGACCAAAGGTTCTTTTAGCAGTTTCATCTCCGCACGATATTCCCGATTGGCCGCACAGACTCATTGGTCATGGGGTTAGCTTGTCGTTGCGGCTGGTGTGTACCAGATCGGCGATGAATAAGCCCGTTCTTGCTGAATCTTAATCACATCATCCGGCAGTGTCAGGCCGAATTTCAGCGCGTCGTAAACCGGCCATGTCGGTGTGGGAATTTCCAGCACGCGGACATAATAAAACGCATTTTGCGCCACGTCGAAATTCGGATCTTGCCACCATGTGGTCAGCTCCGGCGCACCGATATTATTCTCCCAAGTGCCCTTGGTGAGATCAACCGTGTTCCCGACAGCATCAAGTTTTCCGTCAGCGCCGACCTTACGGCTATCCGGGCTGCTCCAGCTGATATTGTAGATTTTCTCGTAGGATTTCCCGCTGGAATCGACCCAGCCTTTAACGACTTGAATGCGATCCAGATTTGCGCTTTCTGGGTCCATCAAGGCAGAGATCAGGAAGGTCGGTGCCTTGCCATCTCCGCCAGAAAGATCGCCGCCCATTGGCACGCCCTTCGCATAGCCAGTTTTGACGAGATCGGCCGTATCGTCTTCGGTAAAATCAAATCCGCCAAAGAAACGTACCTGCATGCGTGGGCCAGTCGTCGCATAGACTTCACGGCGCATCATTGCATCGAAAATGGCTTCACGCGTGTTGCTGGTTGCCCAGACCGCGGCATATCCGCTCGACAGATAGTGCCAGCCGAAACGGCCCCTGCGTGTGCCTAGATTTTGCGGAGCAAGCGCTCGGTCCTTATTGTTGAACTCGTTGCCACTATGCTTGCCGAAAAAGTTATTCTCATCAGCTGTGGCGAGTGAAGTGTGGCTATCGGTCGAACCGATCATGCCGAATTTGAAAGGATTCGCTCCTATTTTCAGCGTGAATTCCAGACCGCGCTTCAACGCCTCGCGGGCATAGCTGCCACCGTAGCTTTCCGGTGGCATATTCTTGCCGCAGCTCAGGTTGCATTTGTCCCAACCGGCATCACCAAAATCGGCAAATTCATCATTGGGGGAAAGGAACGGATGGCTTTCGCTGTCGCCCTTAATCTGCGTCACCTCGACAATTGGCTCGCGCAGCGCACGTGTTTTTATATACGCCTCGTCAATGGGACTGCCGTCCAGCTTGTTCATCGCAAACATGCGGCCATTGGACACATTGCTGTTGTGCGGAATGGCAAGGACTTTTCCGCCAGTGCTTTTTTCATAGGCCGCCATATAGGCCCAAAGCTGTTCCGGATCGCCAGCGTCAAAGCTGGCAAAGGGGAGCATGGTGCTGGTCTTGTCCCCGCCGTCGCGGAACATCACCACGCGGTGCAGATTATCTCCGCCGGGCATCGGCGTATATTCAAACCCGTGAAAGGCGGTAAACTTGCCGGGCTCATTATATTCGTCGAGCTTCTCACCATGTTCGGTCCACAACGATTTGATCCGGTCTGCGGATTCTTCCGGATCGAAAAGACCTTCGGGTAAAGTTCCCGCAGCAGCGCCATCGATCAGTTCGGCTGTGACCGCCAGTGACCCTTCATCGCTTTCGTGCATCATGTCGTACCAGCGGAGCAAAAAATCATTGCCCAAAAGCGCAATACGCGGGGCTTCATAAAGCGCCTTGGTTGCGCCCACCGCGTCGCTATGGTCCGCGATAACCAGAAAGTCGAGCGGGCGGGAAAGCTTGGCTTTTTCGCCCTTGGTTGCTGTCACTTCCTCGCCTTTGGCAAAGCGCAAGGCTGCCTCTGTGTCGAGCCGGTTGCCAAAACCAAATGCATCAATGCTGTTGTCGGTGTGGAGATGGGTATCGCCCCAGAAGACCTGTTCGGGATATTCGGTATTGGTGACTTCGGCGCCCGAGCCACCAGATCCGCCATCTTTGCTGCATCCTGAAATGGCCAGTGCCGCCGAGCAGGCCGCGAGTAAAAGTGCTTTGCGCATCATATTTTCCCTCATCCTATGGAGAGAAAACTATCGGTCATCCGGTCATCGCGCAAGGATTTCATAACGAGTCATTTTATCAGGCGGATTCCGTAGCGTCATCGCTATGACATGTGAAGGCTGGCCAGTTGGCTTTAGCTGTCAGCGGAAAAATACGGCCGATCGCCAGCGATTGTAGCGCGCTCCATGATGCGCCGCGCGGGGAAATAATCGGATGCAGCAAAATGCTGGGACGCGCGGTTATCCCAGAATGCGATAGCACCCCTGGTCCATTTGAAGCGGCATTGGATTTCCGGATTGGCAGCCGTTGCATAGAGTCTCCGAAGCAGTTCCTGGCTCTCGTCTGTATCCATGCCCACTATATGACTGGTGAAGGCACTGTTCACGTAAAGACTGCGCAATCCGGTCTCCGGATGCGTCCGTACGACCGGATGCTGTTGCGGCGGATATTGATCATGCAGTTCTTCCGGCTTTTTGTTCAGGCGTTTGGCGAACACTCTGGCGATATCATGGACCGCTGTCAGGCCAGTAATCTTCTCCCGAGTTTCTTGTGGCAGTTTTTCATAAGCAAGGTTCATATTGGCAAATAGCGTATCCCCACCAACCGGCGGAATTTCGAGAGCGCTCAGCACCGATCCCAACGATGGTTCGGCGCGCCATGTAACATCACTGTGCCACATATTTTCCTGACCCCTGCTTTTCGCACCATGTTCGATGCGCAATATCTCCGGGTTGGGTTGGTCCTTTGGTGTGGCAGGATGGATTTCCAAAGTCCCGAATCTCCTTGCAAAGTGCAGCAGCTGTTCTTGCTCGAGATTCTGATCGCGAAAGAAAATGACCTTGTGGTCAAGCAGAGCTTGCCGGATATTCGCAATTGTCTCGTCTGGCTGCGGGTCGGACAGATTAATGCCCGAAAGTTCGGCACCGATAGCGGGGGTCAGCGGATGAATCTCAAAAGCATTCTCTATCTCAGATGCCTGTGCCGCACTTGCCATGCCAAATCCTCCCACTGTGTTTGTTATCAGGACTGTTATTAGCCTTTGATAGCATGATTGGTTGAACGGCCGCTACCATAAGATCGCCGAATATGACTTTACCGGCAGGATGGATGAATAGATTGTGAGAAATTGTAATAAAGTTGCGTGGCTTGTTTACGGCAGGAAAATGAGCTGATACCAACAGGGTAGTTACAAAGGGAATCGCAATGACAAAATATGTCCTCCTCGCCACCACTGCCTTGCTTGCTGCTTGCTCACCCTCAAACGGAGAAGTTGCTAGCGCCAGCGGGAATGCATCGTCTGCGCCAGCGGAATCAGCCGAAGTCACTCAGGATATTAACACACGTCTCACTGCCTTTTTTGATGATTATGATCAGATAGAATTGGCAAACTCGCCCATTGCAAAATCCTTTCGCGGTATCCGGGACGAGGACTATGGGAAGCTTGATGATCCGAGCGATGTTGCAGCGGTTGAGCAATATGAGCGTGGTCAAGAGGCTTTGGTGGTGATGGAAGCGGAGTTTGACGCAAGTCAATTGAACGAAGCCAATCAACTGAGTTATCGTCTATTTCAGGCACGGGCCGAACGATCTAAGGACGCTTTCCCGTTTCGTCGGAACGCTTATATTTTTGATCAGATGAATGGCGCGCAGAGCCAGATTCCAGCATTCATGATCAATATTCACCGCGTCAGCAACAAGGCGGATGCCGAAGCTTATGTAAGCCGGCTTAGCAATTCAGGGCCTTATATCGAAGCATTGGTCGCGCAATCGGCGGAGCGCGCGAACGATGGAATTATCGTTCCGGACTGGGTTTTTCCTTACGTGATCAACGATGCCAAAAATGTCATCAGTGGCGCACCCTTTGACACAGGCGCGGACTCCCCGATATTCGCTGATTTGAAAAAGAAGGTGAATGCGTTGTCCATTGCCGACAACGAAAAGGCCGACTTGATCGCACGGGGCCGTAACGCTTTGACCAACAGCCTGGCACCAGCCTATGAAAAACTGGTTGCTGAAATGGAACGTCAGCAGAAAATGGCGGTCGATGGCGATGGTGTGTGGCGATTCAAGGACGGCGCAGCTTATTATGCGGAGCGTCTGAAGAATTACACAACGACCGATCTGACCGCTGACCAGATCCATCAAATCGGGCTGGACAATGTCGCACGCATCCATGGCGAAATGCGCAAAATCATGGCCAAGGTCGGTTTTGAAGGCAGTTTGCAGGACTTTTTCAAACATCTCAGAACAAGCGATCAATATTTCCACACCAGCCGGGAGGATTATCTTGCCGAGGCTAATCTGAAGCTGGACGCAATGGAAAAAGAGCTGCCGAAGTTTTTCAATACATTGCCAAAAGCGCCATTTGTCATAAAACCAGTGGAAGCTTTTCGTGAAAAATCAGCCGGTAAGGCTTTTTATCAACGGCCCGCGCCAGATGGATCACGGCCTGGCACTTATTATGTCAATCTCTATGACCTGAAAGGCATGTCGAAAACCGAGCTGGAGGCATTGGCTTATCACGAAGCGCTGCCGGGCCACCATTTGCAGCTCGCGATTCAGACGGAACTTGGGGATTTACCAGCATTCCGCAAATTTGGCGGAATCACTGCTTATTCGGAAGGTTGGGGCCTCTACACCGAGGAGCTGGGCAAAGATATGGGCTTTTATACCGATCCCTATTCGGATTTCGGTCGCCTCGGCATGGAGCTTTGGCGCGCCTGCCGCCTGGTTGTCGACACCGGCATTCATGACAAGCGCTGGAGCCGCGAAAAAGCGATTAAATATCTGACCGACAATACGCCCAATCCAGATAGCGATATTCGAAAGGCGATTGAGCGCTATATTGTCTATCCCGGCCAAGCGACCGCCTATATGATCGGCAAGCTTAAAATCATGGAATTGCGGGCAAGAGCGCAAAAAGAGTTGGGTGAAAAGTTTACCATGGGCGATTTCCATGACGTGATATTGCGCAGCGGACCTGTGCCTTTGAATATCATGGAAGAGCGGGTTGATAGCTGGATTGCCAAAACACGTTAGGCGCGGCAAATCGGCCGGGGCATGGCCGTAATTGTCAACAAATAAAGCGGGATATTGTCCTTTTTGTCCAATCCTCGCGTCGCGGTTTGGGTGCATTTACGTGTTGCGACCCAAAGAACCCCACCCGCAACGATTTTGCGGAATGGACTTCTTTTCCTTATTGGCCTGGCCAATTAATTGGCCAGGCCAGTTTTTTTTCCTATTTTTTTTGGCTATAAGCGTGCAACCAATGGAATGCCGGTTTGCCCCCGAACCGGGAAAAGGGGTTCGTTTTGGTAAGTCTGAGATATTTCGCGCCTGCAGAAGATGTACGAGACTTAGTCTCGGTCTATTATTTATTTGAGGTCGAGCACCCTAAATTTGCAGATAATGAGCGTGCTGCCATTGCGCAGCTGCGTTTTCTTTTGGAGGGCACAGCTGAGCTCGGTTTTGCGGATGGAAAAACTTATTCTGCCAAAGACTCGATGCTGGTTGGCCCCTCAACCGGCGCAATGCATTTTGATGTGAAAGGCCCGTTTCGCATGTTTGGCGTCGGTTTGCTGCCTGCGGGCTGGGCTGCGTTGACAAAAAAATCCGCTGCTGATTTTGCCGACAAGGCTGTGCCCGCCGGCAAGATATTTACAGATGAGATCGACAAAAGCCTTGAGTTGCTGAGGAATTGCAAGGATGTGGATGACATGACCGCCTGGGCCGACCGGGTTTTTCGGGATTTGCGGCACCGCGTGAAACCCGAGGTCCGGCAGTTTACAAAAATGGTGGACGAATGGCTGTCGTCCGAACCATCGCCGCCAGTAAGCGCGCTAATGGAGCGATCGGATCAAAGTTCTCGTCAGGTGCTGCGCACGGTCAACAAGCTTTACGGTATGGCGCCCAAATATCTCGCACGCAAATATCGCGCGTTGCGGGCAGCCCGGGCTTATGCGGAACAGAATGAGGATGAGCTGCTTGCACTGGAAGACTCCTTTTACGACCAGTCGCATATGATACGTGAGATAAAGTTTTTCGCTGGAACGACGCCGACCAAATTACGGGTTGCCGAGGGGGAAACTGCGAAGCTGATAGACCAGCGCGGCCTTCTGAAAGGACATATCCCCCCTCTCACTTCCGATACATAGCACTCACTGGGAGTTGCAATCCTTCTTAAATACGACTAAATAAGTCTTATTTAGAGAATCACAGGAATTTTGAGAGATTTTATGCGGCTTTCCAGCCTTGCCGACTATGCTGTTGTGCTGATGTCTGCTGCCTCGCGGCACTGCGGCGCTGCGCTTTTGGCAGAGGGAAAGCTTAACGCATCTACATTGTCCCAGGAAACAGGCGTGCCGTTACCGACGACGCAAAAACTGGTCAGTCGTTTATCTGCGGCAGGATTGATCGAATCAACCCGCGGTATTGGTGGCGGAATTCGGTTGGCGCGCCCGCCTGCGTCCATCAGCCTCGCAGATATTGTCGAGGCAGTGGAAGGGCCTCTGGCGATTACATGCTGCACGATTGAGGGCAATCATGATTGTGCACTGGAAGACAGCTGTACGGTCAAGCCGCATTGGGGTGTGATCAACCAGACTATCCGGAAAGCATTGGACGACGTTAGCCTTGCAAGCCTGGCAGAGAAGCCGGCTGCACAGACAATCAAAACTATGGAACAAGCGTGATGAGTGAAGAAGTAAAAACGGATCTTCAGGAACAGGATGAACGTGCGGCGATGAATGCCGAAGCGCAGGCGGCTGTCGATAATGCCAGCAGCTATGAATTTGGCTGGTCGTCCGACATCGAACAGGATTTTGCGCCCAAGGGTCTGAACGAAGATACGGTGCGCTTCATTTCCGACAAAAAAGGCGAGCCGCAATGGATGCTGGACTGGCGCCTCAAGGCTTTTCGCATGTGGGAAACCATGGAAAGTCCGGACTGGGCCAAGCTCGACATCCCGATGATCGACTATCAGGACGCTTATTATTATGCCGAGCCCAAGGCGAAGCCAAAGCTGAACAGCCTCGATGAGGTCGATCCGGAAATCCTGCGGGTTTATGAAAAACTTGGCATTCCCATTGAAGAGCAAAAGGTACTCGCGGGCGTCGAAGGCGCGCGCAAGGTTGCTGTGGACGCGGTGTTTGACAGTGTGTCGGTGGCCACAACCTTCCGCGAAGAACTGGAAGAAGCGGGCGTGATTTTCCGTTCTATCTCCGAAGCGATCAAGGAATATCCCGACCTTGTCCGAAAATATCTCGGCAAGGTCGTGCCGATGAAGGATAATTATTTCGCGACGCTCAACTGCGCCGTATTTAGCGATGGGACATTCGTCTATATTCCCAAAGGTGTGCGCTGCCCGATGGAGCTTTCCACCTATTTCCGGATCAATGCCGAAAATACCGGCCAGTTTGAACGGACTTTGATCGTCGCGGATGAAGGCAGCTATGTCAGCTATCTCGAAGGCTGTACCGCGCCGATGCGTGATGAGAATCAGCTGCATGCCGCGGTGGTCGAACTGGTCGCGATGGACGATGCGGAGATTAAATATAGCACAGTCCAGAACTGGTACCCCGGCGATGAAGAAGGCAAAGGCGGGATTTATAATTTCGTGACCAAACGCGGCCTGTGTCAGGGCAAGAACAGCAAAATCAGCTGGACCCAGGTCGAGACCGGCAGCGCCGTGACCTGGAAATATCCAAGCTGTGTGCTCAACGGCGAAAATAGCGTGGGCGAATTTTACTCGGTTGCACTGACCAATAATTATCAGCAGGCCGATACCGGCACCAAGATGATTCACAATGGCAAGAACAGCCGATCAACGATCATCTCGAAAGGGATCAGTGCGGGTAAAAGCGACAACACCTATCGCGGTCTGGTTCGCGTCGGCGCCAATGCGGAAAATGTCCGCAATTTCACCCAATGTGACTCGCTGCTGCTCGGCGATACCTGCGGCGCGCATACCGTGCCTTATATCGAGGTGAAAAACCCGAGCGCGCAGATTGAGCATGAAGCCACGACGTCAAAGATCAGCGATGACCAGATGTTCTACGCCCAGCAACGCGGGCTGGACGAGGAAGAAGCGGTATCCCTGATCGTCAATGGCTTTGCCAAGGATGTGCTGAAACAATTGCCGATGGAATTTGCCGTGGAAGCCCAGAAATTGCTGGCCATCTCGCTCGAGGGGAGTGTGGGGTGAGTGAGGCAATCAAGCAATTGGTTGAGATCGCCAAAGGTGAAGGCTTAGAGGCACATGCTAGCCAATGGTCCAAGGCATTTGTCCATTGGTTCGATCGGCCAATGCCCCAAAGTGTGCGCGAAGCGGCTGAAGCTCATCCCAGTTTGGAGTATTCTAAGGATCCAGAAGTACCTTGGACTCCTGCACATGAACAGTTTTTTGATCCAGCGACGCGGATAGCAATAGTCTTTGAAACAGGTAAATAAAGAATGCTAAAAATTGAAAACCTCCACGCCAATGTTGGCGATACAGAAATCCTCAAAGGACTCTCACTCGAGCTTAATGCGGGCGAAATCCATGCGATCATGGGTCCCAATGGCGCAGGCAAGTCGACGCTGTCTTACGCGCTCGGCGGACGGCCCGGCTATGAAATCACGTCTGGAAGTGTGAACTTTGACGGACAGGATTTGCTCGAGCTTGATCCCCATGAGCGGGCAGCCGCGGGTATCTTCCTTGGCTTTCAATATCCGGTTGAGATTCCCGGTGTATCCAACCTGCAGTTCCTGCGCGAAAGTCTTAACAGCCAGCGCAAGTCGCGCGGGGAAGAGCCTTTATCGGGCGCCGAATTTATCAAGTTGGCCAAGGAAAAGTCAGCGCTGCTGAAAATGGACATGGATATGCTCAAACGCGCGGTCAATGTCGGTTTCTCCGGCGGCGAAAAGAAACGCAACGAGATGGTGCAAATGGGGATTATCGATCCCAAACTTGCAATCCTCGACGAAACTGATAGCGGTCTCGACATTGATGCGCTGCGCGTTGTCGGATCGGGTATCAATGCGATCATGCGCCAACCGGACAAGGCGGTGTTGCTGATTACTCACTATCAACGTCTGCTCGACGAAGTGAAGCCGGACTATGTGCATGTTCTGGCAGATGGTCGGATTGTCAAAACGGGTGGCCCTGAACTGGCGCTACAGCTCGAAGAAGAAGGTTATGAGGCGGTGGCCGCATGATCTTGACTGTCCTCTTGATGGCAGCGGTGCAACCGGCTGCGCCTTCGGTCGAAAATGAGGTGGTCGAGAATGAGATTGTCGTCATCGGGCGGCGATTGAACAGCATATCAGCCATGGTTGGCAAAGACCAAAAAGGCCGTTTCACTTGTTCACTCGACAAGTCTTCCGGCAATATCAATTTGGACAAGCGACTGTGTAAAACAACTGTGCGGTGTATCCGCGACGGGGCCGCCGATGACGGCGCCATTAAAAGCTGTGTCGATGCGGAAAAGCCAAAATTGATGGCCAAATTACGCCGCGAATTACAAAGGTCTCAGCCATGACTGCAACACTTCCCCTCCCGACCAAGCGCGATGAGGCGTGGCGTTATGCGGACCTGAAAGCGCTTGAACCGGTCTGGCCCAAGCTGGATGGTCCGGAGCGGCTGGTCGTTGCGGCCGGTGAGACCGCTTCACGCCAGATCACAGAGCTGCCGATGATGGAAGGCGTCGGCATTGTCGATCTGGACATTACCGTTGGCGATAACGCGAATTTCGCTTTGCATGTGCTGGCAAGTGCTGCCGACTATGGTCGCATTCAGGTCAAAGTGACGCTCGGCAAAGGCGCGCATTTTGAACTGGGCGGCGCGATATTGGGCAGCGGCACACAGACTCTGGAAATCGTGACCGAGACTATTCATGCTGAACCGAATGCAACGTCTAATCAGGTCGTGCGCTCGGTACTGTCAGGCAAAGCCACCGGCAGTTTCCTCGGCAAGATCAATGTTGCACGCGATGCGCAAAAAACCGATGCCGCGCAATCGGTCAAAGCCATGCTACTCGACCGCACTGCAACTGCCAATGCCAAGCCGGAGCTGGAAATTTTCGCTGACGATGTGAAATGTGCCCATGGCGCAACCGTTGGCGAACTCGACAAGCAAGCGCTGTTCTATATGGCCTCGCGCGGATTGTCACCGGAACTGGCGCAGAAATTGATGCTGCAGGCGTTTATCGCCGATGCTTTCGTCAGCATGGACGATGACGCGGCGCGCGAAGCGATTGAGAGCAAGGCGCTTGAGGTGCTGGAGCGGCTGTCATGAACGAAATGTCTGTCATCCAAGCAGGGCATCGCCCTGACTTTCCGGGAATTACTGACGATTGGCATTATCTCGACACAGCGGCCACCGCGCAGAAAGCAAAGCCTGTACTGGATGCGATTGCCCGCGCTTATGGCCCCGATTATGCGACGGTCCATCGCGGTGTCTATGAACGTTCAGCCAATATGACGCTAGCCTATGAAGCCGCCCGCAAACGGGTGGCTGGTTTTCTCAACGCGGCATCCGAAAATGAGATTGTCTTCACTAGCGGTGCGACGGATAGCATCAACCTGGTTGCCGAAAGCTGGGGCAATGCGAATGTCGGTAAAGACGACCGGATCATGCTCAGCCAACTGGAGCATCATAGCAATATCGTACCGTGGCAACTGCTCGCCGAGCGGGTTGGCGCGCATATTGATGTCGCGCCGCTGACCGAAGATGGTCAGGTTGATCTCGACTGGATCGAAGCCCATCTGACCGAACAGCATAAGCTGGTCGCTTTGGCTCATGTGTCCAATGTTCTCGGATCACTTCTTGATGCCAAACGTGCGGCGAGTATTGCCCATAAAGTTGGCGCAAAATTATTGCTTGATGGCTGTCAGGCAGCGCCGCGATTGCCCGTTGATGTGCAGGATTTGGGCTGTGATTTTTATGTCTTTTCCGGGCATAAAATCTACGGTCCGACCGGCATAGGTGCGCTGTGGGCGCCTTATGAGATTCTTGACGCCATGCCCCCATGGAAAGGCGGCGGCTCGATGATTGACCGAGTCAGTTTTGAGGGCACCAGTTTCGCATCGCCGCCGGGCCGGTTTGAAGCCGGCACCCCGCATATTGCTGGCGTAGTCGGGCTGGATGCCGCGATCCAATATGTCGAAGCGATTGGGCTGGACGTTATTTCTGCCCATGAAAATGCAACGCTGGCGCTGGCGCGTGAAGCATTGTCCGGCATCAACAGCGTGCGGGTATTTGGCCCGGATAAGAGCATGGGAATATTGAGTTTTGCGGTTGGCGACGTGCATCCGCACGATGTCGCCACTATATTGGATGAAGGCGGGGTTGCGATCCGTGCTGGCCATCACTGTGCGCAGCCGCTGATGGACTATCTGGGCGTGCCCGCTACCGCACGGGCGAGCTTTGGAATTTACAGCGATGCAGAAGATGTCGCGGCTCTGGTCAAGGGTATCGAACGGGTGAGAAAGATTTTCGGGTAGGAAGTAGAGATGAACGAAGAACGCAAGATATTGGTCGAAGAAGTCGACAGTGTGGAAAAGCCCCCCTTGGCAAAGGTCGAGGATGCGGTTGAAGAAAAACCTGCGCCCGTCGTTGCGCCGTCTCCCTACGAAGCGGAAAGTGATGCCAGCAAGCTCAGCCGCAAGCGCGACTATCTTGAAGGTTTTCTGGCGCAGCAACCGACCGAAACACCGGCCGGTGAGGCGGGCGGCGATCTCTATGAGGCCGTCGTTGATACCCTGAAGTCGATTTATGATCCCGAGATTCCGGTGAATATCTATGATCTTGGTTTGATATACGGTGTGGAAATTACGCCGGATAATCACGCGATTGTCACCATGACTTTGACCACGCCGCATTGCCCGGTCGCAGAATCCATGCCCGGCGAAATTGAAATGCAGGTCGGCAGCGTGCCCGGTGTTGGCCATAGCGAAGTGAACCTCGTCTGGGATCCGCCATGGGACCCGCAGAAGATGAGCGATGAGGCGAAGCTCGAACTGGGGATGTTATGACGGCGACAGCGACTCTTTCCAAGGCATCGGCCGCCACCGTCATTCGCGCGGATTACGCCAATGCGGATCATGCGGCGGATATTGTCGGCATGCTGCGCGTCTATTCGATGGATCCGATGGGCGGAGGCGAAGACCTCTCGGAGGAGGTTCAGGCGAATCTGGTGCCCGGACTGGCCGCGACACCGGCGGCATCCTCCTTGCTGGCCTATGTTGGCGATGAGGTTGCGGGGCTGGCCAATTTGATGACGACATTTTCGTCCTTTGGCGCGAAACCATTGATGAATATTCATGATATAGTGGTTTCCAAAGAATATCGCGGCACCGGCGTGGGACGGGCGCTGTTTGCGGAAATTGAAACCATTGCCCGGGAAGCGGGGGCGTGCAAAATCACGCTCGAAGTGCTGGAAGGCAACGCACCGGCGAAGGCGCTTTATGCGTCGCTGGGCTATGGTGATTATGTGCTCGACCCCGAAATGGGCAGAGCATTGTTTTGGCAGAAAAGGCTTTAGCTATGACCGATACACAAACCAAAACCAGAGAAATTCCTGCGGCGATCACCCTGACGCCTGCGGCCGAGCAACGCGTCGCCGACCTGATGGCCAAAGCACCCGAGGATGTGATCGGTGTAAAACTATCCACCCCGCGCAGAGGCTGTTCCGGCCTCGCCTATTCGGTCGATTATATCACCGAGGAAGTGAAGTTTGACGAGAAGATCGTGACCCCCGGCGGCGTGTTTTACGTGGACGGGCCGAGTGTGTTGTACCTGATCGGCTCGACCATGGACTGGCAGGAAGATGATTTTACCGCCGGCTTTGTGTTCAACAACCCCAATAGCAAGGGCGATTGCGGCTGCGGGGAATCGTTCACCGTATAAAATGAAAGGGCGCGATATTGCTACCGCGCCCTTCCTTGTTGGCCAACTAGCCGTCCGTCAGTTTGACGATATCATTCATCAAACCGCCGGTACCGTTATTGACGGTCAACCGGTCCACTTTACCGGCAATGCTTTCCAGAGCCTCAAGCTCTTTCAGCCGCAGCATGACCGGGTTATCGGCCATCACCTTTGCGGTATTCAAAAGCGACCGCGTTGCGTTCGTTTCTTCCCGCCGCTTGATGACATTGGCCTCAGCCGACTTCTGCGCAGAAACCACCTGGTTCAAAAGCTCCCGCATTTCACCCGGCAGGATCACGTCCTTCAGGATGATATCGGACACTTCCAGGCCAATGGCCGCCATATCGCTCCGGACTTTCTGAGCCGCTTCAGCATCGACCGTGACCTGCTTGTCGAGGATCTGGTCGAGGGTCATCGCACCCAGCGTTTTCCGAAACGCATATTGCAGCGCCCGGTACAGCGCATCGGCAAAGTCTTTGACCTCGGTCACGGCCTTGACGGGATCAACCACCCGGTATTGCGCCGAGATATTGATCCGCAACGTCACGCGGTCCTTGGTCAATAGCTCCTGACCGGTTACGTCAAGCGGCTGCCGCGTCAGATCAACGATCTTTACGGCGACCTTCTGACCAACCATCCAGTAGCCCGTGACACCCGGGGTCAATTCACCGGCCATTTGACCATCGACGGTGAGCAGGCCAATCTGACCCTTGTCCACCTCGACAATCCGGACCTTGGAAAGCAGGCTTGCCACTCCCGCTTCCATCAGCCGCTGTAGCAAGGCTGGTGCGATGACTGGGTTTGTATCCAGCTTCACAACCTCGGCCTTCCACGGACCGGCATCTGTCCAGACGGTAAGCTTGCTATCCGGAGAGAGGACAGAATGAATCCGTCCGTCGCATTCGATGACAGCAATCTCATTGGTCCCGGTCCGGTACTGGGTCAGGTGGGCGTCCGCCTGATCTGGTGCTTTCTCAAAAAGCGCCTTTTCATAGACCGAAACAAAAGCCGCGCTATTCAGCGCCATGCGCTCGATGCGCAATTGCTTCCGCCAATTCGGCAGGACATGCTCGCCCGCTCCCAATAGTCCGCGAACCTCGCCCTTGTAGAGCCAGATCGCCCGTTCATTTTCATTGATGGTTACCCGCTTGCGGCCCATCAGCTTGTCAATCAAATACAACATAATACTCACTCAAATATCAGCTCACGCCAATCTCCTTTTACATTTGCCCGGGGCCGGAATTGGCCCAAAGCGTTTCCCCAATCAAACAGGTCCCGGATAAGATTCAGGGACCGGTGACATGCCGCGCGGCGGGCCAAGGTGGAGCGGATATTGCAGCGCCCGGGGCGGATAGAGAGGCGTTCGAAAACATCTCCCATCGACCCCGGCACAGCGCCATCATCACGCCTTAGCCGAACCGCTTGCCATGGTGGCAGGCGCTTTGCCCTTGGCGTTTGGAAATCCGAAGACTCCCGCCCGCCGCGGACGCCGCGCCGTTCACATGCCGGTCCCCGAACCCGGTATTTCTCAAACAGCATTATGAGTGCTGGGGTCCTTTTACAGACCGAGAGTGGAGCAGGAATCGAACCTGCGACATCAAGATTCGTAGTCTTGTGCTCTAACCATCTGAGCTATCCAGTGGTGCGTTGAGACGAGAATCGAACTCGCTTACCTGGTGTTTGAAGCCAGTGCTCTATCCAATTGAGCTACTCATGCAACCAATCGAGACAAAGCAGCATCCGTACATGCGGGTATCAGGGATACTGCATGCGGGCGGGCCATATGAAACCCAACCGTTGACGTCCGCCCCATCCATTGATCGGGAGGCGGGCCGTTAGGGTGCGGTTTTGAATCGCGCAACCGGCGAGGGCGGTTTTAGCGGTGAGGCGGGGTGTGGGAGCGGTCAGTGGTTACGGATGATACTAAATACGACCGGAGTCGAATATTCTTTGGAAGGCAAATTTACCGATAATAGTGCGCTAAGATAACTCTCTGCTTTTCAGGGTGGACCAATAAAAAACCTTCATCAAAATAGCTAAAATAGGAACCGGGTGTAGCCATGTAGTTATCCAACTCGACCTTTAGATATCCTGGGTCACCACAAAATTGGGTGCCCTCCGAATGCAAATATGGGCGTATTTTTACGGGCGTTTTGTTCCACTTCTCCCAATGTCTTTGTTCTGATAACAAACCTTTGGCAAAGTATGCCGATCCTTGTCGGATTATTTCTTTGGCAGTGGCTTCGTCAATGTTGTGCGCAACAATACCACAGGAATCATGTGAATTTCCTTCATAGAAAAAACCTATGTCAAACTGTTCGGGAATATGGGATGAAGGGAAAGTGTACAAAAAGTGTGTGGTCCAAGCGACCGGAATGCCGATAGTTAGAGTAAGAGCTACTACGCCGCCGCTCAACCACCGCGTAAGTGTTTTTGCAGTCTCCACAAATGTGAAATAGCGATTCTGGTGTTAATTTGAAGTAAAAACCCCAGCGCTTTCACGCCGGGGTTTCTTTATTTCGTCATCCTGAACTTGGTTCAGGGTCTATTTTTTGATCCGCGCCTCCGGTTCGATGGATGCTGAAACAAGTTCAGCATCACGAGAGAGGGAGGCGCTGTGTCGATGTCAGACTTTCGAAGTCAATTCCGGAACAGCGTTAAACAGGTCCGCAACCAGTCCGATATCGGCAATCTGGAAAATCGGCGCGTCTTCATCCTTGTTGATCGCAACGATTGTCTTGGAATCTTTCATGCCTGCCAGATGCTGGATCGCGCCGGAAATGCCGATGGCGATATAGACTTCCGGTGCAACGATTTTGCCGGTCTGGCCGACTTGATAATCGTTGGGGACATAGCCCGCATCGACCGCAGCGCGGGAAGCACCGATGCCGGCGCCGAGCTTGTCGGCGAGAGGCGTGATAACTTCTTCGAACTTTTCGGAAGAGCCCAAAGCACGGCCGCCAGATACGATGATCTTGGCTGAGGTGAGTTCCGGACGCTCGGACTTGGCGATTTCTTCGCTCACAAATGATGAAAGCCCGGATTCGCCTGCGCCGGTAACGCCTTCGATCGATGCGGAACCGCCTTCGGTTGCGGCCTTGTCAAAAGCCGTACCGCGCACGGTGATGACTTTCTTGGCATCGCTCGATTTGACGGTGGCAATCGCGTTGCCCGCGTAAATCGGACGCGTGAACGTATCTTCGCTTTCGACCGAAAGAATGTCGGAAATCTGCATGACGTCGAGCAGAGCAGCGACGCGCGGTGCGATATTCTTGCCGGTGGTGGTTGCGGGCGCGAGGAAAGCGTCATGGCTTTCCATCAGACTGGCGACCAATGGTGCGACATTTTCAGCGAGCTGATTGGCGAGCGCGGCATCATCGGCCACATGGACGGTGCTGACACCAGCGACCTTGGCGGCTTGCTCACCAACACTGGCACAGCCGGTCCCGGCGACCAGAGCGTGGACTTCGCCCAGTTGCGACGCGGCGGTGACAACGGCCAGCGTCGCATCTTTCATTTCGGTGTTGTCATGTTCTACGAGTACAAGAGTCTTCATCAGATGGCTCCTACAGCTTTAAGTTTGGCGACCAGCGCATCCACATCCTCGACCTTTTCACCGGCCTGACGGACAGGCGGTTCGGAAACATTGGTGGTGGTGAGGCGCGGCGCGATATCGACGCCGTAATCGGCCGGTGTTTTCTCATCGAGCGGCTTTTTCTTCGCCTTCATGATGTTTGGCAGCGATGCATAGCGCGGCTCGTTTAGGCGCAGGTCGGTGGTGACCACGGCAGGCAAGCTGAGCTTAACCGTCTGCAAACCGCCATCAATTTCACGCTTCACTTCAACGCTGTCGCCATCAACAGAAACCGTGTTGGCGAACGTACCTTGGCCCCAACCGAGCAGAGCAGCAAGCATCTGGCCGGTCTGGTTCGAGTCATCATCAATCGCCTGTTTGCCGGTGATAACCAGTTTCGGCGCTTCTTCTTCAACGATTTTCGCAAGGATTTTGGCAACGCCCAGTGGCTCGACTTCTTCGTCTGTCTGCACCAGGATCGCACGGTCTGCACCCATGGCGAGAGCGGTGCGCAGGGTTTCCTGTGCCTTTTGCGGGCCAACCGAAACCGCGACGATTTCTTCTGCCTTGCCTGCTTCTTTCAGGCGAATCGCTTCTTCGACAGAGATTTCGTCAAACGGGTTCATCGACATCTTGACATTGGCGAGATCCACGCCGCTGCCATCGGATTTCACCCGCGGTTTCACATTATAGTCAATCACCCGTTTGACGGGCACCAGGATTTTCATTGCTGTTTCCTTCTTTCAATTTCTGTGAACGCTTTAGCTTACGTTCACGTAAACGTCAAATATCTATGTTGCGGCGCAGCATCATCATTTTTGAGGATAATGCCTAGCTGTACTTTATGACTTATGCCCGTGTTCAGGCAGCGTCTTTCACTTGCGCAACAATTTTCTTCGCAGCATCGCCCAGATCATCGGCAGATACGATCGGCAGACCGCTATTCGCCAATATTTCCTTGCCCTTGGCAACATTGGTACCTTCCAGCCGGACTACGAGTGGAACCGAGAGGTCGACTTCTTTGGCCGCAGTGACGATACCTTCGGCGATGATGTCGCATTTCATGATGCCACCGAAAATATTGACCAAAATGCCTTCTACAGCGGGGTCAGCCAGAATGATTTTGAACGCCGCAGTCACTTTTTCGGTGGTTGCGCCGCCGCCCACATCGAGGAAGTTTGCCGGGAATGCGCCGTTGAGCTTGATGATATCCATCGTCGCCATGGCAAGGCCGGCACCATTGACCATGCAGCCGATATTGCCGTCCAGTTTAATGTACGCGAGGTCATATTTGGAAGCTTCGACTTCTGCCGGATCTTCCTCGGTCACATCGCGCAGTTCCATTAGGTTTGGGTGACGCATCAGGGCGTTGCCATCAAAGCTCATTTTCGTGTCGAGCACCAGCAGCTGCGCATCTTTGGTTTCCACGAGCGGGTTAATTTCCAGCATCTCGCAGTCCATGTCAGTGAAAGCGGTATAAAGCTGTTTACCGAGTTTCTGCGCCTGCTTGTTGAGATCACCCGAAAGACCGAGAGCAAAGGCCATGGACCGGCCGTGATGCGGCATGAAGCCTTGTGCCGGATCAATCGTGATCGTCTTGATTTTTTCCGGTGTGTTATGGGCAACATCTTCAATATCCATGCCGCCTTCGGTGGACACGATCATCGCGATCCGGCCGGTTGCCCGGTCGACCAGCATGGAAAGATAATATTCTTCGGCAATGTCGACGCCGTCGGTGACATAGAGCCGGTTAACCTGCTTGCCCTCGTCGCCAGTCTGGATGGTGACCAGCGTGTTGCCTAGCATTTCCGTGGCGTTTTCGCGCACCGCGTCGACGGATTTGGACAGGCGAACGCCGCCGCTGGCATCTGGCCCCAATTCCTTGAACTTGCCCTTGCCGCGACCGCCGGCATGAATCTGTGCCTTCACCACATAAAGCGGTCCGGGCAATTTTTCTGCCGCTGCGACAGCTTCGTCAACGGTCAGAGCTGCGTGGCCCGCAGGAATGCCGATGCCATATTTGGCGAGTTGTTCTTTGGCCTGATATTCATGGATGTTCATGGGACGATGCAGCGCCTTTCTTGTATCTTTGGTTAGCGAGTCTTGCGGAGGGCTAAAGCACAGTCAGGTAGGGATTTCCACCCCGATTTACGATAATATCCGGCGAAATCCGGCTATCACAAAGACAATTGCATCGCGCAGCGCCGCTCTATTGGCAAACCACTGGCTTTTTCAGCCGCCAATGTGGCTTTGAGTCGCTCAGACTGCTGACTTTCTTCCAGGGTTCTGTAGCCCATAGTCCCATAGAATTCCTCGTTAAATGGTAGGTGGCGAAAGGTGGTCAACGTAATGGCGGCAATTGTTTCGCGCCGCGCTTGATCCGTCAGGGCTTCGAGTAGCGCCCGGCCAATGCCCCGCTTTTGATGCTCCTGGTGAACGGATAGCTCCCAGATATGATATTCTTGATCAAACTGTTCGGCGGTCAGAAACCCTACTCGCTCTTGATCGGCCGTTTCAGCAACCCAGACAAGGCCTCGCCTAATCCAGTTAAGCTGGGCCTCTGCCGACAGCACATCCTCGCTGGCAATCCATTCGAGTCCCGGTACTTGAAGAAAGGCCGACCCTGCTGATCTTTCAATGGCTGGCAAATGTACGGCATCCTCAGCCACCGCTTTGCGGTAACGTATTGGCGATGGATCCACCGTCATTTCACCGCGCAGACCAGACCCGATGATGTCACGACACCCAGTATTTCAGGGTCCTGCAGCGCTTTGGTCCGCTTCACAAATTCATTGACGCTGATATCACCGGGATCGCGCTTGCGCAGTTTGTCGAGGCGGCTGAGCTTGTCGATTTGTGTGTAGGACAGGCGATTGACCATCCGGTCTGCCATGCAGCTTGCAATCGGTTTGGACAGGCCTGCGCTCATTAAGCCATTGCGGACGCGGGTTTCCGGTGTTGCGCATGCGGCCAGACTGGCGATCAGCGCCAATCCAGCCACGAGATGCGTCGGGTTCATTTCTTTTCTTTGGCCAGTTCGATGGCGTCCAGCACAACTTTGCGAGCCTCTTCGGCATCACCCCATTTACCAACACGGACCCATTTTTCAGGTTCCAGGTCTTTGTAATGGGTAAAGAAATGTTCGATTTGCTGCATGACGATTTCCGGCAGGTCTCCGCCTTCGCCGATCGCGCGATAATAGGGGAAAGTCGCATCAATCGGAACGCAAAGCAGCTTTTCATCACCGCCATGTTCGTCTTCCAGGTTGAGCACGGCGATTGGGCGGCATCGCACGACACAGCCCGGCATGAAAGGGGATCGCGCCACAACCAGCGCGTCCAAGGGATCGCCATCGGGGGACAGGGTATGCGGAATAAACCCGTAATTTGCGGGATAGCGCATCGGTGTATGCAGGATGCGGTCCACGAAAAGCGCGCCGGAGTCTTTGTCAAATTCATATTTAACCGGTTCGCCGCCCACCGGGACTTCGATGATGACGTTCAGGCTTTCCGGCGGGTTATCGCCGATGGCGATTTTGGTGATGTCCATAGGGTCTGGATCCTAATTATCTGGTTTTTGGCTTCAAAAGCCGGTCAATGCCCCCTTCAACGGTACCACCCTCTTCCACGGTTATTTTTTTCAGGTGCGGATAGCGAAGCCCGCCTGAATAATCGACCATAAAATTGCTATATTGGTCAGCATTCTTGGCAAAAATCTCGATTTTGTTCGTTTGCCCACGATTCTCTTCGATCGCCTGAGTCAACAGCTCGGCGGTATAGGCTTTGCCATTCACTGCCGTAATTGTGAGGCCGTTTTTGAGGCCTGCCTTAAACGCCGGACCGTCCCACATAACCGCTTTGACCACGCCCTTGTCGCTGACCACCATGCCAATCGAATGGCTGAGATCCAGTTGCTTGCGGCGTATGTCATTTGCGCGGATAAAATCGCTCTTTGTAGCATCGTAGACCAGTTTGTAGCCGCCAAGGATCAGGCCATTTTTGGGCGCTTCGTCTGTCGTCTCGTACACGCGTTCTTGGATAAATCCGGCCCAGTCATAAGGATGTACGGCGTTCAGCGTGTCAATGACATCGGACAGTTCATAGGTGACCACGCCATAATCGCCATTTTTCCCTTTGAAGAAGCTGCGGGCAAAATCTTCCAGCGATTTCTTGCCTTCCGATTCGCGGCGGATGATGCCATCGGCCTCCAGCCAGATGAGCAGGCCTTCATTATAATAATCTTCCTGCCGCTGCCAGCTGCTCCAGGGTTTGGGTTTGCGCTCGGCGATAATCGGATCATGGGTCGTGTCGATCAGCGGGCGCCATTGGCGGCCTACGCGCAAGTCCATGCCAGCGGCAATCGCGGCAAAGGCATCCAGCGTATCCTGTTTGGAATAGAGGCCCGAACGTGCGCCGAGAACATAGCCCCAAAACTGGGTTTGACCTTCATAGACCCACAGCAGGTTGTCCCGCATCGGCTCCCGATAATCGGGCGTCCACATACCAGCGGGGCGGCGATATTTGCCGTTCCAGGCGTGCACAACCTCATGCGGCAAAAGGTTGCGCCGGCCGGGACCATCATTCCATTTGGTGAAATATTCCCGGTTCACGGCATTTTCCGAAGACCGATGATGTTCAATCCCAATGCCGCCCATTTCTTCGGTCAGGGCGAGCAGGAAATCATAGCGGTCATAGGGATAGCTACCGAACAGCGCCTCTGATTCCCGGACCAATTTGCTATGTTTGGCAATGTGCGATTTTCTCGGTTTTAGATATTTAGCATCATCAGCCACGACATTGAGATGCACGCGGCGGCTCAGCCGATAGGTCTGGAAATATTTGCCAGCAAAAACTGGACTGTCGATCAGCGTGTCATAGTCGGTTTTGCGATAGACCACACGATTGAGATTGTCGGTTTTCGGTTGCCGCGCCTTGGGCCGCATCGCGCTCGCCGCACGCCAGCCCGGCGGATAGATGGCGCTGGCCTCAACCGGTATCTGGCGGACATAATAGCCGGCCGGGTAAAGCGAAACCTGATGCCAGCGCAGGTTAAGCATGGACGGTGCCATGACGATTCGACCCTGACCGCCAGTGGTGGCAGAGGTGAATTGAAATTTGGCGGTGATTTCCGATACGCCTTCCGGCACGTCGAGATGAAAAGCGAAGACATCCCTGTCGTCGCGTATCCAGTCGATTTTTTGACCGTTTGCGGTGAACTCTAGTGCGGCCAGTTTCTCAATCTCGCCGCGCGGGGCATGATTGCCGGGCAGCCATTCCGGATAGAGCAGCGTCATCCGGCCAGCCTGCGACACCGGTATTATCTGCGTGATCCGAAAAATGCCTTGCACATTGTCGCGCGCATCCACCTCCAGCCGCATGGTGCCGGGATAGGGAGTATCCTGTGCGTCTGAGATCGTGTCTTCCGCCGGGACATAAGTCGGCTTGCTGAGACTATCGGGCATCGCCGCGGAAAGAGAGGTGACAGGCGAGACGAAAGACAGGACCGAAAACAGTCCCAAAAGTGCAACCAGACGCATACTAGATTTAACCCCGTAGATTATCGCCATGTCTGAATGGCGGTTTTTGGCGGCTTCGTCCAGAGGGTGGATAAGAAAAGCATCAATATAAACAATAGAAACAAGCCATCTTTCGCTTTTGCGCAGCACCGGCTAAAGCGCGCTCAAGACAAAGGGCAGATATGGCAAAGATACAAACACCGCAACCGGTACGCGGTACGCAGGATATATTTGGCGAAGACCAGGAGCGTTTCCAGCGTGTGGTGGAGACGTTTGAACGCGTGCGACGCCTTTACGGGTTCAAGGGCGTGCAAATGCCGGTGTTTGAGCCAACGGCGGTTTTTGCCCGTTCGCTGGGCGAAACCACCGATGTTGTGTCAAAGGAAATGTATAGTTTTGAGGATCGCGGCGGCGACAGCCTGACCCTGCGTCCGGAATTTACCGCCGGAATTTCACGCGCCTTTCTGACCAATGGCTGGCAGCAGCATGCTCCGATGAAATTGTCCACCCACGGCCCGCTATTTCGCTACGAGCGTCCACAAAAGGGTCGCTATCGCCAGTTTCACCAGCTCGATGCCGAGATTATTGGGGCCGGTGAAGCGGCGGCGGATGTCGAATTGCTCTGTTTTGCGGATCAGCTTTTGAAAGAGCTGGGCATCTCGGACGGTGTGACGTTGCAGCTCAATACATTGGGCGACGCGGAAAGTCGTGATGCGTGGCGCGATGCCCTGGTTGAACATTTTCGGGCGCACAAGGCAGATCTGTCCGAAGACAGCCAGGACCGGTTGGAGCGCAATCCGCTGCGGATTCTCGACAGCAAAGAGCGGCAGGACCGTCCGATTGCCGATAGCGCGCCGGAAATTGACGCCTATTTGTCGGATGAGGCGAAAGAATTTTTCGGGCAGGTGACCGAGGGGCTCGATGCTTGCGGTGTAGCGTGGGAACGCAATAGCCGATTGGTGCGCGGCCTGGATTATTATCGTCACACTGCCTTTGAATTTGTCACCGACCGATTGGGCGCGCAGGGCACAGTGCTGGCCGGTGGGCGTTATGACGGCTTGATCGAATCTCTGGGCGGACCTGCGACACAGGCTGTTGGCTGGGCTGCAGGGATTGAGCGGCTCGGGATGTTGCTGGATGAGGCCGAACCTGATCCCGTGGAACTGGCCATCTTGCCGATGGGGGATGATGCGATAACCGCGGCCTTGTCGGTTGCGAGTGAAATGCGGAGCTCACAATTTTCCGCTGAAATATTTGCCCGCGGTAAATTTAAAAAACGGATGGCGCGTGCCAATCAGGTTGGCGCGCTTGCCGCGATCATCATAGGCGAAGATGAATTGGCGTCAGGCAAAGTGCAGTTTAAAAATCTGACCACTGGCGAGCAAAACGAGCTCGAATTGGCGGATGTAACCGAAAAGATGTGGGACCTCAGATTCTCTGAGGATCTGGATAATTTTGAGTCCCATCTGGATGATCTGGAACAAGAAGTTGCACAATTGGGAGAGGGTGATTGACCACCATTACACCCCAACGCATCGCCCAGATCGAAGCGCGCTTTGCCGAGCTGCAGGCGATGATGGCCTCTGGCAATCTCGATGGTGATAAGTTTGTCGAGGTTTCCAAGGAATATGCCGAGATCGAACCGGTAGCCGAGGCTGCGGCCGAGGTTCAGCGCCTGCGAGACGAGCAGACGGGGCTGGAAGAAATGCTCGCCGGTGATGATGCCGAGATGAAGGCCATGGCGGCCGATGAAGTCGATGACGTCAAGAAAGCGTTGGAAAAAGCCGAACATGCGCTGGCGCTAAAACTCTTGCCGCGGGACAGCGCCGATGATCGCCCCGCGATGCTTGAAATTCGCGCCGGTACCGGCGGTGATGAAGCAGCGCTTTTTGCGGGTGATCTCTATCGGATGTACAGTCGATTTGCCGATGAGCAGGGCTGGAAGGTCGAGTTGATCTCGGCCAATGCGTCCGAAGTCGGTGGGTTCAAGGAAGTGGTGGCGAATATCAATGGCAAGGGTGTGTTCGCAAAGCTGAAGTTCGAATCCGGCGTCCACCGCGTCCAACGTGTACCCGAAACAGAAAGCGGCGGGCGGATTCATACCTCGGCGGCAACGGTCGCGATTCTCCCGGAACCAGAAGAAGTCGATATCGACATCCGTACTGAAGACCTGCGCATCGATACTTACCGGGCGAGCGGCGCGGGCGGCCAGCATGTCAACAAGACCGACAGCGCGATTCGCATCACCCATTTGCCCACCGGATTGGTGGTACAATGTCAGGATGGCAAGTCACAGCATAAGAACAAGGCGCAGGCGATGAAAGTGCTGGCGGCGCGGCTCTATGAGCAGGAACGCGATGCCGTGCAGAGCGAGGAAGCGGAAGTGCGCAAATCGATGGTTGGTTCCGGCGACCGGTCCGAACGCATCCGTACCTATAATTATCCGCAAGGCCGGGTGACCGATCATCGGATCAACCTGACGCTGCACAAGCTGCCCGAAATTGTCGAAGGTGGAGGACTGGGTGAGATGGTCGATGCGCTGATCGCCGAAGATGAGGCCAGCCGTCTCGCCAATCTGGATGGCTGACATCGCTGCGGTATTGCGAAACGCGTCGCAGGCTCTGGGATCGGTCAGCGATACGCCGCGTCTGGATGCAGAATTGCTGATGGCGCATCTTTTGGGGATCGATCGGGAGCAGTTGTTGCTGCATTTACCAAAGCTGACCGTTCCGGAAGGTTTTGCAGAGCTGCTGGAGCGCCGCAGAGCGCACGAACCCGTCGCGCATATCATTGGTGAGCGGGAGTTCTGGAGCCTGCCGTTTCATGTCAGTCCCGATGTCCTGATTCCTCGTCCCGATAGCGAAATTCTGATCGAAACAGCTGTGCAAATCGGCAAGATTCATCCACCGGCACACATATTGGATCTCGGAACAGGAAGCGGGGCGCTGTTGCTTGCCACATTGTCCGAGTTTCCAGAAGCGCAGGGCGTGGGAATGGATGCCAGCGCTCCGGCTTTGGCGGTCGCTCATAACAATGCTGATCGCCTGCGACTCAGCGATCGGGCGCATTTTGTATTGCAGGACTGGACAGCAGTGGGCTGGACACAGTTCCTGAACGGGCGGTTTGATCTGATTCTTGCGAATCCGCCCTATGTATCAACCAAGGCTGAATTATCCCGCGAAGTGGCTGACTTTGAGCCCCATCAGGCGTTATTTGCCGGCGCGCAAGGCATGGATGATTATGAAATCATCATTCCGGCGTTGGTGGAGTTATTGTCCGAAAACGGCACCGCGCTTCTGGAAATAGGTTTTGATCAGGCTGAGCCGGTGGCAAATCTGGCTGAAAAAAACGGCTATATTGTTGAATGCAAACAGGATTTGGGTGGTAATGACAGGCTTCTCGTCCTGCGACGGCGCACCGGCTGATAAAAATCACTTGGATTTGGCTTATGAAGGCGCTAAGGATGTTTCAGGCCCGGATGATTTCTGGCAATTTCCCTAAAATCGCTGGCCTACCCCCATATAGATAATATTGCTGATGTCCGGCGATCTTTTATCTTTTTTGGGTTGCTGCGGATCATGTGATCGGCGGCACGGGCACTGCCTTTGTGGCAGTAAAATAACAGGAAAGACCGAGTTTATTAACGGTATAAGGACACCCAGAATTTGATGAATAATCGTCAGGCCGGCGGCCGTCGCCGTGGCCGGAACAACAATAATCGCAATCAGGGCAACCGCGGTGGCGGCGGCATGGACCGGGAAAACCGGATCGACAACCGCGCGCGTGGCAATGCAGCCCAGATGCTGGATAAATATAAGAAAATGGCGCAGGATGCCCAGGTGAATGGCGACCGCGTCAATGCCGAATATTATCATCAATTTGCCGACCATTATTTCCGGGTGAACGCAGACAGCCAGGCGCGCCGCGAAGAGCAGCGATTGGCCCGCGAGGAACAACGAAACCAGAATAATGATCGCAATGACACTGCCGATGACACTGCCGATCAGGATGCTCGCGGACGTCCGCAGCGCGGACGCCGGCCCAAAGCGGATGATCAACCGGAAAAAGCAGCCGGTTCAGACGGTCAGGATAATGTGGACGCGCCAGCTGAGAAAAAGCCTGTCCGTGCGCGCCGCCCGCGTAAACCGGCCGGTGAAGCCGCAGAAGCCAATGGTGAATCAAATGGTTTGGATGCCAGCGCTTTGCCTCCCGCCATTTCGATCAAATCGGATGATGGTTCTGATAGTGAGGCTGAGGCAAAACCGGTTCGCAAGCGCCGGACAGTAAAAGCCAAGGCGGCGGAAGCCGAAGCACCGTCGGAAGGCGACGCAGCCTAAATCACTCTGACTTTTCGGTTAAGGCACTATTGAGCCATCCCGGCAAATCCAGCCCGTCAAGATCGTCAACGCGGCGATGTTCGATGGACAGTCCAAGATCGGGATAGGCCACGCGCTGACGCTTTTCGTCGACCTGATCCAGCGGCACTACGACAAGACGGCGGTTTATCTTTTGCCGATAGTTCATCCGCGCTGTGTTTTCCTGCCCAACATAGCAGCCCTTGGTAAAGCTGACGCCGTTCAGTTCGGTCGCATTGCATTCCAGCCACAGGGTTTTGTCGCTACCCAGTTCTTGCTGGCCTTCGGTCACACCGAGCGAAAGACGATGCGCCTTATAAGCAGAATCGGCGCTTTCGTCTTTCTGACTGTTGTCCAGCCAGCGATGACCAAGAGCTGTGAGTCGCGGATCAGTTGGCTTTCCGGCCGCATCACGGGACCAGTGTACGGTGATGGCTTCGTCCATCTCGATCACGATCTTCCGGCGCAGGCGATAGAGTTTCAGGCGCTTCGCCAGCGCTTCGGCATGCTCCTTTTCACAGTCGATCAGGATGTCATCACCATCGGCCCACAGGAAAAAGTCGAACAGTGTTTTGCCCTGGGCCGTAAGCAAGGCCGCCCATTGCGGGGCGTCCGGCTGAACGGCCTGCATATCCTGTGTGACAAGGCCCTGCAGGAATTCCCGGCAGTCTTCGCTATCATGGCTAGCAGATATGCGGATTACCGCGCGTTCATTTAGTCTGGTTTCGGTCATGCAGATTAGGTAGGGACGCTCAGCGTTAAAAGAAAGCCCGAACCATGAATCAATCGCCCGACCAGATTACCATCCGCCAGCCGGATGACTGGCATGTCCATCTGCGTGATGGCGATATGCTGCGGTCAGTGGCCAGCTATACGGCGCGGCAATTTGCCCGGGCCATTGTCATGCCCAACCTGTCGCCGCCGGTAACGGACAGCGCCAGTGCGGCGGCGTATCGGGAACGGATTTTGGCTGCGGTCCCGGATAACCCGGCGTTCACGCCGCTGATGACGTGCTACCTGACGGATACATCTGATGCCGATAATATGGCACAGGGATTTGAAGACGGTATTTTCACCGCCGCCAAGCTTTATCCCGCCAATGCGACGACCAACAGCGCCCATGGTGTTACTGATGTTGCCAATATCATGCCGGTGCTTGAGCGGATGCAGGATATCGGCATGCCGCTATTGATCCACGGTGAAGTTACCGATGCGGATGTGGATGTTTTTGACCGCGAAGCAGTGTTTATCGAGCGCATTCTGTCGAAAATCGTCTCGCAGTTACCCGAACTGAAAGTGGTGTTCGAGCATATCACCACCGCCGATGCGGTGGATTTCGTAAACGCCGCGGGTCCCAATGTTGGCGCGACGATCACACCGCAACATCTTCACATCAATCGCAATGCCATGTTTCAGGGCGGGATTCGCCCGCACGCCTATTGCCTGCCGGTGGCCAAGCGGGAACAACACCGTCTGGCGCTGCGCAAGGCAGCGACATCGGGATCACCGAAATATTTCCTCGGCACGGACAGCGCGCCGCATGAAATAGACGCCAAGGAATCGGCCTGCGGTTGTGCCGGTATCTTCAACGCGCCTTATGCACTGGAAAGCTATGCGACGGTGTTCGAGGAAGAAGGCGCGCTCGACAAACTGGAGGGCTTTGCGTCGGAACATGGCCCTAATTTTTATGGTCTCCCGCTCAACGAAGGCACGGTCACCTTACAGCGATCCGCGGTCACAGTGCCGGACAATATCGAGGCGGGCGGTGCGACAATCGTACCTTTTCACGCCGGGCAAGAACTGCGTTGGCAAATTGCCGGTAAGGGGAACTAGGTCGCAGCCGCTTTCTTGCTGGCGCCGCCGAAAATCGCGTCGGCGGAGAATATCGCAAGGCTGATCCAGATCAGAATGAAGCAGATGACATGTGACGTTGTTAGTGGCTCGCGATAGAGTAATACACCGATCAGAAATTGCAGCGTGGGTGCAATATACTGTGTCAATCCGATGGTGCTGAGCTTCATTTTCTTGACCGCCGCAGCAAAAAGCATAAGCGGTGTGGCCGTCACTATCGCACCGCCAAGCAGCAGCATATCAATGGTCAGATTGTCACCAAGATGCGTGGTTGTTGTCGGTGCTGTAGTACCAAAAGTGATCCAGCCGATGAACAGCAGGAACGGCAAAAGCAGATAGCTCGTCTCGACAGTCAGCCCGACGATTGGACCGACGTCAGTAACTTTGCGGACCAGACCATATAGCCCCCATGAACCCGCCAGTGCGAGACTGATCCAAAGGGTCTGCCATGCCTCCATCGCGAGGATGGAAACGCCAATGGCGGCTATACCGACAGCGATCCATTGGTTGCGACTCAGCTTTTCCTTGAGGAAGATGTTAGCGAGAAAAACGCTCAGCAATGGGCTGATGAAATAGCCGAGACTGGCTGCGAGAATGTGGTCTTCCTGAATGGCCCAGACATAGACGAGCCAGTTAACGGTAATGAGCAGGGCGGTCGCCAGTAAGGGCCCACGTATTTTTGATTCTGCCCAGGCGATGCGCAGACCAGATAGGTTTTTACGGAAATAGAGGATGATCAAAAGAACCGGCACTGACCAAACAATCCGGTGGGCAACGACTTCGAGCGGGGCAACGCTCTCCAACAGTTTGAAATATATCGGCATTACACCCCAGATGATGCAGGCAAGAAATGCTTGCAAAAGCCCCAGTCGGCTAGTGGATGCTTGGCCTGTCATAGCATTGCGCCTAGGCCCCGGCCGATAGGGTGGCAATATAAATTAGTTTGGGCCGCTGATAATTATGCTGTCCTACAGGGATGCACTCGGGGTATGTTTCGGTCCATGCGTAAGATGGCGCCTTGTTGAATGGCTGCGGACCGACTTCAGTTTGTCGCGCAAAGCACTCGGTTCAGCAGAATTTCAACCCTGTTTTGCGTATAATTTGTCAACTTCTGCAGACGGCAGCGGGCCTTTATTGGACGCTGCGTAAAGACGGGGGTCAGATAATCCCGCCGCCTACCCACAGGCGAAATGCGCAAATGCACATGACGATCAGGCAGAAATACATGCCGCTGCTGCGTGAAGAAATCAGGCCGAACAGAGCGCCGACGCCTGCAATGGGTAAGATTAGCCAGTTGGTCCAGCCGAGAAGGGGAACCAGTCCGACAAAAGCCAATATGAGGGCGATGCCGCCGATGAGTATAGAAATTACATTAGCCATAACTGTATTATAGGTATAGTGCACCGATTTTGCAAGTGTTTCTATAGAGATAAGCCTAGGATAACAGGGCGTTTAAGGGAGGAAGACCATGGATATCAACGAAATCAGGATAGAAACCGAACGCCTGATAATGCGGCCACCCAATGCCGATGATTTTGATGCATGGGCGGCGTTTCACGCAGATGAAGCGACCATGACCTATCTTGGCAGCGCGCAAAGCCGTGCGGAAAGTTGGCGGGGTCTGTGTGCCATGGTTGGTGCCTGGCACGTGCGCGGCTATGCGATGTTCTCGCTCATCCTGAAAGACAGCAATCAATGGATCGGCCGAATCGGTCCCTGGTATCCCGATGGCTGGCCCGGCACGGAAGTGGGGTGGGGCGTGGCCCCGGAATATGCTGGCAAAGGCTATGCGCTGGAAGCAGCAGTGGCGAGCATGAACTATGCCGTGGATGAGCTGGGCTGGAGCGATATCTGTCATACGATTGATCCTGAGAACCTCGCTTCGATAAAATTGGCCGAACGGGTCGGTTCAACCAATCGCGGTCCGACAAAGCTGCCCGCTCCCTATCAGGATGCGCGGGTTGACGACTGGGGGCAATCGCGTGAACAGTGGCTGGAGAACAGAAAGCAGTTTCAATGAGCTGCGAAGGAACAAGAGCATGAGGGAGAGCATTTAAATGGCTGAAGACAGATATCTGGATCCGACGCGGGAACATTTTGATGCATTCAAGGCGCTGCCCCGCGATGTGCCGATCAACATGCTCAACCTGCTGCGTTTCCATGAGCATGCCCAGTATCCTGAAGATCATCCCAATGCTGCGCACGGCTGGAGCGGTGCGCGTGCCTATGAAGAATATGGCAAGACGAGCGGACCGATTTTCAAACGGGTTGGCGGGACGATTATCTGGCGCGGCAAGATGGAAGCCATGGTCATCGGCCCGGATGACAAGCAGTGGGATAGCTCTTTCATTGCCCGCTATCCGAATAGCGGCGCGTTTCTGGAGATGGTCACGGATCCGGAATATCAAAAAGCGGTTATCAACCGGCAGGCTGCTGTCCTGACGTCCAGGCTCATCCGATTCGGGGAAATTGACGGGCCGGACGGGTTTGGTTGAGAATCCCGATTTGGGACAGGCGGTTAACGGAAGATTGGCGGTTTAACCATATTTCCTAACAGAAAATTAACGCTTTTTGGTGCAATTGTTCGGGCATATTCAGGAGCATATTGCATGACACACCTATCCCGTTCCCTCTTGCTGACAGCCACGGCATTTGCTTTGCCGTTGACCTTGGCTGCCTGCGGAAGCAACGAAGGCAATGAAGCGGAACTGGCAGAGCTGGACGATAATCTGACGGCGGATCCGGCGATGAATGATGCTCTGGAAGACCAGATTTTGGTTGATCCTGATCTTACCGATCAGGCAAATACCAACGCGATCCGCGGTGCCAATGGCGCGATTGATGGCAAGGTCCCGCCAGCAGGCGGCAAGGCTTATGCTACCGCCCAGTTTGAAGGCAAGATGCTGAGCGCGCCCAAGCCGCGCAACATGACGTCGGACGACGAATGCACCAGCTGTGCCGGTTCAGAAGGCATAACTCTGGGAGCGAAGGCCGAGGCGCAGGCCGCACAGCGCGGCAAAGGCACATGTGACCAGAAATTGAGCTATGATATGGGCTGGGCCAACCGGATGCCACCGGAGTTCCCGGTTTATCCCAAGGCCAATGTCAAGGAAGCAGCTGGCGTTGAAGGCGGACTATGCGATATTCGCGTGGTTAGCTTCTCTACCGCCAGTCCGATTAAAAATGTCGTAGATTATTATTACACCCAGGCGAAACGTGGCGGCTATAGCGCGGAATATCTGCTGCGCGGCAGCGAACATGTACTGGGCGGAACACGCGGCAATGATGATGGTGCTTTTGTCATCACGCTCAACAAGCGGTCCGGCGGTGGAACGGTAGTTGATATCGTTGCCAACAACGGGCGCTAATCTTTGGAATATTACCGAGGCCGGATTTTCGCATTTCACATATCTGGCACAGGAAGGGGCGGCTTCGGCGGCCCCTTTTCCTATGGAGCAGACTTACTCGCGATAGCTGCCGCCGCCGTCGACGGTAATGTCATTTGCAGTAGTGAAGCTGCTCGCATCACTGGCCAGCCAAAGCATAGCATCGGCGACTTCCGTGGCTAGTCCGACCCGGTTTATGGGATGGTTGCGGTTAAACACTTCCACCGCCTCATCATGCGGTCCGGGATAGGCGGCGAGATAGCGTTGATACATCGGTGTATCAATCGCGCCAGGATGAACAGTGTTGACCCTCACCGGATATTTCTCTGCGGCGCAATGCAATGCCAAGGATTTGCTGAGCGAGGTAACCGCGGCCTTGCTGGCGCAATAGGCGGCAAATTGCGCGCCTGGCCGCATGGCCAGCATCGACCCGATATTGACGATGGTGCCGTCTTCGCCGCTTTCGATTATGGCGGGCAATCCTACGCGGCAGCCATTGAACGTGCCGTGCAGGTTGATGTCGATGGTGCGGTTCCAGCTGTCGAGATCAACTTCGTCCACTGACCCGGGCTCGGAAATACCCGCGACATTGAACAGGGTCGTGATCTTGCCGAATTTGGCCTTGGTCGCGGCCACTGCCGCCTCCCATTGGTCCAGATTACGGACGTCCAGCTCCACAGCTGCGGCGCGTTCGCCCAGCGCCTTTGCATGGGCCTCGGCTTTTTCGAGCTGGATATCGCCAAGCATGACAGACCCGCCTTCTTCGACAAACCGCTGCGCGGCCGTGCCGCCAATGCCTTCAGCGCCGCCGGAAATCAGCGCAACTTTCCCGTCCATCATCCCCATAGTCTCTGCCCTTTATCTGTTATCAGCGTTTGTCAAAAGTGAGCGGAAGATTGGTTAGTCCGCGCAGCATCATATTGGGCGGATAGGTCAGCTCCGCGCCTTCCTGTATCCGGATATTGTCAATCCGCTTGGCAAATTGCTGGAAGGATACCGTCATCTCCTTGCGCGACAGCATATTGCCGACGCACATATGAATGCCCTTGCCAAAGGCGAGATGGGTGCGTGCGTTTTTACGCTCGACATCAAATTTATTGGGATTTTCAAACTGCTTGGGATCGCGATTGGCGGCATGATAGCGCATCATCACCATCGCGCCCTTGGGCAGCATGACCCCGCCGAGTTCCGCATCGCGGTGCATGACCCGCCAGATACCGGATGATCCGCTGGACATGCGCAGCACCTCTTCGACGGCATTGGGTATGAGGGAGGGGTCGTCCTGGATCTTCTGATATTGATCGGGGTTGGTGGCAAACAGACGCAGCCCTTCACCCAGCGCTGCCGTTGTGGTTTCATTGCCCGCGACCATCAACTGCTGAACAATGGAAAGTGATTCCGCATCATCCAGCGGCCGTTCGCCATCGACCTGAGCATTGACCAGATCGGAGAGGATATCGTTCTTCGCCTCTTTCCGGCGTGCATCCATATTGGCTTTCAGCGCATGTTGATATTCGACTACTTCGCGCTCGGTTTCCAATTGCCGTTCCCGGGTCATCATGCCGGACAGCCTGTCGACAAAGGCATTGGTCCAGCGTTTTATTGTATCCGCATCGGCGACGTCGAGGCCCAGTTGCACGGCAATGGTCCGAACCGGCATCGGGATCGCATATTCCTCCATGAATTCGCATTCGCCCTTGTCGATAAAATTATCGATCAGCTCGTTCGACATGGCTCTGATGCTGTCTTCCAGCTTGTTCACCTTGGGCATGGAGAAAGCCAGGTTGACGAGCTTGCGAAAGCGGGTGTGCACGGGCTGATCTGCCGTCAGCAGCGTGTTGACCTGCGGCCACCCATCTGCCTGAATGGCCTGAATTTCCTCATCATTGGCGAGCTCTTCGTCGGATTTTCCTCCAGAGAGCAATGCTGTAAAATTATTGGAAAAATCATCTAGCCGGCCCACGGCTTCGGATATCAGATCATAGTCGAGGACAATATAAGCGCCGCTGGCTTTGTCCAGGAACACAGGGCTTTTGGCGCGCTGTTCTTCATAAAAGTCAAAGGGATCAACCAATATATCTGGCTGAAATAGAGATTTTGAAACCGCTTCGTTCATGTCTTTGTTCCTGTTAGGGTTCAGTCAAAGGCGGGTGTCGGCACGCCTTCTGCGTTGTAAACCGGGCCTTCTGCGTCCACGCGATATTTTGCACTGACCGCATTGGTCAGGCCGAATTTTCCGATATGAGCAAGCATGCTGGCATAATGGACATCTTTGAAATGCTGCGCGAGAGCGTCTTCGTCGGTCCATTCCTCAAAAACTTCAATTCGCGATGGATTGTTAAGGTCTGCGCACCAGCTATAGCACAGGCAGCCTTCCTGACTCAGCGCGCCGTCAATATAAGGCTGCGCCGTTTTCAAACATTCTTCCCGTGTTGCCGGATCCACATCAATATGCGCCGCGATTACTATTTTAGCCATTTTCCCAATTCCCCCTAAAGCTTTTGTCCGCCCAGTTGAGCGACGACATTGAATATGCGTTTCTTGTAGAGCCACTGGCCGTCAATCTTGACGAACTCGTCGTCGTAGCGGCCACCCGCTATTCGCGGTTCCCCCTTTTCAACCAGTATCTCATGGGTCTGGTACCGGCCAGCAGCGGTATCACCAGTGATTTCAAGACTGCCCGGTATGCCCAGGAAGCTGACGGCATCAAACTGGCTCATTGCGCCATTCCACAGATTGACGATATTCTCGCGCCCGACAACTTCGGTGCCCATTAGCGACCAGACGGCGTCTTCCGTCCAAAGCGCGCCCCAGTCATCGGGGTCGGTGCGCAATACTGCATCACAATAGGCGTCGTGTAATTCCCGTATTGCCAGCCGGTCTTCTATTGGTCCTGAAAACATGGACTCATCCTCTCCTCTTTATGGGAGAGATTACACGGTAAAAGCGCCAGACATGCAAGCTGCCATAAGTGCTAGGTAATAACCCGCTAGTCGCCGCTGATGCGTTCGATGTCCGCGCCGACGGCCGCCAGCTTTTCTTCCAGCCGTTCATAACCGCGATCAAGATGATAGATGCGCTGTAACTGCGTTTCACCTTCGGCTGCGAGTGCTGCGATCACCAGACTCATCGACGCTCGCAGGTCGGTGGCCATGACCGGTGCGCCCGTCATTTTTGTCACGCCGCGAACCACGGCGGTGCGGCCCTTGGTCTCGATATCCGCACCCATCCGGTTAAGTTCGGGCACATGCATATAGCGGTTTTCAAAAATGGTCTCGGTCAGCACACTGGCGCCATCGGCCATGCAGAGCATCGCCATCAACTGCGCCTGCATATCGGTGGCAAGGCCAGGATAAGGCGCGGTTTCCAGGGTGAGCGGTTTGAGCTTGCCGTTGGCCGCGACCTTGATGCCCTTGTTATACGGTTCGATATGTAGTCCAGCTTCAGTCAAAGCGGCCAGTGTTGCTTCCATCTCATCCGCCTTGGCGCCAACCAGATCGACCTCTCCGCCGGTAATGCCAACCGCACAGGCGTAGCTGCCCGCTTCAATGCGATCCGCCATGACGCGGTAGGTACAACCATGCAGGCGCGGCACGCCATGGATGATGAGGTCAGACGATCCGATTCCTTCAATTTCCGCGCCCATCGCAACCAGCATATTGCACAGGTCGACAATTTCCGGTTCCCGCGCCGCGTTTTTCAGGCGGCTAGTGCCATTGGCCTGGACCGCGGCCATCAAGGCATTTTCCGTCGCTCCCACGGAAACGACCGGGAAGGTAAATTCACCGCCCGGCAGGCCGCCATCCGGCTGACGTGCGGTAACGTAGCCGCTGGTTGTTTCAATCACAGCGCCGAGTGCTTCAATTGCTTTAAGGTGCAGGTCAATCGGTCGGTTGCCAATCGCACAGCCACCGGGCAGCGACACGCGGCATTCGCCAGCACGGGCCAGCAAAGGCCCAAGCACAAGGATAGAAGCGCGCATCTTGCGAACAATATCATAAGGTGCTTCGGTCGAGGTAATCTTGCCGGCTTTCAGCGTCATTACCCGGCCGAAATCTTCCGGGCGCGCACCTTCAATGGTGGTGGATACGCCAAGCTGGTTCAGCAAGTGCCCGAAACTATCCACGTCAGCGAGCCGTGGCAGATTGCGCAAAGTGACCGGTTCGTCTGTGAGCAGCGCACAGGGCAACAGCGTCAAAGCGCTGTTCTTTGCGCCAGAAATCGGAATGATGCCAGACAGCTTTTTGCCGCCGCGTATTGAGATAATATCCATCGCGATGGTTTAGCGAAAATGCGCTGCCGTGCAAGAGACAGCGACCATCATCGCGGTAAAGTTACAAAAGCGCTTTGTGCCTAGTGGTCGAAGCCCGGATTGGTCCGGTTCAATTTGCGCATTAGGCCTGGCCAGACCAGATTGTCACCCAGACCTGGCATAAAGGCAGGCGCGGTTTGCTGATGTACACGCTGACCCATATCTTCCGGCTCCTCGTGCAAATGCTCTGCACCGCCAACGGCTTGCGCCAGAATTTGCGTCTTGCAGGCATTTTCAAGGAAATACATGCGCAGGAAAGCCAATGCACAATTTTTGCCAACAGTCAGAGTACCGTGATTGCGCAGAATCAGCAGGTTCTTCTCGCCCACATCTGCAATCAGGCGCTCGCGTTCGTCCAGGTCCAGCGCAATGCCTTCATAATCATGATAAGCGAGATCTTCATGCACCTGCATGGAAAATTGCGTGTAGCGGCGCAGGCCCTCTTTTTGCACCGACACTGCGATTCCGTACGGTGTATGGACATGGATGACACAACCCGCATCTTCACGAGCGCTGTGGACCGCGCTGTGAATGGTGAACCCGGCGGGATTGATGAAGTAAGGCGTGTCCTGCTTGATATTGCCTTCGAGGTCGATCTTGACCAACGAGCTTGCGGTCATCTCGTCAAACATCACGCCATAGGGATTGATGAGGAAGCGTTCTTCGCCATCTTCGTCAGGCAGGCGCGCGGAGATATGGGTGAAGACCAGATCGGTCCAGGCATGCATCGCGCAAAGCCGATAGGTTGCCGCGAGATCACAGCGTAATTTCCATTCAGCGTCAGAGACTTTCCCTTCCAGCCGGTCAATGGTCGTCGGGTCGGGAATGTTGAAACCGGCATCAACCTGCATTGCGCTGCCTGTGTCTTTTTCCGGAGCGTCTTTTACTGCGGTGGCCATCACTGTCTCTCCTTGTAGAATCGTTTCCGTCTATTGCTCCGATAATGGCATAATCATGACTGCCTAGGACAGCTTTTTTTATCTCGAAGCGGTCTGGGCATTGATTTCAATAGGGGCGTTCCCAATTCGGCAATCCTGTCCACGCCTCTGAAAATTTGATAAGTGCGATGATATTCTTCCCCCTGCAAAAAGGCAGCCTATGCCAGAGCAACATGAAAACGCACCAGAACTACCCTGTTCCATTGTAACAGAGCTGCGTTCCGGCATGAAGGTTTGTTTGCGCCCGATTCACCCTTCTGATCAAGGTAAGATTGAGCGCGGTATCATGGAATTATCTGATCGCTCGCGCTATCTGCGCTTCTTCTCCAGCTTTAAAATTGCCCCTGCGTCCGTGGTCGAAAAGCTATCGACCGTAGATGGCATTAATCATATTGCCTGGGGCGTGGTCAATCTGGATGCGGATGATCACCCGCCCATTGCGGCGGCCCATGCGATCCGAAGTACCGATGACCCGGCAAGGGGTGAGTTCGCGATCGCGGTGCTCGATGAATATCAAAGCAAGGGTGTATCACGGGTGTTGATTGCCGCATTGTTCAGCAACTGTCTGGAACAGGGGCTAAGCAAGCTGGATATTGCGGTGTTGCGTGAAAATAGAAAAGCCGCTGGCCTGATCGCTGCAATGGGCGCCGAGATGACGAGTAGCCAAGATGCAATTGCTTATTACAGCCTTGATCTGCAGAGCGCTTTAGATGCTTTACGGGCGATGAAAAAGCCAAAGGGTTTACGCAATATATGGGCCGCTTTTGACGGTTAGGCGATGTTGCTGACGCCGATTTTTGCGCCACCAGCTTCAGGGGGCGCTGAGATCCAAGTTCGCCGCATCCCTGTCACCAAATAGATAAGCATCGAACCAGCGGGCATTATGTTCCATCGCGGCCATCCGCTCTTTAGGCCGGGAAATCACATGACCGGTATCCTCATAGATAACCAGTTCGGTTTCGACGCCAACATCCTTTAGTCCGCGGAAAAACTCCATGCCATTGGCGAAGGGCACACGGTTATCATTGCGGCCATGTTGAATCAGTGTCGGTGTAACCGCATTTTTGATCGACCCCATGGCTCCGGTTGCCTTATAAATTTCCGGATCATCCGATGGAGTTGCTTCCAGATAAGCAAGCGGGCTGGTGGGTTGATCGCTTAGGGCATAATATGTCCCATAGTCGGTGATTCCCGCTCCCACAGAAAACGCCTTGTAGCGCGTCGTTCGTACGGCGAGACCAGCGGTTACTGTGCCGCCCGCACTCCAGCCCATGGCGCCGAGCTTTTCGGGGTCAGCTATGCCGATCCTTATGAGGTGATCGATTCCGGATTCGACATCTACCGTGTAACCGATGCCCAAGGAGCGGACGTTGGCTGCCATTAGTTCGTCGGTATAGCTTCCCGACCCCCGATAATTGGGTTCAAAAATCGCAGCGCCTTTACGTAGCCAATATTCGGTCGGGTAAATTTCATCCGACATCCGCCGTGGGCGCGAGGTGGCTGATGGACCGCCATGAGCGATAACGAGCACGGGCATACGTCCATCCAGCCGGTTTTCCGGAGCTGGTAGGGTCAGGACCCCTTCCAAATCCAGCCCGTCCGGCGTGGTCCACTGAACCAGACGCACTTCGGTATCCGGCCAGTCGGCGATCGCTTGACTGAACTGCGTGAGGCGCTTTTCATCAGCATATCCGGTCGCCGTCACTTTGCGGGTGTAAATCTCCTTCGCGCGCTCGCCATCCACCGCGCCAAAGGCAACAGTTTTGCCGTCAGCGGTAAAGGAATATCCCTCTACCCGGCCGCGACCAGCGGTCAAATTGGTGACGTTCCGCGAATCCAGGTCCATGAGGTACAGATTGCTTTCGACCCGATAGTGCGACATGAAAAATATCGCGTTACCTTGCCAGCCAATAATATTGGCATCATTATATTTATCGGTGGTATCACTGATCTGTTCGATCTTTCCGCCTTCAATTGGCGTCAGGCCCATCCAATATTGACGGGTATAGTAATAAGGCGGTTCGCCCATGTGGAAGGCCACGGTTTTTCCATTCGGGGAGACTTTGGGGTCGAGATCCATGCCAGGACGGCGGACAACGGGGCGCTGCTCGGCGGTCGCGATATTGACCGCGGAAATATCCTGCGTCCCCAGATCATAGGGCGATCCGCTTTTGGCATGATCGAACAGGATTTCCTTGCTATCGGGCGTGAACGTAAAGCTTCCACCAAAGAAGCTGCCAATGGTGAAGGCTGTGCCTCCTGTCAGCCGCCGTAATGGTGCCGCTGTGTCCGTATGTTCGGAACGCTTGGTAATTGGTGCATTCGCACTTCGGGCCTTTGTCAGGTCGAGCAACCACAGATGATCGCGGCCAGAATAATCGTCGGCAAATGCGAAATTACCATAAGCTTTTTCGACCTGCGCTTTGGATTTTGCCGGTCGCTCGCTCAGTTTCAAAGCCATGTAGCGACCATCGGGCGACCAGATATAGGAATTGATTCCGCCCGGCAGAGCCGTGATCTGCCGGACGTTGCTGCCGTCCCGGTTCATCAAGAAAATCTGTGTGCCGATATCGGTGTTGGCTTGGTATGAAATCTGCTGGCCATCGGGGGACCAAGCAATGTCGCCGGACGATCCATCGACATTGTTGGTCAGCTGAATCGATTTCCCGTTTTCTATGAGATGAATTTCCCGATCATAGCGATTTTTCTCCCAATCTGCGGTGCGGATGGTGAAGGCGACGGCTTTGCCGTCCGGGGATATTGCGGGCGAACCGGGCGTTTCAATAGATGCCATGCATTCCAACACACCGTCGCTACATCGGTTCTCAGTGACGGATGGCGAAACAACCGCGTCGGCGGCATGAGCGGGCATGGCCGTGTTGGACAGTATGACGGCGGCACTGGACAGGCAAAGGGAGCGTTTCATTATGAGGACCTTCTGAATGTTGGGGGGATATCCAAAAAGAAAAGGGGGAGTTGAAGAAGAAGTGAAGGTCATCTAGCAACGATTTTCTGATTTTTCTCGCCTTTTATCGTTACAGATTCGGCGTAAATATGTGCTAGGAACAATAATTATGGCGAAAAACGCAATAGCGAAAATCTCCGACCTGGATGGTTTTGATCGGCAGATTCTTGAAATCATCCAGCATGATAATCAGCGGACCCATGCGGATATTGGAGTAACGGTAGGGCTGTCGGCCTCGGCGGTAAGGCGGCGGCTGAAACTGCTGCGTGACAGTGGTTTCATCGAAAAAGACGTGGCGGTGCTACGCACTGGCGATATCGGCGTTCGTCTGGTTGTCCTCGTTTCCTTCCAGAATGAAACTATTGAGGCTTTTGACGCTTTTGACGAGCAGATCCGCTCGACGCCGGAAATTCTGCAGGGCTATCACATTTCAGGCCCGGTCGACTATTGCTTGATCGTGCAGGGACCCAGTCTGGAATGGTATGAGGACTGGGGTAAAGAGGCCTTTATGAGCAACCCAGCAATAAGGCGCTATGACAGTCATGTTGTCTGGTCCTGCAAAAAGTTCGAGACCGCGATACCGTTGTAGGATGTCGCAGCTGACGCAAATTGTCTGGGTGGTGATTAGTCCCTGAGCAATCCCAAGGCGGCATAGGTCTTGTCCACCGTCGGTTGTGCCAGAGCCTGCGCACGTTCCGCGCCATCACGCAGGATCGCATCAATCGTGCTTTTATCCTCGCGCAATTCTTCATATCGATCACGGATCGGCGAGAGTTTGGACACGGCGAGGTCGGCCAAGGCCGGTTTGAATGCGCCAAAGCCCTGTCCGGCATGTTGGTCCAGCACTGCCTGTGGGCTGCTGTCTTCCAATGCCGCATAGATGCCGACCAGATTTATTGCCTCTGCGCGTCCCTCCATGTCTTCCAGCTTGCCGGGCAATGGATCGGCGTCGGTGCGCGCTTTTTTGACCTTCTTGGCAATGGTATCGTCATCATCGGTCATGTTGATCCGGCTCAAATCCGACGGATCGGACTTACTCATTTTCGCTGCGCCATCGCGCAGTGACATAATCCGCGCCGCAGTTGCACCGATATAAGGTTCGGGCAGAGTGAAAACCTCTTGTCCGGTATCATTGTTAAACTTGGTCGCAATATCGCGCGCCAGCTCGAGATGCTGTTTCTGGTCTTCGCCAACAGGGACATGAGTGGCCTGATAGATCAGGACATCGGCTGCCTGCAGCACGGGATAGCCATAGAGCCCCAGTGAGCTGCGTTGTTTATGCTTGCCCGATTTTTCCTTGAATTGCGTCATCCGGTCCAGCCATCCCATTGGGGTGTTGCAGATCAGCATCCAGGCGAGCTCGGCATGCTGCGGTACCCGGGCCTGGTTGAACAGGATCGACTTTTTGGTATCGACGCCCGCAGCGACGAGGGCAGCCACCATGTTCCGACAGTTGTCAGACAGTTCCGCCGGATCATTGGGGACCGTAATCGCATGCAGGTCAGCCAGAAAAAACAGGCATTCGGATTCTTCTTGCAGCTTCACCCAGTTTTTGATCGCGCCCAGATAATTGCCGAGATGGAGATTACCTGTGGGCTGAATGCCCGAAACTGTACGCATGGTCTATTGTCCTTCTTGTGCCGCCTCTTCGGCGGCTTTCTTTTTGGTTAGCATGGTGATCTTGTCGCGGTCGACCGCGCCGGATACCCATGCCAACACCGCATAGACAAGACCGCCCACGCTGACCAGCGCTGTAATTGATCCAATCCGCTGCCAGATATTGCCATCATAAAGTCCTTCGCCCAGTGGCGCTGTATAAATCAGCACCACCGCCATGCCGAGCGCCGAGAGAGTGATCCGCAAGATACGAAGCAACAGCGACAATTCGATCCGGTAATGCCCGCGCCGGTGCAGCATGGTGTAGAGCATGGCGCAATTGCACCAAGCTGCAATAGCGCCCGCCAGTGCCAGTCCGTAAATACCGTAAATCGGGATCAGGATGATATTGAGCGTGATGTTGATCAGCAGCGATATGCCTGCGGTATAAACCGGCGTCCGCGTATCCTTGCGGGCAAAAAATCCGGGAATCAGGACTTTGACAAGCACATAAGCAGGCAGGCCGATGACAAGGGCGGCAACTACATTGGCAGTGGTGGTGCCATCGCTGGCTTCAAAATTGCCGCCAACATAAAAGGAGGTGACGAGCGGCCCGGCGGCGAAGAACAGGGCAATGGCTGCCGGGATAGTCAGCAGCATGCCCAGCTCGATGGCATTGCTCTGCAGGCGCTGTGCACCGGCCTGATCATCTTTGGCAATGAAACGGGACAGTGCGGGCAGGATCGCCGTGCCAAGGGCAATGCCGATAATCCCGAGCGGCAACTGGTTGAGACGGTCCGCCATCGCGAGATAGACAAAACTGCCCTCCGGCAGACGGCCAAGAAAGAACAGGTCGATAAACCGGCTGATCTGATAAATGCCGGCCCCGAAAACCGCCGGCAGGATGAGGATGCCCAGCTCTTTCACATCGGCGTTGAATTTCGGTTTTCTGATTGTAAAGGAAAAACCTGCCTTGCGCGCCCAGTAGAAGAGCCACAGCATTTGCAACAAACCGGCAAAAGCGACGCTGAATGCCAGCAGATAGGCAGCCAGATGTGCCGAGCTTTCCAGTTCTATACCGAGAAAAATCCAGTAGCTTTCTGAATCCGTTGCGACGGAGCCGTTGGTAATCGCCATGGCGGTCAGCAGCGCGCTGATCATGCAAATATTGAGCATGATGGGCGCGGCTGCGGCGGCGGCAAAACGGCTCACGCTATTCAGGATCGCCGCGAATAGCGTCGTCACACTGATCAGGCCGAGATAGGGAAAGGTGATCCAGGCCAGGCTTATCGTAAAGTCTGTGGTGCGGCCGCCTTCACCAAAATCATCAATGAACCAGATGATTGCCGGCATGGCGAGCATCATGATCGCTGAGAAGATCAGCAGGATCGGGACAAAGACCGACAGCACATCAATCGCAAAATTTTGTGCGGCGGAGCGTTGCTCATCGTCTTCCATCTTGCGATTGAACAGCGGTACAAAGGCTGCCGAAAAAGCGCCCTCCGCGAACAACCGGCGAAAGATATTGGGCAGTTGAAATGCCAGCTGCCAGGCATCCGCTGCCGCTCCGGCACCTAGAACGCGCGCGAGGATTATATCGCGCACAAAACCAAATATGCGGCTGACCATAGTCAGCCCCGCAATGGTTCCGGTGGATTTGAGCAAGTTCATCGAGCTCGCAACCGGCTTAAGTCATTTCCGTTGGTCCTGAGTCTGTCGAGACACGTCTCAAGACGACAAACGGGCTTCGACAAGCTCAGCCCCGATGGCTTGCTTGCAAAAGGAGATCGATCAGGCGTTGCCAACCGGTTGTTCTCCGGTTTCCATCGCAGCCTGCTGCTCACGCTGCTGCATGTAAAGCGCAGTGAAATCGATTGGCTCAAGCATCAGTGGCTGAAATCCGGCATCGCGCACGGCGTCGGAAATAATCGCACGGGCGAACGGGAAAAGCAGGCGCGGTGCTTCGGCAAACAAGAACGGATGCGCTTGCTCGTCTGGCACATTACGCAGCCCGAAAAGGCCGCAGTATAATAGTTCAACCTGAAATGCGATGCCCTGATCGGCCTTTGCGACAACGTCGATCTTCAGCTCAACTTCATTGACTTCGTCCGCTACCGGCTTTGAGCCGATGTTAAACTGCACGTCGATTTGCGGTTGTGTTTCCCACTGATAGACGTCCGGCGCATTCGGGTTTTCTACCGACAGATCTTTTATATACTGCGAGATCACCCCAATTTGTGGTTGGTTGTCCGCGCCATTGGCCGCCGGATCCGGGGTTGTCACATTACCATTTTCTTCAGCCATTTGGCTCGTCCTTTCGGGATATTCCACAATATTCAGATCTGGAGCATAGCCATGCCCCGTTTGCAGCGCGCCTAGCAGGGGATGGGGGACAGGGCAATGCCCGAAATGTGCTGGCTGTCCAGTCTATAATGCAGCGACATTGGCATAATTTCGTCAGCGGTCATTCACAATCAGACGGATAAACCGTCAGAAGTTATGAACCGATTGTGACTACATTAAGCGCAGCCGCGTGTAAAAGACGCGAAAGCCATTTGAAACTGGCGCAGTTCCTGCCTATGTAGGGGGTAACTGAGATATTGGAGATATCGTGACTATCGAGATTGTTCTTTTAGCGATGGTAGCTGCTTTTTTGGGCCTGCGCCTCTATTCCGTTTTGGGTAAACGCACCGGCCATGAGCAGGAGCATACCCCCCGAAACGTAGAGAATGGCTTGGATAAGCGCGCTCAAGACCGGTCTGTGCGCGATGATCAGCGGGATAGTCCGATTCCAGATATCGTCCCCGCTTCACCTGCTCCGGCGCCACAACCAACGATGATCTATGATGCCGCTGCCGAATCGGGCATGCGTGCGATTATCAATGCGGACCGCAATTTCGATGCCGGACGTTTTGTCGAGGGTGCCAAGGCTGCCTATGGCATGATTTTGGAAGCATTTTGGACTGGCGATCGTGAGCAGTTGAAAGAATTGTGCGACGATGATGTCTATGAAAGCTTTGTCGAGGCCATTGACGCCCGTGAGGCCAATGGCGAGGTCTTGGAAAACCGTCTGGTAAGGATCGAAGAGGCACGGATTGCCGATGCGGACTATGATCGTCGGATGGCGCGGATCACGGTGCGCTTTGATGCCGATATCGCCGCTGTTGTCAAAGACAAGGACGGTAAATTGATCGGCGGATCGCTTACTGATGCTGTCGAGACGCATGACGTCTGGACCTTCATGCGTGATCTTTCCAGTGCCGATCCGAACTGGATTCTCGACGAGACAGATGAAGCGTAAGTCCTGCGTGGGACGAAGCACTATAATCATGAAAATCGGGGGATTATTCGGCGCAATGGCGCTTGTCAGCGCCTGTTCGCTATCGATTATTCCCGAGGGTACGGCGCGCGGCGCACCTGCTGAAGACGGTCAATGGACTGCAGGTCCGCCGTCTAGCCCCGAACCAGCGCGTAATCCCGTCTGGCAAGCACCAGTCAGTCAAACGGCCGGGACTTTCGAGGTCGTCACCTCTGATCAGGTCACGCCTGTTTCTGACGATGACACCAGGGCGACCGGTGTGGGCGTTGCGCTGGGCCCTGATATTTCGTCGCTTAATCTGCAATCGGGCAAAGCCCGTGCGGCGCTGCAGTCTTTTCGCACCAGCTGTTCGTCCTTGGTACGGCGGACTGACAACAGCGGCCTGACCCAGGGCGAAGATTGGCGGCAATCCTGCGATGCCGCCAGTGGCTGGCCGGATAGCGATGCGCGCAGCTTTTTTGAAAGCTATTTTGAGGCCGTGCAGGTTGGTGATGGCAAGGCCTTTGCCACCGGTTATTTTGAACCACAGATTCAAGGATCGCGCATGCGCACCAATGGCAGTCAGGTACCGATTTACAAGCGCCCGTCCAATTTACTCGATGTCAATCTCGGCGAGTTTTCAGATGCCCTGAAAGACAAACGTATCCGCGGCAAGGTGGAGGGCACCAGGCTGGTTCCGTTTGAAGAGCGCGCGCAAATTGACGATGGCGCTTTGCAGGGGAGGGGCCTCGAACTGGCCTGGGCGTCTGACTATATCGAATTTTTCTTCCTGCAGATTCAAGGCTCCGGCCGCGTCGCTATGCCTGATGGGTCGGTTATGCGGATTGGTTATGACGGGCAAAATGGCCGTGACTATACTGGCATTGGCCGTGTGATGCGCGAACGCGGGTTACTCGCTGATGGCAAGACCAATATGCAAGGCATTATCGAATGGTTGCGGGCCAATCCGGAAGAAGGCCGCAAGATCATGCGGGAAAATAAAAGTTACATTTTCTTTCGCGAGCTAACCGGACCTGGCCCTCTGGGTGCGATGGGCCATCCGGTTGTCGGCCGCACCTCGGTCGCCGCCGACCGGAAATTTGTGCCTCTGGGCGCGCCAGTATTCCTCGATATGGAACATAATATCGCCGATGGTATCTGGATTGCGCAGGATACGGGCGGCGCGATCAAGGGCGCCAACCGCTTTGATACATTCTGGGGGGCAGGCGAGGAAGCGGCACAAATTGCGGGCGGTATGTCGTCGCGTGGGCAGGCGTTGATCTTCCTGCCCAAAGGCAGTGTGGCCAAGCTGCTCCAAAGTCAGCAAGGCAATTAGGCCGGATGTCCGACCGGCCCCTTACCGCCGGCGAAAAGGCGTTGTGGCAGAAGGTCATCGAGACGGTGGAACCGCTGGATCAAGCGCGCGTCAGCCGTGTTAAAGCATTGCCAGTGGCGAAGAAGCTGCCTGAGGTGCGCGGGCCCATTACAGCGTCAACATTCGGCGGTGCACCAACCAAGGCGATCCCGTTAAGAGAGCAGATTGCCATTCCGGAAAAAGCGGGGCTGGACGGTCATTGGGACCGTCGGTTGAACAAGGGCGTCGTACAACCGGACGTCACCATCGACCTGCACGGCTACACGCTGTCATCAGCGCATGGACGGCTGGATAGCGCTCTGGAACTTAGCATTGCAGCAGGTCATCGTGCGATCCTGCTAATCACCGGCAAGGCCCGTAGCGAAGAACAGCGCCGTCGTGAAGGTGGGCGCGGTGCTATACGGGCGGCAATCTCGGATTGGCTGGCGGCCTCTCGTCATGCTTCGCATATAGCGGCAGTCAGACGCGCTCATCCGCGTCATGGCGGTGCCGGTGCTCTCTATATTATTCTGCGGCGAAGGCGATAATTTCTAACCAAGCGCCCGCTCAACCACCAGAGCGTAAATTTTCGACAATTGCTCCAGGTCTTCCACCGCTACGGCTTCATCCAGCTTATGCATGGTTGCGTTGCAGAGGCCAAATTCCACGACCGGCACAATTTTCGACAGGAACCGCGCATCAGACGTACCACCCGTGGTGGAGAGTTCCGGTTCGACCCCGGTCACTTCCGTAATCGCATCGGCAATCAGACCTGATAATTCTCCGGGTGGTGTCAGAAACGGCTCCCCGGAAATAATCGGATTGAGCTCGCCACCATGGCGTTCGACAATTTCACGAACCAACACACTCAGGCTGTCGCCGCTATGCTGATCATTAAACCGGATCGAAAGGCGTCCTTCGGCTTTGGCGGGGATCACGTTATGCGCCGGATTGCCGACATGAATATCGGTAAATTCGATGTTACTGGGCTGAAACCAGTCGGTACCTTCATCGAGCTGGACCGCATCTATTTCGCTCAGGATCTTGCCCAGCTTGGTAATCGGATTGTCAGCAAGATGGGGATAGGCAACATGACCCTGAGTGCCGTTGACGGTAATCCACATATTGACCGAACCGCGCCGTCCGATCTTCATCATGTCGCCCAGCCGGTTCACCGATGTCGGCTCACCTACAAGGCAAAGATCGGGCGTAATGCCGCGCTCGGCCATCAGGTCCATCAGGGCAACTGTACCAAAACGCGCCGGTCCTTCTTCGTCACCGGTGATGATCAGGCTGATCGTACCCAAGTCGTTCGGCAAATCGTGAAGCGCGCTCACAAAGGAGGCTATGCTGCCTTTCATATCCACTGCCCCGCGCCCGTGAAGCAAATCGCCTTTGACCTCGGGAACAAACGGATCAGTGCCCCAACCTTCACCGGGAGGCACTACGTCCAGATGTCCGGCAAAAGCAAAATGGCGTGATCCTTCCGGTCCCTTGCGAATCGCGAAGAGATTTTCGACCGCGCCGCCCAGACCTCCATCTTCTGGCCTGTCGCCGGCAATAAAGCGCGACACTTCAAAACCAAGCGGTTTTAGCATCGCTTCCATTTCGTCAAACACGGGCCCGGTTGCCGGCGTGATACTCGGACAGGCGATCAGGCGCTTGGCCAGTTCTAGGGCGCTATTGTCACTCATGCTTGTGGTTCAGCCTTTTGCAGCTTCTGGCGTATCAAAATGTTCGATCACCCAAGGTTCTTCCTCGGCAGCCTCCATCCATTCCACCATCCAGTCATGGCCCAATATGGTGTCCATATAGGATGCGGCAAAGCCGGGAACCTGAACACCATAGGTCTGGAAACGCGATACGATCGGCGCGTACATGATATCGACAGCGCCAAAAGTGCCAAATAGAAACGGGCCGCCGCGACCAAAGCGCGCCCGCGCCTGCGCCCATAGCTGCATGATGCGGGCGGCGTCCTGAATGACCTCTGGCGTGAATTGAAGCCCTTCATAGCGTTTGCGTGTGTTCATCGGGCATTGCTTGCGCAGAGCCATGAAGCCGCTGTGCATTTCGGCGGCCATCGACCGGGCCATGCCGCGGGCGGTTTCGTCCTTGGGCCAGAAACGGTCGCGATGGGTCTTGTCGGCCAGCCAGTCGATAATCGCCAGACTGTCCCAGATCACGCTTTCGCCATCCCACAGGATCGGTACTTTTCCGCCTGATGGTGCAAAATTTTCGGTCTCCCGCACATCATCCCAATCCTCTCCATAGAGAGGAACGGTGAGCTCTTCAAAAGAGAGGCCGGATTGTTTGCAGGCGAGCCATCCGCGCATGGACCAGCTGGAATAGGCTTTGTTTCCGATTATCAGTTTCATAGACACATACCTAACTCACTCATCATGCAAGCGAAAGCGGGAATCTTATATCCTGATATTCGTGATGGCGATGAGGAAAGTTACGCCAACTGATATCTGAACTTATATCTGAACGGCTTCCAGGACAGCCAAACGCAGCTCATCAATGCCCTGCTTTTTCTCTGAAGAGGTAACGATCAGATCGGGATGCGCGGCGGGATGTTTCTTCGCTTCTGCCATGACCTTTGCCTTGGTCGCTTCCAGCGCAGCTGTTTTCACCTTGTCCGCCTTGGTCATAACAATCCGGTAGCTGACGGCTGCCTTGTCGAGCATATCCAGCACATCTTCATCGGTGTTCTTGATCCCGTGACGGCTGTCGATCAGCACAAAAGTCCGCTTGAGCACTTGCCGCCCGCGCAGATAATCGTTGATCAGGTAGCGCCATTTTTGAACCACTTTCGGTGGCGCCTTGGCAAAACCATAGCCAGGCATATCACAAATCCGGAAGATGAGCGGATCGCCGATATCGAAGAAGTTCAATTCCTGTGTCCGGCCTGGCGTATTGGATGTCCGCGCAAGCCCGTTGCGGCCGGTCAGCGCATTGATCAGCGATGACTTGCCCACATTGGATCGGCCCGCAAAGGCAATTTCCGGGACCGTCGGATCCGGCAAAAACTGCAGCTGCGGTGCCGATTTCAGGAAAGAAATCGGTCCGGAGAAAATTTTCGGATGAATCGGGGTCATGCGCCCGCTTTTTCTTCCGCAGCTTTCTTGGCTTTTTCTTCAGCATCCTTGGCCATTTGCTCTTTCAGCTGTGGATGGCGCGAATAGAGCCATTTTTGCTGTGCAATGGTGAGGACGTTGGACACTGTCCAATAGAGCTGCAAGCCGGCCGCAAAAGGCGCCATGATGAAGACCAGGATCCACGGCATCAGGCCGAAAATCTGTTGCTGCATTGGATCCATTTGCTGAGGGTTCAGCTTGAACTGATAGTGCATCGTAATGCCCATCAGAATTGGCAGGATACCGACAGCAAGGAAGCTGGGCGGGTCAAACGGGATCAGGCCGAACAGATTGACCGGCGTCAGCGGGTCGGGCGCAGACAAATCCTTGATCCAAAGCGTAAACGGCTGATGGCGCATTTCGATGGAAAGCATCAGCACCTTGTAGAGCGCAAAGAAGATTGGGATTTGCAGGAAGATGGGCAAGCACCCCGCAAGCGGATTGACCTTCTCATCCTTGTACAGCTTCATGATCTCCTGCTGCTGCTTCTGCTTGTCTTCTTTATATTTTTCCTGAATTTTCTTCATCTTCGGCTGCACGGCGCGCATCTGGGCCATGGAAGCGAATTGCTTTTGCGCAATCGGGAACATGATTCCGCGCACGACAAAGGTCATCAGGATGATCGCAACACCAAAATTGCCGGAAAATTCAAACAGCCAGTTCAGCAGATAGAAAAGCGGCTTTTCGAACCAGTAGAACCAGCCCCAGTCTACTGCACGGTCGAGCAGGGTGATGTCATATTGTTCTTTATAGGTGTCGAGCAGCGCCGTCTCCTTGGCACCAGCGAATAGACGGGTGGTGGTCGTCAACACCTTGCCAGGGGCAATGACTTGCGCATTTTCGCGCGCGATCTGGGCCTGATAGATGTCACCGCTACCGGCGCGGAATTTTGCTTCCACCTTGGTATTGCTGACCGGGATCAGCGCGCCGAGCCAATATTTGTCGGTAAAACCGATCCAGCCCTTGGTCGCATTCGCGGCGATCCCATTGGCGCCTGCTTCATCAACATCTTCATAATCTGTGTCGAAATTGGCCGTGCCGTCAAAGACACCCATCGGGCCGATATGGATGGTCCAGCTGTCCGCTTCGCCCGGCGGTACATTGTCAAGGTCACGCACCCGGCTGATAATGCCGAAAGGATTCAGCGCAATGGTATTTTCGCCGCGATTGGTGGCGCTTTGTTCCGCCGTGACCAAGTAGTTCTCATCAATAGAAAATGTGATCGCAAACGTCTGTCCGGTCTCATTGTCCCAGCTGAGCGTCACCGGAGTTTCAGGGGTCAGTTTTTCCTGATCCGCCGTCCAAACCGTTTTGTCGTCCGGCAAAGTCACGCCGTCCCCGGCCCAGCCAAAGCGGCTGAAATAGGCGTCTTTGGTTCCGGATGGAGAGAATAGACGCACTGGTGGGCTGTCCTTGTCCAATTCTGTCGTATGATCGGTCAGCGTCAGATCATCGAACCGCGCACCCCGCAGATTGATTGAGCCTTTGAGGCGTGGCGTTTCAATCGCGACACGCGGGTTTTCGGCGAGAACGATTGGCAGCTTGCGGATCGTGCCGGCGGCGGCATCTGCCCCAATAGCAGCGGAACCGGGAGTGGTTGAAACACCGGGAGCGGAGCCATCAGCCTGCGTGATGCCTTCTGAATCGGAAGCCGCCTGTTCGGATTGCTCGACCGCTTCATTTTTGTTCACCATGTCCGGGAAAAATGTTTCCATCAGGACTGGCCAGCCAAACAGAATGATGCCGGTTAGCAAGACCGCCATGATGATATTACGCTTGTCGTCCACTATTTTTCCTAAACTCTGGTCTTAAAGATCGGTTTTACACCAAGTAAGACTGGTGCCTGTCCTATTCAATCAGCTCGATATAATATTGGGTTCAGGGAACCGGGTCATAACCAGAGCCCCCCCACGGATGACAGCGCAATAGCCGTTTCGCGCCCAGCCAGCTACCCTTAATTGCACCGTGTTTTTCGATCGCTTCGATCGCATAGGCTGAACAGGTCGGGCTGTACCGGCAGGTCGGCGGCAAAATGCGTGAAGGGCCCCATTGCCAGCAGCGTACGAAGAAGATGAAAACGGCTTTTATCATGGCTTTCAGAGCTTTTTCGCGAGATGTTTCAGTGCTTTTTCAAGGTCTGCTTTCATCGCGATGAAATCTCGTTCCTCATTTTCCTTACGGCCAATCATGATATGATCCGCTCCGACTATACCATATTGAGGGAGTGTTTCTGCCAAAAGCGCGCGAAATCGGCGCTTCATCCGGTTGCGGGCCACCGCGTTGCCGATTTTTTTTGTTACGGTGATGCCGTAGCGAATAGTTTCCGAAACGACGGGATGATCTTCCGGGCGCTTATATGCCAGCAGCACGAAACTCGGCGTCACGAATCGCTTGCCGCGATTCGCCGCAAGAAAATCCGGGCGCCGCTTGATGACCTCTGGGCGAATCACTTGGATATCGCGAACGGGTCGTTTCTTCTTGGTAAGTTGAGGCTGCGGATCGGTCACCGCATCACCCGATTATCTGCAGGAGCAGGTGCCTTAGGCAGAGAGCTTCTTGCGGCCACGCGAACGGCGGGCAGCCAACACTTTGCGGCCTCCAACAGTTGCCTTGCGGGCACGGAAACCATGGCGCCGTTTGCGGACCAGGCGGCTCGGTTGAAATGTGCGCTTCATCGCGTTTATCCTACGTCTAAAATTTCGATAAAAAAGGCCGCTAAAAGCTGCGGCCACCTTGTTGACGCTGCGGATAAGTGCGCAGCCGCAGAAAGTCAAGCGTTAGCCCGAGGTTCGCTTAAAAAAAGTGGCACAAAAAGATCAGCTTTCTGACTTGGTTTTTACCTTACCAAATATCGGCAGTTCAAAATCATCCGGCAGCTTCTTGTGCCGTTTGCGGCGCATGGCCCAGTCGGTCCATTGACCATATTTCGGAAAACGCTGCTTGAAATCGACGTAGCGTTTCTTCGCCCAGCGTGAATTTTGCAGCACAAGAGCCAGTCCGATCGGGAACATGATAATGAAACCGGGCCCGGGAATAGCGCCGACGATAGGGGACAACAGCATTAGCGCAAAGCCGAGCATCGACAGCGCAAAACGCGATCCCGATGTGTATCTCCACCTTTTTTTTCTCAGTTTCTCGTCCATATCCACTTTCATGCGCTCTATGTGATGCATCGCGGTATGACCCGCAAGCCGCACTGTCGAAGAAATCACGCTCTTGGTCGATTATCATTCTATTTTATGCATATAGCATGAATGAGAGACGGAGCAGAATCCCCGAACCCGTAACTTACACTTGTCGATATAGATATGGGTGTCGCCCTCAGTGTAACAGCTGGAAGCGGACTAGGTCGTTGCGGGACAGTGTGAGCTGCTGGGCAAAAGGAACGCTGTTGGTCAGTGCATAAAAGGCACGGGCCTTGTCAGCGGGAATACCCATTTCGGCATAGTAGCGCAGATATTCGGCATGTACCGGATCATTGGGTGGATAGTCATTGGCTTCCCGCCCGTCTTCATCAATCCAGCTATGGACAATAAATTCCGCACCTTTGTCGGCAGTATGCCGTACACCGGCGAGAAACAGCTCAACCGCACCTGAGCGCACGGAACCACGCGCAGGCACATGTGTGCTGATCCCGGCATGGCGAATTTGCCGGGCGAGGCTCAGATTGGCATCTTCATCAATGGATCCGTCACAGTCGATCATTACGATATGTTTGATACCGGGATGTTGTTGGAGCATCTGCTGAAACAGGGCCGGCGAATAGCTGTCCACGGTGCCCGACATTTCTGCCGTATCTTCCGATATCACCCTAAAAGGCCCATAGCTTTCCTGTGCGAGAGCGCTGGACCAGCCGCTCTGATGTTCCGGTTCGACGAGATCATATTCGAATGTCTCAAAGGTCTCGATGACTGTATAGCTGGAACCGGACGCCCGTGCCTGTTCGGCCGGCAATAGAAACAGCGCGAAAAAGGCAAATAGAGTGACCCAGAGTCCGAGGCCGAAATTCCCGTTCAAACCATGATCGTTGCCATGATCAGGCATGCCCAGATTTTCGCGGGCTGGTTGGTTCATTCCCCGTTGCATTGGCCGCTTTTGTCCAAAGGCGCTTGATAAACAGTGGAAGCGATTGGTTTGCGTATGATTAACCAGCAGCTGACGCAGAAATAGGTGTGGGTCGGGATTGTTGACGGTTCCGGCCAAGCCTCTGGTCTTGCTCGACTCTTTGGATACGCCTTGCCACAGTTGCGCCAGTAACAGGGCAATAAGGCATTATATGGTAGCACTGGTTTCCACTGTCGCCTATTTGGGCCTGGAAGCACGCGGGGTCGAGGTCCAGTGCCAGGTTGCCCCGGGCGTGCCGGCTTTCAATATCGTTGGACTGCCTGACAAAGCCGTGGCCGAAAGCCGGGAGCGGGTGCGGGCAGCGATAGCGGCGCTGGGTTTGTCACTGCCGCCTAAACGGATCACGATTAATCTGTCACCTGCGGATTTGCCCAAGGAGGGTTCGCATTATGATTTGCCCATTGCTCTGGCTTTGCTTGGTGCGATGGGCATTATCGATGCAGAGACTTTGGCCAGTTATGTGGTGGTGGGGGAATTGTCTCTGGACGGGCGGCTGGCAGCCACGCCCGGTGTTCTGCTCGCAGCTTTACATGCATCAAGCGAGAATTTGGGACTGATATGTACCGCATTGCAGGGGGCGGAGGCGGCCTGGGCTGGCGACGTCGAAATATTGGCACCGAAAGATCTGCTCGCTTTGCTCAATCATTTCAAAGGCCAGTCGGTGCTCACACCGCCCGAAGCTGGAACCGTACCGGAGCCAGATCAAGGACTGGATCTGAAAGACGTGAAGGGTCAGGAAACCGCCAAACGCGCGCTAGAAATTGCGGCCGCGGGCGGACATAATTTGTTGATGAACGGTCCGCCAGGCTCGGGCAAATCCTTACTTGCGTCCTGCTTGCCTGGCATCTTGCCGCCCTTGTCACCCGCCGAAGCCCTTGAAGTTTCAATGGTGGCCAGTGTGGCGGGTACTTTGGAGGGCGGCCAGATGAGCCGGACCCGACCCTATCGAAATCCCCATCATTCTGCTTCGATGGCGGCTCTGGTTGGTGGCGGCCTGAAAGTGCGTCCCGGCGAGGTCAGCCTCGCTCATTTAGGCGTATTGTTTCTGGATGAACTGCCGGAATTCCAACGCGCCGTGCTGGATTCGCTGCGCCAACCGCTTGAAACCGGAGAGGTGAGCGTAGCGCGGGCGAACGCCCATGTTACTTTTCCAGCACGTGTGCAGATGGTGGCGGCGATGAATCCGTGCCGCTGCGGGCATCTTGGCGATGCGAGCCTTGCCTGTTCACGCGCGCCGAAATGTGCAGCTGATTATCAGGCCAAAGTTTCCGGACCCCTGCTCGACCGAATCGATTTGCACATTGAGGTGGAAGCCTTGTCAGCGGCCGACCTTACGATGCCGGCCCCTGCCGAAGGCTCGGCTGCGGTCGCGGCCAGAGTGACCAAGGCGCGGCGCGTGCAGAGTGAGCGCTATACTGCTCTCGATGCCCGGACCAACGCTGAAATTGACGGCGATGCGCTGGAAAAACATGCGACACCGGATGAGGCAGGGCGGCAGTTGCTGGCACAGGCTGCAGAAGTCATGCGGCTATCCGCCCGCAGTTATACCCGGGTCCTTCGCGTGTCCAGAACGATAGCTGATCTGGCGGACGCCAAACAGATCCAGCGGATCCATGTTGCAGAAGCCCTCAGCTATCGTCGGCAAGCACCGGTTAGCTAGACAGTGGTGGCATGCGTGTGACCCGCCGCTTTCCTAAAGGCTGCGCGCCAGATTTGATCAAATGCAAAAAGCGCATAATGGCCGGCAGGACATCATGCGCTTTGCAAAGTTCACAAGAGAAGCTGTTTTCTTAAGCGGCCTTGTCGTCCGAAGTCAGCTCCAATGGTGGCGACTTTTTCGCCATGTCCACGGTTGTCTTGGCAAGGTTTGGCGATTTGGCGCTCTTATGTTTGAATTTGCCATCGACATGACCGCCTTGTTCAATGGTGACATTTTCATAAGACACATCACCGCCAATACGAGCGCTGGAGCTGATTACCAGATCGCCGGCTTCAATCGAGCCTTCGACTGAACCAGACAGGCTGGCATTCTGCGCGACAATTGCGCCTTGAATTTTGCTCGACGGGCCTTGGACCAGAGACAGGCATCTGATGTCGCCAATGACCTCGCCGTCAATATGCAAATCGACCTTGGCTTCAATATTGCCGGTAATTACAATGCCGTCTCCGATGATGGAGAAGCTTGATCCGTTGCTTGCACTGCTTCTAGCCACGGCTGGAGCCTGACTTTTCGGCACGCTTCTTTGGTGCGTTGGTTCGCTGTCTTGCGACGGCTTGGATTTTGAGAACATCTGTATTAGCCTCCAGAAATGGTCGGGGGTTCACTGCTTTGCCGTTCAGCCGCACTTCAAAATGAAGATGTGTGCCAGTTGATCGCCCAGTGCTTCCCATAGCCCCCACTTGTAATCCTTGTTTCACTTTTTGACCAGTGGTCACATGAACTTTGGAAAGATGTGCATAGCGCGTCATCAGGCCGTTGCCATGCGTAATTTCCACCGTTTTGCCATAGCCGGATTTCCATCCGGCATAGCTAACCGTGCCTCGTGCCGCAGATAATATCGGCTGGCCATAAGGTCCCTTAAAATCAATGCCATTATGCATCGCGCCGCCACCGGTAAATGGATCGCGGCGATAACCGTAGTTGCTGGACATCATGGTAATATCTGCTGGCATGGCCGAAGGTATGGTCAGCAATGTCCGTTCCAGCTGATCCATTCGCAGCAAGGCGTTGTTTAATCGCTCCAGCGTAGGATGCAGTTCTTTTTCGCCATCGGCAAAAAACGGAATCAGCGGACCACCGACTGCTTCATTGGATGTGGCCGAGAGGGTTGCAGGATTAAGCCCAAATTCGCGAATCGCTGCTTCGGCGCGCGCGGTGCGCTTCATGGCGGCACGCGTTAGTTTGTGGGCAAAAGCAATTTGCCGGGCTTCAAGCCGGGCCAGTTCAGCGGCTTCTGGAAAAGCGGCGCTGATTTTCTTGGTATTTTCGGAGAGTTCTTTTTCCGTCTCGGTCAGGCTTTGGCTTTCTGCAGCCGTTTCTTCGCCAATAAATTGCTGGGTTATCTGCTCCATCGCATCCTGCCGCTGGATCAGGTCTTTGGCCACGCCGTCGATCGATTCCTTATATGCGGCAACCCGATTTTCGCTGCTGTTTACGGCGGCTTCTTTTTCCGCCAGCGCCATCCGCTCGCTGGTCACGGTCAGTTGATTGACCGTCATCGCCAAAGTGATCAACAGCCAAAGGCCAATGACTGAGGCTGCGGTTATAGCGACACGTTTTTGGAGCGTCCCTGAAATTGTAAGGAACCGGACCTGTCCGTTCGCTCGCATGAAAAACTCGCGATCGGTAAACAAATGATCCAGCCGGGCCAAAAGCCCTCCCTTGGTTTTGTGATTTTGCATGACCCGAAATTACTCTTACTAATCCCCGATCAGCGGTTAGCAGAGGGTCGTTAACGGGGCGAATCCTCTTCACACGACTCGTGACGAGTCGAAACAGGGATGCGGTGAGCTGCGAAATTAATGTAAAATTAACCGACAGTAATGGATTTTTTCGATTCGTTTGTGCGATTTGTCACTTTCATGGTGACTTATTTTGACGTCAGATTGATTCTGATTTTTGCTTATCGGAAAGCAATAGCCATGCTAGCAGATGCGGATGAGTGACCATCAGCAACTTATGACCGATATGGGTCAGCGCGCACGTGCCGCTTTTGCGGTCCTATCCGGCGTGGCAAGCGCGCAGAAAGCGCGGGCTTTAACCGCGGCGGCAGCGCAATTACACGCCCATCAATCCGAGATTTTGGCCGCTAATATTCAGGATATGGATAACGGTCGCGCAAACGGTTTGAATGACGCCATGCTCGATCGACTTATGATCAATGAAGAGCGGCTTGACGCCATTGCGTCGGCAGTGGAGGAGGTCGCGGCACTGCCCGATCCTGTCGGAGCAGTTATTGACCGAAATGAGCGGCCTAACGGCCTGATCATGGAGCGGGTGCGGGTACCGCTTGGCGTCATCGGTATCATCTACGAAAGCCGCCCCAATGTGACGGCAGACGCAGCGGCTTTGGGGCTGCGATCGGGCAATGCCGTCATCCTGCGCGGCGGATCAGAGGCGATTGAAAGCAATCGGGCAATTCACAAGGCAATGGTTGCAGGTTTGGTGGAAGCAGGGTTGCCAGAAGATGCCATCCAGCTGGTCCAAACGACCGACCGCGCAGCCGTTGGGGCGATGCTGAAAGCCTCTGGCCTCATTGACATCATCATTCCGCGCGGTGGCAAATCTCTCGTGGCGCGAGTGCAGGAAGAGGCTCGCGTGCCAGTCCTGGCGCACCTCGATGGCATTTGTCACACTTATATCGGCAAGGCGGCCGACCAGGACAAAGCGATTGCCATCGCGGTCAACGCCAAGATGCGCCGCACCGGGGTTTGCGGAGCGATGGAAACATTGCTGATCGATCAGGACTATCCCGCTCCCGGGCCATTGTTAAGAGCGCTGCTTGACGAAGGATGCGAAATACGCGGCGACGATGCGATCATGGAACTTGATCCGCGCACTGTATCTGCGGATGCCCAAGACTGGGATACGGAATATCTGGCACCTATAGTGTCTGTACGGATGGTCGGCGGACTGGATGAAGCGCTGGCCCATATCGCAGAACATGGCTCTCATCATACTGACGTGGTTGTGACGGAAGATGAGGCATTGGCCGATCAGTTCATTCAGCGCGCAGATAGCGCAATTGTGATGTGGAATGCCTCGAGCCAATTTGCCGATGGCGGAGAATTCGGGCTCGGCGCAGAGATCGGCATTTCCACAGGACGCCTGCACGCCCGCGGCCCTGTCGCGCTGGAAGGACTGACCACCTATAAATGGGTCGTACGCGGAACGGGGCAGATACGGCCTTGATGTTTGCGACATTGGACTTCGGACAAAAGCTACTCGTTGTCGGCGGGATATTGAGCCTGATTGCCAGCCTTCTTCATGTTGGCGTGATTATTGGTGGCCCGGATTGGTATCGATTTTTCGGTGCGGGCGAAGACATGGCTCAATTGGCGGAAAGAGGATCGCTTTATCCGGTCCTGATAACCATGGGAATTGCATCGATTATAGCGATTTGGGCTTGGTTTGCATTCGCCGGAGCTGGACTCGTTTGGAAGCCACCGCTGCTGCGAACCGGTTTGGTTGTCATAAGCGTGGTCTATCTGGCACGCGGCCTAATAATATTCCCTATGGCTTTATTTGTCCCCGAGAAGATCAATAGTTTCGCCGTTTGGAGTTCGCTGATTGTACTGATCTATGGACTTTTCTATGCGGTGGGTATCTGGAAAAGCTGGTCATCCCTGTCATGAAAACCACAGGCCTTCTGGGCGGTTCCTTTAACCCTGCCCATGGTGCGCATCGCTCGATCAGCCTGTTTGCGATGGAGGAACTGGCGCTCGACGAACTTTGGTGGTTGGTATCGCCCGGTAATCCGCTGAAAGAAGGTTCCACAGACATGGCGCCGCTTGGTGCGCGGTTGGCATCGGCCCGAAAAATGGCGAGACGTAGTGCCATTAAGCCAACGGCTATCGAACAGATGCTTGGCACCCGATACACTTATGATACTCTTCGTGCGTTGGTTCACCGCTATCCGAAACGGCAATTTGTTTGGATCATGGGAGCCGACAATCTGGCGCAATTTCACCGCTGGAAAGACTGGCGGAAAATAGCCCGTTTATTGCCGATTGCAGTTATTGCGCGGCACGGCTATAATGATGATGCTCTTGCGGCACCCGCAATGGCATGGCTCCGGCGCTCCGTCCGGCCCGCGAGCCAGCGTATGAACTGGACTGAATGGAGTACGCCAGCGCTGACATTTTTGCGCTATCGTCCCGACCCCCGCTCGGCCACCGCGATCCGGATGGCCCGGCCCCATTGGCACCGGCAATATGCAAATCACTGCGTTCGCGACGCTGTGACGCGTAAATTGATTTGCCAAACAGATTGATAGGATTTGAATTGACGAAATCGAAAAGCAAAGCACTGAAATCCGTTGATTCCAAAGAAGGAAAAGCCGAATCAGATGCCCTTTATGCTCTCGTGATGAAATCGCTCGACGATGATCAGGCACAGGATATTGTGACGATCGGACTTGAGGGCAAAAGCAATATTGCCGATCATATGGTGATTGCTGAAGGGCGTTCGACCCGGCAGGTCGCATCAATGGCCCAAAAACTGGTGGAGCGCATCAAGCAAGCTGGCGGAGAGGCACGTATTGAGGGCCTCGCCAATGCCGACTGGGTGTTGATTGATGCGGGTGATGTGATTGTTCATCTCTTCCGTCCCGAAGTGCGCAGTTTCTATAATCTGGAGCGTATGTGGGCAGTGGGTGAAGAAGATGCACCAGAAGCTGAGGCCGCGGAAGTCTAAAAAGGGCGGTTTTCAAACATGAGGCTCCATATCGTCGCTCGCGGAAAAATCGGCCGCAGTCCCGAACAGGAGCTGGTGGAGCGTTATGTCAAGCGGATCAGCTGGGATGTGAAGTTGAGTGAACTGCCTGAGCAGGGCGGGAAAACTCCGAAAATGAGCGATCAGACGAAAATCATCGCACTTGATGAAACCGGAGAGAACTGGACCAGCAAGGCCTTTGCAAAGGTTCTGAATAGCTGGCGCGACAATGGGGTGCGCGAGGCGCGCTTCCTTATCGGAGCGGCGGACGGTTTGACTGAAGAAGAGCGCAGCAGCGCCGACCATTTCTTCTCCTTTGGCAAAGCGACCTGGCCGCATCTGATGGCCAGAGCCATGCTGGCCGAGCAGCTGTTTCGGGCGACTGCAATCATCGCCAACCATCCTTATCATCGAGAGGGCTAAGGAGTGCTGCGCTGGCTTTTTCTGCTGCTCGGTCTGGCCGCCATCGGTGCTTTTTTTGCAGGGACTCTGACTGCTCAAACCCCCGGACCGTCACTGGAAGAACAACAGCGATCGCTGGTTTCCGCTCGCGAACAATCGGATAAGGCCCGTCAACGCAGCGATGCTTTGCGCCGTCAGGCGGAGGCGTCAACCAATGAAGCAGACCGAATCGGTATCGAAGCGGCCGCGCTCGCCGCGCGCATACAGGCCGCGGAAGCCGATATCCGTGCGGCACGGTCCCGCATTGCGATTGTTGAACGCTTGCAGCAGCGTCAGCGCGCCCGGTTGGCCGAGAAACAGGGGCCGGTGGTGCGACTGACCGCCGCACTGCAGATGATGACGCGTAAACCCACCGCGCTGGCTTTGGTCGAACCGCGGTCACTCGATGAACTCATCTACATCCGCTCCATCATGTCGACAGTGGTTCCTGAGATCGAACAGCGTACCGCCAATTTGCGCCGCGAAGTGCAGCAGGGCGAAAAGTTGCGAGCGCAGTCTGCCCGGGCAATAGCTTCGCTGAATGAAAGCCAGCAACGCCTGGCACAGCGGCGTAAACAGCTGGCCGGTTTGCAAGCCAATGAACGGATTGAGGCCCGGCAATTTTCGGATGATGCCGGTCTGGAACAGGATCGCGCTCTGGCCTTGGGCGAAGAAGCAAGGGATATACTCGACCTGATGGATCAAATTCGCGAAAGCGGCGCTGTTCGCGAATCGCTGTCCCGGCTGGATGGTCCGCTGTTGCGTCCCAACCAGAATGGCGATGGTCCTGTCCGCAACCGGGCGCGTCCGGCCGACGTTGCAAACGCCTATCGGTTGCCGGTTGTTGGCGATATCGTAACGGGTTTGGGTGAGATATCAGATAGCGGTTATCGTTCCCGCGGTCTGACCATAGCGGTAGATCCAGGGGCTCAGATAGTCGCACCGGCGGCGGGGCGGGTCGCTTTTGCCGGGCGCTATCGCGACTACGGGAATATCCTTATCATCGAACATGACGAGAAATGGACCAGCCTGATCACCAATATGGCGACGACCAGTGCAACCGTGGGTGATGAAGTGGTTCAAGGAGCTCCAATTGGCCGATCAGGCCAAAATGACCCCGAAGTGACCGTGGAACTGCGGCGCAATGGGCGTCCGATCGATATTGCCGCTCTTGTGGGATGAAATGGCCAGTAAAATGACGTTCGTCGATGATTAACGTCATAGTTGGTTAAGGTCCTTGGCATTACCGCATTTTCAGGCCTATATTTAAGGCATATCAAGACTCACAGGATTTTGACTATGAAAAAGCCCTTTCTGCAAGCAACCGCTCTGGTTCTGACCGTCGCGCTGTTGCCCGCAACCACGTCTGCCATTTCTGCTGTCGATGCGAATACCTATCGCGAGATGGAACAGTTTATGAGCGTGTTTGACCGGGTTCGGACGGATTATGTCGATCAGGTGGATGATGCGGACCTGATCAAGGGCGCGATTAACGGCATGCTCGGCAGCCTTGATCCGCACAGCAGTTTTTTGGATGCGCGTGATTTTGAAAACCTGCGGACGCAGACAGACGGTAATTATGGCGGTCTAGGCCTTTCCGTTACGATGGAAGATGGTGCTGTCAAAGTGATCGCACCGTTCAAGGACACACCAGCGGACAAAGCCGGTGTGAAGGCTGGCGACTATATTACCCACATTAACGGAGCGCTGATCTACGGCGGATCGCTTGATGAAGCGGTTGAGGAGATGCGCGGTAAACCGGGTTCTCCTATCGAATTGACAATTGTACGCCCCGGCCGGGACAAACCGTTTGACGTTTCCATGAACCGTGCGGTTATTGACCTGAAACCTGTCACCTGGGAAGTCAAAGACAAGGTTGGTGTGATCAGTATTAACAGCTTCTCAAACGATACCGGTGCGGATGTGAAAGCGGCCATTGTCGGTATCGACAAGGCGCTTGGAAAAAAACCATTGGGCTATGTTCTCGACATGCGCTCCAATCCCGGCGGCCTGCTTGATGAAGCAGTCAACGTATCTGACGTGTTCCTGTCGCGCGGAGAAATTGTGTCGCAGCGCGGTCGCGGAAAATCTGACATTGAACGCTATTTTGCGAAAAGTGGTGATGCGGCCAATGGCTTGCCGGTTATCGTCCTGATCGATGCGGGTTCCGCCTCGGCTTCGGAGATTGTTGCCGGCGCCTTGCAGGACCATCATCGCGGTCTGGTCATGGGTGAACGCAGCTTTGGTAAGGGATCGGTGCAGACATTGCTGCCGCTCTCCAATACCTCTGCTCTGCGGCTGACCACGGCGCGTTATTACACACCGTCTGGCAAATCGGTGCAGGAAGGCGGAATTGAACCGGATATCATGGTTCCGCAATTATCGGATCCTGATTACAAAACCCGTCCGCGTTTCCGCGAATCCGATTTGCGCAGGCATCTTATCAACGAAGTGAAGCTGGAAGATGACGTGTTGGAAGAAGACGCCAAGGATGATCCGCGTTTCACGCAAACGGCCGAAGAGCTGGAAAAAGAAGGCATCGAAGATTTTCAGCTGCATTATGCTTTGCAAACCATTGGTCGTTTGGGGCCAGAAGGTCTGAAAGTAGCTATGAACAAAGCTGCGGCAAAAAAGCCTGCGAAACCGGTAACTGCTAAAAACTAGGAAGCCAGATATGGCCCTTTCCCGTGCAGCCTTATGGCTGTCTTTGATCATCCCGTCATCTTTGCTCGGTGGGGCTTTGATCAGCGAATATGGCTTTGGCCTTTATCCTTGCGAAATGTGCATGTGGCAGCGTTGGCCGCATCTCGCGGCGATAATTTTTGCAATGGGTGCACTGCTTTTGCGCAAGCAGACGGCTTCCTTGTTGCTCCTGCTTTTGGCCGCTATGGGTATTTTGACCAGCGGCTTGATTGGTGGTTTCCACGCCGGAGTTGAATATGGCTGGTGGGAAGGGATCACGTCCTGCGCAACCAACGTCCCAGCTGGCGGTGATATGCTCGATTCGATCATGAACGCGCCGTTGGTGCGCTGTGATGTTGCGCCATGGTCCCTGTTTGGAATTTCTCTGGCCGGATATAATTTCCTCTTGTCTGTTGGCGGCGCGATGCTCATCTTGGTGTTGATGGCAATGGGCCGGAAAGACGGGGCCTGAAAGGACACGCAATGGCTGAGACATTGGGAAAAGCAAAACCGGATATCGCCTCGATGATCCGGGTAAATCAGGCCGGTGAATATGGTGCGGCGCAGATTTACAAGGGCCAGCTTGCTGTGATGGGGGATGACGCGCCGGACAGCAGTGCAATCCACCATATGGCAGAGCAGGAACAGCGGCATCTGGATGCATTTGACCAAATGATTGTTGAACGCAACGTCCGGCCAACCGTGCTGCAACCCTTCTGGAAAGTGGCGGGTTATGCACTTGGTGCAGGTACTGCGATTATGGGACCGCGCGCCGCTATGGCTTGTACCGCCGCGGTTGAGACGGAAATTGACCTGCATTACCAGGAACAGATGGAGCAGCTGGAATCGGAAAACGATCCGGAATTGCTCAGTAAGATTGCGGAGTTTCGCGAAGAGGAACTGGAGCATAAGCAGACAGCGATTGAGGCAGGCGCTGAAGATACCCCTGGCTATCCCGTACTAAGCGCTGCCATTCGGTTGGGGTGTAAGGTCGCGATCGGGCTTTCAAAACGGTTCTGACTGGATTATCGCCCTTCAGCACGGGTTCATTCAGTCGCTGGCAAAGGATGAATATGATAAAATTAGCTTCATTTTCGGCACCCCTGCTGTTTGCAGGTGTGATGTTGACACCAGCCGCCATGGCGCAGGATGCTGGCGGCGATCGGGTCAATCAACTGGTCATCTATGGTGATGACCCTTGCCCGCAAAGCACCGACGGCGAAATAGTTGTTTGCGCTCGCAAAGATGAATCAGAACGTTACCGGATTCCCGAAACACTTCGCGACAATCCCAATGATGCCAAAAACGAAGCCTGGTCACAGCGTGTACGGGCCTATGAATATGTCGGCAAAGACGGCACGCAAAGCTGCTCGCCTACCGGAGCTGGTGGTTTCACCGGTTGTACGCAGCGGTTGCTGCGTCAGGCCTATGCTGAAAAAGGGCAGGATGACACCGTCAATTGGGGTCGGTTGATCGAAGAGGAACGTCAGAAGCGGCTGGCCCGGATTGATAGCGAAGCCGAAGCGGTCGAGGAGCGGTTGCGCGAGATTGAAGCACAACGTGAAGCACGTGAAGCCGGAGCCGCGGAAGCGCGCGCGCGGCTGGAAGCACAGGACGCCGCGGCTCTGGAAAAGCAGGAAGCCGGTACTCGAGCGGATAACGATCTGGCTGCACCACCCGGTGCCGATGAAACGCCGCCGCCTGTTCCTGTGGATGACGAAGGCCAATAGGCTGTTTGTTAGTTTTTAGCGGCTAGGCTTTCCAGGGACTTTTCCAAGTCTTCCATAAACTGAGCTTCAATTGGTTTGTCCAGTTTGTCGTTAAAGTTGAATGCGGTCAGGTTCCAGCCCTCTTTTCCTTGATAGAATTTAAGCTCTAAGGACATAGCGTATTTTTCTTGAAAGACGATATAGCTATGCTCGACATACCGGTTCGAAGCATGGCGCGAACCGACCAGCTCCCACCCCTCGACCCGTCCATAGCTGGAGAAAAGCGTGTTGAGGGTATTGATCAAATTGGTCTTTTCGGCAGGTCCCGTTGATATCAAGGGCGCTTTTGCCAAAATGTTTTCCACGACATTGGTTGCATCACCGGCCTTGAGGTCTGCCAATACAGTATTGGCTATGGTCTCAGGAGTGGTCTGTGCAAGAGAAGGCGTAGCGATTGCAAGGCTAGCGATCGCCAATGATTTGTGAAAAATACTCATTCTATTTCTTCTCTTCGATCCAGCGATTTACCTGGGCCTCCAGCATATCGAGCGGCACTGCGCCCTGGCCGAGGACAACATCATGAAATTCGCGCAGGTCAAATTTCGTGCCTAAAGTTTCAGTCGCTTTGGTCCGTAGCTCACGGATTTTGAGCTCGCCCATTTTATAGGCCAGCGCCTGTCCGGGCCAGCTGATGTAGCGGTTCACTTCTGCCTCGATATTGGCGGTGCTCAGCGCAGTGTTGTCGGTCATGAAATCAATCGCCCGCTGCTTGCTCCAACCCTTTGAGTGTATACCAGTATCGACCACTAACCGCGTGGCGCGCCACATTTCGTAGGATAGCCGGCCCATATCTTTGGCTGGCGTATCATAAAGGCCCATTTCTATACCCAGACGCTCGGAATAGAGGCCCCAGCCTTCAACAAATGCGGTGAAAAATGCGCCATACTTGCGGAAATCGGGCATGTCGAGTTCCTGCTGCAAGGCAATCTGCATATGATGGCCAGGCACCGCTTCATGAACGCTGAGTGCAGGGATTTCCCAGAATGGCCTCTGATCCAGCTTGGACGTGTTGACATAATAAAAGCCCGCTATGCCGACATCTGGCGATCCCGGATTATAGTAAGCCGTTGTGGTGCCTTCTGCCGTTTCTGCCGGTATCTCTTTGATGCCATAGGGCAAACGTGCCAGCTTGCCGATAATTGACGGCATCTTGCCATCGATGAGTTTCGTCACCCGGGCGACTTTTTCCATAAGCTCTTCGGGCGTTTTGGCATAATATTTGGGATTGGTCCGCAGGTCCTGAATAAAGGCTTCGCGTGTCTCAAAGCCAGCCTGCTTGGCAACTTCCACCATTTCGGCCCGGATGCGGGCGACTTCGGACAGGCCGATATTGTGAATCTCGTCCGCCGACTTGGTCGTGGTCGTCATCTGGCGAATGCGAAAATCGTAATATTTGTCTCCGCCAGGCTGGGCAGATACGCCGGGCGCCTTCGCGCAATTGGGAGCATATTGGCTATTGTACCAGTTCAAATGCTCGGTCAGCGCAGGATTTATGACGGTGGTAATTGTGTTCGAGGCATCAGTTGCGATCTGGTCGAACGTCGCTTGATCAATTCCATCGGGTTTGGTCCGCTTGAACGGCTCAAAAAAGCGTGATTCTTTGGGATCTTCCTTGATGAGCCCGGAAATGCTGGTCTCATAGCCGACCATCGAGACACATGGCTGGACATAGCCGCCTTGGAGCGCCTGATTGGCAACAGATATCGATTGCCTGTGGACAATCCCGTATTTTTGCAGGCGGCTTACATAAGTTCGATAATCCGCCGCGGTGCGAAATGGCAGGTTGTTCTGCATGCTGGCAAAGCTTTGATGCCAGCCGCTGCGATTGGTGAAATTGATGGTACGTTGGCCATAGGTGCTCGCTTCAACCTGTTCGGCCAGGCTACGCTTGAGGATACCGAAGTTGGTTTTATCATCTTCGGACAGGCTGTTTTGATCGATTTTTTCGAGCCGTGCCAGCCAGGCTTTGGCTTTCTCAACCCGCTTGTCTTCAGCTTCCAGGCTTTGGTCGGTGACCCGGCCATCGGAATCTGCAACGCCCAGGGAGGAAGCAAATTCGGGATATTGTCCAAGATTATAGGTCCAGTAATCGTCGATAATCTGATGCAGTTCGGACGATTTGGTTTCTCTGTCCTCTTCGGCACGAACCGGCGCGCTGATCGCTAGCGCTGTGAGAGAAACCAATGTGATGAAATGTGCCCGGCGCATGCTGTTCTCCTGCAAGAAATATCTCTTGCAACTATCGAGGATATTCAGCAGCCCCTGTCAAGCGCCATCATTTCAGATCCACGTCAAATCAGCTTTGTGCGCAACGCCATTGCTGATGTGATGGGAATATCATTGATCCTGAGCGGCGCTATAGGTGATCCGCCCGCAATCCCGACCGTAATGGTGGCAAGGTCAAGCGGATGATCCAGAGGAGACTGGCTTATATCAACTGTCTGGACCTTGCGGATGGGCACTATCGTCAATTTCCGCCGCCACCAGCCGGCACGGACGAACAGCTGGGCTGGTGTCAGGGCATATTGATGATGCCGCCAGTTCAGAAACATCACAGCGCTGACCGGAATAGCCAACAATATCAGTGCATAAAAGCCGGGATGGATTATGACACCAAGGCCGACGCTCACGGTCGCCAATATTACTGCCAGAATAAGTGCATCGCGCCACCATAATGCCGGATCGACACGTTGGAAAATAAGGTCGGGCGACACATTGGCGATCTTGGTTTCTGCCAATATCGCGTCGACTTCGTCCATCTGCGCGCAGGGGGCAGCGCTATGGTCGCTTTCGCCGCTTCCATCACTTGCAAGCGATTGAAATTTCAGGTGATACCAGCCAAAACGCTGACGGACCGGACCGGTTCTGAGAATGGTCGCCTGCACCCGGTGGATCGGCATGACCATGTCAGTAAGTGTGAACAGGCCGCGCCGACGCCGGAAACCAGGTTGACCTCGATCCACACGATCCAGACGGAAGCCATATTCACGGATGAACGTACGGATGATGCCGCTGCCCGAGCCAACCGCGATCAAGGAAACAAGCGCGCCAATGGCTCCTGCAACCTGTGCCGAAAAGCTGAGGCCATTGACCACATCCTGCTCAGATAATTGTTCCAACCAGTATCTGGGATTGAAAAATTCATCTGGCAAAAGGAAATCGAGATTCTGGGCGATTGCCGCCAAAATCGCAAGCAGCACAAAGGAAAAATTGAAAAGCCCGGCGATAAATATTCTCCGGTTATCCATGGCAAATACCGGCGCTCTCTCTGCCGTTTCCGGGATGTCAGCTTGGATTTGCTCTGCCGTGTTTTTTGCAACGCCCGATTTATAGTCCCGCACCGTATCTCGCAGCGCCTCGGCATCAGCCAGGGCCAGCGCATCGAGTTTGCCATCCTCACTACCCCCGGCGCCTGTCTCCAGCTTGACCGTTGCCAGTCCCAATATCCGGCTGACAAGCTTTTGCTCCAGACTCACATCCTGAATCCGGTCAAAAGGAATGGAGCGATTATTGCGGCTGAGCAGGCCGCTTTTGATCCGGATTTCCTTGGGCCCGACATGATAGGTGAAGCGCGACCAGATCAGCGCGTTTATCCCGATTATAAAGGCCAATAGGGCTAGGGCCGCCAAACCGGCATAGACGATATTCTGATCAAAAACGCTGAAATAGAGCACACCCATAGCGATCAGATTTTGCCCGATAGCAGCGACGGATTTCAATATGATGCTGAGCGGGTGCAGGCGGCGGAAGGACGCGCTATCGTTTGCAACCGACTCTTCGGTTGCTGTGGTCAGGGGCGTGTCATTCATATCATGTCTTGGCGAATATGGCCCTTTATCGTGTCGCGCATAACCTCCGCATCAGGTGTGCTCAGGCCCGGCAAGGCAACAATGCTGTTATGCGTGCCTGCCGTGTGCACGATCAGGGCCGACAGCCCAAATGCCCGCTGGAAAGGGCCTTGAGCCACGTCGATATGCTGGATGCGGTTAAACGGTACGATCGTATCCGTCCGCCACATGAAGCCGCGCAAAACCCGCAGCTGTTCGTCACCCATATTATAGCCCCAGCGGCGATAGATGCGGCCGGGCAGCAGAATGATCAGAAACAGCATGATGGCCGTCACCGGTCCGATGATCATGCCGCCAATGCCTGGCAGTTCGTTGCGGATCGCAAATTCGACGACGATTGCGGCCACAATCAATATGGCGGCAAGAACAATAATATTCAGGCGGATCAGAGACTTTTGAGGTGGATGCAGCGGTGTCAGCCCCTGGTTATAGGCGCGGGCCTTATCCTGCTCCATTTCTGCAAGCGGGTCAGGGGAGGTAACAGCTTCGGTCATTCGGCAACTATGCCGGAGCTGTGTTATTTAGGCAAGACGGATAGATTTGTGCTCTAGCGCGCCAGCGCTGCCTCCGCTTCTTTCGTCAGCGTCTTTATTATATCCACCACACTTTCCTCGGCCTTGACCATGCCGACCGACTGCCCTGCCATGACGCTGCCATTTTCGACATCGCCGTCGATCACCGCTTTGCGTAGCGCTCCGGCCCAGAAATGTTCGATCTGCAATTGTGCTTCGCCCATTTCTATTTCGCCAGCATCGAGCAACTTGGCGACTTCAATCTGTTTACGGGTGAATTCTTCGGTGCCTTTGTTTTTGAGAGCGCGCACAGGAATGACCGGCAGGCGCGGGTCGACCTGAACGCTGGTCACAGCATCGCGGGCATTGCCGCGCATGAAGGCTTTTTTGAAATCGGGATGGGCGATGGATTCATGTGCACAGACGAAACGGGTACCCAGCTGAACACCGCTAGCGCCCATTTCAAGATAGGCACCAATCATGTCGCCTGTGCCGATGCCGCCAGCCACAAAAACAGGGACCTGATCAGCAATTTGGGGTAGGATTTCCTGTGCCAGAACCGAAGTTGCAACCGGTCCAATATGGCCGCCCGCTTCCATGCCTTCGATGACAATGGCGTCAACGCCGGAGCGGATGAACTTCTTTGCGAGCGCCATTGCCGGGGCGAAACAGATGACCTTCGCGCCGATTTCCTTGATCGCCTCCAGACTGCCTTTGGGCGGAAGACCTCCGGCCAGCACGACGTGGCTGACGACATGATTGCCGCAGACTTCGATCAACTTCATCAGGTCCGGGTGCATGGTGATGAGGTTGACGCCAAAGGGCTTGCTGGTCAGCTTTTTTGTTTCTGCAATCTCGGTATCGAGCAATTCCGGGGTCATCGCGCCGCAAGCAATGACGCCAAAGCCGCCAGCATTGGAAATGGCGCTTACAAGATTGCGCTCGGACACCCAGCTCATCGCGCCGCACATGATTGCGGTCTCGCTGCCAAGCAAGTCGGTGCCGCGCTGCATTAACGCGGAGAGTTTGGATTGAGTCATAGGTTAAGCTGCATCCTCTGCATCCAGGCCATAGGCGGTGTGAAGCACCCTGAGTGCCAGTTCGGTGTAGTCTTCTTCTATCAGCACGCTGACCTTGATTTCCGACGTTGTAATCGCCTGGATGTTTACACCGCGGTCTGCCAGTGACTTGAACATTGTCGAAGCCACACCGGCATGGCTTTTCATACCAACGCCGACAACCGATATTTTCGCGACGTTCGTGTCGGAAATTAGCCGGTTATAGCCGATACCTTCCTTGGCTTGCTCCAGCACCTGCATCGTCCGATCGAGATCGCTCGTAGGCGCGGTGAAGGTCACGTCGGTTTCGCCTTTTTCGCGGCCGACGTTCTGAATGATCATATCGACATTGATCGCAGCCTCGGCAAGCGGCTCAAATATATTCGCCACAGCACCCGGCTTGTCCGGCACGCGGGTCAGCGTGATTTTGGATTCATTCTTGTCATGGGCGATGCCCGTGATCAGTTGGCGCTCCATATCCTGTTTCTCCATTTCGCTTTCGCTGACGATCATTGTCCCGGGCAGGTCATCGGCAGTGTAATTGACGCCTTCCTCGGTAAATGAGGAAAGCACCTGAATTTTGACATTTTCTTTCATTGCAAGACCCACTGATCGCGTCTGCAATACTTTTGCGCCGACACTGGCTAATTCCAGCATTTCCTCAAAAGTCACTGTTTTCAACTTGCGTGCCCGGGTCACAATGCGCGGGTCGGTCGTGTAAACGCCGTCGACATCTGTATAGATATCGCAGCGATCCGCTTTGACAGCTGCGGCAATGGCCACGGCACTGGTGTCAGATCCGCCGCGGCCCAATGTAGTGATCCGGCCATCTTTGCTAATACCCTGAAAGCCGGGGATGATAGCTATTTCCCCACTTTTCATGGAGGCGGTCAGGTCATCAGCATCAATGGTTTCGATCCGGGCCTTGCTATGCGACTCGATGGTACGGATCGGCATTTGCCAACCCAGCCAACTGCGCGCTTTCGCGCCCAGGGATTGCAAAGCGATGGCGAGCAGGCCGGATGTGACTTGCTCGCCGCTTGCGACCACCACATCATATTCTGCAGCATCATATAACGAACTGGCTTCGCGGCAGAAATTAACCAGTCTGTCGGTGTCGCCGGCCATAGCCGAGACGACTACCGCGACTTCATGCCCGGCGTCGGATTGTTGTTTCACAATCTGCGCGACCCGGCGGATGCGTTCGATCCCCGCCATAGACGTGCCACCAAATTTCATCACTATGCGTGCCATGATGCCTGTTATCTGTCTTTCTATTGAAAAAAGGGTCTGAACGAGACGCGCGGGCTGTGATAAAGAGACGTTATGACAAACGCAAGCACCAGCAACAGCCCGGTTTCAGGCGCAACGAAAAGCACGATAAACGCGCAAGAAGCGGCCCATTTTGGCGCCTTGGCGGCCGACTGGTGGGATCCGAACGGATCATCGGCCATGCTCCACCGGCTCAATCCGGTGCGGCTGGGCTACATCCGGGATGCAGTCAACTTGCATTTTGGTATCAAAGCCGATGATTTGAGACCGTTGGCAGGCAGGCGCGCGCTGGATGTCGGTTGCGGTGCGGGACTGGTTTGCGAGCCTTTGGCACGTATGGGCGCGCATGTGACTGGGCTCGATGCTGCGCCGGAAAATATCGCGGCGGCAAAGGCGCATGCTGAACCCCAGCGACTGAACATCGATTATCGCAATGTCGGGATAGAAAAGTTCGGAGAAAGTGGTTTCGATCTGGTAACTTCGCTTGAAGTCATCGAGCATGTTGATGATACCGATAGTTTCGTGGCCGGATTGGCCAACGCGCTGGTCGATGATGGCTTGATGATCCTCTCAACCCCCAACCGCACAGCCATGTCGAAGCTGATGTTGGTCGATCTCGCCGAAATGACTGGGCGCATTCCCAAAGGGACACATCATCATGACCAGTTTTTTACGCCCGAAGAGCTGGAAAAACTGCTTGATTCGGCAGGTTTGAAAGTGATGGATACGACCGGCCTGTCCTATAGCCCATCGCATGGTTTTTCACTTTCCGACAATCTGGCACTCAATTACCTGATGACCGTGGTGCGTGGATGAATGCCATCATCCGGCCGTTTGTCGCGACCGATAAAGACGCCTGCTTGGCGTTGTTTGATAGCAATGTGCCGCGCTATTTCGATGCAAGCGAGCGGGGTGATTTTTCCAAATTTCTGGATCGGCCGGACGGCGACTATTTCGTCGTTGAGCAGGCTACTGAAATATGCGGCTGCGGCGGCTTTGTGAAAGAAGATCGCGGACAGGCACGATTTACCTGGGGTATGGTGGACAATGCCCGTCATGGGTCAGGTTTGGGCCGATTGCTGGCCGAATATCGCTTGCGCGCGATCAAAGCGTCAGGCCGCTTTCAAGAGGCGGAACTGTTCACAACCCCTAAGATTGCACCGTTTTTCGCAAAATTTGGTTTCGATATAGTGGATATTGAGAAAGATGGTTTCGCACCTGATATGGACAAGGTGCAGATGATTCTTCGCTTCGCCAGCGATGATTCCAAAGCGTCTTAAAAATCCACTTTCTCGTAATGCGCCGGTGGGGCAATCACTTCCATGCGCTCGGACAATAGAGGACGGAAAGACGGACGCGATTTGAACATCGCATACCAGGCTTTTGTTTGATCATGTCCGGTCCAGTCAATGCCGCCGAGATAATCCGCGACCGATATTTGCGCTGCGGCGGTCAGGTCAGCCAGACTCATCGTTGCACCGGCAAGCCAGCTGCGATGATCAATCAGATAGTCAATATAGTCGAGATGGACATTGGCACGCCGCATGGCTTCGCGCAGCAGCTTTGCGTCTGGCGGTTGGCGGTGAACGATGCGCTTGTGCATGCGCTCATAGAGCAACGGCGCGGTGACATCGCCGTAAAATTGCTCGTCAAACCAGGCGACCAGTCGGCGAATTTCGGCACGATTGGTCGCCGTGCCGTTGATCATGGGAGTCTTTTCGACCGTTTCTTCAATATATTCGCAGATCGCTACGCTATCGATGAGGATGATATCCCGCTGATCATGGCGCATAACCGGCGTACGGCCCGCCGGGTTCATATCCAGAAACTGATCCCGCTGCTCCCAGGGTGATTCGCGCACCAGTTCATAGCCGACAGATTTTTCGCCCATAAGCAGGCGGACTTTGCGCGAAAACGGACAAAGAGGAAACTGGAATAACTGCCACATAACATTGCTGTTAATCGGGTTTGTGCTGCGGGGGAAGGGGCTTGATGCGCGAAACCGTCAATAGAGGGTCAGGCGCTTCGAAACGAAGTGCGAGGCAAACCTATTCCAACGCATCCATACGCTGCTTCATCTTCTCGCCCATGGCTTTGAGTTGTGGAAGCAACGCTCCAAATTCGCTTGCCATGATGCCCATCATAGCGGTGCCTTTGCGCATTGTGTCTTCCATATCGGCGTTGAAATCAGGATTGTCGCGCGCGGCCAGCTCGCCCAATGTGGCATCGGGATCAATCTCGGAAAATGTCTCGCCACCATCCAAGTCTTCGGGGACAGCTTTTTCCATCGCGGCCGCGAATTGACCAATGGGCAAGTCCATCATTGCCGCCAAAAAGCCGGACATCATCGACACCATGCCATCCTGAAATTCCGGATCGTTGAGTTTTTCGATCATTTCGGATTCAGCGCCTTCATCCTGCGCCGCAGCGGGAACAGAAAGGCTCAGCGATACGGCCAATAAAGGGAGAGAGAAAAGTGATCGCATAGCTGAGCCTCCTAAACAGTCATCGTTGTTCGCCAACGACACTTGGCGTCTACCAGCCTACATCTGAGTCAAAGCTGAACCTGCGCAGAGTCATCCAGCAAGGATCGTAAATTGCCGTAAAACAGGCACGGAAAACCGAAATCAGGCGACCTGATAAATGGCCAGGCGATTGCCCGAAGGGTCAAGGCATTCAAATCGCCGACCGCCGGGATAGGCGAAAATCTCTTTGACGATCTCGCCATCGGCCGCTTTCACCTTCGCTAGCGCGGCTTCTAGATCATCACTTTCAAAGGCCGGCATGGGTGCGGGTGGTTCTTCTCCCGTCGCGAGCCCAATCTGTACTGGCCCGCCTTCGACAGCGGCATATTCCGGGCCGTAGTCGGTAAAGGCAAAGTCAAAGGCTTTTTCATAAAAGGCCTTACTGGCACCGAGGTCAGTCGCTTTCATTTCCATGTAATTGGGCGTGATTTTGGGCATAGTGTTGGTTCCTCGTTGATGGCGAAACAGGCTGATATCTGAACAAGCGCCGCGCCGGTCTGTCATTGATCAAGCATAGCAGGAAATGAGATCAAAACAAGAACATAGCCGTTGGAGATGTCGTGTTTCGCACTAGTCAAATTTGGGATGGTTACTACGCTTTTCAAAAGTCAAAACGTCTCGCCATTGGCCAGCCAACGGCCCAAAAGCCATTTTCCCAATCCGTTTCCGGCGGCCCAAGGATTGGAAACCTGCTTTTTGGTGCAGCTTTATGCTGGCTTCATTCTCTGGAAAAATCCCGGCAGTCAGGGTCCAGATGCCTTCCTCTTCAGATGCGGTGATGATCGCCTGTAGGAGCTTGAGGCCGATTCCCATGCCTGTAAATCTTGTCCCAACATAAACGCTTTCTTCGGCAACTCCGGCATAGACACAGCGTGAAGATGTTGGACTGAGCGCCGCCCATCCGGCGAGTTCTGTCCTTACAAAAGCGCCGAGACGTGGTGTTTGCAGATGGCTGTGGTCCCAATCATCCCAACCAGGTGCCTGCTCCTGGAACGTCGCGTGACCAGTATCGATACCCTGCTGATAAATATCAAGAATGGCATCAGCGTCCGCCGCCGCAAGGGTTCGGATAACAATATCTGCCGTGGTCGTCACTACGACCAGCTCACTCCGCCGCCTCAATCGCTTCGCCATCCGACAGTGGATGTTCGATCCGCTCGACCATTTCTTTAGGACAAACCTGCCAGAAGCGTTCCCGCCAGCGGTCCCAGTCGCGCAAGATGGTCTCCGACCAATTGCTGTCTGTGGTCCGGTGATGCGCTTCGATCAGGGATTTGAGATGCTCTTCCCAATAGTCGCTGTCCAGCCGTTGCCAGATGATGCTTTCGGGATTGGCATGCTTTTCAAAATCACGGTCGAGGTCGAGGATGAAAGCCATCCCGCCGGTCATGCCAGCGCCGAAATTATTGCCGACTGCCCCGAGGATTACCGCATTGCCGCCAGTCATATATTCGCAGCCATTGGCACCGCAGCCTTCGACGACGACATCAGCCCCACTATTGCGCACAGCGAAGCGTTCGCCAGCCTGCCCGGCGGCAAAAAGCTGACCGGATGTTGCACCGTACAGAACGGTGTTGCCGATAATCGTATTGTCCTTTGAATCCAGGGGCGAGCTGACCATCGGGCGAACGACAATCTTGCCGCCGGACAGACCCTTGCCGACATAGTCATTGGCATCGCCAAAGACTTCCAGCGTGATACCCTGACACAGGAACGCACCCAGTGATTGCCCGGCACTGCCGCGCAGACGTACATGGACATGGTCTTCGTTCAGTGCGGTCATACCATATTTGGCAGTCACCTCTGCCGAGAAACGCGTGCCCACCGCACGGTGGGTGTTGCGCACCGTGTAGGTAAGCTGCATTTTCTCGCGGCGTTCAAAGACCGGCTGCGCATCGGCAATCATCTGCGCATCGAGACTGTCGGGCACTTCGTTGCGATGAGTGGGCAGGTTGAACGTACGCTCGGTATCCGGTGCGTCCACTTTCGCAAGGATCGGGTTGAGATCGAGGTCATCAAGATGCTCGGCCCCACGGCTCACTTGCCGCAGCAACTCTGTACGCCCGATAATCTCATCCAGTGACCGGAAGCCCAGCCGCGCCAGTATCTCGCGCACTTCTTCGGCCATATAGGTCATCAGATTGATGACTTTCTCTGGTGTGCCCGTAAATTTCTCGCGCAGCTTTTCATCCTGCACACAGACTCCGACGGGACAGGTGTTGCTGTGGCATTGCCGCACCATGATACAGCCCATGGCGACCAGGCTCAGCGTACCTAGGCCAAATTCTTCGGCACCGAGTATCGCGGCGATAACAATATCACGTCCGGTTTTCAGACCGCCATCAGTGCGCAATTTCACGCGGTGCCGCAGACCGTTAAGTGTAAGCACCTGATTGGCTTCGGTGAGGCCCATTTCCCAGGGCGTTCCAGCAAATTTGATCGACGTTTGCGGCGATGCACCCGTTCCGCCAGTATTGCCCGAAATCAGGATCACATCGGCATGCGCTTTGGCAACGCCTGCCGCGATCGTGCCGATACCGGCTGCGGAGACGAGCTTCACGCAAACGCGCGCTTTCGGGTTGATCTGCTTGAGATCATAAATCAGCTGCGCGAGATCCTCGATTGAATAGATATCATGATGCGGTGGCGGGCTGATCAGCGTGACACCCGGCGTCGAATGGCGCAGCTTGGCGATAAATTCGGTGACCTTAAAGCCGGGCAACTGGCCGCCTTCACCAGGCTTGGCGCCTTGGGCGACCTTGATCTCGACCTCTTCACAGGCACCGAGATATTCTGCTGTTACGCCAAAACGGCCGGAGGCAACCTGCTTGATCGGACTCGATGCATTGTCGCCATTTTCAAACGGTGTGTAACGGCGTTTCTCTTCCCCGCCTTCTCCGGATACCGACTTGGCACCAATGCGGTTCATCGCAATGGCCAGCGTTTCATGGGCTTCGGGGCTCAGCGCGCCGAGCGACATGCCAGGCGTGTTAAAGCGTTTCCGAATTTCGGTAATTGCTTCAACTTCGTCGATCGGAATCGGCTCCGGCGCGTAGTTGAATTCCATCAAGTCGCGCAGATAAATCGGCTCCAGTTCTTTCACGCCCTGCGAAAACTGCAGGTAAGACGAATAGCTATCATGAGCGACGGCGCTCTGCAGCAAGTGCATCAGATGTGCGCCATAAGCATGCGGTTCGCCGCCATCGCGTTGTTTATAGAAACCGCCAACGGGCAAGCGCACGACCGCCGCCTCAAACGCGGCTTCATGTTTGTCCTGGGCATTGATGAATAGCGACGCATAGCCTTCACCGGAAATCTTCGTCGGCATGCCCGGGAACAGATCGTTACACAAAGCGCGGGACAGTCCCACGGACTCAAAATTATAACCACCGCGATAGCTGGAGATAACGGCAATGCCCATTTTGGACATGATCTTCAGCAAGCCTTCGTCAACCGCTTTCTTGTGGCGCCCAATGCACTCGTCAAGGGTGAGGCCGTCGAACAGGCCGCGCGCATGGCGGTCGGCAATCGCGGCTTCTGAGAGATAAGCATTCACGGTCGTCGCGCCGACGCCGATCAGTACCGCATAGCAATGGGTGTCGAGACACTCGGCAGCCCGCACATTGACCGAGGCATAGGCGCGCAGTCCTTTGCGCACCAGATGTGTGTGGACCGCCGCGGTCGCGATGACCATGGAAATGGCCATATTATCTTCATCAATATTTTCATCTGTCAGGAAAATCTCGGTCTTACCCTGACGCACGGCTTGCTCGGCCTCATCGCGGATCCGGGCCAGTGCGTCGCGCATGGTGATCGCGCCGCCTCTGGTCGACATCGTGCAGTCTATAACGGCGACAGCATCGCCGAAGCTACCCTTCAGTCGCTCCCAAGCCGCGCAGCTGAGGACCGGACTATCAAGCACCAGCACATTCTCATTCTGGCTGTCTTTTTCCAAGATATTGGCAAGATTGGAAAAGCGCGTGCGCAGGCTCATCACATGGCGTTCGCGCAAACTGTCAATCGGCGGGTTGGTGACCTGCGAAAAATTCTGGCGGAAAAAATGGCTGACCTGACGCGGCTTCAGGCTGATAACCGCAAGCGGTGTGTCGTCGCCCATGGAGCCGATAGCTTCCTTGGCATCCTCAACCATTGGCGCAAGGATTACTTCCATATCTTCCAGCGTATGACCGGCTGCGGTCTGGCGGCGGATCAGCTCTTCCTTGGAAAAGTTCATACCCGCATCAGCTGGCGCAGGCGGCAGATCGTCCATTGTGCGAAACCCTTTTACCCTTTCGGCATAAGGCTCTTCGGATGCAATCTGGTCCTTGATCTCCTTGTCAGTGAAGACAACGCCTTCATCTAGATCGACCGCGATCATTTGACCGGGGCCAAGGCGGCCTTTGTCCACAATCTGGCTTTCGGGAACGACAACCATGCCGGTTTCCGATCCGATGATCAGCAAATTGTCAGAAGTCTTGCTGTACCGCAGTGGCCGCAGTGCATTGCGGTCTACGCCGGCCACAGCCCAGCGGCCATCGGTCATCGCCAGCGCGGCAGGACCATCCCATGGTTCCATAACACTCGCCATATATTCATACATGGCCTTGTGTGCCGGATCGATATCGGCTTCATTCTGCCAGGCTTCCGGGACCAGCATCAGCTTGGCCGTCGGCGCATCGCGGCCAGAGCGACAGATGGTTTCAAACACCGCGTCGAGGGCAGCGGTATCGGATGCACCCGCCGGGATAACCGGTTTGATATCTTCCGAGTGATCACCAAAGGCGAGACTCGCCATTTTGATCTCGTGGCTTTTCATCCAGTTCTTGTTGCCGCGGATCGTATTGACCTCGCCATTATGGGCCAGCGTCCGAAACGGCTGAGCCAGCCACCATTGCGGGAAAGTGTTGGTCGAATAGCGTTGATGGAAAATCGCCACCCGGCTTTCAAACCGCTCGTCGGTCAGGTCGGGGTAAAATACCGACAGGGACTCCGCGAGGAACAGGCCTTTATAGATGATCGAGCGGCAGGACAGGCTGCAGATATAGAAGTCATGAATCTGTGCCGCGACAACTTTCTTCTCGATCCGGCGACGGATGAGGTAGAGATTTTTCTCAAATTCTGCTGCGCTTTGCCGGTCGGGCAGCGGCCCGGCAATCATGATCTGCTCGATTTCCGGGCGGGTATTTTGCGCCTTCACACCGATGACTGAAACATCCACTGGCACCTGTCGCCAGCCGTAAATCTTATACCCCGCTTCGATGATTTCCGCTTCCACAATCGTCCGGCAAGTTTCCTGCGCGCTAAGGTCCGTACGCGGCAGGAAGATCATGCCCACGGCGAGCCGGTTTGGCATGACCTTGTGTCCGCTATCGGCAATCGCATCGTCAAAGAAACGTGCAGGCAAATCGACATGCAACCCGGCTCCATCGCCCGTCATGCCATCTGCATCAACCGCGCCGCGATGCCACACGGCTTTCAGCGCATCAATAGCCGACGACACCACCCGCCGCGAAGCCTTGCCATCGGTGGCGGCAACCAGACCGACTCCGCAGGCATCGGATTCAAATTCAGGTCGGTACATGCCGGTTTCGGCAAGGCGCTTATGTTCGGGCGTTGGATAGTGGTGTGTCATATCAATTTCATTTCAGTGGGTAAGAGCATCGATTTTGCGTGCTGCTGTCTATTTGCCGTTCGCCATTTTTGCTTTGGCGTTCTTCTGCGCTTTTTCGAGCGCTTCATAATATTTCTCAAACGCGATGTCGGAATCGACGCTCAGTTTGTTGACGAGCTCCCGGTCTTCCGCTGACCAGTTGTCGGGGTCTTCCCAATCTGTCGCATCATCTGAATTTTCAACCTCGTCCATGACTTCCTCAACCGATGCAAAGGGATCATTGCCAGGTATTTTAACGGGCGGTAGATGGGCAGTAGCCTCTTCGACCTTTTTCATTATCTCTGGCATGGCCTGCATCATTTCCGGGACCATGTTCATCATCGATTGCATCATTTCCGGATCGACAAAGACCATCATATAGTCGCGTGCGAAGGCACTGCCGGTATCGGTCGCGAAAAAGCCGTTCATCTCGTTCAGCTGGCCGACCGTGAATTTGCGCGCATAGATATTAGTCAGTGCTTCGCGAACGGCTGGTTCCATCCCGATCATCAGGTTGACCATCTCGTCCATAATCACCTTGGTCGAAATTTTTGTCCGCTCTGCGTAATGCGGGTCCATTTCCGTTGCCATTTCGGCCAGTGTCTTCTCGCCCATACCTTCAGGCATGTCGCTCCTGGCCACGCCGCCTGCACCAGCCAGGTCACCCATGCGCATGTTGCCCATGCTCATCATCATCTGGTCCATCATCTGGTCCATCGTGCCCTTCATCATCCGCTCGTAGGTACCGAGCGGGAACAGATAATCGACCGTGCTTTTGGCGGCAGAGAGACGCGCCGGATCGATCGCCGCTGTCTCGGTTGCAGCAGTCTTTGTGGTGTCATCGGTTTCTTGTGCTGCGGCTGGATTGCTGACAGCGAGGGCGATGGAACTCACAGTAATTGCGATGAACTTTTTCATGTATAACTCCGAAATAGGTGCCTAGATATGGGGGGATTCAGGCGGCCTGCTTTTCCGCCCGAGCTTTTTCGCGCAAGAATTTGTGCATATGCTCGGTCACATCGCGACCGTCACGGATGCCCCATACCACAAGGCTGGCTCCGCGAACAATATCACCAGCGGCGAAAACACCATCGAGATTGGTCATCATGCTCTTGTGATCGACCCGCAACGTGCCCCAGCGGGTAACGCTGAGGTCGGGGCAGTCGAACAGGCTGGGCAGCTCTTCTGCATCAAAACCCAAAGCCTTGATGACCAGATCCGCCTCCAACTTAAACTCGCTATCGGGCTGCACCTCTGGTGCGCGCCGGCCACTGGCATCAGGGGCGCCGAGACGCATCTTGGTGGCCTTCACCGCTGTGACGTGATCTGTACCCTCGACTGCTTTGGGGGCAGAGAGCCAAACAAAATCCACGCCCTCTTCCTCGGCATTTTTCACTTCATTCTGCGACCCTGGCATATTGGCACGATCACGGCGATAGAGGCATTTTACTGATTTCGCCCCCTGACGTACCGAGGTCCGCACGCAATCCATCGCGGTATCGCCGCCACCGATGACGACTACATTCTTGCCTTCGGCATTGAAACGGCCATTGTCGAAATCGGGTACATCATCGCCAAAGCTTTTGCGGTTTGAGGCGGTCAGAAAATCCAATGCCTCTTCGACACCAGGTGCGCCCACGCCGGGCATTTTTATTTCGCGTGCCTTGTAGACGCCCGTCGCGATCAAGATCGCATCATGTTTAGTGCGCAGCTCATCCAATGTTGCATCTTTGCCAACTTCAAAATTCTCATGAAAGTTGATGCCGCCATCTTTAAGACGCTGAATGCGCCGCATGATGACGTCTTTCTCAAGCTTGAAGCCAGGAATGCCGTAAGTCAGCAAACCACCGGCGCGATCATGGCGATCATAGATATGAACGTCATAGCCAGCGACGCGCAGATATTCCCCGGCTGTCAGGCCAGCGGGACCAGCACCGATAATGCCGACGGACTGGCCGCGCGATTTACCCGCAACCAGCGGTTCAACCCAGCCTTCTTCCCAGGCGGTATCAGTGATATATTTTTCTACCGCGCCGATGGTCACTGCGCCATGACCGGAAAATTCAATGACGCAATTGCCTTCACACAGACGGTCCTGCGGACAGATGCGCCCGCAAATCTCCGGCATGGTCGAAGTCAGATTCGACATTTCATAGGCTTCACGGACCCGGCCCTCGGCGGTCAGACGCAGCCAGTCCGGGATATGGTTATGCAACGGGCAATGGGTCGAGCAATAAGGCACGCCGCATTGCGAGCAGCGCGCTGCCTGTTCCGCCGCTTTTTCGGGGGCATAACGGTCGGCAATTTCATGAAAATCCTCGGCGCGCAGCGTTGGTTCGCGCTTTTCCGGATAGTTTTGCCCAGTGTTGACAAATTTCAACATGTCTAATTTTTTCGTGCCTTTTGGCATGCAGATCGCTCGTTTCTTGTATTTTTTGATTAGGGTGACCCTGCCCTCCTGAGCGGGCGTTGGGCTCGCGATAGGCGAAACCATAGGCAGAGTCACGCAAAAACAACAAAATAGGACAGTTATACTAACCTATATAACGCATTTCAGCGATTTTCTGGCTTAGGCCACAGCTATCCGCGCAATAAAAGTATCGAAACGGACCTAAATTCATCGACGACAAAATCGAATGTCGCTTCTATATGTTGATTTCCTTCACTTGTCCCGGGTCCCATCATGACATTTATTCAAATGCTGCTCCTCGCCGTTGTGCAAGGCGTAACCGAATTTTTGCCAATTTCCTCATCCGGTCACCTTATATTGCTTCCGGTTTTCACCGGCTATGCCGATCAGGGGCCGATGATAGACATTGCTGTACATGTTGGGTCTTTGCTTGCGATCATCACTTATTTTTTCAAAGACGTGCTTTCTCTCGGCAAGGGCGGCTTGGCAACCATTGGTATTGGCAAGGCAGATGCCGAGCGCCGGCTGCTGTGGTGGATTATAATCGGCACTATACCTGCTGTCATAGTGGGTTTGTTCCTGAAAACCGGCGGCTATCTGGAGGGGTTCCGCAGCACGACATTGGTGGGCATTAACTTGATTGTCTATGGCGTCCTTCTTGGCGTGGCCGACCGTGTTGGGCGGCAAGTCAAGTCGTTCGAGGACATGACCCTGAAAGACGGATTAATTGTCGGCATGGCACAGGCTCTGGCGTTGATTCCAGGCACAAGCCGGTCGGGTGTCACCATGACCGCAGCACGTTTTCTGGGCTATAGTCGTGTGGAGTCGGCCCGTTTTTCTTTCCTGTTGTCTATTCCGGCCGTTGCTGGCGCAGGGATTTTGATCGTGCCTGATCTCATGGATGCCAGTAGCGATCTGCTCAAAGAGGCATTGATCACCGGAGCACTGACCTTCGTGGCCGCGTTTGCCACGATGACGTTCCTGATGCAGTTCCTGCGCAAGGCGTCTATGATGGTATTTGTGATCTACCGCGTAGCCATGGGCGCAGCGTTGCTGATCTGGTTTTAGCGCGGATAAGCCTAACTGGCTTTAGCGCGCGCTCCAAAGCGGCCATAAGTCGTATATTTGTCCATCCACCCCCGGGCAACGGTGGCAAGCGGTGTAGGGGTTACGTCAAAGGCTTCCAGTCCAGCCTGCCCATCAGCAACAACATTGTCCCTCTGTAGCATCTTATACTGATCGGACGTAATTGGTGCGCCGGGAAGAAAGCCGGTGCAAGTCGCCATCAGTTTCGCCGCAAAATCCGGAATCTCAAAAAAGCCGCGATCCCTCTTGGTCATCCTGGCGATCCGCCGATTAAGGTCTCCCATTGAGATAATTTCCGGCCCTCCAAGTTCAAAAGTCCGCCCTGCATAGCGCGCTGGTTTTTCCAGTGCCGCAGCCACGGCCTGTGCGACGTCGCCGACAAAAACTGGTTGGAACTTGGTGCCACCGCCGATTATCGGCACGATAGGCATCATCTGGATCATCGCAGCAAAGCGATTGATAAACTGATCTTCGCGTCCATATACAATAGACGGCCGCAGGATGATGGCGCTCGGAAACGCGTCTAGCACCGCTGCTTCGCCATCGCCTTTGCTCTTTCCATAACGCGATGGCGACTCTCTATCAGCGCCAATCGCCGACATCTGGACGAGCGCGGTGCATCCCGCTTCGGCCGCTGCCTCGGCCACGTTGCGCGCGCCGTTAACGTGCACTGCCTCAAAGTCTCCGTCTAAAATGCCAACCAGATTAATGACAGCATCGCAGCCATGGACCGCCCGCGCTACGCTGTCTTTTTTGGTAACATCAGCGCTGGCAAACTGGGTCTGGCCCAAATTTCCAAGCGGTTTGATATGCATGGCATTCTTAACATTGCGTTCGGCCACTCGTACCCGGGCGCCGCGCGACAATAGCTGCTGTGATATATAGCGACCCAAAAAACCGCCACCGCCAAAAATACAAACCAATTGTCCGTCAAGCGTCATAGTCTAATATCCATTTCTTTCGCGCAATGATGCCATTGTCTTCCCGCGGGCTTTTGCATGACCGGCGCGTGCACGCAATATCCGAATCCATATTATTGCTGCCGATATATAGCATATTTCCCACGCTAGAGCTCCATCAGACATCAGATCGCCATTATCGACAGATGAATCATTGACAATATCGCCCTCGTGGCGCTAATCGCCCGCTCCTACACCGACAACATGTCGGTTGGCCCAGATGGCGGAATTGGTAGACGCGCTAGCTTCAGGTGCTAGTATTCGCAAGGATGTGGAGGTTCGAGTCCTCTTCTGGGCACCAGCAGGCGATCATATCTGCCAGTTGTGCTCGAAATTTCGGTTGCGCCGGTTCTATCCATAACTCACTTCGGCATTTGGGCACGATGATTCGTGCAATTGCCAATCTTTTCACTTTGTTCGAGGCTTGCAAGAGGACGAGACAGTTCTTCCAATAAGCAAACTTCAGTGAGCGGCCTGAAGCGTATGTTGAGGCGCGCGGTTAATTTGTGCGATTGGAATATAATGAATCGCCGTGAATAGAATGGCCGATTATGTCAAAATATGTATAAGTAAAATAAGCCCTTATAGGCTTAACGATAAAGTAAAAAAATCGAATTTCATCTTGTTTGCAATGAGCCGTTTACAATGCACGACAGGTTGTAAATTCTGGCTAGTGTATGAAAAACAAAGACTTTTGGGGTTGCGACCTCTTGCGTTTTTCTGTTACTTCTCAAAAACAGCAGATGATCCTGGGGCATTGGATATTTGTGTTGCGCCACGTTGTTTCGGCGCATTTACAATAGAATTTCAATCGTGCCTGTCCGGGAGATCTAGATGACCAAACAAACCAGGATTCCGCAAGCTCATCTGATCGCTTTAGAGCCGCGCATGATGTTTGACGGGGCTGCGGTGGTAACGGCGGCCACAACTGTATCGACCGTCGATGTGCTGGAAAGTACTCCACTTGCTCCTGGTATTACTTTTAATGACAATAATAACCTTTCTGATGCGGCGGTGCCAAATATCGGCTTGGCTCCGTTGGCGGTTGCTGTTCGGGACTTCGGGGCCCCCGATGCAGGGCGAGCCGATTTAGCCACTGTAAATGTTTCTCTGGCGGATGATCCAGGGGCCTTTTCTGCAGGTTTCGTCTCTGTTTCTGATGATAGCGACAACAGGGCCGTGGTGATGCTTGACGGCGAAACACCAGTCCAATTAGAGGCCATATCTTTTGCTGAAGCTGATCGCAGCGCGGATCTGCCGGTAGCGCAAGCCTCGCTCATGGCTCCTGTACATGATGATCCTGCAGCCGTGCCGATCTACCCGGTTCATCCGGCTGTTGATGTTTCCAGCACTGTCGTCGCCAAGGAAGCAATTGTTGCGCAGGAAGCTCTGGGCGCTGCTCCTTTCAAGAATGCGGAGATTTCGAACTCTTTAGCCGGAACAGGCGCGGGCGGCGGTTTGTATCCCGACGCACTGCGGCCAGAGCGGGTAACCTATGACATCCGGGAGTCCGGAGTTAGGCCTGCCGATTTCCGGGACTATTTTATCATAGACGACAATGATTCCAGATCAGCCGTGCGTCCTATGTTCTTTGGCTTTGAGTCCTTCGTGGCGGAGAATGATCCGGTTGAACCGGGCGCGGCGACCACTGGGCAGGACTATATCTTCATCGATACCAATGTCGAAAACTACCAGGAACTGGCCGAGACCTGGGCGGGTAAAGGTATCATTGTTTTCATTGACGGTAATAGTGACGGGGTCGACCAGATCATGACCGCGCTCGCGGGTGCTGATAATATTGGCGCGATCCATCTGGTAAGCCATGGTGATGAAGGTGTATTCTGGCTCGGCACGACGCGGATTGATAGCGCGTCGGTATCTGGCGCACTGGCCTCATCCTTGGCGTCCATAGGGGCAAAGCTATCAGCTGATGGCGACATCCTGATCTACGGCTGTGAGGTCGGCGGTGATGCTGCGGGACAACAGCTTATGAATGCATTGGCGGCCGCAACCGGTGCCGATATTGCGGCGTCGATTGATGATACCGGCAGTATATTGCGTGGCGGCGACTGGACGCTGGAAAACCGGCTGGGTAGCGTCGAGGCGGCTTCATTGGTGGCGCGCGATTGGGATGGGTTGCTTGCGCCCACATCTATATCAGCGCCGGCCAATTCACTGACCGTGCGCGATGCGGCGGGCAACATCATATCGACAGGTACGTTTAATTTTCCCGGCGGGCGGTCACCCGGGCAGACTACGGGCGCGACAGCAACCTGGGATGGCGTCGGCACGGTCGCTGGTCAATCCATTTCCATCCGCGCAACCATTGTTTCCATCACTGCTGGCGATACCATAAGATTTGACCGGCCGTTCAGCGGTAATGACGATCCGGGATTCTTGTTGGTCAGCGATGGCGGACCGCTTGCCACGGCCGAAGTGCGCTGGGACATCTTCTTCACAGCCAGCGGTGCACCGGTTGAGATCGATGTATCATACACAGTTGCTGATATCGACGGCGTCGGAGGACAGCCCCGATCACGCGAATTTGTTACGGTCAGCACAGACACGCTGTCCTCTTTCCAGAATGCCGGCACATCCAATATTGAATTTGATACGTCGGTTGCTGGGGAGGTAACTGCATCGGGTACACAGAGCGAGAACGTCAATCCGCCACAGTCACCATCTGCGGCTCGGTTCAATTGGCTCGACACCAGTAATTTCACCATTACCTATAATATTGATCCCGCATCTGGCATTCCGCAGGCGGGCTTTAACCATGATGGTGATCTCGATTTTAATCTCGGTAGTGGAGGGACAACCGTGTCCATCCCGCGGCTGGATCTGGATCGCAATGACAGCACGGCGAGTGGTTCGGCCTATGCCGGAACCTATGTCGAAAACGGGAATAGCGTTGGCATTGTCGACCGCGATGTTCGGATTACCAATCCTGACGGTCAGGTGGAAAGTGCCAGCATAACCCTCACCAATGCACAGGCGGGCGACCGGTTGCTGGTTAATGGCTCCGATGCAGCATCGGGAACCGTAAGAGGCATCAGCTATACCCGCACCGATACCGGTGTGGAGTTGACGGGGGCGGACAGCGCGAGAGACTATCGCCTTGCACTGCGCGCGATCACCTTTGAAAACACCACCGAGCGGCCGTCCGAGGTCGATCGGAATATTACGATCAGCTTCGCCAATGCGGCGCTGAGTTCCAATGTCGCCGTCTCCACCATCAGTGTCGTGGAGATTAATGACCCACCAACGGCAGTCGATGATGCCACTCAGACGACCGATGAGAGCACAGCGATTAACAATATCGATGTGCTCGCGAACGATTTTGATGGCGATGGGGATACGCTGTCCGTTGTTTCTGCAAATGCGCCCAATGGAACGTTGGTGATCAATGGTGATGGCACATTAAACTACACGCCGGATAGCGGGTTTTCTGGCACGGACACGGTTACATATATGATCAGCGATGGACGTGGCGGCACTTCGACCGCGACGTTTGATGTGACAGTAGCAGCGGTGAATGATCCGCCGGTGCCGGTGGGCAGCCTGCCTCCGCAATCCAATGTCGATGCGGCCCAGGGTATTTTTGTGAGCACCTCACAAGGTTTCAGCGATCCGGACAACGGGTTTGGCGAACTGACTTATTCCGCCACTGGCCTGCCACCCGGCCTGTCGATCAATGAAAACACCGGTGCGATTACCGGTACAATAGACAATAGCGCCAGTCAGGGCGGTTCCGGCGGTGTCTATAATATTGTCGTGACGGCGACTGATCCGGGCGGCCTGTCGGCAACCCAGGGTTTTGCCTGGACGATCACCAACCCGCCGCCACAAGCCAATGATGACGGCGGTGCGACCAATGAAGATACACCGGTTACCGTCAACGTACTGGCCAATGATCAGGATCCTGATGGCGATGCGCCGCTGACGGTGATTTCGGCAAGCGCATCCAATGGTACTGTAGTGATCAATGCCGATGGTACGCTGACCTACACGCCTGACCCTGATTTTAATGGCAATGATGTGATCACTTATACGATCAGCGATGGTGAAGGCGGCACGGATAGCGCGGTCTTCAACATGACTGTGGTGGCGGTGAATGACGGGCCGATCGCGGTTGGCACCTTGCCACCACAGACCAATGTGGATGCCGATGCGGGTGTGAGCGTTGCGACGGCCAGCGGATTTACCGATATTGATGGTCCGACCATCAGCTATAGTGCCACAGGATTGCCGCCGGGCCTGTTGATCAATTCCAATACCGGAGAGATTACCGGCACGATTGACAATAGCGCCAGTCAGGGCGGCACCAATGGCGTCTATATGGTCACGATCACAGCGACCGATTTTCAAGGCATGCCCGCAACCCAGACATTTGCATGGACTGTAACTAATCCAGGGCCGACAGCGGTAGATGACACGGCGTCTACCGATGAGGATACGGCGGTTACCGTCAATGTGCTTGTCAATGACAATGATCCCGATGGAGACGATCTGAGCGTTACGGCAGCAAGTGCGGCTAGTGGAACGGTGGTGGTCAATCCGAATGGCACCATCACCTATACGCCCAATGCAGGCTTTAACGGCACCGATACCATCACCTATACAATTAGCGACGGCGAGGGCGGCACGTCCACGGCGACCGTTGAAGTTACGGTTGCACCAGTCAATGATGCCCCAGAACCGGTGGGCGCCTTACCGCCACAGGTCAATGTAGATACCGATAGCGGGATCAGCGTGGAAACCGCAGCTGGTTTTACCGATGGCGATGATGCCAGCCTGACCTATAGTGTGTCCGGTCTTCCGGCAGGGCTGAGTATTGATTCTGCCACTGGAGAGATTACCGGAACCATCGACCGTTCGGCCAGTCAGGGCGGCTCCAATGGTGTGTATATGGTGACCGTGACTGCGACGGATGCCGGCGGCCTGAGCGCTACACAGGAGTTCAGCTGGACCGTTACCAACCCCGCACCGGTTGCGGTCGATGACACTGCCACCACTGATGAAGACACGCCGGTCCTCATTGACGTGCTGCCCAATGACAGCGATCCGGATGGCGATCCGATTACTTTGATCGCGGCCGCGGCCTCCGTCGGACAAGCGACCGTCGTTGGCAATCAGGTCAACTATGTTCCGCCCGCCAATTTCAATGGTACGGCGACCATCACTTACACGATCAGCGACGGCGAAGGTGGCACGGCAACGGCAACGATCGAAGTTACGGTCACGCCCGTCAACGACGCTCCAGTTGGAACGGCGCTGCCGCCGCAGGATACCGAAGACGGGGCTGTCATTGCGGTTCCTGTCGCCGGGAATTTCTCTGATGTGGATGGCGATATGCTGACCTTCTCGGCGGCGGATCTGCCGCCCGGTCTGTCGATTGATCCGGATAGCGGATTGATTTCGGGAACGATCGATAACAGTGCTAGCCAGACCAATAGCGGCGTCTATACGGCAACCATCACAGTGTCTGACGGCAATGGTGGTACCACATCGCAGATGATCACCTTCAATGTCAGCAATCCCGGACCAATCGCGGTCGATGATAGCGCATCGACCGACGAAGATGTGCCAGTCGTGATTTCGCCTTTGGCCAATGACAGCGACCCTGATGGAGATGACCTCACGATCACCGCCGCCAGCGCCCTGAATGGCAGCGTGGTGGTCAATGCCGACGGCACCGTCACCTACACGCCTAACCCGGGCTTTAATGGTACGGATACAATCACTTACGAGATTTCGGATGGTGAGGGTGGAACCTCGACGGCCGAGATCACGGTTACGGTCGCAGATGTCAACGATACACCGGTTACAAGTGGCAGCATTGGTGATCAGACCAATCTCGATAGTCAGGTGATCAGCTTGCCGGTCGCGGGGGCCTTTAGTGATCCCGATGGCGATACATTATCTTATATCGCAACCGGTCTGCCAGCCGGACTAACTATTGATCCCGATACAGGGGTCATTTCCGGCACCATTGATCGCAGCGCCAGCCAGGTGAACGGCGGTGTCTATTCCATCACCGTAACCGCGGATGATGGTCGCGGCGGGACTGTGTCGACCACATTTGAATGGACCGTCACCAACCCGGCACCCGTGGCGAGCAATGACAGCGTAACGACGGATGAGGATACAGACGTCAATATTGCCGTTCTGGCCAATGATGTTGATGATGACGGTGACCCGTTGACGATTACCGAGGCTGAGGCTGGTAACGGGACGGTGACGATAAATCCGGATGGCACATTGGCCTATTCGCCCAACGCCAATTTCAATGGTGAAGACACGATCATCTACACGATCAGCGATGGTGAGGGTGGATTCTCTACCGCGACCGTTACTGTCACAGTCACGCCGGTCAATGATGGTCCGACCACAGTGGGTCTGGCGAATCAAAATGGCGAAGATGGCGCATCTGTTTCCATTCCTACGGCGCAGGGCTTTGATGATATTGACGGTGATGACCTGACCTTTACCGCCTCCGGCCTGCCACCGTCGCTGGTGATCGATCCAGATACCGGCCTGATTACCGGGACACTGGATTCCGACAGCTCTGTCAATGGGCCCTTTATTGTGACGGTTACGGCGACCGATCCGTCGGGTGAATCCGTCTCGACAACCTTTGTCTATTCGATCCAGAATATCCCGCCAATAGCGGTCGATGATACAGCGACCACACCCGAAGATACGCCGGTCACGGTCGCAGTTCTGGCCAATGACAGCGATCCCGATGGTGATCCGCTTACGATCACTTCGGCCAGCAGTCAGGATGGCACGGTCGTGGTCAATGCCGATGGCACGCTGACCTTTACTCCGGCAGAAAATTTCAATGGCGAAGCGCTGGTCACTTACACGGTATCCGATGGCCAGGGCGGAGTAGCAACCGCGACACTGACCGTCGATGTGGTGGCTGTGAATGATGCGCCGGAGTCTTTGGCCATTCCAGACGTCACAAATGAAGACAACCAGTCGGTCTCGGTCGATACCAGCAGCTTCTTCAGCGATCTGGATGGTGACACATTGACTTTCGATGTCACGGGTCTGCCGACTGGCCTCAGTATTGATCCGGCGACCGGTATTATCAGCGGCACGATTGATCGTGATGCCAGCCAGCCAAATGGCGGTATTTACTCAGTGACCGTGACGGGCACCGACCCCGATGGCCTGACGACCAGCCAGACCTTTACCTGGACGGTGACCAACCCGGCACCGACCGCAGTCAATGACAGCGCTACCACCGACGAAGACACGCCGGTTGATATTACGGTACTGACCAACGACACGGATCCGGATGGCGATCCGCTGACGGTGACCACGGCCACTGCACTGAATGGCACGGTGACGATCAACCCTGACGGTACGCTGACCTATGAACCGGATGCTAACTTTAACGGAACCGATACGATCACCTATGTGATCAGCGACGGTAATGGCGGCACGTCCACGGCTGCAGTTGCGGTGACCGTCAATGCGGTCAATGATCCGCCAGTGGCTGTCGATGACGTCGCGACCACCAATGAAGACACACCTGTCACCATCGGTGTGCTCGGCAATGATACAGATATTGATGGCGATCCGCTGACGGTTACCGATGCGACATCACCGGATGGTACGGTGGTGATTAATCCGGACGGTACGATCACTTTCACGCCCAATCCGGACTTCAATGGTCCGACGACAATCACTTATACAATCAGCGACGGCAATGGCGGCACCTCTACAGCGACGGTTACTGTCACGGTTGATGCGGTCAATGATCCGCCGGTTGCCAATATGGATAGCGCAACCACCGATGAAGACACGCCGGTGGATATCGCGGTGCTGGCCAATGATACGGATGTCGATGGCGATCCGCTGAACGTGACGGCAGCCGATGCGCCTAATGGGACCGTGACGATCAATCCGGACGGCACGGTGACCTATGTTCCCGATCCCGATTTCAATGGCACGGATACGATCACCTATACAATCAGCGACGGTCAGGGCGGCTTTTCCACCTCCACGGTTGAAGTTACGGTTAATGCGGTAAACGACGCACCGGTCGCCACACCGATTGCGCCACAAAATGACAATGATGCCGATATTATCGCTGTTGATGTCAGCGGCAATTTCTCTGATGTTGATGGTGATAACCTGACCTTCACCGCTACCGGCTTGCCACTCGGCCTGTCGATTGATGCCGATGGTAATATTACCGGCACGATTGATCCGGACGCGTCCCAGGGTGGTCCGGGCTCCGACGGCATTTACAGTGTGACAGTCACCGCAGATGACGGCAATGGCGGCACCGTGGATCAGATCTTTGTCTGGGAAGTGAATAACCCGGCGCCAACAGCCGTAAATGATGTGGCAACCACCGATGAAGATACACCGGTAACCATTCCGGTTCTCGCAAATGACACTGACCCCGATGGTGATACGCTTAGCGTGACATCGGCGACCGCATCCAATGGTCTTGTGACGATTAATCCGGACGGCACGATAACCTATGCGCCTAATCCTGATTTCAACGGTACCGACACGATCACTTACACGATCAGCGACGGCAATGGCGGCACCTCGACCGCAACAGTCGAAGTCACCGTGGCCGCTGTCAACGATGCGCCAGTAGTCGATAGCCCGCTGCCCAATGTGACGGGCGTTGATGACGAAACGGTCTCTATCCCCACCGCCGGCAATTTCAGTGATGTCGACGGCGATACGCTGACCTTTAGCGCTGCTGGTCTGCCAGCAGGCCTAAGCATCGATCTCGATACCGGCCTGATCACTGGCACGATTGATAATCAGGCCAGCCAGGTGAATGGCGGTGTTTATACGGTCACCGTCACGGCCGATGATGGCAATGGCGGCATGGTGTCGACGAGCTTCACTTACATCGTGACCAACCCGGGTCCGACCGCGACCAATGACACGGCAGCCACCGACGAAGATACGCCAGTGACTATCGATGTACTGGCTAATGACAATGATCCTGATGGTGATGATCTTACGGTCACCGTGGCGACCGCACCCAATGGCACCGTTGTTATCAATGCCGATGGCAGGATCACCTATACGCCTAATCAGGATTTTAACGGCACCGATACGATCACCTATACGATCAGCGACGGCAATGGTGGAACCTCAACCGCGACGGTTGAAGTGACGGTTGCTCCTGTCAATGATGCGCCCGAAGTTGATATTCCGATTGCGGATCTCAACAACGAAGATGCCGATGTCATTTCGGTTGATATTAGCGACAAGTTTAGCGATCTGGATGGCGATACGCTGACCTTCACGGCCACCGGCCTGCCAGCTGGCCTGTCGATTGATGCCAATGGGTTGATAACAGGAACAATTGATCCGGACGCTAGCCAGGTAAATGGCGGCGTGTACACCGTCACGATCACGGCCGATGACGGCAATGGCGGCACTGTCGAAGGCAGTTTCACCTGGACGATCACCAACCCGGCTCCGACAGCTGTGAACGACACAGCCACCACCGATGAAGATACGCCGAGCGCGCCGATTGCGGTGCTGGCCAATGACAATGATCCCGATGGCGATAGCCTGACTGTCGTCAGCGCGACCGCGCCCAATGGCACGGTCGTGATCAATCCGGATGGCACATTGATTTATACGCCGGCGACCAATTTCAACGGCACGGATATCATCACCTATCAGATTAGCGACGGCAATGGCGGCACCTCTACCGCAACGGTCGAAGTAACGGTAACGCCAGTGAATGACGCACCGACAGCGGACCCGCCGCTCAACAACCAGACCAATGACGATGCCGATATGGTGTCGGTTGATGTCAGCGGTAGCTTTGAAGATCTTGACGGTGATACACTAACCTTCACTGCGACCGGCTTGCCCGCAGGCCTGTCGATTGACGCCAACGGTCTGATCACGGGCACGATAGATGCGGGTGCCAGCCAGCTGAATGGCGGTGTTTATACAGTGACTGTCACTGCGGATGATGGCAATGGCGGCACGGTAGATTCGACCTTCATCTGGACCGTAAACAACCCGCCGCCTGTTGCGGTTGATGACACGGCAAGCACCACCGAAGACACATCGGTGAACATAGCGGTGCTGACGAATGACAGTGACCCCGATGGGGACACGCTGACCGTTATCTCAGCGAATAGCGATAACGGCACGATTGTGATCGAGGCTGACGGTACATTGACCTATCAACCCGATCCCAATTTCAACGGTACGGACACGATTGTCTACACGATCAGTGACGGCAATGGTGGTACCGCAACAGCTTCGGTGGAAGTTACGGTTACGGCGGTGAATGATGCGCCGGAAACGGTCGGGCTGCCCGACCTGTTTGACTCGAATAACGAGGTCATCTCAGTGCCTCTGGGATCGGCCTTCAGCGATGCTGATGACGCGACGCTGACTTATAACATCACCGGCTTGCCAACCGGCCTGACATTTGATCCGGCTACCGGTCAGGTAACCGGCACTACCGGTGCAACAGCTTCCTCCGATGTGCCTGACGGTGAATATACTGTGACGGTGACCGCAACTGATGCAGCCGGACTGAATGTCAGCACGACCTTTACCTGGACGATTACCAATGAACCACCCCGGGCGGTGAACGACAATTTTGTCGGCACGGAAGACACGCTGATCAATCTCGATGTGCTGGCCAATGATGTCGATCCCGATGGTGACCCCGGCACACCGATTGTGATTGTTTCAGCCGATGCAACTAACGGTACTGCCGTCATATTGGCCGACGGAACGATCGACTTTACGCCTGATCCGGATTTTAACGGTACGGCCACGGTCACCTATACGATTGAGGATGCAAATGGCGAATTTGCAACAGCCGTTGCAACCATCGTCATTGACCCGGTCAATGATGCGCCGGATGGTACGATCCTGCCCAATCGCGATAGCGAAGATGGTGATGCGGTGAGTGTCGATTTCGGGGCGCTGTTCAGTGACCCTGAAGGTGACACGCTGACCTTCAGCGCGGCCAATCTGCCTGCTGGCCTTTCCATCGACATGATGACAGGGGAGATTACAGGCACCATCGATCCGGACGCCAGTCAGGTGAATGGCGGTGTCTATCAGGTGGAAGTGACCGCCTCCGACGGCGATCTCGAAACGACACAAAGCTTTATCTGGACGATAACCAACCCCGGACCAACGGCCAATACCGACACGGCTTCAACGACCGAAGACACGCCGACCGCGCCGATTGATGTTCTGGCCAATGACAATGATCCGGATGGCGACACGCTGACGGTGACGGCGGCCAGCGCGGACAATGGCGCAGTGGTTATCAATGCAGACGGTACTTTGACTTACACGCCGGACGCTAATTTCAATGGCACCGATACTATCACCTATGTGATCAGTGATGGTCAGGGTGGAAGCTCCACTTCCACCGTGACGGTGACGGTGGGTGCCGAAAATGACGATCCGACGGTGACGCCGCTGCCGGCGCTGGGCAATGCCGATGCAGATGTAATCGCGATTGATGTCAGTGGCAGCTTTGATGATCTCGACGGCGATATGCTCACCTTTACCGAGACCGGCCTGCCGCCCGGTCTGTCCATTGACGCCGCGGGCAACATAACCGGTACGATTGATCCCTCGGCTTCGCAGGGTGGCCCTAATGGCGACGGTATTTATAGCGTCACCATCACGGCCGATGACAGCAATGGCGGCACAGTCTCCAGCACCTTCAGCTGGACGGTCACCAATCCACCGCCAGTGGCCAGTGATGATGGTCCGATCGCGGTGACCGAAGACACGCCGCTGGATATTGACGTACTCTCCAATGATAATGATCCCGATGGCGATACGCTGACCGTGACTCTGGCCACGGCCGGCAATGGAACAGTGACCATCAATCCCGATGGCACACTGAACTATGCGCCCGATGCGGATTATAACGGCCCTGATACGATCACCTATACGATCAGCGACGGCAATGGCGGAACATCCACGGCGACGGTCGAAATCAATGTTGGTGCGGTCAATGACGACCCGGTCGCAAGCCCGATTGCACCCCGGAACGATGTCGATAGTGCAATAATATCCACATCGGTGGCAGCCAACTTCTCTGATGTTGACGGTGATGGTCTGACCTTTACCGCCAGCGGTCTACCTGCCGGTTTGTCGATTGACGCCAATGGCCTGATCACCGGCACAATCGATAGCAGCGCGAGCCAGGTAAATGGCGGTGTCTATACCGTCACGATTACCGCCGATGATGGCAATGGCGGTACGGTCGATCAGGACTTCACCTGGACGATCACCAACCCGCCGCCCGTGGCTGTGAATGACAGTGCATCAACGTCTGAAGACTTGCCGGTGAACATTCCGGTTCTTGCCAATGACAATGATCCCGATGGCGATATGCTGACCGTCACCACGGCGAGCGCGGCCAATGGCACCGTGGTCATACTGCCTGATGGTACGATCGACTATACGCCTGATCAGGATTTCAACGGCACCGATACAATCACTTACACAATCAGTGACGGCAATGGCGGCACCTCGACCGCGACGGTGACCGTCACCGTGAGCGCGGTCAATGATCCACCGGTTGCGGTTGATGATGCAACAGTGACCGATGAAGAGGTGCCGGTTACGATTCCGGTGCTCGCCAATGACAGCGATGTGGACGGCGATCCGCTGATCGTTGCCAGCGCAAGCGCGCCCAACGGTACTGTCGTGATCAACGCCGATGGTACGGTAACCTATACGCCGGATCCGGACTTTAACGGTAACGACACAATCACTTATGTGATCAGCGATGGCCAGGGCGGCACGGACACAGCAATTGTCAACGTGACCGTCAATCCGGTCAATGACGCGCCGGTCGCTGTCGATGATGTGGCGACGACGCCGGAAGACACGCCAATCACGCTCAACGTGCTCAGCAATGATAGCGACGTCGATGGCGATCCACTGATTGTGACGGGTGCGACCTCGCCTGATGGTCAGGTGACGATCAATCCCGATGGCACGGTGACCTTCACGCCGGATCCGGATTTCAACGGTACCACGACGGTGACCTATACGATCAGTGACGGCAATGGCGGCACCGCGACAGCCACGGTGACACTGACGGTAGATCCGGTAAACGATGCGCCGGTTGCAACGCCGGATGTTGCCCAGACCGATGAAGACACGCCAGTGACTGTCTCTGTCCTGGACAATGACAGTGATGCTGATGGCGATCCACTGACCGTCACGGCGGCCAGCGCACCCAACGGCACGGTCGTAATCAATGCCGACGGAACCGTGACCTATACACCTGACCCGAACTTCAACGGCACCGATACGATCACCTACACCGTTTCTGACGGAAATGGTGGGTTCGCGACCACAACAGCAACAGTCACCGTCAATCCGGTCAATGATGTTCCGGTTGCTGTTGATGACATAGTTTCGACACCGGAAGATGCGCCTGTCACGATACCGGTGCTGGGCAATGATACGGATGCCGATGGCGATCCATTGACAGTGACTGATGCGACCTCGCCCAATGGCACGGTGACAATCAATCCGGATGGAACGATCACCTTCACGCCTGATCCTGATTTCAATGGTCCGACGACGATCACCTATACAGTCAGCGACGGCAATGGAGGTACCGCGACTGCAACCGTTACCGTTGATGTCACGCCGGTCAACGACCCGCCTGTGGTGACACCCGATATTGCGGCTACGCCAGAAGACACGCCGGTCACCCTGTCGCCGCTCGACAATGCGACGGATGTTGATGGCGATCCGCTGGTCATCTCCAGTGCAACCTCGCCCAATGGCACGGTGACGATCAATCCCGATGGCACGATCACTTATACGCCCGATCCCAATTTCAACGGCACGGATGTGATCACCTATCAGGTCAGTGACGGCAATGGCGGCTTTACCACCGCGACAATTACCGTCACGGTCAGCCCGGTCAACGATCCGCCGGTTGCGGCCAATGACATTGCCGATACCGATGAAGAGCGGCCCGTCGTCATTCCGGTGCTGGCCAATGATGTTGATCTGGACGGCGATCCGCTGACAATAACCAATGTCAGTGCCGCCAATGGTACCGTAGTGATCAACCCGGATGGTACGATCACTTATACACCAAATCTCGACTTTTTTGGTACGGATACAATTACGTACACGATCAGTGATGGCAATGGCGGCACGTCCACGGCAACCGTCGCGGTCACCGTCCGCAACGTCAATGAAGTGCCGGTCGATGGCGATGAAGAAGTCTTCGGCATTGGCGGTGCGGAAACGATTATCGATGTCCTCGCCAATGGCAGCGATCCGGATGGAGACCCGTTGAGTGTGTTCACCGCCAAGGTTGATGTTGGTACGGTTGTGATCAACCCGGACGGCACGATTTCCCATTTCGCGCCGGCTGAATTTCAGGGCGTTGCGACGATCACCTATATTGTCAGCGATGGTCAGGGCGGCTTTGTGGAATCCACTGCGACCGTTATCGTCACGCAGGCCAATGCCAATGTGAATGAATTGCTCGGCAATCCCGGCATCGGTTATCCCGATAGCGAGCGGCTGAATACAACTCTGAATCCGATCACCGAATTTATTACGGCGCCGCTGATTATCGATGACACGGTGAACAGTTTCCGGTCGCTGAACAACACGCCTGATCTGGGTGGGGACCGGCCGCTCCTCACTGCGGTGAACGGATTGCGTGCGCTGAATGGAATGGGTGAGCTGGATGTCGATGGCAACCCGATCGATGATGTTGTCAATCAGCTCGATAAAATCCGCGACCTGCGCTTTGGTGCTGACCGCCTGTTCGATCCGCGCTTTGGCGATTTCCTTGTCGAAGGCCTGACCGGCTTCTCGGTGCGCCAGCTATCGACCGGCAGCGACCAGGTGATGATTGAATCGGTTGTTCGTGATCGGGTCATCTACATGGAAGTCCGCGATATCGGGGCCGAGAGCGATCCGCGTATCGTCGAATATCAGCTACGCACCCGCGACGGTAGTCCGCTGCCCGGCTGGATACGCATGGATGCCCGCGGCCTCGCGATTATCGAACGGCCAGTGGACGCAGAAACCGTTCGTCTGATCGTACGGGCAATCCGCGCAGATGGTCAGGTCATCGAAATTCCGGTTATCGTTCAGGGGGCAACCGGTGAAATCCAGATTGATGAGGAGCTTACGCTTTCTCGGAACATGAACGGTGCTGCTCCCCTGGGCAGCGCCATGGCAATGGCAGATGCCAGTGTCGCAGATGAAACAGCGCAGCTTCTGGCTGCGTTCAAGGCCTAGATAGGGAAGCAGATCATGCATATGAAACACACTCTGAGTATTTCGGCACTGGCCTTGCTGGCTGGTTGCGCGGTGAATCCCAAACCGCTGACACCAACGCAGATCGACACCACTGCGCGCGAGAATATCATAGCCGTTGATGCCGAACAGGAACCGGTGACCGCACCGATCAATCTTTATGAGGCGATGGCCCGGGCGCTTAAATATAATCTCGATTACAAGGTCGAGCTGATGGAAGAGGCGCTCAAGATGCGGGAGCTGAATGTTTCACGCTATGACATGTTGCCGCAACTGGTCGCCAATGCGGGCTATGCCGGAAGGAATAATTTTTCCGGTGCCAGTTCGCTTTCCCTGATTACCCGGCGGCAGTCTCTGGAGCCGTCTACTTCGGCCGAGAGGGATATATTCACCGCTGACCTGTCGCTCAGCTGGGATGTGCTTGATTTTGGTCTGTCCTATGTCCGCGCTCAACAGAAAGCAGACGAATTTCTGATTTCCCAGGAACGCCGGCGCAAGGTGGCCAACCGGATCATTGAAGATGTCCGCACCTCCTATTGGCGCGCGGTGAGCGCCGAACGGCTGCTGACCAAGCTGAAAGAGCTGGAAGGCAATGTTAGCACCACGCTCGACAATAGCGAAAGACTGGCCGAACGCCGCCTGTCAGCGCCGCTCACCGCGCTGACCTACCAGCGGGAACTGGTCCAGATTCAGGCGGAAATCCGAAAACTGCAGCGCGAACTGGTGGTTGCGAAAGCACAGCTTGCTGCGCTGATGAACCTGCGCCCAGGCACCGATTTCTCGCTGGTCCTGCCGGACCGGACAGAGACTTTGCCCGCCGTCCAATATACGGGCGAGGATATGATGATGACCGCGCTGAAAAACCGCGCTGAGCTGCGTGAGGTCAGCTATCGTCAACGGATCAATGCCAAGGAGCTGGACGCGACACTCTTATCGGCTCTCCCCAGTTTCCGCGGCATATTGGGCGTGAATGTCGATTCCAACGACTTCCTCTTCAACAATAACTGGTTCCAATATGGCGCGCAGGCGAGCTGGAACGTGCTTAACCTGTTCAAGCTCGGCCCCAAGAAAAAGGCGGTTCGGGCGCAGGACGATCTTTTGCGGCAACGCGAGCTAGCGCTGACCATGGCGGTGATGACACAGGTCCACGTATCGCGGGCGCGCTTTGGCCATTTGCAGGAAGAATTGCAGACCGCCGAACATCAGCACCGGGTGCAGGACAAGATCCTCTACCAGATCCGTGCGGGCCACAAAGCCGGTGCGATGAGCCAGCAGACCCTCCTGCGCGAGGAAATGAACACTCTCGTAGCAGAGGTGAAATATGATATAGCTTATGCCGAAGCGCAAAATGCCTATGCCAATCTCTTTGCATCCATGGGCATAGATGATTTCGCGCCAGATCTGACAGGCCGCGAGGATGTCAGCACATTGACCGCATCCCTGACCAGCTTGTGGCAGGAACGCGAAGCGGCGATGAAACTGGATCAATAGGAAGTTTTGATGAGCGAAGAAACCGGAGACGGGACTCCGGACATAGAGGAAAAATCAAAGGCTCCATGGCTATGGGGTGGCGGCATTGCGCTGGCCGCGATCATAGGTGTGGGCATTGCCAGCAGCGGTGATGGCCCCAATTGGTCAAGCAATGAAGCGGCAATGAGTGCCACGGAAGAACAGCCAACCGAAACGACAGAGGCACAGGCGCAAAAGCCGGCACCCAAACCGGACCCGGATGTGCGCGGCGTCATCAAGCCCAAGCAGGAATCAACGGTCGCCTCGCGGATGACCGCGCGGATTACGTCCATGCCCTTTGGCAAGGGGCAGAGCTTCCGCAAAGGCGCTCTGCTTGCGCAATTTGACTGTTCGGCGATCCGGGCAGAGCTGAAAGCCGCACAGGCGGCGGCCAATGCCTATAATGTGACGTACAAAACGAACGTGGAGCTCGACCAGTATGAAGCGATTGGCAAGAATGAAGTCGCCGTGGCCAAGGCCAATCTCGGCAAGGCCAATGCGGAGGCCAATGCGATCAAGGCCAACCTGACAGACTGTGCGGTCTACGCTCCTTTTTCCGGAACGGTTGTTGAAGAAATTGCAGGCCGCGGAGAGATAGCGGCGAGCGGCCAGCCATTGCTGACGATCCAGAGCGGCGGCGATCTTGAGGTCGAGCTGATCGTTCCGAGCAACTGGCTGACCTGGCTGCGTCCCGGCGCGGACTTCACTTTCAAAATCGACGAAACCGGTGCGGATGTGACGGGTCAGATTATCCGGCTGGGCGCTTCGGTCGATCCGGTGAGCAAGACCATCCGCGTGACCGGCAATGTCGACAAGACCGAAAGCCTTGTCCTGCCGGGCATGAGTGGGACCGGCGTGTTTGTGAAGCCGGATGAGCGGGTCGCTTCGAATGCTACCAGACAAACAGTGCCGCAAAAAGCATCGGAACAAAAGGGTGAGGAATAGAGCGACGTGCTCCGCACTTGATGGGGAGCTCAGGTTAGACAGGCGTGACAGCCACCCTAGGCTCCGCATCAAGTGCGGAGCACCAAATTTGGAAGTGAGAGCATGAAAATGCTGAAAGACAGGAAAGCCGATGGCCGCCAGCCCTCCTGATTCTGATCCCGCACCTATTGCAATATTGCCCGTAGCCGCCGGGGGAACACCCTTGTCGGGCGATGCCAATATGCTCGCCAGCCTGTTGCAATTTGAGGCCGAGATACGCCGCCAGCCGGGCGTGGCGGAACTGCATTATCATGTCGCCAATGAAATGCGCCGTATCCTGCCTTATGAGCAGATGTTCATCGCGCGCCAGCCGCGCATCGGTGATGATTTTCATATCGTCTGTGCATCCAGTATATCATCGGTCGATCGCAATGCGCCGCTGATTCAGGCGATGGAAAAGCTGATCGCGAAACTGGCCAAAGATAATGGTCTGGACCGGCCGCATGATTTCACCGTCGGCGCGATGAGCGATGATCCGGCGCTGGTTGAATATCCTTATGGGGAATGCCGCTGGCAACCTTTGCTCGACGGCGAGGAAAAGGTCTTTGGCGCACTGTTGGTCATGCGGGAGGCGCCATTTCGCGAAGGCGAAGGCTATCGGCTGACACGGCTGTCGGAAACCGTTTCGCATAGCTGGCGGGCGCTGACCGGAGACAAGCCGGTCAAACGCATCGGCCGTTTTGGCCGCAAGGAGAAAATCGGCATATTGGTCGCGCTGTTGGTGATCGCGCTCTTCCCGGTTCGCATGACCGCATTGGCCCCTGTCGAAGTTGTTGCCGCGCGTCCGTTCATGGTTGCGGCCCCGTTTTCCGGTGTCATTTCCCGCATCCATGTGGCCCCCAATGCCGCGGTTGAGGAAGGCGCTTTGCTGGTCTCTTTTGATGATGTGAAATTGTCCAACGAACTGCAGCTGGCCCAAGAGAAGTTGGCCGTGGCCAAGGCACGGGTCGACCGGTCCACCAGCACCGCCTTTGGCAAGGACGACGAAACCCGTGAAATCGCGACCCTGCGCGCCGAATATGAACTGGCCGAGGCGGACTATAATTTCGCCAATGATGTTATGGGGCTATCGCAGATAAAGGCCCCCCGAGCCGGGATGGCGATTTATAGCGACCGCCGGGACTGGGAAGGACGCGCGGTCAATGTCGGCGATCCGATCTTGCAGGTCGCCGATCCTGGCCAGATCGCGCTGCGCATTGATCTGCCCGCGGCCGAGCAGATGGCGCTGGAACGCGGATCGCGCGTGAAAGTCTGGCTCGATGCGCAACCGCTCTGGGCGATTGAAGGCAAGGTGGAACATGCCAGCTATCAGGCGCGGCAGACGGCGGAAGGCATATTGGCTTTCGCCGTGACGGCCAAGCCGACGTCGGGCAATCCGCGCATCGGCTCGCGCGGCACGGCCAAGCTTTATGGCGAGTGGGTGCCGCTGATCTATTCGCTGCTCAGGCGCCCGATTGCGAGCTTCAGACAAACTATCGGCCTATGACCGCTGCTGCGCCTGTCGAACCGGAACGGCCCCTGTTGCCGCCACTGCGGCAGGAGCTCCGGATTGAGCCGGGCGCAGCCCTGGTTACCGGCGCGCCAAGCTGGACGCTGTTTGACCCGGTGCGGCATCTGTTCTTTCAACTGGGCCGGGTCGAATATCGCATCCTCTCCCGTTGGGCATCCGGGGATCTGGCCAAGGTCAATGATGATCTGGTCGCTGAAGGTCTGGACGAGGAAGAAATCAACACCGCCTTTGGCCAGGTGGTAGACTTTTCCCTCTCCAACAGCCTCACCGTCACGCCGATGGGTGACACGGTCGCAAGTTTCACGGAGCAGCGGGAAACCGCCAAAAAGGCGTGGTGGAAATGGACTCTGGACAATTATCTTTTCATCCGCATCCCGATCGTCAAACCGGCGGCTTTTCTGGAACGGACAATCGACAAGGTCGCACCGCTCTGGTCTTTTCCGGCGCTGACCTTCTTTGCCTTGCTGGCGCTGACCGGGCTGTTTCTTGTGTCACGCCAATGGGACAGTTTTCTCGCATCCTTCCTCTATTTCTTCAGCTGGCAGGGCCTGATCGCCTATGGGATCGGCCTGTTTGTGATCAAGATTCTCCATGAGCTGGGCCATGCCTATACCGCCACCCGCTTTGGTTGCCGGGTGCCGAGCATGGGTGTCAGCTTTCTAGTGATGATGCCTGTCCTTTATACCGATACATCCGGCGCGTGGCGGCTGACCTCGCGCAAGCAGCGGTTGATGATCGATTGTGCCGGCGTCACGGTCGAGTTGATGATTGCGGGTCTTGCAACCATGGCCTGGGTGTTGTTGCCCGACGGCATGCTGCGCAGCGTTGCCTTCATTCTCGCCACGACCAGCTGGGTGATGAGCCTTGCGATCAACCTCAATCCGTTCATGCGCTTTGATGGCTATTATGTGCTGTCCGACTGGCTTGGCGTACCCAATCTGCAACCGCGCGCTTTTGCCCTCGGACGCTGGCGGCTGCGCGAGATGCTGTTCGCGCTTGGTGATGAGGCACCCGAACAGGTGCCGGACCGATTGCGCCGCGGGATGATTGTCTATGCGTGGATGACGTGGATCTACCGCCTGTTCCTGTTCATCGGCATCGCGCTACTGGTCTACACGCTGTTTTTCAAGCTGCTCGGGGTGATCCTGTTCGTTGTTGAAATTGCCGTTTTCATTGCCCGCCCCGTGCTGTCGGAATTCAAGGTCTGGGCGAGCATGAAAGACCGGATATTGGCAACATCGCGGACGCGATTGCTACTGATTGGCGGCGGCCTAACGTTATTGCTCTGCCTGTTACCGCTTGACCGGCATATCAGCGCGCCTGCCGTGCTGACTCCGATAGGGGCTTCTCCGATTGTCGCGGGTGATCCGGGCCGGGTTGAAAACCTGTTTGTCGAAAATGGTGACAGGGTAGCGGCGGGCGCGCCGTTGATTCAGCTGTCCGCGCCGGAGCTGGAGCAGTCGATTGCCGCCACGAAGGTCAGAATCGCCAATCTGCAGCTGCAATTTGGTCGTGGAGCAGCCGACGATATCGATCTGTCCAACCGCATGGTGCTGGAACGCGAACTCAAGCAGGAACAGGATCAACTCAGCGGTCTGGAACTGCGCAGTGAGCGTCTCATCTTGCGCGCGCCGATCGCCGGGATTGTCACCGACCTGTCGCCGGATATTCACAGCGGCCGCTGGCTCGGCGGGGCGGAAGCCATTGCCTATGTCGTCACATCCGATGACTATGATATTCAGGCCTATGTTAGCGAAGACGATATCTGGCGCATTTCCAAAGACGCGCGTGGCCGCTTTGTTCCGGATGATCCGGTGCAAGCATCCCGGGCGGCCAAGCTGGTCGAAAAATCAACAAACGCGGTTGAAAGGATCGATCAACCGATATTGGCCTCCGTCAATGGCGGTCCTATCGCTTCGGACAAAGACGAGAATATCTTGCGGCCGCGCACGGCGCTTTACCGCGTGCGCCTGATTGCCTCGAAAAAGGCGTATAAAGATGGTGAGGCCTTGCAGCTAACCCCGGGCAGCGTTGAAATTGCTGCGACCGGTCGATCGGTCGCGGGCGGCTTGCTCGATAAAGTGACACGGCTGTTCCGAAGCGAGGCCTCCCTGACCAACTGACCGGATAACGCACGGCGCTTCCCATTGCTTAACCGATTCGCTTCTTTAACCAATCTGATTTATGCTTGTCTCAACAAGAATCACGAGGGGGAAGTCCATGGAACAATTAGGCGCGCTTGATGCGATGTTTGCCTATACGGAGACACGCAATACGCCGATGCATATCGGCCAGCTGCTTATCTATGATCCCTCCACCGCTCCCGGCGGAAAGGTCGGGTTCAAGGACATATTGCGCTATATTGAAGGCCGGCTGGATGGCGCGCGGATATTCCGTCAGAAACTGGTGCGAGTGCCGCTCGATCTGGACCATCCTTACTGGATTGAGGATGATAATTTCGATCTGGAATATCATGTCCGTCACATTGCCTTGCCGCAGCCGGGCGACTGGCGGCAGCTTTGTATTCAGGCAGCACGGATTTATGCGCGGCCTTTGGACATGGATCGCCCGCTTTGGGAATTCACCGTCATCGAAGGTCTCGACAATGTTGAGGGCATTCCCAAAGGCAGCTTCGCCCTGGTGCACAAATTTCACCATGCGGCGGTGGACGGGCAATCCGGGCTGCAAATGACTTTGGCGTTGCATGACCTTGATGCCAAAATGAAGCCGCGCAAATGGGACAAAAAATGGCGGCCAGAAGCAAAGCCAAATGATCTCGGCCTGCTGATGCGGGCACAGGTGAACAATATCGCCAACCCGGTGCGCGGTCTGCAAACGCTAGGCAAGCTGCTGCCAGTTCCCAAACGGATGTTTGATTTCGCGAGAGAGAATAAACAGCAAAAGGATGCCGCAACCGGCATTCCCAAGACCCGCTTTGGTGAACGGCTGACCCCGCACCGGGTGTTTGATGGCAAGATATTCCCGCTCAGTGATATCAAGGCCATTCGTACCGCCTTTCCCGGCGTGACAGTGAATGACGTGATGCTGACCGTGGTTGGTGGAACCATGCGCGCCTATCTCGAAAGCAAGGGCGAGCTGCCGGATAATACATTAAAAGCGGGTGCGCCAATTTCGGTGCGCGATGACAACGGTGAAGCGGCTGGCGGGAACCAGGTATCGATGATGACAGTCGGTCTCGGTACCCATATTGCCGACGCTGCAAAACGACTGGAATTCGTGGCGAAGGAAACAAACCGTTCCAAGGATATGGTCGAAGCCGTTGGTGCACGGACCTTGATGGAGCTAAGCGGTGCAATGCCAGCGGGCCTGACGGCTGCGGCTACCAAACTGGCCGCACGCATGGGTCTGGGGCAGACCGTTGCGCCTCAAATGAATACGGTCGTCACCAATGTACCGGGACCACCGGTTTCGATGTATTTTGCCGGGGCCGAGCTGAAACGCAGCTTTGGAATGGGATTGCCGACCGATGGTATGGGTGTTTTCCATATCGTGACAAGTTATCACGGAGAGGTCATGCTGACGATTACAGCGGACCGTGAGATGCTGCCGGATCCGGCAGTCTATGTTGATTTTGCTGAGAAGAGCTTCAAGGCTTTGTTGGCGGCGGCGAAGAAAGCGGGTGCGGCAGCAGCCAAAAAACCCAAAGCGAAAAAGGCTACGGCAAAAAAACCCAAAAAGCGTCTGACTTCGCGTGCCGCTACGGCAGGCAAGGGTCGCAGGAAAACCGCCAAATAATCGCTCGATATCTGGGACGTGAATCTGCACGCCTTCGCTTGACTCACCGGATGGGATTGCGCATCCATCGGCGCGATTAATTCATCCCAATGGACAGCAAGAGGCGAAAATCCCATGAGCACAGTAGAATTTAATGACCGCGTAGCCATTGTCACCGGCGCCGGTGCCGGGCTTGGCAAGCAGCATGCCATGGAATTGGCGCGGCGCGGTGTGAAGGTTGTCGTCAATGATTTCGGCGGCGCGCGTGACGGCACTGGCGGTTCTGCGACAGTGGCCGAGCAGGTGGTTGCAGAGATCGAAGCCGAGGGCGGCGAAGCGATGGCGGCCGGGTGCAGCGTTACCGATATGCCCGCGGTTGAAAAAATGGTCGCCGATGCGATCGCCAAATGGGGCCATGTCGATATTCTCGTCAACAATGCCGGCGTGCTGCGCGACAAGAGCTTTCACAAAATGGGCATGGATGATTTCCAGTTTGTGATGGATGTGCATCTCACCGGAAGCGCCAATTGCACCAAGGCGGTCTGGGACCATATGCGCGAGCGTCAATATGGCCGCATCGTCATGACCACGTCTTCCACGGGTCTTTACGGCAATTTCGGTCAGGTCAACTATGGTGCCGCGAAACTCGCTTTGGTCGGCATGATGAACAGCCTGCATCAGGAAGGCGCGGGCAAGGGTATTCACACCAACTGTATCTCTCCGGTCGCCGCCACCCGCATGACCGAAGACATCATGCCGGAAGAAGCCTTGAAACTGCTGGTTCCCGAAGCGGTGACGCCGGCGGTGGTCTATCTGTGCAGCGATGGCGCGCCATCCAAGACGATATTGACGGCCGGTGCCGGCGGTTTCGCAGCCGCAAAAATCCTCGAGACCGAGGGTATCTGGCTTCCCGAAGCTGATCGAAACGCTGAAGCCATTGCCGCAAATATCGACCAGATACTCGATGAAACCGGGATGCAGGAATATGCCAATGGCGGAGGCCAGGGCGGTAAATTCTTCCGCCGGATGCAGGAAGTCATGAAGGGTTAAAAGGCCCCCCAATCAGGAGAAAGAATATGCCAGTAATTAATGCAAGCGAACTTGACGACTGGAAAGGCAAGGAAGTCGGCGTGTCCGAATGGTTTGAAGCCAGTCAGGACCGGATCAACAAATTTGCCGATTGCACCGAAGATCATCAGTTCATCCATATTGACGAGGAAAAAGCAAAAGCCACGCCTTTTGGTGGTACCATCGCTCACGGCTTGCTGACGCTCTCGCTGTTGCCAGCCATGTCCTATGGCTGCACCTTGGGCCTCGAAGGCACGGTCATGGGCATCAACTATGGCTATGACAAAGTCCGCTTCCTCAACCCCGTCCGCGCCGGATCAAAAGTCCGCGCGCGCCATGTACTGGTTGATGCGGTCGAAAAACAACCAGGCCGCTGGCTGATGACTTACGATGTCACGGTAGAAATTGACGGCATCGAAACCCCAGCCTTGATCGCCCGTTCGTTGGCGATGATTGTGGTGGGTTAGAGGCAGCAGTCTATTGTTTCATGAAGGGCTCCGGATTGGTTCCGGGGCCCTTTTTTGATAGCTGTGTCTATTCTGGGGACGATAGCAGATACATTGTTTGCAAGCTGGCGTCTCACATTCTATCTATCACCCAGATATATGGACAGACCGGGCATTCTTTGAAGGAGTAGTACCGATATGATTTTTACCCGTCGTCAGTTTGGAGCAACCATGCTCGGTGCGGCCTTCGTTGGCCTTGCAACGCGTGCCTATGCGAACCTGCCTTTCACAGGAAAGAATGAAGTTGCCGGATATGGTGAGTTGCTTCCTGATCCGGGCCGTCTGCTCGATCTTCCGGAAGGCTTTTCTTACAAAGTGATTTCCCGGCTGGGCAATCTGATGAGTGATGGAATGGTTGTGCCAAATGCTGCAGATGGAATGGGTTGCATCGACATGGGGGATGGCAAGGTTGCCCTCATCCGCAATCACGAATTGGACCACCGGCAATTGCGTGAAGGCCCTTTTCGCAGCAAGGTCGGTGAGGATTTTAAGGCCTATGACCGGTTGAGCAACGAATCAAAAATGCCCATTCCTGGCGGTACTACCACGCTGATCTATGATATGAAAAAGGGTGTGGTTGTTGATGAATATCTTAGCCTGGCGGGTACGGTTCGTAACTGTTCGGGCGGGATCACCCCCTGGGGTAGTTGGCTGACTTGTGAAGAAAGCGCACTGGAAGCGGGTGAAGGTGTTGATAAAAATCACGGTTATATTTTTGAAGTTCCGGCGGATCACAAAGGTCTTGTCGACCCCGTACCGTTGAAAGCCATGGGCTGCTTCGTCCATGAAGCCGTCTGCATCGATCCGCGTACAGGTATTGCCTATATGACCGAAGATCGCGGTGACAGCCTCTTCTATCGTTTCATACCCCATGTAAAAGGCAAGCTGGCCGAAGGCGGCATTCTTCAGGCGCTTGCACTCAAAGGCATTTCAGACACGCGTAACTGGGACGGCAAGCAGATTGATCTAGGGGATAGTCACCGTGCAAGCTGGATCACGCTGGACAATCCTGAGAGAAGCGCCGGAGAGTTGCGTGAGCGTGGAGCAAAACTGGGGGCGACCCTGTTTGCGCGGGGAGAAGGGATTTTCTGGGACGAAAAAGAAGAACAACTTTTCTTCACTTCGACCAGCGGTGGCGCAAAGAAATTTGGTCAAATTTTCCGTTACAAACCGAGCAGGGCGGAAGGGCGCAAAGGCAAACAGGGCAAGCTTTCTCTTTTTCTGGAAAGCAAAGATCCCGCAATCTATAATTTGGGCGACAATATTTGCGTCATGCCGTCGGGTCATTTGATGGTGTCGGAAGATCAATATACCGATATCACCAATAATCACCTGCGCGGGGTCACACCGGATGGCAAAACCTACATGTTTGGCAGAACCCGTATCCAAACTGAATTTGCAGGTGCGTGCTTCTCTCCCGATGGATCGACAATGTTTGTGAATCTCTATTCGCCATCCACAACATTCGCCATCACCGGCCCATGGGATCAAGTGATCAGCACTTGATAAGAGCGATCCTGTAGGAAATCATCGGGTGATTCTGGTGGAACGAACGCTTTCCTACAGGCCCTCTCATGGGCTATGTTCAAGCTGGTTCTTTGACACTGGGAAGCTTACATGGCTTTGCGGTTTGGAGGGCGCGATTTTGAAAGGTCACACTCGCTGGAGTTAGATTTGTAGTTAAAAGTTTGATTTTATGTGGTTTTTGATGATCGGCATGATGAACAAAAATCAGCCTTGAGTGTAAACACTTGGCGCAGGAGTAACACCGCTTTCAGAGGTCAGTGATGACTCAAGGCGTCCCGGCAATCCGGATACACTGCCCGGTTACCCATTCCGATGCGGGTGCGCACAGGTAAAGCGTTAGCGCACCGATATCCTGCGGTGTGCCCAAACGTCCGGCGGGCAGGCCGAGCGTGTCTTCGAAGCCGATAAAATCCTCGTCCTTCATGCTGAGCGCTTTTTTGACCGTCTCGGTGGGGACAAAGCCGGGCAGGATCGCGTTCACCCGTGTTTTGGGACCAAGTTCGTGGGCGAGCGTTTTTGTCAGCATCAGCACGCCTGCCTTGGCCGCGCTATAATGACCACTTCCGGGAAAGGGGTCCTGGCCGGCCATGGAGCTGGTGTTGACGATCCGGCTGCCTTCGCCGAAATGCTTGCACGCGGCGCGCACGCCGTGAAAGACCGAGGTCAGGTTGACCGCCATGGTCTTGTCCCATTCGGCTTCATCAAGCTCGGTCAACGGCGCGGAAACCAGCGAACCGCCCGCATTATTGACCCAGATGTCGAGCCTGCCAAATTCATCGACCGCACGCTGCGCAAGCGCCTCCATATCTTCGCGGCTGGTGACATCGGTGACCTGCGCAATGGCGCGCCCGCCCGTATTGCGGGCGTTGATCTCGTCAGCGACGGACTGGATTTCGTCCATGCTGCGTGAGGCGCAAACCACGTTGCAACCGGCGTCAGCGAGTGTCTTTGCCATGCCTTCGCCAATGCCGCGACCGGCGCCAGTGATGACGGCGACTTCGCCGGTGAGATCGAATAGGGGATTGGTCATGAAGGTTCCTTTATGGGATTATTCGGCGGCTTCTAGTGCTTCCTGCTTCGCCCGCACGCGGATCGGAATGCTGCTCATCAGCGGAATGCCTGTGCGCTTGTCATAATCGCGGTCGTTGAAAGACAGGCGTCCGGTATTTCCGCCTTCGCCCAAGGGGTCTTCTTTCTCATCCGGATTGGTGCCCCAGCTATGGGGGAGCGACACACAGCCCGGTTTGACCGTCTTGTCCGCCTTGGCCACGCAGCTGATAAAGGCCCGTGCGGATTCCACTTCTACCGGTTGATTTTCGCTCAGGCCCAGTGCCTCCATGTCTTCCGGATTCATAAAAGCTGGATGATGCGGCACGCGTTTGCGTTGCACGGGGTCTTCATGCCAGTTGCTGTTGTGGATCTCGGTCATCCGCCGACCAATCATTCGCATCGGGAAGGCAGTTTCTTCCACTGGCTGGCCGAGACGCCGCGCATAACCCGCCAGTTCTTCCATCATCGCCGCATTGCCGACTGACAGTTTTCCTTCCCAATCGGCAGGCTTGGGTTGCACCATCAGCGCCTGCGCGTCCATGATCTTGCCCTTGTGCGCATCCGGGTCGGCATAGACATCGGCGACCGGCACCGGCGATCCATTGAGTGCGGCACTCCACGCGGTAATCGGATCGGGCGTTTCACCCGGTTCAAAGGTCGTGGCTTTTTCCTCCCGCTCATCGGGATGGGAAACCAGCGCCCAGGACTTGATTGTCAGCGGCTTGTCCATTTCACTGGCAAGCGTGTGGAGAAATTCATATTCCTCACACAGGTCGGACCCTTCCGGAGATTCCATGATCGGCGGGCTCGCCTGCGCATAGTTATTCTCAAAACCCCAGCCTGCGCCAAAGCCTCCATACAGCTCCGGTGCAGCGGTATTGCCGTGCACTTCATAATGGAGTTTGGGCGCAATCACATAGTCCGCCAGTTCCGCTGTCTTGGACATGCGCGGGTCTAGGCAGACGAGCAGGTCGAGCGCTTTCATTGCTTCAAAAGTCTTGAGCTGATCCGGCCAAGCCAGCATCGGATTACCACCGAGACAGATGAGGGCTTTGACCTGCTTGTCACCGGGCGTCAGGATTTCATCGGGCAGCGCCGCGGTTGGCATACCGGAAATACTTTGTTCGAGATCGCGGCTATGCAGCTTGCGGCCAAAGCCCCAGGCGTCCATCGGTCCAGGCGAGGCAGCAACGGGCGGGGCGGGTTTCATAAACACACCGCTGCGCCGGTTAATATCGCCTTCGCGCAGCCAGTGGCCCATGATCGAGGTCAGCGACAGGTTGAGATATTCGGTGATATTGCCGCCGCCCGCCATATTGGGGCCGGTACCGACGCTGATGCTGCCCTTTTTCCAGCTGCCATACATGCGCGCGGCCTGGACAATCTCGTCCGCCGTCACATCGGCCCGCTGGGCGGCCAATGCAGGGTCGAACGGTGCGGTCGCTTTTTTAAGCGCTTCGAAACCATCGACATCATTGGCAACGAAATCCTTGTCGTAGAGCCCTTCCTCGATCACCACCTTGGCAATTGCGCCAAGTATGATCGGATCTTCGCCGGGGCGACATTGCAAGTGGAGGTCGGCTTGACGCGCGCTGTCGGTCTTGCGCGGATCGATAACGATCAGCTGCATCCCGCGTTTCTTGGCATCATGCAGTTTTTTGGCAGGATTCATGCCGAGACCGCCGTTCATCGAAACGATCGGATTGGTACCGACCAGCATCAGGCCATCCCAGTCGCCGACACGGGGCGCACCAGCGAGCCATGGGCCAACCAGCGCCCGGGCAATGCCCTTGCCAGGCTGGTCAATAGTGACGCTGTCGTAAACCGACGTTGATCCAATCGCATCCATCAGCGCGAGGATGAACGCATGGCCGTTGAGATTATTATAGCCGAACGTGCCAACATAGGATGCCACGCTGTCGGGACCATGTTCGGTAACTATTGCTTCTATACGCTCGGCTATCTCCTCTGCGGCGGTGCGCCAGTGGATCGCTTCTCGTCGGCCGTGCTTCATGCCCTTGTAACTGGTCAGCAGGCGGGTATCGAAGCTGTGATAATTGGCAAGCTGACGCCCCTTTATACAGCTATAGCCTTCAAATTCCGGATTATCCTTGTCGCCATGGGTCTTGACCGGAACACCATCTTCAAAATCGACAATCAGGCCGCAATGGGCATGACAGGCCCGGCACATCACATGTTTCTGTTCAATTGCCATTGTCGCTCTCCTGACTGATATTTCAGACCATTGCTTTTTTAAATTTAATCGTTCAATTAATCAGTAACGATTCCAAAAATAGGGCATGGCGGTCCTTGCTGCCACTGACCCTATTGATAAGATAATCTCAGGAGCAAAGCGCCATGGCCGACAAGCCCGATGCAGCCGAACTAAAGGAATATACCGAAGCCGCCGATGCGTGGTTCAAGGAGAACACCGTTCGTGATCCCGGCTTCATGTTGCCGCTCACCTTCATGGAGGTGTCAACGGATCAGCAGTTTGATTTCCTGCGCGATTGGCAGCGCAAGGTCTATGAAGCAGGCTATCTCGGCGCGGCTTGGCCAAAAGAATATGGCGGTGGCGGCCTGCACACCGATTTCCAACGCGCGGCGACCCGGGCTATGAAAAAATATGACGCTCCAATCATGCTCAATGCGATTGGCAATGGCTGGGCCGGGCCGCTGATCCTCGATCTGGGATCGGAGGAACAGAAGCAAAAATATATCAAAGGTATGCTCAATGCCGAGGATATCTGGTGCCAGGGATTTTCAGAGCCGGAACATGGCAGTGACCTTGGCAATGCGCAGTTGAAAGCGGTCAAAGACGGCGATGAATATGTCCTCAACGGATCGAAAATCTGGACCTCCCTAGGCGACCGGGCGAAATATATGATCCTGCTCGCGCGCACCGATTTTGAAGCAGAGAATAAATATAAGGGCCTCAGCTTCTTCCTTAATCCGATGAAGATTGACGGGATCAGCACCAGCCGGATCAAGAAACTGACCGGGGAATATGGTTTTGTGCAGACCTTCTTTACCGACGCTCGCATCTCTGCCGACTGTCTGTTTGGCGGGGAGGGCAATGGCTGGTCGATGGCGATGAAGACGCTGGAATATGAACGCGGTGCGAAGGTGAAACCGGTGGGCGGATATTTCGTCAAGGAACTGGATGTCATGCAGATTGTCGAACTGGCGAAAAACTCCATGCGCAACGGCAAGCCCTTGCTCGACGATCCGGTGATGCGCGACAAGATGACGCAATATATGATCGATATCCAGGCGCTAAATCTCAACAATACCCGCCGCCGGATGCCACAGCTCATGCAGGACAAGCCCATGGGACTGCCGCTGATGAACAAGCTAGCGCGCACTGAGTTAATTCGCGAGCTGACCGAGTTCTCGCTGGGCTTTCAGGGGACCAAGGCGGGCTATTATGTCGGCGACGAAAATGCGGTGGATGATGGCTATTGGCACCGCAGCTATCTCAACAGCTTCTCCGCAACAATTGGTGGTGGAACTTCCGAAATTCAGCGCAATATTGTCGCCGAGCATGCCCTTGGTCTGCCAAAGACACGCTAAGCCTAAACAAGACAAATCAGGACGGATAAATGAATAACCTAGGCGATATCGGCACGACCGAAGAGCAAATTGAATTGATGGATGTGGCAACCAACTTCTGCCGCGACAAATCCCCTATTGAAAAGGTCCGGGCGCTGATGGAGGACGATCTGGGCTATGACCCGGATGTCTGGAGAGAAATTGGTGAGCTGGGTTGGCTGGCCATTGCCATCCCCGAAGCACATGACGGTGTTGGCCTGTCTATGGCGGAAGTGGTGCCCATTGCCGAGCAAATGGGGCGCAATCTTCTGAGCACACCTTTTGGTTCAACGACCATAGCCGCCCAGGCTCTGCTGGCGGGCGGGAGCGAAGCACAGCAAGCCGCCTGGCTGCCCAAAATTGCGGCGGGCACGGCGGCAACGCTAGCCCTTCGGGAAGATCATGGTGACTGGAATCTCGGCAATGTTGCCAGTATCGGTAAAGAGACTGCAGACGGCATTGCCTTGTCTGGCAAGAAGCAATTGGTGCGCTGGGCCGATAGTGCAGAGCTTATCATCACTTCGGTCGAGGTGGACGGGAATGTCCGTTTTGCCATGATCGAACGCAGCGCATTGCCGGACGGCGCATTGCGGCGCGAGGCCATAATTGACGAAACCGCACGCAGTTTTGAACTCACCCTCGATGGCATAACGATATCGGCTGATGCCTTGTTTGATGGCAACCGGACACGTGAAACGATTGAAAAGATTGAACTTGCCGCAGGCTTGATTCATGCGGCCGAGATGACAGGCGGATCGCAAGCGGTGATCGACTACACGCTCGAATATCTCAAGACGCGCAAGCAGTTTGACAAGATTATCGGTAGCTATCAGGCATTGAAACATCCGACGGTCGACAATTATGTCGAATATGAAAAGGCGCGCACGCATCTCTACAGCGCTGCCCATAGTTGGGGCGAACAGGGGCGTGGCGAAGTGGCGGTTCGCATGGCAGCTGCTCAGGCGCATTCGAGCTATAGCCGAGCAGCCGACCGCTCCATCCAGTTTCATGGCGGTTTTGGTTTTACCCATGATTGCGATGCACAACTGCATCGCCGCAAAGCGATTTTTGACGGCGCGCTGATTGGCGACGCTGCTTACCAACGGTCGAAACTGGCCGGCTTGCTATTTGATTAGGATTTAAAGGAGAGATCAACATGTCAGAAGTGCTCACAGATATTCAGGACGGTTTTATCATCGTCACCATCAACCGGCCCGATGCGAAGAACGCCATGACCAAGGCAGCGGCGGAAGGCATCCGTGCTGCGATGGAGCAGCTTGACAATGACAACAGCCTCAATGCCGGGATCATTACCGGCGCAGGCGGCACATTCTGTTCTGGCATGGATCTGAAAGGCTTCCTTCGCGGTGAAACGCCGGCGGTCAAGGGATACGGCTTTGGCGGTATTACCGAAAAAGGACCGGAAAAGCCGATCATTGCGGCGGTCGAAGGCTATGCGCTGGCAGGTGGTCTGGAACTGGCTCTTGCCTGTGATCTTTGCGTCGCTAACAGCAATGCGAAATTTGGTATTCCAGAGGTCAAGCGCTCGCTCGTCGCAGCAGCGGGTGGCGTGATCAAGCTCCAGCAATTGGTTGGCAAGCGCATTGCGATGGAGATGGCCTTGACCGGCGATTTCTTCTCTGCCCAGCGAGCCTATGATGTCGGTTTTGTAAATCGTCTGACCGATGGTCCTGCTCTGGATGCAGCGATTGAATTGGCGGCGACCGTTGCAGCCAATGGTCCGCTGGCATTGAAAGCGACCAAGAAAATCATCAACGAAAGCTATGATTGGACCAGCGAAGAAGCCTGGAAAAAGCAGGCTGAAATTACCGGTCCTGTATTTATGTCCAAGGATGCACAGGAGGGATCGCTTGCTTTCGCACAGAAACGCAAACCCGATTGGAAAGGTGAATAATCATGTCTGATATCGAGCGGATCAACCCCGATACGTTGCCGGATGCCGGTTCGATGGGCTATTCGCAGGTTACGACTTGTACGCCAGGGAAGATGATTTTCATCTCTGGCCAGGTGGCCTGGACCCCGGGCGGCGATCCGGCCCCCGATAATCTGGCCGAACAGGCGAAGATGGCGAGCAGCAACCTCGGTAAGGCATTGGCTTCGGCGGGAGCCGGGCCGGAGAATATCGTTTCTGCCCGCGCCTTTATCGTTGACTATACCGAAGAAAAAGGCGCGGAAGCCTTTCCCGAGATACTCGCGTTCCTTGACGGAAACCAGGTCGCTTTCACCTTGATCGGTTGCGCGGCGCTGGCGTCGCCTGATCTGATGATAGAGATTGAGGCGATCGCGGTTGTCTGACCCTATGGAGACGGGCAGCGGAGATATTGTTGATCTCTGGTCTGCCGACCAAGATCTGCCATCCTGGTTTACCGAAGCCTTGGACGTTCCGCGTGAGGAAGCCTTTATCGAAGTGGGCGGACAAAAGGTCCACTATTTCCGCTGGGGCAAACGTGGCAATCCGCCGCTGCTACTGACACACGGATTTCTTGCCCATGCCCGCTGCTTTGCGTTTATCGCGCCCTTTCTGGCGGAGGATTATGACATTATCGTCTATGATCTTGCCGGCATGGGGGAAAGCGAAATTGGAGCCGTGTTTGAAGGGACACAGCGCGCCGAAGACATGGTCGCACTTGCAGATGCGCTCGATCTTTTTTCCGGTCCGGTGAAACCTAAAATCATTGCGCACAGCTTTGGATCAGGCGTCGCGCTCACGGCGATGGAGTTGGCCGGGGAACGGTTTGGCGGTCTTGTCATCTGCGACCTGATGATCATGCGGCCTGAAAAACTCGCGGCCCATTTCAAGGGTGGAGGAGGGCCTCCGGGTTCCGGCAAGTCGGATCGGCCAACTAATGTCTATCCCGACTATGAAACGGCGCGCGGACGTTTTGTGTTGGCCCCACCGCAGGATGTGCAGACACCGTTTCTGCTGGAATATATGGCTTATCACAGCATGCGCCGGGTTGAAGGCGGCTGGACCTGGAAATTCAATCCGAAAGTATTCCATCGTAGCGAGAATGATCAAGAAAAGTGGCGGCAGGCTCCGCAACGGATAGTCGATCTGTCGCACCGGCTGGCGATTATCTATGGCGAGAATAGCAGATTGTTCGATGCCGATAGCGCAGCCTATTTGCGTGAGTTGGGAGGTGCCCATATTCCGATGATCGCGGTGCCCAAGGCGGAACATCACTTGATGCTCGATCAGCCTCTTGCATTTGTGGCTGCGCTGCGCTCTGTTCTGGCTTTGTGGGATTTTCCATAAACCAGAAAGAGGTCCAGTGGTGAGCAGCAATTCCAAGGCTCGTATCGTTTCGGTGGTTCAAGCCGGATCCGATCCCTTTGATACACCGACGACGCTGCGCAAATTTGCACATCTTTTGTCGGAGGCCAAAGCTGCGAACAGTGATCTGGCTGTGTTCCCGGAGGCCTTTGTTGGCGGCTATCCCAAAGGTGTTGATTTTGGTGTCCGTGTGGGGTCGCGTGACGATGCTGGGCGGGAGCTGTTCCGCCTCTATTCAGATAATGCCGTGCAATTGGGTTCACCTGAATTTGAAGAAATGCGCGAAGCCGTTGCCGCTAACGACCTGGCGGTGGTCGTCGGGGCCATCGAGCGCAAGGGCGCTACGCTCTATTGCTCGACCCTCAGTTTTGAACGAGACGGATCGCTGCTCGGCGTACATCGTAAACTGGTTCCCACCGCGATGGAGCGGCTGATCTGGGGACAAGGCGACGGCAGCGACTTACCGGTGATGGACAGCAGCGTCGGGCGACTGGTCAGCGCGATCTGCTGGGAAAATTACATGCCGCTCCTGCGAAGCTATTATTACGATGCACAGCCCGATTTTTATTGCGTATCGACCGTCGATGACCGGCCGGTATGGGTACCAACGATGCAGACCATTGCGCTGGAAAGCCGTGCCTTTGTATTGTCGGCCTGCCAATATCTCGAGCGTGGGATGATCGGATTGAACAGCGATCAATTTGATGCGGTTCAAGGCAATGGTCCTGACACTGTCCTGATCAATGGTGGCAGCTGCATCATTACCCCATCGGGAGAAGTGATCGCAGGACCAATATTCGGTCAAGAAACAATCCTGACCGCGGAAATTGATCTCGATGACCGGACGCGTGGCAAGTTCGATATGGATGTCGCCGGCCACTATGCGCGACCTGATATTTTTGAATTGCGGGCACATATGGCACCGCAGAAGAATGTCCGCGAGGACTAAAACGACCCGGAATCGTCTGGATCCTCCAAACGTGCTATTATTGGCACCTTAATTGATCGATTCATTGGGAGGAATTGGTGAGAGAGGAAGCGCAACCGAAAATTGTCAGCCATGAAGAATGGCAGTCAGCAATCGAAAAGCTACGCGAGAAAGAAAAAGAACTAACCCGGGCGCATGATGCTCTAAATGCCATGCGCCGCCGGTTGCCGATGGTGAAGATAGAAAAAAGCTACGAATTCCACGGCGAAGATGGCAATGTCAGCCTGTTGGACCTGTTTGAAGACCGAAAACAGCTTATCGTCTATCATTTCATGTTCGCCCCGGATGCAGATGCTGGTTGTCCAGGCTGTTCATGGGTGACGGACGCCATGTCTCATCCTGCCCATTTGCATGCCCGGGACACATCCATTGTGCTCATATCGCGCGCGCCTTTGGAAAAGCTGCTCGCCTATAAGAAGCGCATGGGTTGGGAGCTGCCGTGGGTTTCATCCTTTGGCAGCGACTTTAATTATGATTTCAATGCGACCAATGATGATGGTGAAAATCATGTCGCCAGTGTTTTCCTGCGCGATAGCGATCAGATTTACCGCACCTATTATACCGACCAGCGCGGCGTCGAGCATTTGGGCAGTCACTGGACCTGGCTCGATTTGACGCCTTATGGCCGCCAGGAGCCGTGGGAAGATGCACCCAAAGGCTGGCCCAAGGGGGAGATGTACTGGGACAAGCGCCATGATGAATATGGCGAATGACCTTCTTGGCAGATTGCCGAACTGCTAGGCGTTCTTGATTGTAAGCCCGCCGTCAACAGGAATGATCGCACCGGTCAGGAAGCTGGCGGCTGGTAGCACGCAGGACAAGGTCATATGCGCGACCTCTTCCGGGATGGCATAGCGGCGCAGCGCTACGCGCCGTTTCGCGTAGATGGTTTTATGCTCCTCCGAAATTGCATCGGTAATGCCCGTACGGATCGGTCCGGGGCAGATGCAATTGACGGTGATGCCTTCGCGGCCGAGATCAACGGCCAAGCCTTTCGTCAGACCGATCACACCATGTTTGGCCGCAACATAGGGGCTGTTGCCCGGCGATGCGCCCAGGCCCTCCGTTGATGCGATATTGACTATCCGGGGATGTTCGGCCTCTCTCAAATGGGGCAAGGCGGCGCGGATCATCCGCTGGTGGGCCGCCAGCATCACCGCAAGAGTCGGCTCCCAACTGTCTTCATAACTTTCCTCGGCAACATCCGCAGGAATTGCGAAGCCAGCATTGTTGACGAGAATGGCGATACCGCCAAATGCTTGGGCGATATCGGCGACAACCGCCTTGATTATATCAGGGTTGCTGACATCGAGGGACCAGGCTTCGGCAGAGCCGTCATATCCGGCTGCTGCAATTTCCTCGACAACAGCATCGCATGCGCCCTGATCAAGATCGGTCACTGCAACCTGCGCGCCTTCCGAGGCGAACAAATGTGCTGTGGCCCGGCCCATGCCGCTGGCAGCGCCGGTGATGATTGCTTTCTTGCCTGCAATGGAGCGGCTGAGTGGTTGGTAAGGTTCCAAGATCAGGCGGCTAAAAAGCCTTCCAGGCGCCCGCGGATAATTTCGTCCGCTTCGGTCATGATGCCGTCGATCAATTCCTTACAGGTCGGAATATCGTTGATCAGGCCGGCAACCATGCCGCAGCTCCAGGCGCCGGCGTCCATGGTGCCTTCCATCATGATCTGCGGATAGACGCCAGCAACCTGCTCGATAATGTCGGTAAACTGCAGGTCGCTGCCTTTTTCCTTTTCGATCTCGAGCAGCCGCTCAACCGCCGCGTTGTTCAGCACACGCTCGGTATTGCGCAGCGGTCGCATGACGAGACGGGTGTCGAGTTCGCTGGCGGCGACGATTGCGTCTTTAACATTCTGATGTACCGGTGCTTCTTTCGTGGCGATGAAGCGCGTGCCCATGTTCATGCCTTCCGCACCCATGGCGAGCGATGCCACAAGCGAGCGCGCATCGGCTTGTCCGCCGGAGCTGACGAAAGGAATGTCGAGTTCATCTGCTGCGCGTGGCAACAGGATCATGTTGGGGATATCGTCCTCACCAGGATGGCCGCCACATTCAAAGCCATCGACCGATACGGCATCACAGCCAATGCTCTGCGCTTTCAAGGCGTGACGCACCGCGGTGCATTTGTGAATGACTTTAACGCCAGCTTCTTTCAGGGCCGGGAGATATTGTGCCGGATTGTTGCCTGCAGTTTCCACTGCCTTGATGTCATTGTCGATAATCGCCTTGATATAGCCAGGATAGTCAGGCGTGTTGACGATTGGCAAGAAGGTGAGGTTCACGCCAATAGGCTTGTCGGTCAGCGCTTTGGCTTTCTTGATTTCCTTGTCGAGGTCTTCCGGTGTTTTCTGGGTCAGGCCGGTGATGATGCCGAGACCGCCTGCTTCGGAAACCGCTGCTGCCAGTTCGGCAAATCCCACATAGTGCATCCCGCCCTGAATGATCGGATGTTCGATGCCGAAAAGCTCTGTGATGCGTGTTTTCATGGGATTTGGTCCTCTTGCGTTGGAGTAGTTGGAGACGGTACGGGCCATCTCGAGAATCGGTTTAATCGGGCAGTTAACTAGCAATCCAGGCGCCAGTTGTCACGCCTTTCCAAATTTGGTCCGGTGACGTTACGGCAAGCTCTGCGCCCAGCAATTTGGACCAGTGGTGCTCATTCCCCAAGGCATCGCGCCAGGCCCATAGACGGCGGGTATAATGGTGGAGGTCATATTCCTGCGTATAGCCCATCGCGCCATGCACCTGATGGAATGGCACGGTAACGGCTTCGACGCTGTGACCGATCTGGACCTTCGCAACCACCGCTTCATGCCATGCCTTTTCCGGATCATCGGCGTTGCGAGCGAGCGCGCTGGCCGCCTGTGTCGCGGCCATGGTCGCGGCGGCGCTTTCAGACGCAGCGACGGCGAGCTGATGCTGGATCGCCTGAAATTTCGACAATGGTCGGCCAAATTGTTCGCGGTCCGATACATAGGCGATGGAGAGGTTGAGCGCGGCTTCGATGGCCGACGCCATTTGCACCGCACGGACGGTTAGGATCAAAGCCTCGACCGCGCGGCGCGACAGGTTGGTCGCGGCGCTCGCGACGGGCGTCGCGGTGGAGAAGTCCAGACGCGTATCGCTGTCGGGTGACAAGGCTTGCCCATCAACCGCCGATGCGTCGGCGGTTTTGTAGAGAGCAATTTCGTTCTCGCTGGCATCATAGACGGCCACATGATCGGCTGTGCCGGCGAACGGGACGCTGGCGGCATTACCTTCCACAAGCGCAAAAGTGGCAGCGCCGTCGGGAATGGCGACGCCAGCCCGGTCGAGCAACCAGTTGGCGATCAATGTCTCTGCAAAGGGCACTGGCGAGGCCGCTTCTGCCGACACCCAAATGGCTCCGAAGACTTCATCATAATCGGCACCAAAGCCACCATTATCTTCGCTCACCCAAGCCAGCGGCAACCCGTTTTCGGCAAGTGCGTCCCAAAGGGCTTGCGGATATTGGCCAGCTTCAGCTTCATGCGGCACTTCGCGCCCGCACAGATCGGCGTAAATCTTCGCTGCGGTTTCAGCGACCATGCCTTCTGTATTTATCATTGCCGCTCCCCTTATCTCAGACCGAGTTGTCGTGCGGTTATCCCGCGCATCACTTCCGTTGTACCGCCGCGCAGCGTATTGGGCGGCGAGCGCAGGATGCCGATGTTCAAGATACGCCGCATTTCATCGCTCCACTCTTCTTCCGGCAGATCATTCAGCAACGCCCGCACCTGCAGGGTCAGGTCATTTTCCAACCGGTTGCCGAGATCCTTGACCAGGGCGGCCTCGGTTTCCGGTGATACGCCCTGATGGAGCAGATTGGCGATGCCCCAAGACATGCCGCGCAAGGTGCGCAAATTGGCAATCAGCTTGCCGAGACGCGCCTGAGAATCCGATCCCAGCTTGCCCCGTAATTGATGCAGGGCTGTTTCCAGGGTGATATAGCTCGACAAAAACCGTTCCGGCCCAGAGCGTTCCATGGCCAGTTCGCCGGTCACCTGTTTCCAGCCGCCGCCTTCTTCACCGAGCAGGCAATCGTCCGGCACAATTACATCTTCAAAATAGACTTCGTTAAAATGTGCGTCGCCCGACAAGTCGGTAATTGGTTTGATCGTCACGCCGGGCAGGCTGAGATCAATCATGATCTGCGAGAGACCAACATGCCGGTTGCGGCCCTCGGCCGGCGAGGTGCGCAGGATGGCGACCATATAATGTGAGATATGCGCGCCCGATGACCAGATTTTCTGGCCATTGATTTTCCAGCCACCTTCGACTTTTTCGGCCTTGGTTTTGACATTGGCGAGGTCGGAACCAGCGCCGGGCTCGGAAAGACCGATGGCGAAATAACATTCCCCTGCAGCAATTCGAGGAAGGATATCGAGTTTCTGTTCTTCGGTACCATGTTCCAGCAGCATCGGCGCATGTTGCCGATCGGCAATCCAATGCGCGCCCACTGGAGCGCCCGCGCGCAAGGTTTCCTCGGTCACGATATAGCGCTCCAATGCGGTCTTATCGTGGCCGCCATATTTACTGGACCAAGTCAAGCCAATCCAACCGCGCTTGCCCATTTTTTTGGAAAATTCGGCGTCGGAAGACGCCATCCAGCATTCCGGTTCGGGGCGGAAGTTGCCGGCCTCGCGTTCTTCTTTCAGGAACGCTTGCAGCTCGGCGCGAAGGTCTTCGAGAGCCGGATCTGGCTGGACCACAGGAAAATTGAAACGCTGCATTAAAATGCCTTTGAGTTGATTGGGGTCAAGGTGTCACAATGTTAAACTGCGGGTCTACCGGGTCGAGTGCGCCAAACATAGCTGCCATAAGGGCGGTATCCCCGCTGACCGTCATTGCGCCGGACTGGATTAGTTCCAACGGATTGGCCTGTCGCAGCAACAGCCGTGTGAAGTCGGTCCGGTTGATCCCGATCTGGGCAGTAGCCGCCTCAGCCTTGCCGGCACGCGGGAACATAACGCTTTTGCCGAAATCAACATTAATGGCTTCCTCGCGATCCGCAAAAGTAAACTGGATTTTACCGCCGTCCCCTTGCATTTTTGCCGGATTGAAACGGGTGGCAATGGCGTCGAACAGGTCGATAGCCGCTATGCTGTTCAGCACTTTGGCATTGGAACTGGTGACGGTACCAGAGCCCTTGTTACCCTCCCGCAATTCCTTGGCGCCGACAAGATAGATATTGCGCCACGTGCCTGCTTCCGCCTGAAAGCCGAGCTGCTCATAGCTGGAGGCCAACCATTTTCGGGCAATTTCATTGGCGGGATCAGCAAAGACAATATGATTGAAAACAGTCGCGGCCCATCGATATTCACCGGCATCAAATGCTTTTTCGCCTACGGCAAGCGCTTTTTCCGTGCCGCCCATGGCAGCGACATATTTCTTGGAAGCCTCCGCTGGCGGCAGTTGATGATAGGTTGCCGGAACCGCATCCCACCAGCCGAAATAGCGTTGATAGACGGCCTTACTATTGTGATTAAGCGTGCCATAATAATCGCGCACGCCAAAATCGCTTTTGGCAAAATCAGGCTCGCCAATATTTTCCGCCAGTTCATGCATGGTTGCGCCCTGATTGGCCTGACGTATCGTCTGGTCATGGACATAGCGGTACAGGCCTCGCTGGTTTCTCAGGGCTGTTTGCACATTTTCACTGCCCCAGGTTGGCCAGTGATGGGAGGCCAATAATATTTCCGCCTTCGCGCCATATTTTTCATACATGGCATCGATAACCTTGCTCCACTTTAGCGTATCACGCACCAATGCTCCGCGCGGTGTCAGCACATTATGGAAGGTTCGCGTCGCCACTTCGGCGCTATGCAAAGCCTTAAATTGTGGCAGGTAGAAAACAAACTCGGCCGGCGCTTCGGTTTCACTGGCATCCATAAATTCGAATGTAATGCCATCAATGACCAGCTTTTCACCATCTTCGCCAATAGTCTTCGTTGGCGGCACCAGCGCCACATCGCCGCGCGACAGCGCTTGTCCCAGACCACCGCCGACATGACCTGTTTTCCCTGCCGGTAAAGCGGTACCAAATTGAAACTGCACCCGCCTGCTCATCGCTGTGCCGGCGATAACCGCTTCGCCGATAGATTCTCTGACAAATCCGTGCGGCGCGATGATCTGAACATCGTCATAGGCAAGATCAAGCTTGCCTATGACACCATTGACACCGCCATAGTGATCACCGTGACTATGGGTAAACAAGACTGCGCTGACGGGTCGTTTGCCGAGCGTTTTATTGGCCAGAGCCAAGCCAGCCTTGGCCGGTGCGGGTGTGGTCAGCGGGTCTACTATGATCCAGCCTTTTTCACCTGCGATCAACGTCATCTGCGCCAAATCATAGCCGCGAATTTGATATATGCCGGGAACAACTTCAAACAGGCCGTGGATGCTGTTGAGCTTTCCTTGTCGCCAAAGCGAAGGATTTACCGTGTCCGGCGCATCACCTTTTACAAAATCAAACTGGCTCGGGTCCCACGCAACCGATCCATCTTCATTGAGAATCGGTTTTTCGATTTTGGCAAGGAAACCACGATTGGCATTTTCGAAATCATTTTGGTCTGCAATGGGAAGGCGGGCACCAAAGTCCGCATTGGCTTTTTTGGTGGCCTCAGTTGCGACACCCTCAGGCGGCGCGGCATAGGCGGTCGTTGCGATGGCCAATGTTAAAAGCGGAACAACAAATTTTCTCATGATCACTGCCCTTTCTTATTGGCCCTTGAATACCGGCTTGCGCTTCTCCAGGATTGCATCAATCGCTTCCTGATGATCGTCCAGCTGTTGCAGGACCCCCTGGAACAACGCCGCTTGGTCGAGATTTTCTTTCAGCGTCACACTCTGCGCCGTGCGGACCAGTTCCTTGGTTTTGCGGATCGCCAGCGGGGGCAGGGCAACCACTTGCTCGGCCAGTTCGTAAGCGCGTTTGAGCAACTCGTCATTGGCCACAACTTCGGACACCAGACCGTAATCAAGCGCCTTGTGCGCATCAATAAACTCACCGGTGAACAGCATCTGATTAGCGCGGGCCTGCCCGATGATGCGTGGCAACAACCATGCGCCGCCATCGCCGGGAATGATCCCGACGCGTAGGAAGCTTTCGGCAAAAATCGCGTCTTCGCCCGCAATGCGAATATCGCACATAGTGGTCAGGTCATTGCCAGCGCCGATTGCGTGGCCATTGACGGCCGCAACGACCGGAACCGAAATCTCGGCCATCGCTAGCGGGATCTGTTGAATACCAGTCTTGTACCAATTTTCGATTTCCAGCGGAGACATATTCTGCTCCTTGGTCATCGCCTTGATTTCATGCAGATTGCCGCCGGAGGAGAAGCTTTTGCCATTGGCGGCCAGAACAACGCAGCTGACACTCGCGTCGGCATCGGCTTTCTTAACCGCATTGACCAGTGCTTCGCAAAGATCGGTCGACAGCGCATTGCGTGTCTCCGGCTTGTTCAGCGTGATGGTGACCACGCGATCCTGTTTGTCATAAAGAACGACGTCGCTCATAATTTCCCCACCTGCATATTGGTTTGAATCACTTCATTGTGGCCTCTATCCATTGCAGGCCCGCCCGGCTTCTGCAAGAGAGGGATCGGACCGAACCGATAAGCAGCCATGATGACACCTCGCCAAAACACTTTGCGCAATGCTCATGAAACCGGCTTCACGCTGGTGGAACTCATGATTGTACTAGTGATTTTGGGCTTGATGGCATCGATTGTGGTTTTGTCTTTTCCCGACGGTAGCAACGATCTGGAACAGGATGCGCAAATATTTGCAGCCCGAACGGCCGCGCTGCGCGACAATGCGATCTTGCAATCCCGCCCGATGGCGGTGCAGGTCACGCCTTCCGGCTACAGCTTTCTCGAACGGCGCAAAGGTGCTTGGTCGGTGATGGAGGACAAACCCTTTCGGTCCACCGACTGGTCGAGCGGGGTGACCGCCTATGTGAGTGAAACGGGACCGTTGCTGATCAGCTTTGAAAGCACGGGATTACCCAGTGATCGCGCTGAGGTGCGGCTCAACTATGAGGATTTTGCGCGCAATATCATCATTGCACCGATGGGAGATGTCGAACTGGCCGGCGGTGAGGAAGCGCCATGACGGTCTTCAGCAACACCACTGGCGAACGCGGCTTCACGCTGATTGAAATGCTGGTTGCGCTGTCGGTCTTCAGCCTGGCGGCGCTCGCGTTGGTCAGACTGCAGGGTTATACGACGCGCAATACAGCCGAACTGGAATTGCGGGTCGTGGCCCAATCTGTTATCCGCAACCGAGCGGTGGAAATATTGACTGATCCGCGTCCGCCAAGCCTTGGCGAAAGTAGCGGCGAGGAAAAAAATGGCGGGCTCGGCTGGACATGGACGCAAAGCGCCCGCCTCACCGAAGAGGGTAATTTCATCCAGGTTGATATTACCGCACAGGAAAAGATCAGCGGCGCACCAGCCACTCTGACAATATTGCGGCCGGCGAATATTGTGCTCGATGCACCTGAGCCGGTATCACCTGCCGAAAACTAAACTTACCGGAACACAACCGTACGATTACCGTTTAGTAATATCCGGTGTTCACCAGCCCATTTTACGGCTTTGGCCAGAACCTGTGCCTCAATATCACGGCCAATGCGGATCATCTCTTCGACGCTCGCCCGGTGGTCAACACGTTCCACCGCTTGTTCGATAATCGGCCCTTCATCAAGATCGGCGCTCACAAAATGCGCGGTGGCGCCGATAAGCTTGACCCCGCGCTCATGTGCGCGGTGATAGGGTCTAGCGCCTTTAAAACCGGGCAAAAAGCTGTGATGGATGTTGATGCAGCGACCGGCCAATTTGGTGCTAAGATCGTCGGACAATATCTGCATGTACCGCGCAAGAATAAGATAGTCCGCCTGCTGCTTGCTCATGATATCCAATATCGCCTGTTCCTGCTCCGCCCGATTGTGATTGGTTACGGGGAGATGGTGGAAGGCGACATCATGCCATTCGGTTAGATCCCGCAAGCTGTCATGATTGCTGACCACGCCCGCAATATTGACCGGCAGTCCGCCGGTTTTCCAGCGGTGCAGCAGGTCATTGAGGCAATGGCTGCCTTTTGAGACAGCGATGACGATATTGGGTTTTTCGGTGCCGCTGACGAGCGTCCAATCCAGAGCATAGCGTGTGCCGACCGCTGAAAATTTCTCGGTGAGAGTATCGAGGCTGACCGGAAACTTGTCGCCTGCGCCCTTGAACTCGACACGCATGAAAAAACGTTCCAGCTCCAGATCGGCATATTGCTGGCTGTCGAGAATGAAGCCGTCATGCTCTGCGAGAAAGCCGGTCACGGCTGCCACCAGACCAACCCGGTCTTCCGCTGTCAGGGTGAGAATATAGTTTTCCGTCATACGCATATCGCCTCTTCGGCTTCCAATTGGCCGAAACTTGGCATTTTGAAAAGCGGGATTTACCCTTGTGCTGATTTCTGCAGGGATTAGAAGCCTCCAAAAGACATCCGAAGGACAGGACGCAATATGAGTGAAGACGAATCTTGGGATATGGATGATTTGCCGGAAGGCGAGGATTCACAGCTCGAATGGTGGGATTTTGATGACCGCGCGGAAATGATCGACGCGGTTGTTGGTGATATCAAATTCATCATTGAAAGCGCGCTCGACGCCCGCGGTGAAGCTTTGCTGGCGCTTCCGGTCAGCGAAGAAGCCATGCCGGTGCTTGAGGCGCTCGCCGAAAAACAGATTAAATGGAAATATGTCACGATCATTCCGACCGATGATTATCTGGTCCCGGTCGATGATCCGCGCAGCCATGTGAAAGCACTGGCGCAGCTATTTATGACCCGCGGCGCCCGAGTCCTGCCGATCGCTACAGAGAATGAGGACTATCATCTCGCGGGCGGTGCCGCCGATGCGCGGTTGCAGGATACCAAATGGCCACCGGATTTGATCTGGCTCGGCATGGGCGAAGATGGCAGCACCGCTGGTCTGGTCGAAAGCGCCGACCTCGAAGAGGCGCTGGACGGTCCCAAGGAAAAACGGGCCGCCGGGATCATGCCCGACAATGGCGACACACCGCTGGTGACCATTACCAAGGCCGCCATTTGTGAAGCGCGGACGGTTCTGGTGCTGCTGAACGGTGCGGGATCACAAATGTTTCTGGAACAGGCCATTGGCGAAGGCGCTGGCAGCATGGCTTCCATTGGCCGCGTGTTTGCGGATCTCACGGTGCCTGTGGATATATATGTGGAGAATTAGTGAGTTATTGTCTTTGTCTATGACTCGTGGCTGAGACAATCCATTGATTTAACTGCGCGCTTAAACCATGATGGGGAAAACGCGAATCGCGAAGCTCGAACAGGGCAAAGGCGGTCGCCCCCAAATGGAGAGAAGCCACCAATGCACCCTTATCTGCATGCTCAGGAAAATCCCGATAAGCCAGCGGTCATCATGGCCAGCACCGGAGCCGTTGAAACATATGCTGAGCTTGACAAGGCATCGAACCGCTTGGCGCATCTCTTCCGTAAAGAGGGTCTGCAAATCGGCGATACGGTGGCGGTACTGCTCGACAACCATCCCAAATTCTTTGACTTTGCCTGGGCCGCACAGCGCGCAGGCCTTTACTATGTGGCTATTCCAAGCCGCCTGACCGCCGCCGAAGTATCTTATATTTTGGGTGATAGTGGTGCGTCGCTGTTGATCAGCTCCGATACTAAGCAAGGTGTTGTTGACGAACTTCACAAGCTCAACCCCGATGTGAAACAATTTCTTTATGGTGTTGAGGATAGCCGCGCGATCGAACCAGTACTGGCCGCATTGCCGGACGGGCCGATTGATGATGAGCGCCATGGCACCGATATGCTTTACAGTTCAGGCACAACGGGTCGGCCCAAGGGTGTGCGAATCCCGTTTCCTGAGGATGAAAATATCGCCGCACCCAATGCGCTGGTGATGATGGCGCAAGGCGCTTTCGGGATTCAACCCGGCTGCACCTATCTATCGCCGGCACCGCTTTACCACGCTGCCCCACTGCGATGGTGCATGGCCGTCCACAAGATGGGTGGCACAGTGATCGTGATGGAAAAATTCGATCCCGAACAGGCGCTGGCGCTGATTGAAAAACACAAGGTCGATGCCAGTCAATGGGTGCCGACACATTTCAGCCGGATGCTCAAGCTTCCGGATGAAACAAGGGCGAAATATGATGTATCCAGCCTGACATGTGCCGTTCATGCAGCTGCGCCTTGCCCTATTCCGGTGAAGGAGAAGATGATCGAATGGTGGGGCCCCATAATTCGCGAATATTATGCGGGCTCAGAAGGCAATGGATTTACCTTCATCAACTCGGAAGATTGGTTGGAGCATAAAGGCTCGGTAGGCAAAGCGCTTCTGGGCATTGTGCATATTTGCGATGAGAATGATGACGAAGTTCCCGTCGGTGAAGAAGGTCAGATTTATTTCGAAGGTGGTGCCCCGGTAAAATATCATAATGACCCTGAGAAAACCAAGGCCGCACATAACAAACATGGCTGGACCTCGCTGGGAGATGTTGGGAAAGTCGATGAGGATGGCTTTCTGTATCTCACTGACCGCAAAAGCTTCATGATCATTTCTGGCGGTGTGAACATCTATCCGCAGGAGATTGAAAACCTGCTCGTCACCCACCCGAAAGTAATCGATGCCGCCGTGATCGGCGCGCCCGACGAGGATATGGGGGAGAAGGTGGTCGCCGTGGTTCAGCCGATGGATATGGCTGACGCCAATGATGATTTTGCACAAGAGCTGGAAGTCTATTTGCGGCAGTCACTGTCGGGCGTCAAAGTCCCGCGCCAGATAGATTTTCGTGCCGAATTGCCACGAGTGCCGACCGGCAAACTCTACAAGCGCCTGCTTCGCGACGAATATTGGGGCAAGACCGGCAGCCGGATTGTTTAAGCGGAGGATGATATGAGCGTAGCACCACAAGCACCGGCCCCTGTGGCATCAACGGTGATCGACCCTGTCGCCTATGCGGAATGGGACGGTCTGCTCGATACATTTGACTGGCTGCGTGTAAATATGCCGGTTACGCGGGTGGAGAATGGCGATCTGCATGATCCATTCTGGCTGGTCACCGGCTATGATGATGTCATGCGGATCAGCAAGGATAACAAAACGTTCCTTAACAGTCCGCGCGGCGTGGTATTCGGATTTCGAGAAGGCGAAGAAATAGTGAAGGCCGTGACCGGCGGCAGTCCGCATCTGGTCAATTCGCTGGTCGCGCTGGATGCTCCGATTCATCCCAAATATCGCCGTCTGACCCAGGAATGGTTCATGCCGAAAAATCTTAAGCAGCTCGAAGGGGAGATTGGCGCGCTGGCCAAGACCACCGTTGATCGGTTGGTGGAGGCCGGACCGGAAGCGGATTTTGTCCCGCTGGTCGCGTCGCCTTACCCGCTCCACGTGATCATGCAGATATTGGGCGTGCCGGAGGCGGATGAACAGCGCATGCTGTTCCTGACCCAGCAAATGTTCGGCGGGCAGGACGAGGATCTGAACAAGACCGGCATGGCGAATATGACGGCGGAACAGATCACCCAATTGGTTATTGGAGCGGTCGCCGATTTCGAAACCTATTTTGCCAAAATAACCGAAGAAAAACGCGCCAATCCGACCGATGATGTCGCCAGCGTGATTGCCAATGCCAAGGTTGATGGCGAATATCTCAGCGACCGCGATATGGCGGGCTATTATATCATCGTCGCATCGGCAGGGCATGATACCACATCGGCTTCAACATCGGGTGCGATGATGGCACTGGCCCAGGATCCCGAGCAGTTTGCGCGGCTGAAAGCTGATCGTGAGTTGCTGCCGGGCATTGTCGAAGAAGCCATCCGCTGGACTTCACCGGTGCAGCATTTCATGCGTACGGCGGCCGAAGACGTTGAGGTTGGCGGGGTGTCGGTCAAAAAAGGCGACTGGCTGATGATCAACTATGTCGCGGCCAACCATGATGACCGGGTGTTCGACAACCCGCGCAAGTTTGATGCGGCCCGTTCACCTAATCGCCATCTGGCATTCGGTGCCGGCGCGCATCAATGTCTTGGCCTGCATATGGCGCGGTTGGAAATGAAGATATTGTTCAACGAACTGCTCGACCGGATCGAAACGGTCGAACTGGCTGGAGAACCCAAGCGGGCAAAATCGAGTTTTGTCGGTGGACTGAAAACATTACCACTTAGATATACTCTATCAAAATGACAGGAGTAGATAGTCTTGTAATAATATAGAAGAAGCCAAAATAGACACGGTAGGGCAGAATTTCCAAAGGAGAGCAACATGGTTACCCAATATAAGAACCTCATCAACGGCCAGATGATCAGCACCGACGAGATGCTGGACGTGGTCAATCCCGCCAATGAAGAAGTAATAGGTCAGGTGCCTTCATGCGGCGAGGCAGAGCTCAATGAAGCAGTGGCCGCAGCGCGCGCCGCTTTCCCGGCGTGGAGCAAGAAATCGATCGATGAACGCCGCGCTGTGGTGCAGGCGATTTCCGCCACCATCAAGGAAAATAGTGACGAGCTGTTCCGCCTGCTGACCGCAGAGCAGGGCAAGCCGCATGCACAGGCGCAGGGCGAAATTATCGGCGCGTCAATGATGGCTGGCGCGCAGTCCACACTCGACCTCGATGACGAAATCAACGAAGATAGCGAAGAACGCCTCAGCCGCACCCGGCGGGTTCCGGTTGGTGTGGTTGGCGGCATCGTGCCATGGAATTTCCCGGTCATGATGGCGGTGCAGAAAATTGCGCCCGCGCTTTTGTCGGGTTGCACCATCGTCCTGAAACCATCGCCATTCACACCGCTCACCACATTGCGGCTGGCGGAATTGATTAAGGACGTTGCGCCGGCTGGCGTGGTCAACATTCTGACCGGCGAAGATAGCCTTGGTCCGCTCATTACCGGCCATCCCGATATCGACAAGATCACCTTCACTGGCTCCACCGCGACCGGCAAGAAGATCATGGAAGGCGCTTCCAAGGATCTCAAGCGGATCACTTTGGAGCTGGGCGGCAATGATGCGTCCATCGTTCTGCCTGATGCCAATGTCGAGAAAGTCGCAGAGCAGCTATTCTGGTCAAGCTTCACCAATGCCGGCCAAATCTGTGTCGCGGCGAAGCGCATCTACATCCACGAAGATATTTATGACGAGCTAAGCGCGGCAATTGCTGAATATGCCAAACATGTGAAAGTTGGTGACGGCGCGCAGCAGGGTACAGCGGTCGGACCAATTCAGAACAAGAAGCAATATGATCGGGTTCTGGAACTGGTGCAGGATGCCAAGGATAATGGCTATAAATTCCTCGTCGGCGGGGACCATGATCCCGATGTGCCGGGCTATTATATGCCAATTACGATCCTCGACAATCCGCCGGAAGATGCGAGGATCGTGGCCGAAGAACAATTTGGTCCGGTCATGCCACTGATGAAATTCAGCACCGAGGAAGAAGCCATCCAACGTGCGAATGATAGCGAATATGGCTTGGCTGGCGCGGTCTGGACCGCTGACCCTGACAAGGGTGTTGAAGTGGCCGAGCAGCTGGAAACCGGCACTGTTTGGGTCAACGAGTTCCTCCACCTGTCGCCATTCGCTCCCTTTGGCGGGCACAAGCAATCCGGCTTTGGTGCGGAATATGGCAAGGAAGGCCTTCTGGAATTCACCTATCCACAGGTGATCACGGTCAAGAAAGATAACGTACCTGCTTAAAAACACAGGTTGCGATTGAAAGAGGCCGGTTATCACTATTGTGATGATCGGCTTTTTCATTTGACGCTAGGGCGACGCAGGTTTAATCGTTCAGTTAAATTTTGGATTCTCAAACAGTTTTAAGGAGCAGGAAGATGGCAGAAGCCTATATTGTAGATGCAGTACGGACCGCAGGCGGTCGCCGTGGCGGCCGGTTGGCGGGCGTACACCCGGTTGATCTCGGCGCAGCGACTCTGGACGCAATCGCCGACCGCAATGATTTTGATGCAGCGGCTATCGAGGACGTGATCACCGGCTGCGTGATGCAGGGCGGCGAGCAATCCGGCGATGTTGGCCGCAACAGCGTCTTGGCATCGAAGCTGCCTGACAGTATTCCTTCCGTTTCGATTGACCGTCAGTGCGGGTCATCGCAGCAGTCGATCCAGTTCGCTGCACAGGGTATCATGTCCGGAACGCAGGACATGGTGCTGGCGCATGGTATTGAAAGCATGACGCGCGTGCCAATGGGTTCGACCTTTAAGCTGTTCAAGGACGCAGGCCTGGGCACCAACAAGAGTGAACGGCTTGAAGAAGCCTATCCCGGCGTTCAGTTCAGCCAGTTCATGGGTGCGGAAATGCTGGTGAAAAAACATGGCTTTAACCGAGATGATCTCGACGCCTTTGCGTTGGAGAGCCATCAGAAGGCGATTGCTGCGACGGAATCCGGTGCGTTTGAAAATGAAATCGTCGCCGTGAAAGTGGAAACACCCGAAGGCGAAGAAATGCACAAGGTCGACGAAGGCATTCGCTTCGACGCCAGCATGGAAAGCATCGGCGGCGTGAAAGTCCTGCAAGAGGGCGGAGCGATTACCGCGGCCAACGCAAGCCAGATTTGTGACGGTTCCAGCGCTGTTCTGGTCTGTTCGGAGCAAGCCTTGAAAGACCATGGTCTTACGCCTCGTGCGAAAATTGTGAACCTGACCGTGACCGCCGGCGATCCGGTGATCATGCTGGAAGAGCCGCTATTTGCAACCGACCGGGCATTGCAGCGTGCAGGTATGAATATCGGCGATATTGATCTCTATGAGGTTAACGAAGCATTCGCGCCCGTGCCGCTCGCATGGCTGAAGCATACCGGTGCAGACCGCAGCAAGATCAATGTTCATGGCGGTGCGATCGCCTTGGGCCACCCGCTTGGCGCATCTGGCACGAAGCTGATGGCGACCTTGCTCAACGCGATGGAAAACCGCGGTTCCAAATATGGTCTGCAGACCATGTGCGAAGGCGGCGGTCAGGCCAATGTCACCATCATCGAACGTTTGAATTAAGTTTAAAACAGAAAGAAAACTCATGGAACTCAACAACACAATGTCGGCCGTCGTAACGGGCGGTGCCTCTGGTCTCGGTGCAGCGACTGCGCGGCGCTTGGCTGAAAAAGGTGTGAAGGTCGCCTTGTTCGACCTGAACGAAGAAAAAGGCGAGGCGCTGGCCGCTGAACTGGGCGGTGTTTTCTGCAAGGTCAATGTGACCGAAGAAGAGAGCGTCGATGCCGGCTTTGAAAAAGCGCGTGCGGCCATTGGTCAGGAGCGCATCTTGGTCAACTGTGCCGGTATCGGCAACGCGATCAAGACCGCAAAACGCAGCCGTGAAGATGGCTCGATCAGCCATTTCCCCTTGGATGCGTTTAACTTTGTGATTCAGGTCAATCTGGTCGGCACATTCCGCTGCATCGCGAAATCTGCAGCTGGCATGCTGACGCTTGATCCGCTTGACGACAATGGCGAACGCGGCGCGATGGTTAACACCGCTTCGGTTGCCGCTGAAGATGGCCAAATGGGCCAGGCCGCCTATTCCGCTTCCAAAGGCGGCGTGGTTGGCATGACCCTGCCCATCGCGCGCGATCTGATGGCCGAAGGCATTCGAGTCAATACGATCTTGCCAGGCATTTTCGACACGCCGCTGCTCGCTGGCGCGCCTGATAAAGTGCGCGATGCATTGTCTGCATCCGTACCTTTCCCGAAACGCCTCGGTCAGCCTGATGAATATGCAAAGCTCGCCATGTGCATGATCGAAACCGGCTATTTCAACGGTGAAGATGTGCGGCTTGATGGCGCGATCCGTATGGCACCACGGTAATCTCAAAACCCCTCCCGCTCTGGCGGGAGGGGTTTGATATAACAGGATCATCCCCATGACCTATACCCAGATCCAATATGACGTCGCCGACAATATCGCGACGATTACGATCAACCGCCCGGAAAAAATGAACGCCTTCACCAATACGATGTTGAAGGAAATGTGCGACGCTTTCGACCAGATTGATGCTGATGATGATGTGCGCGCCGTGGTCGTGACGGGCTCCGGGGACCGCGCCTTTTGCGCCGGTGCTGACTTGACGCCGGAAGGCGGCGGCAAGCCATTTGCCAGCAGTGATCCGGTGGAGGATTATTCCGATCCGCGGGTCCGCGATGGCGGCGGCAAGCTGACTTTGCGTATCTATCAATGCCTGAAACCCGTGATTGCTGCGGTTAATGGCGCAGCGGTCGGGGTTGGCGCTACCTTACAATTGCCGATGGATTTTCGTCTGGCCAGCGAGACGGCTCGCTTTGGATTTGTCTTTGCCCGGCGCGGCATTGCGCCCGATGGTGCGGCAAGCTGGTTCCTGCCGCATATTGTCGGGCGGCCGCAGGCGATCGAATGGTGCATGACCGGGCGCGTATTCAATGCCCAGGAAGCGCTCGACGGCGGACTGATCCGCTCGATCCATAAGCCCGATGAATTGCTACCGGCGGCCTATGCCTTGGCACGGGAAATTGTCGACAATACGGCCCCGGTTTCGATTGCCCTCACCCGGCAGATGCTGTGGCAAATACCTTGCGCGGATCATCCGATGGAAGCGCACAAGATTGACAGCCGGATCATCTATAATCGCGCAAAATCCGGTGACGCGGCAGAGGGCATTGCCAGTTTCCTCGAAAAGCGCGATCCGGTCTATCCAGACAAAGTGTCGACAGATATGCCAGACACCTTCCCTTGGTGGGAAGAACCTGTTTATAAGTAGTCACTTAAGTAACGGCCTGTGAGTAGGGGCCTGCCGAGTGAGGGGAATGAAGATGAGCGGCGACAAACAGGCCGACAAAAACGGGGATATTGACGGAGCCAGCGCACGCGGCAAGCTGATTGAAACAGCCAGCCAGATCATGCGCGAGGGCGATACCATCGATATTTCCTTCAGCGAGCTATCGGTGCGTTCCGGCCTGAACAGCGCGCTGGTCAAGTATTATTTCGGCAACAAGGATGGCTTGCTTGAAGCGATTCTCGAACGTGACATGACCAAGATTGTCGAGGATGTCGGGCTGTTGATCGCAAAAGATATGCCGCCGGAGGACAAGCTGCGCCACCATATCGGCGCGGTGATCGATACCTATTATCAATATCCCTATATCCACCGTCTGACCATGCGCCTGATCCGCGATCTACCGCCCGAAGGCGCGCGGGATATTGCCGAAAAATATCTCAAACCCCTGTCCGAGGCCTATAGCATTTTTGTCGGTGACGGCATCAAGACCGGCGTTTTCCGCGATCTTGACCCGCAGCTGTTTTACTCCGCGGTGACGGGCGCAGCGGACCGGTTTTTTACCGGCAAGCTGGTATGGAAATATTGTTATGGCCGCGACGATTTCCATGAGAAGATGCGCGATGCGTATCGCGAGCAGACAGTCGACCTGATAATGGCCGGGATTTTGGCGCGATAGCGGCTATGGCCGCGGTTTCATGGTCGCGGCATTGCTGAAATATGATTTGGGTAGTCGACTATTGCTGAAAAGCTGCTTGCCTTATTGATCAAATTGGCGAAAACTCGGTGTATGTCAGGGGAATTTGAAGCAGCCGGAACAGCCATTGAAGGCGCCTTGATTGCGAAAGCGGTTGAGAGCGAGAGCGGCGATGCGGCTGGAGGTAATTCCGGCAAGTGCCTGAATTGCGACGCGCCGGTTACTGGCAATTATTGCAACAATTGCGGACAGCCGCTGCATATTCACCGTTCGATCGGTGCGTTTTGGCATGATATCTTGCATGGGGTTCTACATTTCGAAGGGAAGTTCTGGCGAACCCTGCCGCTCTTGGCCTGGAAACCGGGAGACCTGACCCGGCGTTATATTCACGGTCAGCGCGCTCGGTTTATCTCTCCCATGGCGTTGTTTTTGTTTTCCGTGTTCATGATGTTCGCGGTCTTTTCCTTCCTTGGCGGTCCTTTTTCGGGAGGTAGTGCGGTCGAGACCGACGAAGACGTCAACATGGGCGTTGTGATGCAAACTGCCGATATCGAAAGACAGATTGCAGAGAAGGAAGCCAAACTGGAGGCGGGCGACACCGTAGATCAGGCGAAATTGCGTCAGGAAATCCTAGATCTGAAGAAAGGCCGAAATCTCTTGGCGACGATGACCGGGGAAAAAACACCCTATCCTGAGGTCAAGTTGGGCGACGGTGATGTTAAACTGGGCAATTTCACCGATGAAGATATCGACCAATTGCAAACCGGGTTGGAAGATATTCAAGAGGGTAACGTGCTGAACGACGATAGCAGCGTGACCACGGGATCAAAGGAACTCGACAAGACGATCATGGACGGGTTCAGGAAAGTGAACGAAAATCCGGACCTGTTGCTCTACAAACTTAAAGCCAATGGCTATAAATTTGCATGGTTGTTGATCCCGATCTCGTTGCCATTCGTTTGGCTGACTCTCATCGGTCGTCGTGGTTATCATTTCTATGATCACGCCGTTTTTACGACCTATTCGATTAGCTTCATGTCGTTGCTGTTTATTACTTGTGCAGCGCTGGCGGCACTCGGTGTGTCGCAAGAAATATGGGTTATTTTGCTTGTCTTCTATCCCCCATTTCACATGTACCGACAGTTGCGGCATGCCTATAAGCTTTCACGGATTGAGACGCTGCTTAGACTTTCTGCCTTGCTTGTCTTCACTGTCATCAGCATGACATTGTTTTTTGCCATTCTGTTTGCAGTTGGGATTCTGGGATAAATTATGACCATAAAAATTGATCGTCGCCAGTTAATGGCTCTGGGCACATTTGGCCTCGGTGCAATGTCTGCACCTGCATATGCTGCTATGGCCAAGGCGCGCGGATTTACTCATGGTGTGGCAAGTGGCGAGCCGTCGCAAAATTCGGTATTGCTGTGGACCCGTTTTGTCGGCGGAGGGGACAGCAAGCTAACCGTTGAAATGGCGCAAAATGTCGATTTCTCCGGTGCGAAAATGGTTGGCGAAGTGACTGCGTCTGCGAGCCGGGATCATATTGCAAAATTTGTCGTTTCGGATCTGGTGTCGGGCCAATGGTATTTCTATCGCTTTGTTGCGCCTGATGGGACCAAGTCGATGGCCGGTCGCACCCGGACGTTGCCACAGGGACCGACCCAGAAATTCAACCTAGGCGTATTCGGCTGCTCCAATCTGCCATTCGGCTATTTTAACGCTTATGCCCATGCCGCTCAGCGCAGCGATCTCGATATGGTGATGCATAGCGGTGATTATCTTTATGAGTATCCGGTCGGCACTTACCCCTCCGAAAAGCAAATGCTAGAAGGTCGGGCGATTGATCCGGGGCATGAGATTGTTCAGTTGGCGGATTACCGGCTGCGCTATGCCGCCTATCGCAGCGACCCCGATTTGCAGCGTATCCATCAGCTTTATCCGATGGTCGCCATGTGGGACGATCATGAATTCACCAATGATGCCCATATGAGCGGCGCGCAAAACCACCAGCCCAAGACGGAAGGCGACTGGGAAGTGCGCAAGCGTATCGCTGAACAGGTTTATCGGGAATGGATGCCGGTGCGTGACCGTGATGAGGGCGGACCTCTCTGGAGCGAGTACCAGATTGGCGATCTTGCGACCTTGTTCATGACAGAAAGCCGGATTGGCGGGCGCAGTGAACCGGCAGATTTGGCAGCTGCTTTGCAGGGGCAGGAGAATATCCAGACGGCTCTCGAGACATTTCGCGACACCACCTGGCAAGATTCCGAACGGCAGATGCTGGGCGCCGTGCAAGAGGCGTGGCTCGCCGAAGCAATGCGCAAATCGCGGACATCCGGCACCAAGTGGCAGGTTTGGGGTCAACAATGCGTGATGGGCGAATTGCGCCTGCCGCAGGAGGCGGTGAACTGGCTTGCCGATGATGCGCCGGCTTTCGCGAAAGCACGGGTGGCGGTTGGCGCACTTGCATCCAAAGTTGGCCTGCCGATTAATCTCGACAGTTGGGATGGTTATCCCAAAGCGCGGGAACGCGCGTTGATGGGTGCGCAGGAGGCTGATGCTGATCTGATCGTATTGTCGGGTGACAGTCACAATGGCTGGGCATTTAATCTGGAAACCAGCGGCGGTGCAGCCGGTGTTGAATTTGGCGGCCATAGCGTGACCTCACCCGGACTGGAATCCTATCTTTCCGGGGCAGACCCAGTGACAGCAGCACGTGCGGTTCGCGAAACTAATGATCAACTGCAATGGTGTGATACATCCAATCGCGGATATATGACCGTTTCGCTGACGCCGGAAAAAGCGACTTCTACCTGGCATTTCCTTGATACCATCCGGGCCAAATCTACCACGATGAAGGGCAGCGAAAGCCGCTCCGTTATACGGGGGCAGCGGAGTTTGGGGATCTAGGTGCGGCTCAACAACAATTTGTCCTGACCCCCTCGACATTCCTATCAAAGTTGCGCAAAGCAGCGGCTGCGTAAAATGAAACACCGGAATTAGAGAAACCATGTCTGAAGAATTCTACCGCATCAAACGTCTGCCGCCTTATGTGTTTGCCGAAGTGAACGCGATGAAGGCGGAAGCGCGCGCCCGCGGTGAGGATATTATCGACCTCGGCATGGGCAATCCTGATGGTGCGCCAGCGCAACATGTAATCGACAAGCTGTGCGATACGGCCAACGATCCGACCGCGCACCGCTATAGCGCATCGAAAGGCATCAAGGGTCTGCGCCTGGCGCAGTCCAACTACTACAAGCGCCGCTTTGATGTGGACCTGGATCCGGAGAGCGAAGTGATCGTGACCCTGGGTTCCAAGGAGGGCCTTGCCAATCTGGCGCAGGCGATCACGGCTCCTGGTGATGTGGTGCTCGCGCCCAACCCCTCTTATCCGATCCACACTTTCGGTTTCATCATTGCTGGGGCAGCGATTCGCTCTATTCCTGCAGCACCCGGTCCGGATTTCTTCACTCGGCTCGAATATGCGATGAGCTACAGCGTACCTAAGCCTTCGGTGCTGGTTATGGGCTATCCGTCCAACCCGACCGCCTATGTCGCCGATCTCGACTTCTATCAGAAGGTTGTCGATTTTGCGCGTGAGCATAAGCTGTGGGTGATCAGTGATCTTGCCTATGCCGAGATTTATTATGGCGATGTGCCAACACCATCCATGTTGCAGATTGATGGCGCGAAGGATTGTGTGGTTGAATTTACCAGCATGTCCAAAACCTATTCGATGCCTGGTTGGCGCATGGGTTTTGCGGTTGGCAATCAAAAGCTGATCGGTGCGCTGACAAGGGTCAAATCCTATCTCGACTATGGTGCCTTTACACCGATACAGGTTGCGGCCACCGCAGCGCTCAACGGCCCGCAAGACATTATTGATGAAAACCGTGCGTTATATAAAAAGCGCCGCGACGTGATGGTCGAAAGCTTTGGCCGCGCCGGCTGGGACATTCCGCCACCAGAAGCCAGCATGTTCGCCTGGGCGCCGGTCCCGGAGCAGTTTCGCGAACTCGGCTCGATGGAATTTGCCAAACGGCTGCTCGCCGAAGCGGGTGTTGCCGTGGCTCCGGGTACGGGCTTTGGCGACGAGGGCGAGGGCTATGTTCGTCTGGCGCTAGTCGAAAACGAACAGCGCATCCGGCAAGCGGCGCGGAATATGAAGAAGTTTCTCAGCCAGGGGTGATTTGCTTCAGGTTAGAAGCGGGCGCGCTCACGATATGACGGTCAATCGTTCAGCACATTAATTGCGGCATGGACCCGGTCACGAATATCATCGCGATCGAGCCCTGGCTCAATCTCGTCCTGAACAGCATAAGTTATCACGCCGCTTTTTTGCACGAATGTATCGCGCGGTGAAATGATGCCGCTGTCGAGCGCTACCGGTACCAAAGGCAGCCCCATCAGTTTGTAGATACCGGCAAAGCCCGTTTGCAATTCCGGTCGCTCACCGTGGTGAGCACGGCTTCCTTCTGCAAAAATGACAATCGGGCGACCTTCGGCAACCGCTTTTTTGGCTTGTTTGATAATCTGGCGCATCGCCGCGCCTCCGCCGTTCCGATCTATGCCCAACAGTCCGTGTTTTTTGGCGATCCAGCCCCAGAGCGGGATGACGAGCAGTTCCTTTTTGGCGATCACCACCGGCTTGTCAAAAATACGTAGCAGATCAATCGTTTCAAACATGCTTTCATGCTTAAAAACGTAAAGCAGGGGTTCGTTGCGAATTTCGCCCTTTATCTCGACCCGGATACCGAGAATGATCCGGGCGCATAGATAATGATAACGGCTCCATAGCTGAGCCATATAATGTGTGCCAGGCACCGAGAACAGCGCAACGATAAACGATAAAATGATGATCGGTGTTGATCCGCCATAGAATAACGGGATGAACAGGAGTGATCGGACTTTTGCCAACATATCTAGATACCTGCCAAGGCCGCCGTGCGGCGCATCAGGAATTTATTATACTCTTTGAATAAAGTGCCCAGGGACGGTGCGGTCGCAACTGCATCGGATATGATTGCGATATCCGATGGTACGGCGCGTTCCAGTTCCAGCCGTGCCCGCCGCATATGCCAGTCAGACGTCACCAGCCGGATCGATGTGTCTTTCCGTCCTGCGGCCCAGCGTGCAGTTTCCAAAGCATTTGAACGCGTGTCCACCGCTTGAAAACCCAAATCAATACAACAGTTAAACAGTGTCTCGTCACGATTATAAGCCGCGGCCAGTTCCCCCGGTTTCACATCCCGGTCCACACCGGATATCAACAGATTTTTCGCTTTATTTGCCTCTAGCAGTTGCAAAGCATGCTCAATACGCTGCGGGCCGCCTGTCAGGACCACAATGGAATCCGTCTGCACATCATCCGCCGCAGTACGTGGCAAATCTATTGCAAACCAGGCGAACCCGATCATCCAGAAAAGCAGCAGAAAACAGAAGAAACGTAAGATCATGAAAGGTGACTACAATATTTTCTTGAGCGCGCCCATGACCGTCATTCGCGCAGTCACCATCGCAAGGATCATTCCCAATATCGGAATGGCCCCGATAATCAACCAGCTATACCAGGAGAGGTCTAGCGATTGCACCAATCCCGAACCAAGAGCGGAAAGCTGCATGCCCAGCAGGAGGATGATTGCGGCGCCGCAGATCAAGCCCAGTACCCCTCCCAACAACGCATCGAGCGCGATCCGCCTTTGAAACAGGCGGCTGATCTGCCGATCGGTCCCGCCGAGCAAATGAATGACGCCGATCGTTTCCTTATGTGTATTGAGCGCAGCCCGGGCGGAGATGATCACTGCTGCAGCCGTCGCGATTGCAAGCAATATCACCAGGCCAAAAGCAATCCATTGCAGCGATCGGACCAAGGCGATCACTGGCGCTATCAGGGCGCTGCTGGGTTCAATGCGGGCACTGGCGGCCAATGGTCTGATACCGGTGCGCAAAGCTTCGAGCTCTTTCTCACCAATGGGCTGCGCCAATTTCAAGTCGATAAGAGCCGGCAGAGGAATATCTTCCAGCAGGCCACCGGTGTCCTGTCCCCCGTCTGCGGACTGGCCCAGCCATGGCGCGATCAGGTCTTCAATTTCCTGGGTGGGCAGGACTCGTACCTCTTCTACCAGTTCCATGCCGCGCAAGCGGGCTGCCGCGTCACTTGTCTGTTGGGTTTTTAGATCGGGATTGGCTTCAATAATTTGAACCGTGGCTCGGCTGGAGAGTTGATCCGACACATTTTGTCCGGCTTCGGTAAAGGCAAGACCTATGGCGGTCGCCAGCACCATTAAAAAAATCATGATAGCAATGACCCAGGGCATCGGCCCTGACAGGCGCCCTTCAGGTATCAGTCGGCGGTCATGGCCGGGAATGACAAACAGACTGAGCATCAGACCGCTACCTATGCTCTGTCACGCGGCAAGGGGGGATTGCGCAAAGAACCGGTTGGATCAGATAGTCCACCCTTTTCGAGCTTCATCATTTGCGCACCGGGCACTTTGCTGAGCAAATGAATGTCATGGGTGGCGACGACGATTGTAGTGCCCAGGGTATTAAGCGCCTCGAACAGCTGCAGCAAACGTATCGCCATTTCCGGGTCGACATTTCCGGTCGGTTCATCCGCCACCAATATTTCCGGACGACCAATCACAGCACGGGCAATGGCAACGCGTTGTTGCTCTCCGCCCGACAAGGTCGCCGGTCTGGCCTCGGCGCGGTCGCCAAGACCAACCCAGTCGAGCATCTCGGCCACCGGTGTTGTCAAATCTTTTTCTTTCACGCCCGCGACGCGTAGCGGCAGTGCGATATTGTCAAAAGCCGAGAGATGCGGCACCAACCTGAAATCCTGAAACACCACGCCAATGCGCCTTCTGAAACCAGGCAAGCGTTCTCTCGGCATGGTAACGGCATCTTCGCCGAACAGCCGGATCAGACCGCGACTGGGCCGCTGAGCCAAATAGAGTAGTTTCAGAAGCGAGGTCTTGCCCGCGCCTGATGCGCCCGTCAGGAAATAAAAACTGCCGGGATACAGCGTAAATGTAAGGTCAGATAGCGTTTCAATGCCAGCACCATAGCGCAAGCCAACATTTTCAAATTGAACAATTTCATTCATCTGGATTTTCAAATCGCTTGATCAGGTTGGGACGCTATACAACTGACCGCATCAATAGGACGTTACGTCCTCTGAAATCAACTGCTGCGTGCCCGTCCGCTCGCGGGATGGACGTGAAAACGTTGAAAAAAAGGCACTTGTCTCAAAAGCATGAACCGCAGACTTGCAGTTTCATGGAATGGCGTGTTTAGAAGAATGTCATGATATTGAATTGCCCGGCCTGCAAGACACGTTATCTCGTCCCCGACAGTGCAATCGGCCCTACCGGCCGGTCCGTGCGCTGTGCATCATGCCGCCATAACTGGTTTCAGGAGCCAGCTCCGCCAGAACCTGCCAAAACGGTGGAACAAGCAGGGCAACCGACCCCGGGCACACCGTCCCCGCCGCCAACAAATCGGCCGGATCCGGAACCGGATGGTGCGGCAATGGCGGCAGCGCCACCGGCAGCATCCGCATCAGCGGTTACGCCGCCTTTTGTATCCGAAACCAGCAGCTTTGCCCACGAGCCGCCATTTAAGCCGCGCCGGAATCCTGCGAAGCTATGGACCATTGCCGCGATTGCCTTCGCCAGCCTGATCATCCTGATTGGCGGCGCACTTTATGCGTTCGGTACGCCAAACTGGTTGCAGAGCTATCAGATGGCATCTGTCGACGACACGCCGTTGCTGATTGAACTCAGCCAGAAGCAGGATCGCCGGACCTTGCCGGATGGCACTGAATATTTTGCGGCGAGCGGGACCATAATCAACCCGACCGATAGCGAGCAGTCGGTGCCGCCAATGCTGGTGATCCTGCGGGATGCCAGCGGCCGGATTGTCTATAGCTGGAAAATGAAGGCACCTACAAAAGAGCTGGCTCCCGGTGCGAGAATCAACTTCAACGAAGCCAAGCTCGACGTACCCCGTGCTGCAAGTCAGTTAGAGGTCGGTTGGGCTGATATAACACGCCAATAGCTGCTATTTCTATCCTGCCATTAGTGGAATTCGGTGAGCCGCACATTTTGGCGACCATCCCGCATGATCATTCCGCGTGTTCGAACCAGAGGTGCTTGTGCCTTATGCAATCGCGGTGACGAGCCGTATAATGTGATTCCCGAATCAAGACGGACGGTTTCCCCGCTAACAATATGCGCAGAAACACGAACCTGTACCCGCGCACCTGATTGTGCGGCCTGCTCAGCCATGACGGGCGTGCTTGCCGTCCCGGTCAGGATCATCATTAAGAGGCACCGAATAATGCGCATAAATACAGAAAAGCCCACTAAACCGGTAGCTGACAAGGTAAATAAAAGGTTAACGGACAGATTATCCGGTCTCTTCACCTATAAAACGGACGAAGCGAGCCAAACTGTGTGAGATGGGGACATGTTTCGCGGTCGCGTTAACAGCGGACTGGGTAAGGTCCAGGCAAATCACAATATCTGTTGCGAGCCTATCCACCCTTTGCTAAGGGCACGCGCCTACCAAGGGCTTATGGCCTGGTTCGGATGACAGTGCGGTCGTGGCGGAATTGGTAGACGCGCAGCGTTGAGGTCGCTGTGGGGTTAATACCCCGTGGAAGTTCGAGTCTTCTCGACCGCACCAGTTTCTTTATAAACCAGCTAGTTATAGTCAGGACCCAGTTCCGGATCGAGATCGCGTGGACGCGTGAAGCGATCCAGAGTTGCGCAATTATCTTCGATATCGGCCCAGCTTTTTATGTTCAGGCTGAGCTCGGCCAATGCTGCTGTTGGATATTTGATTTCCACTGCGCCGCGAGCTTGGGATGAACCATCGTCAGGAACCAGATCAAAAATAAGGTCTTCCAGGCCAGGATTATGCCCGACCATCAGCACATGATCGGCATCCGCATTGGCACCGCGCAAAACGTCCATCAATGTGACCGAGGATGCCAGATAGATTTTGCGGTCCCATTTCGGCTCAAAAGACAAGCCGCTGGCGGGTTCGACATGTTCCAGTGTTTCGATGACCCGCACTGCAGGAGAGGCGAGGATTTGATCGAAGACGAGATTATTCCGCTTGATAAACTTGCCCATGATCGCAGCGGCGCGTTTGCCTTTGTCATTTAGCGGTCGGTCGAAATCTCTGGCTACGGGGTCATCCCAGCTGGATTTGGCGTGCCGCAAAAGTGTCAGTCTTTTCATATACCGCCCGATTTATTCCCCGGAATATCCGTTTGCCCAGCGTCATGCCCGAAAGATATGTCAGGGGAAAGACTGGATTGCACAGTTTTGGATTTAGCCGCTTTTATTTCCGTCAATGCCTGTGCGAGCGGCATGCGTTCAATGGGTGTTCCTTCTGGAAAAGCGGTCAGCAGACGGGACGGGAAAGCGGATGACAGGATTACAAAATGTCCATGATCATCGGCGCGGCGGATGATCCGGCCAAATGCTTGTGCCAAACGCGCGCGGATGATCCGGTCATCATAGGCGCTGCCGCCGCCCGCCAGACGCCGGGCTTTGTGTAATATGTCCGGGCGCGGCCATGGCACGGATTCCATGACGACAAGGCGCAGGCTGCGACCGGGTACGTCCACGCCGTCACGCAAGGCATCGGTACCAAGCAGGCTGGCTTTGGTATCATCGCGGAAAATGTCCACCAACGTGCCGGTGTCGATGGGATCAACATGTTGCGCGTAGATCGGCAATCCGCTTTGCGCCATGCGGTCGGCAATGCGTGCGTAAACGGTGCGCAGCCGCCGGATGGCCGTGAACAGGCCCAATGTGCCGCCCCCGGACGCCTCGATCAGCTGCGCGTAAGCACCGGCTAGTCCTGCCATGTCACCGCGCTTCACATCGGTAACGATGATGACCTTGGCCTGTTCTGCGTAGTTGAACGGGCTCGGCACCTCAAATTCCTCGACGGCCTGATCCAGATGTATCGCGCCGCTGCGTGCCCGTGCGGTCTCCCAGTCGCCGCCGCCTTTCAGCGTTGCCGATGTGATCATCAGGCCATGAGCGGGCTTTGTAACCACCTCAGTCACCGGGATGGTCGGATCCAGCCAGTGGCGACAGATGCCAATATCATATTCGCGGCCTTCAAACCGGTCGATGATTAACCAGTCGACAAATTCGGGATCGGCCGGACCGCCAATGCGCGACAATAAGGCGAGCCATCCAGACAGGGTGTCACAGCGCCAGCCAAGGCTTGATAGCGCCCCTTCCATCCGGGCCCTTGCCGGGGCATCCATCCAGTCCGGGCCTTCCTCGATCAGATGTTCGATCCTCTGACCAAGCCGGACCAGAGGTTTGAGCAAAGCATCAATCGCTTCGGCAGCATTGGCGACCGCATCGATCATTGGGCCTTCGACATCGGTAAGCTCGGTTTCCAGACCGTAGCCGGCATCCGCACTCTGGCTTTCATCGCGGGCAAAGACCATGTGACGGACTTCGCCGAGCAGCGCTTCGACCGGCCCGAACGGTTCGCTTTCCGACAAGCGTTGCAGCCAGCCGTCGCTTGGTAAGGCTTCGGCGGCATGGCGGGCGCTTTCAATCGCGCGGCCGCCCTCGTCGTCATAGGAAGCAAGGTCAGCAAGCCGCGCTGCAAGGCCCCGGCGGCGTCCGCGGTTCTTGCTTTCCGGACCGATGACCCAGCGGCGTATCTCGATCGCTTCCTGCCCCGAGAGACGTGCCGCAAACATCGAATCAGCCGCGTCAAACAGATGATGGCCCTCGTCGAAAATCAGCCGCGTCGGCGCATTTTGCTGTTCCCGTCCACGCGCCGCGTTGACCATGACCAGCGCGTGATTGGCGATTACAATATCGGCCTGCTGACTTGCGCGTGCGGCTTTTTCAATGAAGCATTTGCGGTAGTGGGGGCAACCGGCATAGACGCATTCCCCGCGCCGGTCGGTCAATGCCGTGGACCCGTTGCGCCGGAATAATGTTGTTAGCCAACCTGGCAAGTCACCGCCGACCATATCGCCGTCCTTGCTATAGGCGGCCCAGCGCGCCACGAGATGGGCGAGTATCGCGGCCCGTCCGGCAAAACCGCCTTGCAGAGCATCTTCCAGATTGAGCAGGCAAAGATAATTTTCGCGGCCTTTGCGAACCACGACTTTTTTGCGGAAGGTCTCTTCGTCGGGATAGATACGCCGGGTTTCACGGTCGAGTTGGCGTTGCAGAGCCTTGGTAAAGGTCGAAATCCAGACCGCGCCGCCCGCCTCTGCTGACCACAAAGATGCCGGTGCCAGATAACCTAGGGTTTTGCCGATACCGGTGCCTGCCTCGGCGAGCAGCATGTTGGGCGCACCTTTGACGCGGCGGGGATTGAAAATTTTTGCAACAGCGGCAGCATAGCTTTTCTGACCTTCGCGTTCCTCAGATCCCTTGCCGGTCAAGGTGCCAAGTTGAGTCAACGTAGCGTCTTCGTCCATCGTTACTGCACGTGGTGCCGGGCGCGGGGTTTCTTCCTCCCATTCTTCGAGTTTCGAAAAAAGCCAGCGCTCTCCATCGGCGGGCTTGGTGAGCCGCTTGGACACTTCGCCTGCCCAAGGCCAGCGCAGCCGATAGAGGGCTTGCGCGCTGCTCCATGCGCCTTCGCGTTCCCCCCAATGGGGCGCTTCCAGCCCCGCCAACAAGTGGCTGGCGGCCTCCCGGTATAAGGACGCGATATCGGCTTCCTGATCGGGTGGTTCGAGACCAAGGGTCTTGGCCAAACCGGCTGGCGTGGGAACGACAAATTGCGCCGGGTGGATGAAGGCGAACAGTTCCAGCAAATCGAGACCCGACAGATCGGGATAGCCCAATCGCTGACCCATAAGCGGCGCGTTGAGCAGGATATGCGGGGTTTCCGCAACACAGCCAATCGCCTCACCCTTGCCAATTGCGCGGGAGACACCATCGCTGCCGCAAATCCAGATGCCGCTATGACTGGCATGGAGCGCGGGATAAGCCAGCGGAGGATAGGGGGATGTGCCGTCAGTCAAATTTACGAAAATCCGGGCGCGTTTGGTCCGGCCAGGGCGACACCTGCATAGAAGCGATGCATTCCGAACAGGATCGCATAAAGCACCAGCGCTATGACAAAGCCCAACATCTCACGGCGGACCGTGGCTGTTTCGGTCGGCTTCTCCCAGGCACCTTCATTGCGGGAAACAGTAAAGATTGAAATCAAGGCCCATAGCCCCAGCCCGCCGAACAATACGACGGACCTACTGTCACCATTGGCGAGCAAATGCCCGGCGGCCCAGATGAGCATGCCGGTCAGCATCGGATGGCGGATAAACTGTTTGATCTGCGACTTGCCTTGCGCGGCCCCGAACAGGAAAATTGCAAAGACCATCAGTAACATGTTCAGATGCCGGCCCCATGTCGGGGGATCATAGACGAATTCATATTGGGCGGTTCGCCAGCCATAAACCATCAACGCTATGGCCGCGATGATTAGCAAGGCCACTAACCCCTGATGCGGCCCTTCGCCGATCTTCGCTCTTATGTTGGTTCTAAGACCCGGAGCCACCGATTTGACGAGATGAACGATGCTCCAGAGCAACACGCCCGCGATCAATGCACCCATTTGAAATCTCCTGCTTTTGTGCTGTTCTAACTTGCTATAGACGGTAATGCCACTATTGGCGCAGAACCAAGAAAAATAAACGACCTAATTGATTGAACAGGACTATCTCATCGTGACCGATTATCGTGAAGCAGCACAGCAATCCAAAGCATGGCCTTTTGAAGAGGCTCGCAAATTGCTCAAACGCTATCGCGGCGAGCGCGGCGCGCCTGCACCCAAACCCGGTGGTGAGCCGATGTTGTTCGAAACCGGCTATGGTCCATCCGGCCTGCCGCATATTGGCACGTTTAACGAAGTGCTGCGCACGACCATGGTACGGCGCGCTTATGAGACGCTGACCGGCAACCCGACGCGGCTGATTGCTTTTTCCGACGATATGGACGGCTTTCGCAAAGTGCCAACCAATGTGCCTAATCAGGATATGCTGGCCGAGCATCTGCACAAGCCATTGACGCAGGTGCCCAATCCGTTCGACACAGACTATGACAGCTTCGCCGCCCACAATAACGCGATGCTGCGCGAGTTTCTCGACCGTTTTGGCTTTGATTACGAGTTCATGTCGTCCACCGAGCAATATACGTCCGGTGCTTTTGACGAAACGCTGAAACTGGTGTTGGCACGTAATCAGCAGATATTGGATATCATGCTGCCCACGCTCGGCAAGGAGCGTCAGGCGACTTATTCGCCGATATTGCCGATCAGCCCGAAAACAGGTCATGTCCTGCAGGTCCCGGTCGAGATTGTTGACGCGGAAGCCGGTATTGTTCGCTTTGAAGATGATGGGGAAATGATTGAACATAATGCGCTCACCGGCGGTGCCAAGCTGCAGTGGAAAGTCGATTGGGCGATGCGCTGGGTCGCTCTGGGCGTTGACTATGAAATGTATGGCAAGGATTTGACCGACAGCGGTGTGCAGTCCGGCAAGATTGCCAAGGTGCTGGGTGCACGCAAGCCGGATGGCCTGATCTATGAAATGTTCCTCGATGAAAAAGGCGAGAAGATTTCAAAGTCCAAAGGTAATGGTCTGAGCCTCGACGAGTGGTTACGCTATGGCTCGGAAAACAGTCTCGCTTTCTACATCTACCGCGAACCCAAATCAGCCAAGCAGCTGCACATGGGCGTGATCCCCAAAGCCGTGGACGAATATTTTCAGTTCCGCGCCAATTGGCATGAGCAGGCTCCTGACAAGCAGCTGGGCAACGCTGTGCATCATGTTCATGGCGGTGACGTCCCATCCGATACGATTCCGGTGACCTTTGGATTGCTGCTTAATCTGGTTGGCGTGATGGGCGATGCGGACCGCGAACAAATCTGGGGCTATTTGCGCCAATATGCACCGGATGCCACGCCGGAGAAATATCCTGATCTCGATGAACTGATCGGCAATGCAATGGCCTATCACAAGGATTTCATCGCGCCGACATTGCACCGTCGTAAACCGGAAGGCGTGGAAGTGGCCGCGCTGGAACGACTGGACAGCGAGCTGAGTGCTTTACCCAATGATGCAGCCGCCGAAGATATCCAGACGATTGTTTATACCATCGGTAAAGAAGGCGGTTTCGATAATCTGCGTGACTGGTTCAAGGCTCTTTACGAGACCTTGCTGGGCAGCTCGCAAGGACCGCGCATGGGTAGCTTCATCGCGCTCTATGGTATCGACAACACGCGCAAACTGATCGTGGAGGCCCTGTCATGAATAGCGGTGTCATGAATAGCGGTGTGAGTGGTTACCATCTCGCGCAGATTAATATACTGCGCTTTAAAAGGCCGAAAGATGATCCCGCTAATGGTGACTTTATGGATGCTCTCGACCCGGTAAATGCACTGGCCGACAAGGCGCCGGGATTTGTCTGGCGGTTAGTAGGCGAGGGCAATGACGCTGTCGATATTGACCCGGTTCCGGACGACCCGCGGCTGGCCGTGAACATGTCGGTTTGGGAAGATGTCCAATCACTGGGAGACTTTGTTTACAAAAATCCCGAGCATCTGGCGATCATGCGCCGCCGCAAGGAATGGGCGGAGCACATGGAGGTTTATCAAGCTTTATGGTGGGTTCCGATTGGCCATATTCCTTCGGTGGAAGAAGGTTTGGGGAAAATTGACATGCTTGAGCAACAAGGTGTTTCCGCTGACGTCTTCACTTTCCGCCAGCCATTTGATGCGCCTGATGGGACGCCTGCCATACCCGTACTGGATGAATGCGCCTGATGATCGATATTTTCACGACCGGCGGGACGATCGACAAGATCTATTTTGATGCCCTGTCGGAATATCATATCGGCCCGACCCCTTTGCCCGATATATTGGCGGAAAATAATGTCTATGTTCCCCACCGCGTGACACAGTTGATGCGCAAGGACAGCCTCGAACTGACTGACGATGATCGGCAGATGATCCATGACGCCGTGGCGGCTAGCGATGCCGACAAGATACTCGTGACCCATGGCACCGATACGATGGTGCAAACCGGCAAGATTCTGGCAGACATAACGGACAAAACCATTGTACTAACAGGTGCAATGCAGCCGGCAACTTTGCGCAATAGCGATGCCGAATTTAATGTCGGCTTTGCTCTAGCCGCGACTCAGACATTGCCGCACGGGGTGTATATCGCGATGAACGGTGAAGTGTTCGATCCGGCGACTGCCAGGAAGGATCGTGATGCGCACCGCTTCATTCGTGCGTAGGTTTTTTGAACCACTGACTCTGAGTAACAGCTTTTGTGGCATAGGGCATAGCTACCAGCATGACCGCAATGGTTGCGATCATCACCAGATAAGCCACGGCGCCATAAAGCGTTAATCCCGGTGCGGTCCACATCAGTAAGACATCATTGCCGCCCGGCACGGTCGCAGCGCCAATACCCATTAGGAACCCCCCGGACAGATTGGCGACGGCCAGCTTCCACGTACCGAATTGAGGATGAAATTTGTTTTTGAGCCAGCTGCTGAAAACCGCACCGGCGAATAAAGCGATGACGGCTATCTCCACGGTCATCCCAACGGAAAGGCCCTGTCCAGCCAGCAAACTGTTGAGTACTGCAGCATAGGACCATTCCGGACGTGTGCCATAGATCAGAGCCGCGGTGATCCCGATGGTGAGCAAGGCCAGCATCGCCATGTTACGCTTAACGATGATCAGCCAGAGACTGAGCAGAGACAGGCCCGCAAAGCCGAGTAGCACGCCCTGTTTAATGATATCATCTTCGATCGCGGTTCGCCCGGTCACCACCACTGGACCAAAGGGGTTGAGCGCGTCGACGCGCAGCAGCAGCATCGCGAGGGCCAAGCCGACAAAGGTCAGCAGATAACTGAACTTTCCTGCCCCAATATAACCAACTGTACCAACAAAACAGCCGCGATTGATGAGCGCGCCAACCCCCATGATCGCCGCCCCGAAAAACAGCTGCCAACCGATTTCGATATCGACCGGAATATGGGCGCGTCCGGAATATTGCAGCAGCAAGAACAGCACCAGTCCGGCCCAGGAAGCAACGATAAGCAAGCCGAATAACCAGTCCATTTTACCCTGATTCACCCAGCGCATCGTGGCGGCAACTGTACATGTAGCGACGCGAACGAGAGCAAAGCCCAGAATGAAGGCAAGCGGAACGATCAGGAAGGACGTCATTTAAATGCCACTCTTTTCGGCGAGATCCTCTGCAACCTGATCGAGATAGCGCGCATCTCCCATGGCGACAGAAAGGATCATCGCGCCTTGCAACGCGGAAATGATGTGAGAGGCGTTGAGATTGGCGGACGGTCCATCTTCCGCCAAAGCTGTTTCTGTCCATGTCATCAGCCGCGTGAAATAGCTGTTCACCGCCTCTTGCACAGCGGGAGGTAGTTGCGGACTGACCGACCCCAGGACTGCGCACAGGCAGCTGCTTTCTCCTTCAGCATAGGCCGCACGATAAGCCTCCACCAGCCGAGCGAGACGAATCTTTACCGAATCATCCGCAGCATCTGGCGCACCCAGATTATCCAGCAGATTGTCCGTATATCGTTCGACCACGGCCTTGCCGAGATCTTCCTTGTGCGGGAAATGATAGTGCACGGACGCGCTTTTCATATCCAGCGCAGCGGCAATATCGCGAAAGCTAAGTCCCGCAAAACCGCCCTGTCGATAGCCACGTTCGGCAATATCCAATATCTGATCGCGCTTGCTGATCATGTTTGCTCCAACTGAATTTACTTACCTATCACAAGATAGGGGTTGATCAAGTGAGATTCCAGTGATACCTACCTATCGATAGGTAATTAACAAGAAGGACCCCGACTATGAAGATTTATGATTTTGAAGGTTTCCCCAATCCGGCGCGTGTTCGTATTGCGCTGAAAGAAAAAGGCCTGTTTGATCAGGTCGAGTTTATTTCCATCAACGTGCCCGAAGGCGAGCATCGGAAACCTGAATTTGTTGAAAAGAATCCATCAGCGGCCGTACCGGTGCTGGAACTGGATGACGGAACCACCATTTCTGAATGTAGCGCGATCACGGAATATATTGATAATTTGACGGGTGAGCAGGAATTGACAGGCAAATCGCCGAAGGAGCGCGGTGTGATCGCGATGATGCAGCGCCGCGCAGAAGCGGGACTGCTTGATGCGGTCGGGACTTATTTTCACCATGCCACGCCGGGACTGGGTAAAGCGATAGAAACCTATCAATGTGCAGAATGGGGCAATCATCAAAAGGAACGGGCCGTGTCTACTATGCGTTATCTTGATACTGTTTTGGCGCAACAACCCTATCTGGCGGGAGACGGATTCTCTGTCGCCGATATTACTGCCTTTGCCGGACTTGGCTTTGCTGATTTCGCGGGCGTTGAAACTCCTGCAGATTGTAAAAATCTTGCGCAGTGGCGCGCAAAGGTGGAAGCTCGCCCGAGCATCGCAGGTTGAATGGAGACTCGCAAATGAGGATCAATGCCGATTTTGATAAGCCCGTGGTTCTTCGCCCGGAGGATATGAAATGGGTTCCTTCTCCGCTACCCGGTGTCGAGCGCAAGATGCTCGACCGGGTGGGCGGAGAGGTTGCGCGTGCAACGTCGCTGGTGCGCTATGCCCCTGGCAGCTATTTCGATCCGCATGTCCATAGCGGCGGTGAAGAGTTTTTGGTTGTCGAAGGCGTGTTCTCTGACGAGCATGGTGATTTTCCGGCTGGCACCTATGTGCGCAATCCCATCGGGACCAGCCACAAACCGCATAGTCAGGATGGTTGTATCATATTGGTGAAGCTCCACCAGTTTGACGCGGCCGATACCAGGCAATTCTCACTCGACATCAACGCTCTGGAATTTGAAGATGGTGGTGCGCCTGGCGTGGAATTCGCATGGCTGCATCACTTTGAAGGCGAGGATGTAAAGATCGTAAGATGGGCACCGGGCAGCAGCTATCCAGAGCATGTCCATGAAGGCGGGAGTGAAACTTTTATACTTGAAGGCAGTCTGTCCGACGAACATGGCGACTATCCCACCGGCACTTGGGACCGCACGCCGCCGGGCTGGATGCACACACCCTATAGCAAAGAAGGATGCTTGGCCTGGACAAAGACCGGCCATCTGACACCGGGAAAGCTAGGGAAATTTGCCGCTTAGGCTGCGGCGGGCCGGGTGACCTGCTTCAATACGTCCCGGTAACTGTCCGCAATGGTCATCCGTTTGTCCATACCTTCCGACAATAGCAATGCGTGCGCCTTTGGCAGATTATAGCATGGTACGCCCATGAAAAGGTGATGCTCGCTATGATAGTTCACCCAGTAAGGCGCAACCGTTGTACGTTCCAACAGGTTCGCATAAGTCGTGCGGGCATGGGTGAAAGGATCTCCGCTACCCGTGGTGGTACAGGCATGTTCGGCAATATTGCGGATGCGCAGGACCAGCTGGAAGGTTGTAGCAAGCGCGATGATCCAGATCAGAAATGGAATGATGCCCAATGTGAGCAGGCTGGCGGCCAGCACAATAAGCTGGATCAGCAGAAAGCGCCCGACCGTCTTTGTGGTACGCACTGCTCCGTCCAAATTTGTTACCGGGGCCGAGACACCGGCGGCACCGCCGCGATTGAACGCCGTGCCTGCTGATGTGTCTCGCTTGCCATTACCGTCGGTTAAAGGCGAGCCTTGCAGCATTGCCTTCAAGCCCAGCCATGCCGCGACCATCTGACCGCTGCGCTGTTTCAAAAAAGTTTGCCCGGTCAAATCGCGGAAGGCTTTACGCCTCATGCTCGCGAGCGTTGTCGGAAACGGTTTTGACAGAGCAAGATCGGGGTCTTCCGGTTGCTGTGTGTATTTGTGATGGGTCAGGTGATAGGCTCTGTAACTGTGCAGATCGCTTCCTGTCGCCGCACCGGTTAGCCATTGACCGGCGAAATTATTGACCTTGCGATTGGGATGAAGCAGGCCATGCGCGCCTTCGTGCATCAAAATGGAAAGGCCCAATTGCCGCCCGCCGACGATGGCGATAGCAAAGGGAAAGGCGATGAGGCCCGCTAGCCAGTGCCAATCCCACAACAATGCAGTACCCGCCAAAACTGCCGCCGTTGTTAACCAGCCATGCAGGATCAACCAAAGGCCCCGGGATGGTGATATGCGTGTCAAACGTGCCCAATCATCGCGGGTAAAAACATCTGTAGGTCGGGCGGCTTTAACAGCTGGCATGACCGCTATAATAGGCTAATTTCTGCCAAAAATCCAGTTTTTCCGGGAAAAGCGACAAGCCTTGCATTCCGTAACGGAAAATGAGCCCGCACGCTAAATTTCGATCAGTCCGTTCTCGATAGCGTCTATACGCTGCCGCATCGCAACGCGGGTCTCGCCAGCATCTGTTGGACAGACCAATATGCCGCCGCCTGCTGCCATAACGCGTTCTATGTCCGGCCACATCGCATCAGGGGTTTTGGCCTCTCGCCACATGCCGGCAATTTTGGGATCCATATGACGTTCACCGCCGAAGCGTTCGGGGCGGGCTTTGGCGCCATCCCAGATTTCGGTATTGAGCAGGCCGGGGCACAATATAGTGGTCTCAATATCCTTAACCGCCAGCTCGCCCCGTAGCGCCTCGGCAACCGCCATCGTACCATGCTTTGTTGCGGCATAGAGCGGAAAGTCGCCTTCAGGCGCGCGCAGCGCAGCGGTCGAGGCGGTAATTCCGACGTGACGGGGGTCGCCTTTGAGCAGGGGGGCAAAGCATTGCGCCGTCCAGATAGCGCCCAGCACATTTACATCATAGGCCCAGCGCACCTGATCTGGCTTGCCCTCCAGCAAGGTCGCGCCGACGCCCACGCCAGCGTTGATCCATAGCATGGCGAGATCGCCATGATCGGCGGCAAAACGCTCGGCCGCCAAAGCAACAGCATTGCGGTCGCTAATATCGAAAGCCATAGAAAACGCACCACTGCCGATTTCCAGGGCCACTGTTGCGGCCGCTTCTTCGCGGATATCTTGAACGCAGACAGTCATCCCGGCTTCTGCGAGTTTGACGGCCAGCATCTTGCCAATGCCATCGCCCGCGCCGGTCACCATGGCGGTGCGTCCAGCGTAGCTGCCGAGTTTTGTCATGCGTTTACTCCTGCCGCAATTCTTCCGACAGTCTTAGCATAAAATCTGCGCCGCGACTGAACTGATCGAGGCTGATATATTCATTGGGTTGATGGGCCTGCTCAATCGACCCCGGCCCGCAAACCACGGTGGGAAAACCGGCCTGCTGGAACTGCCCGGCCTCCGCGGCATAAGAGACAACACCAGCCGGTGTATTATCCCCGGTCAATTTTCGCACAAAGGCTTCCGCTTTCTCTGAACCGGATTGCCCAAGCGGTGGTGCATTGGACAGCTGTTCAACGCGTACCCCTGTTTCAGGGAAGGCTTCTTTCAATTGTGTGTCGAGAGCGGCGGCTTTTTCCTTGAACGGTGCCAGAACTGCTTCGGGGTCGACGGAAGGCGGGCATCGCAGATCAAATATGAAATGCGCCCGCCGGGCCAATATGTTGGCCGCAGTGCCTCCATCCATCTTGCCAATGGTAAGCGTTGCGTGCGGCGGCGTGAACGGCGAATTCGGGTCGGCCGTCTCCCAAAGCCCTCGTGCCAGTTCGGCCAGGTCATGCATTAGCTCGATAGCCACCATATTGGCGGAGATTCCAAGATGAGTGAGGCTGCTATGAGCCTCATGGCCAAGTATCTCGACTTCATGGACACAAATGCCTTTATGCCCGGTGATCGTCTTCATCATTGTCGGTTCGCCGATGATCGCCAGGGCTGGGGCGGGAAGGGTTGCGGCCATCTCTTCAATCATGGCCGGCGCGCCAAGACAGCCAACCTCCTCATCATAGCTGATCGCGAGATGGACCGGACGCTTGCCGTCTTTCAGCATCGGAGCGGCGGCCAAGGCCAGCGCGATGAAGCCTTTCATGTCGCAGGTTCCGCGTCCATGCAACAGGCCATCACGCTCTGTCACCACAAACGGATCGCTCGACCAGTCTTGTCCATCTACCGGTACGACATCGCTGTGGCCTGACAGGATGACCCCGCCTGCGACATCCGGACCAATGGTGGCATAGAGATTGGCCTTGGACCCATCAGCACTAATCAGCCGCGTGGTGCCGATGTCATATTGCGCGAGATATTCCTCAACCCAGCTGATCAGTTGCAGGTTGCTATTTCGCGACGTCGTATCGAAAGAAATCAGCGAATCGAGGATAGATAATGCCGGTTTAATTAACAGATTTGTCATGAAGCCAACATAAACGTAGCATTAACAAAAAGGAATCAGTTTAAAAAAGTCTTTATTATTCAATTGCTTTACGGTATGTTACAAATAGACATTTGGAGGCTGAGGAGATTCCCGTTAGGGCGTGTTCATCTATGGTTAATAAAGTTTTTAAGTTTTTACCGTAAATCGATCTGAGATCGGGGGCTCCAAATCGAATATGAGTATGAATAATTCAGTTGAACAGGATCTGGACCTGCTTGCCAATCTGACAGCAAGACTGCTTGGTACACCCGTTGCCTCTATCACTTTATACGAAGCTGATCATGACGAAGGAGGGTGTGCGGTACAGTCCGTCGCCCATGCTGCTATTTCCTGTGATGAAAGCTGGGCAGCCAGCAATCCTGCCGTCGATGTAAAGCAACTGGGCAGTCCCCGCAGCGCGATGACCCAGCATCTTGGACTTTATGCGTCTGTGCCGATGCGTAACGGTGATGGTTCAACCATTGGTATGGTCGCCTGCGCCGGTGATGAAGCCAGAGAGTTAAGCGACCAGGAACTGGACGTGCTGAAAAATATTACAGCCATAGCCTCTGCGGTCATCCACGCCTGATTTGTTAACTTTTTTGTTTAATTTTGCACGCCGCCAAATTAACGGTTCAGTGGCCTCACGCGTCGATATCGGTGGATTGCAGGGCGGCCTTGCCGCGTGCCGTGATCATTGTATCTAGAAAGCGCGGCCCGGAAGCATGGCCCGTCAGAAATGCCTCATATAAAATCATACCATTGTCGCTTAATGTTTGAACCGCATCGACGAACATCGCAGGATTGCTGCTAGCTTCCTGTGACTCAATCACATCCGGAGTCATGGTAGCAGCCGATGGCCAAGCTTGATTGAGCGATCCAAGAACATAGCGTTCCGTCTCGGACAAATGTGCTTCGGGGGAGTAAGCAGGTGTCATTTTCTATCGCAGACCAGATCAAATTAAGTATGCCCCACTCGCTTTGATTGCGTTAACCTTTATTAAACTAAAAAGTTAAAAAAGTGTTAACAGCCGGTCACCACTCGTTCCACTTTTCGACCCTTTTCAGGCCATTTGAATATAGCCTAAAGCCAGGTTTAAGCTGGCCTTGAGGGGTGCTTATGCCTTAAAGATTTTCGGTGCCCCGATGATACCAAAGACAGTTGTTCTGCCCTTAACACCAGACGAGTTGAATCACGCGATCTGCCCTATGGGTAATTTGCCCAGAGAAATATAACCATGGTTTTCCGTTGCGTTGGCGTTGACATTTACACTGTATAAACATAGATATCTATATATTAGATGAATATGGAGATTCGGATATGGTTTCGCGCAGACAGGTTCTGGTAACCGGTGGTGCATCGCTTGTGCTGCTCGGTGGCGGTTTTGGTGCTTATGTCGGCACACGCTCAATTGCCAAGGCGCAGAAGCCCTGGACACAGGCAACAACGGGTTTTGGAGATCCGCGGCTTGATGCACTGGCTTATGCTATTCTGGCACCCAATCCCCACAATCGTCAGCCCTGGCAGGTAAGGCTGGTGGGCGATGACAGTTTCACGCTCTACTGCGATCTCGACAAACGTCTGCCCCATACCGACCCACCCAATCGTCAGATCACCATCGGCTTCGGTACATTTCTGGAATTGTTTCGGCAGGCGGCGACCGAAAAAGGCTATCGAGCAGAAATCATGTCTTTCCCTGAAGGCGAACCTGAGCCGGTTCTCGACGGCCGTCCCATAGCATCGGTAAAAATAATCAAGGATCCATCGGTTCCGCGCGATCCGCTATTCGGCACAATACTGAACCGCCGTAGCACCAAGGAAGCTTTTTCGCCGCGCAGTGTTGACGACGCGACATTCGCCAAGTTGCAGGATATGGCCTTTGCGGGGCAATCGGAACCGCTGATATCCCTCGAAGCAACCAGCGATGCGGAGCGGGTCGCCAGATTGCGGGAGCTTAACTGGCAGGCCTGGTCGGTGGAATATGATGTGGCACGCACCCAAAAAGAGAGCGTTGATCTGATGCGGATTGGCGCGGCCGAAGTAAATGCCAACCCGGACGGAATCGATATGAGTGGACCGATGATGGAGGCGTTGCGGCTGGGCGGCGTTGTCTCACGTGAAGAGCTCGCGACAAAAGGGTCGACCGCTTATGAATCCGGGATTTCCATGTACAAGGGGATACTGGACAATACGAGCAGCTTCGGCTGGTTGATCTCGCCAGACAACAGTCGGAGGGCACAATTGCAGTCCGGTGCGGCCTGGGTACGGATCAATCAGGCTGCGACTGCCCTGGGTCTGGCGATGCATCCGGTCAGCCAGATATTACAGGAGTTTCCGGAAATGGCTGATCTGTATGATCAATATCATGACTATCTTGAGGTAGCGGTGCCCGCGAGGGTTCAGGGCTTTTTCCGTTTCGGTTATGCGTCTTCGCCTGCACCGTCACCCAGATGGCCGGTAGAATCGTTCATCCTGAACGTCTAAAGGGAATTATGACCGAAGATGTACAAGCCAAGCCAGCGGGACTGAAAGGCGACCCGATTGAATTTGCGGTGATGACCGAGATCGGAATCATCAACCAGCTTGCCGATAACCTGTTTCAGGCTCATTTGCCCAAGGGGATGACAGTGGCACAATTTTCGGTGCTTAACCATCTCCTGCGTCTGGATGTGCAGGAGACCATCAGCGAGCTTGCCGGCGCGATGCAGGTCGCCCAGCCAACTATGTCATCAACCGTCCGCAAATTGGAGGACAAAGGTCTGGTGGAGCTCATCCACGAACCCAATGACCGCCGGATCAGACGGGTCGCTGTAACAGCCACTGGCGCGCAGCTCAGAAATGACGCGGTTGCGGCCCTCGCACCCATGGCGGATATCTTGCGCGCGAATATTCCGGAAACGGATTGGGAGGCGCTATTGCCGCATCTGCATCGTATCAGAGTGTTTCTGGATCAGTTGCGAGATTGATCTTTATCTTCCCAACCAAATGCAAAATGATTGGAGCAGTTTCTTAGACATTCAGTTTGGAAAGCTCTTTCACCATAAAATCAATAAACGCGCGAACATGGGGGGCGATTAGCTTACGGGAGGGGAAAGTAATAGAAACAGGGACGGACCGCGCATAGTAGGACGGCAGGATCCGTTTGAGAGATAACGGTTCGGTCGATCGGTCAAGCAATATATCGGGTAGAACAGCGATCATCTCGTCCGACCTTGCCAGTGCCATCAGCAGCCAAGGGTTCATGGCGATCAATCTCGGTTGTAGATCGATCGTATGATTTTCGCCGGTCTTGTCAGTAAGGATCAGCGATGGCGCGCTACGCATGCCGTGATGGAGAAGCGCTAGCGGTTTGTCGGCAAGGGTCTCGATGTCCTCAATCGGTCCGAGAATGCGAAGCGTGCTTTCTGAAGCATAGAGGCTCGCCGTCACCAAGCCGATATTCTTTGAAATCAGGCTTTCGTCCTGCGACGGGCCCACACGCAGGCCGACATCAAAACCTTCGGTAATGAAGTCGACCGCTCTGTCCGAAAGATCTATGCTGAGATTAACCTCCGGATAGGCTTTGAGGAACGATCCGATGGCCGGTGCCAGCAAAGCCTGGCCCAGAATTGTTGGGGCAGTGACCTTCAGATCTCCGGCTATGCGTTGGGAACTGCGCGCCAATATCGTTTCCACGCTCTCTGCTTCCTCAACCATCCGCCGGGCATGGTCCAGGATCGCAAGAACAGCCTCGGTTGTATTCACGGCCCTGCTGCTTCGCGTGAACAGTTTGACACCAGCCCGCTCCTCCATCTTCTGCAAGCGCCGACTGAAGGACGCAGCCGGCATATGCAATGATGCGGCCGCCGCCCTGAAATTAAGATGCCGCTCAAGCGCGATCAGCACTTGGGCATCAATGATTTCTGAAATAATCATACCGGTTTCAACAATGCTGCGATCTAAATCTGTTCATGGATTTTCCGCTGTCTGAGGGTCAATATTTCATGTGGATATAGGGCCTTGGCGCCCAATAACCAATGCCGATGAAATCATGAAATGGAGAATATTCATAATGACCCTTCCAACTTCCGAACTCACACCTGACAATTGTGCCTTTCTCATGATTGACCATCAAGTCGGGCTATTCCAGTTCTTAACCTCGATCGAGCCGCTACGTCTGAAGAATAACATTCTTGGCCATGCGAAGACGGCAAAGGCATTTGATATCCCGGTCATTATGGGGACAAGCTGGCCGCTTGGACCCAATGGCCCGACGATGCCCGAACTGGTCGAAATATTTCCAGATGTTGAAATCATTGATCGACCCTTTGTAAATTTCTGGAGCGACGAAACCTCTCGGAAAGCAGTTGAGGCAACCGGGCGCAAGAAACTCGTTATTTCCGGTCTTGCCACTGAGGTCTGCGCGGCTTTCCCTGCGATCTCGGCGCTCCGTGAAGGCTATGAAGTTTATGTTGTCATTGATGCCTGCGCCGATTTCAACAAAGAGATTACCGAGATCACGACGCAGCGCCTTGCTGCGGCCGGGGCTATAGTGACAACCTGGGTGGCGGTACTGGCTGAACTATGCGCCAATACACAAGTCAATGGTGCCCATATTGGTACGTTGCTCGCCCATCATATGCCGCAATATTATGCCGCTATGAACAATTTCCTCGCGACAGCAGAGCATGCCGATGAAGTTGCCAAAGTGGTTGGATTGACCGGCATTCCTCCGATACAATAGTGACCGCTAGATACTAAAAGCCGTTCGGCAGCCATTGCGATGCTGCCGAACGGCCAAATTTGGTTGAGCCTCGGAGTGGAGCGAGACCTTAGCTCTGCGTCGCAATCCAGTCGTCGATCTTCTTCTCCAGAACCGTCATCGGTAATGAGCCAGTATTCAGCACCTGATCATGAAACTCGCGCGGGTCGAATTTCTCGCCGAGACTGTCCTCGGCCTTTTTCTTCAGCCGCTGGATGGTCAGCGCACCGATCTTGTAAGCCAAAGCCTGAGACGGGATCGCAATATAGCGTTCGACTTCGGCGGTGGCGTCGGTTTCACCCATGCTGCTATTGTCTAGCATATATTGGATAGCCTGTTCGCGCGTCCATTTCTTGCTGTGCAGACCAGTATCCACGACCAGCCGCATGGCGCGGAGCATCTCGTCGTCCAGATGACCGAAACGCTGATAGGGATCATCGAACATGCCCATCGGGAAGCCGAGTTTTTCGGAATAAAGTGCCCAACCTTCGACAAAAGCAGTATTGCCGCCAAAGCGCATGAAATTGGGCAGATCTTCGTTTTCCTGCGCCAGTGAAATCTGGAAATGGTGACCGGGTGCGCCTTCATGCAGGTACAGGGTCGTCATGCCGGATGTGTTGCGTGATGGCAGGTCATAGGCGTTGAAATAGAAGACGCCGGGACGTGAACCGTCGGGAGTACCGCTCTGATAAGAACCGCCTGCCTGGAATTTTTCAATCGACTCGTCATAGGGACGAATTTCCAGTGGTGATTTTGGCAGTACCTTGAACTGGGTCGAGATAACCTTGTCGACTTCCTTGCCAAGGTCATAATATCCCTGTGTCAGCGCTTCGCGGGATTCCGGATGGAATTTGGGATCGGTGCGCAGATGGGTGAAGAACTCTGACAATGTGCCCTCAAAGCCCACTTCGTCCTTGATCGCTTCCATCTCCGTCTTGATCCGGGCGACTTCGCTGACGCCGAGATTATGGATATAATCGGCCTCAAGAGGCAGGGTGGTCGTGCCCTCGATCAGATGCTTGTACATCACATCGCCGCCCTTCATGTAGGACAGGCCGACACCTTCGCGGGCGACCGGCAGATATTCGTTTTTCAGGAAATCATGCAGAGTCTGATAAGATGCGAAGATTTTTTTTGTCATCGCTTCATATTCTGCGGTTAGGCGGGTTTTGTCGGCATCGCTGAAATCTTCTGGAAAGGCCTTGGTCGGCGCCATGAATGGGCTACCATCGAGGCCCAGCCCGATTTGGGTTGCGAGCTGCTCGACTACATTGCCCACGGTCAGCTTGGTTTCAACCACCCCGCTGTCCATACCCTGACGGAACCGGCCAACCGAACGGTCAATGAGCGTAATAAACTCTGCATGGCGCTTCAGGTTGTCTTCGTAGTTTTTGACGGTCTTAAACGGAGCCGCACCCTTGCCGGACGCAAAGGTCGGGTAGAAGGTGTGAAAGCCGCTAAAATGATTAAGCGGACGGACGACGGTCAAGTCCATAATTTCCTTCGACATGCCTTTGATAGCCTGTTTCTTGTCCCGCATGAACACGTCATAGGCAATCTTGTCGGTGACACTCAGCTTGCTGCGGTCAATGGCCATGAGTGCTGCCAGTTCGCTTTCTTCAGCTGCCAGTTCGGCAGCAAAATATTCGTCACTGATATAGTCGCCGAGGCGGTCGGCATAGCGTTCATCGCCGCGGAATAGGGCACCGATCGGATTGCGCCGCAAACTGTCTTCATCACTCTTGGCGAACAGGGCCTTTAGCGTTTCGCTCTCGCTCATCGCCGGTTTGGCGGCGTCCTCTTGGACCGCGGCGGCGCTGGTTGCGGACAGGCTGTTTGCATGGGCTGCCGAAGCGGCGGCGATCAGGCTGGCACTGGCCAGCAGCGCGAGAGTTTTATGGATCATGATATTTCCCTAGTTTGTGCTGTTGTGCACGGCTAACACAGCTTGGTTTCACCTGCAACGATTGCTGATGTCGTTCGTCGAAGGGAGTCGGTCGTTGGTCAGCGAAAATCGGCTCGCTATCGCCGTGATATTTGGTGATATATCCGTTTAGTGTTTCCAGCGACCCTTCCACCGGTTGAGACGAAACCATTTGGTGATGATATATTTGGTGCCCTTGATCACGGGCGCGCCGGCATGCAGCGTGTTGAGATTGGGCCTGCCATCCAGTCCCATATTGTTCCAGACAAGCAGCATCCCCTTACGCGGCTCGACCTGATATTCGAGCTGGGGAAAAGCGGTCGCGCCGCCTTCTTCGGGCTCATTCAGATAAGCCATGGCGGTCCAGCTGCGCTGCCCCCCGTTATTTGCCTCCACCTTGGTCCAGTAATCCTCGGTCTCATGGAAGAAGTCGTGATGATCCTTGAATTCCTGACCAACCTCGTAACGCTGTCCCTGCAAGATTTCGCTATGCGAATTCTCCAAGCCCATCAGGTCGCAGATGGATTGCTCAATGCGCTGAATATCCTTGTCATGGGCGCTGACATTGCAACTGTAGCTGGTCCGGTATCCATCGCGCTCGGTGCCGGTATAGAGGCTGGAGGGAACGGCCTGGGCATCGATCATTTTGATCAGCAGATCACAATCCTTGTCGGTGAGAAAATTCTGACATACGAATAGTTGCGCGTGGGGACTTTCCAACCACTGTACATGCGGATGGGCGTTCAACCGGTCTGTTACCGAACGCGTAATTTCGGCGAGGCGCTTGGGACTGTTGTTCCGGTTTGCTTTGGTCCTGGTAGCGGAAACTTTGGAGACGGACGCGTTCATGTGTCTCAGTCAATCACTCTGCCGCGAACCATCACCCAGTCAATCTTTTCCAGCACCGTAACTTCCTCAAGTGGGTTGCCGTCAAAGGCGATCAGGTCAGCGGAATATCCCGGTGCGATCCGACCAATTTGTTCCTCCATACCCAGTACTTCGGCAGCCAACGTGGTCGCGCTTATGACGGCCTCGCGCGGTGTGAGGCCGTGGCGAACCATCAGGGCAAATTCCTCAGCATTGCGGCCATGATCAAAGACTCCGGCATCCGTGCCAAAGGCCACAGGCACGCCCATGTCTTTCGCCATAGTCACGGCTTTGCCGACGCTGCCCAAAGTTTCGCGAATCTTGTTCTCGACAACCGGCGTATAAATGCCTTTGCCGAGCCCTTCGCTCACTCCCTGAAAGGCCATCAGGGTCGGGACCAGCGCGGAACCGCTGGCTTTCATGGCCTTGAGCGCAGCCTCATCTGCAAAAGTGCCATGGTCGATCGTATCAATACCGGCACGGGCCGCGGCCTCAATACCGCGCGCTCCGTGCGCATGGGCCATAACTTTCAGTCCAAGTGAATGGGCGGTATCGGCAATGGAAGTCATCTCCGCATCGGTAAAATGCGCTTCCAGGCCGCGGCCCTGCTGAGACAGCACACCGCCGGTAGCGGTAATCTTGATAATATCGGAACCGGCGCGGGAGGCCTTGCGGACTTTCTCCGCGCACTCCACCGGTCCCGTGCAGCTATAGCCGCTGGCCAGGGCATCGTTGATATCTTCCTTGAAGCCCGTGGTGTCGCCATGGCCGCCGACAATGGCCAGTGCCGGTCCTGCGGCAATGATGCGTGGCCCCGGTATTACACCCTCGGCTGTCCCCTTGCGCAGGGAGAAAGCGGAATATTGCGATGAGCCTGCCTCGCGAACGGTTGTGAAGCCGGCCTTGGCAGTCAAAAGGGCATTTTTGGCACCAACAACGACGCCCCATTCAGTAGGTTCAGTGGCCTGTTTCCAAAAATCGCCGCCGGGATCACCGGTAAGATGGACATGCAGGTCAATCAGGCCCGGCATGACGGTCTTGTCCGACATATCGATGATCGTGACAATATCTGTCGCTGCATAAGGTATAGTGGATCCTGCGTCGACTTTGGTAATTTTGCCTTCGCGCACGGTGATGATGGCCGGACCGGTTGCGCCTTTTGCCGGATCAGCGATAAGGTTGCCGACTTGGATGAACGTGACATGATCCTCTGTCGGCACGTTTTCATCAGCAGGCGCATTAACGGCAAAAGCGGGGGCTGCGAGGCCCAATGCCAGCATTGCAAGCAGGTACCGGATCATATCTCAATTTTCCTCAACTATCTTTTAGCTTGTGTGCGCCGGACAGCAGACTGTTTCAAGAGGGAAAATGGAACAAGGCCCGCAATCATTGCTGATCACGGGCCTCGCCTAAGGAATATGATTTTTATAACTTAGTAGAAGAAGTCGTAAATTACATCGACGACACGGCCATCATAGGTATCGACCAAGAGGACGTCGTCATAATAACGGATCCAGCGATAGCCGCCATATGCCGGTGGCAAACGGTAACGCCACGGGTCGTTTATCCAGTAGCGCGATCCGAAGAAGGATGAGCCCAGATAGATGCCGATGTTCCAGCGGCGGTAGCTATGCCCGCGATAGGGTGCATAATAACGGCCTACGCGATAATAGTTGCGGTTATATTTGCGGTAGTTCCGCCAGTTATAACGGCGGTCATTGCGCCAGCCGCGATTCCATTTGCGATAGTCCCGCCGTGCATCGCGATAGCCTTTGCGATAACCCCGACGGTTGTCGCGGTAGCCATAGCGACGGTTATCCCGATAGCGGCGGTCAACACGGCCATCGCGGTTGCGATCCCAACGCCGATCAACGCGGCCATTATTGTTGCGGTCGAAGCGGCGATCTATGCGTCCGTCGCGGTTACGATCCCAGCGGCGGTCCACCCGGCCGTCCCGATTACGATCACCCCGGGCAGCGGCCCGGCGATTTTCCCGATAACGTCGGTCGATCCGGCCATCGCGGTTGCGATCAACCCGCCGATCGACGCGGCCATTATTATTGCGGTCGAACCGGCGGTCAATGCGTCCGTCCCGGTTCCGGTCAAAGCGGCGGTCTACCCGGCCGTCTCTATTGCGATCACCACGTCTGATAGCGCGCCGATCCGCACGGCTACGATCACGCTGCGCAACATCCCGACGGGCTTGTCGGTTCGCGCGGCCGACATCCGCGCGGCTGCGAGAAACATTGCGGTTAACGTTGCGATTTTGTTGGCGTGTCGCTCTGCGCTGTTGCCGCATCTCGGCGCGATCACCTTCGGTCAGTACATTGGCACGTCCACGATTGTTGCGGTTTTCGGCGCGCGCAGCCCGTCGGGTATCGCGATTACCGCGATTGGCTCTGCGCGCTTCACGATTGCCGCGATTGGCCCTTCTGGCCTCGCGATTACCGCGCCGTTCCCCGCGATGGGCGCGGCGTTCTCCGCGCCCATCGCGCTGAAAGGCGGTACTACCTGTGAGATTATTGTCAAAGACGATCGGAGCAACGCTGCGCGTGTTCTGATTCAAATTAGTGGCGAGATCGGCGGCAGAGGCCGTTGCAGGCGTCAACATGGTGGCTGCCATCAGGCCGGTTACAAAAAATAGTCGCATAGGCTTACTCCTCACTACGCGACTCCGTTTGCCGCATCTGTGGAACAAGTCATAGCTTGTTAACCCTGTCAGATAGCTGAACTTTGCTGTAATATTCAGGAAAGAATCGACTTATATGAACAAAAATTACCCAGTTGTGACGGTAAACTAGGCGTTTTCATCCTTATCAAGCCACTCTTCGAGCCATTTAATGGTATATTCGCCGGATTGAAAACCTTCATCATAAACCAGCTTTTGATGCAGCGGGATGGTGGTTTCGACGCCTTCGACAACAAATTCGTCCAGTGCGCGTGCGAGTCGCATCATGCAGCCGTCCCGGGTTCGGCCATAAACAATCAGCTTCGCGATCATGCTGTCATAATAAGGCGGGATCGAATATCCGGCGTAAAGTCCACTATCGACGCGGACATGCATGCCGCCGGGGGCATGATAGCTGGTCACCTTGCCGGGAGAAGGTGCAAAAGTTTTCGGATTTTCGGCATTGATCCGGCATTCAATCGCATGACCGGTAAATTCCAGTTCTTCCTGTTTGACCGAAAGATCACGGCCATCGGCAATACGGATCTGTTCGCGGACCAGGTCGAAGCCGGTAATCATTTCGGTGACAGGATGCTCAACCTGCAAACGCGTGTTCATCTCGATAAAGTAGAACTCACCATTCTCGTACAGAAACTCGATTGTGCCCGCGCCGCGATAGCCCATGCCCTTCATGGCATCCACACAGACCTTGCCCATTTCTTCGCGCTGTTCTTCGGTGATTACCGGTGAAGGCGCTTCTTCGAGCACTTTCTGGTGACGACGCTGTAAGGAACAGTCGCGTTCACCGAGATGAATGGCATTGCCGCGGCCGTCGCCAAAGACCTGAAATTCAATATGTCGCGGATCGCCGAGATATTTTTCAATATAGACCGTCGCGTCACCAAAGGCCGCTTTGGCTTCGGTGCCGGCTTGCTGCATCTGGGTTTCCAGCTCGGTCTCGTCGTTCACAACTTTCATGCCGCGTCCGCCGCCGCCAGAGGCTGCCTTGATGATAACCGGATAACCGACCTCAGCCGCCACCTGTTTGGCCACCTCGATGTCGCTAACTGCGCCATCGGAACCCGGAACCAGCGGAATGCCGAGATCGCCAGCGGTCTTCTTGGCAGCGACCTTGTCGCCCATGACCTTGATATGTTCCGGCTTGGGGCCGATCCATTTAATGTCATGCGCTTCGACTACTTCGGCGAAATGCGCGTTTTCCGACAGGAAGCCATAGCCTGGGTGAATCGCATCTGCGCCGCTGATTTCGGCTGCGGAGATAATCGCGGGAATGCTCAGATAGCTGTCGGTTGCCGAAGGCGGTCCAATGCAAATGGCTTCATGTGCCAGCCGCACGTGCATCGCATCTTCATCGGCGGTGCTGTGCACTGCGACGGTGTCGATGCCCAGTTCTCTGGCAGCGCGCAAGATACGGAGCGCGATTTCGCCGCGATTGGCGATCAGGATTTTGTTGATGGTCATGCGCCGCGTCTCATCTAAGCAATCACAACGAGCGGCTGGTCAAATTCGACCGGCTGGCCGTTTTCCACCAGTATCGCTTTAACTGTGCCTGCGCTTTCCGCAGCAATCGGGTTCATCACTTTCATCGCTTCCACGATCAGCAAAGTGTCACCCTCGGCGACTTTGTCGCCGACGCTGACAAAATTCGCGGCGTCCGGGTCGGGTGCCAGATAGGCGGTGCCGACCATTGGTGACTTCTGTGCACCGGCGTGATCGTCTGCCGGAGCTGACGCTGTCGCCACTTCGGTTGTGGGAGCTGCGGCAGGGGCTGGCATGGGAGCCGGTGCAGCTACCGCATGGACAGGGGCGGACGCTCCGCCACCACCACGAGAAACACGGATCTTCCGGTCGCCATCTTCGACTTCAATCTCGCTGAGGCCAGCGCCATCCAATATCCCGGCAAGCTCCCGGACCACTTCGAGGTCCACATTCATGCTGCCATCACTGTCTTTTTTTGCGGCCATTTCTGGTTCCCATATTGAAGTTAAAATTAGTTCTAGAATTTTTGCGCGGCGTCGAGCGCCAACTGATATCCCAAAGCACCAAAGCCGCAAATAGTTCCTTTTGCAACCGGTGCAATCAAACTCTTGTGTCGAAATTCTTCGCGCGCGGCAGGATTGGACAGATGCACCTCTATCACCGGCACGCCTATCGCCTTCACCGCGTCATGCAGAGCGATGGATGTATGGGTCAACGCGCCAGCGTTCAAGATTACGGCCTGTGCCTCATCAGCAGCGGCCTCGTGTAGCCAGTCGACCAGATGGCCTTCATGATTGCTCTGACGGATATCAACTTCAAGGCTTAGCTCGTGCGCCTGATCCTCCAGCCGCCCGGCAATATCATCCAGCGTATCGGAACCATAAATTTCCGGCTCCCGCATGCCCAGCAGATTAAGGTTGGGGCCGTTCAGCACAAAGACGGTCTTTTTGGTGCTTTTTCCCTCTGACAATATAATGTCCCCCATATGGCGCTTTTGGTTGCGGCACTGCTTAGCTGTTTATATGGCCTCTTTATAGGGCTCGATTCCGAAAAGCGAGATCAAACAAATGGAAACATCGGTAATGTCGGAAATTTCAATTCAGCTGAATGGCGATAGCAGGCGCATAGAAGGCGGCATGTCTGTTGCCGATTTGGTGCGGTCGCTGGATCTGGAGCCAGAGAAAGTGGCAGTGGAGCGCAACCGCGAAATCGTGACACGTTCGACTTTGGGCGATGTTACGGTTGAAGACGGCGATCAGCTTGAGATTGTTCATTTTGTCGGCGGGGGTGATCATGCTGGCGATGTCACCACCGATGACGGCTGGAGTGTAGCCGGTCAGAAATTCAAATCGCGCCTGATCGTAGGAACCGGCAAATATAAGGATTTTGAAGAAAATGCCGCGGCGGTAGAGGCTGCGGGAGCAGAGATTGTTACCGTAGCAGTTCGGCGTGTGAATGTAATGGATCGCAATCAGCCGATGCTGACCGATTTTATCGATCCCAAGAAAACCACCTATCTGCCCAACACCGCTGGCTGCTTTAATGCCGATGACGCGATCCGCACTTTACGACTAGCGCGTGAGGCAGGCGGCTGGGATCTGGTGAAGCTGGAAGTGCTGGGCGAAGCGAAGACGCTATACCCCAATATGCGCGAGACGCTGGAAGCGACCGAAGTGCTCGCCAAGGAAGGTTTCAAGCCGATGGTCTATTGCGTTGATGATCCGATTGCCGCGAAACAGCTGGAAGATGCGGGCGCGGTAGCGATCATGCCTTTGGGCGCGCCGATCGGCTCGGGCCTGGGTATCCAGAACCGTGTTACCATACGTTTGATCGTTGAGGGCGCGAACGTCCCCGTGCTGGTTGATGCCGGCGTCGGTACCGCTAGCGACGCAGCAGTCGCGATGGAACTGGGCTGTGACGGCGTGCTGATGAACACGGCCATCGCGGAGGCCAAGGAACCTGTGCGGATGGCCCGCGCGATGAAGCTTGCCGTCGAAGCTGGGCGGGAAGCTTATCTGTCTGGTCGGATGGGACGGCGGATGTATGCTGACCCTTCGAGTCCGCTTTCCGGGTTGATCTAGTCGAATCAGAGCTGATTTAGCCTCATAATACAGCATGATTCGGTGTCATCTGTAACTAATTGAATAGTAACAAAAGTTACATAGCTTTACTTTGATCGACGTTCCGATGTCGTTGGTCGAAGCCTTTTGCCGTTCACCGATCAAAATGGTGGTTTATCGAACATCGGATGCTCGTCGATACCGCTTCCCGTATCTAAGAATACGAGGCGGGAGCAAAGCATAAGTCAAAGCTCTTCCCCGAGCTCGTCGAAACAACCCGCTTTCGCCTCATCAACCCCCACCCTGTGTCGGGCAGGGATAACAGGAGCAGGCCGGTCCCCTTTTTCCGGTTTGCCAGCTAATTTTTTGAGGAGTAAACACATGAAAAATTCCATCTTGAGCAAAAGCCTTTTTGCCGCCGCCGCGATTGCGGTAACCGCCACGGGTTTTTCCGCCAGTGCGAGTGCGCAGGGTCGCATCACAAAGTCTGTTGAAGTCAGCTATGCCGATCTGGATCTCACCAGCGCAGAAGGTCAGTCAACTTTGGATGGCCGGATCAAAGGTGCCGTGCGCCAGGTTTGCGGTAGCTATGATCGCAAAAGCCTAAGCGAAATGGCAGATCATGGTGACTGCATTGAAGAAGCAAATCTGTCCGCCAAGCGCGCCAAGGTATCTCTGATCGCCAGGGCTGAAGCAGGAACACTTGGCACCAGCACCGTGGTTATCGGCGGTAACTAAAAAACATTCCAAGAGCCGCGAATCCCAATTAAGCGGCCCCAATTTTGGCCAAACCAACTATGGACCCCGGTGCCCTTACACCGGGGTTTATTTTTGGGTTCTGCACATTGTGAGGGCGATGCCAGTCAATATGGCGATTGCGCATCAGAAACTAGCTTATCGTCCTGCCAGCTTCTTAGCTTCTGCCAAATGGGTGCGACCGATGCGGATTTCGGTCCCGCATTTCAGGCATGCGATCCAGATGCCACCGCCATCGTGGCGCAGGCCGGCAATCCAGTCCCGGCGGACCAGATGGGATCGATGTAGACGAATGAAATGTTCAGGATTGAGCCGCTCCTCTAGCCCGGTGATTGTTTGATGGAGCAAATAGCTGGTCCCACCTTGCTCGTTTCCTTTTTCACCCGCTGTTTCTCTGGAGACATGCAGCCGCATATAGTCACGCTCTGCCTCTATCCGGTTGATTTCCGAGGCTGTGATACGGCGCAGCTCTGATTTATAGGGTACCCAGAACTCTTCCGCCCAGGGAGAATCCTCGGTCGTCATTGATGTTTGCTCAATCTTTCGCTCTAGCACCCGGGCTATGGCAATTGACAGCCGTTCGGTTTCAACGGGTTTGAGCACATAATCGATCGCCGCTACGCCAAAGGCTTCCACTGCAAATTTATCAAAGGCGGTCACAAAAATAATTGCCGGCTTTTTTTGAAGGCCGGACAGGTTCTGCGCAACCTCCAGCCCGGTCATGCCAGGCATCGCGATGTCAAGCAGCAACAGGTCCGGTTCCAGCTGTTCGGTCAACCGGATTGCAGCTTCGCCATCACTGGCGGTACCGACCAAGTTGATATGCTCTTGCCGCGCACACAAGAGTTGCAAACGTTCAATCGCTAGCGGTTCGTCATCGACGATCAGTGTATTAAGCTGTGATGGTGCCAGAGTGTCATCGTCTGCCATAATCAGATATCCGCTAAGAGAGGCATGGTTAGTTCTGCAACAAAGCCGCCGGTTTCAGGAGAACGGGTTTTCAACTTGGCCTGAGAACCAAATCTGGTCTCCAGCCGGTCACGAACATTGGCAAGCCCGATGCCGCTATTCTGATCACTGGATCTGGCTTGTGCGCCTGGCCGTGCTTCGCCATCATCAGCTACAGTGAGTTTCAGGAAATCACCTTCCTCCACCGCGCTGATAGTGATTGTCACCGGGCGCTTGGAATGCGCGACCCCGTGTTTGATCGCGTTTTCGACAAGCGGTTGCAGGATCAACCCCGGTACCAGCACATCCATCAGCGCATCGGGAATGTGAGTTTCTGTTTTCAGCCGTTTGGGAAAACGCACTGCCTCAATATCAAGGTAAAGATTTTGCAGATGCACTTCTTCGGACAGCGCGACATCTTCCAGCGGATCTCCAGACAGGCTGGTGCGATAGAATTTCGACAGGTTGAGGATCATCTTTTCCGCTTCCTCAGGCTGGCTGCGCATGACCAGAGTGCTCAGACTGTTGAGTGTATTGAAAAGGAAATGCGGGTTCACCTGATAGCGCAAACTGCGTAGCTCCGCATCCTGCGCCGCCTGGGCGAAGCGTGCGGCCTTGCGTTCGACGGTGCGTACTGCGCTCGCATAGCTGAGTGTCAGGTATAGCGAGGCCCAGCTGATGATGAAGAAAAACCGCGAAACACTGTCTTCGACTATGGCCTGCAGGGCATAGTTTTCTTTCTCCATATATTCGCGCATCTTTTCCAAATGCGCTTCGTCAAACAGGCTTTGGGGATCGTAAACGTTGAACATGTAATAGTTGAAGGCGCCAATCGCGATGGCGCAGGGAATCGCACCTGCAAAAGCGGTAATAATCCGGGTAGACAGGGCCTTGTCTTCAAATAGCAGCAGCAGCCGGTATAGCAGATAGGTGATGGCGATCCCCAACACTGTCACAACCACGCGGCGCAGCGCCAGTTCGTCCTGCGCCGGCCAGTCGCTGACCGCAGCTCGAATGGTAATAATAATCACGTAAAATAGCCAAAAGCCGAGGATCGACAGGATGGCGACCTGTTGCCCGACCGATGTTTTGTGATGTCCGATGTCGAATTTTCTCATTGAGCGCCCATTTTTCTTATTGCCATACAGCTTAGGACGAAATGGTATCAATTGTCTCTATCGCAATTGTACCCGGTCGAAACATAGTTGCGGTTGGTCGAAACCTTTGTTCGTGACCCGCCAAATTACGCCGATATTTTAACATCATAAGCGGCTTTGCATCATGATCTTTGAATGAATCTGACTGCGTTTAACCAAATACTAACCATGTTTTGGTCCAATGGCTCTCGTGGATGAAGGACCGCGTGTTGCACAGTAGGAGTTACCATGGCCAAAGATATGCAAGTGATACCCGGCGCGATGACGCTAGCGGAAATGAAAGAATTTGCGGGCTTTGGTTCGGCCACCCAGCGTTATATCCGGCGCTCTCTTGATATTGGCCTCGATCGTGCGGACGCCGTGCAGACCTGGTCTCGTGACGCGGTTGAGGAAGCCGGTATCAAAGTACAGATGAAACTCTACCAGCGGCTTGCCGATATCCGCAAAGCCATTCCGCAGGATTGTGCGATTGACGGCATTGAAAAATTCATGCCTGCGCTGATCGCGCTTTCCGCCTATGATCTGGGGCAAGGACGGATAAACAGCTTTCCCGCTTACCGTTTTCTTTATGAACGCCTGCTTGGCCCCGATGCGCGGCCTTGGCTCCCCGGCAGCTTTTGTGCCGCGGCGTCCCTCCCGCATTTGCACCCGAAGACACGAAAGGGCTTGCTGCAGTCGATTAGCGAAGCGGCGGCGACTGCCCCCGGCTGGTCAACTCGCGAGCCTAGCTTTTTCCCCGAATGGGTCGAGAAAGTGGATATCAACAAGGCAGCGCACTAAGCGGTTTCCACCCTCCCCTCCTTGGGCGCGATATCAATTGAGAATTCAGTGGCGCAGGTCATCTGATCACATGATCCTCGCGCCAAATAATTCTTGCTCTGGTTGGGCTACTCCATAACAGTGGAACAGCGGCCCGCCACAAACCTCGCTGAGGAGAGCAAAAAGATATGTATCGTTTTTTGACATTCATGGCGGCTTGCCTGTTTTTGGGCTTGCCCGGACCGGCATTGGCCAGCGATGCGATTTTCCCCGCAGGTGGCACCGTAGGCCTTGCACCACCAGGCGCCATGACAAGAGCAGATAGCTTTGCCGGTTTTCAGGATAGCGCAGAAAGTGCATCGATACTGATCGTCGAATTTCCAGCGGAAGCTTATGCTGAACTGGCATCTATGTTCGGTTCCGAGAAACTCGCTGCGATGGTGACGATCGACGCACCTGTAGAATCGTTGAAACTTGCGGGTGACATTGATGCGTTGCTGGCAGCAGGTTCGCAGACACAGCAGGGCATTGAATATCGTAAATGGGTGATGATTGCAGGTGGTGCTGAAACCACGGCCATGGTGACCGTGCAGATACCATCGACCAGCAAGGCTTATCCTGACGCGCAAGTCTTGGAGGCTCTGCAATCCTTAAGTTTCCAGCCGCGCGGGTCGCTGGAAGACGAAATAGCGGGTCTGCCATTCACGCTGGTGGAGCGGGCTGGTTTTCGGGCCATACGCACTTTGGCCGGCAGCGGCTTGATTATGACCGATGGTCCCAAAGACGTCGTGGCTGACGCATCTCAGCCGCTGGTGATCGTTGCCTCCAGCCTGGGTTCCAACCCGGTGATTGGCACGCTGGATGAGGATCAGCGCATGCAATTGGCCCTTAACGCCATGCAAGGCCTGAATTTCAAGGATTTCCAAGCCGACGCCACTGATATTGAAGAGGATGGCGATGTGGTTATCACGGGAACCGGTACGAACCCGGACGGCCAGAAAATGATGCTCCGCCAGATCATGCGTTTCGCAAACAGCGGCCATGTCCGCACAGTTTGTATTTTTACAGCTGAGCAAGATGTGTCGGGACGCTGTGACGAGGTCGGGCAGGCGGTAGTCTTAAAGGGTGATAGCGAAAGCGCAGCGCCGGAAGAATAGCGGCGGCGTCGCTGACGCAGCCAGGCTGATAACATTTTAAGACCGGTGAGCAGGGCGTCAGGCGGCCTGGATGCTGTCGGGTAGTGCCGCCTCGAACTCGCTTTCCGCAAGATCGATCAGATGCCGGTCATCCTCGTTCCATGGATGAAAGCCGGGCAGGAAAAATTTGATCCAAGGCACGATGATCTTTCGCGCCACGCCGGGTTTTGCGAGCAAAAAGCCGAAAAGCTTCATCTTGGTGCGAAAGCCTGTAAATCCGTCTTGTGCCAGCAGGTCGAGCGTGTCGGTATAGCGGTTGGTCCAGAAATTTCGGGTGATGACGAGCATCAGCAGCGATTTGACTTTCCACCGCTGCCAGCGGGACCAGTCACGGGTCGCATAGAGCCAGGTATCATAGGCAACGCCCTTATGCTCAATCTCCTCGAGCGCATGCCAGCGCCACAGATCAGCCGTTTCCTTGTCGGCATTGTCGAAATGCTGCGGATTGGCGATAAATTGCTGCGCCATGATCGCGGTAAAATGTTCGAGGATCATCGTCGCGCCAAGATTGGCAATGGCAGGACGGTCTTTGGTCATTTCGAGCGACTCGATGACGCGTTTTTCGATTTTGCTGGTATCATAACCGGCTTCTTCCACGCGGCGGTTAAGCGCAACATGCTCACGGGTATGGATGATTTCCTGTTTGACGAAGGCGCGAATTTCTTTTTGCAGTTTTTCCGGGGTGACATCGCGAAACGCCTTCACGCTTTCAATAAAAAACGCCTCACCACGTGGAAAAGTAAGGGAAAGCGCGTTATAAAAAGCCGTCGCAACGGGATCGTCATTCAGCCACCAGCGACCCGGTTGATGCGCGGCATCGCGGCCAAAGCGGCGATCGCGCGGCGTGATCTGATGATCTTTCGGCGTAGGCGTATCAATCGTTTCCGGCCCGGCTTGCAAGTTGCTATGCATATTCATAAGGGGTTCGCTTTTTCACAAAATGACGCTAGTCTGTATTTTGGATATTAGGGTTACTTACATAGATGTCAATAGCTAAACGACGCCTCTCGCCGGAAGAAAGCCGCAGCATGGCGCTGGCGGCTGCCCGCGATTTGTTAATCGAAGCAGGACCGCAAGCGGTCACGCTCAAAGCCGTCGCTTCACGGATCGGGCGAACACATGCCAATCTGCTGCACCATTTTGGCTCCGCATCGGGGCTGCAAAAATCGCTCGCGCAATATCTGACCGACCAGGTTTGCGGTTCTATTGCCGAGGCGGTGCTGAAATCGCGTACCGGGGAAGGTTCGGTACGCGACATTGTTGATCTGACCTTTGATGCTTTTGACAAGCAGGGGGCCGGCGCCTTGTCTTCATGGATGTTGCTGACCGGCAATGAAGATGCACTCGACCCGATTGTCGATGCGATTCATGCGCTGGTCGACGAAGTTGGTGAAGGCGGTCATGAAGATCGCGAGATGCATGAGGATACGCTGACGCTGGTGCTGATGGCTCTGGGTGACGCTCTGATCGGGGAGCGGCTGGCAGACTCGCTGGGCCTGACGCGCCATAGCGCGCGTGATCTGGCGGAACGGCATCTGGAAAGCGCGCTGGACCGCTGGAAATGCGAGCATGAGAATTAGGCCGCCAATATTTTGACGGCCATTTCCTCTGAAATGGATCAAATTACCGACTATTTTACGCAGCTTTACATATAATATTTCCACAGCGCTCATCGAAAACGCCCAGTTTGTAACAGGGGGGAAATGCTATGGAATATCATCCCGAAATCCCGGGATCACAGCGGACATTGCACCCTGATGATCCGGCCGTGCATCTTGTGGGGGACAGCGCAGCGATTGAAGAGGTGCGCAGCCTGATCCGCTATGCGGCGGCGACCACGATACCTGTGATGATAACCGGGCCTTCTGGTTGCGGCAAGGAGGTGGTTGCAAAATCATTGCATCGCTGCTCCGAGCGGGCGGGGGAGAAGTTTGTCGGGGTGAATTGTGGGGCAATACCCAGGGATTTGCTTGAATCCGAACTGTTCGGGCATGAGAAAGGCAGTTTTACCGGCGCGATAGCGCAGCGCATCGGACAGTTTGAAGATGCCAGCAAAGGGACGTTATTTCTCGATGAAATCGGCGATATGCCTTTTGATATGCAGGTCAAATTGCTTCGCGTGCTGGAGGAAAAACAGATCGAGCGGGTTGGCAGCACAGGGGCCATCCCGATTGATACGCGGATCATTTCGGCCACCCACCAGAATCTGGATCAAGCCATTACCGAAAAGCGCTTCCGCGAGGATCTTTTCTACCGGCTTTCGGTCTTTCCCATCGATATCCCTGCGCTAAAGGAACGTCGGGATGATATCGCGCCGCTGATCCACCACTTCATTCAGCAGATTGGCGGCGAAGACATATATTTTACCGCCGAAGCGATGGACATATTGGAAAATTATGCCTGGCCCGGCAATGCCCGTGAACTGCGCAATATTATCGAACGGGCGGTCCTTTTATTCCCCGGTATGATGATATCGGCAAGCCAGGTATCCACACTGTTTCGCCGCCGGGCGTCCAATGCGCCCACCTATCAGGCAGATTCCCTGCCATCCCGTTTTCCCGGTGCGCCGGAAGCGCGTCCGTTCATGGATGAGTCGAATGGCCGCGGGACGCTGGGCGGCGGCTTTGATCTCAAGAAACATCTCATGCAGGAGGAGCGCAAATATCTGCTTTCCGCGCTGAGAATGGCGGAGGGCGTGGTCGCGGAAGCGGCGCATCTGGTCAGTCTGCGCCGAACAACCTTTGTCGAGAAAATGCGGCGGCACAAGATTGAACGCAGGATGGCGCTGGGCGACCCGCGTTCGGGACTTGTCGCTGGATCAATCCGTGGCGAATAGCTGATCATCATCGGCAAAGGCCTTGAATTCAAGGGCATTGCCGCTGGGGTCGCGGAAAAACATCGTTGCCTGTTCCCCGGTCTCACCACGGAAGCGGACGGTCGGTGGGATCACGAATTCTGTTTCGTGCTGTTTCAATCGCTCTGCCAGTGCTTCCCATTGGGGCATCGTCAGAACCACACCAAAATGCGGCACAGGTACATTTTCGCGGTCTACTGGCTTGGTAACTGCACTTGGCTTGGCGTCGGTATCAAGATGGGTGACTATCTGATGACCGTAGAGGTTGAAATCAATCCAGTGATCGTTGCTTCTACCTTCTTCGCAGCTCAGCAAATCGCCATAGAAATGACGGGCGGCTGCCAGATCATTGACTGGGAAGGCGAGGTGAAAGGGGCGGTGTTCAATGTTCAAAATTCTGCTCCTTTTTCTTGGGCGCGGCGAGCGCGAAGCAATGATCAATATCCAGCTCGGTCTGGTTTTTCTGCAGAACGCTCATTTCCTCGCGAGTCTGTGTGAGAATCACATCGCTCTCATTACCACTTTTGCCCTCCCCCCGCATCGTTTCACGCGCCCGGTTGTCGAGAACAAAGGCCAAAGTCTTCAAATCTTGCGCCATTTTGGACAGTTTTTCCCGCCGATAGACCTCTTCATAGGCAAGCTGCATCATCGCTGCGCATTGATTCAGGGTTGGCTTGGGTTTGGCGGGAATCTCTGTATCGAGCAGCGGCAGACATTTTCCCATTTCTTCGGCAACCACTTCCTGCGGCTCGCCGACATTTTTGACCTTCGCCTGCTGATCCGCAACCGCCGCCAAAATGGCGTCGCGCACCTGCTCCCGGGATTGACCGGTTTCGACCATGACTCTTTCACCGATCTGCCCGGCATAGACCCGGCCCCGTTCGGTGAGCAGAGGATAGGAAAGCGCGCTTTCAATTCCGCGTTCCTGTTCCGATGCGACAATGGCAAAGGCGGCAACGCAAGACAAATCACGCTTGTGGATCTCGGTCAGCGCAGTAGCTTTGGCCCCGTTATCGGCAGGCACGGGCTGGGCCAGCGCCAGTAATATCAGCATTATTTTTTCCATGACGCTCCTATAGCGGTGCTTGCGCATTTGCAGCAAACGGCAATTGCGGGAAAATCTTTTCCTGCAGCTTTGCCGAAACGATTTTCACAAGCGATTCTGTATAGAAGTGCATAGCCCCGTTCATATAAATTCCTTTCAAAATGAACGTATGGCCAGATCAGCAATTAATGTTTGAACCTGACCGTCTAAAACGGCACAAGCCGCCGGTGCATATTGTCGTCGATCTCCTCCGCAAATATCCGTTCTGGCTGTCACTGATCGCAGGCGCTTTATCGGCAACCGGGTTTGCGCCGCTGGGTTTCTGGCCGGTCAGCCTGCTCGCGCTGGCCCTCTGGATCGCGATTATTGATCGAGCAGAAAGCCGAAAAGCCGCGTTCTGGGCCGGCTGGCTATTCGGCCTGGGACATTTTGTTGTCGGACTGAACTGGATCGCCAAAGCCTTCACCTTTCAGGCGGCAATGCCCGAATGGCTGGGCTATATAGCGGTGGTTCTGCTCTCGCTTTATCTGGCCGTCTACCCCGCCCTGACGGCGCTGGGTGCATGGTTGCTGGGCAGGGGACGGCCGGTCGTTTTTGTTCTCGCCCTGGCTGGCTTGTGGATCATAACCGAATGGCTTCGCAGCTGGGTTTTCAGCGGCTTTATCTGGAATCCGCTCGGCGTGATAGCGGTCGACGCCAGGCACGCTTTGAGTGCGCGCTCCATTGGAACTTACGGCCTGTCCGGTGTGATCATTGGCATTGCCGGTCTTGTCGGTTCGGCGGTTGGCGGAATGATCGCCCTGAAATGGAGGATCATTGTTCGCAGGATCTTTGATCTCGCTATAGTCGCATTGGGGGCCGGAATATTGGCACTGATCGGCAGTGGCGACGATCTGCCCGGTTCAACCGAACAGCCCAACATCACGGTCGTCCAACCCAATATCGGACAGCAGGACAAATGGCAGGCCGGTTACGAAGAACAGAACCTGGCCAAGCTTGCCGGGCTGACCAGACGCAAGGATGACGAGCCGCGCATATTGTTTTGGCCGGAAGCGGCGATCCCCGATTATCTCGAGGCGGGTTATCCGCAGCGCTATTATTACGGGCGTGAGCCGCAGATCGTTCGGGCTCAACTCGCCAGTCTGATGAAACCAGGCGACGTATTGGTACTCGGCGCGCTCAAGCTGGAATTTGATGATGCTGGCGCGCCGGATGAAAGGCGGGCCATTGGTGCGCGCAATAGCGTATTTGCCATGGATGCGGACCGCGAATTGCTGGGCCGTTATGACAAGAGTCATCTTGTGCCCTATGGCGAATATCTACCTATGCGGCCGCTTCTTTCGGCTATCGGATTGTCGCGTCTGGCGCCCGGTGATTTTGATTTCTGGCCGGGTCCGGGGCCACGCTCGCTTGACCTGGGGGCATTCGGCAAAGCCGGCCTTCAGGTTTGCTACGAGATCATCTTTTCCGGTCAGGTCGTGCATCGGGAGGATCGCCCTGACTTCATCTTCAACCCCTCCAACGACGCCTGGTTTGGCGCGTGGGGGCCACCGCAACATCTCGCCCAGGCGCGGCTGCGTGCGATCGAAGAGGGGCTTCCGGTCATCCGCTCTACGCCGACCGGTATATCGGCGGTTATTACAAGCAAGGGCAAAGTTGTTGAGAGCATTCCCATGGGACAGGCTGGCCGGATTGATACCAAATTACCCCCGCCGGAAAGCCCCACAGTTTTCGCGCAATATGGCAATATTCTGTCGCTGGGTTTCGCGCTGATTTTACTCATCTGTGCCATTGCCATACGGCTTCGTGCGCGCTAAGGAGCGCATATAAACCTTTCTTTATATCCGTACCCGCGCCCCCAGGCGGCTAAATAGTAGGAAAAACCATGCGTTCTGAATTTATCTTCACCTCCGAATCTGTATCCGAAGGCCATCCCGACAAGGTATCGGACCAGATTTCCGATGCGATCGTCGATCTGTTTCTTTCCAAAGACCCCGAAGCGCGGGTCGCTTGCGAAACCTTGACGACAACCGATCGGGTCATTCTGGCCGGTGAAGTGCGCGGTAATGGGATGATCGATACCGATGGCAATTGGGCGCCCGGCGCTCAGGAAGAAATCCAGACGGTTGTTCGCGAGACGGTCAAGAAAATTGGCTATGAGCAAGAAGGCTTTCACTGGCAGAACCTGACCTTTGAAAACCATCTTCACCCGCAATCCGCCCATATCGCACAGGGTGTGGATGAGAGCGGCAACAAGGATGAAGGCGCGGGCGACCAAGGCATCATGTTTGGCTATGCCAGCGATGAAACGCCTGACCTGATGCCGGCAACCCTGCAATATTCGCATCAGATACTGAAACAGATGGCGGAGGATCGCCATAGCGGCAAAGCGCCTTTTCTCGAGCCGGACAGTAAGAGCCAGGTGACCCTGCGCTATGTCAATGAAGTGCCGGTGGAAGCGACCGCCCTGGTTGTCTCGACGCAACATGCGCCCGGCTATTACAAGGACAGCGACAACCCGGCGCTGTACGAAGAGCTGCGCGAATATGTCATGGGTGTGTTCCATTCGGTCCTGCCGGACGGTTTCATCACCGACAATACGGTCATTCACGTGAACCCCACCGGGCGTTTTGAAATTGGCGGCCCGGATGGTGACGCAGGTCTGACTGGGCGCAAGATCATTGTTGATACCTATGGCGGTGCGAGCCCGCATGGCGGCGGCGCTTTCTCGGGCAAAGACCCCACGAAAGTGGACCGCTCGGCCGCCTATATCACCCGTTACCTGGCGAAGAATATTGTCGCCGCCGGCCTGGCCAAGCGCTGCGCGATCCAGCTTTCCTACGCCATTGGCGTGGCGGAACCATTGTCTATTAACGTAGACCTGCATGGCACCGGCACGGTCAGCGAAGAAAAGCTGGAAGAAATCCTGCCGAAACTGGTGCGCTTGACGCCAAAAGGCATTCGCACCCATCTCGGCCTCAACAAACCGATATACAGCCCGACCGCTGCCTATGGACATTTCGGGCGCAAGGCCGACGGCGATCTTTTCACTTGGGAAAAAACCGATTTAGTGGATGCGCTGAAAGCGGCTGTTTAAATCTCGTAATGGGTGCTAACCGCGCCTCATGACTAGCAAGCAGAATCAAGACCCCACCACTATCCGCCAGCTTTATGGCCGCAGGCAGGGCCATGCCCTGCGCGAGGGTCAGGTGGAACTCGTCGAAAAGCTGCTACCGCAAATAAGTGTGCCGACAGAGGGCCCGGTGTCCTCTGCGACACTATTTGGCGATGACCGGCCGCTGCACTTTGAGATTGGTTTTGGTGCGGGTGAGCATATGGCCGCGCGCGCGGACATGCTGCCGGATCACGGCTTCATCGGCTGCGAACCTTATCTGAACGGAGTGGTTGGCGCATTACAGCATATCCGCGAGGGGGTTTTGCCCAATATCCGGCTGCATATGGGTAACGCGCTCGACGTACTGGAACGCATACCGGATGGCGCTTTGAGCTTTGTCTATCTGTTGCACCCAGACCCCTGGCCCAAGGCGCGTCACGCCAAACGGCGGTTTATGAACCACGGCCCGGTCGACATGATTGCGGCCAAGCTGAAGCCCGGCGGAGAGTTTCGTTTCGGCACCGATCATCCGGTCTATCTCGAATGGGCGATGATGATCATGAACCAGCGCAGCGAGTTTAACTGGCTTAGCGAAGGGTCAAAAAGCTGGCTGATCCGTCCGGGTGGATGGCCCGAAACGCGTTATGAGGCCAAGGCGCGGCGGCAAGGGCATGAGGTCTGGTATTTCCGCTATCAACGGAAATGAGATTGTAGAGCAGTTTCACGTTAACAGCGTTTTACTGCAATCTATATTTGAATCACCTTGTAAACAGCGAGTTAACCGCGATTTTGTTGGTCGCTGTAGGTATTTTGTTAACCCTCCCAATCTATAAATTGCTTAACCAAAAAGACTGGTCGCACAGCTATTGGATTTTGTAGGAGGCCACACATAGAAATGGGCGGCATTTCATCAAATACTGACGTGGCAGATGCCGCACCCGCAATCGCGGGTAGCGCCACCCCGGCTGATCTGAATATCCAGTCCCGCAACCGGCACTTTGCCAATGCGGCGATGGAGCGTCGGCACTGGGTTGGTGGCGACCCCTATGCGACAGCATTTTTTAACGCCTTGTCGATCACTTTTCCAAAAGGCGAGACCTTCTTCATGAAGGTTCTCAAGCAATATCGGGACGATGTACCGGAAAAACTCGCCCGGGAAATTCGTGGTTTCGTCCAGCAAGAGGCAGTCCACAGCCGCGAGCATCTGTTTTTTAACAAGCATATCGAAGAATCAGATTTTGACATCTCACGGTTGGAGCAGACGCTTACCGATGTCATCGACAATATCGCGAGCAAGTCGCTTATCATGCAACTGGTCGCCACAACTTGCCTCGAACATCTGACTGCAATCATGGCTGCCGAATTTATTGCCAATCCAAAGCATTTTCAGAATGCCGACGAAGAGCAACGAAAAATGTGGCTTTGGCATGCTTCTGAAGAAGTTGAGCATAAGGGTGTGGCTTACGACACCTGGCTGTATGCGACGAGAGACTGGAGCCGGGCACGGCGTTGGGCAACCAAGTCGCTATTCATGGTTCGCATTTCCATGGGCTTCGCCAAAAACCGCACCAAAGGTGTCATGGACCTCCTGCGGCAGGACGGTATTTCCGGTCCGCGCGCGTGGTTTGGCTTCTTGCGCTATGCGCTGGTCAGTCCCGCTCCGTTCCGCCGGACCCTGTTGCCATGGTTCCAGTTTTTCCTTCCCGGCTTCCACCCTTGGAACAAGGATGACCGCGACCTGATCCAGCTGGCCGAAAGCGAATATGAAGCCGCAATCATGGACCAACCGGACCAGGACGATACTATTGCCACCTTGGGCAAGCGTAAGGCCGAGAAGCGTCTAAACAGGGTTGCATAACAGCCTTACGCGGCGAGCGGTCGCACGACATCGCTTTCCATGTCGCCTTCCAGGGACAACTGAAATTCAACGGCTGTAACGGAACTGTTACGCCCCTTGCTGAACCGCGGCTGTGTACGGCCGGTGCGGCGAAAACCCAGCTTCGTGAGGACATTTCCTGACGCCGGATTATCGACGAAGTGGCTTGCCACAATTTCGCGATGGCCAAGAGCCTTCGCCGTGCTGAGTGCAGCGCGTCCGGCTTCTGTGGCATAACCCAGACCCCAATGGTCGCGGCCAATCCAGTAGCCGAGCTCAACGCTACCATCGGCCATAAGGTCGATACCGCAAGTGCCGACCAGGCAGGGTGAACCCGCTGTCCGCCGATAGATCAGCCAGCGCGGGCTTTTGGGGTTTTGTGGCAGCGATAGAAAATGATCTGCATCATCGCGGCTATAAGGCCATGGTGCACTGGCCAGATTACGGACAATTGCTTCGTCATTAATCGCTTGATACAGCGCATCCGCGTCTTCGGGCCAACCCGGTCTTAACAATAATCTTGGCGTTCTAGCAAACATCGGGACTCTCCGTTTTTTGGCTAACCTTGGCCAAAGTCAAAAAATTTAACCGCCCCTGTGTTGGTTTGACCGCCCCTTACAATGGAGCGATGACAACGCAGTGACATTTTCGACAGGGAGAGACAAAAAAAGGGAGAGGGGGTGACCCTCTCCCTGAAATCTGGTGGTTCTTTTTGAACCATCCGGGTCATCCCTCAAAGGACAACCCGTTATCGATTGTCCGGTTATTCGGCGGCTTCCGCCATGGCATCGACTGACACATATTTGCGGCCGAGTTTGCCCTTGTGGAATTCCACTTTGCCATCAATGAGCGCAAATAGGGTGTGGTCTTTGCCCATACCGACATTGCGACCCGGATGGGTCTTGGTTCCGCGTTGGCGGATAATAATATTGCCAGCTACAACAGCTTCGCTGCCATATTTTTTGACGCCTAAACGGCGGCCTTCTGAATCACGGCCGTTACGCGACGAACCGCCTGCTTTCTTATGTGCCATGGTTTAGTCCTTCTTCTTCGCAGCCGGTTTTTTGGCAGCTGGCTTTTTCGCTGGAGCTTTTTTGGCTGCAGCCGGTTTTGCTTCTGTTTTAGCAGCGGCCTTTTTTGGCGCTGGCTTAGCAGCAGCTTTCTTTGCAGGTGCAGCCTTCTTGGCCGGTGCTGCTTTTTTAGCGGGTGCCGCTTTCTTCTCAGCAGCTGGTTTGTCTTCCGCCGGTTTTGCCGCTGCTTTTTTAGGAGCCGCTTTCTTGGCAGAACCGATAGCACTGATCTTCAGCACGGTATGCTGCTGACGATGGCCGTTTTTACGGCGATAGTTATGCCGGCGGCGTTTCTTGAAGATAATGACCTTCTCGCCTTTTTCCTGCGCAACAATTTCAGCAGCCACGGTCAGGCCTTTGACGTCTTTCATTTCACCGCCGTCACCGGCCAGCAAAACGTCATCAAGGGTTACCGAATCACCTGCTTCACCAGCAAGTTTTTCGACTGCGATTATATCTCCTGCGGCAACACGATATTGTTTACCGCCGGTGCGCACTATAGCGAACATGGCATTTTTCCGTTTCAATCTTGTGGTTCCAGCGCATGGGCAAGGAGACGCGAGTCTCTCGGCTCACGCTGGAAAGAGTGCGCAGCTACTAGATGGGCATGGCTGTGTCAACCAGTATTGGCCGATTTTTAGGCAAGTTTCTGCTTTCAACTGGTCTGGCCTTCACGGCGGAGCAACCGCACCCTTTCATCCCCGTGCAAAGGCCATTGCAGCAGCAATCACCGCAGCCTAAAGGTGCCTCTATGAAATTATCGGTGTTTTTGGTTCCGGCCCTTGGCCTGTCTTTGTCCGCCTGTGCTATGCAAGGCAGTGATTTTCCTTCCCTTGCGAAGCGACCCTATGAGGATGGCCCGGCAATAACGGACACAGCGGCGCCAACACCAGAGGTGATGGCTACATTGCCTACGGCGCTTGGAAATGCTGTCGATGCGGCGGTTCGTCAGAGCAACACCGCCCATCAGGCTTTTCTGGCTGATCTGCCGAAAGTGAAGCAAAGCGTATCGGCAGCGCGCGGGGCTGCACCATCCAGCGAATCATGGGTGGTAGCGCAGGTGCAGCTTTCCTCATTGGAAATGGATCGCAGTCCTTCGGTATCTGCGCTAGCGGATATTGATGCACTTTATATGGAGCGACTCGATCAGGAATTTTCCGGTGAAGAAAAAGGGGCTGCTGCCATCATCGGGCAGTTTCGCGAAAAAATTGAGGCGCAGGTTTCCTCCCAGCAACAGGAGATCGAAGAGCTGAAATCGAGCATGCGTTAAAGGGCTTATTTTTGAGCGGCTTCCACTGCCGCTTTATGGGCTTTTGCATTTTCGACATAATGCGCCACACCCATACGCATGCCTGCAATGGCCGGTTCGGGCAGATCGCGCATATATTTGGCCGGTGACCCGGCCCACAGCTGGCCCGTCGGAATTCGTTTATTGGGCGTCAGTGTAGCGCCTGCGGCAAGCATCCCGTCGCCTTCAATCACGCAGCCATCCATTACCGTCGTGCTAAGGCCTACAAAAGCTCGATCTTCCAGCGTCGCTCCATGGAGCATGACCATATGACCGACCAGCACGTCATCCCCGATAATTGTCGGATGCCCATTGGGTGTGGCCGGTGTGGCGCTGTCGCAGTGAATGGTGGTGCCGTCCTGAATATTGCTGCGCGCGCCGATTTTAATGTAATTGACGTCCGCGCGGATCACACAATTATACCAGATGCTCGATTCCGGACCGATTTCCACATCGCCAATGATTTTGCAGCCCGGCGCAATAAATGCCGTTTCATGAATTTTCGGCGTTTTGCCGTTAAAGGGCAGGATAAGAGGATCACTCATTTAGATGTTTCCTTACAATAGGTGACATGACGAACCAGATCGCTTTCAGGATCGACTTTCGGATGATCGAAATCAAGTTCTGGAAAATGGTTCATATTCAGCCGTTCCATCACCGCTCTGCTGCGATGATTATGTTCGCTGGTAATGGCCCAGACCTTTTCATCGGGGAATGTTGCCGCTGACCAGTCACAGCATTTTTGGGCGGCCTCAGTCACATAGCCTTTGCCCCATTGTGCAAAAGCCAACCGCCACCCGATTTCCAACTTGTCACAAACGGGTGTGCCTTCACCACCCCTGATGATGCCGCACCATCCGATCAGCTCGCTTTGTGCTTTTGTTTCCAGTGCCCAGAAGCAATGGCCGTGCTGTTGCTGATAATCTTGTTGCCATGTGATGAGATCTGCAACTTGCTGGCGCGTCATGATCGGGCCCAGTGTTTTTCTCACTCTAGGGTCGCTGTTTATTGCATGGAAAATATCAAGATCACTTTCCCGCCATTCGCGCATGACCAACCTTTCCGTTTCAAGCAGGAATTCAGCCATGAAGCCTGCTTGCGGCATTTGCGCCAAGGATTGTCGAAGAGCCACTAGACGGCATTATTCAGCAGCTCCGTCATGTATCGGATTTCCAGTCTTTGGCTTCGATTCGGTAAACAACGGTTGGATTCAGCTCCTCCCCATAATTGGGATCGTGAAAATCCAGTTCAGGTTTGTGAGTCATGCCCAGTCTTTTCATCAAACCTAGCGAGGGCTCATTGCCCGAAACCGTCAACGCCACCACAAAAGGGGCTTTGTGGCGTTCAAACGCAAGGTTCATGGCGGCGGTAGCGGCTTCTCTTGCATAGCCTTGCCCCCAGACATCTTCGCGCAGCCGCCAGCCTATTTCATAAGCCCCGGTCAGTTTCGGTTGCGGCGCATTAACGCGTTTTAACCCGCAAAAACCCAATAAGGCGTCATCGGACTTGCGCTCGATAATCCAGAATGTGTGCCCGAAATCGCGGTCATAGCCCCTGATTCTCTCGACCGCTTCCAGGAATTTTTCACGGGTCTGGACGCCACCTAGCCAGCGCGTGACTTTGGGCGTGTTGAGATAGGTCATGAAAGGATCAATATCTTCATCACGCCAACCACGCAGGCGCAGCCGTTCGGTTTCCAATATAACGTCACTCATGGAGCAGCCGGGCTGCGTCGGCAGCGAAATAGGTGAGGATACCAGAACAGCCGGCGCGTTTGAACGCGATCAGCTTTTCCATCATCAAGGCATCGCGGTCACCAATGCCGGCGGCGGCCGCGGCGGCGACCAGTGCATATTCACCAGATACCTGATAGGCGAAGACCGGTACGTTAAATTCGCTTTTGGCGCGATAGATGATGTCGAGATAGGCGAGACCGGGTTTGACCATCACACTGTCCGCGCCTTCGGCAATGTCGAGAGCGATTTCACGCATCGCCTCATCACTATTGGCGGGATCCATCTGATAGCTTTTCTTGTCACCTTTCAGGGTACCGCTAGACCCAACCGCATCCCGGAACGGTCCGTAAAAGGCACTGGCATATTTGGCGGCATAAGCCATGATCTGTACATTGTGATAGTGCGCCAGCTCCAGCGTATCGCGAATGGCACCAACCCTGCCGTCCATCATATCGGACGGTGCGATGATATCCGCACCGGCATTGGCCTGGTTCAGTGCCTGCTTGGTCAGCATGTCGAGTGTGCGATCATTCTCAACATAGCCATTGGAGTCAATCAGCCCATCCTGCCCGTGGGTAGTATAGGGATCGAGCGCGACATCTGTAAGTACGCCGATATCATCCCCCAGAGCATCTTTGATGGCTTTGGTGGCGCGGCACATGAGATTATCGATGTTGAGCGCCTCCGTGCCGTCGTCACTCCGTTTGTCTGCCGGCGTATTCGGGAATAAAGCAACACAGGCTATTCCAAGATCGCGGGCCTCTTTGGCGCGCTCCGCAATCAAGTCCACAGACCAGCGCGACACGCCGGGGAGCGAGGTAATCGGTTCTTCGATATTTTCCCCATCCGAAATGAAGAGCGGCCAGATCAGATCAGCCGGGGTCAGATGGTTTTCGCGAACCATTGCGCGGCTCCATGCAGAAGCGCGGGTGCGGCGCAAACGGGTTCGGGGGAAGGCAGGATTTTGGCTCATGTTGATCTAATATAGAGAGGCGGCTCCGTAGGGCAATTGAAATAGCATTGTGTACAGCTTGCAGACACCGCCCGCATCTTTTACGCTGTTGCGAAGATTTGCGGCATGCAGCCTGTCAAAACATCATTTCCACTATTCATCCAGTCTCCATTCAAGAAGGAAGATTTTATGCCTGTGAGATCCCGTTTGGTTGTTCCACTATTATTGGCTGCCACTTTCGCTTTGTCAGCCTGTGGCAGTGCGGATGATGAAAATAGCCTTGCTGGTGCTTTCAACAAAAGCTTTGATGAAAGCTGGAATACAGAATTTGTCGCTGGATGCGTGACAGAATCCAAAAAGGCCGGTGCACCGGAATCTCAGGCAACACCTATATGTAATTGTCTGGCGGAAGAACTGGGCAAGACCCTTGACGGGATCAGCGAAAAAATGAATCCGCCCGAGGCAAAGCTGGAAGCGGCAACCGAAATTTGCCTTGGCAATTTCTGAAGCTTTAGCTGATCGATGCTTTGCTCAGCCGACTGATTTCCCGCTGTTTTTTCGGGCCGGTTGATGCGCTTTTCAACGTGCCAAGAGCGGCACCCGGCTCGACTTGTTGCAAACGCTTCAACTCGCTCTTGAACTTCCTGAGTTCCTTGCCGCCCAGTTCGGCACGCTGGACGAATTTAACCGAATTGGGGTTGATCGTCCTGCCATTGCGATAGAGCTCATAGTGCAGATGGGGGCCAGTCGACAGGCCGGTGGAGCCGATATAGCCGATAATCTGACCCTTTCGGACTTTGCGACCATTGCTAACGGCGATCCGGCTCATATGGGCATAGCCGGAAGCAAGACCGCCGCTATGTTTGATTTTGACAAACTTGCCGTAGCCACCTTTCCGGCCAGCAAAAGTCACTCTGCCATCGGTTACTGCATAGATCGGGGCACCATAGCCTCCGCCAAAATCAATGCCACTATGCATACGTTTATAACGCAGGATCGGATGTCGGCGCATGCCATAACCAGAAGTTCTTCGGCCGTTTGTTGGGCGAACCAGCTGGCCACTGGATTGTCCGACGCCGGATGCTTCAAACCAGTTAGAGCGTCCGCCGCTGGTCCATTTCAGCATCTGTGCCTTGGCCTTGCCGTCGCGTTCTATGCCTGCATAAAGCAAATCACCAACCTCTATCTCTCCCGTTTCCGCACGGCGATATCCGAGGATGATGTCAAATTCATCGGTTGAGCGTATGTCTCGCGACACCGACATTTTCTTGCCGATAACCTGAAGATATTTTTGCACCGCATCAGCCGGTGCGCCGGCCGCCCTTGCCGAGCGATACAGGCTGGACCCTACGGTTCCCTTGATCCTGAGCGGAGTGTCATCGACCATGATCGGCTTGCGATTGAGTTCCAGTTGATCGCCATTGCGCAGGATTTCCAGATTGAGATCGAAGCGTGCCCGGAAAGCCAATTGGTCCAGCGGACGCGGTTGGTTCTTTGCTGGACGGCGGCCGAGTACTACATCGATTTTCGTGCCGGGCTTGATCTCATCGAGACTCACTGCACCAGCAACAAGCTCATTGACTTCGCCAGCTTCGGCATTGGCCACACCGGCGCGCTGTAAAACGCGGCGGAGGCTGTCACCGCGGCCCAAAGTTGCGACCAGTTCAATGGAGGGGCGCTCGGGGCTTTGTGCGAGCGGCCGAACCGCATCGGTGGCGGCCATACGGATGCCGGTATCTGATCCGTAAGCCAGCGGAGCGATGGTTTGCGATCGGGCTTGATCGGCTCTAAAACCGGTCAGAGCAGCATTTTGATGGCCCTTGATCGGTCCAAAATCGGGTAAACAGGAAATCGCGATGCCGCAGAGCAATACCAAAGTTGCCAGACCGCGAAGCCACGTGAGGCTGCCAATATCTCTGCCAAGGTCCGGCACCCAATCGGTCTGGGCAAATCGGTCTTGCCACCGGTCCAGAACATCGTTGAAATTTTCCGGCAGGGCAAAAGGCAAGGTAAAAGAAGGCGCAGCGGGCTCTGCTGCGATAGCCGCAGCCCCATTTCCTTGATCGGCAAGCATGTCGATACTCTTGAACAAATGCACCCCTTGGCGATGCTGTTTTTTTTAAACCCAAAAAACAGATATGCATCGCAATAATATTTCTGTCTCTGTGAAGGAATAGAGTTAATGTCAAATTAAGACCGGGCTTCCATGACATGCTATGCGGTAAAACGTGTAAATTCGCGGGTATCCGGTCGAAATGCCAAGAATCTTGCCGATTTTACAAGGATTCTGCTTGCCAGTTTGATACAGATGCGGTGAGGTAAGGCAAATGTCCGACTTCTCCCAGTCTCCTGTTATTGCCGTACTCGGCCCCACCAATACCGGTAAAACCCATTTGGCGGTCGAGCGGATGTGCGCGCATTCCAGCGGTATGATCGGATTTCCGCTGCGATTGCTCGCGCGCGAAGTCTATGACCGGGTGGTGGCGCTGAAAGGGGCCAATCGGGTTGCTTTAGTGACAGGGGAAGAGAAAATTGTTCCGCCGGATGCGCGCTGGTTCCTATGTACCGCGGAAGCAATGCCGATTGACCGGGATTTCAGCTTTGTCGCCATTGATGAGGCGCAGCTTGGCATAAACCCGGAACGGGGGCATATTTTCACCGACCGGATGCTGAACATACGCGGCCGGGATGAAACGATGATCCTGGGGTCGGACAGCCTTCGTCCCATAGTGGAAAAGTTGATACCGGATGCTGAGATTATCTCCCGTCCACGCTTTTCGACACTAAGCTATGCCGGGCCAAGAAAACTGTCGCGATTACCGCGGCGTTCGGCGATTGTCGCGTTTTCCGTCGAGGATGTTTATGCGATTGCAGAAATGCTGCGCCGACAACATGGTGGCGCTGCCATAGTGATGGGATCACTGTCGCCGCAAACCCGCAATGCGCAGGTTAAAATGTATCAGGATGGCGAAGTCGATTATCTGGTCGCCACCGATGCCATTGGAATGGGTTTAAACCTGGATGTTTCTCACGTGGCTTTTGCGGCTCTCAAGAAATTTGATGGTCGCCGACGTCGCCGCCTGACGCTTGCGGAAATCGGACAGATTGCCGGCCGCGCCGGCCGTCACCAAAAAGACGGAAGTTTTGGCGTACTTTCAGGACTGGCCTCTTCCGATGAGCTGGAGCCTGAGGAGATCCAGCGGCTGGAGGATCATGATTTTCCGCGATTGGAATGGCTGTATTGGCGTAATGCAGATCCGGATGTAACCAGCGTCACCAGTCTCATTCAATCTCTGGAAGACAAGCCAAAGGATCGGTTGTTGCAAGCTGCACCGGAAGCGATCGATTTGGCGGTATTGAAACGGCTTGCAAAAGATCCCGCTGTTAGTCGCTTGGCTATCGGCCGCGCCGAAGTGCGTTTGCTCTGGGAAGCGGCTTGCATTCCCGATTTCCGCAAAGTCGGTGCGGATCATCAAGCGCGATTTGTCGCTTCGCTCTGGCCCTATCTTGTGCAGGGCAATGGCCGCATCCCCCATGCGCGGATGGCACAGGAAATTGCCCGGCTGGAAAATGTTCAGGGCGATATTTCGACTCTTGCCGCGCGCATATCTGCCGCTAGGAGCTGGAGCTATATTGCGCAAAAATCGCACTGGGTGGAGCAGGCAGAAGTGATGGTAGAGCGCACCCGCTTGCTGGAACGGCGGCTCAGCGATGCCATGCATAGTCAGTTGACCCAGAGATTTGTCGACAAACGCACGCGTGTTCTTATGCGAGGCCTTTTGAAAGGCGCCTTGCCGCAGGACGTTGCATTGGAAACAGACGGTGCTGTATTGGTGGACGGACTTGAAATTGGAACGCTGAAAGGCTTTCAATTTATCGTGCCTTCGGATAGCCGGAGGGAAGACCGCAAGATGCTGCTTGCCGCAGCGGAAAGATATTTGGGACCGATTATGACCGATAAAGCTGACGCGCTGGCAAAAGCACCTGATAGCGAACTGGCTCTGGCTGCGGATGAAGCCGGTCAGCCGGTGGTCTATTGGCAAGAGGCGAAGCTGGCGGTGCTCGCCAAGGGAAAAGACTTGCTGCATCCCGAAATCAAATTTGATCGCGCGCTGAAAGACATTTCACCCGAAAACAGCAAAAAGGCCGAAGAACGGATCAAGCAATGGGTCGAAACGATGAAGGCGAAGCACCTGGAAGGGCTCGTCAAAATTGATGGGCTGGCCAATGATGCGACCACACCGGCTTCGGTTCGTGCGCTGTTTGCCCAGATCGTCGAAGCGGGCGGGATTATCATGCGCCGACAGATTGATCAGGCAGTTCGGGCGCTAGATAACGATATGCGCGGGGTCGCCCGGCGCGGCGGGCTAGTTTTCGGTGCACTGGATATTTTTCACCACGCGCTGATGAAGCCTGGTGCCGTGCTCTGGCGCAACGCGCTTTTCGCGGCGCTGGACGAGCAACCGATGATTGCGCTTCCCGGCGACAATGCGGTCCACCTGAAGGACTGGAAATTTGCTGCTCCTGATCATGCCAGCCGATTGGGCTTTCGCAAGATTGGCAACGAATATGTCCGGGTCGATATGGCGGAACGCCTGGTCAAACAGGCGCATGAGGCGCGGCAGCAGGGGCCTATTTTTGCGGTGGACCCTGCACTGGCGACGTCTCTGGGACTATCGAGCGAAGTGCATGAAGCGCTGCTTGAAATGGCCGGTTTTGCAAAAACGGATGACCATCCGCCAGCCGCCGAACCAGACAAAGCTGAAGCGGCTGAACCTGATGCAAAAGAGGCGGAGAAACCTGAAGCGATCGCTTCAACTGAAACGGCAGAATCTGCCGAAGTTGAATCGGCCGATGAGATATCTCAATCCGAGACACCGAAGATATATTGGTGCTGGAAAGGTATGGGCAAGGCCCGATCAAATAATCACCGCAAACATCAAGGAAAGAAAACCGCACATCGCAAGAAATCAGGCAAATCGGGTTCCCAGTCCCGGAAGGCGGAGCCGGTATTGGCTTCTGCCGGCGGTGCCTTTGCCGAACTGGCTGCTCTTAAGGAAGCGATGAAAAAATAGGATGCAGATTTGAGCGGTAAAAAAATTCGTGAACCGAGCCATGATCCATCGGCCCTCAGGATCGATAAGCTGCTCTGGTTTCTTCGTTTCGCACGCAACCGCACGATGGCTAAAAAACTGGCCAACAAGGGCCATGTCCGCCTCAACGGGCGCCGGGTGGATAGGGCACATATGATGGTCCGGCAGGGAGATATTTTAACGATTCCGCAAGGGCGCGAGGTGCATGTTATCCGTATATCCGCGCTTCCCCTGCGGCGAGGCAGCGCTCCCGATGCGCAAAGCTGTTTTGAAAGGTTGCGCACTGGCGAATGAATTAGGACCGAAAACCAACTGTTGACGTTCCTAAATTTGCGCAATAGCAGAGACTTGATGGCCGAAAAATCCCGGTCTGTATGATGGAGTAGACGACCCGATGACTTATGTTGTTACCGACGCATGTATCAAATGCAAATATATGGACTGCGTTGAAGTCTGCCCTGTGGATTGTTTCTATGAGGGCGAGAATATGCTCGTCATCAACCCTAGCGAATGTATTGACTGCGGCGTTTGTGAACCAGAATGTCCTGCCGAGGCTATTTTGCCTGATACAGAGGATGGCCTGGAAAAATGGCTGGAAGTGAACACAAAATATTCGGAAAGCTGGCCCAACATCACAGTCGCCCGGGACGCGCCGGCTGATGCAGACGATTTTAAAGGCGTTGAAGGCAAGTTTGAGGCCCATTTCTCAGAAAAGCCTGGCGAAGGCGATTAAGAGAGTTTTTAACTAACCTCAGGCGCCGGGCGGAGTCTTTTTTGATTCCCTCAAGCGCCGGGCGCGGGCATCCACCCGCTTGGCTTTCCTCGCA
>CANLSQ010000003.1 GCA_947493955.1 uncultured Sphingomonadaceae bacterium
TAAGCTCGGGCGCGCGGTCGCGCTTGCCGACGCTTCGCGTCGGTCTGGTGACAGATTTAACTGGTTAAACCTAAAGAGTATCGTCCGAGCGCAGCGAGGCAAGGGCGCCAAGATCAAATGGCGTCCGCCGCGCCTTATGGCGCGATAGCCAAGCGGGCGGATGCCCGCGCCCGGCGCCTGAGGTCAAATAAAAGTTGTGCGTTGCAACGAGAAATTGCTTTTTTGTGACGAATCTGTTAACACTAGTGTCGGTTAGCGGCTGGGCACGGGGGGTGTTTGGTCGTTATATATATGAACAAAAGGGTTTTTTCGTCGGGGTTTTTGAGAAATTTGACCGGAATCATCCTTCTTTTCCATAGAGAAAGAAAGGCTTTTTATGGCTGCGAATACGCTGTCCTTTGATGTGGGCGATTATGTTGTTTATCCAAAACACGGTGTTGGGCGTGTAATTGAACTGCAAAATGAAGAAATTGCAGGCATGCAACTGGAACTATACGTTCTTCGCTTTGAAAAAGAACGCATGACATTGCGTGTACCAATGAACAAGGCAGAAGGCGTTGGCATGCGCAAACTGTCCTCTGACAAGACGCTGAAAGAGGCGCTTGAGACCTTGAAAGACAAGCCGAAGGTTAAACGCTCCATGTGGTCGCGCCGCGCCCAGGAATATGAAGCGAAAATCAATTCCGGTGATCTTGTCTCTATTGCCGAAGTGACCCGCGATCTCTTCCGCGCTGACGATCAGCCAGAGCAAAGCTATTCCGAACGCCAGATTTTTGAAGCGGCCTCCAGCCGTCTGGCCCGCGAACTGGCTGCGATGGAAGAAACCGATGAGCCAACGGCGCTCACGAAAATTCTGGAAATCCTGAATATTGCGGCACCGCAATATTATGAGGTCAAGGAAGACTGATCTCAAAAGAGCAGGTTTTGAAACCAATCACCAAAGGGCCGTCTCAGAAATGGGGCGGCCTTTTTCGTGGGCTTGTAAATGGCGCGTTCTCTGCGGCATTCACTAGAGTTTATGGCTCTATCAACAGCACCTGAGAGATCATTTACATTCGTGCCTGAGGGATCTGTGCTCATGAGAGCATCCGCAGATGTAGCTATTCCCCTGTTCCGGCAGATGATTATGTCTAAATGGCCTCTTGAAAGGCCGTGTATACGGGTACGTCAGTACGCCAGATTAGTAGGCTGCGACTGCAATGGTCAACGTATCTGAGTACACGCCAGCACGCTTGTTTGAAGCCCCACTGATCTGAAACTCCATAGGTAGACTGTCAAAGGCACTTTTGGGTCGTGCTGCAGAATAAGTTTGAGCAGATGATAACTGCAGTATTTTCCCACCCACCAAAAGATCGTAGTTCACAGTCCACTCCGTTGAACCCAGTCTCAGGCGACCTTGATTTTTTGAGTCAAAGGTAACCTGATACCCTCTGGTACTCCTGACATGCAGGTTTAAAGGTATTGCAACGCGCCCATCTTTAAGGGGGCCGAGGTCTATGTTTGCTTGACCATCATTGCGTCTGAACGCGCCTGAAAGGGACATGAGTGCCGATGGTAAAACGTCCAATCCAAGAACCAATCGCTGCCCTCCCAAAAGCGTACCATCAGACCCTTCTGCTTCTAGATTGACATTCTGGAAGTAAAGACCATCTCCTGATATTCTTGGATCGGGGACAGTTAACAAGAAGCTGACTAGTTTTTGTCCCCTGGGCTCAACAATGATCGGTCTTCTTTGGACACGCCTTACAGAGCGGCCGGAAATTGGTGTCAAATTTACATTGGTGGATGTCTCAGTCAGTGAGTATGCAAGCGTTCTTGCATTTCCATTGCTCAGGCCGAATGTTTCACCATCGAGAACGAATTGAGGACGAAAGCTACAATCTTGCGTCCCTTCATTGCGGAAGATGACCTCAAATCTGGCAACAGGCTCGTTACTACTAAATGGATCATGACCACGAATAATCCATTCCGGGCTGGAACTTGCGGTATCAACGCTAAGAACACAGCCCATTGCGGTGGGACTTTGCGCCCGTGCGATACCGCTGAAGCAAGCCATTACCATACTGGCGGCAAGTAGTAGTGATCTAGTCTTCATTTTGCACCTGTTCGTTGGGTAAGAGTGAAATCACGCCTAAGTTCGTCAAGCCTGTTGTATCCGACGGTACGACAAACTCAAAGCCTCGCGGTATGTTTCGTAAAGTGACCCGATATCGCACGCCGGGTCTCAAGTTCATCATCGAAAAGCGTCCAACCGAGTTCGTAAAGAAATCTATTGGCTCTTCATCCTTACCGTCAAGAGCCTCTACCTTACCGGAAGTGTAGGAAGCAGCTTTCCCATCAAGCCCAATTAGCGTGCCCCTTGCGCTTGCAAAGGCATCCATTCCCACTCTGATCTTGTAACCGCTTTTGTAAGGCGGCCTGATACGCACCGTGCCGGGCCCGACATCATATCCAATTGGCGGATCCTCAATATCATATTGAACCGTTTGATTGACGTAGGATGTCAGGAAGCCGTTAACTGCCCCTCCCAGAGGGCCACTTTTCGCCAAATACCTGTTCTCAGCAATTGACTGCCCGGCAACAACATCGCGTTTGCCCAGATTCTTGTGAGGGTATAGTACGGCAAAGCTGTCATTAATTCGCCGCCCGATGCCAAACGCGCCATCTGCGAATGCTAACGATGTTCCTATGCGAACCGTAGTTGCCTGTTCATCGGTTATCGAATTGAAGCTTTCACCGAAAGAAGTGTGACTGATTCCCGCATCAAATCTGTTGGCAGAATAACTAGCAAAGCCTTGCGCATTCATACTGCCTGATTGACGATTGATAATGCCACCATAGCCGACACTGCCTAGTCGATTGCTTCCTGACCGAGTATACGACAATGTTGAAGAATTGGTGGTACTATCGTGGCGGGCTTCTGCTCGGGTTCGATAGTTGGGTTGGAAAACCAGCGAGATATTGAATCCAAACTCGCTGCTGCGACGAGAAACATTCCCAAATGAATTGCCGAATCTCGAATAGTCCAAACCGCCCCGAATGCTCCATTTCCGGGATAGCCTATATGAAGCAGAAGCGCCTAGCCGATAGCGATCGGAAGCATTCCCCCGCGCTTTCAGGTAATTGGCATTGACGAGCAAAGTCAGTTTCTGGCTAAACGCGCGGGCATATGATGCGCCTAAATTGAATGAGTTGACGTTGTCCGGATCTTGCTGGCCCAAACCTGCAAACCTACGAGAGGTGTAGTCTGCCCGAATAGTAAACGAGTCGACCAATCCAGACCTGTCGATAGACTGTTGATATGTCGCACCAGCAATAAATCCAGCGCCGGCATCTCTCTCTCGACTGACGCCACCATCCAGTTGCAACTGTCCACCATTTCCCAACACGAATTGAGTTTGGCCGGTAAGCAACTGTGTACGTTTGCTGGCTTGGACGCCCAACCCAATAGAGGGGCGATTCAGAAAAGCCTTTCGAAAGAAACCTGTGAACGCGACTTCATCGCTATAGTTAGGGGTACCACCAAATTGGTTGTTAAGCGCGCCGATGTAAGCCGCATATTCATAATCTCCCGGATCCAGATCAATCGGATCCAGATAGGCTTGATAGTTTACGCTTTCAGTGCGTCCAGCATCGTCCCGTATCTCAATTTGTACGTCATTACTGCCAGATAACAGCGGCAATGAACTTAAGTCATAAGAGCCTGCCTCGAGGCGCAATTCCCTGAAAGCTGAACCATTGCGTAAAATAGTAACGGTCGAGTCACGTTGGATAACAATCCGTCTATTCCCCTGCAGAACTGACGAACGAAATTCGTTAAACCGGCGGCGCTGACGCGTGACGCCGATACCGCCCAATTGTACAAAGCCCTGTTGGCCCCGGACTTCGGGGCTTAAGTCACCCAATTCCCAGCGGCGGAATTGCTCCGGTTGATCGTAAACCAGCCGGGCAAAATTGCGCTGAAAATTATACCCACCGGTATCGTCCGTATCACCAAATCCCTGTTCGTCCACAAATTCCAGTTCTGTTTCGGCAACAATGTTGCCAAATCTGGTCACGCCATTGAGAAACAGGGATGGACGTCGCGCATCTTGTCCCCAAACATGAGATTGCGCGACATTTATATTGAGAAACGCAGAAAATTTCGCAGGTTCTAAATCCACGGTTTCATCGTCGTTGGTGGGCGGCGCAAAGAGGGATTCGAGCGCCCGATTGTTGGGATCGATTTTCAAAACAACGACAGAAAGGGATGAAGGATCATACTCAAGTGTTATGCCGATATCGCCCAAGTCTTCAGGTGTAAAATCCAATTTGCCGGCCAATTGATCTCCAATCAGTTGACGGGCCTCTTCACTGAGTAGAGGATTCACCAATTTCAAAAAACCGGCCGTTTCTACTCTGAAAGTATCGTCCTTTGTGAGGACAATAGCGACTTCTCCGAGCGGTTTGTCTCGGAATGTAAGTGGAACAGTAAGATCTATATCTCGGTCAAATGGATTGATATCAGCGGGAGGACTACTTGTGTCGGCATTTGCCGTTACATCCTCAATGCCTTGCTGGGGTGTCGGTTGAGCATCAGCATCCCCCGGCTTCGGCGCGGGATCCGGGGCCGGTTGTCCTTCTTCTTGTGGCAACGGAATTGTTACTTGATCGGCGGCAAGCGCGGTCATTTGCAGAAAGTCTTGGCTACCGACAAAAGTTGAATCGTGACGTCCTTCTTCCCAACGTCGAAAATGCAAAGGCTGATCGTAGCTGGATGGCCCGGATATTGGAGAAACCGCTTCTATAGTGGAAGGAAGGTAAAAATCCGTCCAAAAATTGTTTGGAAGACTATGTGCAATGCCTGCTGACTCATGATCAGTTTCTACTTCTGTAGTGAAATATTCAGCTTCCCTTTGAACTACACTTACTGCCCGCTCATGATCCGGGTAGGCGGAGATCATCCGTCCCATAATTGGAAGTGATGCATGGGCAAGTGCCTGTTGTCCGCCGAAGATGGTCGACGCAGACAATAGAATTAGAATTTTTTTCCGGGTCACTGTGAAAATTTGACTTTTATGGGGCCCGACCCAAAGGCTTTGCCGGTCGGCAGCTTGAACGAGCGATCTCCATTCAGAGCAGCCAAATACCCGACACCGACATACCGGTTGAGATCTTCCAGACTGAGCTGCACGACAAGCCGCTCTCCTTGCAAGTCTTTACCTTCTATAGTCCAAACGACTCCCGCCATCATTGCGTGGCGATTGCCGGTATTTTTAACCCGTACTTCAACACCTGGAACGCTGGCTTGTTCGGTCCCGTCTTCCGCTTTTGGCAATTCCACCATTGTCGGAATGGCAGAAACTACAGAAACTTCAGGCGCCGCCTTGGGTGGAGCAACAGTTATCAAAACCTTCATATGATAGACGACTTGCACTTGTGCACCAGTCGCACTGGATTCTCTCGGGCCCAATTCCACAGGTATCTGATTGACTGACAGGTAATATCCTCGGGATGTTTCAATCGGCGGTCCAACCCATTGAACACGCACAACTTGTCGCTTGTCCGCTTCCAAAACTCCCTGAGCCGGAAAAACAAGAAAGTCGTCGTCAGTCACAGGCGTTTCGATGACATTACCTTCGTCATCAAAATCTATTCTTGTGATCAAGGTTTCAAACGGTAGGTCAGCTGAATTCAGGTTTTGCACCTCAATACGGGCTACGGCACCTGAGCCGCTATTTTTCATTTCCACAACCATGGGCGATACGCGCATCGCTTGAGCGATATTGGCAGGAATCACCATGAGCGCCGCCATCAAAATCAAGCAAGATAGAAAAAAAGCAGGCTTCTTACGCAACATATGAAAACCCCTGATCAATTGGTTGTGTACTTATATATAAATCAAAATCTTAAAAATTTGGGGGGAAGATATAATCTTCCCCCCTGTTTTTTTGCAGTGTTTAAAGACCTGCGGCCAATGTAACAGTCAGCTTATCGCTGTAATCACCAGCAACAAGTGCTCTTTGAGGCCGTGGAATCGTAACATTCATGTCGAATGCTGAACGCCAAGCGCCATTGGTTTGATCATCTTCTGCTTCATTCGTGCCAACGAGCAAAACGCGCTGGAATCCTGGCGCAGCTGCGGTGGTGTTGGAACCACGATATGTTGCCGCAACGAAATATGGCAAGTTGGCTGTAAATTCGTTAGAATCGTAGCCGCCTGGGTTGTCATTGCGTAGTCCATCAAGACCATTTTCCTTCGTGATGGTCACTGTGTTGGCTGTGTTGCAGCCAGCGGTGCTGGTGCTGATGAAAACGGTCGCTGGAGCGCGCATATCAAATGCACGGCCGACATTATTCTCATCGGCTGTGCGAACACCGATTGTACCAAAGTCGATATCCCGCGCAGCATCATCATTACCGGCATAGAAGGAGCAATCCTGATTCACCGTACCAGACAGAGTAAACTCTGTCGCAACAGTTGGTGTTGCATCTTCTTCATCACCAAGCGCGATGCCGTTGACATCATATGTGGCAGGCTGAACGATGGTAAATCCGAAGAACGTTACACGTCCAGCTTCCTGGCTAATGTCAATTACGTCCGCCGAAGCAACGCTAGGCATCGCAACCATTGCGGCTGCTGCCATCAGTGCGGTTAATTTTACTTTATTCATAACAAACTCCTAGTTTTGCCGCTGCCCTCTCATTCCCCGAGCAAGCTTCCACGGCGGTTTTGCGTATTTACGACCCACGCCTGTTGATCCGTTGCCCCTTATATTGGAGCAATGGAAATCTCGATTGTCTCGCCATATTTCCCGGCAAGAAGGCCAGCGTCAGCAGATGGCGGGTTCAGTGAGACGCTGACCGCCATGCCGTCAGTGGCAATGCCACCTTCGCTGGTAAAACTTTGACCGCCCATAAGCTGGGCGCTTTGAAATCTGCGGGAGACTAGCCCCCGTTGCGGTCTGCGGACCGCCATGTCGACACCAAGTGTGTAAGAAAGGGTGCCGGCATATGGGCCCTGGCCCTTTGGCATTGATTCATGGGCCAAGCCGCCATTTGCTGACCGTATCGTCATTTCAAAGGGTAAATTGCAGCTGAGATGGGCCCGCGTTTTGGCACGCAGATTTTTCCTCGTAATATCGCCGAAATCCATGTCGCGGATTTCACCGATAGCGCAATGCTCGATGATCCTGCCGCTCACATTGATTGCCAGCTCTTCAACATCTTCTATTGTTTCGGCTGAAGCAGCGGTCGTGCCAAGCCCCATTGCTGACACCGCCATCAAAAGCGCGCCACATTGTGGCGTTCCAAAGTATCTTTTCAACACGATTGCCCCCAAAAGTGTAACACGACGCGACCCGTGTTTACGAATTTTTTATAACTTCGGTTGTAACGGAAGTCTAGAAATGAACGAAAAATTAACCAAAGTTGAATAAGTCACTGGTTTATAAAGAGATATATTCGAATTTTTGGTTTGATGTCTCGGTTTTTCTTTGAGCTCGGTGGCCGAATCGATCCTCGAATGACGGCTTTCTATTAGTAAACGGTGCATTAACCTTCGCCGTTGACGATACTTTCAATGCCTTCTGCCAAATTGCTGCCATCAGAAATGAATTGAAGGCAGAGACATGGCGAAGAAATTAGTAAGTACTTTGGCGGCGGTGATTACGGCCACGACAGCAACCAGTGCTATTGCAACCGACTCTATGAGTTTCCATTTGAAAGCAGTTGTTCCGGTGACTTGCGGCGTTCAGTATAGTTCAGCTGGTGCAGCTTTTGCCGAGAATGTGGTTCGTTTGGGTGAACTCCGCGAATATTGTAATGCTCCTGGCGGATATAATCTGCAGGTGAGCTACAGCCCGAACAGTTTGCGCGGCGTGAGACTGAATTTCGGTAACGAAAGCGTCACACTGGATGGATCCGGTTTCGCAACCATTCCGGGAGCCATGGGTCCCAAGATCCAGACCCGGGCCCTGTCAGCGCAAATTGGCGAAAACGGCTTTGACGCGCGCGAGTTTCAGGTAGTTGCGATAGCGAACTGATCTTCGATTATACGATGATCAGGCATTATATAGTGCCATTTAGCTGGTGCGGACGGCGGGACTCGAACCCGCACACCCATTTCGGATAGCAGATTTTAAGTCTGCTGCGTCTACCATTTCGCCACGTCCGCACCGGTAGCTCCAACTTTGATTGGAGCATGCGACAAGCATCATTGCGCGCAGCAGGTCAAGCCCTGAGATGGGCTAATTTCAAGTTTTTCGATTGGTTGGCAGATATTTGACAGTTTCGGCCGATGCGCGGCCTTCCGATCATCCCTTATTGAGACGCTCGCGAATTTCTTTGCCAGGTTTAAAATAGGGCACGCGCTTGGCCGGGACCTGTACTGATTCGCCAGTACGGGGATTGCGCCCGATGCGTGGTTTGCGCTGGCGGGTTGAGAAGGCACCGAAGCCTCGTAATTCAACACGGCCGCCTTCGGCTAGCTTTTGACTTATCTGATTGAAAAACAAGTCAACAATCTTCTCAATCTCGTCCGGTTTCAGCTCGGGATTTTCTTCGGCCAGTTTTTCAAGCAATTCAGAACGTATCATGCGCATGCCTTTCCGCTTGTGGGGCAACCACGGAATTTGAGCTATTCGCGTCATGCATCTGCATTTGCTCTGCATCGCGATTATGGGATGATACTGACAGAAAATTTACATGTTTTCAATGGGCTTTGGATTTTACATTGTAATACGTCTTGAACTGGGACGGGTTGGCCGCATTGCTTTTTGGGTATGGAAATTGGATCTGCCGACAAAAAAGCCCGCCTCCTTTCGGAGAACGGGCTTTTTCGAATAAACTTTCGGGCAGTGCCCGGCTGGCTTAGTCGTCCTTTTTCTTGAGCGCTTCGCCAAGAATGTCGCCAAGGCTGGCACCGGAGTCGGTAGAACCAAACTGTTCGACTGCCTGTTTCTCTTCGGCCAGCTGATGGGCTTTGATTGAGAAATTCGGCTTCTTGGAACGATCGAAACCGGTAACCATCGCGTCGACCTTCTGGCCAACCTGGAAACGGTCAGGACGCTGCTCATCACGATCACGGCCAAGGTCGGTCCGTTTGATAAAGCCGGTGACGCCATCGTCGCCAACCTGTACTTCAAGACCGCCATCGCGAACTTCAAGCACGGTAACGGTGGTGACCGAACCTTTCTTGAGACCGCCCGTGTCGCTTCCGCCAACCGCAGGTGCACCTTTTTCAAGCTGCTTCATGCCCAGTGAAATACGCTCTTTCTCAACATCAATGTCGAGAACGATGGCTTTCACTTCTTCACCTTTATGATGCAGGTTCAAAGCGTCTTCGCCGGAAATGCCCCATGCGATGTCTGACATGTGGACCATGCCGTCAACGTCGCCTTCAAGGCCGATGAACAGACCGAATTCGGTGGCGTTCTTGACTTCGCCTTGAACCGTGCTGCCAACGGGATGTGTATCGGCAAAGTCGGTCCACGGGTTGGATTGAGCCTGTTTGAGGCCCAGCGAAATGCGGCGTTTCTCTGTATCGACTTCCAGAACGATCACATCCACTTCCTGAGAGGTGGAGACGATTTTGCCAGGATGTACGTTTTTCTTGGTCCAGCTCATTTCGGAAACGTGGACAAGACCTTCAATGCCGGCTTCCAGCTCAACAAACGCACCATATTCGGTGATGTTGGTAACCGAACCGGTCAGTTTTGTGCCAACGGCATATTTCTCGGAAGCGGCATCCCAAGGATCGCTTTCAAGCTGTTTCATGCCAAGCGAGATACGCTGCGTGTCTTTGTTGATCTTGATGATCTGGACTTTCAGCGTATCGCCGATGTTGATCATCTCGTTCGGGTGATTGACCCGCTTGTAGCTAAGATCGGTGACGTGGAGCAGGCCGTCAATGCCGCCCAGGTCAACAAAGGCACCATAATCGGTGATGTTTTTCACAACGCCTTCGGTAACCTGACCTTCAGCCAGAGACTCAATAAGTCCGCTGCGCTGTTCTGCGCGCGTCTCTTCGAGGATCGCGCGGCGTGATACAACGATGTTGCCACGCTTGCGGTCCATCTTCAGGATCTGGAAAGGCTGTGAAATGTCCATCAGCGGCGTTACGTCGCGCACGGGGCGGACATCAACCTGACTGCCGGGCAGGAAGGCTACGGCGCCGTCAAGATCAACCGTGAAGCCGCCTTTGACGCGTCCGAAGATAATACCGTCAACGCGGTTGCCTTCGTCATATTCTTTTTCAAGCTTGTCCCAGCTGGCTTCGCGGCGTGCGCGATCGCGGGACAGCATGGCTTCGCCGTTCACATTTTCGATGCGATCGACATATACTTCGACTTCATCGCCAACATTCAGGTCAGCTTTTTGACCGGGAGCGGCGAATTCGCGCAGCGCCACACGGCCTTCTGATTTCAAGCCCACATCGATGACAGCCATGTCATTTTCGATGCCGACAACGGTGCCTTTGACCACGCGGCCTTCAAAGCCTTGATCTTCACCGCCAATTGATTCGTTTAAAAGTGCCGCGAAATCGTCGCGACTGGGAAATGCCGTAGAGGCCATATAAGAGTTCCTTAACAGATATTTTTTCGGGCCAAGCGGTTGGTTCCGCTGGTCTTGGACCAAAACATGACTGGCACCGCATGTGACAGCCATATCCCCCAGAAAACGGCCATAAACTGGCAACACGAAGAGTGAGGCGCAAATAGCAAAAGCTGCGCCATAGCCGGAGCGGTGCTTTACCGTTCCGTCTGACACATTATCTTTTTGCTATGCCGGATCTTTGTCGCGCCGGCGGCTTATCTTCGCATTCACCAAGGCAATTGCCTGTTGAACGGCGTCGCCTATAGTCAAATCGGTCGTATCAAGCAAGTCCGCATCTTCCGCGGGCTTGAGCGGCGCCGTGACACGGCTGCGGTCCCGTTCGTCGCGTTTCAGGATATCAGCGAGGATATCATCAAAGTTCACCTTCTCGCCGCGGCGCTTCATTTCTTCGAAACGGCGGACGGCCCGAGCTTCCGATGAAGCTGTGACGAACAGCTTCACATCGGCATCCGGCGCGATCACGGTACCGATATCGCGGCCATCCAGAACGGCGCCCGCCGGTTGATAGGCAAAATCTTTCTGCCGCTTGTCCAGCGCACGGCGGACCTCGGGGTGGACCGAGACACGGCTGGCGAGACCACCGACGGCTTCGCTGCGCAGGCCCGGCTCATTGAGCAATGCGCCATCAAACATGCACGCCTTGAGCGCATGATCCGGATTATCGGCATTTCCGCGCTGTTCCCGCAGGGTCCAGCCAACCGCGCGATAGAGCAGGCCGGTGTCGAGAAAGGGCAGGGCAAAATGCTTCGCCAGCTCTTTGGAGATCGTGCCTTTCCCTGAGGCCGTAGGGCCATCGACCGCGATGATCATGGCCGCTGCTCCGTTCGCCCTTGATAGGCTTTCCACAGGCCGCCCAAGGCGATGCCGATCCAGACGATTTCAAGCAGCAGGGATGCGAGATTGAAATGCACCATCAGTGATAGGGTGAGCAGAAGCGCGCCGATCAGGTTGGTGCCATTATAGATAAATGCGTTCACGTTTCGGGCATAGACGTTGTAGGCGTAGGCCGAGACAATCAATATGCTGCCCAATATGCCGATCACGTTGGCGGAAAAATCACCGAGCATCAGGATGCCAATGCCTCCATGAGATCGGCAAAGCCGGGAAAGCTCGTTTCGGCCGGTGTGATATCATCTATTGTCAGACCCGCATCGGTGACCAGACCGGCCACTGCGAAACTCATCGCGATCCGGTGGTCAAGAGCTGTCTCGATTGCAGACTTGTTGGTGCCGCCAGGCAATGGTTCACCGCCGCTTCCGGTAATGGTCAGGCCATCTTCTTTTTCCGTTGGTTCGACACCAATGACGCGCAGGCCTTCTGCCATCTGGCTGAGGCGATCGGATTCCTTGATGCGCAGTTCATGCAGGCCGCTGGTCGTCGTTGTTCCTTCGGCCAGCGCAGCGGCGATAAACAGGACCGGAAATTCATCAATCATGCTGGGCGCGACCTCTGCCGGCACGTCAATGCCGGCCAGCTTGCTGTGTTTCACATGAATATCCGCAACCGGCTCGCCGCCAACGGTACGTTTTTTCTTGAAGCTGATATCGCCGCCCATCTGCTGCAATATGGTGAACAGGCCAGCGCGGGTTGGATTGATACCGACATTCTCGACCACGATATCCGAGCCCGGCACCAGCAAAGCAGCCACGACCGGGAAAGCGGCAGAGGATGGATCTCCGGGCACCTTGATCTTTTGCGGTGACAATTCGGCTTCACCGGTCAACGAGATGATCCGGCTGCCCTCCTGGTCTGTCTCTACCGTCAGATCGGCGCCAAAGCCTTTCAGCATGGTTTCGCTATGATCCCGGGTGGGAACCGGTTCGATTACGCGCGTAACACCCGGCATATTTAATCCGGCGAGCAGGATCGCCGATTTGACCTGTGCTGACGCCACCGGCAGGCGGTATTCGATCGGCACCGCCGGGCACAGACCGCGCACGGCAAGCGGCAGACACGCTTTGCCGTCAGATGACATCCGCGCGGTAAATTCTGCGCCCATGTCGGACAGCGGCTCAATCACCCGGCCCATTGGCCGCCTGGAAAGGCTGGCATCACCGGTGAAGGTCACGCTGATATCATGAGAGGCAACCAGACCCATAAGCAGGCGCACGGAGGTTCCGCTATTGCCGAGGTCGATGGCGGTATCTGGCTGCATTAATCCGCCAACACCGACACCGTGCACTGTCCAGATGTCGCCCTTTTTCTCGATGGTGGCGCCCATGGCCCGCAATGCGGCGGCGGTCGCCAGAACATCTTCCCCCTCTAGCAGACCGGTAATCTGGCTCTTGCCGACCGCAAGGGCGGAGAGAATCAGCGAGCGGTGGGAAATGGATTTATCGCCCGGCACCGTTGTGCGGCCCGTTAAAGCGCCACCGGGAGCGAATGAAGCAGGCTTGGCTTCCACTATGGTCTGATTTGTCGGTTTGCTGGTCATTTACGGGCTTTTTATGCGGTCATATGCGGTTGAACTGCACATGATTCGTTTCAGGATGTGAAACGGCTTTTGACAGCGCGGCTCAGCTATGGCAAGGCGCGGCCAAATTGATTGATCGATTCCGTAAATCTTGCGAGCGGTCATAATATATTACTGACAAATAAGGATTTGGAACCAGCCATGGTGAAGCCAGAATGGGGCACGAAGAGAACTTGCCCGAAATGCGGAACACGTTTTTACGATTTGGGTAAAGAAGACCCGGTCAATTGCATCGAATGTGGTGAAACGTGGACGCCGGAACCCGGCCTGAAATCCAAACAGCCCATGCCGTTTGAAGAAGCGCCGAAGAAAGACGCCAAAAAAGAAGACGAAGTGGCCGATGATGATCTGGACATCAACATCGACGATGATGAGCCTTCACCGGATAATGAAGTCGATTTGGGCGGCGATGATGACCTGGGTGTCACCAAAGGCAAGGGTGACGACGACGACAACGCTGAAACCTGATCGGGAAACTTGATTTTGATGCGTGCAGGCACCATTTGGGGCTTGCAATAAGCGGCGCGCTTGGATTAAACGCGCCGCATAAGGGGCCTTAGCTCAGCTGGGAGAGCGCTTCGCTGGCAGCGAAGAGGTCAGCGGTTCGATCCCGCTAGGCTCCACCAATTTTCAGGAACAGAGCCGATCCGGGGGATCGGCGGCCTGAAAATTCCCGCAGCGCAAGCAAGGGCCCGGAGCGGGCGGCACTCGCAACCTTTTTCCAGCTGTAGCGAGTATACACCCATCCAATGACCAAATCCCCAACCCCCTATGACGCGATCATCCTTGGTGCCGGCGGCGCTGGCCTGATGTGCGCGGCTGTTGCTGGCCAACGGGGCCGCAAGGTGCTGCTGATTGATCATGCGGACCAGCCGGGCAAGAAGATCCTGATTTCCGGTGGTGGGCGTTGCAATTTTACCAATATTCATACCGCACCTGACCGTTATCTTTCGGCCAACAGGCATTTCGCCAAGTCGGCCCTTAGCCGTTATACTGCGCAAGATTTCATCGCCTTGGTAAACGGCCATAACATCGCGTGGCATGAGAAAACTCTGGGACAATTATTTTGTGACGGTTCAGCAAAGCAGGTCGTAGCGATGCTGATGGACGAATGTCCTGATGACAGTGTGACTTTGTCACTGGGTCAATCAGTATCGGACATCCGCCACAGCGATGGCACCTATCAGGTTGACTATGGCAGTGAAGCGGCGACCGCGCCTGCGCTGGTTATTGCAACCGGCGGGCCTTCGATCCCGAAAATGGGGGCAACCAGCTTCGCTTATGACATTGCGCGGCAGTTCGGCCTGAAAGTCGTTGAACCGCGCCCCGCTCTCGTTCCGCTCACTCTTGGCGGTGAAGAAACCCTGTTCCGTTCGCTATCCGGTGTCTCGGCGCCCATTGTCGCAAGTTGCGGCAAAACCGCTTTTCGCGAAGCCGCGTTGTTCACGCACAAAGGACTATCCGGTCCAGCGATATTGCAAATTTCATCCTATTGGCGACACGGCGATCCGGTTGGCGTTGACTTTCTGCCTGACCTAAAGCCTGACTGGTTGACGAAATTGAAGCGGGAAGCGCCCCGTCTTACTCTAAGCAGGGCTGTAAACGCGCATTTGCCAGCCCGTCTTTCCGAAACCCTTTTGGAGCGGATCGCACTGTCAGGCGACCTGGGCAATCTTGCTGATCGCAAATTGGAAGAAGCGTCTCGGCGATTGTCGAACTGGCGCTTCATGCCCAATGGCACCGAGGGCTATGCCAAGGCGGAAGTCACCGCCGGGGGCATCAGCACAGGCGAGTTATCGTCCAAAAATATGGAAGCTAGGCAAGTGCCGGGACTCTATGCTATTGGCGAGGCCGTAGATGTCACCGGCTGGCTCGGGGGCTATAATTTTCAATGGGCTTGGGCGAGTGGCCATGCTGCCGGTCAGGCACTATGATCCCGCTGCGCAAACTCTTTAGACAACCGATATTCATTACAGACCGCAGGCGATTGGCATTTCCGCGCGGCTTTCAATCTTTGCCACGGAAATATGAACATGCCTTTCTCCTCAGTATCTCCGCTTCTCGCTGAAGCGCTTGCAAACCGCGAATATGCCAAACCTACAGCCGTACAGGCCGCTGTGCTGGAACCGGAAACCGAAGGCCGCGACCTTATTGTGTCTGCCCAGACCGGTTCGGGGAAAACGGTTGCCTTTGGTCTGGCCATGGCACCGCAGCTTCTGGACGATAATGGCCGGTTCCCCTTTCTGGTGGAGCCGCTGGCTCTCGTGATCGCACCGACGCGCGAGCTGGCCTTGCAGGTCAGCCGGGAACTCAAATGGCTCTATGAGCCAGCCGGTGTGCAGATTGCGACCTGTGTTGGCGGGATGGATGCTTCCAAAGAAAGACGGACGCTACGCCGCGGTGCCCACGTGATTGTCGGAACGCCAGGCCGTCTGCGCGACCATCTCGAACGCGGTGCGCTTGACCTCGGCAAGTTGCGCGCGGCTGTGCTCGACGAGGCGGATGAAATGCTCGACATGGGCTTTCGCGAAGATCTGGAAGAAATTCTCGACGCGACCAGCGAAGACCGCCGGACTTTGCTATTTTCTGCAACCATGCCGAAACCGATTGTCGCGCTGGCAAAAAGGTACCAACAGGATGCGCTGCGCATCTCTACCGTCGGCGAAGATCGCGGCCATGGTGATATTGCCTATCAGGCGATTACCGTTGCGCCGGCCGATACCGAAAATGCGGTGGTGAACCTGCTGCGTTTTTACGAGGCGGAATCAGCCATGCTGTTTTGCGCCACCCGGGAAAGTGTCCGCCGCCTGCACGCCAGCCTGGTAGATCGCGGATTTAGCGCCGTGGCGCTTTCCGGCGAGCATACACAAAGCGAGCGCAATCAGGCGATGCAAGCCCTGCGGGACAAACGTGCGCGGGTATGTGTGGCAACCGATGTTGCTGCACGCGGCCTTGACTTGCCGACGCTTAGCCTGGTGATCCATGTGGAGATCCCCCGCGATGCAGAGACGTTGCAGCACCGCTCCGGACGGACGGGCCGGGCAGGCAAGAAGGGAACAGCGGTATTGGTGGTGCCCTATCAGCGGCGCAAGCGGATTGAATCGATGCTGCGCGGTGCCAAGATCAATGCAGAATGGAAAGACGCGCCGACGCGCGCGGAAATTCGCAAGAATGATGCTGAACGGTTGATGGAGAAATTGCTCCAGCCCGTTGAAGTGGACGAGGATGATCAGGAACTGGCGAAGCGCCTGATGGCGGAGAAAACGCCAGAGGAAATCGCTGCCATGCTGGTCCAGTCACATCGCGCAAAAATGCCGGCGCCGGAACAGATGCTCGACCGCGGTGCGCAGTCCAAGCCCGCGCCCGGTGGTCCGCGTCCCGGATTTGAGGATACCGTCTGGTTCAAGATGGATGTCGGCCACAACCAACGTGCCGATGCCCGCTGGATATTACCGGTATTGTGCCGTCGTGGCCACATTACCAAGAACGAAATCGGCGCGATCCGGATCAATGGTGATGATACGCTTTTCGAGATACCGCGCCGGGTGGTTGACAAGTTTACCAAAGCCATCGCGGAGAAACGCGCAAATGGTGATGACACCGACGATATCACGATCACGCAATTTGAAGGGACCCCGCGCGAAGCGGCCAAGCGCAATCGCAAGGGCGGGCGCCGTGACAATGCCGGTGGCGGCCGCGACTACAGCAACGCCAAGAAAAAGTTCGGTGGTAAGAAATTCGGTGCAAAAAAATTCGGCGACCGTAAGTCAGGCGGTGGAAAGTCCGACGCCCGGGATTTCGGCGGCAAGAAAAAATATGGCAACAAGTCGGATGACGGCGGCAAACCCTATGTGAAGCGTAAATCTTCGGACAGCCGCGATGCCAAGGGTGAAGGTGATGGCTTTAAGAAAAAGTCCGATTTCAAAGGCGACCGCAAATCCGGGCCCAAAGGGGATTTTGGCGGCAAGAAGAAAAAACCTCATCGCGGTAAGCGGCCTTTTGAAGGCAAAAAAGATGGTGGGGCCAGAAACGGCTAAACCGTCTTATGGCCAACGCAATCCCAATATATGTTGATGCAGATGCCTGTCCGGTAAAGGACGAAATCTACCGGGTGGCTTATCGGCACGAACTGCCCGTAATCATTGTCAGCAACAGCCATTTCCGGATTCCGGTGCATCCGCTGGTCAGCCGCGTGGTGGTGAGCGATGCTTTTGATGCGGCTGATGATTATATTGCCGAGCGGGCATCTGAAGGGACGGTCGTCATCACCGCTGATATCCTGCTGGCTGATCGCTGTATCAAGGCAGGATCGGAAGTACTTGCGCCCAATGGCAAGCCATTTACCGCAGACTCTATCGGCGGGGCGGTTGCGACGCGGGCGATCATGGCCGACCTGCGCTCCGGTATGGGGACAGAGAATATCGGCGGCCCGCCACCTTTCACGAAAGCTGACCGGTCGAAATTCCTGTCATCTCTGGATCAGATATTGGTGCGTTTGAAACGTCCTGCCTAATCTGCCGTGATCAGTCTACGGTGACCTGAAAAGTCAGAGCGTAGCCTTCTGCCGGTCCCAGGCTTGCGGCTGTCGCAGTAAGGATCGATCCGCTGATCGATGCGCCAAAGGGATCATTTTCGTCCGCGCCCGTATTGTCATCATCTTCTGCGGTTGAAGCCGAGCCACAATTGGCCCCGCTTTGCATCGACGCAGCCGTATAGGTCAGATTTGCCGGGATGGTATCGGTGGCGCTGATCGACGTGGCGGTGGCGCTGCCGGCGTTGGAAATCAATATGCAATATTGGATGGTCGCACCGGGAATGGATTTCGGGTCGGTGGTACCGTTGACGGGATCGCTGATCACACTGCTGATCTTGGTGACGCTGAGCGTCGTTTGCGGCGCACAAAAATTAATGTCATGAATGGCGATCGCCTGACCATCGGGAACGGCTGGTGCCGTGGTATGATTGCCATAGATGATCGTGATTGTATCTACCGGAGCAAGGAAGGTAACAACAACATTGCCGTCTCCCGACGTGCCGCCAGAGCCGGCATCGCCGATCGCCACATTACCGACAACATAGTTGGCGACTCCGTTGGTGAGGGTCGGCAAGACGGTGGTTCCATTCAGGCTGCCGACGACCGTCAGCTTATCGGCAAAGTCATTGGCGGCAAAATCGATATCGAAAACGGTGAATTGCAAACCCGGAACCGCGGTTGGCAGAGTCAGAACTGTCGTTGCCGTCTGCGACTGGTTGGCGAAATCCAGAAACTGGTGCAGCGAAAGCTGCGTTCCAGCAAAGCCGCCATTATTGGCATTGGCCAGGCTGGGGCTTTGTCCCCCGAAACCGGCATCGTTCACAAAAACGCCGGGTGAGCTGACTGCCCAATTGATCGTTCCGATTCCTGTCAGGCTGTAACTGTTGTTCAATGAGCCTGCTGCCCAGGCATTGCTGTCCCAGTCAAAAACTATCTGGTTTGCAATCGGACATATGCTGGCCAGATTGGGCGGCGTACCTGCAGTTCTGGTACCCGAAACCGTGATAGTGGCTTCATCATAGTCATCTTCCCCGGTGCTGCCGTTATTGGGAGTGGAATCCGAATCCAGGATGGATGATGCGGTTACCTCGGCCGCGTTGACTACGCTGGCTCCCGATGTTGCCGTGACGTTCGCCACGATGTTCAACGTGCGGGTTTGGCCAATTGGAACAGAGCCAACCGACCAAATGCCCGTGCCACTATCATAGCTGCCAAATCCTGATGCGCTCACAAAAGTGACACCAAGCGGCAATGTATCCTGCACGACGACCCCGGTCGCATTGTCGGTCGACCCTGCGGCATTGGTGACGGAGACAGTATAGGTGATGTTGGTCGCATTGGCGGGCGTCGCGTTGCTCACCGTCTTGTTCACCGACAAGTCTGCAAAACTGGCCGGTTGCTCGGTCAGATAGAGCTCGGCATGCTGGAACGTGCCATCGTCCTGCGTCGGGAAAAGATCACAAATTTCCAGTCGCCAGGTACCAAGGCTATTTTCCCCGTTAAACGCAGACAGCGGATTGTTGGGAATGAAATCATTGTCAAAAGGCGGCGGCGCGGTGGTGGAATGGGCAATCGTATTGCCATCTGTATTGACGGTTTGGGTGCCGCTGTCGTTCAGCAGAACGTTGAAATTATTACCGTTGATATTGTTGGTATCCCCGTTAACAAGCTGCACGCGCGTACCCGCTGGCGATTGGAGGGTCAGGCGGATATCACCGCGCCATGTATGGGTTGCAAAAACGCCGATATCTACATCTGAAACGGTAAAGCTCGTACCGACAGAGAAATTTCTGACCAGCGGTGCTGCGCAGGTGGTTGTGCCGTTGATCGTGCCGTTAGTCGGGTTTACGAAAGTATTGACTGTCTGGGCCCGGGCGGCTCCGGCAAGGAGCATGAACACGGCAAGGCAAAGCAACAGGCGCAATAGATTTATTGCCCATGCGCTGCGGTCCAACCTTTCTGGCCCAAGGTCTGTTCCCAGATACATAGTGTGGGTCTATGCGAACATGCTGAATATTTGGTAAAAATATCCCGCGGTTAAGCCCTGCTAACGAGATTTTACATTTGGTCAAATAAGTCTTAAGCCACTGAATAGAAAGCATATTCAATATTTCGACTTCAATTCCAGTCACCGCGTCCCGCCATCCACAGGCTGATCGCGGCAACGGCCGCGGTATCGGCTCGTAATATGCGAGGGCCGAGGGATACCGGTACGGATTGGGGCAGGGTGCGGATAAATTCATTCTCGGCATCGGAAAATCCGCCTTCCGGGCCAATCAAGATTGCAGCGGGGCCGTCATGAGCGACAAGTGCCTTGCGGAAGCTGCCTTCTCCGCTTTCATATATGCGTTCGTCGGCGAAAAACAGGTGCCGGTCTGCCGGCCAATCCTGAAGCAACGCATCCAGTCTGATCAATCCGTCCAGCACCGGCAGTGCAGTGCGTTCGCATTGTTCGGCAGCTTCGACCATGTGCGCTTTTAACTTATCCGGCTTAATCTGCACATTCTGCGTTCGCTCGGTCTGCACAGGGATCATTTTGGCGACGCCCAATTCCGTGGCCTTTTCGGCAATCCAGTTATAGCGATCCTTCTTGACCGGGGCGGCCAGCAACCAGAGATCCGGCACATTTTCCCGTTCCCGCGTTTTACCGTCGATCAGCAATATCAGGTCACGTTTGCCGAGCATGGTGACATGCGCGAGATATTCACCCGTCCGGTCATCAAACAGCTTTACCGCTTGCCCCTGCTTGATGCGCATGACTTTCAACAGATAATGTGCGTGGCCGCCATCCAGCCGGATTTCCGCGCCCTCGCTGAGCTCCGTATCAACGTAGAGACGCGGCGCGCTGCGCGGTGGATAGGCGGGTGTGGCGGGCATATGGTTTTCTATACATATAACCAGAGCTTCGTCATGCTGAATTTATTTCAGCATCTGGATATCACTTCGGTTTTAAGCGAGATCCTGAATCAAGTTCAGGATGACGAGTTTCAACCGATGTTCTAAGGCCGAGATATGTCAACCCAACCGGAAACCGTTCCCGATACAGAATATCGTGGCTTTATGGGCTTGCTGCCTGCTGCCGCACGCCCCTTTGCGTTGCTGGCCCGCCTCGACCGCCCGATTGGCTGGTGGTTGCTCTTCTGGCCCTGCGCCTGGGGCGTGGCCCTGGCAGGTGGTGCGGTGCAGCGTTGGGACTTGCTGCTCTGGTTGCTCTTGGGCTCTATTGCGATGCGCGGCGCAGGCTGTGTCTATAACGATATTGTCGACCGTGACCTCGACAAGCAGGTGGAACGTACCCGCTCACGACCATTGGCGAGCGGCGCGGTATCGTTGAAAGCGGCGTGGATATGGCTGGGGATTTTGTGCCTGATCGGATTGGCAACCTGGCTTCAGCTGAACCTGACGGCCAAGCTTGTGGCGCTGGGAAGCCTCGCCCTGGTGGCAGGCTATCCCTTTATGAAGCGGATTACGTGGTGGCCACAGGCCTGGCTCGGCATGGTTTTCTCATGGGGGGCGCTGGTTGGCTGGTTGGCGATAGAGCCCGGTTTTTCATGGGCGATGTTGCTCCTCTATGCCGGATCGATATTCTGGGTGATCGGTTTTGATACCGTCTATGCCCTGCAAGACCGGGAGGATGATGCGCTGGTCGGTATCCGCTCCAGCGCGCTGCGTCTGGGTGACAATGTGCGTTTCGGGGTGCTGGTTTTCTATTGCCTGGCACTGGCCAGTTGGGTGGGTGCATTCTGGATCATACGGCCACAGGTTCTGGGTCTGGTCGCCCTGATTCCGCTGGCGCTGCATCTATTGTGGCAGATCGGCACGCTGAACAGCAGTGATGGCGACGATGCGCTCGCCAAGTTCCGGTCCAATCGCTTTGCCGGTTTCCTGATGTTTCTCGCCTGTCTGGTACTCGGGCAGGCCGGATAGAGTCTTTCTCTTTCCGGTTTGGTTACATTGCCTCTTGCAACCTATGTAGATTCTGGCATCTTTAACCGTATAGTTAAAAACACAAATCATCCCGGAGAGCCTGAATGAAACGACGCCGTCTTGGCAAGAGTGCCCTGCATGTTTCCGATATATGCATGGGCACGATGACTTTTGGCACGGGCGCCGATGAAGCCATGTCGCACAAGATCATGGACCAGTCGCTGGATGCCGGGATCAATTTTTTCGACACGGCTGAAATCTATCCGGTGCCGCCCAAGCTTGAATATTCTGGCCGCACCGAAGATATTGTCGGCCGCTGGCTGAAAGATAAAGACCGCGATTCGATTATATTGGCGACCAAGGTGGCGGGGCCCAGCGGCGGCTGGTTCCAGGCTGCGGTGCGTCAGGGCAATACCGCGCTCGATCGCCACAATATCGTCAAGGCGCTGGATGACAGCCTGAAACGCCTCGGCACTGATTACATTGATCTGTACCAGACCCACTGGCCTGATCATGGCACAGCCTATGACGAAACCATGGAAGTGCTCGATGATCAAATCCGCGCCGGTAAAATTCGGGCCATCGGCTGTTCCAATGAAACCAGCTGGGGCTTGATGAAATCGCTTGAAGCATCCGAACGCCTCGGCGTTACGCGATATTGCACGATCCAGAATAATTTCAGCATGAACAACCGCCGGTTCGAAGATGAACTGGCGCAGGTGTGCAAGAAAGAGGGCGTGAGCCTGATCCCTTATTCACCGCTTGCCGGCGGGGTGCTGTCCGGCAAATATAATGATGGCGCGAAACCGGAAGGTGCTCGTTTTTCCGCCTATCTCGCAATGGAAGGCAAGCGCCAGTTTAAAATGGCGCAGCGTTTCGTGAACGAGAAAAGCATCGAGTCGACCAAGCGGTTTATGGCGATAGCCGAGGAAGCCGGCATTGCGCCCGTCACGCTCGCCACCGCCTGGTCCAAGCAGCATGATTTTGTCGCATCCACTATCGTCGGCGCTACACATACAGACCAGCTGCCCGACATATTTGCCGCCAGCGAACTGGTGCTCAGCGACGATGTCATGAAGGCCGTCGATAAAGTAACCAAAGACATTCTCTATCCGATGGGCTGATCGGCCAAAATCCACGAAACGAAAGATCAATATATGAACCGTTTTCTTGAACATACCGGTGCGAAATACCCGATTGTGCAGGCGCCCATGGGCTGGATCGCCCGTTCGCAGCTTGCCTCTGCGGTCTGCAACGCCGGTGGCCTCGGCATTATCGAAACCTCATCGGGAGAGACCGAAAACTGCATGGCCGAGATCGCCAAGATGAGCGACCTGACCGATGCGCCCTTTGGTGTGAACCTGCCGATCATGTTTCTCAAAGATCCGGCGATTCTCGATCATATTTGCGGTTCGGGCGTGAAATTTGTGACGACATCTGCGGGCAGTCCGGCGAAATTTATCGGTCCGCTCAAAGAAGCCGGGATTACGGTTTATCATGCTGTACCGACCGTCGATGCCGCGATGAAATGTGTCGAGGCCGGTATTGATGGCCTGGTAGTCGAAGGCGCGGAAGGCGGCGGTTTCAAGAATCCCGAAGAGGTGTCCACTCTGGTCTTGCTTCAGGCTATACGCCGCCAATCCGACATACCGATGGTCGCTGCTGGCGGTATCGCGGACGGCAAAGGCATGGCGGCGGCTTTTGCTCTGGGAGCGGAGGCGGTCCAGATGGGCACGCGGTTTGTGTCCAGCGCGGAAAGTCCGGTGCATCACAATTACAAACAGGCGATACTGGATGCCAAGGAAACCGGCACCTATGTCCTGAACAAGAAAGCGACGCCCTGCATCCGCGCCCTGAAGACAGAGCGCACCGCAAAAATCTACGAAGATGGCCTGATGCCGCCCGATACGTTCAAGGGCATATTGGACGTCTATTTTGGCGGCGATATGGAGGCCGCTGTTGGCCTGGCCGGACAATCATCCGGTTTGATTGACGAAGTAAAAACTGCCAAACAGATTATCGACGAAACCGTGGAAGAGTTTTTCACCATCACTGAGCGCATGAGCGCCCTGAACGCATCCAAAAGTTTTTAAACCCAACCCTAAATAAACAAGGAATTTCCCAATGAGCATCGACAACGCAAAGCAACTCTTCACCACGGTAACCGATGATGGCAAGCTGGTGCTGTCTGTAGAGCCCTATAATGTGCCGGAGCCGGCAGACCATGAAGTGGTTGTGCAAATGGAAGCCGTGCCGATCAACCCATCTGACTTGGGCCTGCTAACCGCCCCTGCGGATATGGATACCGTGCGCAGCGAGGAAGTGGACGGGCATCCGGCTCTGGTTGCCGATATCGATCCTTCCATGATGCGGATCTTTGCTGGCCGCAAAGGCAAGAAGCTTGCGGCGGGCAATGAAGGCGCAGGCAAAGTGGTCGCGGCCGGTGCATCGGATGCCGCGCAGGCACTGCTCGGCAAGACCGTCACGATTGTCGGCGGCGAAATGTACCGCACCCACCGCGTGATGCCAGCGATGATGTGTGTGCCGCTTCCAGAAGGTGCACCCGCAAAAGAAGGCGCCAGCCTGTTCGTCAATCCGATGACGGCGCAGGGTTTCGTCAACACCATGCGCGCGGAAGGCCATGAGGCGCTGGTTCATACCGCCGCCGCTTCCAATCTCGGCCAGATGCTTGCGAAACTCTGCCTGAAGGAAAATATCCCGTTGGTCGCGATCGTCCGTTCGGATGCGCAGAAGAAGATCCTTACCGATATTGGCCTGCCAGAGGGTCATGTGCTCGACAGCAGCAAGGATGATTTCATGCCGAAGCTGGTTGATGCGCTTGCCGAAACCGGTGCAACCCTTGGCTTTGATGCCATTGGCGGCGGCAAGATGGCCAATTACATCCTGACCGCGATGGAACAGGCTGCGGCCAAACGCGGCGCAGAGTTCAGCGTCTATGGTTCAACCGTCAACAAACAGGTCTATATCTATGGCCGCCTCGACACGGGCGACACGATTCTTGGTGCGGGCTATGGCCTCTATTGGGGCGTCGGCGGCTGGCTGCTCACCCCGCATCTCGAAGAAGTTGGTATGGAACGCATGATGGAAATGCGCATGTTCACCGTCGCCGAGCGCAACGGTATTTTCCACAGCGACTATTCGAGCGAGATCAGCCTGATGGACATGATCGATCCGGACATTGCCAAAGCCTATGAGAAGAAGGCCACCGGCGAGAAGGTGCTGGTGAACCCGTCGCTTTGATAGCGGTCAATCGTTTCTGATCTGTAATTCGTCATCCTGAACTTGTTTCAGGATCTCCTTCATCAAGCGCCTTGTCGTGGGAGATCCCGGATCAAGTCCGGGATGACGGTGATGTTAGCCGTTTAGCCTTCCAAACGCGCCCGCAGTTCTTCGTTCTCGGCAGTCAGCCGGGCGATTTCGTCCTGCAAAGGCTTGGCGGCGAGGTCGACCATATCCTTGGTGAAACGCGGGATGATATGCTGCGGGCAGTTCCAGTCGTAGGATTCCAGTGTCAGAGTCATCAGTCGCTCAACCTGACCGGGATAGTCGGCATCGATGATCCGTGCCGCCAGTTCAGGATTATCCTCCACGCCATGCACGGTCATCCGGGCGAGCAGTTTCAATCGCTTGCGCCGCGGATAATCGACCATGAACAGGGCAACGCGATCGTCAGCCCGGACATTGCCCAGGCTGATATATTGCCGATTGCCGCGATAGTCGGCAAAGCCCAGCGTCTTGTCGTCCAGCACTTTCAGGAACCCGGGTGGTCCGCCGCGATGCTGGACATAGGGCCAGCCATTTTCCGAAACGCTCGCCATATAGAAACTGTCGCGCGCGGCAATGAAGGCCGCGGCGCGCTCGTCGAAATGATCAAAGCGGCGGTCACCGGAAAAATCCTCCCATTGTTCACGGGCACCATTTTCCGTCTGGGCAGCACGGACGCTGTCAGTTGTCAGCATGTCGAGAAATTTATAGCTCATGATCAGTCTCCGCCGCCCGGTTCGGTTTTATGCCACCACAGGTTACAACAAAAGACGGGCGGCGGACATGGTCTATGCGTCAGCCATAATTGACAATCTCATATTCGATCCCGTTCCAGTCGAAGAAATAGAACCGCCGGCCCGGGTCATAGTCGTCATGGCCAAATGGCTCAAGGCCTGCAGCCTTCACCTTTTCCTCGACTGCATCCAGATCATCAACGGTCATCGCGACATGGTTCATCGGTTCACCCTTGCGAAACTGGGGATCGGCAGCCTTCACATTCTCATTCGTGTAGAGCGCGAGATATTGATCATCACTCCCCACGTGGATCGTGTGGCCACCCAACATTGATGGCCCCTCCCACCGGATATGCCATCCAAAAAGGTCGCGCATCAGGTCGGCGGACCGCTGCGGGTCGCTCACGGTCAGGTTCACATGTTCCAATATTGCTTTTGTCATTTTTCATATCCTTTTCCTTGGTTGCTGTTTGAAATTCGCCATGGCGGGAAGCGGCGATTGTCGCCGCCAAAATAGAGGCACAGTGCGTTGCCGGCCGGATCGCGCAGACGCGCCTCGCGCCAGCCCCAGCTTTGATCCGTGGGCTGTGTATCAAAGGCGATGCCCCTGGCCTCCAGAGCCGCGACATCGGCGTCGAGACTGTCGGTTTCGAAATATACCATCCCGCTGGGCTCGTGGACCTGATCCTCCTTGTGGATTGAGAAAGTCTCTCCACTATCCGTTTCAAAGCGCGCATAGTGGGGCGGAGCATCGACAATCTGGACAAGGCCCAACGTCTGATAAAATTGGACGGACGCATCGTAATCGAGACATCCGACGGTTACCTGGTTTAACTTCACAATCTTGATCCCTTGTTCAAACGGCTGGACAGGTTGGATGGCTCTTCTCTGGCACTGACGCGCCGGGCTTTTTCTCCCGGCATTTCCAGTCACAAGAGCAATCTTTCTGTCCTCACTTGCGATTCGTACAACCTCAAGTTAAGTTGAGGTCAAGAGATTATTTTGACGTCTGTTTTGAAAGGGAAATTCATGCCGGAAACCAAAGCCCTGACCATCGGTGCCCTCGCCGCACGGACCGGCCTGTCGGTCTCGGCCATCCGTTTCTACGAGGAAAAGGGGCTGGTCGAACCCTTTCGCTCCAGCGGCGGTCAGCGGCGGTTCTTGCGGTCCGACATAAGGCGCCTGTCCTTCGTCCTGATCGCGCAGCAACTGGGACTGAGTATCGGAGAGATTGAACGCCAGCTGGCCAGCCTCCCGCATGGCCGCACACCAACCCAAGCCGACTGGACCCGGATCAGCAAAGCGATGCGCAAGGTAATCAATGCGCGGATTGCGGAGCTGGAGCGGACGCGGGACCGGCTCGACGGGTGCATTGGTTGCGGATGTCTGAGCCTGAAGAAATGCCAGCTCTATAACCCCGAAGATCGGGTGGGGTTGAAAGGGCCGGGGCCGCGGTTGGTTTTGGAGGATTAGGGGCTGTTATTGGTTTCTCGTGTCCGCTCTACCCCGAAAACGGACATTAGCGGCTGCCGATTCTTGTGGCGATGGTTTTTTGCAAGGTCTCCAGACGCGCGAATTCGGAGAGACGACCTCACACCTGCCGATGGCGCTATATCGGCCAGTAAGCGCTAAGCCAGTTGTCTAGAGCATCGGCTAGTTTGAGCCATTGCTCATTGTCCCACATAACCATGGCAGTGAATTGATAGAAGAATAAAATACCGCACCCGATGAAGGTGGCTGGAGATATTCTCCCCAATTGCTTCCAGTCATAGATGAAAAGCGGGATCAACATCGCATCGAGATATAAATATTGGGCGTAGATGAAGGTCTCATCGTCCGCCAATCCCGGCAGGAAGGTTATCCGGCTGGCCGCTGCTTCGATAAGAAAAAACGTAAGCAGCAACATATAACGCATATGCTTCTCTGGAGAGCGCCGCCGTTCCCGGTAACCGAGCCAATAGAATAATGGTATCAAAACGAACGTCCACAACTGCAGGAAAAAGATGCTGTCCAGGCGTGCCTCAACCGGCTGTGGTAAGTCTTCCAGAAAGTTGGCAATAGAAAGCGTAACGCCGGAAGCCATTATCAACAGGAACAATATGAGAGATGCTGTCCCGAGATATTTGTGCCACCGGCTCGGCCCACCCCTGGCAAGCATGGCCTGCGCTATAAACAACCCAAGCCAGCCAAACATAATGGCAGCATGAACGAAAATAGCGGGAGGGAAATCAAAATTTCCACCCAAAAGCGGAAAGAGAAAAGATGGACCGAATCCCGCCACCGCTATTGCCAGAAACAACAGGCCCATGATTGCGAAGAACAGGTAGGACCGTCTTGAACGCAATGAATTACCCCTCCCATTAACCGATGCGCTGATGGCATTATCCACAGTCGACACCAACTTATCATCTTGCACGATGCATTGTCCAATGCGGTGCTTGCGCGGCAGTCGTCACGAAACTGTTTGAGGGCTTGGTACGGGATTGAAGGTGGGGCTAATGCCTTTAGTTGCGGAACTGGAACGGACGCGCGACCGGCTCGACGGATGCATTGGTTGCGGATGTCTGAGCCTGAAGAAATGCCAGCTTTATAATCCGGAGGATCGGGTGGGGTTGAAAGGGCCGGGGCCGCGGTTGGTTTTGGAGGATTAGTGGATGTTCGTGGTCTTTCTAGTGCCCGCTTCATCCCGACAGCGGGCATTAGTTGATCGCATTGATTGACCTTTTCTGTTCGAGATTGCCCTTCCCGCGAACTGGAAAGATATTATATAGTCGGCACTATGAGCCAGATTACGTCGCTATATGTGTACAAGGTCGTCGGGCAGGCAAGCGACGGAGTCGTGACGCGGGACTTGGTTGAAGGATTGGGGCTGGCGGCCGATGGTCCGATCGATCCCTCTCAGATGGTGTCTTCCACGGACTATTATGAATTCTTCGCCGCATTGGCTGAAAGGGATCCGGGCGGTCTTCGATTGCCCCTGCGGATTGGCGCCGCCATGCGTAGTGACGAGTTCGGGGCGTTCGGATTGGCATGGAAATCAGCGCCGAACCTTCATGGTTCATACCTTAGATCAGAGCGCTATGGCCGTGTATTGGGCAACGCTGAGTCCTACTCGCTTGAACAGAGCGCAGAAGGAGTGTTTTACAATCTTGAGAAAGCTGGCGACGGGAGCCTTGGTATGCTGCTCTCTAATGAGGCGAGTCTTTCAGCGGTTGTAGCCATCAGCCAGGAAGTCAGCACAGCCCCCTTCATCCCGCAAGCGGTTTTCTTTAAACACAGCCCAAGAGGTGATCCTTCGGTCTATGCTGCCCATTTTGGATGTCCGGTACATTTTGAATCGGGTCGCGACGCTCTGCTGGTTAGCGAAGAGAGTCTGGGCGCTCCCAACAAACTGGGTGACGAAACCATCGCGAAGTTCTTTGACCACCATCTGGAGCAAGAACTAGCAAGGCTCGGAGATGTGAACAGCTTGGAGAAACGCGTTCGGCTGGCGGTGGCGCAATTGCTCAGTGAAGGCGTTCCGACGCTTTCACTCATCGCGTCAAAGCTGGGTATGAGCGCTCGAACGCTGCAGAGACAGCTTTCAGATCGAGGGCAGTCCTTTCAGAAGCTCGTCGATCTGGCCAGGCAGGAACTCGCCCAGCAGCTGCTTCGCGATACGGAGTACAGCCTTGCTGAGATTGCATTTTTGACCGGCTTCTCCGAGCAAAGCGGATTCACGCGGGCCTTCAAGCGGTGGGCCGGGCAAACGCCGCGCTCATATCGTTTAAGAGTGGCTGCCAACTGACATTTTGGCGCGAACTGTCAAAAGACTGGCATCATTGGGCAAGAGTCAAAATCGCTCCCCCCTTATTCATCGACTTGCACAAATCAAACAAGGAGCAAGTCCATGCACGTCCAACGCCAAAAGAAAAACATCACCCTTGTTTTGGGCGGTACGGGAAAAACAGGTCGACGCGTGGCTGAACGCTTGCAACAGAAAGGTCATGCTGTCCGGATCGGATCCCGTTCAGCCCGTCCACCGTTCGATTGGGACAATGAAACGAGCTGGGAGGCTTGCCTCAAAGATGTGACCGCCGCTTATATTACCTATGTGCCGGATCTGGCCATGCCCGGTGCGACCGATGCAATAGAGGCTTTCGTCAGCCAGGCCAAACAGGCGGGCATCAAGCGGCTTGTGCTCTTGTCGGGTCGCGGGGAACCGGAAGCCCAAGCCTGTGAGCACATAGTCGAGGAATCAGGTCTTGAGTGGACGGTTATCAGGGCAGCATGGTTTAATCAGAACTTCTCCGAAGGCGCCTTTATTGACATGGTGCTGGACGGTAGGATCACCTTGCCTGGAGGCGACACGCCTGAACCCTATATCGACGCTGATGATATCGCCGATGTCGCCGTTGCGGCGCTGACTGAAGCGGGCCATGGCGGGCAAATCTATGAGGTCACCGGACCAAGGCTGATGACCATGGCAGATGTGGCTACTGATCTGTCCCGGGCGACGGGACGCCAGATCGACTATGTCGATATTCCGCATGAAGCTTTTATCGCAGAGATCACTAATTCCGGCGCACCGAAAGATGTGGTCTGGATACTGGATTATCTCTTCTCGACAATCCTCGACGGGCGAAATGCGCATCTGACCAACGGAGTGGAACGCGCGCTTGGCCGGACGCCCAAGGATTTCGCCGATTATGCACGCGAGATTGCCGCATCCGGAACCTGGAAAACTGCGGCTTGAGCAGATTGAATTCTGCCCAATCTTTCTCTGACGGACCGCGAAATTTCTCAAGCAAGTAATCCTGATAACTCAACCCGAAGGTATCAATTCCATGACCTACGAATGGCCCCTATATTTCTGTCTTTTCCTGGCTCTTTGGAGTGCAGTGGTCGGCGGTGTATTTTCTGCCTTTTCGGAATTCATCATGTCGGGGCTGCTTCGCACGGAGCCGGCTGGCGGAATGGAAGCGATGCAGCAGATCAATCGCACCGTCATCAAAACCCAGTTTGTTGCTGGAATAATGACCATTCCGGTCTTTTCAATCGCTTTCGGTGTCTATTCAATATTCGTGTTTTCGGGCCCCGCCTTGGTGGTGATGATTTTGGCACCGACGGTATTTGTCCCTTCGGTCTTGTTGATGACGATGTTTGGTAATGTGCCGATGAACAACAAACTCGACAGCTTGGATTACAAGACAGCTGACTCGCTTGCCTATTGGCAAGAATATGGTCGGGTTTGGACCAGACTCAATCATTTGCGCTCGCTCGGCAGCATATTGACTGCCGGTCTCTACATCATTGCAGCGGTAACCCTGATCGCCAGTGACCAAGTCTGAAAACGCATTCCAAAATATATATGAAAATGAAAGGAACAACGCCAATGACGAGAATTCTGATGACCATTTTGGCGACAGTCCTGACCATGGCCTTGTGGACAGGAACTGTCTTTATCGGCACCAGCGAAGGATGGTGGAAGACACCGATTACGGATTCAGCCGCCTCCGAAGATTTTGTTGGACCCGTTCGCGATAAAGTCGCTGCCGAACATCACGGCAATCTCGGGTTCGCTTTGATCGAAAAAGGAAAGGTGGCCGACCATTTCTCCGTCTCATCTGGCGAACCAGTCGATGAAAATTCGATTTACCAGGTCGCTTCGCTGGGCAAGTGGCTCACGGCCTGGGGCGTGATGGTGCTGGTGGAGGATGGTCTGGTTGAGCTCAATGCACCTGTTTCGAAATATCTGACACGCTGGAAATTGCCCGACAGCGATTTTGATCATTCGGGTGTCACGATTGGCCGATTACTAAGTCATACCGGGGGTCTTGATGACAGGCTCGGCTATGACGGGTTCGATACGCCTAAGGATGTGCAGACGCTTGAGGAATCTCTCACCCGTGCCGAAGACGCCTCACCAGGCAAGAGTGGCATCGTCAAAGTCGGCGGTGAACCGGGGGCGGAGTGGAAATATTCCGGCGGCGGTTACACTATGCTGCAACTCGTCATCGAGGAAGTCTCAGGCCTGTCATTCGCAGATCATATGAAACAGCGCATATTCGAACCGCTGGGCATGGCGCGAACAACATTCGACCATGACGAGGCGATCGCATGGGGACTCGCGGAAAATTTCACCACGACCGGCAAGACCGAGCCATTTCGTTGGTATACCGCCCTAGGCGCGACTTCGCTGTTCACATCCCCGACCGACATGGCAAAATTTGTGGCAGTTCAATCACCCAGCGGTTCCCAATCGGTGTTGTCTCAAGCAACGCTGACCGCAATGGCATCATCTCACGCCACATCGATGGGAGCTGATGTCTGGGGATTGGGTGTGATGCTATACGCGCCTAACAATCAGGACGGTTTCATCGTCGGTCATGACGGAAATAATGAACCGGCGATCAATACGGCTGTTCGTTTTGATCCGGCTACTGGCGATGGCATTGTGGTGCTGGAGACGGGCAGTTCACTGCTTGCAACCGAAATTGCCAGTGAATGGGTGTTTTGGAAGACGGGCAACGTTGATAACCTTGCATTTGCGATGGTGCTGGAAAGCATGTTCCTTTGGATTCTGGTCGGTTGCGCGATCATTTTTCTTGTCGGACTGGTCATCGGTTGGCGGCAGTGGCGAAGCAGTCGTATCCGAACCGGGTTGTCGAACAAAGCCAGTGGAGAATCACCCTTTTAGAGCTAACGTCCGCTTTTGTGCCCAAGGCGGACGCCGCGCTACCCTCACTCCGCCGCCAGTAACTCTTCCGCAGCATCCAGATCCACCGATACCAGCTGCGATACTCCGCGTTCAATCATCGTGACACCGAACAGCCGGTGCATGCGGCTCATGGTCACTGCATTATGGGTCACGATCAGATAACGCGTGTTGGTTTCCGCGACCATCTTGTCGAGCAGGTCGCAAAAGCGTTCGATATTCGCATCATCCAGCGGCGCGTCGACCTCGTCGAGCACGCAGATGGGCGCGGGGTTTGTCAGGAACAGGCCAAAAATCAGGGCCACAGCGGTCAGTGCCTGCTCGCCGCCTGATAGCAGGGTCAGCGATGTCAGCTTCTTGCCCGGTGGCTGTGCCATGATTTCCAGACCGGCTTCGAGCGGATCATCACTATCCACCAGTTCCAGATGCGCCTTGCCGCCGTCAAACAGGGTCGTGAACAGCCGCTGGAAATGCTGGTCCACTTCTTCAAATGCTGCGAGCAGCCGTTGCCGCCCTTCGCGATTGAGGCTGCCGATGGAGCCGCGCAGCTGGTTAATCGCCTCGTTCAGCTCTTCGCTTTCCTTGGTCGATTTTTCCCATTCGGTTTCCAGCTCTTCCAGCTCATCGGCGGCGACCAGATTGACCGGGCCGATCCGCTCCCGGCTGAGCGTCAGTCTTTCCAGTTCTGCCGATTCCAGTTCAGCACCGCCGACCGTCGCTTCATCAAATTCGCATTTTTCGGATAGCATCTGCGGCGGACATTCAAATTTCTCTCCGGAAATCCGGCCCATTTCCACGCGGCGCAGGTCCTGATTTTCGGCCCGTGCCTTCGCTCCTGCGCGTTCCTCGCGCGCCTGGCTGAGCGCCTCGCTGGTGGCGTTTAACCGGTCTTCATGATCGCGCTGCGCCAGTTCAGCCGTTTGCTGCGCTGCGTCTTTTTCAGCGACGACGGCGTTCAGGGCATCCTGCTGTTCCTGCAGCTTGGCCACCTCGACTTCGATGACGCGTGGGCGGTCTGCCAGCTTTTCGACTTCTGCCTCAATTGCATGCGCACGTTTGGCCATTTCCGCCATCCGGGTGGCGGCCTCGCTGGAGCGATCCTGCCAGGATTTGATCTGAGCAGCGGCGACGGCCTTTTGTTCCTTCACCTGCGCGAGCTTCTGATCCAGTCCGGACAAGGCGGCCTGCGAAGACATGACCTGCTGCCGCGCGGCCTCGCGCTGATCCTGAAGGGCCGCACGCGCGCTTTCCTGTGCGGCACCATCCGGCTGACTGGTGCGTTCCTGCCGGGCTGTTTCCAGCTCCGTCTTAGCGGTTGCCGCCTCTTCTTTCAGGGCTGCTTCCCGCTCCGAAAGACTGGCCGTGCGCTTTTGCAGCCAACCGAGCGCTTCTTCCGCCTGATCGGCTTCGCGCAGCGCCTGGCGCAGCAAATCCTCTGCCTCGCGCCGGGCGACCCGCGCTTCGGCAAGCTGCTCTTCGGCGGTGGCAATGGCTTCCTGCCTGCTGTGCAATGCCGTTTCGCCTGCTGCAACTTTCGCTTCGGCCGGTTCGAGCAAGCCTGTCAGTTCGGTCAGGCGATTGGCGCGCACCAGTCGCTCGGCGCTGGCATTGCCATCATCGCGGGCGACAAAACCGTCCCAGCGGCGCAAGGCTCCTGATTTGGTGACCAGTCTCTGGCCGACGGCAAGCGACTGGTTGGCGTCACTGTCGGCAACGAAAATTTGTGAAAGGCGGCTGTGCAGTTCTTTGGGAGCTTGGACGTGATCAAGCAATGTCTCGGTTCCGCCGGGGGCTTTTGCCGGTGCAGAAGCATTTCCGCCGCCCCAGAACCGGTCGCCGTCTTCACCTATGGAAGCCAGCAAATCGTCTCCCAGAGCGGCGGCCAATGCGCGCTCATAGCCCGGCGCTGCCTTCACCTGATCAATGGCCTTGTGGTCGCTCTCGCCCTTGGACAGTTCCCGTTCCAAAGCACTATGTTCGGATGAGAGGCCGGCCAGTTCGGCTTTCATCGTCGCCAGCGCGGATTCCGCTTCATCGCGCGCTTCGCTGGCGGTCAGCCGCTGGGCCTCGTGCTGTGCAATTTGCGACCCGCTGCCGTCCGCTTTTTTCTGGGCCGCTTCTCGCGCCGCCACAGCGTCGGCAAAAGCCTTTTCCAGTTCGGCCTCGTCACCCATTTCGGCACGCTCTTCCGCCAGCCGGTCGAGCTCCACAGCCAACCGGTTATGACGGGTCTCGGCGGCTTCCAGGGCGGCATTGGCGACCTTGATCTCGGCCTGTATCCGGGCTTCCTCGGCTACAGCTTTGGCGAGTTCCACTTCGCTGTCGCTGGCAGCACGCTCGGCTCTTTCGGCCTGTTTTTCAAGCTCGGGGCGTTCTGCCTCCAATGTGACGAGTTCGGCGGACAGCTGTTTTTCGTCTTGCTCGAGCCGCGACAAGGCCTCCATCGCATCGCGGGTCAATTGATCCTCGCGCGCGTTATCATCCTTGATCCGCTGTGCCTGCGCCTGCAGGTCGAGCAGCCGTGATTTCAGATTGTCCCGCTCGTTGGTCAGCGAGAGCAGGCGGTGGCTGGATTCACTGGCTTCTTCGCGCGCCTTGGTAAGATCGGCGCGCAGCAAACCCAGTGTCCTGGCGCTTTCATTTTGCGCCTGTACCGCCGATTGCTGTGCGTTCTGCGCCGTATTGACCTTGGCTTCCGCCGCTTCCGCTTCTGCTTTGGCGGCATCGGCTGCTGCTGCTGCTTCTTTCCAGCGGGCGAAGATCAGGCGCGCTTCAACAGTGGTAATCTGACCGCTCAGTTTCTTGTAGCGCTCTGCCTGTTTGGCCTGTCGGCGCAGGGCGGAGGCACGCTGTTCCATATCGCCTAATATGTCGTCGAGGCGCGCCAGATTTTTTTCGGCGGCCCGCAATTTCTGCTCGGCATCCTTACGCCGGACATGCAGCCCGGAAATGCCGGCCGCCTCTTCCAGCATTTCGCGCCGGTCGGTGGGTTTTGAGGAGATCACATTGCTGATCTTGCCTTGACTGACCAGGGCCGGACTATGCGCGCCGGTTGCGGCATCTGCAAAAATCAGCGCAACATCCTTGGCACGAACGTCAACGCCGTTTGCCCGATAGGCAGAGCCAGCACCGCGTTCAATACGGCGGACAATTTCCAGCTCGCTATCATTGTCGCCGACATGGAGCGATGACACGTCATTCGTTTCACGTTCGGCATGCAAAGCAACTTCGGCAAATTGGCGCTGTGGCCGCTGATCCGTACCGGCAAAGATAACATCTTCCATGCCGCCGCCACGCATCGACTTGGGCGAGTTTTCGCCCATGACCCACCGGATCGCTTCCAGAAGGTTTGATTTACCACAGCCGTTGGGGCCGACCACACCGGTCAGCCCTTTTTCAACGCGCAGCTCGGTGGGATCGACAAAGCTTTTAAAGCCCGAAAGTTTGAGCTTCTTTATTTGCACGCAGGTTGCCCCGCTTGGCTGTTATCATTCACTCGCATCAAACTCGCTTCCCCCAAGCGATAACAGGCGCTTACCGGGCGCCTGCTTCTTTCAATCTTGTTTCTACCATGTTCCAGCTCGTGCCGTCGATCTTCTGACCGTTGATCAGGAAGGTCGGTGTACCCTGGATGTCAAAATCCTGTACCGCTGTCTGTGTGTCCGCCATAAGTTTTTCAGCGGTCGCCGTTTCACTGAGGCAGGCTTTGGCCTGATCCGCAGAAACCCCGCGCTGCTGGAAATAGCTGATCAGATCGAGCTGTTCGGCCAAGCTGACAAAACGCACATTCGGTTCCTGAGACAATACACTTTGATACGTCGCGTCACCCATGGCCTGAGCCTTTTCAAACATTGGACCCTGGTTGCTTAGCGCCTGTTTGGTCAATGCGAAAAACGGACCTTCACCGCCGCAACGGGACAGGATCGCGGCGGTCAGATCCAGCGGATCGCGAACGAAATTGCGGATTTCGAAGCTTACCCGTCCTGATTCAACATATTCATCGCGGATCGTATTAAACGCTTCTTCGCCAAAAGTGGCGCAATGCGAACAGGTGATCGACATATATTCGACCAGTTTAATGGGCGCATCAGGATTGCCCATCACATAACCGCCAGCTTCAGTCTGTGCGACGGTTTCCGACCATTTTTGGCCATCCGGTGCAGCGACGGCCGCAATGGCTTCGCCAGATGTTGCTCCGCCCTCGGCGGTTTCCGCAGCGCCGCCGCATCCGGTAAGCGCAAGTGCGAGAGCAATAGGAGCCAGATAGAGTGATTTAGACATGTTAGATATTCCTGTTATTTCTATAAGATGTTTCATTCATTCAGGGAGGGCGAGCAGGGCAGGCCGCAAGCGTGCCCAACTGTGAACCTTGTCGATAGGTTGATCGTTCAACGTAAAGCTGGGCGTTCCGGTCAGCTTCAATGTTCCAGTGGCATATTTGGTCATGGCCAAAATTTTATCCTGTGCCTGTTTGTCGGCAAGGCAGCTATTGACCTGATCCTTTGAATAACCGCGTTTCTGCATCAGGCCGTAAAAGTCGGCTGCTTTGGCAATTTTCTTGAGCCGTTCGGGAACAGTGCCTTCGTTCAATGATTTCATCACAGCGGGCGAGGAAGATTGAAAAGTCTGCATCCAGCTTGCCTGAGACGTCAGTATCGCCCGGTGATTGCCAAAAAATTTCGTACGCCCTCCGCAGCGCGCAAGCATCGCCGCTGTCAGATCAATCGGGTTGAGAACCAGATTGCGGACTTCAAAGCTGATATGGCCTTTCCGGATGAAGCCTGATTTTAGCGGATCATGAGACTGCGCTTCGAAATTCGCACAGTGGTTGCAGGTATAGCTCATATATTCGGCCAGTTGATGCAAAGCGAGGGGATTGCCCATTACATGCCCGCCTTTTTCGGACATCGTGATCCGCTGGGTCCAATCCGTCTGTGTTGTCTGTGACTGGGCGGCTACGGGCGCCGAGGCCAGAACCGCTGTTCCGAGGGTTGCCAAAGCAAGATACGCGCTTGCGAATTTCATTACTCGTCCTTTTTTCCTTCTGGCCTTCTCTCTGCCGGCCCGTCTTCATTCGGTTGGCGCTTCACGCCGCCGCCGATTTTTCCCACGATGGCAATAGGCTGTGGTTCCTCTATTTGCGGAGCGCCTTCCGACTTGGCAATAGCTGTGGCCAATGATTCCAGCACCCTGTTCAATTCCGGGTCACCAATATCGCGCAGGCTGTCGCCCAATTCTATCGGTGCGGGCTTTAGTGATGGCGGAGGTGCCACACGCCTTTCTCTTTGTTTTTCAATATCTTTAGGTGGATTTACCGGTCCCTGCCTGAATCGCACCTGACTAATCGCGCCATAGCCGAAAAAGCGGTTCACCCGCTCGATAATCTCGGGTGTAATATGTTGCATCAAGGTCGAATGGGCACCGGAAACCAGCAAATGAAGCGTGCCGCTTTCTTTTTCACCGCGGGGAAAGCGGATTGATTCGGGCAGGGAGACGTCCGCATAACGCTCTCCGACTATCTCCGGCCAGCGGCTCACGACTGAACTTTGGATGAAACCATAGCGGCGAAAGGCAGCGCGGCCGATTTCCGGCATCAGATCAGAAATGCTGCGCGCTTCACCGCCGCGCGGGCGCTGATACTTGCTGAATTTTCTAGCGCCGGCCGTGCGCTTGGCGCCCTTGCGCTTCGGCTTCTCGCTGTTCGGATTATTTTCCTTCGCCATCACAAGCCATCATGGCATAGGCACCCTATGGGCGTCGACAAAATAACCGGTAAAGCGCAGAATATCACCGCCAAAATCAGTGCACATTATGTGGATAACGCTCGCAATCTGCCCTGGCGGGTGCCGCCTGAGCTGTCGGCGGCGGGTCGCTTGCCGGATCCTTATCATGTCTGGTTGTCTGAAGTGATGTTGCAGCAGACCACCGTCGCAGCCGTTATCGCCTATTTTCAGAAGTTTACCAAGCGCTGGCCGACGGTCGCGGATTTAGCCGCTGCGGACGAGGCAGACGTGCTCGCCGCATGGGCCGGGCTGGGCTATTATGCACGGGCGCGGAACCTGCATAAATGTGCCTGCTATGTGTGTGATAATTTGAGCGGCATATTTCCTTCTGAGGAAAAGGAATTGCTCAAGCTACCCGGAATCGGTGCCTATACAGCGGCGGCGATCGCCGCGATTGCCTTTGGTCAGCGGGCAGTGGTTGTCGATGCCAATATCGAACGACTCGTCGCACGGCTTTTTGCAATCGACACGCCGCTGCCAAAGGGCAAGGCGGATATTAGAATTGCCATGGATGCCCTGACGCCGGATGCCCGGACACCACGTGATAGTGCCGGAGATTTTGCGCAGGCCTGTATGGATATCGGCGCGAGCATCTGCTCGGCCAAGGCACCAAAATGCGAAATCTGTCCGGTGCAGGCCCATTGCGCCGCCTATGCGAAGGGTGATCAGCAGCGTTATCCGGTCAAGCCGCCCAAAAAGGCCAAGCCGCTGCGCAAAGGACGATTTTTCTGGATAGAACGGGATGAGAAGCTGCTGCTCGTCACCCGCCCGGCGAAGGGAATGCTGGGTTCTATGCGCGCTCTACCCGATGATGGTTGGGCGGCGGGAAAAGACGGCCATGGCCTGCCGCCAATGGACGGCAATTGGCAGCTTCACGAGAATGTTGTTCAGCACAGCTTCACCCATTTTTCGCTTGAGGTTGATTTGGCGGTTTATCAAACCGAGAAAATCGTTATTAACAAGGGTGATAATAGAAAAGCTGAACCTGGCCCCCAACTCGATGATGCGATCTGGTGGCCGATACACGGGATAGAGGATGCAGGCCTGCCAACCTTATTTGCCAAAGCGGTGGACTGGGCTGTGAAACGGAAACTGAAGGAATGACTATGACAATTGAAAAGACGGCGGACAAAACCACAGTTGCAGCCTTTAACCGCCGATCAGTTCTGGGGGCCATTGGCGCCGGTGCCTTTCTGGCTGGTACACCTGGTGCAGCTATTGCACGTTCGCTGGCCCGGCCCGCCGCGCCTTTCCCCGGCCTGACCAAGATTATCAATGACTATGTCGCGGAAAAGAAAGTGGCCGGGATGCTTGCCGCCATCGGCATGGGTCAGTCTGACCCGATGATGATTTCCGCCGGGACCCACAAATTGGGCGGTGAAAAGCCGGTTGATATGAACACCTTGTGGCGGCTCTATTCGCAGACCAAGCCTGTCACCGGCATGGCGATCATGATGCTTATCGAGGATGGTCAGCTCAAACTTGACCAGCCGGTCGCCGATATTCTGCCGGAATTTGCAGATATGCGGGTTCTGCAGAATCCCGAGGGATCGCTTGACGAGACCGTCCCGGCGCGAACGCAGATCACCATTCGCCATTTGCTGACCCATACTGCTGGTCTGGGGTATAACATCATCAGCAAAGGTCCAATCCGGAAAGCCTATTTCGCCGAGGGCATAACGCCCGGTGTGGTCAGCCGGATGCCGCTTCCCGGAACGGAGCCCGGACCACCAACGCCGGATATCGCGACCTTTTCAAAAAATCTCGCTTCCTTGCCGCTGGTCTATGAGCCTGGCACAAAATGGAGCTATTCGGTTAGTATCGACCTGCTTGGCTATGTCGTTCAAGTCGCGTCTGGCATGCCACTGGAAGAATTTTTGCAGAAACGCATGTTCGATCCACTGGGCATGAAGGATACGTTCTTTCAGCTTCCCGCTGACCGGGTGGCTGACTTTACCGACAATTATGCGCCGCTTGGCGGCACCCTGATCCCGATCGATCCGGCGGCAAACAGCATCTATCTCGACAAGCCAGCCTTTGCCTTTGGCGGCGCCGGACTGGTCGGATCAGCGGCGGATTATGACAAGTTTCTCGCCATGCTGCTCGGCTTCGGCACGTACAAAGGCACCGCAATCATGCAGCCGGAAACGGCCAAGCTTGGCATGTCCAACCTGCTGCCGGAAGGCGCCGACATGAAAGGCACATGGGTTGCCAATCATGGCTTTGGCGCAGGCGGGCGCGCTGGTCTGGGTACGACGGCAAGTCCCGCAGGAACCTTTGGCTGGGGCGGCGCTGCCGGCACATCGGCCTTTGTTGATACCGGCAATGGGTTCCGTGCCGGCGGGTATACGCAGTACATGCCTTCCAACACCTATCCGTTCCAGTCGGAATTTCCGAAATATGTCTATGCCGACCTGATGCAGCAAATGTCCGCAGGCGCAGGAAAAACCAGCCCGTGAGCAATAGCGTCAGTCCGATCATGACGACCGACCTAAGCGCCATCATCCCGACCTTTGCTGGCGGAACCATGGACCGTGCGGATCAGGTCCGGGTGAATCCGGAACGGCTTAAAGAAGCGATGATGCGCCCCAACGCGCGATTGCTGAAGCTCGATGGTTTGAGCCCCGTTTTTGACGCCATGGGCGATCTCGCCTGGGGACCGCTTTACGAAGCCTCGCCGGACAATGACCTGCTGCTCCTTGGCATGGACGGAGACACACCCTGTTTTGCGGAGCTTAATGGCGCCGGCAGCGCCATGCCCACTGCTGACCCGCGATTGTGGCAGTCATTGGGCGTCTTGCCACCCGAGCAGGCCGCCATTTATGCAACGGCGCGCAGCCTGGTGGACTGGCACGCCCGTCACCGGTTTTGCGCCAATTGCGGACGGCCGACGGAATCCCGCAAGGGTGGCTGGGCACGCCAATGCGACAAGGAAAAGGACGGCTGCGGCGCCGAACATTTTCCGCGCACCGATCCTGTGGCGATCATGCTGGCGGAATGTGAAGGCAAAATCCTGCTCGGCCGGCAGCCCCGCTTTCCGCCCAAGCGTTTTTCCGCGCTCGCCGGTTTTATCGAACCGGGCGAGAGCATCGAAGGCGGAGTGGCACGAGAGCTGTGGGAAGAAGCGGGCATCAAGGTCCGCAATGTCCGCTACATAGCCAGCCAGCCCTGGCCCTTTCCGTCATCACTGATGATGGCCTGCACCAGCGTCACCGATGATCCGACATTGACACTGGACGAGGAAGAAATTGAGGAAGCCGCATGGTTCTCGCTCGATGAAGTGAAAGCCGCGATGAATGGCGATCCCGACGCACCATTCATTGCACCGCCGCCCTTTGCGATAGCGTATAATCTACTTAAAAACTGGGTGGATGAACAGGAACGGTGAGGGCTTCCGCGCAAAGGCTGGCATCCGCATTGGGATGCACTTTGAGGCAACAAGGGACATATTGATCATTCCCGCATTGGGCAGCAAGGAGAGTTACTGTGGTTAGCTCTGATGTTGTTTGTGCAGGCGAGGAAGATCGTGAACGGGCAAAACACTCGGTCGTGCTCAGCTTTGCTGCTGACCCGATGATGCGTTGGATGGTGCCTGACGCCGCTGACTATCTTGCTACAATGCCCGAGGTCTTTGAAGCTTTCGCTGGCGCCTCATTCGAGAACAGAACTGCTTATATTGCACGTAATGCAAAAGCAGTGGCGCTTTGGTTGCCTCCAGACGTTGAATCTGACAACGACAGGATGACGGCCGCACTGCGCAAAGTTGTTGCGCCCGAACTCTATGAAGATATTGCCGCAGTCTTTGGCGAAATGGGGCGCTATCATCCTCGTGACGAGCCTTGCTGGTACCTGCCTTTAATCGGTGTCGATCCAGCGGAAGCGAATCAAGGATTGGGCTCGGCGCTCATGAAAAAGGCGCTCGATCACTGCGATGAGGCCGGATTGCCTGCCTATCTCGATTCATCCAATCCGCGCAACATTGCATTTTATGAACGTCACGGTTTTAAGGTCATGGGGGAAATCCAAAGTGGGAGCTCACCCGTCGTACATCCCATGCTTCGAAAACATATCGGATGAGACCGAGAGGGCCAATGGATCGGGGCAGAGGGAACACTGTCCCAAGAATCCTGGAGCATAATTCGTAGTGATGGGGTCAGAGATTCGAGTTCTCTAGGAGACACCACTGGCAGGTATCCGGGATTGCCAAGCTTGACCCTATTTTTTACCTTTTGTGGGTCGGGATGCCCGTCGCGGTTCGAAGCGGGTGTCAACTAGGAAGCGAGAAGGCATCTGCGCTCTATTTCGGCATCAGAAAAATCATGCTTCCTGCCCCAGCCTGTACATGCTCCCGCATGGGCTTTCAAATCCCGGTCAAACCGTTGGCGCACCAGATCATGTTTGACCAGCAATGACTGATACTCCTCTTCAGTCTTTGGTTCGGCATATGCGATTTCATTGTTGGATTTGGGACAATTTTTTGCCTGACTCCAGTCTAAGTCAGCATTGCGTTGCCGCCACTGGACACAGTCGCTTTCGTGGACAGTCACCTCCTTAAAGAACAGCTCTTCTTCCTTCTTTTTCGCATCCTTCCGCGCCTCATAAATCGCGCGAACATGTGGAACTGATTTTCCTGTTTCTGCTATTTCACGATAAATTGGCTTGAAATGTTTGGTGGTGTTCAGCATTTTGCTCTGAGACATACAAGCATCCATCAATTCCGGCATTTTCTGTTCCCGCCTGAATTTCGGGCCGCCTTCCATCCATCTTTTCTCTACACTTGTCTGGCACTTGGAGCTATATGCTTCTTCCTCGCTCTTCCAGACCAACCTCGCTTTGTCTTCGTTCCCCTTGTTCAATTCATCAAAAGCAATTGTCCTGTCCTTCCGAAAACCTATGCAGCTTGCACTGCTCCAGATCTCGAAATCGGCGGTGCGCTGAGCTTCGGTTGTACCCTTTACATAAAGCTTTTTAGCCGCAGCTTCACAGGCCGCGGTAGAATGTTGAGCATTGGCTGAACCGGCCCACAAAAAAACCAGCAGCAGTACGAACGGTTTGAATCTTAACATAGTCCCCCCTTTGAGAATTTTAGATTAGATACGAAGATATTGGTATTCCAGAATAATTATCCCCATTCTGGGTCTTTCGTTGCGCAGATATCCTCCCGATTGGCTTTCCGACGCGGTGTGTCGGATCAGCGCTATATCAAGGAGTATCAACGGACCGACGCCAAGCGGAGGCGAGGCAGACCGGCAGCCGCGCCTTATGGCGTGTAGCCAAGAGCACGGATGTGCCCACCCAGCGCTTGAGGCCCAAAACCAAACTCCCACCTCCCCCAAGCAAACCCCCACCTCCGCGAGCCAAATCCCTGCAACATTGCCAGCACCTCCTCGGCTGGCTAAAGCGCTGAGAATAATAATAAGGTCCCAATATAATGAAATGGCTTATCACTTTCGGGGTTGTGGCGGTTGCGATCGCTGGTTTTGCCTACTGGTTTTTCTCGCAGCCCGGTCCGCGTCAGCTGGATATGGTCAACAATATCATTCCCGGTGACAAGGATGCAAAGCTGTTGGTGCGTGGCCAGGTCTATGATGAAGAGCTGGGCCTTGGCCTCAATATCTGGGCACCGACCAAGGCGTCCGACAAGCCGTTGCCGGTTGTTGTGTTTATCTATGGCGGCGGCTGGCGCGACGGGTCGAAGGATGAATATGCCTTTGCCGGACGTGCATTGGCCCATCGCGGTTATATGACGGTGCTGGCCGACTACCGGCTCTATCCTGACACCAAGTTCCCCGGATTTCTGGAGGATAGTGCCAAAGCGGTTGCCTGGGTACATGACAATATTGCGGGTCACGGCGGCGATCCGGAACGGATATTTCTGTCGGGTCAGTCGGCAGGCGCGTATAATGTCGCGATGCTGGCACTTGACCGGCAATGGCTGGGGCGGCTCGGCAAGACGCCCGACTTTATCAAAGGCGTGGCCGCTTTGGCCGGGCCTTATGATTTTTACCCGTTTGATAGCGAGACGACCAAGAACAGCTTTGGTTCTTATCATGCCCCTGACATGACGCAGCCGGTCAATTTCGTTCGAGCCGATGCCCCGCCGCTTTGGCTGTCGACCGGCGTGGATGATACCCAGGTGAGGCCGCGCAACAGCCGGATATTAAGCGAGAAAATCCTCGAAGCGGGCGGTGACGCGGAATATGTTGAATATCCCGATATGGATCATCTGGAAATCATGATGGCGATCTCAAAGCCTTTTCGCAACAAAGGCCCGGTTCTGGAGGATATGATTGCCTTTTTCGAAAGTCGCCGATGATGGCAGACAGCGATAGAAGCGGTGCGTTGCCTTCGTCGGTTGAGGCTCTTGTTCTCGCTGGAAGCCGTCCCGGTGGTGATGCGATGGCGGATAGCCGGAGCATATCGGTGAAAGCGCTGATCCCTGTGACGGGCAAGGCAATGCTCGCCCATGTCACCGACGCTTTGCTGGGCCATCGGGCCATCGACAAAGTGCATTTGCTGGCTCAGGATTTTGCACCCTTTTGGGCTGATTCCGATACCAGCGGGCTGGAAAGCAACCCACGCGTGCTGGCGCAGACCAGTGGCGCGACCATTGCGACATCGCTCGACAGGGTTCTGGATCAGGACGGCACCCGCTATCCGATGCTGATTACCACAGCCGACAATGTGCTGCTGAGCGCGCCGATGATTGACGATTTTCTGAGTGCGGCAGAAGACACAGATATCGCCATTGCTGTTGTCGAAAAGCAGGTGTTGCTGCGCCGTTATCCGGCATCCCGGCGGACCTGGCTAAAATTGAGAGGTGGTCAGTATAGCGGGGCGAACCTCTTCTATTTCGGTTCCCCGAAAGCGAGGCAGATATTGCGCTATTGGGCCGAGGTTGAGCAGGATCGCAAAAAGGGCTGGAAGATTCTGACGATATTCGGGCCTTGGCTTTTGTTTCTGGCGGTGACCAGAATGCTGACCGTTGATCAGCTGGCGGCGCGGGTCGGCAAGAAGCTGGGATTGACGATCAGAATTGTGAAGATGGCGCAGGCAGAGGCTTGCATCGACGTCGACAAGGACAGCGATCTTGAAATGGTCGAGCAGATACTCACCGCGCGGAATGAGGCTGGTAGCGCTTAACCTTTGGCCAGATTGCGCCGGGCGGCGACGCCAAAAAGAACGAGCCGGATGATCGCCGCGACCAGCATTGCACCGGCGGCACCTGTTGCACCAAAGAAATGCAGACCCACAAGCAACATGGTGATGAACAAGACAGCAACGGTCGCCTGTAATATCAAGGCCGTGCGCGCGCCGCTGCCGGACAATAATGTCGGTTCATATATCGCCCCGGCAAGATCGACAGAAGCCGCCGCGGCAAGCAGGATCAGCAGGGGATAGGCGGGCAGAAATTCCGGCCCGGACATGTAAAACAGGGCGGGTTGGCCAATGACCACGACGATCAGGATGACGGTTCCGCCAGTCATGAACAGCATCCGGCTGGCCTTGCGGAACAGGACCTTCATGGCTTCTGCCCCCTGCTGCGCGCGCATCAGATTGACCTCGGCAAATATCGCGCGGGACAGCAGCACTGATATCTTGGTCATCGCGACGCTCAGCTGGCTGGCGAGCCGGTATAGGCCGGCTGCGGTCGGCCCGACAAAATAACCGACGATCAGCAGCGAAATATTCTGGGACAGTCCGGCAAGGGTCGAACCGAGATTGGATATCAACAGAAATTCGCCAATGCCTCTATTCTCCCGCGCCGCCCGCTTTACGCGAAACAGATTGCGAGGGGACATGATGTCGCGGCTGTTCCATGCGGCAAACAGCCAATAGCCAATGGCATGAATTACCTCCGACAAGGCCCAGACGGCAAGAAAGTAGACCAGCTTGGGGTCGGTGAACCAGACAATCAACGTGCCGATCAGGCGAACCGTTGGAATGATAGCTTCGGCATAAGCGGCGAGATCAAAACGGTTTTCCACCCGCAATATGCCGGTCGGGGTTGATTTGATGGAAAGCAGCATGACCAGGGCAAAGATCAGGGCATTCTGAGCGAGCTCCTCATCCCAACCGAAAAAGGGAGCCAGCCAGCCAACCGCAAAATAGGCCAGGATGCATCCTGCCACTGCTCCGGCAATGTCGAGCAAGGTGCACAGCCCGACCAGTCGCCCGAATTGCTGCCGGTTTTCCGCACCCTTGATGTTGCGTGCACCAAAGCGGATGACGACTTGCCAGGTCTGAAAAGTAACGATCAGGGCAATCGCCTGCGCAGTGCCGGTGATCAGCGCAAACTGTCCAAATCCCGCAACGCCCAGCGTGCGGGTCAATATCGCGAGATAGAAGAGGCTCAGGATGCCGCCAAAGCCTTTACCGCCAAGCAGCCAGCCGGTATTCTTGATGATCCGGCGGATACCGGTTTTCTCACCGTTGGGCTGTGCAGGTTCGATCACCGCTTCTTCAGCCATGGTCAGACAGGCATCCGAACGCATATCTGCAACCGGCTGTTACAGGATTGAGCTTTGATGGCCATCGTTCTAAGTGTCTCCCCACACCATCCCTATCCCGATAAAGGCCAATTGCCAACATGATCGACAAAGTAATAATCCTGAGCGCAGGCCAAGGCTCGCGGCTGCTGCCGCTGACTGCTGAGCGCCCCAAATGCCTGATCGACTTTTCGGGCAAGAGCCTGATCGCATGGCAGATCGAGATGCTGGCGGCCGGCGGGGTGAAGGAATTTCATGTCGTGACCGGCTTCATGACCGATATGGTCGAGGCGGAGCTTGAGGCGCTGAAGCAGGCGGGTACCAACATCACCATCCACTTCAATCCGTTTTTCAAGGTTGCCGACAATCTCGGCAGTTGCTGGATTGTGCGCGATGTGATGGACGGGGATTTCATGATCCTGAACGGTGATACACTGATTTCGCCGGAGATTATCGAGACCGCTCAGCAAACCGAGAATTGGCCGATTACGGTGACGGTTGATATCAAAGATCATTATGACAGCGATGATATGAAAGTATCGCTGAGCGGTGAGCGGCTGACAGCGATCGGCAAGACGCTGACGGCCGAACGAAGTGATGCGGAGTCCATCGGCTTTCTGGCTTTTCGCGGAGAAGGCGGGGCGATGTTCCGGGAAAAGGTACGCGATGTCATGCGCACACCGGCGGGCGTGGAAAACTGGTATCTCAAGATCATCGATACGCTGGCGCCCAGCGAGAAAGTCGGCACTGTGTCTATCCAGGGCCATGACTGGGCCGAGGTCGATTTTTTGAACGACGTGGAAACGGCAACCGTTCTCACTGATCAATGGTTGGCCAAATTCGGTTAATCGGGAAAGCCTGATTTGATCCAGGTCGCCATGGCCGAGATCTGGTCATCCGACAGTTTGACAGCATCGCCAAGGACTGGCGGGCCGGGCCATGATTTGTCTTCGAAATCCTGACCCATCCACTCGCGTTCTCCCTCATAGCGGGGGATCAGGTGAAAATGGACATGCGGATCAACCATCATCAGCATCAGCCAGTTGAGTTTCTGATGCGATATAAGGCCTTTCAAAGCCGACGACACATCAGCGGTTACTGTTTTCAGTTCGGCGAAATGATCGTCCGACAGATCACCAAAATCCGTTGCATCCGATTTGGCTGCGACAACCAGTGAGCCTAAAGTTACCTGCGCCGGGCGCAGCAGCACGACCCAGTGATCATAGTCCTTCACCAGCGTTGCAGGATATCCGAATTTCTTGATGGTATCATTGATCATCCGTCTATCCTTGCTCTTGCTCCAGCCATGAAACAATTTGTCCGCCACGTATTTTTACGAGCCAAGCCTGCATTATCTGAACCATATGCACCGCGAGTGAGATTAATGTCCACCAGGCAACGGCGATGAGGCCGATGTCGGGACGGCCAAAAATCAAGGAAATAAATAACAGCACCATATTGGGATTGCGTCTGGCGGTGATCAGGCGGAACCATGAATCCATCGGGCGCCAGACATGGATATGCTGGCCGAAAGCGCGGATGAAAATGCCTTCAATCACCCGCTGCAGGACATAGCCACCCAGAATGACGATCAACGCGAGGCGGAGTTGATCCTCGGGCAAAGCAAGCCCCACCGCACCAAGGCCAAATGCCCATGCAACCCACCAGAAGGGCGGGTGAACCAGATCTAGCCCGTGATCAAAAATATTACCCCAAAAGGAGGATGTGATGGTGCAACGCGCCAGCTTGCCGTCCACTGTGTCGAGCACCATGAAAACAAAACCCGCGGCCATGCCGGACCAGAAATGGCCGTAGTAGAACAGGAAGGTCGCAGCGACACAGCCTATCGCACCAATGCCCGTGACCATATTGGGGGTCATTCCCAGCCGGGCCGCCAGGCGCGTGAGAACCAATGCCAGTTCCGGCCAGAGATATTTGGTGAGAATGTCGGTAACGCCTTTATAGGCCCCGAAATAGCTTTGCCGCTCTATATCCTTCACCGTTTCTGCATTAAGTTCGCGGACAAACGGTGTTTCCAGTTTGCGTAGCGAGGCATTGTGGATTTGCGGCTTGTCATGATATTCCATGACTGTCATTCCGGCTGGCACTGTCAAAGCCGCAAGGGCCTGTGTGTCTTCGTCGGTTTCGAGATGCGCGAGCACCGGAATGCCGTCAAAAGTGACTATGGTTCCCGGATTGTCATGAACATGCTGAATCCACTGTGGATCAAAAGCAAATGTCATATTTATCCATAGACTGCCGCTGATATTACCCTGCAATTTTTCGACCAAGCGGCGTCCCCGTTCCGCGTTGGTCATTCCCCATATCAGCGTGTCATTTTTGCCATGCAGCAAAAGAGTCACACCGTTTTTGGTCTGCATATGATTTGTTCCTGTCGTAATTTGGGTGATTTGGGCGTTATCTTCGTAAATACCAGTGATTTGTATGCGTTAGCAGAAAAATGGGGCATTTTAGAATCGAAAAAGAGGCAAATCGTGCAAATCACAAGAGTGCGAGCGTTTATCAAAATTACCAGCATCATATGTTTTGCTAGTTTTTCAGGGCCTAGGGGTGATTTAGCGGCGTATTTCAGGCATTGAGTTTGCCGAGAAACTGGCTATGAAAGGCGGAGCATAACCGACTACCAACGCGACATCTATTATTTCGCCAACACAAGAGAATATTGATGGCAACCTTTACGCTTCCGAAAAACAGTAAAATCCGTAAGACCGGCGAAGTGCATGAAGCGCTGAGTGGCGGAAAGGCGCGCGCGTTTAAAGTCTATCGCTATGATCCGGATAGCGGCGAAAACCCACGCTATGACACGTTCAAGATCGACACGGATGACTGTGGGCCAATGGTTCTCGATGCGCTGATCAAGATGAAAAGCGAACAGGATTCTACCCTGACCTTCCGCCGGTCATGCCGCGAAGGCATTTGCGGGTCCTGCGCGATGAATATCGACGGTAAAAACGGCCTTGCCTGCACCACCGCGATTGAGGATTGCGGCAAGGAAGTCAAAATAACACCGCTGCCACATATGGAAGTGATCAAGGATCTGGTCCCTGATTTTACCCATTTCTACGCGCAATATGCATCCATCCAGCCGTGGCTGAAAACGGTGACGCCGACGCCTTCCGGCAAAGAACGGCTGCAGTCGCCCGAAGATCGCGCGAAACTCGACGGCCTTTATGAGTGCATCCTGTGCGCTTGCTGCCAGACCAGCTGCCCAAGCTATTGGTGGAATAGCGACAAGTTCCTTGGCCCTGCCATTTTGTTGCAGGCCTATCGCTGGCTTGCCGATAGCCGGGATGAAATGACCGGTGAGCGGCTTGACGAGCTGGAAGATCCCTTCCGTCTCTATCGCTGCCACACGATCATGAACTGTGCCAATGCCTGCCCCAAAGGTCTCTCCCCCGCAAAGGCCATTGCCGAGATCAAGAAGATGACGGCCGCGCGCGAAGTTTAAGAAGCATTCTTACAGGCCGTATTGCAATCATCACCGCGGCTCTGAACAGTCTGCAGAACATGAATATGGTGGGCATGAGGAGTGGCAGATACTCCATCCTTACATTTTGGCGGGACCGGTTTTCCCGAACGCCATTTGCGCGATATATTGGAAGCGCGCGTCCATGCGGTTCCGCCGGGCGGAGAGATTGTCTGGACCACCTATTACTTCCGTGATCGGGAACTGGCAAAGGCTCTTGTAAAGGCTGCCGAGCGCGGTGTGGAGGTCCACATCTTTATGGAAGCCCAGCCGCGATATGCTGGCGCGAATGACGATGTTATTGCCATTCTGAAAAGCAATATGCATTTGCCAGGTTTGACATTGAACCTCTGGGACTCGGCTGTGCCGAAAAAGCTGGCGGCGCATCTGCACAGCAAGATTTACTGGTTCTCCCACCCTGTACCAACGGCATTTGTCGGCTCTTTCAACCCGTCAACCGATATACCGGAGGATGAAGCGATTGTCGCAGCCATTGGTGATCAGGACCGGGGCTATAATCTTTTGTTCGAGACCCAGGATGACGCGATTTGCGCGGGATTGAGGACTTATTCGCTCGACGGGTTTTCTCCGCTGCAGCGTTTTCACAGCATGCAGAATAAGGCCATTCATGGTGATGCGCTGTCGCTCTGGTTCTTTCCGCGTATCAATAGCCGGATCGTGCATAATCGTCTGAAACAGGTGGGCTCAAACGCACGGATTTCGCTGGCCATGTCCCATTTCAAAGACGTGGAAATCCTCCGCCGACTGGAAGATGTAGTGCGACGGGGCGGTGAAGTGCGGATGATCGTGCATCATACCGAGCGACGCGTGCCAGAAGCGATCGTCGCACAGGCACGCAAAGCGGGCATAGATATCCGCCGCTATCGCCATAAGGATGCGCTGCCCATGCACAGCAAATATCTGTTGATAGAAACCGTAAATGAGCGGGAAAGCTGGCTGGGGAGTTTGAACTACAACTGGCGCTCTCGCTATGTGAATCACGAGATTTTGATCCGATCGACAGAGCCGGATATTCAGGATGCGTTAGCCCGTAACTTCGACACTATCTTTAGTGAATGCACCAATCCAGAATAGGTCATGGTGACAGACGTTAAGCACAAGATATTAAAGGTCGATATTCCGGAGCGGCCAGATTACAGTGGCGGGATATGACTGAAGCAGGCAAGAATTTTTTCACCAGTGATCCTGATCCAGACCATCCCGGTTGGTATCAATGGAAGTTGAAAGACCCGGAATGCTATAACAGCTTTCTGGGTCCCATGATTGTTCGCCGTGGTGGCGATGGCATCGCGGACAATATTGCTCGGGTCCGCATGTTCCCAGAACGACAGCACCGCAATCTCGGTGACGCCGTTCATGGCGGTACAATGATGGGCTTTATCGACTGCGCCCTGTTCGCCGCGATGCGGGTTTTGGAAATCGGACCCTCGGGATTTGCGGTGACGCTGGAATTGCAAACCCATTTCATCGGCGCAGCGCGGATCGGCGAGCCGCTGGAGGCGCAGGTTGAGGTGGCACGGGAAACTGGCCGTTTCCTGTTTCTGCGCGGGCTGGTGGTGCAGGGCGACGGCAGTGAGAATATGGCCTCCTATACGGCTATCGTAAAAAAAGCACCGCAATGACGGGCTTTTACGCGCGCTATCAGGCGTTGATCGCAAATGGAGAATTGAGACCCGACGCGGATCAGGACGCCTGCGCACAGCGCCTGTCCCAATTGCAGGAAGAGCTTGAGGCAGTTCCGCCACGTGGCAGCGTGCTGTGGCGGATGTTCTCGAAAAAGCCGAACGCGCCGCGAGGCATCTATATGTGGGGCGGTGTCGGGCGCGGTAAATCGATGCTGATGGACCTGTTTTACGATAGCCTGCAGATTAATCGCAAGAAACGCGCGCATTTTCATGAATTTATGCTTCTCGTGCACGATATGATGCGGGCGTGGCGGGAAGCCGATCCCGGTGATCCGATCCCCAATGTGGTGCGCGATCTGGCACAGGATGCTCGCTTTCTTGCCTTTGATGAAATGGTGGTGAACAACAGCGCCGATGCAATGATAATGTCCCGGCTGTTTACTGGCCTGGTCGAAGAGGGCGTAACCCTTATTGCGACCTCCAATCGACCGCCTGTTGATCTGTACAAGGACGGCCTGAACCGTGAACACTTCCTGCCGTTCATTGATCTGCTCGAGAAGCGGCTTGATGTTATCTCGCTCAACGGGCCGACCGACTATCGCCGCGAGCGGTTGGGCGGTGTCGACCTGTGGCATGTGCCCAATGGCGATGCGGCGACCAAGGCGCTGAGCGAGGCTTTTTTCCGGCTGACGGACTATCCACCGGAAGACCGCGCCCATGTCCCTTCCGAGGAACTGCCTGTACAGGGTGGCCGGTCCATGCATGTGCCCAAAGCATTGAAAGGCGTCGGTGTTTTCTCGTTCAAACGTCTCTGCGCAGAGGCACGGGGAGCGCCGGATTATCTTGCCATTGCGCGGCATTTTCACAGTGTCATCATCGTCGGCATTCCCGTGCTGTCCAAAGAGAACCGCAACGAAGCGGCGCGCTTTGTGACCCTGATCGATGCGCTCTACGAATATCGGGTCAAGCTGCTGGCCAGCGCAGATGCCGAGCCAGATGCGCTCTATCCCGAAGGCGACGGGTCATTCGAATTTGTGCGCACCGCCTCGCGGTTGGTCGAGATGCAGTCGGATGATTATCTCGCTCTCGGCCACGGCACCGGCGAGGCACTCTGATCTAAAGCAGACTCAAACTGTCGAGATCGAGCGCCATTTGTGCTGGGCGTTCGGCCATTGCCGCGAACATTCGGTCGCCCCGATCCGTTTGCTCAACATGCAGCGACGCATTGATGGCCATGATGAAGCCGGCAAAGGCATGACGGCGATATTCCTGCCAAAACTGATCAAAACCAAAGGGCAATCTCCGTTTCTCTTCACGCCGATAGAGATAGTCTTTGACCAATTTTTCCTCATGCTGGCGACGCATCGCTGGATCCGCAAAGCTGGTCCCGATCATATAGGCAACATCATTGGCAGGGTTACCGAATGTGCAAGTCTGCCAGTCCACCAAGGCAGCCAATTGTCCATCTTCATAAAAGAGAATATTATCCAGCCGCATATCACCGTGCGTAATGGTCTGTTCCAGAGGTTCGTGTCCGACATAGGATCCGATCCGGTCCACCAGTTGCTGACCAATATCAAGTATCTCAGGCGAGAGCAGATCGGCGAATCGCTCTTTGAAAACGGGATAGCCATTGGTCAGGGTCTGCTCGGTAAACGCCACATTCTTGGCGGCATGATGCAGCCATGCAAATGTCTCAAAACCACCATCTGGCTTGAAACTGTGGAGGCCAGCAGCTTCTTCCAGAGTCGTTTCAACCTGAACAAGTGTTGCTCCTGCCAATTGATCGCCTTGCTCTGCCGGGGCCATGTCTTCCAGCATCAGGACAAATTCTTGTTGATTGTCGGCAATGGCAGCGTGGTAGCATTTCGGACATTTGACACCAGAGCCGCCAGCAACATCGCGGTACCATCCGACTTCCATATCATAGAGGTGAAAAATGGCTGCCGCACTGCGACTGATCTCGTCGGCGCTTGGACATTTGGCGATGAACGTAGACGGCCGCGTTAACTCATCATAGCCTTCTGTCCACTCGCAACGAAAGCGGAAGCTGTCACACACTTGCCCAGTCCCAACAGGTTTATGGGTAAGAGATGTCAGAGCGCCCGATGGCGCCCCAAAAACCTTCTCGACAAAGGCTTTTCCAAAATCTTCCGGACGGAGCGGGAATTCCGGGCTCATGGTACGGGGTGCAGCAGATCGGTTAATCCGCTCGTCTTGTGGGGGCCAACAAAAAGTTGTTCGACAATGCCGATGCCGTCATGGCTGTTACCGCCGCTGGTCAGCACCGTATCACTGAGCGCCTGGATATGGATATAGAGCATGTCATGATCCGGCACATTGGCCAGATCGATCACATCATAGGCGGTTTCCAGCGGGCCATGGTCCATGCCGTGTCCCCATTCGGGGTGCATATAGCCGAGGCCGGACATATAGAAGGTCCTCGTCGCGTCTCCGGTGCGCGGGGTGATGGTCAGCGTGCCGTCCGCAGTTTCCAGGTCGAGCTGTTTCACCCGCCGGGTGCCGCTATGATAGCTGAGATCAAGGCTGGCCGGCTCAAATTCCTGTCGCGCACCTTCTATGGCATCCACCACACCGCGGCGGTTCCACGGCAAGCCTTCGCCATCATCATTGCTGTGAAAGAAACAGGCATGATCGTCGAAATTGAGCGGTGTCCACAGCCACCAGAATTGCGGCAGGGCACCGGCTGGTGGCGGCTGCGATTCCGGTGAACCGACGGGCCGGATACCCCAGCTGCGATCCCGCGTGCCGCGATGGGTTTGGGGTGAGAGCGCGATCTTTTCGTCGCCGATCTGCAATGTCCCAGACCAGCCGCCATTCTGGGTCAGGCGGGTATAGTCCATGACCATGCGGGGCCCTTCGCGGCGGATGAAGCGCGGCTCCTCAATTGGCATGTGGCGCGCGGTGAAGCGGATATCGGCGGTGATCGGGCTGTCATTGTCAGTAACGATCAGACGCAATTCTTGCAGCGGCTCGACTATCTCTATCGTAAAAGGTCCAACGCTCAAATCCAGCCGCTCGCTGCCCATGCGTTTCGAGGCGCGCAGATTGTGCTGCTTGCCGTCAATCGACACGCAGAAGGCCGCATCCATGATATCGAGCTGTGGATAGACGCCCAAGGCCGCGGCGAAGAAAATGCTGCCATCCGCGCTATAGCCGTTGAAGAAATAACGGTCGTAGAAATTCCGGTTATCCCCGGATACCGCCATTGGCTCCGGCGTCTGGTGCAGCGGATAGTCGTCACCTTTGCTGAGCATGCTCTCTCTCTCCCTCGCAGTCGGTTGGTTTGGCCCCACCGCCAATTTTTGATTGCTGCCACAATGCGCACCAAATTGACAGAGATCAAGGCGCCGTTTGCCAGATGGTGAAACAGCAAAGCTGGCCAGAATTAACAGGGCCGTATCGCGCAAGAGGAAAAGCCCATGTCCATGTTTTTAAAAACCATGATATTCCACATTTTTATCGGCTCGACTTTAATGGGTACTGCTGTAACGGCACTGCTTGTCATGGATTATGCAAGCAAGATGAGTATTTTGGTGGCTGCCTTGACGGCATTTGCGGTGGCCGGGCCTGTAAGTTGGCTGATTGCAAGGCGATTGCACTGAATTTTGTTCAGAAATACCTGCACGGTTAACGCAATATAGCGCGCGGTATTGCTATTGCAAACCAGTTGCAAAGAAAGCCCGCAAATTGGTGCTTTCTGCGGTTGAAATTGCCTGTGGATAAGCCTAATCCGACTCCATATCCTTTTTACGACTCTGATTTCAGGAGAATTTTTTCCATGGCCCGTAACAAAATCGCGCTGATCGGCGCTGGCATGATTGGTGGCACGCTTGCCCATCTCGCTGCTTCCAAGGAAATGGGCGATGTCGTCCTGTTTGATATTGCCGAGGGCATGCCCGCCGGTAAGGCGCTCGACCTCAGCCAGGCCGGGCCGGTTGACGGGTTCGATTCCAACCTGAAAGGCACCAACGATTATGCCGATATTGCGGGCGCCGATGTCATCATCGTGACCGCCGGTGTGCCGCGCAAGCCCGGCATGAGCCGCGACGATTTGCTTGGCATCAACCTGAAAGTGATGAAGGCTGTTGGTGACGGCATCAAGGCGCATGCGCCGGATGCTTTTGTTATCTGCATCACCAACCCGCTCGACGCGATGGTCTGGGCGCTGCGTGAATTTTCCGGTCTGCCGCATAACAAGGTTGTCGGTATGGCGGGTGTTCTCGACAGCGCGCGCTTCCGTCACTTCCTTGCTGAAGAATTTGAAGTGTCGGTCGAAGACGTCACCGCCTTTGTTCTCGGCGGTCATGGCGATACGATGGTTCCGGTGCCAGCTTACTCGACAGTTGCCGGTATCCCGATCCCTGATCTCATCAAAATGGGCTGGACCACACAGGACAATATTGATGCGATCGTCAAGCGGACCCGCGGCGGTGGCGGCGAGATTGTCGGCCTGCTCGGCAATGGCTCGGCTTATTATGCGCCAGCAACCAGCGCGATCATGATGGCGGAAAGCTATCTCAAGGACAAACGCCGCGTGCTCCCTGCCGCTGCGCATCTGACCGGCCAATATGGCGTCGATGATCTTTATGTCGGCGTGCCAGTGATTATCGGAAAAGATGGTGTCGAGAAAATCATCGAGATTGAACTGAGCGACGAAGCGCAAGGCAATTTCAATGTGTCGGTCGATGCGGTCAAGGAATTGCTGGAGGCTTGTAAGGGATTGGATTCGAGCTTGGCGTGATTGTCGTGGGGTTGTTCTTCTGGTTGGTCCTTACGGTCTGTCTGGCTGCCAGCAGTCGTTGGCGGATTTGGTTGGGGGTAATTTTAACAACCTTTTTTGCAGCCTTGATTGGGGTTTTTGTAACACCGTCACTGCTTACTGACCCATACGGGTCTTCACATTTAGGATGGGCGCTCCCTTTCGTAGCGCTATTCGGCACTATAATTTTCGCATTTATTATTGGAGTAATTATTTGGACCGTCTCTGAAATTTCGGACATGTCTTCGGAAGCAGAGAGCGAATAATATAATCTTAGTTTATGCCCAGCCATTGTGCGGGGTGGTGTACCTTTACTATCTAAAACTATTCTAACGAACAAGATTGGAAGAAAATGTCCATTTTAATCGACAAGAACACCAAAGTTATCACCCAAGGCATGACCGGCAATACCGGCACGTTCCACACGGAACAGGCTTTGGCTTATGGCACGCAAATGGTTGCGGGTGTGACTCCCGGCAAAGGCGGCACGACCCATATCGGTCTGCCCAATTATGACACCGTGGCCGAAGCCAAGGACGCAACCGGCGCGACGGCTAGCGTTGTGTATGTGCCGCCTCCGTTCGCTGCAGATTCGATCCTCGAAGCGATTGATGCCGAGATTGAATTGATCGTTGCGATTACCGAAGGTGTTCCGGTGCTCGACATGGTGCGGGTGAAGCGGGCGCTGCAGGGCAGCAAGTCGCGGCTTATCGGCCCCAACTGCCCCGGCGTTCTCACGCCTGACGAGTGCAAGATCGGCATCATGCCCGGCAGCATCTTCAAAAAGGGCTCCGTCGGCGTGGTCTCGCGCTCCGGTACGCTCACCTATGAAGCGGTGCATCAGACGACTGCGGTTGGCCTCGGCCAGACCACAGCGGTCGGTATTGGCGGTGACCCGGTCAACGGCACCAACTTTATCGACGTGCTCGAACTGTTCCTTGCCGATGACGACACCAAGTCGATCATCATGATCGGTGAAATTGGCGGCAGCGCGGAAGAAGAAGCGGCGCAATTTATCGCGGATGAAGCCAAGAAGGGCCGCAGCAAGCCGATGGTCGGCTTCATCGCTGGTCTCACGGCGCCTCCGGGTCGCCGCATGGGCCATGCGGGTGCGATTGTTTCCGGCGGCCAAGGCGGCGCGGAAGACAAGATCGCGGCGATGGAAGCGGCCGGCATTCGCGTGTCACCTTCGCCAAGCGAATTGGGCACGACGCTCGATGCGATGCTGAAAGAAACGGTCTGAAGATAGTCTAGTGCCCCTGCGCAGGCAGGGGCCGCCCTCCCCAAGGAACTTATCATGGGATTAGAAGGTCAGGAATTTAACGGTTCACCGGAAACGGAAGAAGGCCCGAGCTGGCAAAAGAAACATTGGCCGATTGATGACGCCGATGAGCTGAACAGCGCGCTCGATCCCACGCAAATGGGGATCGAGATCAAGGCGGCTGCGGCCAAGTCGGGCAAGTCGATGTCCGATGCCGAAGTGGCGTTGGCGGCGGAGAAATCGATCCGCGCGATGATGCTGATCCGCACCTATCGCGTGCGTGGGCATCTCGGCGCCAATCTGGATCCGCTTGGCCTGTCCAAGCTGGAGGAACCCGCTGACCTGACCCCTGAATTTCATGGCTTTAAGGCGGATGAGCTGGACAAGCCCGTCTATCTCGGCGGCGTATTGGGTTTTGAAACCGCGTCGATCAAGGAAATCGAAGCCGTGCTCCGCGCCAATTATTGCGGCTCGGTTGGCCTCGAATATATGCATATTGCCGACACGGTGGAGCGGCGTTTCCTGCAGGACCGGATGGAGGGCAAGGACGCCGCCATTCAGTTCACCCCGGAAGGCAAGAAAGCGATCCTCAACAAAGTGATCGAGGGCGAGGAATATGAAAATTTCCTCGGCAAGAAATATGTCGGGACCAAGCGTTTCGGCCTTGATGGCGGCGAAGCGATGCTGCCAGCGCTGGAAAATGTCATCAAATATGGCGGCCAGTCGGGCGTGCGCGATATTGTCTATGGTATGGCCCATCGCGGGCGGCTGAACATCTTGGCCAATGTGATGGCCAAACCTTACAAGGTCATCTTCCACGAATTTCATGGCGGCTCGGCCAACCCGGATGAAGTGGGTGGTTCGGGCGATGTGAAATATCATCTCGGCACCTCCACCGACCGCGAATTTGATGGCATTAACGTGCACATGTCGCTGGTGCCCAATCCCTCGCATCTCGAAGCGGTGGACCCGGTGGTCCTCGGCAAGGTCCGCGCGCAGCAAGTCGCACGCGATGACCTCACCAAGCATGAGCAGGTGCTGCCCGTATTGATCCACGGCGATGCGGCCTTTGCGGGGCAGGGGATTGTCTGGGAATGTCTCGGCTTCTCCGGCATTCGCGGCTATAATACCGGCGGCTGCATCCATTTCGTGATCAACAACCAGATTGGCTTCACCACCAGCCCGCAATTTGCGCGCAGCTCGCCTTATCCCTCGGACGTAGCGAAAGGCGTGCAGGCACCGATTTTCCATGTGAACGGCGATGATCCTGAAGCGGTGACCTTTGCCTGCAAGATCGCGATAGAGTTCCGCCAGCGCTTTGGCCGCGATATTGTCATCGACATGTGGTGCTATCGCCGCTTTGGTCATAATGAAGGTGATGAGCCAAGCTTCACCCAGCCGATCATGTATGCAGCGATCAAAAAGCATCCCAAGGTCAGCAAGCTTTATGAGCAGCGGTTGATCGAGGAAGGTGTCATTGACGCGGATTGGGGAACCAATACCCGCAAAGCTTTTGCTGACCATCTCGAAGGCGAATTCAAGGCGGCAGATGATTATGAGCCAGACAAGGCCGACTGGTTTGGAGGCCGCTGGCAGGGCCTGCATGTTCCTGCGGATCCGGAAACGGCAAGGCGCAATGTTGAAACAGCCATTGATGCCAAATTGTTCGAGAGCCTGGGACGGACGCTGACCGCCGTTCCCGAAGGGCACAATATCCACAAAACGCTCGGCCGTGTTCTCGACGCCAAGGCGAAGATGTTCAAGTCCGGCGAGAATTTCGATTGGGCGACCGGTGAAGCGCTGGCGTACGGATCGCTGGTTGCCGAAGGTTATAACGTCCGCCTGTCCGGTCAGGATAGCGGGCGCGGTACCTTCTCTCAGCGCCATGCGGTCTGGGTGGATCAGGACAATGAAGAAAAATATGTGCCATTGAGCACCGTGCCGCATGGCCGGTTTGAAGTGCTCGACAGCCCGCTTTCGGAATATGGCGTGCTGGGCTTTGAATATGGCTATGCCGGGGCTGATCCGAAAACACTGGTACTCTGGGAAGCGCAATTTGGTGATTTTGCCAATGGCGCACAGATCATGATCGATCAGTTCATCGCTTCCGGTGAAGCCAAATGGCTGCGCGCCAATGGTCTCGTGATGCTCTTGCCACATGGCTATGAAGGGCAGGGGCCAGAGCATAGCAGCGCGCGGCTGGAACGCTTCCTGCAACTATGTGCACAGGACAATATCCAGGTTGCGAATATCACCACACCAGCCAATTATTTCCACGTATTGCGCCGCCAGATGCTTCGTAGTTTCCGCAAACCACTTGTCATCATGACGCCCAAGTCGCTGCTGCGCCACAAGATGGCAGTGTCGAGCGCCGAGGAGTTTCAGGGCGATCATCATTTCATGCGGATCAAGTCGGACACCAATCCGCCAGCGGACAAGGATATCAAGCGGTTGGTGCTGTGTTCCGGCAAGGTCGCTTATGACCTGATCGAAGCACGCGATGCAGCCAAAGACAAGAATACCTCGATTGTCCGGATCGAGCAGCTTTATCCCTTCCCGGCCGAACCACTGGTCGTACGTCTGAAGCGGATGAAAAATCTCGAGACTCTGGTCTGGGCACAGGAAGAGCCGAAAAATAACGGCAGCTGGGACTTTGTCCGGCCCTATCTGGAGGATTGTCTGGAACAGGCGAAAGTCGGGCCGACTGACCCCGTCTATGCCGGGCGCGTGGCATGTGCTTCGCCGGCAACGGGACTGGCCTCACGGCATAAAGAGCAGCAGGAGAAGCTGGTTGCCGAGGCTTTGGGGCATCCGGTAAAAAAGTGATGATGTGCGGAAATATCCGCCGATGAAAGTGAGCATAAGACTATGGCAACAGATGTAAAAGTCCCCGTATTGGGCGAATCGATTACCGAGGCGACTGTGGGCGAATGGCTGAAACAGCCGGGTGATGCGGTCGATGCAGACGAGCCCATTGCCAGTCTGGAAACCGACAAGGTTGCGCTGGAAGTGCCAGCTCCCGAAGCGGGTACCTTGAGTGAACATCTCGTTGCCGTCGGCGATACTGTCGAGGTGGGCGCGATTATCGCGAAGATTGAAGCAGGCAGCGGAGCCGCAGCATCCTCGGCCAAAGCTGCTCCGGCACCGGCGGCAGCCAAGGCAGAACCAGCAGCGGATGCATCCTCTATTACCCTGTCCCCGGCAGTCCGCCGCCTAGTGCTTGAGCATGGAGTAGACCCCAGCAAGATCAAAGGCACCGGCAAAGATGGCCGCTTGACCAAAGATGATGTCGAGCAATATGTGAAGACCGGTGCAGAGGCGCCGTTGGTTGAAAAAGGTACGGCAAAAGGTGCCGAGGTTCCGACCACCGCGCCAGCAGCTGGCGGCACCCGCAATGAAGAGCGCGTGCGGATGACCCGCCTGCGCCAGACGGTCGCCAAGCGCCTGAAGGAAGCGCAGGATACGGCGGCACTACTGACAACATTTAACGACGTCGACATGACCGCCGTGATGGAAACGCGCAGCAAATATAAAGAGCTGTTCGCCAAGAAACATGGCGTGAAGCTGGGCTTCATGGGTTTCTTTGCCAAGGCCGCCTGTCTCGCATTGAAAGACGTGCCGTCGGTGAATGCGCAGATTGATGGCGATGAAATTGTCTATCACGATTATGTTGATATCTCGGTCGCGGTGAGCGCGCCCAATGGTCTGGTTGTGCCTGTGATCCGCAATGCCGAAGCGATGAGCTTTGCTGATGTCGAGAATACCATTGGCGATTTCGGCAAGCGCGCCAAGGATGGCACGCTGACCATGGCAGATATGAAAGGCGGCACGTTTACGATTTCTAATGGCGGTGTATTCGGCTCGCTGATGTCGACCCCGATTATCAACCCACCGCAATCGGCTGTGCTTGGTTTGCACCGGATCGAACAGCGTCCGGTGGTGATGCCAGGCGGATCCATTGAAGCGCGTCCGATGATGTATCTGGCGCTGAGCTATGATCATCGTCTGATCGATGGCCGTGAAGCGGTGACATTCCTGGTGCGGATCAAGGAAGCGATTGAAGATCCGACCCGGCTTTTGATTGATTTGTAATCTAGGTAACAACCCTAACTCGTCATGCTGAACTTGTTTCAGCATCTAATAAGGTCTCGAAACAAGTTTGGGATGACGAACCAAGAGGCAGAATATGGCTAACAGTGAATTTGACTATGATGTTCTGGTAATCGGCTCCGGCCCGGGCGGTTATGTCGCGGCTATTCGAGCCGCGCAGCTCGGCCTGAAGACCGCTTGTGTGGAGAGCCGGGAGACACTGGGCGGCACCTGCCTCAATGTTGGCTGCATCCCGTCCAAGGCGATGCTGCACGCGTCGGAGCTTTATCATGAAGCCCATAGCGGTGCCCTTGAGAAATTCGGCATCAAGCTGACAGGTGCGAAACTGGATCTCAAACAGATGCACGCGGAAAAATCTAAGGCGGTCGACGAACTGACCGGCGGGATCGAATTTCTGTTCAAGAAGAACAAGGTCGACTGGCTAAAGGGGCGCGGCGCGTTTGAAAGCGCGAATAGCGTCAAGATCGGCAACAAGACGGTCACCGCGAAAAACATCATCATCGCAACCGGGTCTTCGGTCACCCCGCTGCCGGGCGTCGATATCGACAATAGCAAACATGTCGTCGTCGACAGCACCGGTGCACTCGAACTGCCGAAAGTGCCCAATCATATGGTCGTCATTGGCGGCGGCGTAATTGGTCTGGAACTGGGTAGCGTTTGGCTGCGTCTGGGTGCGAAAGTGACCGTCGTAGAATATCTCGACAAGATCCTGCCCGGCATGGATGGCGATATTCGCAAAGATGCCGCCCGCATCTTCAAGAAACAGGGCTTTGACATCAAGACCGGAACCAAAGTGACCGGGTGCACCGTTAAAGGCAAAAAAGCGACTCTGACCGTGGAACCAGCGAAGGGTGGCGATGCAGAAACCATCGAAGCGGATGCGATGCTGGTGGCGATTGGTCGTCGGCCCAATACCGATGGCCTTGCGCTCGATAAGGCAGGGGTGGAAATCAACAAACATGGTCAGATTGAAGTCGGCCATGATTTCCAGACTGCGGTTAAAGGCGTATACGCCATTGGCGATGTCACCCCCGGTCCTATGCTTGCCCACAAAGCCGAAGACGAAGGCATCGCTGCCGCTGAATTCATAGCGGGTCAGCAGGGTATCGTGAATCACGACCTGATTCCCGGCGTGGTCTACACCTATCCGGAAATTGCCAGCATCGGTAAGACTGAAGAAGAGGTCAAGGAAAGCGGTGTCGCCTACAAGGTCGGCAAATTCCCCTTTGCAGGCAACAGCCGCGCGAAGACCAATCGCGATACTGACGGCTATGTAAAAGTGATTGCCGACGCGGAAACGGATCGTGTGCTGGGTGCGCATATCATCTCTTCGCTCGCGGGAACTCTTGTCGCACAAGTCACGCAGGCGATGGAATTTGGCACAACTAGTGAAGATATTGCCTACACCTGTCATGCCCATCCGACGCACAGCGAAGCGGTCAAGGAAGCAGCGATGGCGGTACAGGGCAAACCCATCCACATGTGATTTGACGGTACCATTATTATCGGCGCATAATCTGTAGCGGAGAGAGAAAAATATGACGATCCCTTCCCTTACAGATCAGCCCGGCGCCATAGCTGTGGCAGCCGATATCGCGGCAGGAAAATTAACGGTAGTCGAAGCGGTAGAGGCTGCGATCAAGCGTATTGAAAAGCTGGACGGCCCAATAAATGCAGTTGTCGTGCGCGATTTTGAGCGTGCCCGGCAAGCCGCACGCGATGCCGATGCGCGGCTTGCAAAAGGCGACGAAAGCCCCTTGCTGGGCGTGCCGATGACGGTCAAGGAAAGTTTCAACATTGCCGGACTGCCGACCAGCTGGGGAATTGAGGCGGCCGCCGGTAATATTGCCGACACAGATGCCATGGTGGTCCAGCGCCTCAAAGCCGCAGGCGCGATCATCCTGGGGAAAACCAACGTACCACCCATGCTGGCCGACATGTTTTCCGAAAATGCGATCTATGGACGGACCAGCAACCCTCACGATTTGGGACGATCGCCCGGCGGGTCATCCGGAGGCGGTGCCGCTGCTGTGGCCAGCGGGATGGTGGCACTGGAATATGGTTCGGACATTGGCGGTTCGATCCGCGTCCCGGCCCATTATTGCGGCATCTGGGGGCACAAGCCAACCTATGGTGTGGTGAGTGGTGACGGCCATTTCATGCCCGGTTTCGAAGAGGGCGCCTTCCGGCCGCTTTCGGTCGTCGGACCTTTAGCCCGCAACGCCGACGACCTGGAGTTGCTATTCGAATTGACCTTGGATCGACCTCTGCCCAAACAGTCAAAATCCTTAGGCAATATGCGCATATTGCTGCTGACGGACCATCCTTGTGTAACCATGGGAGAAGGCATGCGACAGTGCATGGAAGCTGTGGTTGACCGGTTGGAGGATAGCGGAGCAGAGGTAGCGCGTTCCACGACATTGTTACCAGATCTGGAACAGCAGCATCGCGATTATCTGCATATGCTCAACATCATCATGATGGCGGGAGCGCCGCGACCTGACGGCACGGTGGTGACGGCGGCCGATTGGTTTGCTTTGCTGGATGCGCAGGCTCGCAACCAGCGGCGTTGGCGCGACTTGTTTGAAGAATATGACCTCGTGATCGCTCCGCCATCCAGCATGCCGGCATTTCCGCACGACACCCGGCCGATGAAAGATCGGACGCTGTCGATTGACGGTGTAGATCATCCCGCTGCCGAACAGCTGGCCTGGTCCGGCCTAGTAACATTTCCGGGTCTGCCAGCGACAGTCCTGCCGATCGGGCAAGTTGATGGGCTGCCGGTCGGGATGCAGGTCATTGCTGATCGCTATCAGGATCATAAAGCCATAGCCGGCGCGCGTGAGATCGGCGCGCTGCTGGCCAGCGAATAGCTGATGCACGGAAGATTTTATCACTGGCATGTCTGGCTTGGCTGGTTGATCGGTGTACCGATCATATTGTGGACTGCTTCTGGCCTGTTGATGGTGTCGCAGCCGATTGAAACCGTGCGCGGCAATCATTTGCGCAGCGAGCAGCCTGCGCTCGATCCGATCATCCCGGTGGCACCCGTTTTGGAAGGCCGAAAGGCCAAGGACCTGACCCTGCAGCAAAATGTGCAGGGGCCGTTTTGGGTCATCAGCTATGCCGATGGCGGTAAAAGGCGGGCCGATGCCGTGACCGGAAAATTGCTGCCACCGATTGCTGCTGCTGAAGCCAGTGCGCTGGCTATCGCGGCCAGGTCGGATGTTACTGCAATACAGTCCGTTGCAAAATTTGCGGCAGACAAAGCGCCATTGGATTTGCGCCGGGATCGCCCGTCTTGGCAGGTTGTTTTCGAGGATGACGCCCGTTTCTATATCGATGCGGATACCGGGGAACTGCTCGCCGTCCGTACCAAATTCTGGCATGTATTCGATTTCATGTGGGGCCTGCATATCATGGATTTGCAAACCCGTGAGGATACCAGCCATCCGATCCTGATCGGGTCGGCTTTGCTGGCTCTGTTCAGTTCAATACTAGGCTTCGTGCTGCTGTTCACGCGTGGTGCCCGCAAAAGACGGAAAAGCGTTTGAATAGCACGGTCCTTTACAACGCGCTGGGCTGGCTTGACCTGTTCGGCATTGCGGTCTTCGCGATATCAGGCGCTCTGGTTGCCGCGCGCAACGGGCAGACCTTGATCACCTTTGCGTTTTTCGCGCTTGTTACCGGGGTCGGCGGCGGTACCGTGCGCGACTTGCTCATCGGGGCTCCGGTTTTCTGGGTCCAGGACAGCCGTGTGCCGATCCTGTGTCTGGGTATTGCGCTGATTGTCTGGATCACGCCGGTTCGGATCTGGCGTCCGGCAGCCGTAGACTGGTTCGACGCCATCGGGCTGGCGGCTTACTCCGTCTTCGGTGCGGCCAAGGCGCTACAGCTCGGTATTGATCCGGTACCTGCGGCGATCATGGGGATTATCACCGCAGGTGTCGGCGGGGTCATCCGCGATCTGATTGCTGGGGAACCGTCTATCATCATCCGGCCAGAACTTTATGTTACGGCGGGGGCCTTGTCAGCCTTTGCGTTTGTTGGCCTTGCGCAGACTGGCATACCCGGGATCATCGCTGCCTTGATCGCTTTTGCTGCAGGTTTTGCCTTGCGCGCTTTGGCTATCGTGAAGGGATTGTCCCTGCCGTCCTATCGCGGAGCCGAGGACAGCGAATAGCTTTTCAGCAAATCGAAAAAGGCAGGTGTCTGATGATGCACTCTGGGGCTGACTCCGCTACATTCCAGACATAACGCCATCACATCTTCACGTGCCATCAAACCGCGAGCGGTCTGTAATGCTTGGGCAAAACTCGCCTTTTGTTGCCGCGCAACCCAACCGACCATGCCAGTGACCGGTTTGGCTCTGGCTTCCCCAAAGGGTGTTCCTCCAAGCGGAAGCCATTTGAACACGGGTGCCTCCTCAAGATATTTCGCGTGATAGTCGCCTTCCTCAAGCCCGGCGCGTTTCGCTGCTTCGGCGAGCGCTTCTTTCATCCCGCCAAAACTGTCTACCAGTCCCAGTTGCCGAGCTGTGCCGCCGTCCCAGACGCGGCCCTGACCAATAGTATCAACCTCTGCGTTGGTCTTGCCGCGCGCCTTTCCTACGAGGCTGAGGAAATCCTCATAGCTATGCTCTACTCCGGATTGCAGGACAGTGTTGAGATCTTCGCTGAAACCGCCAACAAAATCCGGTTCCCCGGACAGTGGAGTCGTTTGCACGCCATCTGTGGTCACTCCCCATCTGCCCAGCGCCTTCTCAAAACTCGGCAGCACGGCAAAAACACCAATGGACCCGGTGATCGTGTCCGGTTCGGCCATGATGTGATCGCCTGCCGCGGCAATCCAATAGCCACCGCTGGCCGCGACGTCGCCCATGGAGATAATAATGGGAATTTCGGCTTTCTTGATATCGGTAAGCGCCAGGCGGATTTCTTCGCTGGCGAAAGCGGAGCCTCCAGGGGAGTTCACCCGCACCACCAATGCTTTTATCTGTTTCTCTTCGAGTGCTTTGTAAATCTGTTCGGCAATCCGGCCGCTGGCGGCAATGCCGGGTCCAGCGTTTCCGCTGACAATTTCTCCGGCGACGGTGATGACACCAATTGCGTCACCGCTGCTGCCTTCGGGATTGGCGGCGACGAAATCGTCATAGTCAATGCTTTTGAAACTGTCCGGAGACGGCTTTGTGTCTTCCCCAACTTTTTCAGCAACGTAGCGGCCAAAGGCAACCCGGTCGCCGATTTTGTCGACCAGCTTTTGCTCGACTGCGATCTTAGTATAGTCGCCTCCGGCGGTCTTGATAAGCGTTGCCGGATCATTGGCATAGGGCTCAATCATGGCTTGTGGGCGCGCCTTTTTTACTTCCGCCAACCAACTGTCCCACAGGACGGAATAAAGCGCTGCGGATGCCTCTTTCGCTTCAGGGGACTGGTTGTCGCGCATATAGGGTTCCACCGCGCTCTTATACGTGCCGACACGGTAGATATTGGCGGTGATGCCCAGCTGATCGATCAGATTTTTGTAGTAAAGCCTGTTACCACCGGGGCCGGCAAAGACAATACCGCCCATCGGGTCCATCCAGATTTCATCAGCATGGGCCGCCAGTTGATAACTGTCATCACTGTAGAAATTGGCATAGGCATAAATTGGTTTTTCGGCCAATTTGACCTGCTCAAGTGCCTCGCTTACGGCGTTGAGGCTGGTTTGTCCGGCGCCCATGAAAGTGCTGAGGTCAAGAACCACGGCTTTCACCCGGTCATCTTCGGCCGCGGCATCAATCGCTCGAACCACATCCCGCAACCGATATTCGCGCACGGTATTCTCATTATTCGTGAACATGGCTGTAAAATCCTGCTGTGCAGGTTGTTCGACAATGACACCATTGAAATCGAGGAGTAGTGCGCCGTCATTAATTGCTGCCACATTGGGCCGTACCGAAAGAGCCGCATAAAGGACAGCGAAGAACAGCAACATTGCGATCAGGACCAAAGCGTCTTTGATCGCTACCAGAAATTTCCAAGCTGCACGGGCAAACTGCATTGTCGTCATTCTCCACAAGAAAGGCGGCTGATCATCGCTGACCGCCGCCTTTTATATGGTTATGCCTGCCGGAAATTACCAGCGGATAAGATGCGGTACAATAAATCTTCCGATCAGAGCACTGACCAGTACCGGCAGGGTGAACCATAATCCGATATAGTAAATGTCGTTAAACGGGCAGAAAATATTATAAGCAGCCGCTCCCAGAGCGCCGGATGCGATGCCGACCAGCCAGCCAGCGCGTTCCGGAGAGGTCGGCGCGCCTTGGCGTAACCAGGTGGTCAAACCGCCGCCAATGACCAATGCTGACATCATGCTGACCGTCAGGCAGCGCAGACCTTCAGTGGGTCGCAACGCTTCTACTGGCGGCATGTTGATCGCGCTCATGATAGCCGCTGTCAGCGGGAATAGAGCTGCCGTAACCAGTGCCCAAATCCAACCGCGATTAAGATTGCCAACACCGGGTCGAGCCATATTGGCCGCTGCAAAAGCCGTTGCAATACCAAGCATCAAGAGCACGCCGCTGCGCAGGAAGAACATCTGATGAGCCATGCCCATCGCCAGATCACCGCGTACGCCTAAAAAGAAGGCGACACTGGAAGAGACGGCCAACATCAGGATCGCTGTCACCGCCATACCGCCTGAGGGTTTCAGAGTACGGACCGGTGCAAGATCATCGACCAGGTCATCGATCAGGCTATTTGCTACTTCACTCATTTCATTCACTCTCGATAAGGGCGCTCATTTTTTTGAGCCCCCGATGGATGTTTACTTTCACCAGTGATTCCGACTGGCCGGTTTTTGCCGCGGCTTCGGCAATGCTTAGTCCCTCAATTTTTACCATGGCGATAACATCGGCCTGTTTATCAGGGATCATTCCCAATAAACGTTCCAAGCTCACCTTGGCGGTTACGTCCTCATCCTGTGGATCGGCAACCAGTTCTTCATTCAGTTCGCCATGCTCGTGGCGATAGATTTTGCGCAGGCCGTCAATCCAGCGATAACGTCCGATGGCGGCGAGCCAAGGCAAGAACGCTTTGGTAGGATCATAGCTGGCCCGCTTTTTGTGCAGCGAGATTAGCGTTTCCTGCACCAGGTCATCGACTTCCGCCGGATTGATCTTGCGCGCATAATAGCGCCGCAGCCATTTTTCGCACTCGGTCAGCAGACTGGCATAGCATTGCTTGTCGCCGCCCTGCGCCTTGACCATTAAATGGCGCAATGTTTCTTCATTGGCGATCATGACTACTCTCCCCGGCTTCCCAGCTTAGCCCAGTTTCCCGCCGACCAGCTTGTCGAGAGAGAATAGGCCGCCGCCACGCGTAATCAGGACCAGCGCCAAGGCTACCCAGATAATATGCACGGACCACCAGGCTTCAGGATAGACGAAAAACTGGATGACCAAGGTCATGACTAGCAGCCCGGCCGCGCCAAAGCGGGTTGCAAGGCCCAATACGAGTAGAATCGGGAAGAAATGCTCGGCATAGGTAGCGATCAAACCGGTGATCTCGGGAAAAGGCATGCCATATTCATCACGGAACAGATCGACGGTCAGTTCTTTCATCGTCAGAAAGCTGCCATCTTCGACCTTTGTGCGGGCAGAGCGCCAGAATATGCCAGCCAGTGCCACGCGGGCAAAGAGGAGCGCGATCGCTTCTGGAAAAGCGCCGCTTACTAGACCAATTGCTTTTTTAATCAGGTTCATCATTTCGGTTACCCCGTTAAATCATTCATTATATTCTTATTATCACGCCGCTTTGGATCAGCTTTATGATCCTCTCCATTGCAGTGTCTTCACCATCCAGTTCGATGGCTGCTGCCAAAAGGTTACCCATTGTTGAAATATTTGCAATTTTTTCCGCAATATCGTGTTCTAACTGGGTGAGCGGGTGAAATAGGACTTCAGCTTCTGGGCGCGCGACCATCAGTGCATCAGGCGTGCCATCTCCTAATTCTGCCAGCTCCGGCGAAAGTACTCCGGTCAGGTTGACCAACCTCATTGCGGGATGCGAGCCGATCTCAAGGCCGAGAAGGCTTTCTTCATCCAGTGTCGCAATGTCATTAAGCGCAAGCGGCGCAGCCTCGGCGCTATGGTAGCTTTTGATCCACGCCCATTCTATCCGGGCCAGATCCACTTCGGTTTCGCTGAACCCCTGTTTTGCGAGAAAATCCCCAAAATCTGCGGCGATACTGTTCATGTCACAGGTCAGGATGTGGTCCTGCTCGATATAGTCTCGAGAAATGGCGTGAAAAGGCTCATGTCCCATATGCTCGTGCAATTTGGGATAGGCGTTTTCAAGCGCGACGAGCCGTGCATGGGAAACAGTATTGGCATGAGCCTTCAGGCCCAGAAGCGCGCGATCCGCACTTTCACTGAACAGGTCATCAGGAAAATGGGCCGGGCCTTTTTGCAGGCAGGCGATGAAGCGGGACTGGCCGTCAGCTAGCGAGGGCATGCTGTTTATCGTCCAAGACATGGCTGTTCAGCACCGTTTCAACTTTTGAAACTTCTGCCATTAACACGCTATATTCGGGAATATCCGTGTCCCATTCAATCAATGTGGGCTTGGGCCCAGCGCGTTTGATGAAGCGTTCATACAGCCGCCAGGTGATATTGCTGACAATCGAGCCATGATCGTCGATCAGCAATGGACCATCGTCATGCTCTTCGCGTGCATGGCCAGCAAGATGCATTTCCCCGACAATATCCGGATCAATGGCATCTATATAGGCCTCCATATCCAGCCCGACATTAGTAGCGGTGACTTCGACATTATTGACATCAAATAGTAGGCCGCAGCCAGACTTTTTGCAAAGGGCCGAGATGAAGTCAGTCTCGCTCATCGCGTCATCACGGTAGCTGAGATAGCGCGACGGGTTTTCGACCAATATGGGCCGTTTTAGCCGGTCCTGCACCTTGCTAATCTCTGCGGCGAAATGATTGAGTGCTTCTTCTGTATAGGGAAGGGGGAGCAGATCGGGATAGCGATCATGGGCGTTACCGCTCCAGCTCAGATGATCGGAAACCATGGCTGGTTGGTAGCGATTACAAAGATCGGCAATTTTATCGAGATCATATTGGTTCAGACCATCAGCTGAGCCAAGCGAAAGTCCGACACTGTGAAAGCTCAAAGGATAGTCTTCGGCGATGGCGGTCAGCCAACGATGTAGCGGGCCGCCATCACCGAAGTAATTCTGCGGATGTACCTCGACCCATCCGGGTTTTTTTGATCCGACTTCTTCGGACAATACATCATTATAATGTACTGACTTCAAACCTATGCCACCTGATGGAGGGAGGGAGTGAGGCACAGGCGTCTTCATAACGGACAGACCAAAATTTGAGGTTTGAGTAAAGGTGGCATCCACAAAACTTAGCGTAGAATCACGTTTTGCGCCAGAGGCTTGAACGTGATTGAAGGTGGTTTAACCTCTCTGCGGTACTGGCTTCTTGTTGCCTTTTTTCGCGGTCAGCGAACCACCGGCTTTAACACAAGCGCCCTTGGCGGTGTATTTCCAGGCATTGCCCTGATAGTCGGCGGTTGAAGTACCGGCACAGCTTGTGCCTGGTCCTGCGGCACAATCATTCTTGCCCTTCAGCGCGATGCCGAAACATTTCTCTTTGGCACCAGCCGCAACGGCAGTGGTTGGCGAAATAGCAATAGTCGCAGCAGCAGCGAGGGCAGCAGCAGCGGCAGTGGCTTTGATCATGGAGTTGGACATTTGGTTTTCCTCTCTTGGAGATTGGGTAATAGGGGCGAACCTGTCGTGCAGGCTCATCATGTGTTTCGGTGGAAGGACCCGGCTGGTTACATCTCTTTTTCCAAAGCCCGGAAAAACTGGTGCGGGATTTTCCGAAAATGGCTTTTTTCTAAAGGATACAGCTTGCAAAAAGATTCCGAATTTTTTTGCGGGAAAGCCTTGACGATTGCTCAGAATAGCCCATATGGGCGTCGTTAGCACTCGACTCAAGGGAGTGCTAATCCTCCATTTGAATATATCTTGATGGCCCGGGCTAAAGGAGCGGGGCCGCAGGAAAGTAAATTTGGACAAGAAAGGCAAACTTATGAAATTTCGTCCACTACATGATCGTGTGCTGGTTAGCCGCGTAGACGCGGACACGAAAACCGCTGGCGGCATCATCATTCCTGACAGCGCTCAGGAAAAACCATCCGAAGGTAAAGTTGTTGCTGTTGGCAATGGTTTGAAAGACGACAATGGCAAGTCAACACCGCTCGACGTCAAAAAAGGCGACAAGATCCTGTTCGGCAAATGGTCCGGCACGGAAGTCACCGTTGAAGGCAAAGACCTGATCATCATGAAAGAAAGCGATATTCTCGGTATCATCGAGTAGTCGCATTCCATTTCACTAAACATTCATTCTCATAAGCAGAGGAAAATAACATGGCTGCTAAAGACGTAAAATTTGGTCGCGACGCACGCGAACGCATTCTGACCGGTGTCAACACGCTGGCTGATGCTGTAAAAGTAACCCTCGGTCCTAAAGGCCGCAACGTCGTTCTCGACAAAAGCTTCGGCGCACCGCGCATCACCAAAGATGGTGTATCGGTTGCCAAGGAAATCGAACTGAAAGACAAGTTCGAAAATATGGGCGCCCAGATGCTTCGTGAAGTTGCATCGAAAACCAACGATGTTGCTGGCGACGGCACCACCACCGCGACCGTTTTGGCGCAGGCGATTGTCAAGGAAGGCATGAAGTCCGTTTCTGCTGGCATGAACCCAATGGATCTGAAGCGCGGCATCGACCAGGCTGTTGATAAGGTTGTTGCTGATCTGCAAAAGCGTTCCAAGAACGTCAAAGGCAGCTCCGAGATTTCTCAGGTTGGCGTTATCTCTGCCAATGGTGACGAAGAAGTTGGCCAGAAAATCGCAGAAGCGATGGAAAAAGTCGGCAAAGAAGGCGTTATCACGGTTGAAGAAGCCAAGGGCCTCGACTTTGAACTCGACGTTGTGGAAGGCATGCAGTTTGACCGCGGTTACCTGTCTCCTTACTTCATCACCAACCCGGACAAGATGATTGCGGACCTCGAAAATCCCTACATCCTGATCCACGAGAAAAAGCTGACCAACCTGCAGCCTATGCTCCCGATCCTGGAAGCTGTTGTACAAGCCGGACGTCCGCTTTTGATCATTGCCGAAGATATTGAAGGCGAAGCGCTGGCTACTCTCGTGGTCAACAAACTGCGCGGCGGTCTGAAAATCGCAGCAGTGAAAGCTCCTGGCTTCGGTGATCGCCGTAAAGCGATGCTCGAGGATATCGCGATCCTCACCAAAGGTGAGATGATCTCCGAAGATCTCGGCATCAAGCTGGAAAGCGTTACGCTGAACATGCTGGGTCAGGCGAAAAATGTCACGATCGACAAAGACAACACAACCATTGTTGATGGTTCCGGCAAGTCGAAAGACATCAAGGCGCGTGTTGAAGCGATCCGTGCGCAGATCGAAAACACTACATCCGACTATGACAAAGAAAAACTGCAAGAGCGTCTGGCGAAACTCGCTGGCGGTGTTGCCGTGATCAAAGTCGGCGGTGCAACCGAAGTCGAAGTGAAAGAGAAGAAAGACCGTGTTGACGATGCATTGCATGCAACGCGCGCTGCTGTTGAAGAAGGAATCGTCCCTGGCGGCGGAACCGCACTTCTTTATGCAACCTCTGCTCTCAAAGGTCTCGAAGGCCATAATGACGACCAGACCCGCGGCATCGACATTGTTCGTAAATCGCTGCAGGCTCCGGTTCGTCAGATTGCTGAAAATGCTGGTTTTGACGGCGCGGTTGTCGCTGGCAAATTGCTCGATCAGAAAGACAAGAATTTCGGCTTCAACGCGTTTAGCGACAAGTACGAAGATCTCGTCAAATCCGGTGTGATCGACCCAACCAAAGTTGTGCGCGCTGCTCTGCAGGACGCTAGCTCGGTTGCCGGTCTCTTGATCACCACCGAAGCAGCTGTTTCCGACGCACCAGACGACAATGCTGGCGGCGGCGCTCCTGCAATGCCTGACATGGGCGGCATGGGCGGCGGCATGGGCGGCATGGGCTTCTAAACCCAACCACCCGGCTAACGCTGAAAAACATGAGGGGCTGGAAGGAAACTTCCGGCCCCTTTTTTATTTATGGATTCTATCAACCCATTCGCGATGTTTGCAAAATCGCTAGACTGTGCCATGTCGTTTCCAACGTAACTTCTTGCACGGGGATTAAGCGGCATGACCAAGTTTTTTAAGTTAATATTGGCTTCCACCACTTTGGCAGGACTCGCGGTCGCTGCTCCAGCAGTTCAAGCTCAAACAGCTGCACCGGCAGTCGCGGATGCGATGGAGACAGAGACGGATCGTCTCAACATCTGGTTTGACAAAAAATTTGAAGAACAGCTGGCTTTCAGTCCGATCCGTCAGACTTTGCTGGGCCGCAGGACCGCTTATGACCAGATTGACGATTATTCGATTGAAGCTGCGGACCGCCAGCTTGCATGGATGCGAGAGGCGACGGCCGAGCTGAAGCGTGACTTTGACTATGAGAAGTTAACGCAGGATGCACAGATATCCTGGGACATGTGGTTGTTCCGGCTGGAACAGGCGGAGGCCGGCGTGCCGTTTCGTCAAAATGGCTATGTCCTGCATCAGTTTAACGGTCAGCAATCATTCTTCCCGACCTTTCTGATCAATCAGCACCGCGTGGCAAGCGAGACTGATATGGTCGCCTTTATCGAACGGCTCAAAGGTAGTGCGCGGGCGCTGGATCAGCTGCTTTCGCGCGCGCAGGCCAATGCGGAATCCGGAACGCGGCCGCCACGCTTCGCCTATGAAGGGGTGATCGGGCAGTCCGAGAAAATCACCACTGGCGCGCCTTTTGATGATGGCAAGTCGTCGGCCCTTTGGGAGGCGACCGAGGGTAAATTGGCTGCGCTTGTGGAAGCTTGCACGATTACGCAAGGCCGCTCGAACGAATTGAAAGAGCAAGCACGGACAGCGCTCACCGGTTCGCTGAAGCCTGCCTATGAGCGGATCATCGCCTGGTTCAAGCAGGACTTGCCCAATACGAAAGCAGAACCTTTCGGTGTGTCCGAACTTCCCAATGGTGAAGCCTTTTATAATTACCGCCTAGCCAATCAGACGACGACCAGCCTGACTGCGGAGGAAATTCACACCATCGGCCTATCCGAAGTCTCGCGCATCCGAAGCGAGATGGAAGCGATCAAGGACAAGGTAGAATTCAAGGGTAACCTGCAGGCCTTCTTCACCTTCTTGCGCGAAGATGATCAGTTCTATTTCTCTGAAGATGACAAAGGCGCGCAGGATTATATCGACACGGCCGAAAAGCATCTGGCATTTATCAAAACCCGCTTGCCGGATTTTTTCGGTACCCTGCCAAAGGCCGATCTGGTGGTGAAACGGGTCGAGCCCTTTCGGGAGCAGGATGGTGCGGCCCAGCATTACCGACCGGGGACACCGGACGGTACCCGCCCCGGCACCTATTATGCGCATTTGTCCGACATGCGCGCCATGCCGATCCACAGTCTGGAAGTGATTGCCTATCATGAAGGCAACCCGGGCCATCATATGCAAAGCTCGATTGCGCAGGAACTGACAGGAATTCCGAAATTCCGTGCGCAAGGCGGCTATATTCCAGCCTTTGGCGAGGGATGGGCGCTCTATTCCGAGCTGTTGTCGAAAGAAATGGGGGCCTATGAAAATCCCTATTCGGACTTTGGCCGACTAACCACGGAAATATGGCGCGCGATCCGACTGGTGGTGGATACGGGGCTGCACACAAAAGGCTGGAGCGAGGAAAAGGCCGTGGCATATTTCCTCGCCAACTCGCCTATTCCAGAGACAGCGGTCCGCAGTGAAGTACGGCGCTATCTAGTCATGCCGGGACAGGCGACCAGCTATAAAATCGGCATGCTAAAAATCCAGGAACTGCGCGCAAAGGCGGAAAAAGAGCTGGGCGAAAATTTCGATATCAGAGGTTTTCATGACACCGTATTGGGCGGCGGCTCGGTGCCGCTAAACATATTGGAAAAGCAGATCAATCAATGGATCGCGAAAGAAAAAGCGTCCTAGGGAAAGCACCCTAGGGAAAGCGCTGGGCCGCGTCACAATTGCGGGATCGCCCGTTGCGATTTTTTCATTGGCCGCAACTTACGATCGTGCGGTAAAGCTTTCCCGGATGTAAGGAGGAAGAACAGACAATGGTGTGCAGCACATTTGAGCTGTTCAAAATCGGCGTCGGACCTTCGAGTTCCCATACCATGGGGCCGATGCTTGCGGCTGCTACCTTTGTTGCGCGGATTGCGGATCAGGGGATTCTGGATCAGGTCACACGGACAGAGACCAAGCTTTTTGGCTCGCTTGCGCTTACTGGCAAGGGACACGCGACTGATCGTGCCATTCTGCTGGGCTTATCGGGCCAGGTCCCGGAAAACATACAACCGGATGCCGCCGATGCTCTGGTTGCACAGATCAGGAGCGAGAAACGGATCCAGCTCAATGGCACGCAGGCCATTGCTTTTGACGAAGATGCGGACGTTATATTTGATCAACGCAAGCGACTTGATTTCCACTCCAACGCCATGCGGTTCACGGCCTTTAAAGGCGAGGAAGAGCTCGCCAGCCGGGTCTATTATTCCGTTGGCGGCGGCGCGATACTGGATGAGGATCAGATCGGTGCCAATGATCCGGAAAGCGGATTATGGGACGTGCCGCACCCCTTTTGCTCCGGTGCTGATCTGCTGAAAATTGCCGAGGAAAAAGGCCTGTGCATCGCCGATATCATGCGCAACAATGAACGCGCCGCCAAAACCGATGAAGAAATCAGCGTCGGCATCCGGCAGATTGCCGATGCGATGTCAGCCTGCATTGATCGTGGAATAAAGTCCGAGGGTATCTTGCCGGGCGGTCTGAATGTGAAACGCCGGGCGCCCCTAATTCATGCGCGCTTGATGGAGCGGCAGGAGCGGGCATTGTCCGATCCGTTGACGGTGCTCGACTGGGTAAACCTGTGGGCGCTGGCCGTGAATGAGGAAAATGCAGCGGGCGGCAAAGTCGTGACCGCCCCGACCAATGGCGCAGCGGGAATTGTGCCCTCGGTTTTGCGGTTTTACGAACGCTTTTCGCCCCAGGCCGATGTGGAAGGCGTTGAAAAATTCATCCTGACTGCTGCGGCCATCGGATCATTGTTCAAGGAAAACGCCTCGATCTCTGGCGCAGAAGTCGGCTGTCAGGGCGAAGTTGGTGTCGCCTGTTCCATGGCGGCGGCGGGTTTGACCGCGGCCTGGGGCGGTACACCGCTGCAAGTCGAAAATGCCGCTGAGATTGGCATGGAACATAATCTCGGCCTGACTTGTGATCCAGTGGCCGGACTGGTGCAGGTGCCGTGTATCGAACGCAACGCTGTGGGATCGGTCAAAGCGATTGAAGCCGCGCGGCTGGCGATCATGGGCGATGGCATCCACCGCGTCAGCCTGGATGAAGTCATTGAAACCATGCGCAAAACCGGTCTGGACATGAGCGAACGGTACAAGGAAACATCGCAAGGCGGCCTAGCGGTCAATCTGGTCGAATGTTAGGGCTATAATAACGGCCGGAGGATTGCATGGACAGATCGAAGATTTTCAGCAAGCGTTGGCTATGGGGCTTGGCCGTCGGAATCGGTGTTCTTGCCAGCGCCCTATGGCTTCTTCGCGCTGAAATAGGCTCCCGGCTTTTTGCCAATGCCGTGGAAAGCGCCGTTAGCCGAGACGTTATAGGTGATTTGCCCGAAGGCATGCATCTGGCCCTCTGCGGAACCGGCTCGCCCTTGCCGGACCCCAGTCGCGCTGGCCCCTGTTCAGCGGTGATGATCGACGGCAAGATGTTCATTGTCGACATAGGCGGCGGAGCGGTGCGCCGACTGGGTGAAATGGGACTGAGCCCGGGCCGGGTCGAAGCGTTGCTGCTTACCCATTTTCACAGCGACCATATTGACGGCATGGGTGAGCTGTTGTTGCAGCGCTGGGCTGGCGGCGGCCATGACGCGCCATTGCCGGTCATTGCGCCCGAGGGTGTGGCCGCGATTGTTGACGGGATAAATGCCGCCTATGCGGCCGACGCCGGCTACCGCGTGGCGCATCATGGCGAAGATATCATGTCGCCATCGGGTATCGGCGGGATTGCGCAGCCCTTCGCCTTGCCCGCGGACGATGACGAGCAGATTGTCTATGATCAGGACGGCCTGAAAATCACGGCCTTTGCGGTCAATCACGAACCGGTTGTGCCGGCAGTTGGCTATCGGTTCGACTATAAAGGCCGGTCTATCGTGTTTAGCGGTGACACCACGCGAAGCGCCACAGTCGAAAAGGCCTGCAACGGTTGCGACATATTGGTGCATGAAGTGCTGAACGCCGAGATGGTTGCGATTGCCGAAGCGGCGATGAAAAAAGCGAAAAGACCACGGCTTGAAAAGATCATGGCGGATATTCCCGATTATCACGCGACGCCTGCTGAGGTGGCGGAATCGGCCAAGGCTGCCAAAGCGAAAATGCTGGTCTTCTCCCACATCGTTCCGGCGGTGCCGATCGGCCTTTTGGAACCCTATTTTTTGAAAGACGTGACTGCAGACTTTCGCGGGAAAATAGTCATGGGCAAGGATGGTATGCTGTTCATTCTCCCTGCCAATAAGGATAATATCGAGCGGCGGGATTTGCTCTAAACTGCACCTCCGAAAAGGGGAGACAGGCAATGACGACAAACCGTTTCTGGCAATTGAACAAGCGCCCTGAAGGCGATGATGTCGCCAGCGCGCTGTCGTTGGAGAGCGAGGTGATGCCGGAACTGGCCGAGGGGCAAGTGCTGGTCAAAGCAGCCTATCTTTCCATGGATGCCGGCACCCGCATGTGGATGACCGAGCGGGAGGACAGCTATCAGCCGCCGCTGGAATTGGGCACCAAGATGGTTGGCCTCGTGCTGGGCCATGTTGCTGCATCGCGCCATGATGGATTTTCTGAAGGTGATCTCGTGCGCGGTTTTGGCCAATGGGCCGAACATGCTGTGGTCGAGCCGGAGCTTGCCGGGCTGGTGAAGGTCGATGCCAATATTAGGGATATCAAACAGCATTTTGGTGTGCTTGGGTTCAACGGCTGGACCGCGCTTTGGGGCCTGCAGGAGACGGCCGGGGTGCAGGCCGGGCATAATGTGCTGGTTTCGGCAGCGGCTGGTGCGACAGGTGTGTTGGCTTGCCAGATTGCGAAAATTTTGGGTGCTAATGTCTATGGCCTGGCAGGCGGGCCGGACAAGTGTCGCTGGCTGGAGGAAGAACTCGGGATCACTAAGGCGATCGATTACAAGAAGGATGACATCGCGGTAGAGCTGGCGAAAGTCGAGGGCGGGATCAATGCCTATTTCGACAATGTTGGCGGGCCGATATTGGACGAGGTGCTGCCCAATATGGCACTTTACGGCCGCGTCGCACTATGCGGATTGCTGGCCCAATATAAAGGGGACGGACGCGGGCAGGGGCCGGAGCATTTCGACCAGATCCTGATGAAGCGGCTGCGCGTCGAGGGCTTTTTCTCGCCCGATTTCATGGATCAAGGAGAGCGACTGACGGCGCAGCTCAAGGACTGGCTGGAACAGGGATTAATTGACACGCCATTTGATGTGACCGAGGGAATCGAGAATGTGCTGGTTGCTTATGACAAGCTTTTTACCGGCGGGAATATCGGCAAGGTATTGGTCAAGCTTTAGGTCGCAACCGCAGCCCCCAGAGTGAGAAGCCCATGATCAGGGTCGCAAAGACAAGTGATATCGCGACAATTGCGTCCCAACCGCCCCAGGCATAGGCGGCGGTACCCAGCCAGCTCGACAGGCCTCCGCCGGTAAACATGATAACGATGTAAATGGTCATCAATCGGGTGCGGATTTCCGGGTCTCGACCAAACAGGATCGTGCGATTGGCGACATCCATTGACGCACCGCCAAAGTTGCTGAACAGGATCGGCAGGATCAATATCCATAGGCTATTACCTGCAAATATAAGCAAAATCGCGCCGATCAACTGGGCGATGGCAAATAGCATGCGGGCCTTTTCGGCACCGATCCGGTCTGCCAGTCGGCCGGACCAGGGGGCGATAAAGACATTCATCCCGGCCAGTAGCGCGAGATAGCCCACAACATCGACCCCATAACCCATTTGCGGGCTGGTGATATGCAATCCAATGCCCAGCCATAAGGCCAGAAAAAACCCGAACGACAAGGCCTGAAGCAATCCCGCAAGCAGCACATCCGGCATGGTTTTGACAATCGGCCAGAGCGAAGCGATCAGCGCGCCATAGCTTTCCTGAGGCTCGTTATCATCGCGCAGCTTTTCATCTTTTTCCATGATCATAGGCAAGATGATGAGCAGCGCCAAAGTCAGCGCAGTGCCCACCCAATAGGCCGATCGCCAGCCGAAATAATGCCCCAGCACACCCGCACCGGCGCGGCTGCCGAGCAGGCCAACCGTTATGCCTGCCGTCAAGATGCCGGTAACATGACCGATACGATCCGGCCGCACCCGCTTCGTCACATAGGCGGGCAGCAAATAGGGCGTGATGGTCGCAAAACCGAGCAGCGAAGACGCGGCGACGAAGAGGCGAAAATCCTGTGCGGTGGCCATGGCGAGCAGCGCCAGAAACTGGCCCGCAACAAACGTGGTGACCAGCTTGCGATTATTGATCCGGTCGCCGAGCGGCAAGAGCAATAATATGCCAAGAGCCAGCGCAACCTGATTGAGGGCTGGCACCAGTCCGAGGAGGGTCCCACTCACGCCAAAATCGTCGCCGACGGGCGCTATGAGCGGATGGATATAATAGCCGTTCGCCACCGCTACGGCACAAGCCATGGAAAAGAGAAACAGTTTCGCTTCGCTAATCCGGCGCGGCGCGGTTTTGGTAGAGGATGTGGCGGCGTCGGTCAGTTTATCGGCTTTCTATCATGGGCCACTAAGAGCTTGCGATGCCCATGACGAAAGCGGAGCCCCAAGTCCTCTATTTGTTTAGCTAGCGTCGATCACCTTTTGCAACTCTTTCAGCACATCGCCGTAGTTCCGATCGTTGAGCAACTGCACGAGCTTGGGATCGGCGACGCTGGGATTGCCGCTGTCAAATGGCGGATGGGGATCATATTCCAGCCCCAGCTGCACCGCCTCGGCAAATTGCTGTCCGGCAATTTCGGCAATCACGGTCAAGGCAAAGTCGATGCCCGATGTTACCCCGCCAGCGGTAATGACATTGCCGTCTTTGACGACGCGGGCGGCTTCATAAGTCGCACCGAATTTTTCGAGCAAGGACGTATAGGCCCAATGGCTTGTCGCACGCTTGCCTTGAAGCAACCCTGCCGCACCCAGTGCCAGCGAACCGGTGCAAACCGAGGTGACATATTGCGCCTCCGCTGCCTGATCGCACAGAAATTGCAGTGTCTCTTTATCCTGTATCACATCGCGCGTGCCAAAGCCGCCCGGGACGCAGAGCAGGTCGGCCTGCGGGCAATCGGTCAGGTTCGTGCTGGGCAACATCGCAAAGCCGCTGTCGGTTTGGATAGGCTGTACGGCCTTGGCCGCCGTATGGACAATGGCTCCTGGCATGCGCGCCAGAAACTGGGCAGGTCCAGTAAAATCAAGCTGGGTTATACCGTCGAACAACAGAAAGACGATGTGGAAAGGTTTTTGCGTGTCGGTCATGAGCATGTCTCCTTCGTTTCAAGAAATGCCCAGGCGCCCGACTGAAAATTGCATCTTTGACAATGCACCCGCTCCCCGGTGGTGAACCACCCTATCGCGCCAGTTGCGAGTTGCACCTTGATATCATCGCTGTACCACTAAAGGCAATCCAGAATTATTCGGTGCGCAATGCCTCGATCGGCGATAGACGCGATGCGCGCACGGCCGGGTAACCGCCGAATAGCAAACCGATAAACGCAGAGAATATGATCGCCCCAACGCCGACGCCAACACCGATAGGCACCGGGAAATCGGCATAGACAGTCAGCGCCGTGCCGCCTGCTATAGCGAGTATCAGCCCCATTGCGCCGCCAATCACGCAAAGCACCGCTGCCTCGACCAGAAACTGGTTGCGGATATCGCTGCGCTTGGCGCCGAGGGCCATGCGCAGCCCGATCTCACGCGTCCGTTCGGTGACGCTGACCAGCATGATATTCATGATGCCAATGCCGCCAACCAGCAGCGAGATCGATGCGATGGCGACAAGTACAATCTGGAAAATACCGGTGACCTGGGCGGATTCTTTCATGAATTCCTCCGTCGTGCGGATAGTGAAAGGGTTTATATCCTTGCCACGTACCCGATAGCGTTCGCGCAGCAATTTTGTCATCTCGCGCTTCGCATCCGGCAACGATATTCCGTCCTGAAAGCCGACAAACAGCAGCTGCAAATCATCGGGCCCCGCGAGGGAGTCCCCGGAAAATCGTTGGCGCATTGTACTGATCGGCATCAGCGCGATATCATCATTATCATTGCCAAAGCTCGATCCTTTGGATTCGGTAATGCCAATGACAGTAAACGGCGCGCGGTTGATGCGAATAGTCTCGCCAACCGGATCAAAATCACCGAATAATTTTCGTGCGACCGTGGGGCCGAGTACTACGACACGCGCAGCGGAGCGGACATCGGCTTCGCTAATGAAGCGGCCGTTCTCGGCGACAAGATTGGAGACTTTGCCATAGCCCGGAGTCGTGCCAACGGCATTGGTTGACGCATTGCGTCCGGCGACAATGAGTTGAATGTTTGAGCGCAGTTGTGGGGCGATGTCATCAATTCCGCTAATCTGCTTTTGGATCGCGCGCGCGTCACGCATCGTCAGCCGTCCGCGATCAAAGGAGCGCCGTCCACCTTCACCTGTATCTGGCTGCGGAAATATCAGCGCCATGTTGGAGCCCAGCGCGTTGATTGATTGCATCACCGACACCTGCGCGCCGGAACCAACCGCCACCGCCAATGTTACAGCGAACACACCAATCATGACGCCCAGGGTCGTAAGTATCGAGCGCATCAAATTGGTGCGCAGCGCCGTCATTGCAATGGCAACATTGACCAGCCATCCGGATGCCTGTTGTCTGATATTGCCGATCATGAACTGACCTTCTGGCGATTGTTCACAACCACATCTTCAATCACCTTGCCATCGCGAAACTCTATGCGTCGTTTCGCATGACCGGCAATTTCCGCTTCATGGGTAACGACGATGATGGTGATGCCCTGTTCGTTCAGGCTTTCAAAAATCTGCATGATGTCTTCGGACGTCTTGCTATCGAGTGCGCCTGTTGGTTCGTCGGCCAGCAGAATCACTGGATCGGTGACCAGTGCACGGGCAATCGCTACACGCTGTTGCTGACCACCCGATAATTTGGCCGGACTATGATCCAGCCTGTCGCCAAGTCCCATTTCTTCCAGTTTCGCCTTCGCTTTGTCTCGCCGCGCCTCCGTACCAAGACCGGCATAGATGAGCGGTACTGCCACATTGTCGAGCGCGGTTGTGCGCGCGAGCAGATTAAACTGTTGAAATACGAAGCCAATTTTCTGGTTGCGCAATTCGGCCAGTGCATCACTGTCGCGATCACTCGTCGCAATGCCATCGATGCGGACAATACCTGATGTTGGGATATCCAGACAACCAATCATGTTCATGAAGGTTGATTTGCCGGAGCCACTTGCCCCCATAATGGCAACATATTCACCGCGTTCGATGGAGAGAGAAACCCCGTCAACTGCCCGCACCGTTTCGCCGCCGAGCTCATATTTTTTGACCAGATCCTGGGTTTCAACAAGGGCCATTATCTAAGTGTTCCCGCGCGCAAATTCGTCCTCTTCCTCGTCCTCTTCATTTTCGAGATTCTTGGAGCGGACGAGGACTTTCTCTTTTTCCGTCACCCCTTTGATGATTTCGACAAAATCTTCTCCGGCAAGGCCGATGGTAACGGTGCGTGGGTCCGGCTTGTAAGGGTCATCGCTGGCCAACCATATATTGGCGGTACGGTTCTTGGATTTATCTTTGGAAGCCGGCTTCTGATCTTTTTCGTCTTCATCCGGCCGGTCATCTTTGCGCGGGCGAAAGCGGATGGCGGGTGCCGGAACGCGCAGCACATTGGCTCTTGTCCCGGTGACTATTTCAACATTGGCCGTCATGCCGGTCAGCAACTTCCCTTCCTTGTTATCGACATCAAGGATCACGAGATAGCTGACCACATTCTGCTCTTCGGTAGCGGATTTCCGGATCTGTCCAACCTTGGCGACAAATGTGTCATCGGGATAGCTGTCCACGGTAAAGCGCACGAGCTGCTCCACCCGAACCTGCCCGATATCCGCTTCGTCGACTGAGGCCTCGACCTGCATGCGGCTGGTGTCGGCGGCGATTTCAAACAGGTTGGGCGTTTGGAAACTGGCAGCCACCGTAGTGCCGGGCTCGACCAGCTTGTTGATCACCACGCCGCTGGTTGGCGCAATGATCCGCGTGCGATTGAGATCGAGTTGCGCCGAGGACAGTTCGGCCTCGCTTTGGGCAATTTGCGCCCGCCCACTCTGCGCTTGAGCCTTTGCCGTACTCAGTGACGCCCGGGCATTGGCCAGCGCATTGCGCGCCTGATCAATTCCCGCTTTGGAGACAAAGCCTTTATCGGCCAATTGTTGCTGTCGTTCAAATTCGCGGCTTTGTACTTCATAGTCGGTTTGCGCTCGAATAATCGAGGCTTCGGCCTGTGCCAGCGTCGCACGAGCCGAGGCCACCTGTGCCCGTGCCTGGGTAACGCGCGCTTCAATGCGGGTAGGATCGATTCTGGCGAGCACCTGACCCGCTGTGACCGGTGAGTTGAAATCAACATAGACGTCGGTGACTTGTCCTGAAATTTCCGATCCTACATTGATGGTGTTGAGTGCCCGCAACTTCCCGCTGGCAGATACGATGCGCGCAACATCGCCCCGGGATACCGGTTCGGTGACATACTCATATGTCTGCGCGGACGGGACAATGATCTTGTACAGGATTGCCAGGACGACAATAGCGATAAGGCCTGAGGCGTAAGGATGGAGACGCATCCATGCAATTGCTTGTTTGATAATCGCTTCACCTCTGTATTAGCTAACTAAGTCACTATGGCAGGTTGTGTTTGGGTAAGCAATATGCCGCTCAATCAAATATTAGCCAGCAAATGGTGCAACATTATGGCGCTCACCGATCATGAAGGCATCTGCGGTCAGTTTTAACGGCGCCAGATCAACGTCGGACTGACCATTTTGCATCAATTCGACAAACCTTGCGTAGATCGCCGAATATTCTTCATCGGCATGCTGTTCCAACACGGTTTCACCATCGATTTTCAACAAGCTGCCACCCTGCTCCAGGCGGAGCAAATGGGTTTTGGTTTTGACTTTGATCGTCCAGATTTCATCACCGGTTGTCCGAAAGTCGAATTCGGCGCCGGCATTTTTGGCAAAGGCGCCTGAGAAACTGATATTCGCGGCGATAGGGGCTTGATGATTCTCTGCGACAAAAAGGCTGGCCTGATCGACATGAAAGTCCACCGGGATAATTTTGGTGGCGATGGACAGGGCATTGATGCCTGGATCAAAAACACCAAAGCCGCCTGCTTGCCACAACCATGTCTGCCCGGGATGCCATTTACGGACATTTTCCCGCCAGTTTATCGCAAAAGACAATATCTCCTGGTCGGCCAAAAAAGCTGCTGCTTTGTCGACTGCCGCATTATATTGCGCATGCCATGTTGCGAACAGTGTCAGGCCCGTTGCGGCAGCATGGTCGATGAGATTCTCTACTTCCCTTAATGTAGCGCCAGGCGGCTTTTCGAGAAGAACATGCCAGCCTTTGCTTAGTGCCTCGCGAGCAATCTTTGCCCTGCCCTTGGGCGGCGTGCACAGCGCAATAGCATTTACCTTAATATCACTTTCGGCCAACTCGTTCAGGGAGCCAAAGACCGGGATGCCATCGGGAGCATCTGTGCGACTGCTTACAATCGCGACCAGTTCGACGCCTTCCGTCTTGGTAATCGCTGGGATATGCTGGTCTTTTGCGATTTTGCCATAGCCCATGATTGCGATGCGCATCTTGCTCATAATGTCATTCACCCTGCGCCTCTACCGGACATTCGGCTTGCATAAATCATATCAATATGATCATGTGAATGACCGTCTGAAACAGCTTTTGTCAAGCTTTGCAGGCGGCATAGCAACTGTGATGGGAAAATAGGTGACCGATAAAAAGGCCCGCAGAAGCACCGCTGTTTATGGCAAGCGTGATAGAGATGGCTTCATCCATCGCAGCTGGATGAAAAGCCAGGGGCTTCCCGATGACAGTTTTGATGGCCGTCCGATCATTGGCCTGTGCAACACCTGGTCAGAACTGACACCTTGTAATGCCCATCTGCGTATCTTGGCAGAACATGTGAAACGCGGCGTCTGGCAGGCGGGCGGGGTTCCGGTGGAGTTTCCGGTTTCCTCTTTGGGCGAGACCCAGATGCGGCCAACCGCCATGCTGTTCCGCAACTTGCTGGCCATGGATGTGGAAGAAGCGCTGCGCGGTTATGCGATGGACGGCGTCGTTCTTCTGGGCGGATGTGACAAGACAACGCCCGGTCAGCTCATGGGCGCAGCGTCGGTGGATTTGCCTGCTATTGTCGTGTCTTCCGGTCCGATGCTGAGCGGCAAGTTTCGGGGTGAAACCATTGGCTCCGGTACAGACGTCTGGCGCCTTAGCGAAGCGGCACGCGCCGGCGAGATTAGCGAAGAAACATTCTTCAGTGCGGAAGCCGCCATGTCGCGCAGCGCCGGTGTCTGCAACACGATGGGGACGGCATCGACCATTGGCAGCCTGAGCGAGGCTCTGGGTGTGGCGCTGCCTGGCAATGCCTCCATTCCCGCCGTCGATGCGCGTCGCCGGACGATGGCACACGAAGCTGGACGGCGAATTGTCGCACTGGTCGAGGAAGATAAGCCGCTATCCACTTTTTTAAGCCGAGCGGCTTTTGAAAATGCGATATTGGTCCATGCCGCCGTTGGTGGCTCGACCAACGCGGTCGTCCACCTACTCGCGTTGGCCGGTCGCTGCGGTATTGATTTGCAGCTGGAGGATTTTGACGAGTTGTCTCGGGATATCCCGCTGCTCGCCAATCTATTGCCGTCCGGCAAATATCTGATGGAAGATTTCGATTATGCTGGCGGGATGCCAGCGATCATGAACCGCATTGAAGGTCATTTGCGCAGTCATGCGCCAACGGTCGGCGGTACCAGCATTGGAGAAATTGCGGCTTCGGGCGAATGTTTTAACGATGAAGTTATTCGCTCGCTGGACAATCCGGTGCAAAGCTCATCCGGCACATGGGTATTGCGGGGCAACCTGTGTCCCGGGGGAGCGATCATCAAACCGAATGCCGCTACGCCCGAATTGCTGACGCATGAGGGGCCGGCCGTAGTCTTTGAATCGATTGAGGATTTTAAGGCACGGGTGGATGATCCCGATCTGGAAATCACAGAAGACTCGGTGATGGTGCTGAAGCAATGTGGTCCAAAAGGTTATCCCGGGATGCCGGAAGTCGGAAACATGCCGCTGCCCAAAAAGCTGCTCCAAGCCGGGGTGCGTGACATGGTACGGTTGTCGGATGCCCGGATGAGCGGAACCGCTTATGGTACGGTCGTCCTCCATATATCACCCGAATCCCATCTCGGCGGCCCATTGGCCCTGGTGCAAAATGGTGACCGGATCAAACTCGACGGGCCGGCGCGGTCCCTGTCTCTTTTGGTGGACGATGCCGAACTGGAAAGGCGTCAAGCGGATCTGCCAGCACCGCCGACGCCGCCCAATAGTGAACGGGGCTATGTCCACTTGCACGTGAGCCATGTCGAGCAAGCGGACAAAGGCTGCGATCTCGATTTCCTGGTAGGCAAGAGCGGTTCGACGGTTACCCGCGAATCTCACTAAGGCCATGACGAAACCGACCTTTATCGCAATTGACTGGGGTACCAGCAACGCACGGTTCGCGCTTGTTGATGAAAACGGCGCGATGCTGGAAGAGAAACAGGGGCAGGGCATAGCAAAGATTGATGGCGCGGATGCCATTGAATCCACTTGTTTTGAGGCGATTGCCGATTGGATCACATTGCACCCGGCGCTGCCGGTTTTGATGGCTGGAATGGTTGGGTCGAATATTGGCTGGCGTGAAGCCGCTTATGTTGAAACGCCCGCTTCGACCCGGAAAATCATATCAGCCGCTAACCTGTTCGAAGCACGAGGTACAAGATTTGCAATCCTTCCAGGTGTGAAGACAGAGCGGCAAGCCGATGGCCTGCCAGATCTGATGCGCGGCGAAGAATCGCAAATAATAGGCACCGCAAAAGATGGCCTGATATGCTTGCCGGGCACCCATTCGAAATGGGTGCGCCTGACGGGCGGAGAGATCACGGCTTTTCATACTGCGCAAACCGGTGAGCTGCTGGAATTGCTCGGCAAACACAGTATTTTACTGAATCCACGTCGTGCGCCCACGGCCCAGATTGGGCCGTCATTCAAGGACGGCGTGGAAACCGCATGCAGAAACACGCTGGGACTGGAATCCTTGCTCTTCACCGTACGTAGCCGGCAAGTGACAGGCGGCCTGCCGGCGGAAGACGCCGACTCCTATCTGACCGGGTTGGTTATAGGGAGCGAAATTCGTTCTGCTCTTATCTCGCATGATGGTAGTGAAACAGTGCAGCTTATCGGATCGCCCGGCTTGACGGCGCTTTACGCTGCAGCACTTGATGTTGCGGGAAAACGATCAACGCAGGTGGACGGACAAACCGCCAGCCTTGCTGGCCTAGCCAGAGCTTATCAGGATATATTTGGATGACCATCAATGATCCAATGAAAGCGCTAGATATCAAAAACCGGCTTGGGGAATGTGTGATATGGGATGCTCGCGAAAATGCGGTGCTATGGACCGATATTGAATCATCCTTGTTCTGGAAATGGCGTTCCCCGGATGCTGAACCGCAAAGCTTCCCATTGCCGGAGAGACTAGGCAGTTTTGCCCTCACGGACACAATAGGGACTTATCTGGGTGCGTTTGAAAGCGGGTTTGCGATGTTCACGCCATCCGAAGGAAAGTTTCGGCTGACCGCTGCCGTGTCGGCCGGCCAAAAGCACTTGCGAATGAATGACGGGCGCGTGGATCGTCACGGCCGATTCTGGGCTGCGACCATGGCAGAGCGGGACCCGGTCGGCGATGAACCCTGGGGGACCCTGTGGTGCTATGATGATGGTGAGACGACGCCAAGTTTGTCGGGTTTCAAAATACCGAACAGCCTGTGCTGGAGCCAGAATGGCCAGGTCATGTACTTCGCCGATTCCCCTCAAAACACCATTTGGCGCTATGCCTTCGATCAGGAAAAGGGACCGATTGGCGATCCCGAGATATTTGCAAAGACCGAGAACGGCGTTCATCCTGATGGCAGCCTGATCGACAGTGAAAACCATTTGTGGAATGCTCAATGGGGCGCAGGTAAAGTGGTCAGATACCGGCCTGATGGAAGCATCGAGCGGCGAATAGAACTGCCAGTCAGCCAGCCCAGTTGTGTGGCCTTTGGCGGTCCGGATCTCGATATTTTATTCATCACAACAGCACGCGTTGATCTCAGCGAAGAACAGCTTGCGGATCAACCGCTTGCTGGTTCATTATTCGCCTATGAGACTGACATAAAAGGCCTTCCGGAGATGATTTGCCAATCCGTTTGACAATACCCGCTATCGTCAACGGTGTAGATGACACTTGCAACAGATAGGCAGGACCCGCAAAGATAGTGTCTCAGGAGGAAGGAACCAGAACTGTGGCCCGAACGCCAAAAGGGAATCTGACCGATCATGTGGCGACATCGCTGGGCCAGTCTATCGTGTCCGGCGAATATGTCCCAGGTTCGGTTTTCCAGATCAATGACCTGTGCGAAACTTTTGACGCCAGCCGCACGGTCATGCGGGAAGCGGTAAAGGCACTGACTGCCAAAGGTCTGGTAACCTCCCGCGCCAGTGTCGGCAGCATTGTCCAGAAAGAAGAGAGCTGGAACCTGTCTGATCCGGATGTGCTGGACTGGTTTCTGCACGTAAAGGGCAATACCGTACCGCTGATTCGGGAGTTTATGGAATTTCGCCTAGCGATTGAGCCCATGGCGGCCATGCTGGCGGCGGAACGTGGTGACAAGGCCGCTATCGATAAAATATATACAGCGCTCGACCGCATGAAAGCCGCCAAAAACGGCGAAGATGATGCGCTTGCTGCGGATATAGAATTTCACGTCGCCATTTTGCATGCGAGCGGTAATCGCTTTTATATCAACATGCGGCACACCGTTGATGTGGCCCTGAACATCTCGATCCGCGTTACCAACCGTTCAAAAGGCGTGCCCCGGGCCAGCGTGTCAGATCATGCCAAAATAGCAGATGCAATTCAGGCCGGTGATGGCGAGACCGCGAAACTTGCAATGCAAAATCTCATCATGGAGGCGCAGCAGCTATTGCAGGGCAAGGTTCCCGCCTTGGAAAGCATTTAGTCAGCGCAGCATATCAGCAAAAGCTTTTGCGCTGGCTCCGACTTTGGCAGCGCTATCCCCAGCGCGGTATATCGATCCGCCAATGCCAAATCCTGTTGCGCCCGCATCTCGATAGGCTTGCAAGTTGTCAGTGGTGACACCGCCAACGACAAGCATTTTGGCCTTGGACGGAAGCACGGCCCGCATCGCTTTGACCCCGGCAGGAGGTACAAGTTCTCCGGGGAACAATTTCACCGCATGAGCCCCGGCATCCAGTGCATCAAAGGCCTCGCTGGGTGTCAGGCAGCCCGGCGTGGAAATCATGCCACCAGCGACGGTCGCCTCGATAACATCTGGCCTTATATTGGGTGAGACGATCAACTGACTCCCAGCATCTTTGCAGCGCTGAACATCCACGGTGTTGAGAACGGTTCCGGCGCCAACTATGGCACGATTGGCAAAACAACGCGCCATTAACTCAATTGATGCAAACGGGTCAGGCGAATTGAGCGGTACTTCCAATATCGTGATGCCCGCAGCGACAATAGCCTCGCCGATGGCTTCAATCTCGTCCGGTCGGACACCGCGCAGGATAGCGACCACCGGCATGGCGGAAAGCCTGCTTTCAAACACGTCGGTTAAATCTGTCATCTCGCTGCCTCGCAGAGCAAATGGATAATTTAGGCTGCCTCAGCCGCGCGCTGCGCTTTGCCCTCGCTGCTGAAGATAAAGACCGCGCGGTTACCGAAAAGCAACCGGTTTACTGCCAAAGCAAATATCACTGATGTCACCAGCACCACGACCATGACATCAATATAATGCAGCCATGGAATACCGATATACTGGTAAACTGTCTCGCCTTCATAAATCAGACCGGGTTTGTACAGGACAAAATTATGGAAGGCGTAGAGCGCGAAGCCCCACAAGAGTCCCGCGATAGCCGCACGCGCATCGACATGCCGGAACAGCAGGCCAACAATGAAGGTCGAAAGGATTGGCATGGAAAGCAGGCCGTTCAGCTCTTGCAGCAAATTGATGATGCTTTCGGCACTGGCAAATAGCGGCACCAGCGCAATGGCAACCAGTGATGCACCAACGCCGACGATCTGATTGATCCGCCCGGCATTGGCATTGGGGTTGATAAACTGACGGTGGAAATCAATCGTGTACAAGGTGGTGGTGGCGTTGAGCACGGCGGAAAAGGTCGTTAGCACAGCCGCCGCGATCATCGCCGCGAATAGTCCGCTGGTCCAGCTGGGCAGTACCTGAGCTACCAGCATGCCATAAGCGCGGTCGCCGACATCTCCGAACAGTTTGAATGCGACGACGCCGGGCACGACGACGATCGCGGGTATGATTAGAAAGCGGATCAAGGCCGCTGCCATCACGCCCTTTTGAGCCTCCTTGACGGTGGGCGCGGCTAATGCCTTTTGGGTGATATTCTGATTGGTGCTCCAATAGAAAATCTGGATGAAAATCATCCCGGTGAAAAGCGTATGAAAGGGAATGGGCGAGTCATTCGACCCGATCATCGTAATTCGCTCTCGCGGCACGTCGGTGACAATGTCGAAATTGACGGCCTGAAGCGCGAGGAAGACCACGACGAGCGCCAGCCCCAAAATACCCACGCCGCTATAGGTGTCGAGCACCGCTACGGCGCGCAGGCCGCCTAATATGGCATAAGCGGCCCCGACAGCCGCGAAAACGGCGGCGATCACTGTGAGAGGAATATTAACGCCAAATAGCGACTGCATGAATAATGCGCCGCTATAAATCACTGCGGGCAGATAGATCACGACATTTCCGATCAGGAACAATGCGGAAATCGTCGTGCGGATGTTACGCTTGTTATAACGCTTTTCGAGCAGTTCGGTAACGGTCGTACAGTTATTGCGATAATAGATGGGGACAAAGACAAAGGCCAAAATCGTCAAGCCGACAATGGCGGAAAGCTCCCACCATGCGAGCAGCAACATTTGATTGCCATTCATTCCGACAAGCTGGTCGGTTGACAGGTTTGTCAATGTGATCGCACCAGCAACGAAGAACCAGCTCAGGCCTCCACCGGCAAGAAAAACATCCTTGGCGGAGCCGTCCCGGCCGGCACCCTTGCCGCGCACTTTCAGATAGGTGAACAGGCCCAGCAAGACCATGATTCCCAAAAATACGCCGATCTGGACTGCCGACACTCCCCCACTATTCATCGTCAAACTCTCCCGGTTCATACTATTAATAGTATTTTTTGGCGACGCATGCCAGAACGGTTTTCCTTTTTGCAAAAAAGAAAATTCGATTACGAACAGACCATGGCCGGAGAAATGCAAATCGACAATCGCGAAGACGTGGTCCGTTTTGACGCGGGCGACATGTCTTTCATTCTCTCCTGTACAACGGGCGAACCGCCTTTTGTCATATATTGGGGACCTCGGCTTGCCTCTGACATGCCAGATAAGGAGGTCGCTCTTCTGCACATGCGGCAAAGCGCACACGGGATAGAAGATAGTATTTTACAGCCCTCTTTGGCGATGGAACCTGGTATCGGATATACCGGGTCAAGCGGTTTTTCCGCCCATCGCGAGGGTAGTGATTGGGGTAGCCGGTTTGTCGTTTCGCAAGTCGACCAGACATCGACCGGCTGCCGGGTGGGTTGCTTGGACGAGCGGACTGCTATCACACTGGACTATGATATCGCCTTTAGCAGCGACACCGGACTGCTAACCTTTTCGTCGGTGATCACCAATCGCGGAGATCAGTCGCTCAACCTGATAGACATGGCAACCATCTGTTTGCCGATACCTCAGCATATGACGGATATAATCGGCTTTACCGGTCGCTGGGCTCGCGAATTTCAGATGGAGCGGATCAACCGTTTTGCCGGTTCTTATGTGCGAGAGAACCGTCGGGGCAGAACTTCTCATGACTGTTTTCCTGCACTTATCCTGTGCGACGATAAGACAAGCGAACAAGCCGGTGAAGCCTATGGTTTGCATCTGGCTTGGAGCGGCAATAGCCGGATGCGCGTTGACAGCAATGGTGACGGGCGTGTTTTTGCCTCCATGGGCGCATTGTTGTTCCCGGGAGAAATCGTTCTGGAACCGGGTAGAAGTTTCAAAAGTCCGGACGTGATCGGCGCCTTTTCATCTTCCGGCCTCTCCGCATTAAGTCGCCAGTTTCATGATCATGTGCGCCATACCCTGCTGCGCCCCTCGACGCGGTCACGCGCGCGGCCGGTCCATTATAACAGTTGGGAAGCGGTCTATTTCGATCATGATCTGGAGCGGCTAAAGGCTTTGGCATCGCGCGCTGCCGATATTGGTGTCGAGCGTTTTGTCCTCGATGACGGCTGGTTTGGCGCTCGGCGCAATGATCGGGCAGGACTGGGTGACTGGTATGTTTCCGATGCAGTCTACCCCGATGGACTGAAACCGCTGATTGACCATGTCACAGATCTTGGCATGGAAATGGGCATCTGGTTCGAACCGGAAATGGTCAATCCCGACAGCGATCTGTTTCGCGCTCACCCTGACTGGATACTGACGCTCGATGGTGTCGATCAGGTGTCGTTTCGCAATCAATATGTGCTGGATATATCGCGGCCGGAAGTATCTGATCATCTGTTCGAACGGGTCAGCGCGATATTGTCCGATCATGACATCGGTTATGTGAAGTGGGATATGAACCGCGATCTGAACCATCCGGGTAATGACCAGGGTTTTGCCAGAGCGCATACGCATGTGCTGGCACTTTGGGCCCTGATTGATCGCCTGCGTGATGCTCATCCGGACGTTGAGTTTGAAAGCTGTTCCTCTGGCGGTGCACGGGCGGATTTCGGGATGTTGGCCCGTACCGATCGCATCTGGACGTCTGACAGTAATGATGCGCTTGATCGCCAGATCATCCAGCGCGGCGCGTCCCATTTTTTGCCGCTCAGCGTAATGGGTGCCCATGTTGGCCCCCGCCACTGCCATATTACGGGGCGGACCTTGTCGATGGCGATGCGTGCGGGCACTGCATTAATGGGACATATGGGGCTGGAGCTGAATTTGCTGGAAGAATCAGCCGACGAGTTGGATGAGCTCAAAACCGCTATTGCCCTTTACAAAACCCACCGCGCGCTGTTGCACGCCGGTGATTTTTACAGGATCGACAGCGCGGAATATCTTAACATCATCGGTGTGGTTGCACAGGACAAGTCCGAAGCGCTTTATTCTGTCACCTATCTGACAGGACATATCCCTGCATTGCCTAGCTGGTTGCATCTGGTCGGACTTGATCTGAAAGCCTCTTATCGGATGCGCCAGGTTTGGCCGCAAAACTGGGTCAGCGAAAAATCGCCGTCCATTGTTGAGGCCATGGATTTGGCAGGCGAAGGAACGGTGGTTTCGGGAGAGGCTTTGATGAAAGCAGGAATGCAGCTTCCGGTTGCACCGCCAGAGACGACGCTGCTGTTTTACCTGTGCACCGATTAAGTCTGCGGGTTAGCTTGTCGCCGCAGCAACAAAGGCCGCCAGATGACGGCCTTTGTCGTTCAAATATGATTGCTGTCGACTATAAGTCCACTTCGATACCGGCATAGAAGAAACGCCCGGTATTGGTGAAAATACCACCACCTTGGCTGGTGCCGTCCAGATCCAGCGGCGGGAGACGGTCAAAGACATTGTCGATGCCGGCGTAAAAACGGAAGCGCTCATCCACGTCCATGCCCAATCGGATATCGTGATAGAACACGTCCGGATAGAATACTTGCGGAAAAGCGTCCGGATCCCGTGGCGGTTCTCCATTGAAGGAATTTTGGGTCTCATATTCGGTAGCGATGGTCTGTTTGCCAATATAGCGCAAATCATACGAGACATCGAAATCACCGAAATCAAGCGCGACGCGGAATGTGCTTGTCCATTCCGGATCGCCCAGTTCGCTCTTTAACCGATCAGCAAAATCTGGCTGGGTGATGTCGGTGAACTGGGTCCGGTCAATGAGATAGCTTGTCAACCACCGCGTGCTGAGCTGTACGCCGTCAAATATCTCTCCAGTGTAAGAAATGTCAAAATCGATACCCGACGTTTCGAGTCTGGCGAAGTTAAATGGCCCGGCGCGGAAGGAATCCCCTATAACAGGTAGACTGATGACATCGGCACCGATCCTGCGATCCGATTGTCCGGTAAATGTACCATCGGGCCGCCGTGAAATCGCATCACAGAACGGATTGTCGATACCGCCTGGATTATCATAGCATTGATTGACGATTGTCTGCCCGAGCAGCGTAAAAATCACATCCTTCACGGTGATGTCATAATAGTCGACAGCAACGGTCAGGCCTGGCGCAAAGCTCGGTTGATAGACGGCTCCGATGGTGAGGCTTTCCCCGCGTTCCTCTGTCACATTAGGGTTGCCGGCATTCAGGCCCCGAACCCCGGAATTGGGTATGTTTGTAAATGGCGTGACGCCGTCGGGGTTAAATGCGGGCACATTCGGATCCGCCAGGCAATTGGCTCGGCGATTGGGGTTGTTTTCAATATTCTGCGCGCTGCACGGGTCTTGAAAATTGTTGGCAAAAGTTTGTGACCCTGCATCAAACTGATCTGACAGGGTTGGCGCACGAACAGACTCGGCATAACCGACCCGCAGCCGAAGATCACTGATCGGCGCATAGGTACCGGAGAGGTTGTAAGCGAATACCGTACCGACCGCTCCTTTATAGTCGGAAACCCGGCCAGCGGCCTGGAGCGTCAGCTCTTCGGCGAATGGCACATCGGCAAGAATAGGAAAGTTTATCTCGCCATAGGCTTCCCAGACCTCTGCGGCTGGCGGATCGAACTCTGCGATGGCGTTCAGGAAGGTCGCTCCGCTTTCTGTTACATCATCAAATTTTGAAAATGCCGTATCACGGCGATATTCGCCGCCAATGACAAAACTGACCGGTCCGCCGGGCAGCTCAAACAAATCGGACGTGTCGCCTGCTACAAAGGCTGTTGCGCTATATTGTTCAGCCTTTTCATCGCGTGAAGACGTAAACAGAAAATAATCTTTCGATGCCTGCGAAACATTACCCACGCCGAACAGATTGGCTGGTGCACAGGCCGGATCGTCATTAGTGGGGTCAGCATCGGCATTGATGGCACAGACAATATCGCCACTTGCATTGCGCACTGCATCTCTCGCATTGAAAAATTCGTTTATGAGAATATTGCCTCTGGTTTCATAGAAGGTGTCCAGGCGCCCATAGTTAAACGCGACCTCATACTTCCAGTCATCGTTAAAAGTGCCATCGACACCAACGACGATGCGATAGGTTTCGCGTCTGTGGTCCTCTCCGCGTCCGCCGAAATCAGTATCGAATCGAAAAGCGTTAAAGCTCGTTACTCCATCGGGTAAACTGGATACCAGAAGATCACGGCTTTCAGTGTCAAGGAAAGGGTTGTCGATGCTGAACGGATTGTTGAAAAAGGTTGCTTGCCCCTCCTGAACAGCGTCAATGCGGACATATTTTGCTTCGATAAAGGGACGAAATGCTTCCGATATTTCGTAACTTCCCAGGAAATTGACCGCATAGCGCTCCAGGCCGGCCTGCAATAATCCTGTGTTGTTCAAGGTAGAGCCGAGACCACCGACGGCATTGTTCGAACCAACTGGTCGCAGGTCCTGAACAAGTGGGTTGGCAATAAGGCGGCCATTTTCATTAAATACAAAAGTTCTGCCCAGTTCGTTATTTCCGCCTCCGGCGGCGAACAGGCCAGTACAGTTGACTGTCCTGCGCCTGTCTATTTCAGCAAAATTGGGAGCCGTAGGGTCGACCGCTTCTGGGCAACTGGATGTGTAAAGTCCGCCATCCGAGATATTGTTATTGCGGATACCCCGGATGAAGGCACGGTCTGGAACGCCGTTGCCGGTGCTCGGCTCGCCAATTCGATCTTCGACAATCTGGAATTGATTACGACCAGAAAACGCCCCGGTTAAATTGTCTCGTTGTCGGTTGAAGAGCGGGTCTGAATTGGCATATTCCAGTGCTATGGCAACATTGCCGCGATCATCTCCGAAATTCTCACCAATTGTCAGACTCGCAAATTGTGATGCTCGGTCTCCCTCGCTGGAAATGCCGGACTGTCCACGAAAACGGATGCCTTCAAAGTCACGTTTCAAAACAAAGTTGACGACACCAGCAACAGCATCAGCACCATAAATGGCTGAATTGCCGCCAGTCACAATGTCCACGCGCTCCACCAGATCCGTTGGGATCGTATTTACGTCGACCCTAAAATCGCCAGGCGACGCAGTGACATGACGGCGCCCGTTGACCAGTACCAGAGTTCTGAGTGTTCCAAGGCCGCGAAGGTCGAGCAAGTTGAGCCCGGCTGTACCAATGAATCGTGTGGAATTGCCTTGGCTGAATGTTGAACGCAGTGCTGGCAGTTCATTGAGGGCATCGCCCAGAGAGACATTGCCAGTAGCCACCAAATCTTCAATTTCGACGCTGGTGATCGGTACCGGAGAAGAAACGTTCGGGTTCTGAATCCGGGTGCCAGTCACCACAATTACGGAGTCATTGGCATCCGATTCACTTTGTTCGGCCTGGGCTTCGTCGTCATTTGCACTTTGAGCTTCAGCAGTCGTTGCCGAAATTGCCATCGCCATAATCGCTGCTGAAGCAAAAAAATGACGCACGGTTTTCATTTTATAATTGGATTGCATCTTGGGGGCTCCCTGCTTAGTTGCAAGGGTAACTATATAATATTAGGCGATTTCCATCAATAAAATAAAAAATATTACAAATATACAAGTTTACAGTATTGTATAATTTCATCATTCATTTACATTAATGTAAATTATAATGCGTAATATGATAATTCTGTTATATATCTGGGTAAAAAGAGAAATATCCTCCATTTTCGGGAATTTTGTGGTCGAATATTTTTACATTTCCAGTCGAGAACCACAGACTCCGTCCGTTAGCGGAAAGCCGGTCTTTTCTGGTGCATATTGACGCAGGAGCCATTGCGGATGTTTGCAATCCGTAAAATAATGACAGCCATCGAGCCGGGCATACGGCGTCAAATTACAAGCCGTTAATGCAGGTCGTGAGGCAGGAGTAAATGGTCAGAAAATGCCGAAAGATTACAGTATTATTGGTTCGGACTGACATCACCACACTTCGAAGAGTGGGCGAGGGCAGTGCTCTATTTTCGGCCCAAGCCTATTTTTGTAGCCAAACCACTGCGAACTTTTGAATAGTTGGAAGATACCATCGGATAGTCCGGCGGAAGTCCCCACTTGGCCCGATATTCTTCAGGTGTCATATTATAGCTGGTCATCAGGTGCCGTTTGAGCATTTTGAATTTTTTGCCATCTTCCAAACAAATAATATGATCCGGCTGGATGGAATCCTCAATTGGCACGGCCGGCTCTTGTTTCGTCTTGGTTGGCGCTGATTTGCCAGCAAGCTCTGACATTGCCCCATGCACACTATTGATCAGCAATGGTAGGTCAGAGACCGCAACGCTGTTGTTATTAACATGCGCCACGACAATTTGTGACGTTAAAGCGATGAGTGTTTCGTCCATCCTACTGTTAGTTTCTGTCATTTCCGCCCCACTTTCCCCCATTTTTATAATTTATATCCATTTCGGATATAAAAATCTGATGTCCTTTACAGCAGCATAAATCAAGTGCTTATTCACTATTGAATTGGGTAAGGAACGGGCAATGGGTTATTGTCCGTTTTCAGGACAATATTTCTTGACCCTATTGCAGAATAGTATGCGCTAAATTCTTATGTAATATAGTCTGCTGTTGTTTTCCCGGCGACATCTTCTGCGGAGACACCTGGAGCCAGTTCGATGAGCTTGAAAGAGCTGTCATGATCAGCGCGGTGGAACACGGCAAGATCGGTAATGATCATATCAACAACATTGGCGCCGGTTAACGGCAGTGTGCATTCCGGGATGAACTTGGGACTGCCATCCTTGGCGCAATGATCCATTACCACGATGATTTTCTTCACACCTGCGACAAGATCCATCGCACCGCCCATGCCCTTGATCATTTTTCCCGGGATCATCCAGTTGGCGATATCGCCATTTTGGGCAACTTCCATGGCACCCAATACGGTCAGGTCAATATGCCCTCCACGGATCATCGCAAAGCTGTCGGCGCTTCCGAAATAGCTGGAGGAGGGAAGCTCGCTAATGGTCTGTTTGCCAGCGTTGATCAAGTCGGCATCAACTTCATCCTCATAAGGAAACGGACCAATACCAAGCATCCCGTTCTCGGATTGCAGTGTGACCTCGACATCATCAGGAATATGATTGGCTACCAGCGTGGGGATGCCGATACCCAAATTGACATAATAGCCGTCTTGCAGCTCTTGCGCCGCTCGCGCGGCCATTTGATTGCGGTCCCAGCTCATGATGCTGTCTCCCGTTCGCGGATCATGCGAAACTCGATTTTCTTGTCATATGGCGAGCCGTCTATCAAGCGTTTGACATAGATGCTCGGCAAATGGATAGCATCAGGATCGAGCTCACCAACCTCGACAATTTCCTCGACCTCTGCGACGCAAATCTTTCCGGCAGTCGCCATTGGCGCGTTGAAATTGCGGGCGGTTTTGCGAAAGATCAGATTGCCTGCCTTGTCCGCTTTCCACCCCTTTATCAGGCACAAGTCGGCGTAAATGCCGCGCTCGAGGATATAGTCTTCGCCATCGAAGCTTTTCACTTCCTTGCCCTCAGCGACCTGCGTGCCGACGCCGGTTTTCGTATAGAATCCCGGTATTCCCGCCCCGCCAGCGCGGCAACGTTCGGCCAAGGTTCCTTGCGGGCAGAATTCCACCTCCAACTCGCCTGATAGAAATTGCCGCTCAAATTCCTTATTCTCCCCGACATAGGAAGAGATCATTTTTTTTACCTGTTTGGAGCGCAGAAGCTTGCCGAGGCCTTCATTGTCAATCCCGGCATTATTCGATGCAATGGTGAGATTCTTCACCCCGTCTTCTTGAAGCGCATCAATCAGGCGCTCGGGAATTCCACATAGCCCAAACCCGCCAACGCACAAGTGCATGCCATCAAACAACAACCCGTCGAGTGCTGCGGCTGCATCGGAATAGATTTTCTTCATAGAAGCGCCTTTGTCCTGTTCTTTCGGCCTAGTAGCCCAAGTTTCGATCTATCGTCCAGATTAGAATATATTTGCGTTCGCAGATCGGTTATGGGCGCGATTGTGATCCGAATAGTCGCCTGTATCTCGTTGCTCTTTTTCCTTGTCCCAGTGACCTATGTTCACGGGCCGGTGCCGGACAAGAATGACAGTCAATTCATTGAGTTGGAGCCAATCAGCTTTGACTCGGAAGACGCGACGCGAACCAAGTCGGGCAGACTTGAGTTTTTGCGTGGTTGGAAGCTATCGAGTGACAATGCAGATTTCGGCGGTGTCTCATCAATGCTGGCACTAGCTGACAATCGCTTTTTCATGTTGAGTGACGCGGGAATCCTGATCGGCTTCACGCTTGATGAGCAGAAGGGGCAGGTCAAGCGGCCGTTTATCGCGCCACTGCCTGATGGGCCGCCCGCGGAAAATGAATTTGCCAAAAAAAATTGGGACGCTGAGTCACTGGTTTATGATCCGGAGACGGGTCAGTATTGGGTCGGCTATGAACGCTATCATGGCGTGTGGCGCTATGGCCCGTCCTTTGCGCGAAAAGAGGCGGAGCATCAGGTCAAGGCGATGCAAAAATGGCCCAAGAACGGAGGCGCAGAAGCTATGCTGCGCTTGCCGGGTAAGGATGACGATCCGGATCGCTTTCTGGTTTTTTCGGAATCCGCCGATTATAGCAAAGGCGGTTATCAGGCGCTGATTTTTGACGGCGACCCGGCTGAAGCGGATCTAAAACCCAAGCTGTTTGGATATCGGCCTCCAAGAGGATATGAGATTACGGATGCGGCGTTGTTGCCTGATGGCCGCGCGCTATTGCTGCATCGTCGTTTCACACCACTGGAGGGCGTGTCAGCGATTCTGTCAATTGGCGATTTATCTGAGATCGCTGCTGGCGAAGTGTGGACATCGCAGCGGATTGCATCGCTCAAACCGCCAATGAAGGTGGACAACATGGAGGCGTTGGCGGTCACCGTAGAAGATGATGAAACAATTATATGGATCGCATCGGATGATAATTTCAATGCTTTTCAGGAAACCCTGTTGATGAAGTTTCGGTTGCTGCCGGGTAAGCGCAAAAGGACAAGGGGCAAGGCCAATACGCCTGCATCCGGAGCTCAAAACGAAAAAGCCGAGGCAAGCCCCGGCTTTTCATCAATTACCAATTAAATACGGTAGAACAGTATTTTAAGCAGCAGCTTGCTTCTTGGCGATCTCTTTTTTGAGGCGGCGTACGCGCAGGCTCAACTTATCGTCGGATGTTTTCAGTAGCCAGTTATCCAAACCGCCAACATGTTCCACCGAGCGGAGACCGTGCGTTGATACACGCAGTTTCACGCCTTTGCCGAGCGCATCGGACAACAGGGTCACATTTTGCAGGTTCGGCAAAAAGGTTTTCTTGGTACGGTTTTTGGCGTGCGATACGTTATTGCCTACCAGCCGAGTCTTACCTGTCAGTTCGCAAATCCGCGACATCTTACTTGTCCAATTTCTTGTTAATGAGTGATTCCCGTAGGAAAGACAGCGCACCTAACCGCAAAAGCTCCGTCCGTCAAGCATCAGCCAACTAGATTATTTACCTTTATCACAACCAATCAAGCTGTTCCTGCGGAATAGACAGAACGGTATTTTAGGGATCAGCGCGATTGTCTGAAGGCTTGCTTCGCCGGATTATATGGCTTTGGGTCGCGAACCGCGCTAACATCCTACGCTATGGCGATAGATAAAGCCCGTACATATATGCGCCAAGCGCTCTCACTGGCCCACGAAGCCGCTGCGGCCGGTGAGGTCCCGGTTGGCGCAGTTGTCGTTCATAATGGCCAGATTATAGCCGAAGCGCATAATCAGCCACGTGCAACCGGCGATCCTACGGCCCATGCAGAAATAGTCGCTTTACGTGCTGCCACTGCGAAGCTGGGAACAGAAAAGTTGATGCAGTGCGACCTTTGGGTGACTCTGGAACCGTGCACCATGTGTGCGGGGGCCATTTCTCACGCGCGGATCAAACGGCTTTATTACGGGGCCACTGATCCAAAGGGTGGAGCGGTAGACAGCGGCGTGAATTTCTTCGCCGCTGCCACCTGTCATCACGCTCCGGAAGTCTATGCCGGTTTCGACGAGGTCGAATCGGCCAACTTGCTCAGGGATTTTTTCAAAAACCGCCGTTATTGATGGGCCATGTGGTTAATGCACGAACCGCGCTACGACATCGCGATAGCTGCGGCTCACCTTGACCTGAGCGCCTGATCCCAGGATCAGGAAGCATTCGCCGTTGGTGTGCGGTTTGACCTCGCGAACCTGGCCCAGATTGACAATGGTAGACCGGTGCACCCGCTGAAAATTCCGCGGATCGAGACGCTTTTCCAGATCTTTCATCGTTTCGCGCAGGATCAGGGAATTGTCCGCAGTATAAATGCACATATAGTCGCCAGCAGCGTCAATCCGTTCAATTGTATCGACATCAACCCGGAAAATCTGACCACGATCTTTCACATTGATGAGTTTTTCATAGCGACTGGCGGCTGCTGGTTCTTCGGCATTTTCCAGATCGGCCATAGCGTTAGGTGCGACTTCGCTGAGCACGTTTTTAAGCTTCTCAATCTCTTCCGCACCGCGTTTCTCGGTGAGGCGGTTGCGAACGCGTTCCAGGGCATCGGCAAGCCTGTCGGGTTCTACCGGCTTCACCAGATAATCGACAGCCTCCGCCTCAAAGGCACGGACCGCATGGTCAGCAAAGGCGGTTACAAAAATGAACAGAGGTGGTTCGATCTCCATGATACCCTGAACGACCGAAAAGCCATCGAAACCAGGCATCTGGATGTCGAGAAACACCAGATCGGGCTTCAGTGTCTTGATCTTGCGAATAGCTTCGCGTCCATTGCTGCAGGTATCGATAATTTCGATATCTTCAAATTTTTCGAGACGAATCTGAAGGCCCTGAATGGCCAGTTTTTCGTCATCGACTAATATCGTTTTTATCGTCATGGGTTTATATCCTTTTGGTGCGATGAAGCCACGGCGGGGGCGGTGACGAGACCCCCATGGCTTGTATCGGATGCATGCTCCCCAAATATGGCTTCGTTCCTGATTTGACCGCTCGTTATGTTATCCCGTGCGGCCTCTTTTTCAATCTGTTCCCTGGTCTCAAATGGCAGTGTGATGATCACAGAGAATCCGCCTCCTGCTGAAGATTTAATCTCGAACTGGTGTGCTTCTCCATAAGCTTGGTTTAATCGCTCCTGAATATTTCCTAAACCCACCCCGGTGGAATCTGTATTTTTATCGATCGGGCCGTTTTTTCCTGGTCCGGTGTCCGACACGATTATCCGCACTTTGTCATTCTCAAGTCGGGCAGATACAGCAATGTCCGCGCCTTCTTCCATTGGTGTTACGGCATATTTAATCGCATTTTCGACCAATGGTTGTAGCAATAGGGAGGGCAGCAAGGCATCGCGAACCGCCGGATCAATGTCGAAGTTGGGGCGCAGTCGTTCCTCAAAGCGCATCTTTTCAATATCGAGATAGAGATGCAGCGTCTCGACTTCTTGTGCCAATGTTACGCGGCTATGAACTTCATTCACCAGCGTATGGCGCAGAAACGAAGACAGGCGGGATAGCATAGCATTGGCAGGTTCGGTCTGCTTTAGCAGTACCAAGGTTGAAATGCTGTTCAATGTATTGAACAGAAAGTGCGGATTCAGTTGATACCGCAACATGGTCAGTTGAGCGCGGGTTGCCTGGGCTTCCAACCGCAAAAGCTGGTCATTTTGCTCTTCGACCCGCAAAAAGAAATTGATCGCAAAATAGAGCGCCGACCATGCACCGAGCAGTGTAAAGTCAACAAAGACATAGCCGACAAACAGGCTCGCAAAACCACTTTCGATCGTTGGATTCTGGATAAGAAACACCCAAGCGTCGACAAAAGCGAACAAAGCTGCTGCCACAGACAGAACAATGATAGTTGTGACCCACGTAATGATCGGCTTTTGGTGAATCAGATTCTTGTAGATGACCGACAGAAGCAGTGAAATCGAATAGCCGGTAATCGTCGAAATGATGATCGGCAACAAGAAGCTGAGCGGCTGTCCATTCGCGATACCGGAAATCCCGCGCAGCGCCAGTGCACCGGCCCATCCTGCGGATTGCAAGTTCCAGAACGCTCGGTTTTTATTGCCAAAAAAGGGCTGGGGGCGGATTTCCATGACGGCCATATTACCTATCTATAGCGTGCCATTGCCGTTTGGGAAAGAATCGCATAACATCTGGTCATTAAGCGCACAGACCAAATAGGTAGAAGACAGGCGCAAGAGGAGAGCGATATGGGCGGCCCCAATGAAGTCAGAGCAAAATTCCCTTCGATGGAAGAGGGGACCAAGGAAGACTGGGACATTATTGGTGGTCATTACATGCCCTTTGCCAGCAAGGTTGCGGACCGGGTGCTTGACCATTTGCGGTTGCTGGATGGTGATTATGGTGGTTTTCCTGTCGATCGGCTGGAACACAGCCTTCAAACGGCAACCCGTGCGCATCGCGATGGGCGGCCCGATGATTATGTGGTGATGGCATTGCTGCATGATATTGGGGATACACTCGGCACTTTCAATCACCCCGATGTTGCTGCGGCGATACTGAAACCTTTTGTCAGCGAAAAACTGCACTGGATCACCGAGAAACACGGCATTTTTCAGGGCTATTATTTTTTCCACCATCTAGGCCAGGACCGGGACATGCGCGAGGCATTTCGCGGGCATGAGCATTTTGAAGACTGCGCTGAATTTTGTGAAAAATATGATCAGTCGGCTTTTGATGCCAATTACGAAAGCGCGCCGCTGGAGTTTTTCGAGCCGATTGTGAAGCGCGTTATGGCGCGGCCGATTAACAGCATTTATGTGAACGAATAGGTCTTTGGTCGGCAGTTGTGCCCGATAAGGCGATTTGAGGTTTGATTGATTAACGATTTTGTTGTCGTGGCGATGACATTGTCCGGAAAGCGGGAATTGGGATAAAAAACCCGTTTAGCTTGCCTCACCATTCTTCTCCAAATGGGCGGATAACTGTCTCGAAAGACCATGCGGAACGCTTTTGTGAGGCAATACGAAAAACCTCATCGGCAATATCAGCCGGACGGCAAAAATACTCGTCCGGTTTTTCAGGCGCCATTTTGCGTGTCCATTCCAGATCAATCACCGCATCTATTGCGACATAGGCACAATGGACCCCTTGTGGGCCAACGGTACGAGCGATGCTTTCCAACAATACACGCTGGGCAGCCTTGGTCGGGGCAAAACCTGCAAAATTTGGCTTTCCGCGATAGGCAGAGGTGTTTCCAGTAGCCAGAAAGACCCCGCCACCCCGATCGATCATATGCGGAATGATTCCTCGCGCTAGGGCCAGCATTGCCTCGACATTGATAGAAAAATTTCTTGCAAGATCGTTGGGATCAATTTCAAGATATGTGCCGAACGTCCCCCCTACGGCATTATTAACTACAACCTTCGGTACGTCATATTGCAGCAACTTCTCAAGCATGGCTTGCCGGGCCTTTGGATGAGAGATATCCGCGGCAAGCACGATGCTGTCATCAAATTCCCGTGCCAATTTGATCAATCGCCCTTCATCACGTGCATTAAGGGCCAACCGATATCCAGCCTCAGCGAACCGGCGGGCGATTGCCGTTCCTGTACCCGGTCCAACACCAGTGATGAAACAGATGGGTTTGTTAACGCTCATCGGCCAATCGCCTTGTATAAGAAATCAAGTCGATCATTGCCGAAGAAGTTGCCCGCGTCTGTATGGAAATACGGAACACCGAAGACACCATCGTCAACAGCTGAACTATTGCTCTGCTCCAGAGCATCTTCCATCTGAGTGTTCTCGGACCAATAGGTTGCAAAACGTTCCTCTTTCCTCGCAAAGTAATCATACATCGCGCTATTATCTGTCACCGGCGCTTGCTCCGCCCAAACCGCATGAAAGGCGGCTTCCGAAAAGGCTTCGATATCTTCTCCTGCACGGAGCGCCGCTCGAACCAACGGTGCGGTAGAAAATGTGCCAAATTGCGGATGGAGTGCAAAAGGTATCTGTAACTTTTCAACCCAGCGTATCACATCCTGCCCTTGATAAGCGCGTTTGGTTTTGCAGGTAATGGATGTCGGAACATTACCAACTATTTCCATGATCTTGCCGACCGTGACAGGACAAAGTCTCAGTTCACGGCCAGTTCGTTGGCGAATTTCATCGCGCTGAGAAAAGGCGAAATAGGAATAAGGACTTACGAAATCATAGTAGAAGTTGATTGGCGTCTTCATTGCCCGTTCCATCAGTATCGCACCAACGCGCGGCCAGCGGTTTTTTCGGGGAATTCTGCATTATCATACAGGCGATCTTTGGCATCAAAATATGCACGCGGAAATTCCAGCAAAGGATCGTCCGGCGCGATACCGGTAATTTGCGCGATACCCAATAGACTGGACGTGCGACCGCTCGTAGCCAGATGACCTTCGGGCCATTCAACAATCTGTATCCAGATCGAACGTGCAGCGCCTTCAACGCCTTGCTTGTCTGTTATCTTCAAGATCGCATCGGTAATGGCTTTATGGCATCCTGACTTGCGTTCCTGATCCATGGAACCTTCTGGCACGTTCAGCTCAATCAACCAGCGTCCAGCGGCCGCTTCAAATGCGCTGTCATTTCGACCACCCAAATACCAGTCCCATTTTTCGATCGGCTGAAATCTGACCCAAGCTATCGAGCGCCCGGCTGGCGTATCGGCTCCGCCTTCAATCTCCAGGATCACCCGGGTTAAGTCCTCAGCGAGAACGTCTTTTTGTTCTTGGGTCAAAACCTCGGGCGGGTGCTGAACGGTAATCATCGGCATAGTATTTCTCCATATTTGGTATGTTTAAAATACTGATTCGTTTAGTATTGTCAACATACCAAATATGGATTATATCCTTTCCATGAGCCGGACTTCGTTAGACCACCACAATTGCAGTTTCGCACGCACCGTTGATATTATCGGGGATCGATGGACCTTGATGATATTGAGAGATGCCTTTTACGGTGTCCGCCGTTTCTCGCAGTTCAAGGAACGACTTGGAATTACACAAGCCGTGCTGTCAGCGCGCCTTGCTCATCTTGTCGAACATGATTTACTGACCAAAGAACCCGTTGAAGAGGGCGCAGCGCGGGAGGACTATCGACTAACCGACAAAGGAAGGAGCCTGTTTCCCGTTGTGATTGGCCTTATGCAATGGGGGGATGCTTGGATACATGAAAAGACGGGTGCTCCAATCCTGGTCTGCGACAAGCAAAGCGGTGCTCCTGTTGATCCGCTTAAAGTGTCGGTTGAAGGCGAAAGCCGCGAAGCTCGCAGCCTTGTATTCCGTCTAGGTTCAGGCGCAAATTCATCAACAAAAGAAGCGTTCGCACGTCTGAGGTGATCGCTTTGGTGGTGCATGGGCCGGCATCCATAGGGCTCAAACAAGCCCGATCAATCAAGAAATCCTACTTTCAAGCAGCAGAGGGCTCACCAATTTCCTTAAGATGGCGCACCACCATATCGCCGCGATCTGATGCGCCTTTGCTATTGTCGCTAGCGTGGTTCTGTAACTCTGTTTCATCAATCCAGCAGAGATCTTCCAGACTGAGAATCCGGTCATCATGGGCGCGGATGGTGATTTGGCTGATCGGCTGACGGTCTTTGGCATCGGCCAGTACCGGATTGGATCGCACACCAGTTTCCCATTTTTCGCCCCATTGGCGAATCGCTACAATGACAGACAATAGATCGGTGCCCTTGTCGGTCAGCCGATATTCAACCTTGCGCTTGTCATGATCACAGGGCCGCCGGGACATGATGCCTGCATCAACCAGCCGGGTCAGACGGTTTGCCAATATATTCCGGGCAATACCAATCTCGCTGAGAAAATCCTCAAAATGGCGCACGCCGTTAAACGATGCGCGCAAGATCATGAAGCACCAACGCTCGCCAATTACCTCCAGAGAAATGGGTAGCGAGCAGCCTGTTCCGAGTTCCGAGAGATTTTCCGTCAATTTATCCATGTGCCAACCCTAGACCAGTTTCTGATAATCCCAAAAAAAAATATAAGTTTTTAGTTGCAACTTAAAACCTAATAAACTAGGTACTGATTCGCAACCTAAATTGCAAGCTGATTTTCCCTCACTTTTTCTCCCCGGGAATATCGGCGCAGATCAAGGGTTGAATTGATTTGAAAGGAAATAAAAATGCTTCTCTCCCAAAGCCCATTGCGCAACATTTTCATGCTGTTCGTCGCCATGCTCGTGACCACAGTGATCTTTACCGCCAGCGCCGCAGATGCGCGCAGCAAGCCGGTAGCCTATACCGCAGAGCTGCAACAGCCGGTTGAGGCGTCGCGCCACATCATCAAAGGTACGGTGATGCACTGTGCAGGCACCGAATGCAAAGGAGCCAAAAGCGGTTCATCAGTAAAGACTGTCTGTGCCCGCTTGTCCCGCAAGGTCGGCCCCTTGGCCTCTTTCACCTATAAAGGGGAAGCTGTTGATGCCGAAGCCCTGGCCCAGTGCAACGGTGACAAAAAAGGTTCGAAGCAACGGATCGCGAACCGCAAGTAAAACAGCAAGTAATCATGTCTTCACGACCGGTCACTCAATCCCGTTATGGCCATGCAAATGGCTGGCCGGTCCAACTAAAGCGTTGAAGCGAATGCCTTTCACCCTCGAAGGCTTTGCTTCAACGCTATTTTTTTGTTGCTCCTGCGCGCAAAGACAGACAGTTTACGATGGTGTTGAGGCAATATGAACTTGTAGAGCGGGTGCGCAGCTATGACCCGGAGGCGGATGAGGATCTGATCAACCGCGCCTATGTGTTCTCCGTGCAAAAGCATGGCAGCCAAAAACGCGCAAGCGGCGACCCGTATTTCAGTCATCCGATCGAGGTGGCCGGTCTGATGACCGACCTTAAGCTCGATCAGCAGACCATTGTTACCGCTCTGCTGCACGATACGGTTGAAGACACGCTAACCACGACCGAAGAAATTCAAAAACTTTTCGGGGTCGATATTGCCCGTTTGGTGGACGGCGTAACCAAACTTTCCAAGATAGAAGCGCAAACCGACAATGAACGCGCCGCTGAAAATCTGCGGAAATTCCTGCTCGCGATGTCAGACGATATCCGGGTGCTCCTGGTCAAACTGGCAGACCGGCTGCACAATATGCGCACCCTGCATTTCATCAAGAGTGAAGAGAAGCGTCGGCGTATTGCCCATGAGACCATGGATATATATGCGCCCTTGGCGGAACGCATCGGCATGTACGAATATATGCGTGAGATGCAGCTGCTTGCCTTCAGCCATCTGGAGCCAGAAGCCTATGAAACGATCACAGGGCGGCTCAATGCAATCAAGAAAGGTGATGAGGGGCAGGTCCACAAAATCGCCCGATCGCTGGAAAAGACGCTGGCAGCTGGCGGATTGGCGGCCGAGATTAGCGGACGGGAGAAGCATCCCTATTCCATCTGGCGCAAGATGCAGGAGCGCCATGTCAGCTTCGAACAGCTGACGGATATCATGGCCTTTCGCGTGATTACCGATAACAGCGCAGAATGTTATCGCGCGTTGGGTATCATGCACCAGAAATGGAAAATGGTTCCAGGGCGGTTCAAGGACTATATCTCGACACCGAAACGCAATGGCTATCAGTCGCTGCACACCACAATCATGCACGGCAACAACATGCGCGTGGAGATACAGATCCGCTCGGAACGGATGCACCGCGACAATGAATATGGGCTCGCGGCGCACTGGGCCTATAAACAGGGTGATGGGCCGGACGGCCAAGCGGGCTGGATTCGCGATCTTATCGAAATTCTCGACCATGCCGGTGATGCCGAAGAGCTGCTCGAAAATACCAAGCTCGCCATGTACCAGGACCGGATATTTGCCTTCACGCCCAAGGGCGCGTTGCTGCAAATGCCGCGCGGATCAACCACCGTTGATTTTGCTTATGCGGTGCATACCGACTTAGGCAATCAGGCAGTGGGCGCCAAGGTCAATGGCCGTCACGTTCCGTTGCGGACGCAGTTGACGAACGGCGATGTCGTCGAAATCCTGAAATCGGATGGTCAGGAACCGCAACCTGGCTGGTTGTCTTTTGTCATTACCGGTAAGGCGCGCGCCGCCATTCGCCGGTTCGTCCGCCACAAGGAACGAGACGAGATTGTCGAGATTGGGACCAAACTCTATGACGAGATTGTCCAGCGCCTGCCCGGGAAAATTGGCAAGAAAGCAATGAAAGCCGCGCTAAAGCGGCTTGATCTCGATAGCGATGACGACTTGATGATCGCGATTGGCACACGGGAACTCAGCGACCGTGAAGTCATGGAAGCGTTGATGCCCGGCAGTGTCAATGACAATGACGATGATCGCGAATGGCCGGAGCAGGACCGCGCGATCTCGATTAAAGGGCTTACGCCCGGTGTTGCCTTTGATTTGGCCGAATGCTGTCATCCTGTCCCCGGTGACCGGATTGTCGGCCTGCGCCGCAGCGGCGCCAATGTGGAGGTGCATACGATTGACTGCCTGAAGCTGGCGGATGGCGTCGATGCGGACTGGGTGGATCTCAGCTGGGGTATGGAAACCGATGGTGCGGCGGCGCGGTTGATGGTGGTGCTACACAACAAGCCAGGTACTTTGGCGGAGATGGCAGGCATTTTTGGTTTCCACAATGCCAATATCCTGAGACTGAGAATGACCAATCGTGACGCGCCGTTTCACACGTTCGAAGTCGATCTGGAAGTTCACAACGTCCATCATCTGATGCGGATATTATCCGCTCTCAGGGCCTCGGAAGCAGTGGCGCAGGCAGAACGGCTCTAGTGCAGTCGGCGCTACCCCGCCCTGACTTTTCTGCGCGACCATTGCAGATGACTTGCGAGCATGCGTTAATCGCGAAGCCGGATGAGGTTTACGCTGCCTGGACTGTCGGGCTAGACACCTGGTTTGCTCAGGCCGGCACGCTGTTTTTGGTGCCGGAGCCAGGGCGACCCTATTTCTTCTACAACCGAGACGAATGGGGCAGGCATCCCCATTATGGCCGGTTCCTTGAACTGATAGAAAACCAGCTTATCGAGATGACATGGATGACGGGTAACGGGACAGCTGAGGGAACAGAAGGAGCCGAGACTATCCTTCGCATCGAACTCGTTCCCGAAAGAGCAGCCACGAAAATCCGCTTGACCCATTCCGGTTTTGTCAATGAAAAGTCCCTTGCCGGGCACCAGGAGAACTGGCCTCTGGCCTTAAAAATATTGGACGAAGCACTCGTCGGTGGCGTCAAAGCCAACTAGTGGCAGCTTACTGGCCGGGTATGCCGGGAGGTGGGCCGCCGGGGATGCCTTGTTGCTGCATTTGTTGCTGCAGTGCCTGCATCTGTTCGGCCGAAATAAAGTCGAGCAGGGACACATCGAAAATCAAGACCGAGTTGGCAGGAAGCTCAGGGCCGGGGGATTGTTCACCATAGCCGAGCTCTGACGGGATCCAGATGCGGTACTCGCCGCCTTTTTGCATGAGTTGAAGAGCTTCGGAGAAACCGGGAACCACGCCGCCAACGGGCATCGGAGTTTGCTCATTGGCATCAAAGACGCTGCCGTCGCGCAGCCGGCCTTCATATTTGACCAGCGCCGTGTCGGTCGCGGTTGGTGACGGACCTTCACCAGGCTTCAGCACTTTATACTGGAGGCCCGTATCGGTGGTTACAACGCCGTCCTCTTCACCATTATTGGCGAGAAACTGTTCATTGGTAGCGCCGGTTTCCACCGCATTTTGCGTGCCGGCGTAAGCCAGTACCGCAGCCACCACCAGAACCACTGCCAGTCCGATCCACAATTTGGTCAGCGAACCTTTTTTGATCGGCCGGATGGGAACTGTGGTCACGGACATAGTGGACTACCTGTTGTTTGAAAGTCTGTATCGAAAGGAAACGGCTTTAGATCGTGCCGTCACGTTCCATCCGCTTGCGCTCCATTTTGCGGGCGCGTCGAACAGCGGCTGCTTTTTCGCGTGCACGCTTTTCAGAAGGCTTCTCGTAATGCCGGCGCAGTTTCATTTCGCGATAGACGCCCTCACGCTGCAATTTCTTTTTGAGCGCCCGAAGGGCCTGATCAACATTATTGTCGCGAACCATGATTTGCATAAGACTGAGTAACTCCGTTCAATATCGTCTTTGGACCGGGTATATTCATAACCGGCCGAAAATTTATTTAAGCCATAAAAAAGGGTTTGCAGATGATTCGTTCAGCTGCAGTTGGAGCGCGCCTAACAGGCTAATCCTCCGATTTCAAGCATTTCCGACTTTATATTGTGGCATTTTTGCCCCGGTTAGCCCTTGATTATCCGCTGAATTTCGGTCCTGAAAGCCTTTTGATTATCAACTGGGCCTGTGTCATATCCGTTTCAAAGCGCAATTTAAGCGAATCAGGAGACGAAAAATGGCCACCGCAATCAATGTCCAGTCAAGCTGCAGCGAAGAGGAATGGAAAGCGCGTCAGCGGCTGGCCGCCTGTTATCGGATATTTGCGCATCTCGGCTGGGATGAGCTGATTTTCAACCATGTCACGCTGAAAGTACCCGGCGAGGATGATGCATTTCTGATCAATCCCTATGGTTTGCATTTCAGTGAGGTGACAGCCTCGACATTGGTCAAGATCGATATTGACGGCAATACGCTGGATGGTTCCACTTATCCGGTCAACAAAGCCGGTTTCACGCAGCACAGCCTGTTTCACCGCGAGCTGCCGGATGTTCACGCGATTATCCATACCCACACGACTGCAACCATGGCGGTGGCGTCGCTGGAGGGCGGATTGCAACCTTTGAATTTCTATGCTGCAGCTATTGTTCCGCGCCTAGCTTACCACAAGTTTGAAGGTGTTACGGTGCATGCCGAGGAAGGGCCGCGTTTCCTGGCGAGCCTGGGCAACAAGCGCATGATGTTGCTGGAAAATCATGGCCCTGTGGTGATGGGCAAGACCTTGGAAGAGGCGTTCCTCAACCACTGGGTATTGCAGCGCGCCTGTGAGATTCAAATGCAAACGCTGGCCATGGGCAGGCCGGTGGTGATTGGTGAAGAGGTGATCAGAAAGCATCTCGCCAACCTGTCACAGGCATCGATTGACCCTGCTATCCAAGGCGTCCCTGAATTTGATGCGATGGTGCGTTTGATCGACCGCGAAGACAAAAGCTGGCGGGAATAGAAAAAGCCGGTTAGTCAGGGAATGGTAGGAACATATCTCCCGATGGCTAATATCAAATGACCAAATTTACCGTCAATAACCGGCCCGTCGAATATCGGATGGACGAGCAAACTCCCTTATTGTGGGCTTTGCGCGATGCATCTAACCTGACCGGCACCAAATATGGTTGCGGCACCGGCGATTGTGGCGCGTGCATGGTGGAGATTGATGGGGAAGCCATTCGCAGCTGCCTTGTCACCATCGGCGAGTTGGAAGGGCGGTTCATCACCACCATCGAGGCATTGTCGCGCGACCGCAGTCATCCGGTGCAACAGGCATGGGCTGCGGAAAACGTGCCCCAATGCGGGTTTTGCCAGTCCGGCATGATCATGTCCGCGGCGGTCTTGCTCAAGAAAAACGACAACCCGTCCAATGATGATATTGACGAGGCTATTACCAATATCTGTCGCTGCGGGACCTATCCGCGCATCCGCGAAGCGATCCAGCGTGCCGCCCGTGTGGCACGGGGGGAAGATGTGCTAAGCGCTGCACCGCCGCCCGGCATTGATCCGTCGGATGCGGCAAAGGCTGTTCCCGCACTAACCCCCAAGAAATAGGAAGGCTGGCCATGGGCGCCTGGGCCTATCTCATCGCGGCGATAGCTCTCGAAATACTCGCGACAACATTTCTGAAGCTTTCAGACGGTTTTGCCAAATGGCATTGGGGTATCCTGTCGATCCTGCTTTATTCGGCCTGTTTCTGGGTACTGGCCCCGGCGCTCAAGACGCTGCCTGTGGGTGTGGTCTATGCGATATGGTCGGGTGCCGGCATTGTCGCCATCACTCTGATCGGTGTATTTTTCTTCGATGAGCGACTTGCTTTTCTGCAATTTCTTTTCATTGCGATGATATTGATCGGTGCAGTCGGATTGCAGCTGACAACACAGGCCTGAATAGGCCCTGGTTATCGCGGTTCATGCTGGGCCCATCGAAGGGGTTGGGGTGGGGGTTTCGACAGGCCCAACATGATCGTCTTTGCGTCATTTTCGGAAACTGAATATCGTAACTAGGCAGCTAAAATAGGTGAAGCCATCATCATAACATGGATATTCTGTACGGACCGGAAACAGGATTCGTCAAACAGATTTTCTGTACTTGAACGGGAACCTGAGTCACCAGTCAGGTTCCCGTCCGGGGGGTCCGCCAGTTCAGAATCGACCAGTGATCGAGAAACGCGCGTTCAGAGGCGCGCCCACGGTCGCCTGATGCGTGCTATGTGAGCTCGGGAAATAGACGGTATCTGTCAGATTCTCGATATTGACCTGCAGGCGCAGATTGTCGGTGACATCGAAATGTGCCGCCGCATCAATGCGGGTATAGGCCGGCAGAACGGCATTATTGCCGTTGTTGATAAAGCTCTCGTCCTGATGGGTCAGTCCAAGTCCGAAACCAATCCGGTCTGATATCTGAATAGAATTCCAGATTGAGAACATATTTTCGGGAAGTTCACGTAGACGTAAGCCCGTGGTTGATCCGGTAGCATCGACTTGCTCACCATCAAGAAAACTATAGCCGGCCGAAACAAACCAATTATCGGTTACCTGACCCCGAAGCTGCAGTTCGAAGCCGCGAATTTTCGAGTCGATAATATCCAGTGTCGATGGATCATTGTCGTTTGGCTGCGGAGAGCTTTGCTCAATCTCGAAAACAGCAGCAGTGAAGCTCAGGCCCTGTTCGAAGTCCCATTTGATCCCTGCTTCAAGATTGGTGAAGGTATTAGGATCAAGAGCATTGTTGTCGCCATTGATATTGGCAAACTGTTCTCCGCTGCGCGGCAGGAAACTCTCGCTATAGCTGGCGTAGAAAGAGACATTTTCCCGAGGCTTGATGATCAGGCCGGCACGCGGTGAAAATTCCTCATCCTTGCGGGTTCGGATATCGGCATTGGGAACATTGTTTACGGTGATGTCGAAGCTGTCAAAACGGCCGCCAAGGACAACGTTCAACCAGTCGGTTACCTTGATCTCGTCCTGAATATAAAGCGAGAAAACATCGATATCCACGCGTGTGTCATCGTTGAGATCGGCAGTGAAGTCATTGGTTGTGGCGATACCAGCAGCGTTCACGCCAACGCCTCCACGCAAGTTCAGCGGGCGCTCGATCGCGAAGACTTCGTTGTCGTCCATTGTTGTGTTCCAGAACGCATTGAAGCGGTTCTGATCGGATGACGTATTGATATATTCACCGCCAAAGATCAGTGTATGACTGAGGCTGCCGGTTTCAAACTCCCCGACCAAATTACCGGACAGGATCAGATTCTGACGCTCGGTTGTGTCGATATAACCATCGAGGGTAACGACATTGGGCGTGTTTGCCTGATCATAGCCAGAGGCATAGAAGTTTGAATAAACTTTGTCATAGTCGCCATAAAATGCGCTGACATTGGCTTTGAAATTGTCGGAGAATGCATGTTGCAAGTTGGCACGCAGCAGATGTGCCTCCAATTCGGTAAAGTTAAGCTCGGGATCTCCGAAAACAACGTTTCTGAGGGCAGAAACGGGACGGCCGTCAGTGCCAGTTGGAATGCCGCGGTCGATGAAGCGTTCGTGGTCGGCATATTCATAGGACAGATCAAGTGTCGTGTCCGGGCTGACTTGGAACCGCACGGTGGGATTGAAGCCAATGCGATCGCCATCGTAAAAATCGCGATGATTGTTCAGGCTCTCATAGGCCGCATTGACGCGAACGCCGATATTTTCACCTGCTGCTATGTTAATATCGCCCTGGACGCTGAATTCGCCGAAAGTGTCGATAGCAATCTGACCGCCGCCAAAGGTTTCACCGATCGTGCCCTTCTTGGTAACACGGTTCAATATGCCACCGGTGCCGCCACGACCAAAGAGAAGCGCGTTCGGGCCGCGCAGGATTTCCACCTGCTCCAGATTGTACAGGCCGCGATAATATTGCACATCATCGCGAACGCCATCGATATAGAAATCTGCGGTCGAGCGGACCCCGCGGAACACAACGGCGTCACGATGGCCTTCGCCCTGCGTATTGTTCACACCGGGTGTGTAGTCTACTATCTGACCAATGCTGGTGAAGCCGCGCTGTTTGATCTCGTCAGCGGTTACAATAGAAAGGCTTTGCGGAACGTCAATGATCGGTGTCGGTGTCTTAACCGCATTTATCTGGTTTGAGTAAAGCACGTCACCGACAACTACGATATCATCTCCGGCATTGTCTGATTCCGCGTCCGCGGCATGGGCAACGGCAGGGACCATCATGGTTGTGGCCAAAAAGACGGATACGGTTTTGTTCTTTAGCATTCTGAGTTTTCCTGGATCATTACGTTTTGAGACTCATTCTCAATATCGTCGAGCGTGGTAGTGATAATGATTATCACAAGCAATGGAAAATCTGAAAAATGAAGATTTTTCTTGCAGATGGAAAATGATGATGTTTTTTGGCAACAATGGATATTTATGGAGAATGCAATGAAAGCGACAATCTGGCACAACCCCAAATGCGGAACGTCCCGCAAAACCCTTGCCCTGTTGGAAGAGGCCCCGGGCGTTGACGTTACGGTTGTTGAATATCTGAAAAACCCGCCAAGCCGTGCCAAGCTGGAACAGCTCTACAGCGATGCTGGCATCACGCCGCGAGAGGGCTTAAGGACCCGGGGTTCGCCCGCCGAAGAGATGGGGCTGACAGATGACAAGGCCACGGCTGACGAGATACTGGATGCCATGGCGACTGAGCCGATTCTTATCGAGCGACCGCTGGTAGAGACCGACAAGGGTGTCCGGCTGTGCCGACCGCAGGAACGGGTGCAGGAGATTATCTGAAGGCTTCGACTGTTCGGCGATACCGTCATGTTATCAAATCCGGATCACATTTATGGCCGTTATCGCAATCTACAGCATGAAAGGCGGTGTCGGTAAAAGCTGTGCTGCCGTTAGTCTTGCGTGGAACAGCGCCGTGAACTCGTCCCGCAAGACCTTGGTCTGGGATCTTGATCCGCAAGCAGCGGCTTCGTTCATTCTAAATGGAGACCGGCACAAAAAGGATCTTGCACAGGCGATGATCGCCGGAGATATCAAGCCATCCAAGCTAATCAAGCCGACCAGGATAGAAAATATCGACCTGCTGGCTGCGGATGTGTCGCTTCGCGGCCTCGACCGGTTCTTTTTCGATTTGAACAAGAAAAAGCATATGGGCAAAATCCTGCGAGAGCTGAAGAAAGACTATGACCGGATCATCCTGGATTGCCCGCCGGGCCTCACCGAAACCAGCGAGCAGATATTGCGCAACGCCGATTTGGTAATCGTGCCAGTCATTCCGTCACCTTTGTCGGAACGCGCGCTGAAGGATGTTCAGACGTTCCTTGATTCCCGGCGGCGTAAACATGCGCCCTTGCTGCCCGTGTTCAACATGGTTGACCGGCGCCGAACGATTCACAAAGAAACGTTGGCCAAAAAGCCCAAATGGCCAGTTATTCCGATGTCCAGTGATGTTGAACGGATGACAAGGCTGAAAAAACCGCTGGGAGAATTTGCTCCGCGCAGTCCCGCTGCGCTGGCTTATGCCAAAATCTGGCGCGGTATTGAAAAAAAGCTGACCAAGTTATGACGGACCGATATCAGGTCCATCGTTTTACTAGGCGGCGCGGCCACCCAATTGCGCACTGTCCGCGTTAAAGTCAGTGAACAGATCCATCGCATCATGCGGCGCCATGGGCCGACCGAAATAATAGCCCTGAATTTTACTGCAACCGAGCTTCTGGATCATCTTGACCTCTTCTTCGGTTTCCGCGCCTTCGGCTGTCGTTGCCATGCCAAGGCTGTCAGCCATTGCCACCACCGCGCGGATAATTGCCAGGCTTTCAGGTACGTTCTTCGCAGCCCCCTGAACAAAACTGCGATCAACCTTGATGGTTGAGAAACGGGTTTTGCGCAAATAGCCAAGCGAAGAATAGCCGGTGCCAAAATCGTCCAGCGAAAGATTGATACCCAAACCGATAATCTGGTCGAGGACTTGCGTAGCGCCTGTGCCTTCGCGCATGAAGATGCTTTCGGTGACTTCTATTTCCAGCCTCTGGGCTGGCAGATCGCTGTCACTTAGTGCCGAAACCACCATATCTAGGAAATTGGGATCCGTCAGCTGATCAGCCGATACGTTCACGGCCACCTTGACGGCGGCAGGCCATTTCATTGCTTCTTTACAGGCCGTGCGCATCACCCATTCGCCAATCGGCACAATGAGCCGCGCATCTTCGGCCAACGGAACAAATTTGGCTGGTGACACGACGCCAAATTCCGGATTGGTCCAGCGCAACAATGCTTCAAAGCCGAGTACGCCTCCGGTATCTGCGCTCACTACCGGCTGATAGTTGAGAGAGAATTCGTTATTGTCCAACGCCTTGCGCAAGGCAATTTCCATCACCCGGCGTTCTTCGGCATGGACGTGCAGTTTCGGCTCATATTGATTATGTGCGCCGCCGCCCTGGTCCTTGGACCGATAGAGTGCGAGGTCGGCACTGCGCATCAGCATTTCGACAGTACGGCCATCGCGCGGTCCTATCGCGGTCCCGACACTGGCGCCAATATAGAGCGTGTGTTGATCGACTTCATAAGGGCGCGACAATGTATCAATGATCTTTTTGCCCAGCGTATCCATATATTGGGAATCACTGGCGTCCTTGATAACAATCGCGAATTCGTCGCCACCCAGGCGTCCGCATAACTCATTGTCGGTCATGATCGAGCGCAGTCGCTCCGACACGCGGGCAAGCAAGCGGTCACCAACCGGATGACCCAATGTATCGTTGACCGCCTTGAACCGGTCGAGATCGATCATCATGAAGCCGCAACGGCCGTTCCACTTGTCGGAATCCTGTTGGGCCTTGCCAAGCGCTTCGGTCAGTTGCAACCGGTTGGGCAGGCCGGTGAGTGTATCAAAGCGCGCCATGTGAGATATTTTGTCAGCGGACTCGCGTTGCTCCGTTACGTCAGATCCAACGCCGCGGAAGCCGTGAAAAATCCCATTTTCATCGAGCTTAGGCGAGGCAGAGATTTCCCACCAGCGGGTCACATCGTTGATCAGCACCGGAACCAGCATATTGCTGAAACTGTCGCGGCGTTTCAGCTTTTCGGCCAGTTCGTGCAGGGCGGGCGAAAATTTTCCTGAATCCCAGGCTTGACCGGCAACCAGTTGCAGGAAAGGGCGCCCTTCAATATCTTCCGGCGTTCGCCCCACGGCATGGGCAAAGCGGGGAGATACGTGAGTCAGGCGGCGCGAAGTGTCGGTCTGCCATAGCCAGTCGGCTCCGGTATCTTCAAATTCACGCAGAAGCAGGCTGACCACCTCCTTTTTCTCATTCAGATTCGCTTCCGCGATTTTCCGGTTTATGAATGATCTTCCATTCATCAGGCACGACGCAATCAAAAGCATGGCAATAGCGGCCGATGCCGTTGCCATTTGATACCCGTTTATCAAATACCAGCCGACAGCCGATGACAGGCCGCAAAGCCCGATAAAAACAATGCTGGCCAATGGAACGGCGGACATCAGCATGGCCGATCCGACCATCAGGCATAGAACAAGAGCCCATATCCCGACCATAGTGCTCAGGTCGCTTGAGGGACCAAACAGGATCATGGCTGTGGACCACAACAGGCCGCCAGCTGCTGATACCAAAAGCGTGTTCATGTTTTCACGCCGGGAAATGCTCTTGCGTTCCCAGACGGCATCCTTACGCGCCTTTATGTAGGTGTAAATGTACAAACCGAACAGGGCGAGGGTCCATGCGCCCAACAGCCATCCGTTGACCTGGCCGATACTGAATTGAACAGCCAAGATGCCGCACGTAATCGACCCGATCATCTTCAGGAAACCATTCTGATGCATGCCTTCATACTGGAGTACGCGAATGCGTCCCCAATCTATGCCTTCAGGGTCAGCAATCCCTAGCAATACGCTCAGTGGGATTTCCTGCGGCAGGCCGGATGATGATGCTAGCTTCTTTTCCACGCTTTCCCCTTAAGAGGAAAACCTTATCGAATGGTAAGCATCCGCCTTTTTTTTCGGTTTATGGTTAACCGATTTTAACGCTTTAACCCGTTGGTTTCAGGCTGCGATATCATAAGGCTGAATATCACCCGAGAGATAAAGGTTGCGCGCCTTTGCCCGGCTGAGTTTACCAGAACTGGTGCGCGGCAAAGTGCGCGGCGGAACCAGTTCGATAACACAGTTCATACCCGTGATCGCACGGACCTTTTCACGTATTTCGTCGCGCAGGCGCAGCCGTTCGATCTCATCAGACGTTCTGCATTGGACGAGAACTGCCGGCGTTTCATCACCGCCCGGCGTCGTGATCGCAAAGGCAGCAATATCGCCTGCCTTGAATCCGGGCAATTGTTCTACTGCCCATTCAATATCCTGCGGCCAGTGGTTCTTACCATTGATGATGATCATGTCTTTGGCACGGCCAACAATATAGAGATAGCCATCCGACAAATAGCCCATATCGCCGGTATCAAGCCAGCCATCTACCAGACAGGCATCGGTCGCTTCCTGATCTCGATAATAGCAGTCCATGACTGACGGGCTTTGCATCCAGACCTTGCCGACAGCCTTTTCCGGGAGCAGGCTGCCATCTTCCTCACGGATTTGCAGAAGTGTATCGCGCACCGGTTTGCCGCAATTGACGATCGCACGATAGCGTTTGGGGCGGCTGCCATCGGCCTGTTTCTCGCCGGCCAATTCAGTTTCTTCAACCAACTCTACTTCCATGCCTTCGCCTGGCGGCATGATCGTTACAGCCAAAGTTGCCTCGGCAAGACCATAGCTTGGCAAAAAGGCCTTGGCATCAAATTTTGCCGGTGCAAAGGCGTCGGTAAAGCGTTGCATAACATCGGGCCGGATCATATCGGCACCATTGCCTGCCAAACGCCAGCGCGACAGGTCAAATCGCTCGGCTACGTTTGACTGGCTACCGATACGGCGCGCGCAGATTTCGTATCCGAATGTCGGGGAGAAACTGCATGATGTGCCTTTGTTGCGGGAAATCAGGTCCAGCCATGACAGCGGCCTGCGCGCAAAATCCGATGTTTTCAGATAATCGGTGGATACCTGATTGCAGACCATCGAAATGAAACAGCCAACCAGACCCATATCATGGTAAAAAGGTAGCCAGGATACACAGCGGTCATCTTCGCCCACGTTCATGCCATAAGAATGGGATCCGACATTGTGGAGCAGTGCTTTGTGTGACACGGCAACGCCATGCGGGAAACGGGTCGATCCACTCGAATATTGCAAATAGGCAATATCGCTACTTTGGGCTTGTGGCAGTTCACAGTCCGGTACATTGTTCTCGGCAAACTTGTCCCAGCCAAAGACAGGGATTTCCCGAGATTGGCCAGCAGCAGCAGCCAGTTCTTCAATTTCATCGGGATAAAGCAATATCGCCGGATCGCAGCTATCCAGCTGCACACCTATTTGATCAATATAACTGTCCTTGCCACCAAAAGAGGTCGGCAGCGGCAGCGGCACCGGCCAGGCGCCGGCATAGATCGCACCAAAGAATAACGCACAAAATTGCGGTTCGGTGTCGGCGATGAGAGCGATCCGGTCGCCAGGCTTTACGCCAAATCCGATCAGGCGGCGCGCAGCGGCAATGGCGTCATCCCGCAATTCCGTGAAGGGATAGACGCGTACCAGCGAAGCGCGTGCATCGTGAAAATTAAAACCTCTTTGACCCTGCGCTGCATAGTCAAGCGCTTCGCCTACCGTTTCGAAATCGGCGAAACGGCGTGGAAGATCATCAGCGGTTGGGGTTGGTGTCAGCTCAGTCATACAAAATCCATTTTCCAGAAGGTCCAGCCTTCTTACAAATCGTCATTTTCTTTGGGTATTCAGCCAAATTTTGAAAATTATTCAGCTGTTCGAACCCTTAACAAGCCTTAGTGATTGCAACTGGCGTTTAAATTTCGGCTCTACTGTGGCACAAAAAGGGCAGTGGTTCCGAATGAGAGACGAAGCGTTGAAAAATAGCGGTAAAGCGTTGGATGAAAATAGCTTGCAAGAGCTGGCCCTGCGCTATGTCAGCCGATACGCAACCACGCGCCACAAGCTAAAATCCTATCTTTTCCGTAAATTACGCGAACGGGACTGGTCGGGTGACCGGTCAGGATCACTTGAGGAAATAGTCGAAACAATGGTCGAGCGCTTTTCGGAGCTTGGTTACATTGATGACGCGTTGTTTGCCAAGAACCGGGCGGCCGCGTTGACCAATAGGGGCTATGGGAAAAGACGGGTTACGCAGGCCCTCTATCAGGCGGGTATAGAAGAAGGAGACGACCGGCAGGCGCTTGATCTCAGCGATGCCAGGCAATGGGACGCCGCCAGGACTTATGCGCGCAAGAAGTCCATTGGTCCTTTTGCACAAGAACCGGCCGATCAAGACAGATGCCGGAAACAATTACAGGCGTTTTTAAGAGCCGGTCATAGTTTTGATATTGCCTCTCGGTTTGTCTTTGCGAAGCCTGGCGAAGAAATTGACGCAGAGGTTTAGACGGACTCTTTTGTTGTTCTAAAACACCTTATGACAAGAAGAATCGCCAGTTTACAATATATATGCTATGCTGTTCGCATCCGATTCTTTTGGTTAAATTACCTCCATTTCGGATGATGTGTTCGGAGATTTGTTGTGGCAAGTTTATATGCGGAACCTGCGAGAAGCGAAGAGGGTACGGCTAGCGATCATTCGATCAGCGACCGACCAAATACTCAAGGAACCGATAGGTCTGCAAATGACGGGATATTGGGAAAAGAAGACGAACAGTCCGCGAAGGTTTTAAAAACGACGGGCTATGTCAAATGGTTCGACTCTCATCGCGGTTTCGGATTTATCATTCCTGACAAGGAAGCAAACGGCAATGATGTGCTGGAGCGTGGTCAGGACATTCTGGTTCACTGGACAGTATTGGAACCGCTGAACCGCAGGGATTTGCCCGAAATGGCGCTGGTTACATGTGAATATGTTGACGCTGCCAAAGGTTTGCAGGCGACAAAAATTCTCGATATTGATGAGTCCAATTGTGAACAGATGGTTCACCAGCCCACCCCTGAAGTAAAACGCAAGGCCATCCATGTCGTGGAAGATGAATCGGCTTTTATCGAAGCGGAAGTCAAATGGTTCAACCGTGCCAAGGGCTACGGTTTTCTGATCGTTAATGGCTTTGAAGGCGACATTTTTATCCACATGGAAACGCTGCGCAATGCAGGCATCGGTGAAATTATGCCGGGCCAGCATGTTCTGGCACGCATAGATACCGGTGATCGCGGATATATGGCGGTACAGGTCAGTGTCTCGCCGGTTTCCCAGTAACGGGTTTTCTAACATGAACGGATTTATCAAGCAGGCGATCCTGCCCGCCGTGCTGTTGTCGTGCACTGGCATGGTCGGAGGATGTTCCGCTCAGGCGGGGCAAGCCGAGAGCAAGCAAAGTCAACTAGAGCCACAGCAAAATGATAGACTTTCCGAAGCCGGCCTACGTTTGATCCCGCTGACTATCTCGGCTGATGGCGAGCGCCATGATTTTACGGTCGAGCTTGCTGGTACCGCGGCGGAACAGGCGCGCGGTCTGATGTTCCGCACGGAACTGGGGCCAGACAAGGGGATGCTCTTCCCCTTCGACCGGGTGCGCATGGCCAGTTTCTGGATGAAAAACACGGTGATCCCCCTCGACATTATTTTTGTCCGCAGTGATGGAACGATCGAATCCATTGCCGCCAACACAATTCCCTATTCCCTTGATCCGGTAGAATCTGGTGAACCGGTTGCAGCCGTGCTGGAATTGGCCGGCGGACGGGCAGCGGAATTGAAAATCGGTCCCGGTGATAAGGTAGAATGGCAGCAATAAACGCACGTTCAGGCCGAAAGCTGTGCTTTCCACGCATTTTTTAATTGCGAACCCCCACCTCGTGGCGCTAAGCGGACGGGCATGGGAATATTAGGCAAAATCTTTACCTGGTGGGACGGTGCAACCATTGGCACTGCATTGTTCAGCGCGCGCAAAGGCAAAGCCGTTGGCGAGGATATTTTCGGTAACAAATATTATCAGTCCAGGAATATCGCCAAAGACGGCGATCAACGCTGGGTTATCTATTCCGGAGCCAATGACGCTAGCCGGGTACCGCCGGAATGGCATGGCTGGTTGCATAAAAGTTATGATGAAGTCCCTGAAAGCCATTTGCCGCAGCCGCGTATCTGGGAAAAAGAGCCGACCGGTAACCTGACAGGTACAGCCAATGCCTATCGCCCGGCCGGTGCGCTGGAATCCGGCGGCGTGAGAGCCGCAGCCACCGGGGACTATGAACCATGGAATCCGGCCGAAGCCGAATGATTTCTGTCTGCGGTATCTCTGCATCTAATAGAAATCGGCTGTTAACTCTATTTGCTGGTGCATTGCTGTTGTCAGGCTGCGGTCTGTTCGGTGATGACATCGGCGACGAGAATACGGGTCAACCTGCAGAAAAGGCGGAATTGGAAGCGACCGATGATGACGAGTTGGTCCAGCCTGTTAGCGAGCAAATTGGCACGCCGATGGCGGAGCGGGTCGCAACCCTGGGGTTCCTGAACAAACGCAATGGTTTAACTCGTGATTTGGAGCTGAAGCCAGGGCAGTCGATCCGTATTGGCCGCGCGATGGTTCGTCTACGTGCTTGCGAACGCACCGCACCGTGGGAATTGACCCCGGAACAGGGCGCTTTTGTGCAGCTGTTCGTTAATGACCGGCCGGCCACGCGTCAGGGCGACGACCAGTGGCAAAAGGTTTTTTCCGGTTGGTTGTTTCGCGAATCACCGTCACTGAATGTCGTGGAGCACCCCATTTACGATGTCTGGGTCAAAAGCTGTGCGATGAACTTTCCCGGCGAAGAAAGTCCGCCAGAGGATTCGGCGAACCCGACCGCGCCGCGCTCATCCTCATCCAATCTTGCCAACAGCCCATCGAGCGCCGCAAATGACGGCACCGAAACCGAAGCCGATGCTGTCGCGCCTGTGCCAACAACGCCGTCAGTGCCTGTGCCTGAGCCAGTGGAACCTGTTCCTGAGAGTGTGCCACAGCCCGTACCCGAGTCAGCTGACCCCATTGGCGATTTAATTGCCGAAAATGCTGGTGAGCAATAGTCCTGCGCCGCGCGCAGCTGCTCAAGATACTCCGCCTGACTAATCTCAATTGCGCCGAGTGACGCCAGGTGATCGGTCATGAACTGGCAATCGAGCAGCGTGAACCGTCCGACAATCAACCGCGCCACCAGCCAGGCGAGAGCCACTTTGGATGCATCGCGGGAGCGGGAGAACATACTCTCGCCGCAAAAAGCGCCGCCGATGACCAAACCATATAGGCCGCCGACCAGCGAGCGAGCACCATTCTCACCAACCAGCCAGCATTCCACGCTGTGGGCCTGACCGCGTCGATGCAGCGTGCAAAAGGCTTCTTCAATATCTGCGTTTATCCATGTTTCAAGTCGGTCATTTGCTGACTCGGCACAGATCGAAATCACATCTGCAAATGCCTCGTCACTTGTGATCTGAAAACGGTCAGACCGGATCGTTTTGCGCAGCGAACGCGACATGTGAAAACCATCGAGCGGCAGAACCGCCCGCGTTTTTGGCTCTACCCAAAATGTCTCTGGATCATCGCGTGCATCGGCCATCGGGAAAATGCCGGACGCATAAGCCTTCAGTAACAAGTCTATGTCGATCGCCATTAATGCTCCTGAGGGGTCATCTTATTCAGCAAGATTTTTGCTTCGTCGGCAATACGGCCCGCGACTGATAGATATTCATCGGCAAAGCCGGCGCCGCTGCGCCAGGCAATACCGATGCTGCGTGATGCTTTCCACCCGTCGACCTGAAGCAGTGCGATATCATCTCCATGTGTGATTTCAGACTGGACATAGAGTGCAGGCAATATGCCGAGGCCCAGGCCCGATGCAACCATCTGCCGGACACTGTCGAGGCTGGTGCCTTCATAATCCTGCAAAAGATGCATGCCGTGCGCGTGGCATTGTTCGGTAACGTCGCGGTGCATATGGTGTCTTCGATCGATGCTGAGCACGGGCGCATTATATAGGTCCGCTTTATCGACTTTTTTCTGTCCAGCGAGCGGATGATCCGGCGGCGCGACCAGCAACAGCGGCTCGCGAAACAGCGGCTCGATGGTCAGGTTCTCGCCTTCAATTGGTAACGGGCCAAGCAACATGTCTATTGCACCTTTGACCAGTTCCATTGCCTGTAGGTCTGGGATCCCCTCACGCATGTAAAAGCGCAGATCAGGCTGCGCGCGGTGTAGGGCAGCGATGACGGGCGGCATTAAATAGGGGCCGAGAGTAGGCGATACGCCGAACCGCAACGTTCCGGCCAGGCTCTCGCTCGCGCGCTCCGCCAAATCACGAATATCCTTCACCTCTACAAGTACCCGTCTGGCACGTTCGGCAATTTCACGGCCAATCGGCGATAGCTCTGCGCCATGGGTACGGCGTTCTACCAGCGTGACACCAAGGCGTGATTCCAGAGCGCGCAGCTGATGGCTTAATGTCGGTTGTGAAGCACCAGCCGCTTGTGCGGCGCGGCCGAAATGTCGATGATCGGCGACAGCAACGAGATATTGGAACTGGCGTAAAGTTGGCATTTGGGGGAACCTTTTTCTATGATAGATGTTATCTATTGATTATCCAATTTTCATTCGATTGGAAATATCACCAACCTTTTGCAATATCAAGGTCAACCGAAGCAAAGATGATAAAAACAAGGGAAGACATGAGACAATATTTAAACAGTCTGATCCGAAAGCATCGCAAGCTCGATAAACAGATTTCAAAAGCGAAGTGGGATGGGAATCAACTTCGGGCCATGAAAAAGCTGCGACTGACCTTAAAGGATCGCATATCGCAACTACGACAAGGTGTAATGCACCCCTCTGCTTAGGCAGCTAAACTCTTTACCCCCCCCGACCTGGGGCAGTAGCTTTCCCTCTTTCCGCTACTGCCCCGATTTTTTTGGGGCTTTTCTATAATTTCACGAAAGCATGTTTATGACTGGAAAAATGCGGACGGCGTTAGCGGATTTTCTCGCGCGCGAGACCAGTGCCGGTATTGTTCTGTTTGTCGCGGCTCTGCTGGCTATGATTGCCGTGAATAGTGCGTTTAATCCGTATTATCTGGCATTTCTCAATATTCCGGTTGTGGCGCAATTCGGTGCGCTGGAAATAGCCAAGCCGCTATCTCTGTGGATCAACGACGGGCTAATGGCGATATTCTTTTTCCTTGTCGGTTTAGAGGTGAAGCGTGAGATACTCGAAGGAGAGCTGTCCAGCTTCAACAAGGCGGCTTTGCCGGCCATTGCTGCGGTTGGCGGCATGGCAATCCCGGCATTGGTATTTCTCTATTTTAACTGGAGCGTACCGGAGAATATCAACGGTTGGGCGATTCCAGCAGCGACGGACATTGCATTTGCTCTGGGCGTACTGGCCCTGCTTGGCAAACATGCGCCATTGTCGCTCAAGATATTGTTACTCGCCGTTGCGATTATCGACGATATCGGTGCGATCATCATCATCGCGCTATTTTACACCGCCGATGTATCAAGCTTTTCGCTGATGCTGTCTGCGGTGGGAATTGCTGTCCTGATCCTGATGAACCGTTTGGGTGTGGTGCGCGTTGCGCCCTATATTCTGGTCGGTACATTCCTTTGGATATGCGTGCTTAAATCAGGTGTCCACGCGACGCTGGCCGGTGTTATCGCTGCGCTGTCCATTCCGCTCAATGCCAAAGATGGTAGTTCGCCTCTCAAACATCTGGAGCATATATTGCACCCTTGGACGGCGTTCATGGTGCTGCCTATTTTTGCTTTCGCCAATGCCGGAGTTTCTCTTGCTGGTCTTCAGATCAGTGACCTTTTCGCCCCGCTTGCGCTTGGCATTGCTGCCGGTCTTGTCATCGGCAAACAGGTCGGTGTTTTCGGTTTCATGTTCATTGCGACCAAACTCGGCCTCGTCCGGCGTCCGATGGGGGTTTCGTGGATGCAGCTTTACGGTCTCGCCTGCCTCACCGGCATTGGGTTCACGATGAGCCTGTTTATCGGCAATCTTGCCTTTGTCGATCCGGCGCAGATTGAAACGGTTAAGCTTGGCGTGATCAGCGGGTCTCTGGTTTCCGGACTTCTGGGATATTTGATCTTGCGCTTTGCCCGCCCCGCCGGACCTGAGGGGCAATGAATCACCGGATTTCATCTCCAGCGGGAAATAGATTGCCGAGCGAGCCGCGATATACGATACCGCAGGCTATGACACGGCATCTCTATCTGGCTGGCGGCTTCACCGCACTGGCACTGGGCAGCATCGGAATTGTGCTGCCGCTTTTGCCGACGGTGCCTTTCGTCATTCTTGCCGCCTTTTGTTTTGCTCGCAGCAGCCCTCGGCTGGAAGCGTGGTTGCTAGACCATCATGTATTTGGCCCGCATATCCGCAATTGGCGGGACAGACGGGCCATTACCAAGCGCGGGAAGCGGGCGGCGATCGTGGCGTTTGCAGTGAGCATCGTGATTGCGCTTATATTCCTGAAAATGCCTTGGAATCTTATTCCCGTCGCGGCCGCGCTGATATGCGGTACATGGATATGGACGCGCAATGAGCCAGATCCTGCTCCGGAAATCGCCCCCGATCCGGTGGCCGAAAAAGAGTCTCAGCATAAAGAATAGTTTTTCCTGTGCCGGATGATGATAAAAGACCGGCAAATAGGCGACAGTCCTCGCACGCGACGTGGATCGCCCGGAGGAGAGCATTATGTCACGGCAAAAATTACTCGAAATGACCCGTTCGCTGGTGAAACATGGCGAAGCGGATACCATGGAACTGGTCGATGATGTGGTTGCGGTACCGGCTTCCGATTACACGGATGAAGACCGGTTTGAGCAGGAAAAAGAACGCATTTTCAAACGCCTGCCGCTGATGGTCGCACCATCTTGTGAGTTGCCGGAACCGGGCTCTTACAAGGCAATGGAAATTGCGGGTATCCCGGTTCTCGTTACCCGTCAGAAAGACGGCACGGCCCAGGCCTTTCTCAACAGCTGCACCCATCGGGGCAACCCCGTGGCGCAGGGCAGCGGCAAGGCATCGCGCTTTACCTGCGGCTATCATGGCTGGACGTTCAAAAGTAATGGTGACCTGCTGGCAGTGGCTTCGCCCAAGGATTTCGGTACTGTCGACAAGGCGGCTTTCTGTTTGAAAAAATTCCCCACACTGGAGCGCGCGGGTTTGATCTGGGCGACACTCGATTTGGAAAGCACCCTCGATATTGCCTCTTATCTTTGCGGCTATGACGAGCTGCTGGAGCATTTCGGATTCAAGACCTGGCATCTTTTTGAACAGCGCACGATCCCCGGTCCCAACTGGAAAACCGCCTATGACGGTTATCTGGATTTTTATCATTTGCCGGTGCTGCACAAGGACACATTCGGGGCTGATTTCTTCAACCGGGCCAATTATTTTGCCTGGGGTCCACACCAGCGTCTCTCCTCGCCGTCGAAATTCGTCCAGAAGACAGGCAGCGATGAACAGGTCGACCTTACTCAGATGGACGAAAAAGACTGGCCGATTGACGCCCTGCTTCAGGGTGTATGGACAATCTTCCCGCATATCTCGATTGCCAGCTTTTACGGCGGTGGCGGTCGCGGAGCGATGATATCACAGCTTTTCCCCGGCAAAACCGTTGGTGAGAGCTTTACCACGCAATTTTACGTGATGGAGTACGAACCGACAGACGACGAAGTGCGGCAGGGCGCCCATGACCAGTTCGCGTTTCTGGAGACAGTCGTGGCGGAAGAGGATTATAAGACCGGCAAACGGCAGCATGAATCGCTACAATCCGGAATGCTCGACAAGGTCTGGTTTGGCCGCAATGAAGGCGGTGGACAGGCTTTCCATCAATGGGTGGACAGACTGATCAAGGCTGACGATGGCGAGCTGGATGCCATTTTCGTACCGCAGCTGGAGGCTGCTGAATAGCTAAGCGTTGCGGAAATCCCGGCTTGGCGGCAGGGCTTCTTCCCACTTGGGACGCTCGTTGCGCAGCTTCTCGAGCATTTTTTCCCAATAAGCCTCGGTCTTACCTTTAAACTGGATGTTGAAATCCTCCGCTGTACGAAATTCGAGTATTTCGACGCCTTTTTCACCAATTGTGTAAGAATATGGCGTCTCTGCCGGGAGAAAGAACCCGTCGCCCGGGCCCATTTCTTCGGTGCCCATCCGGATGTCTCCGGCGATGATGTAATAGAGGCAATCACTGTCATGGCTGTGGAGCGGCAGTGGATAGCCGGGCTTGAACCAGAAATGATGGAGAGAGAAACCAAAGCCGCTGAACAGGCAGGTGCCTTTATAGCCATCGGCCACGCCGGCTTCGCCCATCTTGGTCAGTCCATCAAGGATGACCGGCGCATCATCGACATAGGACATGTGCCCGGCATCGCCAAAATCCTGCGCATCTTCTTTTCGGAAGATACGCAGGACTTTTAGCGGCTCGGGTTTTACGCCTGCCTGGTTGCCTGTTTTCGTGGGGGAGGCATCTGCCATATCATTCTCCGGACCAGTTTGGAGACAGGATATAGCATCACAGGCGTGCCGTGGGAACGGGTTAGACCGGGATTGATGCGCGGGGCGGGTAGCTGGAAATATAACGGTCAAGCACAGCCGGGTTCAGCATGTCGCGAAACGCACAGCCGAGGCCGAGGTTGCTACGGTGAATAACTTCTGCTTCCAATGGAGCAAGGCCGGGCAAAGCCAACCAGCATCTGGTGCCAGGATGTGCCTGTAACAAGGCATCGCAGGCAAAGCCGGCCAGTGATATATTCGCGACTTCCGTGTCAAAACTGCTCGAACCGGAAAAGCGCATTTTTGCAGGGATCGCGACCTTGTGACGCGGCGCGCAACGGTCTTCCGTCGCTGCGAATGTATAGGGCGTCATAGCGGGCTGATTTTTTACATTTTGAGTTTGTACATGAGTCATAGGAAACTCCTTCGTAGTTACGATGGCGTATCGATACTTGGGTGTGAATCGACAGATTGCTTTTCCCATGGCCGGGTAAACCACCTCTTCTTTCGCTCGGTAAACAGGATTCGAAAAAAATTAACTATGTTTGCGATTCCGAAGGCTGCAGGGCTGCCGTTTGCAAAGGCCGCAGAATGACGCTTGCTCTTGGCGGCACATATCGCTAATGCGCGGCCATTGGTTGATTCAGACTGGGATTGGCCGGCCTGTGTAGGGGTGTAGCTCAGATGGTAGAGCGTCGGTCTCCAAAACCGAAGGCCCACGGTTCGATCCCGTGCGCCCCTGCCACTTTTTTCCAAATTATGGCAGTCCCGCAATATGACGCAGTTTATCTCCGCTATCTCATTGATTGTACCGGATTATGATCAAGCCATTGCCTTTTATGTTGGCCTATTGGGCTTTGATCTGATTGAGGATACTGAGCTGTCCGAGGATAAGCGCTGGGTTCTGGTGGCGCCTCCGGGCAGCACGGAAACGCGGCTATTATTGGCCAAAGCCAGCAATGAAGCGCAAGAAGAAGTCATTGGCGAGCAAGCCGGTAACCGGGTATTCCTGTTTTTGGAAACCTATGATTTTGACACGGATTTCGCTCTGATGGAGCGTGCCGGCGTCGATATTATCGAGGAACCGCGAGTCGAAAGCTATGGCAAGGTGGTCGTCTTTCGCGATCCGTTTGGCAACAAATGGGACCTGATCGAGCGGCACTAAAGGCTATCGCTCAATGTCGAGAGCGCCCGCAATCAAGCCCCAAATCTGATGCGTTAATATGGCTGGATCGGGCCGCGGTTTCATTCCCATTGCATGTATGATGCCGCTGCGCATGGCGCCGGTGATAGCCGCCCCGGCGATAGCAGGATCGATATGCTGGCCGATATCCCCGCGCTTGATGCCGGAACCGATGTTCCGGGTCGCCATTTCGATCATCTCTTCATGGCGCGCTGTCTCGACAGCTGCGACCTGGTTGGTATGGGCCATTTTGCCAAGGATGACCGGGGCCATCGGATCATTGTAGAGAAACTCTACTGCCGCCATCAGCCGGTCTTTTTCCCGCACGCCCCAGTTTATATCGGGATCGATATACCGGTTCACAACGGCATTATAGCGATCATAGAAAGCATCGATAATCGCTCCCAGCATGCCTGATTTTGAACCGAAATAGTGATAGGCAAGGCCTACAGAGACTCCGGCCTTCTCGGCCACCTGACTCATTTCCAGATCGCCTTCGCCTTCCCGCAAGATCGTTTCGGCAGCCGCCAATATCTTTGCCGCGCGCATCACCTTGCGATCAGGTTTTTCTGTTGCTTTTGCCTGTTCTGACATCTGCTCGCGATCCTTCATCGACCTGCTTGTTCAATCAACAGCATTTGGCCTAAATCATATTTGAATTGAATTCAATTCAATATTTTATTATCTGCTAAAGTGAAATTGATTCGCTGAGGAGGCCATGATGAATGTCGCGAGCACAATTGAAACGAACAATGCCGACCTGACACCCTATCTGAATGGACGCAACTTCGAGGACGCGTGGGAACAGTTTCAGGAAGAAGGCTATGTCATCTTTGAAAACGTGCTGACGCCTGAAGAACTGGAAACACAGCGCCTTGCGCTCAAACCATGGATTGACGCCGATATTCGTGGCCGTAATAATTTTGAAGGATCACAATCCAACCGTATCTATGCGATGCTCGACAAGGATCCTGTTTTTGCCGACCTGATTTCCCATCCCTTGCAACTGGCTTTTGCCGAACGAGAACTGGGGGCGAGTGTGTTGCTCTATGCCAGCCTGGCGATCAATCTGCATCCGGGTGAAACCCCGCAACCCTGGCATTTCGACGACAGCCATTGCGGCTTGGCCCGTCCGCGCGAACCTTTATCCATGTCGACATTCTGGTCGATCACGGACACGACTGAGGATAATGGCGCCACCGAAATTATTCCGGGCAGCCACAAATGGGGCGATGAACAACCAGATGGCGCCAACAGCGCCAATGATTTTGTGACCGGGCGAATTGATAAAGATGGCAAAAGCACGGGCAATCATGGACAAGCTATCAAAGCGATCATGCCGGCCGGGTCGTTGATGATTGCCAAGGGCACGCTGTGGCATCGTGGTGGTGGCAATGAGTCGGATGCGCCCCGCCTGATCGTCACGCCGCAATTTTGCAAAGGCTGGTGCCGTCCGCTGGAACAGCAGACGCTGGCTGTGTCGCCCGACAAAGTGGCCAGAATGCCCAAGCGCGTGCAGGAACTGCTCGGCTATAATATCCATCTGCCCTTCATGGGTTATGTTGATGGCATGCACCCGGCGAAGCTGTTACAGTCCGGCCGACATGCCAAGTGATCATGAACTGATTCAGAATCTCTATGCCGCTTATTGCTTTGCCGTTGATCGCGGATCAGCCGAAGATATAGCCGCTTATTTTTGGGATGATTGCTATCTCAATTTTGGTGGAAATATCCATGAAGGGGTGGAGGAAGCACGTATCGGATTTGCCAAATGGATCGCCAAGATGCGCGAGCCGGTCGAGGGTTTGCGTCATTGTCTATACACACCGCTCATCAAAGTGAATGGCGACCGTGCCGAAGCGGAAGCTTATTATGATGCCGATGGCCATGCTGGCCGTAAGGGCAAACCGATACAGCTGCGCGGTCTTTATCGAAGCACTCTGGAAAAGCGCGCGAGCACCAACGGCAAATCCGAATGGCGGTTCCTGAAACATGAAGTGCAAATATGGAATTCCATCCGCGACCATGCTGCACCCGCCGAGCAGGAGGCGCAGGTTTGAACGCGCTCGAAAGTGACGCACCGCTCATTGTCTATGTCGACATCAAGAGCCCTTATGCCTTTGCTGCCATCCGGCCAACTCTCGCGCTGGAAAAATCTCTGGGCATGCGTTTCGACTGGCGTCCGTTGACGCTCGATATTCCCAGCTATCTTGGTTCCGCGCGTAAGAAAAAGGGCAAAGTCATCAAAAGCACACGCAGTGCCAACCAGTGGAGCTGGGTCAAATATGCCTATCGCGATGCACGCCGCTATGTCGAGCGGCAGGGATTTATGCTGAAGGGCACTGAGAAGATCTGGGATTCATCCATTCCCAATATCGGGATTTTGTGGGTCATGCAGACGTCACGGGATCGGCTCGGCGATTATTTCGAAGCCGTCTATCCACCCTTTTGGCGGCGAGAACTGGATATTGAAGATATGGCGGTGGTCGAAGCTTGTCTGGAAAAGGCTGGAATCGATTCCACCGGATTCTCAGAATTTGCGAAAGGCAAAGGCCGCATTCAACATGACCAACTTCAACCACAGCTACACCCCAGCGGTATTTATGGTGTGCCGACTTATGTGATTGATGGCACCATCCTGTTCGGCCGTGAACACCTGCCTTATGTACGCTGGCACTTGCAGGGACGGGAAGGGCCTGCGCCCGACATCGCCTATGAGATTGATGACCTTGAGGTGCAGCCATGTTGACGGTCTATATCGATTTCAAATCGGCCGCATCCTATCTGGCGCTTGAGCCGACATTGGAACTGGCACGCGAAACCGGCATCACCATTGATTGGCGTCCATTCTCGGTGCGCCCTTTTGTTGTTCCGGCGGAGCAGGATGAGGAAACGGTCGGTGAGCGTCATCGGCGCGTTCGCGCGGCGGCCCAGCGGGATGTTCATGTGCACTATGCGGCGGTGCAAGGGCGGGATATGCATTTTGCCGATAGGCCGAGCGGCTCTGACGCTGCGTTGGCGGCATTGGCGGTTATGGAAGGTGATCCGGTGCCCTTCATTCGTGCTGCCTTTGCAGCCTATTGGACCGAGCAGGCGGATTTGGCTGATGAAACAGTGGTTGAAACGCTGCTGCAATCCGTCGGTATGGACCGTGCGGATTGGGAATTGGCGTCCGTGAAACTGGAGTCCATTCGTTCCAGTGCGGAAGAATCAGGAATTTTTGAAGCGCCCTCCTATCTGATTGCGGACCAGCTTTTTCTGGGCCGTGAACATCTGCCCTGGATACGGTCGCTTATCCCGGCCGGGCAGAGGGTGTAATTTCCCACTCTTTCCTTGCGGAATCGGGAATCACGAGCTAAAGGGCTGGTGCTTTCCGAAATCATGCATATATCCGAACCCAGTCGACAGACTGACACCCGGAGTTTATGCCGGGTTTGGGGAAATAGAAATTTAGGAATCGAACCATGGCGAAAGTCAATCCCGGCGAATTTATGCGGCAAGTCCGCGCCGAAAACAGCAAGGTGGTCTGGCCGACATGGCCCGACACGGTCCGCACCGCGATCATGGTGTTGATCATGACCACGATTTTGGCGCTGTTTTTTCTCGCCATTGATTCGGTTTTTAACGGTGTTGTTGGCTGGTTGCTTGGGCTCGCCAAGGGCGGCTAAGCGGTCCGAAACGCAATTTAGAACAGGTTATTTATAGATGGCACGCTGGTATATCATTCACGCTTATTCGGGCTTTGAGCATAAGGTCAAGGAAGCCATTGAGGCGGATGCCAAGCGTTTGGGTCTGACCCAGCTGGTTGAGGAAATCGAAGTTCCGACTGAAACGGTAACCGAAGTGCGCCGCGGCAAGAAAGTCCAGTCGGAGCGGAAATTCTTCCCCGGCTATGTGCTCGCGAAATTACAGATGACCGATGATGTTTATCACCTGGTCAAGGATCAGCCAAAAGTCACCGGCTTCCTGGGCACGACTAAGCCGCAGGCGATTAGCGAAGCGGAAGCCGCGCGCATCCTCAACACCAAAGAGGAAGCCGCCAACGCGCCGAAACAGCGGATCACCGTCAACTACGAAATTGGCGACCAGATCAAAGTTCTGGACGGTCCCTTCGCCAGCTTCAACGGTATTGTCGAAGAACTGGATTTCGAGAAAAACCGCGTCAAGGTATCGGTATCGATCTTTGGCCGCGCGACCCCTGTCGAACTTGATTTTGAACAGGTAGAAGTCGCGAAATAAGAGATTTGGTGGTTTGCGCCACCGGATAAACCCCAGCGGCTTTGAGCCACTGGATCACCAATGCGGGAGGCTGGTCTTCGGACCTGCTGTTTGACCGCTTAATTTGATCCTCCTTCGCTCCTGACGGAGCTTCGGCGGAGATAGAATGAAAGGACAGCCAAATGGCTAAAAAAATTGATGGCTACATCAATTTGCAAGTACCTGCCGGTATTGCAAATCCATCCCCGCCAATCGGCCCAGCACTGGGTCAGCGCGGCGTTAACATCATGGAATTCTGTAAGGCGTTTAACGCGGCTACGGACAAGATGGAAAAAGGCGCCCCGATCCCGACCAAGATCACGGTCTATGCGGATCGCAGCTTCACCTTTGAAACCAAGACACCACCTGCCAGCTACATGATCAAGAAATTGACCAAGCTGAAAAAAGGTTCTCAGGAGCCTGGCAAGGAAGTCGCTGGTACGATCAAAACGTCGCAGCTGAAAGAAATTGCAGAAGCGAAAATGGCCGATCTCAATGCCAATGACATTGACCAAGCCATGAAGATCATTGCCGGTAGCGCCCGTTCGATGGGCATCGAAGTGGTGGAGGGATAAGATATGGCCAAACTCACCAAACGTGCAAAAGCTGCAAACGAAGCTGTTGATCGCGAAAAGCTCTATGGCATTGATGAAGCGATCAAGGCCATCAAGGCTTTGGCATCGAAATCAAAATTTGACGAAACGCTCGACATTGCGATCAACCTTGGTGTTGATCCGCGTCATGCTGACCAGATGGTCCGCGGCGTGATTTCTCTTCCTGCCGGTACCGGTAAAGACAGCCGGGTTGCTGTGTTCGCCAAGGACGCCAAAGCAGACGAAGCGAAAGAGGCAGGCGCAGATGTTGTCGGCGCAGAAGACTTGATGGAAGCGATGCAGGGCGGCGATCTCAACTTCGACCGTGTCATTGCAACCCCTGACATGATGGGCGTTGTTGGCCGTCTCGGTAAGGTTCTGGGTCCTAAAGGCCTGATGCCGAACCCGAAACTTGGCACTGTGACCCCGAATGTCGCGCAAGCGGTCAAGGACGCTAAGGGCGGCCAGATTGAATATCGCGTTGAAAAAGCGGGTATCATCCACAATGGCATCGGTAAGACGAGCTTCAAGGAAGCAGATCTGCGTAAGAATTTCGATGCTCTGGTGAATGCGGTTGTCAAAGCCAAGCCAACCGGCGCGAAAGGCAAATATGTCAAGAAAATCGGTCTGAGCTCGACCATGGGCCCCGGCCTGAAGATCGATCTCAGCGAGATTGAAGGCGCGTAATTTAGCGTTTCTCTTGATGATTAAAAAAAGGCCGGGATCGCTCCCGGCCTTTTTTATTTCTGCTCTCTATTTAGAAGGCAGTATTTTTAGAATTTGGCGCGAACACCAAGACCGACACCGAAAGATTCTGTGTCATCCCGTAAATTGGCGTTGAAGCCCTCACCGCCGCCAGCCACAAAGCTGCGCGTAAAGTCGCGGCGATAGACTTTGGTATAGCGGCCTTCCGCAAAGATATCGAAGCGTTTGCTGGCTTTCACGGTTGCGCCAATGGCGCTGAAGGTCACCAGGCCAGTTGGGTTTCCGTCCACTTCAAAAGTCGGCGCGGTCGCGACGCCATTGTTGGGGAAATAGTTAATGTCCGCATCAACCACACCGATGCCAATACCGCTGCCGAAATAGGGAATGACCTTCTGATTGGGCGACCAGACGATGTCATTATAGAGCGCCGCCGTTGCCGTGAAACGGTTGATGCTGCCACCAAATGTCTGATTGCCGCCGTTAAACGCGCCGCCGTCCACATCGGCTTCTGCATAGCTCGCTTCCACTTCTACGCGGGGTTTCAGAAACGGGATCAGGCCGTTTTTAAACTGATAACCGATCGCGCCTCTCAAGGCGAAGCCTGTGTCATATTCCACATTCACATTGGCGGGAGCGCCAGCGACTCCGGGAACGCCGGCATCGGGGTTTTGGGTGCCCACAAAGTCACTATCGTTCAAAAATTCTGCGGCTGCGGATGCAGACAGATAAAATCCTTCTTGTCTGTCGTCTTCAGACTGGGCGAGGGCCTGTCCCGAAAAAAGCAGACCGCTGGCCAAGCCGGCAAGAGCGACAGAATGGCGAAGATTTTTGTTATAATTCATGTAAACTATCTTTCTCGGTGCAATCACGCGCACCATTAGAGTTGGGGGACAGAAAGCCTTTCGCGGCGAACCGGTGTCCGGTTACACACGCGTCAAAATTTATGGAGTGAACATGCAAGACACGATATATAAAGGTTCCTGCCTCTGCGGCGCTGTAACGATTGCAGTCGAAGGAGACCTGCCCGGACCGAACGTTTGCCACTGCTCGCAATGCCGCAAGCAATCCGGTCACTATTGGGCATCCACTGACGTGCCGCGCGACAGGTTGACTGTCAAAGGCGAGGAGAATCTTCGTTGGTATCAATCTTCCGAAAAAGTTCGGCGGGGTTTCTGTGAAACCTGTGGTTCCTTCCTTTTCTGGGACCCGGTGGGGCGTGAAACAATCGCCGTTTCTATGGGCACGTTTGACGGACCGACACAGACGAAGCTTTCGGGTCATATTTTTGTAGCGGACAAAGGCGATTATTATGACATTGCCGACGGTTTGCCGCAGGAAGATCATTGAGGCGACAAAGCGGGGCGTTTGTAAATTCTTCCAGCACTAACCATAACAAATGAATTATATTGCACTGCAACATTGAACATCTGGCCAGAAGCTCTATGAGGCTGGCTATGTATGATCTGGCGATAATTGGTGGCGGCATAAACGGTGTTGGCATTGCGCGCGATGCAGTGGGCCGGGGATTGAAAGTCCTGTTGGTTGAGCGCGACGATCTGGCGGCGCACACATCGTCGGCGAGCACCAAGCTAGTGCATGGCGGCTTGCGCTATCTGGAACATTATGAATTCAGTCTGGTGCGCAAAGCGTTGCAGGAGCGCGAAGTGCTGCTGCGCAATGCGCCGCATATCATCTGGCCCATGCGTTTTGTCTTGCCAGTGGATGAAGGCATGCGCCCGGCGTGGTTCCTGCGCCTTGGCCTGTTTCTCTACGATCATCTTGGGACGCGGTCGCTATTGCCGGGCACCAAGAGTTTGAACCTGCTCAAGGATTTTCGCGGGAAGCCACTGCAAAAGCGTTTGAAGAAAGGCTTTGCCTATTCAGATTGCTGGGTCGAAGACGCGCGGCTGGTTTCGTTGACGGCTCGCGATGCCAAGGAGCGCGGCGCCGATATTCGCATCCAGACGGAATGTGTTGGCATAGAACGAAGCGCAGGGCATTGGACCTTACAGCTTAACGGGCATGATGGCGAAACAACTGAGCAAGCCAAAGTGCTCATCAATGCCGCCGGGCCCTGGGTTGATCCGGTAACGGCGCTTTATGACCAGAGCAGCAACGCTGCAAAACTGCGCCTCGTCAAAGGCAGCCACATCGTCATTGCGCGCAAATTTGAAGGCGATCACAGCTATATCTTCCAGAATAAGGATGGCCGGATCATCTTCGCCATTCCCTATGAAGGCGACCACACCCTGATCGGGACGACCGACCAGCCATGGAGCTATGACGAAGGTCCGGCGAAGATCAGCGACAATGAAATCGACTATCTCTGCTCTGCGGCAAGCGAATATTTTGCCGAACCAGTGACCCGCGACGATGTACAATGGACTTATTCCGGGGTGCGGCCGTTGTTTGATGACCACAGCCAGTCCGCCTCGACCGTGACCCGCGATTATGTGTTTGACTATAATGACGACGGCGGCGCGCCTGTGCTGTCAGTCTTTGGCGGCAAGATAACGACATATCGGGTCCTTGCGCGGCAGGCGATGAAGACGCTGAAGGCGGCCTTGCATGTCGAAACCGATGACTGGACCAAAACCGCACCGCTGCCGGGCGGTGATTTTCCCGCAGATGGTTTTGACGCCTTGGTCGCGGAATTTAGTCAGCGCTGGGCGTTTCTTGACAAAGATGTGATGGTCCGTCTGGTGCGGGCTTATGGCACCGATGTCGCGATCCTGCTGGGCGATGCCGAAGATGAAGCTGCCCTCGGACGCCATTTCGGCGCCGGTCTCTATGAGATTGAGCTCCGCTGGCTGATGGCCCATGAATTTGCAACTACTGCTGAAGACGTGCTGTGGCGCCGGTCCAAACTTGGTTTGCATATGAACGAAGCCGAGAAAGTATCGGTAACCGAATGGTTTGCCGCACGGGCCTTGAAAACAAAAACGGCCAGCACCGTTTCCTGATTGACGCGCCGTCATCACGATGGCAATAGGCGCGCTTGGAAACAGGCGGGTGTAGCTCAATGGTAGAGCAGAAGCCTTCCAAGCTTACGACGAGGGTTCGATTCCCTTCACCCGCTCCAAGTTATTGAAAATAAATCATTTTATTTAATCTTGTGGCTGTTGAGGTTAGCGAGATGACAGAAGTGCATTATAATCTCGCAAAAAAGCCCCGTGAATCAGTCCACCGATATCCGCTTTATCCCGAAAGCGGACACTGGATGAGCGCAAATGCCGCCCGATATAAGGGAGGGTCAAGGGGTTTATATCGGGCGACTTTGCACGCAACCGGGACGCATTCCCGCGTGCAAACTGGGGAAGTCAATTTGTTCGAAGCGAAGATATTGGGCGTTCGATGCGATGTTCCGCGATCGCAAGCAGCCAAAGCAAGACCGGACGAGATGAGTCGCAAGAGCTTCTTTTTTTGTGAACTGTATAAAGAATTTCACTGATAAGGTCTGCGCGCATCTGATTGGAAGATTCTGCTGAGAGATAGCCGTCAAGCCATATTTCGAACTCGACCAGCAACCTCCGATAGGCCGACTGGCTACCGGCATGTGCTTCGGTCATCAGGCTGTTCCAATTGGGCGGGCTATAATGCGCGACTGACGCCTGATTGTAACCGCTTACAAACTCGACGGCGAACCATTTCCTTGCCGGCTTGGTTCTTTGCAGATGGTCCCGCTGCTTGCGGATGAATTCAGATGAATGGGTTAGCGTCTCAGTTGAAGTTGTCATCATAATGTTCATCGTTACATTCCCAATATTTTTTGTGTGCGCAAGTGACATGCAATCGGGTTCGAAACACCGTCGTTTGTCTCTTGTCGGTCCGTCTTTTGTTGCGGGATCTAGAGCCTCGGCCAGCGGGTATCCGTGCGCAATTCCAGTCTCCGCTCGCACCATCCAAGCTAGGTATTTGCTGTGCCCAGTCTTACTTGGTCGTGGCGCGGAGCATCCATGCCGATTTTTCGTGCAGTGTAATTCTTGGCGTAACGACATCTGCTGTCGCATCATCGCCGATTTCCTCTGCAACGCGGAGCACTTGCCTTGCAGATTTGGCTACCTCCTGATGTCCTTCAGCCAAATTGGTCACCATCGCTTGCCAATCTGGTTGACCTGCTTCCTCTTTGACCGAAGAAAGCAGAGCCATTTCTGAATAAGATGAAGGTGCATATTTACCAAGTGCCCGAATGCGTTCAGCGAGTTCATCGACGGCATTCCACATTTCGACATATTGCTCCATGAACAAGGCATGCAGTTGTTGAAAGTGCGGCCCTTCAACATTCCAATGATAACCATGTGTCTTTAGGTACAGGGCATATGTATCGGCGAGCAGCTTCTGGAGCGCATCTGCTGAAAGGGCGCGGTCTCGTGTGGAAATTCCAATGTCTATGTCCATTTGAGTATTTCATTCTCTGTTTTGAGTGAAGAAAGTCGTTGGAAGCACCAGAGTGGCAACGACGGATTACGGCAAAAAATCATTTGGGCTGAAGAATTGATAATAGCGAGATAGAGAAAGCCGCCTTTTTTGTGGCGGCTTTCTCATTCTTGAAAGCCGAATTAGCAGGACCAGGAACGATTGATATCAATCCCGAACGCCAATGGGGCCATTCGGGGATATCCTTATGGGTAGGCCGCCCGCATCGCTGCGACAGTGGCCTCGGTGTTCTTGACGTCGCTCGCTATCATCCGGAAATTCGTAAGAGCAGCTTCATATCCGTTATAATGCGGTGTTATCGCACCGGCGGTTGCATTTGTGACCACCATGACTTCAAAACCCTGCTCAACCAACTCGCGCATGTGCGATTCCGTGCACAGATTGGCTGACATCCCAGCAAGCACGATTTTGGAGATACCGGCCTTACGAAGCTGCAGAACCAGATCGTTGGTTTCCGGGCCGTAGATCTTGTGCGGGCTGGTGACAACAGTCTTGCCGTTGTTGATGTAAGGCTTGTAGCGCTCCAACCAGTCAGAACCTGAACCATCGAAGCCTGTCAGGTCCAATTGCCCTGCGCGATCGAACATCCCGAGAGAATGCATCAGCACCTCAAGTGCGCCTTCATGCTTCCATTTGTGGTCGTGCGGAAAATAATAGTGAGGAGAAATAAACATCGGCATACCAGTGTCGCTTGCCGTTTTCATGAGCGTTTCGAGATTTTCAACGACCCCGTTTTCCGTCACGTTTTTCCCAACGACACCCCATGTGACGCCATCTTCGGACAGAAAGTCGACCTGGGGATCGGTGATGACCAGTGCGGTCTTGCCTGGCTCAATTTCAAACCCTGGCAATGGAAGTCCGTCATTGACTGGCGCCTTATGTGCAGTAACAGCTGAAGAGGCCTCCTGCGCGACAGCATTTACACCAATAGGTGCAAATAAAGAGCCAGTCATTAGCAAGCTTACTGTCATGAATTTAGATAGTTTTTTCATATTTACTCCCAAATATTATTTATTTACACCAATAATTAGTTTTTTATTATAAAGTTGACAAAGATTAGAGCAATCGTTTGTATGTTGATTGCGGTGCAGCAACTACGTTTTTTGCTGCGCTGCTAACAGGTTGAATTTGTCATTTCAGAAATGACATTAGTCATGGATTGGGGGCCGGGTGGATACTCTTAGTGATATGAGCGTTTTTGTAGAAGTGGCTCGGGCGGGCAGCTTCAAAGGGGCAGCTGAAAAGACGGGACTTACTGCGTCAGGAGTAAGCAGAAAAATCGGCCGGTTTGAAGATCGCCTTGGAGCGCGGTTGTTTCACCGCACAACCCGGGCAGTTTCGCTGAGCGAGGCCGGAGAAGTGCTTTATGAACGGGGTGAGAAAATCATCGAATCGCTTCGTGACGCGGAAGATGTCGTTCGCGATCTCAGCGGACGCCCAAGGGGCCAAATGCGCATTGCATCTTCCGCCACTTTCACGGCCAATGTGCTTATTCCATTCTTGAGTTCGTTCGCCAAGGAATTCGACGAAATTACCGCAACATTCCTGCAGGCCGATGGCGGGATCGACATCATCGGTGAGCGTGTGGACCTTGCCCTATTGTTCAAGCAGCCGACCGAGACGACCGTGATCTCCAGCAAGGTTTTCGATGACCCGTGGATCGTTTGCGCATCACCGGAATATATAGAGCGCAATGGAATGCCGGCCGTGCCGCACGATTTGACTGATCATAAGTGCCTGACCATTCACGCCTCTCGCCAGACCGATGATGAGTGGGACTTCATTGAGAGTGGCAAGCCCATCACCGTAAGAGTTGAAAGCGTGTACTCCGGCATTGGTCTTGCCATGCGCAAAGCTGCATTGGAGGGTTTGGGCGTGGCGCGGCTGGCTCACTATTTGGTGTGCCAAGATGTGCTGGATGGGAAGCTCGTGCCTTTGCTCAGCCAATACTGGCCGAAGTGCGACCGTGCGATCTACGCGGCCTACCCAAATCGGGAATACTTACCTACCAAGTCTCGGGTCTTTCTCGACCGTCTGCAGGAATATATGCTAAAAACCATGATCAAGGTTGATAATTAGCTACGACGTATCTGCGTTATCGATAGCATTGGCATCATGGATCTCTTTGGACACGGGCGATATGCCTTCATTCATGCAGATGTGCCTTCGTTGGTTTAAGTTGGCATCGCTCTGGATGAGATTTGGTGGACCATTGGACGTCTGGAATTGTGCTGGTAGCGCATGTCATTTACTCTATCCATGATGTCCGTTTTTGCGCCCATAGCGGGTATAACAGATATGTCAGATATCTCACTAAACGAATGTCTTCTCCAAAGGACTATAATAACCAATGCCTTTCATCCGCTCCAGTTTACAAATCCGCAAAACCTAACAAAAAGTACCCATGTCTGCCTGCGCTAGACATGCCTGTCATCAGCAGTTAGCCTGAAACAAAAAATAGGAGGCTGCCCCATGTATGACGTTGCGCTAACCGAATCTTATTTTCCAGCGCAGGGTGGGCCGGAGCCGTCTCCGATGACCGTTGGCGATATGCTCCGCCAGTCGGCGGCGCAGGCGCCCGATCAGCCGGCGCTGAAAGAGCTGACTTATGAGGGCGCGATTGACCGCTGCTGGACCTATGCTGAACTTTTGAGCGATGCGGAGCGATTGGGCCGGGCGCTTGCCAGTCGCCATGCGGAGGGTGCAAGGGTCGCGGTTTATGCCAATAATGTGCCCGAATGGGTGCTTCTGGAGCTGGCCTGCGGCCTCGCTGGCGTGACGCTGGTGACGGTCAATCCGGCCTATCAGAAGCGTGAGCTGAAATATGTGCTCGAACAGTCGCGTTCCGAGGCAATCTACTATGTCGCAGACTTTCGCGGGAACCCGATGCAGGAGATTGCCGACGCGGTCTGCGATGAAATTCCGGCTATCAAACACCGTATTTTGCTGAGCGATCATGATGCGCTTTACGCGGGGGAAGATAGCGGCGCCTTGCGCGATCCGACGCCGCAAGATGCGGTTCAGCTGCAATATACGTCTGGCACGACCGGTTTCCCGAAAGGCGCAGTGCTTCATCATAACGGCCTCGTCCGCAATGGGGTTGATACGATGGCCCGGGGCGGGATGGAACAAGGCGATATCTTCATTCATACCATGCCGCTTTTCCATACAACCGGCTGCGCTATACTGGTGCTGGGCGGCTTTGGCCGGTGCGGTACTATGTTGCTTGCCCCGATGTTTGACCCGGTGATGATTGCGAATGTTATCGAAAGCGAACGCGCCAAGTTCATCCTCGGCGTGCCAACCATGCTGGTCGCTCTGATCGATGAAGTGCGCCGATCCGGTCAGGATGTTTCCTCGACGCGGCGGATCATGTCTGGCGGCGCGATGGTCGCACCGCAACTGTGCCGCGATGCCAAGGATGTGTTCGGTGCGCCGATCCAGATTGTCTACGGCCAGACGGAAACCTCACCCGTGCTGACGCAGGCATGGTATGAGGATTCGGACGAGGACCTGACCCAGACCATCGGCCAGCCTGCGGCGCATACGGAAATTTCCATCCGTGATCCGCAAACCAACACCGTCCTTCCGGTCGGAGAGCAGGGCGAGATTTGCGCGCGCGCCTATAGCGTGATGCTGGGCTATAATGACAATCCCGAGGCCACGGCTGCTGCGATCGATAGCGAAGGCTGGCTACACACCGGCGATCTCGGGCGCATGGATGCGCGCGGCTATGTGAAGATTACCGGGCGGGTCAAAGAGATGATCATTCGCGGCGGCGAGAATCTGTTCCCGGCGGAAATTGAAAATGCGATGCTGGAGCATGACGGGATTGACGAAGTCGCTGTTGTCGGCATTCCAGATGACAAATGGGGTGAGCAGGTTGCCTGTTTCTTCCGCAGCGGTTCCGGCCAGACATTGCACGCGGACGATCTGAAAGCTTTCATCCGTGATCGCCTGTCGCCGCAAAAGACGCCAGCCTATTGGATCAGTGTATCGGAATGGCCGCTCACCGGCTCGGGCAAGATTCAGAAATTCAAACTGGCCGAGGCGTTTGAAGCGGGTGCGTTTGATCTGCTGAGCTAGCTTGGCCGCTCGCTTCGAATGACAAAACGGTCGGCTGATCGCAACCGGGCAAGCCACCCGGGTGGACTCGCATTGCGGAGCAATTAAGATGCCCTCCGTCATTCTTACCTGAAAGGAAAAGCCGATGTCTGTGAATGTAATCTACAAAACCAGCGCCACCGCCACGGGTGGGCGAGATGGATCGGCGAAGTCCGATGACGGGTCCGTCGATGTGAAGTTAGTCGTGCCGAAAGAAATGGGCGGACCTGGCGGAGTCGGTGCTAATCCCGAAAAGCTTTTCGCCGCCGGTTATTCGGCCTGCTTTCTTGGTGCGATGAAGGCCGTTTCGGGCAAGGAATCGGTGAAGGTTCCCGACGATTCCACGGTAACAGCAACCGTCGGCTTTGGCCCGCGTGAGGAAGGCGGTTACGGGATCACAACCGATCTGCAGATCACGATGCCGGGCGTCGATCAGGCCGATGCCGAGCGACTGGTTCACGCAGCGCATGAGGTTTGCCCCTACTCAAACGCTACGCGCGGCAATGTCGATGTCGGTCTCACTGTCGTGTGACTTGGTGCCCTGATGGTCGCAGGGAATAGCCGACCTGAGTATCATTCCGCCTGACGAGCGGAATACCAGACGGCACAACCGGTAAAAAATGTCGCAATGGCCCCGCTTGCTCCGGCCAGCGGCACGGCGCCCAGTCCCATACGCACGGCAGCAATATTCAGCACAATCGCGACCAGTCCGGTAATCAAACTGACCAGACCGAGGGCCCGGCCGATGGTATCGACACCACGGAACAGCGATAGCCCGAACAATATAGCCGCGAGTCCCAGAACGACCTTGGCCAGATAATAGAACAGAAATGATCCTGCGAGCACAGTACCCATAAGGGGTGCAAATTCTTCGCCCGCCTGGCTGGCCGGCAGAAACATGGACAGTCCGATGCCCGACTGGACCATGTTCATCAATCCGGCCACCACCAGCGCCGCCCAACCCAACTGCAGGTTTGGGGACCGGATCAGACCAACAAGAGAGGCAATCGCTATGGCGGTGAATATGAGAAGTTCTGCGGTCCAGATTGTGGAACGGAGCGGCCAGCCTTCGACAATTCCGACCCCGCTTAGCGTCGCCGTATAAACCAGCTGTGATATAACAGTGAGTATCAGCAGGGCTGATACAAATATTGCGATAGGACGCGTCGTCTGTGGCATGATTCCTCCTTGGTCTCCTGGGTATCAAAGCTATTCGATCCGGCGGCGCAATTGGTTACACATTAGAAAAAGATGGGGCCGACCTTATGAAGAATAATATGCGAATATGACGATTCTGGCCATGGATAAGATCAGTAAGCCAATCCAAAGCCCCGTGGAGGCAATGAAATTTTTGCTTTGTACGAACGTCCGCTTTGGGCGCAGGAGCGGACACTGATTGTTCATCAGCTAATGCCCCACTTGCAGACATTTATGCAGTGCCGTAGCATATTCCGTAATGCGAAGCGTGATGCGTCCTTTCCAGTTGTTTGCAATCACGATTGCCGTTGCAGCCTGTACTGCGGAAACGACCGATATTGGAGAACGACAAGTGGAAACCCTTTATATGTTTGCCGGTAGTGACGGGGCGATGGCATATAGTAGTGATGAGTTAGGCACGAACCTTCCAGAGCAATATGCGCCTTGGCGCTTTCGCCAAGAAATCTCGACCAATGGACCGACTTTTAAGGCAGGGACTGACAAGAGGGCGTTAGAGGAAGTCGAGACTCAAGGATTTTCGGTTATGATCTTCTCTGCCACAATTGAAAACGCCACATCGGAAGACGAATGAAGTATGGCGATACCATCTGACGAAGATCAAAGGCGTTACTGGCGGTTAAACTGGCTCAGTTCTATTCAAGCATTTTCTGATACTGAAGTTCAACAAACACGCTGGCTGGACCCACAGGAACGTAATCCACATTACTCCTTTGTCGAATGCATGTGTTGTTATTTCGATGATGCCTTTGTGGGTGAGGATAAAGCCTATCAGCGACTGATTGAGCGGGGTCATCTGTCCCGAGATGAGGTAGCGGCTGTAGCCGAATTCCACGCGTTGGTCGACACCTATCAAAGTCCGAACAACGACGATTATGATAACAAAGCAATCCTTTCTGACCCAGCATGGCAGTCCGTAACAGATGCAGCACAAAGCGCGCGGCGAAGACTCATTTGCTTATTGACCGATCCTAATGAGCAACGTGCAATTATGTTGCCGCTTCAATGGGAAAAGAAAGGGAACGTATGGAGCTCCAGCTTCGTGCCGTCTTCAGAAACTGACGATAAGTATCACGCTAGCTAATGTCCGCTTTCGGGATATTGCGGACGCCGCGATACCACCCCAATCCCCATTCCGGTTCTTCCGCAAACTTTCAGCAAAATGAACGGTTTGCCTGTCTTGATACAATTTGCGACAATTTTGTCCTGTTCTGACAAATTTACGGGACATATCACCCTTAGAAACATGTTCATGGCGGCCATCAAGGACCGCTTGCCTGAATGAGCAGATAAGGAAGAACAACATGAAAAAGACAATTTTGATTTCGAGTGCGGCGGCCCTTTTGATTGCAAGCGGTATTGCTATTGCAGCCCCCGGTGGTGGCGGCGGAAAAGGATGGATGCGGGCGGATGCCAACAATGACAACCAGATCACCCGTGCTGAAATGACCGCGGCGCTGGAACAGCGCTGGACGAAAATGGATGTCAATCAGGATGGACAGATTTCCAAGTCTGACCGGGAAGCGAGGCGGGCGCAGCGCTTCACCGAGATGGATACAAACGGCGACGGCGGTGTTTCGCAAGCCGAAATGGAAGCCTATCGCGCAACCCGTAAATCCGAACGGTTTGCCCGCGCCGATGTAGATGGCGACGGCAAATTGAGCCAAGAAGAAATGCAGAATATGCGCGGCAAGCGTGGTGGCAAAGGCTGGGGCAAACGTGGCGGCAAAGGCAAGCGCGGCGGCATGATGAAGCGCGCCGACACCAATGGCGATCAGATGATCAGTAAAGCCGAGTTTCAAGCAGCAGCGATGGCACGCTTTAACAAAGCAGATGCCAATGGTGACGGCATAGTGACCGCTGAAGAACGGCAAGCGGCTCGTGAAGCGCGCCGCGGCGCAAGGAATAAAAGAGGCGGTTAATCCCTGAACCACTCTTTTATGTGAACGGGTCACCGGCATACCCTCCCGTAACAGCGCCGGTGATCCGTTCCTTTTTTATAAACCTGTGTTAGGTGAGACAGATGTCGGGACAAACGCATATTTTATTGGTCGATGACGAGGCCACGTTGCGTGAACCACTGGCCGAATATCTGGTAAAGCAGGGTTTTCGCGTTCAGCAGGCCGGTGATGCCAGTCAAGCGCGTTCGGTAATGAACGCGTTTAACTTTGACATTGTCTTGCTTGATATCATGATGCCGGGAGAAGATGGTCTCAGCTTCTGCCGCCATGTTCGCGAAACGACGGGAACGCCGGTTATTTTCATCAGCGCGAAAGGCGAAGAACTGGAACGGATTATCGGCCTGGAACTCGGCGCCGATGATTATGTAACGAAACCCTTTAGTCCGAGAGAGTTGGTAGCTCGGATCAAAGTTGTGTTGCGGCGAACCAACGGGGGCAATGGGGTGAAGTCCGGCAGCGGGGCGATTTACCAGTTTTCCGGTTGGACGCTCAAAACCGATCAGCGCAGCCTGGTCGACAGCGAAGGCGTTGCGGTGCCGCTGTCCAGCGGTGAATATCAAATGCTTCTCGCCTTGCTTTCGCGAGCGGGCCAAGTGCTCAACCGTGATCAGCTGCTCGATATTACGCAGGGCCGCGAAGCACATGCTTTTGACCGGGCCGTTGACAACCAGATCAGCCGATTGCGCCGCAAAATAGAGGCGGATCCTAAAAATCCGGAAATTGTCAAAACCGTCTGGGGCGGCGGCTATGTTCTGGCCGGGGACGTTCGGACATTATGAAACGATTGCTGCCCAACAGCTTGATCGGCCAGCTTTTGGCGCTCGTGGCGGTCACCTTGCTGATAGCGCAGGGGATTAACGTCGCTTTGTTATATCAGGGTGCGCAAAACCAGAAAATGGTGGAGGCGTCGGCTTCGGCCGTGGCGCGGATCGCTTGGGAAGCGGAAAGAATCAATGAACGCGGCTTTCGCGAGCGGCGATATCGCCGCGATGGCAGTCTGCGCATCCGTCGGAATCGCCCCAGCACAACCTCGCAAAGCGCGATTGAAGACGGGCAAACTCGATTGCCAAGTGTCGAAGAACGTGCCGCCCGGGCGTTTGACAATCTGGGAATTGCCTTATTGTCCGTTCAGGCCGCACGCGTTGATAGCCTCCCTGCCAATATGAGAAACAGCGTGATCGGATTGGGCCGTGAACGTCAAAGGATGCGGGCGATCGCCTATCGCAAAAGGCCCCACAAGATTGATGGCTTCATAATCATGTCTGCGCAAATTGGTGAAGGACGATGGCTTAATATTGCATCGGTCATCCGAGACCGCAATCCGCGCCTCATCCGTACGCTGTTGTTCCAGACCGCGGTGATATATCTGATATTGCTGATCCCGCTGATCTGGTTGGGACGTTATATATCACGCCCGCTGAAAGCGCTGACCAAAGGTGCGGAAGATTTCCGGCCGGGAGCAAGCGATCCGATAGCGGAAAGCGGTCCGCCTGATACGAAGCAACTGATCGCCGCGTTTAATGAAATGAATAACCGTGTCGGCGCGATGCTCGATGAAAAAAATGTCATGCTGGGCGCGATCGGCCATGATTTGCGTACCCCCCTGGCGGCGCTGCGCGTGCGGGTTGAGAGCGTGGAGGATGAGGACGAACGCGACCGGATGATTGCCGGGATTGATGATATGGACCGGACGCTGGATGACATATTGTCTCTGGCACGGCTCGGGCGGTCAAAAGAATCGGCAGAGCCAACCGATATCAGTGCGCTGATCGAGACAGTTGCGGATGAGTTTACCGACATGGGCGCAGCTGTTTCCTTCACGCGCAGTGGCCGGACAATCGCCAATATCCGGGCGACCCTGATCCGCCGGGCACTCAGGAACCTGATCGGCAATGCCGTGAAATATGGCAAAGAAGCCGCCATCTCTGTGGACAAAGACGGGGACAGGCTGGTGATTCATGTGGATGATAATGGCCCGGGCATCGCAGAAGATCAAATCGAGGCCATGTTCGAACCCTTTGCCCGTGCCGAGATTTCCCGCAACCGGGCGACCGGCGGGTCGGGTCTTGGCCTGACACTCGCCCGCGCAATCATGCGCGATCATGGCGGTGATGTGACTTTGCAAAACCGGGCAGAAGGCGGCCTTCGGGCATCGTTAATCCTCAGTCTGGATTAGCGACCTTCTGCCACCCAAGGGTGATCGAGATCCTGCGGTTGCGGGGATCATATATATCATGCGGTGTATAAGGTTCGCGGTCCGCGACGCCCTCAATTTTGAAAAACGCATCAGGGCCTATGCCATTTTGTTGCAAGGTTTGGCGTGTCGCCTCTGCCCTTGCGGTGGACAGCATCCAGTTGTTCATCGTGCGCCCGGATGAAAAGGGCAGGGCATCGGTATGCCCCCGCACCATGAGCGGGTTGGGTGCCGGTTTGATTGCGGCCGCGACCTCGGCCAGCAATTTGCGCGCGGGCGCGCGCAGTGTGTCGGTGGCGAGTGCAAACATCGAAAAGTCGGCCTCGTCGATCAGCTCGATCCGCAGGCCCTCTCGGGTCTCGGTAAAGCGAATGTTGTTGTCGAACCTTTTCAACTCTTCGCTACGTTCAAGCTGCTCCGTGATCCGCTGCCTGACCGCGGCAAATTCCTCACGGTCTTTTTGGTTGTGCACTGCGTTGGCAGCGGTGCTGTCTTTCGGAATGGCGAGTGAGCGTTCCCCGACCTGGGCGGCGCGGCTGCGGTAATCCTCTTCAGACAATATCGAATCCCCGCCGAAGAAGCTGTCCGCACCGGCGTTGTTCTCCCGCATTTCAACCAGCGTCGGCGTGAAATATTCGGCCAGCGCCTTGCGTTCCTGTTCATCGGTGGAACTGAGCAGCCACAGCAACAGGAAGAATGCCATCATCGCAGTGACAAAATCAGCATAGGCGACTTTCCAGGCACCGCCGTGATGGGCGGCCGGGCCGGCGACAATCTTTTTGACGATAATCGGCCTTGGTTCCGGTTCGTTTTTTCCGCGCGCCATATCTCAGGATCCGCGCATGCCATCAAACACATCGGCAAAGGCCGGCTGGTTGACCTGTATCAGGCCGGATCGCGCGGCTTCGATAACCAGCGGCTGCGGGTGGCCATAGAGCGAGGCGACGACAATCTGTTTGACGATATGATAGATGGCGCCGTCCGCCTCGATGACTTGCCGGGCGCGAGTGGCCATGGGGCCGACAAGGCCGTATGCGAGCAGTACGCCCAAAAAGGTGCCGACCAGCGCAGAACCGATCATCGCGCCCAGTATCTCTGGTGGCTGGTCGATCGCGCCCATGGTTTTGACGACACCGAGGACCGCCGCGACGATGCCCAATGCGGGCAGAGCGTCAGCCAGATTCTGCAGATCATTGGCAGGGGCAATCGCCTCGTCATGACGCGTCTTCAGGCTGTTATCCATGACTTCCTCGACCGCATATGGATCAAGCGTGCCCGACGAAACCACCACCAGCCGCAGCGTATCACAGATGAGCGCCATCAGCTTTTCGTCTGGCAGCAGATTGGGATATTCGGCGAAGATCAGCGATGCATGCGGATCCTCGATATGCGGCTCCAGTGCCAGCGGACCGTCGGCCCGCAATATCTTCATCAATTTGGAAACCAGAAAGATGCAGTCGAGGAAATCTGCCTTGCCATATTGTGGGCCTTTAAAGACTTTTGCCACGCCGCCAGCCAGGGCTTTCAGACCCGCGATATTATGGCCGATGACCAGCCCACCAATGGCCGCCCCGCCGATAATGCCCATTTCAATCGGTAGCGCGCGGAGCACCGCGCCCATGTCACCGCCCGAAAGAGTGAAAACGCCAAACACCATGACCATGAGAATGACGATACCGATGGCTGCGAACATAAATGCTTCCTGTCATAGATTATGGCCGGAATTCTGCGCCCTTGCAGCCGCCCGCTTCTGTTCGTAAAACGGATGGAGAAAATCGACTTTTAGCGGATTTGGTCAAATAGCGACGATTGCTCGATCCGCGCATAGGCCGCCTGTGCTGCCTCCAGGCTGATCAGCAGTTTCTGGACTTCGGAGATAGCCAGTGTGATGTCGGTTTCTTCCAGAGACGCGCGATATTCGCTGACATCAATCTTGCGATCTTGCAGCCGCGCTGCGCCTTGCAACAGTCGGTCATTCTCTATCCCGTGGTTGCCCAGAATGTTCGCCGCAATATCGCTTTGCAGGCGCAGGGGATCAAGCAGGGCGCTGCGTTGATCGGCATCACCGATACGGATGGTATTTGCGATATTGGCGATCAGCGGATCGAGCGCATTAAAGCCGTCCCGTGACGGTGCGGCAATGACGACCATGTCGTCATCAATCGGGATCTCCAGCGGCGGGCCAACAACAAATAAGGGCCTCCCAAATCCATCGTCCTGATCCAGCATGTCCGCAATTGTCCGGCCAATGCCTTCGACTTCCTCCGCAATGGTTTCCCGGTCCACCGGCGAAATCGTCTCGTTACTTGCCTGCACCAGCAGTTCGGTGGCCCTGGCCAGTTGGCTGTTAATCTCACTCATCGCGCCGTCGGCCTGTGCGGCGATGGACAGGCCGCGATCAATATTGCGCAGCCACGCATCCATATTGGCCTGCACCTTGGCAATGCTGGAAATTTCGGACCAGGCGGCCGGATCATCGGACGCCCTGTCGATGCGGCGGGTCGTGGCGATTTGCTGTTGACGCTCGGCGATGTTCTGCGCCAGCTCTTGCTGCAGAACTATATCACTGGACGGGCGGGTACGGTTGACGGATTGCATGGGAAATGGCTCCAGATTTTCAGAATATCGCGAGGATGCTCTGCATGGTTTCACGGGCGACCTGAATGACGCGGGCAGAGGCATTATAGGCCTCCTGAAAGCGCAGCAGATCGGCGGCCTCCCGGTCGAGATCAACCGAGGAGAGGCGGTCGCGGGTGTCGCGGGCGGCCTGATGCTGTGTCGCTGCTGCCGCATTTTCGCTTTGTGCAGCGGCCGTGGTTATCGCCTGTGCGCCGATGATATTGGTCCAGACCTGCTCAACCCCGGCGGGACCTCTAAGGGTGGGTAAATTCGCGATATTGCCATTGGCCGGGCCACCCGGTGCGGCAAGGGCGAGATCGGCCGGATCCTGGGTCAACATAGTGAGTGCAGCGGCACCACCAGCTGCGTTAAGAAACGGCGGCCCCACCCCACCGCCATCGGTTTCACCTGCTGCCTGCCAGCCATTCAGGTCGGCAGCAAACTGGACGGCGAGGTCATCGAGTTCGATGCGCCTTTCTATGGTCGTCGCGGCGCTGGATACCATTGCGGCCAGCGACCCGCGCGACGGAGCGGTCAGGTTCACCGCATTGGAGACAAGCCCGATACTGTCATCCGCCCCGGCCAGGACTGAAAGAGAGTTGACCTCACCGATGTCGACCAGCGACTGGCCGTCATAAGTAATATTGGCGATACCCTTGTCCCCAAAGCTGATCGTCACATCCATCCGCTCGCTGAGCACTGCCAGTGCCGTGTCCCGCTGGTCGAGGAGCGCGGCCTGTTTAGGGGTGCCATCAGCCGCAACGCGCAGGGCGAGATTGGTTGTCGCCAGATTGTCCAGCGCGGCGTTAAAGGTGGCCACTTCCTGTTCGGCCGAACTGATCAATTGATCGGAAACATTGGCGAGATCATTGGCGGTGCGGTTGATTGCCGAGACGGCGGCATCGATGTCGTTGATAAACTGGTTGCGCAGGATGTTGCTGAACGGGGAGCCGGCCAGCTCCTCACCCATGGCAAACAGTTTGGCCAATCTGGCGCCAACGCCATGTTCGGTATCGGCCAGCGCGGTTTCGGTGTTTTCCATCCAGCGTGCCCGCGTTTCCGCGCCGTAAAGGGACGCGCCGGTCAACCGGACATTGGCTTCCAGAAAAGGGTCTGATGATCGCGCTACGCCGTCAATATCCACCCCGGCAAAATTGATCTGGTGGATGAAATAGGGGTTGATTGCGCTGGTCGTGCTGAGCTCGCTGAGCCGCAGGTCCCGGCGCACATAATTGGGGTTTTCAGCATTACCTATGTTCGATGAAACGGTCGACAGGGCTTGCTGGTAGGCCCTTATGCCCGACAGGCCGATGGAGAAAATATCCGTCATAATTTGCCTTTCCATTGCGCAACCAAAAGATCGGCGATGCCCAAGCCGTTGTTTTGAACCATCTCGTCGGCGAGACGGTCATCCATCATGTCGCGAAATTCTGTGCTGCCGCTATTGCCCATCAGATCGTCACCCAGACTGGCCTTTCGCATCACTCCGATCATGTCGCGCAGGAAGATCGCCTCGAAAGCCTGTGCGGCCTGTTGAAGCTGTTGGCTATCGGCCGCAGCGGGCGGCTCGCTATTTTGCGAGAGGGAAAGGGCCGGTATCATTGAATCAATAACTCCGCTTTCATCGCCCCGGCCTGTTTCAGTGCCTCCAATATCGCGACGAGATCGCCCGGGGTGGCACCGACCGCGTTGATTGTTTCGACAATCTCGGCCAGCGATGCGCCGCGATCAAAGGCGAACATCGGCGCATCTTTTTCTTCCACGCTGATTGCGCTACTCGGCTCCACCGCAGTCTCGCCGCGGCTGAACGGGGCCGGCTGCACGACCAGCGGGTCTTCCTGAATTTTCACGGTGAGCTTGCCGTGGCTGACCGCTGCTGGTGTGATGCGGACCATGTCGTTAATCACCACCGTACCGGTGCGCGCGTTGACGATGACCCGGGCCGCGGCCTTGGCGGGCGTGACCGCGATATTTTCGATCAGGCCCATTTGCACGATACGGCTGGCAGCGCCTCGATCGGTGCGAATCTGGATGGAGACGGCATCAATCGCCTCGGCCATTCCGGATCCCACTTTGCCGTTAATGGCATCGGCTACGCGCAGGGCGGTGGTCAAATCCGGCTCTGCCAGATTGAACGTCAGATACGGTGTGTCGGCAAAGCCGGTTCCGACGCTGCGCTCCACTGTTGCGCCGCCGGGTATGCGGCCAGCGCTGGGAATATTGACCAGCGTGCGTGAGCCATCGGCTGCCTCGATGCCCAGACCGCCAACCGCCAGATTGCCCTGTGCCATCGCGTAAATCTGACCATCGGCTCCGCGCAGGGGCATCATCACCAATGTGCCGCCGCGCAAGGATTTGGCCTTGCCCAGCGCGGACACGGTGATGTCCAGTCTCTGGCCCGGTTTGGCAAAGGGCGGCAGCTCTGCAGTAACGATCACGGCCGCGGCGTTTTTGAGCGACGGATTGACGCCCGGCGGCAGTGTCAGGCCAAAACGGGAAACCGTGCCTTTCACCCCCTGCGTGGCATATTCCAGATTATCATCGCCCGTTCCTGCCAAACCAACCACCAGGCCATAGCCAGTCAGCTGGTTGGTGCGCAGGCCCTGAAAGCTGCCAATATCCTTGATCCGTGTGGCGCTGGCTGGAGCCGTCCAAAGCAGGGCAGCACCCAAAGCGATGCCGGTGAGCAGCTTGGAGAAATAGGAAAACAGGGTGAGTTTCATCGCCATCATCCGGTCAGAAAGGTGATATGGTCGAGAAGAATTTCTGCAACCATCCCTGCTTGCTGGCGCGGGCAATTTCCCCTGATCCGGCATAGCTGATCTGCGCATCCGCCACCCGTGACGACAGCACCCGGTTATCCGTGCTGATATCGGCTGTGCGCACGATGCCGGTCATCTGGATATATTCCTCACCGCGGTTCAGGTTGATCACTTTTTCGCCCCTCACTCTCATCGTGCCATTGGGATAGACCTGCGCAATCGTGACACTGATTTCACCGAGCAGGCTGTTGGTCTGCGCTGCCCGTCCTGAACCAGAGAACGACTGATCGCCGCCAATATTTATGTCGCTGGGGTCAAAAAGGGCTAGTGGCCCGGTGGCCGGCGGTGTCAGGCCGAAATCACTACTCTTGCTGGTGGACGCGCTGTTGGTCTTGCGCGCAATGGTCCGCTCGACCAGCTCTATCGTCAGGACATCACCAACCATTGCCGCGCGTGTCCCGCTGGTCAGGGCAGCATAGCCATTGGTGGCCTGAAATATCGCGCCATTGCTTTGTGTCTTTGCCATGTTGATCGGCGGCATGGTCGGTTCAAATCCAGACTGCGGACCGCCGTTGATGCCGCCAAAACAGGCCGATAAGGCGCAGGTCGCCAGAATGATGGAAACGGTTCTCATCGCGCATCCGGTCACAGCTGCTGGTTCACAAATTGCAGCATTTCGTCGGTGGCAGAGATCATCTTGCTATTGACCTCATAAGCGCGCTGAGTCTCGATCATGTCGACCAGTTCCTCGACAATATTGACGTTGGACTGTTCCAGCGCACCGGCTCGCAAGGTGCCGCGCCCTTCCTCGCCAGCCCCGCCAACTTGGGGATCACCGCTGGCTTCGCTTTCGATGAGCAGATTGTCGCCCAGCGGCTTGAGGCCAGCCGGGTTGACGAAAGATGCGGTTTCTATCTGTCCCAATATCGTGATTTCTGTCTCGCCCGCCAAGGCTGCGGAAATGGTGCCGTCACTACCAACCGTGATGCCGGTTGTACCTTCGGGAATCTGGATTTCGGGGATGAGCGGCAAGCCGCCTGCGGTTACAATCGCGCCTTCCGAGGTGCGGCTGAAATTGCCGGCTCTGGTATAGCCAATCTGTCCATCGGGCATTTCCACCTGAAAATAACCGGGACCTTCAATGGCGATATCCAGCGCGTTGCCGGTTGTTTGCAATGCGCCCTGAGTTTCAATGCGTGCCGTCCCTTGCAGCGCGACGCCGGTGCCCAGGGATAATCCGACAGCATATTGGTTCTGCGCATCTGCTGGTGCCCCTGGGGTGATGTTGTGCTGATAGGCCAGCGTTTCAAAACTGGCGCGCTGCCGCTTGAAGCCATTGGTGTTCACATTGGCAAGGTTGTTCGCGATCACGCGCATCTTGGTGTTTTGCGCATCCAGTCCGGTACGGGCGACTTGCAGGGCTCCGTTACTCATGGGCTATTCCTTTCTAATTGTTCGGCAATTGCATCAGGCTGGCGCCGCTGCTGTCGATATCCTTGGCGGTGGACAGCAATTTGACCTGAGTTTCCCAGGCGCGGCTGGCTTCGATCATGTCGACAAGCGCGGCCGTCATGTTGACGTTCGATCCTTCGAGCGATCCGGAGGTCAACCTCGCGTCGGCATCGGCCGGCAAAGCGCCGCCATCCCGGACGCGGAACAGGTTGTCCTGGCCTTTGACAATATCGCTGCCGGTGAAGGACACCAGCGCCAGCCGGTCAATCTGCTGCATCTCGCCGGTTGTATCGCCTTGCGGCAGGATCCAGACGCCGCCATTTTTGGCGATGCTGATCCGGTCGGCAGGCGGGATGATCAACGGCCCGCCTTCGCCCAGCACGGGATCGCCTGCGCCGGTGGTGACCAGCCTGGTTTCCCCGATCTGCAGATCACCGCGCCGTGTATAGGCCGGTTCGCCATCGCGTCCCTGCACGGACAGCATCGCGTCGCCATCCAGCGCAATGTCGAGTGGCCGGCCCGTGGTGGCCACGGATGCAGCGGTCAGGTCGGCGGCCAGCACGCGTTCATGGGCCATGGCCCGGCTGTCCAGTTCGGCGCTGCTGAGGTGCTTTGCCTTGGCGCTCACAATCTCGGCACGAAAACCGGTTGTGCTGGCATTGGCCATATTGTTCGCAATCGCCGTCTGCCGGGCCATTATACCCTGCATCGCGGACAGGCTGCTGTGGATCATCTTATCCATTTTTCAGGCCTCCTTCGGGCTTTGTCAGACCTGCAGGTTGATGATCGTCTGGGTCAGCGTATTGGCGGTTTCGATTGCCTGGGCATTGGCCTGAAAATTCCGCTGGGCACCGATCAGGGAGACCAGCTCTTCGGTCAGATCAACATTGGCGCGCTCCAGCATACCGGACCGCAACTCACCCATCGGGCCAGCTCCAGCGGCATTGATTTGCGGATCACCGCTCTCACCGGTCGCCTGCCAGTGCGCATCACCAATCGGGCGCAATCCTTCGACGTTGGTGAAGGAGGACATAGCGATGGAACCCAGATTTTCGGTATTGCCATTGGCGTAGGTCGCGGTGACTAGTCCGGCCGTGTCGATCGATATATTGGCGAGTACGGCCGCGGGATCCGCTGGATCAAATTCGGGCAGGACAAAGCCTGTCATGTCGCCAATCGCTGTCGAGGTCACCACACCGTTCACGTCGACCGGCAACAGCTGCACAATACTGCCTAGCGTATCGACGACTTCGCGGTCGGAATTAATACCGAACGCACCATTGCGGGTGAAGCTGAGTTCCTCGGCCGGGGGCTGTCCGCGCACTGCGAAAAAACCCTCGCCGGCAATCGCAAGATCAAGCGTCTTGCCGGTGGATTCCAGCGTGCCTTGCGCAAATTGCTGGGTGATCCCGTTCAGCCGTACACCTTGACCGGCGACAGTCTTGGTCGACTGGGTCGGTGCAGCGGCGAACAGGTCGCCAAATATCGCGCGGCTGCGTTTGAAGCCGACGGAGCCGGCATTGGCGACATTGTTCGATATGGTCGACAGATCGGTTTGCGCACCTTTGAGGCCCGACAGGGATGTGTAGAAAGACATGAAATTTCTCCGTAGAAAGGAATGATTTTTTAGCTGAGACGGACAGCGTCGGAGAGCCAATAGTCTCCACGCGGTGTGACAAGGCGTGCATTGCCGCCATCGGTTGGCGACTGCACCGCATCGACGGTGGTCCATGATGACAGTCCGGATATCGCCCCGCCATTGACCCGTATCTTAAGCGCGCCCAGGTCAAGCGGATGGCCATCGCCGTCCAGCGCATCCCATTCAAAGGCGATTGTTCCAGCCTCCTGTTCGCCCAGCTCGATCGCCTGGACAATCTGGCCGCTATTGTCGAGAAAATCGATCGACAGATCAGATGCAGGCGCGTTGAGCATGAACTCCCCGGCATATTGACCGGTCTCATTCGGCACCGCCATGTTGCCGGGCAGCAGAACATTGCGCCCCAGCCAGCTTGATGCATCGCCGATCCGGTTCGCGTCATTGAGCTGCCGCAGCGATGCGTTCATTTCCTCAATTCCCGCAACGGTTGAAAATTGTGCCATCTGGCCCACCATTGCGTTGCTATCCAGTGGTTCGAACGGGTCCTGCATTTTGAGCTGCGCTGTCATCAGGCGCAGAAACGCAGCCTGATCGAGATTATTGCCCGAGACGTTTGAAGCAGCCCCTGTGGTCGCCGGGTCTATGCTGTTGATAATAGTCATTATTTCCCCATCCTTACGGTTTCCAATATGAGTGATTTGGCGGTCTGAAGGACCTGCACGTTATTCTGATACTGCCTGGCGGTTTCGATCATCTCGACCATCTCGGTTGCTTCATCGACGCCCGCTTCCCAGACATAGCCATCGGTATCGGCCATCGGATGGGCGGGATCATGACGCTTTTTCGGCTGGGTATCGGACTGCACGATGCGCTCGACATCGACCGTGGCCATGTCCGGGCTATCCACATAGGTACGAAAGACGGGTTTGAGAGCACGAAACGCTTCCGCTTCGCTGCTCGCCACCGACCGGGCATTGGCCATGTTCGAGGCGGTGGTGTTCAGCCGCGTGAGCTGCGCCGCCATGGCGCGACCGGCGACGTCAAATATGTTCATCGCTTCTGCCATCACTCGCCCTTCATCGCGCGGCGCAAGGTACCGATGCGGCCATCAAGAAAAGACAATGTTGTGCGATACTGGACCGCATTTTCGGCGAAGAGCGTCTGTTCGGTAGAAAGCTCCACCGTGTTGCCATCCAAGGAGGGCTGGAGCGGGACGCGGTATCCGATATGCCGATCCGCGCTGTCGCTCCACGTCTCGCCGTCGACAATAGAAGCCATGGCTTTGCCGAAGTCGAGATCGCGCGCCTTGTAATTGGGCGTGGCGGCGTTGGCGATATTCGACGCCAGCATGCTCAGCCGCTGCGCATGCAACGCCAGAGCATCTCCATAGATACCGAAAATCCTGTCCATAGCCGGAACCAATGCTCCTTTCTCGCAAGGGTAAACATGCCTCCGCGTCATCCGTTTTGATGGGCAGAGAGCCAATTTCCTTTTCTTCTCCCTCTACTCCGCAAAGGGTGTGCCAAAGTCCAAATGTCCCGCAATTCCGACATTTTCCTGAAACGAACACAGCAAAGCGTCAAAAAACTGCGCCAATTTTTTGGCGTTGCGCGACAATTATTTGTCACAACTGGCTCGCCAGTGATGGGAGGCCTCGTTGCAAGCAATAGTTGAACTGTTCGATCCGTTGGTGCTCGCGATCGTCTGGCTGGGTGCGATTGCCGTTGTCGGCCTTCAGGAAGGCAGCGGCGGTTTGATCCGCAGTTTTACGGCATGGCATGTCCTGCTGCGCGCCGACCCGGTTCGCGATGCCCAAATGGCGCGCCAATCCCTGCATCAGGTCGAGGCGGTGATGGATGGCAAGGGCCTGCAATGTGTTGACCAGGTCGATGCCAAAAGCGCTTTCGTTGCACGCGCCGCGGCTTGTCTTGCCAGACATGAGGATATACGCGCATTCTCCCGGTGGGCGGGCGCTGACCTGAATGACCGGGAGGCACGGCATAATAGCGTGATCCGTTTCTGGATGGCAGTGGCCGATGTCGCTCCGGCCATCGGGATGGTCGGGACGATCATCGGGCTGGTGCGAATGTTTCAGGATTTGAACGACGCGGCCAATCTGGGATCGGCCATGGCGCTGGCGCTGCTCACCACTTTCTATGGCCTAATCCTGTCCAACCTGATTGCAGCACCGATAGCGCAGCGTTTCCTGCGCCTGTCCACGGAAGAGCTGAAGTGGCAGAGGATATTGACGGACAGGCTGATTGCTCTGGTCCAAAAAAGCCAGACCCGTGGTCGCCATGCGCTTGGTCAGAGGCCGATATGCGCCTGATACCGGCCAATCGCTGGTCGTTGGCCTTTGCTGATCTCACTTTGTTGATGCTGGGGTTTGTGGTCCTGTCTTTTGTTCGGCCAGCGCCGCCGGCGGATCGGGTGGATGCTGACGTGATTTTGCCAGCGATCGAGTTTGCGTGGCCGGCTTCTGTGCTCTTTGAACCCCGCGAGGCTATGCTTACTGCCATCGGCAGGGAAAAAGCCAGCGAGGTTGCGGGGACAGCAGTTGCTGGCGCACGCCAAATTAACGTATCGATGACGGGACGTTCTGACGCTTCTGCCCGGCTCGATCAATGGGAATTATCGGCCGCGCGGATGGCAGCTTTCGCACGCGGGTTAAAGGCATCGGGCGTCGATGAATCAGCCATAGTGATCGGTGGGCAAAGCCAAGTGATAGATGATGGGTCACAGCATCTAATAGTTACGATCAGGACATCATCGTCCGTTGTTGCTCCGGCCAATGGCACGGCCCTTGCTTCTCAAATTACTGATAATTTGGAGGAGTGAATATGCAGAAATTACATAAAATGGGTGGAGTTGTGGCGGTATTATGCTGGTTGCTTAGTTCTCCGGCACAGGCGCAGACCCTCGAAAGCCTTCCCGGTCTGGACAAGCAACTGGCGGTGTTCCTCGGCAATGAGCAAGGTGCAGTGGGCGGCGCGCATCGAGCGATTGATCGGCGGTTGAAACTAAGGAAATGCCCCGAAGCATTGCAGATGGAAAAACGGAGCAAAGGCCTCGCGATCGTAAAATGCCCATCGCTGAACTGGCGCATTTCTGTGCCTCTGATGCAGAAAGGTCATGGTGGTCATCGCGTGCGCCAATCACAGATGATGGTCAAGCGCGGCCAACCCGTTTTGCTGGTCGCGCGAAAAAGCGGCTTTCTGGTCTCTCGGCAGATGCAGGCGGATCGTGGCGGCCGTCTTGGCGAGATCATTCCGGTTCGTGCGACCCGAAAATCCCGCCCGATATTGGCGGAGATAGTCGGTCAGGGGCGCGTTGCCCTGCCGGTTTTCTGATTTTTCCTAAACCCGCTGTCCGGGAACCCGTTTTAACAGGCGGGCATGCTTAAGGAGACGTCATGATAGACAAGATGAGTGCGTTTTACGGCCGGGCAATCGGTCCGGGACAAAGCGATCCGGTCCGGCCAACGGATAGGTCGGACGCCATGCAAAGCGCCGGCACCGACAAGGCCAGAAGCTCTACAGAGAGCGGCGGCTTGGCCAGCGCCATAGATCATATGGTGCAGCAGGGCATGCCCGTTGACAGTGCGCGCATTCAGGTCATTCGTCAGGCCATAGCCGACGGTCAATACCCGGTTGATCCGATGAAAATCGCCGAAAATATGATCGACTTCGACCGGTCCGGCGGCGACTTTTCATGACGGGGGACTTGCTGAGCAATCTTGAGCAAGGCTTTGAAGCTTTAGTGGAGGCGCTCGATGGACAGGACCCGGACCAGATTATCGCGGCGGCGGCAGCCATAAGGCCTTTGGTGGCGGCGGTCGATCAAACCGGTGTCTGGCGTCAGAGCGACGCCCTCAAAAACCGTGTGCTGGCCCTGTCAAAACTGATCGAGGCGGCCCGGTTCCGAGTCAATAAATTGACGAATTTGAACCAGCAGCGCGCCATTAATTTGTCACATGCATTGGGTGCGGGTATCGCGCCCACCTACGACAGGTCTATATAAGCTGTTGAATATAATGTAAAATTATAGGAAATTCCAAACTCCTTTGAACGACTGGCACGGGCTTTGCTCATCTGATCCCAAATAATTTTGGGACCTGTCATGACGCAAAGCCACATTTTCCGACATCTTGGTGCACGGCCCGGATGCTAGCCTTTCTCTCGTCTCATCAGGCGCGTCTGGGTGATACAGCGCGGGCAGGCATATTGCCCATCGCGACCCTTTTGCTGGTCATCTTCATGGTGCTTCCGGTTCCGGTGACGGTGCTGGACATCGGCTTCATTGCGAATATCACGATTGCGTTGGCGGTTCTTATGGTCGCGCTGAACGCCGCCAAGCCTCTCGACTTTTCCAGCTTTCCCACCGTGCTGCTGTTTGCGACCCTTTTGCGGTTGGCGCTTAACGTGGCGTCTACCCGTGTGGTGCTGGTCGAGGGTCATGCCGGGCCGCATGCGGCGGGACAGGTGATCGAGGCGTTTGGCAACTTCCTGATCGGCGGTGATTATGTGGTCGGGATATTTGTCTTTACGATTCTGATGATCATCAATCTGGTGGTGATTACCAAGGGTGCCGGGCGCGTATCCGAGGTCACGGCGCGGTTCACGCTTGATGCAATGCCGGGCAAGCAGATGGCGATTGACGCGGATCTCAATGCTGGCCTGCTCTCGCCCGAGGAAGCCAAGGAGCGGCGTCAGGAAGTGGCAACGGAATCCGATTTTTACGGTTCCATGGACGGCGCGTCCAAATTTGTGAAGGGCGACGCGGTTGCCGGCGTGCTGATCCTGATCATCAACATATTGGGCGGCATGATCCTGGGCATAGTCAGTCACGATATGGCCGTGGGTGATGCCGCCCAAACCTATGTTTTGCTCGCTGTTGGTGATGCTTTGGTCGCGCAGGTACCGGCTTTGCTGTTGTCCATCGCGGCGGCGGCGATCGTGACCCGTGTGGCCTCACCGATGGACCTGTCGGGGCAGATTGGCAGCCAGTTTGGTAATCCCAGGGCGTGGATACCGGTCGCTGCGATCCTCGCCATTATCGGACTGCTGCCGGGCATGCCGCATTTCATCATCCTGCCCATTGCCGCGATGGCCGGGTTTTTTGCATGGCGGATGCTGCGACGCGATCAGGCCGCAGCTGCTCCGCCACCAGTGCAGACACCGGAACAGACCAACCATATTGCGTGGAGCGACGTTACTGATGGCGCGGTACTGAATATTGAGATCGGCTATGCGCTGGTGCCACTGGTCGATGATCGCAAGGGCGCGCCGCTAATGCAGCGGCTGACCGGCATCCGGCGGCAATTGTCGCGCGAACTGGGCTTCGTGGTGCCGCTGGTCCGGGTGAAGGACAATATGGCGCTCGCTCCCAATGCCTATCGTATTCAGATCAGCGGCGTGACGCTGGGCGAGGATGAGGCGTGGCCAGAGGATCTGCTGGCGCTCGACAGCGGCGACATTGATGGCATGGTAGAAGGCAAGGCGTGCAAGGATCCGACCTTCGGGCTCGATGCGCTTTGGATTTCACCGGACAAGCGCAGTGAAGCGGTGGTGGCTGGCTATACGGTGGTCGATGCGTCCACCGTCATCGCGACTCATTTCAATCATCTTGTCGGGCTGGGCGCTGCTGAACTGTTCGGCATGGATGAGGCGCAGGGCCTGCTCGACAATCTCAAGGAACGCGCGCCGCAGCTGGTCGAGGGGCTGACCCCGAAACCGCTGAGCCTCTACCAAGTGACCGCGATCTGCCGCGCGCTGCTGGGCGAGGGCGTGCCGCTGAAGGATTTTCGCCGGCTTGCAGAAGCAATGGTGCAGGCGGCGGCGGATGATGCGGCCAATGATATGGAGCGCGAGAGGCCGTTGCTTGACGCTATTGTCGATGGCGTGCGGCGACGGATCGGACCGCTGATCATCCAGGCGCTGGTGCCGGTCAACATGCCGCTGCCGGTGATCACGCTGGGCGGGGATCTGGAGACATTGCTTGCCGAGGCGATTGAGGCAGGCGCTGGTGCCTCCCACCCGGTGGAGCCGGGGCTGGCGCAGAAAATCATCGCGTCGGTCGAGGAGGCTGCCCGGCCGATCATGGCGGAGGCGCGGCGCTTTGCGATTGTTACTTCGCCGACCGCGCGGCGGACATTGCTTCGTCTGCTGCGACCCCATCTGCCGGAAACGCCGGTGCTGTCATTCGAGGAACTGCCCGATGACAAGGCGGTCGAGGTGGTCGCGGTTGTCGGCGGGCGCCCGGCCACGCTGCCGGATAGCGAACCGACCGAAACAGCAAAGGACCCCGCATGACCTATCATGATCCCGATCTGGCCGAGCTCAGCGCCAAACTCACTTATGGCGCCAGTCCGGCGACGACCGATCAGGAACAGCTGATCGCCAGCCATCTGCCGCTGGTGCGCAAGCTGGCGTGGCATGTCCATGACCGGATGTCGACGATGATCGAGGTGGAGGATCTGCTGCAAATCGGCATGGTTGCGCTGGTCGAGGCGGCGCAGAGCTATGAGGATCGCGGGCTCGGCTTTACCAACTATGCCAAGCTGCGCGTGCGCGGCGCGATGATTGACCAGCTGCGCAAGGCGAGCCATGTCAGCCGCTCCGCCATGGCGTTTCAAAAGAAACTGCGCACCGTGCAGGCGGAGCTGGCGCAGCAGCTGGGCATGGCGCCCAATGAGGCGGCGCTGGCAAAGGCGATGGGCATGGACGCAGGCAGTTTTCGCGCTGCGATGGACCATGCGGAGGCGGTGGACCTGCAATCGATGGACGAGGTCTATTCCGACCAGAATATCTGGTTTGCCGACACAGAGGAAACCGCCGACGCGCGGGTCGAGCGGCACCAGCGCAAGGCACAGCTGGCCGCGGCGATTGACACCCTGCCGGAACGCGACGCGATGATATTACAGCTTTATTTTATCGAGGAAATGAACCTGGAGGAGATTGGCCAGACGCTCGACATCGGCGCGGCGCGTGTGTGCCAGATCAAGAAGGCGGCGCTGGAAAAGCTGCACGACATGCTCGCGCCCAATCAGGGCCCCGCTTAGGGTCCCGTCATCCCCGTTCCGGGCCTTCGCCCCCGGGACATTGGGCGAGAAACTCTGCCTTGGCCTGTTCAAACTTTTCCGGGGGCAGCCATTTGAACCTGTCGGGCAGCATCACCGGGCCGCCGGCGACAAAGCGCTGGACCGCCTCGACCACTTCGTCGGTCATGCCCTGACCCGTGCGCAGGTTGATGTTGCGGCTGCCCAGCCGTCTAAGATTGTCGCCGATTTTCTTGAGCTTTTCCTCCAGAGTATCCTCAGGCTCTGTCGGGTCCGGCGGCGGCAGGCTGACCCATTTGGGATAGATTGTCCGGCCCGCCACCGTCGTGGGCTCATCCACGTCCGGATATTGCGGCCCGGGATGTGCCCCGTCATGAACTTCCTCATCACCCGCCCCATTCACTCCCGCCGGCGCAAAGCGGCCCTGCGCGTCGCGACCGGCGCCGTTGGTGTCATGCTGATAGAGCAGGCGCAGCAGGTCATTGGCATATTTGGTCCGCTGACCCACGACCTTGCCATGATACCAGACATCCTCCTCCACGCCCTCGACCGCGCGCTGCCACGTGACTTCGCCAATGGTCGTCTCTGACCGGCGCAGCGCGAGGGCCCAGCGTTCGGCAAAGGCCGGGCTGCGCTTGCGATGGCGATAGGCGCTGTTCCAGCTGATCCCCGCCATGCGGCTGGCGTCCCGCACGCAGCGCGTCTTGGCCAGCGATTCAATAAAAATATTCTGCCGCTCCGCCGTCCAGCCATCATGGCGTACCCGATAGGGTTTTTCGCGCGGCGGCGGCGCCTCTTCGCTGGGGACGGGCAGGTTGGCGGGAGGGGACCTGTCATCAGACGGATCATTTTCCATGGGGGAGCGGCCCTTTCGTTCCTGATTTGTTCCTTTGATTCGGGCCGGTGTATCAAAGACAAGGGGTTGTAGGAAAGGGGGTTTTGCGTTTGCCAACGCGCGATCCGTCCGATAGCCAAGCGCCATGTATTATTTCTGGTTTATCGCGCTGTTGCTTGTGGGAATATATTGCATAACCCGTGCGGTGTTAGATTTTCGGACAAAAAAATATGTATGGGCTGTGTTCGGTCTGGTGTGCGGGGGCCTAATCCTGACTGTGCCGATTAAGATGAATGCGGTGAAAATCGACTTACCAGTTCCATCCTCAGAATTTGCCGAACAGCCGTCCATGCAGATAGAGATATTTGCTGGTGAGAATTTGATCGGCCATAGTTATTTGACCACACTCGCTCCGGGGCTTGGTCTCGCCTCTGGTTCATTTGTTCCAACGGAGGCCTATGACCGAAAGGTGCATGCCAAACTGTTCGAACGCGATCATATCGACGATCCAAGCAAAATGCTGGTGATCCAATCCAGTGATTATGGCCGGATCGCATGTGATATTGTTAAGATAGAGGATTATTCTGAAGATTTAGGGGAAATTGACATCGTTTTGGCCGATATACCAGATCCGGAATTTGAAAGGCTTTTCTCCAAGCATGAACAATACCGGGCATATTATGGTTTGGATTAGGATGATTGGTTCTAATTAGTAAACTGTCACCGTAATTCCACCGTAATTCACCGTAATTCCATGTCACCGTAATTCCAAATGAGTTTCTCACTCGCATGACAGCGGCGCTAATAATTCCGGTCCATTATTGCGGACATTGCCCACGGCATTGGAAATCGCCGCCGTGTTGAGCGCTCCAGCATAGGGCGTGAGCAGATCGCGCGCGGCATCCCATTCGCCGGTCAGCCACAGGTCCAGCTGGTCTGGCTCCAATATCGCGGGCAGCCGGTGGTGGAGCGCGGCAAAATCGGGCGTGGCGGCGGTGGTGACGACCGTATAGCTTTCGAGGTTCAGCGCATCATTGCGGGTCCATAGCCCGGCGAGCAACATCGGCCGCCTATCGCCCCGCTCAATCTTATGCGCCTGTTTATCCTTGCCAGATGGACCCAGCCCGCGCTGCCATTCATAAAAGCCGGAGACCAGCACGGCGCAGCGGCGCGATTGCAGCAGCGGCCGAAAGCTCGGTTTCTCCTCCAGCGTTTCGGACCGCGCGTTGATCATGCTGCCCGCCTTTTTCGCATCCTTGGCCCAATGCGGTACCAGCCCCCAATGAAGCGGCGACAGGCTGTCGCCCGCTTCGCTTTTGCGAAAGGCCAGCACCTGATGGGTCGGCGCGATATTATAATTGGGCGCCAGGTTGGACGGCTGGTCCGGAATGATATTCAAAATCTCACGATATTCCGCCCAAGTGAGTTCCTCACTCGCATATTTGCGCCCACACATATTGCCCCCGTTCCCCATCGTGAGCGGCGGTTATGGCAATCTTTACAGTGCTGTGCACCTGTTAGTTTTTGGGAGCGGCGGGGACGGGCAGGTTGGCGGGAGGTGGCGTGTCATCAGACGGATCATTTTCCATGGGGGAGCGGCCCTTTCGTTCCTGATATGTTTCTTTGGTTCGGGCTGGTGTATCAAAGACAAGGGTTTGTAGGAAAGGGGTTAGGAAAAATTCATCAATGATGACTTATTGTAACAAATAGATATTTCTTTACCTTGCCTTGATAGCACGTTTATATCTTGCTCAATTCGTGAAATGCATCTCTGAGGGAGTTTTGGCCATCACCGACGATAAAGTCGACAAAGCAGTTGCGCGAAACGCAGAGCCAATGCCTTTGGAGCAGTTGCTACTAGACAGCGAAAACCCGAGATTCGGAGGGCTCGCCGATAATAAAGCCGCTCAAAGCGTGATCTTAGACCACATTGTTAAAACTTTTGGTGTGAGAGATGTCTTAAGCTCTTTAGCGGTCAACGGATTTTTCCAATCTGAACCTCTGGTTGGGCGGCTTGATGAAGGATCGGACAAAGTAACTATCGTCGAAGGTAACAGGAGGTTGGCTGCCTGTTTAATCCTAACCGGTGATGCTCGCGCCACCAACCAACCCGCATTGACTGAGGAGTTTAAAGAGCTTTGGGATCAGCATAACAACCTTCCAGTAGACCCTGTACCTGTGTTGATATTTGGCCCTGAACATGACCAAAAATCACTATTGTCATATCTTGGGGTACGACACATAGCAGGGTCCCAAACTTGGGATAGCTATGCAAAGGCTGCTTGGGTGTCGAAAGTCGTGGAAGCCAATGATTTAGACGTGATTGATGTTGCAAAGATGATTGGTGATCAACATCGAACGGTAGCTAGATTGCTTGAAGGGTACTATTTTATTCAACAAGCTCAGGTGACTGGTAACTTTAGACCTCAAGATAGTGTTCGCTCTGGGCGAGGGAGTGTAACAGATTATCCATTTTCATGGGTCTATACGTTGCTTGGATATGCAACGGCACGCCAGTTTTTGCACTTAGATGATGAGGGGCCGAGAGTTAATCCCGTTGCTGACGAATATTTGGAACGATCGGGAATGTTAACTCGGTTCATGTTTGGCGATAAATCAAAAGGCCTTAATTCGTTAATAGATGATTCTAGAGAACTGGGGGATTTGGCCTCTGCTCTGGCAAGCAGTGAAAAGGTAGCGCTCCTGGAACAGGGCAATACCGTCAAAGAAATTGTTAGGTTGACTAGGCCGATCGGTGACCGGTTGCGAATAGGGCTTGCTGAAGTGCGGTCTGTTCAAAGTGAGATATTACAGGGATTAGCCGAAGAAGTAGTGTCGGAAGAAGTGGCGTCAGAAAATGTGCAAGCTGCTTCGATTAACAGAAGGTCTTCCACAGATATCGAGAAGAAAATTAAAGAGATAATTATTCCAGATGGCGACTGACCCGCACTCGGTTAGGCATGCCGAGCAGAGATCGATAACTAATACGGATCAGGTGGAAATCGATGCGATCAATAATAAATCTGCCGTGATAACTGCAGGTATATACGATGAGCGGCTCTCTGGGGAAATTGACGATATCGATGCTGGAGATACGAACCGGGAAAGTTGGCATATTGAAGATGTAGTTTTGGATGATGAAGCCGGACCTATTCGGGATGAAATTGTTAGGCGAATTGGCATACTTGGCAAGCGCTATCCATTTGAGATACAAGGCAATAGTCTAGTTCACTTACCCTCAAAAAGTAAATTCTACGAGTACTGCTTAGGGATTTGTCATTCGCCAACGATCACTCGCCTTCCGCATGCTGAACTCCCAAGGACTTTTGAACGAGTCACGGCACTCATAGTGAAACTTTACTTGGGTAATCATTCCGGATCATTCCATACTGGTGCGCCAAGAGACCATGAAAATGGAAAAACTTTTATGCAAGCGATGGAAAAGCTGTCCGAGGTTTCATCTGCGAACAGAGAATGGAAGTGGAATCCTGACCCAACTAGACCCGCAGCACCTTCAACGGTTGGCGACGAAGGGATAGACTTCGTCGTATGGAAGAATTCGCTCGATGACCGCATTGGTCAAATCTTTATCGCCGGGCAATGCGCTTGCGGTAATGATTGGAGCGACAAATTCAATGATCTCAATGAAGATAGACTCGAGCCTTGGTTACGAAAGCCGTCGTTGGTTCCGTTTACTAGATGTTTCGCGACACCTTTTTTGATGTCAGACGGAAACTTTAATGTTGCACATCGACAAGCTGGCTGGACACTAGACCGGATCAGATTGACGGCGATGGCTGAGGCAGCGGTTGACGATGATGAATACATACCATGGATTACCCAATTAAATCAGTTGTTTGAAGTCTCTCAGCAACCAATCGTGAAGGCTGCGTAAAATTAGCTGGCCGACGTCAGTTTTTTTTTATATTATAGACCAATGAAAACGGCTGTTTCTCTTTTTTCTGGTTGCGGTGGGAGCGACCAAGGTCTCCACGACGCTGGGTTCGAAATTCTATTTGCAAATGATGTGCTAAAATATGCTCGAGATGTGTATCGAGCAAATCTGCCAGAAACCGAATATTCTTTGGATGATGTCTCGACCATCAAAAGCTTTCCAAAAGCGGATGTTCTTGTCGGCTGTTACCCTTGCCAAGGATTTAGTCAGGGTGGTAAAAGAGTAGCGGACAACAAACTGAATTTTCTTTATAGAGAATTTGACAGGGCATTACGCCAAATCAAGCCTAAAGCATTTATCGTAGAAAACGTTTCCGGTATGAAACGCGCCGACAATGTACACCTTCATCAAAATCAGGTAATTAGATTTCGATTGGCGGGTTATCGGGTGAAATCTCAGATGTTAGACGCACGTCAATTTGGCGTTGCACAACATCGACAGCGGCTCTTTATCGTTGGAATAAGAAGTGATTTGGGAGCGGAATATGAATTTCCTAACCCCACCCACTATTATGATAAGCCGGTTGAAGGTTTGAAATCCTGTCCAACTATAAAGGACAAGATTGGAGATATGCCCCTTTGGCCCGAAGGTGAATATGATACTCAAGATTTTCATTGGTACTATTTGTCGAGAAACCGTTACCGTGGTTGGGATGATCAAGCAAAAACCGTCGTAGCGAACAGTCGCCACGCAAACCTTCATCCAGTAAGTCCCCCCCTAGAGCGGATACATACAGACAAATGGGTGTTTTCTTCAGATGATCCGGCTCGGCGTCTATCATATCGAGAGTGTTCTAGACTGCAGGGGTTCTCAAACGACTTCGTTTTCCCGGATGGCGTTGGAATACAACAAAAGTATAAAGTGGTTGGAAATGCGGTTCCGCCTCCATTGTTTGAACAAGTGGCTAAGGCGTTGCCAGACGTTTTTTAGTCTCGCTTCCCCTTCCACAAATCCAACAGTTGGTCTAAAGCGCTCCCGAACATCGATTCATTCGCTGGAATTCCTGCTCCCCTCCGCCTTTGCTAAAGCTTCGGCGGACAGGTCCGCCCGGCAATAAATTTTTATACGGAGCTACGCTTTTATGACAACAACAGGACAAGACTCGCTGGGCACACGCTCGACCCTCTCGGTTAACGGCACCAACTATGCCTATTATTCGCTCGCCAAGGCGGCGGCGAAGCTGGGGGATATCGAACGGTTGCCCTACACGCTGAAGGTCTTGCTGGAAAATATGCTGCGCTTTGAAGATGGCGGCCACACGGTGGCGGCTGGTGATGCGCAGGCGGTGGTTGACTGGCAGAAAGAGGCCAAGTCGACGGCGGAAATTCAATATCGCCCGGCCCGCGTGCTGATGCAGGATTTTACCGGTGTGCCGGCCGTGGTTGACCTCGCGGCGATGCGCGACGGGATTAAATCGCTCGGCGGTGATGCACAGAAGATCAACCCGCAGGTGCCGGTGCATCTGGTGATTGACCACTCGGTCATGGTTGATGAATTCGGCACGCCGCAGGCTTTCGAAAATAATGTGGCGCTGGAATATCAGCGCAATATGGAGCGCTATGAATTTCTGAAATGGGGATCGAAGGCGTTTGACAATTTCTCCGTGGTGCCTCCCGGAACCGGAATCTGCCATCAGGTGAATCTGGAGAATATCGCGAAAGCCGTCTGGTCCTCGAAAGATCAGAATGGCGAGATGGTCGCCTATCCCGACACCTGTGTCGGCACGGACAGCCATACGACGATGATCAACGGTCTGGGCGTGCTCGGCTGGGGCGTGGGCGGGATTGAGGCGGAAGCCGCGATGCTGGGTCAGCCGGTATCGATGCTGATCCCCGAAGTGGTGGGCTTCAAGCTCACTGGCGAGCTGGCCGAGGGTATTACCGCGACGGACCTTGTTCTCACCTGCGTACAGATGCTGCGCGAAGTGGGCGTGGTCGGGCGCTTTGTTGAATTTTACGGACCGGGCGTGGCGGCACTGTCGCTGGCGGATCGCGCGACGATCGCAAACATGGCACCGGAATATGGCGCGACCTGCGGTTACTTCCCGATTGATGACAAGACGCTGGATTATCTGCGCCTGACGGGTCGCAGCGAAGCGGATATTGCTCTGTGTGAAGCCTATAGCAAGGAGCAGGGTTTCTGGCGCCATGATGACGAGGTTGAGGCGATCTATACCAAGACGCTGGAGCTCGACATGACCAGTGTTGTGCCGTCGCTGTCGGGGCCAAAGCTGCCGCAGCAGCGCGTGTCGATGGCCGATCTCGACGAGAGCTTTAACAAGGATATTGTCGATGTGTTCAGCAGCACCGAGCCCGACAAGCGGGTGCCGGTGGAAGGCGTGGACCATGATCTGGGCCATGGCGATGTGACGATTGCGGCGATTACGTCGTGCACCAACACGTCCAACCCGAGCGTGCTGATCGCCGCCGGTCTGGTCGCGCGCAAGGCGCGGGAGCGGGGCCTGCAGCGGAAACCTTGGGTGAAATCGTCGCTGGCTCCGGGATCGCAGGTGGTGACGGATTATCTCGACAAGGCGGGGCTGAGTGCGGATCTTGATGCGCTGGGCTTTAACCTGGTGGGCTATGGTTGCACGACCTGTATCGGTAACTCCGGGCCTTTGCCGGCGCCGATTTCCAAGGCGATTAACGACAATGATCTGGTCGCGGCGTCCGTGCTTTCGGGCAACCGCAACTTTGAAGGCCGGGTGTCTCAGGATGTGCGGGCCAATTATCTCGCGAGTCCTCCATTAGTGGTGGCCTATGCGCTGAAAGGCACGGTGCGTGAGGATATGTACGAAACGCCGATCGGGCAGGGCAGCGATGGCGAAGATGTCTATCTGCGCGATATCTGGCCGACCAATGATGAGGTCAATGCGGCCATGGGCGGCGCGGTGTCTCGGGAGATGTTCGAGAGCCGCTATGCGGACGTGTACAAGGGCGACGCGGCCTGGCAGGATATCGACGTGACCGGGGGCGACACCTATCAGTGGCGTGCGGGTAGCACTTACGTGGCCAATCCGCCTTACTTTGATGGCATGACCATGACGCCGGAGCCTGTCGGTGACATTATCGATGCCAAGACACTGGCATTATTGGGCGATTCGATCACGACCGACCATATTTCGCCGGCCGGTGCGATCAAGGAAGACTCGCCAGCCGGTGAGTATCTGCGCGACCATCAGGTGGCCAAGCAGGACTTCAACAGCTACGGCTCCCGCCGCGGAAATCACGATGTCATGATGCGCGGAACCTTCGCCAACATCCGCATCAAGAACGAAATGGCCGACGGCAAGGAAGGCGGTTACACCAAATATAATGGTGAGATCATGCCCATCTACGACGCCGCCATGCGCCACAAAGCGGACGGCAATGACCTGGTCGTTATTGGCGGGGAACAATATGGTACCGGCTCGTCGCGCGACTGGGCTGCGAAAGGCACGAACCTGCTGGGCGTGCGCGCTGTGATCGTGGAAAGCTATGAGCGTATTCACCGCAGCAACCTGGTAGGAATGGGCGTATTGCCGCTGCAATTTGCGGAAGGCGTTGATCGCAATAGCCTGAACCTTGATGGCAGTGAGAGCTTCACCATCAAGGGTGTCGCAACGCTGGATCCGCGCCAGACGGTTGAGGTTGAAATGACCCGCGCTGATGGCTCGACGGAAACATTCGAAACGCTCTGTCGGATCGATACCGCCAACGAGATGGAATATTTCCTCAACGGCGGCATCCTGCATTACGTGCTGCGCAATCTGGCAGGCTAGAAATATGGTAGATGAGCGCAACAATGGTTTGAAAACCATTGTTGCGCTCATACTGCTGCTTGCATTCATCGGCATTTCGACGAATTCGGTGAACGGACAAGCCAATGTCCATGCACATTCCGACGTTAACACTGAGAGGCAGATTGTAACCGACCGAGCGGAACGTTTCCTGTCTCTGGTGATAAGCGGCGACAATGAATCCCTTGCAGATGAAGGCCTTGTATCGGGAGAGCTTGCAGAACCAGCGTTTCAGGCGCGAGAGCTGCGCTCGGAAATCGACAAGGTTATCATGATCTCTACCTCAAAGGCTGTTGCCAGGCGGACGGTGCCTTCTGGCGTTTCCAATGACTATTTCTATCTGCAGAAACCAAAGGATCAATGGCAAGTATATGCAATCCGATCTTTGGCGCTTCCTGGCTTCATTTGGGAAATGAAACGTGAGATGGCGGGGCGGTCTGATCTTACACCCGATTTGGAAGCAACCTATCAGAATATTTTACTTACAACTCTTTCCGATTCCGAATTGCGATCTTGGTTTTACGATCACAAAGCAGAGCTTGAGGAAATGCGTCTGCTGAAACCGGTATATGATCGCTCTATGAAAGAATTGGACGTGAATGCTGTTTTCAAGTCAGATCAGCCGCGCGTAAATGAACTGGTTGAAAAGCTACATCTCAACTACGCGGAACAAAAAGACGATATGTTTGTGGTTAGTATCGGCGGCATATTGGATAATAGCGTTGGCTTTTTGCACGCTGCGCCTGAACACGTTCCGGAAATCTCCACGTTCCACTATATTTGGATCGAACCGTTGGGTGATGGGTGGTATCTATATAAAACAACCTGACCGGGCGTTGTAGTTCCTGCTTTCGCTGGAATGACGATGGTGTTAGCTTCCGTGCATAGGAGAAACCCATGCCCCGACTGCGCGAAATATCTCGGTCTGAAGTGACGGATGATTATGTTCTGAAACTTTATCAGGCCCTGTTCGGGGATCGCGATCCGGTTGCAGAGCCAGGCACGGCCACGGGCACGCCCGGCAATTGGTGGACTGTTTTTGCGCAAGTTCCCGACGCTTTCAAACACACGACCGAGGGCTTTGGATTTTATCGGTCACCTAATCGCAAGCTGGACCCCAAGCTCCGAGAACTTGGCCAGATCCGTGCGGGCTATGCTGTGGGGTCGCAATTTGTCTATTCGCAGCACAGCAAGGCCATGCGCTTTGAAGGCTTTTCCGAAGAACAGGTTAAAGCCATTCCCAACTGGTCCACGGCAGATTGTTTCAATGAAGTCGAACGCGCTGTACTGGCTTATACAGATTGCCTGGTGTTGGAGCGAGGCCGTGTGCCAGACGGTGTTTTTGACGCGCTGAAAAAACATCTCGGTGAAGTCGAAATCATAGAGCTGACCTACATCACCTGCACCTACATGATGCACGCGGTGATGAGTCGGGCGCTGCGGCTTGAATTTGATGATGTCGATGAGCGAGTTGTCGAAGTACCCGCACCGGAAGGCGCTACGGCAGATGTCATGGGCATGGTCGACAAACGGAAGGGTACGAGCAAATGAGCTATCACCATCTTGCTTTAGCGGCGAAAGACATGGCCGCCATTCATGAATTTTATGAAGGGATTATGGGCTTTGAACTGGTGAAGGTCGAGGTCGCACCCGTCATGGGTGGCGGTTGGGGCAAGCATTTTTTCTACCGTATGGACGGCAATGACAGCAGGTTTATCGCTTTCTGGGAACTGAACGATACACCGGGTCAGGATGACTACGCTTACGATCTCAACGAAGCGGCAAAAACGCCGCAAGGTACCAATCACTACAGCTTTTCGGTAGACACACCTGAAGAGCTGGAGAGTTGGCGCAAGAAATGGAATGCTGCGGGCCTCGACGTGCTGGAAATTGACCATAATTGGTGTCATTCCGTTTATACCCGCGACCCCAATGGCAATATGGTTGAATTCTGCCTGACAACAGGAAGCTTTACAGAAGCGGATCGCGAACGGGCTCTGGCTGCGCTGGACGAGCGGGAAATGAAGGCATCTCCACCACCGGCCAAAATGCAACAATGGCTGGCGAAAGATTCCTGACGGCCGCCTTAGAACAGCTTGAACAAAGCAAAGCCCGCCGCGACACCGAGTAGCAGGATCACAAAACCACGCCATATCGGTTCCGATACACTACCGAAAAATTTCGCACCCAAATGATTGCCGCCGATCATCAACGGACAGGCCAGCGCGCTGAGTATCAGAACCTCTCCATCGATCATTCCGCGGCAGAACGCGATCACAGTTGCCACGGTGGCGGCAGCAAAGAATATTGTGATCATTGATCCCCTTGCGACAATGGGAGGCACCCCTTTTCGAACGAAATGGAGAATGACGGGAGGCCCCGGCATCGCGGCAAAACCATTGAGCAAGCCCGACATGCTGCCGACCAACAGGATATGCAGCGGTGCTTCGTTGAGCTGTGGCGGACGTTTCATCATGAATGCAAGGAAACTGCCAATCGCAATGGTTGTGATAATCAGCCTGGCGATATCTGTACTGACAATATCGAGCATCCAAAGGCCGGCGGGGGTGAACAGACAGGACAGGGCTGCGATTTTTGCCACCATCGGAATATTGATGACTTTTACGGCCGGACGGATGCCGAAAGGTCCGATAACCAATTGCATCAATATCGCCATGACCACCGCGGTAACAGGCGGTGCGACCAGACTGACCAAGGGCACAGCGAGTATCGCATAACCGAAGCCAGTCAAACCGCGGAAAAAGGCCGCTCCAAAGACGATGAAGCAGACTATTGAAAAGGACAAAAGGGATAGGCCGATATGGGCGTTCAGCCAGATATTGGCCCAATCATTGGCAGCGTTGATCATGCAGGCTCTTTGCCGATTTCACGGGATAGAGCAATAGGTCATTCCCATAGCTATGGCAGTGGCAGGCACTTCAGCCGGCGATATGGAGTTTCGTCTTTTTCGGTGCCTCTTCATTATGCGCTTTCAGGCCCGTCAGGATCGTGTCTATGACCTGGCGCAGACGGTCTTCATCGGCAAGGTGCATCATGTTCATCATCAAGTTGGGATTGCAGAAAGGCTGCACCATCGTGTTGACGAGCGAAACAATCTTGTCGAGTTCAAGGCCCTCAAAATAGCCTTCTTCCATCGCTTCAGCGAGAATGATTGCCATATAGTGGTCTGTCAGATCGACATAGCCCCGGATCACTTCAAAATGCTGGTCGCCCAGTTCCATATAGGACCGGAACAGATCGGGGTCTTCCTCAAAACGGGTTCGCTTGATGGTCAGACGTCGTGCAAAAAACTCGTAAAGTTTTTGCTTTGCAGGCATGTCAGCCTCGATCAGATCTTCTATAATCGTAATCAGTTCTGCAAACCAGCGACCTGCCATGGCCTCGGCCAGTTCGTCTTTGTTTTCAAAGAAACGATAGACGTTGGACTGGGACATTCCGGCTTCAGCAGCCAGATCTGTGATAGTGAAGTTGATCGCGCCGCGTTCGCGGATAATCACTTCCGCTGTTTGGATCAATTTTTCTCGGCCGGCTTCAATATCGGTTTCGGGACGGGGCATCGGAAATCTCCTGCTTGGCTCCACGTATCTGTAGTATATAGATGAGACGGTTTTATGATAAAAGATATTTTTTTTTATTTTTCAATTACCCGCAACGTAATGGCCTGATGTCGTTTCTATATTGTCGTCGCTGCTGCCGACGGACTATAGAAAACCATGACTGAAAATTCGCAAGCAGAGGCAAACTCGCCCGCATCTGAACCGGAAAAAGAGCCCGGCCCTTTCCAACCGGTAACCGGAAGCATCCTGCTATTCCGTCGCTGGTGGAAAGTTGTCGTATGTTCCGGCGTGGATCAGCCGGCCGTTATCGCCAAGGTCAAAGAAGATAGCTATTTCAACCCGCGCTACGCATTTATGACCTGTATGTCGGCCGGTATCGCGATATTGGGCTTGCTGCTATCATCTCCAGCGGTTGTTATTGGAGCCATGCTGCTGTCCCCGCTTATGGGACCGATTATGGGCGCGGGGTTCGCGCTTGCCATTGGCGATTATGCCTGGCTGAAGGGAAGCGCAAAGGCACTGATTCTTGGGACTTTGGTGGCGGTCCTGTTTGCTGCCCTGGTGGTCGCGCTGTCGCCGTTGCAGACGGTGACTACCGAAATCGCGTCTCGCACGCGGCCTAATTTGTTTGACCTTGCGGTCGCGCTATTTTCTGCACTGGCTGGCGCCTATGCGATGATTCGCGGGCGCATGGGCACGATTGTGGGTGTGGCGATCGCAACTGCATTAATGCCGCCTTTGGCCGTGGTGGGTTTTGGCCTGGCGACGCTCAACATGTCGGTATTCGGTGGTTCGCTATTGCTGTTTTTCACCAACTTGATGACGATAGCCCTTACTGCTGCCGGTATGGCGCGGCTCTATGGTTTTCGCTCCAGCTTGTCTGAGCGGCAGTCGCAGTTTCAGATCGGTGCTATGGTGATCATATTTGTGGGACTGGCTATCCCGCTTGGCTATTCGCTGCAGCAGATTGCATGGGAAGCGAATGTTTCGCGTCAGGCCAATGGCTATATCAAGGATCAGTTTGGCAGTCGTGCAAGGGTTTCACAGATTGACATTGACTGGGATGCCGAGCCGATTCTGGTGAGTGCATCTGTTTTTACGCCAAAAATTGTCGGTGATGCGGAGCAGCAAAGCGCCCGTGTGTTAAGCCGCACCTTCAATCGTCCGATTGATGTAGCGATCGAGCAATATCGGGTGGAAACCGGAAGCGATGCCATGACGGCCGAACTCACCGCCGCACGTGCCCAACAACAGGCACAGGAGGCCGAAATCCGGGTCGTCAAATTGCGTGAAAATCTGGCGTTGGTCGCTGGAGTATCGGTCGATGACGTGACAATTGACACGACAAAGCGCCGCGCCATCGTATCAGCGAAACCGCTGCAAGGGGCCACACTTGATACTTATTACGCATTGGAAAAGCGGATCGCAGATCAGGCCAAGGACTGGGCAATCGAGATCAAGCCTCCGGCGGTGACGCTACCATCTCTGCAGGTGACAGACGGCGCAATTACCGAAAAATCAACTGCGCAGCTTCCCTTGATTGGTTGGGCCGCTGCGCGTGTCCAGTTGCCAATGGGGGCCTATGGATCATCCAATGATATCGAGGTTGCGCGAAAAACACTCTTTGATGCCCATGCAACGACCATCAGTGCCGCCGGACCAGGCGATGCGGCTGGAACCGTGCGTCTTCGCTGGTTGTCGCCTCAAGAGACGGCACAAGCCTCAGAGTAGCTTTTAGCCTGCTGTGTGACGGTGCGGTGCGTGACTATCCTGGCTGTACAATGGCTGGAGATGTGCTGGCGTCTGTGACGCTGAAATAAGGGATTGCAATTGCGTAACCACCGAGCCCCAGCATGACAAGCAAAGTCAGAATTGTACCGACCGTCCGGCCTTTGCCAAGCTTGCCGCCATCCATACCAAGGCCGTGAGCAACGCGCCCAAGCATATATAATCCGCCGACAATCCAGAGCCAGGTAGGAGAACCGCTAGCCAGCTCTATGATAGCGATCAGGATCAATACAATGGGCAGGCTCTCACCGTAATTGGCGTGCGCACGCATGCGGCGGATGACCTTTTCATTGCCGCCGTCACCAACGCTGACTTTTTCTGACGTACGGACCTGTCCGACCCGAATCATCAACCAGATGTTGACCAGCGCGGCCGCGCCGGCAATCGTGAGAGTTATTGGCAAAATCATGGTTTCCCCCAAGAGCTTTGTGAATTTATCCGCTGCCTATAGAAGCACAATGCTTGCAACGCACAGGAAAATCGTTATAGCCGCCCCTTCGCGTGCAATTGGCTATCGCATGAGTCGGGTGATTCTCTTTGTTTTGCAGAGGTTCGCTTGCTCAAAACGGGTATTTGGCTTATTGCACACATATAAGAAATTTGAAATTTAACGAACAGGCTTAGCAATGGCTGTCCCTAAACGAAAAACTACGCCGTCCAAGCGCGGAATGCGCCGTTCTCATGATGCTTTGAAGGTCGAAGCCTATCAGGAATGTCCCAATTGCGGTGAATTGAAGCGCCCTCACCATATGTGCGGGGCTTGCGGTCATTATAATGGCCGTGAAGTAATGGCTGTCGATCTATAGTCTTTTGAACTGTAGTCGACTAACGTCACGCCATCACACAGCTAATCAAGGGGAATAACCGGTGGGGATGAGGCCGCGAATCGCAATTGACGCGATGGGCGGCGATATCGGTGCGCGTGTTATGGTCGCTGGAGCCGCTCTGGCCCGGCATCGGCATGAAGGTTTTCAATTCCTGTTTGTCGGTGATGAAGCACAAATCAAAGAAGCGCTGAAAAGCCACCCCAATCTTAGCGCCGCTTCCGAAATATTGCACGCCGAAGATATTGTTTCCGGTGATGCAAAACCCAGCCAAGCGTTGCGCGGCTCCAAGAAAACATCAATGGGCATGGCCGTTGGTGCCGTGAAATCTGGTGAAGTAAGTGCGGCGGTCAGCGCTGGCAATACTGGCGCGCTAATGGCGATCTCGAAACTGGCGCTGCGAACTATGTCCGGCATTGATCGACCCGCTTTAGCGGCTTTGCTGCCGACTATGAAGGACAGCGATGTTGTGATGCTGGACCTCGGCGCCAATGCCGAATGCGATAGCCGCAATCTGGTGCAATTCTCCGTAATGGGCGCCGCCTATAGCCGGATCATGCACGGTTTTGAAAAACCTACTGTGAAGCTACTCAATATCGGTACCGAAGATGGCAAGGGTACCGGAACCTTGCAAAATGCTGCAGATGCGCTGAAAAATGCCGATGGGCTGGCGATGAATTTTCAAGGCTTTACGGAGGCGGACAAAATATCGACCGGCGATGTCGATGTGATTGTTACGGACGGATTCTCTGGCAATATCGCCCTGAAGGCTCTGGAAGGGACTGCACGTTTTGTGACGGATCTTTTAAAGCGCAGCTTTTTAAGTTCCCTACGATCCAAAATCGGATTTCTGATCTCCCGACCAGCGACAGAATTGCTGAGAGAGCATCTCGACCCCAATAATCACAACGGTGCGGTTTTTCTGGGTCTGAACGGTGTGGTCGTAAAAAGCCATGGCAGTGCCGATGAAAAAGGCGTAGCCAATGCTGTGGAAGTCGCTGCCCGGCTCGTAGAGGATAGTATCTTGGAACGCATAAGCGAAGACTTGGAAAAAATCAGCACATCAGCCCCGCTGGAGGCAACAGCGAAATGAGTGTTGCGACCGCCCGCCGTGCGGTCATCAAAGGGACCGGTTCCGCCTTGCCGCGGACCAGAGTGTCGAACGCTGAGCTTGCAAAGAAAGTGGATACGACCGACGAATGGATCGTTGAGCGGACAGGTATAAAATTTCGCCATATTGCAGAGGATGATGAAACGACATCCAGTCTGGCGACGGAAGCTGCAAAAAATGCCCTCGACGCGTCCGGACTATCGGCACAGGATATTGATCTTATCGTATTGGCAACAGCGACGCCGGATCAAACCTTTCCTGCAACGGCCACTATTGTGCAGCATGAACTGGGGTGCAACGGATGCGTCGCTTTTGATGTCGCGGCGGTCTGTTCCGGCTTTCTATATGCTCTGTCAGTAGCGGAAAGCATGATTCGTGCCGGCAGTGCGCAAAATGCTATCGTAATCGGCGCAGAGACGTTCAGCCGCATTCTGGATTGGGAAGACCGGGCAACATGTGTGCTTTTCGGTGATGGCGCCGGGGCGATTATCTTGTCTGGCGAAGAAACCGAAAAAGGTGTTCTGGCCACTCGGTTGCATGCGGATGGCGAACATAACCAGCTGCTTTATGTTGATGGTGGCGCCGGTACGACGGGCACGGTTGGCAAACTGCGGATGAAAGGGCGTGAAGTCTTCCGCCACGCGGTCGTCAACCTGTCATCCGTCTTGAATGAAGCCTTGGATGAAGCGGGTGAAAAAATTGAGAATATCGATTGGGTTGTACCGCATCAGGCCAATGCCCGGATATTGGACGCAACAGCGAAGAAGCTGAGTCTGGCTCCTGAAAAAGTGATCAAGACCGTTGACCAGCATGCCAATACATCGGCGGCCTCTGTGCCTCTGGCGCTTGACAAGGCGGTTCGGGATGGCCGGATTAAAATCGGTGACCTGTTGGTCCTCGAAGCAATGGGCGGCGGTTTTACCTGGGGGGCAAGCGTCATTCGCTTTTGAAGCCGTCGGACCTATCTGAAGGCATCTGCTTTGCTGCATAACCGCATAGGCGATACTGAACATCACTGACATGTTCGTCGCCAATTTTACTTCTTCGTCGAAAGTGCGTTGAGCTTCGGAATACTGTAGTCCTAGCTAGTTCGATGGGGCGCTTGAATACAGATAACACCAGTGTTTCGTCACAACTGCTATTTCAGGTTTTTCGTGGCTGCCAGGAGCTGGGCGCTAGAAAGCCGGTGCTTCTGTCCGCTCTTGATTTGACTGATGCTCAGTTACGCGATCCGCGGGCGAGATTTTCTGCGCGGGCAATTACGATCCTTTCTGAGGCAGCCGCGCGGGAGCTTGGGCGCGATGATATATTCGCGGATATTGGCGGAGCCATGACGCCTACCGGTTTTTCGGATGTTTGCTACACAGCCCTGTTTGAAGAAACCGTAGGGGATGTATTGCAAGCTGCTGCGGCAGCGATGTTAGCCGGCACCGACAAGCCGCTTCTGAGATGGGAGCAATCGAATTCGGTTTGCCGGTTGGTAGCCGATTCGAATTCCTGTGTGACCAATGAATTGATTTTCATTATTTTTTCGACCCTTTCGTACATCGGTCAAATCGTGACCGATGACGATGTTCAACCGGTCAAATCAGCCAGTTTCACGTATAGAACATCCTTTGACCGTAGCGCTTCAATGACACTGGTGAAGGAAGATGGCCCCCCGGTTCCGTGTCTCTTTAATCAGCCGGACACATATCTGGAACTCCATAAGCAAGTTGTCGACTTTCCCAATCCGTTTGCGAATCGCAATCTGGTGAATATGGGCCAACAGCAGTTGAACCGGTTTCAGATCAACGGAGCGAAATCCGTCACTTTGGCCAGCCTTAGCTATAATTACCTGTTTTATCTGCTCGATAAATCAGGGTTAAGCCTTGATGCTGCTGCTGAAACCTTTGGTATAGCAGAACGGACCCTGCGGCGGAAACTGGTGGCGGAGGGAGCATCGTTTCGCCAGATATTGGAGCAGGTTCGTCGAGACACCTGCCAGCTATATTTTCTGGAGGGCACGCGGTCCCTGTCAGACATTGCTACAAAATTGGGTTATAGTGAATTGAGTGCTTTTACCCGCGCATACACGGCTTGGCATGGCCGCTCGCCGAGCCGTGATATGGCCGCCCAAATCGCGGTCAATTCTTCACAAAAACCAAAGTATGCTAGAAAAATGGTGGGCGTAGAGAGAGTTGAACTCCCGACCCCTTCGATGTCAACGAAGTGCTCTACCACTGAGCTATACGCCCACGCTGCAGGCCGTCTAGCCAGCCACTTGGCGGGGTGCAAGACTTAATTGAGTTCGCCGATACTATCGGGTTCAAATAGCCGTTGCACTTCCAGAACGAGATCCTTCAGGTGGAAAGGCTTAGACAGAATCTTGGCCTTTGGAACGGACTCCCCCGCACGCAGGGTAACGCCGGAAAAACCGGTAATAAACATCACCTGCGTGTCAGGCGATACCTTGGCGCAGTGTTGAGCAAGCTCGATCCCGTCCATTTCCGGCATGACGATATCGGTCAACAGAAGATCAAATTTTTCCGATTCAAGATGGGGAAGTGCCGCGGTCCCGCGGTCCACAGCAACTACCTCGTAGTTTGATTTCTGCAGCGCACGCGTAAGGTGATCACGCATTGCCTGTTCATCTTCCGCAAGGAGAATTTTAATCATGTGCCGGGCTATTCCCTGTGTATATCGTCCAAATATAAGGCGGCTTATATGCCGGGTTTCGATTATAGGCGCAAATCCCTTAACATTTTGGTTCTGTTGACCCTATTTTTGGGATATTCGATATGGAACGAATGGAATCCTATGACAGATGGCATCACTGAAAGTTTGACAGACCCGCGCCTCCATGAGTTCCATGAGGAGCCTTTTTCATCATATAATGTTGATGATATACAATTTCCGCTGCTGATCAGCGTTCCACATGCCGGACGTGTCTACCCAAAGGAAATATTGGATAACCTGGCGGTTCCCGCCTCCCATTTGCTGCGTCTGGAAGACCGCTACGCAGATCGCCTTGCCAGCGCGGCGATAACTCGGGGATTTGCAGCCATTATCGCTCACAAACCACGAGCATGGGTCGATTTGAACCGAGGACGGTCGGAAATTGATGCGGATATTGTCGACGGCCTATCACGCTCTCAATTGCCTATGCCGAGTCGAAAGGTGCGCGGCGGACTAGGCGTCGTCCCGAGTCGCTTGCATGGGATTGGTCACTTGTGGCGGCGAAAATGGCAGTGGGATGACATTAATGGCCGGATGGACAGCTACCACGAGCCGTATCATCGCAGCATTACCGAGATATTGGACCGTATGCGTTTAAAATTTGGTGGAGCCATCTTGCTGGATTTACACAGTATGCCGCCGTTAGATCAAGAACAGGGCCGTGTTGATGTGGTAATTGGCGACCTTTTCGGTCGCAGTGCGGGCTCTCGCTACTCAGAGCTGTCCATGTCTTTCTTGCAACAATCTGGTATTAACGCTCGGCTTAACCACCCATATTCAGGCGGATATATCCTGGATCGGCACAGTGAGGTCGAAAGGGATGTGCATGCTCTTCAACTGGAAGTTGATCGTCAATGTTACCTGGATGAAGCTCTGCGGGAACCCGGTTCACAATTGCCGATGCTGAGCGAACATGTTGCGAATCTGGCTGCAAAGCTGGCTGATCAGATAGGGAGTCAGTTTTTGCTCGCTGCTGAGTAGGTGGTGGGTTTTTCGAAAAAAAAACCACCTCGCCGTTATGGCGAGGTGGCCAAGGTTCAGGGAGGTGGCATTCAAAGAATGCCTGTGCTGATCCAATCGGGGGATGTGGATCTGCACTACTGTTAATGTGGTCTCTTGTGTAACGAGTTGCAAGACCCAATCGCGAAATTATTGATCCGATTCTGATCTATTGACAGACAGGGTTATCAAAAATGCCTGTTGGTACCCCGCCGGGCAGCATCCGGCGGAAAAACCAAATTGGTCCAAAAATCATGTGTTGGAAGGGAGTTTAAGTGAAATGCGGCCGGACCGATATCCGCAATGATTAGGTCTCGGTGGCCCAGTGAAGCAATATTTCTGCGTTGATATATGCTTCACTGGGCCATGATGTCTGATGTTATTTGATTGATAATTTATACAGTGGGAGCCTCTGTCACCTGAGGTACTTTGCCGGCTTCTACTTGTTTTGCGAATACTTCCCGCATGATTTGCAACGAAAATAGATGTGCATATATCAGAGGTAGCATACCATTTTGGTTGATTTTTCTTAACTCATCGCCGCGCAATTCGCGCAATTTTTCTTCGTTCACCATCTGGAAACCACGATAAACAAAAGGTTTTTCCACGCCTGTTTGTTGAATCGAAACTTCACCGTCCATCAGCAAGTCCATTTTTTTGAGTTCGTCTACAAACTGACCCGTGCGTTGACCGGCCTGTTCAAACTGCTCGCAAAATTGCAAAATATTCTTGGTTTTTTCGGTCGGCTGGTCTTTCTCAAATAGTGGGTCGCCCTCTTTATAATCACCGATCGCGCCAGTTGTGGGATCGAAGCAGAGCGAGAGCTCATCAGCATCTGGTTGCAGTTTTGCAAGCATGAATGGGTAGCGTCTTACATAAGCGGGGACATAAGCCGGCTGATTAAACCTGCCGTCTTCGCCCATGAAGGTGTTCACACCTTCGTTGAGACCCATTAGAATTAGTGGAACGCTGTTCTCGCCAACCGAAAAAACAATCGGATAGTTGCGCGCAGCATTTGTAAATTCATCAACCGTCAAGGGAATCGCATGCTGTTCCTGCATGAATGACGCATCGTCCAGACCTTTGACTTTCCAGTTGGCATGTTCTTTGGAATTTAGCGGGACAAGGTCCTTGTAAAACATGGGAAGAGCTTGAGCTTGAGGCGCACTGGCCATAGGGAATTCTCCGAAATAAAAATTTTCAATAATAATCTGCTGCGTCGGCTTTAAGAGGCTGATGTGCCGGACGCAAGAGGAACTAGCTTGCCCGGATTCATTATGTTTTTGGGATCAATCGCGCTTTTGATCGCTCGCAGCACCAATATACGGGCATCGCTGGACAATCGCTCAAGCTCATCGCGTTTGGTCTGGCCAATACCATGCTCAGCAGAAATTGAACCGCCCTCAGCCACAACAAGGTCATGTACCATCCGTGATATCGTTTGAGAGGACTGTTCCATCCATTGTGACCCATCCTGCCCTGCTTTGATTTGGGTTGGCGCTTTGACATGAAAATGCACGTTACCGTCGCCCATATGGCCAAAGGCAGCCACTTTTGTACCGGTATAAGCTTCTTCAATCTGCGTACCCGCGGTGGTTATGAAGTCCGCCATCCGCGCGACGGGAACGCTGATATCATGTTGTAAAGCCGGACCGCTGGCGCGTTCTGCTTCTGAAATCGAATCACGAATCTTCCAAAAGGCCTCGGCTTGACTTTCGTTTGAGGCAATGGCTGCATCCTGGATCAGGCCTTGCTCCAAGGCTTCAGCCAGAAGTTTCTCCACCAGTTCGCGCGGATCGTCCGCCAGTTTCTGATCGCGGACAAATTCTATGAGCACATTCCATGATGCACTATCATTTAGTGGTGGGCGGGTATCCGGTATATGTTCAAGGACTGCGTCCAGGCAGGTTTTCGGGACGATTTCAAATCCTTCCAGCGACTGGCCTTCTCGAGCGTTGAGAAATTTGAACAATGCATAGGCGGCTTGGGGAGAGGCAACACCAGCCCATGCGACACAGCGATCGATCAGGGCTGGCACGGTCTTGAGGGTTGCAGCTGTTACAATGCCAAGCGTTCCTTCTCCGCCAATCAGGAGCTGTTTCAGATCATAGCCACGATTGTCCTTTTTCAGGGGCGACAAGCCGTCATAAATACTGCCATCGGGGAGCACCGCTTCCAAACCAGCCACCAGCGAACGCATCGCGCCATGACGCAAAACCTGAGTACCCCCGGCATTGGTTGAAACCAGGCCACCGATGGTCGCCGACCCTTTGCCACCGAGTGTCAACGGGAAGCGTTGACCATGATCGTTCAAGGCTTCGTGTAAATTTTCCAGTATCACACCGGCGTCACAGACTGTCAGTTGACCACCAGCATCAATATCACGGATCTTGTTCATCCGGCGCAGTGAAAGCAATATGGACTGTCCTGTCTTATCCGGGGTTGCACCGCCAACCATTCCACTATTGCCCCCCTGCGGAACAAGGGCAATCGCGTGAGCATTGGCGATTTTGGCAATTGCGGAAACTTCTTCGGTTGAGGCCGGGGAGATCAATGCCAACGCCTTGCCGGTATAGCGTCCTCGCCAATCGGTTAGCCAAGGCTCCATATCATCGGAAGCGCTCGTAAAACCCTTCGACCCGACAATTTCGGCCATACTATTTAACCAATCGGGTATTTCCGACATGATGCGCTCCAACATGATGAGAAGGGATTTTTCGGCTATAGATGCTTTGCACTCAAACACCAATATGGCAGTAGAAAAGACAGTTCATCAATTGTTCAATCGCCGTTGTTATAGCCATGGTGATGATAACTAGGGGTTTCGGGTGAGTCTTTCACTTTTTGCATCACTGCTGCTGGCGACGCCGACCGCTTCAGAGCTGCCGATTACCGATACTCCGGGGACAGCCGAGGGCGTTTTTATTGGCCCGGCTGAATACAAACTGGCGCAGGTCCGTATCGAAAAGCGGGTGATCATCCGGGTACCGCGACGGCGTGCACGTAGGTCTAACCCAGTGGCAGATTTTTCGCGAAGATCTGCCCCCGCGACCTATAAGGAGCAGAAAATCGGGAAATGTCTGCCGATGGACAATATTCTTGGAGTTCAGCGGTTTGGTGAGCGTTATCTGGATCTAGTTACAAAGGACCGTCAGCAGATACGGGCCCGGCTAAAGAAAAAATGCCAGGCACGCAGTTTTTACTCGGGTTTCTACATGGAAAAATCCGGTGACGGGAAAATCTGTGTTGACCGTGACATTTTGCATTCGCGAACCGGCACGAAATGCGAGATTGATAAGTTTCGATTGCTAGTACGCGAATGATCGCCATTGCTGAGCATCGTCTGACCAATTGAAAACGCTAGACAGCTTGACAAAAGCAGCGTTTCGCACCATCCCCCCGAACAGCTTTGACAGGCTTGTTGATCGTGCGTCTATGCACTGTAATTTTCCGGAAACACTATGAAATTTGCCGACCTCGGCCTCTCTGATGAATTGTTAAAAGCTGTAGCTGATGCAGGCTATGATGAGCCGACGCCCATTCAGGCACAGGCCATTCCACCCGTCCTGATGATGAAGGACATTATCGGGATTGCACAGACCGGTACCGGTAAAACAGCAAGTTTCGTGCTTCCGATGATCGATATCTTGGCCCATGGTCGTTCCCGGGCGCGAATGCCGAGGTCGCTGATCCTCGAGCCAACCCGAGAATTGGCGGCGCAGGTTGCAGAGAATTTTGAGAAATATGGCAAGAACCACAATCTCAGCATGGCGCTGCTCATCGGCGGAGTCTCGATGGGCGATCAGGTCAAGGCTTTGGAAAAAGGCGTCGACGTCCTGATCGCCACTCCTGGTCGATTGATGGATTTGTTTGAACGCGGACGGATTTTGATGTCCGGTTGTGAATTGCTGGTTATTGATGAAGCGGACCGCATGCTCGACATGGGTTTCATTCCGGATATCGAACAAATTTGTTCGAAATTGCCATCCACGCGGCAGACAATGCTCTTTTCTGCCACGATGCCGCCACCGATCAAGAAATTGTCTGATCAGTTTCTCAATAATCCCAAGTCTGTTGAAGTGTCACGGCCTGCAACAGCCAACACGTCGATTGATCAATCGATTATCAACGTCGCGCCAAAGGCAAAGCGCAAGCTGCTCTATGGTATATTGGACAATGAAGGTGTCGATACTGCGATAATCTTTTGTAATCGCAAAACTGAAGTTCGCGATCTTTGTCAGCAGATGCGCAAAGATGGATTTGATGCCGGTCAGATACACGGCGACATGGATCAAAGTTCACGCCTTGCCGAACTGGAACGCTTCAAGTCCGGCGAAATCAACATATTATGTGCATCCGATGTTGCCGCGCGCGGCTTGGATATAAAGGGTGTCAGCCATGTAGTGAACTACGACATCCCTTGGCATCCTGATGATTATGTTCATCGGATCGGCCGAACTGGACGAGCTGGAGCCACTGGCATCGCAATCACATTTGTTACCAAGCGCGACGATGAGCATGTCGATAGCATAGAGAAGTTGACTGGTATTAAAATACCCGTGCGAGACAGTAAGTCGGTCAAGCCGGAAAAAAGGCAGAGCAGCAAGACATCATCGCCGGATAAACCAAAAGGCGACAAGCCCAAAAAACAGCATGCGGATGATAAGGCCGGAGAAGCCAAAAAGCGTCCGTCCAAATCTTCCGAAAAGTCAGCGAAACCGTCAAAAGAGCAGCCAAAGCCTGAGGCGATCGATGAGGAAGAAGATGGCTGGAACGGACCGGTTCCAGGGTTTCTGGACGCTAAGCTGAATCGTTAAACCAGCCTAACCGGCTTTTGAAAAATTCGGCTGGTTATATATCCGCTATTGCAGCGCCAGGCTGTCCAATATTTGTGTGGCAAGTGGATCAAGAGTTTCGGCACTATCAACCGGATAGCTGACGGCAGCTTGGATCATGGTACCATCAGGTTTGCGCAGGATACGCTGAGCCGTTTTGCTGCCTTCCTCGATAATGCCGGATGCGCGATATTCATTTTCATTGACATAGTCACCGGTCACGCTTTCACCGGCGTCTTCCAGCACCTTAACGGCGGCGGCCAAATCGGCATCTTCGCGATTTTCTATCCAGCCGGCGGTCACCGTCGCATTGGATGCGCTGTCCACAAACACTTGCCCATTGTCGTCACTGGCTTCTTCATCAACGGTCCAGTTTTTCGGAACCATGATGGAAAAACCGCGCAGCGCATTGGAATAGCTTGTCATTTCAGCACTATCTACAACAGGAGCGGCGCCATCTGCGTTGGCAGCGGCCTCTTCATCGCGAATGGCTTTGCTAGCCGCATCAGCCTGCTGCGCCAGTTCCTCACTGGATGGCACGTCACCGACGGCCTCCTGTTTTCCGCAAGAGGACAGAAGCAAGGCCGCTGATATGGCCGCACTGATCGGAGCTAAGATTCGGTCGTTTGTCATGTTCGCTAGACTTAGGGAGTGCAGCGTTAAACATCAACTGGGAAGATCAAGTGGTTGGATCAAACAGTCAGATCAGGCCGCGTTGTCGATTCCCAGATCCGCCAGTTTGCGGTAGAGAGTAGAGCGGCCAATGCCGAGACGGCGCGCGACCTCGGTCATGCGTCCACGATAGTGACCGATAGCCAGACGAATGACATCGGCTTCGATTTCTTCCAGCGGGCGTAAATTGCCGTCTTCAGAATATAATGTAACCCCAATGCCTTCCGGGCTGCTCGGCATCGGCGGATGTGTATCACCGGAATCGGCTACAAAAGATGCAATCTGCGGAAACTCGTCGCAGGTGAGCGCATCACGATCGCACATTACGGCGGCCCGAAACAAAACACTTTGCAATTGGCGAACATTACCCGGCCATTGATAGCTGCGCAGCAAATTCAATGCTTCATCGGTAATTCCGAGGCTGCGAAGCCCGGGCTGCAGCGCCAGCCGAGTCAGGAAATGCCGTGCAAGAGCCGGGATATCCCCGGTCCGGTCCCGCAAAGGCGGGATGGTAAGCTGTACCACATTCAGTCGGTAATAGAGGTCCTCGCGGAAGCGCTCTTTCTTAACTTCCTGGTCCAGTGAACGATTGGTGGCGGCGATGACGCGAACATCAATCTGGAAACTGTTCGGGCTACCCAAGGGCTGAATCTCGGAAGATTTGAGAAAGCGTAGAAGGCGAACCTGCGTTTCCGGAGGCAGCCGATCAACCTCATCAAGGAAAATCGTGCCGCCTTCTGCCTGTTGTAGAAGGCCGATTTTGCGGTCAAAGGCCCCGGTAAAGGCGCCTTTTTCATGACCGAAGAGAATCGAATCGAGCAGATTGCCGATGATTGCACCGCAATTGACTTTCAAAAATGGCTGCTTGGAGCGCGGGCTTGCGGCGTGAATGGCGTCGGCAATGACTTCCTTGCCTACGCCGCCTTCGCCTTCGATCAGCACAGGTACCCGGGCACGGGCCGCTTTTGCCGCTATCGCAAGGGCCGCGCGGAAGGCCGGTGCCGCTCCGACAATTTCTTCAAATTCCAGCGGCGCCGTGATTTTTTCACTAAGCGGTTGCAACTCACCGGCTTCCTTTGAGGTTTCCACAGCGGTGGTCAAAGCCTGCAACATCTGTTCCGGAGCAACCGGCTTGATCAGATAGTCGGTCGCGCCGGCTCGAACGGCATCAACGGCTTCTGTCACCGAGCCAACGGCGGTCAGCATCAGTATAGGTAGTGCAGGGCGGCGCGATTTTAGTTCGGTAATCAGCTCGGTAGCCTCTGATCCCGGTGCCCAATGGTCCAGGATAATGGCGTCCAGCATCATGCCATCTTGTGTTCCCAGTGTAGCAATTGCGGTTTCGGCGTCGCGCGCAAAGATCGTGCGATAACCCGCGCGCGATGCAAGAGCCGAAATCAGCCGGCATTGCGCCGGTTCATCATCAATTAGCATCAGCAATTTCGTGCCGTTTTGAGCCATTTTTACCCTATATGTGCCAGAATGGATCACTTCTGTAGCAACGAGGGGTAAAGACCGGATTAAGACCTGCTGATATTTTCTATCACTCTTATTAGGGTAAATCGGCTTACGGGGCCTTGAGCCATGCGATATATATGGTTAGAGCAGCGACAATCTTTATTCGAATATTTGGAGGAATCATGGCTTCTGATAACAATATGAAATCGGCAGAAGAGACATATGGCCGCTTTCTGTCATGGCTGAAGATCGGATCGATCATCACGGCCCTGGTGACGATATTGGTCATCATCCTCATTGTCAGCTGATTGGAATAATCCTTGAAAATTGCGGTATTAAAAGAACTCGCCGACGGTGAGCAGCGGGTTAGTGCTTCCCCGGAAACGGTAAAGAAGTTTACGGGACTGGGCGCCACCATGGCGGTGGAAAAAGGAGCTGGTCTGTCTGCATCGATTGCAGATGCGGACTATGAAACCGCCGGTGCCAGTATCGGTACGCGCGCGGCAGTGCTGAAAGATGCCGACATTGTTCTGGGTGTGCAGGGGCCGGAGCCCAAATCGCTTAAAGGAATGAAAAAGGGCGCATGGCTGGTTGCCAGCCTAAATCCCTTTGGAGAGCGGGCGCGGGTTGATGAATATGCGGGGCTTGGCATTGATGCACTCGCGATGGAATTCATGCCGCGGATTACCCGCGCGCAGTCGATGGATATCCTCTCTTCGCAATCAAACCTTTCAGGCTACAAGGCTGTGATCGAAGCGGCATCTCACTATGGCCGTGCCTTTCCGATGATGATGACCGCAGCGGGCACGGTTTCTGCTGCAAAATGTTTTGTGATGGGCGTCGGCGTTGCCGGCTTGCAAGCGATTGCGACAGCACGGCGTCTCGGCGCACAGGTATCGGCAACCGATGTGCGGGCCGCGACCAAGGAACAGATTCAATCGCTCGGCGCCAAACCAATTTTTGTCGAGGATGTTGCAGGCATCGAAGGCGAAGGCACCGGCGGCTATGCCACCGAAATGAGCGAGGAATATCAGAAAGCGCAATCCGAACTGGTATCCAAGCATATTGCCAAGCAGGATATCGTGATTACCACCGCGCTTATCCCGGGACGTCCGGCCCCGCGGCTAATAAGTGATGCCCAGATCGCGACGATGCGTACAGGCAGCGTGATCGTCGATCTGGCCGCTGAGCAAGGCGGCAATGTCGAAGGCGCTGTTGCTGGTAAAGTTGTAGAGAAGCATGGCGTCAAGATTTACGGCGCGAACAACATGCCATCGACTATGGCGGCGGATAGCTCCGCATTGTTTGCCCGTAACCTCTATAATTTCCTCAGTGCCTATTGGGATGAAGAGGCCAAACGGCCTGTGCTGCCCGATGATGATGAAGTGACGGTGGGCATCCGGCTGACCAAAGACGGCAAAGTTGTGAACGAGCGCCTTCTGGCGAGCTAAGGGCAGAAAAATGGACTTTATATCAATTCTCTCAATCTTCGTATTGGCCTGTTTCGTTGGCTATTATGTCGTCTGGTCGGTGACGCCGGCGCTGCATACGCCGCTGATGGCGGTGACCAATGCGATTAGCTCGGTGATCATTGTCGGGGCGCTGATTGCGGCCGCTGCGGGATCGCAGGCTGATGGCGGTCAGACAGCGAAATGGCTTGGCCTTGTCGGCGTTGTTCTGGCCAGCGTGAACATATTTGGCGGCTTTGCCGTGACCGAGCGGATGCTCGCAATGTACAAGAAAAAGGAGCGCAAATAATGCGCGGATTATTGGGGCCAACTATCGGGGGCGCAGCGGCGCTATTCTTTGCCACGCCGGCAATGGCGGCATCCGGCGAAGCGGTTAATCCATGGGTCGCGGTGGCCTACCTTATCTCCGGCGTTTTGTTCATTCTGGCTCTGCGCGGGCTGTCCTCGCCGGAATCCAGTCGGCGCGGCAATCGTTTCGGCATGATCGGTATGCTGATCGCGGTGGTCACGACTTTGGTCACGCATGATATAGCCAGCTTGCCGGAAATCGGCGCTGCCATTGCCATTGGTGGCGCGATCGGTTTCGTGATCGCAAGACGCATTCCGATGACCGATATGCCGCAGCTGGTTGCGGCTTTTCACAGCCTTGTCGGTATGGCGGCGGTGCTGGTCGGTATTGCCGCTTATCTCAACCCGGGCGCCTTTGACATATTGGACGCGGCCGGTGAGATACTGGTCGTCAGTCGGGTCGAACTTGGTCTGGGAGTTGCCATTGGTGCGATTACCTTCTCCGGTTCGGTTATCGCTTTCCTGAAATTGAACGGGAATATGTCCGGTGCGCCAATCATGCTGCCGGGGCGCCATGTCATCAATCTCGGTGTGCTAGCGGGTATTATTGGTCTGACTGCTTATTTTGCGGTCCTGCCTACTGCCGAAACAGCGATGGTCTTCTGGATCATTGTCGCGCTTGCCTTTGTGATCGGCTTCCTGCTGATCATTCCGATTGGCGGCGCGGACATGCCGGTCGTCGTATCGATGCTTAACAGCTATTCCGGTTGGGCAGCCGCTGCGATGGGCTTCACGCTCGGCAACACCGCGATGATCATTACCGGCGCGCTGGTCGGCTCGTCCGGTGCGATCCTTTCCTACATCATGTGCAAGGCGATGAACCGCAGCTTCATCAGCGTGATCGCTGGCGGCTTTGGTGCCGACAGTGGACCATCAGAAGGGGCCGAGAAGATCGACCGTCCGTGGAAACGCGGCAGCGCCGAAGACGCGGCTTACATGATGAAGCAGGCGGAAAATGTCATCATCGTGCCCGGTTACGGCATGGCGGTGGCGCAGGCGCAGCATGCTTTGCGTGAAATGGGCGATATGCTCAAGGAAGAGGGCGTCAGCGTCAAATATGCCATTCACCCGGTCGCAGGCCGGATGCCCGGGCATATGAACGTGCTGCTTGCCGAAGCCAATGTGCCTTATGACGAAGTGTTTGAGCTGGAAGATATTAACAGCGAATTTGCGCAGGCCGATGTCGCCTTTGTCATCGGTGCCAATGATGTGGTGAACCCGGCGGCCAAGACCGACAAGGGCTCGCCCATTTACGGCATGCCGGTTTTCGATGTTGATAAGGCCAAGACGATCTTCTTCATCAAGCGCTCCATGGGCGGTGTCGGCTATGCTGGCGTGGACAATGAGGTATTTTACATGGATCAGACCATGATGCTGTTGTCCGATGCCAAGAAAATGTGCGAAGATATCGTCAAATCGCTTTAGCAGGATATGATTCCGGCAAAGCGGACAACTTTGTCAGGGACGATATTGATGCGTAAAATTGGTCTGATTGGCGGCATGTCCTGGGTTTCGACCGAGAGCTATTATCGCCGAATCAACAGCGAAGTGCAGCGCAAGCTGGGCGGCTTTGCCAGTGCGCACCTATTGATTGAGAGCGTGAATTTTAATGACTATGCGCGCCTTCAGTCGGATGATGACTGGGATGCGGCCGCCGGTTTGATGACCCGTTCTGCCAAACGGCTTGAGCAATCCGGTGCGACGGCCATCCTGATCTGTTCCAACGCCATGCACAAGATATACGAACAGGTCGCACCCGAAGTGGGCGTGCCGATCCTGCATATCGCCGATTGCGTCGGTGACCAGATGGTTGCAGATGGGGTGAAGACGGCCACTCTGCTCGGCACCCGCAACGTGATGACCGAAGGTTTCTACCGCAAACGATTGGTCGGAAAGGGCATTACCTTGACCCCGCCAGATGAGGACCGGGTCGAGGAGATTGAGCGGATCATTTACGAGGAGCTGATGTTCAGCAACGTGAAGCGCGATTCCGAGCGGACATTGAAAACCTTCATCACCAATATCGCCAAACAGGAAGTAGAAGCGATTGTGATCGGCTGTACTGAACTGGACCTGATCATCGATACCAAGGCGAATATCCTGCCGATATATGACAGCACCGAAATCCATGCGGATGCCGCAGTCGACTGGATTTTAGCAGAGCAATAGCGGTCCGATATTGAAAGAAACATTCATGTCATTAACGAAGCTCATCGTCCCGACTTATATGCAAATGCTAAAATCGCTCTCGGGCTGGTTGACGAAAGCGCAGGCACAAATGCCGGAGGCTGATGCGGAGGCTTTGCTGTCCGCGCGTCTGGCACCTGACATGTTTCCGCTTTCGACTCAGGTTCGCTTTATCTGCGTGCAGGCGCAGGAAGGAATATACCGGCTTCAGGGAAAGGCCTTTCCGGACTCTCTCGATGACCTTGTCAATGAGGGCCGGAATGGCGGAGAACAGCCCGGCTCACTTTCGGATGCGCTAGCCCGGATTGATGAAACGCTTGCCTTGCTGGACGGCCTCCCTTCTGACGCGCTGGATGGAGACCCCGGCAGACCCATCGCTCATGAATTGCCCAACGGCATGATCTTCGACTTGACTGCAGAGCAATATGCTCGCGACTGGGCGCTGGTTCAGTTTTATTTCCACCTGATGACCGCATATGCCATATTGCGCAGCGAGAAAGTTGAACTCGGCAAGGCGGACTACATACCGCATATGTTTGCTTATCTGCGTCCCGGGACGATGCCTGAAGGTTGATCGTTCGGCAGCTAGAGAAAAGAAAACAGCTTAGAACGGACGAGCTCTATTACTAACAGTCTTGTCAATGCTATTGGCAAGGGAACAAAATTGCGTCATTATCCCCCTTAAATGGGAGAGAAAATGATGATCCGGACGTTACTAGCCGCCACAGCTTTGTGCTGCACTATGCCAGCGCTGGCCAAAACCATTACAGTTGAGGCGGGCGCCGATGCGCAGGAACGGCTTCAGGAAGCGCTTATTCTCGCAGAGCCAGGCGATGTAGTTGAGCTGGGCACGGGGACGTTTGAACTGACCGATGGTCTATCGCTCGATGTCGACAAAGTCACCGTTCGCGGTGCCGGAATGAACAAGAGCATTCTCAATTTCGCGGGGCAGCTTGGAGCGGGCGAGGGCCTGCTGGTCACTTCCGATGATGTCGTTTTGCGCGATTTCGCGGTTGAGGACAGCAAGGGTGATGGCATCAAATCCAAAGGGGCGGACCGGATCGTCTATCACGCGGTTCGCGTGGAATGGACCGGCGGTCCGAAAGCCAGCAACGGTGCTTATGGAATCTATCCGGTCGAGGCGAGCGATATCCTCGTGCAGGACAGTGTCGTGCGGGGTGCTTCTGATGCCGGCATCTATGTCGGCCAGTCGAAAAATATCATTGTTCGTCGCAACACCGCTATCGAAAATGTCGCGGGAATTGAGATTGAGAATAGCTTTGATGCTGAAGTCACCGAAAATCTGGTGACCGAAAATACCGGCGGTATATTGGTGTTTGACTTGCCGAATTTACCTCAAATGGGCGGGCACAATGTGCTGGTCGCGCGCAATGCAATCATCAATAACAACACCGACAATTTCGCACCCGAAGGTAATATCGTTGCGAGTGTTCCGGCCGGTACCGGCGTGATGGTAATGGCCAATCGAAATGTGCAGGTTGTCGAAAATGCCATGATTAACAATGGCACCAGCAACGTGATGGTGGTGGCCTACACGCAGAAATTCAATGATCCCAATTATGATCCAACCCCGCGAGATGTCTATATCGCGGACAATGTCTACGGCCGCGCGGGATTTGCGCCTGATTTTGAAGGCGGTCAACAACTCGCGGCGGCATTTGGCGGCGCATTGCCAGCGGTTTTTTATGATGGGCTCGGGAAGGGGCTTATTGTCAATGATGCGGTGCCGGTGCTCAATCTTGGCCTGACTGAGGTGGGGCAATCGCCCATGGAAGCCAAGCCATCGCTTCATAAGCAAAAAGGTCCGGGCGAAGCCGCGGCACTGTCGCCTATTATATTGCCAGCTTCGATGGAGGCCGCACTCAAATAATGCGCACTTTTCTCGCCGCCACTGCTCTTTGTGTTGCCGGTTTCGCGGTCAGCGCCGCGCCGACTGCACCTGTCGCGCTGGTTGACGATGCGGTGATTACAGCAAACGGTATGCCTAAAAAACTGTCGGACTTTGGCTTTTTCAAGGACCAGGCGGGATGGCAGCCGAACAAGGGCGTTGAGCTTTATCAGCTCAACAGCCCTCTATTCACCGACTATGCCGAGAAATACCGCTATATCTATATCCCTGCCGGGAAAAAGGCGGTGGCTGGCGGTGATGGTGTAGTCCAATTTCCGGTTGGCTCCGCGCTGATCAAAAGCTTTGGCTATGAAATAGACGGGCAAGACCGGTTGCTCGAAACCCGGGTGCTCTTGCACCGTGCTGATGGCTGGATTGCTTTGCCCTATGTCTGGAATGCAGAGCAGACTGAGGCTACGCTGAAAGTGGCGGGCAAACGGATACCGGTAAGCTTCACGGACCCTTCCGGGAATAAGCGCGACATCAGCTATGCCGTGCCCAACAAGAACCAGTGCAAGGAATGCCATTCTCTGTCAGGAGCGGTCGTTCCGATCGGGCCGAAAATGCGCAACTTGCCGCATGATACGTTGGACATGTTGCTCAGTAATGCGATGCTCGAAAAAACCGCCGGTGATCATCCGCCCATACCGGACTATGCCGATGACGGTATGCCATTGGAAAGTCGGGCGCGGGCCTATCTCGATATTAACTGTGCACATTGCCACAACCGCGAGGGATCGGCGAGCAATTCGGGTTTGTTCCTGACCTATGAAGAGGAAGCACTGGTCCATCTGGGTGTTGGCAAGCGCCCGGTTGCCGCAGGGCGCGGCAGCGGTGGATTTGAATTCGCGATTGCACCGGGCGAGCCGGATCAGAGTATCATGATGCACCGGCTCAAAAGTCTGGAGCCCGGTGTGGCGATGCCGGAAGTTGGCCGGTCTTTGGTGCATGAAGAAGGTGCTGCCTTGCTCAGCGAATGGATCGCGGCGATGGAGAAGGAGTGATTGTCCCTTCCTATTTCTCCCGGGTCCAGTTCTGTCCCTGGCAGAAAAAGGCAATACAGCCCTTCACTTTCAGCTTTGACGGGGACCGCAGGCTCACTTCGGAGCGATAGCTTTTCCCGGTTTTGGGATCATAAATCCGCCCACGCCAGACTTTACCGTCCAGTTTGAAACCGGATAGCACCGCTATACCCAGCAATTTGCGGCTCCGTAGTTTCTTATTCGGATTGTTGATATCTTTCTGGTCCACGCCATTAGGTGGTGTGACGAGATATTTGTGTAACCGTCCACAGACCGTGTTACCGCATTTACCGATTTTGACGATTGCATCGCCGTCTTGCGTTACCCAATTGCCATTTATCGAGCCAGAGGCCAGTGCTGGTGTTGTCACCAACAGTCCGCCAATCAACATAGCGGCCTTTGCAATCTGAGACTGTTTCATGTGGTCCTGCCCTATATATTTTTAAGATATCTATTCTTTCGGCGATAGTGGCTCTTTGGTTACAACTGCCTGAACACGCCGGAATAATCGGCCTTGTTCTGCCCATAGGACAAACAGAAATGAAGCGCAGCCGCAAAGGAAAAATCCGATGACCAAAGGCAATGTGGAGCCGTCAAATTGAAGTCCAATGGCCGCACCAATTGCGGCCGATATCAGGGACCGTGTGAAATTCTGGAAGGACGACGCCACGCCAGCACTTTTGCCGAAGGGTTGCATCGCAATGGCACTGAAATTCGCGCCGGTAAAGCCAACCATACCCATAGAAGCGGCCAACAGAACAACAAACAGCGGCAGGGTAAGCCATCCCGACAGCGTGACAGCCAAATGGATGATCGCCACGAAGATGAAGAACAGAAGCGCCGCTTGCGATACGCGGCGCGCGCCAAATCGCATCACGATCCGGCTATTTATGAAATTGCCGAAAGCCATGGCAATGGCGTTGATGGCAAAGATGAAAACGAAAATATCGGCTGCATCAAATGTATCAGAAAATATCTGCTGGGCTGATGCGATAAAGGCGAATAGCGGAGCCATCATAAGGCCGCTGGCCAGAACGTGACCAACAGCGTTGCGATGCAGGATCACGCTCTTCCAGGCGCTTGTTACCGACGCCATGTTGATCAGCGTTTTGTCCTCAGGCCTAAGCGTTTCTGGCAAGCGGATCAGCACCCATATCAATGCCAATGCGCCAAAGGACGACAGGACAATGAAAATCACCTGCCAGGGCGCGAAAACCAGCACGAGCTGGCCCAACATGGGCGCCATGACCGGTACCACCATGAATACCATCATGATGGTCGACATGGTTCGGGCCATTGCGTCGCCCTCATAACGGTCGCGAATGATGCTGTTGGCGAGAACCCCCATGGCAGAGGCGGCCAGACCCTGCACAAAGCGCGCACCAAGCAAGAGGTTATAGTTCTCACTGAATGCACAGAGAACACCAAAGCCGACATAGATGGTGATAGTCCCCAAAAGTACCGGTTTTCGCCCGTAGCGATCAGCCAGTGAGCCGTAGAGGATCGATCCGATCGCCATGCCATAAATATAGGATGTGACAATCCATTGCCGGTCATTCGCGCCGGTCAGGCCAAAATCGTCCGAAATCAGGCCGAGTGCCGGCAGCATGATGTCGATAGCCAAGGCATTGAGCGACATCAGGCTGGCCATCATGATGACCAGTTCAAGGCGCCCCATTGGAAAAGGAAGAGATTTGTTACTCACTGGCGGGCTATGGCAACTATTATTCATCGTGGCTATAGGTGAAAATGCTATAGTGATTGGCCGATACGCGAACAGGGAGTTTTGGGGATCGTGAAGTACATGAAGATGTGGCTTTGGGGCATGATGATGGCTCTGCCGTTCATGATCAACCCCGCCATCGCACAATTGCCAACGCCGCCGATTCCCGGTTGCCAATATGCTTATGGCGATATCTATGGCAGCGCCGCAGGCGAAGCGATGAAAACCTATGACGGCACGACAATCACTTCGCCGGAGCAGCTGGCGGACTATTCCAAGGCTGCGGGCGACAAAACTATCCTGATCGAAGGAGGCAACTTTTCGGGCTGGGATTTCACCGGCGTTGAATTGTCCAATATCTGTTTTGTGGAGAGTGACCTGCGCCGCACGGACTGGACCGGGGTGAAGGCGCCCGGCGTTGGTTTCATCAAATCAAATTTGGACGCCGCCGGAATGATCGGCGCAAATATGCAGGATATCCTGATCCGCAGCAGTATTTTTTCTCGGGTCGATGCCAAAGCGGTTGATTGGAGCAGCGGCAAATTGGATGGCGGTTGGGACGGTGATGTCGAGGGACTCAATCTGGACGGCGCTAACCTGACCGGGTTTAAATTTGATTGCGGGATTACAGTTATCGATGGCTGCCCGATAGGACGCAACGGCATTAGTGCGCAGGTCACAAATCTCGCCTTTTCCGATTGGAGCAGCTTTGGCTTTTACGATGCCAATCTGGCCGGCGTGGTGTTGAACCAGACAATCATCAGCCCACGCCAATTGACCCAATTTCAGGATGCCCGCCTGATGGGGCCAGTTTTCATATCCGGCGGCGATGAGAAGGTAATGGTGCTGCCCGAAACCTGGGCGGTGCTGATGGCATCAGCGCTGACGGCAAAGGACAATGACGCACCGTCCTTCGATTGCGGCAGAGCGAAGACTGATGTCGAGAAAGAGATTTGCGGCGAATATAACAGCACCATGCGCTTCTATGACCGGCAAGTTGCTACGCTCTACAAAGAGGTGCTCAAACGGGATCGCAGCGTGAAAGCCAGTCAGAAAGCCTGGCTGAAACGGCGGGATGCTTGCGGACTTGAACAATATCCAACCGATTGTCTGCGCCGCATCTATGATCAGCGCGTCGGCCATTTAATCGGGCTTCTGGGAGAGCAGGATTGGCTCAAGCCCGGAGACGAAGCCTTGTTTTTGGAAGATGTTCTCCCGCTCACCGATGACATCAAACAGTCGCCAAGCTACGGGCAACTGACGCCGATATTGGCCGGCGAAGCACGTGCGAGCCTGTTGGTTAAACGTAGCATGGACGGCAGTTTGGAAGCTTATGGCGATGCCATTGGTGCCAATGCCCATATTTGCGGGCTCAGGGTAAAGGGTTTGCGCTTTGACGGGGCGACTGGCTGGTACGGCATCGCGCAGGAAAAAAACGGGGTGACCCGTAATTTTCCGGTAATGCGCTATCATGACGGGCGCATGGAAATCTATAGAAACGGACAGCTGCGCGGTGATGAGGATAGCCCAATAATGAACTATGTCAGCTGTGGCGCGCGGGCGAGTTTCCCGCCCATGGTGCGTATGGTAGTGCCCGCGGCGCTGATGGAGCGATACCGCGAGGCTGCTGAAACCGAACGATGACGGAACAGCTCGGCATTCGCAAAATCATCCATATCGATATGGATGCGTTTTTTGCCAGCGTCGAACAGCGCGATCATCCCGAATTGCGCGGCAAGCCGGTTGCGGTTGGCGGATCGGCAGCACGTGGTGTCGTTGCGGCGGCGAGCTATGAGGCGCGGCAATTTGGCGTGCGCTCTGCCATGCCATCCGTGACCGCGAAACGGCGCTGCCCGGACCTGATTTTCGTCAAACATCGCTTTGATGTCTATCGGGAGGTGTCGCGGCAGATTCGAGCCATCTTCCGCAGCCATAGCGATCTGGTCGAACCGCTATCGCTGGACGAAGCCTATATCGATGTGACGCAAGACAAGATGGGGATCGGCAATGCCACCCGCATTGCCGAGATGATCCGCGCAGAGATCAAGAAGCAGACGCAGCTGACCGCCAGCGCCGGCGTGAGTTACAACAAGTTCATCGCCAAGATCGCGTCTGACCAGAACAAGCCCGATGGCATGTGTGTCATCAAGCCGCATCAGGGCGCGGATTTTGTTGCGCAATTGCCGGTGCGGCGATTTTTTGGAGTGGGCCCCAAAACCGCCGAACGTATGGCCAAGCTCGATATCCATACGGGCGCTGATTTGCGCGCCCAGTCGGAGGACTTTTTGCGCCAGCATTTCGGGAAATCGGCCGGCTATCTGTTCCGCGCGTCTCGCGGCGTAGACCACCGCGAGGTTAAACCCAACCGCATCCGTAAATCGGTTGGCGGCGAACGCACCTATGGCAGCGATCTGGTCAGCGACACGGATCTGGAAGAAGCGATGGAGAAGATTATCGACATTGTCTGGAACAGCATCGAAAAATCCGGATCGCGCGGCCGGACGGTGACGCTGAAAGCCAAATATGCCGATTTCAGGCAGATCACCCGGTCCAAGTCTCTCGAACGCAATGTCGAAGGCAAAGCCGAGTTTGCCGATATTGGCCGCGAATTGCTGGCCAGCATCATGCCGGTGGAAAATGGGGTGCGGTTATTAGGTCTGACGCTCGCGAATCTGGAGGGGGTTGATGAAGCGGAAGGCGAGCCCGCCGAGGAAGAGGGGCAGGCCGCCTTTGAGTTTTAGAGAAGAGCCGGTAGCCCCATGCCCGTCATCCTGGCCGGTTCTGGCCAGTCAAGATGACGGGGCAATTGGAAGCCTGCTTAGAACTTCGTGCCTATCTCAAGACCATATATACGCGGCTGATTTACAAATGTGGTTAGATTGTTGAAATCGATGCCGCCCACAGCTGACTCATCACTGGTTATGTTCCGTACAAAACCAGCAATATCTATCTTGCCGTTTCCTGTGCGATAGCCAACGCGCAGCCCTCCTTCGAGCAGACTGTCATCGCTAAACTCAACGGATTCGTACAGGAAGAAGTTGATCTTCGAACGGTAATACCAATCAGTAAAGGCATAAAGCTCGCCGCTGCCAAGTGGGATATTATAGCCAGCGGTCCAGTTAACCGTCCAGCGAGGCGATTGCGGCAAAGTGTTACCATCTATCGAGAAAATACCAGGGCTGCCCGCAACGGCAGGATCCAGAACCGTACAAGGCGCGCCGCAGCCAGCTACCGCCAGATCATCGTCCTTGATCTCATTTTCATTGTAGCCAACACCAACGGTGAAAGTCAGATTTTCCACCGGGCGTGCTTCCAACTCTGCTTCAAAGCCATAGCCTTCGACGTCATCAGCGTTTAGCAGAGTGGTAAAGTTTGAACCACCACCAACAGCCGTTAGCTGCAGATCTTCGGTATTGTAATAATAGCCGGTCAGATTGAACCGGGCGCGGCCATCCAGGAAGGTGGTTTTGATGCCCGCTTCGTAAGACATGGTGCGCTCGTCCGTGGCGGTCGACAGTGTGCGGCCAAAGGCCAGACGACCCTGGATTGCGGGTGCACGATAGCCGCGGGCTGCGCGGGCAAAAATATTGATGTCCGGGCTGACTTCATAGAGTGCGCTCAAATCCCAGGTCAGCAAGTTTGCATCCACGTTGGTACGCTGGAACGGAACAGGTCCGCCAAAACCAAGGAAGCCAGGCCGCGTATCCAGCGTCCGCCCAGCTACAAAATCGCGCTGATCATCGTTATAACGCAGGCCGCCTTGCAGTTTCAGACCATTGTCGAACGCGTAAAATACCGATCCGAAGATGCCGAAGGCTTCGCTGACCTGTCGCTGGCGGGCAATCGCTGCGGGAGTAACGTCCTGCGGGGCTCCGAAATCGAGCGTCGTAATGTCGAGGCGCTCGTTGAAATAAAAGCCACCAAACTGATAACCAAGACCTTCGTCATTGTTTGAAGCAACGCGGATTTCTTGTGTATATTGGTTGAGGCTGGGGACATCATCCTGCGTCTGGGCCGAGAAGGGTATGGAACCTGGCCCGCCTGGGGGGGTGAATGGCAAATCGTTGCTAAAGCCGCCATCAATATCGCCGCGGCTCTGCAAATCACCTTCCCAATAAGACGTAACCGAGGTCAGCGTAACCGGTCCGAAATCATATTCGACTGTCAGCCCGAGGTTGTAGTTATTCAGCTTCTGAAAGTTTATACCGTCCGAACGGGTTAAATCGCGCTCGAATTCTGTTCCGGGTCCACCGAGACCGATCAGGTCGTTGCTGCCAGTTGCGACGCTGTTGGCACGAAAAACGATAGCGGAACCGTCCATTGTGCGGACTTGCCCAACCAACCTTGCGGTGAGCGGGCCATCTTCATATTGCAGTTGCAGACGGGCAGCGACGTCGTCATATCCGCCCAGATCATTGCCAGGGCCATTGTCGACATTGTCGATCCAGTCATCGCGATGCTGATAAAGCGCCGATAGCCGGACGGAGAATCCATTGTCATCAGCAACACCGGCTGCGCCCTCGACCTGATATGTCCCCAAACGCGCTATACTGACCTTAGCGTAGCCACCTGTTTCGCCGGGTTTCACCGTATCGAATTTCACAATACCAGCGGGCGTATTACGACCGAATAATGTGCCTTGTGGACCACGTAATACTTCAATCCGGTCCAGATCGAATACCGGGAAACCTTTGAGGATTGGGTTTTCCAGCACGACGTCATCATAGACGAGGCTAACCGGCTGTGATGCGTTGAGATCAAAATCGGTGTTGCCGAGGCCGCGAATGAAAAAACGCGGGAAGGTCCGGCCGAAAGAGCTTTCGATGTTAAGGTTTGGAACGCGGCCAGCGAGGCTGCGAATATCATTGCCACCAGATTGCACGGCGTTCAGGGCATCGTTGCTCAATGTAGAAACAGACAGCGGCACATCCTGAATATTCTCTTCGCGTCGCTGTGCGGTCACGACGATCGTGCCGAGCTGATCGTCGTCGGCACCGGCTTCATCTTGAGCGAGAACGGGTTGTGAAAGGCCGCCTGCGAGCAGAGCTCCAGCAAGGGCGAAACGTGAAATGGCAGATACGGATATGCGGCGCATGACGATTATCTCCGGCAATGGCGTTGGTAATGGACTCGGAGAGCTTCCCTGTTCCCCGCGCCGCAACCCCTGACCATCAAGGCCGCTATGGTCAAGTTTGCCGGGATGTTAAAGGCCGCGATTGTGCGGAATCCGGCGCAACTGTTGCAATTGCGTTACAAAACCATGTCTAAAGCAGGTCTTTGGATGATTTTAGAAACTCATCTCGTCATAGATATGCGACAAATCGCCATTCCACTCGCCATGATAGCGATCGAGCAGCTGAGCAGCCGGTGATTTGCCCTTGGCGACTACATCGCGCAGCGGGTCGAGGAAACCGCTTTCATTGTCACCGCTGGTATTCAGGCGGCCCCGTGCGGTGAGGCCGGCAGAAGCAATATCGAGAATTTCCCCGGCCAGATCGAGCAGCTTGCCGCCACCCGGCAGCGGCGCGCTCAACCCCTGTTTTGGAACCGCGTTGCGCAAGGCTTCACGTTCTTCCATGCTCCAGCCCTTGACCCGGTCCCAGGCCGCATCAAGCGCAGTCTGATCATACAGCAGGCCGACCCAGAAAGCGGGCAGGGCACAGATACGGTTCCATGGTCCGCCATCGGCGCCGCGCATTTCGAGGAAGCTTTTCAGGCGCACTTCGGGAAAGGCCGTGGACAGATGGTCATTCCAATCAGCCATGGTCGGTTTCTCACCGGGCAAGACGGACAATTCGCCCTTCAGGAAATCGCGGAAACTGAGACCCGCGGCATTGATATATTTGCCGTCGCGAAAGACGAAATACATCGGCACGTCGAGCATATATTCCGCATAGCGTTCATAGCCAAAGCCCTCTTCAAATACGAAGGGCAGCATGCCGGTGCGGTGCGGATCGGTGTCGGACCAGATGTGGCTGCGGAAGCTTTCAAAACCATTGGGCGTGTCTTCGGTGAACGGCGAATTGGCGAACAGCGCGGTGGCGAGCGGTTGCAGGGCCAGACCGACACGGAATTTCTGCGCCATGTCGGCTTCGCTGGCATAGTCAAGATTGACCTGGATCGTACAGGTGCGCAACATCATGTCGAGGCCGAGATTGCCGACGGTCGGCATATGGTTCAGCATGATGCCGTAACGCCCCTTGGGCATGATCGGCAGCTCGGCGCGGGTCTTGTCCGGCCACATGCCCATGCCAAGGAAACCCTTGCCGGTTTTTTCGCCTATGGCTTTGACTTGCTGCAAATGGCGCCCGGTTTCGTTGCAGGTCTCGTGCAGATTCTCGAGCGGCGCACCGGATAGCTCTAACTGTCCGGCTGGCTCCAGGCTGACCGTGCCGTCGTCTCCGGCCATGGCGATGACTTTGCCGTTTTCTTCCACCGGCTTCCAGCCAAATTCCTGCAGCGCGAGCAGCAGGTCCTTGATCCCGCCAGGCTCGTCATAGCTGGGGGCGTGATGATCGGTGGTACAATAGACAAATTTCTCATGCTCAGTGCCAATGCGCCATTGGTCTTTCGGCTTCTCCCCACCTTGCATCGGTTCGATAAGCTGGCTGACATTCTCGATCACAGGATCGTTGCTATTTGAAACTTGTCTCGTGCTCATCATTTGCGTTTAAGCAAGTGTCCGAAATATCGCTAGAAATATTTTGTTCGGGCTGAAGAAGAAATTGCGTGGTGGGGTTAAAAGGGATGTGCTCCGCACTTGATGCGGAGCTTAGAGTAGGTCGTAAGGACATCCATCCTAGGCTCCGCATCAAGTGCGGAGCACAAACTTCGAATTTCAGCCGTCTAAACCAACCACTTCACCGCGGCAAAGCCGCCAACAAAGAGTATTCCGCCGAGTGTTGTCGCCAGCGCAAAATTCTTGTCGATCCATTCTTTCATCGGTGCGCCAAACTGGGCAAGCAGAACAGCAACAAGGAAGAAGCGAGCGGATCGCGCAATAATGGCTGCGAAGATAAGGATATAGAGCGGCATGGCAGTGCTGCCCGCCGCAATGGTGATCACCTTGAACGGCAATGGCGTAAACCCGGCGAGCAGGACGACAATCCAGCCCTGTTCATTGAAATTCTGCGCAAACACGTCGAACTTGTCGGTCACGCCGTAAAATTCAAGGATTGCGATACCGACAGTTTCGAACAGGAAAAAGCCGATCGCATAGCCGAGCAAAGCTCCCAACACCGACGAAACGGTACAGATGAAAGCATACCAATAGGCGCGTTTCGGCTTGGCCAAACACATCGGCGCAAGCATGACATCGGGCGGAATGGGGAAGAAGCTCGACTCCGCAAAGCTGATCCCCGCAAGCCACTTGGTCGCTTGTGGATGACCGGCCTTGTCGAGCATCCATTCGTAAAGGCGTTTGAGCATTATTTATTGACCCTCAGGCGCCGGGCGGGCACATCCGTGCCCTTGGCTACGCGCCATAAGGCGCGGCGGACGCTATTTGATTTTGGCGCCCTTGCCTCGCTGCGCTCGGACGATGCTCTCAAGGTTCGCGCCAGACATATAACCTCTGGGTTGCCACCAATCCGACACGAAGCGGAGGCAAGCGCGACTGCGCGCCCGAGCTTATGCGAGGAAAGCCAAGCGGGCGGATGCCCGCACCCGGCGCTTGATGGAATCAAAAACCTAATGCCCCGCTGCCCCCGACACTTCCTCTTGCAGTTCTTTCGGCGTTTCCCGGCCGTGGTCGGTGCCAGCCGTGCGGTTGCCCTTGGCGAGGGCAAAGACCACGCCGGACAAGGCAAGCAGAGCTACAATATTCGGCAGCGTCATAACGGCGTTCGAAATATCGCCCAAGCGCCAGACCAGTTGCAGGGGTGCGAAGGAACCGAAGAAGATCACCACGCACCACAAGACGCGCCAGATAAAGTGCAGTTTTTTCTCGCCGCTGAGGCTCGCACCGGGCAGCAGGTCGTAAAGATAGGTGATCGCGCGCTCGCCATAATAGCTCCAGGTGAGCAGGGTGGTGAACACGAACAGGATCAGCGCGACCGAGACAATCAACGTGCCAATCGGAATGCTGAACACTTCAAACGGGAAGGCTGCACCATAAGCCCCCGATGTCATGGCAAAGCCATTGAGGTCGGATTGCCAGGCATGTTCCACCGCCGTTTTGACGCCATTGGCATCGGTCACGGTAAAGTCGCCAGCGACCGTCAGCATGACCAGTGCGGTCATGGTGCAAATCACGATGGTGTCGATAAACGTGCCCATCATCGCAAAACGGCCCTGTGCCGCTGGATCATTGGTCTGTGCAACAGCATGGGCAATCGGGGTGGAACCCTGACCCGCCTCGTTGGAGAACAGCCCGCGCGCAACACCGGCGCGAATGGCAATCATGATCATCGCGCCAAGGAAACCACCGGCCGCGGCGTCATAGCCAAATGCGCCTGCAAAGATGCGGGAGAAGGTTTCCGGCAGATAAGGCAGGTTGATCATCAGGGCGATAAAAGCCATCACAAGATAAGCCGCAGCCATCCATGGAACGATTGTTTCAGCGACTTTACCGATGGATTTGATGCCGCCGATAATGACTGCAAACACCGCGATGGCAGCAACCGCACCGCCAATCCATTCTTCGACCCCGAACAGCTCGTTGGCGCTGTCGCCCAAACTGTTGGCCTGAATACCATTGCCGGTAACCAGCGCTGAAAACAGGGCGCCGATACAAAAAAGCACTGCCAGCCAGGTCCATTTCGGGCCAAGACCAAGGGTAATATAGGTCATGGGTCCGCCGCGATAAGTGCCATCTTCGGCTTGTTCGCGGAAGCGGATGGCCAACGACCCTTCGGCAAAGGCGAGCGCCATGCCGAACAGAGCAGTGATCCACATCCAGAAAATCGCACCCGGCCCGCCGAGTGTAATGGCCGTCGCAACGCCTGCGAGATTGCCGGTACCCACTTGCCCGGAAAGGGCCGTCGACAAGGCTGCGAAGGGAGAAATCTCACCCGCGCCTTTACTGTCGGATTTCTTGAAAAGGCCAGCGAGGGCCGGGAACAAGCGGCGCAGCGGATAGCCGCGCAGACCGATCATGAAATAGATACCGGCGCCCAGCAGGATGATTACCATCGGCGGAATTGGCTGACCAGCAATTGCTATAACCGCTTCGCCATTCCAGGTCCCGCCCCAGATAAAGTCCGATACATTGGTGACCGGCTGAATAGCCGCTTCAAACCCCGAAACTGGCGCTGTACTCACTCAAATTCTCCCCGTATCGCGCATTTTGGCGCTGAAAACTCCACCCTGTTCGGGCTGTAATTTAATTACAATCGCAACAGGATTAGCAGTCCCGCCGTTTTTGGCAAATGCTTTTGCCAATCGCGCGTGAAAGCCTATGATAAAGTTAGAAAATCAAAACCAATATGATGATTCTTTGACAGATGGAGCAGCCAAATGAGTGACCAGACAAGCAGCCTATGGGTGAAAAAGGCGGATCTTCCGCAAAGCGAGTGGCACGCCGGACTTTCGCCGGAGCTTGGCGAAGGTCAGGTTTTGCTGGAGATCGAGAAATATGCGCTGACGGCCAATAACATTACCTATGCTGCGGTCGGTGACGGCTTCGGCTATTGGAATTTCTTCCCGACAGGTGATGCAGACTGGGGCATTGTACCGGTCTGGGGCTTTGCCAAGGTGGTGGCTTCACAAAATGCCGATATTGCGATTGGCGAGCGGGTTTACGGCTATCTGCCAATGGCCAGCCACTTGGTTGTATCTCCGGGCAATGTTACCGAGGCAGGATTTGTTGATCATGCCGAACATCGTCAAGGGCTGGCGATCATCTACAATCAATATCACCGTCTCGGCATGGATGTAGGGCAGATGGAAGAGGAGCGCGCGCTCTATCAGCCGCTGTTCACGACCAGCTTTTTGATCGAAGACATGATGCGCAAAGCCGATTGGCATGGCGCGGATGCGGTGCTGCTCACCAGTGCATCTTCCAAAACGGCGCTGGGTCTGGCGGTGGTTGCCAAGAATCTCAGCCCCGATATCAAGCGCATCGGTCTGACTTCGGCCGGCAACAAGGCGTTTGTTGAAGGAACCGGGCTTTATGATGAGGTGCTGACCTATGATGATCTGTCCAGCGCCGATGCATCGCAGAATATCGTATCGGTTGACTTTGCCGGCAACAGCGCGTTGCTTACCGCGATCCACGCGCATTGGGATGCCAATCTGAAGTTCAGCTCCATGGTGGGGGCCACTCATTTTGAGGAACGCAAGGGTACAGGTGATCTGAAGGGCCCTGCGCCGGTGCTGTTTTTCGCGCCAACAGTGGCTGAAACGCTAATGAAAGAAGTTGGTCCGGCGACGTTCCGCGCCATGGTGGACGAGCAATTTGCTGCTTTTGTCGCCAGCGTGGCAGGTCATCTTTCGGTTGAGCATCTCTCAGGGCAGGATGCCTTGCAAAGCGCCTATCTCGAAATGCTGGCCAACAAGGTTGCACCCAGTCGCGGTTTGATCTGCGCGCTGGGTTGAGAATGAATAAGCGTTGATTATCAACACAGAAGGGCAGATAACAGCCTGAACGGGGTCGCGCCTAGGGGACGACATGACTGAAACACCGGTTTCCGGACCAAATCTGGCCCGCCACGCGCTATTTGACGGCGTGTCGGAAGCGGCGCTCGATGCACTGGAATCGGTGTCCACGCTGAAGCCCGTATCAGGTGGCGAAAATCTCGTCGTGCAGGGCGATGACGCCGACGCGCTCTATTTTGTCGAATCCGGCCGGTTCCGCGTGGTGGTCAACAAGGTCCATATTGTCGCACATATCGAAGCCGGAGAAGCGGTCGGCGAACTGGCCTTTTTCGCGGGCGGCAAGCGCACCGCCGATGTGATTGCGATGCGCGATTCGGTTGTGCTGGAAGTATCGCGCCAAGCGTTTGACAATATCGCCCTTGATCATCCGGAACTGACCCAGGCGATGCTGAAACTGGTATCGGAGCGCCTTGCCGTCGCCACGGCGCGCACGGCATCGGTATCAACCGGAACGCCGCGTGTAATTGCCTTGCTACCTGCCGGAACCAGCCAATTGCCCGACGGCTTACTATCGCGGTTAGCGGCCGCCTTTGAAGCGGTGTTGAAAGACGATACCCCAATAATCGCAGTGGATCAGGGGACAAATGAAGCCTCCGACGGTGCGGCCTATCAGGCTTGGCTGGCGGAGCAGGAAGCCAAGGGTGCATATGTTCTGATTGACGGTAGCGGGTCGGAGGAATGGGGCGGTCAGGTCTGCCGCAATGCCGATGCTCTGGTCATGGTCGGCTGTCCGGGGCGGGCCGAACCCGAACCCAATGCTATGGAACAGACGGCAATGCGCTGGATTGCTCCGCCGCAGCGGTCCCTGTTGCTGGTGCGGGAGAAGGCCGACAAAACGATCACCAAAAGCGCGGCCTGGATCGATCCGCGCGAACCGAAACTGCATCATCATGTCGCTCTTGATAGCGATGCCGATTTCGCCAAGATTGCCCGCTTCTTGACGGGCCGTGCGGTCGGCCTTGTCCTTGCCGGCGGTGGGGCGCTGGGCTGCGCGCATCTGGGTGTCGTGCAGGCGCTGAGACAGGCCGATATTCCGATCGACTTTATCGGCGGAGCCAGTGCTGGCGCGGCGATGGGCGGTGCTATTGCCCGCGGGATGACGGTCGAAGAGACTCTCGACCAGATGGAAGCGATGTTCATCAAGGCCAAGGCGATGCGGCGGCTGACCCTGCCGCTCTACTCATTGCTCGACCCAACCGTGTTCGATGCCGAGTTACGCCAGCGTTACGGGACCAAGGATATTGCGGATCAACCGATAAATTTCTTTGGCGTTTCTACCAACCTGTCGACCAATGGCCTGCACGTCCATCGGCGCGGGCCGCTGTGGGAATGTGTCCGTGCTTCGGGATCGTTGCCGACCATATTGCCGCCCTTTATCGATAGCGATGGCAATATTCTTGTCGACGGCGGGGTGCTCGACAATGTGCCGGTCAAGGTCATGCATGGCCTGAAAACCGGTCCCAATATCGTGGTGTCGCTGGGCGATCCTGACGAGATCTGGCGCACCGATGTAGAATATGAAGATATCCGTGGGCGCTGGACATTGATGAAGGACGTGCTGCTACGCAAAAAGCGGGAGGCGGAGTTCCCGTCGATAGTCGAGATCATGTCCCGGTCGATGGTGGTGGCCAGCCGGATGGCATCGAAAGAAATGCTCGGCGATCAGGACCTGCTGGTGAATCCGCCGATCATTCCCGACATGCAAATTCTTGACTGGCATCTGGGGCGCGAGCTCGCCGAAATGGCAGAGGAATATATTAGCACTCAGGTCATCGAGAGTGCCGGGTTGAAGGCTTTATAATTCCTTGTCACGTGCAGCGCGCTTCGGCGAGCGGTCGAATAGACGCATCACGTACCTGCAAAAAAGGGGGAGGATTTTGGGCGGCGTCTATATTAAACAGCGATTCCCCCGATATCAGGATGACTTATGACTCCCACCACCAGTCCCCCACAAACTCTTGAATTTCAATGTGAATGCGGTGCCATTCAAGGTGTTGTGCGCGAATCCTCTCCGCCAAATGGCCGCCGTCTGGTTTGCCATTGCAATGATTGTCAGGCCTTTGCCCATTATCTGGGCAGGGAAAAACAGATATTGGACGACCATGCCGGGACGCATGTCTATCAGATGGATTCATCGAAATTCACCATCAGCAAAGGGCAGGACAAGCTTGCCTGTGTGACCGTGACCGGCGGGCCGCTGCTGCGCTGGTATTGCGCGAGCTGTAAAACACCGATTGCCAATACGCTCAGCTCCACGCGCTTTCCGTTTCTCTCGTTGATCCTGTCGGCCTTTGATCAGGGAAAAACCGATGCGGTGCTGGGATCGGCTGTTGAGCATGTCTCGATACCATCCGGCGCAGGCGATCCCGGCAAGGTCAAGACCGCCAGCATGCCCAGTATGTTGTGGCAGCTACTGGTCCGGGTCCTCAAGGCGCGGTTCAACTCGGAGCTCAAGAAATCACCGCTATTTGATGATGCCACCGGTAAACCCTTGGCTGAGCCGATCAAGCTGGAGCGCTCAGAACGGCTGGCGATTGATGAAAAGGCCGATATTTACCGCGAGGTATTGGCGGAGGCGCAGTAGGCGATCATGCCGGTTCACAGAGCCTAAGGACAGGAGCAAACCGTTTGCAGTACTCTCATCCGTTCAGATTGATCTAACCCAGCTTTCGTGTCCGCTAAGGGCGCAAAAGCGGACATTGGCATTGATCCGGTTCATGCTAAAATGGCAAGTTGCCGCAATTGCTTTTGGGTTCTTCTCCGGCAAAAACCGATTGCACAAATGGTAGTGTGTCATTGGTTGATCCGGGAACAACACCGCGATGATCCAGATCGGGATATAATTTTGACACGATATTAGAACCTGCTCTGCAAGCCCCTTTAACCAATGCGGCTTGCATCCTTGGTGGGGTATCTCTGTCCTGTCCGCCTGTCCCGATAAACGTCGGAACGGGCAGTTTCAGGGTTGGGTATCCCATCTTGGAAAAGGCAGCCACCAGCGGCTCAGTGGGAGGCCTTTTGAACACCCGATTATATGTCAGCTTCTCTGCGATAACGCGTGCTTTGACATCTTTGTGGCAAGTGTTTTGCACGGATTGCGCAATCGGCAAGACATCCTCTGAAACATAGTCAGCTAGCTTGAACTCAGGATTGATCTGCTGAACCAAAGACAGGGCAAGCATATTGTATCCGAGCATCGGATCGACGCGATCCGGTGGACGAGACTCTTGAAGGGCAACCAGTGCCTTGGGAGAAAAATAAGGCACTCCTGTTGCGACGACGCCCACAATATTGACATCCGGCGCATATTCAGAGGCATAGGCTGCAGTGGCTACTGCTGCGCCAGCCCCCTGCGATTGTCCAAAGAGGACGACCTTTTTCGATACTGGGAAACCAGCTGATTGCACTGCTCTAATAATATCGAGATTGCTATAGGCTTCGGGACGTGTAGCGAGATAAGGATGCGTTCCCGATGTTCCTAAACCCTGATAATCGGATGCAACAACTGCATATCCATTTCTAAGCCAAAACTGGAGATGATTTCGATCTTGCTCCTGACGCCCGTTCCATGATGGTGCACAAATATCCGCGATCCCTACGGTCCCGTGAGTCCAAGCCATAAGCGGCCAACCAATGGCCGGTGCTGTGCCCTCTGGCAAAAACAATACTCCGGAGACTGGTAGCAGGCGGTTGCCCGCCAATCCGTCAGTTGATGAATAGAGCAATCGAAGATTTTTTGCCGCTCCGGGATTAGACTGGCTTTGATTAAGGGGTTCTTCTTTTATCAAGACACCTGGAGCCTTTAGCTCACGATCATATTGATAGAAATCGGACAAGAAGCTGTCACCCAAAGTCATTTGGGATGAAAGTGTCGGGTTGCTTGACGCATCACTCGGAGCAGGAGTTGGCGCACATGCACTAAGCAATATCGACGAAGCTAAGGCGATTTTGATAGACGGAAATTTCATATAGTCGCTCTTACTTATCTCAAGCAATGGACGCTAGTCAGCCAATCCAGTTTAGGCAAGCTAACGTCCCCTTTCGGGATAAAGCAGCCGCCGCTCCCCCAATCTCCAAATCCAACTAATAACCATATAGGCACAAAACACTTGACATCGTCACGCTGTTTTGGTACATATCAGGAACATCGAGAAATTGTGATTCGGGCCGGCCGGCTCTGAACACCGGTTTGGCCCCACCACGGGGCTGGCCCGGGGTTTTCAGCGCGCCGGCCCTTTTTGATGCCCGCGATCCCACGCGATCCGGGCTTGAGGATAGATATGGCTGAAACACATGAAGACCCCCGGCCCGGCGCCATCGCTCCGGAGTCCGGTACTGACCCGCGCGCCGGCCACAAAGCGGCCAAGCAACGCGCCTTTCTGGAACATCTGGCGATCACGTCCAGCATCAAGAAATCGGCCGCGGTTGCAGGTATCGCCAATGGCACATTATATTTCTGGCGAGAGCGCGATCCCGATTTCGCCGCCGCCTGGCTAAAGGCGCTGGCAGAGGGTTATGCGTTACTCGAAATGGAAATGCTGGAACGCGCTCGCAAAGGGGTGGAGCGCAAGATTTACTATCATGGCAAGCATGTCGGCACGGTGCGCGACTATGATCACAAAACCGCCTTGCAACTGCTGCGCTTGCACAAGGAAACCGTGGCTCTGGTGCGCGCGGCGCAGGCCGAACAGGCGGTGGAGGAGGAACCGGAAGATAGGCTGGAGGACAAGCTGAAAAAGATCAACGTGCGTTTGCGCGCCTTTCGGGCAGAGCAGCGACGAAGAAAGGCAGTGGAACAAGATCCTGATCACCGCGAAAGGAACGGTGCAGTGCATGGAAGGTGACGTAAGAACGGCGGCTGAGATTGGCGCGCTGAAAGACACTGAGCGTGCGTTTGTTCTGGGCGAGATGGATCGCAAAACCCGTTTGCAATTTGAAGCCAGCTGGCATCACTGGGCGCGGGACGAACAATTGGCGCCCGCCGGTAACTGGATCACATGGCTGATCATGGCCGGTCGCGGCTTTGGCAAGACCCGGGCTGGGGCCGAATGGGTCCGCGAAATTGCCGAGGCTGATAGCAGCGCACGCCTTGCTCTGGTTGGTGCGAATTTTGCCGAGACCCGGATGGTGATGGTGGAGGGCGAGAGCGGGCTTTTGTCCATCGCTCCGCCAAAGAACCGCCCACTGTGGGAGCCGTCGTTAAAGCGTCTGCGCTGGCCGAATGGCGCCGAGGCTTATCTCTACTCGGCAGCGGAACCGGAGGGTTTGCGTGGGCCCCAGCATAGTCATTCATGGTGCGACGAGATTGCCAAATGGACCAACAATGCCGGACAGGCGCTGGCGACCTGGGACAATCTGAAAATGGGTTTGCGGCTGGGCCGCGCACCGAAAATAGCGGCGACAACAACGCCAAGGCCGGTGCCGCTGGTACGGGCGCTGGTCAAGGATAGTGGGGTCAAAGATAGCGGCACTGTGATTACGCGGGGCAGTACCGAAGACAATGTTGTAAACCTGCCTGCCGCTTTCATTCAGGTGATGAAGGCCGACTATGACGGAACGCGTTTGGGGCGGCAGGAGCTGAACGGCGAGCTGATCGAGGAACTGGAAGGCGCGCTCTGGACACGGGCGATGCTGGAGGAGTGCCGGGTCGTCTGCGACGAAGCCAGCCAGGCAGTTCGCGTAGTCGTCGGTGTTGACCCGCCCGCCTCACAAACCGGGGATGCCTGCGGGATCATTGTCGCTGCTTTGTGTGCGGACAATAAAGCGGTGGTTTTCGCGGACAACAGCGTCGAGAAGTCCAGCCCCGAAACATGGGCGAGAGCGGTTGCGGATGCGGCCCGGATCTGGGGCGCCGACCGTGTGATTGCGGAGGCCAATCAGGGTGGTGCGATGGTGAAGTCGGTGCTGCAGGCGGCAGATATTTCGTTGCCGGTCCGGTTGGTACATGCCTCCCGCGGCAAGGTAGCCCGGGCTGAGCCGGTGGCGGCGCTTTATGAAGCAGGGCGGGTGCTCCATGCGGGCACGTTCCCGCGCCTGGAGGATGAGCTGTGCGGGCTGTTGATTGGCGGCATTTATGAAGGGCCCGGGCGATCACCGGATCGGGCGGATGCGCTTGTCTATGCGCTGACGGAATTGATGTTGGGGCGGAAGCGAGAGCCAAGGGTACGGGTTTAGGAGGGAGTTTTTTTGATTCCCTCAAGCGCCGGGCGCGGGCATCCGCCCGCTTGGCTTTCCTCGCATAAGCTCGGGCGCGACCTCGACGGTATGGTTCTAGAGAACAACCTAGAGAACATCGTCCGAGTGCAGCGAGGCAAGGCCGACCGGCCGCCGCGCCTTATGGCGCGATAGCCAAGGCGACGGATGTCGCCGCCCAGCGCTTGAGGGAATATAAAAAAGGAACCACAAAACATGAAATTTTGGGAACATCTGTCGCTCGCCTTCAAGGGACATGGGCAGCAAACAAAACCACCTTTGGGGCGTAGCTATATCGGCACCTATGGAGGAGCCGCTTTTTCCGGAGAAGCGCCCTTTTCTTATGAGGGTCGTGTGCGCGAAGCCTATATCGACAATGCCATCGCGCAGCGCGCGGTGCGGATTGTTGCTGAAGGCGTTGGTGATGCGCCGCTTGCGCCGATGGAGGATGAGATTGCAAAGCTCGTAAACGCAAGCAGTGCGGGGCAATCGCTCCTTGAAACCATCGCTGCCCATCTTTTACTGCATGGCAATGCATATGTGCAGATAATGTGCGCGCCTGATGCCAAAGGTGTTGAGCGCCCGGCTGAATTGTTTGCCCTGCGGCCCGACCGGATAACGATTGAACCGGATGAAAAGGGCTGGCCGGTCGCTTATGTCTATCGCGCGGGCCAGCATCAGACTCGCTTTGCCGCGCAAGATGAAATGGGACGGCCTGCGATCATTCACATCAAGGCTTTTCACCCGACCGATGATCATTATGGTCTGGGCTGCCTTGGAGCAGCGGCTAAGGCGGTGGCGGTGCATAATGCGGCGGCGCATTGGAACAGGGCCCTACTCGATAATGCCGCGCGGCCATCAGGCGCGCTGGTCTTTGATCCCGGACCGGACGGGTCGGCCCTGTCGTCGGACCAGTTTGACCGGCTCAAGGCCGAGATGGAGGCGAGCTTTGCCGGGGCTGGTAATGCTGGCCGACCGATGCTGCTCGAAGGCGGCCTGAAATGGCAGAGCATGAGCATGACCCCGGCCGACATGGATTTTGTCGCCCTGAAAGCGGCTGCTGCGAGAGAAATTGCGCTGGCCTTTGGTGTGCCACCGATGCTCCTCGGGCTGCCCGGGGACAATAGCTACGCCAACTACCGCGAAGCCAACCGGGCATTGTGGCGGCTGACAATTCTGCCGTTGGCCGGGAAGATCTTGGATGGACTGTCTGTCGCGCTGGGAGCTTGGTGGCCGGAGGCGAAGCTGGCGATCGACCGTGATCAGATCCCGGCTTTGTCGGAAGACCGCGAAAGGTTGTGGCAGCAGGTGAGCGAAGCGGATTTTCTGTCGCCCGAGGAGAAACGCAGCCGTCTTGGAATAGATTAGAGGCGGGAAGTTTATTTATTTAACCTCAGGCGCCGGGCGCGGGCATCCGCCCGCTTGGCTTTCCTCGCATAAGCTCGGGCGCGCGGTCGCGCTTGCCAACGCGATGCGTCGGATCAGCGCGACCTCCTGCGCAAGGTTCAAGAGCATCGTCCGAGCGCAGCGAGGCAAGGCCGACCGGCCGCCGCGCCTTATGGCGCGTAGCCAAGCGGGCGGATGCCCGCGCCCGGCGCCTGAGGAAATCAAAAAAGGAGTCATCAAAAAATGCAAAACGAAGAAATGCTCGCCCGCCTGGTGGCGCAGGCGGAAGGCGATGGCGCTGACCTTGTGACGCTCCGCGCGATCGTGGAGGAAGCGACCGACAGCGGTGCAGAGCGGGTGCTCGACCGGCTGGGTCTCGCCGATCACAAGGCGCCTGACGATCTTGACGAGCTGCGCGAACTGCTCCGTGCTTGGCGCGATGCCAAGGCGAGTGCCTGGAAAGCGGCGATCACCTGGATCATTCGCGGTGCGCTGGCGCTGCTTCTGATCGGGATCGCCATGCGCTTCGGGTTCGGAAATCTGATAACGTGATTACTATCCGCTTTGCCGGTTACGCCGCCATCTTCAATCGTATCGACCGAGGCGGCGATATCATTCGGCCGGGTGCTTTTGGCACGCTCGCCGAGGGGCTGTCGCTGCCCCTACTTTGGCAGCACCGGCCGGAAAACCGCATCGGTAGTATTAGCTTCGCCCGTGAAGACCAGCGCGGCTTGCGCGTTATCGGAACCCTGTCGACCGTCAGCCGGGCCGGGCGAGAAGCGGCGATGCTGCTGGCGGGAAATACCGTAAAAGGTCTGAGTTTTGGCTATCGTGTCAAGCAGGCGACTGGCCATGGGCCGCGCATCATCGGTGATCTTGATGTCGCGGAAATATCCCTGGTCACCGCCCCGATGCAGCCGCTGGCGCAGGTCCATTCATGGGAGAGCAGAGCTAGCGGGCCGGTAGCGGTTTGACCCCTTCGGAAGCAGGCACGCCATTGGCCATATTGGCATCCATCGCGGCAATTACCGCATCGCTGCATCCGAATGTCTTCAACTCGGCGGCAATACGCGGATCGCTCTGGGTCGGTGAAACGACCTGCGGGAAATAAAATTCAACGGGCTTTTCCTGCTGGCACATATTGCGCCGCGCCAGGCTGTTGAACGTTTTCAATTCGGCCAGCACGCCATCATGATCCTCGCGCCCGGCGAGGATATAGATTTTCAGGATGCGGACCGGATAATAGACGAGATCCTGGTGACGGCTATGGCGCTCGGTCTTTTTCAGGAACAGGTTGATCACATCCAGCGCGCGGTCTTCATCCTTCGCGATGATCGCGTCATAGGCAATCAGTTCGGCATGCTCGACATTGGATATCAGGTCGATCGGCTGACTGTCCGCCAAGGCTACTGCCGCTTTGAAATTGGCCAGCGCGTCATCGCGGCGGCCCAGCTCAAGGAGATACTTGCTCTTGTCTTTGTAGATATAACCCCGACGCGCGGTGCCACCGCGCATCAGACTGCGCGCCTCAACCGCAATCAGGCCGTCATATGCGGTCAGGGCAGCATCATGATCGCCAAATTGTTTGAGCAGCGCAATGAGCGAGCGATAGGAGCCTTGCGCGATCTCGTCCTGCATTGGCCATCGGCCCCCGCCATGTTGCTTTGCTGACTTTATCGCCAGCGTCAGCGCGCGGTTTTTTAAAGTTTCTGCATCGGGGGCGTTCCTCTTTTGCGCGGAAATTGCCGCCTTGCTGGCTTGCTGCAAACGGATCAGATCCTGATAGGCTTGCAGGACCGGCCAACAGGTTTTTGCGACAAACTGGAGAGACGGCTTATCCCTGTCACCGCAGGTGGACAGGTCGCCGCGTTTTTCTGGCGCTATGGTCATTTTGAGGATCGGGTTAGCCGGTCGCGGCGGTGAAACAATCGGGATCGGTTTTTTCTCTGCGGCGACCGGCGTAGCGGTCTCAGGGGCAGAAGTTGAAGATTGTGCCGCGAGCGGGAAGGCCATGAACAGGGCGGCCAAAGCGCCCAAGCCAGAAATCATATGCATGTACAGCGGGATAGTAAGTCCGCTGCTGCTTGTCGATCAAAGAATTACTCCAACGATTTACGCCGTCCGACATCGGGCGATTTTTCATTACCCAAAAGAAAGGAACATCATGGAAATTTCCAATACCCCTCTCGAAACGAAAGCCGACCCGTTAGAAGAGTCGTTTGACGTGGTCCTGCAGGCAGAAGAAACCGAACGACACGGTCAGGCGATTGCCGATCTGCGTACTGACGTTGATAGCTTGCAAAGCCAGATGACCGATATCTCGAAAGCCTCTGCGCGACCTGTTTTGGCCGGGAATGAGCACGGCACGAAAGGTATGATGTCTTCTATCGCCGCACGCGATTTTACGGCAAAATATCTTCGCCGCGGCGACCATGCGGGGGTTGAGCTGAAAAGCTTTTCCGGTGCATCCGGTCCCGAAGGCGGCTTTGCGGTGCCGCAGGAAATCGATGCATTGATCGGACGGACGCTCAAGGACATCTCGCCGATCCGTTCGATTGCGACCGTCGTTCAAACCGGCAGCGCGGGGTATCGCAAGCTCGTCACTGACGGTGGCACGCCATCTGGCTGGGTCAGCGAAACAGCCGGAAGGCCGGAAACCGACACGCCCAATTTCAATGAGATCGCCCCTCCAACTGGAGAGCTATATGCCAATCCCGCGGCGTCGCAGGCGATGCTGGACGACGCAGCTTTTGATGTAGAGACCTGGCTGGCGGATGAAATTGCCCGCGAATTTGCGCAGGCCGAGGGTGCGGCTTTTGTCGGTGGCTCTGGCGTCAATCAACCGCGCGGTTTTCTGAATGCACCGGTGACGGACGAGCCGGACGATGTTCGTGCTTTCGGGACACTGCAATATATTCCGTCTGGCGCGGCAGGTGCTTTTGCCGGGGCCGATGGTGAGGATGCGCTCGTTGATCTGGTTCATGCGCTGAAACCCGCCTATCGGCAGGGCGCGAGCTTTGTGATGAACAGCGCGACGCTGGCCCAAATCCGCAAGTTCAAGACCGCCGATGGCGCGTTTCTGTGGCAGGCCTCTCTGGCGTCGGGTCAACCTGACATGTTGCTCGGTTATCCGGTGGTGGAGGCAGAAGACATGCCGGATGTCACGGCAGATAGCCTGTCAATCGCCTTTGGCAACTTCCGCGCGGGTTACCTGATTGCAGAGCGCAGCGCTACCAGCATCCTGCGTGATCCGTTCACCAACAAGCCGTTTGTCCATTTTTACGCTACCAAACGCGTCGGTGGGCAGGTGATGAACAGCGAAGCAATCAAGTTGATGCAGTTTAGCGCGAGCTAGCTTCTTCCCATCGTCGTGCCTCCGCGCGACGACGCGCGCCCGTGCCGATCAGTCTTCCCTGCACGGGCGCACCCTTAATCCTGTTAGAAAGGACACTACCCAAGTGAGTTATCCTCCTGATGACGTGCCTCCTGTGCCAATGGAATTAATCGAAGAGGTCAAAGGTTTTCTGCGCCTCAATCATGACGAAGATGATGCGGCGATCGCCCAGCTGATGCGCAGCGCCGCGCGCCTATGTGAAAATTTCATCGGCCAGGTGCTGATAGCACGGTCGGTGCGTGACCGGATGCCGGTGCGTGCAGAATGGCAGAAACTGAAAAAACATCCTGTGCAGGCGATCACGCTGGTCGAAGCTGTCGCACCTGACGGCATGCTGACCCCTGTGCCATCAATGAACTATGCCCTTGATATTGACAGTGACGGTATCGGTTGGATCAAACTGCATCCGGTTACCAGCATTACGCGCATTGCAGTCACCTATGAAGCAGGTCTGGCGGCAGACTGGACGAGTGTGCCCACAACATTGCGGCAAGGCGTCGTACGGCTTGCTGGTCACCTCTATTCACACCGTGATGGTGTGGACGTCGGCGGTCCGCCAAGTGCGGTGACAGCTCTTTGGCAGCCCCATCGCCGGATGAGGGTAGCATGAGCGGGCCTGAAACCGGCTGGTTGGAGTTCAGTGGCTTGCTGCGCGAGCAAATCCATATCGAACGTCAATCGTCTGAGCGCGACAGCGCCGGATCAGCGATCGAACAAAACGATCCCGTTGGCGCTTTTCGCGCTGCCGCAGAACCGCTGGGCACAGGAGACGAAGCGCACGCGGGCAGCCGTTCGGCCATGCCGCGCTGGCGCTTCATCTTGCGCCAGACCAATGCCGTTCGACCCGGTGACATATTGATCTGGGCTGGCCGTGAGATGGTCGTTCGCTCGGTATCCTCCGATCACCGGTTCATTCCAAGAACCTTCCTGCAAGCCGAGGAGAAACGGGTGTGAAAAAGCTAAAACAAAAGGCCGGGAATATGGCTGATGCGGCAATCCAAAAGGCGAGGGAAAATATCGGAACAGCGCTTGCCGAAGAATTGTCAGACGACTTGACGATAGAAGAAACGAGTGATGGTGTCGCCATTTCCGGCCCCGACCTGGGTGTGGAAATTTTGGGCAATAGCAGTCTGCGCGATGTCGCCTTTCTGATGCGCGGTGTCCGGTGACGGGTGCTGTCGAAGCCGTGCAGCACAGCCTGGTCACGGCGCTGAATGCGCATCAACCCCTGATGGACGAAATCGAGGGCGTTTATGATGGCCCGCCGCCGCGTGCGCGCTTCCCCTATGTTGCGCTGACAACAGGCGCTTCGCTGGACTGGAGCTTCAAAGGCGGTGCGGGCCGTGAGCTTAGCCTAGCGCTGACCGTTCATGATGATGGACAAAGCGCGGCGCGGCTTCACCGGACAATGGCGCTGGTAGAAGAGGCTCTGGAGGCAGGTTTGGAAGATCCGGATGGCTGGCAGATTGTGACCTTCGATTTCCGCCGCACGCGAATCCTTCGCAATGCGATAAGCCCGTGGAGCGGTCTGATCGAGTATCGCGCACGGGTTTTGAGAGCGTGAGGGAGAGGAGTCTTTGTTGATTCCCTCAGGCGCCGGGCGGGCACATCCGTGCCCTTGGCTATCGCGCCATAAGGCGCGGCGGACGCCATTTGATTTTGGCGCCCTTGCCTCGCTGCGCTCGGACGATGCTCTTGAACGTTGCGCAGGAGGTCGCGCTGATCCGACGCGAAGCGGAGGCAAGCGCGACCGCGCGCCAAATACTAATGGCTCGCTTATGCGAGGAAAGCCAAGCGGGCGGATGCCCGCGCCCGGCGCCTGAGGGAATCAACAAAGGCTCTCCTCCCGCGAGACAATTTCAAACAAACAGAAAAGGAACCAAATCATGGCAGCAGAAAAAGGCAGCGCTTTCCTCCTGAGAATTGGCGATGGCGAAGTCCCGGTGGGCTATTCCACCATCGCCGGTCTGCGGACAACGCAATTGTCAGTCAATGGTGAACCGGTGGCGATTACCAGCAAGGATAGCGGCGGCTGGCGCGAGCTTTTATCCGGCGCAGGTGTGCGGTCCGTATCAGTATCAGGCGCCGGTGTGTTTACTGGCTCGGATGCAGAAATGCGGATCAAAAATCATGCGCTGGGGGGCGTCATCGACGCCTATGAACTCAGCTTCGAAGGCGGTGACAGCATGCGTGGGAACTTCCTCGTCACGCGGCTGGACTATAGCGGCGATTATAATGGCGAGCGCAGTTACACGCTGAGCCTGGAAAGCTCAGGCGAAGTAACTCATGTCTGATCGCGCCAACGCGCTGCGCGGCGAAGCGGAATTGATGGTCAATGGCCAGCGGCTGGTTCTGCGTCCTAGCTTCACCGCGCTGGTTGCGGCGGAAGAGGAACTCGGCTCGCTCTTTGATCTGGTCGAACGGGCTGCAAATGGACGGTTGATGCTGTCGGAAATTGCCGGGTTGTTCTGGCACGTGATCAAGAACCAACCGAAAGATCTGACCCGTGAACGTTTCAGTGAAGCGATGATGGCGAAGGGGCTGACAGGTATCACGCCTCCACTGAAGATATTGCTCAAACAGATATTGCAGGGGCGATGATTGTTGCATGACGGATGATTTCCGCACCTCGGCATCCCGCTTGGCCGGCATCATTCCCGCTAAGTTCAGCTGGACGCCGGATCAGTTCTGGGACGCTACCCCGGCCGAATTGACTGCGATCCTGAGTGCCTCTTTCGCTGCTTCGGCCGACAATCAGTCCCCCGAACCGCTCACCAAAACTCAACTCGATACACTGAAAGAAACTCTCGATCATGGATGAAGAAATCGAACGTCTGATCATAGCTGTACGCGCCGACACTGCGGGATTTGCGAAAGATGTGGCCGACATGAAGGCGCAGCTGGACGGTCCGTTGGCCAGCGGCATGGAACGTGCCGGTTCCGCCCTTGAAACAAGCCTCAGCCGGGCGATCCGCAGCGGATCATTGGGTTTTGAAGACCTGAAAGGCGTCGCGCTGTCCGTTTTGGCGGATATTGCCAATGCCGCCGTGAATAGCGGCATTGGAAACTTGCTCAGTGGCGGTTCCAGTATGGGTTCCGGCGGGGGTTTGCTGGGTATCGGGACGTCGATCCTCGGCGCTGCCCTTGGTGCACCGGGAAGGGCAACCGGTGGACCCGTGACCGGCGGCCGTGCTTACGTGGTCGGGGAACAGGGTCCGGAGCTTTTTGTGCCGACCGCCGCTGGGCGGATAGAGCGAAGTGGCGGACTGGCCGCTACGCCGAATGTTCAGCTCACCATCAATATTTCAGACAACGGGCAGGGTAGTGCGCCTGACCAGATGCGCCGCTCCAGCCGTCAGGTCGCGCGCTCTGTGCGTAATGCATTGGCCTATCGGGAGGGATGAACCATGGGATTTTGGCTAGCGAAAGAGCGCACCGCGCAACAAACCAATTTCATCCAGCGTTTTGATCCGCGCTTCTGGACGGTTAATTTTCCGCGCCCGATGATGGCATCGGTCGTGACGACCGCGCCGGACGCACTTCGGGTCGATGCGGTTTTCTATAATTCGGATGATCTCGCGGGACTGATCTGGGAGAGCGAAGACACGCTCGACCATCCGTTGCTGGCTTATGAAACAAGCCATGATTATGCGCGGCTCAGCCTGCGCTTTCATTGGCATTCGTCCGGGATCATGCCGCTGGATCAGGTCAATGGGCCGACGCTGACAATCGAGGGCCGTGATGCGCTGGGCAATCCAAAGGCCTGGTACGTGCGGTTGTGGAACTATGCCACCGGCACGCCGACTGACGCCGATATCAGTCTGGAATTTTCCAGTCTTGATGGCGGATTTCTGCTGCCCGGGGAAGCGGATCCCGTATATCCGAATGATATTGATCGATTGTTCATATCGATCATTCCGCCAGACTATGATGGCACGGGCACCTTATATCCCACACCGCAAATTGGTTGGGTCGAGATGAGTGCGATCACGGCCGATGGCGGCGGCGCAGTCCTCGAAATCGGTGATGTCATGGTGCCGGAAAACGGGCTTTCAATGGCGACCGGCTATGATGACAGTTTCAACCAGACACCCGAACGCCTGCTGCGATCTATCCGTGCGCTCGGTTATCGCGGAGCCATCAATCATTATGTCGGGATGAGTCACTATTTCCGGCTCGAAGCCAATGGACCGGGGCTTTATGTCAGCCTGTCTGTGCCGCAACCGGGGGAAGAATTTCCCGCGATCAATCAACCCTGTGCAGTCTGGCATCGTGATTTTGTTACGCGCGCAGAGGCAATGGATTTCACCGTCATATTTTCGCTGTCTTACGAATTGTTCGACGCCCATTGCTGGAACAATTGGAAACAGCGCGCCGAAAATGGTGATCCGGCGCTGACCGGCTGGGTGCCGCCCTCCACTTTGTTATCGCCCGCTGAGCCAGCGGCCATGGGGTATCTGCAAGCGGTCGCTAGAGCGTTCACCGCGATCGCACGGGACGCGGGGGCGGCAATAAAGTTTCAGGTCGGCGAGCCATGGTGGTGGGTGATGCCGGATGACGGTCAGATATGCCTTTATGATGCAGCGGCGCAAGCGGCATTTGGCGATACGCTGGTCAGCATCCCGGATATTCGGGGTCCCAAAACACCGTCACAAACCGCGATGCTGGACGAGGCCGGGTCGATCCTGGCGCAGTCTACGGCGGACCTGATCGCCGCAGTCAAGGATGAGGCTTTGGGCTCACCGGTAGAGACGCTCTTGCTCGCCTATCTGCCGACAATATTGGATGAGGATGCACCCGAGGCAAAGCGTGCCAATCTGCCTGTCGGCTGGGCCAGTCCCGCTTTCGACATATTGCAGTTGGAAGATTATGACTGGGTGATCGCGGGCGACCAGTCCGCGACGCGGAGCGGTATTGATTTGGCGACAGATCGGCTCGGCTATCCGATGGAGCAACAGCATTATTTCTCTGGCTTTGTGCTGACTGCTGAGAACAGTTTCATCTGGGCCAACATGACCCGCGCGGTCGAGGCAGCCCGGACACGCGGCACGCCAGAGATTTTCATCTGGGCAATGCCACAGGTGGCGCGCGACGGTTTTACCTATTTTCATGAACAGGAGGATGACGTGAACGCCTTTGATGATGTTCAGTTTCCGTTTTCGATCGGACGCGGTGCAACGGTTTCACCGCGCTTTTCAACCGATGTTGTGACCACCCTCTCCGGCCACGAAAAGCGCAATAGCGACTGGGCCGACGCGCGGTTGGAATTTGATGCCGGGCCGGGTGTGCGCTCCGAGGAGGAATTACGCGACTTGATCGCCTTTTTCCGTGCACGTCGCGGTGCGGCGAAAGCGTTTCGTTTTACCGATCCCTATGATCATAGCAGCAACGCCATGATTGATCCGCCGACAATGTTGGATCAGGTCGTCGGTAATGGTGATGGCGAGCAGACGCGTTTTCATCTGATCAAAAGCTATGGAATGGATGGCAGCGAGGCGCAGCAACGCTTGATTACCCGACCGGAGCCGTCATCTTTGCTCGTCGCTGTAGATGGCATGCTTGCCAGTAACTGGTCGCTCGGGACGCTAGGCGAAATAATTTTCGATGACCCACCGGCGATAGCGAGCGAGGTCACTGCGGGTTTTTTGTTCGATGTACCGGTTCGTTTTGCCGAGGACAGGCTGGACGTCAGCGCCGGCACATTTCAGGCCGGCGAGATACCGGAAATTCGCCTTATCGAAGTGCGGGAAGGATCATGAGTCTGACATGGCTGGACCTGCCGCTGACGACCAGCTGCTATGCGTGGCGGCTGGAGCGGGCAGATGGCGTTACGATTGGATTTGTGTCGCATGACCGTGATCTGGTGATCGACAATTTGCGATACCGTGCTGCTCCTGGAATGGTGCCTTCGACTATCGCGCTGTCCGACAGTCTTGAGATGGACAGCGTTGATATCGAAGGCGCGATGACCAGCACGGCGATTGCCGAAGCGGACCTGATCGCGGGGCGCTGGGACGGCGCGCAGCTGCATATATATCTGGTCAACTGGGAAAGTCCGGAAGACGAACCGCTCCATCTTATTAGCGGTGAATTCGGCGAAATTACACGATCCGGTGATACTTTTCGGGTAGAGATGCTCGGCGGCACTTCTTTTCTCGATGAATCAATCGCGCCGCTGACATCACCGACCTGCCGCGCCCGGTTGGGTGACCGTGCCTGCAAGGTCAGCCTCGCTGTGCATCAGGCCGAGATGACGCTCACGCAACTATTGGAGCCGCAGCTCGAATTCTCCGACCTGCAAGGGCAGGCGGCGGACTATATCCATGGCGAATTGCGCTGGCTGAGCGGTGAAAATTGTGGGCTGCGGTTCGCAATTGTCAGCGGAGAGGGCAACGCGATCCGGCTGGCCGATCAAACAATTCGGCCTATGGCCGTAGGCGATAGAGCGCTGTTTACGGCCGGCTGTGACAAGAATTTTGCCACCTGTCGGGACCGCTTTCAAAACAGCATTAATTTTCGCGGAGAGCCTTATTTGCCCGGCAATGACCTGCTCACCCGCTACCCCGGAGCATGATCATGACATCAGATAAATCGGAAACAGATCGTCCGGCGATGATCGCCGAGATGGCATTGGCGCTATGCGGTACAAACTTCAGACTTCATGGCCGGAGTGCTGAACACGGCCTTGATTGTATCGGAATGGCTGCGGAGTGTCTCAGTGCTGCGGATATGGATTGTGATGTCCCCACCGGCTATTCCATCCGGAGCGGGTCTGCCGAGCAAATTTCGGAGGTGATGACGCGCGCGGGATTTACAGCCATGCAGCCACGCGAGCCGCTGAGGGAGGGGGATATCGCGCTGGCCCGGCCCAGTCCGGTGCAATGGCATCTGATGATCAGAACCGGTGGCGGTTTCGTCCATGCCCATGCCGGTATCGGTCAGGTGGTTTTCACACCGGGTGAAGCCCCATGGCCGATCAAAACAATTTTCAGAATTTTGGAGGATTGAATGGCAACCTTGGTTTTGACAGCCGTCGGTACTGCTGTCGGCGGTCCGGTAGGGGGAGCTCTTGGCGCGCTTCTGGGCCAGCAAGTTGACCAGAGTATCCTGTTTAAACCCAAGGGACGGGAAGGTCCCCGGTTGCAGGAACTGGCCGTGCAAACCTCCAGCTATGGCACGCAGATCCCGCGTATATACGGCAAGATGCGGGTGGCCGGGACGGTGATCTGGGCCACTGATCTGAAGGAAGCAAGCGAATCAAATGGCGGCGGCAAGGGGCGCCCAAGCAGCACCACTTACAGTTATTCGGCTTGCTTGGCTGTGGCGCTGTCCAGCCGAGAAATCAAGGATATTGGCCGCATCTGGGCGGATGGTAAAATTTTCCGCGGCAGTGCGGGTGATTTTAAAACCGAAACCGGATTCCGTTTTGTCCAGGGTCGTGAAGATCAAGTTGTTGATGGTTTGATTGCCAGCGCTGAAGCTGCTGGCGGAACGCCAGCCTATCGCGGCATGGCGCTGGCGGTTTTTGAAGATATGGATCTCACGGAATATGGCAACCGCATTCCCTCTCTGACCTTTGAGGTCATCGCGGATGATGGGACCGTCAGTCTTGGTACCATTATCAATGATGTTTCGGGTGACAGAGTTGATGCGTCTATAGATGAAAGCCTTCATGGTTTCGCAGCCGCCGGTCAGGATCGCCGAGAGGTACTGGCAGCGATCAGCGAGAGCTTTTCGCTATCGTTTCCAGCTGTTTCAGACACTTTGTCTGCAAAGCGGCGACAGTATGAACCGGGCGCAGAGATATTGTCGATGCGCGACCAGATTGTATCAACCCACAATAAAGAGCCGATTGCGCGGCCTGAACTACAGACACTGGCCGAAACGAAGATAGCTCGCCAGCATGCCCTGCGTTATTACGAACCCGAGCGGGACTATCAATCCGGCATGCAAAATGCGTTTCGACCCGGGAACAGCCGGGTGATCCGCGATCAGGATTTTCCTGCAGCTATGGGATCGTCGCAAGCTAAAAATATCGCCCGGGCAAAATTATGGTCGCTCTATCAGGAGCGGAGCAGCGCGCAGTTGCATGTTTTGCGCACTGCGCTTTCCCTGAAACCCGGTACGCTTGTGAGTTGGGATGATAGCGGTGATATCTGGCTGGTGCGGAATTGGGAGTTGAACAGAGGCAGTATTGGCCTTGTGCTGTCAAAAGCCGGTGATGCATTGCCAGATGCCGAAGGAACAACTGATAGTGGCCGCCCGGTGAGGGAATTGGACGCATTGGCGGGGGCGACGAGATTGGCCCTGGTTGATCTGCCATTTGCTATTGATGCACCAATGCAGGTTTCTGACGTTTCCAGATTATATGCCGCAGCTGCTGGTGATCTGGGCTGGCGCAATGCAGAGCTGTTTGCGCTTGGTGCCGATGGCGTCTCCAATGAATTTATCGATCAGATATCGGCTCCCGCGAGGATCGGCACCGCACTGGAACCGCTGGGAGCCAGTGGCCCACACATAGTTGACAGAAAAAATAGCCTGCAGGTTCAGATGCACAACAGCAATATGCATCTGAACGATGCTGACCATGCGCAGCTGCTGGCTGGTAAAAATATCGCTGCCATCGGTAATGAAATAGTGCAATTTGGTTCCGCCGCACCGATCGGGAATGACCGATATATATTATCCCATCTGTTGAGAGGTTTGGGCGGGACCGAACTGGAAATCGACAAGCATTTCGTGGGTGAAGATTTTGTTCTGCTGGATGGCATCGATCTTACGGAAATTGATGCGCAAAATTACGCGCCATTTCAGCCTGTCACCATATCGGCCTTGGGCAGGGGAGATGATCTACCGGTGTCCCGTTCCTTGGATGAAGTGGGCCGTGCGCTGAAACCCTGGTCGCCGGTTCATCCGCGCTTTGTTTTTAAAGAAAATGGCGACCTTGAGCTTGGCTGGACGCGCCGTTCTCGCGCTGGACCAATATGGCCTGATCATGTCGAAATTCCGCTGGCCGAAGAAACGGAAAGATATCGTGTGTCGATAGCGAGCGTAAGCATCGCTGAACCAATGATGCCTTTCTTGATGCTCCCTGCACCCAACGTGCAAGACTATCGGGATGCAGGAGTTTCAAGTCTGTCAATCGCTGTCCGGCAGATCGGCCAGCATAATATTTCGGATCCCCTGCTTTTCACGGTCGAAATATAAGGGTGATCAATCAGTATCTGTGGGTACACACTCAAAGGAAAGAGAATGACAATATTGGAAACACCGAGGTTCGCATTGCCTTTATTGGCCGTCGGTCAAGCACATAAAGAGCTATTTCATAATGATGCGCTGCTATTACTTGATTTTCTGGCTCACCCGGTCGTGCAGGCGGTAGTTGATGATCCAACGCCCCTGTCGCCCGCAGAAGGTGACTGCTGGCTTGTCGGCTCTGCTGCGCTCGCTGAGTGGAGTGGAAGGGAAGACCATATTGCCGGTTGGTCCGCCGGCGGATGGCGCTTCGTTAAACCGCAGGAATCTATGAAAATTATTGTAGAAAGCGATCATAGTTCGGCCGTTTATGTTGATGGAGTGTGGCAATTTCTGCAACACATCAATGCACCGATTGGTGGAGCCAATATTGATTTGGAGGCGCGGACAGCGATTGATTCGATTCTTGCCCTGCTAAGAACTGCGCAAATTTTACCTCAAATCAACTAGTTTGATTATGATTTGGGTAGCAATTCGGCTTGATTGCAGCACCTTAGAGGTGATTTTTTAAGCTAAATCACGAAAATGGCGACATTTTCGCAACAGTTCTACTATTTGTCCGCTTGCACTGTTTCTGGTGAGAGGTTACAAAGCGCCGTGAATTCAGAACCTAAATGAGAAGGGGAATATAAATGCGGAAGCTTGCCATAGGATTGGCGCTTGCCTCCACGGCGCTCGCTTCACCTGCCCTGGCCCGTGATGGCCAATGGTATGTGGGCGTAGAAGGCGGCGCGATGCTTGTCGAAGATATTACATCAGATGTCGGCGGCGTTAGCAATACATCAGAAGTCGACCACGACACCGGCTATGATTTCGATGGTATCGTCGGGTATGATTTTGGCGGATTTCGTTTGGAATCAGAAGTAGCCTATAAATCTGCATCGGCTGACCGGCTGCAAATTGGTGCGCCAGGTATTCCACAGACCGCCAGCGGTGCTGGCCTGCCATTTTCCGGTACAACTGACATCAACGGTGAAGTTAATGCCCTAAGCTTCATGCTGAACGGCCTGCTTGACTTTGGCGATGATGACGGCATTCAAGGCTTTGTCGGCGGCGGTGTTGGTGTAGCTCGTACCGAGATTACCAATGTTTTTGCTGGTCCTTATCTTGATGATTCGGACACTGGTTTTGCTTGGCAGGCGATTGCGGGTATCCGTGCACCGCTGAGCGATAGCTGGGACGTTGGTCTGAAATATCGTTTCTTTAACGCTGACAAGATCGATCTTGTTGACCAGGTTGGTAACGATGTAAGCACCCGTTTGCGGACACACTCCGTGCTGGGTAGCTTGATCTACAACTTTGGCGGAGAACCAGAGGCACCACCTCCACCACCACCACCACCTCCACCACCACCACCACCACCACCACCGCCGCCTCCACCGGCTGCTGTGTGTGCACCTGGACCTTACATTGTATTCTTTGACTGGGATCAGTCAGACATTACACCGGAAGCTGCTACAGTTCTGGACAATGCGGTTACGGCATATGGTGATTGTGGAAATGCTCAGGTTATGTTGGCCGGTAACGCCGATAAATCTGGTTCCGCGAGCTACAATGTTGGTTTGTCCCAGCGTCGTAACGACTCTGTTCGGGCTTATCTCGAATCACGTGGCATTAGCGGCGGTGTGATCTCCAGCGAAGCCTTCGGTGAAACGCGTCCTCGTGTCGAAACCGCTGACGGCGTTCGTGAGCCTCAGAACCGGAACGTGACCATTCAATATGGTCCTGGTTCAGGTAACTAAGAGCACCTAATCTTGATTTAGCGAAAAGGGCTGGTCTTCGGACCGGCCCTTTTTTTGTTGGGCAGCGGCCTGAACAGAGGTAAACTGATTGAAACCATTGTTTAAGCTTACGCATCAAAATAACATGTTCCTTTCCGACGACGGTGCGTCCAAGATGCAGCCGACTGGAGGAGGTAATGACGCGTTTTTCGATGGTAAACCGGAAAGGCGGAAGTGATCACAATCCCCATTATCAACGCCATCACCTGATACCCCTGCAAGCTGCCACCATATCCGATCTTCGTGGTCCGCTGAACGAGATGGCCAGTGGCGGTTTTGATTTTGATGATTTCGAGAGAAATGGGGTTTTGTTACCCGCTGATGAAAAACTAGCGCTTCAAACGGGACGTCCCTTACACAGAGGCCCTCATCCGCATTACAACGAACTTGTTATTGAGCGGCTATTTCTCATAAAACAGCTTGGCAACCGCATTGAAAACACCAGCAAGCGCAGGGTTTTCTTCCATCTTAGAATGAGCCTTTTGCAGGCGGCATTGCGAAGGGCGCTGGTGGGTTCCGCACTGCCTGTACTTCGTCTTAATAAAAAAGATCCAGGCCTATCTTCTGCTGCATTTGCGGATTTGGATAGCTGTGTTGATCTTCTCTTCGTCGCGACCCAATGGCCACCTCGGCAGAAATAGCTCTGTCAGCAACTGCGGTTAAGCCAGCAGGCTTTCGAAAAGTTTAAGTCCGTCCGACCCACCGTGCCTAGTATCAATGGCGCGCTCGGGATGCGGCATCATGCCGAGCACGTTACCTTTGTCATTTAGAACACCCGCAATATTTCGCGCCGATCCGTTTACATTGGTGGCATAGCGAAAGGCTACCCGGCCATCATCTTCCAATCGGTCCAAAGTCTCATCATCCGCAAAATAGTTGCCGTCATGATGGGCGACCGGAATAGTGATGGATTCGCTGTCTATATATGCAGATGTGAATGCCGAGCGAGACTGTCCCACGGTTAATGGCACATCCTTGCAAATAAACTCGATATTCTGGTTGCGCATCAAAACGCCCGGCAACAAGCCGATTTCGGTTAATATTTGAAAGCCATTGCATACGCCCAGAATTTTGATGCCCTTATCCGCGGCGTCGATCACGGAGTCGATAATATGGGACCGCGCCGCCATCGCTCCTGAACGCAGGTAATCGCCGTAAGAAAAACCACCTGGTATCGCGATTACATCCAGATTGTTTGGCAAACTGTTGTCACCGTGCCAAACCATATGCGGCTTTGTACCGGTCACCGTTTCCAGCGCGACGGCCATGTCGCGATCACAATTGGAACCGGGGAAGACGAGGACGGCAGAGTTCATGTTCAGACTTCTTCTGCTGTTTGGCCGGACAGTTTCTGAATTTCAAAATTCTCGATCACTGTATTGGCGAGCAGTTTTTCGCACATTTTTTCAAGGTCGCTGTCTGTCATGCGGTCATCAACATCAAGTTCGATGAGCTTGCCAGCGCGCACGTCATTTACACCCTTGAAGTCCAGATTTTCCAGGGCGTGATGTATGGCTTTCCCCTGGGGGTCGAGGACACCGTTTTTCAGTGTCACAAAAATTCTTATCTTCATGAATCTCGCTTCTTGGTTGGCCGACATGCTGCGCTATTTCCTATAGCGCTGTCGTCAAAAGGAGCAAGAGATGGTTGTCATCCCATATGTCGGATCATGGCAGTAGATTGATTGAAATCAGAAAAACTTCGCAAATTTGAAATTCACCCGGTGGCGGTTCATCTGGTACAGGTCATAATTGCTGTCGACGCGGGAATAATTATAGTCGATCGAGGGTGAGAAGCCGAGTACCTTGATCTGCCGACTACCGACATAGGCTCGGGCAAAAGTTCGCCAGTCCCGGCGTTTTTCGGTTGAGTAAAAAGTGTTGGCTTCGTCAAAGGTCGACCGGCTGATGCTGGCCGAAATGCCTGCGTTCAGGCCGAATGGCATTTCGCCACCAACACCCAGATTCATTCCGTAATTGAGACTAGAAAACTGATCGGAATCGAGTAGATCGCGCCGTGCAAATATGCTGGCTGATGCGATTAATGACTTACCGATCAAGTGTTCGTAAGTTGCATTGGCGCCCAGTTGCCAACCACTAAAACTGTCACTCAGTTTCGAATCAACCCGCCGGCCGTCCAGCTCGATACCGGCTCTTTGCCCTCGGCTGAGCGCTGTTTGAAAGCCCAATCGTGCTCCATACTCACGGGTCGCCAGACGGCCACCGAACCAGCGTTGTTGACCCACAGCCTGCACGGAAACACTCGCATAGCGCGCAATCCGGAATTCCGGACCAGCTGCAATCTGCCCGACAATGTCGTCCGCCGCTTTACCCTTATAGTTGATGATTTTGCTATCAGCGTCGAACAGGAACGCGAGCTTGTCACTGGCTTTTAAACGAATCCCGCCGGAAAATCCCGCAATCTGACCAACGCCTGATCGTTGTCTGGCATTTTCATCAAGCTGCAACTCGCCTTGGGCATCACCCAGTACAGGGAAAATGGCACCAAAATTGACATCAATCGTTTCCGCGTTTGTCGCACCATTGATGTTGGTGTCGGGCGCGAAGCCGAAATCAAAGCTGAAACGCCAAACCCGCTGATCCCTTAAAATACTGCGCGTATTGCGAATCGTCCGGGCGATCTCATCCGGCAGGTTCTCGTCATTTTGCGCGAGACGAAAATGATAGTCGGCGCTGGCTTCTTTGCCGCTCATCAAATAGGTGCGCGCCAGTTCCAGCCGCACGCGCGTTTGACCTGGATCCTCATCAAGGATCGAGCGAAAGGTTTTGATAGCCTTTTTTAGATCACCTGTTTCGACAGCGATGTAGCCTGCCAAAAATTGCTGCTGTATCCGAAGGTCAGGAACCTGTCCGAGAACCTCGACAAGTGGCAGTGCCCGATCATATTGTTTGGCCTGAATGAAGGCTTCGGCCTTGGCAAGCAATTGCGCTGGTGTAACTTGAAAGCGGCAGATGCCAGCCTCGTCGCATTTCGGCGTCGCCGCTGTAATCGCGGTTTCTGCCGCTGCTTCATCTGCTGCGATTTCTGCTGCTGCAGGAGTGATATGCAAGGATGCTGCAAGCCCTCCTGTAATTAGGAGGGCTGTTTTGGCAGTGACCGGCATTTTCATGACTGGCCCCTAGTTTGCTCTGCCGACAAAGGTCCCCAATATGTCAATCCGTTCATCCGGCGTGCCGCCAACGATACGATAACCGCCGCCAACTTCTTCGCCATTCGGTCCGTAGAAAGCTCCATCAACGCTGGAGCCGGCAATGTTCACGTCCAAGCGGGCGCCGCCGGGATTGACGAACCAGGCTTCGTTGAACTGACCGAGGAAGCCGCCCGCCGCAACCAGATCGATCTGACCCGCAGCATTGGCGCGGAATTGTGCGTTTTCTTGTACGCTAAAGCTCCCGCTGGTGCCGTCAAACAGTGGCGCGCTGACGGTGCCGTCCAAGGAGAGGGCAAAGGTATTAGCGCTGAAATCAACGGTCGTGTTTGCACGGCCGGCGATCCATTGAAAATAAGTGTCGGTGTTACCCAATGTATCGGGCTGGTCATTGAAGACCATCGAGGCCAACATTGTACCTTCGAAAGAACCCGAACCGCTCGTTGGGACCTGATTGTTTGCGCTAAGCTCGCCATAGGCCAGCGCGCCCCGTTCGAAGGTGTTTGTCTGGGTCAAGATCGTGCTGGTGCTGCCATCGGGATTGTCAATATCCGACTGCACGACACCGGCGGTGTTGCGCAGGTAACCGGCAAAGGTAACATATTGTGTTTCCGTTCCCGGGGTCTGATAGAAAAAGGTTGTTACATCGTAACTACCAGCTTCTGCTGTGTTTATGAGGTCAAAAATAAACTCGCCACCAGGCCTGCGAGAGACGTTGCTGGCAGATCCTGACTCGAGATAGTTAATTCCCTGCAGTCCAAAAGCAGTCGACTCAAGATCGGGAGTACCAAATTGGGGTTCCAGCGCTCCGCCGAAGTCGGTGCGGTGAAGTGGATCCTGAAAACGGCTTGTAGCACTTGTACCAGCCAGGCCATTGGAAAAGCTTACGTTAAAAATTGCATCGCGTGGACTATAATCAATGGTCAGGTTTGAATTTCTGACGGTTTTGGCGTCACCTTGGTAAAGCTGGGCACTCTGACCGGCACCGGGCGTACCGGCGTCTTGTACGGAATATTGATAGCTGTGTGTGCTGCCTACAGCGGTGTAAGATTTTGGCTCTGTCGGATTGACAAATGTATGGGTTTCTCCGCTGCCGTTGGTTCCACCGGTACCCGTGCCTCCTCCTGGTGCGGCACTACCCGCAGACTGGGGGCCGGCTCCGCCACATGCGGCAAGCATTGTTGTACTGGCTAACAAGATCAAAAGGCGCATCGGAAAAATTCCTCACATGAGTTCCACATGAGGGCGGTGCTATCATTCTAATGGTTAAATTCGCGTAAACCATCGCGGTGTTTAGTAGGTGATTTGCCCGCCCCTTGAGGGACAAATGCATCGAATCACCTAACAACAAGCCGAAAGACTATGGTTACTTTCCGCGCTTTTTCCGTTCACTATCCAGGTCGAGTACTTCACTTAGGCCGCCTTCTGGGAACAATCCCATACGCCGGGCAACTTCCTGATATGCCTCGGCTTCTCCCCCTAAATCACGGCGAAAACGATCCTTGTCGAGTTTTTCATTGGTCTCGATATCCCACAAACGACAGCCATCAGGACTAATTTCGTCTGCCAGAATAATCCGGGAGAAATCTCCATCAAAAAGTCGGCCAAATTCTAGTTTGAAATCGACCAATTTTATTCCGATTCCGGCAAACATCCCTGCCATGAAATCGTTAATCCGGATCGCCATTGCAGAAATGTCCTGCATTTCCTCCTGCGTCGCCCAGCCAAAACAGGCAATATGCTCTTCGGCAACTAGCGGATCTCCCAAAGCATCATCCTTATAACAATATTCCAGCAACGTGTGCGGCAATGGCGTGCCTTCCTCGATGCCCAGACGCTTGCTCAAGGAACCGGCGGCTACATTGCGCACTATAACCTCGATGGGCACAATTTCGACCTGTTTAACCAACTGCTCTCGCATATTCAGGCGGCGGATGAAATGACTTGGAATTCCGATATGGCTGAGCAGCGTAAAAATATGCTCGCTGACCCGATTATTTATCACCCCCTTGCCGTTGATTGTACCCTTCTTTTCGGCGTTAAAGGCAGTCGCATCATCCTTGAAATATTGAATGATCGTGCCAGGTTCCGGTCCTTCATAAAGGATCTTGGCCTTGCCTTCATATATTTGGCGACGACGGGACATATCGGGTTCCTACTCACAGGAAGAAGTATCAAAAACCAAGCCCCGATTGTGCGAATCAATCAGACTCGAAGCAATCGGGGCGTTGATTTCTTTCTATAAGCCAAAGGCTATGGCGGTGCAATCAATCCTCTGCCGGCACAGTTGACTCGATTTTCCGGCCCCAAAATGTGCGGTCCGCGCCTTTAAAGCGCCGCCGCAAATATATTGCCAGAGCCAAGAGCAATATCCACGGCAGCAGGATGGCAACAAAAGAGATTACTGCGCCCACCGAATATCCCAGGGTTGAGGCGATATCGCCAAAAGCTTCGCGGATTGGCCGGGTGAAACCTCCGGAACCCGGAGCGCCGGACCGATAGTTTACCAGCACGGTGCTGTAAGCCACTCGCCCACGCATTTCTTTCAGCCAGCTGCGTGCCTGATCGATTTCTTCATTAACCTCGGTTACGGCGCGTTCTGCTTCCACAAGTTCGGCCACCGTGCCCTTGCGGGACCGCAGTAACTCTGTCAGGCGCTCAGCCAGCAAAACCCGGCTGCGTAAACGCGCTTCGGTATCCACAATTTTCTTGGAAAGGTCTTCGCCTGTGATCGAGGCTGCGACCTGGCTGCCGCCGCTTTCGTCAACCGCCTCGGCCAGCTGTTCACCAAAGGTGCGGGCTTTGGGTGCGGCCACTTCGAGATGCAGGCGGCCCGTCGCATAGTCACCTTCGCCGCCGCTGTTGGACATATTGAGTACACGGCAGCCGTTGTCGGGCATCTCGTTGCACAAGGCGATATGCGCTTGTTGCGCTTTGGGAATTTCGGATGAAGGCAAGCGAAAGCCGTAGTCATAGCTATAGGCAATTTGGGGTTGGCTTACCGGGATTTCTGTAGTGTTGGTTTCGCCCTCTGCCACGCGATTTGACGGTGACGCCAAAGCAGACGGTTCCGCTTCAGCCTCTGCGACATCCGCTTCTGCCATGTCAAAAGATGTCATGTTTTCAGGCCCCTCGGCGCAGGCGGCAAGGCTGAAAATCGTGATGGTGGCGATTAAAGTATTGCGCATTCGCATGTATCTTCTCCAATGTGAGGGGCGCAGGCTTCATTTGATACAATGAACATAATCAAGGGAAAAGTACTTATTTTTAACGCTGAAACTCTGGAAGGAGCGGGTTGTGACCAAATATGCTACCATAGATGAAGTGATGGAAACGCTTTATGATTGCATATCCGGACCGCCGGGTGGGCAAGATTGGGAGCGCGATCGAGAAATCTATCATCCCAAAGCGCTGATCAATCGTACACGTATTGTTGATGGCAAGCCGGTTATTTTTTCCTTTTCCTATGATGAGTTTGTCGAGGCCACCATTCCGCTGCTGGAAGGACGGTCTTTTTACGAGATTGAAATTGGCCGCAAGACGGATCTGTTTGGCCAGATTGCTCATGTCTATTCGACCTATGAAGCCCGGGAGACCCCTGACCATCCTGAAATCCAGTTTCGCGGCGTGAATATGGTACATTTATGGAATGATGGAGCCCGCTGGTGGATCATGGCGATGATCTGGGACAATGAACGGGAAGGGGTAAACTTGCCGAAAGAATGGCTCGTCAAATAATCCCTCTCCACAAGCGGAATCGACCCTGCTATCGCATCCAGCATGAGTGATGTAACCGATGCGCCTGGCGCTGAGCCCGAAGATGAATTTGATGCCATAGTGGACGCACCGTTTGATGCGGCGCTGTCCGAGCGTTATCTGATTTACGCCATGTCGACAATCACCGCGCGGTCGCTGCCCGATCTGCGTGACGGCCTGAAACCTGTGCACCGGCGGCTTCTGTGGGCGATGCGGTTGCTCAAACTGGACCCGGCACAAGGCTACAAAAAATGCGCTCGCGTCGTCGGCGATGTGATCGGTAAATATCACCCTCATGGCGATCAGTCTGTCTATGACGCGATGGTCCGTCTCGCGCAGAGTTTTGCGATGCGCTATCCGCTCGTCGACGGGCAGGGAAATTTCGGCAATATCGACGGAGATAATGCGGCTGCCTATCGATATACCGAAGCGCGTCTGACCCGCCCGGCGATTGAACTGATGCATGGTCTTGACGAAGGTACCGTTGATTTTAAGCCAACCTATAATGGCGAAGATGAAGAGCCTGAGATCATGCCTGGTCTGTTTCCCAATCTGCTCGCCAATGGCGCGAGCGGCATTGCGGTCGGCATGGCGACTAGCATTCCTTCGCACAATGTGGCGGAGATTATCGATGCGGCGACCTTGCTAATCGAAAAACCCAAGTCCGAGCATGCCGAGATTATGGAAATCATCAAAGGGCCTGATCTTCCCACTGGCGGCACGCTGGTCGATCCGAAGTCGGTTATTGATGCTGCTTATGAAAGCGGCCGCGGCGCGATGCGTGTGCGGGCGAAGTGGGAGAAGGAAGACGCCGAAGGTCGAGGTGCCTGGCAGATAGTCGTCACCGAAATTCCCTATCAGGTGCAAAAGGGTAAGCTGATCGAACAGATCGCCCAGATTATTGCCGACAAGAAGCTTCCTATTCTCGCCGACATTCGCGACGAGTCAGACGAAGACGTCCGCATCGTGCTGGAGCCGAAAAGTCGCGCCGTCGATCCTGATGATCTGATGAATGCCTTGTTCCGGATGAGCGATCTGGAGAACCGCTTTTCGCTCAACATGAATGTGCTCGACAAGGACCGCACCCCGAAGGTCATGGGTATCACTGAAGTCCTGCAACATTGGATTGTCCATCAGATCGAGGTGCTGGTGCGCCGTTCGCAGCATCGCATAGACAAAATCGATTCCCGGCTGGAGCTGCTCGAAGGCTATATTATCGCCTATCTCAATCTCGATCGCGTGATTGAGATTATCCGCAATAATGATGAGCCGAAGCCACTTCTGATGGAAGAGTTCAAGCTGAACGACCGACAGGCGGAGGCGATCCTCAACATGCGGTTGCGGTCTTTGCGCAAGCTGGAGGAAATGGAGCTGCGGACCGAGCGGGACAAGCTGCTCGAAGAACGCGAGGGGCTGGCAAAGTTGATCGAAAGTCCGGCACGGCAGAAGACACGTCTCAAAAAAGATCTGGCTGCCATGCGCAAACTCTATGCAGAGGATACCGAGCTGGGCGCACGCCGAACGATGCTGGAAGAAGCGGCGCCCGCGCGTGAAATTTCGCTCGAAGCTTTTATCGAGAAAGAACCGGTTACTGTGATCATGTCCAAGCGCGGCTGGATCAAGGCGATGAAGGGTCATGCCGATCTGTCCAAGCCAGAGTCCTTCAAGTTCAAGGAAGGTGATGGTCCGAGATACGCCTTTCATGCACAAACGACGGACAAGCTGTTGATGTGCTGCGATAACGGACGATTCTACACGATAGGTGCGGACAAGCTGCCCGGCGCGCGGGGTTTCGGTGAACCAGTGGCGTCGATGGTCGACATGGAGCCCGGAACCGAGCCAATTGCCATGATGGTGGCTGATCCCAAGGGCAAGCTTCTGATCGCGTCGACATGGGGACGCGGCTTTGTCACCAACATCGCTGATGTGGTTGCTGAGACCAAAAAGGGGCGTCAGGTTGTCAATCTGAAAGGCGATGCAAAATTGCTGGTTGTGCGGCCGATTACCCCGGATGCAGACCATGTCGCGGCCATTGGTGAAAACCGCAAACTGGTGGTCTTCGCACTGTCCGAAATGCCGGAAATGGCGAAGGGGCAGGGCGTCATGTTGCAACGCTATAAAGATGGCGGATTGTCAGACGCGACAGTGTTCAAACTGGAAGAAGGCCTGAGCTGGGCCATGGGCGGTGACTCCGGGCGCACGCGGACCGAGCATGATCTGACCATGTGGCGGGTTGCCCGCGGGGCGGCGGGAAGACTGCCTCCGACAGGTTTCCCCAAGAGCGGGAAATTTGATTGAGTCCGAAGCCTGAAGAACCCGCTTTGGGCGAAAGAGCGGACATAAAACTGCTTCTGGATTGGCTTGCAGCAGATCTGATTTATTCAGCGTGACCTTTCATTGCGCTAGCCGTTCGGGCCGTATTTCCAATCAAATCAAGATCAGGTGATCCCTTGGGGACGAGCCAACTACCTCCAACGCAAAGCACGTTTTTCAAGGCCAGCCAATCCACCGCATTCTTTGCGTTAATCCCACCAGTGGGACAAAACAGGCACTGGCCAAACGGTCCGCTTAGCGCATTTAATGATGGAATCCCGCCGGATGCTTCTGCCGGAAAGAATTTGAAATGATGGAAGCCCATGTCCATACCGCGCATGATGTCACTAGCGCTAGCTATTCCGGGAAGAAATGGAATTTTTGCTGAGAGGACCGCTTTGCCCAAATCTTCGGTTAATCCCGGGGATACAATAAATTCCGCGCCGGCCAAAAGTGCTGCATCGAGATTGTCGGGATTGGTGATCGTACCAGCCCCCACGATTGCACCATCTACCTTTCGCATCTCTCGAATAACGTCGAGCGCGGCTTCGGTTCTCAAAACCACTTCAAGAACTCTCAATCCATTGGCCACGAGCGTTTGTGCTATGGGTCGCGCGTCCGCGATATCATCAATGGCCAACACCGGAATGACCGGTGCGGTCCGCATAAGCTTCTCAATCGGCTGCATATCACCACTCATCTCTGGCCCCATATGATCATTTAAGCGGCTTTCCTGCTTGCGGAAGCCGATGTGGCAGGCTTCCCATCGTCCGCGATGAAGAACTTGCCCAATCGGTCGACCACAGTTGTCCCCTCGGGAAAGGGGTTCGTTGCTTTTTCGGCACGGCCCAAGAAGTCCATATCGCAAGCCAAGGCGCAGTTATAATCCGTCATTGCGTCACCTACAAAAAGGCATTGATCGACAGTCAATCCGTTCGCGCGCATAATATCGCGCGCAATCACATCCTTTTTTTCCGGTGAGCCTCGGGCAGTTTTGAAAAATGGATTCAGGCCCTTGCGCTCTATAATGATCTGCAACTCATCATGCGGTGTTCCTGAAACAATATGGGCCTGAATATTGCGCCGTATCAACATCGCAAGAATATCGGCGACGTCAGGCAGCAAGGCACTCGCCACGACCTCATCCAGCACAATCGAAGACAATTTGTCGCACCATTGCAGAACCTCATCTTCTGACAATGTTATGCCGAGCAAATCGCGATGAAAGCGCGGAATTTTGTCATATCGGGTTTCGCCGGGAACGGCGCGTTGATAATCCTCCACCGCCTGTCGGACATCTGGTCCGAACTCATCATATAGCGCTCCGAATGCGGTTATTTTGGCATCAACGGAATCGGCGATCACTCCGTCAAAATCAAAGAGGATACAGTCATATTGCGACAGGGAAGTCGGGGTCATGGGCACTCCAGTTCACTATTGTTGAGGGATTGACGGCGTCCAGCCCGTCTTCAGCATAGACCGCGTAGAGGGCCTGGGCGATGCGATAATCCTCGATATAGTCGATATCGACGCCAGCCAGCTTGGACAGCGGCTGAAGTACCGGATTATCGCCAACGAAATATTCGCGCGCCAAAATTTGCTGGCGCGGTGCCATGTAGATGCTGTTGGTCACTTTGAACCAATCGGGCAATTCCTGTGAAATTGTATGATTGCGGCTGGCTTCATAATTGAGCGCGCCTTCGCGCGACCAGAAATATTCCTTCATCAAATTGACACCTAGCAAGGAGTCATTCTCGCCGTGGATGACCTGATCAAGATAGGCGCGAAAAGCATCGGAATATTCCTGCGGTGCCATTAACGGACAAACCACGGTGGACCAAGCGATATGGGTGTGGGGTATATCCCGCACGATTCCGGTTATGACGTCGCGAAATGGCGCAATATGGTCAACTGCCAAATGGCGCGCACGGTGATGGCGAGAGACGCCGAAACGGTCGCCCAATTCCAAAAACGCCTTGTCTTCGCTCGATAGATAAATCCGCCGCGGGTCGATTATTTTGGTCAGCTGCGCCAACTTCCATTCGATCAGCGTTTCCTGATCCCCAAAGGGAAGCAAGCATTTCTCCGCAATGCGTGAACTTCCACGTCGAACCGGTACGATTACTCCCAGATCATACATGAGCGGTGTCCTTTTTGATTGCTCTCATGCAGCTTTCTCCAATGGCTGGTCGAGATAGCGGGTTATGGCATGGCTCCAGCGATCTGGATCAACCGGCTGGATCATGCGAGAAACAATTTCATCGGCATCAAGGGTAGGATCGGTGGGGTCAAACACGCTATTGGCAAGATGGAAGGCAAACCAGCGGCGTGCCAAAGCAGGGTCTGCCCGCCTAGCCGTACCGCCAGCAATATCGGCAAGAAATGTGGGCAAATCTCTGTAGGCATGAAGCCAGTCGCCCGTCGCAAAATCGGACAGTCGCAAAATGGGTGTTCCAAGTGCTGCGCATGCAGACCAGCTTTTGGAATTACCAACAATCATACCGTCACAATATTGGCTCAAAGCCAATGTGGTATGACCGGCCTCCTCGTTGCTGCCGAGCATTACGACCTGACCATGTCTGGCCGATATGGCAGCATCAACCGCACGGTTGTCGCCATATAGTTCATTTAAAGGATGGTTGGTTACGGCGAGGATAGCATCATCGCCCAATGCCGATGCGAGTTCCAAGATCATCTCAGCATTGTTTGAATAGCGATGGTGTTGCCCGAAGAAATTCTCTTCGTGCTCATATTCCAGTGGCAAGCCGATAATGATTTTGTCGTTTGGCAGACCCGTTTTTGTCAAAAACTCTGCACGGGTCGAAAGCGCTATGTCTGAAAGCATTTGTTCCCACAAGGGCTCGGCAAGCCGGTCAAGCTCGTCGGCCTGTTCAGATAAAAAAGAGGGCATCAGGCCATGATCGAACAGCGACGGGGGCAAGGATATCCAGTTGCTTCCCGTCCGGAAAGGCGGTGCAGCGCCTTCCATAATATAGCGCACAATGCCTGGAAATCGCCTGGGTGTGGCAATATCGGCGCTGCGACACAAAACAAGATCTGGATCAATGTCATCAACCAACGCAAAAAGATCATCTTCTCCGCTGGCGTCGGTGCGTAACAGGGGATGATCCGGGCCATCCAGCACATACCAGCGGACATGATCTAGATCGCTAATCAAATGGATTTGTTCTTCACCGATGCCAGTATTCTGCCATAGTGGCGACACCAGCACATGAACCTCATGATCCCGGGCAATGGCTCTGATCAAATGGACAACAATATTTTCGAACCACCATGGGGTTACGACGGGCAGGTAAAATAATATGACTTTCCTTTCCTTTGTCACCACATGTTCCAACATCGCTTTCCCTTCTCTTGAACACTCCTGCCGAAGCAATCAGACCCAATGACCCGCCGTCTTTGTTCCGAAGGCACGCACATCGCTTGCGAAAGCAGAGCAAACTATATGCCAACCGCTTTGCAATTCTGCTTAAGTGACTGTATTTTGGGAATATCGGGAAGTTCGAATGTTCGCGGGTGTTGGGTCAACTTCCGAAAACGGCAAAAATTAGTTCAACCCGGCAAGATTTTGCCGGACCCAGATTGTTTTGGGGATTGCCAGACAACTAACGTCCGCTTTCGGGATATTGCAGTCACATCGATGGCGTCCGCTTTGGGCGCAAAAGCGGATATTGGGAAATCAAGTTAGGCAGCAGTCAGTTAGTTCGCGACCCAATGGCCGACTTTGCAAATGAACCAGCTTGTTCCATACCTTCATGATGAACGAAAAAGGATTCGTCGTAGTCTCTGGCTTACCCGCATCAGGTAAGACCACAATTGGTCGGTGGCTAGCAGAAGCTCTTGGCTGGCCGATCCTCGACAAAGACGACTTTCTTGAAGCTGAGTTTGACAAGTTTTCTGCAATCGACATGGCTCGCAGACAACAATTAAGCCGCAAGAGCGACGCCATATTTGAACAGCGTGCAAAAGGTCAGTCCTCTGGTGTACTGGTCTCATTCTGGCGACCATCAGATCAATTGGTATCATACGGAACTGCGACAGAGTGGATTTCCGAGCTGCAATCGCCAGTCGTCGAACTTCATTGCCGGTGCGATCCAGCCGTGGCGCAAAAGCGATTCTCAAGCCGGACACGGCACCCAGGCCACAACGATGCCCTTCGACTTGACGGCCTGGCGCGACAGTTTGATGAGCTTGCACCGCTGGGCCCACTAGGGATCTGGCCTTGCGTAACCATTGAAACAACCGACCTACGAGATATTGATACAGTCGGCGAGCGAGCGACTGAGGAAGTCCGGCGGCTTCTCTATTCCTTCGCGACCAAGGGGTGAATAGCCTCTCTTGGCTTCTGAGGTTTCAATCGTGCGGGAAAGCGGTAGACCTGTTTAATGAATCATGCTGTTCAAATCGAAACGATGCTTCGCAACGACCCACTGCGCTGGCACTTGCTTGAAATAGTTGCGGAGCTGGAGCTTCCCGATTGTTGGATCGCAGCTGGTTTTGTCAGAAATGCAGTCTGGGACTCGCTTCATGATCACACTCAAAGCCCATTGCTGAGCGATGTCGACGTCATCTGGTTTGACCGCAGTGATGCAGACCAGGTTCGTGACCGGGAGATCGAGGAAAAGTTGCGCAGCGCTGAGCCATCGATCGACTGGTCGGTCAAGAACCAGGCCCGGATGCACGCGCGCAACGGAGACATACCGTACAAGTCTGCGACCGATGCGATGCGCTATTGGCCAGAAACAGCAACAGCAGTTGCGGCGAGGCGAGTCCGTTCGGATCGATGTGAAATCGCTTACCCGCTGGGCTTAGACGACCTTTTCCGGCTTGTGCTTCGCCCAACCAAGCAATTCGTCGCTCAAAAGCGATCGATTTTTGAGGAGCGGGTTCGAGCCAAGGCCTGGCTTCGCAATTGGCCTATGCTGACGATTGAAGGGTTTTAGATGAGCTTTCACAGCAATTAAAATGATCGGATTTGACGCCAAACTTGTGTCCGCTTTCGGGATAAAGCGGATACCATAATCACACATTTTATCGTTCGGTGGAACCGCATTACAACCGAGTCTGCTCAATCGAGCGTCATTCCACCTTCGGCTTGCGCGCTCGCAGTGCGACCAGCAGTCCGGCCATGGCAAGCAGCGCGCCGGCGGCTGGCAAAACGGTCCAGACATAACCTTCGAACAGCGTTGAAAGGATCATCGCGACGACTGGCACCAGCACGCTGGAATAGGCCGCTTTTCCGGCTCCGATTTCGCGCAGGAGCGCAAAATAGAGCGGAAAGGTGATTACCGAGCCGACAATGGCGAGATAGACGATGCCGCCAAGATAGGCGGCGCGCATTTCGATCACGGGCGGGCCGACAGTGATCCATGACAGTAATATATTGATCGCCGCACCCCAGAACATCGCCCATGCCAAAAGCGTCAGGATCGGATAGCTTTTCAGCCGCGGTAAGGCCTGCATCACATTGGCGACCGACGCAGATAAAATACCCCCGACTGTTAACGCCACACCCAATATCACATCAGCCAATGTCGCCGGCGAGCTTTTATATTCGTGCCAGAAAAGCAAAGCGATGCCGACCGCTGCGATGGCGGATCCGGCTAAAAAAGGAGCATTTATCCGCTGGCCCAGAAAGATCCGGCCCAATATCGCATTGGGTACCATCAACAGAGCGAACAGGACTGCAACCAAGCCGGAGGTAATGTATAGCTCGGCATTATAGACGAAGTTGAAGTTGAATGAGAATTGGGCAATGCCGATCAAGACAGCCCAGAACTGCCCTTTCATGCCCAAACGGAATGGTAAGCGTTTGAAGCCAACCAGCACGAACATCGCTGCGGCTGCGATCAAGAACCGGTAGCTAACCGACCAGCTTGGCGGGACGTCTGAGATCTGGTCCTTGATCACCAGCCAGGTCGAACCCCAGATTAGGGAAACCAGCAGGAACGGGAGCAATATGCGCGGCGTAAGTAAACTGGTTTCGCCGCTGTCCGGCGCTGTCATAAGGCCCGGATCGCCTCGGCCAACGGGCGGATGTCCTCCGCGCTCTGGTTCCAGCTTGTGACCAGCCGGGCCTGCCCTTCGCCCCAGTCATAGAAATCAAATCCGGCGGCGCGTAGGCTTTCCGCTTCGCTGGCGGATAATCTGATGAATATCTCGTTTGCTTCGACGGGATGAACTAACCGGCTGCTGGCTGCCTCGGCAATGATCTGCGCCCTGGCATTGGCTGCGCGCGCATTGTCCAGCCACAGGCCATCATTCAGCATCGCCAGTATCTGGGCGGCGAGATACCGTCCCTTGGACTGTAGATGCCCACCACGCTTGCGGCGGTAATGGGTTTCGCGGGCCAGTTCCGTGTCGAAAAAGACGAGCGCCTCTGCGCCCATGCCACCATTTTTGACAAAGCCAAAGCTAAGCGCATCAACGCCGACTTTCCATGTGATATCGGCCGGGTGACAGCCGAGAGTTGCAATCGCATTGGCAAAGCGCGCGCCATCCATATGCAAACCAAGTTTCCGCTGTTTGCAAACTTCCGCAACAGAAGAAACTTCGTCCGGCCTGTAAACCAGACCATATTCCGAGGCATTGGTCAGCGATACCGCGGCGGGCTGCACCTGGTGCACATCGTCGCGGATCGCCGCGCAGTGCTGATCTATGGTTTGCGCGGCAACTTTGGCACCTTCGCCATCCACCAGCATTAGCTTCGCCCCTCCAGTATAGAAACCGGGCGCCCCCGCTTCATCCTGTTCGATATGCGCTTCGCGGTGGCAGATTACCCCCTGATGGGGTTGGCACAGCGCCGCCAAAGCCAGCGAGTTGGCGGCTGTTCCCGTTGCCACCCACAAAACCTCGACGTTGGTTTCAAACAGGTTGGAAAAGGCGCCACTCAACTGCGCGCTCAAAGCATCGCCATCATAGGCGGTATCCTGATGGTTGGCTTCCGCCAAAGCTTCCATCACCTTGGGGTGAACGGAAGCAGCATTATCGGAGAAAAATCGCATAAGATGGCCATGCTGCGAACCAGCCGCCGCGTCAAGAATGTGATTGCGGGGAGCGCTAAGAATGTAACAGGCTTTACGTGGTCCCACCTACTTCAAGGGCAGATCAACCAAGCCCAGCAGATACCTTATTCGATACTGTCATATCATTGTCTGCGACGCCCCTCAAACCCACTGGCTTATCAATTCCTACTCGAATATATTCAAACAGTTGAGCTATCTTCGTCATGGCTTTGTCGGTCAGCAATATGTACGGCTCATCACCTATATGCTGTTCGTGATATAAAAACCCATCCGCGGACAGGAGATCGATGTAACGAAGCACCAGTTTTTCTGATATTTTTGCTTTTTCCGAAATTTCGGACAGTCGCAGCTTCGCTCCAGATCGCTTGGCTTCGTAGAGCTCAAGCAAAACATCCCAGATATTGCCTGTACAATATTCATCAGGAAAAACGCCAACTCTTGCTCTTCTAAGATCGATGGCAAACTGGCCAAGATCAATTTTTCCGATCGCTTGTTCCCATTGTTGGTTCTCAAGCCGCTCCAGTCTTTGCCGGATGTCTTCCAGTAACAAGATTTGATCGCGCGTTTGATCCATCACGTATCTCCGATAATGCAGGGGGGACTTTAACTTTTACCAAGTCACGTCAGCGAAAGGCCAAATAGAGACAAGGCCAAGTGATGTTGTCACGCAAACAGGGGACAAGTTGAAAAATTTTGTAAATTGGCCTAGGCTTGATGCCGAAAAGTCACAACGTAAGTAGCAGGGGCCATGGCTACGGAGAACCAGAACTTACATATCGGCGAACTTTTTCAGAGGATCGCTTCGCTATCCTCTCTCGCAGATATACTGGAGCTTGTTCGAATAGCCGTTATAAATCTTGGTGCCAACCGGACCAGCTATCATTTTACCCCAAAATTAAAATCGCAAACAGATCATATGGTTCAACTGGCAACCTATGGCTTTTCGAGAGAATGGCTTGGGCTATATGAAGAACCAGGTTTTCGACAAAATGACCCGATTCCGGACATAGTTATGCAGCATGGCGGGCCGATGTTGTGGCACGACGCCCTTGCCTTACGGCGATTGAATGAAAATGAGGAAAGGTTCGTCAGTCTACTTAAGGCACATGACCTGGATCAGGGGATAGGTATTCCCTTATATGGCCCAAAAGGGCGTCATGCTTATTCGGCGTTCACGTTTGATCCTGTTCAACTTACGTATGATGAAGCTACTATAGCGACGGTAGCTGCGATCGCCAGCGCTGCGCATGTCAGAATATGCAATATTCTGGACAAGCAATATGAACCGCAGGTGCACTTGTCACAAAGAGAAACGCAAGTTATCCGGCTGATCGCACATGGTCATTCGAATAAAGCGATAGCAGCAGACCTGGATATAGGAGGGTCAACCGCCGATACATATGTCCGCCGGGTCTTTGCAAAACTGGACGCCAGCGACAGAATCAGTGCCTCCATCCGCGCCCTGGAACTTGGTATATTGCGGTTGTAGCGCTTGGATATCAGGCTTTTTTACGCTTTTGGCCCGCTGGTATCGGCGCATCAGTTGCTGGCAAATAGATTGTTTCCACATTGGGAACAAACTGATCGGTAAGACGCAGATCGGTGCATTCTTCCAAGGCTTCGGCTTTTCCGTATAAAAAGCCCTGCACCTGATCACAGCCTTCCAGTCGCAATTCCTCGACCTGATCTTCGCGCTCCACACCTTCTGCCGTGGTTGTCATGCCGAGATTCTGCGCAAGGTTGATAACGGACCGGATAATTGCCCTGCAATCTTCGCGCGTATCGATTTCACTGACAAAACAGCGATCAATCTTGATCTTGTCGAACGGGAAACTGCGCAGATAATTCAGCGAGCTATATCCCGTCCCGAAATCATCCAATGATATCCGGATGCCAAGATCACGAAGCGTATGCAAGGTACGGATATTGGCATCGCTATCTTGCATCAATATGCTCTCGGTTATCTCCAGTTCCAGCCGACCGGGGTCGACTCCGGAATGCGCGAGGGCATTGACAATCGTTGATACTAGGTTGGCGCTGCGCATTTGGGTGGGAGAGAGGTTTATTGCGATCGTCAGGTGGTCATCCCAGGCCGCAGCATCATCTAGCGCTTTGCGAATGACCCATTCTCCCAACTGCACGATCATGCCGGTTTCTTCGGCCACGGTGATGAATTCATCCGGCATGACAACGCCGCGCTCCGGATGTTCCCATCGCAGCAGCGCTTCATAGCCGGTCCTCTTTTGCGTCTTTAACTCCACCAGCGGCTGGTAGTGCAAGCGCATTTCATCTCGGCCCAGTGATGCCCGCAAATCGAGCTCCAGCCTACGTCGTGCCTGAGCGGCAACATCCATACCCTCTTCAAAACAAGCAACCCGGTTTCTGCCGGCCCCTTTTGCCGAGTAAAGTGCAAGATCGGCATATTTCAAAAGCTGGTTTGCATCGTCCATATCAGAATGCCATTCGGCCACGCCGACGCTGACTCCCGATATTACATTATGGTCATCGACCATGAACGGGCACCCAATTTGCTCGACAATCTGATCCGCGACACCCCGTGCATCCTTGGCTCTTTCACCTGTCAACAGAAGAGCAAACTCGTCGCCGCCAATTCGGGCAAGCAGATCTCCTGGTCTCGACAGTTTTTCGAGCCGCCGTGAAATCATTTGCAGCAACCTGTCGCCAATCGGATGCCCCAATGTATCATTGATCGTTTTGAAATGGTCCAAATCAAAGAAGATCAAAGCCACGTCATCGCCAGACTTGGCTCGATGGATCGTGCGATTGAGCGTTTCGGTAAACAAACGCCGGTTGGGTAAATCGGTCAGGCCGTCGAAATGCGCCATGTAACTGACTTTGGCTTCTGCATTTTTTTGGGCTGTAATGTCTTCAATAACACCTCTCATCGCGATGTTTTCAGAATCAGGACCGCCTTCGTTAGCCCGCGCACTGACGGTCCACCATTGCAGTTCACCTTCCACTTCAACCGGGACGGTCAAGTCCCGAAAAGACCGCCCATTGGCGATATGATCAGCAAGCAGTTCGCGATGCTCTTCATCGTCCAGCAGGGAAACAAGCTTCATCCCGTTCATTACCTGTTTGGGCCGACGAAAAGCCTCGGCGAAGCGGTCGCAGACGTCAACAAGCCGGCCCTCTTCATCCAGAGAGAACAACCAGTTGGAAGCCTGTTCTTCAAAGTCGTTTAGCAGCAATTTTACTGTTTCAGCCGATTGCCGGATTTCCTGACCGGCCAAAAGCTGTTTGGCAAAATTGTCGAATATATTGCCGCAATTTACATATAATACCGCTGCAAACATCGTCAGCAAAGCGATGGCAAGATAGCTTTCTATCCCTCCGAGATAAAGCAGTCCGGCCGTCAGTCCAACGTAGATGATCAGGGTCCATGCACGGGAGGCCTCCGGAATATGTCGATATGACACAACCGCAGTGCTCATTTTACCAGCACCGATAATTGCCAGAAGCATCAGTTGAGCAGGTGTTGCCACCGGTAGAAGACAAGCAACCCCTGCACCCCACATATGGGCATAGCCAGCTGCGTTAAATATGATGTGCTTTTTGAGTTTCAGCATTTCACCGCGAGGCAAATCCAGAGCTTTGGCCCGCTCAGCCAGTTGCAAGCGCCTGACGGAAAGATAGGCAAACATGCCATACCAGAGCAGATGCATGGCCATGGGGGCCTGATCAAAGAACAGAAACGATAAAATCGCGGCGTTTATGATGTTGGCAAACACTGTCACACGAATGGACTTGCCATGTTCGGCAAGCTGCTCGCGCAATATCAAATCCTGATCGGAATCCCCCAGGTCGCTTGTCTTGTTTTTCGTCGTCATTAAATCCCCACGTCACGCGGGGTAGCGGAAAACTGTAAATATTTTACTATTTTCCCTATTTTACATAGATTTACAGATTGCCGACTGAGCGACTAACGCTTCTTCGCTATCTTGAGCTTATCGGCTTTCGCGCGCTTTTTGATTGATTCTTCGCTGCGGGTGAGCGCCTTGGAGATTGCTTTCAGGGTCATGCCCTTTTTGGCAAAAGCATGGAGCTTTTGAATTTCTTCGCTGTTCCAAGGCTGTTTGTGTCGTACGAAATGTTCTTTCATTATAGCTCCATACCCAGTGCTCGCAGTGCATCCGGTGCCTTTTTCTTGACTGGGAAAAATCCCTTGGTGGCGAGCGGCCATATGGCGGCATCATATTCGCGCATTATCCACCGGACATTATTGCCATTGACTTCCTTGCCGATCGCATCTTTGAGGGCACCGACTGGCAACCATGGCGCCAGGAGGCGCTCCAGCTTAGCTTCGGCCAAAATGTCGCTCAGTTTTTCGCCCTGGTTCCAAAATACTGTATCACAGCCAAAATGATCCGCAGCGCGAGCCAATGCATCGGCAACGGCACCGTTTGAAAAGACGCGTACCTTGTCCGAAACCCCTTTTGGGCTCTTTCCATCCGGGCCGCTCACACCAATTATCAGGGCCGGCTTCTGAGGCAGTACAAGGCTCTCGGGGTGACAATCCTCTTCATGGACCAATAGCGCAAAGGCGGCCGCAGCTGGGGGCGCGGGCGGTATTTTGAGCGGCCGTAACTTATGACTCTTGTCTTCCTCAAGCGGGACCGCTTCTGCCGCAAGACCTATCGGTGTGAAGCGACCATCAGTGAACTGCGCAATATTATCCTTGGTCGCAAGATATGTTTTGCCTTTGGTATGCAATCCGCCAACCCAGCGCCATGATAGTGTATTGGATGCGGCATCGCCGTCCAGCAGATGCTGAAGAAAGAAATCCGCTCCCAGTTCCCAAGGCAGCTTGAGGGTGAAAATCCAGATACTGGCGAACCACATTCGGGCATGGTTGTGCAAATAGCCGGTTTCGACCAGTTCCTTGGCCCAATGATCGAACGCATCAATACCGGTCCGCCCCTCGATCGCCTGTTCGTACGTTTTGCGCAGACCGCCCAGCGCCTTCAGCTGCTTGAATTGGGCGTCCCTGTTCTTCACATAGTCAGTCCAGACTTCAGGCCTCTGTTCGAGCCACCCCTTGAAATATCCGCGCCACAGCACCTCGGCGACAAATTTATCCACATCTCGGGCACCATGAGCCTCGATTGCAGCTGTAATCAGTTCCTGTTCGGTAAGCAGCTTGTGCCGGACATAGGGTGACAGCCTGGAAACATTATCGCGCCAGCCATCCTGTTCGGTATCTGCATCCGGGCCATAATCAAAATTGCGCTTGTGTGCGTAATTATGGCCCATGTTGGCGGCAAAGTCGGTTCGCCGTGACAATGCGGCGGCTCTGGTGGGTTGGGGATGTGTCATGGCGGCCCTATCGCAGCAACGAAGAGGATTGCCAACTACGCAGTTGGGACAGGTGGACCATGCCAAGGCTGGTCACGGCCAAAAGATGGTCAGGCCTGCCAGCAATCCGCCATATGATCATCAACCATCCCGATTGCCTGCATATAGGCGTAAATGATCGTGCTGCCGACGAAACTCATTCCACGCTTTTTAAGATCTTTGGAGATGGCATCGCTAATCGGGGACGTCGCGAGCATTTCTAATATATCCTTGGGCCGGTTGACGATGGGGGTACCATCCACATGAGCCCAAAGCCAATTGTCAAGGCTGCCAAATTCCTTTTGCATATCCAGAAAGACCAAAGCATTTTTGCGGGTGGAGTATATTTTCAGCTTGTTACGGATGATCCCTTCATCCTCTCGCAAAGCCTCTAATTCATCGTCGGTCATGGCCGCCACACGTGCGATATCAAAGCCGTGAAAGGCGCGGCGATAACCTTCCCGTTTCCGGAGTACCGTTTCCCAGCTTAGCCCCGCTTGCGCGCCCTCCAGTATCAGGTTCTCGAAGAGTTTCTGGTCATCATGCTCTGGAACACCCCATTCCTCATCATGATAAATGCCGTAAAATTCTTTACCTGCCTGTCCGCCAAAGCAGCGGCGTTTTCCATCGGTACCGATCACTGTCATCCGGCCAGCTTATGTCCGTATTGGGGCTTTTGAAAGCCCCAATGGTTTTTCTATTCAGCAGGCTGAATTTCCGGTTCCGGTTTGTCCGCCGACGGCCACCAGCCGACTTTCACCTTGGCCCAGTTTACGGCCCGCGGGATCGGGGCGTTGCGGTCCATCCATTCAGCATATGCCTTATAGGCGGGATCGCTGAGCAGGTGTTTTTCTTCCGTCTTCGCTCGCCAGTAATATACGCCGCTAACCACCGCAATGATGGCGGTGTTGCGCACCATATCGGTGAAGCTACCCGACGTCACCAGAAACGGCATGGTCGCCAGCCACCAATACAGGTTTTTCGCCACATAGGCGGGATGCTTGGTAAAGCGATATGGTCCATGGGTCAGTATGCCCCGATGCGTCAGGTTCGAAAAGCGCAGACCAAAGGCAACAGTCGCCCAAGCGTAGATCGCGGTCAGCACGACCAGAATCCCGCCCCAGATTGCCAAAATCGCCTGATTCCCTTGCAGCCAATAGGCCCAGTCGGCCGTGTTGACATGATAGTTTAGCGGGCCATCCATCAATATGAATGGCGGATAGCAGATCAATGCAGCAACCCAACCGGCAAGATAGGGGTTGGCCGTTCGAATATGCGCGTCCAGCGGCTTCATGGTCAGCAAATAACCGACGGTTGCAAACTGCACGTCGACGACAAACATGGCAATAATCAACCAATGGGCGATAGCGACAGGGTCATTCATCACCTGCGATATGTCGAGGCGAACAATATCGCCAAAACCGCCCGGCACGATGGAGATCATAAAGGCCAGGAAAAAGCCTTTGACCGCCCAAGCCCTTAGATGATGAGATATTTGCTCACGGTCATATTCCCCCCGCGCTCCCATAAGGAACTGCCCGAAATGCCAGGCACCATCGCGGGGTTCGACGAACCTGCGGTCCATCCACATGACATAAGGGATGGACAGGCCAAGCAAAAAGGGAGCTGCCGTCTCCATCATTTCCATCGAAAACTGATACTGCCCGGTCCAATACCAGCGTCCCACGCAATAGATAAAAGCTATAATGGCCCATGTCGCCCACAGACCGGCCAGCTTGGCGACGCTAATATCAAATGTCTGTTTGAGCGGTTTGGGGTTTTTCCAATCAATGCCGGTTGACGCGCGCAGATGTACTTTGTCGTAGAGCAACGACCAGATTACCATGGGCACGGCACAGGCGAGGCAGGCAACAAGCGCGGAATATGGGCCATCCATGCCATATTGTCGCGCTATCATAATCCACGAGAATAATCCGATCAGGCCGGCCACACCCACACCGCTGGATACCGCAGATGGCGGGCGCGGATCAGGCCTATCTGATTTTCGAGCGAACATGGCTCAGTGCTTTATCCGGAAATGGTAAGTAACGAGTGAACGTCGGCTTTTGACGCCCGATTATTCTAGGAATTGCTATTGTAATCCGCTATATTTTCACAAAATCAGCCATAGGCAACTTACTGGATCCACATAGAAAATGATCATGGGAACAAAAATGAGAAATCTTACACTTGCAACCGGATTATCTATCGTTCTTATCGCGTGCAGCAACGGCGACGATGCACAGGCTAGTCAAGGCGGTTCAGAAGAGGCTCAAGCTTCAACTGACATCTCTCCGGTGGACCGCAAGCCTTTTGAAAAAACCGAGATCGCCAGTTTTGACGAGCCTTGGGCAATGACCTTCCTGCCCGATGGCCGGATGCTGATCACGGAGAAGAAGGGCAAGCTGTTGCTCGTAGACCAGAAAGGCACAAAAACCGAAATCGCCAACGTACCCGAGGTTGATTATGGCGGTCAGGGCGGTTTTGGCGATGTCATTCTCGCACCTGATTTTGAAACCAGCGGACGGGTTTATCTCAGCTGGGTTGAAGCCGGGGACGATGACACGCGCGGCGCGGTTATCGCGCACGCCCAACTTGATCTTCAGGGGACTCAACCGGATTTGAAAGAACTGAAAACAATCTGGACCCAAAACCCGAAAACCACGGGGCGAGGCCATTATTCTCACCGCATGGTGTTTTCACCCGATGGTAAATATCTGTTCATCGGGTCCGGTGAGCGGCAGAAATTTGATCCGTCGCAGGATATGACCGGCAATCTGGGCAAGATCATCCGGCTTTATCCTGATGGCAGCGTGCCAGAGGACAATCCATTTGTTGGTCAAGAAGATGTGCTGCCCGAAATCTGGTCCCTGGGTCACCGCAACATTCTCGGCATGGCTTTTGATAGTGAGGGCAGGCTGTGGAACCAGGAAATGGGGCCGAAAGATGGTGATGAGCTGAATCTGGTCCAGCCAAAAGCCAATTATGGTTATCCGATTGTTTCGGAGGGCGATCATTATGATGGCAAGAAAATCCCAAACCATGATACGCGTCCCGAATTCGCTGCACCAAAAGTGGCCTGGGTCCCGACCATCGCGCCATCTGGAATGATATTCTATTCAGATGACCTTTTCCCTGCATGGAAAGGCAGTGCGTTTATCGGCGGTCTGGCAAGCGAAGCGATTATTCGCGTATCCTTTGATGGCGAAACGGCGCAGGAAGCGGAACGCTATGCCATGGACACACGTATCCGTGAAGTTGAACAAGGGCCAGAAGGCGCTCTATGGGTACTGGAAGATGGCGAAGACGGGCGGTTGTTAAAGCTCACGCCGCCCCAATAGCATCGTTTCAAGAAGCAGTGGTCGTTGTGCCCGACAAATCGCTCAGGAACTGACGCACCCGTTTGGCATTGGCGCCAAGGTCATGAATGCCAACCCGTGATACCGAACGCATGTCGATAATGCTGGCGTGGCCGTTTTCTGCTGCGCGAGCGCGGATGACCACGTCATCTTTGAAACGGAACAGGGAAATCGTGGCTGTCGCTTCCAAATGACCGGATGCAGGGTCGACATTGGCGACATCCCATCCACGATCTTCCGCCAAACGCTTAGCTTTTTCAATAACTTCAGCGACTGGTTGGTCGATGCGAACAGAGCGAATATCCGGATAAGCACCCTGATGCAGGGTCGCCCAGCGTTGCCGTGGGTTCATCCCGCGCATTGCACTGTCATCGGCACCGGGGATATTGTCCCAATTGTCGGCGCGTAGGGTTAAGGCGGAGAATTGTGGCGGGTCCGCCAGATCGGTGGTGATGTCATGGATCGCCGGAAGAGACGCCAATGTCATCGCATAGCTGGCCAAATAGCCGATAAACCCCAGTGAAACCAAAGTTCCAATGCCGAGCAAAGGCCAGCGCGTCTTACGATCTTTCCGGCGATCAAGAATAATCCCGACGATGGCAACAAGCAGAGCAATCAAAGCCAACAGACCGGTCCATGGCAAAATTCCCAGCCCGGCTTGCCAACCCCATAGTCCAATGCCCGATCCGAACGCCGAACCAAAAAACATGATTACGGCAGCTACCGCCAATATGAACACAATCCAGCCTTTCGGATCGCTACGCAATTTTGCCAGCTTCCCGGTCGCGGCTCCACTGGTATCGACGGCCGGTTGATCGGTCTGTGGTTGCTGATCCTGTTGACTATTCACGGGCATAACTCCTTTGATTACGGTCTTTTAGACGCGGTAAAGCGATAGTGCAATCAACACTGCACAACCAGTTTGGTTTAGACCAATCTCTTGCTCGACAGCGGTGTTCAATAGCGTTAGAGGCGCATTTCTCTACGTTTCTTCCGAAAATTGGACCGGTGATTTGACGACCATAATGCCTCTCGCTGAAATTGATCCCGCGCTGGTTGAGGATCTGCTCGATGCCGCTTTCGGCCAAAAACGCACGCAGCGAACGGCCTATAAAGTTCGGGAAGGCATGGACATGCTCGATGGGCTTAGCGTCGCTGCGGTTGATATGGCGGAGAACGAACTGCTCGGCTCGCTGCAATGCTGGCCTGTTGGACTAACCGACCCGCAAGGTAAAAAGCATCCGATGATTATGGTCGGGCCAGTAGCGGTTTATCCTGATTGCCAGCAACAGGGCGTGGGGCAGGCTTTGATGAAAGGCATGCTGAAAGAATTGCAGGACAATGAGAGCCTGCCGCTCGTGATGATCGGTGACCCTGCCTATTATGACCGCTTCTTCGGTTTCTCGCCAGAGCGGACCGGCGGCTGGACATTACCTGGTCCATGGGAGCCGGAACGCTTGCTGGTGCGCGCACCCAAAGATGCCGTTTTGCCCGAGAAGGGCAAGCTAGGTCCCTGGACAAGCTGAAAATTCATAGGCGTAACGTTTCTAAACGCCTTTGATTATTAGCGATACTTTACACGTCCGCTTATTCCCAATAGGCACAGCGCATGCCCTATACACCGCCGCCTGAACTCGCCTCTCTATCGCTTAGTGACATTGCAGAGATGGTTGAAGCGCAGAAACTGCCGCCGGTCGACCAATGGGAGCCGAAGGAAACCGGCGATAGCGAAATGCGTATTGCAGTTGATGGCACCTGGTTTCATCAGGGGTCACCGATTAATCGCCCGGCCATGGTCCGCGCCTTTTCCACCCTCTTGCGACAGGAAAAGGATGGTAGCTACGCTTTGGTCACACCTTACCAGAAACTTCATATTCAAATAGAAGATGCGCCGTTTGTTGCAGTGGAAGTTGAAAGTGACGGTGAAGGCGTCGACCGCAAACTCGCGTTCCGTTTGAATACCGATCATCTGGTGATAGCCGATGACTTGCACAAACTCAGCTTTCCGAAAATTGCTGCAGCGGATAACGATGCGGCTGCAGACGAGCAGGCGAGACCCTATTTGCATGTCCGCGGCGGCCTGGAAGCCGTGTTGGCGCGGCCGGTTTATTATGAATTGGCCGAATATGCGCTGGCTGATGATCTCGACCCCTTTGGCCTGTGGAGCAATCGCGCCTTTTTTCCGATCGACATACCAGAATGACTGACATCAGCGACCTCAGAACAAAGCTCTCACAGGCCTTGCGCAGTGGTCATGCCAATGATCTAGATCATGCATTGTCCGATGAACGCGATTTCATCAAAGATTTGAATAGCCTGCGAAGCGCTGCTGTGCTGATTGCGATTACTGATCGCCCCGATCCAGGTGTCATATTGGTCCAGCGTCCTGATCATATGCGTAACCATCCGGGGCAGGTCGCCTTTCCCGGCGGTAAGATTGATCCAGAGGACAAAGACGCGGTCCACGCAGCCCTTCGGGAAGCAGAAGAGGAAGTGCAGCTTGATCCCGCCAAGGTTGATATTATCGGGCCGACCGACCGCTATCATTCGGGCAGCGGCTATAACATCCAACCCATTATCGGGGTGATCCCACCGGATCTGCCACTCGTTCCCTGCCCGGATGAAGTGGATGATTGGTTCGAAGCGCCGCTCGACTTTGTCCTCGATCCACAAAATCAGGATACCCATGTCGGAGAATGGCGCGGGGACCGCCGCCAGTATTACCAAATTAACTGGCAAAATCGTCGTATATGGGGAATTACCGCTGGCATATTGGTCAACTTGTCAAAGCGGTTGGATTGGCTGTCATGAAGTTACCGGAAGCCCCATGGCATCAACGTCAGTCGCTCAAAGACCTGATTGCGGTGTTGGATGGTCATCAAGGTGCCACGCGCTATGTCGGTGGTGTGGTGCGGGACACATTGCTGTCGATCCCGGCAAAGGACATTGATCTTGCAACCACGTTGAAGCCCGATGCCGTAATCACTCGCCTGAAAGACGCGAACATTACGGCTGTCCCTACAGGCATCGAACATGGCACGGTCACGGCTGTTACCGAAGACGGCTCAGTTGAAATCACCACTTTGCGCCGCGACGTATCGACCGACGGGCGTAGAGCGACAGTGGCGTTTAGTGATGACTGGAAAGAGGATGCCGCGCGCCGGGATTTTACTATAAATGCGCTGTTTGCCGATCCGGAAACACTGGAAGTTTACGACTATTTCGGCGGGCTCGCTGATCTCGAAAAGCGCCATATTCGCTTCATCGGCTCGGCTGAGCAAAGGATCGCTGAAGACCATCTTCGTATCATGCGTTATTTCCGCTTTCTGGCACGGTTCGGCCAGCATGATGTCGACAAGGAGACGTTTGACGCGTGCCGTGCAGCCGCGCGGGAATTGTCGAAACTATCGCGCGAGCGCGTTGCAGACGAGTTGATGAAATTGCTCAGTGCGGTCGACCCCGTCTATGCTGTACAGGAAATGATCGAGGCGGATGTTTTTGCCAATATTGTTGACGAAATCGATCCCGGAGCAGGGCCCTTGCTGGCCGTACTCATTCTGCGCGAGGAAGCTTATGATATCCCGCCGGACCCAGTGCGGCGTTTAGTCGCCTTGCTTCCCAAAGATGCCGACAAGACAGCGGAAATTGTCACCAGCCTTCGATTTTCAAAGAAATTGCGCCGCGCTGTGGCCGATCGGTTGAGAACCTTGAAACCGGCAGTTTCAAATATCCCGGCTATCGCTTATCATCATGGTGCGGATGCGGCGCGAGACATAGCGCTTTTATTCGCAGCAGATGATGATCTCGATACCAGCCTCGCGAAGCTTAAAAAATGGTCAAAACCGGTCTTCCCGATTACCGGTGGTGATTTGATCGCTATGGGTCTCAAACCCGGGCCGATTGTGACCGAGAGCCTGAAGGCCGTTGAGGCCGCATGGATTGAAGAACAATTTCCCGATGAAAACCGGGTGCGCACACTTGCCAGAGATATTGTCAAAGGCCGCTAGCCCCAACGCCGATTGCAAAAGGATAGAAATATGAAAATCAACAAAGACATGGTTAGTTTTATCACGGGTGGAGCGGCCGGCATTGGCCTTGCCATTGCGCATGCGTTTGCTGCCCGGGGCGTCAAGATCATGTTAGCGGATATTGATGAGGAGAAGCTCAACCAGGCGGCTGCTGAGCTCAGCGCGAACGGCGCTGATGTTGATACGGTCCTGTGCGATGTCGCGGATGAGGCGCAGGTTCGTGCCGCTGCTCAGGCGACAGTTGATCGGTTTGGCAAAGTCCATATCGTGGTCAACAACGCCGGCGTTGCCTTGGGTGGTGCTCCCGGCGAAATCGATATCAAAGACTGGCGCTGGATTGTTGACATCAACCTGATCGGTGTTGCGCATGGTGTGGAAATTTTCACACCACTGATCCAAAGTCATGGCGAGGGCGGTTATTTCATCAACACGGCATCCATGGCGGGTCATGGCGCGGCCCCCGGAATGGCACCCTATAACGCCACCAAATTTGCCGTTGTCGGCTATTCGGAAGCATTGAAGCAGGAACTGGCCCCAAGCAATATCGGCGTCAGTATCCTGTGTCCGGCTTGGGTAAAAACCAATATCCACCGCAGCGCCTTTGACAAGCCCACTGGTGGAGGTGACGAGAGTGATCCGCAATTCCAGGCCATGGCCGCAGTGATTGATGGCGGGCTGAATCCCGCCGATGTCGCGGAATGGACCGCGCAATGTGTCGAAGCTGATCGCCTGTATATATTCACACACCCTGAATTTGCTGGAGCGATTGACCAGCGTTATGCCATGGTCAAGGCCGACTATGACGCTTGCTCAGAATTTCCGGCGTTTCAAAAGAAAGCGTAGATATGAGACCGTGAACGCGGTTTCAGAAGGAAGGTCAGATCATGGACGTTATCCCGATTATCGCCGCAGCTACAGCTGCAAGTCAGCCGAACGTGGCCGATGTGGCAACGCTCGCTGCTATCGAGGCGACCTGTCACGACTATGTTGACGGCCAACTACAAGGAGATCCCGAGCGCGTGGCACGCTCACTGCACCCCGATCTCGCCAAGCGCGCTGTGATTGGGAAGCAGCCCTATGAAAGTTTTGGGTTGAGGCGGATGACCAAAGAGGAACTGGTTTCTCTGACCAAGCGCGGCGCGCTTAAAACACCCATCGAAAAATGGAACCGCACCTGCAAAATTCTCGATGTGACGGGCAATGCCGCTTCGGTTCGTCTCGAAACACCTTGGTTTGTGGACTATTTTCATATGGGTAATTTCGATGGGAAATGGCTGATAGTGAATGCTTTGTGGTATATGAAAAAATAGCTGAAGTGGCACAGTCTTGTAGTCGTTTGATCGCGGACCATGAAGGCCGCAGATCCAAACAGCAGTTGAACCCCATCTTCTAAATGCCGGCAAATGCGGGAAAGACGGGGTTCTGGTTGGTAGCTCGGTCCGAATTCCAAGCGTGAGCGTCGATACTAAGTGTTACCAGGTGGGTTCTGCCGTTGTCTGGTCTGCCAGTTTTCGTCGATCCAGCTCGGCGCCGACGATGGTGGGAGCAGCGGCTGTCTGAGGATAATATCTGAAGCCCTTTCGGCGACCATGATGGTCGGGGCATTGATATTTCCGTTGGTGACGGTCGGGAAAACGGATGCATCAACAACGCGCAGGCTGTCCAAGCCTATGACCCTGCATTCGGTATCTACAACTGCCAAGGGATCATCCGGCGATCCCATTTTGCAGGTTCCGCACGGGTGATAAGCACTCTCCACATTGTCTTTCACCCATGCATCTATTTGCTCGTCCGTATCTATGTCTGTGCCGGGCTGTAGCTCATCTCCGCGATAGGCATCCATGGCCGGTTGCGAGATGATTTCTCGGGTGAGGCGGATGCACTGGCGCCAGACCGACACGTCATCGGGATGCTGCATATAATTATAGAGGATGCTCGGCGCTTCTGATGGGTCAGCGGACTTTATCCGCACACGGCCTCTGCTCTTCGGCTTGTTGGGGCCGACATGAACCTGGAATCCATGTCCTTTCAAGGACGGCGTGCCATCATATCGCATGGCGGCTGGCAGGAAATGATATTGGATGTCCGGTGATTTTCGCCCGGCGTCGGATCGGATGAACGCACAGGATTCAAAATGATTGGTTGCGCCGAGACCGGATTTGAACAGAACCCACTGGATGCCGATCATTAACTTGCTGAACCAGCCCAGCTTATTGTTGAGGCTGACCGGCTCTTTGCAATGAAACTGGAAATAGACCTCCAAATGGTCCTGCAGATTCTCGCCCACGCCGGGCAGTTCGTGCACTTGCTTCACCCCGGCATCTTGAAGCACCGATTTGGCGCCGATGCCAGAATGCTGGAGCAATGCTGGTGAAGCGATAGAGCCTGCGGCGAGTATGATCTCTTTTGCGGCAAAGACGGTGGTTGTGACGCCGCTGCGTTCCAGCGCCACACCGGTGGCGCGCTTGCCTTCCATGATCAGGCGATCGACGAGCGCGCCTGTCCAGACCGTCAGATTGGGTCTTTTCTTCACAGGGTCCAGATAAGCGCGCGCGGTAGATTCGCGGATACCGCCCCGTACCGTCATATGCATCGCGCCAAAACCCTCTTGCCGATAGCCATTATAGTCTTCGGTCTTCGGGTATCCGGCTTGGACACCGGCATCGATAAAAGTCTGATATAGCGGATTGCCGGACATGTTGTTGCCGCCGCCAACGCCAAGTGGTCCACTGCCGCCGCGATAATCGTCAGCGCCGCCTTGCCAGGTTTCCGAACGCTGGAAATAGGGCAGGCAATCGGCATAGCTCCACCCCCTGGCACCGGATTGTTCCCATTCGTCAAAATCGCAGCTGTGTCCACGGACATATACCATGCCGTTGATAGACGATGTCCCGCCCAACCCCTTGCCGCGCGGACAGCTTATCTGCCGGCCATCCAGTGCCGGTTCCGGGTCGCTATGATAGCCCCAGTTATAGGTTTGGGATGCCATAGGATAGGACAGGGCGGTTGGCATCTGGACCAGGATATTCTTGTCGCTTCCGCCAGCCTCTAGCAGCAGCACCCTGTTTCTGCCGTCGGCGGTCAAACGGTTAGCCAGAACGCATCCTGCCGAACCGGCGCCGATGATGATATAGTCCCAGTCAGCTTGTTCATTGTTGGACATGAATCGGTTGCCCCGTTTGCGATAATTTTTGCAGCGCTTCTCTACGCCGGTAGATCAGAAAGTAGATACAGCCGTAAAGGGCAATCACAACCATGCCGATCCATTCGATTTTCAGCGGCGTAAACTGGTAGAGCATGATCAGCCCGAAAAGCAGCCCCCAATGACTCGCAATATAGAGCGGCATGCCCAGTCGTTTAACGGTCAGGTTGAGGTTTTCCGAATAAAGCCGGGTCAGGGAATCCAGCGAATTCAGTACGAAGATAATACCGACAACGACCATCGCAACTTGAAGATATTCTGCCAAGACAATCTCTTCGGTATGATAGTGAAACAGGACCGAAAACCAGATGGCAATGGGAATGGACGGCAAGATCAAAAGTGCCAATAATAGCTGCAGTGGCCTGATTCCACCGAGGAACCGCGCAACAAATTGCCCAATCATGATACTCCAGGCAAACCACCAGAAAAGATAGAACGCATGATAGTCGGTGACCGGACTTAAAAATTTGTCGATATTGCTGAAATAGCCACCAAGATTTTGGCCGCTCGCAAGAAGATCGCCAGCGCCCATTCCATTCGCCACCATGAGGCCGAGGATCAACAGCGCGAATAGCGCGAAAGACCCATAGCTCAGCCATTTGACATAGCGGATATCGGTGCTGGACAATACTGCGCCGAGCACCACTGCCGCAACCAAAGAGTAGCGCGCAACCGGCGAAATATCAGCGATATAATCAGGCAGGTAACTCAGGAAAAGAAACCCCGTAAAGGCGCAGGTTGCGACGATGACAATATTGTTGGCCAGCGCCACCCACCATAGCTCGAACAGTTTGAGACGTGGCTCGATTACGCAGAAATAGAAGGTTGTGAGAAAGTAAAATCCCCAGACCAGAAACGCCCAGAATCCAAACTCGATCGCCAGCGGATTGGTAAAACCGTAGGGTGTTTCGGTTGCATAAACTGGAAACTCGGTAAGCGGAAACATGATCAATCCGACGTCCAGACCTGACGTGAACAGGATCGCGGTAAAGGCCAGCAGATTGCTCGGTTCCGTGCCGTAAAGTTTGATATTCCGGTAACGCAGCGCCAGAAAAACCGATGTTGCAAGCGTAATCAGGATAGCAGTGGTCAAGATGATATGGGCGATGGGCAACAATGCTTCCTGACAAGGGCGTAAGCCCGAAGGCTTAAAGCGCGATTCCCACAAAGTCGAACATAGAATATATATTGGCGGTCTTTTTGCAGGATCAGAAAAACTGCCCCAAGCCATCACTAGCTTTTTTGCAACTTGCTCGCCAAACCATTGTAGCGCATCGATATTTTCAGATGGGGTCAGTTGGGTGACGAATGATCTATGGATTTTGACTTTAACACAGCGCTGCTAATTCACTTTGGCGCGCTTTTTTACATCATTGCTTTTCTGATCCGGGACGAACTGAAGCTTCGTCTTATGGTGCTAGCGGGCTCGGCATTTTATCTGCTCTATTATTATTTATTCCCGGAAATTCCGTTGTGGGATGCCATCGTCACAACTTGCATATTGGTTGCCGCAAATTTGATCATTCTTTTTCGCATATTGATGGAACGCACTGTTTTTGCGCTTAAATCGGAAGAGAAAGAGTTGTTCGAGGCCTTTGACGGTTTCAGTCCCGGCCAATTTCGCCAGCTGCTCAAAATCGCGCATTGGGAGACGGCTGGATCACCTGCCATTCTGGCCGCTGCAAACGAGCCGTTGTCGGAGCTATATTTTATATTCGACGGGACCGTGGTGATCAAAAAGGGTGACAATGAATTTCAACTCGCCCCGGGTAATTTTATCGGAGAAATAGCCTTTGTGCTAGGCCGTCTACCAACGGCTGACGTTACTGCAGAACCGGGGGCACGTCTGATAAAATGGGATGCATCTCAAATCATGCGGTTGATGGAAAAATCACCGGCTTTCCAAAACGCTATCATGGCGCTGCTCAGTCGTGATTTGGCTGAAAAACTCGCAAAGAGTATTAAAGTGGAAGATCAGATGGACGACATACCCACAATTTAACAAAGTACATATTGGAGCACCGTCTCAAAAAAATGAGCGTAACAGCCGTCGTCATCTTACATCTGTTCCAGCGGCCCATTGCGGGAGGCCAGTCTGTAAATTCCCCGGACTCCGGCTTCGTTGACCCTCAATAGCCCTGCCTTGACGGCACATGCGACCATATGGGTCCGGTTTCTTGCGCGCAGTTTCAGCCTGACATTTTCCACATGTCGTTCAACTGTCCGGGGTGATATGTTGATTTCCAGTGCGACTTCCTTGGCGGACAGCCCCAACGTGATATATTCCAGTATTTCCGTTTCCCGGCGAGTAAGTACCGGGTCATTGATCAATGCGAGTGGTTCCAACATTATAAACTACCTTGTTCAACAAGCTCGCGCATTTGTACGCGGGCTGGTTGGGGATAAAATGGGGGCTGCACTTATGCGCAGCCCCAGGTGGCAGGAGAAAACAGCCAGGCCATTTTATCCTGCATTGAGGTCGTCAGGGTCGTGCAAAATCAATTTCAATTTTGCGGCTGTATGGCCGCGGTCAATATCGCAGTTTTTTTCTCAAGATCGCGCAATGTTTCTGTCTTGGTCGTCGCTCGAATAGATATTGCTGGGAGAACATTATTAATTCCTTCTATCTGTTTGTGAGTTGAATATTCATTCAACAAGCGTGCCTCCAATGTTACCTTTGCGTGTTAGGCAGCATGTTCATAAGCATGTCATTTCCGTTGTTTTTTGTTGCGGCGGCCTTAAATTGCGGCGTTGATCTTATTGGTCCTAGGTTTTCTAGCATTCGCCCGATGTGTCGATGATCACCACTGGCCATGAGCTTGCCGCTAGAATGACGAATTCCAACTCGGGGGCGAGTAATCGGAGTAGCCATGCCAAATCTGGAAATCGAAGTGCTTGGCGGCTTGTCCGTGCGCCGCGGAGGTCAGCCGGTAAAATTACCAGCATCGCGCAAGGCCCGCGCAATGCTGGCGTTCCTTTTGCTTACCGGAAAGCCGCAGCATCGCGAAAGGCTGTGCGATCTATTCTGGGAGGGGCCGGATGATCCGAGAGGTGCTCTCAGATCCGCCATCTGGAAACTGCGCCGATTGCTGAATGAACCCGAAGCAGAACGGATTGTAGCCGACCGGGAAAAGGTTCATTTTGAACCAGTGGCAGCGACAATCGACTATAAGAATTTGATTGAACGCGCGCAGCGCGATGAGGAGCTGGCCGGGCAGGATTTTGCGGATGTGCGTGCAGCGCTAGACCAACCCCTGCTTGCTGGTCTCGATCTGCCGGACCACTCTCATTATCAAGCATGGTTGACTGCGATGCGGGAAGAAGCGGAAGCATTGCGTACGCGGTTACTGCCTGATTTAGGTGCAAGAGCTGGAACGCCGCTCGACAGGCCGAGCCAGTTGCATCTTGCACGGCAAAAAATCGGCTTTGCGGGCGCCAAAGACGGTACCCGTATTGCATGGGCCCGGATCGGATCAGGGCCGCCACTGCTGAAAGCGGCCAACTGGCTCAATCATCTTGAACTGGACTGGGACAGCGAGGTCTGGTCACCATTATTTCAGGAGCTGGCGCGTGACTACAGTCTGGTCCGCTATGACGAACGAGGCAATGGCATGTCCGATTGGGATGCAGCAGATCTTGGGTTTGACGCCTTTGTTACAGATCTGGAAACAGTGGTTGCCCAAAGCGGTGTGGAGCGTTTTCCTTTACTCGGCATATCGCAGGGCGCGGCCGTCGCTATTGAATATGCTGCAAAAAACCCCGATCGGGTCAGTCATCTGATCCTTTGGGGCGGTTATGCGGCGGGCTGGCGCGCCGATGGCGACACCGAATCGGTTGCCGAGAGAGAAGCTTTGATCACTCTGGTTGCCAAGGGTTGGAGCCGTGACGATTCCAGCTATCGCAATCTGTTTTCCCGGGCGCTGATTCCCGGTGCTACGGAATCTGAAAGGGCGGCGTTTGACGAATTCCAGAGGAAAACCGTTTCGGCTGCCAATGCCGCCCGTTTTCTGGAAACCTTTGCGGATATCGACGTGCGGCACCGACTGGAGGCAATACAGTGCCCCACACTGGTCATGCATGCGCGCGGTGATCAGCGCGTTCCGGTCGCCAAGGGCGCGGAGCTTGCCAGTGGGATCAGCGGGGCGGAGTTCGTTACACTGCCGACCGACAACCATCTCTTGCTCGGCCGCGAGCATAGTTCTGAGCTTTTTGTTGCCCACGTGCGACAGTTTTTGTCAGACAAGGTAGACGACAGGTTCAAAACTGTCCGATAGGGCCGGTTATACGAAACCGGCCATGCCTGCCTTGTAGTCAGGATATTGCGGCTGCCAGTCCAACAGCCGCTTCGCCTTACCATTTGCGACCCGGCGGTTTTCTTCATAGAAACCCAGGGCTGATTTCGAAAGACCGGCATCTTCCAGAGAGAGCAAAGGCGGCGGCTCCATACCAATGAGCCTTGCGGCATGGGCGATAACCTCATGCTGCGGAGCGGGCAGGTCGTCGGCAATATTGTAAACCCCGGCAGGGCCATCAAAAGATGCAACCACAGCGGCCACGATATCATCGACATGGATACGGCTGAACACCTGTCCGGGAACATCGACCCTTTTTGCTTTACCTTGCTCGACCCTGGTGATCGGGTTGCGGCCCGGCCCGTAAATGCCAGGCAGGCGCAGTACGCGGACATCGTCGCGCATGCCCTGCCAGCGCTGGTCAGCATCGCTGCGGGACTTGCGCCGTCCAGAGCCAATCGGCGCGCTTTCATCGACCCAGGCACCTTCCGCATCACCGTAGACTCCGGTAGACGAGAGGTAGCCTGTCCATTCCAGCGATGCGGCTTTTATCGCTTCTCCGTAACCATCCAGCACCGGTTCAATGCCGTCGCGGGTAGGCGGAACAGAAGAGATTATGTGGGTTGCGGTTTCAATTGCCGCCAAGACTGATGCTTCGTCATCAAACGCCATTGCTTCATCCGATGCCTCCCGCCGGGTACCGGTTACTTGCCATCCCTCGCCGCGCAATCGTTCAGTGAGCCGCTTTGCCGTGTAACCCAGTCCAAAGATGAGCATATGAGGCATGGCTTGAGTTTCCCTATAGAATAGATCGGATGGGCCCGATGATAGAAGCATAAACGCAATTGCACGACGTGCAAATGGCTCTTATGGCGGGAGTCATGCTAGATATCCAAAAGACCGATGCAGCGATGCCTGCGACCGAGCCTGCCATTATTCGCCGCGAAGATTATCGTCCGCCGGCGTGGTTCGTCCCGGCCATTGCGCTCGATTTTCAGCTGGGCCTGGATCACACGGTTGTCCGATCGACACTGGATGTACGGCGCTCCAAATCGGCTAAATACCAGGAAGCTTTGATCTTGGATGGCGATGGTCTCATTCCGACGTCGGTCAAGGTGGACGGCGCTACGTGGACGGATTGGCAGTTGATTGACGGCAATTTGCAACTGCCGCTCACTGGCACGGCCCATGAAGTAGAGATTACCGTTGAAATTGATCCCTCTACCAACACGCAGTTGATGGGGCTTTATGCTTCTCAAGGGATGCTCTGCACCCAATGTGAGGCCGAAGGTTTTCGCCGGATCACATTCTTCCCCGATAGGCCCGATATATTGAGCCGTTATTCGGTACGGATGGAGGGTGATAAAGAGACCTTCCCGATCTTGCTTTGCAATGGTGACAAGGTTGGGGAAGGCGATGGCGATAATGGTCGTCATTGGGCGCAGTGGAATGATCCCTGGCCCAAGCCGAGCTATCTCTTCGCGCTGGTCGCGGGCGATCTGGTTGCAAACAGTGATAGCTTTACCACGCGGTCGGGCAAACCGGTCGAGCTGAACATCTGGGTCCGTGATGGCGATTTGCCGCGCACCGGCCACGCCATGCAGGCATTGAAGGATTCCATGCGCTGGGATGAGGACGTGTACGGGCGCGAATATGATTTGGGGCTGTTCAACATCGTTGCGGTGAGTGATTTCAACATGGGAGCGATGGAGAACAAGGGGCTTAATATCTTCAATTCGCGCTATATATTAGCGGACCCGGAAGTCGCCACCGACGCTGATTATGATGGAATTGAGGGTGTGGTGGCCCATGAATATTTCCACAACTGGTCGGGTAACCGGGTCACCTGCCGTGACTGGTTTCAGCTCAGTTTGAAAGAGGGTTTCACGGTTTATCGGGACCAGAGTTTTTCGGCGGATATGGGGTCGACCGCGCTTAAGCGGATTGAAGATGTACGGATTTTGCGTGCGGCTCAGTTCCCCGAAGACGCCGGACCGCTGGCGCATCCGATCCGCCCGGAAAGCTATCAGGAGATTTCCAACTTCTATACGGCGACTGTCTATAACAAGGGTGCAGAAGTTATCAGGATGATGGCGACCTTACTGGGCGGAGAGCGCTTTCGCAAAGGCACGGACTTGTATTTTGATCGCCATGATGGTGAAGCCGCGACATGTGAGGATTTTGTTGAGGCGATGGAAGAGGGCGGCGATATCGACCTGACCCAGTTCCGCGGCTGGTACCGGACGCCCGGAACGCCCTGCGTGTCAGCGAGGCTAAGCCATGATCCGCAAACAGGCACTGCGACACTGGACCTGCAACAGATATTGGGCGCGAGCGGCGCTGCTCCGCAGCCATCGGAAATGGTCATCCCGCTCAAAATCGCGTTGCTTGATCCTGAAACCGGCAAGCATGACGGCGAACAGCTTATCACGCTTGATCAGGCGGAGCAGAGCTTCATTTTCGAAGGGCAGAAAGAGCATCCGATCCTTTCGATCAACCGCGGCTTCTCCGCGCCGATTATTTTGGAAAGTAGCCGTACGGCAGAAGAACTGGCTTTTCTATCCTCACATGATGACGATCCGTTTGCCCGGTTTGAGGCGATGCAACAGCTTATGACCAGCTATCTGGTTGCCCGGGTAACCGGGACGCCGGCGGATCGGGATATCATCCTGCAGGCTGTTGGGGCGGTGCTGGCTGATGAGAGTATCGACCGGGCATTTCTGGCAGAATTGGTTCAGCTGCCAAGCGAGGCTTTTCTGGGCGACCAGATGGTTGAAGTCGATCCGCAGGCTGTCCACGATGCCCGGGAGAAATTGCGCGGCAAGATTGCTGTCCAGTTTGAACGCAAATTCCGACGGCTCTACAAGCAATGCGTGCCCGGTGTATTTTCGCTTGATGCGGAGGCGCGAGCGGACCGCAAACTTCGTAACGTTGCGCTCAGCTATATCGCTGCGTCACAGGTTGAGGATGCAGCGGAACTGGCATTCGACCAATATCGGGATGCCAATAACATGACGGCAATGCAGGGCGCGGTTGGTGTCCTGTCGCATATGGATGCAGATGAACGGACCTGGGTGTTTGAGGATTTCTTCAAGCGGTTCAAAGACAATGCGCTGGTGCTCGACAAATGGTTCACCATGCAGGCGCTGTCACAGCGCAGCGACACAGTGAAGCGGGTCGAGCGCCTTGCCAAGCATCCCGAATTTACCCTGTCCAATCCCAATCGGGTACGGGCACTTTATGCCGGATTTACCAGCAATGCGGTGCGGTTTCATGATCCGTCCGGTAAGGGCTATCAGATGCTTGCCGACATGGTGATCGCGCTGGATGGGCAAAATCCGCAAACAGCCGCACGCTTCATTCCGCCGCTGGGTCGTTGGCGTCGTTTCGAGCGCGGTCGATCCGACCTGATGCGGCAAGCGCTGGAAAAAATCGCGGCGACACCCGACCTTTCAAAAGATGTGTCGGAGCAAGTGAGCAAGAGCCTTGCCTAAGCAAGGTTCATCGGCAGTGGATGTTACGATTTCACCGCTTTTGAAGGACGCAGCTCACGGTTTTCTTGGTCGTGCGGGTGGTTTGTCTAAGGGTATCTACGCGGGGTTGAATGTCGGATTAGGCAGCGATGATGACCGGGAGGCTATTCTCGAAAATCGCCAGCGGGCCAAGGCAGCTGTGCTGTTAGACAGTCGGCTGGTGACGTTGCATCAGGTCCATAGCGCCGACGTGGTCACAGTCACCGAGCCTTTCGCCCTTGATGCGCGCCCGCATGCTGATGCGATGGTAACAGGCAGCCCTGGTTTGCTCCTCGGTATATTGACCGCAGATTGTGTGCCCGTGCTGTTTCATGATCCGGCGGCGCAGGTCGTAGGTGCGGCGCATGCGGGATGGAAAGGCGCCATAGGCGGCGTCACGGACAATACCATCACGGCGATGGAAAAGCTCGGAGCCTCGCGAGACAATATTGCATGCGCTATCGGACCTTGTATTGCCCAGCATAGCTATGAAGTCGATGCGGGTTTTCAAAAACGCTTCGTCGAGGATGATTCTGAAAATTCTCAATATTTCGCTGCCGGGCAACCGAGCCACTTCCAATTCGATATAGAATCCTATGTGGCGGGCCGCTTGGCTAGGGCCGGCATTGTCAAAATCGATAAACTCGGTCTGGACACCTATGTCCATGAGGATCGTTACTTCAGTTATCGGCGCAGTTGCCATCGCGGCGAAGCTGGCTATGGTCGGCAGATATCGTTGATCGGCTTGAAGGCCTAGTTTTACCCTTGTGCAGACAGGGGCACGAGGGGAAGAGGAAATGAATGCCCAGCGCGTTGGATTGTTTGCTGGCTTGACGGTATTCGTCGTGATGCTCCTATCTCCAGCGCCAGCGGCAATGAGCCCGGCGGCCTGGCATGTCGCTGCTCTCACAATTCTTATGGCGACCTGGTGGATGACCCAAGCGGTACCTCTTACCGCAACCGCCTTGCTACCCTTTCTTACCCTGCCGGTGATGGACGTTATGGATGTGCGGGAAACCGCCAGCCAATATTATTCACCGATATTATTCCTTATCCTCGGCGGTGCTTTTCTTGCACTGGCGATTGAGCGGGTCGGTCTGCACCGGCGTCTCGCGCTGGCAATTGTCAGCCTGTCGGGAAAGAGTGCTTGGGGCATATTAATCGCTTTCATGCTCGCCACAGCGCTGCTCAGTATGCTCATTTCCAACACCTCATCCACCCTGATCATGATACCCATTGCCGTTGCCGTCCTGGTTGCTGGCGGGGTGAAGGATGGCGAGACAGAGGGATTTGCCGGTGCCTTGATCATGGGGGTGGCTTTTGCCGCTTCAATCGGAGGCCTTGGCACATTGGTGGGCAGCCCAACCAATGCGATTGCTGCTGGTCTGATCAACAAGACATTGGGCATGGACATTGATTTTTTGAGCTGGCTGTTCTTTGGTCTGCCTATCGTGATCCTTGGCCTGCCAGTCTGTGCAGCCATCCTGATTACGGTCCAGAAAGTGGGCAAAGACAGCTTTGATGGCGCCGGTGCACGGGCCGCGATCGGATCGGCCGGCCCTTGGAGCCTTCCGGAAAAACGGGTCGTACCGGTGGTTGCCCTCGTCGTGCTGGGGTGGTTGTTCCTGCCCCAGATCAAGGCGGTGCTTCCGGCTGGCGCCGTGCATGATGGCAGCGTCGCGATATTGGGCGGCCTGCTGTTGTTCATTCTGCCCGACGGTACCGGGCGGAAATTACTTAACTGGGACGAAGCAGATCGTGCGCCATGGGGGGTAATTATGATGTTTGGCGGCGGCCTTGCGCTGGCTGCTGGAATCATTGAATCCGGATTGGCAGACTGGCTAGGGCTGGCGCTGGAGCCGCTTAAAAACGTCCCGGTCATTATCATTGCCATAGCACTTGTTGCTCTGGTCATTCTGGTCACCGAATTTGCATCCAACGTCGCCACGGCCAGTGGGATCATGCCGGTGGTGGCCAGCCTGATCCTCGCCACCGGTGTCGACCCGGTCTTGCTTGCCATGCCGGCGGCGATGGCGGCCAGCTGGGGCTTCATGCTGCCTTCCGGTACGGGGCCGAATGCGATTGCCTGGTCAACCAATCATATTGAATTGCCAAAAATGCTGAAGTCAGGACTGATGCTGGATATAGCCGGGATACCGATAATCATCGGCTGTATCTGGATGGTTTCATTTGTAATCAGTTGAGTTTTGCGGCATGGGCCTTTCCAGATGATTTCCGCTGGAGAGAGAGAAAATGTCCGATCAAAATGATGATGCTGTTCCGGTAACACCGCGCCGTATGCCCAAAGCGCCGATAGAGAAAATTGGCGGACGCAAGCTCAAGCCGTCGACGCTTATGATGGGCCATGGCTATGATCCGGTCCTCTCAGAAGGTTCGCTCAAGCCACCTATTTTCCTGACCTCTACCTTTGCATTTGAAGATGCTGCTGCGGGCAAGCGTCATTTCGAAGGTATTACCGGAAAGCGCCCTGGCGGCGCGGATGGTCTCGTTTATTCGCGCTTCAACGGTCCAAACCAGGAAATTCTTGAAGACCGGCTTAGCATTTGGGACGAAGCCGAAGATGCGCTGGTCTTTTCCAGTGGCATGTCGGCTATCGCGACGGTGCTTCTTGCCAATGTCAATCAGGGTGATGTGGTGGTGCATAGTGGACCGCTTTATGCGGCTACCGAGACGCTGATTAACAAGATACTGGGCCGTTTTGGCGTAACTTTCCTTGATTTCCCGGCCGGTGCGAGTCCTTCCGAGGTCGCGGCTCTACTGGAACAGGCCAAGGCGCAAGCAGCACAGAATGGCGGTAAAGTAGCGATAGTCTATCTCGAAAGTCCGGCCAATCCCACCAATGCGTTGGTGGATATTGAGGGTGTGGCCAACGCCCGCAAACAGGTTTTTGGTGATGAGGGCGCACCGCCCATTGCCATTGACAATACTTTCCTTGGCCCCTTGTGGCAGCAGCCGCTGAAACATGGTGCGGATATCGTGATATACAGCCTGACCAAATATGTCGGTGGACATAGTGATCTGGTTGCCGGAGGCGTTCTTGGCTCGAAAGGCCATATGGACCCGATCCGCGCGATCCGGAATACTATTGGGACAATATGCGATCCCAATACGGCGTGGATGCTGATGCGCAGCCTTGAAACATTGGAATTGCGTATGACTCGTGCTGGCGAAAATGCCAAGAAAGTTTGCGCTTTTCTTCGGGACCATCCCAAAGTGGACGGGCTTGGCTATCTCGGGTTTATTTCCGATGCCTCGCAGCAGGATATTTATGATCGCCATTGCAGTGGTGCGGGGTCCACCTTCTCGGTATTCATCAAGGGCGGCGAAGCCGAAGCTTTTGCTTTCCTAGATGCCCTCAAGATTGCGAAATTGGCCGTGAGTCTTGGCGGAACCGAGACATTGGCAAGCTTGCCAGCGGCAATGACTCATTTGTCGGTGCCGGATGATCGCCGGGCCGCGCTTGGCATAACAGACAATCTGGTTCGAATTTCAATTGGTGTGGAAGATCCTGATGACCTGATCGCCGACTTTGAGCAAGCCTTGGGTGTGGTTTAGGCCCAATCTAGGATTCTCCAACCGCGTTTCTTAGCAAGATGACGTAGCGGTGCACTCGGTGTTGTCGCCACCGCCTCATCAGCAAATTCGAGCATGGGTGCATCACTGACATGGTCGGAATAGGCCCGGATATGGATGCTTTCGCGTTCAAGGCCTTGCTCGTCGAGAAAGGTCTTGATCCGGTCAAGCTTCGCGACGTCATAGCAATTTTCGCCGATAATTTCAGGCAATACCTGTCCCTGTTCATCGATCTTCAGCCGGGTTGCTATTACTTCGTCAAAGCCCAGTCGTTTGGCGATGGCATTGACGTAAAGCTCATAAGAAGCCGTGGCGAGCACCAGCTTTCTGCCTTCCGCCCGATCAGCTTCAACTTGGGCAATAGCCTTGGAATAGCTATTCACCTGCATCACTTTATCAGCATAGCGCTCAATATGCGGCTCCAGCTTCGCTATATTCGGTTTACCGCCTAATAACAGGCGCTGATTATAGGTTTTCAAACCCTTGCGACTGACCAGTTTCAAGCCATAACCAATAAATCCAAAGGGCAGTAGTGGCAGAAAGACCAGCCGCCAAGGTGCGCGCGCAAAAACCATGTGAAACAGGAAAGGGGTATAGGTGCCTCGCACCGTAATCGTCCGATCCATATCGTAAATAGCCAGCTTGGTCATCACGCCTCTTTTCCCAATAGCGACGCCATATTAGCAGCGCCGATAAAATGCACCCATTAAATGACTTGTTATAATGGCTTGAGGTTTCAATGATTTTCGGTCACCAATAGCGGCGATGACAGTGCCTGGCGATTTTGTCGAAGAAATTACCGAGGACGGAGTAACTGTACTTCGTTTTTCCGGTGATTTGTCGATCGCCGCTATCGGAGACTTGCCCGAACGATTGCGAGAATATGAAGGAGAGGCAAAACAACTGAACCTTTCCGACATTGGCTATTTTGATACCGTTGGTGCTTGGCTCATCCATCGCACAGCTCGCGATATCGAAGCGGAAATTGTTGGTATGGACAATGAAGCGGAGCGGCTTATCGCTGCCATAGGCGGAGTAGCTGAGCCTGCTGAAGTGCGTCCTGATCCACCCAACCCAATCATTCGCGTGCTGGATGAAGTGGGTGAAGCAACAATGATCGCTTTGACGACCTTGGCGGGTTTGATCGGCTTTTTTGGTTCGGTGATGGTCTCAGCTGCTTCGTTGATGCGGCATCCCGGCCGGATAAGATGGAATGCGGTGATCCAGCGCTTCGACGTAGTGGGCGTGCGGGCTCTTGGTATTATTGGACTTATGAGCTTTCTCATCGGTTTGGTGATCGCGCAGCAAGGCGCGGTGCAGCTTCGGCAATTTGGTGCAGAAGTGTTCACGGTCAATCTGGTTGGACGGCTGACTTTGCGTGAGTTGGGTGTCTTGATGACGGCGATCATGGTTGCTGGTCGTTCTGGTTCGGCCTTCGCCGCACAAATTGGGACCATGAAGCTGACCGAGGAAATTGACGCGATGCGTACGATTGGCGTGTCGCCTGTAGAAGCCTTGGTCCTGCCGCGTTTTCTCGCCGCTGTCTTCATGTTACCGCTGCTGGGATTCTACGCGTCGATTGTTGCGATTATCGGCGGCGGGTTGCTGAGCTGGGTAGAGCTGGATATTCCTCCCGCCACGTTTTTTGCGAGAATCAGGGAAGTGGTGCCGCTGACGGACGTCTATGTCGGTCTCGTCAAGGCTCCGGTATTTGGCGCGATCATCGCGATTTGTGGATGCTATCAAGGCATGCAGGTTAAAGGGAATGCCGAAGAAGTCGGCAAACGGACAACAGCCGCTGTGGTGCAAGCGATATTCCTGGTGATCGTGCTGGATGCTTTTTTTGCGGTATTCTTTACCTGGATCGGGTGGGACTGATGGTTGATGAAGATCCTATCGTTGTCGATCGCGACTTTTCCGGCCCGATAATCTGCGTCAAGGGGCTGCGCAACAGCTTCGGGGAACAAGTTGTTCACGAAGGCCTCGATCTGGATGTCCACAAGGGCGAAATTATCGGCGTGGTCGGCGGTTCCGGTACCGGAAAATCCGTCCTGATGCGTTCGATCATCGGCTTGCAGCAACCCGACGAGGGCTCGATCGAAGTTTTCGGTGAGTCGCTTTTGGGTCGATCGGACGCGGAAACCATTGACGTTCGCAAACGCTGGGGCGTGTTGTTTCAGGGCGGTGCGCTTTTTTCCACGCTGACGGTGGCAGAAAATGTAATGGTTCCGATCCGCGAGTTCTTTCCCGAGATGGACCGCGATTTCCGCCGCGAGGTTGCGAAATATAAGGTGTGCCTGTCAGGACTACCGCCGGAAGCCGCACCCAAATATCCCGCCGAGCTGTCTGGCGGTATGAAAAAGCGGGCTGGCATTGCAAGAGCGCTCGCGCTCGATCCGGAACTGTTGTTTCTCGATGAACCGACGGCGGGGCTTGATCCGATCGGGGCTGCCGCTTTTGACAATTTGACGCGCGAATTGCAGCAGACTTTGGGGCTTACCGTGTTCCTGATTACCCATGATCTCGATACGCTTCATGCGATTTGTGATCGGGTGGCCGTGCTGGCTGATCAACGGGTGATCGCCGTGGGCACGATACCGGAACTGCTTGCGATGGACCACCCTTGGATACAGGAATATTTCAACGGTCCACGCGGGCGGATGGCATCAACACAGAATGCGGCTGGAAGTTGAAAATGCGGTCTAATTACAGAGATTTGTTGCAGGTGCCGAAACGGCTGGCCATAAAGGTGAAATAATGGAGACACGGTCCAATCATATTCTTGTGGGTGTTATCACCCTGACCTTGCTCGCTTTAGTGGCTGCCTTTCTGGTCTGGATTGTCCGCTTTGGTGACGGTGCGACGAAGGAATATGATATATTTTTCGCCCAATCCGTGGGTGGTTTGGCAAAGGGAACCGGCGTGACTTTTGCGGGTGTTCCTTCTGGACAGGTGCTCGACGTGGAGCTTTGGGAAAAGGATCCCGATTTTGTACGCGTTCGCATTGCAGTGAGCGAAGAAACTCCGATTTTGCAGGGAACAACTGCGACCATCCAGAGTATCAGCTTTACCGCTCCGCCGAATATTCAACTGGATGGCGCGGTAAAGGATGCGCCGCCGATTGAAGAATTGGGTCCGGAAGGCGTACCTGTTATTCCTACCAAACCCGGTGCTTTGGGCGAACTGCTCAACAGTGCGCCGCTGGTTGTCGAACGACTGGCAACGCTTACCGATCGGCTGACATTGCTGTTATCGGACAAGAACCAGGAATCGATCGAAGGCATTTTGAACAATACCGAGCAGCTGACCGGCAGTCTGGCGAAGCAAGCACCTAATCTTGAAGCGTTGATGGCAGAATCGGCCATCGCGATCCGCAATGCCGGGGAAACTGCGGAAAAACTCTCTGCGGTTGCGGACAATACGAACCAATTGCTGACTAACAATGGTGAACCGCTGGCGAAAAACCTCACCAAGACACTGGCCGCAGCAGAAAAGAGCATGGCAGCGTTGGGTGAGGTTCTTGAAGATGCGCGGCCCGGTGTTCGGCAGCTGGGAACCAAAACAATACCGGAAGTCGATCAACTGGTTAAGGACATGCAGGCGCTGACCAAATCTCTCACTTCTGTGACTGAACGGTTGGATCAGGGCGGAGCGGGATCGTTGCTGTCCGCGCCAACGCTGCCAGACTATGAACCAGGTAAATAAAAGAACGCCAATGGGAAAGCAGGGATCTATGACCATATTGCAAAAGACAAAATCCTTGGGCTTGTTGGCAGGTCTCGGTGTTTTGAGCGCTTGTGTCAGTTTTGGTGGTGCCGAACCGCCACCATTTCTCTTGTCTCTGACATCGGATATGCAAGTGGATCCCGGAGCGGTTCGCGCTGGGCCACAAGCCGGTGCTTTAGTGGTTCAGTTGCCTTCTACGCCGCAAAAACTTAACAACGTGCGCGTGCCAGTCCAAACCAGCGCGACGGGTATCGCATATCTAAAAGAAGCCACGTGGATTGATAAGCCCGCGCGGCTTTTTCAGGGGCTACTTACAGAAACCATTGCAGCGAAAAATAATCGGCTGGTGCTGACAGCAGTTCAGGCGCAGGGCAAAGCAGACACATATCTGTCCGGTGAGCTGGTGAATTTCGGACTGGATGGTCCCAGCCTGACCGTCACGGTAACTTATGACGCAGTGAAAATGCGCGAAGGCGAACCGGTTGAGAAGCGGCGCTTCGAGGCCAGCGAGACAGTGTTTGCCGCAGAGGCCGGTCCGGTGGGTGAGGCCTTGAACAGCGCTGCGAACAAAGTGGTATTGGAAGTCGCCGACTGGGTCGGTTGATCACAAGATCGATGAGCAGCACTCAACTTTCGCCGTAAACAAAGCCTTCTGGTTCAGGCCAGTCCATCGATGTTGCAGCCATCACCCGAAACAACCGGCCCATTTCATCAACATGAGTTAGTCTGCGATGCGCGGCGCGTATATCTTCCGCTTTGCCCGGACTGTTCTCAGCCAGTTTTCCCGCCCGTTGATCAATGCCAAGCGCCTTGAGCCATTGACCTTGTTCTACTGGCCCATGAACCGATAAAAGACGCGTTTTCGCTATATTGGCTAGGCTGTGAAAATCGACATGCGCTGTGAGGTCTGAGGTTCCCGGGCTGTCAAACGGGCTGATGGGGAGGTGATTTTTTACCGCTTGCAGAGTGCTGCCAGTGCCTGGTTGATCATAGCCATAGTCGATGATCAGTATGGCGCCGCCCTGCTGAGCGATGCGATGCGAAAGCTCACCTAAAATCTGCACGCTGGCAGGAGAGCTCTCCAATATGGTTCCGACCGGCAGGCCAGCGGTGGATTTCGACATCTGCTTTTCAATGACTTGAGTGCTGGGGACAGCTATGAACTTATTGCGTTCCCGGTCGACCATTTGACGGAGCCATCCGTCGCCGGTCGACACAAATTGCTCCACTGGCAGAGCGTCGAAAAATTCATTGGCAACAATCAGTAATGGACCGTCGTCTGGCAGACTGTCGATGCTTTTGTGCCATGCGGCACTGCTATGAAGCGCAGCCTGTTTTTCTTTGAGTACCGGACTGGTTTCGACAAAGTGAATCTGCGGTTTGCATTCGAATTTTGCCATCGTGCGCAGCGCATCGGCCGCTAATGTGCCTCTGCCTGGACCCAGTTCGACGTAGTGAATATGACCTGGACGGCCCTTGCGCATCCACAAATCCGACAGCCATATTCCGATAAGCTCACCGAACATCTGGCTGATTTCCGGGGCGGTAACAAAATCGCCGTCCTCGCCAATCGGGTCTTTTGCTGCATAGTAAGCCGCATTGGCGATGCCCATATATTCGCTAAGGCTGATCGGCCCGTCGCGGTCGATTTTTTCAGCGAGGATATGCGCGGCCGACGGGCTGTCAGGCAATGCTCTTATCTCCGGTCGTCGGTTCTACGCGGACGCGACGACCTTTGGAGGTGAATACCAGATAGATGCCGAGCAACAGCATGGGCACGGTGAGCGTTTGCCCCATGGTCAGGCCCCAGCTTAAATTCTCGAGGCCTTTATCTGGCTGACGGAAGAACTCTACGGTGAATCGGCTGAGGCCGTAAACCAAAAGGCCGGTGCCGACCAGCTTGCCCGGATGATAGCGCGCATCTGTTTTCCAGAAGAGCAAAGATGTTATGATGAAATAGAGTATCCCTTCTAGACCGGCTTCGTAAAGCTGGCTGGGATGGCGCGCGACTTCACCGCCCATCGGGAAGATGATTGCCCAGGGCACGTCGGTGGCGCGGCCCCAAAGTTCGCCGTTGACGAAATTGGCGAGGCGGCCAAAGAGTAATCCGAACGGAATGACACAGGCGATATAGTCGCAGATGCGCAGGAAACTGAGTTTTTCCTTCCGGGATATGTACCAGATTGCGAGAACAACGCCCAAGACACCGCCATGCAGCGACATGCCGCCGTTCCAAACCTGCAAGATCTCGATCGGGTTTTGTAGGATTTCAGGTTTATAGAAAAACACATAACCAAGTCGTCCGCCCAGAATGATTCCCAGCGTCGCATAAAAGATCATGTCATCGGCGTGACGGCGCGCCAGTGGAGCGCCCGGTTCTTTGATTAGTTTCGTAAGATACCAATAACCGATCAATATACCGGCGAGATAAGCCAGCGAATACCATTTCAATTGGAAAAAACCGAGGTCAAGCGCGTTGGGAGACAGTCCCAATTCTTCAAATCGCGTAAATTGCGCTGCACTTGCAAGAATAATATCAATCAACTCTTTTCCCCGTCCGGTTTCATCGTCATATAGCAAGGGCATATAACGGGAAATTCTCCGATACCAAGAGAGAAACCCAAACTGACTTTGCGGGAGAATATTGAAATGCCATCGCCATTAGACGCTATGATCGACGAAACCCTGGGCGTCATGACACAGCCGGGACAGCTTTTGGAGCTTTCCTCGGTCAATAAATACGGCGTCGATATGCCGGTGTTCAAAAATGCACCGAGCAATGTTTCGGACTTTTTTGCCTTTTTCTGCATGCAGAATGCAGACAAGGAATTCCTCGTCGATGGTGATATCCGGCTGACTTTTAAGGAAACTTATGCCGCGGCACGCGTGTTGGCTGGCGGATTGGTCGCCGGACATGGGGTTAAGAAAGGCGACCGGATCGGTATTGCCGCGCGCAACTCCGCTAACTGGATCATCCTTGATATGGCGATCACCATGGCGGGCGGTGTCTCGACCAAATTGAACGGTTGGTGGCAAGGCGATGAGCTGGCCGATGGTATTGAAGATGTCAGTTGCTCGATTGTTTTTGCCGATGCCCAGCGCGCAGCGCGCCTGAGCGAATCGGGCCGCGATCATGGTGCAGAGGTCATTTTGTTCGAACATGATCTTCCGCCGCTCGAAGGATTAAAGGCCTGTCTGGCAAAGGGCGGCGATGCGGAAACCCCGCTGCCGCAAATGGGACCAGAGGATAATGCGACGATATTATTCACCTCCGGTTCGACCGGACGCTCGAAAGGCGCCTATGCCGAGCACCGCTCGGTGGTGCAGGGGGCGATGAGTTTTGTTGGCGCCTTTGCCGTGATGGCGCATTTGATGGAAAAAGCCGGCACATTGCCGGATATCCAGCCGACCGCTTTGGTGGCCGTACCGCTGTTTCATGTTACCGCGTCGGTACCACTGGTTCTGGTGAGCTACGCGATTGGTCGCAAGCTAGTGATGCAGAAAAAATGGGACGCCGAAGAGGCAATGCGCTTGATCGAAAAGGAAAAAGTGACCTATTTTGTTGGCGTTCCGCTGATGAGCATGGAGATTTACGCGCATCCCAAGGTCAATGATTATGATCTCAGCACCTGTGTTTCCATGGCTGCTGGCGGCGCGCCGCGCCCGGTCGAGCATGTCAAACGGATCAAGGAAGGCATGGGCAAGGGCTTTCCACTGATTGGCTACGGTCTCACCGAAACCAATGGTGTCGGCTGTTCCAACCAGAATGAAAATTATCTCGCCAAGCCAGACAGCACCGGTCGCGCCACGCCGCCGATTGTTGATGTCGGGATATTGGATGATGACGGCAACAAGGTAGCGCAAGGCGAGCGCGGTGAAGTGTGCATCCGCTCGTCAGCCAATTTCACCGGCTATTGGAACAACGAACAAGCGACCAAAGACGCTTTTACCGATGATGGTTATTTCCGCACTGGTGATATCGGCTATCTCGACGAAGACGGCTATCTGTTCATTGTCGACCGCAAGAAAGAAATTATCATTCGCGGCGGCGAGAATATCAGCTGTCAGGAAGTCGAAGCGGCGATTTACAGCCACACCTCCGTGGCGGAAGCCTGCATATTTGGCGTTGAAGATGAACGGTTCGGTGAAGTTCCCGGCCTGGTTTATCATGTCAAAGATGGTGAGGCATTGTCGCAAGACGAGCTTCTGGAATTCCTGAAAGACAAGCTCGCACCGTTCAAGATGCCGGTGCATATCTGGCAATATGAAGAACCGTTGCCGAAACTGGGTACAGCGAAAATCGCAAAAATCGTACTGGCCAAGAAGCATCGGGAAATGCTGGCTGCCACGGGATGAATGCACGCGCCAATATACCCAAGCCGGCAAGCGATCCGGGGAAACGGATTGTCCGGCAGCGGGATATTGTCGACCGTCGCAAGTTGGCTGAGGCGATAGAAGCACTTATCGCTGAGCATGGCATAACCAAAGCGCGTCCACAAATATTGCCTCTGCTACAAGAGGCGTTGGCAAATGGCCGGGCTGAGATCAGCCGGCGATTAATGGAGAAACCTTCCGCAGGACATGAAGCCGCGGCCGCGCAATCTTTTCTGATCGACCAGTTGGTGCGGATCATCCATGATATTGCCGTTGGCCATCAATATCCTGTGAACAATCCTTCATCGGGCGAACGCATCGCAGTAATGGCAGTCGGCGGTTACGGGCGGGGTGAGATGGCACCGCATAGCGATGTCGATATCGCTTTTTTAACCCCGTTCAAGCAGACCAGCTGGACTGAGCAAGCAGTGGAAGCAATGCTCTACTGGCTTTGGGACTTGGGCCTGAAAGTCGGTCAGAGCAGCCGTTCTATCGACGAGATGGTGCGGATGGCCAATGAAGATCTCAGTATTCGTACAGCATTGCTGGAAGGCCGTTACATTTGGGGTGACACCGACGTTTACGAGGAAGCAAAGGCCCGCTTTTACGCCGATGTGGTCTCTGGCACGGATCGCACTTTTGTCTCAGAAAAACTGGCAGAACGCGACGCCCGCCATGTCCGCATGGGTGATAGCAGGTATGTCGTCGAACCCAATGTCAAGGAAGGCAAAGGGGGGATGCGCGATCTGCAGACGCTTTATTGGATAGGCAAATATATCCACCGGGTGACCTCTGCGGAAGAGTTGGTTGATGTTGGCCTGCTGACAGCAGATGAGTTCAGGCGTTTTCGCAAGGCTGCCAATTTTCTCTGGGCGGTACGTTGTCATATGCATGATATGACAGGGCGGGCAGAGGATCGTTTAACTTTCGACCTGCAACCCGGCGTAGCTGAGCGGATGCGCTTTGCTGACCGGCCCGGCAAGTCGGCCGTAGAGCGTTTCATGCAATATTATTTCCTGAACGCCAAAGTCGTCGGTAACCTTACCGGCGTCTTTCTCGCTCATCTCGATGAGACCCATAATGCCGGGGTAAGACGCTTCATCCCTAATATTACCCGGAGGCCAAAAAAGCTGAAGGGCTTTACACTGGACCGTGGCCGACTGGCTTTGCCAGAAGAAAACTTCTTTGAAGAAGACCCGGTCCGGTTGATCGAAATTTTCCACCTCGCTGATAAGCATGAACTGGAAATCCATCCGCTGGCGATGCGCGCTGCGCGGCGAGACGCAAAGCTGATCACCAACAAGATCCGAAAGGACCGGCGGGCAAACAAGCTGTTCCTGGACGTGCTCTGTTCCCCACGCGATCCCGAACTGGTTCTGCGCTGGATGAATGAAGCTTCGATATTCGGGCGCTTCATTCCCGATTTTGGCCGGGTTGTCGCACAGATGCAATTTGACATGTATCATCACTATACGGTTGATGAACATAGCATTCGCGCTATCGGGCTGCTCTCCAGGATTGCCAGCGGTGATCTGGTTGAAGATCACCCTAACTCGACCGAGACAATCAGGAAGCTCAAAAACCGGCGGGTGTTGTTCGTCGCGACCCTGTTGCATGATATTGCTAAAGGGCGAGGCGGTGATCACAGCATATTGGGCGCTGAAGTCGCAATGAAGTTGTGTCCGCGGCTGGGGCTTGAGCCTTATGAAACCGAACTGGTGGCATGGTTGGTGCGGCATCATTTGCTGATGTCAGCCATGGCGTTCAAGCGCGACCTGTCTGATTTTAAAACCATTCAGGATTTTGTCAGTCAGGTAAAAAGCATTGAGCGACTTCGTCTGCTAACGGTCTTGACGGTTGTTGATATTCGCGCCGTGGGACCGGGCGTTTGGAACAGTTGGAAAAGGCAGCTCCTAACGGATCTTTTTCAGGCGGCCGAGGAAATGTTGCTGCTCGGTCATAAGCAGCGTGGCCGAAAAGAACGGATCGCAGAGAAAAAGGCGGTCTTGTCCGAGGCGCTGGACATTCCCAAAACACAGTTTTCCAAACTGGCAAGACGCCTGACCGATCCTTATTGGATCGCCGAGCCGGATGATATCATCGCACATAATGCCCGGCTGATGCTGCGTGCGGGAGATGATAGTCTGGCAATTTCCGCAGATGCTTATCCAGAGCGGGGTGCTACACTGGTGACGATTTATGCGGCCGATCATCCCGGCCTGTTCTATCGCATTGCGGGCGGCATTCATGTTGCTGGCGGTAACATTATCGATGCGCGGATTCACACCACGCGGGATGGAATGGCGCTGGACAATTTTCTGGTACAGGACCAGCACAGTCAGCCGTTTGCAGAAGACACGCAGCTTACGCGCTTGAAACGGGCGGTTGAGGACGCATTGGCCAACCGGTCGAAACTGACCACAAAACTGGAGGCCCGACCACTGGCTCATAGCCGTGCCGGGGCGTTTAATATCGTTCCCAATGCGACTGTCGACAACGATGCATCCAATCGCTTTACGGTAGTGGAAGTAACGGCACAGGACCGGCCTGCTTTGCTGAACGAACTGGCTTATGCCCTCTTCGAATCCAAAGTCACGGTGCACAGCGCCCATATCGCCACCTATGGCGAGCGCGCAGTTGATACTTTTTATATTACTGATTTGCTCGGCGGAAAAATTGAAGCCAAAACTCGGTTGAACAATCTGAAAAAGAGACTGGTTAAGGCGGCAGAGCAGAAAGAAGCAGAGAAATCGGCTGCCTAGCTGGGTTTATTTTCCCCAAGGCCCGCTTTGAGCGCTGCTAGCGCGCCAAAAGGACCAGCCTCTTCTTCGCTTTTGAGGCCCTTCTTCTCTGCTATGCTATCCGCATCCGGCCCTCTTGGATATGGGTCAAGCGCTAGATAAAGCGTTTGCGCAACGGCCTCTCCAAGGTCGATTTGAGCAGCCTCATATTCGATTGTGTCACAGTCTTCGGACTCCAGTTCGATTTCCTCTTCGCCGGGCGGTGTGTCGGTTTTTTCTACGAAGATTATGTTAAACGGCTCGTCAACGCGGACAGGAAATGGCTGACCGCTGATCGCGCACGATTGATGCAGTTCGGAATGGATTGTACCGGCAAAAGTGATTTCCTCTTCATTCGCCTCCAGACGATAGTCCGCTGTGATTGCTTCTATGGAAGGCAAGTCAAAGCGTTTGGCTAGTGCTCGACGCTGATTTTCGTCGGCGACAATTTGCCCTTTTATTGCCATGCCCCCGATGTCCGACAGCTTTATGATATCGGACAGTTCGGGGGGAGGCAGCGGCTGTGATCTAGTCATGGTCTGGCCTCTGCGATATCTCCGGCAATTACTTGGCTGATCGTAGCGGCGGAAAGCCGGTTATAAAAATGCGCGAAATTCTTGGTGGTGAATTGCAGTGCTGCCCGTTCCGGTATTTCGCCGCGATATAGGTTGCGTGTCAACGCTTCGTCGAGGCTGGCGTTTTCCGTCAGAGCATCCCTATAAGCCCCTAAACGCCCGCCTAGCGCGCCCATCATCTCACCCACCCGTTTGCCGACTATTAAGTCGCCAATGCCGATCTGTCGCAACTGACCTTCCATATCCGTAACAAATAATTCCGTAAGCCAGGCTATTTCCTGCTTGGCTTCTTCGGTTTGGTCCAGGCGGATCAACACGGCGCACAAAATCGCAGCAATCATATCAAAGCGACCGTCGAGCGTGTCAGGAACGCCGCCTTTTTCATACCAGTCAATACGCCGGCCCTCGGCAATAATGCTACCATATAGTGGCTGCATGACCCTGTTGGCGTTTTTTCGCCCGAGTAATGCGTTCAAGAATGACATGATTTTAAACCCCGAATTTCGTTTAAGATATACCCGGCTGGTGACCGCTTATGTTAAGACTACATACAGGGGATATTGATATTTGTACGGCGAGATGCAATGGGCCTTATGATTAGCAGGAAATAAACTGTTATAATCATCAAAGCCAACCCAAATGGCCTAGTAATCTTTGGGGCGGACGTTTTGGAGAATCGAGTTGATGCGTAGCCAATTGAAAATACACGCTTTAATGACCGGTCTGGTTGCAGGCGGGTTGTTGCTTTCCGGCTGTTCACAGGTCCGCGGTCATCAGGGTTATATTGTTGATCGGGTTATTACAGATGCAATTCAGCCTGGGATAGACAACCGGCAGTCTGTTGAGGCATCACTGGGACGTCCGACTTTTACCGGACAATTTGATGAAAATACCTGGTATTATGTCTCCCGTGAAACCAAACAACTCGCCTTTAACTCGCCGACGCCTCGGGACCAGATGGTTATGCGCGTAACTTTTGACCAAGCTGGGAATGTGACTGCAGTGGATCGCACAGGCCTGGAGCTGGTGGCAAGTATAAGTCCGGACGGCGACACGACGCCCACTCTGGGCCGCGAACGCTCTTTCTTCCAAGAGCTGTTTGGCAATATAGGAGCAGTTGGCGCACCGGGTGCGCAAGGCCGTAGTAACGACCCGACCCGACCTTAAAGATTATCCCAGCTGACATGCCAGCAGTGGCGTCGCTATTTAGCGATTCCACTTGCAGCCAGTACTGCCAGCGTCACCAGTTCTGATGCCGTCGATGCCATGGTGGCAATCTGAACCGGTTTATCAAGGCCTACCAGCATTGGTCCGATCACAGCATCCCCGCCCAGTTCGCGCAGCAATTTGGCCGACAGATTGGCCGACTGCAATCCAGGCATGACCAGCACATTGGCAGGACCGGATAGACGGTTAAACGGATAGTTCGCCATCAATTTGGGGTTCAGTGCGACATCGGGAGCCATCTCTCCCTCATATTCGAAACTGACCCGGCGGCTGTCCAATTCAGCAACCGCCTCCCGGATATTCTCCAGCCAGCGACCGGCCGGATTGCCGAAAGTCGAATAACTCAGGAAAGCAACACGTGGTTCATGACCCATTTTCCGGGCCACCGCTGCGGTTTGTTCTGCAATATCGGCCAGTTCCACAGCAGAAGGCCGCTCGTTCACCGTGGTATCCGCCATGAAAACCGTGTGACTTTGTCCAACCATCACATGAATGCCCTGTGGTGTGCGGTCTTTTTCAATGTCGATGACCTTGGCAATATCCTTGAATGTCTGGGAATAGGGGCGGGTTACTCCGGTAATCATCGCTTCGCCCTGATCCATGGCTAGCAGTGCAGAGCCAAAAATATTGCGATCCTGATTGACCATGCGTTTAATATCACGTTCCATATGGCCTTTGCGGTGCAGGCGTTCATAGAGCATGTTGACCATGTCCGGGACTAGCGGGCTGTTGCGTGAGTTGTGAATTTCAAACCGGTCGGGATCACTAACGCCCAGTTCACTGAGCTTTTCGCGCACGCGATCATCACGGCCAACCAGTACCGGTGTTCCATAGCCGCCATCTTGAAACTGAATGGCTGCGCGCAACACAACATCTTCTTCAGCTTCTGCAAAAATAACCCGTTTAGGGGCTATGCGGCAGGCTTCATAAGCTTGCGTTAGCACAGACGTGGTTGGGTTTAGTCGTGCTTTTAGGCTCTGACGATACGCGTCCATATCGTCGATAGGTTTTTGCGCAACACCGCTGTCCATTGCGGCCTTGGCAACCGCAGCGGAAACCACGTCCATCAAGCGCGGATCAAATGGCGCCGGGATGATATAATCTACGCCGAAAGTGGGTGCTTGCCCGCCATAAGCTGCGGCCACCTCTTCGGGAACCTGTTCGCGTGCCAGTTCGGCTATGGCCGTAGCCGCTGCTACCTTCATCTCGTCGTTGATCCGGGTAGCGCGAACATCAAGAGCGCCGCGGAAAATGAATGGAAAGCCGAGGACGTTGTTGACCTGGTTGGGATAATCCGACCGTCCGGTGGCGACAATTGCGTCGGGCCGGGCCGCCTTGGCATCGGGCGGGGTGATTTCCGGATCAGGATTGGCCATCGCAAAGATAATCGGCTTGTCGGCCATATCCTTGACCATTTCCGGTTTCAGCGCGCCTGCCGCCGAGAGGCCAAGGAACACATCTGCGCCCTTCAGCGCTTCGGTCAGGTCGCGGGCATCCGTATCAATCGCATGGGCAGATTTCCATTGATCGACATTGTCGCGGCCCCGATAAATGACACCGCTGCGATCACACATGGTGAGATTGTCATGTGGAACACCCATCGCCTTGATTAGCGCTGCGCAGGCAATGGCTGCGGCGCCAGCGCCATTGACGACGACTTTGATGTCCTCGACCTTGCGATCAGTCAGCAGGCAGGCATTGATGATCCCGGCTGCCGCAATAATCGCGGTGCCGTGCTGGTCATCATGGAATACCGGAATATTCATCCGGTCGCGCAAGGTTTGCTCGATAATGAAACAGGCCGGTGCGCCAATATCTTCCAGATTAATGCCACCAAAGCTGGGCTCCATCAGCTCAACTGCGTTGATAAAGGCCTCGGTATCTTCGGTATCAAGCTCAAGATCGATGGAATCGACATCGGCAAAGCGTTTGAACAAGACTGCTTTGCCCTCCATTACGGGTTTGGACGCCAGCGCGCCTAGATTGCCAAGGCCCAAAATGGCGGTGCCGTTTGAGATCACTGCAACCAAATTGCCTTTGGCGGTGTAGTCATAAGCGGTCGATGGATCTTCGGCGATAGCGCGGACCGGTACTGCGACACCGGGCGAATAAGCGAGACTCAAGTCCCTCTGGGTAGCCATTGGTTTGGATGCCACAATCTCGATTTTGCCGGGACGTCCGTGAGAGTGGAATAATAATGCTTCGCGTTCAGAAAATTCTACGTTGCTCTCGTTTTTATCGGCCAAATTATCTCTCCGTGATTCAGATTTTGGCATCCCCTGCCAACGTGCTACGCGTCCCGAAACGTGCCTACTCTGAATGATGGGCATTGGGCAAGGCCTGCTACAATGCTGATTTGGAATAATAGAATCCAATTATGGAATTGGACCTCTTTTATGTCCCGCCATAGTTCGCTATCGCTTCTGTCATGTCCACGAAAGTTCAGCCCAAAAAAGCGAAAAAGAAAGCTGATGCGCAGCCAAAGCTGACGCCGATGATGGAGCAATATTTTGCGCTGAAAGAAAAGGCACGGGATTGTTTGCTGTTCTACCGGATGGGCGATTTTTTCGAACTGTTCTTTGACGATGCCAAGCTGGCCTCAGCGGCATTGGATATTGCACTGACTTCGCGCGGGAAAAATGCTGGCGAGCAAATTCCCATGTGCGGTGTGCCGGTCCATGCGGCGGAAAGCTACCTAGCGAAACTGATCCGTGCCGGTTTCAAAGTGGCGATTGCCGAGCAGACTGAAACCCCCGCGGAGGCGAAAGCGCGGGGCGGGTACAAGGCTTTGGTGGCGCGTGACATCATTCGCTTTGTTACGGCTGGTACGTTGACTGAAGATACGTTGCTTGATGCGCGATCGGATAACATGTTGGTGGCCGTTGCTGAAGTGCAGGGTCAAATTGGGATCGCCGCGAGCGATATTTCGACCGGCGATTTCGAACTGATGCAGATTTCCGGTGATGAGCTGACCGCCGAATTGTCACGGATAGCGCCGTCGGAGGTTATTTGCAGCCCCTCGTTGGCGGCGCGGTTGGAAGCGGCTACCGAATGGCCTAAAGAGGACTTCGATAGCCAGAAGGCCGGGCGTAAGCTCAAGGCACTTTTCGGGGTTTCAACACTGGATGGCTTTGGCGATTTTGCGCGGAGCGAACTGGCCGCGGCTGGTGGGTTGATCGCTTATATCGAACATGCGGCCCAAGGGGATACGCCGTTTTTGAAACCCCCGGTGCAGCGCCATGCGGGCGAATATCTACTGATCGATGGGGCCACACGGGCGAGTCTTGAAATCGAAAGAACGATGGCGGGCGAGCGCAAAGGCAGCTTGCTCGACAATATCGACCGTACGGTGACGCCGGGCGGTGCGCGCCTGCTTGGCCGCGATCTTGCTGCACCCCTTTTTGAAGAAGCGAAGATCAACCTGCGGCTCGGCGTGGTACAATGGTTTCACGATGCACCTGCTATCAGGGATGCTGTGCGCGATGCGCTGAAAGCGATGCCGGATATCAGCCGTGCGCTTGGCCGGATATCGGCGGGACGCGGCAGCCCGCGCGACCTTGGACAGATTCGCGATGGCCTCAGCGGCGCGCGGCTTTTACGCGAACAGCTGGCACTGGATATGGCGCTGCCGGACTTGATGAACGCTCTGCTACCCGCACTCGATGGCCATGGAGCAATGGTCGATTTGCTGGAACGGGCCTTGGTCGAAACGCCGCCGACGGACATGACTAACGGCGGTTATGTTGCATCCGGGTATGATCCGGCGCTGGACGAATTGCGCAGCGCCGGGTCTGATGGGCGCAAGGCAATTGCTACCCTTGAAGGGCGCTACCGCGAATCGACCGGGATAAACACGCTGAAGATCAAGCATAATGCGGTTCTGGGCTATTTTGTCGAAGTGCCAGCGCGCCATGGCGATAGCCTGATGGTCGAAGATTCCGGTTTTGCGCATCGCCAGACACTGGCGGGTGTCGTCCGGTTTAACTCGACCGAGCTTCATGAGGAAGCCGTGCGGGTTACACAGGCGGGAGCCCATGCGCTGGCCGCAGAAGCCGCGCATTTTGAGGAACTGGTCGACCGGGTTTTACAGCGCAAGGATGCCATCGCGATAAGCGCCGATGCTCTGGCGCGGATTGATGTCGCATCCGCTCTCGCCGAGCGCGCGGTTGAAGGGCAGTGGTGCCGTCCTGAATTTGCAGATGGCAATGTGCTCAATATCAAAGCCGGACGCCATCCTGTGGTTGAGGCGGCTCTTAGTGCATCCGGCGACCCGTTTGTCGCGAATGACTGTGCTTTATCCAATGATGAACGGCTTTGGCTGGTCTCCGGCCCCAATATGGGCGGTAAATCGACCTTTCTGCGCCAGAATGCATTGATCGTTATCCTGGCGCAGGCGGGCGGTTTCGTGCCCGCTGCCTCGGCCAGCCTCAGTCTGGTCGATCGCTTGTTCAGTCGGGTCGGTGCCTCCGACAACCTCGCACAAGGCCGTTCGACATTCATGGTGGAAATGGTCGAAACCGCGACAATTCTCAGCCAGGCGACCGAGAAAAGCTTCGTCATTCTCGATGAGGTGGGGCGGGGCACGTCCACCTATGACGGCCTAGCGCTGGCATGGGCTGTGGTCGAAGCCGTGCATGAAACCAATCAATGCCGCTGTCTGTTTGCAACCCATTATCACGAACTCACAAGGCTCGCCGATCGGCTTGATGCCATGTCTTTGCATCATGTCCGTGCACGCGAGTGGAAGGGGGACCTCGTATTGCTCCATGAGCTCGCTAAAGGCCCGGCGGATCGTAGCTATGGTCTGGCCGTCGCTAAGCTGGCGGGTATTCCCAAACCCGTCTTGAAACGCGCTAAGTCGGTTCTGGATAAACTCGAAGCAGGCAAGGCCGAAACAGGTGGCCTTGCCGCTGGGTTGGGCGATTTGCCATTATTTGCTGCAAGCCTTGCCGAAGAGGAGGAGCAAACCGATATGTTGAGAGAAGCATTGAAGGATTTGGATATTGATGCGTTGAGCCCGCGTGACGCGCTCGATCAGCTTTATGCTCTCAAATCCGTACTGGAACAGGAAGAATAATGAACCGTTGGATCATCATCGTCATGTCTGTGCTGCTGTTGGGTGGGGCTGCCTATGTCTATAGCTCCCGCAGTGCCAACGCAGAACCATTGGAAGTGGGAGCCGCCGCTCCTGATTTTGAAACCACTGGCGCACTGGCAGGCAAACCGTTCGAAATCAGCTTGTCGGAAAAATTGGAAAATGGACCAGTTGTACTCTATTTTTTCCCCAAAGCTTTTACTGAGGGCTGCACGATTGAGGCCAATATGTTTGCAGAAGCGACCGCCGATTTTGAGGCAGCGGGTGCCACAGTCATCGGTATGTCCGGCGATGACATTGACACGTTGACAAAATTCTCGGTTGAGGAATGCCGCGATAAATTTGCAGTAGCGAGGGCTGATGAAGCCGTGATGGATGGCTATCAAGTCCGCATGGAACCTACATTGGCGCTCACCAACCGGACGAGCTATGTTATTGGTCAAGATAGTAAAATTGCGTTGGTTCATAGTGCGCAGGATCCAAAGGGGCACGTGAAAATGACGCTCGATAAAGTGAAACAACTCGCGCGCGCAAAAATCGCCGCGCCGCCTGAAATTTGATAAACATGTTGCATTTGCCGTGAAGCTGGATTGAAAGACCGCATGACCGACCACCAAACCAATCACGCACCGGATCCTGCCATGCTGGCAAAGGCCGAGACACTCACCGAAGCTCTGCCTTATTTGCAGCGCTATGCAGGTAAGACTTTCGTCGTCAAATATGGCGGCCATGCGATGGGTGATCCTGCATTGGCGCGCAATTTTGCAGAGGATGTCGTGTTGCTGAAAGCCGTCGGCATAAATCCTGTCGTCGTCCACGGCGGTGGTCCGCAAATTGGCGCCATGCTGGAGCGAGTTGGGGTCGAAAGCGAATTTGTCGATGGCTTGCGGGTGACGACCAAAGAGACGGCCGAGATTGCAGAAATGGTACTTTCTGGAGCGATCAACAAAGAACTGGTGAGCTGGATAGAAAAGGCAGGCGGCAGTGCCATCGGCATTTCCGGCAAAGATGGCGGCTTTGTCAAAGCCGCCAAGCTGCGCCGCACGGCCCGTGATCCAGATAGCAATATCGAACGGATTATTGATCTTGGTTTTGTCGGAGAGCCCAAAAAGGTAGACCGCAGCGTTGTCGATACCATATCGACCGCCGGCATGATCCCGGTCATCGCTCCAATAGGCGTGGGAGAAGATGGTCATACCTATAATATTAATGCCGATACAATGGCAGGTGCCGTCGCGGCTGCACTCAGGGCCTCTCGATTGTTTTTGCTGACCGATGTGGCAGGCGTGCTGGACAAGAAAGGTGAATTGCTAACTGATCTAAACCCTACCGACATCAAGCGTCTGCAGAGCGATGGCACGATATCGGGAGGGATGATTCCCAAGCTGGAAACTTGCGTCAATGCGGTAATGAGGGGAGTGGATGCAGCGGTGGTGCTGGATGGCCGCGTGCCCCACGCGATGTTGCTTGAAATCTTTACCAGTCAGGGGGCTGGCACATTAATCCGGGATGATTTTGAAGCGGTTGATTAATTTCCGAACTGTATTATATTATTGATACACTAATTTGTTGGCATAGATTGCTTGGCATTGGCCATCACAATCGTTTAATGGCCATCACAAGATAAAAAGGTTTCGGTCATGTTTTTTGCCTTGTTTCAGATTATCAGCATTTTGTTGAACGTCGCGATTACTGTCATAATTGTGCAGGCAATTATGAGTTGGCTACTCGCGTTTAATGTCATCAACTTGCAGAATGATATAGCGCGGGCGATCTGGACGACACTGGATGCGCTGACAGCCCCGATTTACCGGCCTATCCGGCGGATCATGCCTGACTTCGGGTCAATTGATCTTACCCCTATGGTTGTCATTATCGGCATAATCATCCTGCAGGATGCCATTCTACCTCCGCTCGGCGCGGCACTCATACCCGTTTTATGACCAAGAACGGGGCGGCGATAATCAACGGCAAGGCCTATGCCGCAAGTCTTCGCGAACGTATCAAGGCCGAAGTCCCGAAATTTTATGAACAGACAGGGCGGGCGCCCGGGCTTGCTGTGGTGCTGGTCGGCGACGACGCCGCGAGTCAAGTCTATGTCGCGTCCAAGCACAAAGCGACCATCGCCGGTGGCATGGAAAGCTTCGAACACCGCCTTCCAGCGGACACAAAACAGGAAGACCTGATAGCGCTGGTTGAAAAACTGAACGCAGATCAAGCTGTGGACGGGATATTGGTCCAATTGCCCCTTCCGGATCACCTGGATGAAAAAGCAGTCGTCATGGCGATTGACCCTGACAAGGACGTTGATGGCCTGCATGTTATCAATGCCGGCAGGCTGGCTAATGGAGAAGAGGCGTTGACGCCCTGTACCCCGCTCGGCAGTCTGATGCTGCTCAAAGATCAGCTCGGCGATTTGTCGGGTCTGAATGCAGTGGTTGTTGGCCGGTCGATATTGGTCGGCAAGCCGATGGCGCAGCTGTTACTTCGCGAAAACTGCACCGTCACCATGGCGCATAGCCGGACGCGCGATTTGCCGGACGTGGTGCGCCGCGCCGATATTGTCGTGGCCGCGGTTGGCCGCGCGGAGATGGTAAAGGGTGATTGGCTCAAAGATGGCGCGGTGGTGATTGATGTCGGGATTAACCGGCTTGCACCCGAGGCCGGCAAGGAAAAAGGCCGTCTGGTAGGCGATGTTGCCACTGCAGAAGCCATGGATCATGTCCGTGCAATTACGCCGGTTCCGGGCGGGGTAGGCCCGATGACCATTGCTGTGCTATTGCGCAATACATTGGTCGCCGCTTCGATGCGTGCGGGCCTGGCTAAGCCTGAAGGATTGTAGTTTATGAAGCGATTGTTGGCAGCGTTCGGAATGGCATTGTTGTTGGCGAGCTGTGCCAGTAATGGTCGACCCAATGATCGCGAGCGGTTTTTGCGGGCCGCAGGCAAACCGGTCGCTAATCCCAGTGATATTGTGAAAGCCGAATTGGCCTTTGCCCGGCTGGCCCGGGAAGAGGGACAATGGACAGCCTTTCGCGAAACCGCAGCCGCTGATGCAATCATGTTCACGCCAGAGCTTGTGAATGCGCAAGTCTGGCTAAAGGGCAAGGTGGATCCGTCGCAGGCAACAGAATGGCAGGCGCATAAAATATTCATGTCCTGTGACGGCAGCATGGGTGTAGCAACCGGTGCTTGGCAGGGCGCAAGCGGTGGCACTGGCTATTTTACGACTATCTGGCAAAAACAGGATGCCGAAAGCCGGCGCCAGCGCGGCAAGGATGTGGAATGGAAATGGATTTTCGACCATGGTGTGCCGTTGGATAAGCCTTTGGCCGAACCGGATTTCGTGACGACCAGAGTAGCCAGCTGCGCCAAAGGCATGCCCACTGCCTCTGCCGCTGCACCTAGCGGTGAGAAAATCAAAAGCGGCTTTTCTGCGGACCGTACCATGTTCTGGAGCGCTGAAAGCTCAGCCGACAAATCGCGGTCTATATTGGTGCGTGTGTGGGATGGTAGCGCATGGGAAGATGTTATTTTTGACGATGTGGCGGCGCCGATCAAATGACCGAGCTATTTGTTTCTGCCCTGATCACATTTTTCGTGGCGATTGATCCGCCAGGCTGTGCCGCAATTTATGCCAGCATGACAACCGACGCGAGTCCTCGCCAGCGACGTGCAATGGCATTTCGCGCGATATTTGTTGCGACGATAATATTGCTGATCTTTGGCTTTTTTGGCGAGGCCCTGCTTCATGCGATGGGTGTCAGCCTTGACAGTTTCCGGATAGCCGGCGGGATCATGCTGTTCATTATTGCGATTGAAATGGTGTTTGAAAAACGCACGGAACGCCGTGAAGGCCGGGCGCAGGAAATTATCGATACGCCAGAGATTGAGGATGTGTCGATTTTTCCGATGGCTATGCCGATGATCGCTGGCCCGGGCTCGATCGCGGCGCTGATGCTGTTCATTGGCCGCAGCGATGGTTGGAACGAGCAGCTGATTGTGCTTGCGGCCATGGGTGCCATCCTGTTGGTCATGCTGGTATCAATGCTGGCAGCCGGCCCGTTGATGAAAATATTGGGTCAGAAAGTCGAAACCGTTATTACTCGCGTGCTCGGTGTGATCTTGGCGGCGCTGGCGATTCAATTTGTGGTTGATGGCATAAAGGCCAGCTTTCTATAATTTTCGCGCTTCCTCTATCAGCATGACGGGTACGCCTTGTTTGATCGCGTAAGCTACGCCTGCGGCTTCGCTGATCAATTCCTGTGCCGCTTCATCATAGACCAGCGGTGTCCGCGTCATCGGACAAACCAATATTTCCAGCAGTTTGGTGTCAAATATCTCGGCCGGGACATTAGACATTATTGAAGCGTCACACGGCCTTCGTCACCATCTTGCCGTCCGAAGAACTCGAGCAACTGGATGATGAGTTCTGCGCGATTCGAAAGACCATCAATTTCCAGTAAAGCCTGTTTGGATGCCGCATCGAACGGGGCAATCTGGGCGATACCGTTGACGAACGCGGTGTCATCGAGCCGTCCGATACTGTCCCAATCCACCTGATATCCCTGCAGTTCGGCAAATTTGCGCGATTCTATTTCGAGCGCAGCCCGTTCAGCGCTGGCCAGCACCTCATCCTGCTCCGCATTTTCTTCAATCTCAGCTCGCACCTGACGAAAAGCCGTGGATGCGTCCAGCTCTTCTATAACCCGAAACCGGGAAACGCCTTCCAGCACAATATTGAACCGTCCGTCATCCATCGCTTCAATGTCGATAATCTTGCCAACACAGCCAACATCAAACAGCTGCGGCACATCGCCATCTGTCTTTGGCTGGATCATCCCGATTTGCCGATCACGCGCCATCGCATCGTTGATCAGGGCGCGGTAACGTTCCTCAAAAATATGCAGCGGCAAGTGCATGCCGGGGAACAGCAGCGCGCCAGCCAAAGGAAAGATCGAGATGCGTTTGGATTCGGTCATATCTACCCGAACAATATCGCAGACAGCTTGCGACGGGTGGCTGATACCCATTCGTCTTCCAGACCGACCACTTCAAACAATGACAGCAGTTTTGCCCGTGCGGCACCATCATTCCAGTCCTTGTCCGCCTCGATAATTGAAAGCAGATGATCCGCCGCGCCATCATGATCACCCGAAGCAATCATGGCGCTGGCCAGATCAAAGCGGGCCTGATGATCCTTTGGATTTGCAGCAACAGCAGCTTGCAGGGCATCTGCTTCACCATCATCCGGCTTGTCTTTCGCCAGCGCCAGAGCAGAGCTGGCCCGCTCAATAGCCGGATCGCTGGTCATGGCATCCGGAATACCTGCCAAGGCGGCTTCTGCTTCGGGCAAGTGGTCGGCAAGAACCAAGGCTCGAATCAAGCCACCAACGGCCTCTGCGTTGTCGGGGGCCATATCCGCGATCTGTGCAAATATTCCCGCAGCTCGCTCACCATCACCCTGCCCGAGTACTTCTTCTCCCATAGCAAGTAGCGGAACAATATCTTGTTTCGGCTCTTCACCGTTGCCCGCGCCGACGGGGAGCTGTTCCAGCAACTGGTCGAGAATCTGCCCTAATTGGCTTTCGGTGCGCGCTGAAGTCAGATCAGCGACCGGTTTCCCCTGAAATATCGCATAGACGGTGGGAATCGACTGGACCTGAAATTGCGATGCGATGAACTTGTTCTCATCAACATTCACTTTGGCGAGCATGACACCTTTGTCGGCATAACTGGCCGCGACTTTCTCAAGCACCGGCGTCAAGGCTTTGCACGGCCCGCACCATTCGGCCCAGAAATCAAGAATCACCAGCTTATTCATGCTGGGCGCGACTACGGCCTGTTGAAATTCTTCAACCGCCTTCTGTTCGTCCACTGTTAATCCTGCTGTCGCCAATTTTCGTTCCCTTATAATTTTGGCCGGTTCCCCGTTTCAGATCCGCTGCTTTAGGACCATTTTTCAAGGGAATCGCGTAGTGATTTCTAATATAATCGCAACTTATGTGGGGTCGAACCCACCAAAGCCAAGCATATTTTTACTTTTCATAGCCATGGATTGCAAAATGGGGCTTGCCGGGCTGTATAACCCATGCTAACCGCGCGCCTCAACTGCTGATGACGATAGCATATCACCCAATGTCACAGCAGCGCCGAGCGGGCGTAGCTCAGGGGTAGAGCACAACCTTGCCAAGGTTGGGGTCGAGAGTTCGAATCTCTTCGCCCGCTCCATTTTTAGCCAAATATTGTCGATGACGTTGATCTGTTGCTGTTTAAGGTGGGTTTGCTCATGCCGGCACATGTTTTTCGACTGGAACCGGGATACCGATCAAGGCCTCACGCTTGTCATCATAGCATCTTTGGAATTTTAGGCAGGAACGCCCTGGAGAGGCTGTTCAGCGCCGAGAATTCTCCTCTACGGCACCGGCATCTTCCTTGGCTTAACGGGTTCCTAACGGATTGCAGTCTATATTCCACTCGGGGGAATTTATATGATGGGCCGGGCAGCGGCCGATTGATTTTTCAAAACCAGAACAGGTTGAAAGACGAGGGCATCTGTTGGTGATGGGCCATAATGTATCAAATATTATGCTGACCGTTGACACGGAGCTTTCTGCTGCCCTGCACCAGCAAGGATTGAGCGCTGCCGCCAATTTTGACAGCTCGATACTTGGGCGCTGTGATGCGGGCGATTTCGGGATTGTCCATCAAATGAACCGACTGGATGATTATGGCCATAAAGCTGTGTTCTTCATCGACCCCATGCCTGCGCTGGTTTACGGTGAACAGATCGTCGCGGATATGGTTGGCCCGGTTGTCGAGCGTGGGCATGAAGTGCAGCTGCATATGCACACGGAATGGCTGGAATGGGCAAAGGATTCGCCTGTGGGAGATCGCTGGGGACGTAACCTAGCGGATTTCGACTTTGAGGATCAGGTACGATTGTTGAAATTTGCAACGGGTGTTCTAACAAAAGCTGGCGCGCCGGCGCCCACTGCTTTTCGGGCCGGAAATTTCGGGGCAAATGACGACAGTCTGCGAGCTTTGCGTACAGCCGGACTGATCTGGGATTCAAGTTTTACGCCTTGCTCCTCCCTACGGCATTGCAAGATCAACGTGCCGAAAAACCAGATTGCACCTGTTTTGAAAAGCGGCGTGGTGGAATTGCCGGTGGCCGGAATATCGGACGGGCCAAATGCGATCAGGCCGGCGCAGATTTGCGCACTTTCAACGGCGGAAATGAAGGCGGCGATGGTTCATGCCTACATGGAACATCATCCCGTTTTTGTGACTGTAACACATAGTTTTGAATTGCTGTCCCGCGACCGGTCACGCCCCAACGGTTCAGTGGCGAAGAGGTTCGATCAAATCGCCGCCTTTATTGCCGCACATAACGGTTTGCAAACATCCGGTTTCAACCAGTTGTCGGCCAGCAAGCTGCTTGACCATGAGCAAAGTTTTACCCGGCTTGGCCCAAAGCGATTGCGTGCCGCGATGCGAATGGCAGAGCAGCTATGGGCAACCTGGCGATATGAGCGCAGCGTGATGCCGGTTTGATGGAGGTGGTAGTCGCACGCAAATAAAAAACGGCGACGCTTTGCAGCGCCGCCGTCATTTGGATTCACTAGGTCCGACTATTGAAGTCAGAGATTAGAATTCGTAGCGAACGCCGACTTTGATAGCCCAGCGTGATGGCAGAACATCTACTTCGTTGTCGCTGCCTTCTCTAAACCCGGTGATGATATATTGTCCGGTGGTGTCATCAATATCGCCATCAACCAAGTCAAGACGACCATCTGAAGTTCGATTACGACGGGCATTTCCGTTAGAGTCCAAGAAGTTCAGGAAGTTATCAAACACCCCAAAGACCTCAATCTTGTCTTCAATGCCGAACAAGGAACCCGGGCCCGGAATTTCCTGAGACAGGCGAAGATCCAGATCGTAATACCAATCGTTGTTGCAGGTATTGCGCGAGATTGTTCGGCCCGCAAATCCCCGAATACAGCTTTCACCCGCAGCAAAGTCCAGCAATTGCTGCACTGCTCCGCCTGCACTCAAGTCGGAAGCCGGTGAGAGGTTTGGATCATCCAGCCCGGTTGGAATGTAAAGCAATCCAGCATCACGGCTTGATGAAATTTCATCGAAGCCAGGGTTGCCATCAAACGTCACGCTGTAGGGTAACCCGGATTGAGCAGAAAAGAAAAATCCGAAGGTCGTTGCATTGTCGCCAAAGAACGTTTCTTCAAAGTTCGCCGCGAAGGTAATGTTGTGCCGTACTTCGAAATTTGAAGTCGATACAGCAGGATTCTGACGATCAAATGCAGCTGTTCGCGTGAAATTTGAAGTCGCCGTTGAACTGGAAGTATCGCGACGGTTATTTGAGTCCGTCCAAGCATAGCCCAGTGATACAAATACGTTACCGCCGTCTGTGAAAATTCCTCGGTCGAAGTTCTTCGACAAAATTGCTGAGACGGTATGGCTGTTAAATGCATCTGCATTGGTCAGCTGAATTTCGTCTTCGCGGCGGGTATTGAAGCAGGCGTCACTTACGTTGGTAAAACCACCGTTCGTGCCGGTACCCTGAAAGACTGCATCACAACCAGCATTCAGTGGATCAATGGACGAGTAAAGTGGGCGTCCGTCGATCGTGAAGCCGTTCAATCCCTTGTTTGGGTCTATCGCGTAGGTCAGGTCTACAAAGTTGAAGGGATTGCGGTTGCGGCTGAAGATATAGTCGACGTTCAGTCCCCAGTTGCTGAAGAAGCCTCCATCATTGGTACCGAAGCGCGTCGCTACGCCCAGATTGGCCCGCAATACAGTCGGGATTTTCAGATTCGGATCTGTGGATTGAACAGCTGCAGCGCCTGCTTGGGCAGAGTTTACAGCCGCATCAACCGCACATTGTGGTATACCAGTAAAGTTTCCGCCACCCGGTGTGACGTCGACCTGTCCACCGGCTGTCAGAGCAGCACATTCCGCGTCTGACAGTCGACCGATTGCAGAAGCAAATCCATCGTTTGAGAAGGCATTTGAGAACCAAACAGTTGGATCACCACCAGAAAAGACGCCAACGCCGCCTTTAATCTGGGTATTGCTGAAAAAACCGTCATTGAACATATTATAAGTAAAGCCCAGTCGCGGCAAAATCACGGGGTCCAGGTTTCCGAATGATACTGCATTGGTAAATCCATAACGCTGCTGGAACAGTGGATTTGCTCTCGGAGCATCTCCGCTATACCAATCCACACGGATACCACCCAGCAAATTCAGCTGATCTGTTGCCTGCCACTCATCCTGTGCATAGATTGAAAAAATTGTGCGTTCAAATGATGCTGATGCATCGTTGATGTCACCGGTGGTAGATGATGAAATAAGAAAACCGTCTGTAGCACCGTTAATCAGATCATCCGTACCAAAGAAGGTGTTGAACGAAGATCCGGTATTGAGGAGGCCTTCGCGCAAGGCATCTACATTGGCGAAGTTGAACATCCCGGTAGCATTGATTGCAAACAGGTTGAAAACATCTGCGCGATTGCCTTCAATGCCCAACGTAAACGTATGATCTCCAGTTTCCAACTGACCTTTTACCTTAAACTGATCAATCGTTTGTTGCAGGTCATTTGCTGAACGAAACTGGCCGGGGCCAGCTTCAAAGAAACCTATTTCACATCCGTCAGTATCGGGAACACATCCGGTCGGATTGGTGACGCCAACGCGGATAATTGGAATCGGGTTGCCATTTTGTGCTTCGCCACCGTTTATGGGATCCTGAATATCAGTAATTTCGGAGCGCGATAGACGGATCTCGGTGGAAAAATTATCCGTCCATTGCGAGAAGAGACGGCCAGAGAAATAGTCTGACTTGGTGCCTTCTACACGGAAGCTCTGCAAACCAGTTGCAACTGTGCTTCCCAATGAATCTTCAAACTGTTTGGCTTCGTTGAGATGCTGATAAGACAGTTCGAGCCGGTGGTCGTCGTTGATAAACCAGTCAATGCGGCCAAAATAGCGCTCGTTGCGCTCAGGATTTGTGCGGACCAGCGGGCCTACTTCGATGCCATAAGTGTTTTCGATAATGCCGGCGATTTCATTGAATGTTGCAAGGTCAATAAAGTCTTGGACATTGGGATAGCCTGCACCAATCGGACCATCTGTGACCGGAACGCCCGAGAATTCGGCTTGCTCATATCCGGCATGGAAGAACAAAGTGTCTTCGATAATTGGACCGGATAGCGTGGCACCCCAACGCTTGTTGTTAAAAGGAGATGGCGGGGCGGAGATACCGCCAGCAGTATCGCCGGTCAGTCCGTCGTCCTGATATTCAAAAAACGCCGTTCCATGAAAATCATTAGAGCCTGATTTGGTTACAACGTTGATGGCACAACCGGTAAACTGGCCATATTCCACATCAAATGGAGCAAGCTCCACAGATGTTTCTTTGATGGAATCGAAAGGTAAGGGAAGCGAGTTGCGTGACGCGAAGGGCGTACCATTCAAGCCGAACGTGTCGGCCTGCACCACGCCATCGACTGTAAACGTATTTGCGCGGTCATTTGCGCCCAAGCAGGTAACGCGGTCCACTGTGCCGCCTTGTTCGCGGCTCAAACTGACGCGCGGATCAATTCGGATTACGTCACGAATATCGCGGTTAATTGTTGGGACGCTTTCCAATACGTCCTGGTTGAACGCTTGGCTTGGGCCGATCGCGAGTTGTGTAACGTTGGCGCGTTGTGCGGATACAATAATGATGTTTTCATCCGCGCTGCTGGTCAAAGTGAAGGTCAGTGAAGTTTCACCCGACAAATTGATAAATGCGTTTTCTACGGTCTGACCTTCAAAGCCCGCAGCTGTGGTAGTTACAGAGTAGGGACCACCCGTTTGCAGGCTGCTGGCACCGAAAGAGCCGTCTGAGCTGGTTGTTAATGTCCGTTTCGCGCCTGTGCGGGTGTCGGTAATAACAACCGTCGCACCGCTTATCGGGGACCCGGTTTCATCAAGAACCGTTCCATCAAAGCCGGATGTTGTTTGCTGCGCGGCGGCTGGTGTGGCTAGCAGGCCTGCTGTGGAAAGGCTGACAACGCTGGCTGCCAAAAGATATTTCATTTTCATGTTCGATTTCCCCGTACTGGTCTTCACAGTGATAAACATCTGTCGAAGACGCCGAAGGCAATCTTCTCGGATGTCGCTGGAAGCTCCCTAGAGGCCTAAAATGACAGTTTTGTCACAACCGCAACCAATAAATTTTGCATTGCAGCAATTTATTTTTATCCACAATTTATCAAGGGGTTGGAATCTTGCCGCGCAGAGCAGGCAGGATCAGCTGCGCTTTGATTTATCTTATTGAATTATATCAGTTATTGATTTTACAATTGCCGAAAAATCACTGGTAACAGCCGTTTTCGACTGTTGCGAATTTATCACGATGTCTGCATGGGTCTGTGAAGGTTCGACAAATTTATCATGCATCGGATCGACTTGGTTGGCGAATGCTTCGCGCACCGAGTCGGCGGTTCGGCCACGTTCCCGGACATCCCGCTCAAGCCGCCGTTTAAATCGAACGGCGCTGTCGCAGCGCACGAATACCGACAGATCGAATAATTCCCGCAAAGGTGCGTGGTGCAATATCAATATGCCATCGACCAATATGATCGGGCGTGGTTCCGTCAACTGGGTTTCCACTTTGGGCATGTGGGTTGGAAAATCGTAAAGCGGGCGTTGGATAGATGCTCCCTGTTTGAGCAGGCTCAATTGCGCGCACATCTTGTCAAAATCCACGGCATCGGGATGATCGAAATTCGGACCGCCTTTCCCTTCCGGTGCATCGCCATAACCGAAGAAATAGTCGTCTTGCGGCAGGATCACACATTGCTCTGGTCCCAATGCTTCATAGATATATGCGGCCAGAGTTGATTTACCCGAACAACTGCCCCCGCTAATCCCGACAACCTTCGGGGTCATGCCAATCCAATTTCGCGCAGGCGTTCCATCAGATAGTCATGCGCCGTAATTGGCTCCGGATAGAGATCAGAGTGCTCATCATCCACGCATTGCGGCAAGGTTTCTATCAGATAGTCCGGTCGGAAATGCAGGAAGAAGGGCATGGAATAGCGTGAATGCCCACGCCTTTCCGGTGCAGGATTGACGACCCGGTGCGTCGTCGAGGGCAACCGGTTGTTAGTAAGCCTTTGCAGCATATCACCAATATTAACCGCAAGCTCGCCCGGCTTTGGGGTTACCGGGCGCCAGTTGCCTTGTTTGTCGAGTAGCTCAAGCCCTGCTTCCTCTGCACCGATGAGCAAGGTAATTGTATTGATATCCTCATGCGCAGCGGCGCGTACCGCCGGGGAGTCTGCTGGTACAGGCGGATAATGAATCAGACGCAAGATACTGTTACCGTCGCGCACGGTGTCGTCGAAAAAATCAGGATCCAAATTGAGAAAGCGCGCAATCCCCTCCAATATCCGTTGCCCTGCCCGGTCAAAGGCGGCGAAGAGATCCAGATAGCAATCGCGAAAGCCATCCACTTCATCAGGCCAGATATTTGCACTCATGAACGGTTCAAATTCGTGACCTTCCGGCAGTTGCCGGCCAATATGCCAGAACTCCTTAAGGTCATGGATGTCCGAATCCTTTGCGGCCTCGGTTCCGAAAGGTGTGTAGCCGCGTGCGCCACCACCGCCTTCTACAAAATATTTCCGCTTCACATCATCCGGTAGCGCAAAAAAAGCGCGGGACATTTGTTCGGCCTTTGCGATCAAGTCATCCGGGATGCCGTGATCAGCAATAACCGCAAAACCCCAATCGGAAAAGGAACTGCCGATGCGCGCGGCAAAGGCATCCTTGTCCTGATCAGCCAAGGTTAGTGAAATAGATGATAAAGTGTCGTGGGTTTCGGACATGGCTCTATGATGCTCTGCTAATCGGGTTTGTCAATCTATCGGGTCAGCCGAGGCTTAACAACAGACCGGCCAAAGCCGCGCTCATCAGGTTGGCCAGCGACCCGGCCGCCAGTGCTCTCAGGCCAAGGCGTGCGATTACAGGGCGTTGATTGGGGGCCAATCCACCAGTGACCGCCAGCTGGATGGCGATCGACAGGAAGTTGGCAAAGCCGCACAGGGCGAATGTCACGATTGCTACTGTCGTCGGGGATAGGGTATCAGCCATGCCGCCGAGATCGCTGAATGCAACAAACTCGTTCAGGACAACCTTGGTCCCGAAAAGTCCGCCGGCTGCAAAAGCCTCTTCCCATGGCACGCCGAGTAGAAACATGATTGGACCGAATACGTAGCCAATGATTTGCTGGAAGCTCAGTCCCGGCTGGCCAAACCAGCCACCAATGCCCCCCAATATGCCATTGGCCAAAGCGACCAGAGCGACAAAAGCCAGAACCATGGCACCCACTGCAACGGCAATTTTTACACCGGTTTGTGCACCCATGGACGCGGCCATGATGATATTCGCGGGTTTTTCCTCTTCATAGTCAACGGCGACCACCAGTTCTTCCGGTGCCTCAGCATCGGGATTATCCGGCATGATGATTTTCGCCATCATAATACCGCCTGGTGCTGACATGAAAGCGGCGGCGAGCAGATAGTCAATGCGGATGCCCATGGACGCATAGGCAGCCAATATCGTTCCCGCCACACCGGCCATCCCGACGCTCATGACGGTAAAAAGCTGAGATTCCGTGAGCTTCGCCAAATACGGTCTGATAACAAGCGGGGATTCGGACTGGCCAACGAAGATATTCGCTGCGGCGCAGAGAGATTCGACTTTCGATATGCCGGTAACTTTCTGGATCCCGCCGCCGACCCATTTGATGATAAACTGCATCACGCCAAGATAATAGAGAATGGATATCAATGCAGAGAAGAAGATGATCACCGGCAGCGCGGCTATGGCAAAGCTGTTGCCGCCCATTTCTGGTGTCGCGAGCGGGCCAAATATGAAATTTGTGCCATCCGCTGCATAGCTGAGCAGGTTGGATACACCCGTAGACATCGCCTCGATAACGTTTTTACCGGCAGGTACATAAAGCACGAGGACAGCGATGCCGGCTTGCAATGCGAATGCCGCGGCGACAACACGAAGGCGGATATTGCGCCGTCCGGTTGAAAGAGCGACGGCGAGCGAGATGATCACAGCCATGCCAGCCATGCTTGTCAAAATAGCGGTCATTTAGCGATCCATTCCCATCAATCTTACCACGTTACTTCCCCCTGCGACCCGGTGTAAACCGATGTCAATTGATCCAATATGTCACCGATATCGTCACTCAAGATAAGCTGCTCGCGGCGAGCGGATGACATGAAGCCATGCCCTGCGACATTATCCAGAAATGCAGTGAGCGAATCCCAATAGCCGTTGACGTTCAATAGCCCAATGGGTTTGCCGTGATAGCCAAGTGCTTTCCACGTCCATGCTTCAAATAGCTCGTCCAGTGTGCCTATGCCGCCCGGTATCGCCACAAATCCATCGGTGAGCTCAGTCATTTTCGCTTTGCGTTCATGCATGGATGTAACAACATGAAGCTCGGTAAGGCCGGTATGTGCAACCTCATGGTCTTTCAGCATTTCGGGTATGACACCATAGACCTTGCCCCCGCCCGCCAGGACAGAATCGGCGATGATCCCCATCAGGCCCAGGCGTCCGCCGCCAAAGACCAGGTCGATTCCACGCTCGGCCATCACTTGACCCAATTTTTTTGCTGTCTGGGCGAAAGCAGGGTCACCCCCGGCACTTGCACCGCAATAAACCGCCAATCTTTGCACAAATTCCCCTTTTGGATCGACCAATATCCCCGCAAATGCTTCTGACTATACCATCACACAAGCACTTCCGATTCCTCCCTAGAGGAAATTGGCCGAGAGTCACGATTCCTTTTTCTGGTCGACTTTTGGTGCTTTTTTTTCGATCCGGACCGCGCTAGGCAATAAAGATGACAGCGATTTCAGAAACAAAGCACATCCCTCGGGGTCTTTTCGTCATTTGCGTTTTATACGGTGGCATGGCGAGTTTGGCGGGGATTTTGGGTAACAAGCTGGTGGCGCTTGGACCATTGGCGGTGGAAGCAGGCATATTCGCATTCATTCTGCTGGTGGTATTGGCAGGAGCAGTGGCCGAAGTTTACGGTCGAGCCACGGGCAATCGAATAGTGGTTTTCGGATTCGTGCCCATCATCGTGTCGATGATATTGATCCAGCTGGTTTTGGCCTTGCCCCCTGCATCATTCTGGGAAGAAGAAAAGCGCGTTGCCTTTGACATTATACTCAACCAGTCGACCAGGCTGATGTTCGCGGGGATCATTGCCTATGGGACATCCCAGCTGCTCAACGTTTTCATTATCACAAGGTTGAGAGGGGAAAGCGGCAAACTGCTGTGGCTCCGAAGTATGATTGCAGGTGTGGTGAGTCAGGCCGTTGATACGGTTATTTTCATTACGGTTGCCTTTTACGGCGTTGCGCCATTGATGAAAATCATGCCGGGTCAGCTGTTGGCAAAAGTCATATTATCCGCCGTCTTCGTGCCGCCGCTGGTCTATGGCATCGTGCGGATGGCCAAGCGACTTGACGCGGAGTGAAGGTTTTTCCGCTTTCCTTGTTCAAATGGCTAACATTCGGCTGCATGGCCTTCATTGCCGCTTGCTCAGCACCGGCCGAACAACCCGCTCCATCCCCTGACACTAATATTGTCACCATAGTCGGAGCGATTCATGGTCAGCACCGCCGCAGCGAAGACTATTCACTAGCGGTCTTGCGGGCAGCGATTTTCAAGTTTGATCCCGATGTCATCATGGTTGAATTGCCACCAGAGCGCTTTTCCAAGGCATCTGTAAATTTCGAAAAATTTGGCGAAGTCCGCGAGAGCCGGGCGGATGACTTCCCCGAACTGACCGATGTTGTTTTTCCGCTTCGGCAAGAGCTCGGTTTTGAAATGGTCCCGGTTGCGGCCTGGACGCAGGAAATTGCCGATGACCGGCGTGCCGCCTTGGCGCTGCTGGAAAAGGATCCGGCCCGAGCGCAAGAGTGGGCTGCATATCAAGCCGCTATCGCATCTTATGGTCAGGCGGTCAGAGGGCGTTCCGATGATCCTCTTTTCATTCACAGCGAGGCCTATGATAGCGCTGTAAAAGAGCGGCAGCAGGTCTATGAGAAGCTGTTCGGTAAGGATCTGGGCCCAGGCGGTTGGCAGAATATCAACGCGGCCCATTATCAGACAGTCTCTGCTGCGCTGGATCAGATCAAGGGGCAGGGCAAACGGATATTGATACTCTACGGTGCCTGGCACAAATATTGGTTTCTGGAGCAACTGGAGACACGCGACGATATCCGGTTAGTGGATGCGGCGAACCTGTTTAAAGACTAGCGGCGAGGCTCTTCACGGTTTTCTATCGCCAGTATCTCGGGTGTATCAATATCGAGCAAGCTGCCTTCCGGAGCGGATACAAGATGGGCTGTCTGCAACAGTTTTCTGGCACCTTGATCTCCCCTAAGGTTCTGAAGTGCCGAAAACTGGCTGGACGGGAAGATTGCAGGAGGCATGATCTTGTCATCGTCGCCTGATCCAACGATCGCCTTGCGGTCACGATTCTCAAAGGCCTGAGACAGATTCCGGATATGCTGACGTTTGATATAAGGCATGTCGGCCAGGCAGATATACAGGGCTCCGACACGGCGCTCCGCCGCAAGCTGTGCTGCGCATCGAACTGACGTGGCTTGGCCCTCGGCGGCTTGATCATTGACGATTATTTCATAGCCCATTTGGCGCCACCCGGTCGCGCAGGGATGATCCAGATCAGATGTGATGATAATGCGGTGATCAAACGCCAAACGGGTAAGGGTGTCAGCCGCATGAAAGCCTAGCATCCTGTCATGCAGGAGCGCAGTCAGCTTGTCTTCATCACCAAACCGGCGGGACTGCCCTGCCGCAAGCAGGGCGAGCATAATTCCGTCACTAGCTGTTTCGTTCAATTGGCAGACACATTTTCGATATAAGCAATAATGGCCTCACGCCTTCCAGCGTCGGTAATTGCACCGGCCATCATCGTGGTCCCCGGAACCTTGGCGGCCGGATTGGCGATATAGGCATCCAGTTCCTCTTCGGTCCAGGTGATCCCTGAAGAGGCCAAGGCGTCAGAATAATTGAAGCCTTCAACGCTGGCCGCCGCCTGGCCGACAATGCCATAAAGATTGGGGCCAACCCGATTGGCACCGTCTTTTTCGACGACATGACAGGCGATGCATGTGTTGAATGCTGCCTTGCCGGCTGCGATCAAGCTATCATTTGCTTCTGCTGCAGGTGGGGTTGTATCGCTATCTGGAGCTTCAGCACCTGGCTCACGAACGACAATCTGCTCTGTCGGTTCGGGCGCAGGGTCCGAACCGCAGGCGGCCAGTGTAACTACCAATATGGGCGCAGCTGCGCGGAACAATGCTGTCATCAATTTATCCTTTAAGGGTCAGCGCGAATGGCCTTAGGCGAAATCCACTTTGCTAAGCGGCAGTTCACGCACGCGTTTACCTGTGGCAGCGAAGATTGCGTTGGTAACGGCGGGTGCCAGTGGCGGTAATCCCGGTTCACCTGCTCCGCCCAAGCGTTTGTGATCACCATTGATGATCCCAACTTCCACTTCCGGCATTTCGTTGATGCGCAGGATCGGATAGTCATGGAAATTGCTCTGCTGAACAGCGCCATCCTTGACCGAGATTTCGCCATAGAGCGTGGCGGTGAGCCCGTAAGCAATGCTGCTTTCCATCTGTGCCGCAAAGCCATCAGGATTGACCGCAAAGCCAGGGTCGGCCGCGACGTAGATTTTCTTCACCTTCGGTTTCGCGCCGGTCATGTCAACTTCTGCCACTTCCGCGACAATGGTGCCGAATGATGGCACGAAAGCAATGCCCCGGCCATGGCCTTCGGGCAGTGGTTTGCCCCAACCAGCCATTTCAGCGGCCTTGTCCAGAACCGCCAGATGACGCTTCGATCCCGCAAGTAATTCGCGGCGATATGCATAGCCATCCTTGCCTGCCGCATGGGCCAGTTCGTCAACGAAGCTTTCGATGAAATAGCCATGCTGGCTATGATCCACAGACCGCCAAGGACCGAAACGCAAATGGGTCGGCACATCAATTTTGCGGATCTTGTGATTGGCAATATTATAATAAGGTACGGTGGGTGCTTCTTGCGGGTCGAACAGGTGCGTATGGATATTGCTCCAACTGACCGCCTTGCCGTCCTTGTCCAGACCGGCCTGGAACCGGCTGGTGGCCGACGGGCGATAATGATCGTGCATGGTGTCTTCTTCACGCGACCAGATCATTTTTACCGGATAGGGAACTGCCTTGGCGATGCGGGTTGCCATGATAATCGCATCATTTTCCGACCGCCGTCCGAACCCGCCGCCAAGATAGGCATTGTGGTAGGTCACGGCATCTGTATCAATGCCCAGTGTATCGGCTGCCGCCTTGCGGGCCATGAGCGGGGCCTGGTGGCCAGACCAGACATCACATTTCCCGTCCCGCACCCATGCGGTGCAGTTCATTGGTTCCATCGTGGCATGGGCGAGGAAGGGGACCTTATACTCGGCTTCAACCTTGGTGGCTGCCCCCGCAAAAGCCTCCGTGACGTCGCCTTTTTCGGTCTCGATATCGCCGTCATCATCACCGGCTTCGTCCAGCACCGTTGCGTAGCGCGCAAACAGGGCATCCTGATTGAGCGTGTCGCCTTCAGTCTTGGAATATTTGGCGTCGATCGTGCCAAGCGCTTGCTGCGCTTGCCAATATCCATCGGCAACCACAGCGACAAAATCACCCATGTTCAGGATTTGCAGGACACCGGGCATGGATTTGGCGGTATCGACATTCATGGATTCGATGGTCGCACCAACCACGGGCGCGGCTTTCACCGCGGCATATTTCATGCCGGGCAGGTCCGCATCAATGCCAAATAGCGCCGTGCCATTGGATTTTTCGGGAATATCATGGCGGGCCATGGCCTTGCCCATCAGCTTATAGTCTTTGGGCGACTTCAGCTTAGGCTTGTTTGGAAGACCTTGGTCCGCAGCGGCGGCGGCAAAGTCTGCAAACGGAGCGGATTTACTGCTCTTGTCGTGCAGGATCATACTGTTTTCTGCGCGCAATTCACCGGCAGGAACATTCCATTCTTCTGCCGCAGCGGCGATCAGCATTTCTTTCGCAGCCGCTCCGGCCACCCGCATGGCGCGCTGTCCGGTTCCGCGAACCGAGAAACTGCCACCGGTAATCTGCAAGTTCATGGCCGTGGCCAGTTGCAAGAAGGTTCCACCAACCGTCGGTTCCAATATGGCCGGCACTTCCAGATTGGGTGCGAGGAACTCACGGCCAATATCATGCGAAACATATTTTGCGTCTGCCGGCGCTTCCAGGATCCGCACTTTGCTCCAGTCCGCATCCAGTTCGTCGGCAAGCATTTGCGCCAGCGAGGTGAAAACACCCTGACCCATTTCGACATGGGGAATGATGGCCGTGACAATATTGTCGGCATCAACCTTCACCCAGGCATTGATCAGTTGCTCGCCTTTGCCCTTGGCGACCATTGGGCTTAGCCGGTCGATCGGATTACCAGGGCGAACTGCAACGCCGATGACTAGCGCACCGCCAGCAACCACACCGGCACCAATGAAGGCGCGGCGGGTCCATTTGCCTTTTTTGGGGGCTGTTTCAGAAGTTTTTGTATCCGCCATAATCAAGCCTCCTGCGTTTCTGAGGACGTGCCAGCAGCAGTCTTGATTGCTTTGCGTATCCGGACATAGGTTCCGCATCGACAGATATTACCTGCCATCGCGGCATCAATTTGTTCGTCGGTGGGATTAGGGTTGTTTTTGAGCAAGGCAGTGGCCGACATGATCTGACCCGACTGGCAATAGCCGCACTGGGCCACCTGTTGATCGACCCATGCCTGCTGAACCTTGCTGAATGTTCCGTCTTCTTCGGCCAGACCTTCGATGGTGGTGATTGCTTTGCCATCAGCCTCTGAAACGGGGGTTGAGCAAGAACGGACAGGCTTGCCATCCAGGTGGACGGTGCAGGCTCCGCAAAGCGCAACGCCGCAGCCAAATTTGGTTCCGGTCATTTTCAGATTTTCGCGTACCACCCAAAGGATAGGTGTTGCCGGATCGACATCGACATCCTTTGCTTCGCCGTTAACATTCAGTGTAATCATCAAAGCCTCGTCCTAAAATAAATATCATTATGCAACCTATACCGCACAGCTTCGTGTTTGGCAAAGAGGTACAATAGGACAGGGTCCGTTTACGCAAATATATCTGTCAGCGAGTCGGTCAACGGCCCTTCTTTAACCGTACGAAGTTCAACATAGACGGCCGCGACGCCGGCGGCTTGAACCGCTGCGACTGCGGTTTCTGCAACCATGGTCAGAATAACCGATGCGGTAGAGTTAAAAAAGCCGATCCCCTCGGACATGCCGGACAAGGTTCCCGAGGCTATCATGAAAATTATGGCGAGCAGGAACATCATGCCTTTTGATCCGGAAGCCAGCTCTGCGCTGCGTTTCAGCGAGTCCGTTATACTGAGATTTTCAACGACCATTGCCGGCACAGCCACCATCCACATCAACATCAAAATCACGCCGGGCACAATGAACAAAACCAGCCCCAATATTATTCCCAGCAGCGACAAAATCGCCAGTCCGATAAGCGACAAAAATCTTTTCATCGCTTCTGCAAAACACAGGCCGATATCAACGTCCTGCCCTCGCATATCGCGGATGGTTGCAACAATCAGCATGGCCTGAAGCAATACCGCGAGAATGAAATAGGTGATGAAAACACTGATGCCAGACACCATGAATGCCAGCCAGTAATCCTCCACGTCGGCAAATAACAGATCGACAATTGGGCCTGAAAGCTGATCGGGATTCAGCGCCAGAAACTGCATCATTCCATAAGGAAGTCCGGCAACGATCAATGACAGGCCAAGAAATACAACGGGATGTCGCGCGATAACCGCGAAGGTGGCGCTCATCACGCGGCCGATGTCAAAACTCTTCATGTAATTGCCCTGCTAACAAGCGGTGGTTTATTCCTGCTCTGACGGGTGCTGTCAATTGCCCAGTACCAGATGAAATGCCTTGCCATGGATCATCTTCGCCCTTGCTCCTGCTGCTAGATTCTGCAACATCGGAAAAGTGGCACGAAACGCAGTAGTACAGGGTGATAACGAGAACGCTTCTTTCGATGCCGCGTGGAAAGACGTGCGCGGTGATGAAGAGATTCAATTTAACAATATAACGCCCAAGCCACCGGAACCGCCTCCCGAATGGTGGACCGATTTTCTGGAATGGTTGAGCGATGCTCTGGCCCCGGCTGCAGAGGGTCTGGTGGCGGCATGGCCAACCTTGCGGATCATATTGCTGGTGCTGCTCGCGGCCGGTGTCCTGACTTTACTCTGGGTAATATTGTCGCCTTATTGGCAGGACTGGCGTAACCGCAAGCCCAAAGCGGAAGAAGAATGGAGGCCGGATCAAACAGCGGCGAGGCGTTTGCTAGAAGAAGCCGATGTCCTGGCGGACAAGGGACAATTTGACGAGGCGGCCCATCTGCTGCTGTTTCGTAGCATTGAGGACATTGAGAAGCGTCGTCCCGATCTGCTTCGACCGTCCAACACCTCCCGCGAGATTGAACGATTTGACAGTCTGCCCGAAACGGCGCGGGCGATGTTCGCGATTATCGCAGGACATGTCGAACGCGGGATTTTTGCCGCGACCCCGATCGGAGAAGAGGGCTGGACCGCCTCGCGCAATGCCTATGGCGAATTTGCACTGGCTGACAGTTGGCGCAAACCGAAAGCGGGCGTGAAATGAGTACGCCCTCATGAGTGTGCCATTATGAGTGTTCAGGCCAATCCGTTCAAGCGCACGACCATCATGATCATGTTCGCTATCGGCTTCGCTGCTTTTGTTGCGCTGCTTTATGGCTTGGGTGCGGGCGACAACCTGTCTTCGGGTAAAAACGGTCAGGCGCATGGCGCATCAAACAGTCTGGTTGGCTACAAGGCTCTGGCGAACCTACTGGAAAAGACCGGCCACGAGGTAAAGCTGTCCCGTTCTGCTGCCGCCATTGACGAACCCGGGCTGCTCATATTGACGCCCAATGCCTATGCCGAGGCGGAAAAGATCGCCGAAATCGTCCAAGAGCGCGCTTATGCCGGGCCGACAATGATCATTCTTCCCAAATGGCAAGTGGCGACGACAAATCTGGTCGGCATGGAGTCACAAAAAGGCTGGGCTACGCGTTTGGGTACGGTGCCCGGTGAATCCGGCGTTCGCATGCTAAGCGACATTGTTGATGTGGAACTGCAGACAATTCGCCCCGAAGAAGATCAAAAAGCCAATGAGGGCAAAAGCAAAGCCGTGATTGCGAGCGAACGGCAATCGACGCAATCCGATTTCAACCCGTCCGAAATCGCCAATAGCGCTGTTGGCGACCCAATTCCTTTGCCTGAAATTCATAACACCATGATCGGCGACTATCTCAGAAACATTGTCGAAGATCCGGAAAATGGCGAGTCTTTGATCGGCTATGTCGATGATGGCGGCATTTATGACAATCTGGAAGGTCTTGATCCTTCAGTCTTGACCGCGGACGACGAGATAGACTCAGCCTATTATCCGGTCGTCATAGTGGCGGATGCGGATTTGATGAACAACACCGGCATGGGGAATGAAAAGATTGCGCGTCATGCCTATGATCTTGTCGCCGCGCTTCAAGCGCAGACAGATGGCCCGATCATATTTGACCTGACCCTCAACGGCCTTGGGTCATCCGACAATCTGTTGACGCTGGCGTTCAAGCCACCGTTTTTGTCAGCGACAATCTGTCTGATCATCGCAGCATTGGCCGCCGCCTGGATGGCGTTTAATCGCTTTGGCCCACCGGTGCGGGAGCGCCGCAGTATCGATTTTGGTAAGACCGCGCTGGTCAATAACAGTGCTGGCTTCATTCACCGGATGCGCCGCGAGCATATGGTTGCCGACCCTTATGGAGAAATGATCCGTGATGAGGCCATTCGCGCCCTGGGCCTGTCTTCAAGCGCAGATCGCGAGGAGCAGAATCGCAAACTCGACATGCTGGGCGAAGTTGATGGTTACCGGTTTACGGCTCTGCTGAATAATCTCAATCAATCTCAGAACTCTCGCGAAACCGCCGATCACGCTGCGGCGCTTTATCATTGGAAAAAGGAACTCATCGGATGAATATCGGGGAATTAAAGACGCTGGCGGACAATATCCGCGCGGAAGTAGGCAAGGCGATTATCGGACAGGAAGAGATTGTCGATCATCTGCTGATCGCTGTGTTTTCCTCCGGCCATGTTCTCCTTGAAGGGCCCCCAGGAACAGCCAAAACGTTCCTTGCACAGTGTTTTTCAGCGACACTCAGTCTGGATTTTGGTCGCATCCAATTTACCCCCGACTTGATGCCCGGCGACATTGTCGGCTCCAACCTGTTCAATTTCCAGACGAGCACATTCACCCTCACGCGTGGGCCGATTTTCTGTGACTTGCTGCTGGCCGATGAAATCAACCGGACACCGCCAAAAACCCAGGCGGCGATGCTGGAGGCAATGCAGGAGCGTGCCGTTACAATTGATGGAGAGACCCACGATCTGTCCTCGCAGTTCATGGTGGTAGCCACACAAAATCCGATTGAGCAGCAAGGCGTCTATCCCCTGCCTGAGGCACAGCTCGACCGGTTTCTGTTCAAGCTGCTGATCGAATATCCCGATGCCGAAGAAGAAAAGAATATCGTCTCCCAATATGGCGAGCGTATTGGTGCACCGGGGCCCAAGGATTTTGGGATCAGCGCTCAAGTGGATGAGAAAACCCTGATCGCGGCGGCAGAAGTCGTGAAATCGGTTAAACTGGTCGACGACGTCACCGATTATATCGTCCGGCTGGTTCGTGCGACCCGTGAAACCGCTGATCTTGAAAACGGCGCCAGTCCAAGGGCTGCGATTATGCTTGCGACCGCGGCGCGCGCAAGGGCGGCGATTTCGGGCCGCGACTATGTGGTGCCAGATGATGTGAAAGCGCTTGCTCCATCTGTCTTGCGGCATCGCACTTTGTTGTCTCCCGCTGCGGAAATTGAAGGCCGCCTTGTCGACACCATTATCGAAGCCTTGGTAGAACGCACGGAAGCGCCGCGTTGATCTACCCCACTGCCCGGGCTGTTTTCCTGATCGCTATTGGCGCGCCGGTTGCGGCGTTGCTTGCTGCGCTGATGCCGAACCTCTGGGCGATTGGCATAGCCTGGGCGGCTATGTTGGTCTTGCTGCTTGTCGTCGATGGCCTGATGGCTGCAAAGGCTGGCAATGTCCAACTTGCCGTTCCCAATAGTACCGAAATAGGCGCACCGCTGGAGCTCGATCTGCAAGCTGAGTTTGCCGGCCTGATGACCCCTCGGCAAGTGAGCGGCAATCTGGGCGTGGATGACCGGCTTTCTGATACCGGCCGTATGGAATTTACGCTTGATCGTTCTGAACCGGGAGAGTTGACCTATCGCGGCGCGACAACGACCATACCGAACCGCAGAGGAACAGGGGATATCGGAAAGCTCTGGTTGCGCTGGAAAGGTCCTCTGGGTCTGGCATGGCGGCAAACCTCCAAGCAAAGCGGTCAATCCATCGCGGTCATGCCTAATATTTCAGCTGTGCGCAGTCCAACCGTACAGATGTTCCTGCGGGATTCCGTTTTTGGTCTGTTGGCCCGCAAATTTCGCGGCGAGGGTAGCGAGTTTGAGGCCCTGACCGAATATCAGCCGGGTATGGATCGGCGGAGTATCGACTGGAAGGGATCGGCGCGGCATAGTAAATTGCTGGCCAAGGAATATGATACGGAGCGCAACAACCAGATTGTCTTTGCGCTGGATTGCGGATCGGCCATGTGTGAACCGATTGACGGCCTGCCGCGTATCGACCGCGCGGTGTCGGCGGCTTTGCTGACAGCATATATCACCTTGAAATCCGGTGATAAAACAAGCCTGTTCAGCTTTGCAGCAAAGCCGGAATTGTCGACGCCTTTTCTGTCTGGCAGCCGTAATTTTTACCGGATGCAGCAGGATGCAGCGACGATTGACTACCGGCATCAGGAAAGCAATTACACCTTGGCCTTGTCAGCACTTTCCAGCCGTTTGCAGCGGCGCTCGCTGATTATTATTTTTACAGATTTTACCGACCCGACCAGCGCGGATTTGATGCTGGAGGCTGCTGGACGGTTGATTGACAAACATCTGGTGCTGTTCGTGGTGCTGGAAGACAAGGAATTGTTGGAATTAATTGAGAAGAAACCGGAAAATGCCGAAGATGTAGCGCGCAGCGTGACCGCCCAGAGTCTGCTCGACCAGAAAAAGCTGGTTGTGACCCGGCTTCAGCATATGGGTATTGATGTGGTTGAAGGCGCGCATGAAAATATCGGAACGCGGCTGATTAACAGCTACCTGAAAATCAAGCGGCGGGGTGCGATTTAATGGCAAGTGTGGCGACCGATCCCGATGTGCAGCAGGCGATAGAATCCGCTGCCCTAAAAAGCGACCGCTTTCGTCTTGAACGGGAAGCAGACTGGATACGGCTGGAAGAAATTGTCACCAAGATGGAAAAGGGCAAGACCCGGCGGTTGAGTGATGAGGATGTGCTTGTGCTCCCGACGCTTTACCGGACATTATTGTCGAGCCTTTCTATCGCCCGCGAAAGCTCTCTTGATGCCGGGCTGATCGACTATCTCGAAGGCCTGGCGCTGCGGTCCTACTTCATGGTTTATGGTACCCAGACCAGTTTCGGCCGCTGGCTAAAGGGCTTTTTCGGCGGCGGTTGGAGCCAGGCTATCCGCGAGATCAAGCTGGATATCTGGATTGCGTTATTCGTCATGATCGCCGGGACCTTGATCGGCTATGCGCTCGTCGCCGGCGATAGCGACTGGTATTATGCTCTCGTTCCCGGGAACTTCGCCGAAGTCCGGGTGCCGGGTGCCAGCGAAGAAGCTTTGCGCGGAACGCTTTTCGGTGCCGAGAAACAGGATGGCCTAGGCGTTTTCGCGGCCTATTTGTTCAGCAACAATGCGCAGGTCGCCATACTCGCTTTTGCTTTGGGCTTTGCTTTTGGAATACCGAGCATCTTGCTGCTGATTCACAATATGGCCCTTCTGGGCGCAATGTTATGGGTGTTCGCCCAGCGCGGCTTGACGCTGGAATTTGTCGGTTGGCTATCCATTCACGGCACAACCGAACTGTTTGCGATCCTGCTGGCCGGAGCGGCCGGTATTCATGTCGGGCGTTCGATTGCCTTTCCCGGTGCAAAATCCCATCTGACGGCTGCGAGCGATGCGGGCAAGCGCGCAGCTCTGGTAATGGCCGGTGTGGTGATCATGCTGATCTGCGCAGGGCTTCTGGAAGGTTTCGCGCGTCAACTGATCAACAGTACCGCCCTGCGTTATGCGGTTGGCGGTGCAATGCTGACATTCTGGCTGGTCTATTTCTTTGTCTTTGGTCGTAACCGGACGGAGAGCAGGCTGTGAACACGACAACAACCGATCCCTGGATCAGGCGATCCACCAATCCCAAGCTGGACCGGGTGATGGTCTCTCCGGAGGGCGTTCCGCTTAATGTGACCGTTGCCACTGCCGGTGCACGCGCCGGCGCATTGACGCTGGATATTCTTATCATATTAGGTCTCATCCTTGGTGTGACGCTGCTGGGACTGCTTGTCTTATGGGGCTTTGGGGCCGCCTTTGGGATCGATACCAATCAGAAAGTAAGCGGCCCATTGAACTTGGTTCTTGTTCTTTGGATTATCGCCGTGTTTCTGTTCCGTAACGCCTATTTCCTTTATTTCGAACTGGGTGAACGAGCCGCCACATGGGGTAAGCGCGCCGTCGGCATTCGGGTTGCCGCGCGCGATGGTGGACGATTGACGGCGGAGGCGGTGATTGCGCGTAACATCATCCGCGATATCGAACTGTTTCTGCCGCTTGTGTTTATAACATCCGGCGAGGCCGAGGGCACCATGAGTGACTTTACGGCGTGGGCGGGCTTCCTCTGGGTTTTGATGTTTCTGCTCTTTCCCTTGTTCAACAAGGATCGTTTGCGCTGTGGTGATCTGATTGCGGGGACCTGGGTAATCCAGAATGTGAAGCGGAATCTGGGCGGCGTTGTGGCGCCTTCGGCCGATGCGAATGGCGCGGCCGCCGGGCAGGCGGCGGCGCGCTATGAATTTTCGGACGCTGATCTGTCTGTCTATGGAGAGTTCGAGCTGCAGACGCTGGAAAGTGTACTCAGAACCGGAACCGACGAAGCACTGGAAACAGTAACGAAATCAATCTGCGCCAAAATTGGTTGGGAGCCTGGCACCGGTGATGAACGCATATTTCTGGAGGCTTATTACACAGCGCTGAGAGCAAAACTGGAAAGCGGGATGCGTTTCGGAAAACGCCGGAAGGATAAATATTCCGCTGATATTTAATGAGTCGATTAAACCGGTTCGGCGATTCTTGAAAGTGAATGTCCACGAGAGTCGCGCTTGCCGTAGCGTCACCTGCTACGGTCTTTAGATCAGCTTGTTTTCTGCGGTTTTTGGCGTATGTTGCGGCCAAATTCATCATTGGAGAGTCGGTCATGAACCTGGAGTTCACTGCAGAAGAAAAAGCTTTTCGCGACGAAGTGCGCAGCTTTATCGAGAATAATTACCCTCAGAATATCGAACGTGCGGCGGTTCAGGACGATATGAGCCCTGAAGATATGACCGCATGGCACAAAATTCTCGGCGAAAAAGGTTGGTCCGTTCCGGCTTGGCCTGAGCAATATGGTGGTACCGGCTGGACCCCGACACAGCGCTATATCTGGTCAGAGGAAAATGCACGTGTGAATGCGGTTATGCCGCTGCCCTTCGGCGTCGCCATGGTTGGCCCAGTTATCTACACATTTGGCAATGAAGAGCAGAAAGCCAAGCATCTGCCGGGCATTAAAAGCGGCAATACCTGGTGGTGTCAGGGCTATTCCGAGCCCGGCGCCGGTTCAGACCTTGCGTCGCTGAAAACAACCGCGGTGCGCGATGGCGATGATTACATCATCAATGGTCAGAAGACATGGACAACATTGGCGCAGCATGCCGATTGGGGTTTCTTCCTGTGCCGCACCGATCCCGATGCGCCCAAGCCGCAACAAGGTATCAGCTTCATTCTGGTGGACATGAAAACGCCCGGTATCGAAGTCCGCCCGATCAAGCTGATCGATGGCGGCTATGAGGTCAACGAAGTGTGGCTCACCGACGTGCGCGTGCCAGCGGAAAACCTGATTGGCGAAGAGAATAAAGGCTGGACCTACGCGAAATTCCTGCTGGCGCATGAGCGTTCCGGCATTGCCGGTGTGGCCCGTTCCAAGCGCGGTGTCGAGCAGCTGAAAGAGATTGCCCAGCATGAGATGCTTGATGGTGAGCCACTGCTTCAGGACATGGGTTTCGCTACCAAGATCAGCCAGCTGGAAATTGATCTCGCAGCTTTGGAAATTACCGAGCTACGGACGCTGGCCGGTGAACAGGCGGGTAAGGGTCCCGGCCCGGAAAGTTCCTTGTTGAAAGTGAAGGGTACGGAAATTCAGCAACGCCTGACCGAATTGACGCTGGAAGCGGTTGGTCATTATGGCACGCCCGACTTTCGCAGCTTCCCGGCTGATGGCTCCAACGATTTCCCGATCGGTCCGGATTATGCGCACAGCGCGGCACCGACCTATTTCAACATGCGCAAGACATCGATCTACGGGGGATCGAACGAGATTCAGCGCAACATCATCACCAAAATGGTCCTCGGACTTTAGATCCAACCCGCAAATATAATAAGAAAGCGAAACTATGGATTTCAATTTTTCTGACGAACAGAATATGGTTCGTGACGGTATTTCACGACTGGTTCGGGAACAATATGACTGGGATACACGCCGCGCCGTGATCGCCAGTGAATCTGGCTGGCGGCCGGAATTCTGGGCACAGCTTGCCGAACTGGGCATGCTGGCAGCGCCCTTCTCTGAAGAAGATGGCGGCTTTGGCGGCGGTGCGGTCGAAACCATGCTGATCATGGAAGAATTTGGCAAAGGCCTGGTGGTCGAGCCATTCATTCCCAGCGTGGTCTGTGCCGGCGGATTCCTGAAACATGCCGGAACCGCGGCACAGAAAGAAGAATATCTCAGCGCGATCATTGGCGGCGAAAAGGTCTTCGCCTTTGCCTATGCCGAGCCGCAGGGCCGCTATGATCTGGCCAACCTGACGACCACAGCCAAGAAAGATGGCGACGGTTACTCGCTCAACGGCCACAAAGCGGTCGTGATCGGCGCGCCTTGGGCGAGCCATTTGGTGGTTACTGCGCGCACCTCCGGCGGACAGACGGATGCAGGTGGTGTGTCGGTGTTCATCGTTGCCAAGGACGCTGACGGCGTCAGTCTGCGCGATTATGCAACCGTTGACGGTCGCCGCGCTTCGGAAGTCTATTTCGAGAATGTTTCGGTTCCGGGTGATGCCCTGATCGGGGAGCTCGACAATGGCCTGCCTCTGATTGAAACGGTTGTCGATGAAGCGACAGCGGCGGTTTGCGCCGAAGCCACCGGTGCGATGCAGGTAACCCATGCGATGACGCTGGAATATGCGAAACAGCGCAAGCAGTTCGGCGTGCCGATCAGCAGTTTTCAGGTGCTTCAGCACCGCATGGTCGATATGTTCATGGAATATGAGCAGTCGATTTCCATGTCCTATCTGGCAACAATCAAGCTGGATGAAGACGAAGCGGCACGCAAGCATGCGGTCTCGTCAGCCAAGGTCCGTATCGGGCAATCCGCCCGCTTTGTCGGCCAGTCGGCCGTGCAGACCCATGGCGGTATGGGCGTGACCGATGAAACGGCTGTCGGCAGCTATTTCAAGCGGTTGTCGATCATCGAAAGCGAATTTGGCAGCGTCGATCATCACATGCGCCGGCACGTCAAACTGACCGCTGCACAGTAAGGCAAACGCCATAACCCTATCACAAAAGGGGGTGCTGCCGCTCTGGCTGCGCCCCCTTTTTCGCGTTATCCCTCTTCTTCCCTAGGGAGGGGATAAGGATGGTTCAGCAATCTGCCGCGATGCCGGGCAAAACAACGGGCAATATATACCGCTACTATATCCTGTTTGTGATGATGCTGACCTATATGTTCAACATCACCGATCGCATGGTCATGTCGATCCTGATCGAGGATATCAAAGCGGACTTTGTCCTGACCGACACACAAATCGGTCTTCTGGCCGGAACGGCCTTTACTCTTTTCTATGTATTATTGGGGATACCGGCTGGCCGTCTGGCGGACCGGACCAATCGCAAAAAAATGATCTCGGTTGCGGTAAGTCTGTGGAGCCTGATGACTGCGCTATGCGGTGTTGCGACGGGTTTCTGGACCCTGTTCCTGGCCCGCCTGGGCGTTGGTGTCGGAGAGGCCGGTGGCAATCCCCCAGCCATTTCCATTCTGACCAATTATTTCCAATCGCATGAATTGTCACGCGCAATGGGCGTGTTCTCGGTCGGTGCCGTGCTCGGTCCCGTGGTTGGTTTTGTCGCAGGCGGGCTGCTCGCAGAGGCCTATGGCTGGCGCTGGACGTTCATCATTCTCGGATTGCCGGGCGTCCTGCTCGGTGTGCTGATCTATCTGACGGTCAGAGAGCCGGACCGCAGCCAGTTCTCCGAAGCCGGCGAGGAAACGACCAAAGCGACGACGCAGGAACCCTTCGCCACAACCATGGCTTCACTCTGGCGCAACCGGATCTTCATGCGCGTGGCTCTGGCTAACGCCCTGGCGGTCACGGCTTCTTATGCTTTTGCCATCTGGCTGGCACCCATCCTGATCCGCAATTTCGAGATTCCGGTGTCGCAGGTGGGTATCTATCTGGGTATTGTCTGGATTGCGGGCGGCGTTCCCGGGATGATCATAGGCGGCTATGTGACGGACAAGCTGGCCCTCAGAAATCCGAAATGGCGGGCGTGGTATTGTGCTATTGTCGTGCTGGTCGCGCTGCCACTGCTGTGCCTTTGCCTGCTGACCGATAACTTGATCCTGGCACTCATCCTCTATGCCGTTGGCTATGGCGTACATTCATCCACGCAAGGACCGGCTATAGCGATGATGCAGTCATCCGTATCACCGACCGAGCGGGGTACAGCCTCCTCGATAGCCAGTCTGTCCGCGACTTTTCTCGGCTATTTCATCGGCCCCGCCGTGGCCGGAGCGATCAGCGACAATTTGGCACCGGACCATGGCACGCTTTCGCTGAACTATGCGGTTATCGGGATTACGATATTGAGCCTGACCCTGGCGATACTGGCTTATCTCTATGCCGCCAGAGCCGTTCCAGATACGCCGCCCAAACCCGCTTGATCACCTTTCTACTATGATCCACCATCCGGCGAACGGGCGAGGCTTGTCGCCATGTTCCGGATAGCTGAGATGTCCGTCGATGCGATAGCCGCCATAATCATAGCGCAATTCGGGGATGGGGCTGTCCGGCTCAAATAACACGCGGTAGGCACGGCTGCGATGTTCCGTCTCGCCTGATGTGTCTTTAAACTCCAGCAGACCGCGATACTCCCTGCCATCAGACATTTGGATCACGGCAGCGCTGGCGCAACGCTCCGGCGGGAAATCCATTGCCTTGTTTAGCGGTGTATCATCGACAACCAAGACCATCCAATGAGCTGTTTCGTTTTTCTCCGCTTGGGTTCCGGTCATCGTCAGGATGCGGAATATATCGCCAGATCGCGACAAACCCATCTGCTCTTTTTCCGTAAGCGGTTTGCGATCCCCGCAATCGGTTGAGGCGCTATATTGATCATAGCGATAGCCTTCACGCTCCTCTGCTTGCGCCGGTCCCGCGATGGCTAGCCCCAAAAGGATCGATCCAGCGATCATGGTCTTGCCGCGAACCATTATAACAACAGTCCGCCGTCTGCGATCAGCGTTTGTCCGACAACATAGCTGGCGAGTGGAGAGGCCAGAAACAATGATAGTCCTGCCATATCCTCAGGATCACCAATACGGCCAACGGGAATATTCCGGATTGTTGCCTCCCGGCGTTTGGGATTTTCCGTTGTCACCGCCGTCATCTTGGTGGCGATCAGGCCTGGTGCAATGCCGTTTACCCGAATGCCATCAGGGGCCCATGCCTTGCCCAGTGTCCGGGTCAATCCCATCGCCCCGGTTTTCGAGGCATTATAGGCAGGATTGCCAACGGTCGCGTGAAAGGCGGCGGTCGAGCTGATGATGATCAGCGATCCCTGTGCCTTTTTGAGCAGGTCATGAAATTGTCCGGCAAAGGTCATCAGGCTGTTGAGATTGACCTGGATCACCTTGGCAAAATTGTCCGGTTCAAATTCCTGCCTCTTGTAAAGTACCATGCCTTGCGAACAGATGAGCACATCCAGACGATCGAAAGTCTGCCGATAGGCGGCAATGGCGACGTCGTCGGCCGCATCGACCTGCGCATAATGCAGGCCTTCCAGATCAGAGCCTTCGTCCTTGGAATAGTCATCGGTCCCGGCACGGGTGCCGGTGACATGAACCTCCGCACCGCATTCCCGGAAAGCCTGTGCCGTGGCATTGCCGATTCCGCTGGAGCCGCCAATGACGGACACTATTTTATCTTTATAATCCAGAGATGCATTGATCATGTCTATCCTCTTCCTTTTGCCCCTATGCAAAGCGATATTGGCCGAGCCAATGGCGATGGTCTAGAGCCTATTGTGATAACGCATCATCCAGAGGATAATTATGGACATTCCCTTCTCACTCGCAGGTCGGACCGCGCTGATCGCCGGGGCATCATCCGGACTGGGCGCCCATTTCGCAGAATTATTTGGTGCGGCAGGTGCCAATGTTGTGCTGGGCGCGCGCCGTACGGATCGCACGGCCGAAGTAGCAGAGAAAATTGTGGCAGCCGGCGGCAATGCATTGGCGGTGCCTCTCGATGTCACGGATGAGACATCCGTCATCGCCGCCTATGATGCAGCAGAAGCAGAATATGGCACGGTGGATTCGATTGTCGCCAATGCCGGGTTCAGTGAACCGGGACGAACCACCGAACTGCCGCTGGCTGACGTGCAGCGGCTGGTGAACACAAATTTCATGGGTGTTTATGCGGCCGCCCGGGAAGGGGCCAAACGTCTGATCGCCAACGGCAGCCGTGAGAAGGAAAACGGACGTGTCACCATTGTCGGTTCGATAACCTCCCGACTGACCGCCAATGGCGACAGCGCCTATGCCGCGACAAAAGCCGGCGTAACCCATTTGGGGCGAAATATGGCGCGCGAATGGGTGCGGCAGGGGGTCAATGTGAACACCATCCATCCCGGCTATATCGCCACCGAAATACAAGGCGATTGGTATCAGACTGACGGAGGCAAGGCGCAGATCGCGGGTTTCCACCGCCGCCGTTTGCAGGACATGGCGTCGCTTGATGCGATGATGCTCTATTTTTCATCAGACGCGTCGAGATCGGTGACGGGCTCGGATATGGTCGTGGATGACGGCCAATCTCTTTGAGGCAGTCGCTATAGTGCTATATGCCCATGCGTCCGGCTGAACTTGCTGTGATAGGTTTCGATTATCTCCGTCAGCGTGGATAACGCCAGCGTTGCCGGATCACGCGTGGACGGGATGATACCAATGGGCGCTTTCATGCGTTTGATGTCCTCGTCGCCGACGCCGATGTCGCTCAGCAATGCCTTGCGCGTATCGTGGGTTTTGAAACTGCCCATCGCGCCGATGTAGAAGGCTGGTGATTCCAGCGCCTGTTTCATCAGCTCCGCTTCCCAGTCATGGTCGTGAAAATAGAAGACACAGGCGGTCCATGGGTCGGCCTGATAATGGTCAGTCGCCGCCGGGGTTTTTAGCAGACTGACGGTACCGCCCTGTTCGGTAACACGTGCCACTATGTCGGTATCAGGCGACAATATTTCGCAGTCGAGTCCATAGGATGCCGTGAGACTGGCGAGATTCTCCACCACTGCGCCATGGCCGAGGATCACGATTTTCGCGGGAGGGACATGATTGACATGGACCCATGATCCTGCGCTGATAACGGCTTGACCCTGTTCGGCTGGCGTACAGCTTAGCGCCCCTGTTTCGCGGTCCATGCTGATGGTGAAGGGCTGTCGTTCCTCGACTGCATTATGTAGTTCTGTTGCGGCCTGCGCATCTGGCAAGGGCGTAAAAAGCAAATCGATACCGCCACCACAGGGAAGGCGAATGTCGAGATAGGGCGAACCCGCGCCAAAGCGGACCTCGCGTGGTGCACCTGCGCTGATGCAATCGATGGCTTCCGCGATCACCGCCGTTTCGATGCAACCGCCGGAAAAGGACCCCGCGGCACTTCCATCCGCTGCGACTGTCATATGCGCGCCGGGATTGCGGGTGGAGGCGCCTGTGACCGCCGTCAGCGTCACAAGGGTGCAGTCCAGACCGGTCTCGGTCTTGTCTTTCAGAAACTGGAATATCGGAAATATATTGTTCAAGCGCGCTGCAATCTATTGTTTTATAGATGCTAGCCCAGTTTGGCGGATCCCTGCAATCTTTCCTTTGCTACCGACCTCCGGTCACGAACAGGCATTGGCCGGTGACCCAGCTGGCGGCAGGCGAGGCCATATAGATGACGGCGGCGGCAATATCATCTTCGGTGCCATAGCGCTGCAACGGGATGCCAATATGCTTGAGCAATTTCTCGCGGTCCTCTTCGGATTTTACCCCCATGGATTCGTCAAAATTCTCGGTTGGGATCGGGCCGGGCGCTACCGCATTGACGCGGATTTTCGGGGCGAGTTCGAGCGACAGGGTGCTGGTCAGGCTGTTCACCGCCGCCTTGGATGCGCCATAAGGTCCGTTCTTAATCTGTCCGCCAAAGGACGCGCGGGACGAGGTATTGATGATCACGCCGCCGTCATCCTGCATATGTTTGGCGGCGACGACAGCACCCATCCAGACGCTTTTGAGGTTGAGGTCAATCTGTGCATCCCAGTTGGCTTCTGGTGTTTTGGTGAGATAGCGGGGCGTACCATCGGGCAATCCGCCGGCATTGCTGACCCAGATTGTCAGTTTGCCCAGCTCTTCGACGGTCCGTTCGGCCAGATGTTCGAGCGCCGCCATGTCGGTGACATCGGTGGCGACGGTTATCGCCCTGCGACCCAGCGCGCGGATCTCTTCCGCCACGGCTTCCAGATCGCCTGCCGTTCGGGCGGCCAGCGCCACATCCGCGCCGGCTTCTGCCAGACCCAGCGCGATGGCGCGGCCAATACCCTTGCCAGCGCCGGTGACAACCGCAACGTCACCTTCCAGTTTGAAATTGTCCAAAATGCTCATGTGTAAAGCTCTCCCTTGCCGCCGTGATGATCGGCGGCAAGGGGGAAGTCCACTAGCAGAAGGATGGGTGGCTATGCGGCGGCATGTCCCGGTTGCACGGGCGCGGGTAGGCCGGTTTCCTCCAGACAGTTGGTGCGCAGCGTTTCGATATCCGGTCCGAAGTTAAACGGGCTGTCGGTTTCGATGATCCGGTTTGCCATATCGGCACGCAACCTTTCCGTAGCGCCTGTGTCAACTTTTCCGTCATCCGCGACGACCACGCCATATTCGCGCGCGCCATCAACCGTGACCAGTCCTTGGCGGATTTCCAGGGCTACCAGCTCGGGATCGCGCTCCAGCGGGCTCCCCCATCCGCCGCCGCCCCAGGTGATGAAGTGCAACTGATCACCCTCTTCCACGGTGACTTCCTCAACTTTGTTCCCGATTATGGTGCTGCTGCCATCCTCTTTCTCCAGAATTTTCCGCGCGCGCTTGCCCGGCTCACCACCATTCACGCCCCATGGCGGAACGAACCAGCGGTCATCATGGATAGAGATCGTGCCGGATGCGAGGAAGCGATAGGTAAGGTAGATACCGTTACCGCCACGATGCAGCCCCGCTCCGCCGCTATCCGGTGCTGTCTCGTAGCGCTCAATCCGCAGCGGGAAATAGCGCTCCAGAAACTCGTTCGGCACATTGGTAAAGCCGGGCCATAGCGAATGCCCATCCGGTCCATCACCCAGAGGCCGTCCCGGAATGCCGCCAAAGCCGATTTGGAACAGCTGAAACCAGTCACCTTTCTTGTCATTGCCGGAATAGAACAGATGAGGCGAGGATGAGAATCCTGCGGCATTGAGGAATTCCGGCGTCTTCTGGCCCAGTAACCCACCCAGAATGTCGAAAATCCGGCCCAATGCATGGGTGCGACCCGATAATGCCGCCGGGAATTTCGGTTTGAGCAGCGATCCTTCCGGAATCCGTACATCAATCAGATCATAGAATCCGTCATTGAACAGGATTTGCGGGTCGAAAACCATGATCATGTAGATACCGAAAAACATCTTGAACATGTTCTCGTTGAGAAAGAAGTTGATGGAAGCTCCGCTTTGCGGGTCCGTACCTTCGAAGTCGAGAATAACTCTGTCACCCTCTCGCCGCATGGTGCATTTGATCTTGTAAGGACCGGCACCAATGCCATCGTCGCAAATATAGTCTTCAAAGCTGACCGGCTCTTCGCCAATCGCTTGACCAATAAGGGTTTTCATCGCCCTGTGATTGCGCGCCAGCAACTCTTGCGTTGCAGAAACGTAGACATCGTCACCAAACCGTTCTGCCATTTCGATGACGCGTCGGGCGGCTACGCGGCAGGATGCGATAATCGCGTTGAGATCCGCCTGACACCAATCCGGCTTGCGCGTCTGGTGCATGACAAGCTTCATGAGGTCTTCGTTATATTCTCCTTTTTTCCAGATTTTTACTGGCGGAATGCGTACGCCTTCTTCGAAAATGGACTTGGCGTCGATGGGCATGGAACCTACGACCTTGCCGCCAATATCCGATTGATGGCCAAACATGGCAGTATAAGCAATCAGGCGGCCGTCCTTGAATATGGGCAGTAAGATCAACCAGTCATTATTGTGGCTGACCGCGCCTTCGCAGCTATAGGGATCGGAAAGGAAGATCATGTCGCCATCTTCCAGCGTGCCATCATATTGGCGGAGGAAGCCGTCAATGAAGCTTCCAAACTGGCCAACGATCATCTTCCCGGTGTGATCGGCAATCAGCGGAAAGGCATCGCCCTGTTCCCTGATGCCGGGAGACATGGCCGTGCGAACCAGTGTCGCGTCCATTTCAATGCGCGCATTACGCAGGGCGTTTTCGATAATGTCGAGTGTAACCGGATCAATGTCGATTTTATCAAACGGCGTGTCATTGGTTTCAATAATTGTTGCAGGCATTTTATTGTCCCTCCGCCAGATTTATGAGGATATTGCCGACTGCATCCACTTCTCCGACACAGCCTGTTTCGATGAGAGTCGTCGAGTCCATCTCCACAACGATCGCCGGCCCAGTTATGACATCACCCTGTTTGAGTTTGGCACGATCGTAAATCGCCCCGTCCTGTTCTGCGCCATCCATCCACAATTTATGATCGCGGATTTTGGCATCCGATGGGTCGCCATTACCCTTTGGTAACTCGGCGGCTGGTAAATTGAGTGATTGGCCCAGAGCCACGGCGCGCAGGTTCACAATCTCATGCGGTGTATCCATGTTAAATGTGAAGAGGCGGTGATGCTCTTCGTCAAAGCGGGCCAAAATGCCGTTAATCCCATCGCGATCCAGCACTTCCGGTGTGATAGTCAATGGCACCTCAAAAGCCTGTCCGGCATAGCGCACATCAACTTCAAACTCGCTGGTAATGTCTGCCTCCGCAACGCCATCAGATAATAATTCCGCGCGGGTTTGATCGGCCATTTCCTTCAGGATCGCGATCAGCTCGGATGCTTTCGTCGTGGTTGCAAGGCGAGAGAAAGAGCGCGCCGTTTCTGTACGCATCCGCGTGGTTGCGTCGCCGAGCGCACAGAGTACACCGGGAGATACCGGCGATACCGCTGGCCAACTGCCCATCAGTTTGGCAACCGCGTTAACGTGCAGTGGTCCTGCTCCGCCAAAACCCATGAGGGCGAAGTGGCGAGGATCATAGCCTTGTTGGACCGAGATCATTCGAAGTGCGCCGAACATATTTTCGTTTACAATATCGATTATGCCGCGCGCAGCTGACATTAGGTCAATGCCCAGTGCATCGGCGATTTTTTGAACCGATTTCTTGGCACCTTCGCGGTCGAGTTGGAAAGAGCCGCCGAGCAAGTTTTCCGGCAAATATCCAAGAACAACATTGGCGTCTGTAACCGTCGGTTCTTCGCCGCCTTTGCCATAGGCGACCGGTCCCGGCACCGCGCCTGCGGATTGGGGACCGACGCGCAGCGCGCCAGTCAGCTCCGGCACATAGGCAATCGAACCGCCGCCAGCGCCGACTGTTTTCACGTCCAGCGAAGAAGCGCGTACCGACAAATGGCCGACTTCAGTCGTTCGCACCCGCCTCGGTTCCAGATTTTCGATGAGCGCCACATCGGTTGAGGTGCCGCCAACGTCGAGCGTCAGGATATTTTTCAGACCTGCATTTTTTGCCACCCAGACAGCACCCGTAACGCCGCCAGCGGGACCGGACATCAGAATGTTGACCGGATGCTCTTCCGCCTTCTGTGAAGACATTAGGCCGCCGTCCGAGCGTAACAGCGAGAAGCGTCCTGCCATTCCGGCCTCAGCGAGCTTGGATCGCAGATTTGAGACATAGTGGCCCACGACGGGCCGCACCGCTGCATTGGCAACCGTGGTCAAGGTCCGCTCATATTCCTGCATCTCAGGAAGCACTTCATGGCTTAGCGAATAGGGGACATCCGGCATTTCAGCCGCGACCATCTCGCCAATCCGGCTTTCGTGCGCGCCATTGGTATAGGCGTTCATTAGCGACACCGTGACGGCTTCCACACCCTGATTTTTCAGATGTGTGATGGCTTCGGAAACGCTGTTTTCATCCAGCCGGCGGACTTCGTTACCATCGGCATCCATGCGCTCTTTCACGGTCACGGTATCTTCCAGCGCCGCTAGCGGCTGTGGCTTTGGCCAGATAATCCAGGCAGCAAGACCACCGGGCACAAAGCTCCGCGCAATCTGCATGATATCGCGATAGCCCTCGGTGGTTATAAGGCCGACTTTTGCGCCTTTCCCTTCCAGAACGGCATTGGTGGCGACAGTTGTCCCGTGGAGAAAATATTCAATCTCGCTGGCCTGCACATCGGCATCGGTACAAATGGCGTTCACGCCGTTCAAGATGCCTTCGGAGCTATCGTGGGGGGTGGACGGTGTTTTGGTGCGCCAGAATTGTCCGGTTTCATCATTGAACAGCAATAGATCGGTAAAGGTTCCCCCGACATCAACGCCTAGTCGATACCCCATATATCATTCTCTCTCTTGTAATTTATGCATTCAGGCTTCGGCTCTTGCGACAAGCGATGGCAATGGCCGTTTCATTATTGTTTCAAACCACTGGTTAGTGGCGATGGCTTTCGTTAAATCGACGCCATGCCCGATCGCGGAACGGTCGAGCAGGTTGATCAAGTCCTCGGTCGCTATATTGCCGGTGGCGTTAGGAGCGAACGGGCAGCCACCGAGACCACCAAGACTAGCATCGAGCGTAGAAACACCCGACCGGACCGCCGCCCAGGCATTTGCGATCCCGGTATTGCGCGTGTCATGAAAGTGCGCGCGCATCGTGATATGGTCGGGTAAAATTTCGCTGAGACGCCCGAACAAATCCTCGACCTGTCTGGGCACACCGACCCCAATTGTGTCGGCCAGCGCAATTTCGAGCGGTTCTTCCTCCGCCATTTCACTTGCGATATTCAGCACGGTCTCAGGCGGGACATGGCCTTCAAAGGGGCATCCAAAGGCGGCAGAGATCGTAACCTGCGCCTTTAAGCCTTCCCCCTTGGCAAAGCGGATCATCTCGCGATTCTCTCTTATGCCCTGTTCAATGGTCTGGCCCTGATTCTTCTCACCGAAAGTATCGCTTGCGACGATCACGCAACCGGCTTCATCAATTCCGCGCTTACCGCCTTCTTTCGTCGCAAGTCCGCGCAAGACGCCGCGCTTGTTGAGGCACAGGCCGATATAGGACATGTCGTCACGATCAGGTAGGCCAGCGATAACGGCCTCGGCGTCGGCCATTTGCGGAACACGCCCCGGATGGACGAAGCTTGCGACCTCCATCCGGCGAATGCCGGCGTCGATCATGTGATTGATCAGCCCCAGCTTGTCCGCGGTCGATATGATATCCAGCTCGTTCTGCAGTCCGTCACGCGGACCGACTTCGACGATATCGACAGATACGGGGTTTTCATGTGCCATAGAAATTGTATACAATCCATATTGTGCTTTGTATAGCAAAAGCATCATGCAGGAGGTTTTTTAATGGCGCAAGGGGCACTGGCCGGGCTACGATTGATTGAAATGGGGCAGCTTATTGCCGGACCATTTTGCGGTCAGCTAATGGGTGATCATGGCGCGGAAGTGATCAAGATTGAACCGCCAAAGGTCGGCGATGCCATGCGCAGCTGGGGACAGGGGATACCGCTTTGGTTCTCGGTTGTCGGGCGCAATAAAAAGTCGATCACGCTCAACCTGCGTGAAAAAGAAGGCCAGGAGATTGTAAAAAAACTGGTCGCGAAAAGCGACTTTCTGCTGGAAAATTTCCGCCCAGGCACGATGGAAAAATGGGGGCTGGACTATGATCAGTTAAGCGCGATCAACGAAGCGCTGATCATGATCCGCGTCTCCGGCTATGGGCAGACAGGTCCTTATGCCTCGCGCGCAGGCTATGGTTCCATCGGAGAGGCAATGGGTGGTATGCGCTATATTGCCGGCGAACCCGACCGTCCGCCAAGTCGCGCCGGTTTGTCGATCGGTGATTCTCTGGCGGCAACCTATGCCTGTCTTGGCGCAATGATGGCGCTGCACCATCGGCATGTGACTGGCAAAGGCCAAGTCGTTGATTCGGCGATTTACGAAGCAGTTTTGGCCAATATGGAATCGACCGTCGCGGAATATACAGTTGCGGGTCATATTCGTGAAAGAACCGGTTCTATTCTGCCGAAAATAGCGCCATCCAACGTGTATGAGACCAAAGACGGAAGCGTCCTGATCGGCGGCAATCAGGATAGCGTCTGGAAACGAATGTCGGCGATGATGGGGCAGCCGGAACTGGGCGATGACCCTCGTTACGCCACCCATGTTGCGAGAGGTGAAAACCAGGCTGAACTGGATGACCTGATCAACGTCTGGACACGGACTTTGACCAGTCAGGAAGTGTTGGACCTGTGCGAAGTGAATGGCGTTCCGGCGGGTAATATCTTCCGTGCGCCGGAAATGCTGGCGGACCCGCATTTTGAAGCGCGGGATGCATTGGTAAAAATGGATCATCCCCAGCATGAAAATTTCGTTATGCAGAATGTTGCGCCGAAATTGTCCGATACCCCTGGCGGCGTCGAAACGATCGGCCCTGATCTGGGGGCCCATAACGAAGCGATTTATGGAGAATTGCTGGGTATGGACAGCGCCAAGATCGGCGACCTTCGGGAACGTGGTATCATTTGAAGCATCAAGATTTCGGTGTTGCGGTAACGCTAAATGAATGAAACGCTCTGCGAATGTGACTCGTCATAACCGATTTTGCCCAGTCTGCATCCTTGGCGGCAAAAGCAGCGATAAGCTCGTCATGATCAACAGCTGACTGATGAAGCTGTGTTTTTGAATATTGTTGGGCGGTCCGCCGAACCACCGGCTGTTCGACCAGCGCCGGCATCAGCTTGCTCAGGCGCGGTGATTGCGCGCATTCCAATATCAGATCATGAAAGCGCCGATTCGCTTCAAGAAAGGCCGTTACGTCAGGTGGTGACTTTTTAATTGCCCGTTTGAGTTCATCGTTGATGCCGCGCAACGCGTTTAATGCATCGCCGTCAATCCGCCGTGCCGCACGAGCTGCTGCATGCGCCTCCAGCATTGCCCGAAGGGTGAACATCTCGTCGACCTCGCCTTCGGACCAATCCGCTACCGAAAGGCGTTTGGATGCGCTGCGGATAACCAGCATCTCGTTTTCTAGCCTGCGGACGGCATCTCTTACTGGCGTTCGCGAGACGCCTGAGATTTCAGACAGCTTTTCCTCCGTCAATTGCATACCAGGCACTGCCTCTCCCTGCAGGATGAAGGAGCGTATTTTTTGATAAGCAGTTTCAGATGCGCGGCTCATATCTAACACATTACCTCAAATTTGTTTGCGGACAAGATGGCCAAACAAGATTGATAGTGGAAACCAATTTCTCCTTGACGGGTATGAATTGTATACAATAGAGGTTGCTGGGAGGGAATTGTCAATCGCTATGCCTGAAACATATCGTATAAAAGTCATCGTTCCGATCCCAATGGATGAAGCCGGTGTTGCTGCCCGCGCGGAACAATTGCCTGCTGATTTCGTTCGCGACGGATTTGTACCTGAATTTGTGGCGGTACCTTGGGGTGCAGCTTTGGGTGACAGCTATCATGATACCATGTTGATGGACTGGACTGTGTTTCAGGCTGGCATCAAAGCCGAAGAAGAAGGTTATGCCGGTGTCCTGATTGATACCGTTAGTGATAGTGGCATGAGAGCCTTGCGATCTCGTCTTTCCATACCCGTCGTCGGTCCCGGGGAGGCGGCTTTTGCGGCCGCAATGATGTTGGGCAAGAAATTTACCGTGCTGACTATGTGGCCGGAGTGGTTCCCGCTCTACGAGAAGACGTTGAACGAATATGGCTGGTGGGATCGTGTGGCTTCACTGCGATCCATAGATACGCGGCCCGACGTGACCGAATTGCTTGCTGGCAAAGAAGAGGTGATCTTCGACAAACTGAAGGCGGAAGCGACGGTAGCAATGGAAGAGGATGGTGCGGATGTGATCGTACTCGGTTCAACAACCATGCACCAGTCGGCAAAATATCTTGATGACAACATGCCGATCCCGGTGCTGAACCCCGGACAGGTCGCCTACAAGTTTTTGGAAACGTTGATCGAACTTGGGCTCACCCACAGCAAAAAAGCGTTTCCGGCGCCCGAAGTGCCCAAAGACGATGATATCAAAAAAGGATGGTATTAATGGCTGACTGGACCCCCGGCATGGCAGGACAAGTGCCGCTGCCCTATCCCTTTTACGTCGATATCGTGACCAAGCGCTATTTTGACGGTGTCGATAACAAGAATATGACACAGGTACTTAACTGTTTTGCACCAGACGCGATTTTGCATGAAGCGACATCCAATACGATTCATGAAGGTCGCGATGCCATTAGAGCTATGTTTGAAAAGCTGTTCACGGATTTTGAGTCCATTTGGCATGGCAACTTTGTTCATACCGCTGACCCCGATACCAATACGATCTGTTCGCAATTCACGGTATTGATCACGCCCAATGGTGGTGAACAATTGCGTTATGAGAACTGCAACCGCTTCTATTGCAAGGACCGGCTGTTCCAGCATGTTTTCGTTTATATGAGCGGCGACAATCTGCTCAAAGAGGGAGACGCCTGATGCAGTATGAACCTGGCCCTTCTCGTGCAGAACTAATCGAATTTTCGACGAAAACCTATTTTGGCAATGTCGATGCGAAAGATATGGATGCTACGCTGGCGTGCTTCCACGATGAGGCTCTATTCTGCGTCCAGACCAGCTTTACGCGTTATGCAGGCAAGGCGGAAATCAAACGTATGTTTGAGGATTTTTTTGGTGCCTATGAAACCATTATTCACCGTGATTTTACCTGCACTGTTGACGAAGCCAATGGCCGGATCGCCGCCAGTTTTGTGGCCGAGCTGACGGACGCGGACGGTAATGTCACGTTGTTAAACAACACAAATTTCTGGCGCATGCGCGACGGAAAATTTCAGGAAGTCTATGTCTATATGAGCGGGGAGAATGTCCTCGTTTAACGTCAAAATGACGGGCCAAAAGGCCTGCATCTCATTCCATTCAGGGAAGGAAAGTAAAATGCGTCGCTTCAAAACAGCTCTTTCACTATCGGCGGGTGTCGCTGCTCTCGTAAGTTTCAATCCGGCCATTGCTCAATCGACCGGCGATCAGGAAGCTGGTGAAGCAGATAGCGGCAATGTTATTATCGTCACTGCGCGGCGACAGGACGAATTGCTTGCCGAAGTACCCGCATCGATTACCGTTTTTACGGCCGAAACGCTTGAACGCACTGGTATAGAACAGGCGGACGAGTTTGTGCAGCTGACCGCCGGTGTCACTATCGTTAGCGGTACGGCCGAAGCCGGCGATACACAGATCAACATTCGCGGCATAAACGGCGCGCGGGATGCGGAAAGCTCTGTTGCTTTGGTGGTGGATGGCATCCTTAAAACCAACACCGCCCAATTGAATCAGGATCAGGGTACATTACGCCAGATTGAAATTTTGAAGGGCCCACAAGGCGCGCTTTATGGCCGGAATGCTGCGGCTGGCGCAATTGTTATTCAAACACTGAAACCAGGCGATGAACTGGAAGGCGGCGTAAGGTTAAGTGCAGCCGAAGATAATACATACAAGGCATCAGCTTATATATCTGCTCCTGTAGGTGATACCGCCGGTTTTGTTTTATCGGGTTCATACAACACGACAGATGGCTTCTACAGAAACAGCTTTTTGAACAATCGAAAGGTGGTTGATGACCAGGAGACATGGTCGATTGATGGACGGTTTGTGGCTGAGCTGGGCCCCGACACCGAAGTTGACGTAAAGGCTCGGTATGCGGATCTGTCCGGCGCGTCCATTAACTTTAACGCGGCCTTCCATTTGCCGAATTTCGCAGCGACCAATCCGGCGTTTTTTGAAGATGTGAACGATCACCCGTTTAACTATTATTCGAACATTCGTCCAACCAATGAACAGCAAACATTTGAAGCATCGGTTAAGCTGACCCATGAATTTGACTTTGCGACATTGACCGCATGGGCGCTTTATGCCGATGTCGATCAGGCTCTGACGGCCGACGGTACGTCTGCTGATTTTGCGCGTTATACTTTCCCGGGAGCCACGCAAGCTTCGGTGGATGCCTCTAATAACTGTTTCAGTTCTACAGCGGCATTGACCGGTTTTCCTGTCAACCAGCCGGGTTTCGTTGGTAATGTTCCGGTGCCGTTTATCTTTGACCCGGTCAATGGATCGACCTTCGGCCCCTATAGCCCAACGACTTGTGATGGCACGCAGTTCCAGATTCGTGAACAAACCGATATCAGTGCAGAAGTTCGGTTGGCGTCCAATGATGATGGCCCGCTCGGCTGGCAGATTGGTGGCTATTTTTTGAATATTGATCGTGATGTTGGGGTTAGCCTCGGTGCCGATCTGGGTCAGGGCGTAATCCGCGAACTGTTCAATGGACCGGACAGTAGCAATCCGACGTCTCAACTATTTGCCGATAACTTCAATACCAATGTTTATGCGGTCTTCGGTTCGCTGGACTATGAAGTATCGGATAATTTCGATGTCGGGCTGGCGCTGCGCTATGACATCGAAGACCGCGAGGTATCAAGTCAGGTGCCGTTGGCAACGGATCCAATTACCGGAACGCCGATTAATCCTGGTCAGGCCTTTGGCCCCATTCCCGATCAGTCAGAGACCTTCAAGCAACTGCAGCCCAAATTGTCGCTGCGCTATGGTCTGTCGGATGACATTAATTTTTATGCCAACTGGGGCATCGGTTTCAAATCCGGTGGTTTCAACAATCAAGGCTCTGCCGCGATTGTGGATCAGAATTTCAACCAGTTTATTGGCACCAATGTCTTGATCAACGACATTTTCCGCAAGGAAAAATCCAGTGCTTTCGAGGCTGGTTTCAAAGGTTCTCTTGCCAATGGTCGGATCACCTTCGATCTCGCCGGCTATTATACTGATGTCGATGACATGCAGTTTTTCGAGTTTTTCGTCGGCGGTTTCGGTCTTTTGCGGGTGGTTTCCAATATCGATGAAGTTGAACTTTACGGTTTGGAATTCAACGCAAATGCCGAAATCGTGGAAGGCTGGGACATTTTTGGCGCGGTCAACGTGACCGAGAGCGAAATCAAGGCCAATGCTTCGCGGCCCAATACGGTCGGTAACAAGTCGCCCTATACTGCCGACTATACAATCAATATCGGCACCCAGGTTGTTGCGCCAATTGCCAATGATTTTGATCTGGTGATGCGGGCAGATTACCGGATTACCGGGCCAACATGGTTCCACTCGGTTCAGGATGATACCAGTCCGACCTTGTTCAGCGGTTTGCTGCCTTTGCCAGCAGACGCAAATTCACCAAACAAACTGGTTTTACCGGCCTTTGTTGGTGATGCGGACTATTCGATTACCGAGCGGGAAGCCTTTGGTGTACTCGACCTGCGCTTTGGTCTGGAAGGGGATAACTGGAATGTCACTGCTTTTGCTGACAATCTGCTTAACCGCAAATATCTCAACGAAGTTATTCCGGCGATTGAATTTGGCGGATCATTTATCTCACCGGGTCAGCTCCGGCGCTTTGGTGTCGAGGTCGGGTACAAGTTCTAATCTCTGGCAATTACTGATTATCGGGCACCCGCCATTCGGATCGCAAGAGCCGGATCGGTTGGATCGTTCCAGTCCTGTCGCGCCGCCCATTCGGCAAGTGGCGTCGGCCGAGTTTTAAAATATCTGGCCATTTCCGCTGTATCTGCGATGAGCGGTGATATCGGCTGTTCATTATAGAAGCTGTAGAAGCTTGCCATACCGCTATAGATCGATTGGGGTTCGACAGTCGCCGATCCGGTGACCAACAAACTCATCGCGGATGCGAACTCGTCTGGTGTCATGCTTTTGAATGTGATGGGTTTCCCGGCCGCCTCGCTGAGGATCGAAGCAACCTCATTCCCAACCAGAGCTTGCGGTCCGCCAACAGCATAACGTCCACTCGGCAGATCATCATTTTGTAGCGCCTCGACCATGAAGGCAGCGACATCATCAAGGCAGATCCATGATATTTTCAGATCCGGTTTGGCAGGATAGGCAAATATCGAACTGTTGACGATGGAGGGTTTGTTCCAGCTGCGGATCATATTGTCCATGAAGACCTTGGTTTCAAAAATGGCATAGCTGACACCGCTATCGATAATCGCCATTTCAATCGCCCGGCGACCGTCATGCGCAGGGTTGCCGTTGTCTTCATCGGCTACATAACAGCTGGTGTTGAACACGATTTTCCGGACGCTGCTGGCTTTGGCTGCGGCTGCAATGTTACGACCGAGCTCGGTTGCCTTTTCAAGATCAAATACAAAGGGCAGGTGCATGGCAATGGCATCCATGCCCTGCGCCGCCGCGACCATGGATTGCTCGTCATATAGATCGGCTTCTACGGTCTCGACATTGGCAAAGGGCGTATTGGCCAGTGCAGCTGTATTGCGCAGCGCTGCCACCGGATGCAGGCCTGCCGCAAGCAAACGTTCTAGCAAAGGATGGCCTTGGTCGCCGGTTGCGCCGATGGTCAATATTCTGATGGTTCTATCCTCTTCTCAAATTTCGTTGATTTTCTTTAGCTATTGATGCGCCGCGCGGCAGACCGGCCAGCGATATATCCGAAGGTCAAGGCAGGGCCGAGTGTTCCGCCTGCACCCGCATAGACCCCGCCGGTTGGACAGCTGATAACATTGCCTGCCGCGAACAGGCCTGGAATCGGCTCTCCTTGATGGTCAAGCACCTGCGCTGAACCATCGGTTTTTGCGCCTCCATTGGTGCCGAGTGTTCCCATGTGGATTTCCACCGCATAGAATGGGCCATTGGTGATTGGTCCTAATGTCGCCGATGCGCCTTCACGTGAACGATCACCGTAGAAGCGGTCATATGCGCTCTCGCCGCGGCCGAAATCTGGATCATGCCCCTTGATTGCATGAGCGTTGAAATGGGCGACCGTTTCTTCCAGCCGCTCGCCATCAATATCTATTGCATCGCCAAGACTTCCCAGATCATCTGCACTGGTTATCCAGTCTGGAACTGCATCCCCAGGCATGACCGAAGCCAGCGGGTAGCGGGACATATATTGCGAATCGAAAATCAGATAAGCGGGCAAATTTGGATATGAATAGGTCGCCGGATCAAATTGGTGAAAAGCCCCGGCTAGTGCAGAATAATTATTGGCCTCGTTGCAAAAGCGCTTCCCCGCTCCGTTGACCAATATAGTGTGCGGAAGCGTTCTTTCGATCAGTACCGGCATGGAGCGCTGCTCGCCGCCCTCCCATTTTACTTCGGGGATTGAAAGGGTCGGTACCCACCAGGCACTGGTCATATTGCCAAGGCTTGCCCCGGCGGCCATGGCCATTTTCAGACCATCGCCCTGGTTGCCCGGCGGCGAGGCGGGTGCATCCAGCGGGCCGCGCAAAAAGGCCTGTTTCAGCTCTTCATTCCATTCAAAACCGCCGGTTGCCAGTATTACACCTTGTGATGCGTTGATGGTCAAATCGGCGTCGTCGCGGCGGACCTTGGCCCCGGCTACGCGGCCATTTTCGACAATCAAGCGGTGGCCATCAACATCCAGCAAGGGTTCAATCCCGCGATCAAGGCAGGCCTTTAACAGACGCCCGATCAAAGCCTGTCCCCAGCCGCGTAGATCTTCGCTTTCGCGCCGGGCCATTTCGGCTGGATCAACTTGTCCGGTGCCGCCACCCAAAGGCGTTTCCCGCAGCATCATGCGCGGAGCGGGACCATGTTCAAAGACCTTGTCGGCCCAATCGCCGAGTGCGGAGAAGTCGAACAGATCATTATCGAGCGCGCGGCCGCCATCCGGTTTGGCCCCTGGCCGGTCGAGATAATAATCAGGATAGCCTTCCAGCAGGCTGAGTCTCGCCGCATCCAGATTTTCGAGAAAGCCTAATGCTTGTGGACCTTCCTCGACAAAGGCGGACAATACAGTGTCATCGATATCGCCCTGATCGAGAGAGCGGAAATAGGCGAGGGCGTCTTCGCGGCTATCTTCGATACCATGCACCTGCATTTGCCGGTTACCCGGTATCCAGACAATGCCACCCGATATTGCAGCGGTGCCGCCCAGTTTCGGCTGCTTTTCGATGACTGTGACGCTTGAACCGGCCTCATGCGCTGCCAGAGCAGCGCTCAGTCCAGCTGCACCGGCTCCGATGATCAGGACATCTGTGTTCATGGCGATAACTCTCCCTTGTTGATGAACAGGATAAGGGAGATTGTTCGGGCGGGACCACTGTTACTTTTGGGCCGGCAAATACTGGCCTGAGATTACGCTAGTCCACGGCACCGACTTCCCGCAGAGTTTTTATTTGTTCCGGACTCAAGCCGAGTTCCTCCAGAATCGCATCGCTATGCTGACCGATGGTCGAAAGATTGGCGGATGCAGATGGCCGCGCCCCGTCCATTTCAATCGGCAGCGATGGCAGCTTGGTTTGCTGGCCATTGGCTAGTGTGACGGGTTCGAGACCACCACTGGTATTGAGATGCGGATCGTCGAACATGTCCTCAGGGCGTGCGATTGGGGCGAAGGGCAAGCCGGTGCCTTCAAGCTTCGCGATCAACTCATCTCGGCCAAAGCCAGCGATCAATTCCCGAATTTGCGGCATGATCCGGTCGCGTGCGGCAACCCGGTTGTTATTCTCACGGATGCTTTCATCTGCCCACAGATCGTCAAGCGCAAACAGCTTGCAGAATTTCTCCCATAGGGCATCGGTGACCACACCAATGAAAATCGGTTCGTCCTTGGTCTGGAAAACATCATAAATAGCCCAGGCGGAGATGCGAGCAGGCATGGGGTCGGCGGCTTTACCGGTCACGGCCATTTGCGCCATATGCTGGCCGATCAGATATATGGTGGTTTCAAAGAGCGAGCTTTGGACCTTTTGCCCTTTGCCGGTGCGGTGCCTTTCCTCAACCGCTGCCAATATTGCAATCACGCCGAACATGCCGCCTGTAACATCGATCACGCTGGAACCAGCACGCAATGGCTGTCCGGGCGGACCAGTCATATAGGCAAGTCCCCCCATCATCTGGGCCACTTCATCGAGGGCCGTTCGGTTTTCATAGGGTCCGGGAAGGAATCCTTTTTCCGAGGCGTAGATCAACCGTTTGTTGGACTGGGCGAGCTCTTCATAGCCAAGTCCCAAACGATCCATTGCACCGGGACGGTAGTTTTCAACCAATATATCTGCGCCTTCAACAAGCTGGCGCGCTATACCAAGCCCTTCACGATCTTTCAGGTTAAGTGAGATACTCTGTTTATGGCGGTTATACATAGGGAAGTAGCCAGAACCGGAGCCTACCAGATTGCGAGTTCTATCGCCGCCAATCGGCTCGACGCGGATCACTTCCGCGCCCAACGAGGCCAGAATGGCGCCCACTGCAGGTCCCATGACCATATGGGTGAACTCGATAACTTTCAGGCCCGCTAGAGGTGTTGGCGCGCTCATGCTGCAGCCCTTTCAAATCCCAGAGGAAGGCCCGCATCCGGAGTAAAGCCATAAAGTGGCTCTTCGGGCAGGGACGCTGCAATAATTTCTCTTACTTTCAGCAGCTTATCCAGATTAATGCCGGTATCAATACCCATGGCCTCCAGCATGAAAACCAGGTCTTCCGTAACGATGTTGCCCGAGGCGCCCGGTGCGAAGGGGCAGCCGCCCAAGCCTCCTAGCGAAGCATCAAAGGTGGTAATACCTTCCTCTAATCCTGCCATGACATTCGCCAAGCCAAGTCCGCGAGTATTGTGGAGATGCAGCGTATTGAGCTTGTCGCTGCCAATCACACCCTTGATCTGGCGTACCATCCGTGTGACCTGCGCCGGATTGGCATAGCCGGTTGTGTCCGACAGGCCGACCTCGGCCACGCCCGCCTCCATCGCGGCTTCTGCGAGGCGCGCTACCTTGTCTTCGCTGACTGGCCCCTCGATGGTGCAACCAAAGGCAGTAGAGAGACCTACTTCAAAATGGGGACGCTGTCCTTCGGGCTGCGCAGCGACCAGATCGGCAATCGCTTTGATTTCGGCGAGCATTGCTGGATGATCTTTGCGCACGTTCTTGATGCTATGGGTTTCGGACATGGAAAAGGGGATCGACATTTTGTCGACGCCTGCTGCTATGGCTCTCTCCGCGCCTTTCAGATTGGGTATGAGCGTGACAACATCCAGATTGGGCAGGGTCTTCGCATAGGTCACAATTTCTGCGGTATCCGCCATTTGCGGTAGAAGGGATGGTGGTACGAAGCTTCCTACTTCAATCTCACTGACACCCGCCTCGGCCTCCGCTTTGATCCAGGCCTTTTTGGCTTCGGTCGGCATCACGGCATCAATGCTTTGCAGGCCATCGCGTGGTCCCACTTCGCTGATGGTTACAGACTTTGTCATTGTTTGGCTCCTAGGTAAATCCATGGCCGCGTTGCGCGGTCGGCCGTTTGCCATGCGGCAATGTCTTCGGCCATTTTCAAACTGAGGTCGATAGCATCCAATCCCTCCAGCAACATCGCTTTGGCTTCCTGATCAATCGGGAAAGACCAGTTCTGGTCTTCGCCAATGGTGATTTTCTGTGTGGCCAAGTTGATGGTAACAGGACAGTTCGCTTCTTCGATGATGGCTATCGCATCAGCATCCAAAACGGCTGGCAAGATACCGTTACGAACGCAGTTACCGGCAAAAATCGGTGCGAAGCTCGGGGCAATTACGGCCCGGAAACCATATTCGGCCAATGCCCAAACAGCATGCTCGCGGCTTGACCCGCAACCGAAATTCGCGCCGCCCAGGATGATCTGGCTATCGGCATAATCAGGATCATTGAGTACAAAACTTGGATCAGGATCGCGGCCACCGATCGCGGTATAGCGCCATCCGGCGAATAGCCCGTCAGCAAGTCCGGTCTTGCCGGTGCTTTTCATCTCGCGTGAGGGGATGATCTGGTCGGTGTCGACATTATCGCGGATCAACGGCATGGGCCGGGAGGTTAGGATGGAAAATGGTTCAGCCATCACAGCAGCTCCCGGACATCAGCAATGGCACCTGCCAGCGCACTGGCGACAACCGTTTCGGGACTGGCAATATGGGTTTTGACGCCAGGTCCCTGACGGCTTTCAAAATTACGGTTGGTGGTAGAGATAACCCGTGCACCTGATCGAAAACTCTCACCTCCTGCATAGAAGCACATCGAACAGCCACTTTCCCGCCATTCAAACCCGGCTTCGCGAAAAATTGCATCAATCCCTTCTGATTCAGCTTCGCGTTTGACGCGGGAGGAGCCGGGGACACAAATGGCTTGGACATGGTCAGCAATTCTCTTGCCCTTCAGTAGGGCGCTGGCTCGGCGCAGGTCGGACAAACGGCTATTAGTACAGCTGCCGATGAAAGCGGCATCTATTGGCGTGCCTTTAAGGCTCTGTCCTTTTTGTAACGCCATATATTCGAGCGGGCGCTCGTCCGCATTTTCGGGTACGGTACCGCCAATACCAACACTATGTTCCGGACTGGTACCCCAACTGACCGTTGGTGTAATCGCGCTGGCATCTATTTTAATTTCTGCATCAAAAGTAGCGTCCACATCGCTGATCAGCTTTTTCCAGCTTTCAACGGCTTGGTCCCATTCAGCTCCTTTTGGCACATAGCGACGACCCGTCAGATATTTGAAAGTCTTCCGATCAGGAGCGATGAACCCAGACATGGCGGAAAATTCCGTCGCCATGTTGCAGAGGGTCATCCGCCCTTCCATGTCGAGCGCGCGAACCGCGTCTCCGGCAAACTCCACTGCGTGTCCTTTGCCACCGGCCGCGCCATGGCTAGCGATCAATGTCATGATCATGTCCTTGGGCGTGACGCTTTTTGATAACGACCCGGAAAAACAGACCCGCATGGATTTTGGCTTGTTCAACCGCAATGTTCCCGTCGCCATCGCATGTTCCGCTTCCGACGATCCGATACCCCAGGCTAACGCGCCAAATGCGCCCTGTGTGCAGGTATGACTGTCGGGTGCCACCAAGGTACATCCCGGTAGCACGATACCCAGTTCCGGCGATATCACATGGACAATCCCCTGATCGGGATCGTTGACATCAAACAGGGTTATGCCAGCGGCTTTGGCAGCAGCTCTAGTTTCGGTGATGAAAGCCTGCCCGCCAGGCATAAGGGTTTGGTCTGTCCGGCCCCGTCGGGTGTCCACAATATGGTCTGTGACGGCAAAGACGCGTGCCGGATCGACCACGGTGCGTCCGGCCTCAGCCAATGAATTGAGCGCTGACGCACCGGTGCGCTCGTGCAGAAAGACACGGTCGATCGCCACAAGTGCGCCATTGCCGGGCAAGGCGGCGACCACATGGCTATCCCACAACTTGTCAAAGAGCGTCGATGGTTCAGGCAGAAACAGCCCCCATTTCTATATCAACACTACGCCAATCCTTGGTCACAAAAGTCTCCTGTATTGCGGTTCGCGTTTCCAGCAATCCGTTTCTTATCCAGTGCCACGTCCGGCAACGATTTTGGCCATCGTCGGAAATCTGGATCTGTTCATAAAGATAAAGTGATGGATCACCTTGCCGCTGCCAATATAACATCACGGTGCGGTTATATTCGTCCAGCGGTACTTCGGCGGCCCAACCCTTGATCAGCTCATTGTCCCACCAGACGCGTTTGTCGCGATATTCGGCCGGAAACTCGCGTATCTCGGTCTTCCCATCAGCCCATGTATAGTGGTTGGTCTGATGATAAGGCACATCGCCTTGGTCCGGGAATCGGCACAGCAGGCGGGATGCATGCTCATCAATTTTCTCATTCTGCGCGTTGAAATAGGTGTAGGTGCCGTCCCAAACGCCTTCATGGCGGGCCAAAAGCGGCATGTCTTCTCTGATTCCCATTAATCTTCCTTTTGTCTTGATTGGAGAGCGATATGATATTGCCTAGCGCTATGTCCGTTCATCAGCGCGAGATGATCGGTGGCCAGATTCTCTGGCTCGAGATGCTTTTCGTCGAAAGTAAGGGCGTGATCTGCATCGACCATGTACCAAGGCGCAAACATATGACGGGCGCGAACAATCTGCCAAGCCATATTGAGATAATTACCAAAACGGTCGGGCGACAAATCCGGATAGAGTCGATCCGGTTCACCATTGGGCAGGGAAGGATATAGGATTGTTTTAGTGTCGAGCGCATCAGCAATCGCATTTATAACGCCCTGCCACGCAGCCCAGCTGACAGGGACTGCGGCGGCCCAATTGTCCGATAGGCCATGGCCTGGTAGATCAATGGCGATCTGACCCGCGGGTTGATTGCCGGTCGCGGCATAGGAGGGGGCATGAAGAGCAAGTCTGTCCGCGCCCCGATCGCCTCGCCAGTGGATTAGGCCGTGAAAATTATCTGTTTGAATTTCCACAAAACCTTCATCACCGGCATCAGGGAAGTTGTCGATTGTCACCGTATCTGTAGCCAGCAAATGGGACAGGCTGACCGCCTGATGTTCCTCTGGCGTCGTCACTTTTTGTGCTGCCCAACTGGCGGGCATATCACCCAACCGGTCGATATGCTCTTGCAGCGGATCGCCATCATAAGCGCTGATCAGGCAGGGTGGGACGTCTGCGTCAATGGCTGGAATATCACGAGGCGCGCGCAGCACCGCGCCATAGCCTGCCTGATAGGCATTACCGGCGTCGAGCATCTCACGAACAATCGCATCGACTCGTGCAGGGTCATCATTGGCAACAGAAAGCCGGTGGGCGTCATTGGTTGCAAACCAAGGAAAGAACCAGCTTTGCTCCAAAATTCGGTTCCATAACCATGTCAGATGCTCGCCATAACCGGAGGGGTGAAACTCGGGCAAATAGCGATCGCTGAAAAGCGCCATTTCTCCGGGCGTCCAAATTGCATAGCCGCCGACCGCGAGGGTTGTGATTCGACTCGGATGGCGCTTGACCGCCGTCACCAAAATGATTCCACCGGAGTGGAAACCGTAAGCCGCGCATTTTTTTATGCCCAGCGCGTCAAGAAAATCGACAGCCGCATCTGCATATTCGGCAATTTCTGGATCACCTGGCAGTGGATCAGACTGCCCAAAACCCGGCGTATCTGGCGCGATGCACGTGAAATGCTCCGACCATTTTTCCATCAATGCTTCATATTCTTTGGAGCTGCGCGGGCTTTGATGCACCATCAGCAACGGCGGACCTTTGCCCGCCTTGCGGTAATGGACGCGGCGTCTGTTGCTGCCGGTTGAAACATCGATAAAGTGTCGTGTGATCATAAGAACCTTTATTTGTCCGGACAAATTTGTCTCGACAAGTCTTTTTTGCAGATTATTGTCTTTTTATCGAATCCGGAGAGAAAAACCCAATGACATTAATTGGCACGAAAATGGTCCAGGATGGCCGTACTGCGCGCGAGATTTTTGAAGAAGTGATCGGCAATCCCGCTCGAAAGAAATTTGGCTTTGGTGAAAAACTTGCCATCGTCAATGTCGATGTGCAGCAGGCCTATACACGAACAGACATGTTCAAGACTGCCTACGAAACTGATCCGAAGCAGATCGACTATGTTAATCAGATTTCGGCTCTCGCACGGGCCAAAGACATGCCGGTCATCTGGAGCCGGGTGGCTTACAAGGGTGACGCCGGGGATGCCGGAGTCTGGGGCACACGAACAGATACCGAAGATTCGCTGCAGAATATCAAATATGACAGCGAGCGCCATTTGCTGGATCCGCGCTGTGATGTGAATGCCGACGATCTGCAATATACCAAACGTATGCCGAGCGCGTTTTTCGAAACGCCGCTGGCGAGCTATCTGACATGGCACAAAGTCGATACGGTGGTGGTGACCGGCGGCTCTACATCTGGTTGCGTGCGTGCCACGGCGGTAGACGCCCTAAGTCATGGATATCGTACAATCGTGCCGATCGAAACCTGTGCCGATAAACATGAAAGCTATCATTTTGCCAACCTGACTGACTTGCAGCTGAAATATGCAGATGTCGAACCGGTACAGGCCGTGATTGACTGGCTGGAGGCGCGCTAGTGTCTGAAGCACAAAAATCCGATCCGGGATTATATGATTATCTGCCTTATCGCAGTCGTCCGAAAATCGAATGGCCGGAGGACAAAACCTGCGCGGTCTGGATAGCGCCCAATCTGGAGTTTTATGAACTGGACCCGGCGGTCAATCCTCATCGTAAAAGCTGGGCAAAGCCGCATCCCGATGTGGTGGGTTATAGCCATCGCGATCATGCCAATCGCGTTTCGCACTGGCGGATGGCGGAGATGATGACAAAACATGGCTTTCCGGGATCGGTGAGCTTGTCGGTAGCGCTGTGCGACCATATTCCCGAAGTGGTGGAGGATGCCAACCAGCGCGGCTGGGAGTTTTTCAGCCACGGGATTTACAACACGCGCTACTCCTATGGAATGGACGAGGCGCAGGAACGTGCGATTATCGAGGATTCGATCGCGACTGTGGAGCGTGCGACGGGCCAAAGGATCAGAGGTTGGTTGGCTCCCGCGCTGACCCATACACCGCGCACGCTAGATCTGCTGGCTGAATATGGCATGGATTATACCTGCGATCTTTATCACGATGATCAGCCTACGGACGTGAAGGTAAAGTCCGGGCAGCTAACAGCAATACCTTATAGCCTTGAGGTCAATGATCACTACGGCTTTTTCATCTATAACATGTCGCCGCGAGAATATGCAGATACACTGATCCGGCAATATGACCGGCTGGCGGAAGAAGGCGCGCAATCGGCGACTGTGATGTGCATTCCGCTACACAGTTATCTGATTGGCCAGCCTCACCGGATCGGTCCTTTTGAGGAAGTGCTCGAACATATTGCCGCTGATGGCCGGGCATGGATCACCAGGGCCGGCGACATTGTGGATGCCTTCCGAAAACAGACCGGAGGCGCATCATGAGCCTTGATCCGAGTTATTTGGAATATCCGAAGCGTGGTCGCGGTATGGACCACGACTATTATCGCTATGGCAGCTTGTTTGATCGCAAACCGGTGCAATGGCCCGATGACAAAAAACTCCTTATCTGGCCGGTAATCAGCCTCGAATATTTTCCGATGGTGCCGAAGGATAACCCTTTTCGTGCGCCAGGCCATATGCAGACCGCTTACCCAGATTATCGCCACTACACGGCGCGTGAATATGGCACCCGGATCGGGATTTACCGGTTGCTTGGCGCGTTTGAAAAGGTGGGAATAAAAGTCTCAGTAGCGACTAACGGCGTAGTAGCCGAACGCTATCCGCAGTTGATCGAGGATATCATCTCCGGAGGTCATGAGATCATCGCGCATAGCACGGACATGAACGGTACAATTGCGAGCGGTATGGATGAAGCGGATGAGAAAGCGCTGATCGACGGGGCGCTGTCAACGCTGGAAAAAGCAACCGGAAAGCGGCCGCGCGGATGGCTGTCGATAGCGCGTTCGCAGAGCTTCAATACCGCAAAGCTCCTCGTAGAAGCAGGCGTTGAATATATGTGTGACTGGGCCAATGACGAATTGCCTTATAAGTTTCAGACAGACGCGGGGCCGATTACCAATATCCCGCTAAATCATGAACTTTCGGATCGCCAGATTATCAATGTCCAGCAGCAATCGATCGACAGTTATGCCCAGCAGATGACCGACGCGGCCGACTGGTTGCTGGCGGAGGCCGGGCAATATGGTGGTCGGATGTTGCCGATGCATTTGACGCCCTATATTACAGGACTACCCTATCGGATCAGCAGTTTTGAGCAGCTGATTGCTGGCTTTGCGGAGCGTGATGATATCGGGTTTGCAAGAGGAGAGACGATACTCGACAGCTGGAAGGCAAAGCAATGAAGATACGCAATCCGCGCACGGGCGAAGCGGACTACGAGATCGCTCCTTTAAGCCGTAACGCGGTTGTGGATGAAGCCAAGCGGCTGCGCAGTGCTCAGGTCGCCTGGGCCTCAAAAACACCGGAAGAGCGCGGAGCGATATTGCTGCAGTGGGCAGATGCGATTGAAGCCAATCTCGGCACCATCATCCCGGCGCTTACAGACGATACGGGACGTGGAGGTATCTCGAAGATCGAAGCAGCGGGCGTGCCGGGTCAGATTAGACGATGGGCCGAGATGGCACCTCAGCTCATTGTCGAGGGGCAGTTGACCGGTCAACCAACCTCAGTACCCACAATCACCACTTCGACACGCTTGGTACCTTATCAGCTTGTCGGCGTTATCAGCCCATGGAATTTCCCCATGACGCTCGCGTTGATCGACGCCATTCCGGCTTTGATGGCGGGGTCAGCGGTGCTGGTAAAACCGTCGGAAGTGACCCCGCGATTCATCAAGCCGCTGATGGAAACCGTTGGGGAAATCCCGGAGCTGGCTGGGGTGCTGTCTATCGTCGAAGGCGATGGTGCAACCGGGGCAGCGATGGTTGATCAGGTTGATTACATCTGTTTCACCGGATCGGTAGCCACCGGACGTAAGGTTGGTGAGGCTGCCGCGCAGGCGTTTATTCCGGCTAGTCTGGAACTGGGCGGGAAGGACCCGATGATCGTGCTGGCGAGTGCGGATCCGGAAGTAGCGGCGGCGACGGCACTGAGGGCCAGTATCGTCAATACCGGGCAAGCCTGCCAGTCTATCGAGCGGGTCTATGTGGCGCGGGACATTGCCGAGCCGTTCCTCTCCAGTTTGACGGCGCAGGCAGAGGCGGTGGCGCTGAATTATCCCAATATCAACCACGGCCATATCGGCCCGTTTATCTTTGAAAAACAAGCAGAAATTGCCCAAAATCAGATTGACGATGCGGTCAACAGGGGCGCGAAACTGCTTACTGGCGGTACAGTCGAAAATCTCGGCGGCGGGCTCTATCTGAGACCGACGATACTCACCGATGTTCCGCCAGAATCAGACATTATCCGTGAAGAGAATTTCGGACCCGTCATCCCGGTCGTGGTCTATGATCAGATTGAAGAGGCGATTACGCAGGCGAATGATAGTATCTTCGGTTTGTCTGCTGCGGTTGTTGGCGGATCGGTTACGGAAGCGGAGCAGATTGCTACCCGTCTGAAGGCAGGAGCGGTGTCGATCAATGACGGCTCGCTGACATCGATGGTCTGGGAAGCGGAAAAGTCGAGCTTTGGCTATTCCGGGCTCGGCGCATCGCGCATGGGAGCCAGCGGCCTGATGCGCTTTTTCCGCAAACAGGCGCTGATCCGGCAATCGGGTGACGCGGCGCGAATAGAGGCATTTGCAGAGGAGAATTTCTGATGGGCGTGGAATTACAGCATCCGATGAAACCCGAACTGACGGCGGAAGAGGCCGCGCGCGGCCGATTTGTATCGGGCATCCGGGCGTTCATTCTCAATGACCTCGCCGGTGATATGCGCACCGCCTATGACAAGCGGGCAGCCCCCGCCTTTGCCCGGGAGACTGGTCGCGCTCCCGAAACCAGCAACGAAGCGCATCAGGCGCTGCGCGGTGATCCGGCGTTCAACATCTATTCGGCCATGCGGGTGCAGGCGCAAAAAATGGTCTGGCAGGCATCGGGCGCTGTCGTTGCGCGTGATCTTGAGCGGATGGAAGCGGAGGCGGCGAAAGTTACCGACCAGCCCGGCTCCGTGAAACTGGACCCCGATCTTGATATCCCGCGCAATGTCGATGCGATTGAAGTGCATCTCATGCCTGGCAGCTATACGCGCGGCGGAGAGTCGCTCGAAGCCGGAGCGGTCTATGATCAGGGGCTTGCGGTGTTTTCAATGGGGCTAATGGGGGCCAATCTTGACGATATCGGCCTGTCCATGGCCGCTTATGTAAAAGGCAAGTTTCCGGACTTTCAGCCCCAAACTATTCTCGATACCGGCTGCACCATCGGCCACAATACCTTGCCATGGAAACAGACCTATCCCGAAGCCAAGGTAGAAGCGATTGACGCAGCGGCGGGCGGGCTGCGCTATGCTTCGGCTCGCGCCAAGATGCAGGGGCAGGAGGTCAGTTTCGCGCAAATGTCCGCCGATGCTTTGGACTATCCCGATGCCAGTTACGACCTCGTTTTTTCCTCCATGTTCCTGCACGAGTTGTCGAAAAAGGCCCGCGCCGCAGCGTTCAAGGAAGCTTATCGTGTGCTCAAACCGGGCGGGTTGCTGCTCCATATGGAATTGCCGCCCAATGACCAGATGAATGCCTTTGACGGCTTTTATCTCGACTGGGACAGCTGGTATAATTCAGAACCGTTCTACAAAGGCTATCGCGACGAAAGCCCACCGGAATTGTGCAAGGCCGGAGGCTTTGGCGCAGAGGATTATTTCCAGTTCGTCGTCCCCAGTATCGGTATCTATGGCGAGGAAGCCGTGGCGCAGGCAATTGCGGACGAAAATGCCAATGCCGTCGACAGCGAAACCACCGGACGACTGGCCGAGGGCATTATGTGGTTCGGTTTCGGAGCGTGGAAACGGTGAGCGGCGAAGCGATGAGCTCTGAAACCGATAGCCCCGGTCCGGTTTTCAAACCGGATGACACGCCGAAAGATATTTACGGGCCAGATGGAAAACCCCAATTTTTCGACGATCCCGGCATGGACCGCTTTGTCGCTGTCGTCATGAATATGGCGCAGGAAATGTGGGTGCAGGAAGAAAGACTGATGGCGCTCGAAGGCCTGCAAGCCTCTGAAGCAGACCGCGAGGCGAAGCTGAAAATATTTATCGATCGTATTTTTGCGCCGCTGCGCGAACAAGGGAGTGACGACGCATGAAGGCATGGCAAATCGGATCGAGGACCGGCATTGGCGGACTGCAGCTGGCCGACCATCCCGAACTGGAACCCGGCCCGGATGAAATATTGGTCAAGGTTTCGGCGGCGGGCCTCAACTATCGCGATTTGATGGTCCTGCGCGGCGACTATGGCACGGATCTGCCTGAAAATCGCGTGCCTCTGTCTGACGGTGTCGGCGTGATCGAGGCCGTTGGCGCTGATGTCTCCGGACTGGAACTGGGTGCACGCGTAATGGCCCCGCATTTTGCAACTTGGCTCGATGGCGCCTACAGCTTTGCTGTCTTTGCCAGAGACCTTGGTGTGACCGCCAATGGCTGGCTGGCCGAAAAGATCATCATTCCGGCCAATGCCGCCGTCATCGTGCCGGAAAATGTGAGCGACAATAGCGCGGCCAATTTTTCGGTTGTTGGCAGCACGGTCTGGCACGCGATGATGGCTTTCGGCGAGGCCAAACCGGGTGACCTTGTGCTGGCTCAGGGAACCGGCGGTGTATCCATATTCGCACTACAACTGGCCAAGGCCATGGGTATGGATTTCGCGATCACCTCGTCCAGTGATGAAAAACTTGCGCGCGCCAGGGAAATGGGCGCGGATTACGGTATCAACTATCGCGACCGACCCGATTGGGGCGCCGCCTTGCTGGAAGCCACAGACGGCCGGGGTGCCGATGTGGTTGTCGATACATTGGGCTTTCCGGCGATGGGCGAGACCGTGGCGGCCTGCGCCGTCAATGCGCGCATCGGATCTCTGGGTGCGCTATCCGGAACACCGCAGGATCAATCCAGCGCCAGTCAGGGTGCTTTGATTGGCAAGAATATCGCAATCAAGGGCATCGCGTCCGGCAATCGGGAGATGCTGCAACAGGCACTGGATGTGGTTGCGCAAAATGGGATCGAGCTGTTGGTCGAAAGTGTTTTCGAATTTGACGATGCAGCTGCCGCCTACACGCATCTCGAAAGCGGCAGCCATATGGGCAAGGTGATGATTACCGTTTAAGCTCGACCAGCTCGTACCAGGTCATCATGTAGCCACCAACGCCGCCTTGCACGAAAATGCCATCGTCATCATCGGTGATCCACACGTCGTAAGCGGGATGCTCGCCAGCCATGCCGCCGGTACCTGGCACGATGCTGGCATCATCCACAAATTGCAGATGTTTGCACTGGAAGGTGCCGGCAGGCACGGTGACTTCTTCTGTACCGATATAGACAGCGCCGATCTTGACCTGTGCAATTTGCGGCGGCGTTGCACCGCGATGATCGGGTGAGGGCAGATAGCAATTGAGCAGGCGTTTGGTCTCCTTGTCCCAGTCCTTGGTCGACAGCATATAGCCGTCGGAAACAATGGGGTGCGTGCCGAAACCATCCAGTGGCAATTCCGCAGCAACCCGTTGTGACAATCGCCCGATCGAGGGGCCATAGGATTCCATTTCGACATGGGAACCGTCAAAGCGCATCCAGCCTGAACCCATAAATTCATCACCGACCGTCAGCCGGACGTGGCAGTCCATCGGCTGCTTATGCTCGTCCATCGCGTAGATGATATCGCGCATCACCGTGGGTTCGGGTTCGTAAATTTCGCAATGTGCGCGCATCGTCACTTTGCCATCGCTATGATGGGTGAACATGAAGGTTTCGAATCCGCGATTCTGTCCCTCCATTTCCGGTTTGCGCGATGTATATTCCAGACGGCCTTCGATAATGCGGTGCTTCATCCCATTCTCCTTGTCTTTCTTCATGCCAGTGCATTTTTCTCTTGCCAAGAGGAATTTGTCCGGACAAATTACAAATAGCTATTTACACGGTCTGGGAGGACGTTGGTAATGGAATTTCTCACTACGAATGAACTGAGCATATTGCGCTGGATTCATATCCTGGCGATGGTTTACTGGCTGGGCGGCGAATGGGGTGTTTTCCAGACCAGCTATAATGTCACGAACCGCAACCTGTCGCTGGAAGAGCGGCGGCGGCATATGGAAACGGCCTATCGGATCGACATATTGGCGCGCACCGGCATCGTCCTGCTGCTTCCGCTCGGCCTGCATATGGGCAAGCTATACGGTTTTGTGCCTTTGCTTGACGGTGCAGGAATCTGGTGGATGTGGCTGTTTTTTGCGATCTGGCTGGCCATGACCTGGACTGCTTTCATCAAGCGCGAGACCGATATCGGTGTCAAGGTGACCAAGACTGAAGAGATGCTCCGCTATCCGCTTATCGCGGTCTTGTTCATTGTCGCCTTCATGGCTTTTCAGGGTTCCGGCCCGGTTATCTCGGGTGAGGGCAATCATTGGTATCCAGCCAAAATCGGCCTTTATGCATTTGCGTTATGTATCGGCCTGTTCCTGCGGGTTGTCATGCGCCGCTGGACAGTGCGGTTCCGCAAACTGGCCGAAGGACCGGATGCAGCGGAAGAGGCCGCGCTGGAACGAGAGATCGGGCAAGCGCGGATTGCAGCCTATATCTACTGGATCACGATCTCCGGCGTATGTTTTCTGGGAGCGGTCAAACCGTTCTAGCTACCAAGTTCCTTAAAAAAAGCCTGTCCAACATCGCTGTTGGGCAGGCTTTTTTCATTCTTGTGATAAGAGCTGCTGTTAGATTTCTTTCAGCTCCTTGCTGACCTCTTCCACAGGCGGTTCGGCGTGCTGCAATTCCTCGACCATCTGATGCGGTCCGCGCATCACCCGGTAGATATATTCACGGATCATCGCACCGCGCTCATAGGCCGCCTCTTTGTCGGGCGTGTAGCTTTCGATGTCATCGCGGCTGATCGTCCCCTTGGCGTCAAGCAGGCGTTCGACCGTATCCATACGTTCACGCAGTACAGACACTTCGCCGACAACTGCCATCAGGATGGACAGCATCCGTTCGTCCTCGGGATCGTCAAAATATTCCGGGCGCTTGCCTTTGGCTTTTTTATTGGCCGCGGCCATCCAGTCGAAAACTTGTTCGGTCATTCTGCGGCCTCCTGCATCTGGTCGGCATTTTTCCAGGCACCATAAGCATGCCAGAAAGCGGCCCGGCCATGGTCCTCGTCCTCGCCAGTTGGTGCCTCGGGGAAAATCTCCCGATCAACAACGGCGCGGACCCCGGTTTCGAACAGCTCATCGCGATCAAAGCCGGCTTTGACCATTTCGTCTTTCATATCCAGCGCATGCATGGAGGACCAGAAAGGTTCATTATTGTTGAACGCATCCCAGTCGCGCAAAAACTGCTCAAACAACGGCATGGCATCGGAATATTCTGGCTGTTCGAGATGCAGCATCAAACCATTGTCGGCGAGGACACGGTAGCCCTCGGCGATGATCTTGGGCAAAGCCTTGCCGCTGGTTTCATGCAAGAACATCGTGGTTTGGACCCAGTCAAACGTGCCGTCATCCCAGCGGGAGAGATCTTCGGCATTGGCCTGAATAAACTTGATATTGGTCGCGCCGAGCGATTGCGCGCGGGCATGGGCATAGCGCAAAATTGGGGCCGCCGTGTCGATCGCGATAAATTCACAATCTGGAAAAGCCAGCGCCAGCGGGACGATATTGTGGCCAACGGTGGTGCCGATATCGAGCACCCGGCGGGGTTCCCAGCCAGGGCGCTCTTTCTTGATCCAATCGACCAGCGCCTGTCCACCGCCGTCGGTCAGGGCGCCCAGACCGCCTCCGGTCGTCGCAAAAATCCCGCAGTCATAATTGGCTCCAGCCGATACATCTCCGGGCAATTCCTCGCCATGATAGCTGCCCGGCATGCAATGAATGTCCACGGCCGACTGATAGCGCGGTACTGCGATTTCCGGGTTCAGTTCTAGCGTGCTTTTAACACCCTGGGCTCCCTCATTATATTGCCGGGCCTTGGCGTTCAGCTCATCAATCTGGCGTAGCACAATGGCACGACCATTTTGCTGGCGCATCTCCATCGAGTTGCGTTTTAGCGCGGACCAGAATTTGTGGAACGGGTCCTTGTTCATTGCATGGCGAATCTCGAAACGATCCTGCGGTTCCCGGCCATGTTCTTTCAAAAAAGCCGGCAGGACGCGCTTGTCATAAGCCAGCTTGTTGCCGGGGCTTAACGTGCTCGCCATGAACTTGTTGAAATTGGCGAGGAAATCAAACCGGGCGATTTCGTCGTGGGACGGCTGCGGCGATACGCCATGCCGGGCCACTGCGTTATAGGGTGGTGCGACGTCCAGTTTCTGGTCATTCGGGACTGTTTTGCTCATATCAAGCCCTCCTTTATCATGCGCTCTATTGTTTCTTCCTGAGTGCGCAGGAAATAATCGCGATCCGGGGTCTTCACTTCATTGACCTCGATCAAACCATCGGCTTTTTGTACGGACAAATTACCATAAGTGGCGGCAAAAAGCTCCAGGCGCTGGCGCGCCAGGAAATTTGTCATTGCCGGCTTGCGGCGGGCGGCCCTTAGCGCACCCAAATCGATATCGGCAAAGGCAGTGAAAGTCTCACCGCTGTTCGACTCGGCCATTACCCGGCCCTTGTAATCCACCACCATGCTGTTGCCGTCGGCGGAGGCCAGCGGCAGGGTCGTATTTTCTATGCCTGCCGTATTGGCCGAGACGACATAGGCCATATTTTCCTGCGCCCGCGCCCGCTTGCCAATATCCTTGGGTGTGTCGAGCGGGGAGCCGATTTCCGATGAGCTATGCACGAAAACTTCCGCCCCGCGCAGCGCGTGGGCGCGGGCAATTTCGGGATAGAGTATCTCTTCAGAGGCAATGGCCGCCAGATTGCCGATCTCGGTCCTGGCCACCGGAAACACCCCGTCGAGGCCATAGATGTCGAGATATTTGGTCCAGACATCATGCGGCGTCGGCGCGAACATCGAATTGAGTCTGCGATAACGCAGCACCACGTCTCCCGACGGTGCGACGACGAAACTGCTCTGGAAATAGATGCCGGGAAAATTGGCATCCACTTCATAGGCATTGCCGGCAATGAACATTTTCAAACGCTGCGCCATTGCACCCAGCGCCTCATATTCCGGGCCATCCACTTCCAGCGCAGCTTTGTCGGCAAAATCGGGGATGGAAATGCGCCCCGGATAGCTGGTCAGCAGATATTCGGGCAGCACCGCCAGCTTGACCGGACTGCCGCCATATTGCTGAATGAAAATCGTCGCCGAGCGAATCTTGGTCTCTATCTCGCCGATCATCGCCAGCATTTGCGCGCGAGCAGACGCCTTGTCCGGCGTCCTTTCAATCGAACGGGCAGCCAGTTGCATCGCGACGGCGGCGTAATCTTTCGTTTCGGTCATAATGCTATCTTTATCATATTTTCTGGTCGAGGCTAAAACAGGTGTTGTGACGGTGGCACAAAGTGCCGCGGCCATCATCTGTCTGCGGTCAAAGTCCATCTCGTTCTATAGGCCGAGCGATCCCGGATTCATAAGCCCTTTTGGATCAACGGTTTTTTTCAAATCTTGCAGCACGCCATCGGCGGCCGGATCAAGGCTGTCGCGGTAGCGATAGGTTCTCCCGATCTGCAAATGCGCCGCGCCCTGATCATGGAACAGGTCGACCAGCGCCTGTTTCAGTTTCTGGGTCAGCTCCCATGCTTCGCTGTTGCTTTCCAAGGTCGGCAGCTTTGCGAAATGTGAAGATTCTATAGTCGCCTGATGGACAGGGTTTGAAGCATCTGGCCAGTAGAGGCAAGGCTCGATAATCGCGCCTGAACCGCTGACGGCCGATACCAGTATACCGGTGAAGATGCCGTGCCGGTCCATCTCTTCGCTATGATCTTCGAACAACCTCAGGATCGCATCGTAACAGGCAACCGCCCGGCTATGCGGCAGCAACCCATGAACCGGGGCCCAGCGTTCTCCTTGCGGACCAAGCATGCTGTTGAGCGGGCCGAATGGATTGGCGCGGATGATTTTGGGAATGGTGTTTTCTGTCTCGGTCGCGCCGTTGTCCAAGGCCATTTTGCGTGCCCGTTCCAGGTCATCATCCGCCGCCGCCTGAATACGCGCCTCGGTCAGTACATGGAGCGAGAATTTCGCCTCGTCCATAAAGTCGCGGCCCGCGGCAACAACCTTTGCCCCTTCTTTGATCGCGCCCCAGACACTGCCCTGTTTCTTCATCATCTGACCTAATGCCTTGGCGTCGCTGCCAAGGCTGTCGCGTTGCATGCGAATGGCGTTCAGACTGGGGTCAAAGCCGAAACATTCGGTCGAAACACCGGAACGTTCGATGGCGCCCATTGCCGAGAGAATGTCCTCGTGCTTTTCGAAGGTGAAGCTGGCATAGCCATGAGCCTCAGCTTCAGGGATCAAGCGCAGCGTAATCGTTGCTTTCATACCAAGCGCGCCGGTATCGGCCAGGAAAAGCCCGGTCAGGTCGGGACCATAAGGCCGAGTGAAATCCGCACCGGTTTTCAGGATCGTGCCATCCGCGAGTACAACTTCCATGGCGATACAGCTTTGTGCCGCGGTGCCATAGCGACCGGAACCCCAGAACAGGCAGTTCTGGCTCATCCCGCCACCAATCGATGCCTTCAGCCCGGAAAGGGTTCCCCAGAACGGCGTGCGTAAACCTTTCGGTGCAAGCGTTTCATATAATTTCGCCCAGGTGCAGCCCGCCTCGACCGTGACCGTCATATCGGTCTCGTTAATCTCCAGTATCCGGTCCATCGCAGCGAGGTCGAATAATGCAGCGCCAGCCTTCTGTGTTGTATAACCGCCGGTATAGCTCATCCCGCCGCCGCGTGGGACGACCGGGATATTCTGAGCCGTGGTGGCAGCAATTGCTGCCGACAGTTCATTCTTGTCTTTGGGCCGGACCACCGCAAGCAGATCCGCACCGCGTTGATAGACATCATGGGCATAGAAGTTGAGCGTTTCTGAATCGGTCAGGACTTCGGCGCCTGTATCGGCAATAAATTCTATGGCTGTGGGATTGGCTTTCGTGGCCATCAGCTTGGCTCCGTGGCTAGTTTTTCTGTGGGGGAAGGATCAGTTTCAGGGAAGTTCTCCGGATAGCGGCCGAGGAACAGCAGTAGGCCGCCGCCAATTACAAAGGCAAAAATCGCAACGCTCAAGATCGGATCATAGCTACCCATATTGTCGCGTACGCTGGCATAGATGATCGGTGACAGGGCCGAGAAAAAACCGAAGGGCATATAAAGCATGCCATAGATTTTACCATAATTGGCCATGCCGAAATAGCGCCCGGTGAGATAGGCGATCAGATCGCTTTCTGCGCCTGCCGCGAAGCCCAGGAGGAAGCCGGCAATAGCGGCCATCGTAAAGGTAATGCTGTCGCCGAGCAGGACGTAGCAGGAGATAGCCGGCAGACAGAGCAACGGAAAGGCAACAAAGCCCTGCCAGAACCGATCGAGCAGGGCGCCGGTAATGATCCGGCCCGACAATATGCCAATACCCAGAACTCCCATCACAGTGGCTGCGGTCTGGGCATCGAGTCCACGGTCGCCGAGCATAGTCGGCAGGTTGATAAACGCGCCGCCAAAGGCCGTGGCGATCACCGCAATAGACAACCAGATCAGCCAGAAACGATAGTCTTTCAATGCCACACGCAATGTGACGCCGGTCAGGTTGCCGCTATCGCTCAAGATTGCCTTGGGGCGTTCTTCCGGTCGCGGTTCGCGGAACAGGAAATAGCCGAGCGGTAAAGCGACAAACAGCGGTAGGGCAGCAACAATGGCAAACATTGCCCGCCATCCGTAATTTTCGATGCCCCATACGGCGAGCTTGGGGACGGTGATAGCGGCAAGGCTGGTACCAAGCAGCAATATACCGAGCGCAAGTCCGCGGTTTTTGTAGAACCACAGATTGATCGCACGGCTCCAGCTGACCGGTGTCGAACCAATGCCGATCAGGCCGACCAGCACCCATAGGGCATAGTAGATGTAAAGCGTGGACGTGACCCGCGCGGTGGGCGTAAAGGATATGGCGGCAAAGGACAGGCCAAAGGCGAGCAGCGAATAGAGGGCGACTTTTCGCACGCCATATTTGTCGGCCAGCGATCCAAAAAACGGGGCCAGCAAGGACGCGATAATACCGAAAATCGTTATCGGAAAGAGAATCTGGGTCCGGGTCCAGCCGAATTCTTCAATCAGCGGTTCGACGGTAAAGCCGATGACATTAAAGGGTATTGGTGATGCACCGCAGGCCACGCCAAGGACGCCGGCCAGCAGAACTTTTCCACCGATCCCGAATTCTGATTCTCTGAATTTCCGGAGCAGATTTTGCCAACCCTTGGTAAGCGCGCCGATGATGTTTTTCTGGTCAGTCATGCACCCTCTATGAATCTAAAATTTGTCCGGACATATTTTATATAACCTGATTTGACTTATACGCCAGAAAAAGAAGGCGGACCATCGCTGACCCGCCTTTACCCCCATTATTGGAATTGCCCTAGTTGACACGGCCACCAAATTTATATGTGGCTCGTATGGTCCAGCGTCCCGGCTGGTTGAAATAGGTGTCCTGGTTGCCGAAAGAGGCCACCAGATACCGCTTGTTGAAGCAGTTGGAACATTCGACAGCGAGGTTCAGCTGATCTCCAAAGGGCTTGAAGTCGATGCCAGCGTTTACGAGAACATAGCCATCTGCCGGGCCAACGCCGCGGGTTGATACTTCCTGATCCGATACCATACGAATGCTACCGCGCGGGCTGATCATCGCATCACCGATTTCGATATCATAGGATCCGCCCAGCGTTACTTGAGCATCCGGACTGCGTTTAGGTTCGATCAGTTCGCAATTCACATCAAAAACCGACACGGTGCCATTCGGCGGAACGCAAGCGGCTATATCGGCCTCACTGGCTTCATATCGGGCATCCATTATACCCAGCGCCGCGTAGAGATTCAGATTCCGAACCGGACTAATAAACGCTTCCACCTCAAGGCCGGTATTGAGCAACTTACCCGCGTTACCGATGGCAAATACGCCTTGGGCAATGGCCGTGTTGACCTGCAGGTCTTTGGCCTCGAGATAGAAGGCGGTCGCAGCTATGGAGAAGTCACGACCGAAATTCAGCCTTGTGCCAGCTTCATAAGACCAGACTTTCTCCGATCCAAAGGGTTGCAGTCCGGATGCCGTATTGACACGAGCGTTCCAGCCGCCGGAGCGGAAACCACGGGTGGCAGAAGCGTAGAACATCAAATCATCATCGGGCTCAAACTGCAGAGCAAAGCGCGGTGTCCAAACTTTCTCGCGCTGGTCGATGGGAATGCCGAGCGCAATCATGTTTGCCGTAGTCAGGTCTGTAATATCACCGATCGGGCGATTATCCGAAATGCGAAAGTCCTTTTTCTCATCCGTGTAACGCACACCGGCTGTGGCGGTAATCTGGTCGGAGAGCGCGAAATCGCCTTGGATATAGCCAGCGATATTTTCCGTATCATTGCTGATTATCCGATCGCGTGATGGTGTCGGCCCGGCAAAATAGGCGGCAAAGTCACTGCGGTTCTCTTCTTTCAAATAGAACAAGCCAGCTGTCAGGTTAAGGAAATCGTCAAACAGCGAACCGTTATATTTGAGTTCAGCCGAATATTGTTTGAAATCGCCAATATTGTCGATGATGAAAATATCGTCCAGCGCCGGATTGGCAGGTGATGGAAACTGCATGAACGCATCAAATTGCGGTAATGGGAAATTTACCAGAAAGTCATTTTCAACCTTGCGATAGCCCATGATCAACGAAATGGATCCATTGTCCATTTGATATGTAAGATTGGATGACGTGTTATAGGATTTGGTCAGGCTGCCATAATCCGCCTTGGACACGGCGCCCGGGAAAACGGCATCCAGCCCCAGGGGGAGGATGGAGGTTGATACCAGATCAACATCACCATAATTGCCAGATGTTCTGATTGGCCCGGTGGCAGCGTCGGTATCCAGATTGATATCCCGGCCTGTAATGTTGGTACCGCTATCGCGAATATAGTCGCCGACGACATACCAGTTGAGATCGTCCGTCAGGTCGATGTCAATGGCGATGCGGCCGCCATAAGCGTTGCGGTCATTGATATTGCGGTCGAGGGCCGTGTTTTCCAGCCAGCCATTATCATCAACATAGAATCCGCTGACAAGAAACCGGACACGTTCTGATAGCGGTAAATCAACAGAACCGCGCAACGTCACTTCATCGAACCGGCCATAGCTGACCTCGGCAAAGCCGCCAAATTCTTCACCGGGCTTGCGCAGCACAACATTGATAGCGCCGCCGGTGGTGTTCTTGCCAAACAGGGTTCCCTGAGGGCCCCGAAGAACTTCTGTTCGCTCAATATCGAACAGGGCGATATTGTTGCCGTTCTGGCGCGCATAGAAAATCTCGTCGACATAGGTGCCTACGGCGGGGTCGAACGTCGGGAAGGATTCATCCTGACCTTGTCCGCGCAGGAAGTAGACATTGGCACTTCCCAGCGAAGTGTTGTTGCTGCCGACCAGATTGGGAAGGGTATCGACGAGATCGATGGTTTTCTTCACCGCCAAAGTATCGAGCTGCTTTGGGGTAAAAGCGGAAATCGCGATCGGAACATCCTGGATGCTTTGCTCACGACGCTGGGCGGTCACGATGATGACGTTATCGCTGGTTTCAGCTGCATCTGATTGATCGCCGTTATTTGCATGGGCGGGCGCGCCCGCCAAAGCAGTTAGCGTCAATCCAAAAATGGCAGTATTTCGATAGATTGCTTTGCGCGTTGTCATTTTCGTCTCCCTGGTTCCGGACATGAACAGAATGCTTGATGTGCATTCAAGTTGTCCAGACAAATTTTAGGAGTCTTGGCTAGTCTTCTTGATAGGGTTAGCGCTAACAACCAATAGTGCGTTATCTACAACCAAATGAACTATCGGAGGTCTATGGCTTTTCCGCCACAGTCATCCCGCGCAACTGATTGATGCCGACAATAGATCGGCAGGCGGCGACCAGTTCGTTTTTCAGGCTCTGGGCTGCAGGCTGCAGCAAGGAATTACGGCGAATCGCAAAATAGGCGGTACGGGCGACCGGAAACTCTGTCCCCTCAATGATATGATATTGGGCGCGTTCCTCTTCCGTTGCGAACAATTCCTTGGCGAGCAGCATGACCGCGTCGCTTTGCAACAGGGTTGATTTGGCGAGGATGACCGAATCCATATCGACATATTTGGCTGGTGGGGAAAGGCCGGCAGCGAGAAACACGTTGCAGATGCGCTGCCATTGCATCTGGAGCTGCATGGATACCAGCCATGTCTGTGAAGACAGATCCTCCAGCGTAATGTCGGTTTTTGATGCGAGCGGATGATCGCGCCGCATCATGATAACATCTCGATCCTCAAACATCTCGGTCGTGTCGATGGCGTTGTCGATTTCGAGATCGGAGGGCGGGGCGCTGGCGACAAATTCAACCTCCCCGCGCAGCAGCTTCTCGTAGAGCGTTTTGGTGTCGCCTGAGGTGATGCTCAGCGTCACGCCTGGCTGTTTCTCGCTGAAACGATTGATCACCATCGGGGCAATGCGGGTAAGGAAGGACCAGCCGAGGCCGATGCGTACATAGCCACGATCCGCACCGCGCATGGCACTGATTTCTGCAGCTGCGAGCCGGCTTTCGGCGGTAATGACTTTGGCGCGGCGGGCCAGCGCATGGCCGAACTGTGTGGGTTCAGCGCCAAACGCGCCCCGTTCGAACAGCCGCACACTGAGTGTCTCTTCCAGCTTTGCAACGCTTTTGGAAACGGCCTGCTGGCTGACATCATTATTGCTGGCGGCGCGGGAAAAACTGCCTGTGTCATAGACGGACAGAAAATGCTGCAATTTCTGCGGATCCATCGATGGCTTGATGAAGCGTTGGCGCAAGTCGGGTTCGGTCATCAATATTCCTCTCCAGATATGATACAATCAATGGCTGTGCAAAAGCCAATGATGGTTGTTAGCAGGCGAGTATCACGTCGCCTAACGAATGCAAAATCTTAAGCAACAGGGGCGGATGACCGTGACAGCGCAGACCAAGGCGATACTGACCGATCTCATGCCAGGTATGATGAAGCATGAAGGCGTTTGGACAGGTATTTACCGTCATGTCGACACGGAAAATCAACTGGTCGATCGGCACAAGGCGCGCGTCGAATGCATTTTTCCGCATGACGGCCCCTACGCCTATATCCAGAAAAACCTGTTCCGGTGGGATGATGGCCGCGAATATCGATCGACCCTCAACGGTGTGTTGCGCGATGGCAAGTTGTGGTGGGACAATGATAGTTTCGATGGTTGCGGATGGGAAACTGACTTTGGACTCGTCCTGCTCAACCTGAACCGCAAGGATGATCCTGGTGCGAATTTCTATGAGATTATCTGCCTCGGCGACGATGGCAACTACCGGGCGCGGACGTGGCACTGGTTCAAGGACGGACAATTGTTCAAGCGAACCCTGTGCGACGAACACCGGGTCATGGACTAACCAATCTGTTGGGATTTCCGGATGGGCATTGCAATTTGTCCGGACATATATGATCATCAGATGATCAGGTAACAGACAGGGGCCGGTGCGATGATAGAACTTTTCAACTTTTCCTTTTATCAGCTGCTGGTCTTTGTCCACATCCTGCTGTTTGTCCTGTGGCTCGGTGCTGATGTCGGCGTCTTCATGCTCGGCCAGCATTTTCGCAAGCGGGAGAAATATGATCTGCCGCAGCGTTTGATTCTGCTGCAACTGCTCGTCAATCTTGACATGACGCCGCGCACCGCCTGGGCCTTGATGGTGCCACTTACGATAACGATGGTCGATGCCGGGGGCTGGTGGGACGTGCCGGTCTGGGGTGTGGCACTCTCCTGGGTCGTCGGGGCTGTCTGGCTGTGGCTGGTCTGGGATGCGCATATCCATGACCAGACCGAGCGCGCTGCACGGGATCGGAAAATCGAGTTTGTACTGAAAATCGGCCTAACCGCTTTTTACCTTGGCCTGGGCACTCTTTCGTTGGTGCAAGGCGAGCCGCTTATGCCGGTATGGCTCGCGACCAAGGCGCTCATGTTCGGCCTGATTTTCGCTGCAGCCATCATGATCGATGTTGCATTCAAGCCAGTTGGCCCACAGCTTGGCAAACTGATTGCGGAAGGATCATCGGATGAAACCGAAATTCCGTTGCGTAAGACAATGGACACCACTCGCATCTGGGTCTGGATCGTCTATCTGTTGCTGCTCGCCACGGCGTTTCTCGGCAATATCAAGCCATTTTAGGGCAAAAAAAGAGGCCGACCATATTGGCCGACCCCCAGGGAGAAACTCTGACGCGAAGCGTTATTTCTTGTCCGCTTCGGCTGCCCGCTCCGCATCAATCATTTTCTTGAACACGGTCCAGGTCGTTTCATTCTTGCGCGGATCATCGCCAGGAGGCGGTGCGGTATATTCTGGATAGTTAAGGGCAATCTCATCCTTGATCACATCCGGCAGTTCATCATAGCTTTTCAGCTTCGCGCCCATTGCGTTAAAGACCATCTGTCCTTGCCGTCCGCGCATTTTCATCCATGGCATCCAGTCTGAAATCCGGACCCAGCTGATCGACGGATAGGCGGTTGGGTTTTTGGTATCGAGAATTTCGTCTGCGAGCATCGTGAAGTCGAAAATCTCCATTGCGTGATATTTATTGCCAACATAATCCTGATAATTGCCCGCCAAAACATTATGGTAGAAGAGCGGTACTTCGATCGGCATGAACATCCAGTTGCCCTGCTGCCGGATATTGGGAAGCGTGTAAGGCGTGCCATCGGCGCGATATGGGTAGTTGGGACGGCTGTTAACCGGATCATTGGCGATTTGCATGACCTTGACGGTCTCTCCCGTCCAGGGATTATCCCATGTGCGCAGTACCTCGTTGGTCTTGGGATCAAGATAGAACATGACTTCGCGGCTGACCTGCCGGTAACCGACACCACGTTTGGGGTCTTCAATCCGCACACATTGCCGGATATTCATGCCTTCGCCATTATAAAGATGCCGATCAGGTTCACCCTGTACGCGGGAATAGACTTTTCCCGACCAGTGATAAACAGCCGGTACGCCATCAGCGGTCCCGCATTGTGTTCGCTTCATGATCTCCAAGGCATCTTCCGGTTTTTCCGGGTCAAGCATCCGCGCTGCAGAAGGGCTGGCCAAAGCAAAAGATGCCATCATCGTCGCCAGAGCTGTTTGCCTAAAAAATCGATTCATTTCACGCTTCTCCCTAAAAATCATGTCGAGTGATCATGCAATTAATTTCACTTTCTGGTTGACTTTAGATTTGTCCGGACAAATTGTGAAGAGGTAATATTGATCGAACATGATAATGGACCCTATGACCGGTTTTACCAACTTCCTTTTTGTGCCTGCCAATCGACCCGAACGCTTTGAAAAAGCAGCGAATAGCGGTGCAGATCTGATTTGTATCGACCTTGAGGATTCGGTCCCTGCAGATCAAAAAGACAGCGCCCGCGAATCTGTCTTGGATGGCCTGAAAACGCTCGACCGGTCAAAAACCGCGGTGCGAATCAATGGTATAAAGACTGCGTCGGGTCTGGCCGATCTGCTTGCGCTATCGGCCGCTGATCATCTTCCCTCCCTGCTTTTCCTGCCGATGGTGGAAAGTGCTGCCGATGTTGAAATTGCCCATTGTATCTTGGGCGACCGGGTTGATGGTCTGGTGCCGCTGATCGAAACGGTCAAAGGCTTGCGTGCTGGCGACGAGATTGCCGCCAGCGCTGGCGTTACTGGCATGATGTTTGGTGGCGGAGATTTTTCTGCGGAGCTTGGAACGAAACTGGAATGGGAGCCGCTTCTGGCAGCACGCGGTGCGTTTATCCTCTGCTGCGCTTCGGCGGCGATCGCCGCGATTGATGTTCCCTATATCGATATGGGAAATGAGGCCGGGCTGGAAGAAGAATCCGCCAGGGCAAAAGCAATGGGCTTTCATGCAAAGGCTGCAATCCATCCAAAACAGATTGCTGCCATTGCCAAGGCGATGAAACCGACGGAGGCTGAAGTGGCCGAAGCGATAGACGCAATAAATGCATTTGATGCAGCAGGCGGCAAAGCGATTAGCCATAATGGGCGTATGCTGGAGGCTCCGGTTATGCAACGATACAGGCATATCGCGGCAGCAGCCGGATAAAACAGAAGAACAGAATGTTTAATCAACAAGGACAAATATATGCGTGATGGAGTTATAGAAGTCAGCCCGGGCCGTTTCCGCGAAACATTCGGACGCTATTTTGAAGATTTTGAAGTCGGTCATATTTACGAGCATCGTCCCGGCCGGACAATCACCGATACCGACAATGTGCACTTCACCTTGCTGACGATGAACACGCATCCTGCGCATTTCGACTATGAATTTGCCAAGAAAACGGAATTTGAAAAGCCGCTGGTCTGCTCTCCGCTTACCGTTGCGTTGATGGTCGGGATGAGCGTTTCGGATACCAGCCAGAAAGCGGTGGCCAATCTTGGTTGGGACAAGATCCGCCTGACCCATCCGCTATTTCCTGGCGATACACTTTATGCAGAGAGCGAAGTGCTGGAAAAGCGCGAATCTTCGTCTCGTCCTGAACAGGGCATTGTGACGATCAAGACGATTGGCAAAAACCAAGACGATAAAGTCGTGTGCACGTTTGAACGCACCATGCTGATCTGGAAGCGCGGCTTTGGCGGCGCAGACGATTAAATAAAAGGGGGAGGGGACCCCAGTTTTAAGACACTCAGGAGCGACAATAATGGCAACGGCAATTGATAATGCACAGCATATGATTGATCCGGAAGAAGAACAGGCTTTCATGGATGCAATCCAGAAATGGATCGACCGTTCGGTGAAACCTGTCGTCATGGAACATGACCACGAAGATAAATGGCCGGAGCAGCTGGTTGGCGAAATGGCCGACATGGGGCTGTTTGGTGCAACCATCGGCGAGGAATATGGCGGCCTCGGCCTCCCGGCTACCAGCTATGCGAAAATCGTTGCCGAAATAGCCTCGCACTGGATGGCGATAACCGGGATATTCAATTCACACTTGATCATGGCCTGTGCGGTTGAGCGTTTTGGTACGGCAGAGCAGAAAGCCAAATGGTTGCCCAAATTTGCCAGCGGTGAAATTCGTGGTGGACTGGCGCTGACCGAGCCGAATGCCGGAACCGATCTACAGGCGATCCGTACCACGGCGGTCCGCGACGGCGATGAATATGTCATCAACGGGACCAAGACCTGGATTTCCAATGGGATTAACGGAAGCTGCTTTGCGCTGCTGGTGAAAACCGATCCCAAGGCAGATCCGCGCTACAAGGGTATGAGTCTGATGATCGCACCGAAGGGTGAGGGCTTTACGGTTGGCAAGAAATTCAAAAAACTGGGCTATAACAGCATCGATAGCGCGGAACTGGTATTTGATAATTATCGGATCCCGGCAGAAAATCTGATTGGCGGTGTTGAAGGGCAAGGATTTTTTCAGGCCACCGGCGGTCTGGAACTGGGCCGCATCAACGTCGCGGCGCGGGGCGTTGGCCTGGCTGAGGGTTCGCTCCGGCTGGCGACCGAATATGCGCAGCTGCGCGAAACCATGGGCAAGCCAATATCTGAACATCAGGCGATCCAGTTGAAACTGGGTGAAATGGTGACCCGTGCAAGAGCAGCACGCCTGCTGACCCTCGATGCGGCGGAAGCTTATGACCGAGGGGAGCGTTGTGATCTTGAAGCGGGCATGGCGAAATATTTCGCCTCCGAAGCTGCGGTGCGTAATTCGGAAGAATCCATGCGCGTCCATGGCGGCTATGCCTATTCCAAGGAATATGAAATTGAGCGCTATTATCGCGATTCTTTGCTTATGTGTATTGGTGAGGGGACTAACGAGATGCAGCGGATGATTATTTCCAAACAATGGGTCAAGAGGAACCCTGCGTGAGCGTTAAGCAGCCGCTAAAGGGCTTTCGTGTCCTGTCCGCTGAGCAATATGGGGCGGGCCCATATGGCACGATGTTCCTCGCGCAGATGGGTGCGGATGTTATCAAAATCGAACCGCCTAAAGGCGGTGACACAGCGCGCCATGTCGGGCCGCATTGGCTGCGCGAACAGGAAAGTCTCTATTTTCAGAGCTTCAACCTGAACAAGCGCTCGCTGACCCTCGATCTGCGCACCGAAGAAGGACAGCAGGTGCTTCATACACTCGCCAAAGACGCGCATGTCATGGCGAATAATCTGCGCGGAGATGTGCCGGACAAGGTCGGTCTCAACTATGATGCGTTGAAAGCGGTCAATCCGGCGATCGTTTGCGCTCATATCTCGGCTTATGGACGAGGTAATGAGCGGTCGAAATGGCCAGGCTATGATTATCTGATGCAGGCCGAGGCCGGTTTTTGTGCGCTGACCGGTGATCCTGACGGGCCGCCGGTGCGCTTTGGCCTGTCGATGGTTGATTTCATGACCGGCACAATGGCAGCCGTTGGTTTGCTTGCGGCCTTGCTGGATGCGCAGCGTTCCGGCGAAGGCTGTGATGTCGATGTCGACCTCTTGTCCGCCGCTGTTCACCAGACCAGCTATCCGGCGCTCTGGTATATGAATGAAGATGATGTCACAGGACGTGCGCCTTTTGGCGCGCACCCGTCCGCGACGCCGAGCCAGATGTTCAAGGCCGCCGATGGCTGGATGTTTGTCATGGCGCAGCTGCCAAAATTTTGGGCCATATTATGCGAACGTATTGGTCACGAGGAACTAACTACAGATCCGCGCTTTGATACGCCGGCCAATCGTCTGACCAATCGGGAAGCCCTGTCGGACGTTTTGAGCGAGATATTCGCGCCGCAACCGGTCGCGTACTGGCTCGACCTGCTTCAGGGTCTGATGCCGGTTGCGCCGGTCTATGACCTCGATCAGGCACTGGATAGCCCATGGCTCAAGACCATTGGCATGCGGGACACAGTCAGCCATCCCGACCGTGCGGACATGAATGTCTTGTCCAGCCCGATCAAGCTGAATGGCGAGCGATTGCCAAACCGGGCAGGGCCTCTGCTTGGGGCGGATAGTGATGCCGTGCTGGCCGAGGCGGGCTATGATGCTGATGCGATTGCTGATCTGCGCGCAAAGGGGATAGTCTGATACGCTTATGGCCAAACTAACCGGCATCAAGGTCGTTGACCTCTCGCTTTTTCTGCCGGGCCCCATGCTCAGTATGATGATGGCTGACCATGGCGCAGAGGTGATCAAGGTCGAACCCCCGACCGGAGACCCGGCACGGGAAATGGAACCGATGGAGGCGGGCCAGTCGGTCTGGTTCCGCAATCTCAATCGCGGCAAGCAGGCGATGGCGCTTGATCTGAAATCCGACAAAGGGCGGGCGCAGCTTTGGGAGTTGCTGGCCGATGCCGACGTGATGATCGAAGGCTTTCGGCCCGGTGTGATGCAGCGGCTGGGTTTTGACTATGACACTGTGTCAGGGCGTTTCCCGCGCATCGTCTATTGTTCAATCTCCGCCTTTGGGCAGGAAGGTGAAATGGCGCATCACCCGGCCCATGATCTGGCCGTGCAGGCACTGTCGGGTTTTCTGTCTGTCAATGATGGTGCTGACGGGACGCCAGTGGTGCCCGGCGTGCCTTCTGCGGATATGGCCGCGGGACTGAACGGATTATCGGCGGTATTGATGGCGTTGATCGGGCGCGATAGTTCGGGCGAGGGCGACTATATCGACATCGCGATGTTTGACTCGATGCTGCCCTGGAGCGCCCATATTGCAGGGTCTGCCATTGCTGGCGGCGAGTCGCCAAAATCCCAATCGCAACGGTCATTGGGCGGCGCGGCATTTTACAATGTTTATAAGACCGCAGATGAGCGGCATGTCGTCTTGGGCGCGCGTGAAGTCAAATTTGCGCGCAATCTTTTGACCGCGCTGGACCGGCTGGACCTGCTGCCACTTGCCGAAGCGGAGCCGGGTGACGGGCAAGCGCCACTGGTTGCGTTCTTGCGGGAAACTTTCGCGACCAAAACGCGTGATCAATGGGTTGAGTGGTTTGCTGACAAGGACGTCGCTTTCTCCCCCGTTTTGGATTTCCGCGAAGCGCTGGATCAGGTTTTTTTGCGCGAACGCGGCCTGCTGATCGAGGCGCATGGCAGCCATCAAATCGGCCCGTCTTTTCGCTTTGCTTCGGAAACTGATTGGCAAGCGAAAGATGCGCCGACCTTGGATGAGCAGCAATGACGCTGGCCCTAGTCCACCTCGATATGCATCGAATAGGCAAAGCGTTCGCCGGGATGATAGCTCGCCGAAATTTCGAACATCCGGTCGCTTTCATCAAAATAGCAGCGCAGGATGCGCAGCACCGGATCACCCTTTTCCAGGCCAAGCTCCGAGAGAATGTCTTTGGTGCCCTTGATAGCCTGAATATCCTGCGTCACACGGGCGACACTTACTTCGCCGAGTGTTTCAATCTGCCCAAACAAGGTGGTAGCGTTGACGTCAATTTGCGCTACCGCATCGGCCAGCTCGGGGTGAACCCAGGCCTCCGTCACCGCAATCGGCCGCTTGCGTCCCGGCTTCATCCGCTTGCCGCGAAAGGCAAACCAGTCGCCTTCGGCCTTAGCGCCAATTTGCTCGACAACATCTTTGGGAATGGCGCCCGCTTTTTTCTTTTCAAAAGCAATGGTGGTATCGCGCGCATATTGCAAAATCTCACCAACATTGCTGAGCGGCTGATGCAGCGCACCGGCGCGGGCCGTCGCCGGTTGAACAACCGTGCCGGAACCCCGCTTGCGCGTAATCAGGCCCTCGGCAGTGAGTTTCCGCAAAGCTTCTCGGACCGTAAAGCGGCTGACATCATATTTTTTGCACAGGACAGATTCGGTCGGAAAATCACCGGGATCGGGATAGTCACCGCGCAATACCGCTTCACGCAATTCGTCGGCCAGTTCCAGATAGCGCGGTTTTTTCTTGGACGAGCTTTTGGATTTAGCGGGTGCTTTCGCGGCCAATTTTTCTCTCCCGGACATGGGGTCGTCTTAGGACGGGTGCCGCTATGACGCAAGAGAGCCTGACCGAGAAATTGGCGACTCATTTGATGCGCCCTGTTGATGAGGCGACCCGGCAACGGGCGCGGCTGCATTTGCTCGACTGGTTGGGCTGTGTGGCCGGTGCGCGGCAGAGTGACATTCTGAAACTGAACCAGAATATCGACGATGAAGTGTCAACTTTTGTGGCAATGCTCGGCAATGTCCTGGAGATGGACGATATTCACCGTTCTTCGATCCTACATCCCGGCCCGGTCATCTGGTCTACTTTGATGGTAGGGCAAGACTATCTAATGGAGGAAGTGCTGAATGCCGCCGTTCGGGGCTACGAGGCGGTGATTGCAGTCGGTGCAACTTTTGATGATAAACACTATGCTTATTATCATAATACATCGACCGCAGGGCAGTTTGGCGCTGCTGCGGCAGTAGCTGATTTATATGGTGGCGATAAAAAAACTCTGGTTTCTGCTATGGGCTTGGCTGGTTCGACGACCGGTGGCTTATGGCAGATGCGAAATGAAACATCTGATACGAAGCAATGGCATATTGAGCGATCTATGGCTGCGGGGGGCAGTGCCGGTTTTTATGCAGCCCATGGCTTAACTGGTCCTCGCTTCATCCTCGAAGGCCCACAGGGCCTATACGCCGCCACCTGCAAAAAACCCAAACCGATGACCTTCCCAGATCAATGGCGGATTCATGAAGTCAGCTTCAAGCCATGGGGTGCCTGCCGTCATGCCCATCCGGCTATTGATGCAGCGTTGGAACTCAAGGCCAAGCTGGGGTCGCTTGACGGAGATATCCATGTCGAAACCTATGCCGATGCTATCAGCTTTTGTGACCGCCCCGATCCGCAAAGCGTCATCGATGCGAAATTTTCGCTTCAGCATGCTGTGGCTGTGGTAGCCGAACGCGGTGTGCCGCAACTGGTGGATTTTGAACCCGATGCCATCGCAGCTCTGACCGATGCTCGGTCCCGTGTCACGGTTTCGGAAGCCAGCGATATAACCGCCCGCTATCCCGAACATTATGGTGCACGGGTTACATGTGGCGGAGAAAGTGTGGAGCTGACCGACACGCTAGGTGACCCCGAACGACCATTGCCGAAAGAGGGCATTATCGACAAAGCGCGGGCGCTCATTGCCTGGGGCGGGCTAGACGAGAAAGAGGCGGATCGGGCGATTGATCTGGCGCTAAACGGCGATGATCCAACCGCGATCCATGAGATGCTATCAGAGTGGCTGTCATGAGCGCGACCCAGCAAATTCTTGATTTCGCTACTGCCGAACACACCCTGCCTGAAAGACCGAGAGCGGCTGCACTCCGGTTGCTGGGCGACACACTGGCTGGCGGCGCAGCTGGCGCATCGTCAGGGGAAGCGCAAGTCCTGCTGGCCGCTGTCCGCGCTTGGGGCGCCGGGGATGAAGCGCGGTTGCTTGGACTCACAGATCGACTGCCGGCCCCATCGGCCGCGTGGTTTAACGGCTTTGCGATCCACTGTCTGGAATGGGACGCCGTGCATGAACCCGCGGTTGTGCATGCCATGTCGGTCGTGACGGCGGCCTTGCTCGCTAGCGCGGATCGGGTCGGTGGATGCGAAGCTGAGCATTTTTTAACCGCTTTGGCAGTCGGTGTGGATATCGCCAGCGGTATCGGTGTGGCGGCGACTGGCGCCATGCAGTTTTTCCGTCCGGCGACCGCTGGCATTATCGGTGCGGCCCTGGCCGTGGCACGACTGCAGGGCGTGCCAGCCGACAAATTTGCCGATGTCATGGGGTTGGCCTACTCCCAAGCCGCAGGCACCATGCAGGCCCATGTCGAGGCGTCTATTGCACTGCCCTTACAGATCGCCAACGCTTCCCGCGCGGCAGTCACCGCGGTTGATCTGGCGATGGCCGGTATGGATGGTCCGCATGATCCGCTTGAGGGACCATTTGGCTATTTCAAGCTTTTCGAACCGGGTGATCTGACGCGCTATACCGATAGCATTGGTAGCGGCTGGCTGATTGAGGAAGTCAGCATAAAACCCTTTCCATCCGGTCGGGCCAGTCATGGGATACTGGGCGCTATTGATGATATGATCCGTGACGGATCGCTCGATCCGACGATGGTAGAGTCGGTTGATGTGGCTGCACCGCCATTGATCCACCGATTGGTCGGGCGTGCTTACAAATCTGACATTACGCCCAGCTATGCGCGGCTTTGCCTGCCGTTTCTGGTGCCGCTCATGCTGCGTGACCAGATCATCGATCCGGGTTGTTTCCATGAGCAGGAATTTGCCAATCCCGATCTTGTTAAGCTTGGCAAGCAAGTGACCGTGCGTATCGACGATAACCCTGATCATAATGCCCTGGCACCGCAAAAGCTCAGCATTGTACTCTCAGATGGCAGCACCATCGAACGCACCGTCACAGATAATCTCGGCAGCCCGACGGCGCCTATGTCGGCAGCCCAAACACAATCCAAACGCGATCTCGCCCATTCGCTCGCGAGTAAAAATTGCGACCCCAGAATATTTGATGACCCTCTAGCTTATGCCACGGAGCCCCGATGACTTTTCCGACCTATTTCGAAGCCTTTGATGCCAAGCAGATGCTCGCCGACTATCCCGTCGGTGACGCTTTTACCGAGCGCTATATTGGCATGTCCCGTGACGAGCTTTTTGCGATCCAAAACAAACAGTTTTTGAAGCTGATGCAACGCGGGTGGGAGATTCCCTTTTATCAGCGCCTGTGGGGCAATCAGGGTATAGAAGCCGGCGACATAAAGGGCCTGGAAGATATCACCAAGCTGCCGGTTTATGACAAGAGCGACCTGATGGCCTCGGTCAATGACTATCCGCCTTATGGTGATTTTGACGGGCGCGGAGACACGCCAGTGGTGTTCCACACGACATCGGGAACAACGGGCCGTCCGCAACCGCTGATGTTTGGGCCAAAGGGGCGGGAGATCACTAATTTGCTGGTCGGCCGGATGTATCGCTGGATGGGTCTGGGGCGCGATGATGTGGTGCAGTCCGTCTATGGGCACGGCATGATCAATGGCGGGCATTATATTCGCGAGGCGGTGACGCATTTCACCAATGCCTTGTTCCTTAGCGCTGGCACTGGAATTGAAACCCGGTCGATCAATCAGGTCAATCTGATGGCGGATTTCAATGTCAGCTGCATGGTCGGCTTTGTCGATTATATCCGCAAGCTAGCTGATGTCGCTGCTGCAGAGGAACTGTTTGACCGGATCAATCTGAATATGATTATCGGTCATCTGGGGACCGAAGATCGCGCCTCGACCGAAGCGGCCTGGCAGGGGGCCAAGGCCTATGACTGGTATGGTGTCGGCGATACCGGCAGCATTGCGGGCGAAGGCCCCGAACGTGACGGCATGTATGTGTGGGAAGATGCACAATATTTGGAATTGCTTGATGTCGATAGCGGTGCGCCCGTGGCGGCTGGTGAGACTGGAGACATGGTCGTGACCTGCCTGTTCAAGGACGATATCGCGCCCTGTATCCGGTTCAACACCCATGATATTACCGAGGAACGCACCGACAGCAACGCCACCGGTATGGTGTTCAAGCGGATTACCGGTTTCAAGGGGCGCAGCGACAATATGGTCAAACTGCGCGGTATCAACATATTCCCGCATGCCATTGGTGCCATCATCGAAGGACGCAATGACCTGACCGGTGAATATGTCTGCCGCGTCACGCGCGATGATACAGGGCGAGACGAGATGCATGTGACGCTGGAAAGCAAAGGCAGCAGCAGCCAGGCGGAGCTGGCGGAACTGCTGCGCAAGGGCATTGGTATTGAAGTCGGCGTGGCATTGGTCGATGCCGGAGGGACTGCAAAGGATACGCAAATTGATACGCGCCAGAAGCCCATTCGCCTGATTGATGAGCGAGCTTTGTGATCGACTGGGATGCCTTGGAAACGGCCAACAGGCCGCTAAACGCCTTTACCGATCTTGATCGGAACGCGACGGGTAGTGCCGGACCTCTGGCCGGGGTCACCATCGGAGTGAAGGGCAATATCGCGGTTAGAGGCATGCCCTGGACCGCCGGCTGCGAACTCTATCGTGATCGCGTTGCCAGCGAAGATGCTGCGGTGGTTGCAGCGCTACGAGCGGCTGGCGGGACCATGATCGGAATGCTGAACATGGAGGAGGCCGCGCTTGGCGCTAAGACTGATAATCCATGGTTCGGCAAAACATATAATCCGCACAAGGAAGGTTATACGCCCGGCGGCTCATCTGGCGGAAGCGGGGCAGCGGTTGCGGCTGGTTTATGCGATGTCGCGTTGGGCACGGACACAATGGGGTCTGTGCGGATACCGGCTGCTTACTGCGGGGTGTACGGATTTAAACCCGCACAATCGGCGATTAGTCAGGATGGTTTGGAGCTGGCGGAACAATCGTTGGACTGCATCGGACCGCTAGCTCGGAACTTAGACCTGTTGGAAAAGACCGCACGGGTCATTAGCGATTTCGGTGAGGACAAGGCGGCAACCGGGTCGTTGGCGACGCTGGTCGAAACAGGGGTTGATTGCGAACTGGAAGTTATCGAAAATTTCCGCGATATCATGCGCTGGGCAGGGGAAACCATTGCCGTGGCGCAGCTCAAACATCCCTTGTCGCGCATTCGGTTTGCCGGGTTTATAAAAACATCGAAAGCCATGGCGGCCCATTTTGCGGACGAAGATCAGAGCAAGCTTTCTGATGGTTTGAAAAAACTGCTCGCCTATGGGCCGAAACGCAGCACTGCTGACTGGAAAGAGGATCAGGCGATTCTCGAACAGACCTCTGAAACAATGCAGATTCTGGTTTCAAAACACGGTTTTTGCATCTTGCCGACCGCCCCGCAAGGTGCCTTTCCGCATAGCGAAGATGCACCGGCCAATCAGGCTGATTATACCTGTCTTGCCAATATTGCAGACCTTCCCGCGATTACCATTCCGTCCGGTTTTAACGACAATGGCATGCCTTTGGGGCTTCAGATTTTAGCGTCAAAAGGATGCGAGGCGGATCTATTTGCTCTGGCGCGAAAGCTGGACGAGAAGTTACGCGGTTACCGTCGCCCCGAAACCTATTTGGAAACCACATAAGAGGAGAGAAGCCATGCGCATCATTGTATTGTTCAATCTGAAAGAAGGCGTTGATATTGCTGAATATGAAGAATGGGCGAAGACGCGTGACATTCCGACCGCCAGCGCGCTGAGTTCAGTCACTTCCTTCACCGTCCACAAGGCCACCGGCCTGTTCGGTTCGGATGATCCGTCGCCTTACGAATATTTCGAGATTATCGACATTACCGGCATGGATGAATTTGTCGCCGATGTATCTGATCCCGAATTTCAGGCGATGGCCGCACCGTTTCAGGATTATGCCGATGGTCCACAATTCATACTGACAGAAGACCTCTGATGTCTGGCCGGTTTGCAGGAAAAACCATTGTCGTCACCGGTTCCGGCAAGGAAAAAGGGCTGGGGCAGGGCATATTGCAGCGCTTCGCCGATGAAGGCGCCAATTGTGTGGTTTCGGACCTCACAATCGGTGATCAGGAAGAAGGCGTGGCCGAAGAGTTGCGCGGGCGTGGTGCCAAAGTGGCGACCATCGCCTGTGATGTCAGTGACGCGGCGCAATGCCAGGCTCTAGTCAATCAAAGCGTGGAAGCCTTTGGTGCAGTCGATATTTTCGTCAACAATGCCGGTATCGGGTTTATGATGAAACCACTTCTGGAAGTCGATACAGCGAAGGAATGGGATCAAGTGCTTGCGGTCAATCTGTCAGGTGCCTTTTACTGCACGCAGGCTGCTGCCAAAGCGATGGTGGCCGCTGGTAATGGCGGACGGATTATCAATATCGCTTCGCAGGCCGCGAAAACCGGTTTCCCTCATCTGCCGGCCTATGTCAGTTCGAAGCACGGCATGGTCGGTCTGACCCGGGCGAGCGCGGTGGAACTGGGCGCGCATGGCATAACGGTGAACGCGGTCTGCCCCAATCATGTGACCACCGGTCTGGGCGCGCAGCAGAATGAGTATTTTTCAAAGCTGCTCGGCTTTGACAGTGTCGAAGCCTATCTGGCCAATATGAGCAAGAGCAATCCGATGGGGAGGCCCGGCCTGCCATCAGACACGGCCGCTGCCTGTGCGTGGCTGGCGAGCGAGGATGCCTTTTATGTGACGGGAGAGGCGCTCAACGTCTCTGGCGGAGAGGAAATGCACTGATGCACTATGCCGGGGCCTGTCATTGCGGTGCACTCACGCTGGATTTTCGCAGCGAAAAATCGCCGGCGGAACTTGGCGCAAGAACTTGCCAATGTTCGTTTTGCCAAGCGCATGGTGCTTCATGGACATCCGATCCTGAAGGCAATGTCGATATCACATTGGACGGCCCGGTTTCCCGATACCGCTTCGGAACGAAAACCGCTGACTTTCTGGTTTGCGCCAACTGTGGTGTTGTCCCGGTAGTCGTCAGTGAAATTGAAGGACAGTTGCGCGGCGTAGTCAGGGTAAACTGCCTAGAAGAAAGCGCAGTCTTTCTCGCGCAGGCTGCCCCGATGGACCTCGATGGAGAAATATTGGATTCACGCCTGGACCGACGGGCGAAGGGCTGGACACCGGCCACGATCAAGGACAAAAACTGATATGCAGGAAGAACGAATGGATTGGCCAGACGGCGCGAAGATGGCGCTGAGCATTGTCGTCAATGTCGAGGAAGGCAGCGAGATGACCGTTGCCCGCGGCGACCGCGGGATGGAGCCGGTAGACGAACTCGGCATCCATATAAAATCGCCAATCCGCAATTATGGCAATGAAAGCAATTATCTTTACGGCATCAAGGCAGGCGCGCCGCGTATCGTGAAGCTGCTCAAGGAATATGAGATCATGGCAAGCTGGACCGTGGCCGCCATGAGCCTTGAAAACCATCCCGAAATCGGCGCGGCGATAGCGGACATGGGTCATGAGCCGGTGAGCCATGGCTATCGCTGGGTGCATCAGTTCAAGATGGACGAGGAAAAAGAGCGCGAGTTTATTCGCAAGGCTGTCACGTCGATTGAAAAGACAACCGGTACGCGCCCCTATGGCTGGCTGTCGCGCTATTTCCATACCGATAACACCCGGCGTCTGCTGATCGAAGAGGGCTTTGCTTATCATATGGACGACTATTCCGGTGACATTCCGTTCTGGGACAAGGAAACGGTGCCGGAAAAACCGATTGCGATTGTACCCTATCAGCTTGATAGCAACGATATGAAAATGTGGACTGACCCGGCGATGACGCCCCAGCAATGGTTGGACTATGCCAAGCATAATTTTGACCAAGTCTACCGCGAAGGCGAAGAGGGTAACCCGAAAATGATGTCCCTTGGCCTGCATTTGCGGATCATCGGCCGACCAGGCCGGATTTGGGCATTTGAAGAATTTCTAAAGCATGTACGGTCGAAGAAAGATGTCTGGGTAACCACCCGCCATCAGATTGCCCAGCATCTGGCGAAAGTTGATCCTCTATGACCCTGCGGCTTGAGAAAGAGGGCAAGGTCGCGCATCTGCTTATTGACCGGCCAGACAAGCGCAACGCGTTTAATCAGGCGATGTGGGAACTGCTGCCCGAATTGCTGGCCGATGCGATGATGGACGATGCGATCCGTGTTTTGATGCTGCATGCCAGCCGCAAGGACAGCGCCTTTTGTGCAGGCGCAGATATTGGCGAATTTGCGACCGGTTCCACTGATTCGGAATGGCGCGCACGCAATCAGGCAGCGATAGGCCGGGTCCAGCATGAGCTGGCGCAGGCACCAAAGCCAACCATTGCGATTGTTGATGGCGATTGCGTGGGTGGCGGCTGCGGTATCGCGCTGGCCTGTGACATGCGGGTGGCCGGACCGAAAGCCCGTTTCGGGATTACGCCTTCGAAACTGGGGCTGGTCTATCCGCTGCACGACACCAAATTGCTGGTTGACCTGGTAGGGCCTTCGCAAGCCAAGCGGATATTGTTTACCGGCCAATTGCTGTCGGCGCAGCAAGCGCTGGATATCGGTTTGATCACCCTGTTGGCTGATGATCCCTATGCCGAGGCGGACGCGCTGGCGGCCACGATGGCATCGGTCTCTTTGCACAGCCAGACGATGAGCAAGGCGATCATAAAGCGTATATTGGACGGGCAAGCCGATGATGATGCGGAGACATCTGCTTTGTTCGACGCTGCCTTTGAAAGCGATGATTTCAAGGAAGGTGTCAGTGCGTTCATGGAAAAGAGAAAGCCGGAATTTTGATATGACACATGCCTTGCAACATGGTTCGATATTGGGCGGTGTCGCGACGGTTCCTGATCTGGAAGCGGCGCTGAAAGACTATCGTGATGTATTGGGCATGGAAGTTGTTGAAACAGGGCCGCTGAGCGATGATCTGGCGCAGGGGTGGAATTGTCCAGGCAGCGCTGGGGCTCCGATGGCGGTGCTGCAACCGACCAGCGGAGCCGATTGTTTCATTCGTTTGGTTGAACAGCCCGATCATCCGGATTTCAAGCCGACCACCACTTATGGATGGGCGGCTTATGAACTGACAGTCGAGGATGTATTTGGCTGGCCTGACCGACTGAAAGGCAGCGGCTTTGATATTATCGGGCCGCCGAAAGAGCTGGAGGGGTTACCCTTTTTCGTGCCGATGCAAGTTCTCGGAACCGGCCGGGAAATGGTCTATCTCAACGAAGTGCGCGAAGATACGCCTTCGACCGATTTGCCCAAGGCCCGGTCGCTGACCGACCATATTTTCATAGTGATATTGGCGACGCCGGATCGTTCGGGAACCGTGGATTGGTATCGCGACCAGCTGCATTTGACGGTGGGCGATACCTATACGCTGGAATATAGTATGATCAACGACGCGTTCGGGAAGCCTGCGGGCACGGTATCTGATCTCACCATGGTCCAGAATGACCGATTGCCGATTGTCGAGGTGGATGATTATCCGGAAGAGGCGATGTCGCGGCCGAGACACGGCGGCATGTTGCCGCCGGGCAATGCGCTGGTGACACTGGCTGTCGACAATCTGGATAAGATCACAATTGACTGGATCGCACCGCCAAAGGTGCGGGCAGGGCCGCTATATCGGGAACGCCGGACCGCGACGGCACTTGGTCCGGCTGGGGAATTGCTGGAACTGATCGAGATCGGTTAACTGCTGACCGATGGTTTAGCGGCGATGCTGTCCCGCCTGCCATTGATCAGGCGAATAGAGCGTGCTCGCAGAATCAAACGGCTTGTCCTCAAGCTCCGTTGCAAGGCTGTCATTCCACCGGTTGAGAAAGCCGAACATGCTAATCACGGCCATAATCTCGGTTTTCTGGCGTTCGTCATAATAGGTGTCAAGCGCGGCGAAATGCGCGTCGGTTGCCGCATTGGGCACCTGTCCGGCGGCAAAGGCTAGGTCCAGCGCCGCCTGTTCGGCTGCGCTGAACAGGTCGCTGGATTGATAGTCCCAGACCGCTTTCACCTTCTCCTCATCCACGCCGACATCCCGGGCGCCCAATGTTGTATGCGCCTTGCAATATTGGCACCCGGCCGCCGCGCTGACCACCGCTCCGATCAGGCGTTTCAAGCCATTATCGATTGCGCTGTCGCCATAGATCACGCTTACCAGCCCCCGAAATGCACCTAGCAATTCCGGCCAGTGCGCCATGGTCATCACCGAATTGGGAACATAGCCCATCAGGTTTTCAGAAAATTTGAGAGCGGCCTGCGTCTCATCAGGCAATTCATCCATGGTTAGCGGCGTGATGCGGGTCATTTTCGGATCTCCTCAGGGATTATGAAGGCCTACCATATCTTGCCGCCAATCCAGTCGCCAGCGGCGGCGGTAAATTCCGTAATGCGAATATCGGCCCAGATATCTGCGTGAAAATAAGGATCGGCTTCCAGCTGCGCACGGGCATCTTCTGCTGTCTCGGCCTTGACGATCAACAACGATCCTACGGTATCGCCCTGCGCGTTTTTAAGAGGTCCTGCGACAAACAGATTATCAATGGTCTTTTCGATATGGTCAAAATGCGCGCCGCGTGTGTCGAGGCGCTTTTGTTCGGTGCCCGGTTTGTCGGTGCAATAGATGGCAAAGGCCTTCATGGTCTCGTCCTGTCCAGAAATTTCAATATTTCCGTTGCCGTTTTTTCTGCTGCTTCGTCAAGGACAGCGCACTTGATATCCAGCCGCTCAATGATTGTAACGCCAGGCATGATGTCGGCCGCATGACGGGTTGCGTCCAGCAGTCCCGATTGCGAGGCCAATATCATCGTCTCGTGCGTGATCGTCGGTAATTTTGCGTCAACATCATAGCTGAACGCCGCATGGAAGGCCTTGTTCATCAATCTTCCGGGGCGCAATTGCTCGGTGAACATCTCAAAGCTGCGCTCCAGCGTCTGGCTCTCGATCCGTTTGGTCATTCCGCGCTCCCATGGTCCTTCAAGGCAAGAGAGTTCGGGTGTGATTGCGAACGTCTTGGCGCTGGCGTTGAGAAATTTGGCGCTCGTTTCGGCATCAAAGGCGGGCACGTCTACCAGTGCCAGACGCCGGACTTTTTCGGGCGCGGTCAGCGCCATTTCAGCCGCAACAAGATTGCCGGTGTGAAAGCCCATCAGGTCGACCCGTCCGCTACCCGACTGTTCCTCGACCACCGCCATCATCGCCGCGGCATATTCCTCTATGACCGGTTCTTCCTTGAAAGCGTCGGAGCCACCATGGCCGGGAAAATCCGGCGCAAAGACACGGCGATCCTGCGCGAGATGCGGCATGATGGTGGTAAAGGCGAGCCCGCTAAACGGGGCCGGATGGAGGCAATACAGGTCCGGTTTTATTGGCGTGCCTTCCGGTGCAAGCATCCGCCAGTGTATTTGACCGAACGGGCCATCACTATAGCCCTTGCGGATCATTCGCTGGCCGCGCCCAAACGCACCATTTGCTCGCGGTATAGCCGCCGCGTCAAAGGCATCATCAAAAACGGCACGAGGCCAAAGATGAGCGGTACGGTTGCCACAGCATAGCGGAGATTATCTTCGCCAAATACACTGCTCGACAGTTCGCCAACTGCAATCGGGCCCAGCGAACCGAACCAGCTGATCGCCAGATAATAGAGCGCGACCACCTGTCCACGGATTTGCGCAGGCGTGATGACGAGCAAGGATGTCACGCCGATGGCAGACACAATCCCAATACCGACCGTATTGATACACAATATTGCAAAGGCCAATTCTGCGCTAGGCATGAACAAAGGAATGGCGGCGGTCGGCACCATGATGAAAAAGCCGATATAAAGGATGCGCAAGGACGCATCCTGCACGCCTTTCTTTGTCCACCAATCGGAAATCGTGCCCATGATCATCATGTTGGCCGGGCCGATGATCAAGAGTGCGACGCCGTTGACAAACGCATATTTCTGCGCCGACCATCCCCAGGTCCGTTCAAAGGTCGGTGCCAGAAAGCCCTGACTATAGGCGATGGTCGTCATGGTGCAGATAATCAGCACGAAGCCGATATAGAGGGTCTTGTTGCGCCAGATATATTTGAGGGCGTCGAAAAAACCGCTGCCGCTGATCACCTCTTCCGATGCGGCTACCGGACGCCGTGCCGGTTCTTTCATGAACAGGAAGAAGAGCGCAAAGATCATCCCGGGAAGGCCCACAATAATCAGCGTGAAACGCCATGGTGACAGCTCACCAAAAAAGGGTAGGGACTGACTGCCGCTCGCCGCGGTCCAGGCGATGATCGCACCACTCAGCAAGGAAGCGAGGCCGGCACCAATGGGAAGTGCCGAGGAATAAAAGGCAATAGGTTTGCCGCGCTTCTCGGTCGGGAAACTGTCGCCAATCATGGAAAATGTCGCCGGGCTAAGCGTCGCTTCGCCGACACCAACACCCATGCGGGCAGCGAAAAGTTGAAAGAAATTTTTGGCCATGCCGGTCGCGACAGTCGCCGCAGACCACAAGGCAACCCCAATAGACACAATCCAGATGCGCTTGCCGCGGTCAATCAGCCAGCCCATGAAGATGCCGACAAAGCCATAGACCAATGTGAATGCGCTGAGCAGCCAGCCAATTTGCCGGTCGGACAGATCGAACTCCGCCTTGATCGGTTCGATCAACAGACCGAGGATGTAGCGATCCACAAAGCTGAAAATATACGCGATGGTCAACATGACAACCAGAAACCAGCCTGCTGCGGCGCTGGGATAGGGTTTGGATGGAGCAGCGACCGCTTCGGTTTGACTGGCCATTATTGCGCGTCCGGGATGAGATAGATGACCACCAGATTATCATCGAAATCGACAATACCAATCTCGCGCCCGATGCGCCCGTCATGGGTTTCAAGCCGTCCTTCTTCATACACTTTCAGGCCCAGTTTTCGCGCGCCTTCCATCACCGCATCGGGATCCGCGACATCCAGCACGATCGCACCGCGCCGAGGATGGGGGACAGGTTCCAGAGGAACGTTCTTGACCTCGGACAGAGCCATGACCCGCGGCTGGCCGGGGAGCGAAAGGATCGAAAAGCCGATTTCTGCTTCCTTTGGTATTTCAAATACCGGAAAGGAATAGCTGTCGGGATTATGGCCTTTGCGAAAGGTCTCTTCGAACCCCAGCACATCGCGGTAAAAAGTCAGCGCCCGGTCGATATCGGCCACGACAAAATTGCCGCGCTGAAATCGCGTCTGTTGTTTCTCACCCACTAATATTCTCCCTCAATTCCACGTCTCTGGCTCACCGCGAACCGAGCAGCATTGCACCCCGACATTCTGGCCATAATAGAGGTTTGCCAGCGCCCGGGGCATATGTTGAAAACCCTTTTCGACATCCTGCACGGGCTTCAGCTTGCCGTCATGAATCCATCCCGCCAGATCATCCATCACCGCATCCCAGCGGTCCAGATGATTATAGACAAAAAAGCCCTGCATTCGCGTTTCGGTGGCGCGCAGTCGGGTATAGTTGGACAGCTTGAACGGCTTGTTTCGCGTATATTCACTGATCGATCCGCACAGCACGACCCGGCTGTGAAGCCTCAAGCGTTCGAGACAGGCCTCCAGTGTTTCGCCGCCGACGTTGTCAAAATACAGGTCGATGCCATCAGGCCGCAGCTCGTCCAGTCTCGCTTCGATATTCTCGGATTTATAGTCAATCGCGTGGGAACAGCCATGTTCGAGAATGAAGGTGCATTTTTCGGGGCCACCCGCCATACCGATAACATCACAGCCAACTACACTTGCGGCCATTTGACTGACCATCGATCCAACACCGCCAGCGGCTCCGGATAACACCATGCGGTCACCTTCTCTGGGATCGCCGCAGGCAAAGAGCCCGGCATGAGCCGAGAGGCCCGTCATACCCAATACGCCGGAACCGAGAGCCGCGGGCAAGCCGTTGGCCGGCATCCGGAAGAATTTTTCCTGCGGCGTCATTTTGGAGACCTTGTAAGTCTGCCAGCCCATCTGGCCCTGTACCATTTCGCCCTCACGCCAGTCGGGGTGGCGGGACTTGACGACTTGCGCGACGCCGCGGCCATGGATGACATCACCGGGCTCCAGCACCCGCTCGCCGGCAGCGCCCGTGCCTTGCATATAGAAGCGCATGACAGGAGCGAGGCCGAGATAGTGGGTCTTGAGCAGTACTTCGCCTTCGCCGGGTTCCGGTATGTCCGTGACCGCCCATTCAAAATCTGACGGGACAACATTACCAACGGGCCGAGCCGCAACGCGCCATTGATAATTGGCGTCGTCGTCAATCTGCTTGCCCGCAGACAGGCCATCAAAGTCGGAAAGAGAGGAACCGGCGCCGGTCACTCAGTCATGAACCTTCACGACCTGGTTCACTTCAAAGAAATAGCCATCCAGATCCCAGAAGGAGCAGCCGATCATATCCTTTTGCTTGCCATCAGCACCGGTCACGCTCCATTCGCGTGGTTCGCTATGGATGGTGGAACCGAGCGAACGGGCCCGTTCTACCGCGCCTTTTGCATCTTCCGATGCGACGACGAAAACCGGTGCGCCAAACTGGATTTCGGTGGGCAGCTCTTCCGGTGCATCCTGCTTGGGATCGAGCCATTCGAGCAGGCCGATCATGCCGATCATGTCATGTTCGCATTTCAGGATGATCAGGCGGGTTTTGTCACCCTTTTTACCGGCGGCGAGCTGCGTCCCGGACAGGGTGAAGGGCGTGTCCATCCACTTGGTCATGCCAAAGACGGTTTCATACCAGTTCGACGCGGCATCCCCGTCACGAACCATCAACGTCGTGCGTTTGATAATATCAGTCATGCGATTTTCGGGCTTTCTATGACGAGGACCTGGCAATCGGCGATATCAGCGCGCAGCTTCTTGGCTTCCTGATATTCCGGACTGTTCCAGAATTTATGAACGGCGGCTTTGTCGGGCCATTCTGAAATCACCATCGACGCGCCGTCGCCAAAACCGCCTTCCAGAAGCTCTGCTCCCGGGCCGCGCAAGATATAGCGTCCGCCGAACTTCTCAACCAGAGCACCGGCAGCAGCGCCATAGCCCTTGATGAATTTGTCGCGATCTGAAATTTTCGCAGTAACGATCATATAGGCCGGCATGGGCGAGTCCCCTTCAAAAGTTGTCCGGACAAATTACGCAAGAGACAGCTGATTGCAACCGCTATTTTACACTATTTCGGCCACCTTGCCTTGTCGCGCAAATAGCGCCCGGAATCCCGTGTGTCCTTGGGTTGATATTCGGCAAAAAGATTGGGACCATAGCGGGATCGATACTGCTCGAACACCGGCAGGAACAGCTCGCTATGAACAATCGGCTGGCGGTTACGCGCCCTGAAATTGGCGATCGGGATGCGCGCAGAAACCAGTGTTTCAAAAGCGGTCTCGGCGATATTCATGACATCACCATCGGGCGCGTAAATGGCCGACCCACCACCGCCAGCATCAGCAAAATAATAGGGGTTTTCCGGCGATGCGGCATTGTTCGCTACCGCTGTATAGACGCCATTATAGAGGCTGGTCGCCTGCATATCGATGGGGTTAAAACCGCCCGTCGCGGTGCGCAGGATAATCTCCGCGCCTTTCATCGCAAAGGCCCGGAAGAGTTCCGGTTCGCGCTGTACCGAGCTAGTCGCAATATTACCGATTGGCGTACGTGTGACAGGGAGAACCGCGTCGGCTCCGTACATTTCGACATAGCGGTCCAGCACATCATAAATGGTGGTGGTAAACAGTTCGAAATCGCCCCCGAAAAAGCCCTTTATGTTGCGGGCCTTCCAGTGCTTGTCGACAATCTCACCTTTGCTATTCATGATTGTGGTGATGGACAGCAGGCTTTCCGGCCAGTCCGGATCGCGCACATAGGAGCCGAAAACGAGCCAGCAACCATATTCGCGGGCCTTGCTGGCGAGCATCTCCGTCTCTTCACCAGGTATCTCGATGGCCGCCTTTCGCGCGTCCTGGATATTCCACTTATGATAATAGCCGGTAATCGGAAATTCGTGAAAGAAGATCAGATCTTTCGGACCGGAAAAACCATTTGCAGCGTCGATCAGGTCCATCATATGCTGCACATTGGCGCGGCGGGTCTGCTTCAGGTTACTGAGCTCGACCGGTACGACCCGCGCCTGGGCGACACCTAGCGAAATGATATCTCTGGCCAATGGCACCGTTTCATAACGGCCATCTGGCGTGATGCTGATCTTGTCCGGTCCGCCTTTCTTGGCGGCATGGGCGAAATCAGTCCAGCTTAATGCAGCTCCAGCCGCCAGACCCGCGCCCGCTGAAAAGAGGCTGCGCCGTGAAACACCGTCCTTTTGGTCCATGATAAAATTCCTCTCATTTCTCGCTCATATTGGGGGGATCATTGTCCAGGAACGGACGGATGACCGTGACATATTTTTCCGGAGCGAGATCGAAGCCGCCCAGCGTGATACCATTGATATGTATTAGCGTGGCTTGCGGGAACAAGGGCAAGGCTGCCTCTGTCTCTTGTTTGAGGCTACCGTCATTGGTGATCAGCAGGACAGGCTGCTCGACGTTCGGGAAACGCTCTTCGGCAGGATAGGTAAAGACGCCGTGATAGGCTTCCCAACAATGCGGATAACATTGCATCATGTCACCAAAATGCTCCTGCGCGCGCTCCAGGGACAGACCAGCTGTGGTCGCTGCTTTGGCAAAATCCCATTTTTTGGCGAGATGAGAGCCGTCTGACGCAACTTGTTCAGGCTTGGCGTTGGCTTGATAGGCCTTTTTGCGCTCAGCGCCGGTGAAGAAGGGTAGGCCGGGTAGGACCAGCCTGCGGACGAGGCCAGGATGCTGGATGGCAAGCTCTGTCGCGATCAGGGTGCCTGTGTGATAACCGAGTAGATCAACCGGCTGTCCCTTTTTGCCGCCATATCCCATCGCCTTGAGGACGGTCGCTGCAGATTCGGCATAGCCATTAATGGATTGCAACTCCTTTGGCCGATCCGAATCGCCATAGCCGGGTGTATCAATGGCGATGACTGTCCGATCGCTTGCCATGCGCCGCATGAACTTGAGGAAATAATCACTGGAATAAGGTGTGGGGTGGAATAGTACTAGCGGGGGTTTTGGGGATTCTGTCTCGGGGCGTGCGATGCGCACATGGACCTGGCCCAACGGTCCAGCGATAAAGTCGCGTTCTATTCTGATGGCAGGCGTTTCAACCGGAAAGGATATGCCGGATTTTGCCGAATCTACATTGGCGGCGGAGAAAAGCGCGATAAACGACACATAGGTCAAAAAAATACAGTTCCGATAAATCCGCATCCAACGTCCCTCGATCCCAATTTCGCATTGCGTATCAGAATATCTAGGAAATGTCCGGACAAATTATCGGATAGGATTAATCTGATCTGCTATGCTTTCTTTCCGCGTTGCACGTAAGCGTTGTATTTTTGTGACAGTCTTTGCGTTCAAATAGCAGTGATCAATAATTTGTCTGGACAAATTATCTTGATAGTGAAAGTTTAATCCTGAGGAAGAGAGTAAGCTGGCAACCGCTGGTATCAGGGAGGAAAAATGAAAAATATCTTTAAAGCTGCGCTTCTGGCAGCAACTGCCGCTGTTCCGGTTTCGGCATATGCGCAAAATTTGCCCGCAGATGATGTGTCGGTTGAGGATGATTCGAATGTCATCATTGTCACGGCACGAAAAGTGTCGGAAAACTTACAGGAAGTACCGTCAACCATCGCCGTCGTGACGTCTGACTCCATTGATAATCTGGCGCTGGACAGCGTTGCCGACATTTCCCGTGTGACCGCGGGACTGACATTTGATGATAGCTTTGGACGCGACTCCAATCGGCCGGTTATTCGCGGCCAGGCCAATATTCTGGGCGATTCCGGTGTCGCCGTATTCATTGACGGTATCTATTTTAGCGGCTCGATTGGTGACTATAATGTCGACAATATTGAACGGATAGAGGTCGTCAAAGGACCGCAAAGCGCACTCTATGGTCGTAACACCTATTCTGGTGCGATAAATATCATCTCCAAGGGACCAGCTGATCAGCTGGAAGGTAATATCACCCTCGATGTTTCAGAGAATGACCGGTACGAAATCACCGGCGGTATTAGAGGGCCAATAACTGACTCGATCAGCGCCGCAGTGTCCGCTCGTTTTTATGATTTTGGCGGAGAGTTTACCAATTTGTTTGATGGCGAGAAAGTTGGCGATCAGTCATCTTACTCTTTCTCCGGTGCATTCCAGTTCGACAATGACGGGCCCTTTACCGCTTCGCTTCGGACTTACTACAACCGCACCGATGACGGTCAGCCTGCGATTTTCGCTCAGGATACCAGTGCCAATAACTGTTTCACCGACAATGGTGCGCTATATGGCGGTGGTGGCCGTTATTTCTGCGGCACCATCAGACCGCAAGCGATAAACACAGATTATACACGACAATTTGCCGACCCGGATGATGTTGGACTGGAAGCCAAGACGTTCAACGCCGCCTTCCGCATGGATTATGAATTTAGCGATCAGGTCACTTTAACCTCATTGACCGGGTATAATTATCGCCGGGAAATTTTGAACACCGACGGTGACTATTCGCCGACCAGTTTCGAAACCGCTATATTCGCGCGTTTTCCAGGAGGTGCTCCAATTGGTTTCGGCCCGGCCGGTCCGATTTTTCCATTTAATTTTGTCGGTTCGTCGGTTGACTTTTCATTCTCTAACAACACGCTAACTGAAGACTGGTCGCAAGAATTGCGCCTGGCTTATGATGGCGATCGCTTTGATTTCCTGATTGGCGGTTATTATTTCGACCAGGATAGTGACAGCCAAGATATTCGGGTAGTGCCTGCAGATGCTGCAGCCCTTGCTGCTGCAAGTTATAACGCTGCTCTGGCGAATGAGCAGGCGATTTGTGTAGCCAATCCCAATTGCGATTCGTTGGTGGATGCGGATCAACTTTTGTTCCCCGGGCCATCCACACCTAACTCCCGCGATCTCAACAGCCAGAATATTCGCAACTGGGCAATTTTCGGATCCGCCAGTTTTGATATCACGGATCGACTGACCTTGGGTGTTGAAGGCCGTTACGCGTCAGAGCGCGTGCGGCAGTCGACCATTGATCGTGATGAAGGAGATCCCTTTCCGGCGCCCGTTATGGTTCGCGAGACTTTCAAGAAATTTTCTCCACGGATCACGCTGGACTATAAGATTACCCCGGACAATCTGATCTATGCAGATTTCGGACAGGGTCAAAAGCCCGGAGGCTTTAATGGTGTGACCGCAATTAATGCAGGCGTGCCTTCTTATGAGGAAGAAGAGGTCGATGCTTTTGAAATCGGTACTAAAAATACGTTCGCCGACGGAAAACTTATCTTCAACGCGGCGGCTTTTTACAATGACATAACCGGTTACCAGTTGACCCAGAATGTCCAGTCGGCGGCCAATGCGGTCTCCGCGATCGTAAATGCTGGTGATGCCCGGGTACTGGGTCTGGAAGTTGAGCTGCTCGCGCGGCCTAATCCAAACTGGACGTTCACCGCAAACTATGCGCTGGCGGACAGCAAATTTACTTCCGGGTTTGACGAAAACCAAGGCGTCCTCAATGACGTGGCAGATGACGGTTTGAATAATTGCTCAACCGGCTTTCAGTTCCCCGAGCTTGGTGGTTGTACGGATGCCAAAGCGGTGTTCGGTTCCATTGACGGAAAGCGGATACCGCGGGCACCTGTGCATCAGTTTTTCGTGGATGCCGATTACCGCACACCGATTGGCAGTGGCGATTGGGAATTTTTTGCGGGCGCTAATATAACCGTTGTTTCCAGCAGTTTTGCACAAGTCCACAATCTAGCCAAAACCGGCGGCTCCGCCGTAGCCGATGCACGATTGGGATTTGAGAATGATAATTTCAAAATCCAGGCCTATGTGAAGAACTTTACGGATGAAGATGCTGTGGCGCAAATTATCCGGTACGCGGATTCCAGTGACAATTTCCGGCGGAGTTTCATCGCTGGCCTACGTCCTGGTCGTCGCTTCGGGCTAATCCTCTCGGCGAAATACTAGTCGGCTTTCTCCCCTTAAAAACCCGCTGCCCATGTTCTGGCGGCGGGTTTTTTCTGATTTGCGATGCAAACTAGGCACAAATATCGCGCCAAAGCGGAAAACTTTGGCGGTTTTCAAAATTTGTCTGGACAAATTAGTCGATCGGTGGAATCTGGATTATAACAAAATTGTCCGGACAAATAAATCAAGGGGAGATGTGGGGATGCGATTAATATTGAAGGCTGCGCTGTTATCGGCGACGATTCTAAGCAGTTCGCCCGTTTACGCACAAGATGCGGCTGAAGAAGGTGTTGATGACAATTCCGATGTCATCATAGTTACCGCTCGTAAGAAAGAAGAGACACTGTTGGACGCGCCTTTGGCGGTTACCGTCATTGGCGAAACGGAGCTTGAAGGCGCTGGTTTCCAGGATATTACAGAGGTTACCAAGGCGGCACCGGGTGCTTTTGTTGAACCCTTTGGCGATAATACTAATGGCACGGCGCGCATTAACTCAACGCCACGGTTTCGCGGCATTACGTTGATCAGCGGCAACCGCTTGCAGCAGACAGCAACGGTATTTCTGGATGGCGTATTCCTCAGCGGCGGCGCGCAGACCATTGGTATTAATGAATTGCAACGGGTGGAAATTATCAAAGGTCCGCAATCGGCTTTGTTTGGCCGCAACACTTTTGCTGGTGCGATCAACTATGTGACCAAGGATCCCAGCGACGAGTTCCAGGTTGATCTGAGCGTCACGGCGGCCACCCGGGATGAATATAATTTCGCGGCAGGGGTAGAAGGACCGATTACAGACGGTCTGTCTTTTCGCTTGAGCGGTAATTATGATACGAAAGACGGCCATTTTGACAATGTTGCTGTCCCTGGGCAGCGGCTTGGCGATGAATCGCAATGGTCGATCGCGGGCACGTTGCTGATCGAACCAAGCGACGGCATCCGCCTCAAATTGAGAGGGTCTTATCAGGAAATTGATGACGGTCCGGCCGCTTCCGTTTTGTACTTTGGTACCAGCCAGCACAATTTCGGGGGCTTTCAGTTCGTAAACGGAATTGCCGATCAAACGGATTCGGTGGTGCCTTCGCCGGGTGGTGGCCGCGGGGAATCGGTTTTCCGCGGACGGATCACGGAGCCTCCTGCCGATCGCATCGGGCTGAACACAGCTCCGGAAAACCTTCAGGCATTTCTCGGCTTTTTGAATGATGGGCGTTCCGATCCAAGTGACGCGATATTTGATTTCAAATATAATCCGACGACGGTGGATGATTTCGGTTTGAACCTTGATTCATTGCGTCTGAGCGCAGTTGGATCTGCGGACCTGACTGACAATATCGAGTTCAGTTTTCTGGCGGGATATAACAAGGAAAGATTTGGTTTTTACACAGACTTTGATTCAACTCCCGACAATAGTTTCACGAGCTTTACCGCACGTGAAACAGAAGATGTGACGGTTGAAGGGCGCCTGTCGGCATCTTTGTTTGATGATAGCTTGAATCTCTCTGCCGGAGCGAGCTACGTCAAAATTGATATTGATGAACTGGGCGGAACGGCAAGTTTTTTTGGTCCGCCGATCTTCTTTGGTGACATTTTCCGGTCTGATCCCTTTGTGTCGGGTGCTGAAACTCTGGGCTTTTTTGGTTCGCTGGATTACCAAATTACGGACCAGATATCGATCACGCTCGAGGGCCGTTTCCAGAAAGACGAATTCAGCAATCCCGAGGTAAATGACGGTCTAGCGACGCCGATCTCGCCAGGTGAAATTAACAGCTTCCTGCCACGCGGAACGTTGCGGTATCAGCCGTCAAATTACACGACATTCTATGCAACCTACAGCGAAGGCAACTTGCCAGGCGGCTTCAATCCACAGATCGCTGGACTGGATGCACAGCAACTGGCCGAACTGGCCGCTTTGGCACCCGATGCCAGAGTGCTTTTTGGCGAAGAACAGCTGACCAACTATGAATTCGGATGGAAGCAACAACATCCTAGCGGTATCTTTGCTTTCAACCTCGCCGCCTTTTACATGAAACGGAGCGACGAAATTTTCAGCTCCATTGAGGTGATAACCGACACGGATCCAGGAGCGCCCAATCCGGTTCGTACGGTCAACTTCACGTCGAACGGGGCGAGTACCAATATCTACGGTGTCGAGTTCGATGCGACAGTGAACGTCAGTGAAAACCTGTCCATGCAGGGCTCTTTTGCCTATATTGATGCGAAGATTTCATCCTTTCCTGCCGACGGTGGAACGGGAGATTTTGGCGATATCTTTGGCCCCAATGCAGATATTTCCGGACAACGGGCACCGCGCTTCCCACCTTTGACGCTCTCATTGGGCGCAACCTATGAGGATGATTTCAATGGTTTTGGCGGCTTTTTCGATAGCTGGTATTTGCGCAGCGACCTTTATTTTACGGGCGACTATTTCGACAGCAATGCCAATGTCGCCGAGGTCGAGGAAGCAACGGATGTCAATCTTCGCCTGGGCCTGACGGGCCAGAATGCGGGTATCGAATTTTTCGTCACCAATCTTCTGAACGAAGACGCCCCGACAACGGCCTTCAACTTTGCGGATACAAGCTTTGGTACCCGTGCACTTCCCGGCGGGTTCTTCAACTTTGGCCGCGAAGGCGACCGTGTTGGCCTGCGTGACAAGCGGCAATTTGGCATCAAGTTGAAATATAGGTTCAACTAGACTGGCAATGCCCATAGATAAAAAGGCGTCTCTCAGGAGGCGCCTTTTTTTGATATTTGCGGTGCGGATAGAATATAGTGCGCTTCCCTTACCCGGTTAAAATTGCCACGAGTTCGCCGGGTGCCGTGATCATAGCGTCATGGCCAGTGGCCAGCGCATGATAGGTCCAGCTTGGGTCTGTTTGGACCTGCGCGGCATGATAGGGAAAGCTGCTATTGGTCAGGACCGGCGCGGTGCAATGGATGTAACTGCGCTTCAAGTCCAGCGATCCACCATTTTCAAGTTGGATCGGGTCCAACCATGTCTTCAGCGGATGGGGTGTCAGTTTCTGTGCGACCCATTCATAGCCGGGATGATCTTTCGGAATGCCGAGAATATCAGGCGGGAAGGCGGCCATGGCAATACCGTCGGGCGCCAAGCTTTCCAATGTTTTGCGGGTTTGTTCGACGACTGCCGGGCTGCGTTCTGGTCCTTGCGTGATCATTGTTTCGCCAGCATTCGGCATGGCGGCATCGAGATAGATAATCTCGCTGATCCGATCCTTCATTGCGTCAGCAACACCTGTAATCACCATCCCGCCATAGCTGTGACCGACTAGCACTATGTCATTCAAATCATAATAGCCGATCAGCGACGTGATGTCCGTGATATGCGTATCGAGCCCGATATCCGCCGACAACAGATGCGCACGCTCCGCGAGGCCGGTCAGCGTCGGCGTGAATACCCGGTGACCTTGTGCTTCCAGTTGCGACCGGACATCGCGCCAGCACCAGCCGCCATGCCAGGCACCATGGACCAGAACGAAAGTCTGGGCGGTGTTCGTGGACCTTGGCTCTTGATGACCGGAACGTGACATGGCGTTGCCTGCCACTGAAGTCGCAAGACCTGTTGCTGTTACCGCAGTAATAAATGCGCGGCGACTGGTTAGCGTTTTTGGACTGTCACCCATGGCTTCCCAATTCTCTGCTAGACAAGGGCCAGCACTCTCGCTGCTGCTCTTTCAGCGGTTTCGAGCGCACCTTCCATACCAGGCCAGTTTTGTGTCATATGTTCGCCGGCAAAATGAAGCCGCTCGCCCTGATGCTGGACGGTGCTGGCAAGGGCGGCGCCGAGGCCCGTTCCAATATGGTGATAGATACCGCGTGCAAAAGGCTCCTTTTGCCAGCTGAACGTGTCGAGATAGGACAATTTCCCTTTTGCCGATGGCCTGATCTTCTCAATGCGTGTGATTATTTCGGCGGCAGCCTGTTGCGGTTCCATCTTGTCGAGAGCTTCTGCAGCGGGGCCGTTGACCCATATCTTGAGCAATGGCGGGTCGCTGTTCAGCGTGAAGACCCGGCCGATTAGCGGGTCATCACTCCAGATATATTCCGGTAGGTCATCATCTTTCCAGAAGGCATCGGACGCGCGCAGGAAAACAAAACTGGCCTTTGTATAGGGCAGTTGCCGGATGGTATCGCGCAGGTCTGGCGATAGGGCGGCGTCGATTTTCATATTTCTGACGGTGCTGAAAGGGGCTGTGCAAATTACCTGACGCGCTCCATATTTGCGTCCGTCGGTCAGGCTGACTTCCACGCCATCACCCTTGTCCTCGATTGCCGACACCGGGGCGTTTAATATGATATCCGAATTTATGGCATTGGTCATGGCATCAGTCATACGCTGAGACCCGCCGCGGATAAATTTGGTCGGTCCGGGATTTGCCTTGCGCGCAGTGCTGAACATGGAAAGCGTCCGCTGCATGTGGAGCATCGACATTTCTTCTAGCGTACGACCGTTCAGATTGGCGTTCATGAAACGCATCGCTTCACCTGATGCACCTTGCGCCTTTAACCAGCTGGCAAGGGAGATATCCTTCGCGGTGATTGTCGGAGACATCCAGTCGGTGGTCGTTTCGAGCGCCGGCAGTTTGCGCATATAGGAGAAAAAAAGTGCATCCGGGCTCGTCTCCTTCTCATCATCCGCCAGCATATTTTGCGGCAGGTCCGGCCACTGATCCTTCAGGAAATTCTGCCCCCGGACATTATAAAGATAACCGCCTTGACCGCTTTCGGGCAGATAGCGCTCGACGCTCAATCGATCGGCAATGGTGTTGAAGCGCTTATAGGCGGCGCCAATCTGGACACCGCCGGCGTCGGGCGTTCCGGGCAGGTTGTCCAGCGTATATAGCCGTCCGCCAGTCCGATTATTGCCTTCCAGCAACATGACTTTCAATCCGGCCTGTTCCAGCTGCCAGGTTGCGTGCAATCCCGCCAGTCCGGCGCCGATCACAATCACATCTGCGGTAGTTTTGCCCCATGCCATGCGCGGTGCGGCACAGGCGACAAGAGACGCGCTGGCACCACCGATAAAAGCGCGCCTACTGATTGCCCGCCCATTTATCGCATATCTACCGTCTTGTTTCATGTTCATATGTTGACAGAAACCACCGGTACAAGGCAAGGTAAATTTGTCCGGACAAATAAGAAAAGGCGGTCAGGTGAACAGATATCTAAACTATTTGATAGTGACGGTCTTAGCGATAATGGCGGTTCCCGTGGGAGCGGCGGATGAGCCGCTGGAGGGTGCTGCGATATTGGCAATGGCCCGGGGAGCGGCGGGTGGTGATGATTGGGCCAATGCCCGGACTTTGACCTTGTCCGGTCACGCCGTTTTCTATGGACCCAAAGGCCACGAACCGCGCACCAGAGCCAGCAGTTACCGAATGTGGCGCGTCTTTGATCCCGATCGTACTGTTGCCCATGGCGCCGATGGCAAGGTCCGTATCATCGCTAAAGATACGGACAAGCTGATCTTCGAAGTGGGCTATGATGGAGAAACCACTTGGACGGAACGCGGGATCACGCCCAAGGCAGACGCGGACAAGTTCTGGGCGAGCAATTTTGGTTTCGGGATTATCCGTCAGGCTAACAAGCCCGGCTTTGTCGCCACCCGCTTGCCAGATGACGACGTCGGCGGCCATGCGCTCTACATGGTCGAGCTAACCGATCCAAAGGGCGGCAAAACCCTTTTCGGCATTGACCAGCAAAGCTATGCTATCCGCACCATGGGCTTTCGCACGCCAAGGGGTTGGCATTTGCGGGTTTATGATGATTTCGTGCGTCTCGAAGATCCGCGTTGGCTACAGGCGCGTCATGTCACGCTCTATTATGATGGGCGCAAATCCAATGAGGTTTTCTGGACAGAGACCAAGGTGAATGCGGAAATTGATCCGGCGCTGTTTGCACCACCGTCCCAATGATCAGCCGCGGAAATTTTGGCTCGTCACATCCGAAGCTCTCTCGGCACCTTTGATCGTGCAACTGGCCTGCATCCAACGCAGGTTTAGGCCAACCCGACTGGCATTGATATCGGCCCAGCTATAGCTGACGGCGCTGTCGGGATTGTCGGGTTTGTGGACATAAAGAACCATGCTCGGGCGGTTAGTGCTGGGTTTCGGCCAATAGACCGCTCGCATGCGCAGGATTAACGGTTCCGCTCCGCTCTCTCCCCCTCCGATCATGACCCGTCCGCCTTGATCATGCAGGCTCAGTTTTTGGACGAACAACCAGTCCGGGCTGCCATCTGCCTTGGGTTCGATCTTCTTCGCTGCGGCCCAGCATTCGACAGGGCGGGCGCGTTTCAATTGGGTTTCGGTGCCATCGGCAAAGCGCAGTTTCAATCCGTCCTTTTTTACACCAATGATTTGATAATCCTGCAGACAGGCTTTCCTGTTTTGCAGCTTGCTATAGGTCCAGCCGGTATCCGAACGATCAAAATAGCGCGTGCATCCACCCAGTGTCAGGCTGTCGCGTTCCACGCCTTCGGCAGCATGTCCTTTCAACGGGGTTGCAACCGCTTTGCCGAATGCATCTGTGCGTGTGACGATCAGTCCATCGTCTTGCTTTTCGATTTTTAGCGAAATCCACGGTGGTGGAGTCCGGCCCGCATCCTTTTCAAAATAGGCTTGCTCTTCATTTGTATAAACACCAAGCAATTGCTGATCCAGCATTGCGCCATGTTGCGATCCGACGGCGAGCGTCAAGGCAGAGAGGCCGGTGAAAAACATGGTGTTATTCCTTTGTATAATTTGTCCGGACAACTTAGCATTAAATGCGTAAGACGCAACCGCATTAGACCATCGCAGCTGCCCCTCGTTTGGCAGCCAGTTCGAACAGAACGCGATCACCCATTTCCCATGTCACGTTGAGCTGGGTTTTGTGGATCAACCAACCGTCATCCTCTCGTTCCAGTTCATGCACATAATAACCGCCGATGGATTGCATCTGTCGATCGCCATCGATGACGAGATGATGGTGCGCTGCCATATAGCAAGTGCATGTGGCACGATCGCCGTCGACAGTGATGACGAAATTTGTCAGCACATGCTGGGTGGCGTCAAACGGTTCCAGCGTTGCCCGCACACCGGCGACCCAGTCATCAGCTGGCATCGTGCTGGCTGGATCACCGGACCAGCTTGAAAAGTCGAGAGTGATTTCATCTGCGAAGATCGAACGATACAGATCCCATTGGTGTCGATCGATGCCGGTGGCATATTTCAGCACATGGTCGGTAATGGTTGCCCGGTCGATCAGTTTATCATGTGTCATTATCGTCTCCAATCACTCCAGTAACTCTTTGCTTGCCGCTATTGCCTCAAGGGCCCAGCCTTCTGCATCAAAATGCGGCCCAGGGGCAAAATGTGGCACCTCGATGTCCAGATCGACATGATCTCCCAGAAGATCAATCAGACCGCGCAGCGGAAACATACCCTCACCAGGAATCATCCGATTCATCGCTTCCTCAACATAGTCATCGGATTGTCGAAAATGCGGACCATCGCATATCTGGGCATAGCCGATGATCCGGGGATCAACGGCCTTGAGTTGTTCTAACGTTCCACCTGTCCGGAACAAATGAAGGGCGTCGATGGCGATTCTCAGATTGGCTAGGTTCATCGCCTCATGCAGTTTCACTGCTTTTTCAAGACTGTCGCAGCCTTTCGCAAAACCGGTAAACTCCAAACCAATTTCCAATCCCAAACCGCGCACCGTTTCGCAAAGCGCGCCCAGTTGATCAGCGATGCGGGTGGTATCTGTTTCATGGATATGTGTGATGGCACGTTTGGCGCCCAATTCCGCAGCCAGCTCCAACGCGCCGGTATATTCGATGACATCAATCTCTGGCATGACCGGGAAATATTCGGCGTTGACGATAGAAACACCATGATCGGTGAGCAGGGATTGAAATTCTTCTCGATCACCGGCTGCCACAACCGGAAACATATTCTCACCGGCCTCTGTTTTAGGAGAGCTGGTAAACAGACAGATTTTCTTCAGACCCGCTTTTGCCGCGAACAGTACAAGCCCCGCCGGGCCACCTTGTGTCATTGTAATTTGATGGAGAGCCAAGTCGCGCATTGCTCAAATTTAGCCCAATCCACCATTATTGCACCTATGAATTTGGTGCACGGTCACTCATCGGGCTAGTCAATATGCTAGGCTGTCTCCACGGCTGTCGCGATTAGATAGAGAGAGAAGAATCGACCATAAGAAGGTCGCTAGAGACAGGACAGGACTATGCTGAAAGAAGATATTGTCACTATCGCGGACGTGATCCGGCAACAGGCCAAGGATCAGGGCGACGGGCTGGTGTTCACCTTTGAAGGGGACGAGATGACCTATGTCCAACTGGACGCAGGTAGCAGCCGGGCTGCCAACGGGCTCGCTTCACTGGGCGTCAAGAAGGGCGACCGGATCGCCTATATGGGCAAAAACTCGCATCTCTATTTCGAGATTCTTCTGGGTGCGGCCAAGATCGGTGCGGTGATGACGCCGGTCAACTGGCGGCTGGCTGGCCCGGAAGTCACCTATATTGTCAACAATTGTCAGGCCAAAATCTTGTTCATTGGCCCGGAATTTGTCGATCTTGTGAAGCAGATCAGACCGCAGTTTGAATATGTTGAGACCATCTTCTGCTCTGAAGAGACGACTGAAGAATTTGCCGGCTATCCGGAATGGCGTGACGGGTTTTCGGATGTCGACCCGATGGTGCCTTGCGCGCCAGATGACGACGCGCTGCAGCTTTATACATCGGGAACAACCGGCCACCCCAAGGGGGCGATCATGACCGGCTATTCTATTTTCGGGGCGCGCTCCAAACTGACGGACGATGATCTGGCTGACTGGCAGAAATCGCAACCGGGTGAGACCATGCTGCTTGCCATGCCCTGTTTTCACATCGGCGGTACCGGGTCCGGGCTCGGCAATATGTATAGCGGCGGTCATGCCATTGTAGTGCGGGAATATGATCCGGCGCAGGCGCTCGATTTCATAGAGCAATATGGGATCAGCAAGATATTCATGGTGCCAGCCGCCATCCAGATATTGCTCAATCATCCCCGCGTGGGAGAAGTGGATTTCTCAAAACTCAAATATATCACCTATGGCGCTTCGCCGATTCCGCTCGAAATGATGAAGCAGAGCATAGATATGTTCGGCTGCGAATTTGTGCAGATGTATGGAATGACAGAGACATCGGGAACAATTGTCGCTCTGCCGCCAGAGGATCATGACCCGAATGGCAATGACAAGATGCGTTCGGTCGGCAAGCCGCTTCAGGGCGTAGAAGTGAAGATCATCGATGATGACGGCAACACGGTGGCGGCACGCGAAGTGGGTGAGATTGCCACACGATCTTCGTTCAACATGAAAGGCTATTGGAACATGGCCGAAGCGACTGCAGCGACTATCGACAGTGACGGCTGGCTGCGTACTGGTGATGCAGGCTATTTTGACGAGGACGGCTATCTCTACATCCACGACCGGGTGAAGGACATGATCATCTCCGGCGGTGAGAATATCTATCCAGCCGAGGTTGAAAATGCGATCTATGGTCACCCCGCCATTGCCGATGTGGCGGTGATCGGCGTGCCTGACGAGAAGTGGGGCGAGGCGGTCAAGGCCTGTGTCGTGTTGAAAGGCGGTGCAGAGATGGATGAAGCAGATCTGATTGCACATGCCCGCACAAATATTGCCGGTTTCAAATGCCCCAAGTCCGTGGACTTCATCCCGGAGCTACCGCGCAACCCATCGGGTAAGATCCTGCGCCGTGAGTTGCGCGCACCCTATTGGGATGGCAAAGACCGGGCGGTTAACTAGATACTGACGGCCGAGGAGGATTTGCTTTGACGGATTGCGTATTACGGGAAGACCATGACGGATGGTCGATGCTGACGCTTAACCGGCCTGACAAGCTTAATGCGCTCACTGTAGAGATGTTTCGCGAATTGCGAAGCCACGTTGCGGACCTGCGCAAGGACGATGCGATTGGCTGTGTTGTCGTTCGCGGAGCTGGCAAGTGTTTTTCCGCCGGACATGATCTGAGCGATATCGCGGAGGGTGAAGAAGTGCCTTCGCGCGGCTGGCATTCCGAAACCCTTCGTTTGCTGGAAAAGCTTCCCAAACCGGTGATCGCGGCGGTGCATGGTCATTGCTATACTGGTGCACTGGAAGTGGCGTTGGCGGCAGATTTCATTCTGGCCGCTGATAGCGCGCGCTTTGGCGACACCCATGCGAAATGGGCATTGACTCCGGTCTGGGGCATGAGCCAGCGCCTGCCGCGCCGTGTCGGTATCGCAACGGCCAAGCGCCTGATGTTTACGGCGGATATGATAGATGCTGAGGAGGCTGTGCGGATTGGTCTGGCGGAATATACCGTGCCAATCGCGCAATTTGATGACGAGATTGCACAGCTGGCCGAGAAAATTGTCTCTAACTCCGGCTTCTCTCATGCCGCAAATAAACGGCTTTTAGAGGCAACCGATGGCGATCCGCTCGATGCGGGCTTGCAGTGGGAAGTGATGGAATCGGAAGGCCATGGTCCCGATATGCATGACCGGATTTCGGCTTTTACAAAGAAATAGTGGTTGGGGAGGGGGTGAGAGGTCCTAACAAACCTCTACCCCTCTCCAACTCGACTAGGGCAGCAAGCTGCCAGGTCTCCGTTTCCTCTCCCTCAAGGGGAGAGGAGTGTAGCTTAGAATTGAACGCGCTTGGTAAAGCCGCCATCGATAACGAGATGCGCACCGGTGGTGTAGCTCGATGCCGGGCTCGCGAGGAATACCACGCTGCGTGCGACATCATCGGCGCCGCCAAAGTCACCAAGAGCAAAGCCTGCTTTGGTCATCTCGTAAAATTCCGGCATGCCTGCCTCGATCTGAGACCAGTTGCCGCCCGGGAATTTGATTGGGCCCGGAGACACCATGTTCACGCGAATGCCTTTTGGACCAAGCGCCTGGCTAAGCTGGCTGCCATAAGTGATCAGCGCTGCTTTCATCGCGTTAAAGGCCTGAGGCGCAACGAATGTTTCAAACGCAGCGGTTGATGACATGAAGATCACCGAGCCATCGTCCGATTTTTCAAGATGCGGTTCCAGCACTTCGAGAGCCTTCACGGCGCCGATAATATCGGTCTGGAAGGTCACTTCCCAATTGCCGGTAGCGCCGGCACCGGAAGAACTCACATTGTGGATGAAGATATCGCAGCCACCCAGTTCTCCGGCCGCCTTTTCCAGCCATTTGGGATAGCCTTCGGCATCGGTCATATCGAAAGCTTCGGCGAAAACCTTGCCGCCATGTGCTTCCAGCTCGCTCTTGGCTGCGGCCACCTGTTCGGCATTGCGAGAGAAAAACGCCACGTCTGCGCCTTCTTTGGCGAAATGCTCCAAAGCTGCGCGACCTAGTCCGCGGCTACCGCCGGTGAGAATAACTTTTTTGCCCTTCAGTCCTAAATCCATTTTGCTCTCCTTTTAAAAATTGGGGTTTGCTTTGCTTCTAAGTCTTGCGTCTAGAATTTCGCTATTGCTGGCTGACAACACCATTTGATGCCGCGGCGTAGCAGATCATAGATAATCGGTTGCTGCCAACCGGAACGGTCCACTTCGGGCCACCAATCGAGGACCGGATCCATGTCATAATGACCACGGCAATGCCCCATGGTCAGATAGAGCACGGCGCCTTCACCCATCTTGCGAATGTAGAAGACCGGGTGGCGGCTCTTTTTGATGTCGCTGTGCACAAAGCCGCTTATATCGTCTTCGCCATTATATTCCGTGTCCAGCAACACGTCGATCTCGGCGCGGGTTTCAACCAGATACTGCTCGTCAATGGTCTCAAAACTCGGAATGCCCTTGACCAGTGGATGGTCCGGTTGCGCGTTGTCGACGGTGAACGGGATGATCGGTGGATGCGATAGAAACCGGCTGCCCAATGTATCGACAAATGTCGGCATATCGTCCGGTGCATCGACCCGGCCATCTTCCAGGAACTTCAACACGCTGTTGGTTCCGTGCAGCGCAAAATACTGGCCGCCGCCATTCACGAAATCCTGAATGTTTTTCTGCGCCGCTTCGCTGGGGAGCAGATCGCAAGTGTAACTGATCAGGATATCGGTATTTTTGATTGCCTCGATACTTTCATAATCTTCAAAGACCCTCACACGGATGCGGTCATCCTCGGCGAGCAGCTTCAATATTTCGAGCCGGGCAAAATCGATATCATGATATTTGCCGGCGGCAACCAATACGCATTTGATCGGTTTCTGGTCGGGCCGGCGCTCGGGTGGAGTTTCACTCATATTCTATTCTTTTCCTATTATCGGATTGGTTGCGCCATCCCAATCGAGATGCGCTTGCCGCATTGCAGCAAAACCGTCGAAGCCCGCTTGCGGGATTTGCAAATATTCGATGACCGTGCCGGGGCCGCCGCCATAGTCCGCATAGAAAGCACCGCCCACCCCGCCGGGCAGGCTGACTTCCTGAATGACCTCGCCACCCTTGCTCTCGGTGATCTGCCGGGCTTCAGCCAGATCATCAACTATGATACACAGATGCTGAACCCCTTGCAGACCCTTTGCGCGCCAGTCCTTGAACATCGAGGGCGCATCATTGTCGGGCCGGATCAATTCAACTTGCACATCGCCCCAATAGCCAATGGCCATGGAAAACTGAATGTCTGACGGCTCACCGCGATATTTGACATTCTCGACCTGCACGCCCTCGGTATGGAAAAAGGGGCCCGCACCCATTTTCTGGGTCCAGTAATCGAGCGCAGCGTCATAATCATCCGGCACATAGCTGATCTGCATGATCGTGCCGAGCTTGGCGAGAGTTGCCGGAGAAGAAGAGGCGTTTCCGGTCATTCTTCGCCGCGCCAGATCTCAGCTGAGGGCCGTTCTTCCATCTTGGCCGCAAAACGTGCCAGATTGTCGGTGCCTTCCGGCAATGTCCATCCCACCGTACCGCCAAATTTGATGAAGCAGAATGCAACAAGGTCGGCCAGTGTCAGCTTGCCGTGGCAGATATGATCTTTGTCACCCAATTGACCATCCAGCCAGATCCAGTGTTTGTCGGACATGGCCGACAATTCGGCTGCGGCTTCGGTGCTGACCACGTTCATCCGCGGTTCGAACATCGGGCGCCCGCCGCCACCGCGAAAGCCTAGTGTCATCGGAACCGCAATTTCCTGATCGATACGCCGTGCCCAGCGCCGAGTTTCTGCGCGCTCTTCGGGGGTCGATCCGATCAACACCGGATCCGGTTTGATCTCTTCCAGATATTCGCAAATTACCGTTGATTCTGTCAGCAGCGTGCCGTCATCCAGTTCGAGTGTAGGCGTTGTCTGCATGACATTCTTTGCCGCATATTCTTCGCTGCGGTTTTCGCCGGTGATGATGTCGAGATGGATTCGTTCCACCTCAATGTCCTTTTCCACCAGGAACATTCGGGCTAGCCGCGGATTGGGACCAAGGCTGGAATAGAGTTTCACGGGTTTGCTCTCCTTTTTTTCGGCAGACTCAAAACCTGCTTCTTGTGAAATAAGATACACAGGTAAGCGGACCGAACGGTCCTCTCAAAAGCACTAGGTTATATTGTCGGTTTCGCCTTGCAGAAAATTCAACTGAACAAGCATGAGGCTGCCAGATTCACTAGTGGAGTTTGCCAGCTCTTGCGGTAGTCTGATCGCAAATAAGTTTAGTTTTCAGGAGAAGATAATGGTCGAGACGTTAACGGGTCACAATCGGTCAAACGGTATTTCCTACACGGAGTTGCTGGAAGGCGACAAAGTGCGTGCTCCCGAAGTATATTTTGAAGAATCTCCGATGGAGCCCGGCCTGACAGAAGTGGAGGTCAGCCGGTACTGGACGAAAGAAGAGCATGACCGCGAGGTGGAAATGCTCTGGAAACGCGTCTGGCAAATGGCTTGCCACAAGGATGATATCAAGGATGTCGGCGACACCCATGTCTACGATATTGCAGGACTGTCGTTCATCGTCGTGCGTGTGTCTGAAGACGAAATCAAAGCCTATCCCAACAGTTGCATGCATCGCGGCCGGGCGATTTGCGACAATCACAAAAAGGGCCAGAAGGCCTTGCGTTGTCCGTTCCATGGCTGGTCATGGGAATTGGATGGCAAGCTGAAAGAAGTCCCCTGCCAATGGGATTTCCCGACGGTCAGCGAAGAAACCCACAGTCTGAAAGAAGTGCGCGTTGGCGAATGGGGTGGATTTGTCTTTATCAATCCCGATCCCAATTGCGAGCCATTGGAGGACTTTCTGGGCGATCTCGATCGGCATTTCCAGATCCCGTTTGAGCGTCGGTATAAAGCGGCGCATATGATCAAGCGGCTTCCGTGCAACTGGAAAATTGCGCAGGAAGCTTTCATGGAATCCTACCATGTGGTCGGTACGCATCCCGAATTGATGCCGGCCTTTGCCGATGCAAACAGCAAATATGACGTTTGGAACAATGTGTCGCGCGCAATGTCCGCGCACGGTGCACCAAGCCCGCATACGGATCTTGAAAACCCTGATCCGACAGCTTTTCCGGATCAGAAGGCGTTTCAAAGCTTTATCCATCCGATCAGCAAGCACACATTCAAGCGGCTGGAAGAAAACCGTGTCGAGGTGTCTTTGCCGAATGGCAAAAGCGGTATTTTCGACATGGAAGCCAACTATATCGAAGGCGATTTGAAATCGGCTGATCCTCATATGTGCAATTGGATTGGCGGAAAGATCGCACCGGAAGAGGAAGATATGCCGATGGTGTTCACTGACGTCTCTGCACATATGATGCGGGACGAGGCAGCGCAGGCTCGGCGCGAAGAAATGCGTCCGACCTGGGGTGATGACGTCGACAAGATCAGTGACGCCGATCTCACAGACGCCATTTTCTACAGTGTGTTTCCGAATATGAGCCCTTGGGCGGATTTCAATCCGATCTTTTATCGCTTCCGCCCCGATGGTGATAATCCTGAGCAATCATTGCATGAGGTCATGTTCATGGTGGCCTTGCCCGAAGGCGCTGAACGCCCTGAGCCGGCAAAATGCACGTTCCTTGATTTGCACGATGATTATACGGAAGCGACCGAGTTTGGCAGCTATTTGAACAAGGTATTCAATCAGGATTATATCAATCACAAGGCCATGCAGAAGGGCGTAAAAAATCAGCCGCACGGCGTTTCTATCTTTGCCCAATATCAGGAAAGCAAGATCCGTCACTTCCATGAAACACTGGAAAAATGGCTGACGAGCAAGGAACCGCCAAAAAGTCCCAAGCTCGAGGCGGCTGAATAGCGCCTTGGAATCTGTACCGGAAGGATTTGTGCCGGCGACATTTTCCAGCGGTTTTCTGGATGTTGCCGGTCCATATTTCACCCGCAAAGAGGCAGATCATATCGCCGTTGGTATCCGGATATCGGAAGGGCATTTGAACGGTATCCAGGTTGCGCATGGCGGTGTCCTGACCACGCTGGCCGACGTGGCGCTTAGCTATCAGCTTTTTGTCAGCGAAAATCCGCGATTGCCCATCGCCACAATCAACCTCAACACAAATTTTCTGAGCGGCGCAAAGCTGGACGATTGGGTCGTGGCCCATGCGCATATCGATCGCAAGGGCAAGCGAACCGCCTATTGCCACGGCGAAATCATCGCCGGTGACCGGTTGCTGATGACAATGACGGGAGTATTTGCGTTGTTGCGCAAATAACCGGCGCTAGTCGGTCGCTCCGAGATAGCCGAGCTGTCCAGCTTTGAAAATCGTCTGGCCCCGATTGACGCTGTTCAATTTCTGCCCGGCACGATTGACGTGATAGCGGATCGTTGCATGGCTGAGCGACAGGATCATGCTGATCTCTTTGTCGGTTTTACCGATGGCGGCCCAATGCAGGCATTCCGCCTCGCGTTTGGATAGGATGCAATTGGTTGGCATCCTGTGTTTCTTGCGCATCGCCAGCACATAGCCGGTGACAAAGCGGCTGGTGACGATGGATAGAAAGTCCGAGTATATTCGATAAGGTTCACTCAGATCAGTGACGCTATAATCTATTGGTGTAAAGCTGACCGCAGCGATCTGACCGAATGGAAGGTGAACCGGAATCAGGATAGCGGATTTGGCAGTCGCACCGGTTTCGTAAAAATCCTTAAGGTCAATCTCGTCCAGATATTCGTTTTGCCAATGGCCATGAAAGCCATCGGCATTGCACCAGATTGGCTCGCTTTCATAACGGCAGGCGCGGGGCAGGGGCGAACTGAGTGCCAGCCTGGTATCTTCCCACCAGCGCTCGCCTTCGGCGACCCAGCCAAAAATATCCTTGTTGATAAGTTCGCCTTCGGCATCGACCAAATGGGCTTTTGACGAGATGTCCGCACTCACGGCAATGCGAAAGCCATAGGATTGTGCAATTTTGTGGATTGCTTCTGCAGCAGACCGGATTTCTGCCGCGCTGGTGATAGTAACACTGTCCACATTCCGGCGAAATGTAGCCTTTGAAACATCAGGTATTTCTGCGACGAAATTCTCAGCCATAGTAACGCTCGTCCTCCCAGGAGCCCTTATTTGGACTCTCGATTTGCGTCACTTGTCGCGTTGTTTGGTTTTGCAGTCAACCAAACATTACTATTAATATTGGTAGGGCTTTTGCCAGCCGTCTTCGCGGATGCTTATTCAATCGTACCGATTAACTCGCCGACCGGATATTCTTCTCCCGTCGTATCGATCAGGATTTTGAGTTTTCCGGTGGCAGGAGATTCGACTTCTTGCGTCGATTTATCATTTTCCAGGGCATAGATTTCCTGCCCTTCGGTCACGTCAGAACCATCAGGTACAAGCCATTCTGCCAGCGTGCCGACTTCCATGCTGAATCCCAATTTTGGTATGCGTATTTCAGTAGCCATTTTTACCCCAATATTTTGCGAATTTCGCGTTCGATATCATCTTCGCTGAACATCCATGCTTTCTCGATGGCGGGAGAGAAAGGCACTGGCGCATAGCCTGATCCGACCCGGCCGACAGGCGCTTTGAGTTCAGAGAATAATTCTTCGTGAATGCGTGAAGAGATTTCCGCGCCGGTGCCGAAATTCTTCACGGCTTCATGGACGACCACGGCAGCCTTGGTCTTGGCGACACTTTTCAGCACCGTTTCTTCGTCAAATGGTGCGATAGTGCGTAAGTCGACGATTTCACAGGAAATTCCTTCGCCTGCGAGCTTTTCGGCCACCGCGTGAGATGCGCCGACACCGCGGCCATAGGTGATCAGGCTGATGTCGGTTCCTTCGCGCGGAACAGACGCCTTGCCCAATGGGACAACATGGTCGGGTGCAGGAGCGGGCCCCTTGGTGAAATATGTCGGTGTATTCTCGATAAAGATTACCGGATTGGGGTCCATGATCGACGAATAGAGCAAACCATAGGCATCTGCCGGATTGGAGGCCGCAACCACCTTCAGGCCGGGTACGTGAGCTAACCAGGCTTCGAGCATATCGCTATGCTGGCCGCCCAGGCCTGTACCTGCGCCGGTCGTGGTCCGAATGGTCAGCGGCACGCTGGTCTGGCCGCCAGACATGAAGCGCAATTTTGCGGCGTGATTGACAATCTGATCCATCGCCACAGTGATGAAGTTCATCAGCATGATTTCCGCGACCGGTTTGTAACCTACCAATGCCGAACCAACGGCGGCACCGACAATCGCCTGCTCTGAAATCGGGGTCGAGCGGACACGGTCAGTTCCGAATTGGGCCGAAAGCCCTGCAGTCACCTTGAACACACCGCCGCCCTGTTCGTCGGCAATATCTTCGCCCATCAGGATGACTTTCGGATCATCCGCCATCGCCTTGGCCATCGCCATGTTACAGGCCTGGGCGAACATGATTTCTGCTGGTTTCTCACTCATGCTGCAATCTCCACATCCAGAACATCGATGCGATATTCATCGCCTGGAGGATATGGCGCGTCGAGCGCAAATTGGGCAGCTTCTTCAATCGTTGCCGCATTTTTCGCTTCAATAGCTGCGATGTCTGTCTCACTAATCTGCATATCGAGCAGCTGCTGGCGCAAGATCGGCATTGGATCGTCTTTCAGTGCCTGCTCCATTTCTTCTTCAGGAATATAGTGGCTGGTATCGCCCAGCAGGTGCCCGTGAAAGCGGAATGTCATTGCCTCGATCAATGTCGGTCCGTTTCCGGCACGCGCATATTCGACCGCCTCTTTCGCTGCCGCATACATTTCGCTGGCGTCATTGCCATTGACCCGCACCGAGCGCATGCCGAGCCCATCACCGCGTTGCTTGATCGTTTCGGAACTGGTGGCAAAGGCCATCGGGGTATGTTCGGAATAAAGGTTGTTCTGGCAGAGGAAAATCACTGGCAATTTCCAGACCTGCGCCATGTTCAGGCCTTCGTGGAATGCACCAATATTGGAGGCGCCATCACCAAAGCAGCAGACCGTCACCTTGTCATCTTTTTCCAGCTGGCTGGCCAGACCCAGACCATTGGCAATTGGAATGCCCGATCCGACAATGCCGGTCGTCACCATCACTCCGGTTTCGGGATGAGTAATATGCATTGGGCCGCCCTTGCCCTTGCAGGTTCCTGCCATCTTGCCAGCAAATTCGGCCCAGAGGTCTTTCGAAGGAATGCCCTTGGCGAGCTGGTCGTGCAGACCGCGATAGATGGTAACCAGATAATCTTCCTGATTGACCGCCGCCATCATTGCGGCAGAGACTACTTCCTGTCCGCGGACAGGATAATAGACGATCTGCAATTGTCCGGCGCCGATCATTTTGCGGAATTTGATATCCGACTGCATGATCAGGTCGGCTCGGGTAAAGATGTCAATCAGTACATCTTTGTCTGCCATCTGTGTATCGCTCAAGGCTTCGCTCCTTTAATGATTACCCTCTGCCGGGGAATTTGCTCTCAATTCTTCATAGCGCAGGCAGGGGCGCTCGCCACTATTGTTATAGGGAGTAGGGCCTTTTTCAGATTGCTTCAGGGCCGCCCAGATCGAGAGCTTGCGCCTGCGGAATAGTGGCCCAGAAATCCGGGTCATGCCCATAGAAAATTCGCGCCCCGCCTCTTCGTAACTGCGATAGTTTTTCCAGTGACCCGCGATACTGATCCACATTATAGCAATGATCGGGCAGGTGCATCTCATCGAGGGATCGCCGCATGTTGCAGCAATCGGCAGCAAGCACGGCTTCGCCGGTTGCAGTCTTCACCCGAACCGATTGATGGCCGGGTGTGTGGCCTGCCGTTGGGAAAATAACGACAGTGCCGTCACTAAACAGGTCATGTTCACCGGCAATGCGTTTGACCGGTTGGCCGGTGTCAAAGTCCTGCAGGTCATAGGCCGTGTCTTCACCGGTCATGCCAAAATCCCATTCCGGACCCTGTACGATGATGGTGGCGTCGGGAATCAGCGCGTTGCCGCCGGCGTGATCGATATGGAGATGCGAATTGATGACATAGTCGATCTTTGCCGGATCAATGTCCAGCGCGCGCAATCGATCGGCAACGCTTTCTCCCCGCGGCATATCAACAATCTTGCCGAGTCCTTTTTCCATCCCGACGAACCGGTCGCTGAAGCCGGTATCGAAGAGCACCAGACCGCCGGGATGATTGATCAGGAAGACGCAGGCCGGGACTTTGGCCTTGCCCGGTTCGCCGTCCAGAAAGAAGCTCATCGGTAGAGTGATATAGCCGCAGGTAAAGGCGTAGAGCAGGACTCCTTCGTCATTACTGGCCCTCATATTCGTTCTCCTCCCCCTGAATAATATCAGATTCTTATGCTTCTGGTTTTATCGCCAGTGTCTGAGCCGTGCCGGTTACGGAATAGATGGTTTCCAATCCCGGTCGCGCACCGCCGCCAACGATTGTAATACCACCCGATATTTCGCGATCGCTGACCGCGAAGCCATGGCGGGGCTGACCAAGAGGCTCTCCAGAAGACCATCGCATGGTTTCAAGATTCAATATGTGATGATCAGCAAGGACCTTTCCGGCGCTGAGCGACTCGCCGCCAAATATATGAAGTCGGTTGCCATCGATAAAGGCGCCATGGCCGCCGCGCCCGATGGGCATGTCTGGCAAACTCTCCCAACGGTCTTCGGTTAAATGATAGACGTCGACCTGCGTCATCTCGGTGCCAAATTCGGCGCTGCGTCCGCCGGTGATATATAGCAGCGGCCCGGAACGGGCGATGGCATGGGAATGGCGCGCCATCGGCATCGGCTGCATGGCTGACCATGTGTCGGCCGCAATGTCGTAGCGCCACATGGCGTCGAGATCTTTCCCGTCATCCTGCCCGCCAACCAGATAGAGCGCGCCGTCAAAGTGGGTCATTGCATGTTGGCCGATTGGATGCGGCAGCTTGCTGATTTCGGTCCAGGTACCAGTCACAGGATCATGGCGAAAAAGACCAGCCTCTTGATCCGCCTCAAACGGCAACGCGACATACCCTCCCGAAGCATAAACATGCTTGTCATCGGCCGCCATCGCCACATGATGCAGCGCCCGTGGAAGTTTGCCGCAGGCCGACCAGCCGCCCAATTTCAAGTCCAGCGCTTCGCAGCTGTCGAGCACGCGGAACATTCCGATACCGCCAGCGACATAGAGTTGACCGCCGAGCGTTGTTGCGTGAATTTCGGAACGCGCTTCGTTCATTCCGTCGTTCCAGCCGAGCGAGGTTCGAGCCAGAAAACCGGCTCCAATGACCAGAAGGATCAGCAAGACCGTGGAGACGAGAAATTTCTTCATGGAAGCGATATGCCATAGTATCGGGAAATCGCCACCCCCTCGGCTGCTATCAAAGCTGCCAGTTATACCATGGACCATAGGTGATCTATCAGACTGCAAATATTGCGTAACGGGAGAAGATAATGACCGACAACAGACAGTGGCTGATCAACGGACGTCCCAAAGGCCGCGGGCTGGTAGACGATGATTTCAAGAAAGTCGTGACACCTGTTCCGGAAGTTGCCGAAGGTCATGTGCTGGTCAAGAACGAGATTCTCGGGTTCGATCCCGCGCAAAAAGGCTGGATGGAAAATATCGGCGGCTATGTCGCGCCGACTGAAATTGGCGAAGTCATGCGCGGTAGCGGTGTTGGCACCGTGGTCGAATCACGCGATCCGAAATTTGCGGCTGGTGACAAGGTCATGGGTATGTTGCGATGGCAGGATTATGCCATGGTTCCGGGTAGTGAATTGAACAAGGTGCCTGACGATGAATTGCTGGGCGCGAATCTCGGCGCGCTGGGAACAACCGGTATGACTGCCTATTTCGGCCTGCTCAAACACGGCCGGCCACAACCGGGCGACACATTGGTGGTCTCAGGTGCAGCGGGTGCAACCGGCTCGATGGTCGGACAGATTGGCAAAATTGCCGGATGTCGCACCATTGGTATCGCAGGCGGCAAGGAAAAATGTGACTGGCTGACTCAGGATGTCGGCTATGATCATGCGATTGATTATAAAAATGACGATGTTCGCGCGAAGTTGAAAGAGCTGTGCAACCAGTCGATCAATGTCTTTTATGACAATGTCGGAGGCAGCATATTGAACGACGCGTTATCCCACATTGCCATGCACGCCCGGGTTGTGATTTGCGGTGGTATTTCCCGCTATGAAAAAGGCGATATGCCGGCCGGTCCGGAAAATTATTTCAACCTGATCTTCAAGCGCGGGACGATGTCCGGCTTTATCGTGCTCGATTATATGAGCGAATATCCCGAAGCGCAAAAACGGATGCGTCAGTGGATCAAGGAAGGAAAAATCACCTTCAAAGAAGACATTCAGGAAGGTTTCGACAATATTCCCAATACGCTGAAGCGGCTGTTTGCGGGCCAGAATTTCGGTAAGCAAATGTTGCGGCTCGACTAACGCGCTACTGGGCTGGTTCTTCCTTCGGGCTAACTATTTGCGCAGTGCCAGCCTTTCGCAGTCTGCAATATGACGGTTTGATTACGAGAGGGAAATTATGAGCGATTTGGAACAGTTCCGCGCGGAAACACGGGCTTGGCTGGCAGAAAACTGCCCGGAAGAAATGCGCGATGGTGACATTACAGCAGAGAATCAATGCTGGGGTGGTCGTCAATGGGAGTTCCAGTCCGATGCCCAGAAACGCTGGTTCGAGGCCGCTTTGGCCATGGGCTATACAGTTCCGACCTGGCCCGAGGAATATGGCGGCGCCGGATTGTCAGCGGACGAAGCAAAGATTCTTACCGAAGAGCGCGACCGGATCAACGCGCGCAAGCCGCTCAGCAACTTTGGCATATCCATGCTCGGCCCCGCTTTGCTGGCCTTTGGCACGCACGAACAGAAACTGATGCACCTGGGAGCGATTGCGCGCGGTGAAATCCGCTGGTGTCAGGGCTATTCGGAGCCGGGTGCGGGTTCTGATCTCGCTTCGCTAAAAACCAAATGTGAGGACAAGGGCGATCACTGGCTGATCAACGGCCAGAAAATCTGGACGTCCAATGCCGATATTTCTGACTGGATATTCTGCCTGGTCCGTACCGATTTTGACGCACCGAAACATAAGGGTATTACTTTCATCCTGATGGATATGGCCAGTGAGGGGATTAGCGTGAAGCCGATCATCCTGATCTCTGGTCATTCGCCCTTTTGCGAAACTTTCTTTGATGATGTGAAAGTTCCGAAAGCCTATGGCGACGATAACTTATCGGTCGTTGGCGAGGTCAATCGTGGTTGGGATGTCGCGAAAAACCTGCTGGTGCACGAACGCGGCATGCTGGGTACGATGTCTCCCTTGCGCGGTGCTACCGGGCCTGAAAATCTTGGTGGCTATGCCGCAGGAGAAATCGGCGTGGACGCGACCGGGCGGCTGGATGATCCATCTCTGCGCCAAAAAATTGCCCAGGCCGAAATTGATGACTGGGCCTATAACCTGACGGTTGAGCGGATGAATGACGAAGCGAATGCCGGAAATGGACTGGGCGCAAAATCGTCCATGCTGAAATATGCAGCATCCGAACTGACCAAGAAAGGCAGCCAGCTGCGCATGGACATTGGCGGAACCGGTGCTGCGACCATTGGTCCGGACGGAATTGAATATGGCAGCCTGGCCAACACGTGGCTCTACAATCGCGCTTATTCCATCCTTGGCGGCACGACCGAGGTTCAACTCAACATCATTTCCAAGCGGGTCTTGGAATTGCCCAGCGCGTAAGAAGGCGAGATAGCTATGTCCCTAATTCTCACCGAAGAACAGGAAATGCTGCAAGATGCAGCCAATGGTTTTTTGACCGAAAACGCGCCTGTTGCTGCGTTTCGTGAGGTTAGGGATAGCAAGAATCCGGACGGTTTTTGCCGGGACTTGTGGAAAGAAATGGCCGACATGGGCTGGGCCGGAATCATCGTGGACGAGGAATTTGGCGGCAGCGAATTCGGCTATGTTGGCGCCGGTGTTCTGGCCGAACAAATGGGCCGAAACCTTACCGCTTCTCCGTTTTTCTCGACTTCTGTCTTGGGTGCAACCGCTGTGCAGCGTTACGGCACGGCCAAGCAGAAAGAGCAGCATCTGGGCTCGATTTGTGATGGTTCGACCCTGTTCGCGCTGGCCGTTGATGAAGGACCGCGGCACCGCCCGGAACATGTCGAGTTTGCCGCTACGCCGCATGGCAATGGCTATAAACTATCTGGCGCAAAGACCTTTGTCGCGGATGGCCATGTTGCCGACAAATTGATTATCGCGGCCCGCACTTCGGGCGAAGCCAATGATCCATCGGGCATCACATTGTTTCTGGTTGATGCGGATGCAGAAGAGATTGATCGCGCGCACACGCCGATGATCGACAGTCGCAATGCAGCGAATATCAAGGTCGATGGCCTTGAGGTTACGGGCGATGATATATTGGGTGAAGTCGACAAGGGTTATGAAGCCCTGGAAGGTATTTTGTCCGCCGGCCGCGCCGTATTGGGTGCGGAAATGTCGGGATCGTCGCAGCAGGCCTTCGCGATTACCACCGATTATCTGAAAGAACGTGAGCAATTTGGTCAGAAAATCGGTTCATTCCAAGGATTGCAGCACCGCGCCGCGCATCTCGCGACCGAGATAGAGATGACCAAATCAGCAGTGCTCAAATCCCTGCAATTGCTTGACGATGATTTTGAAAGCGCATCCGCTACCTGTTCCATGGCGAAAGCCAAATCGGGCATGACCGCGCAACTATCCACCCAGGAAGCAATCCAGATGCATGGCGGCATTGGAGTGACCGACGAATATGATGTCGGCCTTTATTTCAAACGAGTCCATGTCGCCCAGCAGATGTTCGGCGATGCCGGCTTCCATGCAGATCGGTTGGCGAAGCGCTCCGGCTATTGACCCTTTGAAAGACGGCTTAACCTTCGCTCATCGTAATGTTGGCAGGGCCGAAATGCGCCGTCATTTTCTCAACTTTACCGGCCTCGTCAAATTCAAAAATATCGATCACTTCGACGATCAAGACTTTGCCGTCCCCCTGGCCGATCTCCGCGCGGAACGGGAAGGCTGCGGCCTTCGTGCTAATCCTGATGCTGTCAGTCAACTCGACTTTCGCGCCGCCGGAAAAGGCATTTTGATAAAATGTCAGAATCTCAGAACCCGTTTTTGGTTCCGTGCCAGCAGGATCTTCGACAGCGGCATTGTCGGCATAAATATCCATCACCGCATGCATGTCACCGGCATTAATCGCGGCCAGATAGCTATTGACGATCTCGGTCATATGTTCGGGCGTTGGCATAAGGCTTCCTTTCTGAAGAACGGCATGAATAATAGAGGCGCACGGTACAAACCGGCGTCTCCCTAAATTGATAGGGAATTGAGGAGAGATGATATGACAGGGCGATTGCAAGGAAAAGCGGCGATTATTACCGGCGGTGCATCTGGCATAGGCGCCGCGATGGTGAAACGCTTTGCCGAGGAGGGCGCACAGGTGATTTCCACTGATGTCCAAGCAGAACTCGGCCAAAAGGTCGCCGATGAAGCCGGTGCGCTTTTCATGGAACAGGATGTTTCAGGCGAGGAGGGCTGGCAGGCGGTGGTAGACAAAGCGCAATCGGAATTTGCCCGCCTCGATATTCTCGTCAACAATGCCGGGATCGTTGCAGCCAAATCGATTGAGGACATTGATCTGGAAAGCTGGCACCATTTGCTCGGCATCAATCTGACCGGTGTGATGCTCGGGTGTCAGAATGCGATTAAGGCGATGAAGCAGAATCCCGGCGGATCATCCGGTGCGATTATCAATATCGCCTCGACATCGGCTTTTGCTGCACTTCCCGGAGACGTGACCTACACCGCTTCCAAAAGCGCCGTGCGGATGCTGACCCGGTCTGTCGCGGTGCATTGCGCGCAATCCGGCTTCAACATTCGCTGCAACAATATCGTGCCGGGCGGCACCCATACCGGCATTATCGATGCGGCCAAACAGGTCGTGCCTGATATTTATGACCGGGTCGCCGCCATGTCACCTATGAACCGCATGGGCGAGGGCGCAGACATGGCCGGGGCAGCAGTCTATCTGGCCAGCGATGATGCGGCTTTCGTGACCGGCAGCGACCTGTTGGTTGACGGCGGGATGCTCGCCGTTCATCCCGGTTACTGAAGGCTTAGCCTAGCCGTTTTGGCAGTTATTGGGCATCATGCTTTGCCCTAATGTCCCCAGCAATAAAGGAGAGGGCGAATGAACGCGCAGCCAATTGCAGACAATCTGTTCACCGACGACAATATGACCGCTCTGGTCGGCGCGCGAAACAAGCAGACGGGCCATATATCCTTCCCGCTGCCACTGACGCCCAATGACGATATCGAGCCGATAGCGCTGGCTTCGCGGGGTACCGTGTGGACTTATACGGTGCAGCGCTTTCCGCCCAAAACGCCTTATGCCGGCCCGGCTGATCCTGAAAATTTCAAACCTTATGTCGTTGCCTATGTCTCGCTACCGGGTCAGACGATGGTGGAATCGCGGCTTACGGGAATAGAGCCTGAAGATGTTAAAATCGGAATGGAAGTGGAACTGACCGCAATCCCGCTGGATCCGGATGCTCCGGCCAGCGAGCAAAAGATGATCCACGCTTTCCAGCCTGTTTGAGGAGAAATTGCAATGAGCGACGTATGCATAGTAGGCGCGGGTATCCATCCCTTTGGCCGGACCGAAGGCCGTGATGGCATGGATCAGGGCGTCTATGCGGTTAGGCAGGCATTGGCAGATACTGGGATAGCCTGGGAAGATGTCGAATTTGCCTTTGGCGGCTCGGCTGCCTCTGGTGCTGCTGATACCATGGTCTCGAAACTAGGACTGACCGGTATTCAGTTTATCAATGTTTCCAACGGTTGCGCCACCGGCGGCTCGGCACTGAATGCGGCGGCGAGTGCGATCAAATCGGGTGAATATGAGATCGGCATGGCCGTCGGTTTCGACAAGCACCCCCGAGGCGCGTTTAACGCGGACCCGGGTGCTTATGGCCTGCCCAACTGGTATGGTGAAGCGGGCTATATGCTGACCACACAGTTTTTCGGCGCGAAGATCATGCGTTATCTGCATGAGAATGGTTTGAGCCGGGAAGCGCTGGGGCGGGTTTCGGAAAAAGCCTTCCGCAATGGCGCGAAGACGGACCATGCGTGGCGGCGTAGTGAAGTCGATCTCGAAACGATCATGAACGCGCCGATGATCAGTGATCCGCTCAACAAATATATGTTCTGTTCACCAGCGGAAGGTGCAGTCGCACTTATCTTGGCGAGTGAGAAAAAGGCGAAGGAACTGGGCGGGCCGATGATCTGTCTGAAGACTTCCGTCATGCGGACACGGCCACCGGGATCGTTCGAGGTATTTGCAGCCTCCATCGACAATGAGCGCGGCGGCACGGCGACCGAAATAGCCGCCAAGGCAGCCTTTGAGCAGGCAGGCATGGGACCGGAAGATATTGATGTCGCACAGCTTCAGGATACCGAATCCGGCGCCGAAATCATGCACATGGCGGAAAACGGCTTCTGTCCCCATGGCGATCAGGAAAAATGGCTGATCGAGGGGCGGACCGAGATAAACGGAGCCTTGCCTGTGAACACCGATGGTGGCTGCCTGGCCTGCGGTGAGCCAATTGGTGCTTCCGGCTTGCGGCAGGTTTACGAAAATGTCGTGCAGCTGCGTGGGACGGCCGGGGACCGGCAGGTGCCGGGCGATCCGAAGACCGCCTATACACAGGTCTATGGCGCGCCGGGTGTTTCGGCTGTGACGATATTGCAGCGTTGAGGTTTTGCTGTATTCCTGAAGAGCTTGTGCTCCGCACTTGATGCGGAGCACAGGTGAGGTGGGCGTAACAGCCATCCTAGGCTCCGCATCAAGTGCGGAGCACGTTGCTAGAATATTTAAGGAACAATAATTGAACCACGAAATCAGCGCCGAAGCCCGGGCCATTGCCGACAAGGTCGAAACTTTCGTCCGCGATAAAATTTTCACCTATGAAAAAGACCCGCGCTGCGAGGATCACGGACCAACCGATGAACTGGTTCAGGAAATGCGTGCTCTTGCCAGAGAAGCCGGTATTCTCACCCCGCATATCCGCGAAGACGGCAGCCATTTGACTCATCTCGAAACGGCTCTGGTATTGCGCAAATCCGGCCTTTCCCCACTCGGCCCGCTGGCCGTCAACACCTTCGCGCCGGATGAAGGCAACATGTATCTGCTCGGCAAATGTGCATCGCCAGAGCAAAAAGAGCATTTCCTAAAGCCGTTGGTGGAAGGCAAGACGCGCTCCGCCTTTTTCATGACCGAACCGGCCAGTGAAAATGGCGCTGGTTCCGACCCGATGATGATGCAGACGACCGCCAAGCCGGATGGCAATCATTGGGTCATTAACGGCCGCAAGACCTTTATCACCGGGGCCAAGGGTGCGACCGTGGGTATTGTGATGGCAAAGTCCGATGACGGTGCCTGCATGTTCCTTGTCGATCTGCCCGATCCGGCAATCACCATCGAGCGCGTGCTCGACACAATCGACAGTTCCATGCCCGGTAGCCATTCGGTGGTGAACATCGATAATTTGCGGGTGCCTGCTGACCAGATGCTCGGCGAAAGTGGTGAGGGTTTCAAATATGCGCAGGTCCGGCTGGCCCCGGCGCGGCTCACCCATTGCATGCGCTGGCTTGGCTGCTGTGACCGGGCGCAGGAAATTGCCACCGACTATGCCTGCAAGCGGATGGCCTTTGGCAAACCGCTGGTGGATCATGAAGGCGTCGGTTTCATGCTGGCGGAAAACCAGATTGACCTGAAACAGGCGGAATTGATGATCGACTGGTGTGCGAAAGTTCTCGACACCGGCGATATTGGCACGACCGAAAGCTCAATGGCCAAGGTCGCGGTTTCCGAAGCCTTGTTCCGCATCGCTGACAAATGCGTCCAAGTCATGGGCGGTACCGGTCTCAGCCAGGATACGGTTGTCGAACAGGTCTTCCGCGAAGTGCGTGCGTTCCGTGTTTATGATGGCCCGACCGAAGTGCATAAATGGTCGCTCGCCAAGAAAATCAAGAAATCCCAAAAGATCTGAGCAGAGGAAATTCCATGACCAAGAACCGCAAATTCACCCTTGTCAGTCGCCCTGATGGCGAACCCAAGCCGAGCGATTTCGCCTTGGTCGAGGAAGACCTGCCGGAATTGCAGGATGGTGCGTTTCTGGTTCGCAATCACTATATCTCGCTCGATCCGGCACAGCGGGGATGGATGAGCGATGCAGAAAGCTATATGCCGCCAATAGCTTTGGGCGCTGCGGTGACGGCGAGCGCCGTGGGCCGCGTCCACGCATCGAAAAATCCCGATTTTCCGGAAGGGCAATGGGTTGTCGGCCTTGCCGCTATGGAGGAATATTCGGTGGTTCAGGCGGGTGGCTTTACCGCACCTGTTGATGCATCGCTGGTTCCTTCGCCGACCAATTTCCTGTCGGTCTTGGGCGCTGTCGGCATGACGGCCTATTTCGGTATGATCGATGACGGCAAACCCAAGGAAGGCGAGACATTGCTTGTCACCGGCGCGGCTGGTGCTGTCGGATCGCTGGTTGGACAGATTGGCAAGATAAAGGGCTGCCGAGTCGTTGGTATCGCTGGCGGTGCCGACAAATGCGCAAAGCTGGTGGATGACTATGGTTTTGATGCAGCGATTGATTATCGCGGCAAAAGCCAGGCTGAACTGGAAGCTGAAATTGCAGCGGCCGCGCCCGATGGGGTCGATATCATCTGGGAGAATGTCGGCGGCATCATCATGGATGCGGGCATTGCCTCGATCAACGAATATGGCCGGATGGTGCTCTGCGGCCTGATCAGCGAATATAACAGCCCGGAGCCCGTGGGCACGCGTAACCTGTGGTATCTGATCTCGCGTCAGGCGACGATCAAGGGCTTTCTTGTCCGCGATTATCCGCCGCGCTTTCCTGAGGGCATTGCGCAGATGGGGCAATGGCTGGCCGAGGGCAAAATCAAGCATGACGAGGATATCGAAAAAGGTATCGAGAACAGCTATGACGCTTTCATGAAGCTGTTCTCCGGCGGCAATCAGGGCAAGATGATTCTGGACGTTTCACCCGAGGAATAAGGAGTATCACCATGTCAAATGCTGCTGAACAGGTCGTCCTCGACTTTATCGAAAGCTGGAACCGGATGGACTATGACTCCATCTACGCGGCGATGGCGGATGATATTTTCTACCACAATATCCCGATGGAACCCTGTGAAGGGATTGGAGCCGTACGGGCCTTTTTTGAAGGCTCCGGCATGGGATCGGACGGTGCGGAATGGATAACCCACCATATCGCGACCAACGGGAATGTCGTGTTGACCGAACGGACCGACAAGTTCCGGATCAATGGCGAATGGATCGCCATCCGCGTGATGGGCACGTTTGAGATTACAGATGGCAAGATCGCCAAATGGCGGGATTATTTCGATCTCGGCCAGTTTCAGGGCGAGATGGCGCGCGTCATGGGCGGGGGCACCGCCCGACCGCTTAGCTCGGCTGATAAAGCGTCCCGTTGTCTACCGGATATTCACCCGCAGTCATAAATCGCGAAGCGTCACTAGCTAGATAGACGCATAGCTCCGCCACATCATTGGGATGGCCCAATCCGCCGAGTGGGATCATCCCGGTTTCCGGTGTCGGATCCCCTTCCGCGCCGACAGCGGCCTGCCGGACCATTGGGGTGTCAATGCCAGCAGGGTGCAGGCTGTTGCAGCGGATGGGGTAGTTCTGCTCCTTGCAATGCAGCGCGACAGATTTGGTTAGCGAGCGCACACCGCCCTTGGCTGCGGCATAGGCCAGAAACGGGGAGTAGCCCTGCAGTGCTGCCATCGAACTCAGGTTGATGATCGAGCTTGGTTGATCATTGTCTTTCATCGCCCGAACAGCCGTCTGACAGCCAAGGAACACACCTTCCAGCATGACCGAATTTGTGAGGCGAAACTGTTCCAGGGTACAGTCTTCAATAGTGGCGGGGATAACCAAACCGGCATTGTTGACCAATATATGGGGCGTTCCGAAGGCTTTGCCGGTCTCTTCAAATATCTCCGCCCAACGCGCTTGATCCACAACATCCTGATGCAAGGCAAGCGCATCTGGGCCAATACTTTCAGCGACTGCTTCCACATTTTCCATATTTATATCAGTGACGACGACCATGGCGCCTTCATGAACAAACGTTTCGCTAATAGCTTTGCCAAGCCCCGAACCGGCACCTGTGACAATCGCGATTTTACCTTCCAAACGACCCATATTAACCTCTCCCAAACCTGTATTTTGGATAGTATAGGCGGTGATGATCCCAATCATGGCAATACCCATTATCGCTAGTATCCGTAGCGGATTCCGGATGGGCATTGCTCATAATGTTGCGCGAATATCACAGTTTGGCATATTTGCTATCAAATTGGCTAGCAGAGCGTCTGCAAACTCCTGCTTAAGATGAACCCATAATTAGCGCGGAAAAACCGCCAGTTATTTTGGATGAGACTCTGGTCCGCGACCGGGGAATTTGGGAGAGAGCGATGACTAAATTATCACAACACCACAAAACTATCTTTTCAGGCAAATCAGTACGGGGATTGCTGATGGGTTCTGCAGCTAGTCTGGCCTTTGCCGGCGTTGCTGCCCCGGCCCATGCACAGGATGAGGTTGCGGAAGATGACAGCAACGTCATTACGGTCATCGCCCGTAAGCAGACTGAAACACTGCAGGAAGTGCCGGTAACGGTGACGGCCATTGGTGGTGATACGCTGGAGAAATTCCAGGTCGACCAGATTGCCGACGTGGTTAGCCGCGTTCCGGCGCTGAACGTTCAAGTAGGCGGATCTGGTTCGGGTGGTCAGATTTCATTGCGCGGCGTGGGTTCGTCCAACATTTCGGCATCTTTTGACTCTGCCGTCGCGTTCGATTTTGATGGTGTTCAGGTTAGCACCATGCGGATTGTTCAGGCCGGTTTCTTTGATGTCGAACAAATTGATGTTCTGAAGGGTCCGCAATCGCTGTTCTTTGGTAAAAGTGCATCAGCCGGCGTATTCGCCATCCGGTCGGCCAATCCGACACCTGATTGGGAAATCGGCGGCAAGGCTTCTTATGAATTTGAAGAAGAAGGTTATGTTGTAGGCGGCTACATTTCCGGCCCGATAAGCGACACCCTCGGTGTAAGGCTGGCTGCGCAATATACGGATATCGACAAATATGTCGAGCTGACGCCGGAAACACCGGCCTTCAACCGCAATCGCGGGCTCAAAGACTTTGTTGGGCGACTGACCTTGCAGTGGGATCCGGCCGACAATTTCAGTGCGAACTTCAAACTAAATTACGTTCGCAACGAAAATGACGGAGCGATCGCCCATTCCGATATTGACTGTGGACCCAATGGCAGGGCCGACGAAGTTGTATTGCTTGGAAACGCGGATGACCCGTTCACCGTCGCAATCCCAAGTAACGCAGATTGTAACATTAACGACAACCTCTATCCCACGGCCGACCCCGCAGCAGCACTCGTCGGTCGTGTCCCCGACGGGAGTGGTGCAGGAGCAAATTTCAACGGTCGCCCCTTTGGCGAAACGGATATTATTTTCGGCCGCCTCCGCTGGGATCTTGATCTTTCGGATAGCCTGACACTGACTTCTGTTTCCGGCTATCTCAGCCTTGATGCGGTTGATTTTGATTCCTACAGCTATGTTGGTGTCGGCCCTGCTGTTCCATTCTCCAGCACTGGACCAGCTGCTTTGCCTCCCGCATTGGCAGCCATTAACGGAACCGGCGTGCCTTTAGGAGTAGGTAACAGCGATCCGCGCAACAAGACGGAACAGTTCACACAAGAACTTCGCCTGGCCAGTGACTTTGACGGCATGTTCAACTTCATGGTGGGGGCATTTTACGAAACCCGCGATATTGATTTCGACACATCGCAACAGGCGGTCAATATTTCTCTGATCGCTCCGGATCCCGTCACCGGGAATACTTTTGACTGGTTCAAGCAGCAAAATACGGAAACAGAGGCCTTCTCTCTGTTCGGAAGTGTAACGTTAGATTTGACAGAGCAGCTGCAGCTGTCCGGTGGCCTGCGTTGGACGGATGAGAGTAAGACCAGCAGAATTAGCTTGCCTTATTCACATGCTTTCTTGTCCGGTGGTGGTGCCTTCCTGACCAGCGGATTCTTCTCTGGACCGATTGACTTTTCTGACAGTAATTTCTCTCCAGAAGTGTCTATCCGGTATCAGGCGACGCCAGATATCAATATTTATGGTGCCTTCAAGACCGGTTTCAAATCTGGTGGTATCGACAACAGTGCCTTGCCATCCTTTGGTCTGGGTCTCGCGGCGGCAGCCAATGATTTTAGCGGCCTGATCTTTGAATCAGAAACCGGTCTTGGCGGCGAAGTCGGTGTCAAAGCACAATTTGCAGATCGTTCAGTTACATTGAACACCTCGCTCTTCTACTATGTGTTCGACGACCTGCAGGTTCAGAACTTTGATGCGACGATCATTCAGTTCCAGACTTTCAACGCCAGTCAGCTGACGAGTAAGGGTGTTGATGTCGAATTTGCCTGGCAGACGCCGGTTGATGGCCTGAATTTCTCGGGCGCTCTCGCTTATACAGACGCCAAGTTTAGCGATACTTTCATTACGACATCTGGTGAAGATCTGGATGGTCGCCGAGCTGCACGGGCACCGGAATTTGCCGGAAATATTGCGTTTGACTGGACAATTCCGATGAGCGATTCGCTGGAGTTTGGATTGAGCGGTAACGCCCAATATACCGGTTCGTATTTCACCAATGAAGATTCCATCAATGACATCAAACAGGACAGCTATGTCACGCTCGATGGTTCCGTCTCGGTTGGTGATCCGGACGGCAAATGGAAATTGTCGCTGGTTGGTGTGAACCTGACCGATGAAATCTGGATCAACACCAGTGGCGGCCGGCCATTCCTGGCACCAGCCAATAATTTTGGCATTCCGGTGGGCGATGACTCGGTCGTCACCCAAAACCGTGGCCGCCAGGTCTTTGTGGAGGCTAGCTTCAAGTTCTGATCAACTCTCCCGTTGATCAAAGCGGGCCGGGACAGCGGGGGGCTGTTCCCGGCCCTTTTTTGTGCATCACAAAGGTTGGGCGATAGCCATATTGAGAGTGGTTTCCAGCGGGTGATCATCTAGTTTGAAAGACATATTCAGGAATCGAGGAGCAGATTATGGGACGTCTTGAAGGTAAAAAGGCTGTTGTGCTGGGTGCAGCTGGCCCGGGCAATATGGGGCAGGTGATTGCTAAGCGCTTGCGAGATGAGGGTGCGGATGTTCTGGTCGCGGGCCGCAAGGAAGACGAGCTGAAGCGTTTTGCCGAAGAATTGGGCGGCCATTATGCGCTATGTGATCTGACGAACGAAGCTGAAATCAATGCCCTCGCGGAAACGGCTACCAGCAAAATGGGCGGTTTGGATATTGCAGTAAACGCCACTGGTCTGGGTTTTCTGAAACCGTTTCTGGAGAATACCAAGGAAGAATTAGAGATGATGTCGGCGCTACAGCTGGTCGGCCCATTTCAATTTTATCAGGCAATGATCAAGGCAATGAAAGATGGCGGTTCGATTATCCAGATCAGCTCGGCGACCGCAACGATCATGCTCAACGACCATGCGGCCTACATGGGTACCAAGGCAGCGACCGATCACATCATCCGCTGTATTGCACATGAATTTGGTGATCGCGGCATCAGAGCCAACAGCATTTCGCCGGGGCTCACCCGCACACCGATGACGGCTGGCGTCGATCAGGTTCCGGGATTGGTGGAATCGTTCGAAGCGCGCTATCCACTGGGCCGTATTGGCACCAGTGAGGATATAGCCGCTGCCGCCGTTTTCCTCGCCAGTGACGAATGTTTCATGACCGGCGAGAATCTACAGGTCAACGGCGGACTATGCCTGCGCGGAAATCCGACCCGAAAGGATCAAGAGCTGATGATGGGGGCTGTCGCTGCCGCAAACAACTAAAGGCTAAATCCCTGTTGGCGATGTGATAATTTTCCGCCATGGTGACGCACTATTGCTTCGTCACGGGAAATTTAGTCATTGCTTGATATAGTGAGCCAGTTTCAGGGCTTGATCGGGATTGCCTTCATCCTGACGCTTGCCTGGGCATTGTCGGAGAATCGTGACGACAGGCCAAGCTGGCGCTGGATTGCCGGAGCCATTGCGGTTCAGTTCATTCTTGCCGTCTCAATTGTCCGTATCCCGTTTATCTGGGATATTACAAGCCTTGCCAATCAAGGGGTGCAGGCGATTGAACAGGCGACCCTGGCCGGTTCCAGCTATATGTTTGGCTATGTTGGCGGTGCGGAATTGCCTTTTGTACTCAAGGAAGGCGCGGCCCCGCCTTTAATCATTGCTTTTCAGATATTGCCGCTTGTGATTGTTTTCTCGGCGCTAGCGGCCTTGCTATGGCATTGGCGGGTTTTGCAGATGATTGTCAGAGGTCTGTCCTGGGCCTTGCAAAAAACACTGGGCGTCAGCGGTGTTGTCGGTCTGAGCGGCGGCGCCAATATCTTCCTCGGCGTCGTGGAATCGCCGCTGGTGGTGCGCGCCTATTTTGAAAAGATGAGCCGGGCCGAGTTGTTCGCGATCATGGTGCTGGCCATGTCGACCATTTCCGGTGCGATATTGGTGCTCTATGCAACCACGCTGGAAAAGACGGTGCCGAATGCGGTGGGGCATATGATCTCGGCTTCGCTAATATCTCTGCCAGCAGCCATTCTGCTCGCAAGGCTGATGGTGCCGGGGCTGTCGGATACCAAGGTAAACCGCGAAGAACCGGGCCTGAAATATGAGGGCAGCTTTGACGCGATCATCAAGGGCACGATGGACGGCGTGCAGCTGTTCCTGGCCGTGATTGCGGTGATCATCGTGATCTTCGCCTTTGTTGCGCTGATTGACCAGATATTGTCGGTCCTGCCTTTGATTGGCGGCGAGGCGTTGACGCTCAAGCGCATATTCGGGTGGATATTCGCACCGCTCATGTGGATGATCGGGGTGCCGTGGGAGGAGGCCGCAGCGGCGGGATCGTTGATGGGGACCAAAGCGGTCCTCAATGAATACGTCGCCTATCTGGAACTCGCGGCGCTGCCCATCGATACATTTAGCGCGAAGGGGCAATTGATTGTCACCTATGCGCTATGCGGTGTGGCAAATCTTGCCAGTGTCGGCCTGATCATCTCGACCATAGGTACGCTATGCCCGCAGCGCCGCGGCGAAGTCGCGGGACTGGGTATGAAAAGCTGGTTCGCCGGCAATTGTGCGACCGCGATGACCGGCGCGGTAATCGGTATTATCACATGGGGTTGAGGGCTTTTCGCAATGTTTGACGCAAAGATCCGGCCACTGATCGATCCGCCGCTCAATGCGGTTGGTCGAGGCCTGGCGCGGATCGGCTTCACCGCCAACAGCATCACATTGCTGGGTCTCTGCTTCGGTCTGGGCGGGGCCTATGCCGTGTCACAGGAGCATTATGGCTGGGCGCTGGCGCTGGTCGTCGTCAGCCGAATATTGGACGGTCTTGATGGCGCTGTTGCAAGAGCAACGGAGAAGACAGCCTTTGGCGGCTATCTCGATATCGTCTGCGATTTCATCTTTTATGTTTCGATCCCGTTGGCGTTCGGGATCGTAGATCCCGCCAATTTGCTACCTGCATTGGCATTGGTCGCCGCGTTTACAATTACCGGGATCAGTTTCCTAGCCTTTGCGGTCACCGCCGCTGAGCAGGGAGCCGAAACCAGCGCCCATGGTGAGAAGAGCTTTTTCTACAGCACCGGAATTGCGGAAGGCGGCGAGACGATCGCCTTCTTCCTGATCATGTGTCTGTTGCCGATGCATTTTTCCACGCTGGCCTATGTTTTTGCCGGATTATGTGTGGTGACGGTGCTCCAGCGCACGGTGCTGGCATGGCTTAGCTTTCGCAGCTGAGCCTAGCTCCGCGCCCAGTTGAAATAGCGTTCCAGCCATTTTAGTGCCCATTCCGGCTTGTGTTTCTTGCGCCATTCGCCCGCAGCAAATTTATTGGCCTCCGCCATGGTGGGATAGGTGTGGATTGTACCGAGAATCTTGCCGAGGCCAAGGCCATGTTTCATCGCCAGCACATATTCGGTGAGCAGTTCACCGGCATTCTGACCCACTATGGTCACACCCAAAATCCTGTCCTTGCCCGGCGGTGTCAGCACTTTGACAAAGCCTTCGGTCGCGCTTTCGGCAATGGCGCGGTCGAGATCATCAAGGCCATATTTGGTGACCTCATATTCGATGCCCTCTTTTTCAGCCTCTTGCTCATTGAGGCCAACATGCGCGATTTCGGGATCGAGGAACGTCGTCCACGGAAGAAATTCATAACTTGGCTTGAACTTCTTATACCGCCCGAACAGCGCATTTACCGTGGCGAACCATGCCTGATGAGAGGCATTATGGGTCAGTTGATAGGGACCGGCAACATCGCCCGCGGCGTAAATATGCGGGAAAGTCGCCTGAAGATGGTCATTGGTGACCAGCGTCCGGTCGGTTTCTACGCCAAGCTCTTCAAGACCGAATCCTTCAAGCCGCGCCGCGCGGCCAACAGCGATCAGCAGGTCGTCAAAGGGCAGGGCCTGTTCGCCGCTATCATTCTCGACAATGATCATTTTGGTACCGTTCTGTACCTCTGTGCGTAGAGCCTTGTGATTGCAGAGCAACGTAACACCCGAATCTTTCAGTGCCTTGGCTGCGATCTCGGAAACATCCTCATCCTCGATACCCATCACCCGATCGGCCATTTCGATCAGTGTGACATTGCTGCCGAGGCGCGCAAAGGACTGCGACAGTTCACAACCAATCGGGCCGCCGCCCAGAACCACCATTTTTTGCGGTACAGTATCGCGTTTGGCCATTTCCTCCCACAACGTATCGCTGGTCAGATATCCGGTCTCATCGAGGCCGGGCAGGGGTGGAACGAACGGTCGTGCACCAGTGGCGAGCACAATCGCCTTGCCGGTCAGCGTCTGGGTGCCGCCGTCATTGCGTTCAATCTCGACCGTCCAGGGATCGGTCAGCCTGGCATAGCCCTGCACCACATCCACGCCAAGGCCTTCAAACCGTTCGACGCTGTCATGCGGTTCAATGGTCTTGATGATGTCTTCGACCCGGGTAATCACATTTTTGAAATTAATGGTCGGCTTGGTGGCGGTCAGGCCATAGCGATCGGCATGCTGCATCTGATCGGCAATTTTGGCACTCTTGATGAGCGCTTTTGAAGGCACACAGCCATAGTTGAGGCAGTCACCACCCATTTTGCCGGACTCGATGAGTGTGACCTTGGCATTGATCGTCGCAGCGATCAGTGAGGATACGAGCCCGCCGGAACCCGCGCCAATGACGATAAGGTTACGGTCAAATTTCTTCGGCCTGTTCCAGCCTTTGTAGATTTTCCGGTTGTTGATAATGCCGATAATACCTTTGGCGATCCAGGGGAATATCGCCAGCAGGACAAAGGAGCCGATGACCGAGAGGGAGAAGACCCCGCCAACAGAGTCGACTTGCGACAGCTGCGTACCCGCGTTCACATAGACGATCGTGCCAGCAAGCATGCCAATCTGGCTGGCGATAAAATATTTCCACACCCGCATTTTGGTGAGACCCATGAGCAGGTTCACGACAAAAAACGGAAAGGCCGGGACCAGCCTGATCGAGATCAGGTAGAAAACGCCGTCGCGCTTGATGCCTTCGTTGATGTTTTTGAGTCGCTGGCCGAATTTATTCTCGACCCAGTCGCCGAGCAGGTAGCGTGAGGTGAGGAAAGCAATGGTCGCACCGATGGTAGACGCAAAGGACACGACGATAGTACCGACGACAACGCCAAATAATGCACCGGCGGCCAGTGTCATCACCGCGGCACCAGGAATCGACAGGGCAGTGACGGCAACATAGATCAGGAAAAACACGCCGATGATGATGAGCGGATTGGCTCTGTACTGCGCATCAATCGCGTCTTGCTGTGACTTCAGGTTTTCTAGCGTGAGCTGCGAACCGAGGTCATAGTGAAAAAATGCAAAAATCGCCGCGACGATAACGGCCAGGACCAGTAATTTCTTCCACATGCGATTTTCCCCTAAACTTTGAACAGGACGCTTTTCATAGTTCCCCTTGGTTCGTTCCAAGGCCTTAACGGGTTACAGGAACGTCGTCGATCTCGTTTTTTGCTATAAAAGCGTTGGAATTTCAGCAAAAAACAGAAAATTCTCCACCAATTGCCAAATCGCAACAAGCGAAAAAGCGAATCGGCATAACAAGGGGATGTCGCATGAAGCGGCACATAACAGGGCCTCTTTACCCCCTTCCTTGTTCGTTCAGGGAAAGATGAGAAGCCTTAGACCCTAAGGAGAATACCGATGAAAATGACTAAAGTATTGGCGGCATCCGCTGCAGCAGCTGCTTTGGCCGTTGGCGCACCTGCCATGGCTCAGCTCAATCAAAATAACGATGTCACCGACACCGATAATGGTGCTGTCGTTGTGAACGATCTGCTTGATGTATATCTGGCAGCAGATGCCAGCACAACAAATACGCTGGACGACATCAACAGCAATAACAACAACAACAACGACCTTGTTATTGCTACGCAGACGCTGACGGCATACAACACCAACTCTCAGATGGATGAACTCATCGATCTTGATGGTGAAGATGGTACACCGGCTCCCGTCGGTTATAACAGCGGCGACAACTATGTTCGCGGCAGTGCCTTCGCAGCTTTTGCAGGTATCCTGAACCAATCATGGAATACCGGCGTAAACAACAACAACCAGGCTGCGACCAACATTGCGGCACAGGGCTCCATCAACTTCGGTGATGGCGCTGGTGAAGCAGCTGGCGGCGGTGCTGGCGGCGGCGATTAATCGCCCAAGCGACAAGGACGGGCCGGTTTCAGCCGATGGAGCCGGCCCCTCCATCCTCCACATCCGCATCCCCAATCGGGAGTAAAGACGATGAAAAAGCATTTTTGGCTTCTTATGACAGCCCCTCTGGCCATGACCGCCTCCCACGCGAGCGCTCAGGTAGCAGATCAGAATGCTGCGCCTCAGGCACCCGCGACTACCGAGCAGCAATCTGCATCCCCGCTAATGTCGTTGGAAGAGCTCGACGAGCTCCGTGGCGGCACACAAATAGCGATTAACGAACAGACCTTTAACTCGGACAATACCGGCAACACGATCAATGGCGATTTTACCGCCGGCGATGTCAATCTGTCGGACAATTCGCTGTCCAGCTTTAACGGTCTTGGTAATATTGTGATCAACACCGGCGCACAGTCGGCACTCCAGGCAGGCCTGGCGGTGACGATCAACATTACCGATTGAGTAAGGTGTAGGCCATGACCCCCTCTTCCCCCATCCCAAATGGCCTATCCCACGCCTCTCCGCCCTTTAAGAACCGCTTGAAAGCCATCTTGAAGGGCGGACTGCTGGCCCTTGCCGGTACCTCCCTGTTTTGCAGTTCCATAGCCCAGGCCGAAGTCCGCTTGGGGCGGGAATCTATCGGCGGAGACTATTATGTCGGCGTGATGACCTGGTGGGATATCCCGTTCCGTTCGGTCATTCGCCAGAAATATGATTTCAGCTGCGGTTCCGCAGCGGTCGCGACGTTGCTGACCTTTCACTATGATCGCCCCACCAGTGAACGCACCCCGTTTAAGGCAATGTGGGACCTAGGCGATAAGGAAGCGATTAAAGAGGTCGGTTTCTCGATGCTCGACATGCGCCGGTATCTGCAATCCATCGGTTATCGTGCCGAAGGCTTCAAGCTGACAATGGATCAGCTCGGCCAGGTAAAGCGACCGGTTATCGTGTTGCTCGACCTTGACGGTTTCAAGCATTTCGTTGTGGTCAAGGGGCAAACAAAAGATCAGGTGCTGGTCGGCGATTCCGTGCTGGGTATCAGCAAATATTCGACCGAGGATTTTACCAAATACTGGAACGGCGTCGCGCTGGCGATTGTTGACGGGCCGATAAAAAGCCTGCCCAAATATAATCTTGCCGGTGACTGGAACCGCTGGTCCACTGCACCAACCGACCAGGTTTCGGCAACAGACACGATCGGCAATCTAACCAACCACCTCCCCCCCCTGTACCAGATATCGCCAGAGCTATTGCTCGATGTGCGGGTTGGTACGATCAGATGAGAGACGAGTCATGACCTATAGACAGAAAGTTTTCGCCACGGTCGCCTGCATCGCGTCTTCTACCGCGATGCTATTGCCCCAAACCGCCAACGCTGAACCCGCAGCGGCGGTTGGTCTGCCCGCACTTGTTCCTGACGAAGATCTGGACAAGTTGCGTGGCGGGTTTGTGGTCAACGGGTTGGGCGTCAATTTCGGAGCTGATATACGCACATACGTCAATGGTGAGTTGCTGTTGCAAACCGTGCTGACCATGAATGACGATGGTGCGCACACCTCCCAGACAGCTGCGGCCGGGCTAAGCCCGGTTGATGTCTCGACACTGGAAAATGGCGTATTGTCAAATGGCAATATACGTATGAAAGTCGGCGACACACCCGTCTATCTGCTCAACAACGGCCAGACCGCGATTGCGCATGAGACCGCCAATGGCGTTCAGAACATGCTGATCAATACCGCCAGCGGCTTTGAAGCTGTCCAGGAAGTGGACGCCACCCTGTCTCTATCCGGATATGAGAGCTTCAATAGCGACCTGATGATGGATCGGATCGGCAACGCACTGAATGATGTTGTGGGGCAAGCCGGAATCGGGGCACTTGGAAACTAAGGCCAAACCGAGGAGGATTGACCGGTTGCCAATCCAGCCGGTCCAGACTGAAAGCACCATGAACCATAGAGGGGGTTTGTGGTGCTTTTTTTGATGGCCACTCTTTTCATCGACCAACATCTTCCGCCTTCACGAGATTGACAGCTACAACCCCAAGACTCTCCACCGCGTTTATCCACCGAAGGAACCGAGTGGGGTTCCAACGAGACTTTCCTACATCGGCAAGTCCGGGTAACTTCCAATCGGTTCCTTCTCAACTTCATATATGCGGCTTATGAAAAGGGTGTGTGATCTGTGTGAACTTTGGCACAGATCAGCCGGTCAGGCAGGCCAAAGGAGCTTGCAAACACTGTAAACTTCGCCGGCAGCTCCGCTGGCACCCTCAACCCCTTCATGGTCTAGAAACGAAACGGTATCCGGGCGACGATACTGACATCCGGTGCATCTTCAGTCACACCGAATTGGAAACCCAGATTCAGTGACTGTTTTTGGCTAAGCCGGTAGGACATACCGAAATTGAGTGCTCCCACCTGAATGTCGTTGCTTTCCTGCAGCGTGTCGCCGAGCTGGCTCTTGGTAGAGAAAATATAGTTGTGGCGATAGCCTAGCGAAAAGGAAAAACGCGGGTTGAGCGCAAAACCAAAACCAACGCTGGCGTTAATCGCGTCGCCGGGATCAACCTTGCCGACAAACACATCGCCGACGACCCGGTCGATATTGCGTTCGATATTCCATAAATAGCCGGTGCCGCCGTAGATTACGACGGGGTCAGAAGGCAGCAGGAAGCTGATGCTTGGCTGCACGCCCCAAAAGCCCGACCCGGTGGCAAGACCGGTTGCAACACCAAATTCGTCAAACGGAATCTCGTATGGACTGGTGCCGGTATCGGTTTTGACCCGCAGGCCAGCAACCCAGATGGGATTTTGCGGCTTGGGCCGGTTAAGCTGATAGCGCAGCGAAATTTCGGCGTCGCCTATTCCGGTTTCCTCTAGGCCGACTTCGCGGGTAATCTGTTCTTCGCGTTGCTGGACGACCTGAATTCTGTCCTTCCGGTAGAGCAGGGGAACGCGGCCCTCGATTTCGAGCCGGTTGGTCAGGCCATAACGCATGGCAAAGGTTCCGATAACGGTATCGCGGTCCGCATCGCTGGCTTCAATCGCCCCGATCTGGATGCCGGGGATAAGTTCGATCCCGCGGAAGACCAGTCGGTTGGTTGATGAACGCGTATATTCGATCGAGGGATCCAGCACGAATTGGCCGCGCGGTGTGAGCACGCCCTGGCCTTCCGGCACGGCTTCGACTTTTTGCTCGATATTATTGGCGGCCGGTGGCGCTTCGCCAACGGGACCTTCCGGCATAGTCAGTTCGTCATCCGGAGTCGTCCCGATCTGTACCGCAGCCGTCTCTACCTGGCTTCGCTGAATGCCAGCGCCGCGCATTTGTGACAGGGCAAAAGGCGTTTCCACCGGCGCTGCTGCACGTACGAGCTGATTGTGCAACTCGAGTTGCTTGATCTTGTCATTTTGTGACTGGATGAGTGCATTCTGGCTCGCGATCAATTGCTTCTGCTCCGCCAACTCCGATTGAATGGCCTGCAAGGCAGCGGTGATATTTGTCGTGTCCTGTGCGATTTGTGACTTCTTGGAGGCAGGTCGCGACTCCTGGGAAGCAGGCTGCGATTTTTGAGGAACTGGTTGGGGCTTTGCCTCGACAACCGCTAGTTTGACGGTTGGTTTCTCCGGCTCACCGGCCTGTTGAACCGCGGGCGATTGAACCTCACGTAGCCGCGCAATGATGCGGGCGGTTTCCGCTTCCGCTTCGGCGGCGGTTAGTCTCGGCTCCTGGCTTACGTGATTCGGCTCGGGGGTCTCGGAGGTCGCGGCCATTGCCGATCCTCCGGTAAAAGTGGCAACGGGAAAGGCGATAATAGCTTTAAAGGGGGTGAAGCGATTGCTGGTCATGATGTTTCTCCGGACATGCTTGCGCACGTCAAATTTTATGCGGCGGACAACTCGCCGAGGCAAAGGTCAGCTGCGGGATGGATATCGGCTGCCGGTTCTGCGGTCAGGCTTTCCTGATACTCGCCGGCTAGGCGGCACAGCCCCGCATTATCTGTGATGATGACAGAATCCCGGCCATTGATCCTGATCAGACCGCGGCGCGCCAAGTCGGTAAAAGTCCGACTGACCGTATGAACCGTTAGGCCCAGAAAGTCGGCTATGTCGCTTCTCGACATCGGAACAAATATGTTGGGATCATCGTTGGCCTGTTGTTTCAGGCACAGCAGGAAGGCCGCAAGCTTTTCGGTTGCAGTCCGGTGACCCATTATGAACAGGTAACGCTGAGCGGTCGACATTGCGCGAAACAATATCGAAACAGCCTCGTCCAGTTGCGGTTTTGGCGTTGAATCTTGCGTGATATCTCCGACCCGGTAACAGCGCACGACAACATCGGTCACTGCTTCGGCTGCCGTTCCATAGGTTCCGTAATCGGCTCCGAAGACGTCGCCGCTAAAGAAAAAGCCGGTGAGATGCCGGTGTCCATCCATATGGAAGCGGCATGTGCGAACAGTGCCCTGCACCACCTCATACCAGCGGGTGGCTTTCTGTCCTTCGTCAAAGATTAATTGCCCTGCACGAAACCTTAAAGTGGTCGAGCGCAAGTTTGAATGAAGCCCCTGCATCATCGCGGGGGCGGATAGTAGCGATTGCATCCGTGCTGTCTCCTCTGGACCCTCAGCACGACCCTTTTCGTTTGTTCCGCACCCATATTCTTTAGAATATTGAGTACGGCCTCAGATGCGACCTTCTGTTGTTTTGTGGCGATTATGTACGGCAAAAGCACCGAATTGGTCTATCCAGCGATTCGCGTGTTTTGAATCCCAAGCGAATCTGCGTGCTGGTTTTTACTAGGTAATTTTACCTATGGAATTTCCATAACATGTAAATTACTGTAAATTCAAAGAGTTGGCATGGACGTTTTTGTCCTATCGCGATTCTATGGTATGAGAGTAAAAGATTAACCATCGCAGGACAGCAATGATCCAGCGATTCAAAATTTGCGACGATTTGTTGGGGAGGGAACCACCAACAGTCTAATTGGTCGGTCCTTTGAGACCGTACTATGTTGCGAGCACCGCTCAGCTGCAGCGACCGATATCGCTCGCGGTATGGCGGCCGAGACAAATGGGGGCATTTGTTAGTCGGCAAGCTTCACGGCTTGTTCGATATTATAGAAGGTATTCCTCGTGATGTTACAGCAAAAGAGTTTGACCAACGGTCCAGTGCTCACGCTGAGAGAGCATGAGATATTGGAGTTTATTGCGCAGGGGCTTTCGACCAAGGAAGTGGCGCAACATATCGATATTGCGCCGCGTACAGTGGATCGACATGTGGAGAATGTGCGGCTGAAGTTAAGAGCAAAAAACCGTACGCACATGGTCGCTTGTGCCGTGATGGAAGGTCTTTTGCAGGTTAAGGTGGACAGGGAAGAGCATTCCTCTCCCAGCGCGTTCCCGCAGATGGATATGTCAGAACATGATGATTAAGGTCTTTTTGAACGATATCATCATCTGACTACATGACGCCTTTCAAATTTTTCCAAATTCAGAATTGTTGTTTCCCCCTGCCGTACTGTAGGCAGGTGTCATGCGTTTGGATTTTAAAGATATATTGCAACCCGAGCTGACGGATATCAACCGTTTGCCGCCGCGGGCGTCCTATACGCCCTTCACTACCGGTGAAGAGGCACTTCAGCAGAATTCGCCGTCTTCTTTATACCGTTCACTGGACGGAGAATGGGAATTCCTGTTGGCTGACCGGCCCGGTGATGCGCCTGCAGGATGGGAAGGTCCGTCCCATGATACCGGCGGCTGGCGCTCCATCGTGGTGCCGGGCAGCTGGACGTGCCAGGATACCAGCGATCTGCCGCAATATACCAATGTGCAGATGCCTTTTTCCTGCAAAGCCGCTCCTGAAATACCGGACGAAAATCCGACGGGCCTCTATCGTAAGTCCTTTGATTTGCCTGCTGATTGGAAAAACCGGAAAACAATCCTGCATGTCGGGGGTTTTGAAAGTGTCGCCTTGCTCTGGTGCAATGGTAAATTTGTCGGAATGGGTAAGGATTCCCGGTTGCCGAGCGAGTTTGATCTGTCACCTCATCTGGTCGAAGGGGCCAATCTTGTCGCGATCATGGTGATCAAATGGTCCGATGCTACATGGATCGAAGATCAGGACCATTGGTATCATGGCGGGCTTCATCGCTCCGTATATCTCGAATCGCGCGGCACTACCCATATTGCCGATCTGAGCGTGACCGCTGATTTTGATCCTGAAACGGGCTCCGGCAAGCTGCACCATATAGTGAAAATCGATGGTGCGTCCGCAGGATGGAAAGTGCGCGGCCAGCTATTGGGGCCAGATGACAATCTGATTGCCAAACTGGACGATAGTCCGGTGATCCAGTTTCCCGATGGCAGTGTGTTCGAGCAATATACCGCCGCCTATAGTTTTGTTGATAACCGGGCGGAACTGAACGCGGAAATAGAGGATGTCCAGCCTTGGTCATCGGAAACGCCCGTGCTGTACAAGCTGATGACCGAACTGGTCGATGATAAAGGCAATGTAACCGAAGCCAACGTTACATCCGTCGGCTTTCGCAGGATCGAGGTCAGGGATCGCCAGCTCCTGATCAACGGCAAACCGATAGTCATCATTGGCGTCAACCGGCATGATCATCATCCTGAGACAGGCAAGACATCGACCGTTGAGGAGATGCGGGAAGAACTGCTGTTGATGCGTCGGCATAACATCAATGCCATCCGCACGGCTCATTATCCCAATGATCACCGCTTGCTTGATCTTTGCGATGAGCTGGGATTCTATGTCATTGATGAAGCCAACGTGGAATGCCACGCCCGCTGGCAGGGGGTATCCAACGACCTGCGATACCAAAAAACGATTGTCGAACGAGTGATGCGAATGGTCTATCGGGACCGCAACCACGCAAGCGTCATTGGTTGGTCTTTGGGCAATGAATCCGGTCTAGGTCCAGCACATGATGCGGCCGCTGCCATGGTCCGGCGGATCGATGACACGCGCTTTCTGCACTACGAAGGCGCGATATTCCATCGGTTCCAGACCCTTATGGGGGATCCAACAGAAAGCTCTCGCAATGCGCCCGATATGCGCGAGCGGATGACCACCGATTTGATTTGCCCAATGTATCCTTCCATCGACTTCATTGTTGGTTGGGCACGCTGGGCAGAGGAAACCAAACTAGATGACCGGCCGATGATCCTGTGCGAGTTTTCTCATGCCATGGGTAACTCCAACGGCTCCATTGCGGATTATGTCGATGCCTTTTTTGCCGAACCAGCGCTCGGAGGCGGCTTTGTATGGGAGTGGCGGGATCACGGGTTTGCGATGACCGATGAAGAGGGCCGGTTCTTCTGGGCCTATGGTGGGCATTTTGGCGATGACCCCAATGATGTGAATTTCTGTTGCGACGGTCTGGTCGGCCCGGATTTGACGCCGCATCCCGGACTGCGCGAATATCAATGGGCTGCGCGACCGGTCCGCGGAGAATGGATCGGTCCGGGGGAAGTGCGCTTCACCAATCGTCGGGCTTTTACGGGAACGGATGACCTTGAATTGACATGGACAATCCAGAAAAACGGGGCGGCAGTGGAAAGTGGCACGCTTCGACCCGATATTCCGGCAGGGCAAAGCGCGGTGTTGGCTATTGATCACGGTGCACCAACTGACAACGATGACGAATGGCATTTGCTGACACAGTGGGCTTTGCGAAGAGCGACGCCCTGGGCGAAAGCAGGTCATATGGTCGGATGGGACCAGTTTGACCTGACCGCGAAACAGCATTCGCCTGCACCTGCGGAACAGGACTTTCGCTTGGCAGGATCACAACCGGTGACAGGCAATATTTCGGTCGGGCCGGTCAAGCTGGGTTTTGATGAAGAAGGTCAGATCGCTTCGGTGGATGTGAATGGCCGGCGGATTGTTGATGGCGATATCACCGCCACACTCTGGCGTGCACCGATGGACAATGACGGCGGGAAGATCGGCTGGCGTGAGGAACGCCCCAGCAAACGGATGGAATGGGTGAACCATGGTCTGGACAAGCTCAAGATCAAGGCTTCTCCGGCACAATTTGTCGAACAGGACGGAAGAGCGTTGCTCGATTTCGAACGATCTTTGATGGGCGCTAACGGGGAGCAGGCGGCGCACAGATCACGCTGGACACTGGACGCCAATGGTGCACGGGTTGATGAAGAAATTATCGTACCGGAAGCGTGGATTGATCTGCCCAGGGTCGGCATCCGATTTACGGTTCCGGCGGGGTTGGAAGAACTGGCATGGCTCGGTCTGGGTCCAGACGAGTCCTATCCTGATCGCATAGGCGCCCAAACCGTTGGTCTCTGGACTTCAACGGTAACAGATCAGTATCATCCCTATGTTCTGCCACAGGAGCATGGCGCGCATGAACAGACCCGGTCGTTCACCCTGAAAGACCAAGCAGAACAGGGTTTTGAAATTGGGCTGCCTAATCTCAGTTTTACGGCCCGGCACCACCATGATGCGGATATCAGCAAGGCGACGACGATTGCCGATGTGGTCCGGCGAGACAGTGTAGAAGTGCATATCAGTGCGGCCATGCGCGGGGTTGGCACAGGCGCCTGCGGGCCTGATGCCCTGCCAGCTTATCGTGTTGGCCCGGGCAAATATATCTTTCACTGGTTTATCAGACCGCTTTGACATTTTTTCGATTTCAGGAGCCTTTTTCACATGACAGCAAATATTGACGGTACGACCTCAGCGAAATTCGCGAGTATCAAAGATGAATTTGCCCGTAATTTTGCTGAGCGCGGAGAGGTCGGTGCATCCGTCTGTATCAGTGTGAATGGCGAAACGGTCGTAGACCTTTGGGGCGGCATTGCTGATCCGGCGACCGATACACCCTGGGAACGGGATACGATTTCGATCGTTTTTTCCTGTACCAAGGCTGCGACAGCGTTATGTGCGCACATCCTGGTGGACCGCGGTCTGCTGAAATTGCACGCGCCGGTATCGGAATATTGGCCGGAATTTGCCAAAAACGGTAAAGAGACAACAACCGTGCAGATGATGCTCAATCACGAAAGCGCGGTCCCGGCCTTTCGCGACCCGGTGAAGCCGGGCGGCTTTCTAGACTGGGACTATATGATCAAACGCCTTGAAGATGAGGAGGCGTTCTGGGAGCCTGGCACCCGCAACGGCTATCATATGGTCAATTTCGGCTGGACGGTTGGTGAGCTTGTCCGCCGCGTGTCGGGTAAGTCTCTGGGCCAGTTTTTTCAGGATGAAGTTGCAGAACCGCTTGGAGCAGACTTCTGGATCGGATTGCCTGAAGATGTGTCCCGGCCGATTGCGCCGATCATTGTGGCGACGCCCGATCCGAAGGCTGAGCTTAGCCCTTTCACGAAAAAGCTCCTGACCGATCCCAATTCCATTCAGGCTCTGTCATTTCTCAATAATGGCGGTTGGAACCAGAATGACCCGGCGGCGCACAAGGCCGAAATTGGTGGGGCCGGCGGCCTTGCCAACGCGCGCGGTCAGGTGGCGATGTATGAGCCATTAGCGCTGGGCGGATCGCATAAGGGCGTCACGCTGGTGTCGCCGGAGCGTCTAACATCGATGGCGCAGGTCTCCACGGCAACACAGGTCGATGCCACCCTGCTTGCGCCGACCCGCTTTGCGTCGGGTTTCATGAAGTCGATGGATAACCGGGCCTATCCGGGCGGTGATCAGATGTCGGCTGTCCTGGGCAATGCCGCCTTTGGCCATGTTGGTGCCGGTGGTTCGATCGGCTTTGCCGATCCGGACTATGGTCTGGCCTTTAGCTATACGATGAACCAGATGGGCATGGGGCTCCTGCTCAATGATCGCGGCCAAAGTTTGATCGATGAGACCTACAGGCTTTTGCGTGCTTAAGCCTAGGCGCGTTTGTCAGTCGGGGAACCCAGACAGATATGCGAGGTAATACTGCTGACCTGCGGCAGCGTTCCCAGCACGTCGGCATGAAAAGCTTTATAAGCGGCCAGGTCCGACACCTCGACACGCAACAGATATTCAACGGATCCGGTAATATTGTGGCACTCTCGGACCTCCGAAGCCTTGGCGACCGCTCGCTCGAAAGCCTGCGCATCTTTCTTTAAATGTTCGGACAGCCCGACCATCACAAAAATCGTTATGGCGGCACCACGAACGACAGGATCAATAACCGCGCGATAGCCCTTGATCAGACCGGTGCGTTCCAATTCCTGCACCCGCCGCAAACAGGCGGATGCGGATAGGCCCACTTTTTGAGCCAGGTCAGTATTGCTGATTCGTCCGTCTCGCTCCAGCTGGTGCAATATATTGCGACTAATGGCATCCAAATCCGTCATATGTTGCATATAATGGAATTTTGGTGGTCATAAGGCAAGCACATTGCGGCTCTAATAAGATAATATTGTGCATCCCAATGTTGTTACACGGAGTACAGGATGGCCGCCTTCGATCTTGCCAATTATGATGTGACCGCAGAGCGCGGTTTTCTCTCTTCGTTCAACCCGGACAAGGTCACGCTGCCATCAGAACTGCTCCCGGTGCGGGATGCCGCCATGGGCTTGCCGCGCACTCTTGTTTCCGGTGAGCCGCGCCGGCATATCGAAGCGCTGCCTTCCCTTGATCTGACCGGTTTTTGTGCCAACGCTAATCTGGCCGAGCGACGCGTTGCGATGGTTCACTATTCGTTTCTGGTACAGGCCTACGTCTGGGGCGAACCGGGTGCACCGAAAAAGCTTCCCCAATGCCTGGCTCTGCCGATCTGGCAATTGGGTGCATCCATAGAGCAACCACCGCTGCTTACCTATTCCAGCTATGTGCTCGACAATTGGGGGCGGATCGATGAGGCAGGCCCGATTGATTTGGCCAATACCTACATGATCCAGCCGTTTCTAGGTGGGCAGGATGAAGCATGGTTTGTCCTGATCCATGTTGCGATTGAAGCAAGGGCTGGGGAGATGCTGGCGTCCATTCCGGCTCTGGTCGAAGCTTGCCGGAACGAAGATACGGCCGCGCTGGAGAACGGACTATCGACGATGTCCACGGTGTGGGATGATATGAATGACATTTTCGGCCGTGTGCCGGAACGCTGCGACCCCTATGTCTATTTCCACCGCGTGCGGCCTTGGATTCATGGCTGGAAGGATAATCCGGCTCTCGCAGGCGGCTTGATTTACGAAGGCGTTGAGGAGACAGGCGGCAAACCGCAGGTGTTTCGCGGTCAAACCGGATCGCAATCGTCCATTGTCCCGTCCATGGATGCGTTTCTGGGCATAGATCATGCGGGTGACCCGTTGCGCGAATATCTTGATCAACTCCATATTTACCGGCCACCCGAGCATCGCCAGTTTATCGACGATATTCGCGCGAACAGCGTTTTGCGATCTTTCGTTCAGTCAGCCGGTTCACCGATATTGAACCAACTTTATAACGATTGCGTGCAAAATCTGACCCGTTTCCGGACGCGGCATCTGGAATATGCGGCAAGCTATATCAACAAACAGTCCAAAGGCGGCGCTGGCAATACATCAGATGTCGGAACAGGCGGGACGCCTTTCATGAAATATCTGAAAAAGCATCGGGACGAGGCATCTGCCCATATGCTTTAGACGGGCCAGGAAAAGGTAAGGTTGGTTTCGCCTGTCGATTGAGCCGAAGGGGAATAGCGTCGCTCGATAATCATTCCTGCGCCTTGATCATCAATGGCCACAACGGTGCTGCAACGGGTACCATAGACGGGATTGCAAATAAAAACGCCGGAATATTCTGGTTCCAGTGCCGATTGACCAACGGTGTCCACTGGTCTTGCGGGAGGAAAGGTCGTCTGATCGGTGAGCGCATTCAGCAATATTGCCGGATCATCGGATCCCTTTTCCATCCAGTTTGCCAATACCTGGTTGAGGTGCCCGGACTTTGGCCAGGGTCTGTCCAGCGGACCATTGGACAATCCATGGATTCCCGGTGTGAGAATCCCGCTTTTAGAACCCGGACGGTTGGAATGAGCCAGCGCTTTATCTCCATCAACCGTGATCAGATTGAACGGATTAAAATCGGAAAAATCTGTGCTGGAGAGGTTTGAATAAAAGCCATCGCCAGACAAATAATCCTTTAAAAGATCACCGCGCGATGCCAGATCGGCATCCGGTGTTCCATGTCCGCTAAGGTTGGTGACGACGGCGAAGCGGCCTTGCTCGGACACACCAAGCCAGGTGCCACCGGCCTTTGTGTCCCGGCCAGCCAGTAAATGACGGGCGCCGTCCCACCGGGCCAGCGGTTCCGCGGGCCGGGCATGCATTTCATCCCGGTTGCCTATGGCGATGAGTTTCCAGCGCGGATGGGCTTGCCAGGCAAAAGCGACGATACACATTCATTCTCTATTGCCGAATGAAACAGGTTTGGCGATCAGATTCTGGTTGTCGGGAGGGCGGAAGAAATCGGCAAGTTGAACACCATGTTGGGCAAGCATAAGGGCATACGGCTGAAAAGAGGTATCGGCATTACGATTTGAAAGGCTAACAGATAGAATAATAGCGTGATCGCGAACTGGCGTTAAAAGGTGTGATTATGAAATATCCTCGACTGCTCGAGCCCCTCGATCTGGGCTTCACCACCATCAGAAACCGCTCGATCATGGGCTCCATGCACACTGGTCTTGAAGAAATGGATGGCGGTTTTGAACGCATGGCCGCCTATTTCGCTGAACGTGCGGCGAATAATATCGGCATGATCATTACTGGCGGGATTGCTCCCAACGAAGAATCATCCAGCGGCGGCGCAATGATGTCCAGCGACGAGGAAGCGGAAAAGCACCGATTGGTGACGGACGCGGTTCACCAGGCCGATCCAGATGTGAAAATCTGCATGCAGATTCTTCACCCCGGGCCACTGGCTTATAGCAAGAATGCGGTAGCGCCATCAGCGGTGAAATCACGGATTGCTCCCTTTGTTCCGAACGAGCTCGACAAGGCCGGTATCCAGAAGCAAATTAATGACCACGTGCAATGTGCAGTGATGGCCCAAAAGGCCGGCTATGACGGGGTCGAAATCATAGGGTCTGCCGGTTATCTGATTTCCACCTTTCTGGTGCAGAAAACCAATTTGCGTGAAGATGAATATGGCGGTTCTTATGAGAACAGGATGCGTTTCGCTCTGGAGATTGTGGAGCAGACTCGGGCTGCAGTTGGTGAAAACTTCATCCTCATCTTCCGTATTGCCGCCATGGATATGCTTGAAGGCGGAATGAGCTGGGAAGAGATTATTACCCTCGGCAAAGCGCTTGAAAAAGCGGGCGTGACGATCATCTCAACGCACTTCACCTGGCATGAAAGTGCAGTGCCTACTATTGCAACCATGGTGCCACGTGCGGCCTTTACATCGGTCACAGGCCGTTTGCGCAAAGAGGTCAACGTACCGGTCATTACATCCAACCGGATAAACATGCCGGATGTTGCCGAAGAAGTGCTTGCCCGCGGCGATGCCGATCTGGTGTCTATGGCGCGGCCACTTTTGGCGGATAGCGCGTTCATGCGCAAAGCGGTTGAAGGGCGCGAGGATGAAATCAACACCTGCATCGCCTGTAATCAGGCATGTCTGGACCATACATTCTCCGGTAAATTGACCACTTGCTTGGTCAATCCACGGGCCTGTCATGAGACAATCCTGAACTATGAGCCTGCAACGGAGGCAAAGCGCATCGCCGTTGTCGGTGCTGGCCCTGCGGGCCTAGCTTATGCCACTGTCGCTGCGGAACGCGGCCACAAGGTTTCATTGTTCGAGGCGTCTTCGGAAATTGGCGGCCAGTTTAATCTGGCAAAAACCATCCCCGGCAAAGAGGAATTCTACGAAACCCTGCGCTATTATAACCGGATGATCGAGGTCCATGACATCGATCTCAGGCTAAATACCAGAGCGGATGCAGAAACGCTGAAGTCAGAAGGCTTTGATCAGGTCATTGTCTCGACCGGTATCAAGCCGCGCACCCCCGATATTGAGGGTATTAATCATCCCAAGGTTGTCAGCTATGTTGATGTGATAACCGGCAAGAAACCGGTTGGACAGAAGGTCGCGATTATCGGCGCTGGCGGGATTGGTTTCGATGTCTGTGAGCTGATCAGCCATGCCGGACCATCCGGAGCTGTGGACCGCGATGTGTTTGCAGCGGAATGGGGCGTTGATTTTGAAAACCATCCCCGCGGCGGTGTTACCGGTGTTGAACCGAAAGTTGTAAAATCGGATCGCGAAATTACCTTGCTGCAACGTAAAGAAAGCCGCGTTGGTGCAGGCCTGGGCAAAACCACCGGCTGGACACACCGCCTTACACTTGCGCGCCGGGGTGTCGGCATGATGAACGGTGTCGAATATGTGAAGATTGATGATGATGGTTTGCACATTCTGCAAAATGACCAGCCGCAGATTATCGAGGCCGACACCATCATTATTTGCGCCGGGCAGGACCCCTTGCGTGATCTTTACAATGATTTAGAGGCGCAAGGCCTGCCTGCTGAATTGATTGGCGGTGCCTATGAGGCGAAGGAACTGGATGCGAAGGCCGCGATCAACCAGGCCAGCTATATGGCAGCAGCTGTTTGAAGCGTTCCCGTTTTCTATAGCTCTATTTAATCGATTGCCTCTGCTGTATCCGCACGCATAACCTTTCCATAAATCCAGCCGATACCGATCAAGGCGATACCGAGGCCGAGGAAAGACAAGATACGCAAAACACCCTCAAGCTGAGCGGCGTCGATCAGGAATACCTTGAACGTTACTAGGGTTAGCAAGAGCAGCCCCGCGATCCGCAGCAAGGCGTTGGTGGTCTGGATACCGCGCGCCAGCCATGCAATAGCGAGCACCAGCAATCCGGCGCTATAGAGATAGGTCTCGGTCGAAGTGAAGGGCGGGGTAGCGATATCTGTGCCATGGACGGCTTGACGGACAGTGACCATCACTGCCGCAATGGCTGCCAGCAGGCTGGCAATTTCCAGAGGCCGGACCAACCGGGGCAAGGCAGCCGCGATTGTTTCTGTCCGCGCGTAAAGCCACAGCCATAAGGTCATAGCGACAAAGTGCAGCGTGCCCAGATTGGCAATCGGCGCCGGGCCCATGGCCTGTTTGACGTTGGTCGGGCTGAGCAGCAAAATATCGAAATAGACGAAGCGGGCGAGGGCCAGACCAGCCAGAGCAAGGCCCAATGATTTGAGCGGTGTCGCAAGCTTCTCGCCCCATGCCCGCCTGAGCAACAACCAGCCGCCTAGTGCCAGCAAATGTGTAAATACCCCGCGCTCGGCAAAACCATAGGCAACGAAATCCTCAATCGGCCCGATGGCGAGCGGCTGTTTCAGCAGCAAATAGATAAAGCCGCCGGTGGCGATCAGGCCCATGCCGGCGATGATTTTAGAAAGCACCTTGCCGAAATTGTCGCGGAAGACATAAGCGATCGCGACAATTGCGATGGCCGGAACCAGCAGTTTGATTGCTGTCGAACCAACGCCCGGCAGATAGCGATAGAGATCCGTCTCGCCGACGAGTGATCCGAACAGAGCCTCCAGCAAACCCTCTGCATTGAACAGCATGATGAAACCACCAAGACCGATGGCCAGAGCCGATTGCACGATAATTGACTTGCGCTGAGTAAATCCGGCCCAGGCAGCAAGACCGCCGGCCACCGCGATCACGACCAGAGCGGCAAGGCTGTCTGGCGTCCATATCCAGAGAGCGATGGCTATCAGGATCGCGGAAACCGCACTGGCCGCCGGCTGCACAAACGGCTCACTGGCAGCACGTATGCGCCAGGCCATGAGACCGGTGGTAAGAGCCGTAACGACACAGATGCCGGCCCAGATATTTTCACTCCAATCAAAGTCGCCAAGCGCCGCAGTGATTAACAGCATTGCGGTAGGCGCTGTGAGGCCGATGAGGGACCACATCCAGCCACTTTTTTCGCGCAAGGCAAAAATATGGCCAGCGCCGCCGAACAGAACCGTCAGTCCAATCGCCGCGAACAATGTCATCTGATCTGCATATATATTGTAAAAGGCGGTTGCGACCATGGCCAGAGACAGGCCAAGCGCGCCGGCAACAGCCGGCGTCATCGCCTCATCACGCCAGGCGAGAGCGATCGCAAAAATGGCCAGAACGCCAAAGAACAGCCAGCTCATCAGAGAAAATTCGATCAACGGTGCCAGCAGCATCAGCTGCAATAGACCGACGCTGAGCGGAATTGCCTGCATAACGACTTTGGGAATGCCAAAGCTGGTACCGGTGCGAGAGATGGTGAGCACGCCGCCAATGGCGAGCACTACAATAAATGCGCCGATAAACGGCACATCACCGCTGAGGTCCATGAACAACAAGGCGGTTGTCCAGATAACACTGCCGCCCGTTGCGAGAAGCGCCAGCCAAGCCCAGCCGCGATGGATTGCAAGGCCGAAAAGGCCTGCGGTGAATACCCCGAGGTAGATGAGCAAAGGCGCGACTGATTCTGGACCAAGGCCAGCAACATAAGGTGCGGCAAAGCCACCCAGCAGACCCATGATCGCCGTCGGCGGACCGTGCCGCTGCGACAGTACAAAAGCCAATATGGTGACCGCTACTACGCCTCCGAGAGCAGTATAAAGGCCCAGCAACTGGTATAGTTCACTGGCCATGTAGAGCGTCGCGTAGAGTACAGCGATGCCCGCCCCTGCAATGCTGTGCCCGATGCGCGCATCATCGGTGAATATCTTGCCGAATTTGGGAATCTTGTAGCCAAATTCGCTTAGACCGATCAGCAGTAATCCGAACAAAGCGGCGGTGATACAGCGCGCTGTTGGTCCGAATAGCCCTGCCTCGATTGAAAAGCGGACCAGGAAGAAACCGGCGAAAATCAGCGCTATACCGCCAATCCAGATGGGAAGCTTGCCGCCAATCAGGTCTTCAAATCGTTTCGCCGCGCTGGGGGGAGCTTGTTTCGGTTCCTCGTTGGCTGGCGGTGATGGAGGAGAAGTTGGCTGATAAACGCGCCGGGATACCGGTTCTAGCGCTGGTGTGGCGACGCGCTCGGGCTTGACTGCCTCCTTGGCTGCGCGTTTCACCGGCTCGACTGGCTCTGGTTTTGGTTTCGGCTCGGCAGGTGAGGTGGGTTCTGTGGCAACGGCTTGGCTAGTTTCAACCGCAGTTTGATCCGCCCGGTCTTCGAGTATCGCTATCCGGTTGCGCAGCGAGGCAATCGTGCTGCGGGAATCGAATACCAGCACCGTGAGGATAATAATTCCGACGAAGACCAGGAATTCCATTCACTTATCCCCGTTCAGCAGATATTTTTTCCAGAATAGAAGTGATGCCCAGAACTGGTAGTCTGCATTGGCTTTCTTGCGAAAACCATGACCTTCGTTTTTGGCAAGCAGATGCCATGCGGGTCGGCCATTGGCGCGAACTGCCTCGACAATCTGGTCCGCTTCGCTGGCCGGCACGCGCGGGTCGTTGGCGCCGGTCACCACCATCAACGGGATATCAATTTCACTTGCGCGCCGCAGGGGACTGATTTCTTCCAGTTTAGCGCGCTGTTCGGGTATGCGTTCGTCGCCATATTCAACCCGGCGCAGATCGCGGCGATAGGGCTGCGTATTTTCCAGGAAAGTGACGAAGTTGGATATGCCGACAATTTCCAGTCCGGCCTTTAACCGGTCGCCGTAGCGAAGCATGGAGGCCAGCGTCATATAGCCGCCATAACTGCCCCCGGTGACGGCAATTCGGCGCTTGTTGATGCGCTTGTCCTTTCGCAAATGAGAAAGGAAAGCACCGATGTCCTTCACGCTATCTTCCCGTCGGAACGGACCGTTGTCGAGGGCGACAAACCGTTTGCCAAAACCGGTGGATCCGCGCACATTGGGATAGAAGATTGCGATACCCAGCTCGTTGATCAGATAATTGTTCCGCCCCAGAAAGCGCGGCGTGGCCTGTCCTTCCGGCCCGCCATGAATATTGATGATCAGCGGACGTCTGCCCTTATGCTTTTCGGGATCGGGCCTGTACAGAAAGCCGGACATTTTCTCGCCATCGAAACTGGTAATTTCCACCAGTTCCGGTGCGACGTTATTGGCGGCATCCAGTCCGCCGGTTTCGCTTCTTGTCCAGCGTGTGATGGCCAGTGTTTCGGGATTGAGGCTGTAACTGTCACTACCGGCCTGGTTGGCGTTAAGCGTGAAACCAAGCTCTCCCCATGGCGCGAATTTAATCCCGCCAATCACGCCGGCAGGTATATCGGTTACAGTACGAACCGCACCGCTTTGCGTATCATAGATTTTCAGGACGGAACGGCCTGCCTGGTTGACTTCATAGGCAATCCAGCGGCCATCTTTGCTGATATCAAAGTCGGAAATATCCCAGATTTTCTCGTCAATAACCGGTTCAAACATGGCTGTTTCCAGATTGACGGTACCGAGCCGCTGGACATCGCTGCCATCATCCGAGGCCGCCCAAAGGCGACCGTCCGGCGCAAATTGCAGACCGTTATAGGCAACCGGATTGCTGCTGTTGGTCAGCTTGCGCGATGTGCCATTGGCGATATCGATAAGATGAAGCTGGTTATCGGTGACCGATACATAGTTGAAGACCAGCAGATGCTTGTCATCGGGCGAAAAGTCGATCGGAAACCAGCCGCCACCGGAAGACGCGACCAGCATGATCGCGTTGTCGGGCTTTGCCGGGTTCATTAGGTAGATATCGTTGTAAAGCCCAGTGCGCTTGTTGGATCCGAATGCCAGCAAATTGCCCTTGCTGGACCAGGGGCCAAGACTGTTACGGCTCTTTCCGTCGGTCAGCATTTTCGGAACGCCATCTTTCAGCGCAAAAATCTGGTTCACTTCATTGCCGCCAATATCCTTTTGGAACAACAAGGCGGAGCCGTCAGGCGCATAACTGGCCGAACGCGCAGGCTCGTCGCCAAAGGTCAGTTGCTCACGCGCGCTGAGCGGCCTGGCTATTTTGTGTAGCTGGCTGGTATCGGCAAAACGGGTGCGCACCAGCATCGCTCTGGTCACGGGATCCCAATCGACAAAACGCGCGGTCCGGAACTCCATGTAGGGGCGGGTTTTTTCCACCACGGACATTGGAATGTCAGGGACCTGGTCGGCCACCAGTGCAGCCGGTTTGGGGGCGATGGCATCTGCAGGTTCTTCCGCTGCAAGTGCGGCTGGGGCAAAAATTTGCAATGATACAGCAACCAGCGCGCCGATAGATATAATGCGCATTCAGCGCTTCTCCCTGCTGAGTTTAGTTTATGCTTATGGACTAACAGCATAAAAAGCAATTAGGGGAGGAGAATGATCTGCGACACCAGCCCTTTCATATTGCTCGATGACGCGCGGAATGGCGGTGAAGCTGTGCCAGCCCGGTTGTACAGCGATCCACTCGAGATACTGCAGGCCCACACGCCGGCAGAGCTGAGCGCGGTGCTGGACCAACTGGGAGAAGCGAAAAAACACGGGCTCCATGCAGCGGGTTACATGTCCTATGAAGCAGGCCTCGCCATGGAAGGACGGTTGGTTAAATATCTGCCCGACGAGCGGGCTTGCCCGTTGGCATGGTTTGGATTGTTCAAGGATTACAGCCTGTTGGAGCCAGATTCTGTATTGAGGCAGCTTCCCGACGCGAAAGGCGCATGGTTGGGCAGCCTGAAGCCCGGACTTACTAGGCAGGACTATGACCACGCTTTCCAAAGGGTGCAGGATTATATTCTCGCCGGTGACATCTATCAGGCCAATCTCACTTTTCGGACTTATGCAGCCTTTGCTGGCCACCCCCTCGCTCTTTATGCGGCGATCCGGGACCGGGCGAAGGCAGGTTATGGCGGCGCCATATTTGATGGTAAAAATTGGATGCTGTCCTTTTCGCCGGAACTGTTTTTCGCGATGAAAGACGGCCGGATTACGGCAAAACCAATGAAAGGAACAGCGGCGCGCGTGTCTGACACCACCGCCGACGCAGAGGTCCGGGTGGAGCTACAGAGCGATCCCAAACAGCGCGCTGAAAATCTGATGATTGTTGATCTGTTGCGCAATGATCTTTCCCGGGTCGCGGAACCCGGCAGCGTGGAGGTGCCTGAGCTTTTCCATGTGGAAAGCTATCCAACGATCCATCAGATGACCTCGACCGTAACCGCCAAGCTGGCCGATAATTATGGTGCCGTTGACCTGTTGCGCCAAATATATCCCTGCGGTTCGATTACCGGTGCGCCCAAAATCAGGGCCATGGAGATTATCGATGAGCTGGAAAAGGACCAGCGCGGCATTTATTGCGGTTCCATCGGGCGGATTGATGCCAGCGGCGATGCAGCGTTTAATGTCGCCATCCGGACATTCTTTCTGACGGAGGGTCAAGAAAGTCTTTCCATCGGGCTTGGCTCTGGCATAGTGGCAGACTCTGTCGGGGGCGACGAATGGCGGGAATGCCTTGCCAAAGGGAGATTTGCTACAGTGAGTCACGGGGTGAATCAGGGCATGGACAGCATGATTGCTGTGGACCTGATCGAGACAATGGCGTTTGATCCCGAACTTGGCATCCTTCGTCTCGAAGCACATCTGGAACGGATGAAGGCGAGCGCCGCCGCGCTAGAATTTGAATTTGACCGCCATGCCGCGCGCAACACGATACAGGCCATCACCTTTCATCAGGACAAGCCGGCCAAGGTGCGATTGATGCTGTCTCGGTCGGGAGCGATTGCAATAGAACTGCGGCCGATGCCGGAACCACTTAATGAGCCGGTGGTAGTCAAACTCGCACCCATGCAAGCAAATGCCCAAGATTACCGCCTGCATCACAAGACCAGTGACCGCAGTGTTTATGATGCTCCGGACGTGAAAGGCGATGCGCATCCGATATATTACGATTCAGACGGCTATCTCACTGAAGGTGCCATCTGGAACATATTTGTGGAGCGCGATGGCAAGCTGGTGACACCGCCTCTTTCACGAGGCCTGTTGCCGGGAATATTGCGCCGAGAATTGCTGGAAAGCGGCGAGGCGATGGAGGCAGATTTGCAGGCTGGGGATTTAGACAGCGGATTCTATGTAGGAAATAGTTTACGAGGTCTGGTGAAGGCCGAACTCGCTTAAATAAATCTACTCGCTTTTGATGGAGATATTCATGACTGATCATCTGGAAACCATGGCCGTGCATGCCGGAACCGAACCGGACCCGGCGACCAACGCTCGGATCACACCGATCTATCAGACCGCCTCTTATGTGTTCGATGATGTCGATCATGCAGCGGACCTGTTCAATCTCGACGCTGTGGGCAATATTTATACCCGCATCATGAACCCGACCAACGGCGCGCTGGAGGGCAAGATTGCGGCGATGGAAGGCGGCGCGGCGGCGCTGGCAGTAGCTTCTGGCCATGCGGCCCAATTGCTGATTTTCCATGTGCTGATGGATCCCGGCGCACATATTGTTGCGGCGAAAAAGCTTTACGGCGGTTCGCTCAACCAGCTTGGGCATAGTGTCAAGAAATTCGGCTGGAATGTGACTTTCGTAGATGCTGACATCCTGGATGAAGTTAAAGGCGCGATTACCGATGATACGCGCTGTGTCTTCATCGAAAGCCTCGCTAATCCGGGCGGTGTCGTACAGGATATTGCGGGCATTGCCGATATTGCTCATGCGGCAGGCATCCCCTTGATTGTTGATAACACCATGGCTTCGCCAGCGCTTTGCCGTCCTATCGAACATGGCGCAGATATCGTGGTGGAAAGCGGCACCAAATTTCTCGGTGGTCATGGCAACAGCATTGCCGGCCTGATCGTGGACAGCGGTAAGTTTGACTGGACCAAAAGCGAGAAATTCGCCTTTTTGAACCAGCCCAATCCGTCCTACCATGGGAAGATATTTACCGAGGCCTTTGGTCCTGTTGCCTTCATTCTGGCTGCACGTGCGCTTTCGTTGCGCGACCTTGGTCCTGCTCTGGCGCCGATGAACGCTTTTAACATCCTGACTGGTATGGAAACATTGACGCTGAGGATGGAGCGGCATTGCGACAATGCGCTGGCACTCGCGAAATGGCTGCAGAGCCGTGACGAGGTGAGCTGGGTATCCTATGCTGGTTTGCCCGACAGCGAATATCACGCGCTGGCTCGGAAATATCTTGATGGCAAAGGCGGCGCGGTATTCACCTTTGGTTTGAAAGGCGGATATGATGCGGGTACCAAACTGGTCTCCGCGGTGAAGATGTTCAGCCATCTTGCCAATATCGGTGACACCCGTTCGCTGATCATTCACCCAGCCTCGACCACCCATAGCCAGTTGTCGGGTGACGAGCTGGTCGCCGCTGGCGCTGGTCCGGATGTCGTGCGCGTCTCAGTTGGTATCGAGCATATTGATGATATTATAGCGGATATGGCCCAAGCGCTTGAATCCCTGTGATGAGTGAAGGTGACGGCGATTATGTCTATGATGAAGAGAGCGGCGAGTGGCTGAGCCCGGAAGAGGTTGCAGAAAAGGCCAAGGGACCGGAAGTATTGGATGCCGTCGGTAATATTCTGGCTGATGGTGATGCGGTCACGCTGATCAAAGATCTGAAGGTCAAAGGGGCCGGGCAGACGCTAAAGCGCGGCACGTTGATCAAATCCATTCGCCTGACTGGTGATGCGCAGGAAATTGATTGCAAGCATGAGGGGATAAAAGGCCTCGTCCTGCGGGCTGAATTTGTAAAAAAGCGGAGCTGATTCCTAACCGATCATGAAACGCCTGTTAAAAGACCATGAAAACAGTCGACAGTGGTCTCCTGCACTTTTAGGTCAGCGATATTCCCGTTCGAACAACTGATTGTTACAAAATTCCTGCTTATTTTGTCATGATCCTATTGCGCGATGGCACAGACAGGATTATGCGCTGTTTTTAACGCCTTGAAACAGGACTCTCCCCATGACTCAATCACCACCCAAACTTTCCCAAGCCCTTGGCAGAATTCAACCCTCCGCAACTATGGCCATGTCTGGCCGGGTGACCGAACTCAAAGCGCAGGGTATTGATATTATTGGCCTTTCTGCTGGTGAACCGGATTTTGATACGCCGGATTTTGTCAAGGAAGCGGCCATCAAGGCGATTCAGGATGGCGACACCAACTATACGACGGTTGATGGTACGACAGCGGTGAAAGAGGCGGTTGCCGCGAAATTCCTGCGCGACAATGATCTGACCTATGCACCGTCCCAGATTTCGGTGAATAATGGTGGCAAGCATACATTGTTCAACGCTTTGGTTGCGACGCTAGATGCAGGTGATGAGGTTATCATCCCGGCACCATATTGGGTGAGCTATCCCGACATAGTGAATTTTGCTGGCGGTAAGCCGGTGATCATCGAGGCGGGCGCGGACCAAAATTACAAGATCACTCCCGAGCAGCTGGCAGCAGCGATCACGCCGAAAACTAAATGGCTGATCCTCAACTCGCCTTCTAACCCGACCGGTGCCGCCTATAGCGGTGAAGAGTTGAAGGCGCTTGGTGAAGCCTTGTTGCCGCATCAGCAGGTCATGGTGATGACCGACGATATGTATGAACATATCTGGTATGCCGATTTCCCGTTCACCACGATCGCTCAGGTTTGCCCGGATCTTTATGACCGGACTCTGACGGTCAACGGTTGTTCGAAGGCTTATGCGATGACCGGTTGGCGGATTGGCTATTCCGGTGGCCCGGAATGGCTGATCGGTGCGATGCGCAAGCTGCAGTCACAGTCTACATCGAACCCAAGCTCCATCTCGCAGGCGGCTGCGGTCGCGGCGCTTAACGGTCCACAGGATTTCCTGGCTGAACGGAACTCCGCTTTCCTGAAACGCAGGGATCTGGTGGTATCCATGATGAACGATACGCCGGGCCTCCATTGTCCGACACCAGAGGGCGCCTTTTATGTCTATCCCGACGCAAGCGAACTGATGGGCAAGACGACACCAAAGGGCAAGATAGTCGAGAATGATCAGGATTTGATCGGCTATTTTCTTGATGAGGCGCAAGTGGCGGCAGTCCATGGCGGCGCTTTTGGTCTCTCGCCGGCTTTTCGTATCAGCTATGCGACGTCGGAAGATATATTGCGAGAAGCGTGCACCAGAATACAGCGGGCCTGCGCGGCGTTAACTTAATTCCCTCAAGCGCCGGGCGCGGGCATCCGCCCGCTTGGCTTTCCTCGCATAAGCTCGGGCGCGCAGTCGCGCTTGCCGACGCACTGCGTCGGAAGATGCATTGGACGGAAGGGCAGCAGGTGTAGAGATAACCCTTTACCCGAGCCGTGAGGTGATCCGACCGAGCGCAGCGAGGCAAGGCCGACCGGCCGCCGCGCCTTATGGCGCGATAGCCAAGCGGGCGGATGCCCGCGCCCGGCGCTTGAGG
>CANLSQ010000004.1:0-117500 GCA_947493955.1 uncultured Sphingomonadaceae bacterium
GCATTGCCATTATTGGCGTTGCCGCTGCTGTTTCCGTTTCCGTTACCACCCCCATTGGAACCGCCATTGCCGTTTCCACCGCCCTTGGTATTGCCATTGCCAAATGTACCGGGGACACCGTTCGTGCTCGCATTGGATAGCGCTAGATCAATCAGATTCGGCGCATTGACGGAAGCCAGTTGCACATTGGCTTTTGTCGGTGAACCACTATTCACCAGTCCACCCGTCAATTCACTCAGCGATACCGGAGATTCACTAACCGGGGCCTCGATTATACCTTCGAAACCGCCGGTGGCGATGTCGCTGGCAATCACGTCTTCTGAGGCCGTTGCTCCCGAGGTGTCAGCTGGCGCGTTTGGTGAGATGATTGTTTTCTCTTCCGAACCTGTGATCGAAAGCCGGAATTGGTCACCATTTTTGACCATTCCGATCATACCGGGTGACAACAGCTGTGTTGCACCTCCGTCTAGCGTAGAAACCTGCACGGCACCCTCGGTAACCTGCACCGCGGAACCGGTTTCCGTCACCGTGACGCTAAAGGTCGTGCCTTTTACAACAGCCGCCAGATAAGGTGTTTTTACACCAAAATGTGGCGTAGCTTTCTTGTCGATCCGGAAGATGACGTTGCCCAGCTCCTCAAAGAACTGCATGACACCGCCGCTTTTCTTCGGCTCGCTAATCCGCAGTCTGCTATTGGGCGAAACCACCACATATTCCTGGCCACGGACCAGGACAGCACGGCCCTTTTTCCCTGTGCGGATTACATCGCCGGGACGAAGATCGCCACCAGCAATGGCAATTTTCGATACGCCCGACCGCAATATGTTAACGGTTCCATTGCTTTCAGAAAGCTTCCATTCCGGAGTCGCGCCATGGGCGGCGGTTCCTGTTGCAATTGCCGCAATTGCTATGAATTTAGCCAGTTTACGCATCGATACTATCCTCGGAACGGTGAAATAATTGTCCCCACAATTTCAAGGCAATAAAGGCAGCAATCCAATTTCTCGTTTAGAAAGACGCTAAATTTTTCGTTAAATGGCTGGTTTGATAAGCTTTTCCTAAGACATTAGACGTAAACGAACCTTCGTACAGAGTAGTCGGAGTGTGCGTTGTTGCGTTTGGTTTGTCTTGTATTGGTAGCTGGCTTTGCCTGTCACGCCGCTGTCGCTTCTGCGCAGCAAGCACCCAACCCCTTTGAAAGCGTTGGCGATAAAAATACCCAAAGCGCAGGGAATCCCACAAGGGAACAGTCGGTACTACCAACGGTGCAAAATCAACGGGTAAATTCTGCGGTTGATGGGGATGCCATAATGATTGGTGCCATCGATATCGACAGCAAACTGCCGATTGCAGCTGACAAGCTGGCCTCAGGATATGAGCAATATATCGGACAAAGCGCGACTGAAAATGTCCTGCAGTCACTTGCCAGCTCTGTGTCCGAGATGGCTCGCCAGGAAGGTTATATTTTCGCCAGTGCGTTTGTTCCTCCGCAATCGGTGGAAGTTGGCGTTGTAAAGGTCCGATTGGATCCGGGCGCCATTGACGAAGTGCGGATCATTGGGTCGCGCAACAAAAAATTGCGCAGAATATTGCTGAAATTGAAATGCGAAGCGGCCCAATCAGAACTTATCGAGCAACAGTTGCTGCTCGCTGGTGATTTGCCAGGAATTACAGTTCGAAATACAAATTATCTGCGAGAGGAAGGTCGCGGGGTGCTTGTCGTCACGGTCCGCGAACAGAAGGCTCGCGGCTATACTGCGCTGGACAATTACGGGCCGGATGCTCTCGGTCCTGTCCGGGCGCGTTTGCAGCTGGATATAGCGGGCCTGCTAACCGATAGTGACGTGTTGACGGCCAATGTCATCACCACTGTAGCGCAGCCCAAAGAGCTCAACTTCGTGAATTTGAAATATGCTACCACATTGGGCGATGGCGATACTGTTGTCGGTTTTTCAGTTTCCGCAGGGCGGACACGGGCGGGCGGCCGTTTACGGTCACTTGATTTCACAGGTCGCAGCCGATTTGCGTCCGTTTTCGCTAGCCAGTCACTTAAACGCAGCAATGATTTCAATCTCTGGCTAAATGCAGAGCTCGCCTATCTTGAAGTTGAGCAGTCGCAGGACGGGGTCCGGTTTCAAGACGACAGAATCGCGACGGCCGCACTCAATTTTACCGGCAATCACAAAATCAGTTTTGGCCGCATTTACGGCGGCATCGGTGTGACCAAGGGGCTGGGTATATTGGGCGCGAGCCGCCGAGGCGATCCCCTGAATTCTCGTTTCAACGGCAGCGGCGAGTTCACAAAGGCAAATGCCTGGGTCAACGCCATTCTGGACTTTGGTCACGGTTTCGGAGCCCGTATCGCTGGAAATGGTCAAATCGCTTCGCGCCCGCTACTATCGGCCAATGAAATAGCAATCGGCGGTCCCTATTTCGGCAGAGGTTACGATTTCAGCGAACGTTTTGGCGATGAAGGTATCATGGGCCTTGCCGAGTTGCGCAAAGGTTTCGACAACGTCGCAAATTGGCTGGACTGGGTCCAGGTATACGGGTTTGTCGACGGCGGTTATGTTTCCAACATCGGCACCGGCTTTGGTGACGGATCCCTTTCATCTGCTGGCGGTGGTATCCGTACGCAGATGGGGCCAGTGGACTTCAACATCGAAACCGCCATACCAATCAATGAAGACCGTTTCGAAAGCGCTGACCGATCTCCTAAAATCAATGTGCAGGTTGGTGTGCGTTTCTGAAAAATTCCGGGGTCCGCTTTTGCGCCCATAGCGGACATTAACGTTTAACATTTTCCGATGCTTTGCATTTGACAACCATCCCGTCTGTTTGCCTATGCTGCGCAGCAAACAGATGCCATTTAACACCGGTGGCGGGAGCCCAAGCGAAGTCGCTGATTCCGCCAATCAGGACACTTTTCAATATTCGTCAAATGCCTGCCTCTCAGAAGCATTCCGTGTCACTAAGCGATCCCCCAAGACCACGATTGATTTAGTGCAGCAGATGCGATCCTCAGCGCTTTGGGCAAGTGTTTGTTCGAGCGTGTTGACTGCCATTGCAGCCAGCCGGTCGTCGGACAAAAAAATCACGGCTTTCTTCTGAGTGCCCAGATCAATGAAGCTGGGCTGGCAATAACCGAAGCAAGTGCGATGAGAATTGAGCTGTTCAAGACAACCATGAGCAACCTTCCTTTTGACTCAATCAAGTGATATTGCTCACTTTATGTTCCATGTAGGAAAGAAGTTCCTGATTTGGGTATTCTAAGGGCACCAATGGATGGCTTTGACGTTTCAAATATCGTTTACTTAGGCTGCATCAGGATCGTTAGTCCCGGCACGCTGTAAGACTTCGTCGATTGCACCTGCAACTCGGCTTCGAACGCTCCAATCAAGCTAACCGCTGTGAGCGCTGTGCTGGGGAAAAGCCAACTGTATGCGCTGGAGATTCACCATCGACATATTCTTGATCAACATGCGAGTTGATGGCGTTAGATACGAACCACTATACGGGCTAAGTGTATGCATTTGAAACGGCCCAAAAAATGTCAACCTATGACAACCCACGACAACCAAAATAGCAGAAAGTGACCGATCTCTCAGAGTTTTCCTTGATTCTAAGCTGATTGTACAGGTTGCAACCTATTCGACCGAGCAATCCAACCGGTCTTACCAGATATATGACCCCATAGTTCTCTTGCATTCTGTTGGAACACTCGATTGTTGTACAGTCGCTGATCACTGAGCTCCTTTCCCTCTTTGTCTACGTTCTTAAACGCGTAACTGACGCCCTGATGTATTGATCCAAAGGGTTTAACAAAGTGGGACTGCCTTTTCTGGGGGATCCATCCTTTAGGTGGTCGTTTAAATTTCGCACCGATTACGCGGAGCGATGCTTCCTTTAAGATACGTAGACCATAAACCCGCTGGGCTTCATACAGTCCTTTCCTCGATTCAATTCTCTTCAAAGCATTGCGACTATTTCCGTGAAGAGTGTCAGGAATTTTAAGCGCCGGGATTTCAATTGAGCCGTGAATATGTGGTTCAACCTGTTTGGTTCCTGAGCGATCCCATTCTTCAATGACAAAGTAGAAACTCATCGGACGACCGAAATGTTTACGGCATTGCCGGCCAAACTCGTTCCGTACCATCTCACCCAAACTCTGATTGCCGGACTGATTTTGAAATCGTTTAAGCAGGCTGGCGTTGAGGTGATGGTTGAATGAGATGAACCTTGGCTTTGCGGTTGCAGTTTGATCAAGAGCAATAGCCATGCAACCAACTTGAGCCTTCATCCATGGGGTCAAGTCTTTCCAACGCGGTATCAACTTAACATCACCAAAGGGTTCTATTGGAAACTCTTTGCCTCCATACACTCCCCACCCATCCTTACTCCTAATAATCTTATAAACACTATCTTGTACCAGCTTATCCTGTCCCCCCGTTTTCATACTTACTGCATCGCGTAAAATCCTAGATACTTTGGCGGGGGATCTAATGAAGTGCTTTCTCACGGTATCCCTTATCCGATATAGGATAAAGACCTCTGCCTCATGCCGACGGCTGGCCGCCATTATGCGTTTGGTTGGGTTCACTTATTGCCAATCATTGAAAGAATCCTGAGATTAATTTCCGTGTTAGACTAAATGCCTACGGCAAGGTATTTTTAGATCTGGGTATCTCAGATCATGAAATGCAGGATATAATTCTGCAGGGGTTTGCTTGGACAAATAAGCTCGATCCAAGGCATCCTGATAGTGCCCGATCACAGAGTTTGTAAGTAATCCAGGGTGAGCCTGTGTCAGTAAAGTTTTGAACGAACCGCGAAAACTATGAAAACTTATTGGCGAACGATATAGATCTCGAAAATCCTCTTTAAATGTTTTTCCTATTACGGATCGGTTGAATGCTCGAATCCATTTAGTATTCGCCCACTCATCACCAATTTCAGCCTCTAGGGAGTCGTCACCTGGATATTCCCAATCAGGAAACAATCTGGTCTCGCCTCTTTTTGAAAGCCCAGTCAGATACTTATCGAAACCAAGTTCAATAAGGACATCCAATATCGGAATGTAACGTCCTTCTCCATTTTTCGTGCCTCGGAATTTATTGGGAACTAAATGTATATGAGGAAACTTGTCCTCAAGTTTAACGTCACTTACTTCTAAGCCTGCTAACTCGCCCGCACGCATCCCAGTATGAGCTGCCACAACAGGAGCCCAATATCTCATGTCATTCAGCAGCAATTTACCTTCATCATAGCATCTAGATTTCGAACGAACGCCGGCAAACCAAGGATGAGCAAACACCCTTTGCAGTTCAGAGATCGAGAATGGGCGCTTTGCTGGTATCTTGAGTTTATCAACTTCAACGCACCAGCGCGCTGGTTTTATCCCTCCACAAGGATTGGGGCCTTCAATAATATCGCGGTCAATTGCAAACTCTAGTGGCGCGGAAACACCGACTTTGTAGCTTTGAAGTGTACCCTGGGTTATTTGAAGCAGCTCTTTGCCGCGTGTTATTCTGCGCTTGGATATCTCATCCATAAACTTAGTAATGTCGGACTTTGAGATTGCCCCAATAGGTTTGTCACCAACGACGTTTATGAACTCGGATTGCGCTCTACGGTATTTTTTAATTGTGCGGGGCCGAAGAGAAGAGATTCCCTCAAACTGTTTCACCACTTTGCTGAATAAAGGTGTTGCCTCTTCATCGTTAGGCAATTCGCTTTTTTTAGCCCACATGCCGCTTGAAGGCATTTCGGGAACTGCATCACCTTTTATCATCTGATTTATCAGGTCATCTAATTTTGCTTCCTGATCAACAATCGCCCGTACCAACGCTGCAAATTCCATCGAAGTTTCATCTGTGCCAAATCGATTGTCGCCGATAAAATCTCTCGCGATCTGAACCGGACTCCACGCCTCTTTATCTGAAAGCGGATCGTACGCTGAATCAGCTGATCTTTTTCGAAGGATTGAGCGTTGTTCAGCTCGCCTTTCAATCTTGGCATCCAGCGCCTGTTTATTTAGAATATTGATAGCGCTCCAAGCAAAATCACGCTGCCAGCTTAATCGTTGAATTTGCAACCGGTCTTCTACGAACTTGGATATGACCAAAGCATCTAGCGCCCCATTCTGCGATAGACTGACTGCCGCACTGACTAAGGAGCTTGGTTTTGTGATCTGCTGGCGAGCTTGATTGATCAACAAATCAAATTCGCGCTCTATAGCGAGGCTATTGATCTGAGCCTCATTTGGAGACTTTGTCCTCAGCGATCTCCTAAATACTGGTTTGGAGCCAAAGAATATCTCGAATATCGAAGAGTCATTCACAATGTCTGCCGGAATACGCCGGACATATTGAAAGACTTCGCCACGCCTTTTTATGTAGGGAATGGACTTGTTGATCAAATCGATTGTATCACAGTATTGTATCACAGTTTCTAAGTAGCTATGTAACCTAATAGCATATTATTGAATAATTTCAATGTTTTTTATATTTATTGCATGCCCTCCCGTAGGGGTCACCACGCAGTTTTCTTTTTTATAGCAATAACTTGGACTCTTTTTGGGTGCGACTTTATCGCGTCTTTTCGGCGACTTGCGCGCGCCATATTCCTAGTTCCAAATACAGAGGCTGAACTGCGCGGAACTTTGAGCGGAAATAACTACCTCAGTCTCAAACCGGCAAAAAGGTGTTTTCAATAAGAATGGCAGCTTTGCGCCCCATTCGAGACATTAACTCCCAATATTTTAGTTCTCGAAAGCCGACATTCTCTGCGGCCATTCCGGCCTCCAAGAATGAAGATGATATATTCATAACTTGATCCTGCAGCTGAAAACGGCGTGCCATGGAACTTCAACGCCAAGATTGGCCCCAACATCCCTTAAGCCAGAAGCAGATTTGGCAATCCGGTTCCTTCTCGATCGCCAGCAATGCATTCGCGCTCGTGCACTCTTCGAAATGGGGCGGTTTTATGGAACCGGTATTTTGAACGCCAACACAGCCAGTCTTTACAGCACTAAATTTATCGGCCAGTTATCGCTGCGACCACCAATTGACCACTATATATACAGGGCAGAATTGAATGACGGGCCAAGGACAACAGGTCGCAGCAAGCCAGATTGGTGCGGCACCGCCCAAGGTTTCCTACTCGCTGTCAGGCGGGATTATTGCGCGGCTGGCTGAGCTCAAGGCCGCACTCGCTTTCACTTCTTATCAGTCCGGCTTTCTCTATATGCTGGGCAGCGGGCCTCAAGGTAATCCGCAGCTGCACCAGTCGGGCATGCCCAAGCCGATGGGACTATGCGCAGATGGGCCGGGGCGCCTGGTGCTGACAGCGGGCGCGCAGGTGATGCGGCTGGAAAATGTGCTGGATGCCGACCAGCGGATCAATCAGACCTATGACGCCTGCTTCATGCCGCGCACCATCTACACCACTGGTCAGCTCGATGCGCATGATGTCGGCGTGCAGAAGGATGGCGAGCTGGTGTTCGTCAACACGCGCTACAATTGCTTGGCCGCCGTATCGCAGCGGCATTCGTTCAAGCCTGTTTGGCGACCACCTTTCATCAGCGACATTGTGGATGAGGATCGCTGCCACTTAAACGGTCTGGCGATGCGCAATGGCAAGCCCGCCTATGTCACCGCCGTTTCCAAGTCCGACACCATCGATGGCTGGCGCGATCGCCGCGGCGATGGCGGCGTGGTGATCGATGTCGAGAAGGAGACGGTTATCTGCGAAGGACTATCCATGCCGCACTCTCCGCGCTGGCATGATGGCAAACTGTGGGTGCTGAATTCGGGCACGGGCGAACTGGGCTATGTCGAGCTGCCAAACGGTAAAGCTAAGATGGGCACGTTCAAACCGCTCACCTTCTGTCCTGGCTTTTTGCGGGGCCTCTCATTCCATGGAGGATTGGCGTTTGTCGGCCTGTCGCGGCCACGCTATCAAAGGTTTGAGGGGCTTGAGCTCGATCAACGCTTGAAAGATGCCGATAGCGAGCCGTGGTGCGGGGTTCAGGTGATCGATCTGCAAACCGGCACCTGCGTCGATTGGTTCCGAATTGATGGTGACATTGGCGAGCTGTATGATGTCGAGCTGATCGAAGGGTTCAGCTGCCCGATGACCGTCTCACCAAGTTCGACCGATGCTGGGACACTTATAACTATCGAGCAGTAGGCTCACCTAAGCGATCGAATGCAACGGTCAACGCATAGGCCGATTAAGACAGCCTAGTGAAATCCATTTGCGCTAAGGATTGCCTGGACGACCGGGCGCACCTGATCGCCCATGGCAGGGTTTGAGCGTTCAATCCCCGAGATGGTGACGGTCGGAAAGACACTGCGAATCTTGTCAGCGATCTGAGCTGCTTCCTGCTTGTCTCCGGCTAAAAATACTGCACAAAGCGCGGTGACCATTATCATCAAGTCTTCATGTGGTACGCTTTGTGCGCGACGCCCCCACTCTGCCGCTGCTTGAATATCGCCGAGATTGAACTGCGCAATCGCGTGCGCGGCATATGTGCTGTAGCGCATCGGATCACGCGGGCTTAGCTTAAGCGCCAACGCGCCATGCTCCATCGCCTCCTGATACGGCCCGGCAAAGGCATGATAGGCCGCTACCTGCGTGTGGCCCATGGCATAGCTGGGTGAAAGATCAATCGCGCGTTCCAGCCATTCCGGTGCCTGGTCGGGTTGGGTGCCAAGCGAAAGCGCCTTGCCCATCGCCAAGTTTGCCGACGGGTCATCAGGATCGGCATCGACTGCTGCCTCAGCCGACTGGCGCATTAACTGCGGCGCATCGCCCGGATCATGCAATGTCCGCTGGAGCAGCAGCCACCAATAAGTGTGAGACAATGCGGCATGTGCCCGAGCGAAATCCGGATCGATGGATACAGCGCGAGTAAAATAAGCCTGCGCTCGCTCGATATTGCTTATCCCTCGACGGTAAATCAGAGATGAACCCATGTGAAAGGCCTGCCACGCGGTCAGATCCTTCGATGCTGAAATCCGCAATCGTTCTGCTTCATTGCGCGGGATTTGCCGCTCAACCTCATGCACCACACGCCCGACTGCATGCTCCCTGATTTCGTGGACAGCACGCGGATCAAATTCAAGCCGTTCAGACCAGACGACACTGTCATCACATGTATCAGCGAGTTCGATCAGAACGACAAGATTATCTCCGCCCAGTTCGATCGCGCCGCTGACGCAATAATCGACGCTAAGCGCCGTGCGCAGCTTTGACGGGGCGATATTGCCGTTGCCAAACTGGAAGCTGGTACCGCGTGCAATCACCCGCAGCATATGCAGACGCGCCAACGCGGAAATGATGTCATCTGGCAAGGCTTCGGCAAAGGATGCGTTGGGCGAACGTGCGTCGCCGATGATCCGGAACGGTAGCACGGCAATTGATGGCTTCTCTCCAACCAGCTCGGAGCTGGGTGCATCCACACCAGCAACAGGCGTTGTAGCCACCGAGCGTTCGCGCACCATTTCCACCTCAGGGATGAGCCGCCAACCCTTGGCGTGGACGGTGGCGATGATCTGGCGAGGCTTTTCGGTATCGTTCAGCGCCGCACGTAAAGTCTTGATCTGACTGAGCAGCGCGGCGTTTGAAACCTGCCGACCTTGCCATAGTTGCTCAATGATTGTGCCCTTGGTTAGAAGCTGCCCCACGCCCGCTTGAAGAAACAGGTATAGCAGTTCCTTCGTCATCGGCTGCAGGGGGATTTCCTCGCCGCTCGAGTCGATCAATTCAAACCGGTCGCTATCATAGGCGAACACACTAAATTTATAGATCAAGCTGCTTCCCTCCTGAAGCAATTCGGCTGGTTATTATCTCGGCTGTCGAAAGGCCAAACTCTCATACTGCCCCTGCGTAAACGAACCAATACCCCGTGTAACCTGTAGGGGAAAGGTCAAAACGGGGTTTTTTGGGGGCAAGCTTGAGGCAAGACGGCTCCACACATATCGACAGGCTAATCTAAATTGCGACCCGGCGGGGTCTTAGGGGCAATATGACTGATCTTGTGCGTAAAACTGACGGAGAAGTAATCACTGATATTCTCGGTGAGAAGGAACAGATTCGACGCAGCTGGTTCGGCTTTGGCATGGTGCGCGGTGGACGCATTACAAAGGTTAGCGGCCAAGCGGTGAGCTATTCCCCTGAACTCGGGATAGTTGAAGCCGGCAGTGAGCTTACCCTGGCTGATGCCCATGCAGCGCCCCGCGCATCGCTCGCCAGCCTTGCCAAATCCGCGCTGCGCTGGTCCGCCGCACCGCTCGCCATCCTTGCCGGGGCAAGTCCAGTGATGGCACAGGATGCCTGTGTTGAAACCATACCTGCTTCAGGCGAATTTTTCTGCCAGGATTCGGGCGGCGATGCGACCACCACGCAAACCATCACCAGTGGCACGGTTTCGATTGAGATCGAAGATGGATTTGCCGTTGACACCAGCGGCACTGCAACTGATGGCTTCGACATTGATGCATTGGGCCGCGTCACTCTCACGCAATATGCCGCGACAGGGACGAGCTCGATCATCGGCGGCGCTGATGGCATTAATGTCTACACCGCGTCCGGTGGCCAAACGCTAGATACCAGTTCGATAACTATCAGCGGCGGACAGGATGGAATCGAATCCCGAAATCGAACTTCTGGGACGCTCTCACTTACAACAGGCGATGTCTCGGGTGCGACAGGTGACGGCATCACAATCTCTACCGATGGCGTTGCTAATTTGGACACCAGCGGAGGTGTCATCTCGGGCGGCACAAACGGAATTTCAATCGGTCAAACTGGTAATTCGAACCTTAATTTGACGGTCGGCACCGTGATCGGAAGTGGCGGGGCTGGCATTGAGTTGTCTGGATTGGGCAATGGATCATCCACCGTCCGAGGCTCATCGGGCGATGTCGTGGGCGCAACCGATGGCATGTATGTTCGTACCGGCGGTGGCGAAATCACGGTCGATAATCTCGACAGCGTAACCGGCAATGCGGGCGACGGTCTGGACCTTGGTTCTGTTGGCGGTGCGATCACTGTCAATGCGGTCGATGCGATCCTTGGCACCGGCGGCATAGGCATTTTGGCTGACAGCGATAGCGGGGACATCACTATCACCGGCAACGGTCTGGTCGGCGGCATTGAAGGCACGGTGGGTGATGGCATCAATGCCGACAGCGATGGCGGCGATATTGCGATTACCGGCAATGGTGATGTCAGCGGCAGTAACTATGGCATTTTTGCGCGCTCGGCCTTTGCGGGGTCGATCACAATCGACACCAGCACGGGCAGCGTCACCAGCGGAATCGGCAACGGCATTCGTGCACAGACCCGTGGCAGTGGTGCGCTCTCTATCACAACTGCGGATGTGACGACTAATAGCGCCGATGGCATTTTTGCGGACAATAGTGGCACAGCTCTGACGATCAACACCAGCGCGGGTAGAGTGACGGGCGTCCGTGGCATCTTTGCGTCCAACATCGGATCGGGCGCGCTTTTGCTCACCACGGCGGATGTGACCGGGAACAATGATGCCGGAATCGTTGCTTTGAACTCTGGCACGAGTTTGACGATCGACAGTAGCGCCGGAAGCGTCAGCGGCGAAATCAGAGGTATTGATACGCGCAATTTTGGATCGGGCGTGCTTTCGCTGACTACGGCGGATGTGACTGGTGTCAGCTCTAATGGCATTTATGCGGTCAACGCTGGCATGGACGCCGACCTGATAATTGACAGCAGCGCGGGCAGCGTCACCGGCGCAACGGGGAAGGACTCTTTAAACCGTCGTCTTTCGGGTCTCTTTGTTGATCAGCTAAGCGCTGGCACGCTCAACATTACGGTCGATCAGGTCCGTGGCGGCATTGGCATTGATGTTAATGCGGAAAAGGGCGATACCACGATCACGCTGGCTTCGACCGCTGTTGTCACCGGTCTGGTTGAAGCTGGGATCGATGCACGGTCCACCGGCGGTGCGATTACCGTTCAAGGCAGCTCTGGCGATGTCGTGGGCGCAACCGATGGCACGTATGTCCGCTCAGCCGGCGGTGACATTACCGTTGATACGCTCGACAGCGTAACCGGCCAGAACGGCGACGGTCTGGACCTTGGTTCCACTGGCGGCGCGATCACTGTCAATGCGGTCGATGCGATCCTTGGCACCGGCGGCAACGGCATTCTGGCCGATAGCGATGGCGGCGATATCACCATCACTGGCAGCGGCCTCGTGGGCGGGATTGAGGGCACGGCAGGTAGCGCCATTTACGCCAATGCTACTGGCGGCGTAGGCGGCGCGATCACTATCACTGGCAATGGCGATGTCAGTGGCAGTAACTACGGCATTAGTGCTCGCACCGATGGCGCGGGTTCGATTTTAGTCGACAGCAGCGCTGGCAGCGTGACTGGCAGTTCCCGCGGCATTGGCGTATTTAATAGCGGCAGCGGCGCGCTTTCGATCACCACGGCGGATGTGACCGGGAGCAATGACACCGGAATCCTTGCGTTCAACTTTGGCACGAGTTTGACGATCGACAGCAGCGCGGGCGGTGTCAGCGGTAACTCCTTTGGCATTACGGCGACCAATAGAGGCCCCGGCGCGCTTTCGCTGACCACAGCGGACGTTACAGGCACGACATACGATGCGATCTATGCCAACAATTACGGTACGGACACCGACCTGACGATTGACAGCAGCGCGGGCAGCGTCAGCGGGGGAACAGGGACGGACCTCTCGGGTCGCCGCATTTCGGGCATCCGCGCTAATCAGCGAACCACTGGAAGCCTCAATATCACAGTCGATGAAGTCAGCGGTGGTGTTGGTATCGATGCCAATGCAACCACAGGCGCGACGACGATTACGCTGGCCTCAACCGCTGTTGTGACCGGCTTGGTTGAGGCCGGGGTTGATGCGCAGTCCATGGGCGGTGCGATCACCGTGCAGGGGAGCTCCGGCGATGTCGTTGGCGCGACCGATGGGATGTATGTGCGCTCGATGGGCGGTAATATCACTGTCGATACGCTCGACAGTGTGACTGGCAGTGCGGGCGATGGACTGGACCTCGGCTCAGCTGGCGGCGCAATCACCGTCAATGCGGTTGATGCAGTGCTCGGCACCGGCGGCAATGGCATTCTGGCCGATAGCGATGGCGGCGACATTACCATCACCGGCAATGGTCTGGTCGGGGGGATTGAGGGCACGGCGGGCTCTGGCATCTTGGCGCAGGCGAATGGTGGACCCGGCGGGAACATCCTTATCGCTGGCAATGGCGACATTCGCGGCGCTGGCATCACTGCCAGCACCGATGGTGCAGGTTCGATCACTATCGACACCAGCACAGGCAGTGTAACCGGCTTCTCGGGCATCAATGCGAATAACCGGGGATCGGGCGTCCTTTCGGTGATCACGGCGGATGTGACGAGCACCAGTTCTGTAGGCATCGCTGCACGCAATCTTGGCGCAGACCTTACGATCGACAGCAGCGCGGGTAGCGTCAGCGGCCTCGAAAGAGGCATTGAAGCGAATAACTTCGGATCGGGTGCGCTTTCGCTGACGACGGCGGATGTGGCTGGTACCAACTTCGAGGGTATTCTTGCGCTTAATGGGGCCTCGGGGACCGATCTGACAATCGATACCAGTGCGGGCAATGTAAGCGGCAACAGAGGCATTATTGCGAACAACCAAGGGACTGGTGCGCTTTCGCTGACTACGACGGATGTGACGGGTGCCAGATTTAATGGCATCTACGCGGTCAACTCGTCCAATAGCGCGGACCTGATGATTGACAGCAGTGCAGGCACTGTCAGCGGCGGGGCAGGGATGGCGGGTGGTTCGGGACGTATTTATTCGGGCATTTTCGCAGATCAGCAAAGCGCAGGCACGCTCAACATTACGGTGGATCAGGTCAGCGGCGGAATTGGCATTGATGCCAATGCAACCACGGGCGCAACGACGATTACCCTGGCCTCGACCGCAGTGGTCACTGGCCTGACAGGCGTCGGGATCGATGCGCAGTCCACCGGCGGCGCGATTACCGTTCAAGGTTCCTCCGGCGATGTCGTTGGCGCGACCGATGGCATGTATGTCCGTTCAGCGGGCGGCGAAATCACCGTTGATACGCTCGACAGTGTAACCGGCAATGCGGGCGATGGTCTGGACCTCGCCTCCGCTGGCGGTGCGATCAATGTGAATGCGGTGGATACGGTGCTCGGCACCGGGGGCGATGGCATTCTGGCCGATAGCGATGGCGGCGATATTGCGATCACCGGCAATGGTCTGACCGGTGATATTAGCGGCACGAGTGGTAATGGTATCACCGCATATGCGGGCGGGGGTACTGGCGGAGCGATTACCATCACCGGCAACAGCGATATCACCGCCAGTGACGATGGAATTTTTGCTTACACCAATGGTTCGGGTTCGATCACGATCGACACCAGTTTGGGCAGCGTTAGCGGTGGCGGCAAAGGCATTTTTGCGGACAACTTCGGATCAGGGGCGCTTTCGATCACCACAACGGATGTGACGGGTGCCAGCTCTGAAGGTATCATGGCGCTTAACATCGGTACGAGCCTGACAATAGATAGCAATGCAGGCAGTGTTAGTGGTGCTACACACGGCATTATTGCGATTAATGGCGGATCGGGTGCGCTTTCGCTGACCACGGCGGATGTTACGGGTGCCACCTATGATGGCATTTTTGCGATCAGCGGCAGTGGCACAGACGTGATTGTCGACAGCAGTGCAGGCAGCGTCACCGGCGGAACAGGGTTAGGCACATTCGGCCGTCTTGTTTCGGGTATCTATGCTAATCAGCAAAATGCTGGCGCGCTCAACATTACGGTCGACCAGGTCAGTGGCGGCATAGGCATTGATGCCAATGCGACCACGGGCGCGACGACGATCACACTTTCCTCAACTGCAGTAGTCACCGGCCTGGTTGAAGCCGGGATCGATGCGCGGTCCACGGGCGGTGCGATCACCGTTCAGGGCAGTTCTGGCGACGTAGTGGGCGCAACCTACGGCATGTATGTGCGCTCGGCTGGCGGCGATATCGCGGTTGATACGCTCGACAGCGTGACCGGCCAGATGGGCGAAGGGTTGAACTTGTACTCTGCTGGCGGCGACATCACGGTCACCGCGGTTGATGCAGTCACCGGCACGGGTAGAGACGGAATTCTGGCTGTGTCAGATGGCGGCAATATCTCGATCCAGGGCAGCGGGCTTGTAGGGGATATCACCTCAATTAATGATCGGGGAATAACTGCTAGAGCGAATGGCGGAGACATCAACATTGGCGGCCTCGCAACCAATGGTGCAGTGACTGGTGAACTGGGTATCTACGCCAGCACCAACGGTTTGGGCAACATCATAGTAGATAGCACCGGCGGTGCCGTCACAGCCACTTTGTCTAGCGGTATTCTGGCGACCAATAGTGGAAGCGGAAGCATCACAATCACGACGGGCGATGTGAGCGCAACGACAGTTGGAGCGCCATTGATCTTTCAATCCGGTATCGCTGCCTTCAGTACCGGCTCTGATCTCATAATTGACAGCAGCGCCGGGACGGTGGTTGCCAGTGCCTTCGGAATTTTTGCCGATCACAGTGGAACGGGTGAAGTTTCGATCACCACTGCTGATGTTACCGGCCAGGGCAGTTATGGCATTTCAGTGAGTAATGCCGGCACAGACCTGATCATTGACAGCAGTGCAGGCAGTGTCAGCGGCGGAAACCGAGGCATTGACGCGAGAAACAATGGTACCGGTGCGCTTGCCATTACGACTGCCGATGTGACGGGGACGACTGGCGAGGGTATCTTTGCTCAGGGCAATGCCTCGGCAAGCGGCGGCGTGACGATCAACACCGTTGGCGGCGTTGTCGAAGGCGCCGCTGCAGGAATAGATGCGCGCAATGACGGAAGCGGGACGCTCGCCATCACGGTCGATGATGTCACCGGCGGCACCAATGGTATCTCGGCGCAGGCAGCCACTGGAGAGACAGTAATCACACTCTCATCCACAGCCGATGTGACCGGCACTGCTGCCCTGGGCATTGCTGCTAGCTCGAGCGGCGCGGCAGCAAATATCATGGTTCAGGGCAGCTCGGGCACTATTACCGGCGCAGCGGATGGCATGATGCTGGTTTCGGCTGGCGGCGATCTGACTGTCGACAATATTGACCTCATCCAAGGTAATGCGGGCGACGGTTTGGACCTTGCCTCCAGCGGCGGCGCGATCACTGTGCGCGATGTCGACGCAATCACCGGAATTGGCGGCAATGGAATTCTGGCCGATGCCACTGGCGGTGCGGGTGGTGATATTCTGATCACCGGTGTTGGCGACGTCATGGGCTCGCTCGCCGGGATTGCAGCTACCGTGGATGGTGCTGGAACCGTTACTGCAGGTCTCACGGGTATGACGTTTGGCGCGGCCAATGGTTTCGACGTCTCGACCGAGGGTGGAGCGGTTTCGGTCAACAATAGTGGCGCTTTGTCTGGCGGAACCTTCGCCTTCACCACGAGCGGGGCAAACACCGGCCCGATAACGCTTACAAACAGCGGTACGGTTGCGGGCCCTGTTCAGTTTGCTGGTGGTGATGACAGCTTTACAAACTCTGGCCTGTTCCAAGTGCGCGGCACCAGCGAATTTGGCGCGGGTGCGGATATGTTTGAAAACCTCGCTGGAGGCACGGTTGCTGTCGAGGCGGCGACATCACTAATTGGTATTGAAACGTTCAGGAGCGCTGGGCTTATCACCCTGGTCGGTCAGGCTGCTTCAGGCAGCCTCAGTATTGACGGCGACTTTGTCGGCGCAGATGGCACGCTGGCGCTCGATGTCGACTTTGCCGGCACGGCAGATCAGCTGATCATTGGCGGTGCGGCAAGCGGCACCACCAGCATTCTCATCAATGATGTTTCTGCAGGAGCAGGTCTGGGCGACACGATCACTCTGGTCGATGCCGCCGGAGGCAGCCTTGAGGGCGCATTTGAGCTTGCGACCCAGTCGCTCAGTTTCACGCCGTTTGTGGCGCTTGATTTGACCTTTGATGCGGGGAACAATGACTATCTCATCTCACGCCGCTTCACATCGTCCGTGGCGGAAGGGGTCAAGCTTGCTGAAGGCGCGCAATCGCTGTGGTATCGTAGCACCGATGCCTGGGCTCAGCACCGTGCAAGCACCAGGTTCGACGCCGAGAACGTCTCGCCGCACTGGCTCACCTTCTATGGCAATGTCGCCAATCGCGAAGATGATACCATGGGCACTGGCTTGATGTTGCCGACCGCAAATGATCTCGATTACAGCCAAGACTTCTTCGGCCTCCAAGCTGGCTATGATCTGGCGTCTGAAGCGGGTGACGGCTTCGCGGCTGGCGTTACCACCGGCTATCTCAGCTCGAACATCCGCTTTACCTCGCGCGGCAACGGCGCGCGGTTTGAAGTGTTCAATATCGGTCTGTCAGCATCGTATAGTTCAGGTGGCTTCTATGCCGACGGACTGATCAAATATGATATAATCAGCGGCAATTTGAATGACCCCCGCGCTGGTGGTTTCCGGGGTGACGCCGATGGTGATGCGTTGGGTATTCGCGCTCAGGTCGGATACCGGTTTGGTAATGATGGCTTCTTTATTGAGCCGCAGGTGAGCCTCGATTATCAGGAAACCAGTCTCGATGACATAGTGATAGAGGATATCCGCTTTGACTTTGGCAGTATTGACGGCCTGCGCGGTATTGCTGGCCTGCGCCTGGGAGGCAAGAGCCAGCGCGCCAACGGCACGGGGATTGGCTATTACCTTGGCGCCAGCGTAGTCCATGAATTCGAAGATGGTGCTCCGGTTAACTTCTCCTTCGGCCCAGATGCCATTGCGCTGATGAACAATGAAATTGGCACATATGGCAGGATCGAGACGGGCATGACATTGTTCGGCAACGGCCCGCTCAGCGGCTTTGTCGAAGCGCAGGCCGACGTCTCAGGCGGTTATATGAGCTACGGTGGACAGGCCGGGGTGCGGATCAAGTTTTGATGGCGCTACCTCAAGGCTGTTGTCAGAGCGAATGCTCTTGATTTAAGTTTTAGGGGTTGAGTAAGGCAGCGCTAGCCGACCCGGATAAGCTAAGCCGCCAATCTGTTCCTGTACCTCATTTTGTCGCCCTGTCTTACTAGCCTCGCCGATCGAGCGGTTTTGTGAAAGTCAGCAAGTAAGAATGCATAATCTACTTTCCGCTCTGGCAATCCTATCGACTCAAAACCCGCTGATCAGTTAAGCGCCCCAACTTCGATCATTCTCATGGAGGCTGCAATATCCCGAAAGTGGACACTTGGTCATGAATTCACCCTATCCCGGCTTACCTGATTTTCAACAAGGTACGTTTAGTCTGACAGCGCAGTTCCCGCAGACCCCTCATATTGAAGTGTCTTATCAACATTGCCGCGCGTATAGGCGTGATAGCTGCTACGCGTTTCGGCATAGATGCGCCGAGCGATCGGCTTGCCCCAATCCGTTTTGTTGAGTGCTGTGAACAAGGGGCTGACAAACTTATTGCGCCCCACTGTTGCCATAAAGCGTTCGGCTTGCGGAACGGCCGGACCATATCCATTGCTTAGCGCTGCCTCCAGCCACAGAAACAACACTTCATTGTTGCCAGTTTGCGAAAGCCCCAAGGTCGTGTCTATTGCTGCCAGCTGCTCGTCAGACAATTCCTGAGGGAGTTCCTCGAGGAAGCGTCGCTGCTCTGCCGCCGTCCAGTCACGCCAGCCATCGACATTGGGCAGCGTTCCCTCGTTCGCATAAGCTGCAACCGCGCCGTCCACTTCAGCAAAGGCCTGCGGATCGGGTTTCCAGGCGTTTTCCGGCAGACCGGTGCCATAAACCCATTCGTCCAACATCAATCGTTTTTCCAGTTCAGTATCGTCACCGATCAGCTTCTCGCGCAAATCAGCCAGGAACATTTCGGATGTCACCGGCTCAAATGCGTGACTGTCAAACCACTGGGTCAGCCAGGCATCAAATTTTTCGCGGCCGATGATATTCTCCACCGTGCGCAGGAACACTGTCCCCTTGTCATAAATCGCGAAGCCTTTGGTATCGAACGGGCTTATTGCATCGGGTGTGCGCATGGCTGTGTTGGGACTGTCTGCTCCGATATCATCGATGCCGCCGACCAAACCGGCATAGCTGAGAGCATATTCTTGCTCGGCGCGTTCTTTGCCATAGACTTCTTCGACGATACGGTTCTCGAAATAGGACGTGACCCCCTCGTTCAACCATCCATCGCGCCAGCTCGAATAAGTGGTCAAATTTCCTGACCAACTATGTGCCAATTCATGTGCAACCAACCCATTGTTAGAGCGATCACCCGCAATGAATGTCGGTGTGAGAAAGGTCATCACCGGGTTTTCCATACCGCCATAGGGGAAGGCTGGCGGCAGGATGATCATGTCATAGCGACCCCAGCGATAGTCACCGAACAATGCAATCCCAGCGTCGATCATCTCTTCTGTGTCGCCAACTTCTTGCGCAGCAGCTTCGATGACTTCGGGTTCCGCCCATACTCCTGAACGCGGGCCAAGCTCCCGAAATTCGATATTACCCGCTGCAATGGCAATCAAATATGGAGGGACCGCGTTGTTCATCACGAAGCGAAAGTCACGGCGGTTCCCGTCCTCTGGTTCGGGATCGCCCTGAATCACACCGCTCATGACGACATTCAGAGGCTCGGGCGCCGAGATGGTCGCTTGCCATGTCTGACGGATTCCGGGGCTGTCCTGAGTCGGAATCCAAGTACGGTTATTGATCGCCTGTCCTTGGCTGAAGATGAAGGGATGCTTGCCACCAGCTGTCTGCTCCGGGCTTAACCACTGCAAGGCCTCGGCCTCAGGAGCAGACATATATTCGACCACGATCCGGTGTGTTGCAGCAAGTTCATCCTCTGCCAGTTCGGCGCCTCGCTCCAGTTTTTGAGCCGGAAGCTGGATGGTCAGGGGTTCGCCCTTGCCTTCGACCGTCTCGCCAAGGGCAAATTTCAGAGCATTGCCAGCCTCATCCGTAACCGCAGAGACGCGAAGGCCATTGGAGTCGAGGATAATCTCGCTTGTCTCATCGGCTGCCAACACATCTAGAGTGGCCGTCCCTCCAATGGTCTTCGCATCGAAGTCCATTGCCAGATCCAAGTCGATATGCGTCACACGCGCCTCTTGCGGCTTCGCAAAAGTCTGATCATCAAACGCTTCTTCACTTGTCAATATTGGCGCGATTTCGCCCCGTTGATCCGTGTCCTGCGAGACTAGGCCACCGCAGCCGGCAAGGAGGAACAGAAACGGTAATATAAGAAATGAGACGTGAATGCGCATAGGGAAATCCTGATCAGAGAGAATTTTCGGTTGATTTACATTATACGCAGCTGCTTGCCAGCCCCTGATACAATAAAATATCCCCCGTCAGAATTCGATAGACGGACCGTTCCGGCTTTTCCAAATTTCTAATATCCGCTTTTGCGCACAAAGCGGATATTAGAGGTGCGGCTGCTTCATCTCAAAAGCGAACGTTAGACCCAGTCAAAAAAAGACGAAATACTGGTTATCCACCAAACTGTATGATGCATAGGCATTCAGTATTGGGATGGAGTTGAACTGCTAGCGACCTCCATTCCTTAGCCGACAATGGTGTCTTTACACCATTCGCCGCCGGTCAAGACCGGGCTATGCTAGTGCAAAGAACCCGTGAAGAGAGGAAGCTGCTTTGGCCGCCATTATGACAAGCATAAAGGTACTAATCCGCATTGCGTTCGCCTATTTTGCCGCCTGCCTCGCTGCCTCGCTGCCTCGCTCGGGATATTTTTGATTTCCAGCATCATGACGATCGGGCAACCACTCATGGAAGGCGTGACCTGGGGTGAGGATATCGCAAACCAGGCGGGCTATCTACCTGTGTTCGCTGCCATGACAGGGATTCTTGCCGCCCCTGTCGCTCTGGTCGCGATACTTGTTTCTGAAATCCGCAAGATCACAAGGCTGTGGTTTTTTCTCTTTGCCGGAGCTGCAGCCGGGATCCCGGTCCTGTTCCGCGGTGACCAGATAACGGTGATGCGTGCCATAGAGAATTATGCCACGCTTGGTCCAATTGGTGCTGCAGCAGGTGCCGCATTCTGGCTTGTGCGCCATCGCAAATGGCCGATCTAAATTCTGTCTGAGCTACCGCTTTACCGGCAGCAACGGAGCGAGACTTCTAGATGGCCCCAACCGCCTGATGGTTACGCCCCAGTCAAAAGCAAGCATGTCCGGGCCTGTACCTATTTCTTTTTCTTACAGTTTTTGATTTTGATTTCAGGGACGCTTGGGCCACCGGTCTTGCTTTCGATATATTGCCTGTTTCCTACAAAGGTGAACGGCACTTTCCTAAGCTTGCCGCTCTTAATGTCAAAATCTCTGGGAGCTTGTCCCGGATTAAACAACCAGCGGAACTCCGCTTTGTCCGACAAGTAAATGTCAGACTTGCGTTTCCAGCCTTGTATCTTGCCATTGTCAACATAGGCGTAAAAATCTTTCAGGTCGTAGCCGTTCAATTCAACAATCATGTCGGCTCGTGCGGAAATTTTATGCCATCCCCATACTGTAATGCCCGAATTCCTGTTTCGGCCGGTCCTTGCAAACACAGCTCTTACCGGCGACGTACAGGTGTTGGTGACTCTGTAGGAATATTTGCTGCGCCAGGGTTTGGATTGCTTTCGCGGAGCTGTTCTATTTTGGGGTGCCGGCACGTAAGTTTCTGTCTGTTGTGGGGGTCGCAGGGGTTCGGGTGATTGACGCTGGTTGTTTGACTGGTCCTGCAGAAAGGCATTTGATGAACAACGTTGATATTGCTGGGTACAATAGCCGCGCGAATAGCATCCGCCTGTTTTTGCCGGACAACTGCTCTGCATACTAATGCGCGTTGGCTTGCGCCCGCATGCTTTGATTACAGCTCTATCTCTATATCTTTGAACCTCACTCGCGCTGGGGCGGCCGCCATTGTTAAGACTGCCCCGAAGTCCCGGCAAAGTGCTCAGTCGGCGGTTCTTGCAGTTTTCATATCTTCCAACGATATTGGCCCTGCACTGATCCGTCCGGTTTTGCTCATATCGCTCATTTGCTTTGCAACGATTGGAGTCAATTTCACAGCTTTCTCGAGCGATACGGCATTGGTTTTTCGCTTCTCCGATGGTTTGAAGCAGTATGGCAGGAATTGCGGGTGACGCATGCGCGCGGTTGTCCGGCGACGGTGGCGGCATGAGGAGAGAAACAACAACCAGCACAGCTGCAACAAACCCGGCTCCAATATAGCTTTTTCTGCCCATGTACTTTCTCCGCTGTTATCGCTGTCCGTGACCATGATCCAGAAAATCTGCACCATGTGTTGTCAGTATTTCGGAAACCGCCTCGTTGCCCGCAAATTGCTCGACATAAGCACTGTGTTGCATCTTTGCTTCATCACACCCCACTTTTTGCCAGCTATCTGCAACCTGCTTGTCGCGATCCCGGTTTCCGCTGGTTTCACCAGCAAGATGACTACAGATCTCGAGCCGTTCAAAATGCAGGACGAGCCCATAGGGCAATCGGTTCGACTTGTTGCCGAGCTTTGCCATATCGGCCACGAAAAATCCTTTAGGACTTGCCGAATATTGACGCCCATCAGGATTGGCGGTTCGCCATGCCGGATATTCAATGCGCTGATGGGGGGCGGCCTTGATGCTTGTCACTGCGCTACCCTCGATAAAGGTAAAAATGATTTCTCCCCGCTTGCCAGAGGACCAGAACCCGCCGGTCAAATTCATCGCCACCCCGGGTTCTATTATCGAGCTCAGCATGAAAAAAAGATTGCCTTCTGCGTCGGCCATCACCGTCAACCTGTAATTTTGATCAATACCGGCATATAAAATATCCTTGCCCATCAGGCAGTCGAGATTTGTGAAATTATACCGCGGAACATGCACGCTGGATAATGTTACCATGGATATTTGGGCCGGATCGCCCAAGGCGCCCGGATTTATGAAATGCAGTTCAGCAACAGTCTCATCACTTTCCGGTTCAATCAGCCTGTAACGTATCTGGCTGACCCCGGCATCCGGTTCGCTCAGTTTCAATTTGGTTGGAGCAATCTGCTCCCCCTCTCTCAGATCAAAATAGTCAAGCGTGCCATCACCAGTATTCTTGAAGGCCATCAGATCATCATGATTTTCGCCGATGCACATGCTGTCGACTGATCTATATTCGGAAAGGTCATCTGCATTCGTCCGCATCATGTAGAAGCCGTTCTCTGTAGTCGGAAGGCTTTGGGCCAGAGTCGGGGCAGGTGCGAACAGGAAAGCTGCGCTGATGATTGCGCCCGCTAAGTTTCTTCCGACAAAAATACACATGTTACACCTCCTGACAGATGTGCATCATAGGCCCTTTGACATCCGGCCTACATGGTGTGAACACACTATTATCTTCGGCCTGCTAGCCCTCATCCCCGCGAACTATTGCAAATCCAGGAACAATTGTGCGACCGTGCCTTTTCCCGGGACGCTACTGAGTTTCCAGACACTCCCGATTTGTTCCGTCAAATCACTCACAATCGACAGGCCCAGGCCCTTGCCATCGGGATTGCCGGCAGAAATTTCCTCGCCCCGCTGACTTCGCGTTTTCGCCGTTTTCAACTGTTCGGCCGTCATTCCGGGACCTGTGTCGTGAACTTCAAATATCAACTGCGTGTTCCGGCGACGAATGCCCACAACTATGCGCGCGCCGGGTGCATAGGCAATGGCGTTGGCGACCAGGTTGCTGAGTATCCGCAACACCGCAACAGAGTTTGCCGTCATTTGCGCGGAAGACGGAACGACTTTCAATTTTATGTCAGCGGCCTCTGCCTCTTTTGCAAAAATCGTGGCTATAGCCTGAAGGATATGTGATGCGCTCATCAGCCGGTTCGGCGCTTCCGGCACCTGGCGGCGGTCCTCGCTGGCCTGGTTCAAATTCTCTTCGACCAGCGATTCCATATATTGGAGCGACTGTTCAATATGGTCGATTTCACTTTTATCGGTTGTCTTTTTGTCCGATAGATTGTGTATCACGGACCGCAGAGAATGCAGCGGTTGGCGAAGATCATGCGTGGTGTTAGCAACCATCCGGTTGGAATTTTCAACCATCGCCTGTGCCAATTCATATTTCTGCTCGAGCCCGGCCAGTCTTCCGGCAAGCTCGAAATTGCGTTCCGCGGATGCAGCCCGCTGAACCATCAGTTGTTCGCGCTCCTTGCGCAATTCCGACACGACGCTGACGCAAGCAACGCCCATCATGAAGGCATCAAAGATCATTGATGTCCGCATGGTATCCAGGGTTGCCGACCGGGTCACTTCAATATCAAGCCAATGAGCGGTAAAGGTGGTCAAGGACGCTACGACAATACCTGACCAGCCGATCACGAAAAAGAGCACCCTTCGACCCTTTGTCCGCAAGGCGGACAATCCTGCAGTCAGAAACAGCACCGCGCACAGGGTAATGCTGATCGTCATCAGCTGCTTGATCAGTTCACTATCAACAAAGACCGTCACAAGAACCATCAGAACTTGCAGCAGGATGATCCCCAGCAAAATTCGGTCATAAACGGGAAAATCGTCCCGGGTGTTCAGATAGCTGCGCGTGAACTGGGAGGCAAAAGCCGTCAGTGCCGCCGCCAGCGGAAGGGAAGCAAAAGCATTCCAGCGCGGCCAGTCTGGCCACAGGAATTGGAACGCATATCCATCGCGATGGAAAATATATATCAGGACAGCAGCAGCATAGAAGAAATAATATATAAAGATACGCGCCGGAGCAAAAATGGCCGCCGCTATGCTGGCGATCAGGAACATGCCGATGATACCATAAAACCCGAAATTTAAAGCCATCTCCCGGTTAGATCTTGAGTTGAAACTGTTCAGCGTTTCAATCGACATGGGCAAAGCGGTCAGTCCGCTTGTGCGATACCGGACCCACAAGACGGACTGCTGACCGGCTTCAACTGAGAATGGCACGGCCAGTTGATGGTAATCAATCGGGCGCGTTCGAAAGGGCATCTCGGTGTTTTGCCTCATCAGGCTTTGGGTTGAAGCCCCGACCTGTTGAAAGACTTCGATCTCGCTGACAAAATTTGTCTCGATGGCCAGGATACGTTGCAATTCCTCATTGCCGGTGTTGCCGAGCTTCAGCCGCAGCCAGATCGCTCCTTTCTGGAATCCAAAATTGGGTTCTGATTTTGCGACCTGCCGAAAGCGAAATTCTCTCTGGTCCTGTTGAAGTTGCGAAAGCGTCAACTTCTGTTCGGGGTCGAGCAAATAACTGATATAGCTTGTAATTTCACGATTTGGATCATCCTGACGCAATTCGACAAAATCGGACGCATCCTTACTATTTACGGCAAATGCTGGTTTTTCGGCAAAAAAGATGGAAAGAAGGCAGATGGCAAGAATCTTGAGCGCAACAGGAAAAGCTTGCCGGCGGTTCGGGTCAGGGATGGGACATGGGGCAAAAAGCATATTCAATCATCCTCGTGGACGACCATGACGTGGTCCGTCAGGGAATCAAGATGCTTCTCGAAAATCACGGTAGCTTCGATGTTGTCGCTGAGTGCGCAGATGGAGGTGCGGGCCTGGAGAGAGTGAAGCAACTTTCTCCAGATATTGTCCTTCTCGATATCTCCATGCCCGACGTGACGGGTATCGAGATACTGGAGGAAGTGCGTCGATGGTGTCCGGACACGCGAATTGCCATTCTCACGGGCCTGACATCGCGCAAGCTGTTGGCCCAAGCCTGGGATAATGGTGTGGATGGAATTTTTCTGAAAACATCAAATTCCGGAAATCTTGCCCACGAACTTAAACTGGTTTGCGAAGGCAATCGGCGACTGCCCCCGGAAGTCGCCGATCTGCTGACCGAAGAGAAAGAACAGGAAAAACTGACCCAGCGGGAATCCCAGATACTTTTCGCCATCGCACGCGGCGAAACCAACGGGACGATTGCCGAAAGACTGGGCATCAGCGCGAATACGGTCGACAACCATCGATCCAATATCATGCGGAAGCTGGGCGCCCATTCCGTCGCTGAATTGCTGGCACTGGCTTTGCGCGAAGGCTTGCTGGATAGTGCGAAGCAGACCTGATTGCCTCTCATAGATGGTCTCATCTCATGATGCCGGACCGACAACTGCCGGTGACAGCTGCTAGTTGAAATTGAAGGTATTTTCTACGCCTGGATCAAGCCGGAATTCAAACGTTTCCGCGAGCCACTGATCTCGTCCTGTACACGCCATTTTGTCGGCGTCCAAGTGATCAAAGTCCGACGGGTGCAGGCAGAAGGCATAGTTGCCTTTACCCCAGTTCACCCGGTCCGACGTTGCATGGAGGTAAACCGTATCCTCATAGGGATCGCCATTGCGATAATGCGGAAACTCGATGCGTTCGCAGCGACCGCGTGGCAGCCGGATCCAGCCCTGTGCACGCCAGTTCTTGTGTCGCCGGTTCTCGCCCCAGTCGTGCCACACCCAAGCCGCGTATATCGTATCTGTGCGTGATCGGTTGCACATGCTGAGCGCAGTATACTGGGCTTCCCCTCTCCCATTTCCGGCTGACGGTGGCGGTGGTGGAGGTTGGCGAGGTGGCTGATTGCGCTGTACTGTATCTCGGCCACAATGCAGCGTCCGACCATGTAAATGGTAGCGGGATGTGCCACGAAACTTGCGACAAGCCTCAGCATAGCCAAGAGGTTTGTAATGGGCTGGAGTAATAGTGCCATATCCCATCTTCTGGGGAATGTAGCAGCCCCATTTCTTGCGCTTGGAGTCCCACTTGGCAACAATTTTGGTCTGCAGCCCCCGCAGCAAACCGGTGCGGTATTTGCCGTCGCAGAATTTTGAAAGATTGATCGATGATCCACCAGCCTGTGCCGGCTCAGGAAGCAATATCCCGGACAGCGCGAGGCAAATGGAGAAACTTAACGCGACCAGCGCAGTTTGGCGGAGAAACAAAACAATCATCTATGGTCATTCCGGCCGCAGACGACCCGACCCTCTCCGTGCCAGTGGAAATCCGACCGGCCCGTCGTGAAGTGACACAGCTCATTCAGGTTGATCCAGAAAGTCCGGCCTTTGACCGATGTATTGAACCCCATGGAGTCCGCTTCCCGGCATTCCATCCGCTTTGTGCGACTGTTGTAGCCGAAGCTCCAACGCGGTTTTACCCCTTTCAAGGCACCCGTCCGATATTTGGCTTCGCAATAGGCGCGATACTGGGGCGTGGCTCCACTGGCTTGTGCCGGAGCGCTCCAGACGGACGCCATCATCGGGGCTATCAGAAGGGTTGCAGCGGAAACGGTTTTGATAATGCTGGTCATGTTCATTCTCCCTCGGCAGATCGACCCGGATAAGCGCTCCTATTTGCACTTCCGCTTGTTGAGCCCGAAGAGCGTGGAAAAACCCTTGCAGGTCGATTTACCGATATTGCTCACAGTCTTTCCGACCTGTTTTGTGCCATGATTGACCTGCTTGGCGGCATATTTGGGATCAGTCATGAACCGGGCGCCATCTCGCGTAGTTTTCACAGCGGTTTCACCGACATATTGCACCGCGCCAACGCCGGTTCGGGCAACACCTGTCACGGCCCGATTCACGTTGCCCGGGATTTTTCGCGGGTCGCGGATGGACTCGCCAACACCGCGTGTTGCGCCATAGAGATTCTGTCCGAACCGCTCTGTCGCTCGCCCAGCGGCTATGACAGGGTCACCGCCATTGGCAAAGGTTTGCGCCTGACCGAAAGTCATGTCGACGCCATATTCGCCAATTCCGGTGCTGTGCCCACCAAAGGCCTCTGTACCCATATCGATGGCCGAAACCTTGTTCGACAGAGATGTCGCGGCGTAACCAGTTCTGGCGGTGGATTTTATCCGGCTTGTCCTGCTCATATTGCGGGCGCCCTGACCGCGGACTGGCGCTCTGCCCGCACCCGGATAGCCATTGTTACGATAGCCTGCACGCGGTTGGTAGTGGCGGGTGCCACCGGTTGGTCCCGTCGCCACTGGACGGAAACCATTGCGCTGTCCACGCGTAACCTGTGCCTGGCGTCCGCGCTGCTGCAAATCCCGGCGCTCGTTTGGTGTTAAATCGTATTCGTCCCGAATTTGATGTCCCGGCCGATCCCGACGGGCATCATAGCCGCGCTGTTCCACTTCCTGCAGATTGCCGGTTCCGGCCAGTCGACCAACATGCTCGCGATAAGCTGCACCCTGGAAATCCGTGCCGCGCGGCGTGCGTGCCCGACCACGCTGGTGGCGTGTAGTGCTGCGCTGTGCAGAAGGATGACCGTTATTCTGATACCCCTGTCTCGCACCGCGTGCGACTTGCGCATTGCGGCCCCGACGATCCAATTGCTGTCGCTCGGTCGGCGTAAGGTCATTCACATCATTAATCTGCTGTCCCGGCCGAGCACGACGGGCATCATGGCCCCGCTGCTCGAGCTCCTGAAGGTCGCTATTGGCCGCCAGGTCACCGACATGTCGGCGATAATCCTGACCATTGAAATCTGGGTCGGCAGTCCGCCGGGCATTCCTTCTGCGGTCTTGCGCCTGATTGCCGCGCCGTTCCAATTTGCGCGTTTCGCTGCTATTCTTTTCGAACAGCGCGTTAAAACCTTCTGCCTGCGCCAGTGCTGGCTGAACCCCCACAAAGGTAACCACCGCTAACGCTACTGCTGTCAGTGACAATCCGGAATACAATCTGATCTTTCTCATGCTCGTTCTCCCCGTGTCTGGCGATGGAAAAATCATGTGGAAAAGCGGCCCAAAAGCCCATAGTGGAATCACACTATATTCGCAGAAAATCGTTCATTTGAAGTTCATTGGTTTTTGAAAATACTACTTCTATACAGTGGCTTGCGCTTGTCTTCGTCCAGAAGTCATCAGCCAGATGCTCAGCAGTCCACGCCGCCAGTTTTCACTTTGCCGGAATATCCGGACTTGCGGTCAAACCGTTTCTCGATGGCCCGCATGAAACGCGGCATTAATGATGGAATGCTGCCACATGACCCGCTGCTCTTAAGTCGTAACTCATATACCGGAGTGGTCTTGGAGGTCGCGTTCTTTGGCAGGATATCAATGTGCACAAACCGGGAATAGACGGTCCTGTTCCGGACCTCCTGCGTATATCCGGTAATGCCATATGTCGGATCTGTACCCCGCACGGTGCTGTTGATAACCTGCTGGCCCGGATTACTATCATCCACCACGGTCGAAGTGGTCTGACTGTTATAAGTCGTACCCCATTGCGGAACATTGTATGTGTAGGTAACGGGACGGCCATCATCGATGCCGTAATCCAGATAGGCGATATAATCTGCCGGCTGACCGGGTTCGACGACTCTCAACCCAGCTTCCTGCATGATCGCAGTCAAGCGCTGCGCATAGCTGCGAAATTCGAGCGAACTGTCCAGTTCCGGTCGCCAGGAGACCACAGAGAATGTAGCCGATGCCGGAACAGATTCGAGCGTATGGAACTGCGACAGGTTACTCCTGACAGACCCGCCGCCCAGACAGGCGGAAAGGGTCATACTCGTGGCGGCAATTAACAACAGGGTTTGCGGTCGCATATTGGGTCTCCTGAATTGATGTGCCGCTAGTTCTAGGGCTGCTTGAGCCACCGCGGAATAGTGCAATCACACCATTTGGCAGCTAGCAAAGGTCGGTTAGATTGAGAGCAACCCTGAAGACATTTAGTCTCATCGAAGGAGTGATCTAATGCCACTTTTGAAACAAACTATCGGGGGATTAGCGATCATGCTGGCTAGTTCTGCGAGCCCTCTGCCTGCCCAATCGAAGGACAGTCTGAGTCCGGTTTTCCGCACGGACCGGAGCCCCACAACATATATATGTGACGACAGTTTCCGCCTTCAGGTCTCATGGATGTCCATTGATACCAACCAGCTTATTTCCATCACGCTTCCGTCTCGTCGAAGCCCTCAAAAAAGCCGGACACTACTCCTGCCCTTATCCCAAAGCGGTAGCGGTGTGCGCTATGCCACTGACCTTGCCAGTTTCCACATAAAAGGCGACCAAGCTGCTTTTACATCGATTGAGACCGCTCTTTCCGATGAGGTCCATTTGCCAAACTGCAGGACATCCCATCGAGCATTGGCAAGATAATTGTGAGGCTATGTTTGAGAAGTACCAATGATCGATCCGGCCTGGACATAGCATTCAGCTTTCGGCTTTTGAGCAAGCCATAGATTGGGCCCGCTGACTGACTTTTCGTTACGCAAAAATAGGTTCAGCTAGAGAGCCGTCCGCGCTGTAATAATTGCAGTGGAAGCCGCTCGGGATGCGATAGGGGATGACGACCCTAGCTACAGGGCCTGCAGCAACGTCTTGTGCCTGGAAGATTGCCAATTCAGTCGTGTTGGAATTGGCTGGATGGATCAAGCTCATTGCATAGCCGTCGGCTTCTTCAGTTGACCCGGTCTTTGGCGCGAAGACCAATTCACCGCAGCCTGCGCCATTGCCAAAGTGGTAAATATCCTCTTTGCCGGACTTTGTATCGAAGTGGATTACGCCATCCATTCCATCCACGCGTCCATCGACCGAATTGAGATTGAGGTTGGCATAACCATGGCGCGTCTTGCGCGTCATCATACGGTCATCCGGGCGCGGGAACTGGATGTCGCGATCGTTGAGGGTTTCTTCTTTGATGTCATTGGTCTTGCCCGTTAGATCAATGGTCCAACGTCGTAATTCCAATGCCGTGTCGCCATGTGTACTTTGCGAGCCATCATCGTTCGGGAAAAGTGCAGTGCCATTGGCGGCCGCGACATCTGCGATCAACTTGCCATCTTCTTCCCAAGCGTTAAGCTCATGGAACATGTGCCGACCCGGCATTTCCAGCCAGCGAATATCACTGGCGCTTCCATGCCTCGGGAACAGGGCAAAGCGCGAATTGCGTCCCTTGACCCATGCCTGCATCGGGCCGCCCTTCATCGCGCGATCAAGGCTGACCTCAAGCGGGTTGAAGGGCACCAAGACCCAGTTTTCGGTAACAAGTGCGGTGTGAACCATGCTCATATATGGCGCTTCAAACGTGAATTGATTTGTGATCTGGCCGTTCTTGTCGATTACTTCATAGCGGATTTCCGGTTTGCCCTGCGGTCCGTTTATCATCCATCCATAGCTCATCATCTCGCCAGTGGTAAGATCGACGGTGGGATGCGCAGAAAATGGCCCGGTGATCGTCCCGCCATAATCAAGATAATCGCGCGTTTCGAGGCTGCGCGGATCCATTTCGATGGCAGGACACCCCTCCATAACGGCCATCAATTTACCATTGTGGAGAATGATATTTGTATTGCCAGTGTTGTAGCGGACGCCCTGCACGCTCGGGTCACTGGTTGCAGGATCGCCAAAAACCCCAAACAAACGTTTGCCTGCTGCCAGTTCAGCGTCAAATTTTTCAGTGCGCACCCATTTGTTGCGCATCGACACACGGCCATCCTCGAAAAAAAAGCCGTAAACCATCCCATCCCCATCAAACCAGTGATAGCCTTCTGGCGGATCGTAGAGCGGCTCTGAACCTGTGCGATAGAATACCCCGTGCAGATCTTCTGGCAGCTCGCCTTCGACAATCAAATCGGGCGCGTGCGCTTCGAACCGCATCGGCTGATGGTGGCCTGTGAGATAGGGGTGATCGGAAAAGGGTTGTGCCATGATATCGTTCTCCGTTTAAGAAATTGCGCTTGTGTGAACTTTGGATTGATCAGGAAATGCCGCCCATCAAAGCGTATTTCAGCTCCATATATTCATCGAGCCCGTGCTTTGAGCCCTCTCGCCCAAGCCCGGATTGTTTTATCCCGCCAAAAGGCGCGACTTCAGATGAGACGATGCCATCGTTAATCCCGATCATTCCGTATTCTAGCGCTTCCATTACCCGCCATACACGCCCCAGATCACGTGCGTAAAAATACGCTGCCAGGCCGAATGGCGTATCATTGGCGATGCGAATTGCCTCCTCCTCATCGGCAAAGGTCATGATTGGAGCAACCGGGCCAAAGATCTCTGCATTGGCAATATCCATATCCTTCGTGACACCGGTCAAGACGGTCGGCTCGTAGAAATTTCCACCCCTATCGCTTGATCTGCCGCCGAGACGCGCAACCGCTCCCGCAGCGATCGCGCTTTCGACCAAGGTGCTGACCTTCGAATGGCCTGCATCGTTTATCAGCGGACCAATCTCGGCTCCTTGTTCCAGACCCGGCGCAACTTTAAGTCCATCAATTCTGGCGGTAAGCTTCTCGGTAAATTCCTCTGCCACGCCTTCCTGGATGACAAATCGGTTCGCGCATACGCAGGTCTGGCCAGCATTTCGGAATTTGGAGGCTATTGATCCTTCAACAGCGGCATCAATATCTGCATCGTCAAAGACTATGAAAGGTGCGTTTCCGCCCAGTTCAAGACTCACTTTGGTGACATTTTTCGCCGCCTGCCTCATCAGAATTTTTCCGACCGGCGTAGAACCGGTGAAGCTCAATTTGCGGATACGTTCATCGCTGCAAAAAAGTTTACCCACGGGAGCAGGGTCAATGACCGGAATGATCTTGAAAACCTCTTTGGGAACGCCCGCTTCTATCGCCAATTTTTCCAGCGCAAGCGCAGAAAGCGGAGTCGCCTCCGCTGGTTTCAAAACGATTGAACAGCCTGCTGCGAGTGCAGGTGCGACTTTGCGCGTCACCATCGCGATAGGAAAGTTCCACGGCGTTATTGCTGCACAGGTTCCAACCGGTTGCTTTATGGTAAGGACCCGTTTGCCTGCAGCAAAGCTGGGAATGGTTTCACCATAAGCGCGCTTCCCTTCTTCGGCGAACCATTCAATGAACGCGGCACCATAGGATACCTCAACCATCGCTTCCGTCAGCGGCTTGCCGCATTCCGCGGTGACCAAATGTGCCAACTCCGATTGATGAGCCATCACCAAATTGAACCATTTTGTTAAAATGGCCCCGCGCTCTTTCGCAGTCCGAGCCGCCCAAGCATGTCGAGCGTCATCCGCGCCACCGATTACCTGAGAAATCTCATCGAGGCCATATGCGCGCACCCGAGCGATAATTTCTCCCGTAGACGGATCATCAACGGGAAGATCTCCGCTGACAAGGTCCAATCCGCCAAGCATTTTTTGCATCGCGATGTCGACCGGATCGTCTGTCATGAGGGCTTAAAATCCGAAGAAAATTGACTTTGGAGCGCATTCCGCACTTTATCGGAATTCTCGCTATCATGAACTGTTGCGGACGGCGACTGAGTACCCAATTTGCCTAGGCTTGTAACAGGTTCGCTGTTCAAGAAGAGAGAGATGATGGCGTCCGTGAACTTCTCAATCTGCTCTTCTTCGAAGACATCAATACCGAATGTTGCTTTGATATGGGGGGCCAGAAGAAAGATGGAGTTAGACGCGTGCGTCACGATGAAGTGCAGGTGGATGGCAGATACATCTGAAGAATAGACACCTTCGTCCTGAGCCAGCGAGACCCACTCCATTGATTTCATTGAGAACAGAGCAAATTTCCGCTCGTTCATCCAATCGAGCATCTCGCCACCTTGGATGGTTTCAAACATTGAGATGCGATGTAGCTCGGGATAGCGAGCGCAAAATCGCACGTAATTGCGGGTTGTACTCTTCACCCTGTCATATGGTGTCATGTCCCGCCACTTGTCTGAATCGACGAAAATAGCTTCAATCAAATTGTCTTGCAGATGAGTGAAAACAGCCTGCCAAAGCTGTTTCTTTGACCCGTAGTGATAGGTTACGCTTGCGATATTGGTGCCAGCCAAATCAACGATTTGACGAATTGAACCGCCAGTATAACCATGGTTGCTAAACACCTTGATCGCAGCTTGCAGTAACTTTGACTTTGTCGTGTATTCCATTTTTGTTTGCATCAGGTCTCACTTTTGGATTCTGCAAGAAAGGGCGGTATCGATGATCGCAGGACATTGGTTTTGTCCCAGCTTCCAACGACAATACAATGCTATGACTGTAGATCGCAAGGCAACCTCCAAACAGCATCAGGAAGAAAAGTTGGGTGCCAACATGGTTTCCAGCACCCAACTACGGGATCAGTCGGAAGAGAACACCAACTAAAACTTAAAGCCAACCTCGACAAACACTTGCCGGCCTCGGTTCAGAGTTACCAACCGGTCATCAGTTCCAGGCGCACCAAATGGAGGCGGAGCGGAGGTGTTGATGAAAATTTTGTCCGTGAGATTGGTTCCAATCAACGATAGCGTCCATTTCCCATCCGGATCACCGATCGATATTGAGCCGTCGATTGTAAAGAAATCGTCCTGGACGATGTCGCCGATGTTCGTTGCCGGATCAAGTTCGGTTGGGCTGGTGGTCGTCGTGAAGTACTCATCTGTGTAACTGATCACCGAATTGAGCCCAAGCTCTAGCGAATCGCCAAGGGGAATATCCCAATCGATAGCCACATTGCCGGACCATTCAGGTGCTCGAGCAGCAGCGCGACCATCCAAATCCAAACCATTCACTGAAACAAAGGTGTCGCTGAAGGCGGCATCCAGATAAGCGACAGCACCGCTTAGGGTAAGTCCATCGACTGGCGTAGACCAGCGCCAATCAACGTCGATACCTTGCGTTGTGGTTTCACCAGCGTTGAATGTCGAGAAGTTGAAAATATTGACATCAAAATTCTGAATTTGTTGATCAGAAAACACATAGTAAAATGCGGTTGCGTTGAGTGTCAAAGACCCGTTGGCCAATTGCGAACGAACACCAATTTCACCACCGGTTGAAGTCTCTGAATCGAATCGAAGAGAGTCAGCAGCTGCTTCAGCAACTGCTGGATCGGGATCGTTCAATAACAGTACCGCGCCTGTTGGCAGAGTGTTGTTATCGACACCACCTGATTTGAAGCCAGTCTTGAACGCTGCATAGACATTGAAATCATCGGTTGGCGAGTATTTCAACACCACCTCGGGAGAGAAATTGCTGTCGCTGAATTTAATCGGGCCAGCAAAAAAGCCAGACGGGACCGCTCCCAACGGACCTGAGATGAACGAATGAACAAACGGAAAAGCAATCGTTGTGCTCTTTTGTTCATCGGTCCAGCGAACACCTCCGGACAGATTGATTGTGTCGGTCAGGTCGAGCGAACCACTCGCATAGAACGAGATTGCCTCGGCTGACAGAGGGCGATCCGCCAACCAGTCAAAAGTGAAGCCTGTGGCAGCGTCCGGCCCCAGCAAGATCGATGGCAGAAACGCGTTTTGAGCCGTTAGCAGCCCGCTATCACGACTTTCCCAGAAGCCACCGAGTTGGAAATTGAACGGGCCTGCAAAGTCGCTTGAGAGACGAAATTCCTGAGTGTATTGCTCTAGAGTGTTGACGAACGGTGCCGTAAATCCAGCGGCCGTGCCATCTGCGTTTTGGCCAGTTGTGTTGAAAGTGTCGTTGTAAATATTGTCCAGCTCAACATAACCTGAAAGCAATGTTAGAGTAAGGTTTTCGGTCAATCCGATGTTGGCCTCTAAACTCGCAAAGAACAGGTCGGTGTCATTAAATGCCTGAGTGACATCACGTCCGCCGAGGTCCAGTCCGTCCGGGGCAACGTTAATCCTGGCATCACCATCAGGTCCGGGGAACAGATTGTCGGAAATATTACAGTTATGGGTGGGCGCAAATGACAAGCCAAACACCGCCAGGAATGATGGCTCCGGCTGCCCGTTGCCGCCACAAAACATGTCAGTGAAGCCGTTCAACGTCTCCGAACGCTGCCTGTTGTAATTGACTTTGAGGGTTGCATCGAACCTGTCCGAAGGCTCAAAAGCGAGCGTCAGACGGCCGATAAAATTGGTCAATCCCTTATCGCGATCGAGCGCGGGCACATTGTCCTGCAGCTCCACGAACTTATCAATGTCTTGATATTCGGCGGCGACGCGGATGCCCAAAGTATCCGTTATCGGCCCGGAGATGTAGCCGCCTACAGTATATCCCTCTTCTTCGAATTCATAGGAGACGGTCCCGGATACTTCCCAGTCTGGCGTTGGGTTCGCGCTGCGCAGAGTTAACACACCTGCTGAAGTCGACTTGCCGAAGAATAGCGGCTGAGGCCCCTTCAAGACTTCCACCTGCTCCAGATCAAAAAACGCTGATTGCAAGATCCGTTGCGTGCTCACGGCTATACCATCGATATTAATTGCCACTGCAGAATCAAATGCATTCGAAATGTTGGAAGAGTTGATGCCGCGGATACCAATCTGCGCACCGGCGCCAGAACCACCGACCTGTACTGAAAGAGCAGGCACGCGGCTAACGAGATCAGCGGCCTCATCAATGCGGAAGTCATCAAGCGTGTCACCACTGATAACGGCCACTGCGACTGGAACATCCTGCAGGGTTTCTTCCTGTTTCCGAGCAGTCACGACGATGAGGTTGCTATTGGACTCATTCTCCTGCGCAGTCTCACCCTGAACCTGAGCGATGGCCGGGTTGGCCATGCCTATTGCCAGAGTTGTAGAAATAGCAACGCTTGCCGTCCGCAGGCACAATCTCTTCTTGAATGACATCTTGTTTCTCCCCTCCACGACGATGCTTTTTTGCATCTGTTACGCGATTTAAACCGGCGAACATCAAATGTTGGATTTCGCCGCAATCCTGAATGAGAAGCTAATAATCCCGTTTTCAAAAGATACTCTCAGAATTGTTATGATCGTTTGAATTGATATTATGGCATGCAGGACAATGTGATCTGCTGCAGTGAATGGCAGGCAAATTCAGTGCGAGAGAGGAGCAAAATTTTGACAAGAGAGCATTCCGATGCACCTTTTTGGATGGCAGGGAACTTTGCGCCGGTCGAAGAAACTGTCGAGACAGTCAATCTGCAGATAACCGGCGAAATCCCAAAAGAGCTGAACGGAAGATATCTGCGCAACGGACCGAATCCGCGTGCGCACCCAAGCGCCGACTGGTTCCTAGGCGAGGGGATGATCCACGGCGTCAAAATCAGTGACGGCAAAGCCCATTGGTATCGCAATCGCTATGTCCAAACGCCCCTTTTGGATTTCGAAAAGATCACCAATGAGAACAGACTTGTAAGAGGAAACTCCCTCGCAAACACCCATGTCGTGGGACATGCGGACAAGATATTGGCGCTTCAAGAAACGCAGATTCCCATCGAAATGTCTGATGATTTGGAAACCATCGGTCCATATGATTTTGACGGAAAATTGGCAGGCAATATGACGGCTCACCCCAAAATTTGTCCCAAAACTGGAGAAATGCTGTTTTTTGGCTATGGGATAATGCCTCCGTTTTTGACCTATTACCGTGTCTCGCCCAGCGGTGAATTGGTCCAATCCGAAATCATTGACGTCAAAGCAGCGACGATGGTTCATGACTTTGCAATCACGGAAAATTTCGTTCTTTTTATGGATCTGCCCATGCTTTGGGATTTAGAGAAATTGGGTAAACCGGGAATCCCGATCAGCTATGATGAAAGCTATGGTGCGCGGCTCGGCGTCATGCCGCGCACCGGCAAAAGCCAAGACGTAAAGTGGTTCGAAATTGACCCTTGCTATGTCTACCATACAATGAATGCCCATGAGTGCGGCTCGCGGGTCGTTTTTCACGCGCCCCGAATGGTTGGCTACACCTCGGTAGGAATGAAAAATCCACCGGTACCAAAGCTTCATCGGTGGATAATAGACCTTGATCAAGGCTCGGTTAAAGAAGAGCAACTGGATGACCTGGGTGTTGACTTTCCGGTGACTTCACCGCTGCTGGTCGGCCGGCCACACAAACATGGATATGCTGCAGAATTTGATACTGGTGGCGCCCCCAATATCCTTGGTTTTCACAAGTATGATATGGAGACAGGAGCGCGCACTTGCCATCGTCTCAAAGATGGGCGGTTAGGAAGCGAGGCCATCTTCGTCCCTGCCGACAATCCAGGCAGCGAGGATGACGGGTATCTGATGGCCTTTGTTTTCGATCCCACCGAACATCTGAGCGAGTTGGTCATCCTCAACGCGGCGGAAATGTCTGATGAGCCAATCGCGCGAATACATTTGCAGGCGCGTGTACCTGCCGGTTTTCATGGCAGTTGGATTGGTGATTAGATTGCAACTTTCAGTGTCCTGCGCGTTGGCAGTTGGAGCGGGAGGCTCTTATTGGCCAGTTTCTCGCCAGATGCCTGGCCGCCGGCCATGCTGCAGTGTTAATTTCAAAGCGCCATTATGACTGTTTAGGGGTCGTTAGGAGAAAGACTGATCACCGGTTGTCTAATGTCCGCTTTCGTGCCCTAAGCGGGCGTTAGCTTAGAACTGATTCAATCCAATTCTGCTTGCGGTCCACGCTCTAACAAGGTCGTCAAAACAATATGGCTCCTTGTGTTGGTAACATCACCAAATTCACGCATCCGGATCAAAAGTTTGTCGAGGCCATTAGCATCTTTGCATCGGGCCTTTATTAAAAGGCAGGAATCTCCGGCCACGCTATGAATTTCTTCAACATCAGCATCTTCATGTAATCTGGCAAAATTGTCTCGGGCTTTGGTGCCGGTATAGTTCACATGAATGAAGGCGAGAAACGGGCGTCCTATTTTCGTGCCGTCTAAATTGATGGTGCTTTTTGTAATTACGCCCGCGGTCTTCATTTTCTTGACCCGTTCGTGCACCGCGGGTGCTGAAAGATGCACTTTTGCACCCAGATCGGAATAGGATTGCGATGAATCTTCGGCTAGCGCGGTTAACAGCTTTCGGTCAGTATCATCGATAATCAGTTCCGTAGAGCGTTTTTGCTGAATGCTATTCGTATCTTGATCCATAAGCCATAATTTCCTTGAAGCAGAATATCATTAGGCAATACCTATATATTGCTAAACAATATTCTGCAATGGGAGTTATCTATGGAATTGGGAATTTACTTCATCTTCTTCTTTACCACCGCCGTTGTGATTTTTGTCCCAGGCCCTGCTGCAATCGCCATCGCAGCCCAGGGGGCTGGCAATGGCCACAAACGTGCAACCTTTGGAGTATTTGGCGTAGCAGCCGCTAACGCGGTCTACTTCATTTTGTCCGCCACGGGTATTGCCTCACTACTGATCGCATCGGCGACTATTTTTGCCGTGATCAAATGGGTTGGTGTCGCATATCTGGTCTATCTTGGTTTAACAGCTATCTTTAGCAAAACCGGTGGCATTCAGTTTCCCACGGGCAAACTGCAATCCGCCATTTCTTTGTTTGGAAAGGGATTCATAGTCGAATTTGCCAATCCAAAAGCGCTTCTGTATTTCGCAGCAATTCTCCCGCAATTTCTGGATGTTTCAAAACCCATATTGCCTCAAATCCTTCTTATGGGTGGCACTACCGTTGTGCTCGATCTGATCTCTTACAGTTTATATGCCTACGCTGGTGATCGGTTGACGAGTGGCCGCGTCAAAGAATGGATCGTGCGCTTGATCAATCGCGTCGCTGGCGGTGCCCTTTTACTTGCAGGAGCACGAATGGCGACGGTTTAGGCACACAAGTTGGACTTATAAACGCGCACAGAAAGGAGCGATATGACCGAAACATTCCCTCCCATCGAACCTTATGAAACAGAGTCTCTAGGTGTTGGTAACGGCCACAGGATATTTATTGAACAAGCCGGTAACCCTATGATTGGCATAAATGGGTAATTTCCAATGGCCGCTTTTGCGCCCAAAGCGGACGTTAGAGAGCGCCCTTCGAGCCTCGAAATAAGCATCGCTTTCGCCCTTGTATTAGGAAAGAAAGTGTTCTGTACAGCCGACCCTCATGCAGTCTGCCCGACGGCATCGCCAACAGAAGCCCGTGCGATTTTCTGTCCAAATTTTAAGTTAATCGCCTTGCGCAATGCCACATCCCCTTCATGGAACCATGAAAGATAACCGGTTGTTGATAGTAATCGATAGGCGATACTCCTCTTGAACCGCGGACAAGCTATATAAAAAAAGGGGTAAGCACTGCTGCTTACCCCTGATTTTCTAGTCAGAATCGAGAGAGAATGAACTGACTAGCGGGCTATCCAGCCTGTCCCCACAGACTAGAAACCAACTTTGGCGCCAAGCCTCCAAATCCGACCCAATGGGTTACCCGTAAATGGGTTGTAACCCAGCGGTGTGCGTGCATCTGGCGCATCTGCATCGGTGAAATTCTCGACCGAGAATTGCAGCTGTGCATCGAAAGCGTTGATTGGCAAGTCATATGCCAGATGAATGTCATGTTGAGTGAAGCTGGAAATATTCTCTCCAAAAAACGTTGTGCCAAAGTTCGGAACAACCTCAAAATTAGGTGTTTCCGCATAACGTTCATCGCGAACACCATCGACATATTTCACACCATAACGTGCATTAAACCCACTGATGTTGAAGTTGACATATGCATTGCCTCTCCACGGAGCAATGGTCCCCGGATTGCGATCGAGATTAGCCAAGCCGACCGCACTGAACCCGGCGCGCAAAAAGTTGCCGTCGAGAGTGAAATCGCCAACATCATAAGTCAAAATATGGCTGGCATTCGCACCTAAGGTCAGAACGCCATTGCCGATATCAGTTGTGTAGCTTGCCGCAAAATCCAATCCGGTTGTTTTGGTTTTTGGACCATTGACCCATTGGCTGAACACACGAGAGATATTCAAACCTGTCGTAGTGCCCTGAACACAAGCGCCACCGTCAAACGTAATCAAATCTACAAACGGACTTGAACAATCAGCAAGGCCGCCGGGAACTGGAACAACACTGCTGGCAATGGCTTGGCCATCAGTCGTGGTGATTTCGTCTTTGAAATCAAAGCTCCAATAGTCCACCGAGAAGTTAAAGCCTCCAAAGTCGACAATAGCACCGGCATTATAGGTGAAGGCCGTTTCTGGACCGAGATCATCCGGATTGCCAAAAATATCGACCGCCTTGAAGTTACCAGCTGCGGCCGCAAGTCCCGCGAGGGATGTCACGCCAGCGACAGATACCTGAGATGCAAGAGGTGCGCGGAAGGTTGTACCAACGGACCCGCGAAGCACTAACCAATCTGTAGGCTCCCAACGTATCGAGCCTTTCGGATTGAAAGTGGAACCAATGGAACCACCATAATCCTCGAAACGAGCTGCTGCGGTGATTTCAAGCGTATCGCTAATCGGAACGGCAACTTCTGCAAAGACCGCTTTGACATCCTGTGTAAGGTCAATGTTTCTCTGGCCGCCAAGGAAAATAAAGGAACCGGCACCCTGAAGCGCAGGGTCACAATCCTGCTGCCCCAAAATTGGGCAAGGATTCAAATCCAGGTTACCGAATGAATTGAGCGGCTTGTTGTTAAACCGGGTTTTACGATATTGCGCACCAGCTGCCCAACCGATCGCGCCGCCGCCAAGATCTAGTCCCAGTTCACCGGAAAAAATCAAGTCTGCGACGACCGTATCCTCGCTTTGATCGTTACCATTTTCTTCGGTAAGCCAATCGACAAGCGCTGGGCTATTTTCAGCTCCGGGAACATAGAAGGGATTGTCGAGATCCAGCGCTGGATTACGCGGTCCTGCGTTGGAAAACGGGTTGAACCACAAGCATCCGGGCGACCCTGGCGTAACGCCGTTACAATCCGGACCACCAAGACCGTTCAATGCTGACTGCAATCTGGAACCCACGATACCAGGCGAACCGCCGCGACGATCATAGTTCATCATCGTGAGCGAGAATTGCCCTCGGAACGTATCCGAAAAATCCTTTTCGAAAGTACCGGAGAAGCGATAGGCTTTACTGTTCACAAACTGGCGCCCCGATCCTCTTGTCTCGTCGAGTGGATTTCCCAACCAACCAAATGGCCGCCAGAGGAAAATGCCAATGGCAGCGGGCGTCCCAGTCAGACCGTTTTGCGCCACAAAGGGTGCAACGCCTGGGTTATCTGGGGATACCGTAAAGCCGCCGCCTAGTTGCGCTCCGCCTGGCCCCTGAAGAGGTGGATAGCCGGGAGAAGTGCGGATGAAGTCAAGATCGGTTTGCGCATAGGTAAATTCACCACGAAACCGGAAAGTATCGGACAGGTCTACATCCGCTTGAATATAGCCTTGATAACGATCTGTATCTTCGACAAGATTGTCAAACGGAATAAAGCTAAACCGGCAAAGTACACCATCTGGAACGCCTCCAAGCTCGCCACAGCCTCTGTCGGGCTGCAGCGCGACACCCGGAGCGATGGGAACTGCACCTCCCGCTCCAACGACGGTAAATGTACCCGGCGTGGCCAGGGCAGACCATGCTGCTGGATTCACTTCATAGGGTTGAGATGCGTAATCACGTTCGGTCGTAGGTAATTCCGAACGATGCTGCCAGCCGAAGCCAGCCAAGATGTTCACATCGCCAAATGTTTTACCGACCAATATCGAAGCGGTATAATTATCATCGGAACCATTGACGAACTCATAGTCGCTTTTGATTTCGACACCTTCAAAACCCTTTTTGGTGATGAAGTTGGCCACACCAGCAATAGCGTCGGAACCATAAGTAGCCGCCGCGCCATCTTTTAGAATTTCAATCCGTTCAAGCGCGAAAAGAGGAACAGCATTTGTATCACCAAAACCGCCACCGACGGCGCCCGGTGCGGTAAATGTCCTTCTGCCGTTAAACAGCACCAGAGTACGTTGCGGACCCAAACCGCGCAGGTTGATGGAGCCTAGTCCCTGATTGCCTTGAGCGGTCGTAGAAAATTGATTGGTGTCGCCGAGGACGCTGCCGACTTGAGGCAGATCCTTGATAAATTCAAGTGGGGAGGAAACACCTGCGGTATCCAAATCTGCCGAAGAGAACACATCCACCGGTTGCGCTGCATCTTCAGGCGTGCCGCGAATGAAGCTGCCTGTTACGACGATGATATTTTCGTCATTATCCGCTTCTTGCAAGTCCTGTGCATGAGCCATATTCGGTGCGACCGTGGCCGAAAATACGACCGCGCTAAGCGCACTTGTGCAACGCAAGAGTGTTTTATTCATGATGTTTCCCTCCCAAAAATTCCGGAAATCAAACCATGATAATTTGATTCCAGCGCCCTCTTTGAGGCGATAAATTTTCTCTCCAAGACGAAGAGTGAATGTAATTAGACCATTAGTCAAATAGTAATTGACGAAGCATCAAATTAGTCATCTGGCTGAGAAATTCGAAATTGCGGTCTCGGCCGGTGACGGTCTTCTATTTCTTTTGTCAGCTATATTTTGTACCGCGCGGAACACACGGAGAAAGTTTTCGCCCCAAATTTTTCTAATCTGCTCAGCTGAATAACCGCGTTTTACCAGGGCGATGGTGACGTTCTCCGCCTCACTTGCATCCACAAATCCGGCAACGCCGCCGCCATGATTAAAGTCGCTGCCAATTCCGACATGATCGATACCCACACGGTTTACGATATAGTCAATATGATCAACCAATCGATCAACAGAACCCGGACCGATCACCCTCCGCATCGCAATCAGAAACGACTGACGTTTTTCGGGATCAGGGATCTCCCAATAGAGTTCGTAAGGGTAAGAATAGGCATCGGGCAATCCGGCATCGCGTCGGACTTTCAGAATGGCAGCCAATAATTTGGGATCCGAAAGATCGACAAGATAGGCACCAAATGCCGCGAGATGGATAACGCCTCCGGTTTTCGCAATGAGATCGATTTCTTCATCGGACAGATTGCGCGACACATTGGATAATTTGCGCGCGTTAGAGTGGCTGGCGATGACGGGAGATCGAGATAATTTTGTCGCCTGCAAAGTCGCTGCCTTCGACATTTGCGAAACGTCGATTATTCCCCCAAGCGCATTGATACGCCGTACCGCCGCCACCCCCAAAGGTGACAAGCCGCCATGCTCTTCGGCGATTTCATAAGACCGCCTCTCGGCAATATATAGAGGACGCGAACTGTCTGAAAAATCATTATGTCCCAAATGGTTGAGGCCGAATAGACGAACTCCGGCGGCGTAATATTGATCCAGGGCATCAACCTGACCATCGAGTGATCGGGCATTCTGGAAGCCCAGTAAAATAACGGTCTTTCCGCTGGCGGTCAGACTTTTGATCTCAGCTGGCGATGTCGCCAGGCCCAGATTCGGGTCTTGTTGCACCATGTTGGAAACCGCTGCCAGTTTTTCATCGGCCTCGGCTCTCGCCAAGGCGCGACCGTCTGTTGTTCTGGAGCCGGGGCCCACGGCGACCGACATGATGACAGCATCCACGCCCCCCGCTCGCAACTTGGCTGGAGCGACCTTGGATAGTCCATCGGCCCCCAGATAGGTTTTGGAAGTGGATGGCAGAACTATATCCGCATGCGCATCCAGCACCAGACTCTGTTGATGGATTTCTCTCGCCCTTTCGACAAGAGCGGCCTCGATTTCTGGAGCAGCAGATGCAGTGACTGATTCTGTTTGAGCAGCTGCACAAGCCGATAGCAATACAGCTGAAACGAAAAACATCGTGCCGCGAAGCACAGGTTGAAAGTGACTTGAGAGTTTCGCCGACAGTTTTTGCATTGGTCTATTCTCCAAGAAAGTCGATGATCGCTTTAGTCGCACGCTCCGGTCGTTCCATCGACGTCCAATGATTGATTCCTTTTAACCGAACTGTTCGCATGTCCGGCCCGGTATCATCGACTTGATCAATAAGTTCAGGCACGAAAACCTGATCCTCTTCACCCCAGATAAACAGAGCGGGCACAGTGATTTTCGCTTCGGGTCCAGGCCAGAGATCGGAATCTGAAACATTGTCAAACGGTGGAATATTGGCCCGGTACCAATTCATCGCCGCATAAAGCATTTCGTTGCTCGACAAGGCGTTTTGGAACAATTTCAATTCTTCCCGGGACAGGTCACCGCGTTCACCGAGTTTCCTGTAGGCTGAAACCCGCGCTGACTCGATCGCATTGCCGGACTTGAGCATTTCCAAAGTCGTGCCCCGAAATCTCTGCATATATTGGTTTCGGCGTTGTTGCTCTTTGTTATTCGCCGCATATTTGAGGAACAGGTTAAGCGGAGGGGCGCTCATGCCCACGACTTTATGCAGGCGATCAGGATAAGCTTGTGCATAGGATAGAGCGAGAACCGAGCCCCAGTCATGGCCGATCAATATATATTTCTCGTCACCGCCGAGATGGCGGGACAGCGCATCCAATTGGGACGCCAGTTTGGTTATGTCATAAGGTTCCAATTGATGCGGCTTAGCGGACAGGCCGGAACCTAGAGCGTCCAACGCTACAACCCGGTACTGGCCTTTCAGTGCCTCCATCTGATCAAACCAGCTATACCAGAAAGATGGAAATCCATGGTAAAAAATGACCAATGGTCCCTCGCCTGCCTCAACATAATGCAAGCGGGTATCGCCGGAACCGAAATAGCCTTCCTTATACTTCGCGTCGCTTGAACCGTTGGCATTGGCGAATACCACGGCTGGATCAGGGGCAACGGAGTTCATCGCTGTGGGGGGTTCGACAGCAAGATTAGCTGACATACAGCTCGGCAGCGTGAGCAGGCCTACAAGCCCGACAAGCAAAGTCACGCTCTTCAGAAATGCCATTGTCTCTCCTTCGCCAGTGTCTTGGCCATTGCTTTATAAGGAAGGCTCGTTATTGTACTAATAGTCAACAACAATCGGCTGCACCTGTCAAACCTTTCTTTCGGGATGCTCCAGAACCAAAGGATGCAGAAATTTTAATGCGTGTTTTTTTGTCATTCACGGCAACGCTGATGTTGGCATCCGTCGGCTTATCTGGCTGTCAGCAGAAAGAGCCTGAACCTGAGATCGTAGATGCCGTGCAAGCTCAGGTGGACGGCAATCCTGGCGAAGGGCTTTACCAGAAACATTGCGCCGCATGCCATGATGGCGGCACTGTAGAAGCGCCAACCAAAGCTGCTATCCAGTTAAATGGCGTTGAATCGATCAGGGCCTCGCTTTCTACCGGTACAATGAAAGAACAGGCGTCGATGATGACGCCGATCGAAATACGGATCATTGCCGACTATCTGGCCAGTCCAAGCAGCGAGAGCGCATTAGCCAATGCAAAAAAGCACCAGTGCAAAGGCCAGTTAAATCTCTCCAAGCCCCTTTGGAACCGGTGGGGGAACAGCAAACGCAATGTCCGTTTCCAGCCCGCTGTCAATGCCGGTATCACAGCAGCAGAAGCGCCAGATCTGAAATTGAGATGGGCCTTTGGTTTCCCAGGTTCAGCGCGCGCGCGCTCCCAACCCGCGGTCACCGCGGAAGCCATATTTACAGGGAGCCAGAGCGGACTATTTTATGCGCTGGATACCAAGACCGGCTGTGTCTGGTGGACATTTGAAGCCAAGGCAGAGGTTCGTAATGCACCGACCATATCGACCGATAAAAATGGTTATGCGAAGACGCTCTATTTCGGGGATGTCGATGCCAATGTCTATGCTGTCGATGCCAAAAATGGAGAGTTGATTTGGACACGCTCTATCCAAGACCATCCGGTTGGAACGATAACGGGTTCGATCACGCTCCATAAAGGGCGTCTCTATGTTCCGATGTCTTCGCTTGAGATTATCAACGCCTATCTTCCAGACTATGAATGTTGCACCTTCCGCGGCGGTGTACTGGCGTTGGCAGCGAAATCGGGTGAGCCGGTATGGCGTTTCTACACCGTTCCCGAACCCAAAAAGACAAGTAAGAACACAGCGGGCGCACAAAATTACGGACCATCGGGTGCGCCGATCTGGTCCACTCCAACTGTCGATGCCAAGCGCGGGTTGCTCTATGTCGGGACGGGAGAGAATTATTCCTCGCCCGCCAATGACAAGAGCGATGCCATCATTGCATTGCGGCTTGATACAGGAGCGGTTGAGTGGATTCAGCAGACCATTTCGGGCGATGCCTGGAACGCTGCTTGTGGGCGAAACGGATCGCAGGTCAATTGCCCGCAGGAAGACGGCCCAGACTTTGATTTTGGCGCACCTCCGATTTTAACGACTCTGGCCAATGGCAAGGACATTATTCTGGCAGGCCAGAAATCAGGAATGCTCTTCGGTATGGACCCGGATGCAGGCGGGAAAATCCTTTGGGAAACACGTGCTGGAATGGGCGGTTTTAATGGCGGCGTCCATTGGGGGATGGCAACCGACAGCAAGACACTGTTTGTTGGTATTGCCGATACTCCCGGCAACCGGTTTGCCACGGGCCCTTCACGTCAAGGCTTGCACGGATATGACCCCGCAACGGGTAAAGCTTTGTGGAGCAAATTTGAACCCAATGTCTGTGAAGAAAAAGCGCATAAATGCATGACCGCACTGTCTGCCCCGCCAACCATCACGTCAGACGTCGTTTTCGCCGGCGCACTCAATGGCATATTGCGTGCCTATAGTGCCGATGGAGGCGAGATATTGTGGAGCACCGACACACGCAGGGAATATAAAACTCTGAATGACGTTAGCGCGCGTGGTGGCTCGATAGATTCCGCAGGCCCTGTCGTCGCAGGCGGCCTGCTTATCGTCAACAGCGGCTATGACAAATTCGGACAGATACCCGGCAATGTGATGCTAGTTTACAGCGCTGATTGAGGAAAAGACCAATGTTCAGATCAAATATTGCTAGTCTTTGTACAGGCCTGACCGTCAGCCTTTGTCTGACATCTTGTATGCAAACCGCTGCCACTGAGTCGGCCGACACGACCACCAGTCCACCGCGCATAGTGCAAACGCCGTTTTTCCGTCCAGCAAGTCTGGGCAATACCAAAATCAAGGGCGTGCGGTTCATTGGCAAGGCGGTGTCAGACATTGATCAGAGCATCGCTTTTTATCAGCAGGCCGTACCGTTTGAATTGGTCAGTCGATATCGTGTCGCCGCCAGCGACATCTATCTTCCCGGGATGACTTCCAAACAGCATGGAAATGTAGAAGTTGCACTGATTAGAACCCCAACGGTTTTTGTTAAACTGGTTGATTTTGATCCGGACGCGAAAGCACCGCCTTATGCCAAACCGGTCATTGGCCCTGGATATACGCATATTTGTTTCCAGTCCCCGGCGACCGATCCCGCCCTACCAAAATTCCAAAAAAAGGGACTGGAAATGGTGTCACGAAATGCGCCTGTCGACTTAGGTGGCTATGGTGTCACCTACGCATATGGCCGAGATCCCGACGGCACAATCATTGAAAATGAAACCGTCGACAGGCCCCGCCGTCAAGATAGTGCGTGGATAACCCATATTGGCGGAGCGACGTCAGATGCTGATCGCATGGCCGATTTTTACACCAAGTTTATCGGTTACGGCGCAAGACGGCGCGGTGAATATTCAAACTTTCCAAATATGGATAATATCGTCGCGATTGATGGCGTTGTCCTTCGCAGTGCATGGTTTGCTGTCCGCAATCTTGAGCTTGAATTTTGGGAGTTTGTTCAGCCGGCCACGCCGGTCCGTGATAAACCTGCCAAAGTCGACCAGATCGGTTATAATATGACGGCATTTGAGGTCACCGACGCAGAAGCGGAGCGTGAAAGGCTGGCAAAGTTGGGCATCAAAATGGTTGGTCCGGCAAAAACCAGCAAAGGCTGGAAAATTTACTATACTTACGATCCAGACGGAAATGTGATTTCAATTCAGGAAAATGTCTCTGCACCAAAATCTGAATCGATTGACGATATGATGTGGATCGATCCAACGACCTATTAGGAACAGTAATTTTCTCGGCTGCCTTCGCGGTTCATCAACAAAAGATTATATGGTAGCAATTGAAACAATGAACAAAGAAACTCCCATCAAAAGACGGCGCCTTAGTCCAGAAAAGCGCAAGTCGTTGATCCTAGATCATACGGCAGAGATTGTTGCACGCGATGGTGTGGCAGTTTTAAGTATGGAACTCATTGGCAAAGAAGCGGGAATTAGTAAGTCGCTCGTCTACACTTATTTTGACAGCCTGACGGAACTTCTCCGCGCGCTCCTAAATCGCGAACTAAAGCGCTTGCGGCGATTGCAGGTACGCGAGGCAGATAAAGCGAAGACTTTCGAAGAACTGGTTCGCGGCATCACACATCAATATCTCAAATATATTGAGGAACGCGGGCTAATCATTGAACGCCTCCAAACCGAACCCAGCGTATCGGGCGGCCATGATCCTACAGACTATAGTCGCGATGATGCGGTTGATTACATTGCCGATATTGTGGCCAATAATTTTGATATTCCAAAAGATGCAGCCAGGGCAGCAAGTGATATATCCTTTGGCCTTCCGGCGACTGCGGGGGCCTATTATCTGCACAGCGATATGAGCAGGGAAGAGATCGAAAACATCACCGTCACAATGATATTGGGTTCGTTAAATGCCGTTCAGAGTGACTATAACATGCGGCAACAACCTTTGAAGCGAAAGCCCTGAAATCTTTTGCTAATGCCGGGATCCGACGGACGGACTACAGCGGGTGGATGGAATGACCTCCATCGATGACCAGTGATTGACCAGTCATGAAGTTACTTTGCTGGGACGCCAGATAGACGGCGATACCCTCCATGTCTTCCAATTCCCCAACCTTTCCGGAAGCAGATCGGCGCTTACATGCATCCCGGAATATTTGCGGCGTGTTTAGCGACATGTCCGTTTCAATATATCCTGGCAGGATCGCGTTAACTTGAATATTTGCCTGCCCTAGTTCGATTGCCAGAGCACGCGTTAAACCGGTGACTGCCGCCTTGGTGGTTGAATAACCACTCCCCATTGGCATACCCATTATTGCAGCAGCAGAAGAGGTTACGATCAACTTTCCGCCCTGCCCACGTTCCAGAAGATGAGCGATGACCGGTTTATAGGTGTTCACTACGCTGGTAAGGTTCATATCCACCGTCGCCGTCCACGCTTCCCCGCTCGTCTTGTGCAACATGCCCGCAGACCCACCGCCTGCATTGGCAAAACAGCTATCCACTTTTTGAAAGCGTTGCAGCGTTGCACCAAAGGCGGCATCGACTTGCTCGGCATCAGTGACATCACAAGAAAACACCGCTGCATCGCCACCCATATCGTGCAGTTCCTTCAATGCTGCTTCATTTTTTTCCGGATTACGACCCCAGATTGCAACAGCGGCACCGGCTTTGACCAATCCTTTGGCCATCGCCAAACCCAGGCCGCCATTGCCGCCCGTCACCAGAGCGACATGGCCGGTTAAATCGAACATAAAATCTATCCTTACGATGAATTGGCAGAACACCTAATCGCCTCGTGAGCGAGTGGCCAACAAAACGAAGTATTGCGTCACTTCATAGTTATTGGAATTAAAGTCAATAGTGATATTACTGATCGATAGATAAGGCATGCCTCGTCGAGATACCCAAGTGCACAAAACCATGCCCTAAACCATATCTTCTCAACACGGTTACGGACGACGTATCGTTAAAAGCCGGAACCGCCTGAGTTTATGCAAACCAAAAATCAAAAGATCGAGGCACACGGATGCGCGGTGGCTGGAACGTTGGCTGATCTTCAAGATAGTCCATGCCCAATCCAACAAGATTATTGACTATATTTTCAATAGAAGCTTAAATAATGGCAGCTTTAGGATGGGGGCATAAGATGTTTGGTTTAGAGACGAAAATTGTTCGTTCGATAGGTGCAAGCTTGCTGGCAATTGGCCTAGCCGCTAGCCAGACTGGGGCAAGTGCTTCAACGCCTTCAGAAAATGAGGGCGAAATAGCCACAGCTACCCCGGCACCAGATATTACAATCTATCATCTTGAAGGCCGTCGGTCAGAGCGGATCATATGGTTGATGGAAGAATTGGGCCTGCCTTATGAGCTAAAATATGTTCGCGGTGACCTGATGGCATCTATGATGCAGATTCGCGCCCTCGGTCACGGCATGCCCATGGCACCAACGGTCGTCTATGGCGATGATATCATCGTAGAGTCGGGTGCTATTATTGATACCATCCTATCCCGGCATGCGCCTGGTAAACTCGTTCCTCCAATCGATAGCCGGGCTTATCCGCACCATATCAAATGGATGCATTATGCTGAAGGGTCACTGGCCGCTCGTTTGTTCAGTGATTATCGCGCTTGGCGTGTCAATCCGCCCACGCAGCGATCTATGTTGGTCGACAGTGAAAATGTTGTGCAATATTCCGAGGATTATCTGAAAGAAAATCCATGGTTTGGTGGTCCCGAATTTTCAGCCGCCGATATCATGATGGATTGGCCACTTAACGTCGCGTTTAAGCTGAATTTGGTTGATTCAGCACAGTTCCCCAATATTCAGGCATGGCAAAAGCGAATTCAAGCCCGCCCAGCCTATGCCCGGATGCGCGCAATAGCTACGCCCGATGGAGTGATAGGCGCGTTGCCACCAGTGAAACACCCGCCATCAAACAGCCGAGCGACTTCGCTACCTGGCGCCAAGCCAAAAGAATAATCGCTGCTTGTTTATTGCGATTGAGGCGCTGTCAAATTGCGCATCGCTTATGATCAACACCTTGTAAGTGACTCTCATCAGTAGACTGACCAACGAGCTGTTCGGCTTTTGGGATGCCCTTCTGCTTCTGAGTCCAAAACGAGCTCGGGCTTTATGTTTACTTCATCGCAAAACGAGGTTGTGCTGCAAGAGCACAATGTAGCGGCTCGAAAACCCGTGGATCCGTTGTTTTGCGCTGCGCTCAGTCTATACGCTTTGGGCAGCTTCACTATTCGCAATATCGTCGACCAGCGAATATATCAGCTTGCCCGCTTTATCCAAAAAAGTGTATATTAGACATCCGCCACCAAGTTGTTTCTAGGATTGTCTGTATCCACGGTTTGTTCGGCATTCTCGGGTGCCCAAATCTTCTGGTCGGGCAGGAACGGCGCAATATAGAGCCCGGCCATGGTCATGGGATAATTGGGCGCGGTGCCTATACCGATATTGTCGTGCGGACGCTCGCCTTTCACTTTGTGGAAAGTGCCGAACAGGATGTCGAAGAGGATGAATTCACCGCCATAATTGCTGTCGCCAACCCCTTTGTCGGGATAATGGTGGTAGCGGTGATTGTCGCCAATTGAGAAGATATACTCCCAAAAACCCAGCTTCAGGTCGATATTGGCGTGCTGGAATATTCCGATAGTGAGCTGCATGAGAATGGCGACCATGGCGACTTCGGCCGTGGGCTGCAGCAGGGCGTACGGAACCGCGAACAGGACCGCCTGCCCCACCACTTCCACCGGATGGCTGCGGATGCCATTGAGCCAGTAGAGCCGCTTGACCGAGTGATGCGCCGCGTGGAAACGCCAGAGGAAGGGTACTTCATGAAGCGCACGGTGCAGCCAGTAGCGGAAGAAATCTTTGATCAGGATGAACAAAAACACCTGGACCAGGGCTGGCCAGTGGGACGGCCAGAGACCATGCCCATATGCCTCCATCGCTTCCACCAGCCCAACTAAGAACAGAGTCTGGATTAGATATTTGGCAAAGCCATTCCAGAACGCACCCGAGACAAACATCATGAGGTCGACCGAGGTGTCGTTACCGCCCTCCAGCCAGTTGCGGCTATAGGGCATGAGGCGTTCAAGCGGAGCAACGATCAGGCCGATGACCACTGGAATGAGCGCGAGCGTGGTGATCGATTGCAGCGAAGCACCGGCGTCGGTGGCGGCGAAACCGATGAACATCCCGGCAATCATGATCAGCGGGAACAGGACATGCTGCAAAATGACCTTCAGCCGTGTGCCCTCCAATTTGTACGACAGGCCATCCAGATGCCTGAGCGCCCAGTTCATCGGGCGAACGAGCAGATAGGAAATCAACGTCTCAATCAGGTTGAGCGGAATACCAATCCATTTTTCGAGCATCCAGCCGATCCGGCTATGGGAACGCAGGTTGCGATTCTGGTAGCTGATATGAAATTCATCACTTGTGGCATGGGATGCGGACAGGGGTTTTGCGGTCACGATTCTGGTCCTTGATGGCCCAAATATGGGCGGTTCCGAATGAATGCGTTGATAAAAAGAACATGTTCATTATTCTCATCTGCACGGTTAGTCAACCGGCCAACATATTTTTGGAGGAAAAACAAAATATCCAGCAAACTGATTGTTATCTCAGTCTTGCTCGGCCTGATCGTGTTTCAGGCTTTTCGCATTTCCACGGATGCAGGCGCGTTCGTTGAGATCAAGCCAGTTGACTATGGCCGCTGCGAAAAACTGTATGGCCCAACGGGTTCGGAAGATATCAATGTGGACCGTATCAATCGTGTTGCCTTTATCTCGTCGGGTAATGGCCGCGAGGCATTTGAAAGTTATCGCAGCGGCAAGCCTGGCCAGGTGGCAGATGGCGACATTTGGGTTCTTAATCTGTCCGTGGCCGATAGCCTGCCGCGGCCGCTCAAAGTCGATGCCGGCAGTAAGTTTCATCCCCATGGTATCGACCTGCTCACCCTGCCCAGTGGCGCGCGGGAACTTTATGTCGTCAATCATCCGGCCCGCGACCAGCACGAAATCCTGATCTTCACGGTGGGCGCGAATCATGGTTTGACGCTTAAGCGGCGAATCCATTATCCCGAGCTCATCTCTCCGAACGACATCAAAGCGATCGACACTGACCGTTTTTTTGTAACCAACGACCATGGGAGTCCGCAGTCCTCATTCATGGCCCGCGTTGAGGAGTATCTCGGACTATCCTGGTCATCGGTCTCCTATTTTGACGGAAACAAGGGATCATTTTTGTTGCAGGGTCTGAAAAGCGCCAACGGCATCACTGTGTCCGACGATCGGCAAACACTATATGTCGCTGAAGCGCTGGGTCGATCCGTCAAGCGCTACCGCCGGGGAAAATCCAACCGGCAGTGGAAGTTTGCTGACAAGATTTCCGTTGATACCGCTGTCGATAATTTGGAATGGAGCGATGATGGCCGGCTATTATCGGGAACGCATCCCAAGATATTTCCCTTGTTAGAGCATTTTGATGATCCGGCCGCGATTTCCCCGTCACAAGTTATCGCGATAAATGTCCAAAAACCGGAAATGACGGTCGAGACTTTGTATATGAACAACGGATCGGAACTGTCAGGATCAAGCGTTGCTACTTTGCTTGACGGCGAGCTGCTAATTGGCGCAGTTGCGGAGACGCATTTTCTGCGTTGCCGGAATGAATAGTTTGAAAGTCTGATTTTTTATGGCTCGACCCTCAATCTCTCCCGAAAAACGTGCCGAAATGCGAAGCTCTATACGCGATGCCGTCGTCAGGATAGCGCGACAAAGAGCGATCACTCCCAATGATGTTCGGGGATGGAGTGAAATCACCATCAGGGATGTCATCAAAGAGGCCGGTATCTCGATCGGGACATTTTACAAATATTTTGAGGATCGCGCCGACCTCGCGCAAACGCTTTGGTCGATCCCGGTTGATCGCCTTCGCGCAGAGATGCAAACTGACTATGATGCTGCCGGCAGTTCAGAACGGAAAGTCCGCATACTGCTGGAACGCTACGCAGAGTTTGCGATCGCAGATCCAAACCTGTTCACGCACATTTTCCTGTCGGTCCCGGGAGGAAAATATCGGCAACCCAAACAAGTCGAGCTCTGCGATGAACCATTTTACAGCAATCTGAAAGCTGCATTCCTTGAAGGCCAAGAGCGGGGACATTTCCGGGAATTTGATCCGCATAAGATGGCGCAGATATTCTGGGCGGCCATCCACGGGTGCCTGGCCCTTCCAATCAATCTTGATCGCTTCAAATTCGACAATGCAGAGGAATTTTCGTCAGATATGATTGAAGAGTTGATGGCGATGATCCTGGACGTGTCCCGTCCATAGATTTGGCACAAAAAACCGCTGAAACAGGCTGAAAACAGAACGGCTGTCGGATGGCCAGGACCGCACAGCATTAGTGAACTCTTCAGAGTCCGCTTTTGCGCCCAAACGGACACTAGCACTGTGTCCACTTTATCCCGAAAGCGAACGTTACAGGTCCTATCTCATATTAAACGTCTCCCGTTCATCGACGAAATCCGAAATGACTTGGAACAGTGTCTCTAGATTTTCCAGTTCTGCAAAATGGCCGAGTCCGTCGAATGAAACGCATGTCACATTGTCTGAAAAATTCAGTGGACTAAGCGCATTTTCCTCGGAATGGGATTTATCCGCTCTCCCCCACGTTGCAAGAATCGGTTGCTCAGGTTCCCCAAGCTCAATCGTTTCGTCCATTTAAATCTGGTACGCACTTGCGAGTGACCAAAGGGCACCGTGCTCGAATGTTTTTGCGACACTAGTCAAGGAAAGCGCATGATAATTGGCAAATCATCAACCTGATCGATAGTAAGCTGACAGCAAATCTCTAACATCCAGTATTGCAATCTTTCCGTCCGCTTCATCCGGAAAGCGGACTTTGGAAGAAACCCGGAGACGCTGTAACCAGTTTTTTGTACTTTGAATGATCTCCAACATTAAGGTTAGAGACGGCCAACTAGCTAGAATGCATAATATGCAAACATACGAAGCGGTAGCAGACGTAAATGCGTTCGACACTTTTTTGCGTGACATTCGCATTCAGGCCGATGGGACAGCTTCGATTGTAGATTCGATCCCGTCTCTAGTGTTGTTAGCTTGCCTGTATTTCATTCTATGCATCGGACTTACGGGTTCTATTGCAGAAACTCAATTTTTCTAATTTCTTGGTTCTACGGTTGCAATCCAATCAATCACAGCATCGACATAGCCACGCGGCAATCTGTGCTTGCTATCAAACTCCACTCTAGTCAGTTGTTCGCCACCGGCTTTTTCCAACGCATCATTGTCGGCCGGGCTGGCGAACTGGTCCTGGCTTGCGGTGATCAAGAGCCATTGGGCCTGCACCTTGCTGGCATGAGTGATGGGCGCAACAATCTTGGCACTTTGCGCTGCGGGCGGCACCATGGTGACAATATGCGTCACTTCCTTATGTTTCGCCGCGAATAGCACCGCCATTTGCGCGCCCATGCTGTACCCGGCTGCCAATATGTGTTTGGGTGGTCCGAAATTTTTGTTCACTTTCGCAAGCAAAATATCATAGTCGCTCAAAGTACCTTCAATCATTGCCAGATAAGGCTCCGGCTTTCCTGAGCGCAGGTTTTTGAGCCGCTCAAGCGGTTTCATATCATCTTTTCGGGCGCCATGGGATCGCGCGTCCAATGCCACAACCCGATATCCCTTGCTGATCAAATCTTTGGTGATCAGGTCGGTATAGGCACCGTGATTATCGGCAAGCCAACCCAGACTAGAACCGGTCATGCCGTGCATCAATATGGCTAGAGGCGCGTCTTTTTCTGTCTTTATATTTTGATAAATGAAACCAGTAATCCGGTTCCCATCAGGTGCCTCCAAAGCAAGCTGTTGAACATTGGTTTGTGCAGATGCACCGGCGCTGCCCAAGAATGTCGCCGGGACTATCAAGGCAACCATTATTGCTATCAATATTTTTTTCATTGGAATCTCCATCATGTTTGGAGACCTGTTAGCGCTGCCAACGTCAAACCAGTGTCAAACAAAACGCAAGGAGATATGCGAAGACCCTAGCTGTCGTTCTGACACTGCCATCCTACCAGGAAACGGTCGCCATGGTGCCGCCTTCTTCTCGTGCTGCAACAGCAATCTTCATACCAAAATGCGAAGACAGCCTTTTTACCAACGAAAGGCCTATCCCAAAGCCGGAATTGTCATTCTGTGATTCATCGAACCCAATGCCAGTATCTTTAACGCTCAAGCTTCTTTCGGATATCGAGAGCGAGACCGTGCCTTCGCTTGTATAGCTGATAGCATTGCGAATCAGGTTGCCGACAATGACCTGAGCGACGGCTTCGGGGACCGGCATGTCGATATCTCGATTACCAAAGATACTGGTTTCGACTTTGTCACTGCGCAACAGATGTTTGTTTGCTTCAATGGCATATTCGCCTGCTTTCCAGGCATTGCAACTTGTCCTGTCCGGTTCTCGGGCGAGCCACAATATTCCTTCAGTTAGAAGCCGCATGTTGCCGAGCGCTGATTCCAATCTCGTGAAGGCAGAGCTTTTATAACCATCTTTTTCGATGATCTCGGCAGCGCCAACCGCGACGGCTAGCGGCGTGCGTAGTTCGTGACTGACGTCCCGGTTAAACTGCCGCTCACGTTGCATCAGATCTTCGATATGTCGGTCTTTGTCGGCGATTGCTTTTGCCAATATATCGATTTCGACCGGCCCGTTTCCTAAACCCAATGTTGCCGGTTCGAGCGAGCTGTGAGAAGTCACAGCTGCTGCCATTTTTTCGATAGGCATAGTCAGTTTTCTGGCCATACGCCGCATGAAGAATATGGACACAAGCAGCATCAACCCGCCCAGAAAAGCTATCAATATCACAAAACCCCAAACCTGACTTGTTGATCGGACATAGGACCGCGCATTGAAAATCAGATATTGTTTTACTCCATCGTTTTCGCGCACGGCTAGGTGGTAGTGCCCGCGCTCACCGCCAAAAACTTCATATTCCCCCGCTTTCCAATCCGGCTTTATCTGACTGGCGAGCCACTCGGGCATCGCCTTGGTCCCTTGAAAATACTCCATTTCCAATCCGGAAACGGTTTGTCTCGCCCCAGATTCCGGTTGCACAGATTCGGAAAGTTGATCTGCCTTCGTGCTAACCTGATTTTCAAAAATCTGATCTTCAAGATCGAAGCCAAACATTACCGCCATAAACACCGTAATCGCAAAACACATGCCGATTGACGTGACAAAATTGCGCAGCACCAGATCATTTACTTTTATCGGTCGTCTATTCATCGGATGATCTTTCTTTGAGACGATAGCCGCGAGAGCGATCAGTTTCGATCTCGCAGCGGGTTTCCAGCGATGACAATATCTTGCGTAAATTATATATATGCGTTCTGAGCGCACCGGAATTTGGCGGTTCTTCGCCCCAAATGCGATAGGAAATCGTCTCGCCGGAAATTGCATTGGGAGCGGCCTCCATCAGAAGCCTCAAAATGACTCCCTCTTTATTGTTGAGCGGCTTTGAAGAGGATCCAAGATTTACGACATTATCGGCAGGATCAAATGTCAGGTCACCGCAATTCAGCGATGAAGCATTTTTGATTTTTGGACGTTTGGCAAGAGCATCGATCCGTATTTTCAATTCTAGCAATGCGAAGGGCTTGGTAAGATAATCATCTGCACCAGCGGCAAACCCGACTTCTTTATCTTCCAATGTATCACGGGCGGTCAGCATCAATATTGGTGCTTGGAGACCGGCTTCGCTCTTATAGGCTTTGCAGAGATCGATACCGTCACGTCTTGGAAGCATTAGGTCGAGGACAATCACATCATAATCATTGGCGAGCGCCAGTTCCAGTCCGTGATCGCCGTTATAGGCGAAATCCAAAACATAGTCGGGTTCCAAAAAATCAGCGATATTGGCCTGAATATCCAAATTATCTTCAATTACCAAAACGCGCATCAGCCTGCCTATCTCCAATTCTCGTTGCGCAAACTAACACAAGCCAACGCATTATTCGCCCGGCCTTTTGTTTGGCGAAATCAATGTCAAAAAATTGTCAAAACCCACTTCACATCGATTTGACACAGGACAGCCTATCCAAATGTTCACGATAAAAATTTAAGGACTGCCGAGGACCGCATGGATCATCAAATAGAATTAAAGGACGTTAGCCATTATTTTGATACGCCGCATGGCCGTATCTCGCTGTTTGACGAATTGTCGCTTATATTTTCGGGTGGAAGCACGCACGCCATTGTTGGCCCGTCGGGCGTGGGCAAGTCCAGTCTGTTGTCTCTGGCTGCGGGTCTCGAGCTGCCTCGTTTGGGTGAAGTAACAATTACTTGCGATGGTGAACAAATGTCACCCGTTAAACTGCGCCAAAGATCCGGTTTCGTTTTCCAACAGTTTCACCTCATGCAGGAATTGGATGCGCTCGGGAATATTGCACTACCGATGCGGTTGAACGGTAACAAACAGGCATATGATATCGCCAGAGAATGGCTGAAGAAGATCAATCTTGAGGATCGTGCCAATCACAAGCCGACACAGCTTAGTGGTGGTGAACAGCAGCGGGTGGCAATTGCCAGGGCTTTTGTATCCAGCCCCGCCTTTATCTTCGCCGATGAGCCGACCGGAAATCTTGATGAAGCTACTTCGAGCGATGTTACCGATCTTATGTTTGATTTCGCTAAGGACACAGGATCGGCACTGATCATTGTCACGCACAGTAGCGCACTTGCGGAACGCGCTGACAATATTTTCGCGCTTTCCGAAGCGCATATCGAGAAAATCAAATGAGCTGGATTACACTCGCCTTCGATAATTTTCTGAACGACAGCAAGTCCAGTGATGGCCGTCTGGTGTTACTGACCCAGATCACATTGATATTGTTCCTCGCCACTCTGTCGCTAACCAGTGCGTCTGTGCAGCAGTATCTGGATGACAATCTCAATAATATGTTGGGTGCAGATATTTCCGTTTCCGGACCTCGCCCGTTATCAAGCAGCGACGAAAATCTGCTCTCGGACAAGGCGGCAGACTTCGCCAAAATACAGTTGACCCCGCTGGCAATTTCTTTGCGCGGGGAAACTATTCCGGTACAACTGAAAATCACCGATGACAACTACCCGCTGCAAGGCAGTCTCAAAATTGGGATGGTTCAAGATCAAACGATCCAGAAGACAATCGAACATGGACCACCGCCCGGGGAAATATGGTTGGGGCCCAGGGCAAGCAGCAAGATAGACGCAAATATTGGTGACCGAATAGCAATTGGCCAGGAAACATACCGTTTTAGCGCGATCATATACCACGAACCTGATCGGCTAATGGAAGGTCATTCCGTTTCCATGCGGGCTTTGATCAACAGTAAATCTCTTTCCATTGAAGATGTAAAGAGTAGCAAGACTCTGTATCGTTATTTGCTAACCGCAACATCTGGGCAGCAGGGAAGCATAGAAAATTGGGCTTCTGAAAAACTCGATGATTTTACCCTCTTAACCAAAGCGAGCGGCAGTCATCCGTTGGCGTTATTCTGGCAACGAACGGAGAATTTCCTTGGCCTCGCGTCGGTAATCCTCTTTTTCCTTGCTGCGATCGCAATTGATATGGCCAATCGCCGTTATCTGGAACGACAAAAGCAACGTTTGGCTGTGTATCTCAGCTTTGGACAGACACTGGCAGCGTGCCTCCGACTTTCTCTGCTGCAGTGGATTTTGGGTTTTCTGCTCTCTTTCATGATCGCAATTAGCCTCGCTTATGTTGCGCAATATTTTCTGATCGGCCAGCTCGCCGATCAATTTCCAGGCATCGCATCGGGCTGGCATCCAGCTATAATTGCCAAGACTACAGGTCTGATATTTTTACTATTGCTCGCTTTTCAAATTCCCATGCTGTGGCAACTTAGTCGCACATCATTGGTTAGCCTGATCCGCGCTGTGGAATACCCGTCCGCGCAGTTGCTGAGGTTATTCTGGGGTTTTGCAAGCATCTCGCTGCTCGCCGCATATTATTCAGACAACTTTCTACTGACTGGATTGACGCTGGGCGCGTTGGGTGCGGCTCTGTTGCTAATGGCAATTTTGAGCTGGACTATTCTAACGGCAGGAGAATTTTGGGGACGACAATATCCCGGACTATTATCCTTCAATTTCTTCATCATGAAACAGCGAATACTGAGTAAATCATCGCAGATACTTGGGCTGGGTCTGTGCAGCCTGCTGCTGCTTTTTACGCTGATGTTGATGAAAGATATCGGCTCAACCATGGAGGGTTACACGCGCGCAAATAACGGCAATTTGATGGTCGCAGAACTGCAAGCACAAGATAAGCCTGCGCTTGAGGATTGGGCGCGAGAGAATGAAAGTGAAATCCGGCAATTGCGGCCATATGCCGCCGCGAAATTATCCGAAATTAATGGCCTACCCATTGACGAGGCAATTTCCACACCGAGTGAGACTTTAGCCACCGTCAAAAACGCGATCCGACTCCACTGGTCAAATACGATCCCATCAAACAACCAATTGGTTGGAGGGAAGTGGTGGTCTGAAAAAGAATCGAACTGGAATCAGATATCTGCTGAAGATGAAGTGATGACGGATTTAGGCCTGAACTATGGAGATCAGTTGACCTTCATGATCGATGGGAAAGCCACTCAATTCAAATTGGTCGCCAGCCATGCCTTTAAACCCGGAGGCGGTTCGGTGACATTCTGGTTCCAGATACCCGAGCGAGCGATTGAAGCGATCAAACCTGACGTCTTCTATATGGGAAGCATAGAACTCCCGGATGCAGCATGGAACGAACTTGGTTCGCTTTGGCAAAAATATCCCTCTTTGTCGCTGGTACCATTGAAAGAACTAACCCAACACTTTGATAATACCCTGGCAATGGTCACCAAGCTGGTGGTTGGTTACGCAACCATGGTGTTGATAATGACCGCGCTGGTCATAGCGGCGTCCATGAAAGGCTTTGAGGCCGAAGACCGGCAGAAAAACGGTCTTTTGATGAGCATGGGCGTGACCAAAAAATCATGTGTGAAACTGGCTCTCTATGACTGGCTAACCGTTTCGTTGATCGCCGGTATCGGCGCAATATCCGGGACCTGGCTTGCCGGTTTGCTGATCTACCAGTCGCAATTCTCTATGACCTATGAGCCCGATCCCATCTGGCTTGTCGGCACCATGCTTGCGATCGGCGTTACCGTTTGCGGGATCGGAGTCATCTATAATCGCAAAAGCCTCTCTACATCCATCAAAGACCTTTTGAGTGAGTAATTTGGGCATATTTGTTGCCGCGCCTGACGCTCTTGAGGATTGGAAGAAAGAGTGGTGTCCAATGTCGGCTTTAGTCTCAAACCGGTAGAAAAGTGTTTTCAGAACAAAAGCCCGCTATGGGTACAAAGGTGGACTCACTTTTTTTCAACCTATCTACCAAAAATCTGGAACTGCTTTTAGAAGCAATACTGTGCAAGGCTTGATGATGTGATATCGTTGCGATCAGAGTTTTTAGGGAATAGTTATTTGAATGGAACAATTAGCACAGAAAACAAAACGGAGATTTAGCCCGGAAGTCCGGCGTTCCATGATACTTGATAGCGCAGCAGAGCTGATTTCCACAAGCGGGATGTCCAAAGTTTCGATGGAAGCCATTGGCCAGAAAGCGGATGTCAGCAAATCGTTGATGTACAAGTATTTTGATAGCCTCTCTCACCTTTTGAAAGAGCTGTTGAAACGTGAACTAACGATCCGGTGGAAACGTCAAGTCGCTGTGGCGGAAAAAGCCACTACTTTTGAAGAACTGGTTCGTGGCACAACGCATGTCTATCTCAGCTTTATCGCGGAGCGCGGACTTATTATAGAGCCTCTGCTTGCTGACCCTTCCATTGCGAAACTTTATCATCCAGCTCGTTACAATCGCGAAGTTGCGGTAAAATATTTTTCTGACTTGGTGGTCAAAAATTTTGATATGCCGCCAGAGATTGCCCTAGCGGTGACCGATATATCCCTGGGCATACCTGCCGCAGCCGGAGAATTTCTGCTGCGCAGTGATATGGATCTGCAGGAATTGGAAGACGTAACGGTTTCCATGATGATCGGAACTTACACGATGGCTCGCTTCGACTATTTCACACGAAAGAAAAAACTCGAGAGATAGGCCCAGTTATTACAGGGCTGGCTATTTTTGGTGCCTTTCAGATATCAATTTCTTTATCGCCCGAGTAACTGTCTCGGTTCTTTCTACATGAGGCCAATGTCCGACATCTGTCAGCGAAAGTATCTGCATATCATCTGAGCCAGCTTTTGTTGCCTCAGCATATTCTTTGGCAAAGACTCGATCATCCTGCCCCCAGATAATTTGCGCTGGCACGGTCACGCGCGTCTTTTGATCAGGCCAGAAATCGGCATCCTCAATGGCGCCGAAAGATGGAATATTGGCTCGGTACCAGTTGATATGCGCATCTATCCGTTTGGGATTGCCGGTGGCTTCACGGAACAGTTCTCCTTCCTCCGGGGTGAGAAAGCCCTTTTTGATCAAGGGTTCATAGGCACCCGTCCAAACCCTTTTGTCACCGCCCAATACCTTGATGAGCAATGGATTGGCCTGCTTCAAACGATCAATATAGGCTGAGGTCTGCCTGAGTGAGCTATCGCGCTGCATCAGCCCTAGCAGTACATTTTGCGGTGGTGCACTCAATCCCGTTACGCTGGCCACGCGATCCGGATAGCGTTGGGCAAAACCAAACGCGAAAGTCGAGCCCCAGTCGTGACCGACAATATGCACTTTTTCAGCATCCAGATGATCAATCAGGGCATTGAGATGAGCCGCCATGTTTTCCAGCCTATATGCATCTACATCGTGAGGCGCATCCGATTTGCCTGCGCCCAGCCCATCAATAGCAACAACGTGATAATCCTGCTTCAATGCATCCATTTGCCGGATGAAGGAAAACCAATAGGACGGGAATCCATGTAAAAAGAGGATAAGCTCCCCCTCGCCGGCCTCGACATAATGCAATGTGTGATCACCATACGCGAAATAGGAACTGGAATAAGGGACGCCTGTGCCAGTCATATTGCTGTGCATAACCGCCTGGTCCGGTTCGGAAACATCGACAGAGACGGGTATCTTCATCCATATCACAGCGAAGAAGGCCAGCATCAAAAAACCAGCGATCAGGAAAAGGGTAACCCGCCTGAGCTTTTGTGCAGTTCGTCCCAAAATCACCCTCCCGGGAACTCAATCATGTTGGCTACTCCACCAGAGCAAAAAATAGCCTGGCACAGACTGTACCAGGCTATCCTTGGAGAGAAGCTATTGTCTAGTCATCAAAAGCGGATAGTAGCTTCGACACCATAGGTGCGCGGCTCCAATATCACGACTTCTCTAAAACGCCCAACCAGGCGACCGGCAGGCAAAACACGTGTGATATCATCATTGTTGAACAGGTTTTTCACATAGCCGCGAATTTCCCAATCGCCGTCGTCAGGAGCTAGCAAAAGTTTGAGATCGGTCTGGCTATAGCCATCAAATATATCGATCGGCTTGCTGAAGATAGAACTTGCAAACTCACTCTGCAGATAATGATCAATCCGAGGGGTGAGTGTCCAGTCACCCAAAGGAATTTCATACTGAACGCCAATTGCGATCTTGATGTCGGGCGAGAAAGGCAGAGAATTGCCATCTACGTCCTTCACCACACCTGCGGCTGTTACCTCTGAAACCACAGTTCCCGGCGCGATGCCAAAAGGATCAGTCTCGTCAATGGAGGCGAAGTCATTCACCTGGGTGTTGAGATAGGAAAAGCTGCCATCGACCTGAAAACGGCTGCTCGGCCGAAGACCGAATTCCGCTTCCACGCCCCAGATCGTAGCATCTGTATTGATAGTCAAAGACGCTGTTGCAGTCGTCTGGCCAATTTGCAGATCTTTATAATCATAATAGAAGGCTGAGACATTCCCGGTGAAGCTGCCATCTGCTGAAGAGCCTTTCAGGCCGATTTCAAAAGCATTCAGGAATTCGGGATCAAAACCTTGCGTCTCGACACCGACCTCGCCGGGATTGATACCGCCCGCTTTGTAACCGCGAGAAGCGCTGACATAGCCGAGCAGGTCTGGCGTAATTTGGTGATCCAAAACAATACGTCCGGTCACCACACCTTTTTCAAACTCACCAAAAGTGAAATCGGGCAGGCTGCCATCGGCCTGGGGATTCAGGAATACCTGACGAGTCTGGATGGTTTTGTCGTCGCGAGAATAACGCAGACCACCGGTCAGACGGGTGTCATCAGACAAATCAAAATAGACCTCACCGAAAATGCCGAAACTCTTTGTCTTCACGGGATTGGATTCAGTTATCAATGAAGCGAACGCATCCGGGAACCCGAGCTGCTGCTGACGGGCTGCGATTGTAACGTGGGTAAAATTGGCTGAACCTGAACTGCGGCGATTATAATAATTGCCGCCGACAATGAAGTTGATCGGTCCGGCAAAGTCGGATGCCAGTCGCAGTTCCTGATAATATTCGCGTGCTTCGCTCTGATCGCGGCGACCGGTTAGGATCATCTCCGTGGTAATCGGATTGCCGTTGGCAAATAAGTCAAAGGTTATCGGGCGCGTTAACCCCTGCGACGGAACGAAGCGATCAAAATCCTTGAACAAGCCGCGTTCGATTTCCTGATAGCCGCTAAGTGACGTTAGTGTCAGGTCGCCAAAATCATGCGTGATTTCGAGTGAAGCGCTCCATTCCTCTACAAAATAGGTTGGATCAACATCTTCGTTGATCAGCCGAGTGTCGGCTGGATTGACGCTGTTCGCATAATAGTCGACCGCCGCTGGTCCAAAGCCGGTGGCAATCACCCCGGTAACCGCGCCCAATGTGTTGAAGAGTGTGCCTCTGGAGTCCGGTGTTCCAAAGCCGACCTGAAGAGGGGAGCAGCCTAGCACGGCATCCTTTTCACACAGGACCTTGGTCCGTGTCAGACGCCGGTCATCTTCCTTGAAGTAGGAAACAACCAAGTCTGCGCGTGTGTCTCCAAACTCAAGCTTGGTACTGCTGCGCAGCCCGAACATCTGGCGATCATCGACATCGTTACCTGTGAAGAGGTTGGTAGCATAGCCATCCCGGTCGAGGAAAAAACCCGCGACCCGGGTCGACAGGTTATCACTTATAGGCAAATTTATCGCGCCGCGCAGCTTTATGGAGTTGAAATTGCCATAGCCAGCAGTGACATAGCCTTCGAATTCATCAGTGGCCTTTTGCGTAATTACATTCAGCACGCCGGCGGTCGTATTGCGTCCATAGAGTGTGCCTTGCGGGCCGCGCAAAACTTCGATCCGTTCCAGATCATAATATTCCGCTTCGGTTGCAGCGGAACCCAGATATACTCCGTTTACGTGATAGCCGAGACCGGATTCAGAGGTTGCCGAAATCGCAAGATCGCCAACCCCGCGGAGCGAGGCGCCGAATATATCGACCGTCAGATTGGGGACAGAAAAGCTGAGATCAATTGCATCATCAACAACTTTGTCTTCAAGAACTCCACTATCGAAAGCGGAAATGGCGATTGGGACGTTTTGAATATCTTGGGATCTCTTCTGCGCAGTCACGATGATGACATTGTCGTCTCCACCTTGTGAATCCTGTTCCTGCGCGAAGGCGGCGCTGGCCGTGCCGGCAAGCGCGATAGCAGCAATAGATGCTGCAAGCCTGTTTTGGATGGGCATATTGGAACGAGCTTTCGGCATATTATCCTCCCTTGAATATCGTTTTTGTTGGACATATAGTCCATTTATCTTTCCGATATACCTAAATATCACGATTTGAAAACCTTTAATTTGACTATTTATACATTTAAGGTTTAGAGCGGTGAGAGAATCGTGCATCCCATTTTGGTCTAAAGCGCGTTAGGATGCTAAAAAGCCGAGACAATCTGACAGGACTGGTTTTCCAAATGCCGTCGCAGCGAGAGGTTCAATATGAATAAAAGTGTAATAAGCTTGAGCGTGATATTCCTGCTGACCGCATGTGGTGGCAGATCAGCAGGCGAACCGGTACCTCCCGATTCGATCATTACCGGCGTCAATTATGTTGGTGCATCCGTTAGTGATATAGAGAAGGCGGCCGGACTATATGGCAGCTCGGTCGATCTTCAGCCTGTCGACCAGTCTGAAATTTCAGAGAATCCGGTCTTTGATAAGTTGGCCGGCCGAACAGGGGTTTCGGCGTCGACACAGATGATGCGCAGTGTGAATGCACAAATTCGTTTCATGCAATTTGCCAATCCATCTGCCGACGCCCGGGCGACCAAACCAATGGACGTACAGGGCCCAGGTATTGCCCATGTCTGTTATCAGGTTGATAAGAAAACAAAGGCGTATCAGAAGTTTTTGGCTGGTGGTGCCAAACATATCGGTGCCAAGGACATGGTTCATCTCAATCCACAGAACCCCGTCTATTATGCCTATGCGCGCGATTCCGATGGACTGATTTCCGAGATTGAGCATGTGGATATTGCAAAACTGGACTTACCAACTCCGCCCAAAAACCAATATCGCGTTCGGCATGTCTCGCTCGCTACTCCGGATATTGACCGGCTGGTTGACTTTTACACAGCATTTCTGAACCAGCCCGGCCCGCGCCGTGTCGGCAGGTGGTTGTCTGTTTCAGGGGAAAAGGTGGACATGGTATCAGGTCTGCCCGGCAGCGAGCTGGAAATGGCCTGGTTCCAGATACGTAATCTCGAACTGGAGATGTTCCAGTATCACAGCCATCCCACCGAAGATTTGGAAGAGCCGCGCCCGGTTGATGCGCTTGGCTACAACATGATTGTCTTTGATGTGTCCGATATCGATGCCGCGCGCAAACGGCTGGTCGATGCCGGCGGTAAAATCGTATCGGAACCTGAACCGATTGATGGTGGGCAGATCATGTTTGGCCGGGATCCTGACGGCAATCTTCTCGGACTGCAGGCAGTTCCCAAAACCAGTGTTTTTTCTTCCCAGAATTTCAAAGACAACGGAACTTAGGAGTTTTTATGTTCGATTTATCCGGCGAGGTAGCTGTAGTCACCGGCGGTAACGGTGGCCTTGGCCTCGCTTTTTGTCGCGGTCTTGTAAAGCAAGGCTCCAAGGTCGCTATTTGGGGCAGAAACGAAGAAAAAAATGCTGCTGCAGTTTCCGAATTGCAGGGCATGGGCGGCGATGTTGAAGCCTTTGCCTGCGATGTGACCGATCAAAGCCAGATCGATGAAGCCTTTGCTCAGACACTGGCGCGATTTGAAAAGGTCGACAGCTGTTTTGCCAATGCAGGCGGCGGCGGGTATCGGGGCCCTTCCCATATGACGGACCGGCAGGTTTGGCTCGATACGATTGATCTGAACCTGATGAGCGTGGTGCAAACCTGGAAACCTGTGACCGCCCATCTTATGGAACGCCAGGCACCGGGACGATTGATCGTCACATCATCGGTAGCCGGTCTGGTTGGCACAGGCGGTGCCGCGGGATATTCCACAACCAAAGCAGCCGTTTTGGGTCTGGTGCGCGCATTGGCTGTTGAACTTGGACAGGCGGGCATCAGGGTCAACGCCATCCTGCCCGGCTATATCGAAACGGAAATGTCACTGGACACGCCGCAGTCATTTAAAGACGGCGCAAAAAGACGCGCTGCGATTGGCCGGATTGGCAAACTGGAAGACATGGAAGGCGTTGCGGCTTTTCTTGCTTCCAAGGAAAGTGACTTCATGACCGGTCAAAATATCGTCCTGGATGGAGGTCATTCCATCTTCCCACTATAAGTGCTGAATAACTTCCGAACAACAGAACAAACAGGAATACTCAAATGAACTTCTCCAAAATCATGCATTGGGTTTTTATCGTTCTGCTTTGGTTGATTGGTCTGACCCTTAGTTTATTGGGCGGATTTCTCGTCTATCTGGGCGGCAGCGTCTATTACATACTGGCTGGTGTCGCTACGATTGCGGTCGCGATATTGGCGCAAAAACGGAGCAACAAAGCACCAAAAATATATGCGGCCATATTGCTCGTCACGCTCATCTGGTCACTCTTTGAGGCAGAGCTGCACTTCCTTGCGCTCTTGCCACGGCTGGCTGCTTGGCTGGTCGTTGGACTGTGGTTTCTGACGCCTTGGTACCGTCGTTCGCTCAAAGCTGGTGCCGAGGACGACGGGCCGGCACCTTCAAACCGCTGGTGGGTTGGTGGTCCAAGCCTGGCGGCAGTTGCCGCTCTGCTGCTTGCTTCGATGCAAGGCTATATCCAAAATGGTACCGGAACGGTTCGGGAAGCGAACGCCAATGATGCCGTTTCCGACTGGCGTCACTATGGTAATGATGCCGGCGGTACCCGTTTTGCCCAACTGACCGATATTAATGCTGAAACGGTTAGCGGGCTGAAAGAAGTATGGCGTTACCGTACCGGAGTAGAAGAGGATTTCAAAGCCACGCCGCTTAATGTCAACGGCATGCTATATATCTGTGCGGCGCTGAATGTTGTTATCGCTATCGACGACAGCACCGGTAAAGAAATTTGGCGTTATGAGCCCGGCCTTGAGCCGCCAGCGACCCATCAATATGCCAAAACCTGTCGCGGCCTCGGTTATTATGAAGCGAGCGAGGAATATGAAGGCCAGTGCCCGAGCCGGATCGTGACAGCGACTGTCAACGCCAGTCTGATTGCCATAGATGCCATGACCGGAAAGCCCTGCAGCGATTTTGGCGACAACGGCATTGTCGACTTGCGACAGGGCATGGGCGACCATCCGGTCGGTGACTATTATCATACATCACCGCCACTGGTCGCAGGCGATAATCTGGTGGTTGGCGGCCTGGTAAACGACTCCCAGAATCTTGGCCTGCCGTCCGGCGTGGTCAGAGCTTTTGACGCGGCGACCGGTGATTTTTCCTGGGCATGGGATATGGGCAATGCCGGCCAGAACGGCGAACCCGCGGAAGGCGAGACCTACACACCGGGTACCCCCAACGTTTGGTCGATCATGAGTTATGACCCGGAGTTGAACCTGATCTATGCCCCCACCGGCAATGCTGCGCCCGATTATTTTGGCGGGGCGCGCCGCGAATTTGACGATGAATGGTCATCCGCTGTGGTGGCCATTGATGCCGCGACCGGTGAGCCGCGCTGGAAATATCAAACCGTCCATCATGACGTCTGGGACTATGATGTACCCGCACAGCCGGTGCTGGTGGATGTGACCAAGGATGGCAAGAAAGTGCCATCTGTCGCCGTACCAACCAAAATGGGTGATATCTTCTTACTTGATCGGCGCAATGGCGATCCTGTGCATCCCATACCTGAAAAACCGGCACCGCAGGGCGCGGTTGATGGAGAATATCTCTCCGCCACCCAGCCTGCTTCCCCGCTCCCCAATTTTCATCCCTATCGGTATGAAAAGGACATGTGGGGCCTGACGCCGATTGATCAGTTGGTGTGCCGGATTGAATATCGAACCATGCGCTATGAGGGCATGTACACGCCGCCAACCGTGCCAACCGGCATCACGAACACGGGTACCATGCTCTACCCTGGTAACTTCGGTGGATTTAACTGGGGCAGTGTCTCGGTCGATGCCGACAATGGTCTGTTGATTGCTGCTCCAATGATGTTGGCGCATCGATTAATTCTGGTGACTCCGGAACAGGTTGCGGAAGCCGGGCCGCTTGGAGGTTTGCTGCTGGGCAAGAACCATCCGGCCGTTCGCATGGATCCGAATGGACCCATGCCCAAAATGGGGGAACCCGATGCAGACAATCCATTTGACCATCGGCGGATCAAATTTTTTGGCTTGCCTATGCCGTTCATGTCGCGACTTGGCACGCAGGTCCCCTGTTTCGAACCACCATGGTCGCGGATTGCGGTTATGGATCTGAATACCAAAGAATTGTTGTGGAGCCGGCCAGCTGGCGATATGAGCGATTCAGGTCCGTTTAACTTGCGTTCAGGCATTCCGTATGATGTCGGAACGGCAATACGTGCAGGCACATTGACAACGCGCGGGGGATTGACATTCTTGAGCTCGACCATGGACAGCAAGGTTCGTGCTTTTGATATCCGTAGCGGAGAAGAAAAATGGAAAGCAGATTTGCCTGGCAACGGACAATCTACGCCGATGTCCTACCGGTCAAAAAAAGACGGTAAGCAATATCTTATCGTGACGGTCCCGAATCCAACCTGGCGCTATCCGCGGGACCCAGTCACAAACCAATATCTGGACTCACAAGATGTTCGAGACGGCAACGGTGGCTACGTGATTGCTTATGCATTGGACAATGACTGAATCACGGTCCGGTTTTAGCAAACTCTATTGTCCGATGCGAAAAGTTTGAAGATGGACTACCTCACTGCCAGGCGGCAATTAACTTATCATATTCGATTGTCACCGGCTTGGGCTTCTCATTCGCTAGCTTGGCTTTGGGTGATCCGGATTGGTTTAACCAATAGGCATTGTCTCGTTCTTCATTCAGTCTGGGACCGAGATCGCCTTGCAATCCAGATCGCTCGAGCCGACTGAGGACACGTTCTTGCTGCTCGCATAGGGCATTGAGGGCTGCTTGCGGTGTTTTGGTGCCTGACGAAGCATCGCCAATATTTTGCCACCAAAGCTGCGCCAAGCGAGGATAGTCGGGAACATTTGTTCCAGTCGGCGACCACTGCGTGCGAGCCGGTGAGCGATAAAATTCCACCAATCCGCCTAGCTTTGGCGCGCGCTCCGTGAAGGATTCGTGCTGGATGGTCGACTCGCGAATGAATGTCAGTCCGACATGGGCTTTTTTTACATCCACGGTTTTCGATGTCACGAACTGTGCGTATAACCATGCCGCTTTGGCCCGTTTCGTGGGTGTAGATTTCATGAGCGTCCAGGCGCCGGCATCCTGATATCCCACTTTCATACCCTCTTCCCAATAAGCACCATGAGGACTGGGTGCCATGCGCCATCTTGGTGTTCCGTCTTCATAAAGGACAGCAGATGCTTCTTCGCCGACCATGTTAGCGGTGAATGTCGTGTACCAGAACATTTGTTGCGCAATGGCGCCTTGTGACGGAACCGGCCCAGCCTCTGAAAAGGTCATCCCGGCTGCCGATGGTGGTGCGTAGTCGGAAAGCCACTTTGAGTATTTCGCCACGGCATAGACCGCAGCGGGTGAATTGGTGGCCCCGCCGCGCGCGACGCAAGACCCGACCGGTTGTGACTTGTCGTTTACTCTTATGCCCCATTCATCAACCGGCAGCCCATTGGGCTCCCCTACCGATCCCATGCCCGCCATCGACATCCAGGCATCGGTGAAACGCCATCCCAAGGACGGGTCCTTCTTACCATAATCCATGTTGCCATAGACTTTTTTCCCGTCAATCTCTCGGCCGGTGAAGAATTCGGCAATATCTTCATAGGCTGACCAGTTGACGGGCACGCCCAAATCATATCCATATTGCGCTTTGAATTCGGCTTTGATTTTTGGGTCGGTGAACCAATCATATCGGAACCAATAGAGATTCGCGAATTGCTGGTCGGGCAATTGATATAGTTTTTTATCTGGACCGGTGGTGAAGTCGGTTCCGATAAAATCGGCAAGATCCAGTCCCGGACTGGTGACATCACTGCCCTCGCCTGCCATCCAATCAGTGAGATTGCGAACCTGTTGATAGCGCCAATGCGTTCCAATCAGGTCTGAGTCATTCACATAGGCGTCGTAGATATTCTCGTTCGACTGCATCTGCGTTTGCAATTTCTCAACCACGTCACCTTCACCGATAAGGTCATGGGTGACCCTGATTCCCGTAATGGCTGTAAAGGCGGGTGCCAGTACTTTGGATTCATATTCATGGGTGGCAATCGTTTCCGATACTACCGAGATTTCCATACCCCTGAACGGTTTTGCCGCCTCCGTGAACCAGGCCAATTCGGCTTCTTGCTCTTCCCGGTTGAGACTGGAGAGTTCGCCAATCTCTTCATCCAGAAATTTGCTCGCTGCGCCTGCCGGATCGGATATGTCGATGTCATTCCGTGCATCATTGTCTGTTTCTGTGGAATCTGAACAGGATAGCGCGGCAAGGCTCATGCAAAGGATTGCTGCTGTTCGAAAACTTCTCATTTCATTGATCCGATCTTTTCTATTTTTATACCCAGCGAAATACGAATATTGCAAATAGGCCGCAAATAATCAGTGCGCCATATTGCGGCGCGTCCAGCAAGCCAATCCACGCAAGATTGATAAAGGCAGAGCCCAAGAGAGAGATGAACAGGCGATCTCCGCGCATTGTTTCTATTCCGAGCACGCCAACCCTGGGCGTACTCGGATATTTCAAGTGCAATAATCCCATGCCAATCAGCAAGGTGCCGATGGACAGAAAGAATATTGCTGTCGGCAGTGTCCAGGCCATCCATTCCATTAACACATCTCTCCCCTATCGAACTTATCTAGACACGGCCTAAAGCGAACCCCTTGGCAATGTGATTGCGGACGAAATAGATCACAATTGCACCGGGGATAATGGTCAGAACACCTGCAGCGGCAAGCACACCCCAATCAAGACCGGATGCAGAAACAGTCCGGGTCATGATCGCGGTAATGGGTTTTGCATCCACACTCGTAAGCGTGCGGCTCAACAAAAGTTCGACCCAGCTGAACATGAAACAGAAGAAGGCGGTGACGCCAATTCCCGGCGCGATCATGGGTATAAATATTTTCGTGAAGAATCTCGTAAATCCGTAGCCATCAATGAAAGCCGTTTCGTCAATTTCCCTTGGAACTCCGCGCATAAAGCCTTCCAATATCCAAACAGCGAGCGGAACATTGAACAGGCAATGCGCCAAGGCAACGGCAATATGGGTATCGAACAAAGACACGCTGGAATATAGTTGAAAGAACGGCAAAGCAAACACTGCTGGCGGTGCCATGCGATTTGTGAGAAGCCAGAAAAACAGATGATTGTCGCCGAAAAATCGATAGCGACTAAAGGCATAAGCCGCTGGCAATGCGACAAGAAGAGAAATTACGGTATTGAGCGAAACATAAATGAAGCTGTTCACATAGCCCATATACCAAGATGGATCAGTGAGGATGGTGCTATAATTTTTCAGAGTGAAATTATCAGGAAAAAGCGTGAACGTGCTCAATATTTCAGAGTTTGATTTGAAACTCATGATGATCAACCAATAGATCGGGACCAGCAGGAAAACCAAATATAGGGTTATCACGAGAGCCCCTATTCGGGCCCTTGGTATCGATGTTGAGCCACTTTTTTTGGTTGGATGCCGGTTCTTGCTCATTGCTTCGCCTCATCTTTATCGATGGTTATCATGACGGTGTAGAACACATAAGAAATCAGCAGAATGACCAGAAAATACATAAGAGAGAATGCCGCCGCTGGGCCCAAATCAAACTGACCAAGCGCCATTTTCACCAAATCTATCGATAAAAATGTCGTAGCATTTCCAGGTCCACCGCCGGTGAGAACAAATGGCTCCGTATAGATCATGAAGCTGTCCATGAAGCGCAACAAGATGGCTATCATCAAAACGCCTCGCATTTTCGGTAGTTCAATATATCGAAAGACGTTCCACCGGCTCGCCTGATCGATCATCGCCGCCTGATAATAAGGCTTCGGGATAGATCGAAGTCCCGCATAGGCCAGAAGTGCAACCAATGATGTCCAGTGCCAGACGTCCATAATTATCACGGTGACCCAAGCGTCAAAAGCGTTCTGGGAATAATTGTAGGAGATACCCAAATCAGACAAGGTGCGGCCAAGCAGTCCGATATCTGCGCGCCCGAAAACTTGCCAGATCGTTCCGACAACATTGTAAGGGATTAGCAATGGCAAAGACATGAGAACCAGGCAGATCGAGGCTGAAATTCCCTTTTTCGGCATGCTCAGTGCCACCAGGATGCCCAAAGGGATTTCGATCATGAGAATGATGAAAGAGAAGAGCAGCTGCCGGCCCAAAGCATCCCACAACCGTTCCGATCGGAGCAGTTCCTGATACCATTCCAGTCCGACCCAGAAAAATATATTCTCTCCGAAACTATCCTGGAAAGAATAATTGACCACCGTCATCATCGGGATGATTGATGAAAATGCAACGAGGACCAATACCGGCAGTACCAGAAGCCAAGCACGCTGATTAACGGTCTTTTCCACTAAACCGTTCCCCCGTTGCTTTGGTCAATCGCTTTGCCATTCATGCGCCAATTATCGCGGAATATGCCGATGTTGGCCGGATCAAACTCTATCTTGATCATGTCCGACTCAATTTCAAACCCCTCGTTGGCAGAAATGTTGATTTCAATATCGAACAATGTTGCATTAATGAATTTATGTCTACCGACATCCTGAACACGGTTTATTTGAACCGGCAATCCGTCGCTTTTGCTAAGCCGAACGAATTCAGGCCGTATCCCTAAAAGAATGTCACCTTGCGGGTTGCCATAATCATGATGGAGGTCGATCGTATTGCCATTAATATGGGCTTTGTTTCCTGTGACAGAAACGGGAACGAAGTTCATTCCGGGAGAACCAATGAAGTAACCCACAAAGACATGCGCCGGTGTTTCGAAAAGCTCTTTCGGGGTTCCGATTTGCACCACCCGGCCTTCATGCATCACCACGACTTTTTCTGCGAAGGTCAGGGCTTCCGTTTGATCATGGGTCACATAAATCATTGTGTGCCCAAATTCCCGGTGCAGCGACTTGAGCTGAGTCCGCAATTCCCATTTCAAATGGGGATCGATGACTGTCAAAGGTTCATCGAAAAGGATCGCGTTCACGTCGTCCCGAACCATACCGCGTCCAAGTGAGATTTTCTGTTTCAGGTCGGAGGTTAGCCCTCGCGCTTTTTTATGAAGATCTGCTTCCAGACCGATCATCTGCGCGATCTGCTCTACTCGCTCGGAGACATAGTCGGCCTCCATGCCCCGATTGCGCAATGGGAATGCCAAATTTTGCCTAACCGTCATTGTGTCATAGACAACCGGAAACTGGAAAACCTGCGCAATATTACGTTCTGCTGTTGATGATACGGTAACATCTTTGTCGCCAAATAAAACGCGCCCGCTCGTTGGTGTGAGCAAGCCGGAAATTATATTGAGTAACGTTGTTTTGCCGCATCCGCTGGGGCCCAATAATGCATAGGCTCGCCCATCCTCCCAGATATGATTGATCTCCTTGAGAGCGAAATCGTGATCCCCACCCGGATCGGGGAGGTAGCTATGCGCCAGATTTTCGAGGGTTATGGAGGCCAAATCTATGCTCCCGACTTTTCAGGTTCATGATTTGGTGACGCAACCAGCTTCTTATCCTTATCAAAAAAGAAGATATTTTTAGGGTCTAGGGAAATTTTCAGCACTTGCCCAACTTCAAAAGTTTGAAGCCCGGGGATCAAGCCGATCCATCTTTCATCCCTTGCATTGACGTGAATATAGGTGTCTGACCCGGTAAGTTCTGTGACGATCAATTTCGCCGCAAATTCAACGGCATCAGACTGGCCATCGCTCATTTCAAGATGATGGGCACGGAATCCGGCTCTATATTCGCCATTGGGCAAGCGAGCCAAATCATCGTTCAGTATTGTCGTTTGCCCATTTGGAAAATGAACAACTGCGCCGTCCTTCTGGACCGACACAAAATTCATCGGCGGGTCGGAGTAAACGCGAGCGGTCGTCTCATCCACGGGATTGCGATAGACATCCATAGCCTTCCCATATTGTGTTACCCGGCCGTTCCAGAGGGTCGCGGTGTTTCCGCCAAGCAAAAGCGCCTCTTCCGGCTCTGTCGTTGCGTAAACAAAAATACTTCCGGACGCATCAAAAAGCCGCGGAATTTCTAGGCGCAGCTCTTCCCGCAATTTATAGTCCAGATTTGCAAGCGGTTCGTCCATGAGGACCAGACCGACATCTTTCGCCAATGCTCGCGCCATCGCGCACCGCTGTTGTTGCCCTCCCGATATTTCATTGGGTTTGCGATCAAGAATAGAAGTCAGTTTGAGCAGTTCAGCCATTTCCTGCACTTTTGCATCAATTTCCGCCGCGGACTTCTTCTGCAACTTCAGCGGTGACGCAATATTGTCATAGACCGTCATCGAGGGGTAATTGACGAATTGCTGGTACACCATCGAAATATCACGGTCCTGCACGCGCTTTTTCGTCACATCCACATTGTCCCAAAAGACTTTGCCGGTATCTGGCCTGTCGAGCCCAGCCATGAGACGCATCAAGGATGTTTTGCCGGACGATGTTGGCCCGAGCAGAACGTTCATCGTTCCTTTCTGCAATTCCAGGTCGGTGGCATAGATATGCGTCTCACCATTGGATATTTTGGAGATTCCATGAAGTCGCAAACTCATGAACCATTCCCAGTGCACGCGTCAGATGGTTGGCCTATTTTGGATTTCACCAGACAGGCTGCGATTCTGAGCATCTTTTCTCCAAATGACAATATGTAGCGCCCTTTCGAATGAAGGGTTGCCACTACGCTATGGCATCAATTGACGCTCAAAGCATATAGAAAATGCATTGCAATTGGGCCAATGGTTCGAAGACCCGAAATATGCAAATTCCCCGCAATGGTATGATGTTAGCTTTACTTGCGTGTCTCGTCGTTATCATGACTTTCTATTTTACACGCGGTTCTGTTGCCAATCCTTCGTCGGACAGCGCGGGTCAAGAAACAAAGAAATTGCAGTTGGATGTCATCGCGCAAGTTGGTCCTTGGCCAGTTGCATCCCGGTTGATCGGATATCGGGGCAAATTATGGTTCGCTAACTCGGTCAAGGGTCGCAATCACAATTCGGCCGATATCTGGAGTTTCGATCCCGACACGCGCGAAACGAGATATGAACGGCATTTATACAGTCAGGATGCTGGGCACCCACTGGTCTACAAGGGATTACTTTACTGGCCGTTCGAGGATGCACTGCAATCTGCTGGTGAAGGCGTTGTCGAGGTTACCGATGGTGTAACTTGGAGCCCTTTGATCATTCCCAATTCGCCCATTTATCACACCAGCCAGTTGCTGGAATGGAACGATGGATTGCTGGCAATTACCGGAACGCGTAACGCTGGTCTGCAACGATCAAGGGATGCAGGGCGCAGTTGGGAAGAATTTTATATCCACCCGACGCCGTCTACGCATGTCAGCCGGATCAAGGAGATGCTTGTATTTGACGGCGAAACTTATGCTTCGCTGAAAGACACCAAGGTCAAACGTCTTGTCAGGTGGACTGGCTCTGGTTTCCAGACCGTCAGCAGTTGGCCGCTTAATCGTTATTTTAACGGCCTGACGGTTCACAGAGAGGGACTCTTTGGAATTGTCGGACGTGGTCGTGAGAGGGAAATCTGGCACTTTGACGGGAGAAGATCCATCCGCGCTGGCTTTAAGGGACCATTCGTCGATTTGGCCAGTGATGGTGCTCAACTCTGGGTCGTTTCCAGTGATGGACGACTATGGTCGAGTCAAAACGGCAATAGTTGGACGTGGCATGGCGATCTTGAAAACGGTCGCCCTGTATCCATTCAGGCAATTGCAGGAGGAATCTACATCGCCGGAGCAGGAGACGATGGACGAGGCATTGTCTGGGGCCCTCGTGAGCATGTCATTCCCTTGGGCGACAAGCCGCCCGAACTCATCTCGCAACTCCCAGCGAAAAAAACAGCAATAGATTGGGCGGCTGCAGGCCAAAAAATTGACGCGCTATTATCCGACCCGTCTACCTATATCGATGCGGGCAGAAGTGAAGTTCGCAGACTTATAGTTCAAGCTTCCACCAATGGCGCGCCCTCGGGTTTTTTTGCCGAACGCTTGAAAGTAGAAATACCGCCTGTGACGGTACGCGCATTTGGCGGCAATATGGAGCTCAGAGCTAAAGATATTGCGCGTGCAGTCCTTTTATCGGGTATGGAGAGAGCCGGTCATGCAAATGTACCGATTTCATATCTGACGGACCCCTGGACCTCTCCGCCGAACAGCTACGAAAAATATTTTGAGATAGAGCTGAGCGCACTACGAGCCGTCGCAGCTTCCGGACAGGATGATCGAGAAACAATAGAGGCGCTGTTGGCAAGACTGGATTTCGCCAATGATCCTCCATGGCTCAGGTCACAAGTGATCGGTACGCTGACCGCCGTCAGCGGCGAGCATTTCGGTTATGATGTTGCTGCGTGGAAAAAATGGGCAAAGTCAAAAGTTGATGGATAGAGCATCCTGTATTGACTAACTATCCAATGTCCGTACTGGGTGCGTAGGCAAACGCTAAGCGGACGCCGCGTTTTGCATCTCTTTTGCAATATCGAAACTCTCACGAGCTGCGTCGATTCTGGAGAGGTTCTTCAGTGCCCAATGTCCCAACGCGTTAACGGGCTCACAAAATGACTTGCCCATTGCCGTCAGGTTATATTCTACCTTGGGTGGAATGGTCGGATGGTAAATCTGACTCCGCATGTTTCTATGCACAGCCGGGCTCAGACATAGAAAGCCTATTGTTCAAAGGGCTTTGGCATGGAGTTTTGCTAGCCCTATAGATATTGCTGGCAGTACCAATATTGGATGTTACCGTTACCGGGCGAAACTAAATGCAGCTTTTTTGGAAAACTCCTCTTCTGGGCCCGGCCGTATTCGCTATTTGGAAAATGGATGCTCAGAGAAAGTACAGGCTCACAAAAGACTGGGTAGAGCGTGGAGACCGTCTGCTGGAAGTTGGTTCTGGTCCGGGTAGCGTTGTAAAGGTTTTCCGCGAACACGGACTGTGCGTGATGGCACTGGATATCGCAGACAATAGCATCTCTGCAGACCTGAAACCCACAATATATGATGGCGATACCATGCCATTCGCAGACCAATCATTTGACGCCGCGTTGCTCCTTACCGTGTTGCACCATATAGCTAACCCCGACAAAATCCTGCAGGAAGCTGCGCGCGTGTCAAAAAGATTGATCATTGTGGAAGATGTCTATGACACTCCATTTCAGGCCGCTTACACCAAGCTGACTGACAAGATTACCAATATGGAATTTATTGGTCATCCCCATAGCAACCGGTCACACAACGAATGGCTGGAAACTTTTGACCGGATGGACTTCACCCTTCGTCACAGCGAAATCCATAGATTGGCAAAATTCTATCAGCAGGCTGTTTATATCGTTGACACACAATGAATAAGCACGGCTGGCATATTCGCATCTGGTCATTTTTTGCTGCCTTGTAACGCTTGTCGGTTTTGGGACGAATATTGGTCATACACTAGGGACAGATCACATATTCATTCTGCAAGGTACGACATGAAACATCATTATATCGCTATATTGTCACTTCTGGCATCTGCACCCGTACAAGCGGCAGATTTTGACCATTCCAGCTGGGACGCTCTTTTGACCGAGAATGTAGAGATGGTGCCCGATGGCAGTTCCTCAACCGTAAACTATGCGGAGTTTGAAGAGGATCGCGCTGCTCTGAAATCCTATCTGGATGCGATGGCAAAAGTCAGCCGCGAGGAGTTTGATGGCTGGTCGAAACCGGATCAGCTCGCGTTTTTGATCAATGCCTATAACGCCTGGACGGTTGAGCTAATTCTCACCCAATATCCCGATCTGGTATCGATCAAGGAGCTGGGATCGTTGACCGAGTCACCGTGGCAGATGGCCTTCATTCCGCTTTTGGGCGAGACATTATCTCTGGACAATATCGAGCATGATATTATCCGCGGCAGCGGACTATATAATGACCCACGCATCCATTTTGGCGTGAACTGTGCAAGCATTGGTTGCCCGGCCTTGCTCAACGAAGCCTTTGTTGGCAGCAAGCTGGACCAGCAATTGGATATGATGACCAAGGGGTTCTTGAGCGACCGCACCCGCAACCGGCTTGAGGACGGAAATCTCGCCGTGTCGAGCATCTTCAACTGGTATAGCGGTGATTTTGAACAGGGTTGGCGCGGCGCTGAAACGCTGGACGAATTTTTCGCGCTCTATGCAGACAGTCTTGGTCTGTCTGCTGACGACATTGAAGCGCTCGATAGCGGTGATATGGAAATCACATTTCTGGAATATGATTGGCGGCTCAATGACAGCAAAGGACCGGGTTCGGCCGAGAACTCCAACTTTATCTCGCCCCTATGGCTCATAAGGTCAAACCCCATTTTGGGCGTTGCAGCTGGCGGCGTTCTGTTGGTGCTAGTTGGCGGGATCATATTTTTCATCCGGCGGCGGCGCACGAATGCAGCCCAAGCTTAACGGAAGAACGCTTCCCGTCCGATCACATATAATATCTTGTTCCCTGCGAGCAGCACGCCGCGGACCGTACCGGATATTTTTGATATACCGACACGGCGGCGGTAATTGGCCGGGCGTTCGGTTATGCGCATATTCTGTTGTACAGCTTTAACCTGCATCTCAACGGTCCAGCCAAAATCCCTGTCCGCCATATTCAGGCGATCAAGCGCATCAGCCCGAATAGCGCGAAATGGCCCGAGATCAGTCATTCTCGTACCCCAAATCAGCCAAACCAATCGGGTCGCAAGCCAATTCCCAAACTGTTGCGGGAAGGTCATGGCCCCGGTCTGCTTCTGCCCCAGGGCCCGTGATCCGATGACCAGATCAGCCGCGCCGTCTGTCAGCGGTTTAATCAAGGCGGGCCCTTCCTCCGGCACATCTGCACCATCACCGTCCATGAACAGAAATATATTCGTAGCTGGCGGGGCGGCGGATATGCCCGCCAAACATGCAGCGCCATAGCCACGCTTCGGTTCGCTTACAATTATCGCTCCGGCGGCCAAGGCCTGTTCGACCGTCGTGTCCGTAGAGCCATTATCGGCGACAATGATGCAAGGTGGCTCAGACCAGTTTTGCGATCCAATATCGCGAACGACCTCTCCGATTGAGTTTTCCTCGTTCAGTGCGGGGATGATAACCGCAACTTGGGCCTGCGCTATTGGTGTGCACAAAACCTCCGCAGAATCACTGGCTTTCTTTTCTCTTTGGAAACGCCGATAATCCCAGCAGACAGCGGCCAGCAATATGATGACCTGAGCCGCCCAAGCCATCCAATGCACCTCGAAATCCCTCAACGCCGGGTTTTCAAGGTTAAGTCCTGTCAGATAGCTAAGCGGCAATGCAACCGCCGCCGCGAAAGGCCAGACCATGCGGCTTTTTGTCGCGAACGGCAATATCCACAGCAAATACCAGGCGTTCACCGCCGGTGCGAATAGCAATATGGTACCGAAGATCATTGTTATCGGCGCGACTTCCAAACTGCGCGTACGCGCATGCAGAACCAAGATGATGCCAATACCGATCAATGCGGCGCTCAGCCTTGCTATTGATGAAGGCAACAGCACATCAAGCAACGCAAAGCCCATGGGATTATAATACCAGTCCGCCGCAAAAACGCCGGTTGAGTCGAAACCGGCACCCTGCCCCTGGATCAGAAAAATACCATAGATAAGCGCCAGTGTTGCGATAGCGGATGCCACGGCCCGCCACCCCATGCGCAAAAGCAGGGGCCAAAGAGCGAGCGCCACAATCTTGGCACCGGCCGCAAGTCCGAAGAACAGACCAGCCAACAGCGGATAGTGCTTCGCCAATAATATGCCCGCGAGCAACAGCATCGCCATTATCCCATCGGGATGGATGTGGATGATTGTTTCCACCAGTACGAGAGGGCACCAAGCATATAGGGCCGCCTTTTCAGGGCTGGTCCATCGCAGCAGCAAAACCACCAAGATCAGGTTGACTACCGCAAAAAATATCCGCAACCCCACTGGGTCTGTACCGGCGAACAGATAGGCAAGCGAGAAAATGAATTGCAGCGTCGGGCCATAAATTGTCGGCAAATGCGGATTATTTACCCCGTCCAAGGTCAGTGCAAGACCGTTGTCGGGAAGCGACTTTCCAAAAAAGTCGGCAGGCGCGATACCATAAGGAGAGCCGGAGATCATCAGTCGCCAGCCATCCCAAATAAACCGGAAATAATCGTCTTCAAAGGCCGCAAAGCCAAAAATCGCTACGACATGAAGAATCAGCGCAACGCCAAAAACCATTCCGGCCGTCAGTGCTGTTGATCGCCAGATGCCAATAAATACGGTCAAGCTACCAAGGCTCAACAACGCGACATAGGGAAGGACCGCGCTGTCATCACTGTGCGACAACAACACAAGGCCAGTGGTAACGGCAATTGCCGCTACCACTGTCAATATTGTGGAAAAGCCGGTCACCACGCCGTTGAGATGGGCGACAGCTGATTGTTGAGTCAAGGCGCGATGCTATAGCGTTCCGACATATAGTAGAGCACGGCCTGTCGCTGTTTGGCCTTCAGATCAAATTCGCCAGCTTTCACCTTGGCAGCAACTTCACGCGCCGTTTTACCATCGGTAAAGCCGCCCTTATACTCGCACTTCTTGCAAGTAATGCGCTTTTTGAAAGCTCTTTTGCCCTTACTATACGCTGCAGCGCGGGGGTCACGTGGTTGAGACGCGCCAAAACCGCCTCCACTATAACCGCCACCACCGCCACCACCGCCTGACGCCAACGCCGGTGCCGCGATCATCACAGATAGTGCTGCTACAGATAAGCTCAGCATTTTCATATCATACTCCTAAATTTTTGGTCCGGGTTTTGAACCCTCAATACAATTTCGGAGAAAAATGGTTTTTTGTTACAGGTCGGTTTGAAAATACTGCAATTTATGTAACGAAATAGCCGTCTTAATCGAATCATGTGCTACTCAGCTGCCATTACAAGGACAACTAAAGCATGCTCTTTTTGGCCGGAACCGGCTCATGAACACTGTTCGGCTGGTTCTCTTCACACGTTATCCGGTGCCGGGATCTGCAAAAACACGCCTGATTCCGGCATTGGGAGCAGACGGGGCGGCCGCCGTACATATGCAGCTGACCGAGCGGACGGTGGAGATACTGAAGCAAACCGGTCAGCAGATTGAAATCCAATATAGCGGCGGCGACGCGAATGCCATTGCCAGATGGTTGGGTAGCGACCCGTCCTATGTGCCGCAGGTCGAAGGCGATCTCACCAGCCGCCTGTTGGCTGCGATGGACCCTGCGCCGGTCATATTCTTGGGCTCTGATACACCTGATCTATCCGCCCATCATGTGAACGCGGCGATCAATGCTTTACAGAAATCCGATGTAGTTATTGGACCAGCAGATGACGGCGGCTATTATCTTATTGGTTTAGCAAAACCCTATCCTTTTCTATTCCAGAATATGCGCTGGAGCACAGAACATGTTATGCCCGATACGCTTGATCGTTTGAGACAACATGACATTGGTTTTGAGTTGTTGGAGACATTACATGACTGCGACCGGCCAGAGGATCTGGAGCGATGGCCATGGCTGAATCCATGAACCGGGTTACCATTCTGATCCCGATGCTTAATGAAGAGCGGGCATTGCCTAACACTTTGGATTGCGTCAAATCACTGGATCCACCGGCGGATGAGATTCTGATTGTGGATGGTGGCAGTTCCGATACATCTGTAGCACTCGCTCAGACTGCGGGACTGCAAGTCATCGCAGCGCCGAAAAAAGGGCGCGGCGCACAAATTAATTTCGGAGTGCGTGAAGCGCAGGGTGAGGTTGTCTGCGTGCTTCATGCCGATAGTATACTGCCTGCGGACGCCGTGGCGGTTATGCGCGCGGCCATGGCCGATGGTAAAACCGGTCTGGCCAGCTTCACACCGCGGATTGCCGGGCCGCAGGGAACACGCTGGGGTTCGACGCTGCATAATTGGATAAAGACATGGTATGCGCCACTCATTACTCGGCCGCATCTGTTCCTTCGCGGTGTGCGACTGTTATTCGGTGATCATGCGATGTTTTTCAGGCGAGAACAATTTCTGGCCATTGGTGGCTGCGACGAGCGACTGGTCGTAATGGAAGAAGCCGATCTTTGCATTAAACTGTCCCGCTATGGCAAAATTCGGATGATACCGCGCTGGGTCTGGACATCGGACAGACGGATTACGGCATGGGGCCGATGGCGGGCCAACTGGATATATCTAAAAGTCGGAATGATGTGGGCCATGGGCGCCCGTGAGCGGCTGGCCGATGAATATCCAGATATCCGCTAGTCCGGCGTTTATGGGATCGCCTTGCTGGATGGTCGTACATCGCGAATGAAGCTGCTTTTGATGCAGTGTTCGATCATTCTTTCCAGAGCTGCAAGATCGACCGGGGGGCAGGTTCGCCCACTAATCCGGCGCAGGTTTTCGGTCCCGAAATCAGGACAGCGTTGAAAATAACTGGCGTAGAACGCAGCAACATGTGTGTATAAACGGCGTTCCAATTCTGGCAGTTCTTGAACACCGAACATCTCTGGAGCCAGGAATTTAGGCGGATCCAGCTGGTCAAACAGGCCTATCGCTTCCGCAAGCATGGTGGGAGAGATAGCAGCCCCTGACGTTAGGTGAATGATCTTTCCCTCTGCCTTGTCCCAATGACCGACAATGTCGGTCAACCCTCCCACAACATGGTCAATGGGAACAAAATCGAGCGTCGCCTCGGGCGCTGCAGGCAACCGCGTAATATGACCTTCGGCGATCAGCCGGAATAACTGATAAAAGCTGTCAAAGCGATGAAAACTGCCGTCATCATGCGCGCCTACAACAATGCTGGGCCGGGCAATGACAGCGCGCCTTCCGGCAGCGAGCACCAAAGCCTCTCCTGCTGCCTTTGATCGTTCATAGCCATTGGCGAAACTCTGATCAGCTACACATGGCGCTTCGGCAATTCGTCCGTCTTTCAGGCCGCAAACATAGGCTGTGCTTACATGAAGGAAGCGGGCTCTCGGTACCGTCTCCAGAACATTGAAGACACCGCGAACATTGACGTTTCGATATACTGCTCCGCTGGCGTTGAAATCGGTCGTTGCGGCACAATGAATGACCAGATCAATTTGACGCCCGAGCAAAACAATAGTGGCCTCATCCAGACCAAGGCCGCGTAACGTCACATCTCCGGTCAGTTTAGACACACAACCGACGTCGGGCATGACATTTGCGAAATCACCAGCTGGCAGCATCCGCCCGTCATTTGCATATATGTCACGGGTTTTCCGGACCAACGCGATGACCGCATGGCCAGCAGCAAGCAATCGCGCAGTAAGCTCACCGCCGATAGTTCCTGTTGCACCTGTGAGCAGTATATTCACGGTTTCAACAGCAAGACGCTGACTCGGCTTCTGCACCGCTGGTATCGTACGTATAGGGCATATCGCTGCCACACCCTTCAAACACACCATAGTGGCGAGAAAAATCACCGATGAAATCGAAATGAGGCGCGAAGCGTGTATCCGCCAGCATGCGCCATGAATTGCCGCAAATGGGGAACACCCGGCCAACCTCGATAGCGTGTCCCTTATCCAACTCGAACAGGCGTTCCTGTCCTTCTATGCCGCCTTTGTAGATAACGGCCTGGCCATAGTCTTCGCACTCGGGCTCCAACTCCTCCAGTTTGAAAAGTCGATAGGTTGCCGAGTAGAAATTGATACCATCCAGCATCTTGGCAATATTCGCGTCACCAATGCCAAGCGGACGATCCTTTACCAGACGCGGGTCGCCGAAGCCGGCGCTCTTCGCCTGCTCCATGAAATCGCCCCAATAAAGCGCACCGGAAAGGCATTCGCCGTGAAGGACCGGATCATTCAACAAATGCACCGGAACGCGGCGGTCGGCATAGACATCGGAAAAATACAGCTCACCGCCCGGTTTCAACAAGTTAAACGCCGCTCGGAAAACTGCAGCTTTGTCCGCCACCAGATTGATGACACAGTTTGAGACGATGATATCGAAACTGTTCGGTTCCAATTCCAGTTCGTCAAGCTTTTCAATATCACCCTCGATAAAGCGCACATTGCTTTGCGCATAGCCAAAGCGTTCCCGGTGCCATTCGATATGCCGATTGGCGACTTCAAGCTGCGCGGGCGTGGCATCGACACCCACAACGGCGCCGTCTTCTCCGACAAGTTGAGCCAGCAGATAGGCGTCTTGCCCGGATCCGGAACCCAGATCGAGTATGTGCGCTCCATCAATCAATTGCGGCGTTACAAGGCCGCAACCATAGTAACGGCCCTTCACTTCTTCATGCACGTTATCCAATGCCGCCCTGACGCGGGAATCTGGCGCATCGGCCATGCTGCAAGCGTCGGTCAGCAGATCAGATGATCCGGCAAGGATTTCCCCATAATATTTCTGGCTATTTTCAAGATTCATTCAGTGGCTCCGCAATTTTACACCACTGGTTCGGGAAAAATAGCCAAGGGGTTACAGTTACATGCCGTTGCATGTAACGAATGGCCTACATGTCGCGAATAGGATTATATGTCAGAGACTTCTCCATTTTCCGTTATCAATGCACCGCCACTTGATCCGAAAAAATTCCTTGATCAGAATCTAACTGCCAAGGGCAAAACGCGCGCGCGCGTCGCCATGACCGGTCTTCATACTTTGTGGATCAACACCGGTACCTTGTGCAATCTGGCGTGTAAAAACTGCTATATTGAAAGTTCTCCGACCAATGACGCGTTGGTCTATATCACGCTGGCCGAGGTCGAGGCCTTTCTGGATGAGATTGTGGCGGAGAACCTGCCAACACGCGAAATCGCATTTACCGGCGGTGAGCCGTTTATGAACAAGGATATGATGCGGATATTGCGCCTGTGCCTGTCGCGCGGATTTGAGATGCTGGTGCTAACCAATGCCATGCGGCCCATGCGGCGTTTTGAAAGCGACTTGCTGGCATTGGAAGGCCGCAGCCGCCTGACGTTCCGGGTCAGCCTGGACCATTTCACCAAAGCCATTCATGAGGCAGAGCGTGGACCCAATAGCTGGGACAAGGCGCTGGACGGAATTGATTGGCTTTCGGCGAACGGATTCAACATCTCTGTTGCCGGACGGCATTTAGCCGGAGAAAACGAGACACAGGCACGTGCCGGATATCGCGCGTTATTTGCCGATCGAAATTGGGCCATCGAAGTGGATGACCCCTCGCAATTGATGTTGTTTCCCGAAATGGACGCGCAGGCCGATATCGCCGAAATTACGGACGCTTGCTGGAGTATCCTGAATGTCGATCCAGCCAGTATCATGTGCGCATCCAGCCGCATGGTTGTGAAACGCAAAGGAGAGTCCACTCCCCGCGTCGCTGCCTGTACGTTGCTGCCCTATGATCCACAATTTGATATGGGCGGAACGTTGAAGGAAGCCAGCCAAAGTGTAGCACTAAACCATCCGCATTGTGCACGGTTTTGTGTTCTGGGCGGTGCCAGTTGCTCGGCTTAAATCGCTAAAACCCGTCCGGCCACGGCATCCAGTTTCGCCTTTAACACGGGATCTTGGACCGATGGGTCTGTAATCAACGCATAGTCGAGCACCGTATCAATCGGACTTACCTCTCGTTTCTCTGGCAATGATCTCACCAGATATTCAACAAGCGCACGGCCTCTTGCTGCATTATCGCTCAACTGAGCAATAATGGCCTCCACTTCAACGGGAGCTTCATTTTCGCGCCAGCAGTCATAATCGGTGACCATGCCGATCAACGCATAAGGGAGCTCCGCCTCCCGCGCCAATTTTGCCTCTGGCATAGCGGTCATGCCAATGACGTGAGCACCCCAGCCGCGATACATATGGCTTTCGGCGCGGGTCGAAAATTGCGGTCCCTCCATCGCCAGATAGGTGCCGCCATCCTGCACGGTTGCTCCGGCCTTTCGCGCAGCATCAGCTGCATATGAAGATAGCCGCGGACAGACGGGATCAGCCATTGATACATGAGCAACAAGGCCGTCACCAAAGAAGCTTTTCTCCCGAGCGAACGTGCGGTCAATAAACTGGTCCACCACCGCAAAATGTCCGGGAGCCAAATCTTCGGCGAGTGAACCAACCGCCGAAATGGAAACAAGATCCGTCACACCCACTCGTTTCATGGCATCGATATTGGCCCGAAAATTCAACTGACTCGGTCCAAGACGGTGTCCGCGCCCATGACGTGGTAAAAATACACATTTTACGCCGGCAATATGCCCGGTCAGCAGTTCGTCGGACGGCGCTCCCCAAGGTGTTTCAACCGATATCCAACGGGCATCCTCCAGAGCATCCAGCTGATACAACCCTGATCCGCCGATAATGCCCAATGTCCATTCACTCATAGTTGAAGCTCCGCCCCGATTGAAATGTTGTTAGCCGGATATGACCGGAGGTTTCCTATGCTGCAAGTGTCATTACGATCCACGCGATCGCACCTGCCAACGGTAATGTGCCAACCCATGAAAGCAGGATGGTTCGCACGGTTGAACCGGACAATGTCTGCGCACCTGCACCTACGCCGGTAATGGCACCCACACTGACGTGGGTGGTGGATACAGGTAAGCTCTTGAAGCTTGCAGCAAGGACGAGCGCAGCTGTTGTCAGATTGGCCGTCAATCCCTGTGTTGGGGTCAGAGTAGTGATTTTCTGGCTCATCGTTTCGGCAACGCGGCGTGACAACAATAAACCGCCCAAGGCCACGGCAATGGCAATCGCGATCAATGACAAATTTGTGTTGCCAACATTCACCACCACCATCAAACCTGCCAACTTTGGCGTGTCGTTGACCGAGCGGGCAAAGCAGATCGTTGCAGCTGAGGCGATATGGGCAGAATTGAGTGTCTTGTTGACCGAAGCGCGAGTAGCTTCAGACCCGTGAACAGCGCATGCTTCATCCGTGTCAATGATAACAGCAGGCATCGCCAGGGCGCGTTTCATTGTGCCGTCAACGGTTGCTTGCGGTGCTGTTTTCACGACACAAATACAGTCCTTATTGACGTTTCTCTCTGGCAAAAACCTATAAACCAAATAACCGATGAAAGCTGAAACGAACGGACTGACCAGCAAAGGCAGAATGAATGCCGAACCCAAATTGCCAACATTGACCGCGCCTGCGCTGCTCGCAAGTCCGGCACCAATCAGGCCGCCAACCAGCGCATGGGTCGTTGAAATTGGTAGCCCCACCCGTGTCGCAATCATCACCGCCGCAGCCGCGCCGCTCGCTACCGCGAGTGCAAAGGAAGGCAAGGCGACAATTTCATCCGGGACCAGAGCCTTGCCCGAAAACTGTTTTACCAGACCATGGGCAAGTAATATCGAAAGCAGGCTACCAGCCAGCGCCGCAAGTGTCGCGATTATCAACGCTTTGCGATAATCCAGCGTTGCCGAACCCCATACGGTTGCGAAGCCTTTAAAATTGTCATTTGCGCCATTTGCGAAGGCAAGGAACAGTGCTGCGACTATGACCAATGTTATTATCATCATCTACCCTTTGTCTGTTGGCAAAGGTTCGGTCCGGTAGAAGAGATAGTTACATGCCGCCGGTTTCAAACATTAATATCGGGTGTTATTCTGATCGTTGACCATGCGGCCCCAAACCGGGTTATAGGGATGCACATATGAAGTTGATTTAGTTCCGCTAGTGTAAAGCGGGCGGCTTTCATTGTGCCATTTGAATATCCCGCCCTCCAGATTATAGGCCGCTTTTGCACCCGACGATATCAAAGCATCTTGCACCCGATTGGCCAGATCGGATGACCGCTGCCCAACCGAACAATAGAATATCGCCGTCTTTCCTTCGGAGAGATCAGCAAATTGCGCGATGAACTCCTGTGTTGACATCCCTGGATCGACCCGAAAGGCACCCTTCAAATGGCTGACAGAAAATTCCGACGCCTCCCGCACGTCAAAAAGCACGGTGCTCTCCTGGTTCAGGGCTGATAGGCTATCACCATCAATATGACTCACCTCAACGAATTCGCTTTCTATTCCTTTGTGGACTTTGGCTAGACCGCCATCATCGCTCGCGAATAGCAGATAACCGGCCGCAATTAACGAACCGCACAGCGCAAACGCGATTGCACTTTTGGCTTTCCACTTCATTCCACCTTCCTAACCTTTGGGTCCAAAAGGGCGCAAGATATAGTCGCGTAGCGACGCAACTGGCGGATATCCATCAATGCCGGTCTTCGGAAACTCTCCATCCTTCGGCATATATTGCGTGCCAAATATACGGTCAAAAAATGAAAAGAAGGATGCGTAATTTTTGCCGATATGACGGACATCGCGTGTGTGATGGTGATGATGGTAGACATTGTCGGCAACGATATGGCGAAATGGAGCAGGAAAAGACAGCGCCGGGGCATCAGAATGCATGTAGTAATTGGATATGAGATAAAATGTCGTCACCAGCATGATATGTTGCTGTGGAGCGTCAATCAAAAGTACCAGCGGCGTGGTAATCAACAGTATGTAGATTACATCCTGCCCGAAATGGGAATAACTGCGTGCCGCATTTAGATGTTCGATTTGATGATGGATCGCGTGAAAGCGCCATAGGAAGTCAAAGTGATGCAACGCGCGATGCAGCCAATATTCCATCAGGCCCAGCAACAGCAGGTAAATCAGCGGAAAGACGACAAGCACGGGGCCTAGATCATCGGCGGCAAATAGTGGTTCCACGCCCAATGACCGAAGCAGGCTGAATTCTGCCGCTTGAACCAATATAGAAATCGCTAGCGCCACTACGCTATAGATCATACCATCGCGATATCGGGTCCGAAAATCGGAAAAGCGCAGTTGCCGCCATTCGATGATGACAAAAAGCCCAGCTACCGTCAAAAAAGTGAATATCCCATTGGCCAGAGCTACAAATATATCGGCAGTTACTGGTCTGATTTCGATATCCTGAAAGAAAAACTCCAGTCGATATTGCATCCATCCAGCAGCATAGAGCAAAGATTCCGCAACGATCAACAAAACCGCAAAAGTCAGAATGAAGTTCCCGTAGCCTATTGGCTCCGACTGCTTGCTGGCAATGTTGGGATTGTTCACCATCACGACACTATCGATCTGCTTTGGGATTGGGATCATAAAACGTGTATTCGATCGAAAGCCTTGCAACGTTACAATGAGGGCAGTTTTGATTGGCGGTCCAACTTGTTTTGCCCTCTATTTTATCAGCCTGTAATTTAATGCCTGCTTTCGGTGACTTTAGCCGGGTAATCGTAACGAAAGTTGAGAAACTGATGAACCGAGATGGCGTGCGGGTTTCAAAGATAGTTTTTTATAGTCAAGATCATGAAAATCTCAAAGCAGATATAAGGGTGTTATCTCGATGATGTATGCTGGTTCAGCGTTGTAGTATGAAAAATCCTGTTCCCGATAGCTAGTAGGCTTCTAGCATGACCTCACGACAAGAACTCTCCTAAGATTACGGATCGTAAGCCGGCAATCCTTCCAACAGGTCCCGATCAAATGGTTCATCCTTGAAAAGCTTGGGGTAATGGAACGCTCTGAGTTGCGCGTGAAAGTCACGCACCGATTCCTCATAGGCGATCATGGAGGCGGCATCCGTACCCGCCAGTTTTTCAAACGACCGCTCGACAAAAGAGGTTGGGGAGAGAAAGGCAAACACACCTGCCTCATGATCGCGCGCCAGTCTTGCAGAGCGATATTGGGCAACTAGAGGCTCTGCTTTCATGTCACCTAGTTGTTGAAAGGCATAATACCATTTCCATTCGAAAGGCTGCTCAATCGTTGCGTGGGCGTTCCATTCAGGATGCTCTTCTAGAAATGCGGACATTGTCGCTTCCTTGGGCATATCCCACGCATCGTTCACCGTTTCTCTTTGAAGCAGCAAGATTTCCCCACCTTTCGGTAGTGGTTGACGAGTTTCAATTGCAGCTTTGGAAAGTGCCGGGATTACAATCGCCAAGGCAAGCCATAGTCCAACCAATGCAGTGAGCAAGACAGACGAAGAGGCGTCAATCCGACTGATTAGTTCAATAATCAACCACCAAATCAACAGAGTGCCTAGGAGAACGACGCTTGCCTGTATCATCACGCCGAGTGATGCACCTTCCACTGCCGACGCGACCCATAGCGGTATCAATAATAAAAAGAACAATGCCATCACCCGGATGAGCGCTCTCGGCAACCAGAGGCTTTTGGACGACCCGGCTGTCGCTAATAGCAGATCATGACGCCTTGCTGTTCGTTCGGCCGCGCGTAAATCATAGAGCAGCAATATGAGCAGCAGTGGCGCGACCGATGCGGCAAGGAAGGCGAAATCAAACCGGCCTACCAGACCAAAATCCGCATTTCTGGTATCTGCTTCATGGATTTGACCTTCGAGTGCCAGCATGCGCACGCGGTGTTTCCAGGGGCTGCTGTCGCGTTGCCCCAAGGCGGCAAAAGCAAATTCGGACGGCGGGGCATAGGTCAGATGAAAAGCATAATAGGCAGCGCCGCCCCAGTCTTCCTGTCCTTCAAGTGCATTGGCCCGATCGGCGCGGTCTTCCTGGACAAGCTCTGCAATAGTCCTTTGCTGGTCCCGGACTTCTGCAATGCCAAATGCGACGGATATGATGGACAGTATAAACGCCAGAAGAAGCCAGAATAGCGCACCACGGTCCTTGACAAGGAAACGTGACTCTCGAAGCATATCTCTGACCATCAGACCCGCACCCTCCGCGCTGCAAAAAATGCGACACCGCAAGCCAGTATCAACCATGATAAAAGCATCCCAAAGGCAAACGAAGCCCGATCGACTCTGTCTGAAGCGCTATCTGGCGTGAAACGAAATTCGTCGAGCACGCGCCATGCTTCTGAATTCACTCTTGTTCGGCGTTCGGCCTCCGGATCGCTGCTGCGGTTAAGGTCATCCTCATAAGCCAGTTCCTTGGCATGAACTTCATTGAGCGATTGGACAAAATCAAAGCGAAGAGCTTCGCTCTCGCGCAAAAAACGATGGTGCGTAGACAGATCAGTTCCGGCAAGGGTGCGCGATACGGAGCCGATTGCAATAGTCGGTGAGGCAAGACCAAATAGATTGAAAAGCCCTGACTGGTTCGCCTCCTGCTCCATGCGATTTTCAGCATAGCCGTTGAGTAAATCGGTCAATTCAGCTTCAGAATAGGATGCCACAACCCCGCGCCAGTTGATCGGCAGATCCTCGACCTTTTCCACATCATATTGCTCCAGCACCTCTTTTTGCAGGCGCTGAAAAGCCGGGTCTGCAGCGTTGTGGCCGTCGCCCAGTTTGCGTTGTTCCGCAAGCATGACGAGGTCGCTTTCAATCTTGCCCGGGGCGTCAATGGCCGCACTACTGGCATTGATTGCGAATCGGGGAACGATCAGCGCCGCGAAAAGCCATATGAAAATCAGAGCGCCGAGCGAAACGGCACGGTGTTTTAGAATAATCGATGCGGCCAGAACGATAGCGCCCCAGACGCAGAGGTATAGAAAATAGCCGCCGACAAGCGAGACGGCCGCAAGCCCATTTTCTCCCTGGACAACCGAATGTATTGAGACGGCAATCAGCGGCAACATGAATATCGCGATAACAGCGAGCAACGCCAATGCTTTACCCATTGCTAGCGACACACCTGACTGGCCCTGCGCCAGCATCACGGCCAAAGTGCCGCTTTCACGTTCGCGCAGCAACAACGCGTGACCCAGTACGATAAGCAGCAATGGCAGGAGCAACTGATACAGGTTTGCCGGATTCAGGGACGCAAAACCGCCTAGATCGGCGGCCGCCTTGGTATCTGCAAACATAGGGGTATTTTGCCGGTGTCCCTCTAGGAAGATCGATTGGCCGGTTACCGCATCGACACCGGGTTCGAAGGCCGCCAGCGGCGGCGGGGGACGAAAAGCGTAGTGGCCATAATGGACCATACGGTGCGGATGGCGATCCGGCTGTGCAAAGAAAGTTGCTTCGGCCGCAACCTGCTGCGCAAGACGTTGCGACTGTTCGCTGGCGACGCGGTTGACCGTCAGCACACTGGTTACCGCTAGCAAAACCGCGACAATCAATGTCGCCACCACGATCACTTTTGAACGCAGCCAGAGCCGCCATTCTTCTTTGGCAATTCTCAGCATCATGTTCATGTGGTCTCTCGCTCGGCAAAGGCCGCATGCACGGTTTCCGTATCAATCCGCTCGCCATTCTCTGCGGCAAAGCTACCGACCAATTGACCGCGCCGAAGCAATCCGACCCGATCGGCGACCTGGCAGGCGCCGTAAACATCATGTGTGACCATCAATATTGTCTGGCCGGCGCCAGCCAGATCTTTCACCAGATCATGGAATTCATCGATCGCGACCGGATCCAGGCCGGAGGTCGGTTCATCAAGCAACAGGATCGGAGTTTCGCGCAATAGCGCAAGCGCGATCGCCGTTTTTTGCCGCATGCCTTTTGAGTAGGACTGCAGTCGCCGCGAACGGGCTTCCCTAGGAAGTGCAACCCGGTTCAATGCGTCGTCATAGTCAGCCTTCTTGACTGATTTACCCGCCAAATCGAGAAAGTAATTGAGGTTTTCATAAGCAGTCATATGGCCGTACAACGCGGCTGCCTCAGGCAAATATGCAATTGCTGATCGCGCGGCAGCAATATCATCGGCGACGCTTTTTCCGTTGACCAGTATCTCTCCGCCGGAAGGTTCCAGAAAACCCAGAAAGGCGAGGAGAGTGCTCGATTTTCCTGCACCATTGCCGCCAAGCAAGGCGAAAACCTCCCCTTCCGCAACCGCGAAAGAAACACCGTTTAGTACAGCATTACCTTCGCGATTCAGTGAGAGGGAACGAGCTTCAAGTGGCGAGGTCATAATACTGTTTTCCCTGACTTAAAGATTGAGGACACGAAACGGGTATGGCGCGCGTCTGGGAGCATGCTGGCTGGAGGGAGCGTGCCATTAGAAATAGCTGAGCCATGGCTTGTTGCGCTTTTCACGGTGCTTGTAGTCAGCAAAGACCTTTGCGATCGGGTAGTGCACCGCGACTAGCAAGAACATACCAACCCAGATCCACAGAACGCTGTCCAGACCATAGCGCTCACCTTGCGTTGCGCCGAATATCGCATAGAGGATCCAATAGGCGGCCAGTAAAACATAGAGATGCAGGACATAGATGAACATCGGAATGGACCCAAATGTCTGCATCAGGTCCAGTAACCAGTTTTGCTTTTTCACCATCTCAAGCCAGGCGAGCATCAGCAGGCCTAGGCCCAGCGTGAGCAATATGTAGTCGAGCGACGGCGGATATTTGGTGAAGTTGATGAACGACATCACTGTCTCAATTCCCGTTTCTTGTCTCGTCCAGGGGATCGTCTCCCCGTAGATGTTGAACCCGCGCAGGACCAACAGAAGAGCAAGACATGATGCGCCGAGGCCGATGAGCCATTGCCGTCGCGTCACGATAGACATGGACTTTGCGAAGAGCGGACCGGCAAAATAGCCCAAAAGAATAACACCAAACCATGGCAGGCTGGGATAAGACAAGCTTATCGTCAGAGGGCCGATCTTCCCCATTTCACCGCCATCGTGCAGAATGGCCCATGGGATATATCCTAATTCACCGGTCTCGAAGTTGATCGGCACCAGAATATTGTGGCCCAGCACGATGAGGAACCCCAAGGCACCGATGACCCAGTAATTCAATCGGCTGGCGAGGGATAGCGCAACCATGCAAAGCCCAATCGCCCATAGCACTTGCAGAAAAAGAAAGTTTGGAAAGCTGTCTGCCCAGACAAGGTAGTAAAGCACTATTTCGATCGCAATAATAACAAGACCGCGCTTGAACAGGAACATGGACGGCGACCGATATTCTCCGTCCCGCGGATGGGCGTAAAGCCAAGCGGACATGCCGGCGAGGAAAATGAAAACCGGCGCGCACAAATGCGTGAGCATGCGCGTGAAGAACAGATCCGGCTCTATCGTGTCGGCGATCGGGTCACCTGTGCGGACATGCATATAAAAGCGCTCGCGCACATGATCGAGCATCATCAGGATTATAACAAGGCCCCGCATGATATCGATAGAGGCAATGCGTGATGCTGGCATGTTTTCGTTGGTCATGGTTCTCTATGCTTAACGACTCTCGTCTGATCCTCCGGACTAAAATGAATAGGATGCCGTGAATCGAAACCGTCGCGGTGCGCCCGGTTGGACCCAAACATCGGCAAAGGAGTTGGTGTAGAACGTCTCATTGAACAGGTTATCGACATCGAAACGAAGCGCGAGACCCTCGACAGGCTCCACTTCCCCGAACAGGCGCACGGTTGTGTAGTCAGGCAAGAAGAAATCAAAACCTGTCCAGCCAAGCCGTTCACCGACATGCAACACACCGCCGCCCAATTGTGCCGGGACATCGGCTATGTTGAAGGACTGACTGACCAGAAGGCTCAGCTGATGGTCCGGCGAGTTGATCAGCGGGTCGCCATCTTCGATCAGCGCGCCAAAGTCCGCATCGGGGTTGCTATTGGTAAACTCCGCGTCGGTATAAGCGTAGGAGAACCAAATACTCAGACCGCTGTCAAAAGCCAGATTGGCATCGAACTCAATGCCGCGGCTGCGTGCCTCACCGGCCGGGATAGAGAAGAATCCCGCCGCCACGGCCTCCGGTCGATCATCATTCACCAGAATATTGCTTTGATCGACCTGAAAAGCGGTGAGCGTAACAGCGCCATTGACCCCGTTGAAATAGGTTCCCAGGTCCGCCTTGATCCCGATTTCAGCAGATTCGGTGATGTTCGGGTCGAACTGGTTGCCCAGGAAGTCGGAACCGGTTTGTTGGCGGAAGCCTTCACCATAGGACGCGTAGATGCTGATCCCGTCATCAACCTGGTACACTGCCCCGACCTGCGGAGAAAAACGGGTATCCGAGGTCGTTGTGGTGGTCGCTGGTGTGGCGCGCAGATTGGTTAGGTCCTGTTTAAAATCATCAAACCGCCCACCCAAACGGATTTGCAGACGATCGGTGATATCGATCTGGTCCTGGAAGTAAAAGCCGAACCCTTTGAGCACCTCTTCGCGATCGGTATTCGGTCCCGGCACAGGTTGTGGGAACTGTCCATAGATCGGATCAAACACGTCAAGGAACAGATATTCGGCAGGGTCCAGCGTGCTGATGTCGGTACCTGCAGGGAAAAACCCGGGGCGAAAGCGCTGGATAAACAGGCTGTTGTCGAAACGGTCGTAATCCGCACCGACCAATATCCGGTGACGCAGGGAACCGGTGCTAAATTCGCCCGCCAGCTCGGCACGAAGGACAAGATATTCGGAATCGAAATCGCGAAAACGGAAGAACCGGGAAAGGGTACGTCCGTCCTCAAACAAGGTCTGACGACCCTCGAAATTTGTTTCTGATGCGTTGCCGACCAGCGAGGTCTCCCGGAAACCAATACCGGTAAGCAGGCTCCAATTGTCCGAGAAATCGTGCTGGATTTCGAATTGATGGCCAAGAACCTCGGTCTCGATCGGTCCGTCACCGGGTTCGCCCACAAACGTCCGGCGAGGTGTAAAACCAAATTCTTCAGTAAAAGCGACACCGCGGTCGAACGGGATATCTTGCCGTGTATATTCTAGCTCATAGGTCGCGCGAGTATCCTCGCCGATCTTCCAGGTTAGAGAAGGATAAAGACCAAATCTCTCCGTTTCGACCGTTTTGCGAAAGCTTTCAGCATCTTCAAAAAAGCCCACCAGACGGATTCCCAGTTGGTCATTCGAACCAAGCGTTGTCTGGACATCGCCTTCAATACGATATTGCTCCCAGCTTCCGATTGTACCGCGGATATAACCCGTGGTCGCAAATTCAGGGCGCTTGGTGACTATGTTGACCGTGCCCCCCGGCTCACCTCGTCCAAAAAGGGCTGAGCGGGGTCCCTTGAGGACTTCAACGGACTCGATGCCGGCTATATCGCGAGGACCACCAAAGCCGCGCCCGGCATTGAAGCCGTTGACGAGAAAGCTGCTCGGTAGATTGATGTCACCGGAAAAACCGCGGACCGAAAAGGCATTCCACAGTCCGCCAAAATTATTTTGCCGGGCGACTGAAGCAGACAGATCCAGCGCACTCACCAGATCCTCCGCACCGAAGTCAACAAGCGTTTCATTGTCGATAATTTGATCAGCCTGCGGTGTTTCAAGATCTTCAAAGTCCCCGCGGTAAGCTTGTCGCAGACCGGTTACGACAATCGGCGATCCGTCGTCGGCACTATCTGTATTATCGCTTTGGGCAAAGGATGGCGTGGCCAAAAGCGCGACAAGCGGCAGTACCGAAGCCGATGCCGAAAGTTTAAAAAAGGTCATTATTGGGTCCCCGTATCCATTATCTTTGTCTGTAAATTCGATAAATGTGCGCGGAGGCGATCAGGACACCTCCGACGATGGTTGGCAATGTCTCCTCAAAGCCGAAATTCTCTGCGAAAAGTGCGCCTGTTATCCAAATAGCTCCCAACCCGGCTGGCAATAGAAATTCCGGAACGCGCGCTGACGGCGAAAAAATCACCACGCTCGTTGAAGCCAAAATAGCCAGTATGGCCATGGTCCAGTGAAGCCATTCTGCCTGTGCAACCACCGCTAACACAGGAGATGATATGGCTATGGCAGGCAAAAGAATACAATGTGCAACACAAGCGAAGCTAAGCGCAATTGCTGCGCCATCTTTGTAGAAAGCAGAATGCATTGAGAAATCCATGTAATGTTATAATATTACATTATTAATTTGACCTTCTTGAGTCAACCGGGTTTTCACTTCGACCTCAGAAGAAGCGTCGGAAAGTGAAAGTGATGTCACGAAACTTCTGCCTTCTAGATAAAGGAGCTTAAGCGGCCAGCGACCACCTTGGGGTCAATGCGGTTATTGCGGAGTGTAATTTATCGTCCGTTGTTCAACCGATGCTGATCACACTATTTCCAAACGCACCGGCATGGAGCGGGAAATTGAAACGATTGATTCCGATATCATTCTCATCGATCGGGCAATCCATCCCGTGACATGCTGTCTTGGAAGTCTTTAAAAGATGCCTCGCGAAGCTCTGTGATAAAGTCCACTGAGCTAATTTGTCTGTCAGATTGTCGCGTCATGCTTGAGCTATTGGTGGAGCAAGCTAGTCGAAACAACAAGTGGGGCAAGTGACTTATTGCGGAATTGCAGGTGACATTGGATGAAACGTCGTTTTCTACACATGGCCTTTAAAAATATCGGGATCATTATTGCTGCACCGCTTTTGGTTGCAGGCTGCACGTCATCAGGCGCCTTTCCGGTGGAGACCGCTGAGCAACCCGATATCGATGTGTCCTATCCTTTGCGGGCTGGCGAAACAATCCAGGTCGTCACTTATGGAGAGGAAACACTGACCGGGGAGTTTAATATCGGCGCAAATGGGGTTCTGTCCTTTCCGCTAGTCGGGGACATCAAAGCAGCAGGTCTGACGCCGGCCGCACTCGGCAAAAGTATAGCGACAGCGCTCGCTGACGGCTATGTGTTAAATCCCCAGGTCAACGTTGAAGTCAAAAATTATCGACCCATCTACATATTGGGCGAAGTGAACAAACCCGGCGAATATCCCTACGTTCCTGACATGACCATACTGGCAGCAATCGCTAAAGCGGATGGCTTCACCTATCGAGCACAGCAAAAGCAGATATTTTTAAAGCGTTCGGACCAGCCCCGGGAGGTGAAAATCAGGCTAGGCAGCAATACGCGCATTTACCCCGGTGACACTATTCGGATTGCAGAGCGCTTTTTCTAGCGATTGGACAGATCATCCGGCTGATATCCGGTGCGGTAATCGCTATCGACCCGGCGGTTGATATAACCTTCAGATCCGTTCATCGACAATATTTTCGCCGGAATTCCCCCAACTGCGGCATCATCAGGGACGTCTTTGGTAACAACGGCATTGGCCCCGACAGCAGCGCGATTACCGATATATATTCTGCCGATAACCTTGCATCCAGCCGCCAGAAACACTCCATCTCCCAATATGGGCGAGCCTTGTTTCGGCCCGCGGTTCATTTGCCCAAGCATTGCGCCATGGGTAATATTGCAATTGGCGCCGATGATCGCATCGCCGTTGACCATGATATTGCCAAAACGATTGATGAAAAATCCCGGACCGATCCTGGTATATTCTGGAATGGCGATGCCATATTTGTAACGATAGCGCAGCAACAGCAGTTTGAAAGGAGGATATAAAGTATATTGCATCACAGCCCGCTTTTTCATGCAACCGCAGAGACGCATGATCACAGAATATTTAAACCCAGGTGTGAAGAAAAAGTGGCGGAGGAAAGAGCGTGCACGCTTGTTCCCAGCATAGCGATATAGGTCTGACAATATAAGCGCCCAAGTATGGCGAAGGCTCCGACTGTTGGTCGTTCGATTGCTTGCAATATTGGTATTTCGCGTCAGTACTTCATTCAAAACCTTTGTTCCTTTGCGACGTTTTATTGCGATGCAGCATCAGCTTCGATTGATCTAAAGTCGGGGTAAATACGAGTCGGAGCAACCGCCATTAGACCATATGGTATCTAATCGTGTTGAATACACACCCCGTCTCTCACGCCATCAACATAGCGTGACAAGCCAGTTTGGGGATGGCACATATTGTTCAGGAAGAATTCTCAGGGGAATATTTTCAACCCGTTTCAGCATATTAAATACCATCAAACGCGTTCCGAGTGGCATTGTAGAGATGTGATGATGATATTTGTTGTTGCGGTGCAGCATGATTTTGAACCTTATAGTTTCAAATATACTGGCGGCACCGCATTGCTGAAATGATCGCGAAAGGGTTCTCGGATGACAGCCAATCTACGCGCTCTTCAAAATGCGTCTTTCACAACCACAAAAATAGCAGCGCGGAAAAACCCGATCCTGACCAAGCGGTCATGGCGGATAGGAATTTACTCGGTCATGCTTTTTACTGATGCATTGGCGGTTTTCGTAGGTTTTCTGATCAGCAATGCCTTGTTGTTAGACCAGCCGTTCGCATCGCCCGGGCTAAAACTTGGTATTTTGTCGATCCCCATTTTTCTTGCCATAGCGCTGAATAATAAAGCCTATGGTAGAAGGGCTCTATACCGCAACACAAGCGCGACCATCCGCAGCATAGCCTCGCTATTTGCCACATTGACTCTTATCCTGTTCGTTCTTTTTGGATTGTCGATACTCAAGTCCCATCATCCGTCATTTGTGGCTTTCGGATTTCTGATTTCATCGGCGCTGATCACCGGCGGTCGCTACGTATGCTATGCCTTCGCCAAGCGGATGCTGGGCACAAATCCAGTCAGCGAGCTAGTTATCATAGACGGCGTTCCCCACGGCCCGATCAGAGATAAGCAAGTGATCCACGCCAAGGACATTGGTTTGAACCCGGATGTTTCCGATCCCGTCATGCTGAACCGGTTGGGAAATCTATTTCAGTCAATCGACCGCGTGATAGTGGCTTGCCCTGGTGAGCGGCATTGCGATTGGGCTCTGGTCCTGAAAAGCACAGGCGTGACGGGCGAAGTCCATCGCCATTACCGGTTTGCACCGGTGGCCAAATATTGTGAGTTGCCGCTTCATCCTTCGCAGGTGAAGCCACTGACCCGTAAGCAACTATGGTTGAAACGTGGAATGGATCTGGTTCTGGTATCATTGGCGATTCTCTTCCTCACGCCATTGATGATAATTACAGCCATCGCGATCAAACTCGAAAGCCCCGGCCCGATATTATTCAAACAGAAACGATTGGGTCACGGTAACCGACTGTTTCACATCTACAAATTTCGTAGCATGCGTGATGATTTGCGTGATTTGAACGGCGATCGCTCAACGGACCGCGATGATGACCGGATCACCCGCGTCGGCCGTTTCATTCGCGCCACCAGCATTGATGAACTGCCACAGTTGTTCAATGTGCTGGTCGGAACAATGAGCCTTGTCGGACCACGGCCTCATGCTTTGGGTTCCAAAGCCGACAGCAAACTGTTCTGGGAAATCGACCGCAATTACTGGCTGCGCCACGCGACGGTGCCCGGCCTCACCGGTTTGGCGCAGGTGCGCGGTTTTCGGGGAGCGACCATGACACAAGAGGATCTGGAAAACCGGCTTGCATCAGATCTGGAATATATCCAGCGATGGTCGCCCGGTTTCGATCTACTGATCTTGGCCCGTACCTTTGGTGTGATTGTCCATCGCAACAGCTTTTGAACCACCCTGCCCTGCCATGATTTTTTGGTAAACGGATGACGTTTGCATTGCGATCTGATCCCAATCAAATTTCCGCCGGAATTCCGCTGCATCAACTCGGTATAAATAGGTAGGCCGGTTCAGTGCTTCCGCCAGCGCACCTGTATTTCCAACGGGAAAATAATCGCTTTCGGGCAAACCGATATCAAGATTGGGCTGAATATCGCTGAGCAGCATTGGTGTGGAACAGGATCCTGCTTCCAGCGCAGCAATAGGTAGCCCCTCATGATAGGAGGGCATTACAAAAAGATCGGCATTTTCATAAAGTTCCCGCAATGTGCCGCGATCCTGTAAGCCGGTGAATATGATGTTTTCATCGGCAAGTTTGAGCAACGATTCTGAATAATCGCTGGCATGATCAGCACCCCCGACAATTACCAATTTCCGACCATCATCTATCTGGGCATGCGCCTTGATAAGGTCGTGCAGACCTTTTTCCGGTACCAGTCGCGCAACCGCAAGAACATATTTGCCCCGCTCCAGTGAAAAACGCGACAAAGCATCACCGGGTGCTGCAGGAAGTTCCGGGGCCCCGTTGGGAATGTAGGAAATACGGCGACTGGCCTTGGGGAACGACTGTTGCAGCCGCTTTGTCAGCGATGGGGATACGGCAATCACATGATTGGCAAACCATAGGCCGAACCGTTCACCCGTCTTAAGCGCAAAGCGTGGAAATCGTCCCCATTTGGCGCGCTTATAGTCTTCGCCATGATGTGTGACGACTACCCTCAGGCCCATTAACCGCGCCAGTGGAGTTAGCAAAGCCGGCCCTATTGCGTGAATGTGAATCACATCCATGCCCTGCCGCCGTGCTGCCATAATGGCATTGAAGGTCGAGACTATCGCCTCTTGCCAAACCGAAACAGGGGATGAAACACTGACAACAGAAACACCTCGAAAATCATATTTCGGATCTTTCACGTAAGGCGCGCGCGCGAATACCGTGATATCGAGGTTCGGCTGAATGGCCTTGACGCGCGGTAGCATTTCTTCGCAATGCGTTTCCACACCACCCATGACATCTGGAATACCACGGAGTCCTGTGACCGCCACCTTCATGACAATAGCCCTTCCGCCAGGTCCTGCGCTTCTTCAAGCGTGTCTGCAGTCCGCATAAAGGGAATTTCAGATGTCCATGCCTGAATGAAGTTCTGAAGCTTGCCATAACTATTGTCGAGCGTGACATGCGGGATCGCAAGCAAAGTGGATATGATATGCCCGTGTAGACGGTCGGTCACAACAACACGGCCAGACGACAAAAGACCAACGCCGCGGTTTAACCGAGTCTGCGCCAAACGATCATATTTCATGGCTCGGGCGGTATCAGGGCTTTGGCCAAAATCCATTAATTTGGAAGCCGCCGAGGCCATCTTCATCTGCAGTTTGTCTTCGGTCAGCCAATCGCCGATTTCGACTGAGTGACCTGGATGACTGGCCTTACCCATGACTGATCGTTCAAAATCGGTGCGCATCAGGTAGTAGAAGTCATGGACAGGATCTTGCCGCTCCAACGGCTCCATATAAAACGCCATATCGGGGCATAGAGAGACTTCACACTGGAAATGACACCGCGCAAATTCATAGGATCTTTGATCCCGCACAAGCAGTGTGAAACTACCGTGTTTTTCGATGGCACGTGCTGTTTCATCCACGGCATCATAGTTGTCAAAGTAGATAGACTGCGGCAGCTGTATGATTTTCTGGCCTGGGAAGCGGCCCATTAGATCTATCCGGAAATCCTGATGTGATTTCCAGATGGTGCCAAAATTCCCGCCACCATGCAGGAAGATGGTCCCACCACCAATTGCCTGCTCCATTTGATTAGACACATGGGATTTCAAACTACTGACATAAGATGGTGATTGGGCATGCTCCTTAAAAAAGCGCTTTTCGCCCAGCCAGATGGCAGAGTCACCGACGTTGGAATGATCCGGGAAGTCCAGCAACGCATAAGGCAGTTCATCAATCATCGGCTCGATCTTATCCGATATTTCCTGTCGGAGGTGATCCAGGGTAGCTGTAGCCGGATCGTTTGAAAGTGTGAGTTGTTCAGGCATGGGGGGAAAGCTCCTTCAGAGGCAGAAAATCTGAGACCAAACGACGATAAGTTGCGGAAATCATGAGCAGGCCTGCAGTGTAAAACAGAGCGGCCCCAGCTATGGTGATTAACAGCCCTTTCCATGAGAGAGGCTGTCCAGCTGAGAAAAGTTGCAAGCCGGTCCAAAGCAACAGCCCCATTATGGTCGACACAAAAAAAGGCGCCTTAATCGCATCAAAACTGGCCTTGGCGCCAATACCGGAGGCTTCTTTCAGGAAATGCATCTGAAGTGGCAAAGTCAGATAAGAACGAACAACATAGGCTATGGCAACTGCGGTCAATCCATAGGGCAAGGCCAAGAGAGTAAGGACCAACGTCGATACCAGCTGAATAATCGCCAGTGTTCGCTGACGATGTGTATTCCCCACTGCAGAGAGGACCGGGGATGCAAAGAAGTTCAACGTATAGGGTATCGCCATGAAAGCGAATATCTGGGCAAGATTGCCGGACGCCTGCCATTTGCTGCCAAATACGAGCGGCACCAGATCAGGCGCGATAACACCAAAACCGACCAAGGCTGGAAAGGACAACGCGGAACAGATGCCGAGCATTGCCTTATAGGCTTTTTGCATCGCGGCCGGATTATCCTGCAGCCGGGAATAGGTTTGTAAACCAACCTGCGAGAATGGCTGTATCGCGGCATTGGCAAACATTTCGGTGGATCGCCAGGCCACGCGGTAAACACCAACGGCAGCCGCACCTAGACTGGCTCCAATCAGCAAATCCTGTATCCGCACAAGCATAAGAAAAATCAGCTGTGCAATCGTCAGGTTACTGGAAAAGGCAAAATTCCGTTTCGCTTGTACCCAGTCAAACTTCAGTCCCGGTACCCAGCGATAAGAAGCCCAGGCAAGAACGGTACTCACGGTCTCCGCCACGCAGCGTTGCAGCACCAGCGACCAGATACCCCAGCCCGACAACGCGGCCACCACAGCGGCACTGCCACCAATGATTCCGGCCAGAATTGAGCGCATCGCCACAGTTTTATGCCCAAACTCGCGCAGGCGCAGCGCAAAATGTGAGGCGCCCAGCGCATTAATCGGCAGTGCCAGCGACAATATTTGCAGTGGCCATACCAATCCCGGCTGGTTCAGCAAATCCGCCAGCAGCGGCGCGCAAATCCAGATCAGCGCTACATAGGCGAACGCGATGCCCATATTCGTCCAGAAAATAGTGTTAATCTGAAGGTTATCGATCTTTTTCGCCCGCGCGATAAGCTGCACCAGACCACCAGTCGCAATGATCCTGCCGATTTCCGAAAAGACATAAACCATAGCGAAGATGCCTATCTCCTCCTTGGTCAGCAACCGGGCCAGCAGGATGAATATCGCCAGCGAGAAGACCTGATCGCTCAGCGCCTTGGTCACCGTCCAACACAGAGATTTCTTCGTTTTCTGGCGTAGTGAATCATCAAACAATGCCGAAGCATTGTCAGAAAAATCACTGCTCTTTTCCGTCATGTGCTGATCACCCATTGGCTAGAGCTGAAATCGGAAAGGGCGGCGGCCCCGCAATTGATAGCTGGCGCGCTCGCGGTTCCGCGATATGAAGCGCTTCAGCCTCAATCGTTCCGGAATTTTATAGGCATCGAAACGGGATATTCCGATCTCACTGGGGACCGACCGTTCCAGTACGGGAAAAGGGAAAACCGCGAGATTAGCTATGCCATGTATCCATGACCGATCCATCTGATCGTCAATCGGTCGGACCACATCGCGGGTTTGGGCGAGGAACCGGTTGGCTCCGTTTTTAGTGAGCAAGTAAGCTTGGGTCCCAAAGCAATATCCGGATATCTCAATTAGCCGTGTGGTCCGGCAAATGAAATCTTTCTCCAATATCCGGGCAGGCGCAGGTTTTTTGTAATAGAGCCGGATGTAATCACGACCAGTTTCCGCATGATCTTCGACAATCAGCGGCCTGATAAAACTCCAGTCAGCAAGAATATCATCTTCCAGAATGACATATTGATCCACGTCATCGTCCACCAATTGCTTCCACAGTGCATAGTGACTCGAATAGCAGCCACGCTCGCCAGTGGTCAGCGGTCGACCCTTGGCAATGATTGCCTGGTCTTCATTGTAATGAAGGTCGGGATGCAACACTTCGAGGGCATCGAAAAACGCCCAGTCTATCGAATCCGGTATCTCGCTTTCCGCAAATATCCGACGCCTTTCACCGGCGTTGCGCATACTTATGACGAAAATCTTGGTCCGTACCGAGCCACGCGCCATTAAAGTTCCTTTGTCCGGCATTTGAAGATGCGGATTAAAAAGTCGTCCGGGTTCGGTCGTTCGAATCCCCAGACCGAACGATCTTTACTGCATTGCACAACGAAGGAGCTAGGTTCTATAAATGCCTGTATCGCGCTGCTGGCAAGGCGAAAAATCCATTCGTCGATGTCAAGCAACACATTATCTTCGGCACTGCAAAAAACGGGATAGAATGATTGATCCAAGATTCTCTGTTGTCATTCCGGTCCACAACAAGGCCAGGCATGTCACCGCAAGCGTAGCCAGCGCGTTGCAACAGACACGGCCACCGAGCGAGATCATCCTCATCGATGATGCATCCACCGATGGCAGCGCCGCAATCCTTTCAAAGATGACTGACCCTTGTATTCGCCTACTGTTTCGGGACACACCGGGACCGGGTGGATATGCAGCGCGTAATTTGGGAATGGCCGAAGCCAACGGCAATTGGATCGCTTTCCTTGATGCAGACGATATCTGGCATCCGTCTCATCTTGCAGACATGGCAGCCGCGATTGAAGCAGCACCGGAGGCTGGATGTGTTGCAACACGCTATGATCATGTTTTTACTGACCATCGAAAACCTTCCAAAATGACGGATGCCCTTGCCAGCGTTGCAGGGCGCAGCGCCGATTTTCGAGAGGCTCTTGATATCTGGGTGCAAAGTGGAGAGTGCCCGATCTGGACCAGCGCAGCCGCGTTTCGTCATGATCTGCTTCACCGGGCAGGACCGTTTCCAGCCGGAAAAGCAGTACGCGGCGGTGACAAGGACATGTGGCTACGCGCTCTATCCCATGCGCCTTTTACCTATGTGCCAAAGGTCAGTGCTGAATTTCATCGCGATACCGATAACAAGGTTAGCAAAACCACCAATCCCGACAGCATCCCCATATTGGTCAACACGGCCCGGGCAATGATGGCAACGGCAAGTGAGGAAGAAAGGACATTGCTGCGCAAGCTGATCAACCAGCAAATCGGCCTCTATGCGCGCTTTTCTTTCAAGGGCGGCGAAATCTCGTCGCAATTCTCGCGCAATTTATGCTTGCCGGAAGGTTTTGGACTTTTCCTGATGATCGAGGCCGCACGGTTAATGCCGCCAACATTGCGCCACAAGATTTACCGCGCAATCAAGGGAACATGATGATTTAGACTGGGGGACTTAGACTGGGGGAAAAATTACGGGCATAAATGCAGGGGGCTGTTTTGTTTGGAGCTGACGGCCATGAATAAAATGTCGGAAACACCGCTTCCGCTCGACAGGTTTGTTGTCGAAGAAGGTAATGAACTCTTAGATTTACGTGCTATCGGCCGCGCTTTTCGCAAGCACATCGTTCCGGTCATCTTGGTGTCGGCATTGGCCATGATCGCAACGGCCACTGTCTATTTCATGACCCCACCCAGCTATCTCGCTACCGCAACCATGGTTGTCGAACGACAGGCGGAGGAAGTAGTTCCGGTAAATAGTGATACACCGGCGCTGACAACTGATTCCCCCACCGTCGATACCACGGTGGAGATATTGCAATCCCCTTTCATTGCTGGACGGGTGGTCGATGCATTAAAACTCACAGAAGAGCCTGAGTTTAACCCTGCACTTTTGAAGACAAATGGCCAAGGACCACAGACATCAGAACAGCAACAAGCAGCACGCGACCGGGCCATTCGTATCTTGGGCGGCTCGCTAACTGTCCAGCGAGAAGGCGTTTCTTACGCTATTGCCGTTCGATATGAGTCCGAAGACCCGAAGATGGCCGCGAACATCGCCAATGCTACGATCGATGAATATCTGCTAACCCAGGTTGAAGGGGAGCAAGGCTCCACCCAACGGAGCGCAGACCTGCTCGAAACAAGGCTGGAAGAATTGCGCGGGGAAGTATTGGCTGCCGAAGCGCAGGTCGCAAGATACCGTTCTGACGAAGGGCTATTCGCCGCCACGGATGTCAGCTCAATTACACAGCAAGAACTATCGGTTCTCAATACACAGCTGGCCGAAGCGCGAGCCGCCGAAGCCGCAGCCAATGCACGTTTGTCGACCGCTAGGGCGCAAATGTCTCAAGGCTTGTCCGGAGAAAGCCTGGGAGTCGCGCTCGAGTCCGAAGTAGTAGGCGCTTTGCGGGCTCAGCGCTCGGTGGCCAGCGCCGAAGTTGCGAACCTGTCGACCCGCTATGGACCGCGTCACCCCAGCCTGATCAAGGCGCAAAGCCAGCTCGCCGACATCGACACCCAAATCGCCGCCGAAGTCGGGAGGATTGTATCGAGTCTGAAAACCGAAGCCAGTGCCGCCAGTGGACGCACCTCGTCCATTGCATCGTCTATAGCAGGGCTGCAAAATCGTTTGGCGGTGGACAGCGATGCGTCGGTGCGGCTCAGCGAGCTGGAACGCAATGCTGCTTCCGCTAGGGAACTATATCAAGGCTTTCTGGATCGCTATAAAGAATCTGTGGCGCGTCAAGGCACGGAGAGCAGCGGGGCTAAAGAAGTATCACGGGCCGCTATTCCGGTTCTTCCTGTTTCCCCGAACCCGTTATTGTATGTAGCCATTGCATTGGTGGCCGCGGGCGCGTCCTCGACCGCTGTTGTCGCAGGTCGGGAGTTTCTTGAGAATGGTCTAAGGACCGCCGAAGCCATCGAGAAGCGCCTGAAAATCAATGCTTTAGGGTCTATCCCAGAAATCAACTCACTTCCGGAAGTCAAAAAGTCCGGTGATCCAAAGCCATGGCCGCCCCAATTTTTGATCGATCATCCCAAATCGGCTTTTGCCGAAGCTTTTCGTGCGCTTAAGACCACACTGGCAATGGCGCCTGGCCGTCATAAGACGAAAATCATCTCGGTCACATCGGCGCTGCCCGGAGAAGGCAAGACGAGTTCCGCAATATGTCTGGCTGGCGCTGCTGCCCGATCCGACATCCGCACACTTTTGGTGGACTGCGATTCCCGCCGACAGGCATCATCCCGTTCCCTGGCTAAATCTATAACCTACGGACTTACAGATGTCTTGAACGGCGAGGCCGCGCTGAGTCAGGCCGTCGTCCATGATAAAGATAGCGGCGTGTATTTTCTTGGCCAAAAGCCTGATGAAGACACGCCGTTTGACCTCATGGGTTCCGAAGCCATGTCCGACCTGCTCAAGGAATTGCGCGGTCAGTTCCAATTTGTCGTTCTGGATACGGCGCCAGTGCTGCCAGTGGCAGAATCCCGGATGCTGGCAGCGCTCGCAGATATGGTGGTCTTTCTGGTGCAGTGGAAGAAAACCCCGGCCAAGGCAGCGGAAATCGCCTTGCATCAGCTGGATGATGTCGGCGCCAACGTGTCTGGAGTCGTTTTAAGCCGTGTGGATGTGATTGAACAGGCGCGGACGGGCTTTGGCGACGCAGGCCTCTATTTCAAGCGCTACAAGGAATATTATGCTTAAGGGAGGCCCGGGAACACGCGGTTTTGGCCATATTCTCCTCAGATATCCAAAAGGATAGCCAATGATCGGCGGCGACCTGGGAGGAGCACCATCCTTACCTTTGCCAGTTCTGGCGCTGGTTACACTCTTCATGGCCGTTCCAATGGTATTGGCGCTCAAGAAAGTGCGCGGTTATCCGGCGCGCTTTGTGATTTTTGCCATTTGGCTGCGCTATATCATGAGCGCTTTTCATGAAATCACTTTTTCGCCAGCCGTCGCCGGTCTAAGCTGGAATGCCATTGGTTCCGTAGCTGTTGCCGGTACAGGCCTACTGCTGGTGACTCCTCGGCATTATCTGCTGAAGCCGCTAACACCCGTCTACGCGCTGATCCTGCTATCGTTGATCAGTGCCGCCGCCAATGATGGAATATTTACGGCACTCAATGCCGCCGTGAAACATATATATTTCATGGTGCTGATGATTGCTATCTATCGTGCACTCTTGGAAAATGAAGGCGCCCGGTTCTTTGCGCGCCTGCTCTGGGCTTTTGCGCCTCTGGCTGTTTTCCAGTTGCTGTCAATTGGCCTAGGCGCGGTCAAAGCGTCGGAATTTGACGGCTCAAGCAGTTACATCGGCGGCTATAACCATGAGGCCACCTTCTCCATTGCCATGGCCACGTTTTTCGTGGTCTTGTGCTTTGCGAGCTCATCGGCGCGGGTGCTAAGAGGTCTTCTATCCATCGGATTGCTTGGCGGGATCGTGCTGGCCAACTACCGGACAACCATGCTCGCGGTTTTGCCGGTTGCAGCGATACAGTTGGTGAGTAGCACCATGTTCTCTTTCGTTCGGGAACAGCGAGTCATATTGGCCGTCATCATATCGATAATCACGGTAGCCGGAGTTTTCATGCTAGCCGGTTTCTCAGCCGAACGCTTCAATGACCTCGCAGTGTTTTTCGGCGACCCCGGTCAATATATCAAACCACAAGCAGAATTTTCGTTTGACGAGCGGCGTTTGTTGTCGGGTCGGCTCTATATATGGTCAGGATATATATACGCCTGGCTTGATGGGTCGACGCTCAATCATCTGATTGGCTTCGGTCCGGACAGTTGGGAGGAGATATTCAAAGTCTACCCCCATAATACAATTGTCGCCTATCTCTACGAACTGGGCTGGGCCGGCGTTTTCCTGCTGTTGTTTTTCTGGGTTACCATGATCAAATTGGCCATGCGAGCGCCCACTGAAGACCGCGCGATATTGTTGTTCGCGCATTTGTCATTCCTTTTCATGAACTTGGCAACCATGGCCCTGTGGCAAATAGAAGGTGTAATTTTTTATGCCATTATTTGTGGTTTTTCGCTATTTAGGAAGGTGGAATCAGGGGCAATCAGAAGCCATTTCAAAGCGCAATTGCACCCTGCCTGACTTTTTGGTTCCAGACAGGCTGGAACAGGGGAGGCGTAATTGGACAAGAAAGGCGGCGATACAGCTGGATCCAGTCGATCCAATTTGTCAGGCGATACGGTTAGTGCGCGGATACTTTCTGACCCTCCTTCGACATTGGATGGCAATGCTGAAGAACAGCTTGATGATCCTGGTGCTTTCCAGCCGTCTTCCGCATCCGAAAAGGCAGCACAGCTGCCGCAAAGGACACGGATCATCGTTGTTTCCGGACTGTTCATTTGGATCATCATCGCGATTGGATTGCTGATCTTTTTGTTCTGAATGGATTTTCTTTTATTGCGGTTCCTTCCCGTCAACGCGAAATCTGTGCGTTATATCGCCGAACAATTTTGCTGCCGTTCGGGCTTTGATATCTAGAAGTAGATTGTCCCCCTGAGGTTGAATTTTTTGCGAGCAACAATTCTCTTCATCATCAACAGTTTGACAGGCGGAGGTGCAGAGCGGGTTATGGCTGCCTTGCTTCGACACTCGAATCCTTATCGCGATCAATATGATATATCGCTCGCTTTGCTGGACGATGAACCAGCCGCCTATGAAGTGCCGGACTGGATCACTGTCCATCAGCTGGATTGCCGTGGCAGCCTGTTGCAATCCATTCGGCAATTACGTGCGCTGGAACGATCCCTGCGCCCTGCTGCAACGCTGAGTTTTCTAACCCGATCAAACGTAGCGAACTGGGCCAGCAGAGCAGGCAAAGGTTGCCCCTGGATTATCAGTGAACGGGTTAATACCAGCGCGCATCTTGGCAAAGGGCTATTCGGGCGCCTTAGTCGCATGCTAGTGCAGCTTTCCTATCGCCATGCCACACATATCATTGCCGTATCACAGGGCGTAGCGGATGATCTGTCGGATGCGTTTGCCATTCCGGACGATATCATCAGCGTGATTTCCAATCCGGTTGATACCGTCCGCATCGCCCGGCAGGCACTTGAAAAATATCCTGTCCATCCGGATGAACCTTACATTGTCGCAATAGGCCGGTTGGTAGAGAACAAGAATTTTAGCCTATTGATTGATGCTTTTGCTGCCGCATCAATGCCGGGAAAGCTAATCATCATCGGCGAAGGGCCGCTCCGCGCCACTCTTGAACAGAAAATTGCTGATCATGGGCTGGAGCCACAGATCATCCTGACCGGCTTCATCCAAAACCCTTTCCCCCTTCTGGCCGGAGCGCAATTTTTTGTGCTGCCATCCAATGCCGAAGGCTTCCCCAACGGACTGGTCGAAGCGATGAGTACCGGCACTGCGGTAGTTTCCACCAATTGCAAATCCGGCCCCTCAGAAATTCTCGCTAACAAGAACAATCTGGCGATTGAAGAGATGACTCCAGTTGATTTTGGCGTCCTGGTTCCGTGCAACGATGTTACCGCAATGGCCGATTCTTTGCTCTATTTTCAGGATGATGAGACCCGCAAACGCTTCGCTGATCTCGCTTTGACCCGCACCAAAGACTATACACCGGAAAAGGCGGCACGCCGTTACTGGCATGTGATAGAGAATAGCATGAATGCCGTGTAGCTGACGCTCTCGGGCAATTGTTCAACCTTGGGGCAAGACAAGGAATTGAAGCGGATATGCGTCAATTTGGCCCCATGCGTGCTGTCGGAAAACGAACCGCCAGCGACACAGTTTTTACGTCTTATCAGGCTCTTATTTTGCCGCTGATCTTTGCCGCTATGCTGCCAAGCAACGCCTATGCTCAACAATCCGACGTGCTGGAAGATTTTCGAGAGGATAGCCTCCAGTTCAAGAGGAACGATCAGCTTGGCGTTCTTGATCGACCTCAGCCCGAATATGACCCGGTGCCGTACCGTGTCGATGGAGTTGAGATCATGCCCAGTATCAATATCGACACACTTTATGACAGTAATATCTTTGCAGTGCGCGATGCCAGTGATGACCTGATCGTGCGGGTCAGGCCCAAAGTTACCGCATCTACACAGCTTGGCAGTTTCAATATCGCGACCGCGGCAGAGGTAGACCGTCGGCAATATTTAAGCACCGATAGTCAGAGCACCACGGACTATACATTGGGTCTCCGCGGAAGGCTTGACGCCAGCCGGGATGGTCAGATCTATATCGGAACCCGCAACGGACAAGCCACAGAAGATAGAACTGATCCCGCCTCTCCACTTAATCTGCAAGAGCCAGTACAATATCGCTATGCTTCTGCATTTCTCGGCGCAGCACAAAGTTTCAATCGGTTGCGTATTGCCGGTCGCGTCGGGGTTGAAACCCGTGATTATAAGGACGGACGAGACGGTCTGGACGCGCCGGTGGATCAGGACTTTCGCAATCGAACACTGTTTACGTCAGATCTGGCTGCTGAATTCGCGATCAGCCCCGACACATCTGTATTTATCAACGGAAGTGTCAATCGGCGGGACTATGCGACACAACCGGCGCTTTCTCCATCCAGAGACTCCAAAGGCTATGAAATTACCGCCGGGACCAGTTTTCAGCTCAGCAAACTGATCCGTTCGGAAATCGGGGTTGGCTATTTCAAGCAAAATTTTGAGGATCCAGGCTTTGAAGATGTCGATGGTTTTGCCGTCAAGGCCAAGGCGGAATATTTTGTAACACCCCTGGTCACGCTGACGGCGCGAGCCAATCGCGGGGTTGAAGAGTCCTCAACACTGGGGTCAGGCGCTTTTGTTGCAACATCTTTCTCGCTGACGGCGGACTATGAATTGTTACGCAATCTTGTCATCAGTGCGAGCGCTGGTTACGAGCGCGACCGCTTCCAGGATATCGACCGGCGCTATAATATCACCAGTACAAAGATGCGCGCCGAATGGCGTCTGGCGCCGCGCTTTGCGCTCCACGCCCAATATGATTTTCGCGAACAGGATGCTTCAGGCACGTTTCCGGGGCGTCAATTTTCCCGGCACCGTTTCATGGCGGGCATAACCATGGCAGGAATGTGATATCGTGAACCATCCAGACCGCCGAACTGTTATCTCCGCTCTCGTGTTGGCGTCTCTGGCCGGAAGGTCTCATTCTACCAACGCAGCAACAATAAATGGCCGCACTTTCAAAGGCGATGGCTCAGGAGAAGGACTAAGAGCCCAATCGGGATTGGTGATCAGAAACTCGGGCTTCTTCAATCTCGGCAATGGTGCCATTCGGGTGAATGTTGCGACAGACAGCCTGGTTGTTGAAGATGTTGAGGGGCGCGATCTGTATCGGTTTCTTGAAAATACCGCTTCAGACCGATCTACACCCGCGTCATTGACCAATTTCACATTGCGCCGGATTACAGGAGACGACATCAGCAGAGCCATGACCCGTATTCGTTATGGATCGCGAGACGGTCTCATTGAAGATGTGATTGCGCGGGCCGGGACAGAGACAGAACGATATTGCGCCGGCTTTGTTCTCGACGATGAAGCACGGTCCATCATCTATCGTCGCTGTGAGGCACATGGTTTTGCCGAGCGGGGCAGGTCTGGCAGCGATTACTGGAACGGAGACGGTTTTACTGACGAGCGAGGCAATAAGGCGATCCAGTATCTGAATTGCGTTGCCACAGGCAGCACGGACGGAGGGTTTGATTTGAAATCAACCGATGTCAGACTGTCCGATTGCGTGGCCAAAGATAACAAGCGCAATTTCCGCTTTTGGGGCAGCGGCGAAGTGGAAAGATGCCGTAGTGAAGATCCGCGATCACGTGGCGGGTCCGGCCGGGCTTCCCACTTCTCCTTCCATGGGGGCAGCGCAAAATATGTGATCGACAGGCCCGTCGTACGCGCCGCAGAAGATAATGATGCGCCGGTTTTTCTTTTTGATAATGATGCGCCAGCCAATATCGAAATTCGCAATGCTGATATTAGCGCTCCTGGGGCTCCTTTGGTCCTTGCTGAAAATAGCGAGCCAAATATCACCTGGGTACCCGCACGAGAAGAGCAAAGCATTAGGACGAAGGAATAGAGTCCTGAAACTTCCCCTTTGCGCCAGACACAAAAAAGCCGCCAACCCATTAGGTCAGCGGCTTTTTGTTGGTTGCGGGAGTAGGATTTGAACCTACGACCTTCAGGTTATGAGCCTGACGAGCTACCGGACTGCTCCATCCCGCGCCACCACTGGAAGCCATATTGCAACAGCTGCCAAAACTAAAAAAGCGGCCGGCCCACTCGATGGACAGGCCGCTTTTTGAAAAAGTGAATGGGTTACTTCCTCGTGACTACATCTCAATGCGCCTGCTGCAATGCCTGGCGACGACCTACTCTTCCATGCCTTAAGACAAAGTACCATCGGCGCAATCTGGTTTCACGGCCGAGTTCGAGATGGGATCGGGTGGGGCACAGACGCTATGGCCACCAAGCAATGAAGCAAGCGCATAAGCTGTAATCACGGGTCTTTTAATCGATATATCGTTGGTAAGATATGCATGTTTAATCCATGCACATATTACCGTGGGCTGAGCTTATAATGTCCAGCATCAACGACAAGTAGATTATCCAATTTCTTGGTCCAACATTGTTGTTGATGGCGGGATTCTACAAGCGCGAATAGAGTAATTAGGACTGGTTAGCTACATGCATTACTGCACTTCCACACCCAGCCTATCAACGTGGTGGTCTCCCACGACTCTATGATAACTTATCTTAAGGGAGGCTTCCCGCTTAGATGCTTTCAGCGGTTATCCCGTCCATACATAGCTACCCAGCGGCACGCCTGGCGGCATGACTGGTACACCAGAGGTATGTTCAACCCGGTCCTCTCGTACTAGGGTCAACTCCTTTCAATTATCGACGCCCACGGCAGATAGGGACCAAACTGTCTCGCGACGTTCTGAACCCAGCTCACGTACCACTTTAATTGGCGAACAGCCAAACCCTTGGGACCTGCTCCAGCCCCAGGATGTGATGAGCCGACATCGAGGTGCCAAACGATTCCGTCGATATGAGCTCTTGGGAATCATCAGCCTGTTATCCCCGGCGTACCTTTTATCCGTTGAGCGATGGCCCTTCCACGAGGGACCACCGGATCACTATGACCGACTTTCGTCTCTGCTCGACTTGTCAGTCTCGCAGTCAGGCGGGCTTATGCCATTGCACTCTAACAGACGGTTTCCAACCGTCCTGAGCCCACCATCGCGCGCCTCCGTTACTCTTTAGGAGGCGACCGCCCCAGTCAAACTACCCGCCACAGAGGGTCCCTGATCCGGATAACGGATCTAGGTTAGACACCAGAAAACAATAGGGTGGTATTTCACATTATGGCTCCACTCGGACTGGCGCCCAAGTTTCAAAGCCTCCCACCTATTCTACACAATTCTTTCCTAATGCCACTCTGAAGCTGCAGTAAAGGTGCACGGGGTCTTTCCGTCTAACCGCGGGTACTCCGCATCTTCACGGAGAATTCAATTTCGCTGAGCATATTCTGGAGACAGTGGGGAAGTCGTTACGCCATTCGTGCAGGTCGGAACTTACCCGACAAGGAATTTCGCTACCTTAGGACCGTTATAGTTACGGCCGCCGTTTACTCGGGCTTCAATTCAGAGCTTGCACTCCTCCTCTTAACCTTCGAGCACCGGGCAGGCGTCAGACCCTATACGTCGTCTTGAAGCCGACTTAGCAGAGCCCTGTGTTTTTGCTAAACAGTCGCTACCCCCCAGCTTGTGCCCCCTGCAAAAAGTTGCCTTCATGCAGGGCCTCCTTCTCCCGAAGTTACGGAGGTAATTTGCCGAGTTCCTTCAGAATACTTCTCTCAAGCGCCTTGGTAT
>CANLSQ010000004.1:122500-137896 GCA_947493955.1 uncultured Sphingomonadaceae bacterium
CATTTGTTCTGGACCATTCAAAGTCAGGCCGACATTTTTATCGCCGGCCGCGTCCTCGACCCGCACGAACTGGGTCTCTATGCTGAAGCTCTATTTCTCACGACGATCTTCGCCGCAAAATTTGTACCGCCTCTCAATGAAGTAGCATTCCCGGCCTATTCCCGTTTGCAGCACGATCCCAAGGCCTTGAGCTGGTCATTCCTCAAGGCAGTGCGTTTGATCATGTTGATCTCCTGCCCGTTATATCTCGGCATGTCAGTTACAGCAGCGCCCTTGGTCGGCAGCCTATTTGGTCCCAAATGGCTCGAAATGGCGCCTTTTGTAAGCATTCTAGCTTTGGCTATGCCGGTAATGACGCTGCAAATATTATTCGCCCCCGCAAATAACGCGGTCGGCAAACCCCAGATTACGGCCCGCGCTTCTTTCGTTGGGGCTATATTAATGCCAATCACCTTTATCATTGGCCTGCAATGGGGCGCCATTGGTCTCGCCTGGGGTTGGGTTGTTGCCTTCCCGCTGCTGACACTTTTCACTTTCTTTCAGTCCTACCGGCACATCGGAATTGGTGGCAAAGAACTGGCTGCGGCAATTTGGCCTGGACTGTCGACCTCTATTGCAATGGCAGCGGTCGTTTATTTTGCGGACCAGTTTTTGCCGGAGATGATTGTTTATGCTCGGCTTGCAATATTGGTTGCAATAGGCGGCCTCGCCTATGTTGGTTTGCTATGGCTAATGGCCAAACCGACGCTGATGGAAGTTATCCAACTCATCTTCCGGAAAAAGGCCCCAGACCCAAAACCCGATGAGCAACCCACTGCAAGGCCCTCTTAAAAGCGCGCATTGTATTGAGACAGTCATTGGTTAGGCCAAGCCTATGGATCACATATTGTCTTTGGCTGCTGGTACTCTTCCAGAATTTCGGCCTAATCAAATCGCCGATGCAGCCGGGCAAGCAGGATTCAGCCATGTCGGCTTCACCATTGAACCCAAGCAGTGGACACCCGAACAAGCCAGAGCCACCATGGCGGCAATCAAACAGCATGGCCTATCTGTGCTTGATGTTGAGGTCGTATGGATTCCAGAAGGCGGGGAACTTACTGACGATCATCGCCTGATAGTAGATGCTGGAGCGGAGCTGGGCGCACCCAATATTCTGGTCGTCAGCGCAGAACCCAACCCGGACCGAACAGCGGCGGCATTGCATCAACTTTGCGAATGGGCTGCACCAGCCAATATCCGCGTGTCGCTGGAATTCTTGATGATAACCGCAGTACAATCGCTTGATTCCGCTCTGGATATTGTAGCGCGATGCGATCACCCGGCAGCGGCCGTGCTGATTGACAGCTTGCATTTTCAACGCGCCGGTCATTCCGTAGCCAGTCTGAAAGCTGTGGACGTCGGTTTGCTAGCATATAGCCAGATCTGTGATGGCAACCTGCAGTGCTCCGATGATTTCGATTCCTATCTGGAAGATGCCATCGATTTGCGCAACGTACCGGGAGAAGGCAGCTTACCGCTTGTTGACATATTAACTGCCCTGCCCCCGGCAATCCCACTCAGTCTGGAAGTCCGGTCAAAAGCTTATCGCGACCGCTATCCCGATCCTGTCGCACGCGCCACAGCAGTCCGAGAAAAGAGCCTTGCCTATTTTGATACTGTCGGGGTGTCGATCCGTTAGTTTTTCGACAAACTAAGCGCTTTGTATATAGTTGCGCATAGCCGCTGCTTCGCTCTCAATCTTGTCGATCCGGTACTTCACCAGATCGCCGATAGATATAAAGCCGACCAGCTTGTCATCTTCAACCACAGGCAAATGGCGGATACGCCGCTTAGTCATCAAAGACAGTGCTCCGATTGCGCTCTTTTGCAGGTCGACCGAAATAACATCAGCCGTCATCACTTCGGATACCGGCTTGTCCATCGCTGCGGCACCAAGGTCTTGCAGGCAATGCAGGACATCTCGCTCGGAAAAAATGCCTGCCACCCGATCTCCATCGAGAACAGGCAATGCCCCGATCCTTTTCTCGGCCAATATGGCAACAGCTTCGGCAACGCTATGGTTTGCCGAACAACTGAAGATCTGTCCTTCCCGTCCCTGCAATATAGCCTGTATCGTCATGTGCGCCCTCTTCCCATGCTTCAAAACATCCCTGATTCTTTATTATGTGGCATCAACATAGCATATTTTTGCGGGAAGTTGGACTTGATGGCAAATCCAATAAGGTCCAAAGAGGGGATAATTCCAATGGAGATGTAAAAATTGCCCGGTCCATCGCAGCTAGATGATCCCCTATATGCCGGCATGGCTTGGTCGCGTTACTGGCGTCTGATGCGATGGATGAGCGCTCTCACGTTCATATGTGTCGCAGTCGCATTAGGCCTTTTATATTATCTCCACGGGCTGGTTTCGGTTCACATGTATATTGCCACAGCAGTGGGTGTCGGTTTCGCCTTGTTGTTGACAGCTGCCCTGATGGGACTGGTTTTCATGTCCAGTGGAACGGGGCATGACGACTGTATCGATGATCCGGTCAGCAAGGATATTTCGCCGGATGAGTGAAGAAGACCTGCGCAAGCTTATCACGCTACAACCGGTTTTACGAGTTGCACCGCAGCCGCGCGATCTGAATAACAATGGTCATATTTTTGGTGGCTGGGTTCTCTCGCAAATGGATATTGCGGGCGGCATAATGGCTGCGAGGGTCGCTCAGGGATCGACTGCCACAGTTGCGATTGAAGCAATGGAGTTCATTGCACCTATCCTGACCCGTGATATTGTTTCTGTTTATGCGCAGGTTGAACGGATCGGCAACACGTCGGTAAGCCTGCGGATTGATGTTGTCGCTGAACGCAACCGCGGCGAAGAGCATGTCCCGGTAACCAGCGGACTGTTTACCTTTGTGGCCCTGGATGAACAGCATCGCCCCCGGTCCATCCCGGAAAGCTCAAAAACCAAATATGCCGCTTGAATTGAGTTCGACGGGTATTTCCAATATCTGGATCAGGTTTCGATGCACAAAGTATAACTTGGCTCCGTCGCGGACCGCCCTTTAACCTGAATATCGGCCACCTTCCTGAAAGTCAGAGATGGTGCTGCGCTGACGGTGGCTTGACCGATCAGGATATCGACACCCTGCTCATCGCACTGTCCCTCAAGACGGGACGCTAGATTAACCGCATCGCCCAGCACAGAATAATCGAACCGCCGATCAGAACCCATATTGCCAACCACACAGGTCCCTGTGTTGATACCGATCCCCATCCTGATGAGGGGCACATCTGCCTCTTCAGGCAGCATTGCTTGGACTTTCCGATTGATATTCTCCATTTCTGCCAGCATCTCGCGTGCGGCTTCCAACGCATGTAGAGCATGATCAGGATCATCAAGTGGCGCGTTCCAGAAAGCCATCACACAGTCGCCCATATATTTGTCGATGGTACCGCCATGGCGCAGGATGATATTGGACAGCGGTGTAAGGATCGCATTGATCATTCGCGTCAACCCCTGCGGGTCATCCTGCATAGCCTCTGAAATGGATGTGAAGCCGCGAATGTCGGAAAACAGGATGGTGAGCTCACGGTTGACCCCGCCAAGATTGAGCAGTCCCGGATCGTCAGCTATTTTCTGGACCATTTCCGGCGCCAGATATTGACCAAAGGCATTCTGCACTTCTCGCCCTCGTTTCTGCTCACCAGCAAAGTCGCGTGTCGCAATAGCCGCCACGCCCAGAACCAGCGCCAGGGACGGGGCCACGGGGCTGATCCAAAAACGTCCGAATTGCAAAAGCAGCCAACTTGTGCCGATCAGACCGAGTAACGACAGTGCTAGCAAGAGAGCCTTTCTCACGGGGGCCCTAGGGCGGGATACCGCCAGGGCAAGCGCCGCTGCGATGACAACAAATAACAGCGATAACCACCGGGGAGTTTGTGCGATGGAAAGCCCCGCAAGCATGTTGTCAAAGATCGTCGCTTGAACCTCGATCCCTGGTGTCAGCTGGCGCGACCGCAATGTGTAGGCGGTTTCGAAGGCATCTATACCGCCCGCAGCGACGTCGGCATTGGTCTGCAAAGCAAAGCCAACAATTACAATCTGGTCCTTTAGATAGTCTGGCGGCAGATAAGTATCAGGGTCAAGCGCCTGGTAGTAAGAAATGGTCGGATAACTGCCGGCCGGACCAAAGTGCTGGATCCGGCGCGGAGTCCGGTTTTCTGGCACAGTTTTTCCGGTCGCCATCTCGATCAAGTTGGCCATGAAGCCATCGCGATAGAGCGGCATGTTGCGCAGCACCCCGTCGCCGTCCATCGACAGGCTCGCGATACCGGTTTGCGCACCAGCCGCAATCAGCTTTGGCATGGGTTGGGTACGCACCAATGTGCTGCCATACGGGCGTTCTATAATAGTTTCATCAGCGGCCAGAATGATATCCTGCCCCATCGCATCGACCAGTGCCTGATCCTCGACATCATCCGACGGTTCGGCAAAAAGCACGTCGAAGGCAATGGCTTTGGTCCCCGCCTCGCGCAGTTGACGGATCAGCTCCGCATGTTGAGAACGCGGCCACGGCCATTGCTGTCCGATCGCGTCCATGCTCGGTTCGTCAATCGCGATCAGAGTAATCCCGGGCTGTTCTGGCACTACCGGGGCGGTCGTTGACAAATAGTCAAAGCTGCGCCCGTCAAGGTCTCGCATAAAGGTTGTCAGGCTGAACAATCCAACCAGCAGTGCGACCACCGCAACCAACAATAATCCAGACAATCTGCGATGCGGGGAAAGCATGGCTGTGATCCGTGGTTCGACCATCAGAAGCGCACCTCTGCACCGGCGAGGACAGTAAATCGGGGCGCGGCGACACCAGTTGCTGAATCATAGCGTTTGTCGAGCAAGTTCAGCAGCGAAAGATTGAACGCAAGACGCCGATCCAGCGGTTCCCATTCCAGCCGTGCATCAACCAGTGTGACATCTTCGACAGGCAAGCTCAGGTCATCGTCCTGTCCGCCGATATAGCTAGCTGACATCGTCGCTTTCAGCCGGGTGGGCGCAGGAAGCGTCCAGACCAGAGAGCCCCGTGCGAAATGGCCGGGAACGAAGGGCAGTTGGTCACCGACTTCGTATGTGCAACCAAACGTGAAGTTCAAATCTGCCGTGGCGCATCCGAAGGTCGGGCCAATCGCCTGGTTGACATTGTCGCCAGAAACGAAGCTGCCCTCGATTGCGCTGTTCGTATAGGCATAGGACGCCCGCAACCCAATATTGCCGCCCAGCCACAGGTTGGCTTCTGCACTGATCCGCTTCACCGAGACAGGAAAACCGGTAATGTCGACGGGCAGATCAGGAACTGCATATCGTACGGCCTCCAGTTTCTGGTCTTGATACTCCACGGTCGTGAACAGGCGATCAGACCATTCGGCATCCCAGCGAACAATCACGCTGTCATTGCGGCTTTGGCGAAAGCTCGGTACGGAATTGGCCTGCAATCCGACCACGGCTGCAGGCCGGAAGCTGAAATCGAACAGTCCGCGGCTTTGGCGCAAGAACGCAGCGCGCAACCAGTGGCCCTCTAACGGCTCATAGGAAGCGCCAAATCGAAAATTGAAAGGATAGCGCGTGTCCCCTGCAATTGTGCGGGCCGTCGCTTCCACTTGCCCCTGAAGCACCAAGGGCTCAATCGGATGGTAGCGCAAATCGATATAGGCCCGGCCTTCCGTCGTTCGCAAATCGAACCTGGTTGGCGCTATGCCGGGTGCAACAATATCCTGCTCAAAATCGAAAACCGAGATCACGTCGCGCGTGCGTACATCGCTCCATTCAGCACCGATCCGCATATCCAAGGCACCAAAGCCCTTGGCATAATTGGCACTGAAATAACTAAATGTCCCTCTATTTTGCGTCAGTTGATCCCTGAAAGGCAATGTGCTGCTGGGTTCAATCGATATGACGTTCAACTGCGACCGGCCAAACCCCGCCCCGATGGTGAGCTGATCACGATAGCCAAATTCGTGACTATATAATCCGAACAGAAAGTTCCTCTCCGCCTCGCGGTCTTCTTCCAGCGCAAAACTATCATCCGGCAAGCCAAGAACATTGGTTTCGGACAGATCCGTATTGCGCTGCAACTCCCCATTCAAAACCAAACTGTCGGACGGTGTAAGTTCCAGCCCTACATAGCCGCCGAAAAATATCCTTTCACCGCCTCGTCGCCGCGAGAATGGGCTGATATCGGGACGCCGGCGATTGTCGGAAATATCCGTATAGTTGCCGCGCAACCAGATAGCCGTGGGCAATGGTGTATCAAAAATGGTATCGAGACCGCCACTGATTGTCTTTTCATTGCGTAGGTTTTCGTCCAGCAATGAAGCTCCCACAAAGGGTTCTATGAAATTGCCGTTGTCGAACCGCAGACGCCGCGTTGAACTGGCAACGCTCAGGGGATCGAGTGCAACACCCTGCAGGAAACTGGACAGAGCTTGAAAGCTTTCCCCCTCCTCACCATTATTCTCCGCCTGCTGAGCGTTAAAACTCCCATCCGCATTGCGGATCAGAAAAGGGCCCGGCGTCTGATTGATCGCCTGGTCAAAATAGCTGGACGGTGTAAAACTGTCGAACACGCGATCAGCATAGTAGCGCCCCCAGCCTTCCAGATCGAGGAAACGGAAGGCTTGGGAAACAAGACTTCCCGTCTCGCGGTTCTCCGACAGGTTTACATATTCACCGCCGCGCGCACGATATCGGGTCAAGGCCTCCCTCGCATTGCGGATCGCATCGTCAGCCGCAAAATCCTGCAAGGCGACGCCAGTCCGAGCCAGAGGAATCGCGGGGTTAAAAGGATCGAGCCGGTCGGCGGTATCAAATTGCTGTTCGGCCAGACCGGTCTCGCCCATTTCATGATGCACCTGCGCCAAGCCCAAGAATCCCATGCCATAGTCCGGGTTATGCGCCGAAGCCGCCAACGATGCTTCGAGCGCTTGGTCCAATCGGTCCTTTCGCCGCCAATATTGTGCCAATGCATTGCCCGCCAGCGCATTGCCAGCGTCCATTTCCAGAGCCTTGTCGATTTCCGCTTTAGCGTCGGACAGCCTGTTTTGTTCCAGCAATATTTCTGCCCGCATGCTGATCAGTTCCGCATCATAGGGCCGTGCTGCAAGCGCTCGCGTCACCAGTCGGCTGGCTTCTTTCAACCCGCCAATGTCCATCCAGTTTTTCGCCTGCGATTTCATGGCCGCAAAATCATCGGGGTCGTTTGCAAGAATGGGTTTCAGCAAGTCTCTTGCGGCCTTCGGCCTGCCGCCATAATCACGCAGCAAATCAGCGTCGCCGATCTTCAGCGACACGTCGTCGGGAAAGGTAGCGCGAGCCGCATCCATAGTGGCGAGCGCCGCATCGGCATCACCCAGCAACGCCTCAACATCTGCCTTGGCCCGATAAAGCGCGGCAGCATCCGGAAAAGCTTGAAGGCCCTCTTCCGCCGTTTCCTTTGCTGTCCTGAGGTCGCCATCATAGGCGGCAATCAGGGCAAGCGCCAGATAGCTCTCAGCCGTCGCATCAAGCATCGGCGGCGCGGCTTCTTCGCCCTGCTGTACCGCCGCGACATAACCGCCATATGTGCCGGTAGCCCGGTCGACCGGATCTTCGGATCGGGAAAGGTCATCAAAAAAACGGGCTGCGGTTTCCCAGTCCCCGCTGGCTGCTAACTGGCGCGCACTAACGAAAGCTTCGCTCTCATTATCGAGCAAATCCAATCCGCTGGCCAGATTGACAAAATACAGCATCTGTTCGCGCCCGGTCGGGTTTGCAAGCACTGTCCGTGTTGGCGCCCGACCCAGCAGCGCAGTGGCCGCTTGCCCCGCTTCGACGGTCAGTGATCCGGCCTCGTTCGAAAGTTCGACCGTGCCTGAGAATACCTTTAGTCGGCTGGATTCCGCATCAGCATTGATAGCCCATTCTGTGCCGCGAATAGCCGCCGTTGCCGATGGCGTTTCGATGGACAGATTGGTTCTGTTGCGCGGGCTGCGGCCCCACGCGCGGCCGCGTTGTAGCGACAGAGAAGATTTGCCGGTTTTGCTGACCTGACGCACGACCATCACCGAGTTCCTGCCCAAACGCACTTGCGTGCCATCGGCAAAAACGATGGCCAGCGTACCTGCTGCTTTGGTGCGCAGGACGTCTCCGGTCTTCAGATCCTGCTGGCGCACGGCCCTTTGCCACGTCCTGCGTGGTAGCAAAGTTGCCTGTTCTCCGCCTTTTGTCGCCGTAATTTTTCCGGAGAGCGGCGCGGGACGTTTTACCGGCTGCGCCGTAATGGCTTCCGGAAAGACACTGTGCCCCAATGCCATAAGCAGGAAAAATGACAGAGTCCTCTGAAGTCTCACGATCTCTTGTGCCCCTAGATCCAGCGAATTTCACAAATGTTTGGCGGTGTCACTTACAATTTGCAATGACCGATATCACAAGAGGTAAAATAATTGGTCACCACACCAACACAGTGCCTAAAGCCGGGATGTTTTAAGGGCGCGCTACAGACGTTGACGGGGGTTCAATTGTTTGGGGTGTATCCAAGTTAACGGCATCCAAAATTCTCACATGGGACAGTCCTGAGGAAAGTCGGCTTACATCTATTCCAACAGAAATTTGCTATTTACGCACTACCCTATAGGTCAGGACGCGATCGCTATTGGGCGGCACGGTTACTTTCCATAAATCCTTACCGTCCTTGCGGCCAAGTCTTTCGCTGAGCTTTCGTAGTTTATGGTCATCCTGGTGGTCGATTTTAATTTCAACCCGGGCTGGCGAACGCGACGCGTTGGTAATGGTGAGTTGCATGTCGGCAAAGCTTTCCCGTTTCGTATCAACTTCCTCAACGGATAACATCTTATAGCGAACCAGAGAGCTTTCGCCGATCGTGACCTCTACTTCTTCGCCAATTGCCTTATCGTCCAGGCCGCCCTCTCCGAGCAATAGCCGTTCACCCGCTGCTGCTTTAAAGGCAACCATTTTGCCTGCAGGTAGTGCAAGTCCCAGGCCATCGCGTTTTTTGTTCTGGAAACGCAGCGTGGTTGCGAGCGGTGTGGGATCAGAATAACCGTTCGCCCAGATCTGCGCTTCGTAGATTTGCTCAAACGGGATCGCTGTCTTTTCAAACATCGCTACCTGTTTTTGGCTTTGTGAAGCTACAGTTACCGGAACGGGAATACGATAGAGCTTAAGGTCGCCGAGATCTTCTTGCTTCGCTTGGACCTTCCTGGCACTCACTCCCACCACATCGGCCGCTGATTCCATCATAGCCATGGGTGCGGGAAGCGGCCTGCCTGCAAAACGCGATTCCCTGCGCGCACGCTCAAACCGTTTCACCATGATGTCACTGGTTGTAGCTTGCGGCCAGCAACGCAGGGAAATCGCTCCGCCGGTTGCACGCGCTATATTATCACGCCCTTTATTCGGCTGTCCTGCCACAGTCTGGGTCCGCGCGTTCGCAAAAGTTGTTTCATCCCTATTGGCCAGCGTCACCCATGAAAACAGGTTCATCGTCTGACCGTCTGCACTGACGTCGGCGACATAATTGGCTTGCCAGTCAAAACCGGTGGCCAGATAAGACAGGGTCACAGTCGCTCGAGTGGCTGTCGCAACCTGGCTTTTAACCGACAGAGTCGGCTTGGCGGAAAGGCCTTCAGGAATGGATGGATAGACAATCGTCTCGTTGAATCCGGTACATTGCAGCGCTTCGAAGCCATCGGCTGTCTGCACCACGACACCGCCACTGGCGTCGGTCCGGATTTGTGCATCAAACTCCGTGGTCTGGCCAGTGACCGCGCTGGTCCGGCGAACGGTAACGCCCCGCCCCAGATAGCCATTGAGCAAAGCAGATGGTGACAGCAGCGCTGCATCACGATTTTTCTCGATCACGCCATCCGGCAAGCCGGTAACAATTGCAGATTGCGGAATTATGCCGCCTGCCACGCCTTCAAAACGCAGGTCGATTTCTCCCGCAGGCAGTGTCACGGTTCGTTGTTCGGTGATCAGGGCATAACCGCCAAGATATCTTAGATTCATGCCACGGTCGCCGGTTCGGTTCGGATCGCGATAGACGGTCACCGAAACGGATGACGGACCATCGGATGTAACGACTTGGCGGTTGAAGTCTGTCTGGGCAGCCACGGGGGCTGCCAGAAGTGAAACCAACAGCAGAAGGACTCTCAAGTCGAGCCGGTTTGAAAGCCTTGGCATCAGCCCAGCGCCCCGTTCTAGAACCGTGTCTCGAAAGTCGCGGTTACGGTGGTTCGCTCATTTGCCGGTACAGGCACCTTCCAGACGATACTATTTGATGAACGCCGTTCGCTTTTCAGGCTTTCGTTAACGATCCGGGTATCACTCCAATAGAAATCCAGGCCGTCTTGGATGAGCGAAACAGTAACCGGCGTTGAGCGCGCATTAGTCAGCTCGTAGGACATGGCGCTGCGCCATTTTGTAGATGACAGCCGTCGCCGTTCGGTAACGGTTGGCTTTACCTTCACATCAAACGCCTCACCAGTTTTGAGGCCAAGCTCAGACCCCATTGGCGTATGGCCAATTGTATTTTCACCAATAAATTGCGGCTGGCCTGAGGCGTCCTTCATGTAAACGCGCACGGTGCCAGCTGGCAGTGCGTCACCAAGGCCGCCATCTGCCGACGCACTGAATTGCAATACAGTCGCTGCGCTTTGTGCCTCATTCTGGGTGCCGAGCCAGCGATTGGTAAATTCATAGGCCTTTTGTGCCGAAGCGCCAGTCACGTCGAGAAAACTGACCTGCTTGGTCTGCGCATTGGCAATCGTCGTTCGTGCCGCGAGAGGATAAAGGTAAAAGTCCCCGAGCGTTTCACGATTGGCGGATTCGGTTCCGGCGCGGCGGATATTGTTTCGGCGATTCGAGCTGCGCTGTCCGTTCACGCTGGGTGTTCCAGCCACCAGCAATGTTTTCGCGTCGTTGAATGTCGTACCGGTATTGTTGGTCAGAGTAACCCAGCCTTGCACATCCATTTTGCCGGCATTTTCATCAAACAAGGCGACATAGTCGGCTTTCCAACCCATGCCACCAGTTAGATAGCTGAGCTGCGCCGGGCGTGTGCCACTGCGCGTGCTGTTCAGTGTTACAGATAGCGTTGGGCGTGCCCGCAGATTGTTTGGAACTTTATCAAATATCACTCGCGTTGGCAGCCGGTCATCGCGCAGCACCTCGATCCGGCTACCAATTTGCAGAACCACACCGCCATTGGCAGCCAGCACCTTTGCGCGTTCCCTTGTTTCTTTTCCAGTTGCGGGGTTGATCCGAACGATCGTAACGGTTTCACCAACGGCTTTTTCCATCAGCTTCTGCGGAGACAAAAGATCATAATCAAAATTTTGTTCGACAATACCGGTGTTCGCAGCGTTAAAGCCCACTGTTTCGGCTCTGATCTGTCCTGATACGCCTGGGAAAGTCTGTACCGATCGGCCGGAAGGAATATTGAGACGACGCGTATCCTGCACCAGCGCCAGGTTATTATTATATATGGTGACCGCGATATCGCCCTGGCCCGAGGACTGACTGATCGCCGGGGTTGCAAGGGTAGCCAGTGCCAGACCGGTAAAAGCAAGAAGCCGCATATTTTCTCTCTCCATCGTTCATATTGCACCGTTTAACGCTGCAAAAATGAATGTAGCTTAAACAGTTAATCCATGGATGCTGAGAATCGGGATCGATCTGTTACCTTCTGCTAGTTGCCTATCTGCTTCGAATACCGGTCTCCGTTTTTCGGAATGCTCTTGTGTAAATTACGACGCCCAATCACCACTTTGCACTGAAACGAGGAGCACGAACACTCCCGATAGGAGTGTTCGTGCTCCAAGAGACAGTCATTGATACGGATAAAATAAGTTATTGTTCCGTAGAGATATTATAGAAGTCTGGGCAAGCAGTCCGCGCAGAGCTTTTGTCAGCTATCATGGGAAAGGCGTTCAGAGATATTCTGGATTTCCGGGAACTATCTTTGTGATGGTGCCAGCTGATCTTCCGTTATCATCAATATATACATAAGCACCCAGATGTTCGGCTATCTTGTAGTAACCGTCAGTACCATCATGCCAACTTATCTTGTAGCCAGCATCTTTCATGGTCATCTCTCCCCTGAAAACAGTGGAATCTGCCGCCCTCAAATGAACTTCGGTATCACTGGGATAGTAGACAGAAACCTGTTTACGTTCTCCAACATCAACATAATGGGTACGGCCGATCATCAATTCGGATAATATTTTGCGTTCAAACAAGATCATGGGGGTTTTCTCACTTTAACAATTACAAATCACTTTTTTTGATCTGATCAAATTTATTACCGTGCAAAATTTTGATCAGATGACAAAAAATGATCAATCTGCGGCTCTGAGCTTTCGATTGATCACTCTATATATATGCGGTTATCGTCATTCAAATAGGAAAAAAAAGCAGGGGCCAGTGGAACAAAAGGAATGAATATTTATTTTAATCGTTTTATTTCAATATTTTAATGTCATTTTCCTCAGAGCCAGATCGTATTCCTCAATCGGAAAAAATTCGGATTTTTTATTTTTTTGATTTTTAACAATAAGCTGTATCTTTTAAAATACATTATATATCAAAATTTTTGATATGCAGCAATTATTGCTGAAAAGTAGCACTCTGGTGTTGTTGCTTTGTTATCTATGCCCTATCGTCGACTGGATTGCACAGTAGTCGTCTGCGACTTCGGTTTGATCGATGAACATGGATAAAAAATATGACTAAAGCCAAAGCTGACGGAACACCGTGGCCAGCTCCTGAAAAATCCATATTGCCGGTAGGAGAGCGTATTAAGACCCGGCGAAAGGAGTTGAAAATGACGCTCCAGGAACTAGCCACCGAGTCCGGATTATCGGCGCCTTTCATTTCACAAGCCGAGCGCAATCTCACCATTCCCTCGCTCGTGTCCTTGCTGGCTTTGGCTGAAGCACTGTCCGTCGATTTGAATTATTTTATGACCATCCCGAGTAGCGAGACCATTGTTAATCGCGCGGACGCACCCCGCAGGATTGAAGCTGATTCACCGGTAGAATATTTTGATCTATCTTCTCAATTCGAAGGGCGACGAATGGACGTCATGTTGATTCATATCCCGCCAGGATATACTTTTGTAACAGAGCAACGGAATGGTGAGCATTTTCGCTTTGTCGTTGAAGGCGAAATTCATGCAACCGCCGGCGATGTCGATACCATCTTGCGTGCTGGCGACAGTATGCACTTTGATTCACGCTTGCCGCACACAGTGGGGAATCGCTCGAAAGAAAAGGCTATTTTGCTTTACGCCGGTTCGCCGAGCTTGTTCAAAAAAGAATGAAGATCAGCTCTCTTTAGCTTCCGTCGCTCTTTGGGGCTTAAGAACGTCCAGTGTCATATATTGGGTAGCAAGCGTCCTTTTTGATTTTCTGAAAAGTTCTTCCAACTGGTCTAGCCCCTTTTGCGTCAGACACGCATAGCCTATTTCATCATCAACACCGACATGTTCCAGGTAAAGAAACTCGTCTTCTATTAGCATATCGATATAGCGCACCAGGTTTGGAGGAACACTGCTGAACTTACTTTCAGATATTGATATTTTTACCTTCTTGCCCGTCTTTTGCGCCTCGTAAAGTTCCAGCAGAATATCCCAGATATCAACGCTGAAATATTGGACGGGAAACGATTGATTGCACTCCCGCCTCAGACTCAGCACTAGCTGCGACATGCTAAGTTGTTCAAAACTTTTGGTCGATTGACCGTTCTCAATACGCCCAAGCAGTGTCTCCATTCTGTCTAGAATCGCCATAAGATCTGCTGACACTTGGTTCATAGGTTGACGCTTAAGACTTCAATATTGCCTTCCTGATCGATATATTCGGAAAAGGTTTGTCTTAAAAATGCCCTCCTATTTTATGAAGCTATGCTACTGATGGTCGGCGGGGACAGGAGTGCTTCGAACCTCCGGTCCCCGCCTATTCTGAGAAGCCTGCGACCCTACGGGAATTGCTTTCTCAGAAATCTTTGAATCTCTTAAATTCAACTTGTCAGAACTGGACTTTCAATCCGCCGCGCCCTCCATAGCCCGTATAGTCGCCGCTGATATCAGCATTGCCTTCGATGAAGCCGGTGACACCTCCTTGTGTAGCGATACTTAGCCCCAATTCGAACCGCCCGAACGTCTTGGACAACCGGTTTTCAATCTCGATGGATGTGTCGCCACTGGTAAAGGTTAACCCATCACCGGTTTGTGACTGATGCACTGCTTGTCCGCCAAGATAGTAAGTCAGGTTATTGCCCCACTTGATTTTAGTTTCTCCGCCAAGCCTTGCTCCAATCATACCGCGCAGGCCATCGAACGTATCAAAGTCGATGTCGGCACCGAGCGCAGAAAAATCATCAAGGCTCGCGTGTTGATATTCAAAGCTGGTGAGTGGTTGCACAAAAAACTTCTCATTGCCAAAACGGTAGCCTGCTTCAAGCCTGACACCATAAGCATAACCATCTAGGTCCGCGCTATAGCCGGCGGTGCGCGCCCTGACGTCAGCTGTGATAAAGTCATATTTGGCCAGTGCGTTGGCAAAGAATCGGCCGCTTTTCAGACCGGCATAAGCGCCGAGGTTGAAGGCGTCATAGCGGACATTGTCGGCCGTTCCGTCAAAACCAAGGTTAGAGCTCAAATAACCGCCGGTGAGGCCAAACAGTCCCCCATCTTCGGTCACTCCAGCACCAAATTCATAACCAGCCTGAAATCCGAAATAGTCCTGCTCGTAATTTACAGAGATCGGTTCCGTCAGTCCGCCTGCGCTAAATTCAAAACTGTCATCCTGATTAGTAACTGTACCATATATCTGCATCCATGCGGGAGAGGCCGAACTATCGTTCGGTGTAGCCATATGGGCGGCCCATGCATCGGCCGAGCGGTACCAGAGCGATTGCGCCCCTTCGACAAACTTGAGCGTCTGGAAAACAGGCGTGCCGATCGTGTTGGTCAAGAAAAAGTCATTATCCGGCGCATCAAAAAACACCGAATAGGCAAAGAAGCCAATTGTCTGACTTTCCGTTCCAAGCTCGAAGGCATCCTCGTTCGTACCGGCACCAGCATCTACGACCAGAACCATATTGCCAAAATTGGGGCTGGTACTGATGTCGTCAATTTCGAACACGGTATTACCCGTTGCTGCACCAGCGATGACGAGTGTATCGGCTGCACCTGCGCCATCGAACGTGACATCGAATGCGAAGCTGCCGTCACCGCTACCGACATAATCACCCGGCAGGGTCAGGCTGTTGCCAATCACGCCGTTGCGCATGTCGATCAAACCGTCATTCACAAACTGCTCAAGATTGTTGAAAGCAATATTGCTGCCCACCAGAAC
>CANLSQ010000005.1 GCA_947493955.1 uncultured Sphingomonadaceae bacterium
TTCCAGACGCTCAAGTTTGTCGAAGGGGCGCAATCGCTCTGGTACCGCTCGGCCGATGCATGGGCCGCCCATATGGCGTCACGACGTACCGCTGCGGAATCTCCGCTGTGGATGCAGGTCTATGGCAGCCTGTCCCAGCAGGATGACAGCTTCGAGTTTACGTCGTCAGGTTTCACCCAGTTGATCTCACTAAACTATGATCAGGATTATTTCGGTTTCCAGACCGGATATGATTTTGTTCCTGCCTTTGGCGAAGAAGATATCGTCCTTGGACTTACGGGCGGTTATTTGAGCTCTAATCTCGGTTTTGATGGAACGGCCGACAATGTCCGCTATGACGCCTTCAACATCGGTGCCTATGCAGGGATTAATAGTGGCCGGTTCTTTGTCAATGCGCTGGCCAAATATGACTTTATCACAGCTGACGTCAGGGCGCGCACCGCCGGCTATAGCTTGGACCTTGATGGTGCAGCCTATGGCGTCAGGCTTGAAGCCGGCTATCGTTGGGGCGAGGATGATTTCTTCGTCCAGCCGTTGGCAAGCTTCGAATATCAACAGGCTAGACTTGATGATTTCACCGCGCTCGGCGCAGATATCGACTTTGATACTTTCGATGGCCTGCGAGGCATGATTGGAGCCAGACTGGGCGGAGAAACCAAGGTGAATGGAAGCAACACACTCACCTATTATCTGGGAGGCCAGCTTGCGCATCAGTCGCAGACCGGTGACGGACTAACCTTCTCCACTGGCGCATCTTCGGTCGAGATTGAAAACCGCCTGTCCAACACGTTCGGGCGGTTCGATTTGGGGCTCAACATCGCCTCCCGGGACGGCGTCACCGGCTTCATCGAAGCCAATGCCGACATCAGCGGTGGCTACACCAGCTACGGCGGACGCACGGGACTCAAAATCCAGTTCTAACGACATCCGTTCTAAGAGTTCCAAAGATTTCTGAGAAAGCTCTTCCCGTGAAATTTTAAGCTTCTCAGAATCGGCGGGGACGGGAGGTTCGAAGCACTCCTGTCCCCGTCACCTAATAATTCCGTAAAACCCCGGAGCACTTACAATACGGTCTGTGCAAGGTTCAGATATGGTCCGCCTCTGTATCGTCAAGAGCTTCAAGCTGGCGTAAAATATCCATCAACCCATCAGCAATGCCTTCAACATCTTCGGGTGGAAACGCGTTGTCCAAAATCGCATTTATGCTTGCAAACGGTTCGTTTACCGCGTCAAGCGCAGCCAATCCTTCCTTCGTCGACTTCAACACCCAGGCCCTGCCGTCGGTATCAGAGCGCATTCTGGTGATATAACCGGCTTTCAGCAGACGATTTGCCATCGTGGTGATTGCGCTTTCGCGCTGCATCAATTTATCCGCCAGATAACGCTGCGAAACCCCTTCTTGACCGGCAATTATCGCCATCACCGCCGCCTGTGCGGTGGACATGCCGCCCGCATCCATCAATGCCGTATCCGCCTTTTTTTTCAAGCCATGTGCGACCCGTTGCAGTAGAAAATACATCTTGTGCTTTGATGCGTTCAACCTGTTTTACTCCTTGAAAACTCGCTATATCCTAGATTACTTTATATATGTAGCATATGAAGTACGAGATACGAAATGCGAGTGCGCGGGGCGTTTGATGACTTCGATGAAAATTTACATCACATCTTATTGATCGCGTTAAATAGCACGATTTGTGATAACCGGAGAAAGAACCTCCATGGCCTTTGTTGAACGGGCAAATGATCATCAAGGGGTCGGGTACAAAATCGATCGGGAGAAAGACCCCGCAATCGTGGTCATGGCGACGGGCTGTCATATTCGCGGTTACGACTTACCGTTTCTAACGTCGTAACTCCACTGACTCACCTGCATCAGTTAAAGGGCGAGGCTCTCAATACAGCCAGAAGCAATCGATGCTCTTCAACCATGCGCATGTCAGGATCCGAGATTTCAGAAACAACTTTTTTGGCCGGGACAAATTGCTGATAGCCGCTGAACACATATGCCATGTTCAATAAAAATCTGTCGCGTTCGGCACTTTCGTCAATTGTTTTAGCAAGATCAAAAATCGGTTCAGATTTTCCCGCATAAACCAGTTGTGAAGCCAGCTCCCTTAAAAGCTGAGATTTTACCTTCCCCGACTCCACGGTGTAGACTGCCCTTCGGGCGATCTTTAGATATCTGTTGTAGTCATCTTGCGATCCATGCGTAGCTGCAAAACCGAAGTTGGCAATCCGCGCCCGCACTTGCACCTCTTTGTCCTCGACATGCCGCAGTCTTATTTCGGCTTTTTCATACTGACCGATACGCGATTCATATCTGGCCAGCATGCTGACCGTGGAGTCGCTAACGGGAACGAAGTCAGGCCCTTCAACGAGGCCAATAGCAGTCGAAATCGCTTTTTCTGCCACAGCGCTTTGACCATAATTATCGGCAATTTGAGAGAGGCGAATATATCCCTGAACTTGCCTGTCCCGGTTTGACTGAAGCTGCAACACAGAGACCGCTTCCTGAAACCGCATACTGTGAATCAAGATAATCGCGATGGTGTCCATAGCCGCCTGCTGCACATCTTTATCAGGAATACGCTGGACCAGGCTTGTTGCCAATTTTGAATCCCCCGAGACGGCGACTGCAGTGGCCAACCGCCTCCAATCATTGTTCCAACGCTCGGCCGCCATTTGTACATTACGAGGTTGCTTCACGTGCAAAGAGATTAGTTCATCAGCGATAGGACGCCATTCTATTTGGTCCAGCTTTCCGGCTCCGATATCGAAAATCGTTTGTAGCGCGGCGGCACGGTCATTAGGAAAACTGCTGACGTCGTCCACCGCCTTCAGCGCGAAGTCGAGCCTGCCTCCCGCAATGGCCGAGCGGGTAAAGCTTTCGAATATGCGGAACCGATCCTCTGGGTGATCCAGGGCGGCCATCTTACGCCTCGCCTGGCCAAAAAGTTCCTCCGCGTCAGCCATATGCCCATTTTTCGACAATTCTGCAGCTACCCGGCTTTTGGCCGTAGCTTCCCATAAAGGGGCTTTTATATATGCCATTATTTTCGTCGCATCAGCGATCCGGCCTTTGTCAATCAGTGTCATAACAAGTGATTCCAGCACCATGCCTTCATGGTTTTCATCACCGTCGCTGCTATTTTGAACAAGTTCGAGTGCATCATCGAGCCGACCCTTTAGAGCCAGCGCATGTGAGAGTTGATATACACCCACATATCTCATCGGCTCCCCCGGTCGATTGGTGGCGACCAGCTCTTGCAAGGCCGTATCAACATCAGATGTCCGCACCAGATTTATGATATAGGCTGCCCTTGCAGTTTCATAATATTCCGGGGACACGATGCGGGACAACAGACGCCTGCCACGCTCCACCGGATTCTCTGCCGGAACGGAAATAATCGCTACAATTGCCGAATCTTTGAAAGCCGGATTACCTGAATTGCTCGGCATAGAATCGAGTGCGTTTGCTGCCAGATCCAGCCTGCGTAGCAACGCCAATGCCGTAACACGTCCAAGCTTTGCCACCGCTTCGTCCTCCGGATCCTGCATGGCATTTTCAACTTCCTCCAAACGGACATTAAGCACGTCCACACAAGCTGCATCTTGTGATTCAAGACAGTTTGCTACGCTAGTTTTAGCCTGAGCCGTGTGACTGGTCAGGGCAAAGCCGGCGGCGGCTATAAACGCAAAGATAGTCAACCGAAGATCAGGCATTGTTAATGCTCCTGTTGTGAGTAGGCCCCGCCCATGTTCAAGAACTTCTGTCTGGCAAGCCCGGAAGCATTTGGATGTGAGAGGGATGAAGATCTCGCAAAAACCTGTTTTGCCAAATTTGATATCAGTTTTACGTGCAATCACGACAAACGCGAAGACGCATAAGTGCAGAGCAAAGGTGCGGTTTTGCGGGTTCTACCCCGAGCCTTGATAGGGTATTTGGAACTTGTCTCTAGGGTCGCTGGCTGGCGCGGGGGCTGGTTTAATTCAACCTTTCCAGCCAGTTACCCGGCTTCCCGGTGCTCGTTCCCCCCCTAAGGAACGACCATACGGGAAGCCAAGAGATACTGTCTTTTCCCCAGCAATCTAAGTTGGCCTTACATTTACTCGATGCCATTTGAATAGATACAAATCGATACCAGATTTAAGGCAGGCACCAGATCACCGGCCGCGCCTGCAAAATAACCAAAATGCATTAATAGGGAGCGGTGATTATTGGCTTCTGGCTTCAATGAAGGTCAGCCCTGTTGCTTCTGATGGATCCCGATATCGGGGAAGTACTGCAAAGAAGTTTTCACACCTTATTTTTATTGTCGGCAGATGCCCGATTGGAATCCCAAAACAAGCCGCAGCGCACAGTCAGGAATTTGATGCCGCCCGATATTTTGAGATATTCGATTTCCCAAAAGAGCTTTGTATCATTGTCAGAGCAATTCCATCATATGCTTTTGTCCACGCCGCTTCCATCTCGGGCGTAAAATCGGATCCGAGAACATCTCGAATCATATGCAGGAGCGCACGGCCAACATCTTCATAATGCTCGATCTTTACTCCGTAGACCAAATGACGTCTCGCGAGATCTCCCAGCATTGGCAACAAATCCGGCAAATTATGAATTTGCGACACGATCATGCCGAGCATGTTTGTCAATTTTTCGGATTGAACAGAAATATCTCCCACAAATAATCCGCGAAGCTCCGGCTTGTCGTCAAACAATCTTTGATAGAAGATTTCTCCTGCACGGGCATTTTCAACACTGACGTTGAGGAAACTTCTCCGGACAATATCAATCTCTGACACAGTCAGAATATCCTGAGCCTTTGATTGATGAACCATAAGATTTAGACTCCCGCAATATGGTGGATATCCACCGAAAATCGTAACAACCAACGAAGGTAGCAACGGACTTTTGTGGTCAAAAGCGCGAAAAACTCATGCCTATGTCAACCTGTACCGATTTCCTCCAAATGCCTCGATAATCGGCGGCATTGAACCCGAAAATCCGCAATAGCTTCATGCAACAAAATGGGTTGCTGGCATGGTGTGACTTCATCGCCTTCGTTCAGCTTATAAAAATTTGACGCAGGTCTTCCAATAGGCATCCGTGCACTACCGCATTGCACCTATGCCGGTTCCTGCGCGGAAGCGGTGCGGCTAAAGTCAGCTTGTAACCCGCAGACAGCAGATTTTTTCCAATTGGGGACGCCCCCCAATTGAACTTCAGAGGATATCACAAATGTTGCAACAATGTGCAGACTCAATATCCTGCAAGGATGTTTCGGTTGTCGCTGACAGCAAAATGAAACGGGTCCCGGCTAGTGCTCTGAAAAGCTCCGAGCTTGAAGAATTGGCTTATGCGCCAACATCATTTTTGACCAAAGATGTTCCCGGTTCACACACAGAAGCAGATTCCCGACAGAGCAAAAGTATAGAGGAAAGTGAGGCCAGGCTCCTGCCAAGGCTGAAGACGCCGGATGGATCACCTGCTTTCATTCAATTTGAACGGAAACACCGCCGGTCACTTTCCTTATCTCTGCATAGCCATTTACGAGCATCGCGAAATTGGCGGATAGTCAAAAGCTTGTTGGCATTATATCTGAGCCTGGTGATATTGATGCTTTGGAGTCTCGGAAAGGATCTGCTTTTTTAGAAGCCAATCCACACAAGGCTGATGCATCGGCGCAATACATAATGTGGCAAGTTTGCGGTGAAATACGGGCTGAGGCCTTGCAGCTGTGCTAAAGAGTTTATTCCCTGCCCCCTACCCCGGAGCCTTCTATGCAACCTGTTGTCTATGACGTAGCCGTATCTATTGATTGTTACATCTCTGGCCCGGATGGGGATATATCAAAATTCGCCCATGAAGGTCCGGTTGTCGATGACTATAATCAGAGGCTATCCACCTATGCATGCGCTATCATGGGTCGGAAGACGTATGAATTTGGCTATAAGTACGGGCTGGAACCCGGCGGCAATCCTTATCCACATCTCAGAACCTATATATTTTCACAGACGCTCAATCTTCCCCCGGAACGAGAGGTGGGGCTTGTGCGCAACGACCAGAAGGCGTTTTTGCAGAAGTTGCGGAAAGAGCAGGATGGCCCAATCTATCTTTGTGGTGGCGGTGATTTTGCCGGTTCGCTCATGATCGATGGCGAGATTGACATTATCCGCCTCAAAAGGGCCCCGATCTTTCTGGGCGGCGGAACAAAGCTGTTTGGTGACACAGCTTGCAGCGGCAATGTGTCTTGCACGGGTTCGAAACTATATGATGGCGGTTACATATTTCAGGAGTTCACTTCGTCGGCATTGCAAGAGAGGATTTGATTATCGATCAGCAGGCCTATAGTCTTCATTAAGCTTGTCGCGCTGGCACTCTCCAGTCGCGGTTGTATTGGATACGCGATAAATTGGAGACTGGACATGGCTGATGGCCAGCAGCAGACGATAGCACCTCGTCGCAACGGCTTTACCCGCTTTCTTGACGGGGTTGAATGGCTCGGGAATCTCCTACCACACCCGGTAACCCTGTTTGCTGTGCTGGCAATCGGTATCGTTTTCCTGTCCGGCCTATTGGGCTGGATGGGCGTCGCCGTTGTTGATCCAAGGCCTGCGGGCGCCCCGGGCGTTGCAGAAGACGGTATGATCCGGGCCGTCAGCCTGCTCGATGGCGACGGTATCCGGCGTATCTTCACCAATCTTGTCACCAACTTCACCAGTTTTGCGCCGCTGGGTGTGGTATTGGTGGCTATGATTGGGGTTGGTGTTGCCGAGAAATCGGGTCTGCTATCGGCTGCAGTACGCTCCATGGTTCTGTCTGCCCCGCCTCATATGGTAACAGTGGCCATCGTCTTTGCCGGCATTATTTCCAACACCGCATCGGAAGTGGGTTATGTCGTTTTAATCCCGCTCGCCGGCGCAATTTTCTATGCCCTCGGTCGCCATCCTCTGGCCGGCATGGCCGCGGCCTTTGCGGGTGTTTCAGGCGGCTATAGCGCGAACCTGCTAATAGGTACGATTGATCCCTTGCTCGCCGGAATCACTCAGGAAGCGGCGCGCCTTATTGATCCCGATTATACGGTCGTAGCGACGGCCAACTGGTATTTCATGATCGGCTCCACTTTTCTGATCACCATCATCGGCTCTCTGGTAACAATCTTCATCGTTGAACCTAAGCTGGGCAAGTACGATCCGTCCGGGGCTGATTCCACTATTCTCGATGATCATATGATGGAAGAGATTAGTCCAACGGAGCGCAAGGGACTACGTTGGGCTGGTATCGCGCTGCTCGGAGTCCTTGGCCTAATGGCCCTGACCTTGCTGCCTGACTGGGGCGTGCTCCGCAATCCGGACACCGGTGACCGCATTGATTCACCATTTTTCGACGGCTTTGTAGTCTGGATCCTGATTTTCTTCGTGGTCACGGGCTACGCATATGGACGTGTGGTCGGCGTCATGAAAAGTGACCGGGATGTGATTGATGCCATGGCGCAGGCGCTCGCGTCACTTGGCCTCTACATAGTCCTGGTTTTCTTCGCGGCCCAGTTTGTCGCCTTCTTTGGCTGGACCAATTTGGGCGCTATCACGGCGGTAACGGGATCACAATTTCTGCTCGATACAGGAATGACCGGCCCCGCCATCTTCTTTTTCTTCATTCTGATCTGCGCTCTCATCAACCTGTCGCTCGGTTCAGCGTCAGCGCAATGGGCGGTCACAGCCCCAATTTTCGTGCCCATGCTGATGCTGATCGGCTATGCGCCGGAGGCCATTCAGGCGGCTTACCGAATTGGCGATTCGACGACCAACATCATAACACCGATGATGAGCTATTTCGGCCTGATCCTCGCATGGGCGACACGCTATGATAAGAATCTTGGCGTGGGCACCCTGATTGCGATGATGCTGCCCTATACGATCTTCTTCCTGCTATTCTGGTCCGCTTTCTTCTTTGTCTGGACGTTCGTCATAGGATTGCCCGTCGGCCCGGGATCACCGACCTATTACACGCCCTGATCAAACCAGAGAGTCGAAAGACACTAGCAAACCGGTGGCCCGATCATACACCTGTTTGCAGACACCTTTTGAACCAGCCGGAGCCGATTAAATCCCGTCGAGATATTCGATCACGGGAGCTCCCGCCATACATGGGGCCAGCTTTGGGCCGCTGGCGCGAAAATGATCCGATTTGCCGTGAGCATCCAGCGCCGCCTGATCAACATAGCGCTCCAGCACTTTATATTGCTGGGGATTGTCCTTGCATTGAAACACAGAGTAAAACTCGTTGCCCGGTTCATTCTCCCGAACGGCAGCCATCAGTTCACTAAAGGCTGCTTCAAAATCAGCGTTTTTGCCTTCCGCTACCGTCAAAGTCGCCAATACGCCTACGCCTGCCATATTCTAGTCTCCTGATCATTTTATGTTGATGTGAAAAAGACTGTTGCGGAGTCAGCAGTGTCACGCAAGTCTAATCTAGAGGTTCACCAAAATCGGCTGCCAGGAATACCCTTGAACGGGCCAGCAACATGCGATGTGATCCAGCCCCCATAAAAGCCGCCCGGTTGCGGGGTAACCGTTTCGCCATCAACAAGACATTGGTCAAACGGTTCGGGATAGAAGGCAACATGATTGCGGATCATTGCGAAAGATTTGGTGGGTTCCGGATAAGTCCAGGCAGCGGCCTCCAGCGAGTCTCCGTCAATGGTTGCATCAAGGTAACGCGCCTGCCCTTTCCATTCGCAAAGCGAGCGCTTTGGATTAGCGCTCAAATGGGTCCACGTCACGTCTTCCGGCGGGAAATAGTATGTCGGTGGGTGGCTCGTTTCCAATGTCCTGAATCCCGTGCGCGTACTGGCAATTTCCACACCTTTGTGGATGATCTGCAAATGACGGGTATTGGGCTCTGCAATAGCTGGTCGGGGATAGTCCCAAACACTTTCCTGGCCAGGTTTGGTGGGTTCGGGAGGAATGTTCATGCCGCTTTTCCTTTACCAAGAAAGCTTTGCAACGCCGGGCGCGCGAACAAAAATTTGATGTAGAGCCATTCCAGAAGGCCGAGGATATAGCGGTTGCGTGCCACCAGCCCCAGCGGCCGAAGCAGCGGTATAGCGCGCCACATGGCCGCAAAGGCGGCGGCACCAGACAGCATTTGACCATTTTCCTCTGCATGAAGGCGCGCCAGCAATGTCCGACGATCTATCGGGCAGACAGTCACAGGATCAGCGACATCTACGAAACGTATGCAGTCGCGCCGATCCAATCGCCGCATCAGGGCAATTTCCCTGAGACACAAAGGACAAGAGCCATCAAACCAGACAGTTACCGCAGACATTCGTTTCAATTACGAGATATCCCGGCCCCTGTCTGGCTGTACTTTGTTCGGTATTATGAGGCCTTGATTGCCCTGTTCTGTTACAGGACCTCGAACAATCCCGCTGCGCCCTGACCACCGCCAATACACATTGTGACAACGGCATATTTCACGCCGCGGCGCTTCCCCTCGATCAGCGCATGCCCGACGCAACGGGCACCGGTCATTCCATAAGGGTGACCGATCGAAATCGATCCGCCATTCACATTCAACAACTCATCAGGAATGCCCAGTTTTTGCTGACAATAAAGCACCTGGACTGCAAAGGCTTCGTTCAGTTCCCAAAGGCCGATATCGTCCATTTTCAGGTCGAATTTTTCGAGCAATTTGGGGATTGCGAAAACCGGACCAATGCCCATTTCATCAGGCTTGGTGCCCGCCACTGCCATACCGACATAGCGGCCAAGCGGGTTCAGACCCGCTTTCTCTGCAGCACTGGCTTCCATCACCACACTGGCAGAGCTACCGTCGGAAAGCTGTGATGCGTTACCGGCCGTGATAATCTTGTCTGGGCCAAGAACCGGGCCAAGGCTTTGCAAACCTTCGAGCGTCGTTGAAGGACGATTGCCTTCATCTTTGCTGAGTGTGATTTCGTGCATGGAAATCTCTTTGGTTTCCTTGTCCTGCACACCCATGGTTGCAGTAACCTCGACAATCTCATCGTCAAACTTGCCCGCTTCCTGGGCGGCCGCGGTGCGCTGCTGGGATTTGAGCGCATATTCGTCACAGGCTTCGCGGGAGATGCCATAGCGTTCGCCAACCACTTCGGCGGTTTGCAGCATCGGCATATAAATATCGTCATGCATTGCCACCAACGCCTTGTCTGGTGCCATCCGCATTTCAGGTGTTTGCACGGTCGAGATAGAATCCTGTCCGCCACCAACAACAACATCCATACGATCAATCGTCACCTGTTTGGAGGCTGTTGCGATGGCCATCAAACCGGATGAACATTGGCGGTCCAGTGTCATACCCGGAACTTCAATCGGGAAACCGGAGCGCAGCGCAACGTTACGGCCAAGATTACCGCCCTGTGAGCCTTGTTGCAGCGCGCTGCCCCAAACCACGTCCTCGACGGTCGCTGGATCAATGCCAGCGCGTTCAACAGCCGCTTTGGCTGAATAACTGCCGAGAGTTGGACCGGCGGTTGCGTTGAAAGCGCCCTTATAAGCACGTCCGATGGGGGTTCGGGCGGTGGAAACGATGACTGCGTCACGCATGATATTGATCCTTTATTATGAGATTTCTGAGTCGAATTTGGCGCGCATATTCTCTTTTAATCGGCCAACTAACAAGGTTTTTCTTTGCTACTGGTCCTGACGCTACGGCAAGCTGGACCTGCACGAAAAGAGAAAATACCGTTCGACGATCCTGCTATATTGCTGCGCCGTCTGGCCCGGCTGTAAAATTCATCTGGGTCGGATAAGCAAATTCAATGCCTTCTTCGGCAAAGCGTTTGACAATAGCCAAGCCGACATCGTTGCGGCCTTTAAAGACTTCTTCCCATCTGGCACTGAAAATTTCAAACTCCATGCGGAAGTTTAGTGAGCTATCGCCAAAACCGATAAAACCACAACGGACATAGTAAAATCCAAGCTCCTCAACGATGGATTTGAAAATGTCGGGAATGGCATCAAGCTGCTCTGGCGTGGTCTGATAGATGACACCGATGGGGAACCGGATACGGCGTTTTGTCAGCCGTGTCAGATTGCGTAGCTGCTTATCGAGCAGGTTGGCGTTGGAAACAATCACTTGCTCGCCGGTAATGCTTCTAAGCCGTGTGGTTTTCAAACCGGTTGCTTCGACGCTACCGTCAAAACCATCGAACATGATCGAGTCCCCTTTTTGAAAAGGCTTGTCGAAAATGATCGAAAGGGCCGCAAACAGATCGGAAAATATACCCTGCGCTGCCAGACCGATGGCAATACCGCCAACGCCGAGACCCGCAACCAGCGCGGTCACATTCACGCCGATATTGTCGAGAATGATGACGGCGGCGATCACCGCCAACGCTATGGTCACCATTAAACGGATCAGGTCGCGCGCGTTTTGAAGCTCCGCCCGACCGCGATCCGACAGCATGATTTTGCGGTCAATCAGTCCCAATATAATCGCCCGCAACCAGATGGCCGATTGGAAAACGAGTGCTATGAAAAATATCAAATCAATCAATCCGGCAAGCTGGTCAGGCGCTTGGGCGATACCCGCCACCATCTTGATCGACAGGGCGAGGAGAAAAAACATCCCTGTCCGTGATACGGTACGCAGTATCAGCGTCGCTGCACCGCGCTCATCATCAGCACGGTTATTGGATAGCTTCGTCAAACGCCCCTTGACGGCGGATAGCAGCAGGAAAATCCCGACGGCGAGTATCGTCGCAATGATCAGTTCCACATAATGGGTTGTGATCCAGACCAGGCTCTCTCGCCCAAATTTTTCCATATCAAAACCGCCTGCTTCCGTCAGGTTAAGCGGCGATTCTATTCCATCCGTAACGTTTGATTTCATGTGTTTTCGCTAGAACTTGCTTGAGTGCTTGGCAAGTTTGCAAAGATCAAAAATTCGACATTGCCTTTGGGTCCCGTAATCGGACTTGTCGCGACACCCTGCACAGCCCATCCGCTCTTGGTCAGCCAATTGCTTATTTTTTCGCAAACCAGATCATGTACAGCCGGATCGCGGACCACACCGCCTTTGCCCACATCAGCGCGTTCGGCCTCAAATTGCGGCTTGATCAACGCCACCAGTTGCGCGCCGGGTTTCGCAAAGGTCAATGGTCGCTCGAGCACTTTGGTGAGCGAGATGAAACTGGCATCGCAGACAATCAGGTCAACCTCTTCGGGGATATGCTCCGCGGTCAATATCCGTGCACTGGTCTGTTCGTGAACGACCACGCGCTCATCCTGACGCAGCTTCCAGGCAAGTTGGTTGGTGCCGCTGTCCACCGCGTAGACTTTCACTGCGCCGCGGCTCAGCATGACATCGGTAAAGCCGCCCGTGCTACTTCCGACGTCAATTGCAACCATATCGGTCACGGCAATATCGAAATGATCCAGCGCATGATCCAGCTTTATCCCGCCGCGCGAGACCCAGGGATGATCTTTGCCTTTCAGATTGACGGCAATATCATTGAGATATTTCTGGCCCGGCTTATCCACTTTCTGGTCACCGACCGTGACTAGCCCAGCCATGATATAGGCCTGCGCCTTGGCGCGGCTTTCTGCCAGACCGCGTTCGACCAATATCTGGTCAATCCGCAATTTTTTCGCTTTTGCCTGGCCCACCTCAGCGGGTGGAGCGGTTTTCGCAGGGCGCGTTTCATTTTGTGCCATATGAAAATGGGACTAGCCGAAGCATATGGTTTTGACCATATTCGATGTCATGAGAATCACTTTTGCCTTTTCCGCCATATTGTTAGCGGCCGGTTGTTCCGGCGTAGTGCCAGCACCGGCGCCTGCCCCCGCAGAGACGCAGGTGCCGACCCCCGCTCCAGCACCGACGCCTGCCCCGGCTCCTTCCCCCACACCGCCACCAGAACCGATGCGCGGGGTCTGGACCGATTGGCCACTGGCGAAAGGAAACTGGGTTTATCGCACGGATGAACGGGGTTCCATCGCATTATTCGGCCCACCCAATATGGAAGCGACTTTTTTGATCCGCTGCGATCAGGGCCGCAGTCAGCTATTCCTTTCCCGTGAGGGTGTGGTGCCAGCAGGGGCACAAATGACCTTGCGAGCCAGCTCTGGCATGCAGTCTTATCCGGCCCGCAATAGCGGCGGCCCTCTGGATTATGCGGCGATCGCCCTGCCGGTGACGGATTACATGATGGACCGGATCGCGTTCAGCCGTGGCCGGTTTGCGGTTGAAACAACCGGATTGCGCTCTCTTGCCATTCCAATCTGGCCAGAATTTACCCGTGTTGTAGAGGATTGCCGTCGCTAGTCCTTTGCAATGAACAGGTTTCAGTCGAGCAGAGATGCTGCTGCGACAGGGCTGCTTCTGGACGGAACGCCGAATTCTGACAGCAAAATAAAATAATTCAAGTCTTGTTCGCACCAGATGAATGATTCACATTCGAATCGTCGAACAAGCGGAGATTTTCAATGCAACAGTTCGTATCTTATCAACAAGCGAAAGGAGGTGGTCCGATGTCTCATGGTTCAGCACAGGGGTCGGAAAAATCCGTTCGGGGGACATATTTGATCTAAAGATCAAGTTTCCCGGCAGCGGCACTTCCAACCGCTGACCCATGCTTAGAGGCTGTTGATCCGAGAGATTGACAGCCTCTTTTCATTTTTGCGGGTCACTTCGCTCAAGAAACTCTTCGCGGATCATGAAGTCGCGAACGCCTATACGGACCTCTCGCAGAAACTGAACGAGGGCAATCGACAGCAAGCTCATCGCGATAATGAAAGCACCGGCAATCACTCCGGACAGATTAAAACCGGTCAATCCCATAACAAACAGCAGGCCAATGAGAATACAGGCGACAATGGCGCTGATAACGCTGAGATAGATTGCACTGTTTACGATTTTGATCCGGAGCTGCAGATCATGCAGCTCGTCGACAATGCATTGATGCTCATGGCCTTCGGTTTCGTTGAACAGGTTCTGCAATATACGCGACCGGTCAATAATCCGCGCCAATCGGCCTGCAAAAAGGCTCAGCATGCCCCCTACGGCCACCAACAGAAAAGCCGGTGCCAGTCCGGTTTGCAATACCGTGATAATGTCGCCCTGCCCCAATGCCATGTAAACCCCTCGCTCTGCCTACCCGTATCGTATCACCAATGTCAGTCCTGTGACCTGTGTGGCATCAAACGTACCCAAATCAAAACGTTCGGCATCCGCGCGCGCTCGAACCAATATCGCTTCCGGTACACTGGCATCAGCATAGATCACATCGGCCTGACCCAATAGCCGCGCCTGTTTGATCGTCAGATCGTCGGGGTCAGCGCTGTGTAGATTGAGTTCGATCACTCCAGTCTGATTGCCTGCCGCTGGATCGGCGAGCCAAAGGTCAATGGCCTGTGCATCATGATCGGCAAACGGGTCGAGCGTTCCCCCGGGATTGAGCGCCGCATCAATCGCTCGGCGACGGTCGGCCCCATCTGGCCAACTGTCTTTAATCCGGTCGCGGGCAGCGAACAAACCACGAGCCAGCTGTCCCAATCCCGCAGGAAGAATCTGTTCCAGCCGCTGGCGCACGGCCTTGGCAAGACCTGCTGATGCACCGCCCGTTCCAATGGCGATCAGCACCGGATCGCGATCGACAATCGCCGGCGTGGTATAGTCACAAAGCGCCGAACGATCGACAGCGTTGACTAGCAAACCACGTGCTTTCAGGCGCGCGACCGCTGCCGCTGCTTCATCATCGTCTTCAAGAGCAACGACCGCCAAGGCAGCATCCGCGTTTTCATCATCGGTGATTGTAGCACCAGCGCGTTCGTAGAGCCGCCGCTTAGCATCTGCCATTTCTCCGCTGCCGAGCAATATGACTTTGCGGCCCCTCAACGTCACGAAGATCGGTAGCTGATCCATGGTCTATTTCAGCCAGTCGGGCACATGCTCTGCGGCCATGATGGTCGCTGGTTCTATCCGCTCAGCCACCACCGCGTATTTGTCACCATCGACCAGCACCTCGGGAACCAGTGGACGGCTGTTATAGGTATTGGCCATGGTCGCCCCATAGGCGCCTGCGGTTCGGAAAATGCCGAGATCATCGGTTTGCACCCGGTCCACTTCGCGTTCCTTGGCGAAGATATCACTGCTTTCGCAAATCGGACCGACAATGGATGCGGTCATGGTATCGCCAGATGGCTGGACGGCTTCGAAATGGTGCCAGGCATCATAAATGGCCGGTCGCATCAGATCATTCATCGCGGCATCGACAATCACAAAGTCGCTGTTCACGCCAGGTTTGATCCGAATGACCTGTGTCATCATCACACCGCTATTACCGGCAATCACCCTGCCGGGCTCAAACATCAACGTCACGTCCCACCCCTGGGTCACACGCGCGACCATTGCTCCGTAATCGGCCGGACTGGGGGGATTTTCCTCTGGCTTGTAGGGCACGCCAAGACCGCCGCCGAGATCGACATGCGTGATTTCGTGACCCGCATTACGCAGGTCACTGACCAATTGCCCCATGCGCGTGTAGCATTTTTCCAGTGGGTCGAGTTTTTGCAGCTGGCTGCCAATATGCACTGCAACACCGCGCAGGTTTAACCCTTCCAGCTTGGACAGACGGGCGAAAATATCAGGCGCAACATCAATCGCGACGCCGAATTTATTCTCCGCTTTACCGGTGGAGATCTTCGCATGGGTGCCTGCATCGACATCGGGATTGACGCGTAGCGTTGCAGAGGCTCTTTCACCGCGGGCTGCGGCAATCTCAGCCAACATCTGGCCTTCCTCTTCAGACTCGAGGTTGAATTGGCCAATCGCTTTGTCGAGGCCGAGTGTGAGTTCGGCGCGGCTTTTGCCAACGCCTGAAAACACGATATCCTCAGCCTTCATTCCTGCCGCCAGAGCACGCTCCAGTTCACCGCCGGAGACCACGTCGGCGCCATAGCCCTGATTTGCAAGAATTTTCAGCACCGCAAGATTGGGATTGGACTTCACCGCAAAGGCCAGATGGACCTTGCCAGCGTCTTTTAACCCCTCCCGAAATACGCGAGCATGACGCTCCAGCGTGGCGCGGGAATAGACATAAACCGGTGTACCGACTTGGTCGGCAATATCAGGAAGCGCAACATCTTCGGCATGCAGCACGCCATCTTTAAGTTGGAAATGGTCCATCGAATGGGCCTTTCAGAATGTTCAAAAGAGGAAGTCGGATTTAACCGGGTGGCGGCAGGTCGAACTTATCATCCTGCCGTTTCTCTGACCGGCGGAGCAATTCGTCGCTGCGTTCCGGCTGCGCCTGCGTGGATGGGGTAATCAGCTCTTCACCGGTTGGCTTTTCTGCCTCACCATATGTGGCCAGCGGGAGCGATTGCCCTTTGGCCGGTTCCAACGTCCCGCGATTGCCGCAGGCAGAAATAATGACCAGTGAAGCAATAGCTGCGATTTTTCCAAAATTGTTCATAAGCGATTCGTCTGTTCCAGTTCCGCGATCCGCTGTCTTACCTGCTCCGGTGCGGTTCCGCCATAGCTGGTTCGGCTGGCCACCGAGCCTTCGACGCTCAAATCTGGCATATCATGACCTTCAACTCTGGCATCAATTGCGACCAGGTCGGCAGGCGCCAGGTCGGCAAGACCGCATCCGCGCTCTTCGCACAGCTTTACCGCAGCCCCTGTAATATGATGGGCTTCCCGAAACGGGATGTTGACATCTCGCACCAACCAGTCCGCAAGATCGGTTGCAGTTGAAAAGCCGCTGTCAGCAGCAGCGCGCATCCGTTCGGGTACAAAAGTCACGCTCTCGACAATGCCGGTCATTGCAGCGAGCGACAGGCCAAGCAGGTCATGTGCCTCGAATACCGGCGGCTTGTCGTCCTGCATATCCTTGGAATAGGCAAGTGGCAGGCCTTTCATGGTCATCATCAAAGCGTTGAGGCATCCGATAATCCGCCCAGCATGTCCGCGCACCAGTTCCGCCGCATCGGGATTGCGTTTTTGCGGCATGATCGAGCTGCCGGTTGACCATTGATCGGACAATTTCACAAAGCCAAACGGCTGAGATGCCCAGATAATGATCTCTTCCGCCAATCGTGATAAATGAAGCGCTGTTTGTGATGCAGCCATCAGATAATCCAGCGCAAAATCACGATCAGAGACACTGTCCATCGAATTGGCTGTTGTTGCACCAAAATCCAAAGCCTCGGCAGTCATCTGCCGATCATTGGGAAAGCCGGTACCGGCAAGCGCAGCAGCACCCAGCGGACATTCATCCAAACGCTGTTTAGCTGCCCAGAGCCGGCTACTGTCGCGAGCGAACATTTCATAATAGGCCAGCAGATGGTGCCCCATCGTAATCGGTTGCGCGACCTGCAGATGGGTAAAGCCGGGCATGATTGTATCGGCTTGCTCCTTGGCTCGGGCAATCAGTGCTTCCCTGAGATTCCAGAGACCGCCCGACACATCATCCATGGCATCACGGACCCAAAGGCGGAACGATGTCGCAACCTGATCATTGCGCGAGCGCGCGGTATGCAGCCGCCCCGCCACCGGGCCGACAATCTCGGTGAGCCGCGCTTCAATCGTCATATGAATATCTTCAAGGTCGAGATTTTCCGGAACACCGTCAGTTTCATATTCCCCGGCGATCTGATTGAGGCCTTCGATGATCTTCGCTGCGTCTTCCGCCTCGACAATGCCCTGCTTTGCAAGCATCTCGACATGTGCGAGCGATGCGCGAATGTCCTGGCGCCATAATTTCTTGTCGAACGGGATAGACGCGTTTATCTCGCGCATAATTGACGAGGGGCCGTCGGCAAACCTGCCGCCCCACATTGTGTTGGAACTCTGGTTGTTGGAATCTGATGTGCGATTAGTGATGCGATTATTCCTGTTTCTGTCCCTGCCTGTAATGCTCGTTGGGTGTAATGACCAATCTGGCGATAGGCAATCCGATGAAGTGGGGCAAGGTTATGATGGCACCATGCAAAGTGAAACCATCGAAAGCCATAGCGGCCTTGTCGGTCGTCTTGATATTTCCAAGCGCGGCAGCCCGATGGTTGACGCCCCGTTCAAGGACCCGGATGGCAAGACAGTCAGTCTGTCAGACTTTGTCGGCAAACCGGTACTGGTAAACATATGGGCGACATGGTGCGCGCCTTGTATCGTTGAAATGCCGATGCTGGATGAACTGGCGGCAAGGGAAAAGGATCGGCTGAAAGTCCTTGTCGTTTCACAGGATATTCAGGGCGCTGAGAAGGTCGACCCGTTCTTTGCCAAGGCGAATTTCAACGAGCTGGAGGCCTATACCGATCAGGAAAACGGTCTGAGTTTCGGATTCGGGTCGGGGCTAATGCCGACCACTGTGCTTTATGATGCCAGTGGCGAGGAGGTATGGCGAGTATTGGGCGCCATGGATTGGGATGGTGCAAGAGCCGCAATGTTGATGGAAGAGACACTGGCCGAGAGTTAGTTGGAATTGAAGTTATTGGCGGGAGGAGTCTTTATTTTGCCTCAAGCGCCGGGCGCGGGCATCCGCCCGCTTGGCTATCGCGCCATAAGGCGCGGCGGCCGGTCGGCCTTGCCTCG
>CANLSQ010000006.1 GCA_947493955.1 uncultured Sphingomonadaceae bacterium
GTGCCAGCAGCAGAGTTCTCTGCGAAAATGCCGTTATCATTGGTTCCGGTCACCGTACCGGTCGAAGTGATACTCAGTGCGCCGGTGCCAAGGTTGTTAGCGTCTATACCAATTTGGTTGCCGACGGTATCAACGGCGTTGATGGTCAGGTCCGTACTATTGGCAGAGTTACTAGCACCAATACCATTGAAATTGACGCCAGTTGCCGTGCCGGTTGAGTTGATGGTCAGCGCGCCAGCGCCTTGGTTGAACGCGAAAATACCGGCAATGTCACCAATAGCATCGGCGGAGGTTACCGTCAGATCCGTTCCGTTGGCGGAGTTCTGAGCGAGAATACCATCGGTACTGCTCCCTGTTGCTGTGCCGGTTGAGTTGATGGTTAGCGCGCCGATGCCCTGGTTGGATGCGTGAATGCCATTGTCATCGCCAAGGGTATCCACTGCATTGACCGTAAGGTCCGTGCCATTGACAGAGTTAAACGCCTCAATGGCATCGAAAATGGTTCCGGTCGCGGTCCCGGTGGAAGTGACGCTCAGCGCGCCGCTGCCATAGTTCCGGGCGTTGATGCCGTTGTTGGCCCCGGTCGCAATATTGCTGGTGATGGTCAGATCGAGTGTGCCCGCGCGGTTTCTGGCATCAATACCGTCACCGGTCTCGCCGATGACCGTTCCCAACGCATTAATCGTCAGCGATCCACCATTATTGTCGGCATACATACCATCGGTTGCACCGGTGGTGGTTGCTCCGGCATCCTGATTGATATCCATCGCAGTGCCAGCGGCGCTGTTATAAGCAAAGATACCCTCTGCGATCTCACCCGTAACATCGCCCGTTGTGCTGATGGTCAGCACGCCATTGCCCTGATTGTTTGCATAAACACCTCTTTCACCACCGTTAGTACTGAAAGCCGTTACCATCAGGTCGGTACCATTAACGGAGTTGCGCGCGTCGATGCCATCGGAAGTCGTTCCAGTTGCTGTCCCGGTGGAAGTGACGCTCAGCGCGCCAGTGCCGTTGTTGATAGCGAGAATACCGTCGATGCCGCCAATAGAATTAGCGGATGCTAGGGTTAGATCAGTACCATTGCCCGAGTTCTGGGCAAAAATACCGAAAAGGTCAGTCCCGGTTGCTGTGCCGGTTGAGGTGATGGTTACTGCGCCAGTACCAGCGTTCAATGCAAGGATACCGTTGATGGCTCCGGTCGCGACATTGCTGGTGATGGTCAGGTCGGTTGTGCCGACACCATTGCGGGCATCAATGCCATCCCCGCTCTGACCGATGACCGTACCCAGGGCGTTGATGGTCAGTGATCCGCCGAGATTCTCTGCATACATGCCATCGGTCGCACCGGTGGCGATTTCCCCAGCATCCTGGTTGATCACCATGGAGGCAGAGATATCATTGGCGCTGTTATAAGCAAAGATACCCTCTGCCGTTTCACCGGTCACATCACCAGTGACGCTGATCGTCAGACCCGCTGTGCCATAGTTCAGGGCGCGGATACCATTGATATTGCCGGTGACATCATTGGCTGTGATCGACAGCGATGTACCAGCAGCCGAGTTGTTCGCGAAAATACCATAAAAATTGGTCCCGATTGCTGTGCCGGTTGAGGTGATGGTCAACGCGCCCATACCATTGTTGGTGGCATCGATGCCATTATAACCGCCAGTGGTATCGACTGCATTGACCGTCAGGTCTGTGCCATTGCCGGAGTTTAACGCATCAATACCATTATCAATTGACCCGGTAGCCGTACCAGTCGACGTTATGGTCAGCGCGCCTGTGCCTTCGTTGTTCGCATTGATACCATCATAGGCTCCGGTCGCGACATTGCTGGTGATGGTCAGGTCGGTCGTGCCTGCGCGGTTTCTGGCATCAATACCATCCCCGGTCTGACCGATGACCGTGCCGAGCGCGTTGATGGTAAGCGATCCACCAAGGTTTTCCGCGTACATGCCATCAGTCGCACCGGTCGCGACTTCCCCGGCGTTCTGGTTGATCACCATCGAGGCAGAGATATCATTGGCGCTGTTATAGGCAAAGATACCCTCTGCCGTTTCACCGGTCACATCACCGGTAACGTTGATCGTCAGACCAGCGGCGCCGTAGTTCAGGGCGCGGATACCATTGATTCCGCCCGTAGCATTGGCTGCCGTGATCGACAGCGATGTACCAGCAGCCGAGTTGTTCGCGAAAATACCATAAAAATTGGTCCCGGTTGCGGTGCCGGTGGAGGTGATGGTCAAAGCGCCGCCGCCAAAGTTTTCAGCGTTAATGCCACTATAACCACCGCTGGTATCGACCGTATTGACCGTCAGATCGGTACCGGTGGCGGAGTTACGTGCGTCAATGCCATCGTAGTTAGTCCCGGTTGCGGTGCCGGTTGAGGTGACGGTCAGCGCGCCGGTGCCGGCGTTGTACGCATCAATACCGCTATAACCACCGCTGGTGTCAACCGCATTGACCGTCAGGTCGGTGCCGGTGGCAGAGTTAAAGGCACCAATGCCATCGAAATTCGTGCCCGTTGCCGTGCCGGTCGAGTTGATGGTCAGCGCGCCCATGCCATTGTTGTCTGCATCAATACCGCTAGAGTTACCCACGGTATCAAACGCATTGACGGTCAGATCAGTGCCGATGGCCGAGTTTTGCGCATCAATACCATCGTCATTATACCCTGTCGCTGTCCCAGTGGAGTTGATGGTCAGCGCGCCAGTGCCTTCATTGACCGCCTCTATGCCGTAGTCATCACCGACGGTGTCGAACGCGTTGACCGTCAGGTCGGTACCGTTGGCCGAGTTGTACGCATCTATACCATTGTCATTGGTTCCGGTTGCGGTACCGGTGGAGGTGATGGTCAAGGCGCCCATGCCATTGTTTTCAGCATCGATGCCGTTGTAACTGCCGTTGGTATCAAACGCATTAACCGTCAGGTCGGTGCCGTTGGCCGAGTTATACGCATCTATACCATTGTCATTGGCCCCGGTTGCGGTGCCGGTGGAGGTGATGGTCAACGCGCCCATGCCATTGTTGTCGGCATCTATACCGTTGTAGTAGCCATTGGTATCGACAGCATTAACGGTCAGGTCAGTGCCGGTAGCCGAGTTAGAGGCGCCGATACCATCGAAATTCGTGCCCGTGGCTGTGCCGGTCGAAGTGATGGTCAATGCCCCAGTACCAAAGTTCAGTGCCAGAATGCCGTAATTGTTGCCAATGGTATCGACAGCATCAATCGTCAGATCGGTGCCATTGGCAGTATTAAACGCGTTAATACCATTGAGGGTGGTCCCGGTTGCTGTCCCCGTGGAATTGATGGTCAGCGCACCCTCGCCCAAATCAATCGCCAGAATACCATGATTAGCACCGGTCGCAATATTGCTGGTAATGGTCAGACCGGTAGTACCGATACCATTGCGGGCATCGATACCGTCTCCGGTCTCGCCGATGACTGTGCCTAGGGCGTTAATCGTCAGAGATCCGCCGAGATTCAGTGCATACATGCCATCAGTCGCACCGGTGGCAACTTCCCCGGCATCCTGATTGATTACCGTCGAGGCAGAGATATCATTGGCGCTATTATAGGCAAAGATAGCCTCTGCAGTTTCACCGGTCACATCACCGGTAACACTGATCGTCAGACCCGCTGTGCCATAGTTCAGGGCGCTTATTCCAGTTGTCCCACCCGTAACATCCGCTGCTGTGATTGACAACGATGAGCCATTGGCCGAATTTTCCGCGAAAATACCACTGTAAGCAGTTCCAGTTGTTGTGCCGGTTGCCGTGATGGTCAGCGCACCGCTGCCCTCGTTGAGAGTTTGAATGCCATTAGCTCCACCGGTCGCCACGTTACTATTGACCGTCAGGTCGGTGGCAGTGCCAAAGTTTCGCGCGAAAATGCCATCGCCGGCGGTGCCGGAAGCGGTGCCGGTGGACGTGACGGTCAAGGCAAGCGTGCCTTCGTTGATCGCGAGAATACCGTTTTCGCCGCCGTTGGTGTCGACTGCATTGACGGTTAGATAGGTGCCAGCATTATATGCGTCAATACCATCGTAAGTAGCTCCGGTGGCCGTGCCGGTGGACGTGACTGTTATTCCACCATCTCCTTCATGACTGGCGTACATGCCATCATTGGCACCAATGGCGATATTACTGGTGATGGAAAGGTTTAAGGTGTCCGCAGCATTCTGAGCACTGATTCCGTTCCCCGAGGTACCGGTAACTGTGCCATTAGATACCAGTGACAAAGAACCCGAGTTTGCATTGCCTATGCTGATTCCATTTTGTTCGCCGGTAATGTCAGATGCCTGTGCATCATCGAACGATGCACCGTCCAAACCATCGATCTGCAGTGCATTGCCAGCTGCGGTCGTTATGCCAAAACCGGCTTCGGTGGTAACGGTCACCGGCGCGCCACCCATTATCTGGGTCACGTCTACGCCAGCAGGATCAGCACAAACAAACTCCCCCGAACCAGGAGGTGTTTCATCACACGTCCCGGCCATCGCAGGCGCCATTCCGACCATACCGGTGCCGAATATCAACGCCGCGCCAACCGCAGCGGCCGATACTGTCAAACGCAGTTCCGCCACTTGCGGCACCATGCTGGCGGCACCGCCTTTCCACTTCACAATGCGTCCCCCACGGTGGAGAAAGCTTTTGCGTGATGGATTTGATATCTGGTCAAAACGGGGCATTGAATTTTCCTTGTCGAATAGTGTTATGAGAGTGTGAAGTGTCCGGCTGTGGGGGCGTCAACCACCACCTGGTTCCGGTTTTTGATGTGTGAGGAACTTCGCCATCTCCGGCGCTGTTGGTCCGATTGCCATCGGGCAGGCATGGCCTTCGAGCAAAGCTACATCGTAAATTTCGGAAACAGCACCATCGATGCGGAACCAGTCTACGCAGGCACCTTTAGCCAGATCGATGATCTGAATACCGCACCAGGGTGCGCTGTCCGCTTCTGTCAGACGTGTATCGAGTGCTAGCCCTTCAAAGCGCTGGTATCTGGGCTTTGACAAGCCAACAAAGGCAAAACCATTCTTGATGGCAAGGCCGCGACCAAAGCCAGGGCAGAATATCCGCGGAACAAATTTCCCTTTACCGCTCGCAGCCCCCTCGACCACGCCAAGCTCGCCGGTGCCGGAATTAAGCAACCACAGCTCACCTTTATAAAGCCGGGGCGAATGCGGCATGGACAGGCCTTTGCAGATTACCTTGTTCTTGCGCACGTCAATCACGATACCGCCATCATCGCGGCGATCCCGCCAGCCATCGATGGTATCGGACTGGCTTACCGCCGTCACATAGGCCGCCTCACCATCTTCCATGGCCAAGCCATTCAGGTGACACCGGTCTTCGTCGATAAGGGCGGAGATAAAGGGGGGACGCCAGGCTTCCTTGAAGCTGTGCTTCGGATCGATTGTGGCCAGACAATTGAACCGCGTATTGATGAATAGCGGCAAGCCGTCTTTGCCGATGCCGACATCATGGGCATCCAGCTCACCGGTATTAAAAGTCTGCCGCGCGACGTAGCAGGCATCGAACATGTCGTTCACCCGCTCATTCGCATTCAGGCCGTTTTGAAAACGCATGATCTGGAAGCCAGCCGACAGGGTAAAACTATCACCATCTTCCACGCACAGGCCCATCGGTTTCTTCATCGCCGATTGATGCAGGTGGGCACCGCCGCCAGGCTTGCGTCCAAGCATATACAGCAGACTGGACTGGTAGGAGGAGAAGATCAAAGCGGTGTTCAGCGATGCCAACCGGTCCACAAGCCCGCCGGATTGCGTGAACGTAGTAGTTTGGGGCGATTCCCCACTAGCCTTCACTTCAGCAAGCTTAGCCACATCATCCGTCTTGGCTGTCGAGGGGCTTGCTGAAGGTAAACTGCCTTTTTTTTCAGCACCTTTTTGATCAGCGCTCTTTTTGCCAACGCGTTTCTGTTCCGCCAAACCTGGCATTTGCTTGAGCGCACTCATCCCGCTTAATGAAGCAGGATCTGATTTAGCCTGGCTTGCTTTTTCTTTTGTACGAGGACTGTCTTTCAACGAAGCTTTTGTCATGTTTCATACTCTCTTTTTCTATTCCCAAATGTCGCGCTCTCATTCATCCACGCGATTTCGATCGCCGTCTATCGACAGCGCTGCAGTGCCAGCCTGCAATTATGCAGATGCAATGCTGGATCAAAAAAAGAGTATTCTTTTCAGTTATTTAAAAATGGATGATCGACTGCATCGCACCATGGTATCGAGATACACAGCCGAACAAATTTTCATATTTTTAAGGTCTCGCAGCAAGTGAACCGACCAGGAGAGATAGCTTCAACGTACATTTTGGATTTCCCAATATGCGGGCACTCACCCTGTGCCTACTTTCATCTATGACAGCGTCAAAAACTGAAAATTTGCCACGAAATAATAGCGCTGAATTGGACAGCAACTTTCTTCTAAATTGGGCCATGCATAGCTGCCATTGCAGTCGACAAAATCCGTTCGATCTCGGCTTGGACTTCGGGGCCCAAGAATTTCTAGAAACACCATCCCGTCCTAGTGTTGTCGCAGGCACTGATGCAAAAGAGTGCCTTTACTCCAAGTTACAATTGGTTATTCTGGATAGCGCACTGACTACCTCCTCTGAACCCAAAGTGTTGCAGCTCCACCCTGTGAAAACCCGGTCACTGTCTTTTGCAAACCGGTTTCTCGGACGGAAGCAAGCACAGAAATAGGATGAATTTGTTGTGTCTTTTGATTGGAACAATCTCAAAATCGTTCTTGCAGCCTCACGTGCGGGTTCGCTTGCCCGCGCTGCACATTTGCTGGATTTGGATCAGTCAACGACAGGGCGGCGCCTGACAGCATTGGAAGCTGACATTGGAACATCCCTGTTCGCCCGGACGAAAACCGGGCTGGTGCCCACCGAGACAGGAAAGCTTGTCATCCAGCGTGCCGAGGAAGTTGAACTGCGCATGGAGAATCTGGCCGACGAAATAGCTGTAGGTGATGGAAACGTCATCGGATTGGTCAGGCTAATTTCCAGTCCGTGGATTCTGGAAGAGCTTGCCAACACCACATTGCCAGATCTTCTCAAGAAAAATCCCCGTCTCGACGTCCGTCTGCTGGGCTTGATCCACACCATGCCTCTCCGCGGTGAGGCAACGCTGTCACTCTGGTTTGAGAACCCGCCCCGAGCCAGCGAGTTTGCCGTCAATCTTGGTGAAGTTCACTACGGTGTCTATGCTCCAAAAGGTCTCGACCCCGCTGAATTGGAATGGGTCTCGTTCTTTGATGAAGACGCGCCGCGTACGGCACCGGTGCGGCTGTGGGAGAAGATTCGCGGAGAGCGGGGACACCGGCCGCGAATGACGTCGACAGATGCCCGAGGTGTAATGAAAGCAGTGGAAGCAGGTATCGGCAAAGCGGTTTTACCGATTTGCATCGCTGAAAAGTCTGACCTGATTGTGCCTTTTGGTGAAAAGCCCTTCGAATTAACCAGAATGCTCAAGCTACATGCCCACCCTGATACTGTTCAGGCAAACCGGACCCAAGCTGTGATGCAGGCGCTGAGAGACAGATTCGAGACAACCTTCTCACGGCCAGAGGGCGATCCTCGATATCGGGCCGAGAGTTCAGAATAGAACGAGGCCATTTAGGCCCTGCAGCGATCATGTTTTCCTACAATCGCTGACCGTTGATCTGTCTGGCATGTGATCCGCAAGGCCACTTGAAACACTGAATGCGGCGGAATGGCGAAGTGCGCGACAGGCTGTCTTCATGTGCGCCTGTATTTGTATAAAGTTGGAACAAAGGTTCCGTGCAAGCGGCAATATTCAAACTGATGTCAAGATCCGCTGCATCAATCATACAGATTTAACCAACTGAAAACAAAACACTTTCTGGAAAAATACTAAGCACCGGCATTATTGCAGGCTGGCACTGCGGCGCTGTCGATAGACGGCGGCCAGAATCCCGAGGATGATCAACGGCGCGACATACAGGGAATGCAAATGGAAAGTTTGACTGATGATAAAAGCTTCGCTGACAGAAAGCGCCTGCACTAGACGCGCCAGAGATATCTATAGCAACACCGACTCCGGAACGGGTGTCCGTTGCGACCGAAATACCAAGGTTGAAACAGTTTTGGGCGCTCTAACAGGTGCCAACACTGAAAGGGAAGCCAAGGACGGGTTCGACCTGAGCGCCAGAACCACCCTCCACGGCGGTAGCGGCGTCAGTGCCAACACTGTTATCACAGCCGACACAGACACGTTCCACCTTGGTCGGATTGTTTGCGAATTTGATATCCCCTTGAGCAGTATCCCGTTGTCCCGGGACCACATCTTGTCGCGGGCGATCAGACCGGTTGTACCCGAAACAGTCTGGTCCATCACCCATACCAAACCCCAATCCGGCAGCGCCTGACGCGCCAAACCCGCCTGCAAATTTCAGGCGATCATTATTCAGGAAGGAAAACCCAATGCCCCGTTTTAACCAGATATCCGACCCAACACGCAAAAGCCTTGTCCATCGCGGAGGACGTATTGTGAAGTGGAAAGGGGGCGTCGCCAGTATGGTGCCGCAGGTCGCTGAACTGCGTTTGACAGTATCGGCCGCCGCGGTTGGCGCAGCTTTGATGTTCGGTGCAGGTATAGGCGGTGCGGCCCCTGCTATGGCCGGAACCTGTGTCGAAACGGCCCTCGGCTCCGGTATCTTTACCTGCTCCGGTCCCGCTGGTGCTGATGTGACACAGATGCTGGGCGGCACGCCCATCACTGTCACCACGGAAGCCGACTTCGGTATCACAACCGCCGCAGGCAATGCATTGGACATTAATGGCGTCGATGGAGCATCGTTCGATGATGCCCAGAACTCTTCCATTATCGGCGAACAAAGTGGAATCAGCATAGGTAATGTAAACTCCGGTTCTCTGTCGGTCGTTTCCAACGGAACGGTCACCGGTGTCTTGACCAATGGCATTCAGGCCCTGAATGCCGCCGGCACCACGGATCTGTCCATCACCAGCAATGTGGCGAGCGGCGGAGAAAATGGTATTTTTGCGAGCAACCAGGGCAGCGGAATATTGGCCGTCACTTCCACCGGCAATGCAAACGGGACCAACAGCTATGGCATATTGGCGGTTAATGCAACGGGCACAGACCTGTCGGTAAGTGCAGCCGATACCAGTGGCGGCGCCGACGGAATTTTCGCATTTAACGACGGCACTGGCGCGCTGTCCATCACCTCGACCGGTACAGCCACCGGCACCAATGGCGACGGCATTAACGCCCTGAATGCGGTTGGCACTACATCCCTTTCAATCACGGCGGCGAACGTGACTGGCGGCGTCAATGGCATAGGCGCCTCAAATCTCGGCACCGCAGGCCTGACCATCAGCACCACCGGCGATATCACCGGCATAAGCGGTGATGGAATCGAAGCCTATAACAGCGCCAATGATGTCTCTGCATCCATGGTCATAGACCAGCTGGAGGGGACAACCATAAGCGGTCTGATTGATGGTATTGACGCCGAGAATCTCGGCGGATCGCTCACAATCAATGCGCTGGGTACGGTCATTGGCGAGTTCGGCGTCGGGATTAATGCCGAAAATCGTCCCGGGACCACCGACCTTACTATCATCAGCAACGTCGCCACTGGCTATACTGACGGTATAAGGGCATCCAATGATGGCACGGGCGCACTGACCATCACATCAACCGGCAATGCAACCGGGAACGGCGATGCCGGCATTCTGGCTTCCAACTCGAACAATGGTACAAATCTGACCATCAATGCCGTGGATACGGATGGCAGCGAGAGAGGTATTTTTGCCACTAACAACGGCGGCGGCGCGTTGACTATCAATTCAACCGGCACGGCTAATGGTACCACGGTCAACGGCATTCAGGCATCTAACAGCATGAACGGCACATCCCTGTCGATCACGGCGGTCGATACCACTGGCGGCAACAACGGGATTAACGCAGCCAACAACGGCACTGGCGCGCTGACCATTACCTCCACCAATATGGCTGAAGGGACCAATGGCGATGGTATTTTCGCTTACAACTCCTCGGATGGTACCGATCTGACGATTAATGCGGTCAACACCGACGGTAATCTGCAGGGCATTGATGCGTTCAATGAAGGTACCGGTGCGCTGACGATCACGTCCACCGGAACAGCCACCGGAACCGGCTTTTACGGCATTTATGGGTATAACTCAGCCAATGGAACATCCCTATCGATTACCGCAGCAAATGCTACCGGCGGTATCAATGGCATACGGGCCCTGAACTACGGCACAGCAGGTCTGACGATCAGCACCACTGGCGAAATTACAGGCCAGACTGCAGCGGGTGTCTTCGCTTATAACAGCGCCAATGATGTCTCTGCCTCGATGGTGATTGATCAGGTCCCCGGAGGGGTCATCACCGGCGAGACTGACGGCATGTACGCTATCAATCTTGGCGGGTCGCTGACCATAAACGCCTTGGGCACGGTCATCGGTGAAACCGGGGATGGTATTGACGCCCGCAACGGTGTTGGAACCACCCATCTGACCATCACCAGCAATATCGCGACGGGTGCTCTCAATGGTATCAATGCGGTCAACTTTGGCACCGAAGCGCTGACCATCACCTCCACTGGTACAGCAACCGGAACCACCCTCAACGGTATTGAAGCGGGGAACTCCATCAATGGAACCGACCTGATCATCAATACTGCCGATAGCTTCGGCGGCAATAACGGCATTGACGCAACCAATGAAGGCAGCGGGGCACTGACCGTCACTTCTACCGGTACGGCCACGGGAACCGATTTCAATGGCATTCGCGCCTTTAACTCCACCAATGGCACGGATTTGACCATCAATGCGGTTGATACCAACGGTGGTGAATACGGCATTTATGCGGTGAACGAAGGCGGCGGCGCGCTCACCATCAACGCAACCGGCACAGCAACAGGTTATAATTACGATGGCATCGATGCGAATAACTCGGTCAATGGTACGGACCTGACCGTCAATGCCGTCAATAGTTTCGGGGCCATTAACGGTATAGATGCGGATAATGACGGTACCGGCGCACTCACCATTAACTCCACCGGCACAGCAACCGGCAATATCGCTGATGGCATCGATGCGAATAACTCGGCCAACGGTACGGGCCTGACCGTCAATGCCGTCAATAGTTTCGGGGCCATTAACGGTATAGATGCGGACAATGACGGTACCGGCGCACTCACCATTAACTCCACTGGCACAGCCACTGGAGTTATCGTTGATGGCATTGATGGCTATAACTCCGCTAACGGAACGGATCTGACCATTAATGCGGTCGACTCCAGTGGTGATGGAAACGGCATTGAAGCGACCAATGAAGGTACCGGTGCGCTAACCATCACCTCAGCCGGAACGGCGACCGGAGCCAATTTCAATGGTATCGATGCCTATAACTCCTCTAACAGCACCGATCTGACTATCAATGCAGTAGATGTTGTGGGCGACAGCGACGGCATTGATGCGTTTAATGACGGTACTGGCGCGTTGACCATTACTTCCACCGGTACAGTAACCGGAACTAACTTTTATGGTATTTATGGGTATAACTCTGTCAACAGCACGTCCCTGTCTATCTCAGCCAATGACGTTACCGGTGGAACCGCCGGAATACGTGCCGAGAACCGCGGAACTGCAGGTCTGACGATCAACATCACTGGCGATGTTACCGGTGAGACGGCAGAAGGCATCTTTGCCTATAACAGCGCCAACGATATCTCTGCATCCATGGTGATCAACCAGGACGCCGGGGAAGTCGCAACCGGAGCGACTGATGGCATGTATGCCGAGAATCTCGGCGGATCACTGACCATCAACGCCCTGGGTACGGTCATCGGTCAGAGCAGTAATGGAATTGAAGCCAGAAACCGCGCGGGCACGACTGATCTCACCATCGTCAGCAATGTCGCTACTGGTGCTGTCATGGGCATTTCCGCGATCAACGAAGGCACCGGCGAACTGTCCATCAGCTCCACCGGCACAGCGACTGGCGGTTTGTCTTATGGTATTTTTGCATCAAACTTCAATACCGGCACCGATTTAACCGTGGCGGCAGTTGATGCCAATGGCGGTGAAACCGGCATTCAGACGTTGAATTTTGGTAGCGGCGCGCTGACCATCACCTCGACCGGCACAGCAAACGGAGACAATCTTTACGGTATTTATGCATATAACTCAGGCGACAGTACCGATCTGACCGTCAGTGCGGCCGATGCCAGCGGAAGCCGTAGCGGTATAGTTGCAAACAACTTTGGCACCGGTGGCCTGACCGTCACCTCAACCGGGACTGCCAATGGAGCCAGTTTTTTTGGTATCAGCGCCTATAACTCCTCCAACAGTGCGGATTTGACAATCAACGCAGTGGATGTCGTCGGTGATATTGATGGCATTGATGCGTTCAATGACGGTATGGGCGCGTTAACCATTGCCTCCACCGGTACAGTAACCGGGACTAATTTTTACGGTATTTATGGGTATAACTCCGTCAACAGCACGTCCCTCTCTATCAAAGCCAATGATGTTACAGGCGGAACCGCCGGAATACGCGCCGAGAACCGTGGAAATGCCGGCCTAACTATCAGTGTCACCGGCAATATTACCGGTGAGACTGCAGAGGGTATCTTTGCCTATAACAGCGCCAATGATATCTCTGCCTCGACGGTGATGGATCAGATCCCCGGAGCAGTCATCACCGGCGAGACCGACGGCATGTACGTCGAAAACCTTGGTGGATCGCTGACGATTAACGCCCTAGGCACAGTCATCGGTGAGACCGATGATGGCATTGATGCCAGAAACCGCGCAACCGCTACCGATCTGACCATCACCAGCAATATCGCGGCCGGGGCTGACAACGGTATTGATGCTTACAACTTTGGCACCGGTGCTCTAACCATCACCTCGACCGGCACTGCAACCGGGACGACCAGCGATGGTATTTTCGCGAATAACTCAAACAATAGTTCTGATCTGACGGTCAATGCCTTGGATACCTTGGGCAACAACGATGGCATTAATGCGGTAAATGAAGGCGGCGGTGCTCTAACCATCACCTCGACCGGCACTGCGACCGGCACCAGTTCCAATGGTATTGAAGCGAGCAATTCCCTTAATGGCACCGACTTGATCGTCAATGCGGTGGATACCGTCGGCGACAATATGGGGATTTTCGTGATCAACCAAGGTAACGGCACGCTAAGCATCACCTCGACCGGCACGGCAACAGGTATCACTTTTGATGGCATTAATGCCGAGAATACTGGCAATGGCACCGATCTAACGATCAATGCTGCCGATACAATTGGCGGCGATGACGGCATTGATGCGACCAACATAGGTAGTGGCGCGTTGATCATTGCCTCGACCGGCACGGCAACCGGGACCAATGCTGATGGCATTCATGCCTATAACTCTGCCAACGGTACGTCCCTGTCTATCACAGCCAATGACGTGACGGGCGGGATCGCCGGCATACGCGCCTTAAATTACGGCAACGCTGGTTTGACCATCAGCACCACAGGTGATGTTACGGGTGAGACTGCAGAAGGTATCTTTGCCTATAACAGTGCCAATGATGTCTCTGCCTCGATGGTAATAAACCAGAACGCGGGAGAAGTCACAACTGGCGCGACGGATGGGGTGTATGCAGATAATCTCGGCGGATCGCTGACCATCAACGCACTGGGTTCGGTTATCGGCGAGACGGGGTATGGCATAGAGGCCAGAAACCGCGTGGGCACGACCGACCTCACCATCACCAGCAATGCGGCGATTGGCAACAATAGTGGGATTTTCGCGGTTAACCAAGGCAATGGCGCGCTGACTGTGACCTCTACCGGTACCGCGACGGGCACTACATTTAACGGGATTTTCGCGTATAGCTCGATCAACGGCACAGGCCTCACCGTTAATGCAGTCGATACCAACGGCAATGTTGATGGAGTTGATGCGGTCAACCAAGGCAATGGTGCGCTGACCATCACCTCGACCGGCACAGCGACTGGGATCGATTTCAATGGTATTGATGCGTATAACGCATCCAATGGTACGGATCTGACGGTAAATGTGGTCGATACCGTTGGTAACATTAACGGCATTGATGCGTACAATCAGGGCACAGGCGCTCTGACTGTTACGTCGACCGGGACGGCGACCGGGACCACCTCCTATGGTATCTCCGCCTTTAACTCCGCGTCTGGCAT
>CANLSQ010000007.1 GCA_947493955.1 uncultured Sphingomonadaceae bacterium
ATCACTGTCTGTGACGGCGGCGAATGCCACAGGCGGTGTGGATGGTATTAACGTGCTGCAGGAAGGCACCGAGGCTGCGTCTGTGACGACCACCGGCACGGTGTCGGGCGGCACAGGCAATGCGATTACTGCAGAGACCACTGGCTCGGCTATTGTTGTGAACAATAGCGGTACGCTGGAAAGCGGTGCAGGCTATGCTCTGGAAGCCATTGGCGGTGTGACACAGCTGACCAATAGCGGCACGATTAACGGCCGTGTGCTGTTGAGCGCCTTTGACGATGTGACCGTCAATAACGGCTTGTTCAATGCAACACAGAATAGTGACTTTGCAGCAGGCAATGACCTGTTCACCAACGAAGGCACGGTTCTGGTGGGCAGCAATATTGCTTTCAACAATCTTGAGCAGTTTGTGAATGACGGTTTGATCGACATGCGCAACGG
>CANLSQ010000008.1 GCA_947493955.1 uncultured Sphingomonadaceae bacterium
GGTGACGGCAGCTTCGCATTCGATGTCACGTTCGATGGCGCAGGTGCAGCCGATACACTCGTCATCGCTGGTGCAGCGACCGGAAATAGCGCACTTGTCATCGATGACATCTCCATTAACCCCGGTTTTGGCAACACGGTCCTGGTCGTGGATGCGGACGTGGGAACCACAGAAGACTCCTTTGTGATCGCTGATGAAAGTGCGACGATCGGCTTTTTCAGCTACTCATTGTCTTTTGACAATGCTGATAATGACTTTTTCCTGACCAACACGATCGGTACGCCTGTTTTCCAGACGCTCAAGTTTGTCGAAGGGGCGCAATCGCTCTGGTACCGCTCGGCCGATGCATGGGCCGC